>JAIBBC010000001.1:0-1242500 GCA_019694875.1 Cyclobacteriaceae bacterium
TCAGTCCAAATTAAAAAATTGGTTTATTTTTGTGCCCCTCACCACGAGGCATTTGGCTCTGTAGTTCAATGGATAGAATATAAGTTTCCGGAACTTAGGATGCAGGTTCGATTCCTGCCAGGGCTACTATGATGGCAACTCGAAAAAACGGGTTGCCTTTTTTAGGTCTGCTGCTTACATGTTCTATGCGTACGTCATCCGTAGTTTAAAATTTCCGCTTCTTTATAAGGGTCATTGCGAGAATATTGATGAGCGACTTAAGCAACACAATTCCGGAATGACCAAATCCATCCGACCGTATATTCCTTTTGAATTAGTTTACAAAGAGGAATTTCAATCACGGGAGGAAGCGATTGAGCGCGAAAAGTATTTCAAAACCGCCCGGGGCCGAAAATTTCTAAAAACAAAAATTACCCAACCAACTCCGTAGTTCAATGCCCGCCCGGCTGACGCCAGTCGGACGGGGATAGAATATAAGTTTCCGGAACTTAGGATGCAGGTTCCCGCGCCCGTACCGAACGGTACGTTCGGGCGGGGATTCCTGCCAGGGCTACTATGATGGCAACTCGAAAAAAACGGGTTGCCTTTTTTAGGTCTGCTGCTTACATGTTCTATGCGTACGTCCGTAGTTTAAAATTTCCGCTTCTTTATAAGGGTCATTGTGAGAATATTGATGAGCGACTTAAGCAACACAATTCCGGAATGACCAAAATCTATCCGACCGTATATTCCTTTTGAATTAGTTTACAAAGAGGAATTTCAATCACGGGAGGAAGCGATTGAGCGCGAAAAGTATTTCAAAACCGCCCGGGGCCGAAAATTTCTAAAAACAAAAATTACTTAACCAACTCCGTAGTTCAATGCCCGCCCGGCTGACGCCAGTCGGACGGGGATAGAATATAAGTTTCCGGAACTTAGGATGCAGGTTCCCGCGCCCGTACCGAACGGTACGTTCGGGCGGGGATTCCTGCCAGGGCTACAAAACGGAACTCTTACAACGAGTTCCGTTTTTTATTCTTCACACTGGTAAAGGCAATCCCTGCTCATTTACTAATTGATGTTGTAGCTACTTCATTAAAAATTGACTCCCATTATCGCTGAGTGAATTTGCATTTTCTAACAGGCATTTTTCCGCTAAGAGCCCGGAGAATCAGGAGTGAATGCCTGCTACCAACTCTGCTTTACCGATTATAGCTGATTTTGGCCATTTTTATTAAGTTTGTAGCTATGAAAAAGCTCCTGTTCTGTCTGGCGTTTTTGGTTATCAATTTTGTCTCCTTCGCCCAGCCAGCAAACGACAATTTTGCCTCGGCAACTGACGTCTCTCTGCTTATAAATTCGTGTTCACCCAATGCGGCATACACCACAATTAACGCTACGGCCGATCAAAGCAAGGGCAGTTGCTGGAGTAATGGACCGAACTATAACGTTTGGTTTAAATTCACTGCAACTACACCATACATCAAAGCACAGGTGAAAGTTGGCGGTGCGGAAGGCACCATGCAAAACGCCATGGTCGCACTTTGGAACTCTTCGCTCACACAGCTCAACTGTCAGGATTACCAGGGAGCCTCCACGGACATCGAAACAGACTACTACGGATTAACTGTTGGACAAACCTATTATATATCGGTCGACAACTACGTGGGTTCAGGCTATCGCGGAACGTTTACCCTTTGTTTGAGTGATGTTGTAGACTATAACTTCTTCGAAGGCGCTACCGATGTTACTACCCTCATTAACAGCTGTTCACCCAATGCCGCATACACCACGGTAAATGCCACTGCCGACCGAAGTAAAGGCAGTTGCTGGAGCAACGGGCCAAACTACAATCGCTGGTTCAAATTCACTGCAACTACGCCATACATTAAAGCACAGGTGAAGGTTGGAGGGGCGGAAGGCACGATGCAAAACGCCATGGTCGCACTTTGGAACTCTTCACTCACACAGCTCAACTGTCAGGATTACCAGGGAGCCTCCACGGACATCGAAACAGACTACTACGGCTTAACAGTCGGACAAACCTATTACATATCGGTCGACAACTACGTGGGTTCAGGCTATCGCGGAACATTTACGCTTTGTTTGAGTGATGTTGTAGACTATAACTTCTTCGAAGGCGCTACCGATGTTACTACGCTCATCAATGGTTGCTCGGCCAATGCGGCCTACACCACAATTAATGCCACTGCCGACCGAAGTAAAGGAAGCTGCTGGAGTAATGGACCGAACTACAATCGCTGGTTTAAATTCACTGCAACTACACCGTACATCAAGGCACAGGTGAAGGTTGGCGGTGTGGAAGGCACCATGCAAAACGCCATGGTCGCACTTTGGAACTCCTCTCTTACCCAACTCAACTGTCAGGATTATCAGGGAGCTTCCACGGACATCGAAACAGACTACTACGGCTTAACAGTCGGGCAGACTTATTATATATCGGTCGACAACTATGTTGGTTCAGGCTATCGCGGAACGTTTACGCTTTGTTTGAGTGATGTAGTCGACTATAACTTCTTTGAAGGCGCCACCGATGTTACTACGCTCATCAATGGTTGCTCCGCTAATGCTGCATACACCACGGTTAATGCCACTGCCGACCGAAGCAAAGGCAGTTGCTGGAGTAACGGGCCGAACTACAATCGCTGGTTTAAATTCACTGCAACTACGCCATACATTAAAGCACAGGTGAAGGTTGGAGGTGCGGAAGGCACCATGCAAAACGCCATGGTGGCGCTTTGGAACTCCTCTCTTACCCAACTCAACTGTCAGGATTACCAGGGGGCTTCCACGGACATCGAAACAGACTACTACGGCTTAACAGTCGGGCAGACTTATTATATATCGGTCGACAACTATGTTGGTTCAGGCTATCGCGGAACGTTTACGCTTTGTTTGAGTGATGTAGTCGACTATAACTTCTTTGAAGGCGCCACCGATGTTACTACGCTCATCAATGGTTGCTCCGCTAATGCTGCATACACTACCGTAAATGCCACTGCCGATCAAAGCAAAGGCAGTTGCTGGAGTAATGGACCGAACTACAATCGCTGGTTTAAATTCACTGCAACTACACCATACATCAAGGCACAGGTGAAGGTTGGGGGCGCGGAAGGCACCATGCAAAACGCCATGGTCGCACTTTGGAACTCCTCTCTTACCCAACTCAACTGTCAGGATTACCAGGGAGCGTCAACTGACATTGAAACAGACTACTACGGCTTAACAGTCGGACAAACTTATTATATATCGGTCGACAACTACGTGGGTTCAGGCTATCGCGGAACATTTACGCTTTGTTTGAGTGATGTGGTCGACTATAACTTCTTCGAAGGCGCTACCGATGTCACTACGCTCATCAATGGTTGTTCAGCCAATGCTGCCTACACCACGGTAAATGCCACTGCCGACCGAAGTAAAGGAAGCTGCTGGAGTAATGGACCGAACTACAATCGCTGGTTTAAATTCACTGCAACTACGCCATACATCAAGGCACAGGTGAAAGTTGGAGGCGCGGAAGGCACCATGCAAAACGCCATGGTCGCACTTTGGAACTCTTCACTCACACAGCTTAACTGTCAGGATTACCAGGGAGCTTCCACGGACATCGAAACAGACTACTACGGCTTAACAGTCGGACAAACTTATTATATATCGGTCGACAACTACGTGGGTTCGGGATACCGTGGTTCGTTTACCCTTTGTTTGAGCGATGTCCTTGATTACAATTTTTACGAAGGAGCCGTTTCCATAACCGATTTAAACAACTGGTGTTCTGCAAATGCAGAATATTCTACAGTAAACGCAACGGCTGACAAAAACAAAGGGAGTTGCTGGAGCAACGGGCCCAACTACAACCGCTGGTTCAAGTTTAAGGCTGTTACCAACACAGTTACTGTACAAGTAAAAGTCGGTGGTGCGGAGGGCACACTTCAGAATCCGTTTGTTGCGCTTTGGCAGGCAAACGGGACCACACAGGCGGCCTGTACAAACTTTGCAGGTGCTTCAGTTGACATCAGCTTAACGTATAACACGCTGACGATCGGAAACACTTATTACATCTCAGTCGATAATTATGCAGGCAGTGGCTATCGTGGAACATTTACGCTGTGCGTCAACAGCGTTAACTCTACAGCATTTTATTCACGAGCCAATGGTTCATGGCATGATGTGAATACCTGGTCGAATGTCGGTTATGGCGGAGTGGCCACGTCAAGTTTACCCGCTGCCGGGAACGTGGTAAACATCCGCGACAACACCGTTACGATTTCTGCTGCAGCCCAATGTGCGGAAATCAATATGACGACCAGCACCGCCAATACTTCTCTTACAGTGGATAATGCCACACTACAAGTGAATGGAAAAATGGTCGTGACTAATTCAGCAAACAATTCCGTGATCACCACTGTTCAAAACAACGGGCAATTGAGTATTGCGAATAATTTCAGCATGACCCGAAGCGGTGGCAACAGCACCATGCAATTGCTGATTCCGACCGGGGGCGTTGCAACAGGGCAGGATTTCCTGGCTAACAGCTCAGCCGGCACAGTTAGCACGAACGATGTGGTTGTCGGCAATGCATCTTCTTTGAGTGTTGGCCGGGATCTTGCATTAACCTATTCAGGAGGAATGAAGGTTGGGTTCACATTCAACAATACCGCTTCATTAAGCGTAGGCAGAGATTTAACCTTTACCGCTTCAGCTGCCGGGGGTACCGAACTGGTATTCAATTCATCAGCAGGCATGAGCATCAAGAGGAACATTGTTCGTGGTTCGCCCGCGTACGGTATGCTGACCTTTAACAATTCATCCACGCTAACGTTCAATGGAACAGCCAACCAACAAACCATTCCCGCTTCTGCAGGTGCAGGCGGAGATGCAATTACCTACAATCACGTAACGATGAATAATACAAGCGGATTCCCACTGGATTTTTCATTGGGAGGAATTGCTGCAATACCCGGCACGCTTACGTTACAAAACGGTATCATACAATCAACCGGTTCAAACTACATTTCATTGCTGGCAGGCAGCAATAATTCCATTGGAAGTTTATCAAGCTACGTGGACGGTCCAATTGCGATCAGCGTTGCAACGAGTACACCTTCAACTGTCGTTTCTCTGCCGCTCGGAAAAAGTGGCAGTTACCGGCCGGCTGTGCTAAATGTCACGCACTCCGACAACGTTAACGTAACCTACACGGCTGAGCATTTTAGCGCTTCGGCCGCTGCGCTCGGATACACGTTACCCGGAACAATTGATAAAGTTTCAGGCACACGATACTGGACCATCAACCGATCTGCAGTAGCAAATCTTACCTCAGCGACTGTGACATTATACTATGGAATCGGAACCGGTGATGGAGTAACCGATCCCCCTAACCTCCGCGTGGTGAAAACAAACGGTGCAGGCACGGTTTGGTTTGATGCCGGTGGGACAGGATCTGCTGTTGGAACAGGTACAATTACCTCCTCACCGTTCACAACCTTCAGTACAATCACGCTGGGCAATGCACTGGCAGGCGGAAATCCATTACCGATCGAACTGAGCTATTTCGATGCGCGTGTAAACGGGGATCGCGTAGAGCTGGAATGGATCACTGAGTCGGAATTGAACAACGATTATTTCTCGGTTGAACGTTCCAACAATGGGTTTGAATTTCATGAAATCGGAAGAGTTTCCGGAAAAGGAACAACCAAAACAGAAACACATTACAATCTGTTTGATGAACTTCCTTTCGGAAAAATATACTACAGGTTGCGTCAGTTTGATTTCGATGGCAACTCAACTGTCTCCCGCATCGTATCGGTTGAGACTGATAGCAACAGCATCAGCAACTGGGTATCGGTTTATCCGAACCCTGTTTCCACAAAATCATTTCACGTTGAAGTAAGCGCAGTAAAGCAGGGGGATTTTGTCACTTTCCGGCTCACAGATGTCACCGGTAAAAAAGTGCTTGATGCCCGGCATATAACCGGAGACGGAGTCTACAAATCTGAAATTCCATGCGATGCCATGCCAACCGGTATGTACATTCTTACTGTCACGCACAAATCACGAAAATCGTATCAGCGAATCGTCATTCAGCGTTAAAAAATATCGGTTGCGAAATTATTTCCGGCAAACGCCCCATCATTAGCAAACGGTGTGGGTGCTTTCTACGCGCAGTCATTACCGGTTCCTGAACGGAAACCGAACACGAATCTTCTCCCATTCAAAAATAATTTCACCCTCATCGGCTGTGATTGGCTTGACAATGTAGGTCAGGCGTTGAGTGGTGGTTTCAGTTGATTCCGGGCTTACGGTCACTCGCACAACATCTTCGGTTTCTTTGTATTCATCCGCGAGGTGTTGATCCCAATTCTTATTGAGAATTGCGATCCAGGTTTCTTTACCCGGAATCAGAAAAAAGGCATACTTACCTGCGGGGACGTCTTTGCCATCCACCACCACATCCTTACCGAACTCAACCGATGTTGCCTGATGAGCACCCGCCACCCAAACTTCATCGTAAGCAACCAGTCCGCCCCAGATTTGTCTTCCGCGTACACCCGGTGAGCCATATACCATGTGAACATGGTTATCACCAATAAAATCCATGGAAACGCGCGGTACACTTCGCTTCAGCGTGTCGGCAGAAATAATTCCGGCATTAACACTATCGGCATAATTGCGTGCATCAGCCGATGCCTGCCCGTGGTTACTATGACCACCATGTTCAGAATGACTGCCCTTGCTCCCGCAAGCGACTAAAACCGTTCCGGTAACAATCAAGACAATAAGTTTTTTCATTTTCATGTATGATTAGATTAGTATTCTGAAAACCGTTTGTCGGCCAGAAATTCTTTATCCGTTAGTGTTTTAAGGAATGTGATAATGTCAGCTTTTTCACTTTCTGTCAGGGCAATGCCGGGTCTTCCGTCCTTCAGCAGTAAGGGGTCAAGTGTTTCCGAGATTTTCACGCCATCGGAGTAATGATTCAACACCTCTTCCAGTGAGGTAAGGCGGCCGTCATGCATATACGGATCAGTGTACTCAACATTGCGTAAACTGGGAACCTTGAATTTACCGCGGTCAGTAACATCCGAAGTTACCTCTTCCCTCCCCTTATCGAACCGAAAGTCGCTGGTGATGCCATTGTTGCGATACGAACCATCGGTAAATAAATCAGTCGCGTGGCAACTGCTGCATTTACTTTTGAAAAGCGCGAGCCCATTCAACTCCTGTGCTGTCAGTTGTGCGCCTTCGTTGCGAACATATTTATCATACCGGCTGTTTGCGCTGATCAGCGTAGCAGTAAACTGGCTCAACGCTTTCAAAAACTCGGTTGACTTGATTTCATCCACACCAAAGGCTTGCCGGAATGCTGCGCGGTAATGTTCAGATTCATTCAGCTTTTTCAGAACATTCTCAAGCGTCTCATCCATTTCAAGTGGATTCTCCATCGGATTGAGCGGAACAAAATCGAGGTGATTCACTCCACCGTCCCAAAAAAAAGTTTTCATCCAGATCAGGTTACTGATGGGAAGTGAGTTGCGTTTACCGAGCCGGTCGTCTACCCCGTGGCTCACCTCATGACCATGATGCGTAAAAGCGGATGGCTGCTGATGGCAAAATCCGCAAGAAACCACACCCGTGCGGGAAAGTTTGCCATCATAGAAAAGTTCTTTTCCAAGTTGAATGCCCGCTTCGGTTAACGGGTTAGTCTTGAAGTCGTAAACCGGCTCAGGAAAATTTGAGGGCAACTTCAATTCTACTGGTCGATTAAACACGTGAAAGTCGAATGCCATGAGTGCAATCACACCCAGCACACTTCCCGACAAAATGACTTTCAGTCTCATTTTTTCATGCGGCTGTAAATAACGCCTGACAGGGAAAAGATATCCTTATAGTTATCGGCAATCTTAACCGATACCGGGCCGCCCATGATGGAACGTTTCTCGGTAACCTTGATGGGGGTCTGGGCGGAAAAGAATTTTGATGCATCGAATGTAACGTTCACTTGTGCAGTTTTCTTTTCTGAAACTTTTAGCTTTTCGAAGGTCAAAGTCCGGTACCGGATGCAGTTGAGCGTTTTGCTGTCGAAGCCGCCATACCCGCCAATGTGATAGTAAAAACCGTTTCTGGTTGAATCGGGTAATGATTTTGATTTTCCTTCCATCTTAAAGAAAATGTAACCCGAATTCCATTGCCAGTACATCCCGCGCGCTCCGGCACCCACATCCAAAACACCTTGCCGTTTTTCCGGACCTTGCGTACTTCGCAAACTGTCGACACCAATTAAAAAGGTTAGCGAACTGTATTTTCCTTCCGGAACAGTAAGTTCTATTTTGTGTGTTTCCGGAACACTGTGCCTGACCAGGAAATAACAACTGTCTTGCGGAACTGCATAAACAGAACCATCGGTACGGGTGAGTTTGATATTGCTGATAAAGTAATTCAGTAACGTGAACCGGAGGTTTTCGCCATGCGCGTTTGTGTACTCCTTGTCGAATGCAAGCGGTTCAGCACCAAACGTATTTTCAAAAGAAAGCACAAGTTTTCCGTTTTGTGCAAATGTCAAAGCCGGAAATAGCATGGCTAACATGAGAGCAACCCGTACATTACGTGTTACGAAGTTGCCGATTTGTTTATTCACTTTCATGGGTTAGGTAAGGTTTTCAAAAATTATAGGTTAAGGAAAGCGACCAGTTATCCTTTGCTGTGATGGTAGCAATGTTGTCGCTGTTATAATGCTGGCGTACGGGGTGCTTGTAGGTAAACCCTACTGTAAATCCTTTCACATAGGTTTCGAGGCCGGCTGTTACCTGTACGGACGATCCGCCCGTATTTGCCTGAATAATGCTTCCATCTTTATGGCGGGCAGCTTGCTCAAAAAATACTCCGGCATTCGGAAGAAAGGCAAAAGGGCCCGCGTTCTGCCAATAAAAAAATTGAGAAGAAGCGTGAAACTGATTCCCAAATAAATAATCGTTCCGGTTACGGGTATTCATTTTATAACCCGATTCAACGCTCAAGCCTGCTTTCTGATACCGCAATGTATAAACCGTTGACACCAAAAAATCCGTACTGCCCGTTCCCATCTGAAAGTTTGGATTAACCAGCGCGCCATTATCTTTCAGGTTTGAATCCCCGGTAGGAAGCTTTACACCCGCTCCTGCCATCCAGGTATGCTTGAATCGCTTCGTTTTGTCTTCGCCTGTATTCAATAACAAATAGTTTCCGATGATGGTAATGTCGCCAAGCCCGTGTGAGTTAACCACTTGCTCTGTTCCGTTCATCGCGTTGAAGCTATACGGAATGAATGCAAACAACTGGACGCGCTTGTTTACATAGTAGCGCCCCCACAACTCAAGCTTTTGGTACGTATCGTTTGATGATTCCGGTGGAAGGTAGTCGCTGTGGTGATTCATGTAGGAATGAAACTTTGCCTGTGACCAGCGTAACCCGATAAAATTTTTATTGAACTGCGGAAGAATGCCAAAGTAGCTTCCGCCCAGAGAACAACCACAAACATCACAAGCCGTTGCGATATGAGCAGTGAACAACGCAAAGAAAAGGATGATGACTTTTTTCATGGTTTGTTATTTGACAAATGGGTTGGCAAATCGTTTATCGTGTGTGAATTCATTATCGGACAGTGTATTAAGGAATGCAATCAGTTTTAATTTCTCCTGTTCCGACAATCTGATGCCAAGGGATTCGCCCTGCTTCAAGACAGGATCAAGCGTTTCCGAATTCTTCACATTGCTGGCGTAGTGATCGAGAACTTGCTGAAGCGTATTAAAGCGGCCATCGTGCATATAGGGTGATGTAAGTGCAACGTTTCTCAGGCCAGGCACCTTGAATTTTCCACGATCACCCTCGAATTCAGTTATCCGTTCACGACCAGAGTCTTTTTCAAAGCTTGCATCCAAACCGTTATTGCGAAACGAGTCGTCTGTAAAGAGATCGGTCGCATGGCAAACGCGGCATTTGTTTTCGAAAAGTTCCAGCCCTTCGGCTTCTTCGGCTGTAAGATGTTCATCTCCGCGCACATACTTATCATATTTCGCATTCGCGGAAATCATCAGGTTCATAAACTGCGAAAGCGCATACAACATTTGCTGACTGGTGATTTCGTCTCCACCGAAAGCCGCCTTAAATTTCTGAGGATAGAAACTGCTTCGGTTCAGTTTGTAAACCACATGCTCAAGCGTTTCCGCCATTTCAATTTTGCTGGTCACCGCGTTGATCGGAACAAAGTCGAGATGCTTCACCCCGCCATCCCAAAAGAAATTATTCTGAAACGCCATGTTTTGAATGGCCGGTGCATTGCGAAAGCCGGCTGCATCGTCAACTCCACGGCTGAAGCGATGAACCGGGTCGGAAAACGCCACCGCCTGTTGATGGCAATTGGCACACGCAATCGAACTATCGAGCGAAAGGACGGGATCGTAAAACAACATCTGCCCGAGTTCCACCCCGCGTTTCGATACAGGGTTGTTTTCGAATGTATACACCGGTGACGGGAAATTAGAAGGCGTTTCGAACGCATACGGATCCTTAACCGGTTGATCGTCATCGGTACAACCCGACAGCAGAAGCGTTAAAATAAAAACTGTGGCTAATCTCATCATCATCAAAAGGAAATGTTGCCGGATGAACACCGGCAACGGTCCCCGGAATTAGTCTGCGTGAATGTGGTCCACTACAAATGCACCTTCAATATTGCCGGCAATATCTTCGCACGCTTTGGGCGTATGGCGAGCTGCATTTGAGGCAAAACTGATGTTTGCGCCCGTACCCTTGAAGAACTTCAGCACGTCAAAGATGATGTGAACCTGCGGCTGATGATCGGCTTTAACAGGAGCTGTGTCACCTTTAAAACTCAGTGTGAACGTTTTAATATTGTTGATCAGGTTTTCGTTCTCCGGGTCTTCTTTGTAGCCGCCCACATGGTAGGCAAATGCATTGCCCTCTTCCGTACATACCGGTGACGTTCCTTCAATAGCCATGAAAATGTACCCCGAATTCCAGCTCCAGAATAACCCGTTGGCCGGATCAAGCGGCCCTGTTTGTGCGCCCTGATCAACCTGGTTTGCATCTACGCCAATGGTGAACGTTACTTCGGTGTAATCGCCCGCAGGAATATTCTTCAGTGTGATTTCATGTGATTCAGCATCCGCTTCATCGACCAGGTAATATCCTGCTGAACCGTCAGACTTGATTTTGTCTTCATAAACCGTTCCGTCTTCACGTTTCAGTTTGATGTTGCTAACGTAATACGTTAGCCAGGTAACGTTAAAGGCTTCTTCATGATCGTTTGTATAGGGTTGATCGCTGGTGTTTAATACCAGGTTTGAAGTTCCTACCACGTTATCGAACTCGAGCACGAGTGTGTTTCCTGACGAACCATTTTCATCATCAGAACATGCCGAAAAAGCAGTAACAAGTATAGCAATAGAGAGAATAGAGAATATTTTTTTCATAACTGTTCAAGGGAATAATAAATAAATGACACGTGTGCACCAGGCCATTTCGGTCAGTGCAGGTTTAAAAAAGAAAACAGTTATGCAGCAGTGGGGGGATGAAAAATATCCTGAAGCGGAGGCGAGTACGGGATTTCCTTCAACAAAGGAATCCGGTCAGTCTTCAGCCACAAAAAATGCGGAGTGTTATTGAAAATGGTGCGTTCGAAATACAGGTTTATCTCCTGAGCCTGAGTGGGTGTTGCCGGAAGATTTTTGTCAGATTCGTCCGGAACTTTAATTATGAGTACCTCCCCGCCCTCGTAATCGGAGCTACAAACCGAGATGGGAACTTCCTTAATCAATCCGACACTGAATGCTACCGCAAGCCGGTTTTCGTATAAATACGAAAGCACCCCCAGCCTGCTTGCGCAATGCAGGGTCATGCTTACCAGAACCAACAACACAATAGCCCTTTTCATCTGCGCGCAAGTTATTGCACAGAAGCATTCTTTCCAAAGCCTTGCTGTTGGGGCAGCAGTCCTGCCTTCACCCGCTTTAATTGTGCAACAATCAAAAAACTCACAATAAACAGCAACAGCCATGAATTCACCTTCCCGGGATGTACGAGGTTCCAGTTATTAGCCTGGTTTGGATACTGCCACGCGCCCAAAAAGGTGGCGATGTTTTCCGCTATCCAAATGAAAAATCCGGTTAGCAAAAAGCTTAACGCGACTGGCATTTGAAAACTTTCGGTGGCTACCGTAAAATGGATGCGCGTTCGCCAGTATACCGCTACCACTGCCGCCAGAAGCCAGTACCGGATGTCGTACAAAAAATGATGCGTGAAAAAGTTGAGATAGATTAAGCTCCCGATCAACAGGTTAATCCATGCAGGCGGGAAGTTTTCGAGTTGAAGCGAAAGCCTTCGCCACGACTGTGTGATGTAACTTGCTACACTGGCATACATAAATCCACCATACAGCGGAACGCCAAATAATTTCGTGTATGCTTCACCCGGGTACGACCAGGAGCCCATGTGTACCTTGAACAGTTCCATGCTTGTTCCTAACACATGGAACAGACAAATAACCTTCAACTCATCGACCGTTTCAATTTTAAAAATCCACACCATCGCCATTTGCATAGCTACTGCAAACAGCAACATATAATCGTAGCGGGGTAACCCGGGTAACGGGTAGTACCGCGTGACAAACAGCATGAATAAAATATAAACTGCAAAAAAACAGGCGGCTGCCTGTTGCCAGGTAAAGTGAAGAAGCAGCGGGATCCACTTCTTCACGAATGGCCTTAGATTCAATTCGCAGCAGCGTGACCGGTAGCAACAAAACGAAACAACAATCCGGCAACGATGTAAGGAACAGTAAAAAATAAACTTACCCCGACAATTTCGGGTACCGAACTTCCCGGAAGATTTTGCAGGTTCAACATCAGCGAAATAGCTCCGACCAAAATAACGCTTAGTGCCGTAGTGAACATAGCTCGCTCAGCGCCTGCAGGCTTGAATTTAGAAAGATAGAGTCCTGCAAGGAGTACGAATAATACAGCTCCATACATCAGGTTTCCCGCATTCGGGCCGGAGCCAATCAAACCAATCGCCAGATTCGCCCATACCATCAGCAAGGTTGTTCCAACAGCAATTATCATTGCCGCCCGATAAGCGATGTGGGTTGCTGAACGCATCATCACCACAAGCACACTGCCCGCACCAAAGATCAACGCCCCGGCAATTACAAAATCTGTAAAACTCCATCGCACATTGGTCGTGAATTGCATCGCGATAAAGGGTACCGATAAGAGAGCCAGTGTAACCATAGCTACAAAAGGTAAGGTGAGATAAAACTTTACTTGCTTTTCCATATGCAGTTCTTTTAATAAGAAGGTTAAATCTGTTTTTTACGTTTCGTCACAAGTTGAATTACCAACCAACCTGCTCCCGCAGCAATGATTAGCAAGGGTACCGCTCCCGGCTCATCTTCAATAACCACGTTCAGCACCAGCAGCACCACACCCATGGCCAGAACAATCACCGGCAGGATGACTCCGGCAAGCCTTTTCCTCCTATCGGGTTCCATAATCAATTGCGTTACATACGATTCAAAAGTACTTTGTGTTTCAAAGTAATGCAATCAAAACAGAGATTTTTTGTTGAGCGGTAAGAAAAAGTGTTCTAGTAATGGAAAATCCGGAGTTCGGGTAAGCAGATTCGTTTAAAAGGTAGGCGCGATTAACCGGGCATTCGTTGGTGTTCATTAACTTACCTGAACGTTTAACCTAACCATCCTTACGGATACCCCCTATGCAAGAATTACACCTGAGCTACACGGCTATTATTCTGGCTACCGTAGCAAACTTCTTCACCGGATTTTTATGGTACAGTGTACTGTTTAAAGATACGTGGATGAAAGAAATGGCCATCCCAACCGATACCAAACCAACTGCAGGCATGATGGTGAAGAGCCTTCTCATGAATCTGGTAGGATGCTTCTTCCTGGCGTATGTATTTGCGCATAACAATGCGGCCTGGTCGTTTGTGCCGGGCATTGAAACACTCGGCACCGTGGGCTCAATTGCCAACGCTGCCATCTTCACCTGGCTTGGCTTCTTTTTACTGGTTGATTTAAACACCGTAGCATTTGAAGGACGTTCCTGGAAAATGTTTTTCATTAACACTTCCTATCATTTCACCATGCTGCTCGTTTCGGCTATTATTCTTCACCTGTTATAAAACAAAGGAGTCTCCCGTTACCGGGAGACTCCTTATTTCTCTTCCTATTTTGCTCTTCTATACTGCACTCCCCTCCTTCACGAGGTTCTTGTAGTGCTGATTCAAATATTCATCGATCGAAATATAAAAGGCTTCGATTTCCATTTCATCGAGGTCGATCAATACCGGCTGGCCGTTAGAAAGAATCAACTGGATCTTGTGAAGAACTTTTGTATCGTCTTTGATTAAAACGATTTGCTTCACGTCTTTTAGTTGATAGACCCCTTCTTTCTCGTTGTTTTTGTATTCGATCGTCTCATCCGTAAGTGCCAGGAAGTCGTTATAGTTTTTAATGCCCGAAATGAGTTTACCCAGAACCGGTGAGATGATACAAATGCCTGCCCAGATAATGAATCCTACAATGTTAACTGCGTACAGTATATACACAGCTGCGAAGATGATCGGGATCATTAAAAATATTGCAGCCTGTTTTTTCAGCTTCGAGCGGTGATTGCTGAAAACCACGCGGTCGGTATCGATTTTTACGTGGATGGGAAATAAAAACTCTTCCCACAGCACCAGCATCATGATTACCACTGCACTGCCAATCATCACAGCACCCAGGTACGTGTTCTTGCCTTCGTTTAAAACAGCTGCGCGGCCTTCAAAAATCTGATGCGATAAAAAAGCTGTGATCACAAACACCAGCAGCAACAAGCCTATGCTGACTTCTTTTGGATATGTTTTACGAATAAGTTTTGCCATGTTTTATCAGGAGGAAATTTATCGGGCACAAAAATAACTTTTAGTTACACGTTTGGCCTTATCGGCAGTCAATTTTTTCGCAGCGCGGAACACATCCGGAAACCCGGTAACGATTCGATAAAAAACATACAACTAACTAACCGTCAGCTTCTCACCTATCCCGCTGCCCAATCGCTTTTGCAGCGGATTTATTTTAAAATCCTACATTCCGGTAAGTTCCGGATGTATATTCATTATTTTACTAGAACACAAACGTGTAGCTGCATATGGACTTGTTTTCGAACGATATCAAGATTGACGACTTCAGCAGTGCAGTCAGGCTGTTCAGGGAAAGTCGTGAAGGGTTTGTAAAGTTATTTAACACCAGCCCGGTATGCATGAGCATGACAACGACCACGCTTGGCCGGAGAGCCTATGTGAGGGCAAATCAAAAATTCCTTTCAACTTTTGGTTATACAGAAGATGAGATTGTAGGGCGGACTTCGGTAGAAATCGGCATACTTGACCAGGCCGAATCAGATCGCGTGCGACAGCTCATTACCGAAAAAGGAAGACTGCAGAATGATTACGTGAAGTGCATCGCTAAAGACGGCCACCTTGTTCATACAATTTCTTCCATTGAGTTTATGGAGATGAATGGCGAACAGTACCTGGTTTCTTTTTTTGTGGATGTTTCGCGGGTGGTCAATCAGCAGGCAATCATCGAACAGCATGCAAGGCAACTGGAAGCACTCAACAAGGAGCTTGAGTCGTTTTCGTATTCGGTATCGCACGACTTACGCGCACCGCTTCGCGCGATCAATGGATATATCAAAATCCTCGAGGAAGATTTTACCACCAGCCTGGATGAAGAAGGTAAACGGCTGCTGGCAACCGTTCAGCGTAATGCGCTGAAGATGGACATGCTGATAAGCGACCTCCTCAATTTTTCAAAGCTGGGCAAGCTGCCCGTAAACAAGCGAACGATTGATATGTCTTCGCTCGTGTCGGAAGTTCTGGCTGAATTACGACACACCACCAGCGACCGGGCTGATGTTCGCATAGGAACTTTACATGCCCTGAACGGGGATTATACCCTGATCCGGCAGGTAATGGTTAACCTCCTCGGCAATGCGCTCAAGTATTCCTCCAAGCACGAAGCACCGGTAGTGGAAATCTCTTCAACTGCTGATGACAACATAGTTACCTACGAGGTGCGCGACAACGGGGCCGGTTTTGATATGAAGTATGCCGAAAAGTTGTTCGGAGTATTTCAACGATTGCACAAGACATCCGAGTTTGAAGGCACGGGTGTTGGTCTGGCCATTGTGCAGCGTGTGATTAACAAGCATGGCGGCACTATTTCGGCTGTTGCCGAAGTTGGCAAAGGAGCCACCTTTACGTTCAGCATTCCGGTGGAGTAGACCCCGTTTGTAATGCCCGTCTTCCTTCACACTTCTGTGGTTTCTGCTTCCCAGTATTAGCGCATAAACATTGAAAAAAATCAGCGTTCCCGCCTGAAAAACCGCTGGCGTAAAACTTGTTCTGTTATATCCGGAACTAATGGCGCGTGGTTATGAAAAAGGTATTGATGATTGTACTGCCCATAGGCCTGCTGCTGGTTGGCGGCATTGCTTACCTGACACAGGCAGAGGAAGATCCGTCCGGGTTGAGCCGTGACGACCGGTCGTTTTTGTTGGAAACAGCTGATGCCCGCATGATGGACTGGGCGGAAGGCAACCTGGCAGCTGAACGCGGCAGCAATGAGAAGTACCGCGTTTACGGCAGACGCATGATGCGCGATCAGGATAAACTGATGAAGGAACTTAAAAGCCTTGCCGAGCGCAAAAAGCTTGTGTTGCCTGATGAAATCAGTGAAGACAAACAAGAAGGACTCAGCAGCCTGAAAAAAGTTTCTGGAGAAACATTCGACCGAAGGTTCAGGCGGATGATTATCAAAGACCACAAGCGTGACATCCGGTTATTTAAAAAGGCGTCTGAATCAACGGATGCTGAAATACGTGAGTTTGCAAAGCAGCATTTGTCGTTGCTTGAACAGCATCTGGAGCAGGCGCGGGCGTTGAATGAGTAGTGGGTAGTAGGTAGTAGTTAGTATTAAGTAGTTAGTAGAATCGGGCTTCGCCCTCGGAATGACGGTTGCAATGATAGTCATTAACCTGCGCGGTGGCCCGGCCGAACGCGAGGTTACAAAACAACAAGAACAGGAAGTGCATTGCTATCGTGTTCCTGACACGGGATTCCTTCGGGCTTTGCCCTCGGAATGACGGTTGTAGTAATAGTCATCAACCTGCGCGATGGTCAGGCCGAAACGCGGGGTGGTGTGACGGAATGTGGGTGGAAGCATGTTTCGGCCCAGACTTTTTGGTTCTTTGTGGCAATGACAAAAGAACAAGAACAGTGACCGCATTGAATAGTGTTCCTGACACGGGATTCCTTCGGGCTTCGCCCTCGGAATTACGGTTAGTTACTAAGGGTGGTATTAACATGAGATTCCTTCGGGCTTCGCACTCCGAATGACGATACAAGCAGCGACTCTTCGGTCGTTCCTGTAGTTATACTCATCAACCTGCGCGGTGGCCGGGCCGAACGTGTTCCACACACGGGATTCCTTCGGGCTTTGCCCTCGGAATGACGATACTTTTTTACCTTTGCGCTCAGAAACATTCCCCCATGATTGACCTAGTAAAAATCATCCGCTATCAACAGTGGGCAAACCGTAAAACAGCTGACGGCTTAAAAACTCTTCCCGCAGATGCTGCTGATAAGGAATTTGGCGGTAGCTTTTCTTCGCTCCGCCTGACGGTGCTGCACATGCTGCAGGCCGACTACCGGTGGCTGCACCGACTGAACGGTGTTCCAATTGTCGACATTCCATCGGAATGGGAAAATGAAAAATTCGCTTCTCTTATTAACCTGTGGCTTGACGTTCAGGACCAGCTGGTTTCGCGTGTCCGCGAGCTTGTACCTCAGGGTAATCCGATGGTTAAATTTACTACGGCAAAAGGCGACACATATCAGCTCCCGCTGGAAGAAGTGATTACGCACGTGGTTAATCATTCCACGTATCACCGCGGCCAGGTTGCGAACATGATGCGGATGGCCGGAGCGAAACCGGAAGGCACCGATTACTTTCTGTTTGTTGTAAGCGAAGGTAAATAATCAACTTACTAATCTATTAATTGACCCCCATGTCAGACTCAACTCAATGCCCCCAGTGCAAATCGCCTTACGGATATCCTACCGGTACATCGATGATGTGCCCGGAATGCGGCCATGAATGGAACCCCGCGGAAGTTTCAGAAACAGAAACTGCTGAAACCGATTCATCGGTTGTGAAGGATGCCAACGGAAACATCTTACAGGATGGCGATACGGTGGTACTTATTAAGGACCTTCCCGTGAAGGGCGCTCCGAAACCAATCAAGGCCGGAACAAAGGTTAAGAACATCAAACTCACCGATGGCGATCATAACATCGACTGCAAAATTGATGGCTTTGGTGCCATGGCGCTGAAGTCGATTTATGTGCGGAAAGGTTGATCCCTTGTAGCCGTTAACGGTTAATCGTTAATCGTTAATGGTTAATAGTTAATCGTTAATAGTTAACCAGGGTGTGCTACGGGGGATGCTTGTCCCGCGTACGCGGGATTGGCACGACAGTTAATCAATGATGTGGGTTTAACTCAGTTGCCTGTAATCAGGCCATATCAACATAATCATAAACACGGTTAAGCCGATAGCGATTGACCCGAATATCCAGGCAAGCTTGTTGCCATTGCGGGCATCATACGGCTTGGTTACAGGTTCAAGAATGATGCAATCCTCGCCAGCCGCAGGTACACTTTGCCTGACGGCCTCCCTGTACCGATCAAGTTTGTCTGACAACGGAACGCGCTCCATGTGATCAACTTTCGTATACTGATATCCCAACATATCATACTCACAACGCCTGCGAAATGATTGATACTCGTTCTCCTGTTGGTGAGGATTAAGGTCATTGTATATCTCTTTTTGAAAATGTACCCCGTACCATATTTTAGGTATTTGCTCCTTAGCGAATTCATCTACCATTGGACATACAAAATATAAATCCATCATGAGCTTTTCGTTGCGTTTTCCATATTCGCGCAACTCCGCAGTGGAACCCTGCACCTCCGTGTTCACGGTGAAACTTTCGATGCGATAATAACGCGCGGGTGGCATGGCTTCAATGTCTCCCACCCGCTTTACTTCCATAAGCGCTCCGGTTGCTGTAGTGAGGTACTGCTGCGACATCATCGTGGCGATCATAATTGTAGCGCCTGCAGTGACCAGGAAGGCGGACCTCCGCCTGTCTTCAAATATATCAAATGTAAGAACACGAAGCCTTGGGCGAAGCCAGATCATGACCGGAATCCAAGGCGCGAAGAACGGGATCCCCTTGTGCCAGACTTCTTCTTTTGATTGTAACACATGAAAGCCGATGTCGAGCAGGAAGCGCAGCAATACAAAAAAGATTAGTGTTCCGAACGTAATGGCGAGAAGCGTTGGAAGAATATGCGCCAGTTTTTTGGAGTAGTTATCCACCGGATCAGCAAAAGATTTCTTTAAAACTACCACCCGCAGGTCAAAAGCCCTAACACGAATTTTAGCAGCCAAAAAATTTATGCTGTTGTTATGAAATTATCCGGGCGGGGGCATCTATCTGTTATACCGAAACTTAAACTTTAACGCATGTGACTTTTCGGCCGCACGCGCATTTGTACAATAATCTGCAACGGTTATGAAACGTTTGATTTACCTCCTTCTCCTGACGTCATCGGCCTACGCCCAACGAACTGAATTTACGGTTCACGAAAACGGTCTCATCTACAACCCTGAAACGATGAATCGCCTCGGGTCTATCGTTGACTCACTGAACATTCGTTTCAGGAGCTGTGATCTTTCGCATCCTTATTATTCATTTCCGCAGGGTCCGGCAACATGGGTTGAGGTGCCCGGCAAGCAGGCACGAAAATTAATTGAGTCAGGCGTTACACTGGCGAAGTTCACGGAGGTCTATCCGAAGGCCGTCAAACGCGAGCATGTGTGGGTAACCAAAAGCTATTTCAAAAACTACCGCGATGAAGAATTGATTCAGTACTCAGCTCTTCCTGAAGGTTATAATTCCGAACCCGAGATCAACCTCAAGCGAAAAAGATCGAATGATAAAACTTCGGGCTGGATTCTGAATGAAGAAGGCACTGAAGCTTTCTGGCTTGATTCGCTTAGATCAACACGGCTCCCGCTTGCCTATGCAAGGCTGGTTCAGTATGTGGATTGTATGATTGATACAAACGCCAGCATTTATTTTCCGAAAGCGGAAGGAAAGGTGTATGGCCGGATAGCGGCAGATTCAAAAGCAGCAGCGTTTGTGAAACTGGCAGAGGCCTACCCCGGCAAACCTGCTTTTCCCAGGGATGACGAAAACGGTAAGACTAATTTTGATTCGCTCTACGTGCTTTACGCTGATGCATTTAACAACTGGGACAGCCTGCGTATGACTGCGCTGGATGAGAAAATGAAAACCAGTTCTTATCATCAAAGGATGTTTGCTGATGCTGTTGAAGAAAGCCTGGAGGAAAATAATTCCGATGGTGTTTTTGAATCGTATGTAGTGCGATACGGCTCGAAGGAAGACGCCCTCAGGCTTATGCGCGGTCGCAAAGTGATTGGCGGCTGCAGTCAGGATATGAGTCCGCGGTATCACGCCATGAACATCTGCCAGCTCGCAGCACAAACCGCGCAGTGGGATATATTTCTGCGGTCGCACCTCGACATTATGAACGACCGGTTTCGGCGTATGAGTGACGGCAGCTATGCACAGGCCGGACGAAAAACATATCTGAAAGAATTGGAAGAACTTCATATTCCTGCTGTGGATCTGCTGCTGGGAACAACTCTGCGGGTTAGCAACGTAAATGAAAATCATTACTGGGGTGCCATCAACCGCACAGGCCGTTCGCTGGCAGACGCGAACGATAAAGACGAATTGGAAAACTGTATGATTACCATGATGCAGGATAATAATCTTGATCTGTACAACCGGTTGCTTATCGCTTTTCTCTGCGACAACTATGCCTATAACCTGGAAGATAAAACCCGCAGGGACGCTGTTGCTCAACGACTGGAGAATGTGATAAAAACAATGCCTGCTGAGATTCAGGATGTGTGGAAGATTAATAAAAGACGTTAGGAGCGCAATACCTCGGCTCCGGTAGTCAGCATTTGGTAGTTAGTAGGGATTGGGGATTAGGCATTAGGCTCAACTTCTGTCATCACAACTCCCAGCGCGAAAGCCATTGTAAAATCATTGAAAAGAGCGGTAGTATCATCAACCAACCCCACCGCTTAACGCGCTGCTCTACGTTGCGGCTGATGTAAATCGTTACGATCGACCAGCCCATGATCGCTACGAAGATCAACAGGGCCATACCGGAAATCCAGATACTGTCGGACGCAAGGGTTACATACACCGCGGCAAGCAACACGAATATCAGCAGCATGATTAGTTTCTGCCACCAGGGAGCCTTATAGGTTTCAATGGGTGCCATGGCCGACAGCAATCGCTCAAGTTCTTCCGGCCGTTCGATGCCCGAGAACACAACAATGGCATTCATGTTACTCTTTCCCGTAATGGTGATGACTCCCGCTTCGGTTTTACGGATGCGGGTGATTTCATTTCGGGCGATAAAAATAGACGGCAGACCTTCCCGCTCGCGGGTTACTCCTTCGGGTGTGACGGTTAGCCGGAACGTATAAAAAGCAGACTCCTGTTTTTTGATTGCGCGATATGTGGAGAAAATTATTATTCCCGGCAGGATTAAGTAAATGATCCATAGACCTGGTTCTACACCCTGGGTGAGCCATACCATAATAAACACAACAAGTACCAGAACAATACCCGTGGATACCATCAGCTTGTTCCTGAGTTGCAAAAAACTGCCGGGCTTCAGCCGGAATTCGTTTTCGTTTTGTACCTGAAAATCTTTGTCGAGCATAGGGATTTAAATCAACAGTTATATTACAATGCGTAATCAACTCATGATGCCAAAACATATACCGCCTGCAACCAGCAGGTAGACTCCGGCCAATATCAAAAATATTTTCGCACGGTTGGGTTTCTTTTTGTTTAGCGCAAGGCCTGCGATGAGGAATGCGATCGGTGGCCCGAGTGTGATCGCCAGAAAAAAACCAATGATTAATTCGAGTTCCATTATCTGCTTTGTTGAAGTTCCTGTAAATATACTTTTTTCGTATCGCGGTAAAGCAGGTTCATCGTTTCAAACGGAATGATCCGGCAATCCTTGTCTACAATATGAACGCAGGATTTCTTGATCGCCCGGACATCAAAATTATGGGCATCGATAAACTGCATGATGATGATCCGAAACAGGTTATCGTACCCGAGGGAGGGTGCGCTTACCTGTGGCAGGCAACACAGCAGCGATTGCAAGTGTTCCGTTGCGCCTTCCACCGAATTGCCCGTACTGAACAAACTCACCATGCGGCTGTGCAAGGCTTCGTCCTGTTCGTATACGATGGTATTCCTGCTGTTGTCGAGCAACTCTGCCGGGTTGATGTAGCGCGTTAACGGAACTGCGTCAGAACCAAGTTTCAATGCATAGCCCATCACCAGCGAATCCGGGTTGCACGGAACGGGTATCAAATCATCGCTGTTGAACAAGCTGGATTGCTCCAGTATTTTTCGTCTGACTTCCGTTAACGTGATCCGGTCGGTTTCGGTATTAAAATTTTCCAGCCGACCTGCCTGCTGTGTGGGCTGAAACGTAACGCCCCGCACGCAACGCTGCTGTAACGCGAATTCAATAACTTCCCCCAGCGTGTCATCGTTCAGGTTTTTTTGAACTGTAACTACCAGCGTGGCAGAGAGATTTAATTCGTTTAAATGCTTAAGTGCTTTTTGCCGGATTGATGTAAGGTTTGCTCCGCGGAGTGATTCCAGCACTTCGGCTTTCAGCGAATCGAATTGAAGATAAATTTCAAACCCGGGCGCGTATGTGGCTAACCGTTTGGCAAACTCGAAGTCGGTGGCAATGGCAATACCGTTGGTGTTCACCATCAGGTGTTTGATGGGCAACGTTTTGGCGTAATCCAGGATTTCAAAAAACTGCGGATGAATCGTGGGTTCTCCCCCGCTGATCTGCACCACATCGGGTTCGCGTTCATTCTCTACGACAGCATCCAGCATGTTCTTCACTTCCTCCAGCGTGCGATGACTGCCAAACGAAGGTGACGACCCCGCATAACAGGTGGGGCAACTGAGGTTGCAACGGTCGGTAATTTCAACTACCGTGAGGCACGAGTGCTGCTCATGATCGGCACACAAGCCGCAATCGTACGGACATCCGTAATGCGTATTTGTATTGAACTTGTAGGGCGTTTCGGAAGGCTTGTTGTAGTTGCGGATGTTTTTATAATAGGCAACGTCATCTGCGATCAGCACTTTGGAGTTGCCGTGTTCGGGACACCGCTTCAGCATGAACACGTTGTTGTTCTCGAATACAATTTTCGCGTCAATGCGTCTCAGGCATACGGGGCACAGGCTGAGGGTGAAGTCGTAGTACGTATATTTTCTAGTGGGCATTTTTAAAGATATGAATAAAGAACCGTCTGTAATACACCAGGCAAATCAGGCATAGCCATTGAATGGTGCTGAGGCCCAGCCAGAAGAATGAATTTGGTTTCAGAAATTCCAGGAAAAAGCGGAAGCTGAAATATACCGCCATAAATACTTGAAACAGTTGGCCGCTCTTCCAGGTGTTGCGGTAATAATAGTATCGCAAGGCAAAAAACAATGGGATGAGAAACACCAGTTCGTACAAGGCGAGCGGATGTCGCAACTGGCCATCGCCCAGGTTCATGCCCGTCCAGGATGTTGTTACGGACCCGTACGTGAATTCGGTTGTGCCGGAAAGAAAACATCCGATGCGGCCGATAAAAATTCCCACTACAATAGGCAGCGTGAAGAGATCGCCTGATGAATGTTGTTCGCCTACGATGCGTTTCGCGAGTTCCACTCCGAGCAGTCCGCCAAATAAACCACCCATGATGGTTTTGGTATTGAGCAGCAATAATAAATCGTACCACGTGCTTACGCCATAGGGATTTTCAAGGTATCCCACCAGGCGCGAGCCAACCCAAGCCCCCAGGGCTGCACCGAGAATAATCGACAGCCGGTTTGAATACGTAATTGGGTCGTTGCTGTGCTTTCGCAGATAGACATAGTACCGGTATGCGATAAAAAAAGCTGCATACTCCAACACCAGGTGAACGTTAATGGATACATCTCCGACTTTTGGTTCGATGGGAATCGTGATCATAGGTGGTAAAGCTCCATAGTAATTCACTTTCCAAAAAAATATTTCTTGTAACAATGATAAAGATCAGTAAACAAATAACAAAAATCATTTGCGCACTGGCGTGCGATACGATCAAATTATAATTTGATGGTTATCATTTTAGCACAACAATCACTGTAGCACAAATCATTTTATAACTATGGAACAATATGAAAACGGATTTACATCGGACTCTATTGGTGATTGGGTAAAATCCAACAAAGAGCTTTTCGCATTGCTGACGAAAATTGAAAAGTCAACGTCCGATCCATACGAACAGGCGGAGCAGATATTTAACAAAGTTTCAGAACTGTTTAATGTTCCAAAATATCCGGACGAGATCGAGTCTGGAGGTGACGATGATCCTTTATACGAAACGTCTGTTTACGAACAAACGGCTTTACTCAAATACCTGGAACCGGAACCTGAGAAATTACCGGAGCACGTGCTGGGGGCGATTTACTTTATTGTTCATGGAACGGAGGTTGACCCGGACTTTATCTACGAGAAGTATGAAACGGAAGGTGGTGAACCAGAATCTATTTCGGGGTTTGGTTATTCGCATGAGGGTGTGAAGGTTGAATTGGTCATTGTTACCAAAGATCAACATTGGACTACTCTCGGGTGCACGTATTTTACTTCCCTGAGGTAAGTTGTTTGCCGTCATTCCGAGGGCGAAGCCCGAAGGAATGCCGCGTTTAGGAACTGTTACTGATTGAGGTACGACCGAAGAATCTCCAACCAGTTACGCTAAAGGGGGATGCATCTCCTACTCCTCATACTTCAGCAACATCTCTTTTACGCGCGGGTGGTTCATTAACGGGGCCATGTCGGCATCCTGTTTAATGGTGGCCACACCCAAATCGTTCGCCAGTGCTTTCTCAACCAGGTCGAGGCATTGGGTGGTGTCGCCTTTTATCAGGTATTCGTACGACAGGTTGAAATACGCCAGCGCACCTTTCGGATCGACCGCGAGTGCTTTGTGATAATACGCAATGGCCGAATCGGACTGGTTGTTGAATGAATAAAAGTATCCGAGATTGAGAAAGGCGGTGAACAGCAGATAATCAGGAGGGTTTTTTGGCAAACATGCGTATGACTTTTTTGCATACTCCAATGCTTTTTTGTAATCGCGTAATGCGAAATAATATCTCGCCCGCGATGTGTAGATGGGCGCCTGAGTGGAATCGAGGGCCAGTGCCTGTTTAAGTTTCGCATCGGCTGCTTCCAGTTTCCCGAGACTAACCAACGATCCGCCCCAGCGCGCATAAGCGAGTGCCTCCCGGGCGGGATCGTTTTTGTACTTCTCGAGCTGATACTTGGCCAGGCTGATGTTCTTTTCATATTCCAGTGTTATGTTACCGAAATACGAACCGAGCACGCGGTCGTTGGTGTACTTGAAGATTGTTTCGGAGGCGTTAGTCACCACGGCTTTCACGGGAATACCGATGTTGGCATTCAGGGGTGTTTCGGAACGCTCGGGGGTTTCGCGTCCTACTTTGATTACAAGCACTACGTTGTCGCCCTCGAGGGTGATGTCGGCCACGATTTTCTTTTTGCGGCTGACACCCAACGCATCGCCAATGAGGTCTACCACTCCACGAACGGGTACACCGAGGCCTACCATGTCGACCGACACATCGTCTTCATCGCCGGTTACGCTGTAGCCTTCTGCCATGGCTTGCATGCTTGTTCGGTTAATAATACGGGTGAGGTTTTCGGAAATCCTTTTGGCTACTACGGGCCCGGTGTAGCCGGCTTGCTCGAATGACGGGGGCACATTGACCTGGGTAATCACGTAGCCGCTTTCGCTGAGTTCGCGCGTGATGAACACCATGGCGATGGCGATTAAAATGATCACGAAGGCTTTGGCCATGATGGAGAAGGTGGCGGTTACGCGCTTCTCGAGCTTTACAATGCTGAACCGGGAGATACTTTTTTTCGCGGGTTTGGGCTTTGTTTCCGCAGCAACGGCTGACTTCTCTTCGGCAATTTGTTCCGTTGCACCGGAGGCGGGGGTCTCGTGGGTCATGGGGAAAAGTTTACCTAAGATAAGGAAATAGTCTTTAGTCGATAGTCTGCACGTATTTAAGAAGTACGATTGACGATTTACGAATTACGATTGCCTGATTTCGGATTTAGAATTTCGAATTGTCAATAGTC
Organism: Cyclobacteriaceae bacterium; assembly: GCA_019694875.1. Lineage (GTDB taxonomy): Bacteria > Bacteroidota > Bacteroidia > Cytophagales > Cyclobacteriaceae > UBA2336. The sequence goes on from JAIBBC010000001.1 coordinate 26,486, forward strand.
TGCATGTATTTAAGAAGTACGAATTACGATTAACGGATAACGATTAACGAATTTCGGATTTCAGATTTCGAATTGTCGATAGTGTATGGTCAATAGGAGAAGTCAGTTGGCAGTAAGCAAATCTGGCAATAGGCAATTTTGAAATGACTATAGTCGGGAGGAGTTACGAAGTACGATTGACGATTTACGAATTACGATTAACGGATAACGATTACCTGATTTCGAATTTCAGATTTCGAATTGTCGAATTTCACCGCAACAACGAGCTCACTCCTTCCCGGAACGCGCTAATTCTTTTTCAGGAAGCTCTAATTCTTTCCCGGGAAGCGCTAATTCTTTTTCAGGAAGCTCTAAGTCTTTTCCGGGAAGCGCTAAGTCTTTTCTATCCTGCTTTATTTCCTTCCCGGGCTTGGGTAATTCCCGATAAACCGGGTATAAAATGAAAATGGGGCAGTTACTTTCTCAAGCAACTTACCCCATTTCCCTACCGTGTGGTTTACGTTCCGGCCAGCTGTTCCTTACGAGAACTGTAATGCAGTCACCTGCTTGTACTGCGCACTTGAAGTGCCGAACAACGACTTCACGTACAGTTTCACGCTCTGGGCTACATCGAGCATGCCGGTTGTTTCTCCGTACAGCGCTTTGTCGCGGGCGATGCGGGCGTTGCTCAACGCGGTGTTGGCGTTGATTACGGCTGTGTTCTTCGCGCGCAGGTCGGCCAGCAAGGTGTTCAACGATGCCACTTTCAGTTCGGCTTCGTTGGGCAGGTACTTCGGCTCGGCCGTGAGCGTTGCTAACATTTGCGCGAAGTGATCGACCCGTTTGTTGTAGCTCTGCTGCGATACTGACGCAGTTCTTACGGGTTCTGCGCCTTCGGCCAGGGCTTTTGCATCGGGTTTTTCAACGGCCTTTGCACGCTTGCCCTGGATCTTGTTGTTGGTCGACCTTACATCGGCCACGGTTTGCGCTGCCGCTTCGGTTGCCGCCAATGCACTGACGATTTTGGTAGCCAATAACCGCAGGGGCTTAAAAGCAATCTCGCGGGCGTTGGTTGCATTGTCGTACGCGGTTTTGGCAACTTTCACACTTTGCAAGGCTGCGTTTACCGCAGTAAGCTGGGCGGTGAGTGCCGCAAGCTTTAATGCAGGTTTGCTGGGGTTGTACGGAGGACCATAGGCAGTGCAAAAGCTGACAAGGTCTTCGAAGGTGGCCACATTCTTTGCGTGACCGGTTTCTGTTGAGGATGACATAATTTTTATGGTTTTAAATTTATTTGTCACTCCTTACACAGACAGTGTGCCGGGACATTTTCTTGGATTTTGACTCTATTTTGATGGTGTTGTCGGCGGAAGTCACGAAATTTCGTGTACTGGCTCCCTATATTTCGTGAGGTGGTTAGGGATTAGGGACCCTTCGACAAGCTCAGGGTGACAGGGATTGGGAATTGTCAATAGTCTTTAGTCCAAAGTCAGTTGGCAGTAAGCAAACCAGGCAATAGGCAATTTTTGAAACAACATAGCCGGGAGAATTTTCGAATTACTATTAACGATTAACGATTAACGCATCACGAATTGCGAATAGTCGATAGCAGAAGTCAATTGGCAGTAAGCAAACCCCGGCAATAGGCAATTTTGAAACACATAGTCGGGAGAATTTCGAATTACGGTTGACCACTCACGATTAACTAATAACGATTAACATTTCACGAATAAGGAATGTGCAAGGTCTATAACACGATTGGCTCGCTCACGCATATCAAGAGTCGCCTGGCGCAGCATGGAATTCACGATTTTCATTCGATCAATGAACTGTTAGCCTTTCAACGCAATTATGCCACGGCCCGCGAGGACGTGATCACGAAACAACGTGCGGTGGTTACGGAGGAAAGAAATAACCTGAGCACAGTAGTTGCAGCAGCGGAGCGTGACCTGGAAGCTGAAACGAAGGCGCTTCAACAGAAGTACCAGGGTGACATTACCCGGCTACAGGAAGAATATGAACGGCTTGCCAACGCGGAGAAGACGTACCTGCAGGAGTTCACGTACAGCTTCCGCGCAACCTTTAGCCTGCTGAGGATTTACTACATCCGGTTAACAACCAACAAAAAGATTAGCCGTGCCCTTCGGCCCAGGGTTGAGCAATTGGCGCAGACGCGCGAACGGCTTTACTTCCTGACAAATCATTTTGACTCGGCTGTGAACGAAAAGACCTGGCGGACGCTGCGCGAGCTGGACCTCAAGCAACAGGTTATCGCTGAGGTTAAGAGTTACATTTATGGCGCGATTGGGGAGAACAAAGTAGTAGAAGAATTAAAACACTTACCGGACGACTACATTTTGATCAACGACTTCTCGTACACGTTTCACAAACCGCTGTACTTTAAACAGCAGGATACACGGATCCGGAGTATTCAAATCGATCACATTCTCATTTCACCTGCGGGTGTTTTCCTGATTGAGACGAAGAACTGGAGTAAGGAATCGCTGCAAAACCTGAACCTGCGCTCACCGGTGGAACAAATACTGCGAACCAGCTTTGCGCTTTATATTTTATTACACCGAACTCCAGGCTTTAAGCTGCGCCATCGCTGGGGCGAGCGGAAAATCGCCATCAAGAACCTGATTGTGTTAATCAACCACAAACCACGGGAGGAGTTTCAGCATGTGAAGGTTTTAACGCTGAATGAACTCGTTCGGCATGTTACGTATTTCCAGCCGAGTTTATCGCGCGAAGAAACGCGTGAGATTGCGGAGTATTTAGTCAAGACTAACAGCTAACATAACCGCGAAATTGGAAGGTGATCATTCTAGTACGAGAACTGAGCGGCTGACGCAGGACTTTGATGTGCAATGATTTTGAGATCAGCGGTTTTCTGCTGCCACCTTCACGAAAACCCGCTTGACAATTCCATTCTCCTCAACAGCCTTAACTGTCAGCTTGATGACACCAGGACCAGGTTTATGAAATACACGGCAGTGAATTTTTTTGATATAGCCTACCTGGGTGTCTCCTTTGAAAACTTTCACAGCATCTTTATCATGCGCGTTGCCTCTGTCAAGCTTATACGTAAGGGTGTCCCCCTTCTTCAAACTGCCTGCCGGGAGTTTCAATAAACTTAAACTTGCTACATCCGTTAGGAAGCAAAGTGATTTGACGCGGTTATAGTCGGCAAGAAATTCAAAATTATCCGTAGCGCTTAATCCCTGAGTGTGTGCAAGCAGGTAAAACTTGTCGTCCTTGTATTTAGGGTGTATTTCCCAAAAATCTAAGAAGTCTCTTATGTCCGAACGCTCTGATTTAATGATTCTTTGGCCAAAGATTTCGATTACATTATCAGAATATTTCTTGTTGAGATCAGCAAACTCCGGATACGGCGCAAAGCCCTCCTTCTTAGCAGCATCAACCCCCTTTTTCAGGTATTCAAAACGTACACCTTCCGTGGCGTTCCTTTTCAAAACGCCCACGATGTGCCTGCGCTCACCTTGGCCCTTACGCCAGCATAAATATATAAAGCCTATTTCCTTCAATTTTCCTCTTCAATTAACGCCTTTAAACGGGCAATTCTGGAAAGTACCAATTTACTCATCAGTTCCTTCCTTTCCGAGGGGATTCTGATGTATTGACACTCCAGAGGCAAATCAACGTCAACTTTAGAAATAAGTTCAGAGAATTTTTGCGCCTTAAACCTCTCAATAACCCTTTTAACAGGATTTTGAACCATCTCGCGGAATTTCTCCTCCTTCAAAAGATTAGTGAGCAAAACGAAGTGACTTACCTTTTTATCCTTCCAGTGAATTTCACTTAATCCCTTTTTAACATACGCGTCCACTAGCTTGTCATCATTTATCATCTGCACAACCTTGTCGTCCAGCAATTCTCGACCAAAACTGCAGCCGTTATCATATATAGGTGAGAATCTTGTCTTTTTTGGTAAGGACAACTTTGCCCTTCTATACTCCTTTCTGAGGCTGCCATTTTTAGTGTACATTTTTTTAAGAAACTTCACTAACCATCCAGGCATCTCCTTTAGTCTCTTTTCATGTGTTAGCAAGAACTCAATGCCGGCAAAGGACTTTGATATTCCAGAGTGCGTATTGATAAGGGCCCAATTCTCCTGATGCCGATCACTATTACCGATTAATGCATCAAATACTAACATTTCGATAATATCACTAATATATTTCTCGAATCCGAGGAATTTTAATGACGCAGCGATGAGTTCGAACGAATAGCGATGACGAAGCGAACGATCATCTGGATTAAACGCATTGTCGAATGCCTGGATGTAACGACCTCCTTCCACCAACTCCTCCTTATCCGAATTAATCATTGACTTGGAAATGCAGCCGACTTCACCACCACGAACAGCAATGTGATATGGCAAAACATTAAAACCACACATTTTACCTAATTCATAGGCAATGATTTCCGACCAAAATTCATATTTGTAATCCTTACTAAGTCTTTTAAACGATTGTTTAAAGTAATATAATTTTAAATCTGCCGGACTCTGATAAATTTTCTTGTTTCGCGTACCTCCGGTATTCAACCACGGTTGTTCATTCCACTCTGTTATGTCGTACAGCTCAGGCATTGGCAGGTTAATGATTTATGTTTTAATAAGTAAACGAATTGTTGGTTGGGATTGCATTATTTACTACGCCATCATTCCCACCTCAAACACTTCCACGTATTCTTTCATTTTACTGATAATCCGGTCGCCAATTTCACGGGCTTGCAACACGCTTGGCCTGTCTCCCAAACATTTTAGCACATCTGCCCGGATGGGTTCCTGACCGCTGAATATGTACGCTTCGATGAGGGCTTTGAATTGCTCTTTGTCGAGCGACTCATCGTCACACAGTTTGGCCAGCGAAAGGACTTTTTGTTCCTGCCAATACTTTTCAAACTCATCCTGGATATTGTCGGCATCGTCAATCTTCGGAAGGTTTTCTTCAATGAACTTTTCGATCAGTTCCCGCTTGCTGCGCAACTGTACTTCACTGTTCAGCAAATCCATGATGGCTTTCTTCTGCTTCTGCGCATCACTGGCTTTGGTTTGTTTAAGTTTAGCGATCAGTTTGATGATATAGGCTACGTTGATCAGGTCGCGATGGATGAGCTCAACTTCAAAATCAATGTCGTTCAGGATAGACGTTTTGTGCTTCGCGTTGTCGCGCTTCACTTTGTCGTACAGGTCGATGTACTTGGTCTGATAGCTCAGGAACGTATCTTCATCGATGCCGAGATTATCCCAGCTGAAGTCAGCGTACGATTCCAGCACATTCTTAGCCCGTAACAGTTCCCGGAAGGCTTTGATGAATGCAGCTTCTTCTTCCTCCCCGGCTAAGTCATCCACACTTTGCCACGTGGGTGCGAGCGTTAATAATTTCTTCAGCGCCTCATCGAATTTTTCTACAATCTTCTCGTAGGGCGGAAGTATGATTTCCTCAATCGCCTCCTTGTTTGAAAACAGCGTGATCGCTTTGTCGGTTGCATCTTTCAGGTTCCGGAAGGCCAGGATGTTGCCCTGCGATTTCTTCTCGCCCAGGATCCTATTCGTTCGTGAGTATGCCTGAATAAGGCCGTGGTGTTTCAGGTTTTTATCGACATACATCGTGTTGACTTTCTTGGCATCGAACCCGGTGAGGAACATGTTCACTACCAATAACAGATCAAGCCGGTCTTTTTCATCATCAAACAATTTCTTCTCGCGTTCCTTCAGGCGCTTGCTGATGTCTTTAAAATAGTTCTCGAACTGCTGATCTTCTTTGGTTGAAAAGGCAGTGCCATACATTTTGTTATAGTCGGCAATAAAGCTGTCGAGTTTTTCACGGTTGTGTTGTGACTGATATCCGGGTTTCGGCTCTGCCGCCATGGGAAGCTCGTCCGGAAGATAGTCCTGAGCGTCTTCATCATCGTCATTGGCCCCGTAGGTGAAAATGGTGGCAATGCGCAGATTATGCTCACCCGCTTCTTTTTTGCGCTTGAATATCTGGTAGTACTTGATCAGGTTTTCAATGCTGCTTACCGCAAATAAGGCCGAGAATTCTTTATCGAACGTTTTCTGATCGTGATACTTGATAATGTAGTCGGCTATTTTTTCCAACCGGCTTTCATCGTTCAGTACCTCCGGGCGATTGATGTCTTCCACCTCAATGTCAATGAGTGTATTACCCTTTTGCTTATAGCGACCTATGTATTCGACTCCGAACCGCAACACATTCTGATCGCGGATGGCATCGGTTATCACATATTTATGGAGGCACTTGCCAAACAGGTCTTTTGTGGTGCGTTTACCATACTCATTCTTGCTGGAGTTTTCCGCAAAGATGGGGGTGCCGGTAAAACCAAAGAGCTGAGCTTTATGGAAATACTTTTTGATCCGGTCGTGCGTATCGCCAAACTGCGAGCGGTGACATTCATCGAAAATGAACACAATCTTTTTATCGCGCAGGTGTTTGAGTTTGTTCTCGAAATGACTTTTGTTGATAGCGTTGTTCAGTTTCTGGATTGTCGTAAGCACCAGCTTCGTATCATCGGTTAACTGCTTTACCAGCGAGGCCGTGTTGTTGGTAACATCCACACTGTCTTTCTTGAACGCGTTGAATTCGTTCATGGTCTGGTAGTCGAGGTCTTTGCGGTCAACCACGAAAACAACTTTATGTACCTGCGGCAAATCCATGATAATCTGACTTGCTTTAAACGAGGTAAGCGTTTTTCCTGAGCCGGTTGTGTGCCAGATGTAGCCGTTGTCGTTGCCGGAGCTAACCTGCCTGATGATGGCCTCCACCGCGTAGTACTGATAGGGACGCAGCACCATCAGGTTTTTGAACGTTTCGTTCAGCACAACATAGTGTGCAATGTAGTTCCCTAACCGTGCAGGACTTAGAAATTCATTTGTGAAGGCGGGCAGTTCCTTAATGTTCCTGTTATTCTCATCGGCCCAGAAGAACGTTTGAAGTACCGACTGGAGCTGATTGTTTGCGAGATACTTGGTATCGACATAATTGCTGATCACGAACAACTGCACGTACTGAAACAAACCATGATTACTCCAGAACGAGTGCTTCTGGTAGCGGTTGATCTGGTTAAAGGCTTCCTTGATTTCAATGCCTTTGCGCTTGAGTTCAATCTGCACCAGCGGAAGGCCGTTGACCAGCAGGGTTACGTCAAACCGATTTTTATACGTACCCTCAAGCGTGACCTGGTTTGTTACCTGAAACAGGTTCTGCGAAACATTTTCACTGTTAAAAAACCGCACATAAAAGTTTGTGCCATCTTCGCGCGTGAGGTTATATCGGTCTTTGAGGGTTTTGGCCTTTTCAAAGACATTACCTTTGGCGAGGTGGTTTACAATTGCCGTAAATTCTTTGGGCGTGAAGGTGGTTTTATTAAAAGATTCAAGCTGCGATTTTAAGTTCTCAAGCAGTTCATTTCCATCGGCAATGCGAACAGAATGATAACCCAAGTGAGTTAGTTGCCGGATGAGGAACTCCTCTAGTATGGCTTCAGATTGAATACTCATCCTTCTGACTTTATTCTATCAAGATAAATTTTTAATTGCTCTTCATACTCTGTAAAGTCCTGATCATACAACGCCCTGCTATACTTAATAGTTTTTAGAGGATAAACCTCATCCAGTTCGTCATTAAAATCGGGATTTGCATCATACTTAAGTTCTCTCTTAAATGATAGATCAATTTTGAAGAAGGAATCTAAGATATAATTAACCAAGGCATCAGTAACATGCATTATCATCATAGCAGAAGCTATTGAACTGACTTCAACCTTAGGGACTGCTTTGCCATGAGATATGTCTCCCCTTTGATTTCTTAATTCAGCTAAAATTTGGATCATCGAAGATGTCCTGTAAATAAAATCCTCTTCAAAATAGGTATGGCTCTTGATGCGCCAACACGCGTTTCTAAACAAATCGGGAAAATCCATTTTATTTACTTTCTCGTTAGTTGCACTGCGGTCAAGCCGCAGAAGTATGGTCTTGCTTACGCCTTCTATAAGTGATTTAGCCGACTCAATTGCTATATCTGGATTTTTTTGACAATTCTCCTCAATCTTTTCAATTAGCGTTTCATAGTACAAAAAGTCTTCATGGCTCGTCCTATTAAGTTGGATAATATCCCTAGTCAAAGACATCATACCTATACAAACATTTGTTGTAACAAACCTCTTTTAAAGTTTTTTGTGTTATCAATTTGGTTGATTATACTTTCAATTCTCCTATCAAGAATAGTCAAAAAGCTAGCTATCATCTGTTGTTCGTTTGGGACTGGTAATGGTATTCTGATTCGTCCCAGGTCTTTTGAATTAATAGCTGGGAAACTCGTGCCCGTACATTTCTCGATTACCTCGTTAACAAAATTATCAGAATGCAATAGTTGAAAGATGTATCCTGCACTCTGCCTAGTTCTTATTTGAGCGTAACCAGTTGACGCCACATAGTCACCCTCTTTATTAAATAGGAGGTTGTTCATCTGATATGGACGCACAGTTTGATAAAGAATATCTTGCGGCAGCAGCTTTCTTTGAGCCCTGCTTGGGGCTTCACTTCTGTTTAGCTTCTTTTCCTGAATCAATTTTCCCTTCTCTACACTTTCCAGATCAATATAAATAAACGATTCAGGTAAGTCTTGATTTACAGGATTGATCTCGCAAACCTCGCAAAGCATCTTCTCCTCCCACTTCGGAAAAGTTTTTCCGTTCTCGTCTTTGAATCTCAGCTTACCCAAAAACAGTTGTTGCATAACGCCTTTTTTGTATTGCTCCAGCAATTCTTTTTTGCGCTTAAGTTGCTGGATCTTTTCATCTACAGCTGATAAAAAGGAAGCGATTTTTTGTTGTTCGGGGAGAGAGGGAATTTTCAAATTTAGTAACGCCAGCTGCGATGAATATAAATGCACAACTGAAATTCCTTGAGCCAAATTAGCAATATCCCTTTTTCTTTTACTATTTAAATAATAGGAAAGAAAAACACCATTATTTGATGTCTTAATAATATTCAAGTCCCCCCAAGGGCAATACCCTTCCTTAGAACACATGATGCAGTTGCAATATCAATTTGCGTTTCACCCGAGGCGGGAATTATCACATCATTTGCCTCACTGAAAACCAAGCTATCAATAGACACATTAGTTCTAGATTTAACTTTGCTAATTGTTTCACCGTAGTGAGTATATAACTCACCGTATCTAATACACTCAGTTATTCCGTTGTCAACAATATCAGTTTTAGCAAGACCTTTCCCCTTGGAAAATTTCGCTATATCCCCTAGTCGGAAAACTCGCCAGTCTTCCTTGAACTCTTTAAATCTTAGTCTTGGAACTTTTGACATAGATTAAAAAGGGGGTGTTATACCTAACTGGTTACAATAATCAGCGATAGTCGCATCAGTTTCTCTCATATCCACTTCCAGCTTCTTCAATTCTTTGGCTACGACATTCAAATCAACCGCTTCTTCTTCCTCGAACGTATCCACATACCGCGGAATGTTCAGGTTGTACTCGTTCTCGGCCAGCTCAGCCAGTTTCGCCACGTAGCTGTACTTATCTTCCGGAATTCGTTTCTTAAACGTGTCAATGATTTTATCAATGTCGGCCGGGCGTAAAACGTGTTGCGTCTTTACCTTTTCAAAATGCTGGCTCGCGTTAATGAACAATACGTTATCGCTGTACTCACGCTTTTTCTTCAGTACCATGATACAGGTGGGAATGCTTGTGCCGTAAAAGATATTGGCGGGCAACCCAATGATCGCATCGAGGTAGTTTTTCTCCTTTATCAAGTACTCGCGGATATGGCCCTCGGCCCCGCCCCGGAACAACACGCCATGCGGCAACACGCACGCCATCGTTCCTTTGTCATCAAGCTGGTGGATCATGTGCTGCACGAACGCCAGGTCGGCCGTGCCTTTTGGTGCCAAGCGCCCATAGGGTGCAAAGCGATCGTCACTCATAAACAACGGGCTGGCACTCCACTCGGCTGAGAACGGGGGGTTCGCTACAATGGCCTCGAAGCGCAAATCCAAATGCTGTGGCCGCTCGAGTGTATCTTCATTTTTGATGTCGAACTTCTTGTAATGCACGTTGTGCATGATCATGTTCATGCGGCACAAGTTGTAGGTGGTGGGGTTGCTCTCCTGCCCATAGAACTTGCCTACGTTTTTCTCTTTTACCTCACGCGCCACGCGCAGCAGCAACGAGCCCGACCCGCACGTGGGATCGTACACGTTTTTCAATTTCGTTTTCCCGGCTGTAACCAGCCTGGCCAGCACGGTGCTTACCTGTTGCGGAGTATAAAATTCTCCCGCCTTCTTCCCTGCACCGCTGGCAAACTTGCCGATAAGGTATTCGTAGGCATCGCCCAGCACATCGCTTTCGGAATTGTGCAAATCGAAATCAATTTCGTTAAGTTGGTTGAGAATCTTAACGATCAATTCATTCTTGGCATTCTCAGTTTTGCCAAGCTTGCTGCTGGTGAGGTCAAGGTCCTCGAACAGGTTACCGAACTCCTCCTCGCTGTCGGTACCCATCGTGCTTTGCTCGATGTGGTTGAGGATTTTGGTAAGATCACTCAGAATGAAGTTATTCTTGCCTCCGGCATTTCCTCGTTCGGCCAGTTCGCTGAATAGTTCATCGGGTTCCAGGAAGTAGCCTAACGCATCGAGTGCACTCTCCTTTACCTCGCGTAAAAAAATCTTTCTATTCTTGGGTTTCTTTAGATCGGAATAAGTCAAATGGTCGGGTTCAAGTATCTCATCTGCATGCTGAGCCATTTTCTCGCTCAGGTATTTATAGAAGATGAAGCCCAGGATATAGTCGCGGAAGTCATCGGCATCCATTTTACCGCGCAGGGTGTCGGCTATTCTCCAGAGGGTTTGTTCAAGTTTTTCGGACATGGGGGAAGGAGTAAATACCAGAAATATAGGTACTCATTAACTCTTTGCCAATAATAATAGTTGCCTTAAGGTTTATCCTTCTCCAATTCTTTCTTAAGTCTTATCTGTTCCAAAATGGCAGCCAGTCGTTTGTTCTCCCGTTCCAGATCTTCAAGTTCTGCATTCGGATTGACGCCAAAATCCTTAAGGTCCTTATTTGCTTTCAATAATTCCAATCGCCTCTTCCTTTCCTCAATAGCCTTATTATATTTTCGATCCGGCAAGGTCTCGATGAGATCCCCAACCGCTGCTTTATCTTCATCAGATAGCCCTTTCTTCGTTAATGTTATGGAAGTTAATGCGCCAGTTTTCGAGTCCAGAACAAAGTTTTGATTTCGAGTTAAACCTCGCATCTTAGGCAACCATGTTACCGGTCCAAGTTGGGGAATACAAAGTCTTGTTACTTCCGACATTAGTTCGTTTCCCTGCCGTGTTTTGATATGAACAGTACAATTGGTAAAATGTGGAATTCTGTAAAAGAAACCACTCACGACTGGTTTGCGAGTCTTAAAATTGCTATCTGCCGATATTGGGTCCTTAAGCGAGATATCTACCAAAAAATCCCCTATACTAACATCTTTGCAAGATGGGTTATTGATAGTAGGTTCCCAGTAAAACGTTAGAGTGAAGTCAGTCACTATCTTTGACCCACCCAACTCTCGGATCACTTTTGCTTCCTCTCGTTCCAAGTAATGCATTTTAGCCTCAAAGTCAGCATCAGCAGCATTGGACAATAAACCCCGTTTGAGCGTAATAATTTTGTTATACCATTCTAAATAGTCATTCTGCGCTTTTGTAAGTGGGCTAACAACCGGCTGCGAGCTACCGCGAACCACTTTCTCGCCCAAAGTTCCTTCATTCCACTTTTTTATTAACTCGTTAGAAAAATCGGTTATTGACTTGTCAGAAACGCTATACTCTGGAGCTATTAATTTCTTTAGTTCTTTATCTAGCGCGGGACCCGGGAGTTCCTTTTCTTTATCTGACACGGACGGAGCCTGTTCAACAAATTCATAAAAGACTTTCGCAATATCCTCGCTCAGTTCATTGTCTTTCTTAACATAATCAGAAATCTGCGGAACATGTGCTTCTTCTACAACTTTCTTCGCCTTTTGTGGGATACTTTCATCTTCATAACCCAAAAAGAACTGAGGAGCTTGGGTTCTCTCTATTTTTGAAAATGATGGACTTACTCCAGGTACGAGCAAATCGATAGTTACATCTGCAACCTTAACTAATAGTGTTATTGGATTTCCTTCTGCAGAGTATTCAGATGAAAAAGGAATCAATTGATCATCTGATTTAAATGAAAAATTTATATTCTTAAAAACACCGCTACTTTTCATCTCAACAAAAAACAGATTCTCCCTGTCTGGTACAGTTTCCGGAATTAATTCTACTGATTCAACTACATTTTCATTCCTTTCTTTTCTGACAAACGGAATAGGGTAAGCGAGAACTTGTTGCAGATACAAAGAATCCTTTAACAGTTTACTTGGCTTCTCCACTATATGTTTCCCGGAAATGACAACTTTAAATCTTGTAGAGGGTAATCGGTAGAACAATCCATGCATACCTTTGATACTGTCTGGGCGAAATGATTTGTACTTACGCACGACAATTTTTTGAGAATACACCTCAATCTGAAATAAGATGCAGATTACCGCAATGGCAATAGTTTTAAATAAGAGGTCATTACTAATGCATAATTTAGAGTCGTTGACTTTTTTTAACATAACGTGTAGTTATTACCTACTCTTCTTCGGATTTTCGGCATTCTCCGTATTAAATTATATTCCTGAACGTTCCGTGGGATCATTCTGAACCAAGCAGCGAACAGATGAAAACCGGAAGGTGATCAGTACCGAGAAAAAAGATGAGAAGAAAAAGGTCTGGGAACAGAAGGCTGCGACAGCGTCTTCCAACAGAAAGATTATTGCGCTTTAAGGGGATAAGCGCATTAGATCAACAGCCCACGTGCGGGAGACAAAACCCCGAACGCTGAAATGAAATTAATCGCCTTTTTAAAACTGCAAGGCGATTGATAGGAGTAACTCCTATAGAAATCAATCTTTTTTTAAATTCTTAACAAAAACTTTTTGTTGACACCTTCCGCGCGAGCGGCCTGACTGGCATAGCCATCAGGGCGAGCCTTGATGAGCCTAAGTAGTTGGGTCTACTCACCAACATTCAAGAGATTATCAGGACAAGTCTGACGATTCTGTCAGGGCAGGCCACTGACGGGTCTAAGCCGGAACAGTTGCGTTTTTTTTCGTCAAAAACGAATCGTCAAATTTGTGGTGAACTGCTCACCCTCGTTAAAGTTGGGCGCTCCTGATCCCTTTTCATAGCCAAAGTCGAGATAATAGTCCTTTTTAAGGATAAGCCTGAGCTTGCCTGCTATCTTATAGTACACTGCGGAGTTTAAAAAGTCATACCATATATTGCCGTTACCGATTAGTGAAAATCCATATTCCTTTGTTTGCTTATTGAAATAGATAGTAGGAGAGAATCCTGCCGAAAGTTTTACACGAAATAATCCGGAATCGGTTTTCTCTTCACTCTCGTCAGCAGCTCCTCCCTCCTGCATTTGCGTTGAATCGCTTGCAGCTTTCTTGTAACCAGCTTGCAGGAATACTCCAACTTTAGTTTGGCGGAATCCGCTCCATATTTTCTTATCATTCTGATACCAGGGGACGTAACCAATCTCGGTAAGCACATTTACAAACGTGAACCGCTGATCTGATTCAAAACCCACCGCAATGGGAAAGTTGTGAAAAGTCTTTCCTAGATTAGGTACGCCATGAATAACTCCAACCGAAGTGGTATCAAATACCATGATGTTGCCCACATACTTGGCTGTTATGCCGTTGAAGGAATCATTTGAACCGACCAGAACTTTTATTTCCGGAGTAAAGGAAAGAAGGCTTCGGGTGTTTCCTTTGAAAGCAGCAAGTGTTTGTGTAAGGTTTTTCGCATAGTCAACTGCAAAATTTACAGCGCTCTTTTCCAATTCAGTTTTGACATAACCCATGGACACATTACTATCCTGACCAACAGCGGCAGTGCCAATGCATAGTAGAATAAAAAAAATTTTTGTTTTCATAGTTGATAGGTTTAAAGGATTTGAGGTGCTAATTGAGCAACGGAAATCTCAAGCCAGTTGCTTGGCCATGCCTTTAATTTGTGACCCTGCTTTACGAGCGTAAACCGTATTACATCTTTGTAAATCTGTACAGAATTGATGTGACCAAATCCGTCATCTTCACTCAGCACATCGCTGTGAATAGTATCGTCATCTACCTTCTCGACTTCTTCGTCATTGAAGTTCTCCAGCTGAAATATCATCACAGCTTTAAGTTGATCAAGTTCCATAATTGTTTTAAGGTTTAGTGGGTAATATGGCTGCCTACTCTTCTTCGGATTTTCGGCTTACTCCGTTTTAATAATTACTGTATTCAAGATTTTTTGGATGGAAACATGTTCCCTATTGTATCGTTTAGCCAATTGAAAAACCTGGCGTTATAGAAGCCGCCAAAAAAGCAAAGGAAAATCAGAGTGACTGGTTTAAGTTCTGATTCGCCAGAATATCAATAAAACCGGTACCGTGGTTGCCAGGCCCAAAACGATTATACCCGTTAGTGCTCCCAGCAGGGGCACACTTACAACCTTCAGATTTATTAGAAGCTCACTATCAATGGCAACTATCTTGACTAAAAAAGTCTGCGCACCGAGAACTCCAAATGAGCAGGCAGTAATAAGGAAGACGAGTATGTTTGGGATCGACAAAAAGAATTGCGGAAAGTATTTGATTGCTTTTATCTCTTCCTGATAAGCTTCCATGAAATAAGCATTTTGAAAGGTTATGTTTCCCAACGAAACAGATTTGCTCTGGCCCGAGCTTTTACCCAAGCTATTGAGTTCGTCTATCTTCAGCTTTGTATAACCCGCACTCCCTAAATAGGCTGCGATTGAAATCCAACCGATAAAGACGATCGCATACATTGTTTTTGTAAAATTCTCCATGGTATTTTTCAAGGTGTTATGAAATCCCTGCAGCCATGCGCTCTTGTTAAATTTTCAAGCTCCGTTGAAACTCCGCAGTGGACAGGCGAATGATTGCTGCAGCAAAACGTAGTGAAATCGTCTATCGCTACCGAATCAGCCACCACATTCGAATCGTTTGGCT
Source organism: Cyclobacteriaceae bacterium (assembly GCA_019694875.1). Taxonomy (GTDB): domain Bacteria; phylum Bacteroidota; class Bacteroidia; order Cytophagales; family Cyclobacteriaceae; genus UBA2336. Next base: position 41,626 of record JAIBBC010000001.1, read on the forward strand.
CGAATTCTACGCTGGTTGAGTCAGCAGCCTCTTCCACATGTTCTTTCTTCCCACCGCATGCGACAGATATCAACGTGACAAAAACTATTAGCGCACGTAAGACCGTTACTGTAGTATGTTTAGGTTGTATCATGGTTCTTATAAAAGCGCCTACTCTTCTTCGGATTTTCGGCCTACTCCGTTAACAGTATTTATAGTTCCTTGAATCGTTGTGGTGCATCTGGCAGAGTTGCCAAATCCAGTTCCAATTGATTTGCTCCGTTATCCGTTTCGACACCAACCGTAAAAGCTCCCCATGCCACCAATCGAAGTTTAGCCATGCCATTAACTACCGGAACGGGCATGACTGGATTGGGAAAGCTTGGGTGTAAATGAAACACAACTTCGCCCGTTAATGGTTTTGCCACGGCGTTCGTGGAGAATACTTCGAAAAGAATCTCGTAGTAATTTGCATTCCATGCGGTTTGATGAACTTTAGCGGTTACAACACGATCATTAGAAGCTGACTTGCCGCCCCATTTGCCTTTTTCAGGATCTGCGTTGTCGGGATTATTGGATTTGCTTCCAACATTTTGATCAAGGCCCGAAACTTTAACAAGGCTCTCCATGACTTCTTCCTGCCGGGAGATAGTTTGTTTGGCTTTTTCATAGCTGGCCCGAAGCCCGTCATCAACCCATTTAAACAATTGTATTAAGTGAAGTCTGCTCCACAAATAAGACCACAGAAAGCCGGTTGAAAGAAAATAAAGTACAACTGTAATACCTGCGATTGGTGCGATGTTATCTCCTCCAAACGCTGGCTTCATAAATGTACCGAGGCGGGTTAAGGCATCCGGAATGTCATTAAGTTGTGTGAGGCCCACACCCACAATTATTTTTGTTAACCAATCGCTTATCTGAACCAAATTGTCGTTGTGCAGATAAGAAAACTCATCACTTTTACTTTCGCTTGTGCCGCCTTGTAAAACTTTGGGTATGGCAAACAGGAATGCAAAAAAACCACCTATTAAAAAGCTTGCACCTGCGATTAATGTTCCGAATGAGAACGTTGAAAGAACATTCAGCAGATTGTCTAAAATCGCACCCCATCCATAATCGTGATGCACCACGATATATCGCAGACTATATATAAAAATCATTACAACTCCGGCTTGTATTATCCTATACATGAAAGTCATAACAGACTGGACCCATGCTTCCTGGCGCTTACCGGAATCATTTACCGGGATTGATGCATTCATAAATCAACGTTAACGCCTACTCTTCTTCGGATTTTTGGCTTACTCCGTTAAGGCAGAACATGCTGCCTCTGAAAACAGGTTATAACAAGTTTTATAAAAACGATTTGGTAAAATAGAATCCGCCCCAGTGGTGATAGCGGCTGTAGGGGCCTGTGTAGTTTGGCGTGCGGAGTGAAAAGTTCAACCCGAAACTCCAAATTCCCTTACGGTTATTACGGCAGAATGAATTGCCCATAGCAATACCGCAATCCAATTCACCTATTACATGGCGCATATCATTCCAACCGAGTTCATAGTCGTTGTGGCGGAACTGGCCCTGAAGTAGGGCATTGTAGGCTACGAAGCGAACACGCGGTACACCATAGGCGTAAATTTCAAAACCTTCACGGCCATCTGACGCCTGACTTCCATCGCTTAACGGGTCGCTAACCAGTGTGAACCACTTCGAGACAAGTTTGCCCGTGCGAACCTGGCCGGAGAAGGCAACGTTTGTATAATAACCGGCCATGCCTTCGGTGCACGCGCTGATGCTTAGGTAACGATTATCGATAAATGACTTCCCATAAGCAACACGGTACATCACGGTGATTTCGCCTCCTTTTGATATCTGGTTATCCCACCCTTTCGGATCGTAGGGCTCCTCGGTTTTTGCAATGTTCCGGTATAAATAGTGCACTCCTTTTTGGAAATATTTGCTAACCGCGGTGCCAAGAAAGCCAAGGGTAAATTGCGTAGAGATGATGTGTTTGGTACCGGCTGGCAAATAACTTTTTCGGTGTGAGAAGTATAACACCGAGCCGTAAGGACGATCGCCTTTCACAGGATTTTTTGCCAGCAAGCTGTCGGGCGTGAAGGAGCCGTTACCCAACATAAAACTTGTTCGACTTTCATACCCGTATTTTTTGAAGCGTTTTTGAAGACCAACAAGTGTGTTGAGTCCGGTCATCGCTTTCATGGTTAACCAGCTAATCGGTTTGCGTTTAGAATCGAATCGCCTTCCGTAAAAGCGAAAGCCCAACCCCATGGTGTAGTCGCGGTCCTGATTGTATGCAGGCCAGGCCATGTCCTGGTCTATGAAGATGCTGTAGCCTGTACGGAGTGCTTCCAGCGATGGATCTGAATCGAGATCGCAATACCGTTCTGCGTCAGTCTTCTTCTGACTGACTGCTGCCAGTGTGGTAAATAACATGAACGCGGTTAAGAGAAATCTCATATCAAAGGGTTTTTAAAAAATTGTGTATCACAAGATGATGCGATCCCCAGGCACTCAGGGAACCGTCTACGGTTTTTGTGCCGGAGTGAATGCCTGCTACCTGGAATGCGCTGTTGAGTACAGGTGAACCGGAACTTCCTTTTCGCACGATGCTGTTGTAGGTAATGGATGTGTTGTACTTTTTGATGAGTGATGCGGTAGACAGTTTCTTGGTGTCATCGAACGTTTCAGCCGGATGGCCAATTACAACGAGCGGGTCATCGGCAATCAGATCAACACCTGCGGGTGCAAGTTCAAGCCTGGCGGGAGGTTGCTTACCGGGGGCTGTTACAAATTCAACCACTGCCAGGTCGGCTGTGAGATGAATGCGTACATTTCTTGCTAACGCATAGCTGTTTTGTGTGCCGTTTCCTTCCGCCTGAAAGTTGATTGTGCACGTGAGATTCTTCTTAACCTTCCAGTGATCGGAGCTGCCGGTGGCAAAATCGCTGACTACATGTTTACAGGTAAGCACATGGCGATCGTCTATGCAAAAGCCGGTTGCAACAAACTCCGGTCGTCCTTTGATTTCAAAACGGCCAATTGCGCTAAAGATATCGCTCCGCGCCTGCAACGATGCGAAATGCTGTTGCCAGTATGTTCCGGAAAGTTGTTCGGCCGGGAAGGTGTTGCCGGTAACTTTAATAATGAGATTCTCATTCGAAAGATCCTGAACGCCTTCGCTCCAAACGTAAAATCCTTTATCGGTTTTATACCACGTACTGTTTTCGGATGACGGTGGCGCTTCGCCCCGCACTTCTTCCACTACTTCAAGGATGTCGTTCGGAATAAGCGGATCGGGCAACGGAGTGTTCCGTGTGCTGGGCCACAAGCGCTTGTTGAGTTTGGCGATTACTTTAACTTTCATCAGCCAAGCGGGTTATCGGATACATTTTTGTTTGAATCGGCAACGGCACCCGGTGCTGCGGCCGGCTTTTTACCTGCCGAACGCAAGTCGACCAGCTTGTTGAGCATGTCGTACCAGAAGGGTGCGCCCAGCGATACCGCGAGCACGGTGAGCGCCCAGCCGATGAGCAGGTTAAATACTTTCCAAAACCCGAGATCAAGATATTCGAACCAACCGAGCCCTTTCCACCCGATGGGCAACTTCAGCGCCTTTACTTCATCGATGCTGGTGCGCAATCCTGCGAGGGTGGTTTTTACAGAGTCGTCATTATTTGACTTCAGCCGCTCGGCTGTGTTTGGATCGTTGATTGCTTTTTCGGCTGCATCGGCCACGCGTGCGGCTTCGGCAGGATGATCGTAGAAGTAGTGGATGAGTTCAATCGAATCAACGTTGAATAAAAGGGTAACAAGAATTGAGAAGATGAGTACCGATTGCTGGGCTTTCTTTTTGAATGTACCTGCGTTTCGCTCCATCGCCTGATCGAACCACCGCTCGAGCCTGTCGCGGAAGCTATCCATGTTGCTGTGCGACTCCTGATAAATCTGAAGCATGGCGCGCTTCATCCGTTGCGGAAGAAGGTCGGAGTTGCGAATGGATGTACCGATGGATTGAAAATCGTAGGGTTTACGGTCTTCTAAAAGTGTTTCCAGTTCTTTTACCCGGTCGTTGATTTTTTCGGGGGTATCGTAACCCATGTTGTGCACATGTGTTGCAAGGGTTTCGCCTTTTTTATGCAGTTCTTTTAGTTCTTCCTGACCGGATTCGGATACCGGTTTAAAGGTTTCAAGTTTTTCTTTTAAAGACTGCAGTTCGAGCAGCGGCTGCAGTTCTTTATAGATAATTTTTTCATACTTATCGTCTGACTCGTAGTGGATTTCATCGAGCAAGGCACTTACGAAAATGTCGCGCGGAATGTATGAAGCCGATCGCCCCTCCTGCGTGAGGCCGTCAATGATGATGTTGTTCCAAAGGCGGCTGGCAAGGCCCTGATCGTCTCTTCTTTCTTTATCGTACCGAAAGGTGTCGAAGATCCACTTCTTCAGGTTCTTCGAGCGTTCGTTATTTGCCCGCGCCTTAATTTCCTGCAAGGCTACGCAGATGAGGCTCAGCAGAAAGTAAACGAAGGCCAGGCCGATAACGAGATCAAGTATATTCAACAGCCCCATAGAAAGTTAAGGTGTCAGGTGCCTACTCTTCTTCGGATTTTCGGCTTACTCCGGATATCTATCTTACATTAATGTTGTCGACATACAGTTCTTTCACAACGGTTTTGGAGCCAATGAAAACTGATTTGAGTTTTTTCCCTTTCAGCGTCACCTTGCCTTTAAAATTCTGGTGACCTGGAGCCTGCGCGGGAGGAAAGGTTACCTGCACTCCGGAAATGGTTACCGTTTGCCCGAGTGAAACCGGCACAAAATTGTTTGTGCCATTGACTGCTATGTATAACACGTTTCCGCCCAAGCCATACTCCACATCCATAGCTATTGTTTTGATGGCTTTCTTCCGGCCAACGTTCTCAATGTAAAACCCGGAGGCAATGGGGATGAGTACAACGTTTCCTCCATAGTTGTCGATAGCTGCAGTAACCTGGGCGGGAGCCTGAAACAGATGGGTATGTATTCCAACAACTACGCCTGACTGATAGTCGACCATTCTGTTTGTATTAGGAGGAAGATTAATCGTCAAGGACATGCCCTGCAGTGCATTAAAATCAAATGTTTGCGCTTCAGCCGCAAGGCTCAGAAGAAAAACAGATAGCAAACTGACTATCTGAATAGAATTTTTTTTCATTTCCATTGAGTTAAAGTGCCTACTCTTCTTCGGATTTTCGGCTTACTCCGGGGGAATAGTGTGCCTGCATCGCGCAAGTCAACGAGAACTTGATAAATGATCACTACAGAGAATTAAAGACAGTCTGGGAACAAGGATGCTGAGAAAGAGTCGCCCTTCGGAAACAACTTCAGGTACTTCAGGATTGAAGTACAGACAGATTATCAGCCGGCACTCAGGAGACAAAACCCCGAATGCTGAAATGAAGCTAAGCGTATTTTGAAAAAAGCAAGGCGGTGGATAGGAGTAACTCCTATGGTTTTTGAAAGATTTTTGAAAAAATTTCACAGTCTGGTAATGTTGGAGGTGTGCAACCAGCGAGTTAACGGAGCCTCCGGAAATTAATTTCGGTTTAGTAGTTCTCTCAGGTAACGCTCCCGGGCCGCTTGGCCCCGCAAGCTCACTTAGCAGAGGTTGCTTCTTACTTTACTTTTTTGCCATCGCCTGCCTATGCCGAAGCGGCTCCGCGCAGGCAGGCTGCAAAAAATCTATGCAGAAACACATCCTCATTTGAATTGACAATTCGAAGCGTTGGCTCTGGAAAGTGATCCGGATTGTTTATTTCTTTCAGGCAACGCTCCCGGGCCGCTTGGCCTTCAAGCTCACTTAGCAGAGGTTGCTTCTTACCTTACTTTTTTGCCATCGCTGCAAAAAAGTAACAAAAAAAATCTAGGCAGAAATATGCTTCCCTGCGCACATGCCAGCACACACCCCGCATTTCTGCCGGGCCAGCGCGCACAGGAATATTCTACTTGATCTGTTTAATTGCACGAGCCAAAATGAGATAACGCGCAGCCCAGGCTTATTGGAAAATTTTGATTGGCTTCACGTTGATGTAACGACCAGCGCGTGGACGTCCACGAACAGCGAGGCGCAAATCGGGGAAGGTGCGGTGGCAAGGCGGCTAGCAGCGGGGAGATGCGCAGTGTTCGTGGTGCCTTTTTCTTTTGTTACTTTTCTTTTGGGCATGCAAAAGAAAAGTAAATCGCAGATAGGACGAATAAGTTCTCTTTGCTTTTTTTACTACCTCCTACTCGTCATTTGAGCGGGTAGCTCGAAGTAATGCTCTGGAAAGTAATTCAGGTTAACTCATTCACACGGGCATCGCTCCTGGGCCGCTTGGCCACCGCAAGCCCGGTCTGCGCTGAATTCGATCCGCACTTCCAGCCGCACAAGCCGAAGATAGAATAAGGCGCAGTCCGTGCTTGCTGAAAATTTTAGTTCTCATTGCTAATGAGTAGCCCCACAATGGCGGGTGGACTTCCACGAACAGCGAGTTAGCGATGGCTTTGGAAATTATTTTCGGTAAAGTAATACTCTCAGGTAACGCTCCCGGGCCGCTTGGCCACCGCAAGCCCGGTCTGCGCTGGATTCGATCCGCACTTTCAGCCGCACAAACCAAAGATAGAATAAGGCGCAGCGCGTGCCTGCTGAAAGTTTAGTTCTCTTTATTTAATGAGTGGTCAACAATGGCGGGCGGACGTCCACGAACAGCGAGTTAGCGTTGGCTTTGGAAATTACTTTCGGTTAAGTAGTTCTCTCAGGTAACGCTCCCGGGCCGCTTGGCCTTCAAGCTCACTTAGCAGAGGTTGCTTCTTACCTTACTTTTTTGCCATCGCTGCAAAAAAGTAACAAAAAAAATCTAGGCAGAAATATGCTGTCCTGCGCACATGCCAGCGCACACCCCGCATTTCTGCCGGGCCAGCGCACAGAGATATTCTACTCGATCTGTCTGATTGAACGAGTAGAGGTAAGGCTTGCTGAAATTTTAGTTCTCTTTATTTAATGGGTGGTCAACAATGGCGGGCGGACGTCCACGACAGCGAGTTAGCGATGGCTTTGGAAATTACTTTCTGTTAAGTAGTTCTCTCAGGTTACGCTCCCGGGCCGCTTGGCCACCGCAAGCCCGGTCTGCGCTGTATTCGATCCGCACCGCCTGCCGCACAAACCGAAGATAGAATAAGGCGCAGTCCGTGCTTGCTGAAAATTTTAGTTCTGGTTATTAATGAGTGGCAACAATAGCGGGCGGACGTCCAAAAGAAAAGTAAAAGCGAATGGAATGAGATGCATCGGCTCTCTCTCTTTACTCTTTTTCGTTAATCATTAATGTACGCAGGTGTGCGGAGCCAATAGTATCCGTGACAGCGGGTATTTTGGTGTGAGGGCGATACGGAGGTTTAATGAATCGCTTCCCGATCGGCCCACTCCAATCCGCCGGGCAAGTCAACCGAACTGAATTCGAGGTGCAGCACCCTGCGATGCCGGTTTTCGCGGGTAGCCTTGGAAGACGCGTGCAACAACAAGGGTTTCATGAGCTGAATGGTACCGATGGTTCCATCGCACGTGGTGGCGATGCTGTTCTGTGTAATGGTTGCAATCTCTGCATCATTCAGTTTCCGGTTATGTGATCCGGCTACGATCTTGAGCACGCCATTGGTCTCGTCAACATCATCGAGGTGAATGCGCACGGTAACCATGTTTTGCAAAATCTCGTCAGGCGGAATCACGCCCATGCGTTCGTCTTTGTGCGTCCAGCCAGTGAAGCCTTCGGTATCAATTCGCTCCTTCACCTGAATCACTTTGTCCTGATGCCATGTTACATACCAATTGTTGCCGGGAGTTTTGTCGAAGTAGATGGCTTTCACCAGAAACAAGCCGGGATCGATCCGGTTCAGAATGTACCGGAGGTTTGCATTGATCGCGAGTGCTTTGAGGGCTGGTATGGCGGCAAATACATTGCGGATTGCGTGTGTGCCTTCAGACAATCCGGAGTCAGTTATATACCGGCCGATCACCAACTTCATGGCATTGGCTTCCTTTTTTGTAAATACATGCCTGATCATGGCCGAACCGCGACCTCGGAATTTCTGAATATTATGATGAAGCGAGATATTGTCAAACTCGTAATTATAGGCATCAAGCGCGTTGCTGAAAATCGAACGGATGTTCCGCTTTAAGCGTTCGGGAGCGATAACTTTAATGCGGTCGCCAAACCCCAACAGCTCGCGCTCGAGTTCAAAGTTTAGTTGTATGTGCAACGAAAACACTACTCCGTGGGGCAACACCTCCTCTGTTTTTTGTGAATGATGAATAGGTTTGGTACGAATGTAGGGAGCGGTTTGATTGTCGGCCAGGAATAATACTTTCTCGGGCCGTTCGCCCTGCGCTACGCTTACGCCCACAACATCTTTCAAAAAGTCATTCAGGTTAAAACCGTCACGCGGCACGTATTTCTCCGTACAGGGTTTAATGTCAATGATCCTGTCGAGCGCCAGATTCATGACTTGCGCGTTTTTCTTTTTCCGGCCGATGACAAACCAGCGGTTGCGATACTCTTTTAAATAGTACGGATGAAAAAAGAAGGTATTGGAGCTGCGTGCCTTGAACGACTGGTAGTGCAGCTCCAGCGCACATTTGTTGATAATGGCCTGATACAGCGTCTCGATGTGTTCAAGCCCTTTCAGGTTTTCGTTACGCTCAAAATCAATGACGGGTTCCTGCTGTGTTTTGGCCGAATGAATCTTATTTTCCAGCCGCTGCACCATGCCGCTCAATTCCTGGAAATGGCTGAAGCCTTTAAACTGTTTCAGGATCTCCACCACTTCCGTAAGCTTACCAAGGTCCTGATCGGTTAACGGGATATTAGTAATAGAGTACTCCGGATCTTCGTAGGTGTAGTATTTCCGGTCAAGCACTACAATGGGCGCGTTGTAGCCAAGTTTGTCGCTGCGCATGAGCTGCAAGTCCATCTGCACCGACCGCCTGCTTACGCCCTTATCGATCCCCTCATATTCATAGAGTGCTTCTGAACACGCTGCCACGAGGGAATCGAGCGTCCAGCGTTTTTGCCTGTTTCTGAGGCAATTATCGATGGTTCGGTAACGAATAAGGGCGTTTCGGTTAACCGGCATGGAAAAATATTTCTGAAAAAAAGTGAAAATATTTCGACTGCGCAAAAAGGCTGCGCAGATGCCCTCCACCTTTGAATCATCAATTACGCGTAAGCGATGCGGTTAATGATGCCCTCCCGCCCGGCTGGGGCGGGAGGTTTTGAAATGATTATTCTGAATTTCAGATAAAGATCTTCTGCTGTGAAAAGCAGCGAAGCGTGAATAAAACAGAAGGCAAAGATTACAGTGAACGTGTACCCGCGCCACAGTGTCGGCCGGCCTCCGGCCCGATATGCTGCTGAACCCGATGTTGTTATTCTCTACTTGGTGTCGAAGGTTCGAATCCTTCTCCTGTGTCAAACAGGATAGCTCAGGAGGTTAGAGCACAGGTCCGGATTTAGTTATCCGCTTTGTGAGAAGTGCAGTCACTTCTTTAAAAATGACTGATTTTCTGAAAGCAGCAAATAGCAACCGGCCAATGAGTTTTAGGATTCACTGGCAAATCCGGTGAAATGCTTAGCAGGCGAAAAGATACCGTTGCAGTGCGGTGCGTGTACTTTCAACATCCTATGTTACGGACGGTACCTCAGGGTTAAAAAACTAAACGCTCTGCCTGAAGCTCAATTTTGCCTCCGCTTTCGCGGGATGGTTATTATGTGCTGCTTTCTTTTAACAATGACAATTTTTAATTTTTAATACTATGAAAAGGATCAGGATTAACGCTGGTAAAATCGGACTCGTTTTGAAGCACAATTCCCTTAAACGGGTGGTGGCGGAAGGTGCCCATTGGCTCTCCCTTAACGAGCATGTGCGCGAGTACGATCTTACGATGCAGTTTTCTCCGCTCATCGATCTTAATCTCCTGTTAAAAAATCCTACACTGACCAACTGGCTTCAGGTGGTGGATGTAAAAGACCATGAGATTGTACTTCACTACGAAAACGGAGTATTCAAGCAGGTGCTTAAGGCGGGGCGGCATGCATTTTGGAAAGGTGTTATCGACCATACCTTTGTGCGAGCCGATTTGAGCAAGATCGACATCACTGAAAATATTACACCGGATACATTGGTTCGAAAGGATGTATCGTCTTTTGTTCGGGTATTTACAGTTGAGTCGTTCGAACAAGGAATCTTGTTGGTAGATGGCAAGTTCGCACGGATACTCGAAACAGGTGTATACATGTTCTGGAAGAACGCTACCCCGGTAGCAGTTCAAAAGACCGACTTGCGGCAGTTACAACTCGAAATCTCCGGCCAGGAAATTCTGACCCGGGATAAGGCGAACTTGAGAATCAACTTTTTCGTGCAGTACCGGGTTGTGGATATCGTGAAGGCGTTAATCGAAACAAAAGATTTCGAGCGGCAGCTTTACATTTTGATGCAACTCGCCTTACGGGAATTCATTGGTACGCTTTCGCTTGATGAGTTGCTCGAGAAAAAAGAGTCCGTTTCAGCCTACGTGTTGTCTGCCTTACACACACAAGCCAGCGCGGTGGGCATTGAACTCCGGGATTGTGGCGTGCGGGATATTATCTTGCCGGGCGACATGAAGGAGATTCTTAACCAGGTGTTATTGGCCCAGAAGAAAGCTGAGGCAAACGTAATCATGAGACGGGAGGAAACTGCCTCCACCCGGAGCTTGTTGAATACCGCTAAATTGATGGAAGACAACGTCATGTTGTTCAAGTTGAAGGAAATGGAATATGTTGAAAAAATTGCAGACAAGATCAACAGTATTTCATTGTCAGGCGGGAATCAGATTGTCGATCAATTGAAAGACATCTTCGTTCCTAAAAAGTAAGGGGCAATTCCCCTTACTTACTTGTATTAAAAAACGAATCTGAAGAAATGAAACTTACCGGAAACGACCTATTAACCCTCGGCTTTGCAGAAGGCAAGGCGATGGGCATTGCCCTCGCGATTCTTGAAAAAGAATATGCTTCGCTTTCAATCGAAGAACAATCAGCTTTGCTTAAGAAAGTTATTGAGAATCCTGCAGCCTATACAAACGATAAAAATTTCGCTACGCTTGCGAATGCGCTTATGCCACCGATCGAAACTACGATCGCACTTCATGAAGGCAAACAGTACCAGATTTATGGTGCTGAAGCTATTGAAGATGGCGCTATCGCGCAGATGCAAACTGCTATGAAATTGCCGATAGCGGTTTCGGGAGCGTTGATGCCTGACGCCCATCAGGGTTATGGATTACCGATCGGTGGTGTGCTGGCAACAAACAACGCGGTTATCCCGTACGGGGTGGGCGTAGATATTGGCTGTCGCATGTGTTTAACGTTGTACGACTTGCCGGTGGCCGAACTCGATGAAAAGAAAGACGCATTCAAAAAATTGCTGATCAACAATACTCAATTCGGAACAGCAGTTTTCAAGCGCCCGAAGGATCATGAGATCTTTCAACGACCGGAGTTCAACGACATTAAAGTTGTGCGCGAGTTAAAAGACCGCGCCTGGAAACAAATCGGGACATCCGGAGGCGGAAATCATTTCGTGGAATTTGGGATCGTGGAGATCGTCTCTCCCGTGAATGAATACAATGTTGTACCAGGAAGATATCTGGCGTTGCTATCGCACTCCGGGTCACGCGGCCTTGGCGCAAGCATTGCCGGCCACTATACGAAAGTAGCAATGGACACGTGCAGGCTGCCGCAGGAAGCAAAGCATCTTGCGTGGCTTGACCTTGACACGGAAGCTGGCCAGGAATACTGGCTCGCCATGAACCTGGCAGGTGACTATGCTTCGGCTTGTCATCATCAGATTCATGAGCGCGTTGCGATTGGCTTGCGGGAAACACCTGTGGCCATGATTGAAAACCATCACAACTTCGCATGGAAAGAAAAAGATGCGCATGGCAATGAAATCATCGTTCACCGGAAAGGTGCCACGCCAGCCGGAAAGGGAGTGCTCGGAATTATTCCAGGCTCGATGGCTACACCGGGATTTATTGTTCGAGGTAAAGGTGAAGCAGCCTCGGTAAACTCCGCATCGCACGGTGCCGGCAGAACGATGTCGCGTACACGCGCGAAGCAAACGCTATCAGGTGCCGATGTAAATGCATTCTTAAAACAGGCTGGCGTTGAGCTGATCGGCTCCGGTCTTGATGAAGCACCTATGGCTTACAAAGACATTCACCAAGTGATGAATGCGCAACAAGAATTAGTGGACGTTTTGGGCTCGTTTATGCCCAAAATTGTCCGCATGTGCGGTGATGAACGATTTAAGGAAGTAGATTAGCAAGTATGACAGGTTGAGGTGCTACCGAATCAGTTGCACCCAACCTTTTGCCGACTTCTCTTTATTCCAGCACGTGGTATATTGTGCTGTCCAATAATAAATACCGGGAGAGACGTTCTCACCCGACCACCGGAAGTTGACATCATTGGTTTGAAAAACCTGACGACCGTAGCGATTGATCACCGTGAGTGAAAATTTCTCGATACCATTCGACCGCACCTCAAAGAAATCATTTACGTTGTCGTTGTTCGCGGTGAACACGTTCGGAATGAACATGCTGTCAGCAACCGCGGTTACCATCACCGGAAGAGACATTAGCGTGCAAAAGCTCTTTTTAGCTTCCACCGTGTATGCTCCGGGTTCGTTTACACCAAGTATCTCCCGGGTTGCGTTGGTAATTTTATTACCATCCGGTCCAAACCAGGCCAGCGTTGATTGTTCGTCTATATTTAAGGCAGTCAACTGAACGGGCTTATCTCCGCAAATTTCTTCTCCTGTATATTCAACAACGGGTTGTTTCAACTTGTCAACCGTTACCATAATAGAATCCTTCCAATGACATCCGACTGACGTCACAAAATTATACCGCGCTTTGTAACTACCATTTTCCAATCCGGCAGGATTGAAGGTGCCCGAAACGGAAACCGCTTCACCATCCCATTGCCCGGAAGCTGGCGATGCAATCAACTGCCATGGCTGGTCATCGCATAACACGGGAACTGTTTCAAGGTCAATGTCTACGGTCGCTTCGTTCAATACCTGGAACGTTTCAACGCGATCGGGGCAAACACCGCGGTCGATTACCGCCTGATAGTAACCCGGCAACGTAGCCGTAATCTCCTGTTTAAAGGAATCGATTTTTATAAAGGCGTCATTCAGGCCGGCCTTGAAATACCAGCGATAATCGCCCGCGCTGCGGTTTGTTTGAAGGATTACGGGTATTTCAGCATCCATGCATTTGGTTTGGAGGGCGGGCGATTGCGTTATCACGTTTACCACGTTCGCCTGAACTTCAATCTGCACGGTAGCTTCACAGCCTGATCGTTCATAAGTAATGGTGTGAATTCCGGCACCAGCCGCGGATGGATTGAACATTCCGGTAACCGGATTAACTCCCGGGCCGCTCCAGTTACCATTTTTCGGAAAGCCCTGAAGTTTGAAAGGCGATTGATCGAGACATTGCACATCCACTTCAGTCACCACAGGCAGCTGCATCATTGTTTGCACACTTCCCGCCCGCAAGCCTGACTGGTTATCATCCAGATGCGCACCTACGTATAGGTAGCGGTCGGAAACATAAATAGAAGCACCATATCCATCCAGATATTCCGGTTCAAATGACTCAACCTGCCGGACTTCCTGATTTGTGGTTTGCCAGTCTATGCCGGGTGGTTTTTTATAATGATAAACTTTTCCGGGATGAAGCGCATTGTCGTGGTTAGTCAGGTTGTCAGCCACATTGTATTCATCTGATTTACCGGGCGCACCCACAAAAATATCTGTGTGATCGATTGCTACGGTCATCCCGAATTTATCCATCAGTTTAGGGTCGCTTGGTGTTATACGCGCAATTTCGGTGAGCTCTCCGCGCCAGCCGTTCGCGGGTTGTTTGAATACATACACGGCTCCTGAAATTACGCGGCCTGGCGGCATCGGGAACACATATCCCGGCGAGTAAGGGGCGCCAACCACGATATACTTACCATGCATGGAAACGCTTGTACCAAACCGATCGCTCCATCCCTGATCACTGGTAAAAAGCCGGGCATCTTCGGTTGCCGTTTTCCATTCATCCTTTTTGCGAAATACGTATACGTTTTTGCGATAGCTTATGTCCGGTGAAATATGTCCTGTACCGGCAACCAGTAAACTGTCATTCATCACGAGGCTGTTTCCAAAAAAATCGCTGCGTTGATGAAAAGCCGGTTCCAATGTTGCCAGGTAATCAAACTTCTTTGTCGCCTCATTCTCTTTATATATGTGAACTTTACCAACCCGCTCGGAGTCTCCCTGATAAAACTCGGTGACTGCACAATATCCTTTTGTCCATACAATCCTTCTTCCGAAATTTATCTGCGGGCCCAGGTTGGGCGGAACCATTTGCGATGAATATTTCCACCCATCAGCCGTGAGCCGGTAAACATAAACCTTACCCATGCCTGAAAAGGCACGCGCACCATCAGCCCGAAGGGAATCTTTATAGGGAGCGCCTATAAAGAGTATACTGTCGCCTATCGCGAGGCTGTGTCCAAAACTTGAATAGTTTTCAAGCTCCGGGTTAAAAATTCGATGAATTGGTTCAACCTGCGATCCTTTCGCATCGAACAGGTAGATAACACCTGTATCCGATCCGCGTTTATCATCCCGTTCTGCGCTAATGGCCAGCCAGTCGGCATTCACCGAAAACACTTTACCGAAGAAATCATCTGTTGCATTTATGCTGTTTGTATGATGTATCTCCTGGGTAAGCACATCGGGCGTCTCCCATTTGGCTGCTGGCGCTTCGCAGGCGAGAATTAAATCATTGCCGACTGATGTATAACTGAATCTATTCGGGCACCCCAAAACAAGATGATTACCGTTGAGCTTCAGCTCACGCCCAATGTTGGATCCTTCCGCCAGTGTCATACTTCCAATTTCAAATTTTATTGCACCGGCCGACCACCCGCTCACGGGCTTCTTAAAACCAAGAACACCTTTATAATTCTCGTTGGAGGTGAATACATAATTTTCATTTGCAACGAGTCGCGCGTTTGATTGCACATACCCGGGCGATTGCAACATAAGGGGCTCCGCAGTGTCGACCCATCCGGCCGGTGGCTTTTCAAAGACGTAGATGGATTGGTTGTACACAGGACCAGCAGTTGTATGAACGCCCTGCACAAATACCGTATTATTGCTAATGGCAACAGCAACTCCAAAACCTTCCCAGTTAGAAGCATTTTGTTCGGCAGCGCGCAGGGCAACCGGTACGGTGGAATATAACCCCGCGTTTTTTGTATAGATAAATGCTCCTCCATTTGAATGGTCAGCCTGCTGGTATTGCTCTGTGGCCAGCGCGATGATGTCAACATCTAACGCGAGATTCCATTGATAAAAAGCAAAACCCGGAGAATTGGCGGGAGTAGTAATTGACTGTGATAAAGAAAAAACTCCGCCCGATTTTGCATAAACTTCAAGCAAGCTTTGCGTGCCCTTGTAAGATATCGCAACCAGTTCGTTATTCAGGATATCGAATTGTCCGAATGTTTCCCACTCACTGATCGTTCCGAAGGGTTTAGCAATTACATAGGATTCCGAGGAGGTTGACCATTCATCAGAGGACCCTTTCTCAAAGATGTAGAGTTTGCTTCGGGGTATGCCGTCATCGTTATATTCGCGACCAAGTATTGCAATGGAGTTTCCGGAAATTGCAACCTGACTTCCAAACTGCAGATGTTTTGCCGGATCGGAAGGGGTAAGCGTGGCTGTTTCAACCCACTTGCCGTTCACATCAAACTTATACACGATCACCCGACCTGAGTAAACAGCCTGCGCACTATTCTCAGGCATTCCGGCAATCATATAGTTTCCTTCAACATCAACCGATGTACCCAATTGTTCAAACCGGGATTCATCGGGGGTAGGCAAAAAGATCCTGCTTGGCAGTGTACATTGCTGTGCTGCAGCCTGGTCAGCTAAAGCAAGGATGATTGTTATCGCTGCAGCGCAAAAAAAATCCTGCCCCTTGAGAAGTTTCAAAATCGTGTGCAATCGCATCAATTCACGTGAACCGAAGACTAAAGGTCATCAATCGTATTCACTCCTGCAAAAGTTCAGTGGTTCAGGCCGGTTGGATCAGGGATTAAACTTTTTGTGATTCAAGGTTTGATTTACTGCTCTGCGCAACGCAATGCGCCTCAATATCAACCGCAAGGTCTTCAATGTGGTGGTAGGTTTCTCCTTTGAATTCTACATTCCGGCCCTGAAGCAAAAAACCTTTTACAGTAGCGAGCAGCTCGGCCCGAAGGGCTGTACTCATGTCGCAGTAATGTTCAAGCAAACGATCAACTTTCATAACGTGGGGATTATTGATAACCGGGTGTAAAGAAAAAAATTCCCCCGGAATATTATGTAGGAGAAACTCCTATCGAATCAGGCTGGCATAAGCAGATTTTATATCTAAAAAAATGCCCGGCAGTCATACCGGGCAATATTTGTAAACATCATGAAGTCAGATTTAACGTTGGGCCGACTTGTCGATTGAAGTCTGGCCGTGTGATCGTATGCGTTTCCTACTTGTCGATATAATTCTGAATCGAATACGTAAATCCGATGTTGAACGCCTGGCTTAGCTGCACTTCATCGTCCTGGTCAAAATCATACAGCAGAATTCCGCCTGCACTTACTGTGATAAAGCGATTCACTTTTGCATTCAGCATGAGGTCGAGGCGATGGTCAATTGTTTTACCTTCCAATGTTTCGTAGTTGGCAAACATCAGGTACTTGAATTTCAGGTTCAGGTTTTTAGCAATGTCTTTATCGAAGTCGGCCGTGAGCTGGAATGCAAGCCACTCGAAACGGGTATCCTCTCCTACTTCCACGCCATACGGAGCAATGGAATCAACGGCATCAAAGCGGCCATTGTTGTTTCTCAGTAATGTTAAGCGTGGAGCTAATGGTGAAATACGCACTTTAAAATAATCGACCGGGTGATATTCAAAACCCACTGCGACTGTTACAAAGGCCGGTGCCAGGAAATCAGAAATCAATGCTGCTTCACCATCATCCGAATACTTGTAACCCTTATAAAATTGAGAAGCGAAATTAAAGGAAGCAAACGCATCCCACTTTTTACTGAGCGAACGACCGTACTTGGTGTCAACAAAAAACCGGTCGAGTGTTTTGCGATATCCCTGACCGGAGTTTTTCACAAAGCCGTAAGTGAAGCCAATCTCATTGTCCCACGACTGTTTGTCGTCTTTATAATCGGCTTTGTAGTCGAAGTTGGTATTGAGACCAATCGAGTTGATCCCGCCACCTTTCCAGTTCGAGGAGAAAGCAGCCTGGTTGAGGTTCAGATTAAAGATCATTTTTTTCCGCCATTTTGAAGTGCTGTCAGGCACTACAATCTGGGCGTTCACGAAAAGGGGTAACACGAGAAGGCCGGCAATAACCAGCACAAGAAGGCGAGTGTACTTCATAGAGAGGTTAGACTTTATTTTGATTTGAAATTACCATGAAAAAGAATGCAGCACAACATACCACGCGCCATGAAAGATTGATAACTTGAATTTTCGTTGAACCGACATGATCGATTTTACACGTCTTGACTACCTGAACTCAGGAAATGATAAACAAAAGTGGGTTTACCGGGTACTGATCGGTCACCATGTGTTTGAAAAATTGCAGCGGTTCGATCCCATTCTTACAGGAACCATCCCGATCAACATTGATGTACAGGCAAGTGATCTTGATATCATCTGCTGCTTTGCTTCCGCGGATGACTTTAAATGTCACCTTCAGGAGGCGTTCGGCATGGCAGAAGATTTCAAACTTTTTACACCCAAACGAACAGGAGCCGTGGCTGCCACCTTTATGCTGGAAGGCATAGTTCTCGAAATTTACGGTCAGCCCGTACCGGTGCGCGAACAGGCTGCTTATCGCCACATGATAATAGAGTATAAAATCCTGCAGGAAAAGGGAGAAGCATTCCGGAACCAAATTATTGAACTGAAGAAACAAGGAATTAAAACTGAGCCGGCTTTCGGAAAGTTGCTGGGAATCGAAGGTGATGCGTATGAGAACCTGTTAAAATTAAATTACTGACGCGATCTCCCCGAATAGTATTAATTTTCGCATTCAAATTCCTCCGTTATGAGTCGCGAAAAATTCCTCCAGGTTATCCAGCAATCGTACACCACTCCGCTCCCTTCAATCTTTCTGGGCGCGGGCGTTCTTGATGGCGAAATCCTGGCCGGGGCAAAAGTGAATCTACCCTTGCGTATGATGAATCGGCACGGGCTTGTTACCGGTGCTACCGGATCGGGAAAAACACGCACACTGCAACTGATGGCCGAACAACTTTCAGCAGCCGGTGTACCGGTGTTCATGCCCGATATGAAAGGCGACCTCTCCGGTATGGCGAAGGAAGGTACCGCTAACGACAAAATCAACGACCGCGCCACTGCACTTGGCATCCAGTTTACTCCTTCGGGATTTCCGGTTGAACTCTATTCATTAAGCGGAAAGAAGGGTGCACAGATGCGCGCTACCGTTACAGAATTCGGGCCGGTGCTGCTCGGAAAAATTCTGGAACTTAACGAAGTACAATCGGGCGTACTCGCAGTGGTATTTAAATATGCCGATGATAAGAATCTTCCGATTGTAGACCTGAACGATCTGAAAAAAGTTTTGAATTACCTGTCGGAAGGAGCCGGGGCGCAGGAGATCAAAGCCGACTACGGAAAAATATCCGGTGCAACGTCAGGCACCATTCTGCGGAAGATCGTTGCGCTCGAACAACAAGGTGTGAGCCAGATTTTTGGTGAACGGTCGTTCGACATCCAGGATATGCTCGACAAAGTTGATGGCCGTGGCGTAATCAGTTTGCTTAATGTATCCGATGTACAGCAACAGCCAGCAATCTTCTCAACGTTCATGCTGGCATTATTAGCCGAATTATACCAGCAACTTCCCGAAGCTGGCGACCTTGATAAACCCAAGCTGATTTTCTTTCTGGATGAAGCACACCTCTTATTCAAAGATGCTCCGAAGGCATTTATGGACCAGATCGAGCAGGTGATTCGCCTTATCCGTTCGAAAGGTGTTGGCGTATTTTTCTGTACCCAGCTTACGCAGGATGTTCCGGCCACTATCTTATCACAACTCGGTAACCGCGTGCACCATGTGATCCGTGCATTCACGCCCAACGATGTGAAAGCGTTAAAGGAAACAATCAAAACATTTCCGAAGTCGGAGTTCTACGACATGGAGCAGCAGTTTACACAACTCGGAACCGGACAGGCTTTCATCACTGTACTGAATGAAAAAGGTATTCCAACCGAAACAGTTGTTACGCACCTCGCACCGCCTGCATCCATGATGGGGCCGCTCGCGACTAACGAATATGAAAGTCATTTGCAGCAATCCGACCTGTTCAAAAAATACCAGGAAGCTGTTGATCCGCAAAGTGCTTTTGAAATTCTGGAAGAACGGATGAACGCGCAGCAACAGGAAGCTCAACAAAAAGCAGAAGAAAAGGCAGCTTCAAAAGTGGCTACCAGTCGTAGACAGGAGAAATCAACTTTCGAAGAAGTACTGAGCTCGCCCGTTACGAAGCAGGTTGGAAAAGAGATTGTGCGCGGTGTGTTTGGAATGCTGTTCGGAACAACTCCGCGAAGAAAATCCTCGCGGAGAAGTGGTGGGTTCTTTTAATTTTTTACTTCCCGGGTGAAGTCCAGGTTGTACGTAAACTGTGCCGATACCCCGATGTTGTTTTCCTGCTGCAAGCCATTCGCCTTTTTCAGCATCTGGTACATTGCTCCTGCCTGAAGTGACGCGTGTTTGTTAAACTGATAGCCCGCTCCAACAAATACCCGATTCTGATCCGGTGAGTGGTAGGTTACATTCTTGCCCCAGCTTGCAAAAATTTCATCGGATACGCTCAGGAAAACTGTATTGGGTTCAATCTTAGCGTGATTGAGCGGAATGGTTATCAAGGCACGGTAGCGGAATCGCTCACGTTTGTCGTTATACTCATCGCCCACCGTTACACCTTCGCTCGAAAGGTGATGTGTTTGCAAAAAACGCTCCTCCAGTCGTGCACGATGCTGAAAGTTAAATCTTCCTGCCGCATGCTTGAATACAATCTGCTGATACATGCGATGCTCGTTGTTTGCAAATGCTGCCGGTTGCTTGCCATACGAATAATTCCAGGTGTACACGTAGCCCAAGGGAGTTACAATAAGATTTTTGAAAACCACGAACTCCACCGCGGTGCGGGCCTGGTGTTGTTGTGCTTCTTCGTGTACAAACCGTAGGTTGATTTCACCGTAAATGTTTATCCGCGGATGAACCTTCATGGTCGAATTAATCGAAAACCATTCCAGCGATTGATTTACGGTATTATCCGCTGATTGAGAAAAAGCGGAAATCGATACACAAAAAACAGCAATTACGGCCAACCTTAACTTTAACATATTGATAAGTTTCTGTTAATGGCAGCAAAGCTACTTTGGCTAAAATTACCCTAACATTAAGTCTTTAACATAGGGTTAACATTGACTTAACATTGGCCAAAAAAGTTCGTTTTCGGCAGCGGGGAAAGCGTTTTCAGAAAGTGCGCAGGGTTCCGGAATTTTGGAAAAAGGGCGATGCGGGATGATGTTTCAGATGCTAGCGGAGGTTCGTTTCGGTGTTTCTGGTTGCGCCCTTTCTCAGTTGAAAAGCGTGATACACGGAGGGTACATCATTTGTCCAGGATTTCAGAATCAGTATGATTGCAACTATCTCCAGACGGGTTATCACCCCCACCCAAAAACATAACTGGAATAAGAGAGTTGAATCGCACACGAGAATAAGCTTAACAAGCGTAGCACAAAGAATCAGCGTCCAGAACTTGGCACCCCATGAGTGGGTGGCTATCTCTTTTTTGAACTTCACGAAGCTAACCACGTATGTCAGGCATTCAGCCGACAAAAGTAAAATCAGCAGAGTTGCATGTTTCTTAAAGAATAAAGGACACAGCATGTATGCTGCCGCGCCCGCAGCGAGGAAGAAAAACTGATCGACCCCGGAATCCCATCGCCTGAGCGAAGTGGTTGCAACATTCAATTTACGTGCGATAACTCCATCAAAAATATCGGTGATCAAGCCTATTGTAAGCAAACCAACAATCCAGTAAGGGGAATCCGGAAATGGAAAAAACGCAAAAATCAGAATGAGCACACCAAATGCCAGTCGCAACAAAATGAGGACCCTGGGAATGTGCCGCTTCATTTCGTCAGGTTAAAAATCAGTATCTAACCCAAACCGGTCTTTTAATTCCTTCACAACGGGATTTTTTTCCATGAGATGCTCAAGCTTCTCGCGATTGGTGTAGAGTACCTTTTTATCGTCAGCAACAGTTTTAATCTCTCCGCTAAGCTGGAGCGTGTCGTTGCTTACCTGCTCGCGCAGAAATGTTAGCAGATCGAGCTTCATTTCATCGAGCAGTGTTTCCTGGAAATGGTTATGCAGCGGAACGATTACTTTATTCTCCCGAAACTCAAATCCCTGCGAAAGCAAATGGTACGTTGCTACGTAAGGCTTTTTCGTTTCTGCGAAGGCATCCCATGCACGCTTCAGTTGTTCTTGCGTAAACGGTTTATTTGTCTTTTTCTCCGCTACCGGACCGTTCTCCTTTTTTACACCACCCTTCAGAACTGATTTCAGATCGGAAATTTTCGGAGTACTGGTCTTGGCTGCACGCACGGGTTCATCCGTTTGCTGCGATTGGTTTTTTTGTTCTGAAACGACAGGGAAATTTTCGGCTGGCTCTTCCGCTTTTGTTACCACTTGCTCAGCTTCGGGTTCGGGCTGATCGGCCGGAGGTGCTACGCGGTCACTTTTTTTTTTACTGCCGAAGAATTCTCCGCAGGTAACTGATCGGGCTGGATGGCTGATTGCACATGCGCCATTTTCATGAGCGCCAATTCCACCAGCAAGCGCTGATTCTTGCTCGCTTTGTAGTTGATGTCGCACTGACCGGCAATGTTCAACCAACTCAGTAACAACGATGGTGAAGCGGCCATGGCCTGCTGCGCATATTTTTTGCGAACGCTGTCGGGCACTTCCATCAACTCGGTTGTGCGTGCATCCTGCGACACCAGCAGGTTGCGGAGATGTTCTGACAATCCTACAATAAAATTATGACCATCGAATCCCTTGCGCAGCACTTCATCGAGCAGCAACAGCGGCTGCGTGTGATTCTGCGAAAGCAACGCATCTACCACACCGAAATAATAATCGTAGTCGAGGATGTGCAGGTTAGCGAGCACATTCTTAAACGTGATCGGCTTGCCGGCAGAATACGTAACCATCAAATCGAAGATCGAGAGCGCATCGCGCAACGCACCGTCAGCCTTCTGGGCAATCAGGTGCAGCGCCTCTTCTTCAACTTTTATTTTTTCATGCTTCGCGATCACACCCAGGTGCTTCGCGATATCGGAAATCTGGATCCGGTTAAAATCAAAAATCTGGCACCGTGAAAGAATAGTCGGGATAACTTTGTGCTTTTCGGTGGTTGCCAGAATAAAGATGGCGTAAGACGGGGGCTCCTCCAGCGTTTTCAGGAACGCGTTGAATGCCGCGTTCGAAAGCATGTGAACCTCGTCAATGATATACACTTTGAATTTTCCGAACTGAGGCGGGTAGCGTACCTGGTCGATCAGGTTACGGATATCCTCCACGGAGTTGTTGGAGGCTGCATCGAGTTCGAAAATATTAAGTGAATTGGTTTCCGCTTTTTCCTCGAAGCCGTTGATCAGCCGGGCCACAATGCGGGCACAGGTGGTTTTACCTACTCCACGCGGACCGCAAAACAGCAGCGCCTGGGCAAGCTTGTTGGAATCGATGGCGTTTTTGAGTGTGGTGGTGATATGCTCCTGGCCGACAACTTCATCGAAGCCGGTGGGGCGGTATTTGCGTGCCGATACAACAAAATTCTCCATCGGTCGCAAGATAGACGTTGAGTTTTAATTATCAATAGGGTCAAAATCCAAGTTTCAGGTTCAAGGTTCAACGTTAACCAGTTTACCGGTAACCTGTTGCAGGCAACCGGGAACATTTTTGGGTGTATATTTGTAATCCATTTTCGCTGAGCGTTGCTCAGAATAAAAGAAATGGGGTCGACCGGTTTTGACAGGATGTGTGAAGCCGCAGGCCAGCATGCAGGCTCATGAGGGTAGAGCCTTGAACACTGCTCTCACAATTTACGTGGCGAAAATACTTACGCCATGGCTGCTTAATCTGACGATACGTTAGGTTAGCCTCGCCCCGATAAGATCGGGGAAGCCATCATCGCTCAGTTCTTCGTTCTGCCGGAACTGGTTTAGCGGTGTCGATAGCCAGGACTGCTCCGTGTGATGTTGCTAAGCGCGGCTAAGACTCAGTAACTAAGGAAACGTTTAGGCTGTTGCCTGCCTTGCGATTCCCGAAAATTAAAGTCAACTAAGCATGTAGAATCTGTTGTTTTATCTTCTCTGGACGAGGGTTCAATTCCCTCCGACTCCACATCGCCCGCTGGAATCCGAAAGGATGAAAGCGGGCTTTTTATTTATCCTCCATAGTCTGTAGGACGAAGGCGGATAATCAATTCAGGCAATGTACATCTGAGAACTACAGCGTGTCATAGTATTCCATCAGCGCAACAAGATCAGCAGCTTTTCGGAGATCCAGATGATTAGTTTTAGTAAACGATTTTAACTCGTGCTCTCTTTCCGGAAAAAGCCGATACAATTGCTTCCCTTTGATTCGATATATGTTACCCTGCTTCTGTATGTAAAATCCGCGACTTACATGAATCTTTTGCACACGGTTCCCCATTGCTAGTTTATCGTTATAAGCTTGCTTCACCCATGCATAAGATATTTCCAAGAGCTGCACTTTACCCTCCACCAATACTTTGGCAAAAACGTTTCGTGTTTTGCCATCAATCGCCCGATTCAACAGTGCAATGAATTTCTCTTTGCCATCAGACTTCTTCCACACAAAAGAATCAAGCATAGTCGGTTCGACCACTCTGGATCCGGTTGCTGTTTTTATTTCCAGTACCCCGGCCAACAAGTCAAGCTTGGTTTCAAGATCTATAACCAGGATCGAAGGATAGACAGTTGGTTTGAGATAAATATCAGTTTTAAGCCACTCCGTTTCAAGATATTCCGAGCCAAGTGTTTCAACATCAGCATGCATTTCGCTAACAATGCCAAATTGCGCGTCATATACGCCATCGGCCCGCGCTGTTCTGGACTGATTCGCTTGCGTAAACCCTGCGCGGGTACCCAGTACCAAAAGCACAATGACTGATAACCACCTCGCAGTATGTACAAAAAGGTAAAGAAAGCCCCGGTTTACACCGGGACTTTCCATAACACTAAAAGCCATAGTATTCATCATCTTCTAAAAATCCAGTTCTCCTTACCCCCGAGCAGTGATAGATAACTCCTGGATCATCCTCAAATTCAAGCTTCATGTAAATGCTATCGGTAATAGTCTTGGCAGCCTTTGTTACCACTGCGTCAAGAAATACCTTGCCATCGCTGACAACTACGTTGATATGGTAACCCGCTATTGTGCTGGTGCTGCCTTCCGATGAGAATGACTTTGATTTAGCCCGTGCAGCTGCCTTAATCTTAAAATTCCAGAAATTATTATTATCTGAAATCCAGATGCTATCACCTTTATCAGAAGCTGTATTAGAAATTGTCAGCGGTGTATAACCTGACTGATCCTCAAATACGCCCGGGCTCGTTTCAATTCTGTAGGCCACAGCCCATTCGCCATTCAGCGGGAACGTTGAGGTATATTTTATTTCCGGTGCGTCCGGCTGGCATGCCATGACCGTTAAAATACAGGCCATGCAAAGCATCACTAAAATTTTCTTCATGTAATTTCTAGTTTAAAAATGTTACCAATTGCTAAAGGGGCAGATTCACTTGGGTTAATGCTGAAACAAATGTGTAGTCGAAACCGGAAACCGGAGTAGGGTCCACACAATGAGTAGTCATTGTTATCTTTTTATTCACCGGGTCGAAGGTCATCGACTCGATCGTACAATGGCCTCCAAAAAGGCCCATTGGCGCCTCGGTTGTTGACGATATGTTGTTTGACGCAATATCATTAAGCGTAAACGTGTTGCCCTTTACAGCATAGTCAACTCCAAACGCACGGTAAGTTTCATACCATCCGCCAATCGCATCTGAAACAGCATACGTGTTCGGGCCGGTTTTTTTTACGATCACGTATTTCATATTTACCGCACCGGCTGGAGTAACTCCGTTCCGGGTCACGGTTGCCGTATAAAGACCCTCAACATCGGGAGCGAAATTGCCTTTACCAACATACCACACCGTACGGCTTGTCGTGACAGAATAGTTGTCTTTGTTTACTGCCATGTATTCTATGATATACCGATCTGCTGCGTTAACATCAATCGATGAAACGTTTCCTGAGAAGTAACTGGCGGTGATATGCCTGGCCACGTCAATAGGTTCTCCGCCTTCGGTAGCGGTGACGGCCGGATCTTCATATGGCTCTGTTGTATTCACAAACACAACCTCATCGCCAGTGAAATCAAAAATTGGATAATACGTTATCCTTGAGATATTCTCGGCTTCATCTGCACATGAAAAAACAAATGCAGATAAAAATAGAAAGCTATATAGTATCTTTTTCATTGGTATTGTTTAGGTTATTAGTCAACGTCCCACCAAACTTCTTCTGTAATCGGCACCTGATCGGGTGTATTTGCATTTCTCCTTCGTTCGGTGTCCGGAAACAACAGGCGCTTTGCAAACAGTCCGGCTGTCACACCTTCTTTAGGGTAGACAATTTGCCCGGGTACATAGGCCGGATTCTGATTGCCATTATCGAGGCCCGAATAAACCGCACTCTTAACTGGATAATTAGTACGATTCATTTCAAAAAACGCTTCCAGATTTTCGTGCGTGCCCGCCAACGCTATCCATTTCTGAACGATGATCTGTTCAAGATCCGCTTCAAATGAAGTACCCGGCAAATCATAATTTTTTGGAACCAAACCAAGCTGCTGGAAAGAGGCAGAAACTCCGAGGTCAAACAGCGCCTCCGGATTGCCGGTGCCATACCCGCGAAGCGCGGCTTCGGCCTGAAGGAAATAACTCTCAGCTTTAGAGATAAGGTAAACCGGATCGGTAGCGCTTATAGCTGGCTTCGACAAACTTGCAGCAGGGACAATTGTTGTGGGTACTTCGAAATTGCCCTGGTCCAAACCCTTTTGACCTCCGCTTCCGGCAACAAACAATCGCGGGATACGCGTATCACCGATCGACTGCAAATACGACAGCAGGGTACGGCTTGCCTTCAAATTAATTCCGCCCAGATTACGCTGCTCCACTTCGTACAGCGGGTTACTCTTATTGGTTTCATCTTCAAACTGTACGATATCTGCATCAGTTTGCAGAAACTCAGCTCCCGCATCATACATTGCCTGAAGGCCTGCATCAGCTTCCGTTGGCCTCGCTTTTATCTGACGAAGAAAGAGTTTTAGCTTAAGCGTGTTTGCAAAACGAATCCAGTTTTCAATATTCGTATCGATTAACTCATCGAGATCTTCACCAGCGCCCAGCGCATCACCGAAGATGTAATCGCTTCCACCCGGATTCTTGGATGTGCGCGCACCCGCTTCAACCTCGTTAAAATCTCTCGTCAAGGCATAGTCAATGCGATTTACAAGCGAGTCATAAACCAATGAACCGGGATCATAATGAGGTGCACGGTTCGCATCGCCCTGCAATGCTTCTCTAAAGGGAAGCTCGTCATACAGGTCGGCCAGTACTTGCCAGGTATAGGCCTGTTGTACGGTCGCAATCAAATACAACGACCAATTTTTCTGAGCTTTCGACTGATTACGGATGTATTCAAAGTCGTTCAACGCGCCCATATATAGTTCAGAAAACTGAAAATTGAGGTCTGAACTGGCGAGATTGAAGCCATCGATGTTCTTGTACTGATTCGCAGAATTACTTTGTGTCCAGTGCTGTGACCACATTGCGCCCAAAACTGCATACTGTCCGCCCACCACACTGGCTGTGGATAATGTGGCGGCCGGTAAAATCAAGTCAACCGGAGCATCTGTTGTGGCGTTGGGATCGTGATTGATATCCAGGAAATCAGAACAAGCAGAGAAGCTCAGCGCGATCAGGCCAGATAAGGCCCTGTAGATTATCTTTTTTGTTGTTTTCATAAAACGTTAGAAAGAAGCTTTAACACTAAATCCGAAACTTCGTGTGGTAGGCCCGGCTGCGAACTCACCCAGATCGCTGACAATGTCGTTACCAAAAGTTGTTACTTCCGGATCAATAAAATTGTTCTCGCGCGGAGTCCATAACAACAAATTACGGCCCACCAGACTTACGTTAACTGACTTGAAAGGTGTTCTTGCCAGTACTGCACGGGGTAAGCGATAGTTAAGCGCCAACTCTCTTAGCTTGATATACGAGCGATCCAGAAAAAACTGTTTGGTGGTGTGATTATTACTCGGGTTCCAATAAGTAGAAACGTTACCAACACTAACCGGAGTTGTATTCTCTATGTATACAGGCTCCCCATTGTCATCGACTTGTGGTTTGCCAGTGCCGGGATCGATCGGCTGATAAACTGAATTTGGTACGATGAACGGTTGACGGTCGTTGTATAGTGTTTCTCTCGAGTTTCCAACAAACGTTGTAAGACGTTTTGTATAGGAGTAAATTAAACCACCCTGACGGATATCAAGACCGATCGACAAGGTCAGGTTTTTATACGTGAACTGATTGTTAACCCCAACGATAAACTTCGCCTGGGAATTTCCAAGACGCACGTTTTCCGGACTGTTTATCGGTATACCGTTGCTCGCAGAAACAACAACATTCCCGTTTTTATCATGCACAACATCCGGAACGTAGAATGTTCCCAGCGGCTGGCCGACTTCAGCCACGTACGTAAAGCCATAAACACCGCCAAGGGTAACCCTATCAAGCCCATCGGCAAGTGCAAGAACTTTATTGTTGTTTTTGGTAAAATTAAAAGATGTTGTCCACGTGAAATTCTTTGTGCTCACGGGAACGGCTGTGACTAGCAATTCGATACCCCGGTTTTGTATCTCTCCGAAATTCAGCGTCTTGAAGCCGTATCCCGTTGACGTTGGGAATGGAACAGGATAAATCTGATTTACGGTACGTTTATCGTAAACAGCCACATCAAATCCAAGGCGGTCATGAAAGAATTGTACGTTCGCACCGATCTCAACTTCCGTAGAAAGTTCAGGCTTCAGGTTTTTGTTTCCGAGGGTATTCGAAATTTCAAAGGCATTAACCCCACCCAGCGGGAAATTTATGTCGCCAAAGGGTAGTGATATTCCACCGTTCGCCAATGTTGTGTAAACGCTGTAAACGGGTGCGTCTTTACCGGTTCGACCAATCGCTGCGCGAAGTTTACCGCTTGAAAACGGACCCGTGAGCTTAAATGCATCAACAAACGAAAAACTGATATTGGCACTTGGATAAAAAAATGAATTGTGATTTTGAGGCAACGTAGAAGACCAGTCGTTTCTTGCCTGAAGTGTTAAAAACAGATATTCGTTATACCCCAGTGTTGCCTGGCCATATAAACCCAACAACCGTGTTTTGGATTCGTTCGTATAGGCAACCGGATCGGCATCACTGTTTGACAGATTATAAAATTTTGGAATCGTTAAACCGGAAACAGAAGCATTGAAGTCCTTGAAATAGCGTTCCTGAATGCTGTAGCCCGCCAATGCCTGCAACGATAGTCTATCAGTCAGGTTTCGGTTCGCGGAAACGATAAAGTCGCCATACAATTCCCGGGCAAATTTTCTCACCTCTTCAACTCTGCCGGCAACTTGTGTCTGACCTGCGTTTGGGCTGTTCGGATCTGTGCGGGCTATCGCGATCCAATCCAGCAGCTGAGAATTAGCAATATCTCCGCCTACGCGCGTTGTGGCTTTTATCCAATCTGTAAATTCATAGTCGACCTGAGCGTTTCCAAATACGCGGTTCTCCTCATAGTCATTCCCATTTTCATGCAGTACGAAGTAAGGGTTGGTGGCGTACAGGGTAAAGTAATTATCGAGGTTATTGAACTTGTTGTGATAATCTTTAAAATCAACAATACTCATATCCACAGGAATTTGAATGATTTCCTGATACATCGTAGCACCTGCTCCGCCCTGCCCTGTTGTGATGTACTTGCTTTTCTTATTTACATAGTTGACAGAATACGAAGTGAATAATTTCTTGCCGGTTGTAGAGCCGCGAAAAGAGAGCGTATTGCGTTTGTAAGAATCATTATCTGCCGGTACAATTCCATCCTCCTGAACGTTGCTGTATGACAGGTAGTAAGTGGCTTTGTCAGTCCCTCCGCTTATGGCCAAGGTGTTGATAAACGATTTGCCTACGTCATAGAAATCTTTCAGATTATTCTTCTGAGCCTTAAAAGGCTTGATTTGTTGCGAATCGTCTACCACGTTTCCCCACAAACGGTCCTTGCCATCAAGCTTAGGGCCCCAGCTTCCGTTTTCTTCAAAAGCAAAATGACCATTCCAGCCTTGCCCAAAAACAGTTTGCCGGTCAGGCAAACGAAGTGGCGTTGAAAATGTCGATGAAGACGTGAAATCAACGTTTACACCAGAGCCTGCTTTGCCTCTCTTGGTAGTAATCATAATAACTCCCGAAGCAGCCCGTGAGCCATACAATGATGCAGCCGATGCACCTTTTAACACGGTTATTTCTGCGATATCATCAGGGTTAATGTCATTGGCCCGGTTACCAAAGTCCTGCGTACGGTTAACGGTATTAGAAGGATCGAAGAAGTTACCGGCTGAATTATTAATCGGAACACCATCCACGACATACAACGGGTTGTTGCCGCCACTTAATGAAGTATATCCCCGGATAACCACTTTAGTGGAAGCACCCGGAGCACCAGACGCGGTTGAAATTTGAACACCGGCAACTTTACCCTGCAGCGAAGCCATTACATTGGTTGATCGGCCTCTTGTGATGTCTTCCGAGTTAACCTTGGTAGTTGCATAGCCAAGACTCTTAGCAGATCGTTCAAAGCCAAGCCCCGTAACCACTACCTCCGCCAGCTGACTTGCATCGGCTGTCATGACTACGTCAATTACATTTTCCGGCCGATCCTTCAATTGAATTTCCTGCGTTTTCATTCCAATGAAAGTGAACACAAGAACGGCTCCTTCGATGTCAGACGGGCTTATGGAGAGTGAATACTTTCCTTCGGCATCCGTGATGCCTCCGATCGTTGTTCCTTTAACAACTACACTTACACCAGGTAAAGTAGCACCGTCTTCTGCCGAGGTGACCTTACCCAGAACAATCCTGTCCTGCGCCCAAGTCACTGCCACGAGCATCAGGAACATGATGTTCATCAGTAAAATTTTCTTCATAGATTTTAGTTTGGTTAAAACACCTCAATACTTTATTGAGTATTTCAAAAGTGTTAAGGAGCGCGATAAAAGAAATCACACCCGCGAGGTGATTAATTGCTGTGGCCTGAGCATAAATCGAAATAGGATTGGATTTGATGCGAAACCATGGACAGTCGAACGGAGCGCATAACACACACTTCGGTACGCGAAAAGCTTATGATGTTATCGGAAAGGACCGTATGTTATCACAAAAAGTTCACCCTCACAGAGTGACGCTTTCTAGTATCGCATCGTTGTACCTTGCCAGAGGCAGATTTCTTCATAAGGTTTAGGATGAAATATTGTCTGCCAGCAAAAAGCCCCTGACGGGGCTTTTTTATATTCAATGACTGTCAATTCCTATCGCGTAATAATTTTCTTTTCAAATCCGATTGATACTGCTTCGGCTTTTGTATTCGCCTGAAGTTTCCTGTAAATGTTTCGCGTGTGAACTTTGGTTGTTTCTTTTGAAATCGAAAGCTCCTCCGCGATTTGCGTATAGGTCTTGCCGCCTGCGATCAATTGCAGTACCTCTGTTTCCCTTCGTGTAAGCAGATTACTTCCGGAAGCATAGAATTCCTTTACAACCATGCGAGCAATGCGAGAACTCATAGGGGCCCCGCCCTTCCCGATTTCATCGAGTGCATTAAGCAGTTCCATATAGTTGGAACTTTTTGAAATATATCCGGACGCACCATTTTTTAACGATTCAAATACAACCTTGCTGTCCTCATAAACAGTCATAATAACCACTTCGATATACGGCAGCACTTTCTTAATTTGAAATGTACCCTCCACTCCGTTGATGCCCGGTAATCCTACATCCATAATTACAATATCGGGTAACACTTTATAGATGTCCTTCAACAGGGCTTCAACATTTCCATAGGTAGCTGCGGTTTCGTATCCCCTTGAGCCATTGATAATGATCTGATAGGCCTCCCGGATGCCGGGATCGTCCTCAACAATCACAACTTTTTTCTTCACCGGAATTCTTTCGTCTGTACGCATCGTAATACAATACTAGGTTGGTTGTTCGTGTACTATCTATTTCCACAAGTTTGATTAAACGAGTTTTTGCTCGCGGGCCTTTACCACGGCATCGGAACGATTATTCACCTGAAGCTTTCCATATATATGCTTAATGTGGGTTTTAATTGTATCGATACTCACCGACAGCTCCCGCGCGATGTAGTCAGCTGTTTTACCTTGCGCCAGACTTTTGATCACATCTGTTTCCCGATCGGTAAGGGGCGATTTCGGATTCTTGTGAAACGAACGGATAATCATATGGGCTATTTTTGAACTCATCGGAGCACCTCCTGTAAACGCTTCGTTGATAGCTTCAATCAACTGGATGTGATTTGAATCTTTTGTGATGTAGCCAATGGCGCCCGCGCAAAAAGCCTCGAAGACGCTTTCCGGATCGTCATGCACGGTTAGTACAACAACTTTTACAGCTGAGAGCTTTTGTTTGATTTTGAGTATTCCCTCCAGCCCGCTCATCCCGGGCAACGATAGATCCATCAATACCAAATCCGGGTGATCTCTCACAATTTTCCTGAGCGCCTCCTCGCAGCGCGAGTATGTAGCAACAACAAAATACTCTTCCAGGCTGCGAACGATCATCTCGTAAGCGTTTCGCAAATCCTCGTTGTCTTCGATAATAACAATTCTTCTGATTAATCCTGCTCTAAAATCGCCCATGCCCATATACGTTAAATGACAGAATAACACATGTTCCGCCTCCTAAACCACCGGTAACTACAACTTTCCCGTTAATTCTTGCGGCACGGAGCTGCATATTCTTTAATCCATTACCCCTTCCACTGCCCGAAAAACCTACTCCATCGTCTTTCACTTCAATCGTGTATTTTCCACCCTGATTATTTGCACTGAAATAAATGTTGTGTGCCCTGGCGTGTTTAAGTGTGTTAGTCATTGCCTCTTTAATAATTAGAATTATGTTTCGGTTGTAGCCATCCGGAAGGGTTATCCGGAAAGCGTCTGAGAGAATTTCGTCTTCAACATGAAATTTTATATTGTTTTTTTCGAAGTAGTCCGCGCCAAAATCACGGAGGTAGGCAATAACCTCTTTTAGATTATTAGATTCGAAATCGATTGACCAGATGAAATCCTTGGTACCGTGATAAATAGCGTGCGCATGCTTCTCAAAAAAATCGAACACCGAATTCAGTCGGCCTTCCGGATATGTTATTTTCATCAGGCTTGCCTGGGTTAACATGTTGGCGAGGCGATTGCCCATTTCATCGTGAAAATCCATCGACATCTGTTTTTTAAGGCGAATCGATTCCTCAACCCGTAACTGTTCTTGAAATCTAAGCTTCCGCAATCGCCTCATGGTACCGGCTTGAATGGCAGTCACCACCGCAACCCCTGCCGACATCAGCACGAGACCATAAAACAAGGGGGTTTGCCAAAAGGCAGGTTGGATAACAAACGTGTATTCAGCGACAGAACCCATTACTTTATTTTCGCTCACCGACTGCACTTTAAAAGTATATCGACCTGGCGCGAGGTTTGAATACGACACGATTTGGGAGCTTCCAGGAATCGACCAACCCTCGTCAAGGCCATCCATCGTATAGGAGAATTGCGTGTTATAAGGATTGGAAAGACTGGTTGATGAAAACTGAAACGTTACATAGTTCTCACTATGTTTCAGTTCCGGGTTAACCGGCAATTGAAATAACCCTGCCTGAGGCCCTATCCACTTGGTCCCCCGAAATGTAACATGGGTAAGATATGTTGAGGGCGGTGATAAATCTATCAGTTCATCTTTCTCGTGGTACTGATACGCGCCATCAACAGTTCCAATAAATATTCCGCGTCCTGATATTGAAACGCTGGCATTGGCATACAATTCTTCACCATTGAAACCGTCTATTTTTCCATACTTCTTAACGTGGTAAACCGAATCATCTTTTAGAGTCACTTTGAATAACCCATCGTTCGATCCTACAATAAAGTGCTGAGCATCGATGAATTCAATCAATAGAATATTAGAGAGGTATGGGCTGAGATTAATTGACTTCCGGTATGCGAGAGTCGAATCGAGAAAAACAACTTCCGGAAATTCACCCGTTACGACATATTCGAGCGGAGCCAGCTGGCGCATAACATATACTGTTGATCGATTCAGCTTTTCAGGCCCAACCTGGGCAAGACTATCACCCTCCAACTTCATAAGACCCGCCATCATGCCCGTTACGTAAACAGATCGGTTGATCACAATGGGGCAACTCAGAGAAACCGGATAACCCAGCACCTTCTTTGCATAGTATTTCACACATGCACCTTCAATTATGTAAAGCCCACGATGCGTTGCCAGGATTATCGAGTCTCCGAAACTGGTTATTCCATTGACGTCCAAATCAGGAGTACCGGATGGAAAAACAGATTTTCCTTCCCCATCAATTTTAAAAGAGCCACGCCTGAGCGTCCCGGCAAAAAGACCCGCTTGATTGTAGTAAAGACTGGCTACAGGCGTGTTCATAAGAATCGGCTTGTCGTAGCCAATAATCCCGTGGTTATAGGTCCCGAAGACTATTTTCCGGCTAGCGGGAATTTGCACCATTGATGTTATGTCAATCCCAGCGGTTAGTGGGATTTTGTTCCATGCATGTTGCTTATACTTTGCAATGCCTATAACATCGATAGATACCCAGATGCTTTTGTCTTTATCCTGGAACAAGAAAATTGCATCGTTCTTAAGGTCGCTGGAGTCTGCAACCCAACGCACTGCATTTTCCTGATCAATAACGAATAACTTACCGCTCATGATTCCCCATATCCAACCCCGCTCGTCAACCGTAAGCTTGCTGATGAAATCTCTGTTGGTCATACCGGGAATGGCAACAACTTCACTTCCCGATCGACTAAATCTCTCAACTCCTGACGATGAACCCACAACAAATGCATTTTTACTGATTTGATGAATGGCATGGACTTGTTTTTTTGTTGCCCAAGGGGTTGTTTCCGGCATAAACTCAGCACGCTTGACATCAGAAAACAACTTGCCCTGACTATTGAAGAAGCATAGCACACCACTCTCTGACGTATAATGTCCGATCACACCGTGTAAGGCCTGCTGGATGTCTTTTCGAAAGACCAAGGAATCATTCCGAAGCGTGAAGACATCGCCCTTGTGGTCAGTGACCCAAACATTATCATCACCATCGAGAAACAGGTCAGCCAGCGTGCCCATGAGCATGTTACCCCCATGTGGCACAACTTTGGACTCGCGACCATTAAAACAAATGAGTCCGATGTTTGAAAGTACCCAAACCCGGCCGCGACTATCGGCCTGAACTCTTAACGCATAAATTGTTGCATTGGGATCATCGGTATAAATCTTATACTCCTGGAATGACTTTCCATCAAAACGGTAGATAGACCGGGTCATGGTTCCAAGCCAGAGGTTACCGGTATTGTCTTGTGAAATACTTACCACCTGTGAATGAAGTAGCCCTTCCTGCTGGCCGAATTTCACAAAGGAAAACTCCTGTGCCAGTACATGCGTTGACCAGAACATCAACGACATAGATAAAATGGTCACATGAATCAGCTTCATGGACACAAAAAATTATTTGCACGAATACTCCTCATTCCAACCATAACCACGTTAACGCGCGAACTCAGGGGTTGCTAAATCAAACGTGGCGGGCGCAATTGGTGTTTGTATTTTACACGAGCAGCTATTAATTGATGTAAGCCGCAAATGGAATGAGTGAACTCACCTTGCGGGGGTGAATATTGTCGGGCAGGGCGCTAAATACTCTACAGCGCTTAGGCAGGGTTGCAAACCGGATATAACTCTATAATTATCGAGAGTGCCGGGCCGTATTGTGTATTACTTTAACGAAGCCATATCAATCACGAACCAGCACTTTTCAGATAAGGTGTTAAATTGGATCCATCAGGCTAATGAATGAAGCATACGTTCCCGAATAACTGGCTCGGTCTCCAAATAAACCTTCGGGAAACTCGGTTACGGTGTATACTCTTCCATTGTAATACTCCATGTCTTCACAGCCATATAACCAATTCTTGTTATTATACCCATGTGGATTGCTTGTGGTCCCAGTAAAGAAATCCGTGATCACCAATGGATCAGCAAAGATATTAGCATACCTGATCACGAGTAATTGATACGTCTCATCCTGATAAGATCGATTCATAATCAGCACATTATCCTTTATGATCGCTCCCTGAATCCGCGTTAACTCCTGACCGATCTCATCCCCGCTGGGGAAAACCGGATCAATTTGCGGGTAAATACGGGAAGCATTTGTCTGAATGGTAGGAAACGAATAACTGGTGTTTGTAACCGGCAAAGTCCAAATCATCGATTTACCTCCGCTTGAATAACTCGAACTAACGGTACTATAAAAATTACCCACTACAAAATGATTGACCGAATCGATCAGCGTCTGCGACAGGTACGATGCTTTAGCCCCTGAGTCGGTATCGAAAATAATTTCGCCCACCTGTGGCAGCATAAAAGTGTATTCGTAGATGAAGTTCTGACCACTCGCAACATCCGGATCAGACGGCTTAATGATTTTATAGATTTTATTGAGATCAAAAACCAGTATCGATGCACTATTTGCCATGTACAAGTAATGGCCGACCACAGTCAGTCCGCTGGCGTGAGAATCGATATGTTTGAACTTATTGGTTTGCGTGGTATGGAGCTGTACTGGAACAATATTAAAATACTTGCCCTGACTTAAATCCGCAATGGTGAGCTTACAGTTATCTTCCCAGGTCGATTCACTTGTAAAATACCATCCATGAATGACATAGTTTCCATAGTTTGCAAGGCCCTGAGGTCGCCTGGTATTTTTCTGCTCGTTAGTGCCAAACTTAAACTTGTTAAGACTCACGAGTTTGGTAGTGGTAGAGTTGAGCCCACTCTGCAGTGCATCGCCTTCCGCAAAGACCTGCGAAACGGTTTTTGATGTTCTGCCAGAGAATGCGCTTTGCACGGTACTCGTAACATCGGTTGTACTAATCGTTATCTTGTCCAGAATACCGGTTCTAGCCAAGGGGAGATTATTCGGAGTTGTAGTTTTGGAAGTTACGGGAACATCTTCCGATTCGCAATTACCCAGCGCAAGTACCAAAAGCAAAAGCAACAAGGTACGCGTAGTGAAGGTTACGATTTTCATGAGATTTATGTGTTTAAAGTCCTAATGACAACGTTCGGGCAGCTTATTTATTTCTCACAACGATGCCATATCAATCACAAACCGGTACTTCACATCGCCTCTCAGCATGCGTTCGTAGGCCTCGTTGATGTAATTAATGTTGATCAGTTCAATGTCGGAAACAATGTTGTGCGCGGCACAATAGTCGAGCATCTCCTGGGTTTCCGGAATACCGCCAATGGACGAACCGGCAATGCTTCTGCGGTTGCCCAGCAGCGCAAAGCCCATCAACTCGATTGGTGTTGGCGGAATACCCACACAAATCATTGTGCCGTTGGTGTTCAGCATGCGCAAAAGTGCGTTGTAATCGTGCGGAGCGGAAACGGTATTGATGATGAAATCAAACTTGCTCTTCAAGTCTTTCATCTGTTTGGCATCGTTCAGCAAAGCAAAATGATGTGCGCCCAGTTTCCGGGCATCGGCCTCTTTGTTAGGGGAAGTACTGAGCATCGTTACATCCGCCCCGAATGCTGCCGCAAACTTCAGCGCCATGTGGCCCAGGCCACCGAGTCCAACCACGGCAACCTTATGCCCCTTCCCTACCTTCCAATGACGCAAAGGTGAATACGTGGTAATTCCTGCACATAATAATGGAGCAACATTCGCCAGCGGAAGCTTGTCTGAAACTTTCAACGCAAACTCTTCTGCCACCACCATCTTATTTGAATATCCACCGTAGGTAACTCCGCCATGAACTTTGTCGCGGGCGTTATATGTACCGGTCGCACCGTTGTAACAATATTGCTCCAGACCTTGCCTGCAGTTTTCACACTCGCGGCACGAGTCGACCAAACAGCCTACTGCTGCCAAATCGCCCACTTTAAATTTCTTTACCTGTGCACCCACCTGCGTTACTTTGCCCACAATTTCGTGGCCCGGCACCATCGGGTACAGCGATCCGCCCCATTCGTTGCGCGCCTGGTGAAGATCGGAATGACAAACACCACAGTATAAAATGTCGAATTGAACGTCTGAAGGACCAACTTCTCTTCTTTCGAAGTTAAAAAACTCAAGTTTTGACGTTGACGTTTGGGCTGCGTAACCTTTTGTGGCAATCATATCGGTTTGATTTTGGTATACAAGTTAAAACATGTAAGGCGATAAAAAGTTCTTTCGAACAAGTATGCTCAAACAAAAAAGTCCCGACATCGTCAGGACTTTTTTATTTCATTGATCAGTGATCAATTACTTCTTCTTCTTTGCAGCTTTCTTTTTAGTTGCCTTTTTCTTAGCTGCTTTCTTCGCTTTCTTTGCCATAGCGTTGATAGTTTTAGTTAAACATACTGTTAAGGTACTACTTCATTCTGAAATAACAAAGTTTTAACAGTTTTTTTCGTGTTTACCGATGCTTGCATGATCAACTCGCAACTCAACACATGATGCATGAATCATGTTATCGAACAAAAATTATCTTCAACAATTACTTGAAGTGACGATCAATCATCATCACTTCACATACTTCACAACCGGATACATAACAGGCTTTGTGTTCACACCTTGCTTCTCTAAATATTCATCAAAGAAGTTCCAGGTAATGTACCCATCATCGGATTCGGGTTCTAATAAATAGAAAGCAAGATTGCCTAACGGTTGCGCAAGCTCTACTACGTAGTCGCCTTTGGCAAACTTCTGCTTTTTTGTAACAAATTTACCATTAACTCGTGCCATAAAGTGGCCTTCAAACTTGCGCTGCGCCTTCTCAAGCTTTGAAACTTCAAATACTTCAACCTCTTTGGTGGTTGATTTCGTGAGCAGTGTAACAACAACTCCGTGTCTCTTCAGATTTTCGGCTACTGCTGAAAATGCGGCAGGAATGATGTAGCCTTTCGGCAATGTACTCTCAACCTCGGCATCGAACTTTGCATGATAGGTAACGCCATCAACGGAAATCATGTTGCCCGTGCGGTAATAACCGGGTGACCCGTCTGCTTTTGTATACGATACATAATCATATGTTGGAAAATTATTCAGCTGCTCCAGCGGAACCATCTTGTACCGCACGCCCTTTTTCGCTTTTCCTGCCTCGGCCGTTACTGTCTGAATCGTTTTCGCATCCGCTTCTTTTGTGATTCGCTGAATTTCTTTCGACTGTGTGTTAGTATGTTCAAGAATTTCCAATGCGAAAGAGTACGTTGAAAATATCCGCTGGTAGAATCGTTCATGAGCAAATGCCTCGCTCAAAATACCGATCCGGTTACGGAGACTGAATTGATTCACGAGATAACGCGGATGATGGTTATAAGTATAAAAGTTTTTCGGAGGCCACGCTTCGCGCACATCATAATCCCCGTAAGGGCCAAAATTCAGGTCATACTTTTTCTTAACCGTTTCCGTAATGCCCTTTAACATGGTGATTGTGTAGTCGTAGGTCGACTTCTCGCCCGCATAGTGATAGCTGGGTGCCCACGTCAGGTTCCATGCATGCCAAGTCCCGTTGGTGGTGTGCAGATCAACAAACACATGCGGATCCCACGGACCGATGATGGTTGTAAACAAGCCGTTAGTTTCCGGTGTTTCCATCTTCACTCCATCACGGTTCAGATCGTAACCCTGACTATTTTCGCGGTCGCCAATTTCAAGCGGACTGTCTTCCTGCGAGGGTCGTTTGCCTGCCGCCATCTTATCGTTGCTGTCGGTATTATAAATCGGGGCAAAGAGGATGATCTGATTGTCGAGAAGATGTTTCTTACTACCCAGCAAAATATCGCGCATGAGCATCATCACACTCTCCTTGCCTTCCACCTCACCTGCGTGAATATTCCCCTGGATATAAACAATCACTTTACCGCTGGCTTTTGCCTCAGTGGCAGTGGTGATTTTGGGTCTTGAAAGAACCGCAACCGGAATATCTTTTCCTTCCGGGCTTTTGCCCATCGAAGTCAGGTAAACTTCACTGCTTTTCGACTCGATAGCTTTCAAAAAAGCCATAACCTCGGCATGGGTTGAAGTCTTACTAAAGTTCGATTTCTCCGGGGTCAGGAGCAGGTCTTCCGTCCAACGCGTCTGGGCCTCCACGGTAAAAGCCCATGCACATAATATAAAGAGTATGCCTTTCATAAGGGAGTTTAGGGTTTATCGCATCAAGCTAGCCAAGTTCGGTTTAAAACAAAATCTGCTTTCCGGCAATGGAAAGAAATCCTATCCGTGCTGCACGGTATGGCAAAATGCACTCATGTTGGTATGGAGCAGCGGCAGGCGGCCCTCTACTTTTAATAAAAAATTTAAGCCATGAAAAAATTAACAACCTCCTTAAACCCCAGACCAGTCTGGTTGCTTTGCGCAATCATGTTCTTGTCTGCTACCATGAGCCTGGCGCAGGTCAGCTACATGGAAAATGAAGTCGCGCACCAGGTATCGAACAAAGCCGAGCAGGGCTATTTGGGCGATGTAAATATGGATGCAGACAAAAAAGAGATCACGCTCTCATTTGTTACGGCAACTAAAGCCAAGAAGATTAAAGTTGAAAAATATGTTTTCGACTATGATCTGAATTTCAAAACTTCTGAAAAGGAAGAGTATGAATACGCGAAAGACGTGAAGTCTAAGTACAAGTGGTTCAAGTTCCGTAATGAAGAAGTCGAAAAAACCATCGGGGTTACTGCCGAACCTACCATGATGGGCAACCTCGTGTTCAAACGCAAGGAGATTACGAGTTTCTGGAGCTGGTATTATGGCGGCTATCGCACAGAAACAAAAGTTACCGACAAGCTGAAGCCAAGAAACGATGAAGGTAACAAGTACTTCTACCGCGGGCACTTCGACAATGACGAAACCGGTGAGTTATTGGCGCTCGTATCTCCGAAAATCAACGGAAAAGATATGTATAAAATGGGCATGGAGTTCAACGTGCTGAAAGTTGATAAAGACCTGAATATCGTAAGCAAAACAGACATCAAGTTCGATCATCCGCAATTCCTGATCTGGAAAGGCGTATTTGATAACACCGGTGATTTCGCAGCCGTTTTCGCACCTACAGCCGGAATGGGCATCAAAGAAGAATCAGACAAGCCAACCGAATACACCTACGTAAAAATCAATCCGAAGGGAGAAGTTGTGGAACGGATACCCTTCGAAACAAAAGCTACCCGCTGGATGATTGGTGGAGTGTTCGAAAAAGACGGAGCAACAACAATTTATGGAGCGGGTTTCAAAATCAACAAGCCGAAAGATGCCTATGCAGATTTCAAAAACTATGCTCCTGTATACAAAGGTTTCGATAACATGCAGGTGGTTGGTATCAAAGGCGGGAAAATTCAATATGTTTCAACACCCAACCTTGATGAAATTGCCAGCAAAACAGTAGCCCCTTCCGGACAAAAGAAAGCGAAAGAGTATGACGGGGGTCGCATCCGTGTAACCGGTGTACAAACTGCACCGAACGGGGACGTAATGATTATGGCACAAATGCTTACATACAATGCCGTTAGCCAGATGGTGATCTACAAAGACTTTTTGGTATTCCACTTTGGCGGAAATGGTGAGCTGAAAAAATTGTACAGCATCGATACTCCAGCGAAGGGCGGTCTCTACAATTCAACCGATCCGGTAAGCTCGCCGGCAACCCGTCCGTCTGACTCTGAAATTTTCATCAGCGAGGATGGCAAAACTGCGCTCTGGACTACCGCATTAGTTACAAAAGTTGACAAATCGACTGTAACCTACTACTTCCTGAACGAGAAAACCACAACGTGGACACCACGCGAACAATTGCTGGTGAGTACAATCGATCTTGCTTCCGCGAACATGACCGAAGTTCAAACGGTGGGTGACGGTACAAAAGGAAAGAAAGATTTCTTTTTGCGGAAAGACATTCGCTTTGTACCGTTTGGTGACGGAAAGCGGGTACTGGTAATTGGCGAAGACCGGATGAGCGTGGGTGTGTTCAGCAAGAACGACAACTACATCTATCTCGGTAAGCTGAGCATAGCCAAGAAATAGTTAATTTGGCTTGATTGGAAAAGGGGCTGTCGAAAGGCAGTCCTTTTTTTATGCGTTACATACAACAGGAAGCTATATCAGATAAGGTTGTTCGCGTAGGCGAATTTGATTAAACCAACCAACGAGTTGGTACCCGTTTTCTTGAAAATGTTTTTCCGGTGTGTTTCCACGGTGCGTTCGCTGATAAACAACTCCTCGGCAATATCTTTGTTAGTATACTCCTTTGCGATCAGCTTTAGAATTTCACGTTCACGATCCGTCAGCAACCTGCCCTCATCGGGATTGTTGAGATTGGTAATGAGCATTTTGTTAACATCGCTGCTCAGGTAAACTTTACCCTGGCTCACATCGCGAATAGCATTCAGCAATTCTTTGTGCGTATCATTTTTCAGTACATACCCGTTCACCCCCGCTTTCAGAATCTCCTTTACGAGGTGAACTTCATCGTGCATGCTCAGCACAATGACTTTCGTATTCGGGGCGATGCGCTTAATGGTGTTTACCAGCGAAAGGCCGTCCATTTCAGGAAGGCTGTAGTCGGTAATGATCAGGTCAACCTCGTTTTTCTTCAGAAATTCAAGCGCAGCCTCAGCACTGCCCGCCTGCCCGACAACAGTAAGATCATCTTCTTTACTAAGCAGGCTCTTTACGCCATCCAGCAGAATTGTATGATCATCGACCAGCAGAATCTTCATACGCACGGTTTTGTTTGACCTGCTAAAAATACGGAAGATACCGGAAGGGATCATACCGGTAAATAAAACTTAGTGGAATACTAATTTCCATCCGTGCTACACGGTATTTATACCCGGGTTAAGGAGTTAAACAAAATTACGGTAGTCTTTGACGATGTTAAGAGATTTGCTGCGCCTGAGCACGCATTTCAGCGTTCGCGACATGAAGCGGAATCCGAATGATCATGGAAGTTCCTTTATGTCCGGGGGCTGAATCGACTTCTACTTCTCCTTTCACCAAATTCACCCGCGACTTGATATTTTTCCAACCGTTTCCGTTGCTGTTTTCAAGCGTGCCGGTGTCAAAGCCATTACCATTATCTTCTACCGTAATGCTGATTTCCTCTTCATGACCCACCAGTTGCACTTCGATCTTCGTAGCGTGGGCATACTTAATCACATTATTGATCCACTCCTGAATAATGCGATACAGCGAGATCTCATACACTTCATGTAAACGCTCCGGAATCTCGTAACCCGAAACCGTTACAACGATCTTTCCGGTTTGGTTGACACGCAGGGCCATTTCCTGCAATGCAGGAAGTAGTCCGCGCTGAATAAGGGTTTGCGGCATCAGGTTAAAGGCAATGCTGCGAATCTCCGTGTGCATATCGTTCAGAATTTTATCCGATCGATCGGCAATGGAAAGTTTATCTTCAACTGAAGAGTTTTTATCGAGTTGGCTAACCATCAGCCGCAGCGATGAGATTAGTTGTCCCATGCCATCGTGAAGATCCTGAGCAAAACGCTTGCGCTCATTTTCCTGAGAGCGGATGGTGGCATCGATGAACGCTTCGCGAACAGCCAGTTGTTTCTCGTTCTCAGCAAGTTGTTGCTTACGTCTGAACCGGCCGCGGGCGAGCAAAAAGATGATTACCAGCAAACCCACAATGATTGTCAGCGCACCGATAATCAAATACGTGCGCCCTAATAAAATACGCTGTGACGCAAGTTCGGCATGCTGCACGGCAATTTGCTGTTCCTTCTTGTCGGTTTCATAGGTCACCAGCAACTCATCCAGGTTTTTACGACTGCGTTCATTCGAGAGGGAATCCTCAATGGCTTTGTAGTGAACATAGTTTGTTAATGCGTTTCTGAAATCACCGGTCTTTTCGTACAACTGATAGAGGTTAAGACGAATTTTGCTTTCCTCAATTTTCAGATTTTTTGCTTTCGCAGAATCCAGGGCAGCTGAATATGTTTTTTCGGCCAACGCATATTTCTTCTGGAGCGAATAAATTCTTCCCAAGTTGCTCAT
The DNA here is from genome assembly GCA_019694875.1 of Cyclobacteriaceae bacterium. Taxonomy (GTDB): domain Bacteria; phylum Bacteroidota; class Bacteroidia; order Cytophagales; family Cyclobacteriaceae; genus UBA2336. Next base: position 85,366 of record JAIBBC010000001.1, read on the forward strand.
GCTTGAAGTCAGGCCCTGATAATCGCTTGTAGCCTTTCGCAACGCAATGGCACGATTGATCAGCAGTAACGCGCTATCGTATTTTCCGGTAACCGTTAAATGTTCCGCCAGATTGTTGTAGGCAATGGACTCATATTGAGGCACCTTACCGGGAGGCATTTTTCTCAAAGCTTTTCTCCAGTACCATGCAGCGCTGTCGAAATGATTCTCGCGGTAGTGAACATTCCCGATATTGATCAACACCTGGGCAGCCATTACCGAATCTTTGCTCTTATTATGAATGGCGACCGCTTTGAGATAATACTCGCGTGCCTTATTGTATTGCTTTTGCATTTCAAAAACTGCGGCCACATTATTCAGGGCCTGCGCCACGCCTATGCCGGTCTTAAGTTCTTCATACATTTTCAGCGCCCTCATTTGTGCAGCTAAACTTTTCTCGTAGTTACCCAACTTAAACCAGGCCGCGCCAATTTTAATATTCAGAGACGCCACACCGCTTTTGTCGTTCAACTTTTCACGAATAGCAGCGCCTTCTTCCCACACACCGATTGCTTTCTCCAGGTCGCCTGTATAGAAATAAGCAAGACCGAGGTCGCTCCGCGATTGTGCTGCGCCCTTCATAAAATGAATTTTATCAGCCAGCGCAGCCGCTTGTTTGCCCAGAATAATAGAAGAGTCGGGGTTTATCGACAAGTATGAATAGCACAGGTCGTCTAGCGCCTTTACGCGTGTTGTATCCGGTGCATTGGATTGAACAACTCGCTTTAAACTATCGATTTGCGCAACGGCCGATAAAGTAAGTGTCAGAAAAATTGCGATGAAAACACCAGTGCAAGGGATAAAACCTTGAAAGGCAGGTTTTTTACAGGTTTGGTTCATCAAGAACGGTTTTGGCAGATAATTCTACCAAGAATTATGAGAAGTACAAACAATCAGCCCCACCATGTTGGGGGCAAATTTTTAACCGGTTTCAATCGATTTCGTTAGTTTTTATTCGTAAGTGGTTCATTATCTAACCATATATTCTCATTTTTAAAGTTAAAACCAATCACTACGGTATGGGAAAACCCAAAAGACGCTGGATTATCATTTTCTCGGTTCTCGTAATCCTGCAGCTTCTTTCATTATTCAGTTCCAGCAATACATTCTCACCTGACGAAGCGTCAACCATCGACAAGGCCGATACAGCCTGGATGATTGTGGCAACTGCTTTCGTCTTATTTATGACTCCGGGACTTTCATTCTTTTATGGCGGTATGGTGAGTTACAAGAACGTAATCTCTACTATGCTGCAAAGCTTCATCGCCCTGGGCGTAATCAGCTTGTTGTGGTATCTGGTCGGATTCAGTCTTGCCTTCGGAGAAAGTTTCCATGGCATCATCGGCAATCCCTTAACCTTTTTCAGCTTCAAAAATGTAACGCTTGCGCCCCACCCGGCCCTGTCACCAACTATTCCGTTCCTGATTTTTGCATTGTTTCAACTGAAGTTTGCCATCATAACCCCCGCACTCATCACCGGCAGTTTTGCCGAACGGGTAAAGTTTACCTCGTACCTCCTGTTCATGTGTCTCTTTTCTTTGCTGATTTATACACCGCTCGCCCACTGGACGTGGCATCCGGAAGGATTTCTGCGTCAGTGGGGCGTGCTGGACTTTGCAGGCGGAAGTGTTGTGCACATGTCGGCAGGATTTGCTGCATTGGCCGGAGCCTATGTGTTGGGCAAACGTGAGCATGGAACGCATCAGCCGGCAAACATTCCGTTCATTATGCTTGGTACCGGAATGCTTTGGTTCGGATGGTTTGGCTTCAATGCCGGATCAGCCCTGGCCGCAAACGGATTGGCCGTTCAGGCATTCGCAACTACCAACATGGCAACGGCTTCGGCCATGATTACGTGGGTGATGTTTGATGCATTGGTCGGCAGAAGAATTTCCGCGATGGGTGCCTGTATCGGTGCAGTTGTAGGATTGGTGGCCATCACTCCGGCTGCCGGATTTGTAAGCGTGGGTCAAAGTGTGTTCATCGGTTTTGTTGCGGCCATCATCAGCAACCTGGCTGTTTACTATAAACAACGCACCTCCCTTGACGATACACTCGATGTATTCCCCTGCCATGGTGTGGGCGGAATTGTGGGAATGATCATGACCGGCATATTTGCAAAAGACGTAGGACTTGTAAACGGTGAGACCACAACGTTTTTATATCACATGCTCGCGCTGGTAATTGTTAGCGCGTTTACATTCTTCGGATCGCTGCTGATTTATAAGCTCACGGGACTGATTACCAAACTTCGCGTGACGAAAGAAGAGGAAGCGATCGGGCTTGACCTCAGCCAGCATGCTGAAACATTATCGACACGGAAAACCTAAAAATTTCTACCTAAGCTGGATGGGCCTGACATGATGCCAGGCTTTTTTATCCACTCTGCCTTGAGTACCGTCTTTATTCAACTGTCAGGGCGACTCATACTTTCTTTTAAAAAAATTTTTACTCCATCGTCACACCACACAACTCTGGTTAACGCTTGTTTACCAGTCATTACATTCATCATAAAATTTCTTTTACTGCGTCCGAAACACATCTGTTCTGATATTCGATGTTTTCCTATTTTGATGATACATCATTCCCCATCAAGAGTACATGCTATGAAAACAAAAATTTTGCTCGCGTTACTATTTATCGTATTCGTTTCATCGTGCAATGAAACAACAGAACAAATTGCCATAAGAACTAGACGCTCAACGGTTATTGCCACTTCGTTGGCCGAAGAGCCATTCCTGAACGAGTTATTGAGTTCAGCCGGTTTTGAATCAAATGCACGTGACAAATATGCAAGAACAAACAGCGAAGGAGTTAGTGTGCAGGTGGATGAAATTTTAAAAGTGCTTCAGGACGACAGTAGTCATTATACCTACACCTTTGCGCTACAGAATCATTCAATTGGATTTTCAAATCTTATTCTGGAAGAAACTCCGGACGGGAATTATCTGGCGTTTATCCTTAGATACGAATTCGAGGGCGCTTTTGACCTTCTTAATTATAGTGGCAGAATTTTGCGACTTGACCTGGATGGAACTACGCTGGGTGAATTGACTTTTCAGGATGGTGAATTAGTCACCGGCAGCAATGGCCATGCGAAAGCAATGCAAGGATCCACGTGTTTGACCGGAGCCACAAAACATGAAGAATGTATGGAATGGGGTACATACAAAAATGCATTAGGAACCCAGGAAACCTGTTTACGGAAAGCCTTGGTAATAACCCTGAAATATGGTGATTGTTCATCATACACTCCTGCCCAACCGGACGAACCCGTTTCAACATTTGGAGGGGGTACAACCATCAGCGGATCTGGTAACGGATCATCCGGATCAACGCAGCCTGCTGACATCGACTCGGGCACAGGCATCAAGCCGATTCCAGGCTACAAACCGGTTAAACCTGTTGTTGTTATTCCCGAAAGATGGGATGAATCTATTGATGATTCAGGGCTTAAGCCTTGTATGAAGACTATCATGGCAGACCTGAAAAACCTAAAAAATGGTTCGATTGGGCAAATCATACAAAAGTTCTCAGGTGATGCGCCCGGTTACAACTGGCAGGTAAAAGATGGCGCATTAGCTGGGAACGAGAACGCATTCACAGGTCCTGGGTACAACAAGTTGACTAATAACATTACTACCACGTTTGACGCAAGTAAATTTGCAGAAGCCTCGGATATTTCCATCGCAAGAACTATCATTCATGAGTCAATTCATGCGTATCTGGTGACTTTTTTCTCGCGTGATCCGTTGGCATCCACCAAATCTTATGCGCAACTTGTAGAAGATTACCTTTATTACAAGGATGCAAATGTCGCGCATCACTCATATATGGCTAAAAATCTTGTGTCTGAAATCGCAAAATCCCTTGAAGAATTTGGAAAAAATAAAGGATATACTCTTCCATCCCAGTTTTACAACGATTTAGCTTGGGGTGGTTTAACGCATACTGGGCAATCCGACAATAATGGATTTTGGATGCTTACCATTTGGTTTCAAAACGCATATCCCGACCCGCTAACCAGAAGCCGGATTATTGAGACTATAGCAGTGGAGCAATCCGGCAGGGACATGGATGGGGTCAAACAGATACAAAGTGGTTCAAAATCAAACTGCAATTAACATGAAAAGTTGCATGATAACTTTCGTTTTTATAGTCATCCTTCTTACACCTGGTCATTCCCAGGTGAAAAACGGGCGCTATGTTTCAGAAAACTCCGAAACCGGAGAAATGATTGACATTAGACTTGAAAAAGGTTCATTCATCTACAAAAGGGTAAGTATACAGGACAGCATGTACGGCTCCGGTAACTTTAGCATCATCGAAAAAAAATTCATGTTGACCTTCAGCAAAATCACGGGGAGGAAATTTCCAAAATGGCAAATAACAAAACGTGAAGATTGGGTTAATACCAGCAACAGCACATTGCTGGAGTTATATGTGTTTGACCGATCCAACAACCTCCCCTTTGATGGTGCCTTTGTTGTACTACAAAGCGATTCCACCAATGTCATTCAATTTTTTACGAACGCATCTGGCAAAAGCAATTTTTTCATATGGAACCCGGATATTATTAACTGGATTATTATAGCATTCCCAGGATATGAACGAATTAAAATCCCGGTCGAAATATTACAAAATCAAAAAGTTTCAATTTCGTGTTTTTTGGACTTGATACAACAAAAGCCTGAAATCCATAAAATGGAATACTTGATAGACAATATTTCCAAAAAAGGATTTGATCTACTTGACACAAATGGAGTTCGATATCTCTTCGAGAAAAAGCCAGATTAAAGAAACGGTTTCGCAATGCAACTTTAATCAAACTTGAAGAGCAAAATGCGGGTTGTTAATATTCCGGTATTAAAAGTAGTGGTGCGATTATCATTTCTTTGCATCATAACCTCCTGTCATTCTTCAAGCACAAGTAAACTTGAAAGCACTTACAACCCGGGAGGATACGAAGTAACATTGCATCATAATGATTCACGTAAGTTTGTCACGATTTAGGGATACGTAAAAGACAAGTTGAGCAATGAAGCAATTGAAAAAGCAAGCATAAAAATTGAATGCAACCATGTCTTGAGTGATAGAAATGGTTTGTACAGCGTTCAATTAAAATCAGGCTATGACAGACTATTTATATCTTGCAATTACATTGGCTACAGAGAAATTGAGACAAAGTCCTTAACAATTGAACCCGGTGATAAACCGTCAATTTCTTCTTAGCAGAAGATGACCGGCCAATTAATAATTGCGAGGGCCAAGTTCCACGGTAGCCATCCACATTTGTCAGGATAATATGCATCTGAGACAAAAGCCTCTTGCTTAAGAGCAAACAACAACCTATCAACTCTCCGTAGCCTGATAAATAAACTTCGTTAACTCCTCCTCCACGCGCTCACGGTTGCTCCACCAGTTCCGGCTTGCGACCCGAAAGTACTGCCAGTTCTTTTGGTTCAGCAGCGCTGGCGTATAGGCATGTGGTTCTTTTACCGTTGGAGCAGCCTGATACAATTGGTCGTCCGTTAAAACAGCTGCGTGGTATGTTTTCCCTTCCCGCACGATGATGTCGGTAAACGGCATCTCATTAATTGAAAACGAAAACTGTGGGTATTTCAGCGCCCCGGAACCAACCACATGGCGGTTCAGATACCAGCCCGATGCATACTGGAACTGTTCACGTCCATAGCCTTCAAAAGAATCTTCCGATACCGCCCGCGCATATTCGAGGTATTTTTTTAACAGCTTCGGCCCTTCATTTTTCACTTCCTGAACTTTAAGGTCTTCCGGCATGATGCTGGAGAACACAATTATCTTTTCACGCGCACGTGTCACCGCAACATTCAATCTATTCTCACCTCCTGCCACGTTCAAACTGCCAAACTGCATGTTCAGTTTACCCTTCTCATCACGTGCATAGCCTATCGAAAAAATAATTACATCTTTTTCATCGCCCTGAACATTCTCGATGTTTTTAACGAATAGTGAATCCGGAATTATCAAATTTTCCCGGCCGGCTTTTTCTTCCAGCAGGTCAAGGATCATCACTTGCTGAGGCGCATTAAATGTGATAACTCCAATTTCCTTTTCAGGGAATGTACGAATCATGTATAACGCAAAGTCGACAACCGCCACGGCCTCTACCAGATTGGTATTGTTGGACCACTCCCCCTCCACCTTATGAAATGTGATCGGTGCATCCTGACGACTGATTGTATTGCGGTCGGGCAACAGTTTTAACCGGCCCTCATAAAAGAAGTTGTTTGAGAATTCAATCAGCGGAAGCGACTGACTCCGGTAATGCCCTTGTAAATGAACAGTCGGCAGATAACGTCCGGCCAGTTCCAGCAGCGAAGTAACTTCAAGGTCGGGAGTTTCTGTTTCATCCTCCGCCCACCGAACCTGATAAAGTTCGAACGGCTTAAGCTGTTTATCGTCACCGGCAATCACAACCTGGCGCCCCCGATACATAGCAGGAATTCCGCGTTCAGCAAAACACTGGGATGCCTCATCGAAAATTACCAGATCAAAAAGCTGCGTCATCGGAAAAATGGCCGAGACAGCTTCCGGTGATGCCATCCAGCACGGCATGAGATTAAACAGCTCATCCTGGAATTCAGCGATCACTTTTCGTACAGGCCAGATCTTTTTCTTTTTCGTGGTTTGATGATGAAGATCGCGGTAGGTAACGCGGTTATTCAGCCGGTTGTATTCAATGCTTTCATAAATACGCTCGCGTGCACGGATTTTCAGAATGTCATTGCTCAGCACCTGTTTTTCTGAAACACTTTTTTGAAGCAGCGATTCCATTTCTTCCATGCGGAACGTAGATGCGGAACGAAGTACAGGATACTTTATTTCAATATGCTCGATCCAGGCCAGTCGCACGCTATTCTGAAAAAGGTCTTCAATCCGTTCCGTATCCCACCCGCCAATGTCATCACGCAGTTTGCTGATAGTCTCAGTCTCATGTACGGCAAGCGATTCACTCAACTTATCAAACTCAACCAGGTTATCGAAATCCTTTCGGAGTGCATTAACAAAATCTTTCGATTGTTCGGGTTTGTTAATCAGCACCCGGATTTGCAGCGGAGTCAGGTATTGCTCCCATGCAGAACGCTGAGCCGGAATTCTACTGATGATGCTAATTACATTCTGCAGTTTGGAAGTGAATTGTTGATATGAAAGCGAAGGTATATGGAACGCTCCGCGCAATTCGCGCACGTTGGCGATTTGAATTTTAGCCCGCAGTGCTTTTTCCTGCCGGGCAAACCAGGTTTTGATCCGGGCTACACTTTCATCAGCAGCAGGAACATCGGTGAATGATCGTCTTTCTCGAAGTAACGCAAGGTGATGTTCTAAATTAAGCCGGTTATCGATTCGTCTTTCCAGGGTTTCCAGACCCTGTCGCGTAAGTTTTAGTTTGTTCGCAAGCATCACCCGCTTGAGCAGAAAGCGATTTTTAGCAAAAAACTTTAGTCTGAGCAACCGGAAAATATTTCCGCGAGCCTCCATCCGCTGATAAAGCGCGAGCTGGACAGGGATAATTTGCTGAACCGTAAGTGTAGTTTCAATCCCAGCTTCATCAAAGGAATTTACGCACCCAACTTCCATCTCCTCAAGCCACTCAGGAGTTACACCAAGTTCGTCTTCCGTGATCAGTCGCTGGAAATAATTGTACTTCTGCTCTGAATCCAGCAGGGTAAAGATTTCATCAACAATATTTTTTTGACTTAGAAGCGATTCAGCCTCCTCGATATTGAGATCAATGGGTACGGTCTCCCGGACCTCTCCTGTCAGCCTACGCTGAACTTCAACTACCTCACGCACGGTCTGCTCAAGTGTACGCAGTCCGGAGACTGAATAAGATCTAAATGATTTCCGGTTTTTCCACACGTAATCATCGCGATCAAAGAGTGCAGCATACCGAACAAAACTTCTCAGTTTGTTTACGAAATCCTGAAGTGATGTAAAGTTGAAATTCCTGTATTGCTGACGAAGGTCAATTGAATTCGCGTGCGGGTCTGAGGTGAGGTAAAGTTCCTTGACGCTTACCCCGCACTCCCGATCATCGAACAACGCCTGGCGGAACTCCTCAAGCTCTTCGGTAAGCTGATCGATGGTATGACTTGCTTTTAAAAACCTTCGCTCCAACTGGATGACATCCACGCTCCGGTTTTCATTTTTGAATTCTTCAATCCGATCAATCTGCCGCGCAATTTTTTCGTAGACGCTTTTCCTGTCGTTACGGAAATCGTGGATCAAACCAAGGAAATCTTCAAGTCCGATCTTCTTGAGACGATCGTACACTACATCGAGTGCTACGCGCTTCTGACAAACCATCAGGATCTTTTTACCGGAAGCTATGCCGTCAGCTATCAGGTTTGCTATCAACTGCGACTTGCCTGTACCGGGCGGGCCCTGCACTACCACCGAGCGACCATCTTTAACAACCCGAATTGTATGTTCCTGGTATGCATCCTGAGGAAATGGCGTATAAATTTTTTCTTCCTTAACCGATGACACCCATTGATCAATCGGTGTTACTGAATCCGGGATTCGTTGCGAGAAAAATTCTTCCAGATCCGCGAACGCTTCGTCTTCGATCAGCCTGAGGTAATCCGGCACGAGTTGTGATCCCGCCTGCGGAAAAATCCCAAGCACCGCTTCACGATACAGTTTCAGTTCACCATCCTTATGCTGACTTTCAAAATCGTCTTTCTTGAATTCCTCAAACGCGGAAAGCTCATCGGTGAAGGTGTCGGGATTAAAATTCAATTCAATCGAACCGGTCAGCAACTGATAGAGTTGCGTTCTGAAAACGGTGCTGTCTTTATCGAAGTCGTCAAACGAAGTTTCGGGTAAGTCATCGTTCAGCGCAATTTTGTTGTAAAATGAATACGCAAGCAGGAACGATTTATTAAGCGTTACACCGGCATCTTCGCGCGGATGCAACACCCACTGGCCGCTTTCTTCCGCAATAGAAACGGGAAAAAACAATAACGGGCAGCGAACAGAAGTGCCGTCCGAAAACTTTCCGCGAACCATCGGCCAGCCAATGTGCAGGTCGTTTGATCCGCGTTCGTCAAAAATAAATTTATCGATGCGCTGCAGACGTTTGAGTTTTGCGCTCGCCTGATTCACAGCCTCTATCCGGCTATCGAGTATCGCGCAAAGCTTTTTCGATTTACCTGCAATAACAGATCTGATAATTTCGAAAGAAGACTCATTACTTAAAAATGTAAGTTGATGCAAGTCTATCAACTGTTCGCTGTGCAGGCGCAACAATAGCAGTGAGCGGTTGTTACCACTCAGGTTTGTTAGCCTCCGTAAAAATGTACGGAGGATATGATGGGTATCAGGGATCAACGGTTACGTAGGGAAGCACTTTTCCCAAGTTCTCTTTATTAATTAATGAGATTTTGCCAAGATCATCAACAGTTTTGAAATTTCCATGCTGAAACCGGTAAGCTACAATGGCGCTGGCTATCCTGCGTCCAAAATATGGATGAGCGGCCAGCGTTTTTTCGTCTGCCGTGTTCAAATTAATAGTTGTTACTACCACATGTTCGGGCAGGTACGAAGCCATCGCCACCCTATTAACGACAGCCGAATCCAATCCGTATACCTCATTTAACTGTTCCTGCGAAACAAATCCACCCAGCTTGTCGCGATACTTAACAATCCGCAAAGCCAGTTTACTGCCGATGCCATAGATTTTTTGCAGTTGTGTGGTATCAGATTCGTTCAAGTTAAACTTCTGCAGCTTTTCTTTAGGCTTGAAGGGTTCGCGAAAATCTTTATCAGAGGGTGCAGACTTGGCAAGTTCTTCCGGTAAATGAATGTAGGCGTAAACGTTCCTGTACAGCATGGTATCCATGCCGTATATTTTCTTAAGGTCAGATCGGATCTTAAACCGGCCGCCTTTATTGCGATAATTTATTATTCGCGCTGCAAGCTTTTCCGAAAAACCCAGTGACACAAATTTGTCTTTATCAATGGCATTAGGGTCGAACTCAAAATAAACAGGTTGTCTTTTCTCGTCCGCAGCCACAGATTTACTTTCAACAACTTTCCATTGCAGTACCAGGCTGTCAAGCGTTCGCGTGTCCTTCGAAAAATCCTGTGGTCGTGTGCTAACCCACCATCGTGTTAGTGGTTGGGAGAAAATTGCCGCTGCAACCACAATCAGCAAAACCACAAACCCGTTGGTTTGTGCCCGGGTAGTTCCAAAAAAATTACGAATGGATTTTGTCAGGCTCGTCACAAATAGACTATCAATTTCAACTAATCAATTGAGAAGGTAGCAAAAAATCCGATCTGGTTCTGCATTAAATCAATCCTGCTGTAATTATCTTTTCTTAATTTCGACCTATCTAATCAATCTGTTGCCTTGACCGAAGATCAGGAGAAATCGTTTGTTAAACTGGTAAATGAAAACCAGGGCCTGATCCACAAGGTTTGTATCCTGTACGAAACTGACAAGGAGGCACGCAACGACCTTTTTCAGGAGATTGTGCTGCAGCTTTGGAAATCGTTCCCCACGTTCAGAGGCGAAGCCAAGATCACTACGTGGATGTATCGCATTGCGCTGAACACGGCCATTTCAGGTTTACGCAAGCTGGGCAGAAAGATAAAGACAGAAGAGCTCGAAGAATTCCATTTTAACATCTCGGATAACACCGAAGATAATTTTGAAGAGAATTTTCAAAAACTGCAATGGGCCATCCGACAGCTCTCGGAAATCGAACGTGCGATGATCATGATGGCACTTGACGAAGTGCCATACGATGAAATTGCCGAGAACATCGGTATTACGCAAAACAATGTACGGGTGCGCATGAACCGCATCCGCGAAAAAATACGAACCCTCATACGCTAACGCTATGGAAGAACTGGACGACTTGAAGCAGATTTGGAAGAGCCATGGGCAGGGCTACGAGCCAAAAAAGGAATCAGAGATTGCGCTCATGCTGCAGGGACGCAGCAATTCCATTATCGGCAAAATTAAACGCAACGTTTGGTTTGAATTGATCTTTACGATTGCATGCAGCATCGCACTGCTGGTGTACACGTTCACGCTTGAAGCGGGCGCCATCATGTGGACAATTATCTCCCTGCTGGTTTTATTTACTGCGTACCTGTTTTACTACGTGAAAAAATTATTGCTGCTGGGCAGGTTCGATCCTTCGGGCGAAAACATTAAATCCAGCCTCGAAAATCTTCACCGGAAACTCACCATCTATGTAAACTTCTACCGGAAAAGTTATACGGTATTGTACCCAGTATATTTCTTCCTGGGGTTGTTTCTGGGTGCGCTGGATACCGGCCTCGATGGCTTCCTCAACCGCATGCGCGATCCGAAAACCGTTATCACGCTTATTGGGGTAATGGGGTTATTCTTTGTACTCGGTTTTATTGCAACCCATTTCTACCTCAAAAAGCTGTATGGCAACCATCTTTTGAAACTGAAAGAGCTGCTGACGGAACTGCAGGGATAGTAATTTACCCCAAACCCATACTTTTTACCCCACAAAACAGGGTCTGCCGCAAACCTGCCCAATACTTTATCAGTTAAAACGACCGTGCGACTATAGCCCTGCCGTTTCCATGAAATCCGATGTAACTTCACACCTCGTTTCAGGCCATGCCATGAATTTACGCGAGCGATTGAACGCACCTTTCCCGTATTATTTGAATGACGACCGCAAGAATACCATTCTGTGCCTGGCGGTAGGTCTGTTCGTGCTGGTGTTTCATTTGGTTTATAAAACCCCGGCACGCCTGGTTTCTCTTAGCTTCGGCCAAAAAGCTATGTTCGGAGGAATCACGTTTGCCGTGATGTTCATTCACATTGTGGTGATTCCCAACATTTTCACATTCTCGTTTGTAGACACGCTCCGCTGGACGGTTAAGAAATATATTGTTCATGTTCTCTGGATTTGCCTGGTGATCGCGTTTGTTAACACGCTGGTTGACAAGCTGTATATCTGCCCCGATTTGCCGATGATCGAGACTATTGCACGCGTATTCGAGCAGATTGCATTAACCGGCATTATCCCGATCACCATCATGACGTTGATGTTCAAGAATAACCTGCTTCAGCAGAATCTGAAAAGCGCCATCAGTGCCAACCAGGAGATTACCAAAATCAAAAACCTGAAAAGCGAAGCAAGCAAGGCGGGTAACAACATAACTATCTACTCCGATACCAGCGAAACACTCAGCTTTCACCTGCCCGACCTGTTATTTGTTCAGGCGGATGATAACTATTCAACATTTTTCTGGAAGAATGGCCACGGTATCGAAAAGAAGCTTTTGCGGATTAACCTGAAAAACATCGAAAGCCAACTGAACAACACTTATGCCATCCGTTGCCACCGTTCCTACATTGTAAATGTGAACGCCATCAGCAACATCAGCGGAAACGCTAACGGCTACAAGTTGCAAATCCGTGATTCGGATTTTTCCATTCCGGTATCCCGCCCGAAAGGAAAAGAATTGATGGAAAAGATCAGTCAGCTGCGGAACATGATGGAACTCTATTAGTTCCGTTCACCCCAGTACGTACGCTGTTAACCACAGACGATACTGGTTGCCACAAAACCTCAGCGATTAACATCAACCCGCTGAAAAAAGAAATCTTTTAAACGTGCATGGCGTAATGTTGACATAAACTTTACAACCATGAAAAAAATCTTACTTTCTGTTTTGGCGATTGCTGCTGTGACGTTTACCGCTGCCGCACAGGAGAAAACCGCACCCCGCACGGAATACTCCGTTTCTGTTTCTGAAAATGCGATCCAGATTAAACCTGGTGAATCAAAAGAAATTACCCTCACCTTGTTACGCTCACGTTCATTTTCAAAAACCACCGCACAATTAGGTTTGTCTTCATCCCTTCCGGAAGGTGTCACCGTAGAATTCAGTCCTTCAGAAGGGTTAATCGACAGCTCGGTTGTTAAATTTACTGCAAGTTCTGCCGCAAAAGAGGGTACCTACACCGTCATCCTTAAGTCGACCCTGAACAATAAAATAAAAGGCACGCTTATTAAAGTTGCGGTGAGCAGCATTGCGACAGCAACTTCAGGCATCACGGCCAATTAAAATTTCGTTTCGCGGGCTTGCTGTTGGGCAGGCTCGCGTTCCATTTTTCATGATTCGGTAACACGAAAATCAACTCATTCTGCTTTCAGGATTTAAAAATTAGGTGAGATTTGCGGTAAGATTTACCGCCATGAAAAAGACTTCCCTTTTTATTTTCCTGACAGTTTTCACTTTCAATGCATTTGGCTGGGGCGCCACAGGCCACCGCGCGGTAGGCTATGTGGCCGATCAGCACTTGTCTAAAAAAGCCCGTCTTGCTATTGAAAAAATTCTAAAAGGCCAGTCGCTCGCCATGGCGGGCACATGGATGGATGATATCAAATCCGACTCGCTGTACGACAACACCCACGACTGGCACTGGGTTACCATCCAAAACGGAGAAACTTATGATCAGTCGGTTAAAAATCCGAAAGGCGATTTGATTGTGACGCTTGAGCGATTAATTGCCGAGCTGAAATCAAAAAAACTGAACACCAAACAGGAAGCGGAACATCTTAAAATGATCGTACACCTGATTGGCGACATTCATCAGCCCCTGCACGTTGGTTTCGGTACTGACCAGGGTGGAAATCAGGTTAAGGTTACATGGTTCGGGGGCAACAGTAATTTGCACCGTGTTTGGGATACTGACATGATAGACGGTTCAAAACTTAGCTACACCGAACTCGCCAACGCATGGCCGAAAGCTGACGCCACACGGGTTAAAAGTCTGCAACAAGCCACGGTGCGCGATATGGCTAAAGAAGCAATGACATTCCGCAAACAAGTTTACAGCTATGGCGATGGAAAACTCGGATACGATTACAACTATCAGAATTTCAATACCGTGCTAGAGCAGATTCAAAAAGCGGGCATTCGCCTGGCTGGCGTTTTAAACCAGATTTACGGCTAATTGACCATCCGCCAGATCGACATATCTAAAACCTCATTTGTGTGATTTAAGAGAACCTTTCTTAAAGAAGAGGGCTATTATTATTCCACAAGTTACCGTTCCGGGTAACCTTGCTCAAATACCGAAGTATTCCCTGAATAAACCTCTTTCACATGCTCCGGAATTTCCTGCTCATTGCCTCGCGCAACCTGTTAAAAAGAAAGGTCTATTCATTCATCAACATCTTCGGGCTTGCGCTCGGAATGGCCGTTTGTCTCGTAATTCTGAAATACGTTGACTTCGAACTCAGTTACGACAGCTATCACACCCGAGCCGACCAAATTCATCGGGTGAACAGCACCTATTATCAAAATGGCGAACTCCGTAGTTCGAACATAATTTCCGGCTATGGGTTGGGTCCTGCCCTGGTCAATGACATTCCCGGGGTTAAAACCTACATTCGTACACACCCCATGTATGGCGGGGCCGTTCTCACCTATGAGCATGAAAACAATCCGATAATTTTTCACGAAGAGAACATCCAGTTCGCTGATTCAACATTTTTTGATGTATTCACCTACCGTGTGATTGAAGGCGATCTGAACACAGCCCTCGACAAACCAAGCTCAATCGTGATCACCAAAAAAATCGCTGACCGGTATTTCAAAGGCATGGAAGATCCGCTCGGAAAAATTTTTCACATTAATGGCGGCTGGGCCGATGGCGAATATGAGGTTACGGCTGTAATCGAAGACATTCCGCAGAACTCTCATTTCCCATTTGAGATCATCTTGCCGATGCATAATCTTTTGACGAACGGACAATACCAGCAGGACGATGGCTGGGGCTGGAACAATTTTGTAACGTATGTGGAGCTGGAGAAAAATGCCGACATCAAAGCCATGGAAGAAAAACTTCCCGCGCTGGTTGAAAAGTACCAGGGTGAAGACTTAGCCCGTTCAAACTCTACCCGTGTGTATTCGTTTCAGCCCATACGGGAAATACATCTTAAGCCCGGCCTGAATCACGAATCCAGTGCCACCATCAGCGTGAACACCATTTATTTCTTTTTGCTGATCTCGGGATTCATTCTTGCGATAGCCTGGGTGAACTATATCAACCTGTCGACTGCACGCGCCATGGAGCGTGCGCGCGAAGTTGGTATTAAAAAATCGATTGGTGCGTTCCGGAGCCAGCTGCTAATGCAGTTTGTTTTTGAATCGGTACTTGTTAATCTGTTGAGCGTGATTATTGCGGTGTGTATCGCACTGGGCTTGTTGCCATTGCTTGGAGAGATTGTCGGCAAAACATTAGCGTTTGATTTTACCAACTATCGCCTTTGGCTGGTCATCAGCGGATTGTTTGTGGTTGGTTCGTTCATTTCAGGATTATACCCGGCTTACATGCTTTCCTCCTTCCGGATAACGGAAGTGATCAAAGGCAAAACAATACAATCCGGCCGCGGTTTTTCTCTCCGCAAAGCACTCGTAGTATTTCAGTTTGCTTCATCGCTCATTTTAATTGCCGGAACATTCGCCATTTACCGGCAAATAACCTTTATGCGCAACCAGGATAAAGGTTTAACCATGGATCAGATGCTCATCCTTAACGGACCAAGCGTACTGGACTGGAAAGATGGAAGAGCAGTAAGAAACAGGTTGGTATCACTTAAAGAAGAACTCAAAAAAATTCCCGGTGTTGTTAACGTTACCACTTCAGGTGCAATTCCGGGTGGCGGTCACAATTGGGGAACCAGCATGCGCAAAGTGGGCGCACAATTTGAAGAGAACAAAGCCGGGAGCGTAGTGTGGGTTGATCCAGATTTCGTTGACACGTATGGGATGAACGTAATCGCGGGGCGCAACTTCAACATCGCCATCAAGTCGGATATGGAATCTGTTCTGGTGAACGAAGCTGCACTTACTGCATTCAACCTGGGAACTCCGGAGCAGGCACTCGAAGAAAAAATTATATTGGGAGACGATTCGGTAGCCATTGTTGGCGTACTCAAAAATTACAATTGGGCCTCTTTGAAAACTGAGCACACGCCCTGGTTATTGAAAAGTGACACGATTGCCCGAAGAAATTATTCTATTCATGTCAACAGCAGCAATGTCAACGAAGTCATTGCTAACGTGGAAAAAACCTTCAAAGACGCTTTTCCGGGCAACCCATTCGATTATTTCTTCCTGGATGATTTCTTCAACGCTCAATACAAATCGGAACAACAATTCGGAAAAATCTTCAGCCTGTTCTCTATGCTGGCGATTGTGATTGCTTGTCTTGGGTTGTGGGGGCTGGCATCATTCACTACGGCACAAAAGTTAAAAGAGATCAGTATTCGTAAAGTGCTGGGATCTTCCGTGGGCGGGATTTTGTCGCTGCTGTCGTGGCAATTCCTGAAGCTTGTAATCATCGCAAGCGTAATTGCTATTCCGCTAACGTGGTATGGCATCGATCAATGGCTGAAAGGATTTGCTTTCCGGATCGGACTGCAGTGGGATCTGTTTTTAGTGCCGGTCGTTATCCTTGCTGCAATCGCCCTGGGAACGGTGAGCCTTCAGATTCTGCGGGGCGCCAATGTTAATCCTGCAAAAGTGCTGCGGTCTGAATAGCCTGCAAAACGAGTTTATTACAAGTTGCCAAGCTTAATCTCATCGAGTGCTATCTCGGTGAGCGGCTTGGTGATAAATTTAATCACGTGATTGTTATTCACGATCTTGTCGATGTCGCACTTGTTATCCGAGCTCGACAGAATAATCACCTTACACTTGTTACGGACCAGTTCGTTGAATTTTTCGAATTCATAAAGGAATACAAACCCGTCAACAATTGGCATATTGATGTCGAGGAAGATCAGACTGGGGATCTTCTCGATGCTATTCTGATTCTCTTTCAAGTAGTCGAGTGCGGTTTTTCCGGAACTCTTTACTTCTACTCCTTTTGCAAATTTTGTGATCTCAATAATACGCTTACTGATGAAATTATCGGTATCGTTATCATCTACCAACATCACTAAATCGAGGGTCGTCTCCGCTACCATTTAATTTTTCAGATTATGGGGGTTATAGGCTCAACGTTGAATTTCCTATTGGACACAAAAATAAATCTTTTTGTGCAGGTTTTCAGGAAAACAAACGAAAATGGGGTCATTTAGGTAATAAAAAAGAAGAAAAAGTTGAAAATGGCCTACCGCTTTTTAACAATGATTAGTTTCTCACCCACCGAAAGTGAGAAATCTTTCTTTTTATTCCAATCCATCAGCTCCTTTATTGTTACACCGTATTCCCGCGCAATGCTGTACAATGTGTCGGTGGATTTTACGGTGTGAATTATTTCCCTTGACTCAGGTTCAGGTACTTTTTCAGATGGTTTTTTAAGAAGTAAAATCTGTCCGGGTTTAATTCCTTCCGATAAGGAGAGATTATTCCACTCTACGACTTGCATGACACCGATGTCGTACCGTTTCGCAATTGAGTACAACGTTTCACCAGCTGCAACTACGTGCTGTTGAAGTACGAGTGTATCAGCCTTCACGGAATCTGCAGATGGCATCTCGGTTTTTGTTTCAATTGATTGCTGAGGTGGAAACGGTGTTGCCGGTACATCCGGAACCGGGTTCGCCTGGGGTTGAACAGTCCAATTGAATGTGTCGCCTGTTTCAATCTCCACCGCATCTTCAACCTGAGGTTCTGCCTGCATCGTGCGCTTGTTCGTTAAATAAATAATGGAACCTGCCTTCAGCGAGTTATCGCGATCAACCTTATTGTAACGTTCGAGTTTCCGAAGCTGAACTCCATATTGCTGACTGATCGACCACAAGTCATCTCCAGCAATCACCACGTGATGTGACACGGGACCGCGTGCTTTCTTTCGTTTGAGATAGTAGAATTCTCCAGGCCTGATCCGGTCGCTTACGGAGATATCATTATATCTTAAAAAACCTGACAAGTCTACATTTGCCCGTTTTGCTAACGCAGATGGAGTTTCTCCGGCAATTGCTTTAACTGCGGGAATTCCATGCAGTATCATCGTTACACTTGCAGCCCGGGCTGGCTCCGCATCAATACGTTTGGGTTGTTCCAGCGGATTAGTGGCTTCAGCCCGCGCGATAGCCTCATTACGCTTCGCGGATTCACCAATCGTTGGAATGGATAGCATATATGCTTTGTCATCCGGAATGTGATCTTTACGAACCCATTTGTTGTATTGCCGAAGTTGCTCTTCATCAATCGCGAACTCATCGGCCACATCTTTAATGGAACGCCTGTTGCGATTCGTAATCGTATAGACTTTCACCTCGCCCGCACCTTTTACATAGTCCTGGAAGGCGACCTTATGCGCCAGAAATTTCTTTACATACCAATACGTTTCGGTAGTAATAGTCATGTGCTTTGTTCCGCTTTGATAATCTTTGATGGCTTTCATCGTACCACCCGCTCCCATCTGGTAGGCCTGCAAGGCATAAACCCAGTTGTTGAAATAGTAATTGTTCTTTTTGATGTAGCGTGCCGCTCCGCGCGTAGCGGAAACAATATTCATTCGCTCGTCAATATCCTTGTCTACCCGCATGCCCATTTCTATCGCGGTGAAATCCTTGAATTGCCAGAAGCCAACCGCATTGGACACCGACACCGCATCGGCAATCAGCGCACTCTCCTGAAGTACGAGGTATTTGAAATCATCGGGTACATTTTCTTCCGCGAAGATTTTTTCGATAACCGGAAAATATGTTTTGGCGCGTTCTACTTTAATGTTGTGATGCTTCGCAGACTGCGTGAGCATGTTTACGTCTTTCTGAATCTCCCGCCTGGCATCGTCACGAATGGTTAACGTGATCCCCGCAAATTGCATTTTGTCAGGAACCTCAGGCGCCTGGGCAAATACAACAGAAGTAATCAGCAAGAGCGCAACTGCGAGCTTCATGGATAAAAAGTTTAAAAAATTCGTTGCCTCAAAAGAAATTACGAACGGACTTTGCGCATTACTAAGATTCCGTCACGCACCGGCAATAATACATTCTCTACGCGGGTATCATCCTGAACCTTCTTATTAAACTCTTTAATGGCCCGGGTGTCTTTATCGGATTTTTCATCCAGCACCTTCCCGCTCCATAACACATTGTCAGCCAGGATATACCCGCCCAAAGGTACGCGATTGATTACTAAATCGTAATAGCGGGCATAATTTTCTTTGTCGGCATCAATAAAAACCAGGTCGAAATCCGTGTTCAACGTTGGAATAATGTCCAGTGCATTGCCGATCCGGTAATCGATCTGCGCATCGAACGGAGAATTCTTAAAATAATTGCGCACCCGCGATTCAAGTTCTTCATTGATGTCGAGTGTTATCAGTTTTCCTTCCGGCTTTAATCCTTCTGCCATGCACAAAGCCGAATAACCGGTGTACGTTCCAATCTCCAGAATAACCGATGGTCGGATCATGCAGCTGATCATCGAAAGAATCCGCCCCTGCATGTGACCCGACAGCATCCTCGGCATCATGATGTTTGCATGCGTATCGCGGTTGATTTTTTTCAGTAACTCGCTTTCAGGTGATGTGTGATCTTCCGAATACTTCTGAATGGCAGGGTTCGTGATATCCATAACTATTTTTTACCCGGTATCATTTTCAAATAGCTCAACTGGGCCGGATCAAACATTTCCCGTGCCATTTGTTGAATTTTTTTGGCGTTTGTTTGATCGATCAGTCCGAAAATCTCGTCAAGCGAAGGCACGTATCCACGATTCAGGATGCTGCGCCCCATCATCATCATCTGGTTGAGATTGTTTTCTTCCGACATGGCGAGTTGTCCTTTAATCTGCTCCTTCGCGCCAGCCAGTTGTCGCACCGAAAGCTTGGCGTCCATGAGTTTAAGCAATTCCTTTTTTACCAGGCTGATGCACTTATCGAGTTGCTTAATCTCGGTTCCGAAATAAATTACAAACATGCCCGTGTCGGTATACGATACATAATGTGCATCGACAGAATATACAAAACCATACTTTTCGCGCAGGGCAATGTTTAACCGGGAGTTCATACCGGGCCCGCCCAGCATGTTTACCAGCATATAAAACGGAATGCGATTTTCGTGATATATCGGATAAGCTTCACGACCCATGGCGCACCGGCCTTGTTTTACAGGGCGCGTAATTTCCTTCTCGCGCGGAATATATTTTACGGCACGCTCACGCACCACTTTTCGTGTCGACTTACGAACGTGCAAATATTTGTTGGCGAACTTTTCAATCTTATCAACCGGGATATTGCCCACGCAACTGAACACTACCCTGCTTGTATCAACATGGTTCTTGAAGAATGAAACAAAATCCTTTCTCATGAAAGACGAAACCGTTTCACGCCGTCCGAGGATATTCATGCCCATCGGGTGATTTTCGAACATCAATGAATCAAATTCATCCTGCAGGGAGTCGTCAGGAGTATCGAGATACATCGCCATTTCTTCCAGGATCACTCCCCTTTCCTTATCGATTTGAGCCTGCGGGAAAACGGAATGGAATGTTATGTCTGCCAGGATATCAATCGCCCGCTCGGTATACTGATCGCGTACGGATGCATAGAATACAATTTTCTCTTTATCGGTATACGCGTTCAGTTCACCTCCTACCGCATCCAGGCTGCTGATGATGTGAAACGACTTCCTCCTTTCCGTTCCTTTAAAGGCCATGTGTTCCCAGAAATGGGCTATCCCCTGATTTGCGGGATTTTCATCGCGACTGCCTACATCCAGAAAGATTCCGCAATGCACAATTTTGGTATTTGGAACGTGCTGATAAACTACCCGGATGCCGTTCGGAAGCGTAAAAAGGAATTCGTTTTTCATGGATGCCGGCAAAAATACAGGTTAATGCCTCCCCGTCCCAACGATGAACAGGAATGCCCGCTAACGGGCAGGGGGCTAACTTCAAATTTGATTTTTCGTTATACTTAGAAGTTTTTAGCTGGCATAACAATTGTAAAACTCCAGGCATTATGGAAACTCAGAAAGTAAAAACCTGCTTTACGATCACCTTCACGGATGAGCAATTCAATCATGCGAAGATGTATGTGGAAGACATGAGACGCCACCCCAACCGCGTCTTCTGGCAAGGCAAAACCGAGAAATCGGATGACGAACTGATTATCGAACAGATCGCACACCGGATTCTTTCAGGATTTTACAACAACGATTCGTACAACGCAGGCAAGTTCATTATCCGGATGGATAGTGCTGTGAACGGAAAATAATATTGATTTTTATGACCGCAGGGACCCGGATTACTGAGTCTCTGCGGATCATGGCTTTCAGATCCGCTCCAAAACTTTCTTGATCAGCGAGTCGATCACCTTGTCGGGGTCTTTCGAAAACTTCCCTTTTATCCGGTTGGCAATAATTGCGTTTACGCTCAACGCTTCGTGGCCCAGCAATCGGGCCATGGCATAATAGCCAGCTGTCTCCATCTCAAAATTCGTCAGCCAGAAATCACTGCTTTTATTGTGATAGTAATTCAGGTCGTCCAGCAGCTTGGGCAGTTTGTTTTGCGCGCGTACTACCCTGCCCTGCGGTGCATAGAAGCCCGGTGTGGTAATGGTATTACCTGAAATCATGTCAAACCCGATTTGCTCTTTCAGCATTTCCGATCCGGCAACCATGTATGGCCGGAATGGCAACCCTGTTTTAGTCTGAATATCTCCTGCGATTCTAGTTTCAAACTCATCCATCGGCAAATCGTAGAACTGCATCAGGTTATCCAGACCGACCGCATAATTTGAAAATAAATGCGAACCCAATGGAATATCTTCCTGCAACGCACCGGAAGTTCCGATTCGCACAATCTTCAGTTTCTTTTTGCGGCTTTTTGGCTCGCGTGTTTTTAAATCAATGTTAACAAGCGCGTCCATCTCGGTAAGAAAGATTTCCACGTTGTCGGTTCCAATCCCGGTACTGATTACGGTAATCTTCTTCCCCTTGTAGCGTCCTACGTGCGTGATGAATTCACGTTTGTTCATTTCGAAGTCCACATCATCGAAGTGCTGGCTCACTTTATACACGCGACTCGGGTCGCCCACGGTGATGATCGTATCGGAAATATGCTTCGGCAACAAGTTCAGGTGATAAACACTGCCATCCGGATTTAAGATCAGATCAGTTTCGGAAATCTTAGGCATAAGAATATGGATACAAAAAGGTACAGTTATTAACTGACCCTTTCAACGGATGTAATGTTTTAAATTTTTTGGAAAGATTATTACGCCTTAACCGGCTGTGCAGGATTTCCGAAAACGGTTTCGCCCGCTTTTACAGGTGCAATTACAACAGAACCTGCGCCCACGCGCGCGCCCTTGCCGATTGTTATTCCCGATACAACCGTTACGCCCGAACCGATAAATGCTTCATCTTCGATTGTAACACCCGAACTGATCACTGACCCTGAACCTATCTGAACGTAGTTGCCAAGTATTGCTTCGGCCCCAACAATGCAGCCCGACTGAATTACGCAATGACTTGAGAGTTTTGTACCTACACCAATCATCACACCCTGATCGATCAGGTTCCCATGGCCCAGTTCTACGTGATTGGACAAGCTGGCGGTTTTGTGAATAGCATTTACCGGCTGCACGTGCCGGATATCGTTGAGCATCTTTACCAGGCTTTTTCGTAGCCTGTTGTCGTCTACCGCGATGCACGCCTCGCATTTCTTGCCGATAAGTTTCAGAAAGCCATCGTCATCGGTACTACCCAGTACAAATGACTCGTCAATTTCTTTGTTATGCAGACTTTTATTGTCGTCCAGGAAACCGTACACCACATTGCCATTACTTTCAAAAACTTCTTTGGCTGCGCGGCCGAGTGAGCCAGCCCCAAAGATTATTACCGGATTTTCCATGATCTTGTTTAAAGAAGTCACAAAAATACACTCACCAGGGGTAGCCTACAAGCCAAAGCGCGAAAGCCATTTAGCGATAAAAGGCTGATTGAAAACCAGGGCGGCAAAGAAAGGCAAATAACCCGCTCCGTAACGGGCAAGTGTACCAAAATTCGGTGTAGACAGGGCGAGGAAGATACACAGCACAAAACAGTATGCGAGGATGGATATGATCAACAGGTATTGGGAAGATCGAAAAAGATTTCTAAGCTGTCGCAAAGAAATTATTGTGAGTACCAATAACGCAAAGTTCTCCAAAGCGGTAATAAATTTAAACACCGTATTCGCTTCCCAGATGAACGGTCGGAACAAACCGGAAATTAAAGCCCACGGTGAATTAATGAGCACGCTGCTCCACGTTGGCCGCAGATTAGAGTAATGCACCACGTCCTCCGGGGTGCATACATCCATAAACACTTTATTATTAAATGTAATTACTGTCAGCACTTTTGCGGGCGAAAAATTCGGATGCAAAAATGTTACCGCAGCAAAACCGCACCCGACTATTACAATCCAGAGCGCAATTACCACTGCCGGACGATTTACATGGAGATTTACATGGAGCTTTTCAGAGAGGTATTTTACGATTAATGCCGAAAGTGCGATCGGGAGAAATGCAGCTAGGTAATAGTACTTCAGTTTGAAGATCACAGTAACACAAACTATAGCCAGCAAGAGAGAAACAACCGGAATGCGCTCTTTAGCCCACGCTTTCAGGAACAACGCGCTCAAAAAAAACAGGGCAGCCATGGAAATCGATTCCTTTATAATTCCCGAACTCCAGAAAACAGCTGATGGGAAAAATAAAAAAGCCAGCACCGCAGCCGCTTTAAAATTCGGAAAGAGTCGTGCAATTGTGTTGCTCAGGTACCATGCACCAAAAAAAGAGAAGAGTGAATAGTATAAAGAAGATATCCAGTAGTTGTTGCCGGTAAGCAACGCCAGCACGCTGGTGATCTTCGAAAAGAAAACAGTCCGGTATTCACCCAGGAAAAAACCCTGCTCTTTTGTGAAGAGAACATTCAAGTAAGTTCCAAAATCTTCGCGTGCCACATCAGCCTGATCGCATGCAAGCTTGAAGAAAATGAATGTGTCGCTCGGATCGTAGTAGGTTGAGTAAATGATTCCCAGCCCAATGCCAGCCAGGCATTTCGCAAGCAAGGCGGGCCAGAATAACTTGTGGAGCGGCTGCGTGTCTCGTTTCCAAATCCATGCGCACACAAACGCGAGGAAAAGAATATTTACGGCAGCCAGCATGCTGCAAGATCGTTATTTTATCAGCCACGAACCAACTCCGCATTCCAGACATCTTCTCTTCATGCAGAAATTCTTATACAACTCAATCAGCGCCTGCGAATCAAAAGCGGTTTTAACATTCATATTCAGCGAAAGCCATTGCCGGATAATCTTGTTATTCTCCGCGGGAAGGTTCTGCAAAAGATCGGTTGCCAGTTCCAGGTAAGAACTTTCATCGTGAATTTTTCCATAAGCGACCAGTAACGGAGCAACGGTATTAATGACAACGTTCTGAATGCTGGATTCACCAAAAGGCGGAACGGCAGTCTTTGATTTCACCCCGAACCGATAATGCGAAAGCCAATAAGCAGACTGCTCTGTTTCGAATAACTGCAAGATTTGCTTGTGATTGGTAGCCTCAATGATTTTCGAAAAGAGGTTTCTTTGACCTTCTAACAGGGCTGCCAGTTGGGCGATCCGGATGGTTGCAAAATTTGCAGGCCGCAATCTCAAAAACTTCCACTGCGATAAATTCATCTGCCGGCCATCAAGACTATACTTCCTGCGAAGTATATCATACTCGCGTTTCAGTAACAAAACGTACTCATCATCCGAAGCGTCATCAAGGAAACCTCCGGCACCGAACAGCAACGCCTCTACCTGAAGGCGTTTGTCGAGATGTTTTTGAATGAATGCATACGAAACGAGCTCCGACAGCCTGAACATCGGCTCTGCATTGATCGTGAATCCAAAATTCCTGCAAAGTAGCTGATAACACGTTTGCTCCCAATTATTATTGTTTCGTGTCAACAACTGCATAACCGTTTTCGCTTTGGTTTCCAAGCGTTGCATGAGCGCGCTATCGAGGGTTGAGAGCTTGTGTATCTCCGGAATAGCGTTCCAACGAGTACCGCAGGGTATCAATTCGGTGCTGACATATAAATTCTTGTAACGCTCCCATAACACTGGCTCGATCTTATCTTTTAATTCGAGGGTTGGCATTGCTGTGCCATCGGTACGAATAATGGGTTTATCGTTTTCCCAGACGACATGAAGAATAACCTTTTCGTATGCATCGTCTGCACTATGTTTATGATCATTCCAGCCAGAAGCGCGAATGTGAATTTCCACGCTGCCTCGCCATTCAAGGTTATCGATTCTGATGCGGGCACCGGAAAAATCAGGGCCGGCATCCGCATTGCGGGATCCGGGTGCAAGCACCTGCAATGATTCACCGGATGAAATTTTTAAATCAGCTTTTCGGAAATACTGAAGCTGCCAGATGTAATGAAGGAATGATTCGGTCAACGGAGTAACGATTTAACGTTACGATTTTACCAACCGCGAACGGAAATCCAATGAGAGTACAAACCGGAAATAAAAGTGCTGACAGAATTTGTCAGACGTGTCTAACGGTGTTTACAGGTATTTATCTAAAAGTGACGACATCTCTTCGCTTACTTTCTTTGCTTCCAGACCTGCGGCCTTTGCGAAGTCTTTATCTGCGGAAGCATAAATGATTGCACGCGTTGAATTGACGATCAGTCCGCATTGTTTGTTCAAGCCATGTTTCGAAGTCTCTGCGAGGTCTCCGCCCTGTGCGCCAATGCCCGGCACCAGGAAAAAATGTTCCGGGGCGAGTTTCCGGATATCAGCAATTTTGTCGGCACGGGTTGCGCCCACCACATACATCAGTTGTTCAGGTGTTCCCCATTGCTGGGATTTGAGAATCACTTCCTCATAAAGTTTTTTGCCTGATTTGGATTCGATCAGTTGAAAGTCGCTGCTGCCACTGTTGGACGTATGCGCAAGCAGAATCACCCACTTATTTTTGAACTCCAGAAAAGGCTTAACCGAATCTTCTCCCATGTAAGGCGCTACGGTAATCGAATCGAAATTCATTTGTTCGAAGAACGCCTTCGCGTAAAGTGACGAAGTATTACCGATGTCGCCCCGCTTGGCATCTGCAATTGTGAAGCAATCTTTAGGGATATACTCCAGTGTTTTAGCAAGACACTCCCAGCCCCTGGAACCCAGCGCTTCGTAGAACGCGATATTCGGTTTATACGCAATGCAGTATTCGTGCGTGGCGTCAATGATCTGTTTATTGAACTCGAAAACCGGATCGGAAGAATTTTTGAGGTGCGCAGGAATTTTCGAAATATCGGTGTCGAGTCCTACGCAGAGGTATGAGTTCTTCTTCCTGATTTGCTCAAAGAGCTGGGCTTTGTTCATCCCGAAAGGTTATGGCTATCGCAAGTCGATTACTTCCACGCCCGGATATTTTTTCGTGTCGAATGCAAAGAACGTATCGGCCACAGCAATATTCGGGGTGAATTTTGAAATTGAATACTTATAATTTGTTCCGTTCTTCTCCATCATCGTCCAGCTTTGGATGCTGCGATCCTTCTTGTTGATGATCATCTTGATTTTAAAGAACTGCGCATCTTTCTTTTCAGGCACCAGGTCAATTTCCTCAACCGTTACTCCGCCTTCCGTGCGTTCTCCGTTGTGGAGATATTTAAATCCCTTCTTATAGATTTCATAAATCTTTGAAGGATTAATCTCGCTTGTGTTGGCATCGTAGTTATCGATGGTTACTTCCTTGGCAGAAGGAATGTAGGTCCACTGCGTAGTTCCGTTATTAATAATTTCCTGTTCAGTCATCACCAGGCGGTATTTGTCACCTTTTACAGTAATCTTTCCCTTGTATTCTTCCTTTACACCTTCAGTTTCGTTGGTCATCGTGGTTGTGATGTTTGCCTCGAACGAGGTGTAAGCCTTGTACTTTTGACTCATGGCATCGAGTGTTGCGAGAGCCTGCGGATCGTATTGCGCGAAAGCCGCAGTAGCTGCAACCAGTGCCAAAACCAGGAATATGAATTTTTTCATCGGGATAAACTGCCGTTAGTGAACGATGGATTAAAACCGGGGGCAAAAATAGCCTACTGACCGTGTTTTTCCTTCAAACTATTCAATAATTGTTCCAAACTGAGCTGATCTTTGATCAAAACTTCACGAGCCTTACTGCCTTCAAACGGCCCTACAATACCGGCAGCCTCAAGTTGGTCGATCAAACGACCTGCGCGGTTGTAGCCAAGTTTCAGCTTGCGCTGAATGAGTGAAGTACTTCCCTGCTGGTGGTTAACGATAAGCTGTGCTGCCTCCTCAAACAAAGCATCACGCTCAGCCAGGTCAACAGACGATGCACCGCTTTCATCTTCGCCCTCAAACTCTGGAAGCAGGTAAGCTGAATCATAGCCGCGCTGCGCGCCAATAAAATCGCAAACTTTTTCAATCTCCGGTGTATCAACAAACGGACATTGAATACGAATCACATCCGATCCTGACGACAGCAGCATATCGCCCTGGCCTACCAGTTGATCAGCACCGCCTGAATCGAGAATTGTACGTGAGTCAACTTTAGACGTTACGCGGAACGACAAACGTGCCGGGAAGTTTGCTTTGATCACACCCGTAATAACGTTTACGGAAGGACGCTGCGTGGCAACCACCAGATGAATACCAATTGCACGTGCCAGCTGTGCCAGTCGGGCAATCGGAGTTTCAACTTCCTTACCGGCCGTCATCATCAAATCGGCAAGCTCATCGATTACCAATACGATATAGGGCAGGAATCGGTGGCCTTCCTTCGGATTCAGTTTACGGCCAACAAACTTGGCGTTGTATTCTTTCAGGTTACGGGCACCGGCATCTTTCAGAATTTCATACCGGTTCTCCATTTCAATACACAATGAGTTGAGCGTGTGTACAACTTTTTTGGTATCGGTGATGATGGCCTCTTCGCTGTTAGGCAGTTTGGCCAGGTAATGGCGTTCGATTTTACTGAACAGCGACATCTCAACTTTCTTCGGATCGACCAGTACAAACTTGAGCTGCGATGGATGACGTTTATATAAGAGCGAAGCAAGAATCACGTTTAACCCCACCGACTTACCCTGACCAGTCGCACCCGCCACAAGCAAGTGTGGCATTTTAGCCAAGTCAATCACCAACACTTCGTTGGAAATTGTTTTCCCGATGGCTATCGGCAATTCCTTATCGGTTTTTACGAATCCCGGTGAAGCGAGTACCGAGCGAATGCTTACCATCTCCCGGTTCTTGTTCGGAACTTCAATACCGATTGTTCCTTTTCCCGGAATCGGTGCAATAATACGAATACCCAATGCGGCCAAACTCAGCGCGATATCATCTTCCAGGTTTTTAATTCTTGAAATTTTGATACCGGCATCCGGCACAATTTCATACAGTGTGACAGTCGGGCCGATCGTTGCTTTAATGCTGGTAATGCCAATTTTAAAGTTGGTAAGCGTGGCCAGGATTTTATCCTTGTTGGCGTTCAATTCCTCCTGTGTTACCTGCACTTTGCCCACCTCATATTCGTTGAGCAATTCCAGAGGCGGGAATTTATAGCTGCTGAGATCAAGTGTGGGATCGTACAGTCCTTTCTCCTCCACGAGCTTTTCCGCCAGCTCTTCTGTTTCGGTAGGTTGTTCCTCTATAATAAAGGCAGGCTCCTGCTTGTTGTCTTTTTTAGTTTCAACCGGTTTTTCCAGATCGAGCTTCACTTCGTTAACCGGAGTTTTTACTTCGGGTGGCTTAACCAGTACAATCGGCTCCGCCACGTCAGTCTTATCTTCCTTAACCCACTTGTCTTTTTCATCGGTATATTCCGCTGGTGCCTCGGGCGTTGCAAGAATCGCATCGTTGCCCATCGGCTTCGGATCCTTTATGCTTTGGAAAGCATGGATCGCGGTAACGTTAAAGAAGAAAATGATAAAGATGAACAGCGACAATACCAGTAACAGGAATGTACCCCAATTCAATAGTCCGATACTTACTTGAGCCAACGTTAACCCAATTTTACCACCGAGATAACTCCATTCTGCTTCGTTGTCTACGCTCAACGCCAAATATCCAAAAAGCAAACCAAGCCATACAGCAGCAAAAACAGAGAAAATCGTCACGGAGAAAATCGGAAGTAAGGTGCGTTTAAACGCAAGCTTAAATCCGATGAGAAACATCAAAAAGGGAATTGCAAACGAGCCTATTCCAAATCCGTCATAGATTATATGGTGCGAAGTCCATGCCCCTAAATAACCCAGCCAATTTTCAACATCTGGCCAATCCGAAAAACTGGGATTTAAGATAATGCTCATGTCGGCACTCCAGGTGAACAGAAACGACACAAACGATATGAAAAGAAAAATGGAAGTGATGATCAGCACAAAGCCGGTTGCCAGAATAAACCTGGGATCTTTCAGGAAATCGAGTGACCAGTTAAATTTTCCTTTCGACTTTGAGCTTTTACCCTTCTTTTCTTTTTCAGGCTTCTTGAAGGTGTTGGTTTTAAAAGTGTTTTCCGCCATTTAGTTTAAAAAGTATTCAAAGCTAAGCAAAATTTAGCAACCCGCGACAGCCCGAATGAGTGTGTCGGGCTTCGATTTTATTGCGTAACTTGATCAAAATCCCGTACCCCTGAAACGCGCGATTACCATCCTCGCCATCCTGGCCTCCGGACTTTCCGTTAACGGGCAAAACCGGGCCATCGACAGCCTCCGGCAAATTGTGGCGCTGAACAAGCACGATACCATGGAGGTGAAGGCGTTGCTCGGCCTTACCAACGAGTTCCTGCGAAAAGATGTTACGCTTGCCCGCGGTTACACGCAACAGGTAATCCGCACCTCGTCACAACTTCAATATATCTATGGACTGTGCTCGGGCTACGTTTACATGATTTCGTTCTCACAATCGGGCCTGAAAATGGACAGCGCCTTGTATTATCTTGGATTGACAGAACAACTGGCCAAGGCACATCCGGAAGACACCCGGATCATCAAGAACTACAACCAATCGGCCGGACTTTTTTATAAAGCGCAGGGAGAGTATAAACGAGCGTTGCCCTATTTTCTGGAGAACGTTAAGCTTGCCACGAAAGATGATGAGAACAAAGCCGGAACGTTGCTCAACCTTGGCAATACGTATTCGCAAATGGCTGATTATGGAAATGCGATGAAGTATCACTTACAGTCGCTTGCGATCTTCGAAAAAATCGGCAACAAACGCGGCCAGTCATTTTGCCTGCATAGCCTTGCTACCGACTACTATTTTTTGAAACAGCTCGACAAGGCGGAAGAATATTTGCAGCGATCGCTGGCCATGAAAACCGAACTTGGCGACAAACGGGGGCTCGTTACAACGTGGCAGGGTTTGGGAAACGTTGCCAAGGATCGAAATCAATACAAGCTTGCTGATCAATACTATAATAAAAGTCTTTCGCTGGCGCGTGAAATGAAACTTGCAGGTGACGAGATTATAACCCTGCACCAGATGGGCATGAACTACATGCGCAAACCAGACCACCTGGAAGCCCGGAAAGTTTTTACGGAAGGACTAGCCCGCGCGCGGCAATTGGGCGATAGCGCACTTTCTGCACGATTTAAATCCTCGTTGATCTCCATGGATTTGGAGGAACAAAAAAAACGTAATACAGAATCAGCGTACATCAATAATCTGAACACGCTTATTCTTTCTGGCGATAAAAGCGGGCTGTCACTTGAGTACAGCCGGTTGAGCGAGTACTACGCCCTGAACAACAATTATGAAAAGGCGCTCGAGTATTTGAAGATGCATGAGGCGTTGAAAGACAGCATTGAAGGCAGCGCGGTATTGGTTCAGCTACGCACACTCGAAGAACAATTCAAAAACGATCAAAAGGAAAAAGAAATTGAGTTGCTGAAAAAAGACCAGGAGCTTCATAAAGCAGAGATCAGCCGGCAGCGTGCGAACACCAGTATCATCATTGTAGTGCTGATATCCGTGATTATTATTAGCGTTTTATTAATCAACCGGTATCGTGTATTAAATAGAACCCGAAGACTCGTAGAACTGGAACGCATGCGAAATACGATTGCCCGGGATCTGCATGACGACATCGGATCAACATTATCCAGCATCAACATCATCAGCCAGATGGCGCTGAAAGATTCGAATGGCGGCTCTTCAAACTTTCAGCGGATTGCACAACATTCATCAAGCATGATGGAGAGCATGTCGGACATTGTGTGGTCGATCAATCCGAGTAACGATTCTCCCGAACGGGTTATCAGTAAAATGAAAGAGTTTGCAGCCGAAATTCTCGATCCGCTGGACACAACTTACACGTTTACCGGTGAAGAAAATTTGCAGGCGATTAAGCTGGATGCCGCCACCCGCAAGAATCTGCTGCTCATATTTAAGGAGGCGATCAACAATGCCGCAAAGTACAGCGGTGCAAGTGCGATAACCATTCACTTTCGAAAAATTGAAGATAGTCTCGTAGTGGATATTCAGGATAATGGAAAAGGTTTTGATACGCAGATCATGTCGTCCGGCAATGGCTTGCGAAACATGAAAGACCGGGCTGCCAGCTTGCGGGGTAAACTTGAGCTGAAATCTTCAGCCGGAGCCGGTACAGGCATTTCCCTTTCGATTCCGATCACATGATCAGGGTATTTTTGAACGTGTAACAAATCCGCAGCTTTGTAAAGTCTGTTTTTTGGCCATGAAATTATCGGTGCTTATTTATGAAGATAACTCCCTCCTCCGCGAAAGCGTGGGCGCAATGATCCTGAGCAATGCTGAACTAACATTGGAAGCCGCCTTTGAAAACGTGCTGAACGTTGAAGCCGAGCTCAAGGCGTACAAACCCGATTTGATTTTGATGGACATCGACATGCCCGGCATGAGCGGCATTGAGGCGGTTCAAAAAATAAGACGGGTTAACAACCAGGTGCCCATCATCATGCTAACGGTTTTTGACGACAATACGCATGTATTTGAGGCTCTACAGGTAGGAGCATCGGGGTACTTGTTGAAGAAACACATATCCACAAAACTGTTCGATGCTATCCATGAAGTGATGGAAGGCGGAGCACCCATGTCGCCCAGTATCGCCAGAATGGTTTTAGCCTCCATGCACAAACCGGCATCCGAAAATCCGTATCAGCTCACCGCGCGTGAAAAGGAAATTCTCACTTCGCTAAGCAAAGGCAACAGTTACAAGCTCATTGCGGCAGAGTTTGCGATCAGTATTGACACCGTTCGCACCCACATCAAAAAAATTTACGAAAAGCTGCAGGTGCATTCGCAGACGGAGGCTGTTAGTAAAGCGATTCATGAGAAATTGGTTTAACCCTGCCCGCTATGAAAAAATATTCCCTGGCACTGGCATTAATATTATTCCAATGTACATCACCCGGTCAAAAGGAAAATGAGACTGTTCAGGATACGACTTCTTTAAATAAACCTGTCGCTTCAACATCTTCCGAATCATCCGAAGAAGTGTCGAACGAGGATGCCGGGCTTTATGATGCCGATCCTACGTCACTTGACCTGGACGAATTCACAAAACACCCTTTTCCCTCGGACTACCCCTACATAAAAACCTTTCTTCGCGAAGAAGGAATTGCGTTCAACATCCTTGCGGAGGATACGATACATTCCGAGCACAGAATTATTGATTCCGACAGCATATCGATCGATTTTCTCGACAGCGATCCAAGGTTCCAGGATGAATTAGGTGATTTGATCTGTTCATCTGATATCCGGGCCAGTAATTTTATGTTCAATCAGGATGTGGTGATCGGAGCAGCCCAAGAAATTTTTCTGACCCGCGCCAACTTATCAGAATCTTCACTAACAAAGGATGAGGATACCAACCTGAGTTACTACGAACACAAAGTTTCCTGGGGAGAAGATGAGGGCTATTGGAAAGTCACATTCTGGTTTAATGCGGGAGTTCTGGTGCGTATTCAATCTGAGATTAGCCCGTGCTACTACGATTACGGAGACTAATCACAAATTCAAAAACCGAACAGATGATCCGATCCTTTATTGAAAAAGTCAACAAGTCAACTCTTATTGTTTTTTGGGCTCTGATCATTCTGCTCTCAGCATATTTCTACTATGACAATGCCGTTGTTTATTTGTTTGGATATCGGAATCCAAGATTTGATGAAAATCAACTCTGGTTCGTATTGCACATTGCGGGTGCAACGTGCTCACTTTTTTTAGGACCGGTTCAATTCTGGACATTTATCCGAAAAAAATACATTCGTTTTCACCGCATAGCAGGCAAAATTTATATTATCGGTTCGTTAATCGCTGCCGCGGGAGCTTTCCGGCTTGCCCTTTCCTTTAATTGCGTAGGCTGCCGGTATTCCCTTATTCCTTTATCGATTCTTTTTTTCATGACAACTTCCCTCTCATGGTATGCAATCCGGCAAAAGAATGTTACTGCGCATAAACAGTTCATGGTAAGAAGCTACCTCTGCGCACTTGCATTTGTATTCGTTCGATTATACCAGGTTATTCCGATCGGTTTCATTTTTGAACCCATCAAAGATGATAACGTGCTGGCGGTAGTAATCGAGTGGACTTTTTCTATTTTACCGCTAGTACTCGCGGAGATTGTGATGATCTGGATTCCGTCTATTCAATCCAAAAAGAAAACCGGATGAACGTAATCCCTGTTCCTTTCCCCAACACTTGCATTACCCGGAATAGGGCTTTGAATCAGGCTGGCTTGAAGTAATTTCATCAGGAAGCACCTCACATTATTATGTGATTTCACCACCACCTCGTATTGGAGAGATTTGATACATGAAAATCCCTTTACTATCGATCCTCCTCGTTACCTCGGTTGCCGGTTATGCGCAGGAAGCATCAGGAACGTCCTGGACTCCCAGTAACCAGGTAAACAGCATTACCTACGGTGACAACAAAGTTTTTATTGCCGGTGATTTCGACTGGTTTGGAGAGCGCATTGAATCACAAGCATTTGTATTTACACCTGCACTTGGCGAAGTAAGCGGCTACCCGGTGATTCAGGGGCCCATACAGCATTCGATCCCGGATGGAGCCGGAGGCTGGTATACGGCTGCTTATGGCATCATCACACATATCAAATCCGATAAGACGGCCGAAGAATTACCATTTTTATTTGAGGGTGGCGGGTACCCGATCCGGGCAATGGAAAAAACAGGTAACACGTTGTATGTAATCGGACAGTTTACCACTGTGAACTCCATCGCCCGCGGTTATGGCGCAGCAATCGACTTAACCAACAACACACTTCTCAGCTGGAACCCGGCTTCGGGCGGATACATCTATTGCATAAAAGCTTCAGCTGGTGTTATTTATGTAGGTGGAAGTTTTACCAGCATTGGAGGTCAAACCCGATCAAGAGTTGCCGCGCTTGATGCCGCTACTGCGCTTGCCACATCGTGGAACCCGAACGTGGCAGCCGGAGGTTATGTGTTTACCATAGAGGCCGATGCGTCAGCGGTTTATTTTGGAGGAAGTTTTACAAACGCAGGAGGTGGCAGCCCAACGCGCACAAATTTTGCAGCCGTTAATAAAACAACGGGAGCATTAACATCTTTCAACCCACGGCCTGACGATGATGTTGTTGCGCTCGCGCTGGATGGCAACACGCTTTATATGGCGGGTGACTTCACACATGTTGCGGGCGTTACGAAGCATCAGGTTGCAGCTGTTAATATCACTACCGGTACAGCAACCGCCTTTTCGGTAACACTGCCTTCATACTACAGCAAGAATGTATACGCGTTAGCGATTGATGGCAACAAGCTTTTCATTGGAGGAAATTTCAATAATCTTAATAAAGCAGAAATCGGCAATCTTGCCGTTGTGAACAAGGTTACAGGCGCTAACGAGCCGACTGAAGACCGCGCCATGGGTGGTTCAGTTTTAACCATCACACCTTCGGGTGGAAACATTTTAGTAGGTGGAAATCTTCTTGGGATTACCGGAGTTTCAAATAGTTACGGATGCGTTGCTCTTGATGGAGTAACCGGAACCGGCACGGCCTGGAGACCTGAATTTCCGGATCTTGGAACTGGCACATTTTTAAGCAGTCTGAAATTACATTATCAAAATAACACCGTGTACTACATCTCGGAAATCTATCTGGTATCGGATGGTGTTTCAGGTATGATTGTCGGGGCGCTGAATTCAAACGATGGGTCGGCACTTCCCGGATGGCCGATCGAACTGGATGGCGATATTGCCGATTGGGCGTTCTCGGATGATGCACTTTATCTCGCAGGAAATTTTTCCACTGTAAATGGTGCCGCGCGCGAAGGTTTCGCAGCGCTGGATCTCACCACAGGAGAAGTTCTTCCGTGGACACTCGGGGTGCCGTTATTTTTTGGAGACGGTGACGACCTTTATTCGATTGTTGTCGAGAACAATGTTTTCTATCTGGCAGGGCAATACTCATTCAATTTTAACGGAGAAGACCGAACAAATTTTTCAGCGTGGGATGCAACAACAGGAGATTTGCTTGCGTGGAATCCAACGGTTGAAGCAGCCCCTATTGGCGCAATTGCGGATGGAAAGGTATATATGATCGGCCCCGAAGTTGTTCGCGTAGATGCAACAACCGGAGATACCGACAGCTGGACGCCCGACTTTGATCCGCAAGGTGGAATGGTAAGCATGGTGGTAAAAGGAAATGACGTTTTTTATGCAGGATATTTCTCACCCGGTATCGTTCGGGTAGACATTAATACCGGTGAACTGGCGGCTGTTCAACCACAACTGGAAGATCCGTTTTTCTCAGAAGGTTCGGTTCGGGCACTTGCAGTTTCATCGAATAAACTATATGCCGGAGGCAGCTTCGGTTATCAGGTAAGTACCCAGTATCGTTTTAATTATGCCGAGTATCCGTTGCTAACAACCAACAGCGCTCCCGAAATCACAAGTGTGTTCCGTTCCATTCCAGTGCAAAGTATTGTATCTGTCTTTTTGCCCGACATTGTAACGGATATTGACGATAACGCAGACCTGACCACCGCAGAAATCATTAGTCAGCCTCAAAGCGGAGCATCCGCCTACATCGATGGCGATTACCTGATTGTTGATTACACCGGACTTGCATTCGCAGGAAGTGACATTCTCACCTTACGCGTATGTGATACCGAAGCGGCCTGCACCGAGCAACAAATTACGATTGAACTTGATGGCAGCGTGCGTGTTTACAATGCAATCTCACCCAATGGCGATGGTAAAAATGAGATCATGCGCATTGCCAATATTGAATTGTTTACAAAAAATCATGTCAGTGTTTTCAATCGCTGGGGCGATCTGGTGTTTGAAACCGATGACTATAATAATGACGATCGGGTTTTTAAAGGTGTCAGTAACGGTGGCAAGGACCTTCCCTCGGGTATCTATTATTATAAAATAGAGTTCCCCGGGGGCCTGAAAACGCGAACGGGTTACCTCAGTCTGAGGCGGTAGGCTCGCATGATGATGTGATTCGTACGTGCTGATCTTTCCTTACCTTTAAAGGCCAACACGTCTTTATGCAGTACAGGTTTCCAGATCGGCTGCGCAGAATTTGCATCTCATCAAACTACACCGCCATATGAAAACAGGGTACTGGGCATTAAAACTGATTCCTACCGGAAGCCTCGCCTTACTTTTGATGTGTAGTGCGGGAGGTTTTGCGCAAGAAACCGCTATCCTGGACTGGGCCAAACGAACCGGTGGAACAGGTGCTGATCGATCCCGCGATATGGTTGCAGATGCTGCAGGCAATGTGTACACCACAGGCTATTACACCGGGACCGTTGATTTTGACCCGGGTCCTGGAGTGTCAAATCTCACCTCGGCAGGAAGTTCCGACATCTTCATGTCGAAACTGGATGCGAATGGAAATCTTGTTTGGGCAAAATCAGTTGGCGGAACCGGAGGCGATTCGCCTATGGCCATTGCGATCGATGCAACCGGAAATGTTTACATCACCGGAGGATTTGTCGGCACAGCAGACTTTGATCCGGGGCCGGGCGTATTTAACATGACATCTGCCGGTCAGACCGACATCTACATCGCCAAATACGATGCATCCGGAAACTTTGTCTGGGCAAAAGGAATCCTTGGCGGTACTTGGTTTGATCACGGCTACAGTATATTGGTTGACGGAACGGGGAACGTGCATGTGGTAGGCCGCTTCTATTATCAGGGCGGTGCACGGGATTTTGATCCGGGACCGGGTACGTTCTTTCTTACCGCAGACTGGGAAGATATTTTTATTCTGAAGCTCGACAACGATGGAAATTTTATCTGGGCCAAAGACATCGGAAATGTATTGGAGAGCCGGGGCTACAGTGTTGCCCTGGATGCTGCCGGAAACATTTATACGACCGGCTACTTCTTAGGCACGGTAGATTTTGATCCCGGAGCGGGTACGTTTAATCTGACATCGGTGGGCGGATCTACGGGTTGGGACGTTTTCTTTTCCAAGCTTGACGCCAATGGAAATTTTGTTTGGGCAAAGGCTATGGTGAACAGCACCTCCACCTACTACACCGATGGCTATTACGGTCGGAAGATTGCTGTGGATGCTTCCGGCAATGTGTATAGCAGCGGCCGGTATTCGGGTACTACCGATTTTGACTTCGGCACCGGCACCTTTAACCTGACACCCGCCGGAGGCTACGATGCCTATCTTTTGAAGATGTCAACCGATGGCGATTTCGTTTGGGCAAAATCGTTCGGAGGTACCGGTTACGATGAGGCTTTTAGCATTTGCCTTGGCTCAACCGGCAACGTGTACCTGACGGGGTTCTTCGTTAATACGGTTGACTTTGATCCTGGAGCCGGCACGTTCAACATATCCGCTTCAGGAGCCAACGATGATGTTTTCGTGTCAAAGTTTGACGAGAATGGAAATTTCGCGTGGGCGCGCGCCATGGGCGGCACGCTTGACGATCAGGGTTTTGGTATTTCGACCGATGACTCCGACAACATTTATGTATCGGGCTGGTTTCAAGGCACCGCCGACTTTGATCCGGGTGCGTGTACAGCAAACCTGACCAGTGCCGGGGCTGACGATGCGTTTACCGTGAAGCTTACGCAGGTTGTCGCCACACCGCTAACGGTAACATCGGTATCACCATCGGTAGGCATTCCGGGAAGTACAATTACCATCACCGGAACCGGATTCAGTACTACTCCGGCTAACAACACGGTAACCTTTAATTCAACAGCAGCGGTTGTTACCGCGAGCACCGCCACCAGCATTACCGTAACTGTTCCCGCAGCAGCGACCAACGGAAAAGTTTCGGTTACAACAGATTGCGTGACGGCCAGCAGTACACTAGACTTTATTGTGACGGATAATTTTGTAACGCAGTGGAACCTCGCCACGGCCGGGTCCGGTGCAACACAACTAACCTTTGGCACCGCTACCAGCGGCACCGTTAATTACACCTGGCAGGAAATTTCTCCCGGAACAGCTTCCGGCAGCGGCTCCTTTACAGGTGCAACACTTACGATCAGTGGCTTACCCACCAATGCAACGATTCGCTTGCTGATCGCACCTGCGAATTTCCAACGGATCAACATCAACAATGGAGCAGATCGTAACCGGCTTATTCAAGTGGAGCAATGGGGCAGCGTAGCCTGGACAAGCATGCAAACTGCCTTTCGAAATTGTCTTAACCTGCAGATAACCGCTGTTGATATACCCAATTTAGCAGGTGTTTCAAATATGTCAGAAATGTTTAGCGGGTGCGACATCCTAAACTCACCCGGCAACATAGGTTCCTGGAATACTGGGGCAGTTACCACAATGCAACGAATGTTTGCCAATACCGATGCGTTTAACCAAAACATTGGGACATGGAATACTGCGGCAGTTACTAACATGTCGGAAATGTTTTCTTCCGCGAGGGCCTTTAACCAACCCATTGGCGGATGGAATACGGCAGCCGTTACCGATATGAGTGGTATGTTTTTTTATGCAGATGTCTTCAATCAAGACATTGGAGCATGGAACACGAGTGCTGTTACCAACATGTCGGATATGTTTACGGAAGCTTATGCCTTTAACCAAAACATTGGTTCGTGGAATACCGGTGCAGTTACCAATATGTCGAACATGTTTTCAGAAGCGATCGCATTCAATCAGGACATTAGCTCGTGGAACACGGCAGCCGTTACCAATATGAGCGGCATGTTTAAATTTGCCGGTGTCTTTAATCAAAACATCGGGGCGTGGAATACTGCAGCAGTTACCACGATGAGCCAGATGTTTTCGAGAGCAAGCGTATTCAATCAAAACTTAAGCTCGTGGAATACAGCGGCAGTTACAAGCATGCTGGGTATGTTTGAACAGGCTACTGCCTTTAACCAAAACCTCGGTGCATGGACTTTAAATCCCGGGGTCGACCTCAGATTTATGTTTGATGATAATGGACTGGATTGCACGAATTATTCAGCCACATTAATCGGTTGGAGCGCCAATGCATCTACCCCCAATGGCAGATCACTGGGAGCTACCGGAAGACAATACGGAACCAATGCCGTGGCGGCAAGAACTAATCTGAGGACAACAAAGGGTTGGACCATTACAGGCGACACACCATCGGGCACAATTTGCGCCGCCACACCTGCGCCCACGATCATTTCTTTTACACCAACTTCGGGCGCGGTGGGCACAACCGTAACGATCACCGGCACCAACTTCAGTACCACACCCGCCGGCAATATCGTTCAGTTCAATGGAGTAGCCGCAGTAGTTTCGGCAAGTACTGCCACCTCGATTACAGTAGTGGTGCCTGCGGGAGCGACCACCGGAAAAATTTCGGTGACGGTAGATGGGATGACCGCCACAAGCACGAACGACTTCACCGTTACAACAACGGTTAATCAGCCCCCGGTAATTTCGTCCACCACCGCCAGCGTACCCGTTAATGGAATCGTAACCGTTGAACTGCTAAGCCTGCTCAGCGACCCTGACGACAACCTTGACATAAGCACACTCTCTTTAACAAGCAATACTTCTGAACAGGGTGCAGCAGCCAGCATCAATGCCTCGTCGGAATTGGTACTTGACTACGGTTCGGTAATCTTCATAGGTGTAGATCGCGTTTCCATTGAAGTGTGCGACTTGTTGAGTGCATGTGCGCAGCAGGTACTGTCGATTGAAGTTGAGGGGGATGTAATAATCTACAACGCCATTTCGCCCAATGGCGACAACAAAAACGACATGATGCGTATCGCGAACATTGAATTATTTTCGAACAATCACGTTACCGTGTTCAACCGGTGGGGTGACATGGTGTTTGAAACCGATAACTATAACAATGACGACCGTGCATTCAAAGGCCTGAACAAGAACGGCAAAGAACTGCCATCCGGGATATACTACTATAAAATAGAATTGTCGGGTAGCAAAACGAAAACCGGGTACCTGTCACTGAAACGGGAATAACCGAAGGCTCCGCGAAACAAAAATGTCCTGACAAGCAGGACATTTTTTTATTTCACGTTAAGAACCACCTACTTCCACTTCCACTCACCCGCAATTCGCAGCGGCTCTTCCAGACCGTTTTCAATCATAAACTGCTTGGTCGTCTCGCTATCCATTTTATCAGCCGGTAGTTTGTCGGCATTGGCCAACGCAAACAAAATCATGGTTCCAAAACGGGCGGTGTTACGAATGTGCGCCTCGTTCACCAAATTAAAATCATCGCAATCAGAATGATAACAACCATAGATCGAGCGATCGAGGTTACTCGTAACACTCAGGATCGGAACACCTTCCAGCATAAATGGCTGATGATCGCTGTGTAGCCCCGAACGGTTGCTGAATTTGTTTTTGTAGATCGTATCAATTGCCATAATGTCGGTACCAATCGATTTGAAGAATGTAGTGTCGTTTAGCTTACCGCCTGCATTTACACCAATCGGATTCCCGCCCATATCAATGTTAAACATGTACTTGATGTTTTCAATGGAACCGTCTTTCACAGCTTCTTCCACCATGTGTGTTGATCCGAGCAAGCCTTGCTCCTCACCCATGAACATCACAAACTGAATGGTGCGTTTCGGCTTCAGTTTGTTTGCCTGAAATGCCCGGGCAATGTCCAGCACAGCAAAGGACCCGATTCCGTTGTCGATCGCGCCCGTTGCCAAATCCCATGAGTCGAGGTGACCGCCAATAATAATTTTTTCATCGGGAAGTTCAGAACCCTTTAACGTGGCTACTACGTTTCTGGCTTTGATTACATCGCTGTGATTCGTCATGGCAATGTGCGCCTGAATCTTCTTGCCTGCCTTTAATTTTTCTTTCAGTTCAAAGCCTTTCTCTTTGGCAATGCAGATGGCAGGAATCGGAATCAACTCACCGGTAACAGAAGCTGTTCCGGTCAGCAGCACGCCTTTGTCGACCTGGTTAAAAATAATAACGCCTTTCGCTCCATTATTGATGGCAATGGCAGTCTTTTCACTGCGGTGCAGATTCTTAGTGCCCTCTGCACTGCCTTCCAGCACACCGATGTACACGAGTACAATTTTATCTTTTGCCGCTCCGGGTTTTGCTTTGTAATCCGCTTCCAGGCCGTTGCCCATATCAACCAGTTCCCCCGTAACATCGGCCGAAACCGGAGCATGACCCAGCGTTACCGCTTTTACGCTGTCACCATCGATCGTTACGTTAATCGTTCCGCGCGCCCAGGCCTTGGTTTCAAATTCCTGGAACTTCACATCGTCAAAACCATATTCTTTAAACTTGTTGTAGGTATATTCTTCTGCCTTTGAACCGTTTGTCGATCCCGTAAGGCGGTGACCAATGGTTGACGTTGCTTCCTTCAGTGTGGAATAAGCCTTTGAGTTTTGCGTTACTTCGGTATTGATTCTGGAAAATACTTCGGGGCGGCTTTCATCCTTGCACGAAAGACAAACGCACAGCAAGCCAAGACACAGAGCAGAGAGGTTTTTCATGGGTTATCGGTTAATGAGTATGCAAGGTATCGAAATTCGGCCGCGTTTTTCGCAGAACTACATTAACGGTTCATAAAGCCTGCAGGCAGATTACGGGTATTCGATTGTGCAGGAGAAAATAATTATCCACATTAGTGCGGCTTTTAATTTCACCGTTCGTATGCCCGCAAATCGAATTTATATATCGCTGTTTTTTCTGCTCGCACTGTTGAGCTGTTCAGCACCTGAGAAAAAAGACTCTGATGGCTTTGAGCGTAAGTTCATTACCGCCAATCCCGACCCTACACCTCTTTCTCCCGAGGAAACCGTTAAGAAATTTCAGTTACCGCCCGGCTATCATGCCGAA
Source organism: Cyclobacteriaceae bacterium (assembly GCA_019694875.1). Taxonomy (GTDB): domain Bacteria; phylum Bacteroidota; class Bacteroidia; order Cytophagales; family Cyclobacteriaceae; genus UBA2336. The sequence goes on from JAIBBC010000001.1 coordinate 127,715, forward strand.
GTGGTGGCCAGCGAACCCATGGTGCAGGAGCCTGTTGCCATGGCGTGGGATGGAAACGGCAGACTCTACGTGGTTCAGATGAACACGTACATGAAGGATGCGAACGGTACAGAGGAATATGAGCCGACCAGTCGCGTGATGCGTCTGGAAGATACCGATGGTGATGGGCGGATGGATAAATCAACCATTTTCGTTGACAGCCTGGTTTTGCCACGCACCGTGCTTCCCGTGGGCGATGAAGTGTACATTACGGTTACAAACGTTCAGCATGTCTGGAGTTATAAAGACACGAATGGCGATGGAGTTGCCGATCAGAAAAAAATCGTTTTCGAAAACAACGCAATTGATTCACGGAATCTCGAACATCAAAATGGCGGCTTCCTGTGGAATCTCGACAACTGGATTTATCCTTCGCGCGATGACCTCCGTTATAAATACAAAAATGGAAAACTAATAGTTGACACGTTGGTTGACCACATGTTTGGTCAGTGGGGCCTGACAAATGACAACTACGGTCGTTTGTATTTTTCAGAAGCTGGCCCGGGCTTACCAGCTGTTCAGATTCAGCAAATGCCCGCATACGGTTCTCTGAATCTCCGTGACCAATACACGGAAGACTTCACCTATTTATGGCCTGTGATTGGAAACGTTGATGCCAACACGGGTCCTGAAGGAAGACGTGACGACAACACGTTGATTCATTTTACCTCCGGTGCCGGCCAGGTTGTTTTCCGTGGTGATCGCCTTCCGGCAGATATGGTGGGTGATTACTTTATTCCCGAACCCGTTGCCCGTGTAATTAAAAGAGGAAAGGTTCTCAACAAAAATGGCAAGCTCGTGATCGAACCCGCATATCACGAAAAGGAATGGCTCGCTTCCGCGGATATGAATTTCCGTCCGGTTAATACGTACACCGGTCCTGACGGATGCTTTTACATTGTTGATATGTATCACGGCATTATCCAGGAAAGTGAATGGACACAACCCGGTTCATACGTTGCAGGAAAAATTGCAGAGCTTGGTCTTGATAAAATTCGGGGCATGGGTCGCATCTACCGTATTGTACATGACAATTTCAAACGCAATTCGGTTAAACCGAATATGCTCAAGGAAACTCCGGCCGAACTTACCAAACATTTGGGTCACCCCAACGGGTGGTGGCGCGACATGGCCCAGCAAACAATCATTGTAAGAAATGACAAATCTGTTGTTCCGGAACTGAAGAAGATGGCGCTTGAAGACAATAACCCTTTGGCGCGCATTCATGCACTCTGGACACTGGAGGGTCTTGAATCACTTGACAAGGCTACGCTGATTAAAGCTTTCGCGGATCAGGATGCCAATGTTCGAAAGACAGCTGTCTGGGCCAGTGAATTATACATCAGAAAGAATGATGAAGAAATTATCGGTGAATTAAACAAGCTTCAACAGGATGCGAGCGCTGATGTTAAAATTCAGCTGATGTTGTCGTTGCGCACGAATAAAACGGTATCCGCACAGAAAATCGTTAAAGATCTGCTCGCGGCCAATCCTGACAATGAACTTATGCAGTTTTCGTACAAAGTTTACGAAGACACAAAAATTAAAACCGAAGCTGAACTCGCGCGGATTAAGAATTTAAGTCCTGCTGAGCGCGACCTTGTCTCCAAAGGTGCTATCAACTATAAACAACTTTGCTCAACATGCCACGGCCCCGATGGAAAAGGTATTTTAATTGGCAGTAATCCGATGCCTGCTCCCCCACTCGTTGGTTCGGTACGCGTAACAGGCGATAAGATTGCACTGATTCAATTAATGTTACTGGGTTTGCAGGGGCCCGTTGATGGCAAAACCTATCCGAACGTAATGCCTGCCATGGCCGGCAATACGGATGAATACATTGCATCGGTATTAAGTTACATCCGCAACAGCAGCGACTTCGGCAACAAGTCTTCAGTGGTTACAGTAGAAGAAGTAAAAGAAGTGCGCAGCTTCACGCAATACAAAGTAGAAGGCGGGGTAACACTCCGCGATCTGGAAATCGGCAAACTCGGCCGTGCCGAGAATACGAACTGGGATCGCGACAGAAACAAAAAATAAATGATGAAGAGCGGATTGATCGTATTGCTGATGTTGGTGGCGCTGGCAGGCCGGGCGCAGGAAAAAACATTTACCAACTCAATCGGGATGGAGTTTGTTCTGATTCAACCGGGAAAAATGACGGTTGGAAAGTTTGAGCCAACAGTCGACCGCCCTGATGATCCGAAGGATCGTTTGCCGGACTCACTTTATGTTAAAGCGGAAAAATTAGCAAAGGCCGCATACATGCCAGGCTTTGAAGTTATCATCGATAAGCCTTATTACATGGGGAAGTTTGAAGTAACGCAGGCACAATGGACGAAGGTGATGGGAAGTAATCCATCGGTATTTACCGCCAGCAAAGTTTCGGACGATGTAAATAACCATCCGGTTGAAAATGTGACGTGGAAAGAGGTGCAACAATTCATTAAGCAACTCAATAAACTTGATCAGAAACACTCCTATCGGTTGCCAACGGAATTTGAGTGGGAGTATGCAGCACGTGGTGGTAACAAAGAAGATATCGCTTGGAAAGAAATTTTTGAAACCGCGGTTTTGTCAGGCCAAACCACGGCAGCCGTTGGTTCAAAAAAACCAAATGCGTACGGGTTATACGATATGCTCGGAAATGTTTGGGAATGGGTTCAGGATGTGTATAACGAAAAAATCTTCGCTGACCCGGTGCCGCCCAAAAAAGGCACACAGCATGTGTTGAAAGGATCTTCGTTTACCGGAGATGTAAAGAACGCCTCCTACATGAATCACTCGGCCGGTCCCGGTAACGGATTTGATGTAGGCTTTCGCCTGGTGACGGAAGTAAAACCAAAAACGAAATGAATATGAAAAGGTATCTGTTCATTTTGATAACACTCACGTCCGCTGCAGCGTTCGCTCAATTGCCTGAAGGATTCAAGCCTCTCTTCAACGGAAAAAATCTAAAGGGCTGGCATATCAGCCGGACAACTCACCAGGGCACAACGCCAAACTTCCATGTCGAGAACGGTGTGATTGTGGTTACGCAACAGCCTTACGGACAAGGCGGAGTACTGTTAACCAATAAGAAGTACAAGAATTTTGAATTGTACATCGAAGTAAAAATCGATCTGTACACCAATGGCGGCATTTTTATTCGCTCTACTGAAAGCGGAGTAGCCTACCAGATTGAGCTCGATGAATTGGCCAAAAGCACGGGAAGTTTGTATGGCGAACGTATGCCGGTAAGCAAATCCGTGCGCGCGGAAAAATTAGCAGATGTGTGGAAGCCGGGCGAATGGAATTCATTTCGCTTACGCATGACAGGCGATGTTCCGCACCTCACCTTATGGATTAACGGTGTTGAAATGTGGGATGTGACCCAGCCGAAAAATGATTTCATTAATGAAGCCACAGAAGGGATGATCGGGTTGCAGTCGCACTGGACTGCGTTGTATTCGTCATCTGCCGGCAAATGGGATCATCTGGAATCCTGGGCACCGGGTGCAAAGCATCAGTACCGCAACATCGGCATAAAAGAGTTACCGTAGTTACTCCGGTTGCGAAGCAGGATGAATAATTGACGTTGCCTCCTCCACCTGTTTTTTGCGTGCTTTGTACTTCACGCGAAAATTTCCAATCGATAAAATAATCAATCCGATGATGGCGCAACCGGCCATTGTCGTTACCATTGGCAACGCGGTATTGTTGTGGAACAGGCTCACAATCGCGGAGATAATTCCGCCTGCACCCAATCGCCAGCTGCCAAACAAAGCTGAAGCACTTCCGGCCTGCTTCGAAAAAGGGGCAAGCGACAAAGCAGTTGCGTTCGGCCCGGTTATTCCCTGACCGGCAAAGAAGATGAACATCATCGCGATAAGCGAATACACATTAAATAAACGGAAGTATACCCCTGCCACGAGTATCAGTCCTGTAAATGTCTGATACAGCAACGCAAACCGGATTACCTGTTCGCTTGTAAATTTCTTCAGAATGACATGATTCAATTGTGTGGACCCAATCATGGCGAAAGCAAGCAACGCAAACACCCACCCATACTGCTGCTCGGTAAGTCCGTAAATATTCATGAACACACTGGGCGAACCCGCGATGTATGCGAAGGGCGCAGCAGACGCAATACCGCCCGTAACGGCATACATTAAAAACTGCGGATTGCGAACAACGGTATAGAAATTCTTCGCTACCGCTTTCGGCTTCAGCGACACCGATGGATCAGCCCCGCGGCCTTTTGGCAGGAAGAAATACGATGCTGTGAGAATCAACAGGGTGATGGTTGCCAGGATGGCGAATACATATTGCCAGCCGACATGCGCGGTAACATAGCCGCCAACGGTAGGTGCGATCATGGGCGATACCGAAATTACCAGTGTAATCAGGGCGAACGCCTGCGCAGTTTTGTTAACCGGGAAAATGTCACGCACCAGTGCCTGAGCCGAAACGATACCGGCACATCCGCCAAGGGCCTGAAGGAAACGCATAAAAATCAGCGCATGAATCGATTCTGTAAACGCGCAGCCGATGGACGCCAGGATGTAAACGGTGAGACCCACGTACAATGGTCTCTTCCGCCCGAAGCGGTCGAGCAGCGGACCATATAATAATTGACCGAATGCTATTCCAACCAGATAAGCCGTAAGCGAGAGCTGTACCTGGTCGATAGACGTATTTAAATCGAGTGCGATAGCGGGAAAGCCCGGAAGATACATGTCGATCGAGAACGGGCTGATGGTTGCCAGTGCCCCGAGAATCAGGATGATAAAGAAGTAATATTTCTGACGGTCGCTCATGTAACTCAAAGAAGGTTTGAACGGAAAGCAAGCAAAGAAGGTTCCATCACATCATTATGCGATTTACCGGCAGACGGTTTATAGGCACCTTGTATTGTCAAAAATCATCCGCAGCATGAAGAACCTACTCCCCCTTGCCTTCCTCATCGCCAGTCTTCCGGCAATTGCGCAGCAAGATCCGATTTATTCGCAATACATGCTTAACCCGCTGGTGATCAATCCTGCCTATGCCGGACTAAACAATAATTTGAACCTTACGGGAAGCTACCGCATGCAGTGGGTGGGTATTGAAGGACAACCCAATACGTTCAACCTGAATGGGAGCTCATCGCTACTCCAAAACAAAGCGGGTGTCGGCTTTACGTTCTCGCACGATCAGATCGGGAACACGAAAAACACCGAAGTGAACGCATCGTTTGCCTATAAACTTGACCTGGGTCACGATCGCCAGCTAAGTTTTGGTATGCAGGCAGGAATCCTTAACTACCGAATCGACAATGCCGATCTCAATATTTATGACGAAGGTGATGAAGCTTTTCTGAACAATGAACGCGGTACAACTGTGAATATCGGGGCCGGGGTGATTTTAAAAGGTTCAGATTTCTTAATAGGTCTTTCAGTTCCGCGGATGCTGCCAACGAAGTTCACAGCCGGAGACAGCGAGTTTGAATTGTACAATCAGCACTACTATTTATTTGGAGCATATGTGTTTTACCTGAACGAGCAGATCAAGTTCAAGCCCACTGCTTTGGTGCGGGCCGTGAAAGGCGCAACCGCCTCAACCGACATCGGTGCAAATTTCATTTTCAACAGCATTCACTCCGCAGGACTGTTTACACGAAATTTTAAGACGTATGGCCTAATGCTTCAAACGCTTTATCGCGAAAAGTTCCGCTTCGGATACGTGTTTGAGTTGCCGACCAATAAATCAGTGGTAAGCAATTTCACTACACATGAAATCTCATTGGGAGTTCGCTTATCGGTACTACGCTTCCATGAAACAACCATCAGCAATTTTTGACCGCGGATAGCTATTGCGTCTTGACAAGGTTGTAATCCATTCCCGCATTGGCTTTATCAACCAGACGCAGTACACGTCCGCCCCGCACAGCTTCAAACTGTGCCCAAAAGACTTCTGTTTTACCGTTGAACCGGTTGGGTAGCGTAATATCCCAATTTGTTACTGTTGTGTTGCCTGAATATTTCTGACTGAAGAATTGCATGCTGCCAACCATACCATGCGCGCCACTGTGTTCGCTTTTGTAGGAGCCGTCTGCATTAAAGATAAACTTATGTGCCGATGAGGCAGTATTCATACCTGCGTATGCTCCCGTAATGGTGCTGTACATATTTACATAGGCGCCTGAACTTTCTTCCCACGTTCCGACAATGTCTTTCAGCGTAACGGCAAATTTGTTGTAGTTCAGCATCGCTTCAACTTTCTCCTGTGTGGGAAATGCTTGCTGAAAATCGGCTTGCGAAGGTGAGATGATTTCGATACATCGTGCAATTCCGTTGTTCGGGATCACCCGGAAACCGACATGCACTTTTTTACCGGTAGCTTTTTCAACAGCATCCGCTTCGAAAAAATAGATGCAAAAGTAACATGGCCCGCCATGATCGTATTTGCGGATATTGGAAACATTGTAACGCGGTAAAATAAACCGGTCAAACAAAACACCCTCCATATTGTTACCGCTGCGCATTTCATCCGTGATCTCTACCGCATAATGAAGCAATACGGTTGTGTTATTCTTCGTGACTTTCACATAGTCGGCAAACGGATGCGACACCCAGCCGTCATCAAAGTTGGTTGTTGCCAGGGTAATGCCCTGATTACCGGGCGACTCTTTAACCGTAATTCCGGATGTTCCGGATGAAGCCTGATTTGCATTTGCTGTAATGGGCTGAACAACTACCGGTATCTCCGGCTTCTTGAGTGTTACCGAACTTAAAAATAACTCAACCTCACGTTTAAATTCCTGACCGTTCATGATTACGGTTATGCTGAGTGCTTTTCCATACCCACTGATTGCCGTCAGGAGCGCATAACATTGCTGCTTCTCCCAGGTGAATCCGCTGGCTCCCGATTGAGCTGTCCAGCCATCTTCCACAGTAACATCCTGTTTGGGTTTAACCGTACCGCTATACGTTTTAGTAATCAGTTCATTCCACTCATGGTCGAAGTCGACATTCAGGTCACCACTGCTTCCAATGCTTTTAAAAATGGTTATCCGGCACCATTGCCGGCTAATCTGGTTTGTCATCACATAAGAAACCGCACTGGAATTCGTCTCCTTTTTCCAGCCGGCAGGTGGTGTGAATGTTACCAGGTCGAATGTTTCAGATTGTGAAAAGACAGCCTGGCTGATCAACACAAGCAGAATCAACAGAAGTTTTGGTTTGGTATGCATCGGGGGGAAAGAATTGTTTAACAAGATCGTCAAATCATTTTGCAATCACTAAAATTGCGTTATTCTATCATTTTTCGAGCCAATTTAAAAGCCCGTTTCTTGACAAATGGGCTAAAGATTCCGCCAGTGGTTTGACATCGTAAGCCGGGATTGATGTACTTTAATGATTCAATCACTTATTATGAATAAATCATTCCGATACCTTTACGCAGCCTTATGTGCCGCAATGATTATGAACGCTTGTAACCCCGCCAAAGAGGAAACAAAAAAGGATGAGCTTGCTCCTCCGATTGCCGAGAAGAAGCCCGACACGCTTACCGGAAACCGCATCGACAACTATTACTGGATGAAGCTCACTGAAGAGCAAAAAACTGCGGAGCAGAAAGATGAGGTCACCAACAAGGTGATCACCTATCTGAACAGCGAAAATGACTACCTGAAAGCGAAACTGAAGCACACCGAAGCTTTACAGGAGAAGCTTTATAATGAAATGGTTGGCCGCATCAAGCAAACCGATGAATCAGTTCCCTATAAGCTCAACGGCTACTGGTACTATACCCGTTTCGAGGAAGGAAAAGAGTACCCAATCCATTGTCGTAAAAAAGAAAAACTGGAAGCACCGGAGGAAATCCTGCTCAACGTAAACGAGATGGCAAAAGGCCACAGCTATTATTCGATTGCGGGATTGAAGGTAAGTGAAGACAACAAGCTGCTGGCTTATGGCGAAGACTCTGTAAGCCGCAGACGGTACACGATCTATGTAAAAGATTTAACCACAGGCAAACTGGTAGGTGAACCGATTGCCAACACCACGGGTAGTATTACCTGGGCTAACGACAACAAAACGCTTTTCTATAGCCGCAAGGATTCGGTTACGCTCCTCCCCCGCTGGGTGATGAAGCACAAACTTGGAACCTCTCCGAAAAAAGATGCGATCGTTTACGAAGAACAGGATGATACATTTTATACCACTATCTATAAAACAAAATCGAAGAAGTTCTTAGTGATTGCATCCGGAAGTACCTTAACCAACGACTATCAGATTCTGGATGCCAACACACCTGACGGAAAGTGGAAAAACTTCACCAAACGCGAACGCGGTCTTGAGTACTCCATCGATCACTACCAGGACAAATTTTACATCGTCACCAACTGGGATGCATTGAACTTCCGGCTGATGGAAACGCCTGATACAAAAACCGATAAGGCTAACTGGAAAGAGAAAATCGCTCATCGCGATGATACACTTCTCGAAGGCATCGACATCTTCAGAGATTATCTCGTTGTCAGCGAGCGGTCGAAAGCCAGCACGCAGTTGCGCATCATGAACCAAAAGAATAATGAAGAGCATTACATGAAGTTCGAAGAACCAGCTTACACGATCTTCTCCTCTACCAATCTTGATTTCGACACCGACTTGCTTCGGTACGGCTATACCTCGATGACCACGCCCAATTCAACCTACGACTATAACATGAAGACGCGCGAGCGGAAGCTGCTCAAGCAACAGGAAGTAGTAGGCGGTTACAATCCGTCAGATTATCAAACGGAGCGCCTGTGGGCAACTGCAAAAGACGGCACCAAAATTCCGATGTCGATCGTATATAAAAAAGGAATTAAGAAAGACGGCACCAATCCAACCATGCTCTATGGATATGGATCCTATGGAGCGAGTATGGACCCGACTTTCTCATCGACACGTTTAAGCTTACTCAATCGCGGATTTGTTTATGCCATTGCCCACATTCGGGGTGGACAGGAAATGGGCCGTCAGTGGTATGAAGACGGCAAGATGTTCAAGAAGAAGAACACGTTTACCGATTTCATCGACTGCGCAGAATACCTGATTGAAGAGAAGTATACGTCACCTGAGCATTTGTTTGCATCCGGTGGAAGTGCAGGCGGATTGTTGATGGGTGCTGTTGTAAACATGCGTCCGGATTTATTTAAAGGTGTGATCGCGGCTGTACCCTTTGTAGATGTTGTTACTACCATGCTTGATGAAAGTATTCCGTTAACAACAGGCGAGTTCGATGAATGGGGTAATCCTAAAAATCCGGAATCATACATGTACATGCTGGAGTACTCTCCTTATGATCAGGTGAAGGCTCAGAACTATCCGAACATGCTGGTGACAACCGGTCTGCACGATTCACAAGTGCAATACTGGGAGCCGGCCAAGTGGGTTGCCAAACTCCGCGATATGAAAACGGATAACAATGTGCTTTTACTTCGCACGAACATGGAAACCGGGCATGGCGGAACAACCGGCCGTTTCAAAGTTTACCGCGAGACAGCGCAGGAATATGCGTTCATTCTTGATCTGGCGGGGATAAAGGAGTAAATCTTGATGTTAAAGATGAAAAAGCCCGGGTCGATCCGGGCTTTTTTCACGTCTTATTGTTACCACGACCGAATACTTTATTCAATGCCTCCGTACGATTTTGCACGTGGAGTTTTTCATAAATTTTAGAAATGTGCTGTCTGACCGTATTGAAGCTGATGCCTAGTTGATCTCCAATTTCTTTATACAACATGCCCTTAGCAAGACTTTGGAGCACCTCCTTCTCGCGAGGCGTTAAAACCGCAGCTTCATCACGATGAATATGTTCTTCCTGAAACAGCGTGACAAGTTTACGAGCGATGGTGGTACTCATGGGCGAACCTCCCTGGTTGAGTTCCTTCACGCTTGCGATAATTTCTGCGGGCGATGCGCTCTTCAGCAGATATCCGTTAGCACCTGCCTTCAGGGCTTCAAAAACCTGTTCGTTGTTCTCATACACGGTCAGCATCATAAATTGAGTTGACGGGCTTGTGCCTTTCAACTGGCGCACGCATTCGATACCGGTCATCCCGGGAAGGTTGATATCCATAATAACAATGTCAGGCTTAAGCAGCGGCACTTCAACCAGAGCCGCCTCCGCAGTGCGGTAAGAGGCAAGTAATTGCAATTCGCTTTCGAGTCGAATGAAAGCAGAAAGTGCTTCACTCACTTCTTCAAGGTCTTCAACAATTACTACTTTTATCCTCTCCATAATTTGGTGTCTAATAATTGATCAGTCGATCGGAACTGTGAGCGTGATACCAACACCGTTGTCTGTTTCCAGCGCGAACGTACCCATTACATCGCTCATTCTCTTTTCCATATTCACCAACCCGTTAGCAAACGGCCGAACGGTGCTCCAGTCAAAGCCTTTACCGTTATCCCGATATCGTATTTGCAAAAACCGGGATTGCTCGAAAGAGATCATTACGCGTGTTGCCTCCGCGTGTTTTACGGTGTTGTGCAGAGCCTCCTTCAGCACCAGGTAGATATTGCGCCTTGCCTCACCGCGCAACCGAACATCTGTGATGCCCTGCGAACTAAAATCCAGTTCAATTTTGTGATGGTCGAGGTATTCTGCTGCGTATGATCTGCAAAAGCTGATAAGGTCCTCTACCGAATCGAATCGTTCGTTCAAGGCCCAAACAATTTCGTTCATCTTTCCGGCCATTTCATCGCTGTAGCTGGAAATTTTTGTTAAATCTTTGTCTAAATCCGGATTGAGTCCCTCCTTCAATTTAAGCTTTTCACTGATGAATTTGATGCGACTCAGGCTTGCTCCGAAGTCGTCATGCATATCCGTGGCGATGCGGGTCCGTTCCTTTTCAAGTGCCTGCTGGCGTTCATACAAATACAGTCTTTGTTCTGTTTTCCGCCTGTAATAGAACCTGACAAAACCAACAACGAACAGCACACTGACTACGGAGACAGCAATGTTGAACCACCCTGATTTAAACCAGGGTGTAGCGATCGTAAATTTCACCGGGTCTTTAATTGTATACCATGGATTATTCCCTACATATCTTGCCCGAACAAAAAAAGCGTACGTTCCGGGTTCAAGATTAGCATAAGATGCGGTGGTGCCGGAAAGATTATCAATCCAATTTTTGTCTTCCCCGTTCAGCTGATAACTGTATTCAATTCGTTTGTTGCTGAAATCTGGCGCGACAAATCTGAATTGAATGTTGTTTTGCAAATAGTCGAGATCAACATCTGAGGCTAAGTTCTCCGAATAGATTTTTCCATTAACCAAGACTTCATCAAGCTGAACATTAACCTCTTGATCACGTTCATTCAACAGTGAATCGGGGTTAAAGCGCATAATGGCGGTACTTGCGCCAGCCCAAAGTATGTTTTCAGAGCTGTCGTAAAAAAGACACTGCTCATAAAACCGGTCGTCTGCCAGGCCGTCTTCGCGTGTAAACGTAACAATCCGGTTGGTAGCCGGATTCAAACAGCAAAGACCTTTCCATGTGCCTATCCAAAGGCGTCCAGAACCATCAAACTGCAATGAATTTATATAATTTGACGCCAGGCCATCGTCAAGGGCATAGATTTTTAATTTCTTTCTTTTAAAATCATATTGATATAAACCCGATCCTTCACACCCAAACCAGACATTGCCTTTGCGGTCGGCAGTTATTACATTAAATCCGGCCAAGCCGGCTGTCCAGGTCGGCACCATCGGTTCGAAATCCAGGATTGAAAATTCATCCCTGCTTTTATCCCAGAACAATGGCAACCAAGTCTTCCCTACGCCAAACCAAAGGTTCCCGTTCTCATCCTCTGAACATGTCGAATAATAGCTAAAGGAACCTGCAGGTAATTTTCGTCCGCGACCGTCAATCGTATAATGAAATATCTTCTTGTCGGAAGCTCTTACCCGAACCAATCCGCCACCACGGTTTCCACTGAACCATTCATCGCCATTGCTGTGCCTGAAACAAAGAATGAGGATATCGGAATTCGGGAAATATTGCTTCAGAAAAGGGGACGATTTATTCAGAACGTTTGTTGCCGGATTGAACGATGCATACGTTGGCATTCCGCCTGAGAATACCAACTCCTGCCCGAATCGCGCAACACCCCAAACCGCCTGAAACTTGTTGTCGGCAATAAGCTCCCAAGTGTCGTTCGGTTCGCTTAACCGATAGAGCACCGGAAAAGAAAATAGCGAAGTGTACATGCGCCCATCATTACCTTTGGTAAGTCCCAGCGGAATACCGGCAAACGGTTTATCATTTAATAGAGTCCACGCTTTAATGTTCTTATTCGCGGCACTTATTTTGATCAATCCCTTGTCCGTTCCAATCCAGTTATTACCCTCACGATCCACAAACGAACTGTGCGTGCCCGATACCGGAACTCCATCCAATACAAACGTTCGAATCTCATCCGTTACCAGGTCCAATATTTTAGCCTGCCCATTGATTTCTCCCGAACCGATCCATAACAAATTCTCCATTAATCGCCCAACGGGCATATAGGAGTACATTGGAAAATGTTTTAAGAGTTTCCCTTCAAGCGAAAAACGATATATTCCGGTAAAATAACTGCTTAAGTAAATCCATTGCCGGGTGTTGTCATAAAACGCAAAAAACAGTTGCTCATCCGTCAGCCCGGAACCCGTCAAATTCAACCGCGTAAAACTCCGGTCCTTCCTGTTCAAAAAATAAAAGGTTTTGTTATGCTGCATCAGGTATTTCGACTGATCCATGGCGTAGATTCGGACATCGCCATGGTCTGATGATGGAGGAATTAAACAGTCCTTTATCCGGAAGTCCGGCCCCGCCACGAAGCACGTATCCATCGATCCAATCAAAATGTCCGGTCCGTCAACAAGAAAATTTGTCGCAACCCTGTTAACAAAATCGTCAGGGCGATAAAAGTCCTTCGTTTTTGTATTCACCATCAACAGCCTGTTGATGGTGACATAGGCCATGTGGCCGGCTGAAATTTCAGTAAGACTCTCCGCTTCTCTTGGAAAAAAACTTAAGTCGCTGGATGGTCTATAACTGGCGAATGTCTTGCCGTCAAACCTGTTTAAACCTTCGCGGGTGCCAAACCACATAAACCCCTGGTGATCCTGTGTTATACTTACCACACTGTTATCCACCAGTCCGTCACTTACATCATAGCGCGTAACCGAGAAGTCCTGAGCAAAAACCGGCTGAGCAATAAGCAAAATACAAATGAGACGCATGGTCGGTACGGAAATGGAATCTGGGTACTTCAAGTTACAACAGTCTGATGAGAAATAAACTCACAAACCGCTACCGCTGCAATCGTACAAACGTGGGATAGGTTCATGCGTCTTATCCAACGTTTTCATCACGTTTTTTCGATCCCCGGCTGCGAAGTTTGCTTTGTCAGCACACACCGAAATTATTTCCCCAATCAACTTATGAGAAAGGTCATTTCTATACTTTCAATTCTGGCATGCCACACTTTTTCAGAAGCCCAAACAATAAACTTTTTCCCCGCAGCCAACACAGGAGTACCGGCATTACCCTATGGTATTGTAAGCAGCGACTTCAATAATGACGGTCATGCCGACCTCGCAGTTCCCTCTCAGGGTTCAAATTCGGTTTCAATACTGCTCGGAAACGGCTCAGGAGGGTTTGGAGCGCCAACAAGCTTTAACGCTGGAACACTACCCCTAAACCTGGCGGTGGGCGACTTCAATGGCGACACGCACCGTGACATTGTTGTTTCAAACATGGGCGCCAGCAACATTACACTCCTGCCGGGTAATGGCTCAGGTGGGTTTGGCCTGCCGGTAGATTATGCGAGTGGGTTCAATACATGGGGAATTGCAGTCGGTGATTTCAATGAAGATGGAAATCAGGATGTCGTAACGTCCTCAACAACCTCTGGTGTTGCAATCTTGCTGGGGAATGGTCTTGGAAGTTTTGGTTTGCCTTCCGGTTACACAACTCCCGGAGGTCCATCGTTTATAGCCGTTGATGACGTAAATGGCGACAATCACCAGGATTTTGCGGTGACTAATCAAGCTGGGAACAACGTATCAGTCTTCATTGGCTCAGGTACAGGAACGTTCACCACGGCTACGAACTACCCGGTACAAACTAACCCGATCGGTATTGTGATCGCAGATTTTAACGGTGACACAAATAAAGACATCGCAGTAGCGAATATGTTGTCGAAAAGCATATCGATTTTGCCTGGAGACGGGCTTGGCAACTTTGGAAGTGCCAGTAATTTTTCAGCCGGCGGAGAGGCGGTGGGAGTTTTGGCGACAGATTTTAATCTTGATGGATTACCTGATCTGGCTGTAACAAACAGAGATGTTAGTTCAGTTACGGTATTAACCGGAGCCGGATCAGGTAGTTTTAATGCTCCAAAGAGCTTCACTGTAGCAACCGGTCCGCGAGGCATAACGGCTTCAGACTTTAATGGCGATGGCAATCCGGATTTAGCCAGCGCGGGCTACACTTCCGGTAACATTTCGGTGCTTTTATTTAATCCAGCATCCCCCGCGCCTACCATCAGTTCATTCACACCGTCTTCCGGGAACTTCGGAACGACTGTAACAATCTTCGGTACCAACTTCGATCCCACGGCAGCCAACAATACGGTAACTTTTAATGGCGTGGTTGCTGCTGCGCCATCCGCGGCAACCGCCACGAGCCTGACCGTGACTGTACCCCCAGGAACAACAACCGGACCTATTAGCGTTACGACTGCAAATGGAACAGGCACAAGCACAAGCAATTTTACAGTTACTTCATGTGTTCCGGCAATCGAACGGGCTGCACTTCTCGCTCTCTACAATTCGACAGACGGACCAAATTGGGGCACTGCCAATCAAAATTGGTTAAGTCCGGATGAAAGCACATGGTATGGGATAAAAGTAACGAACTGTCATATCGAGGAGATTGATTTGGCCTATGTAAACTTACAGGGTTCCATTCCGGCAGAGTTAAAAGATCTTGTTGAACTTGATTCATTGGTTCTTCTCTCTGACGGCCTTACTGGCATTATTCCCGCAGAACTAGGTCAACTGTCTAAATTAAAACACTTGCTTATTGGAAGCAGTGGCACCGGGAATAACATCACCGGCACATTGCCTAAAGAAATAGGTAACCTCACTAATCTTATAAGACTAGCTTTGGTCGGAGGTCATACCCTGACGGGACCTATCCCTACAGAATATGGGAACTTGATTAACCTTGAAGATATGACCCTGCAAGGTGGTGATTACGTAAGTGATGCGACCAGCGGGCAAACCGGTTTGACAGGAAACATTCCCGCCAGTGTTGCCAACCTTCCCAAATTAAAATACCTCTATTTGCAAGAAAATCAGTTGAGCGGCCCGATACCCTCAAGTTTCAGTCCTACACTGGAGTGGCTGGAAATTGGCGGTAACCAATTTTCAGGAAACATCCCCTCGTCACTAGCCAACACCAACCTGCGCGGCCTGTACCTGTACCGCAATCAATTAACGGGTTCCATACCCGAATCACTCGGCAATCTCAACAATTTGCAATGGATAAATCTCCGCAGCAATAATTTAACCGGGTCATTGCCCACAACGTTTCAAAACCTGAACGTTCGCCTCTTCACCGTTTACAACAATCACTTGGAGGGAGAAATACCTGATAGTTGGGGCGCTTCAATGGATTGGGAATTTCGGATTGAGAATAATGATTTTACGAAAATTCCAAAATTTACCAAGGCATTCAACTTCTTTGCCGGTGGATTGAAGGTTGATAATAACTTTCTTGATTTTGGCAGCCTGGAGTTGAACGTTGGCAAAACACCAAGCTACACATACACTCCTCAGAAGAATTTGACCGGTGGTGCAGTTTCGGCAACGACCGGAAGTACACTAGTGATCCCTTTTTTTACCGGAGGGACACAGAACGGTTATCAATGGTATAAAGATGGGAGCCCGATTGTCGGTGCAACAAGTCAGGAATACGCCAAGGCAAATGCACAATTAACCGATGCCGGAAGCTATACTGTTCACGTAACCAATTCCCTGGTTACAGGATTAACGTTAATCTCCGATCCATTTATTGTTACCGTTACGGCTTGTCCGTCTCCTCCACTGACAACGTCCAATAGTGGTTGTTCAGGAAGTGCGATTAACCTTTCAGCATCAGGTGGAACGCCCGGTCAGTACCGATGGTACACAGCAGCAAGTGGCGGTACACCCGACACTCAGCAAAACGCAACCTTCAATACGCCCGCGTTAACCAACACAACCTCTTTTTGGGTTGCAATTAATGATGGCACTTGCGAAAGTCCGCGCGCGGAAGTAATCGCAACGGTATTGCCATTGCCAACCGCACCGGTTGTTCAACCTGTTAGTCCTGTTTGCCCCGGTTCAGGCATAACGTTCATCGCTTCTGGTGGAGCGAATGGGGAATATAGATGGTACGATGGTACAACACTCCTTGTGGGTGAAGTAAATAATATGCTTGCCATTGCCAACGTAACATCCACAAAATCATTTTCGGCTTCCATAAATGATGGAACGTGTGAAAGCAACAAAACTTCTGTAACAGCAACGGTAAAAAGCTGTACAGCACCCTCGGTGGAAAGCACAGTAGCTACGGCATTCATGGATGGGGTTGTCGCTATCAATCTTGAGACTCTGATATCCGATCCTGAAGATGATCTTGATCCGGCATCGTTAGAAATTATTGAGCAACCCCAAAGCGGAGCTTCTGCCACACTGGAAGGTTTCAATCTGAATATCGACTATTCGGGCATAGCATTCTCCGGAACGGATCGGGTAACGGTAGGCATCTGCGACCTCACCAATCTGTGTACCGAACAAGCCGTAACCATTGAGCTGGGCGGGCAGATTAAAATTTATAACGCAGTTTCTCCAAACGGAGATGGGAAAAACGAAATCTTTTTCATTCAGTACATCGAGCTGCTTCCCGAAACCCAGCGCAACACCGTAAGCATTTACAATCGCTGGGGCGATGAGGTGTTTCACACAAAAAATTACAACAATACATCCAACGTTTTTAAAGGCGAGAGCAATACAGGTGATAAACTACCTACAGGAACCTACTTCTACAAAATCGTCTTCTCATCCGGAAAAACCCGAACCGGCTTTCTCGAACTAAAACACTAACCCCATTACGCCATGAAAAAATCCCTCGTCCTCATCGTGCTGTTTGTTTTAGTTTGGATTCAGGCATTCTGCCAGCAAGATCCGCTGTATGCACAATACATTAACAATCCTTTTGTTATCAATCCCGCCTATGCCGGCTTCACGAAAGATCTTAATGTAAACATGAGCTACCGGCACCAATGGACCGGACTTGAAGGCAGTCCAAAAACGGTTAACCTAAATGGGCACGTTTCACTGTTCGATAACCGAATGGCAACCGGGGTCATGTTTGTGTCCGACAAAATCGGAAACAGCACAACCACCGAGTTCATGGCGACTTATGCGTACCGGATTAAGATTGACAATAATAAAGTGTTTTCATTCGGACTTCAGGCTGGTGCGATCAACTATAAAATTGATAACTCGAAGGTTAATCCGTATGACCCCGGAGACCCTTTGTTCGATGGCACTGCAAGCAAACTCAATCCAACGCTTGGAGCGGGTATAATTTTATCCTCTCATACCTTTTATATCGGATTTTCTGTTCCGAGAATGCTGAAGTCAAATATCCATGAAGCAGACATGAGCGTAGCCGTATATTCACAACACTATTATGTAATGGGATCTTATTTGTTTTTTGTAGCGGATCGCGTTCGGTTTAAACCATCCGCCCTCGTCAAGCTAACGGGGCATTCACCCGCATCGGTAGATGTGAATGCGTCTTTTATTCTGTTTGAGAACTATCAGGCGGGACTCGTAACACGCAATTTTAATACGTATGGAATTATGCTTCAAGCTATGGTCAGGAATTCGTTCCGCGTAGGCTATGTGTTCGAGGTCCCCACAGGCAACTCGGTTGGATCAAACTTTACAACACACGAAATTACGATTGGATTCAGAACGGCAATCCTAACATTCCATGAAAACAACTCGGTGATGAGTTTTTAAAAATCAGGGCTGATTCCTGATCCGTCTGTTAATCTCTTTCACAATCCCAGGCCCTTCATAAATAAAGCCGGTGTAGATCTGAACCAGGTCGGCACCGGCTTTGATTTTTTCAACTGCATCTTCAGCGTTCATAATACCGCCCACGCCAATAATTGGATAGTTGGTACCCAGCTTTGCGCGCAGATACCGGATCACTTCAGTGGAGCGGTCTTTCAATGGCTTACCGCTCAATCCGCCACTGCCGATTTTTTCAATGGCATCTGCGGGTGTTGCTAATCCTTCACGGGAGATTGTCGTATTCGTGGCAATCACGCCATCGGTTTTGGTTTCGAGCAATATCTCAACGATGTCATCCAGTTGAGAGGTTGTAAGATCGGGTGCAATCTTGAGCAGAACAGGCTTTGGGTTTGCCTTCGAGCGCGTTAACACCTTTACGTCTGCCAATAGTTTTCGCAAAGGTTCTTTTTCCTGCAATTCCCGGAGGCCGGGGGTATTGGGTGAACTCACATTCACTACGAAGTAATCCACCAATCCGTCAAGCGCTTCAACACAGGTCGTGTAATCCGTAAATGCCTGATCGTTTGGGGTGACTTTATTTTTACCGATGTTTCCTCCTACTATAACTTTTGAACGCCTTTTTCTCAGTCGCTTGGCTGCTTGGGTAACTCCTCCGTTATTGAACCCCATGCGGTTAATCAATGCCTGGTCGGCTTTAAGCCTGAAAAGTCTTGGCTTGTCGTTACCCGGCTGCGGCTTGGGTGTAAGTGTTCCGATTTCAATAAAACCGAAACCGAAACAATTCAATTCATCGATCAGTTTTGCATCTTTATCGAATCCTGCTGCCAGTCCAACGGGATTTTCGAAACGAAGACCGAGAATGTTCCTTTCGAGGTTTGTATGTTTATAGCTGAAAATTGAACTGAGTAAAGATTTTATTCCGGGAATTTTTCCTGCCACCGACAGAAGTCTAAAAACAAGATGATGAACACGTTCGGCATCAATCAAAAAAAGTATTGGCCGAAACAGGAATTTGTACATGGGAGTGCAGGCGGTTTTCGGCTCAAAAGTATAGCTTTGTAATCAATTAAAAACCAAATATGACTCAACGTATGAAAAAATTAGGAGTGGCGCTGGCCTTTATCGTCTGCATGATTGCCTCGTACGATTCTAACGCCCAGAAAATTGGCGTGATGCTCGGGTATGGTACAGAGGTGGAGCAACTGGGATTAGGAGTGAATGGCGAATTCAATATCAATTCAAAAGTTTCCATTTCACCCAGTTTTGTTTACTGGTTTCCAAACGATCCGTTAAAATTCTGGGAGTTTAATGCCAACGTAAATTATTATTTCACCAAAGCGGGCTCAGCAGATTTCTACGGATTGGCAGGTATCAACCTTTTCACGGTTAAGTATGACGGCAGTGCAAATGTTGAAGATGACAGTAGCAGCGAAGTAGGCCTTAACCTCGGTGCGGGCGCGAACTTTAACATTGGCAAGAACTGGGAACCCTTCACCGAAGTGAAATTTGTGCTGGGCGATGCCGATCAGTTAGGCTTATTTTTCGGTGTGAAGTTTAAACTCTGATTAGCGTAAACACATATCAAAGGCTGGCTTAATGTCAGCCTTTTTTGTTGCGCTTTTTCTTCTTTTCCTTTTTGAACTTATCCGGAAAATCACGCAGCGCATTTTTGATCGCATACTCCAGCACATTGCCACCCCGTGTTCTTGCAACATCCATCGTACCCTCCGATGACCACACTTGATTATTCTTTCCCGCTTCCGCGGAAATAATCAACGACCCTCTCGTAAAGTCGCGCGACCAGGTTTGTGTTTGCACATCTCCCGCATTTCGCTGCGGCATCTGGCCCAGCGGCCCCACATTCTCAGACTCCACTACACGTGATGTCTCGACAACATACGTCATTGAAAGGGTTGCAGATGTGTCTGCAACATATTTATATCCTTTCGCTTCCAGTTCTTTCACAGCGATCCTGACAAAATCTTTATAAAACTGATCCTTGTCCATCTTGCTGTCTTCGCTCGTCACTACTTCACCCTGAACAATCGTGAACGTATCGTATTTCCTGAGGTCAACCCCTTTCTGCGTTGATGTTTTAAAATCCTGGCCGTGAACTGAAATACTCAGTATACAAACCACAGCAATTGTAATACACGCTTTCATAACAGTCGGTTTAACGGAAGATACAATTTTTACTTTCGCGGATGAAATTCAGTTATCACCTGCCGCAGATAATCCCGGTCGAGATGCGTATAAATTTCGGTGGTAGTGATTGATTCGTGGCCGAGCATTTCCTGCACAGCGCGCAGGTCGGCCCCGCCTTCAATCAAATGCGTGGCGAAAGAATGCCGGAATGTATGCGGGCTGATCGTTTTTTTCAAGCCCGTTCGCTGCGCAAGCTCCTTTATTATATTGAATACCGAAACCCGGGTAATCCGCTTTCCGCGTTTGTTCAAAAACACGTCAGCTTCATACCCTTTCTGAACCGGGAAATGAACACGAATTTCTTCCAGATAGATTTTCAAGTACTTCATCGCATCACGTCCAATCGGAACAAGTCGTTCTTTGTTTCCTTTTCCAATCACGCGCAGGAAACCAATATCGAAATACACATTTGTTCGTTTCAAGTCCACCAGTTCCGATACCCGCAACCCTGAACTATACAAAACTTCCAGCATAGCGCGGTTTCTTCCCCCTTCAGGTTTTGAGAGGTCGATGGCATTTAACAGATTTTCAATTTCCGGGTAGCTTAACGTATCCGGCAGCTTGCGGCCTATTTTCGGTCCCTCAATTAATTCGGTCGGATCTTTCGTAATCAGCTCTTCAAACATCAGGTATTTATAAAAGCTTTTGATGCCCGATAGAATACGTGCCTGGCTATACGCGCTCATGCCGAGCTCATTGATAAATTGTAAAAAGCCCTGTAAATGTTTCGTGGTAAGTGTAAGCGGGCTCACTTTCGGGTAGTCGCCCTCCATAAACTGCTTAAGCTTCTCAACATCCCGAACGTAAGCCTGAATGGAATTTTCAGACAGCGAACGTTCCAGTTTCAGGTAATGACCAAATCCTTTTATGTGCAAGCCCCAGTTCACAGCGCGTAACGATGACACAAATGTGCAAATTATTTTAACTTAGGAGCCATGAAAATCCAGATCATCAACGGGCCCAACCTGAATTTGCTGGGAAAGCGCGAACCCGAAGTTTACGGGAACAAAACTTTTGACACTTTTTATGAAGAATTGAAAAAGCGATTTCCACAAATAACGTTCAGCTACTACCAGTCGAACGTGGAGGGTGAGCTCATCAACAAAATGCAGGAGGTTGGCTTTTCAGCTGACGCCATAATTTTAAATGTAGGGGCATACACACACACATCCATTGCAATACACGATGCAATTGCCTCCATTAAAACACCCGTTGTGGAAGTTCATATTTCGAATATCTATGCGCGGGAAGAATTCCGGCATACCAGTCTGATTACGTCCAAATGTGCCGGATTAATTACCGGTTTCGGCATGGAAGGATATGCGCTGGCAGTTCAGTGGGCGCTGAACAAAGGAAGATAGAACAATCCGTTGATTTATACGTATAACTTTTTTAGGTTTGTCGTATAAATACGTATGGACAGCAAAATCACACTATCATTTGACGAGGGGGTTATTGCGAAGGCAAAAAAATTTGCCGATTCTCAAAATATAAGCCTTTCACGGTTAACCGAATTCCTTTACCGGAAGATCACAAGCGGGGAATATGAAAATCTTGAATCGTTACCAGTGGCCGATTGGGTTAATTTGTTAGCTGAGGGAGAAACAGAATACAAAACAAAAGGCCGTAGCCGCAAAACTCTTAAAAGAGAATACTTAAAGTCTCGGAAATGAAGGTATTTCTGGACGCAAATGTCCTCGTTTCTGTACTTAACAAAGAATATCCGGTGTTTACATACGCTTCACGCGTACTCAGCTTGGCGGGACGCAGGAATATCGAATTGTTTACATCGCCAATTTGTCTGGCCATTGCGTTTTACTTTGCTGAAAAGAAAAGCGGAACAATAAAGGCGAAAGAGAAAATCGGCCTGCTGAGTTCAAAAATCACTGTAACGGACACAGGAAAAAAAGCCGTTCTCGCAACGCTCAAAAACAAATCAGTCCACGAC
Organism: Cyclobacteriaceae bacterium; assembly: GCA_019694875.1. Taxonomy (GTDB): domain Bacteria; phylum Bacteroidota; class Bacteroidia; order Cytophagales; family Cyclobacteriaceae; genus UBA2336. Next base: position 150,003 of record JAIBBC010000001.1, read on the forward strand.
TTCGAGGATGGTCTGGAATATTATTCGGCTGTTCAGGCAGGTTGCACTCATTTTATTACCGAAGACAAAACCGACTTCTATTTTGCTGAAATTCCGGTATTAACATCTGCAGAATTCTTAACAAAACATTTTACATCATGATCTCCTTTTATCCCGGCCCTTCCCGCGTTTACGATGACATCCCGAAGTATGTGAAGGAAGCTCATGCGAGCGGAATTCTCAGCATGAATCACCGCAGCCCGGAGTTCATGACACTGATGAAACGAACTGTAACACTGCTCAGGCAAAAGCTTCGCATTCCGAAAGATTATACAATCCTGTTTACCTCATCTGCCACAGAGTGCTGGGAGGTTGTGACACAGTCGTGGATTACGAACAAGAGTTTTCACCTATATAATGGAGCGTTCGGCCAGAAATGGTATGAGTACACGAACAAACTGAAGCCCGGAGCAACAGCTTTACCGTTCGGCAGGGAAACAACTTTGAATCCGGGTCAAGCCTTGTTTGAAGGAAGTGAGAACGTTATCTGCATCACGCAGAACGAAACTTCCAACGGAACGCAGGTGAGTAATGAAATTATCAGAAGCATTCGCACGGGGAGCTCGCAGCATTTAATTGCCGTAGACGTTACGTCTTCCCTTGCGGGCATTAAGCTCGACTTTACCGCAGCCGATATCTGGCTTGCCTCGGTTCAAAAATGTTTCGGGTTGCCGGCCGGCCTCGGAATCATGATCTGCTCCCCTGCCGCGATCACCCGCGCCCGGGCTATCAACAACCGGCAGTTTTATAACAGCGCTGCGGTCATGGCCGACATGATGCTCAAGTGGCAAACCTCCTGTACCCCGAATGTGCTCGGCATTTATCTGCTCATGCGGGTGATGGAAAAAGTAAAGCCCATCGGCAGCATTCACAAGATTACAGAAACCCGTTACCGGGATTGGATCAATATTGTAGGCAAACAGTCAAAACTTCGTCATCTTATCCGGAACGAGGCAGTGCGCTCACTCACGGTTTTGCCGCTCGAAGCAGATGAAAAAACTATTCGGAAGGTTAAGAATTCCGCAAAGGCAAACGGGTTCCTCCTGGGTGATGGGTATGGCGACCTCAAGCCAACAACCCTTAGAATCGCGAATTTTCCAGCCATAACTGACCGCGAAGTCAAAGCGCTGATGAAGTTTCTCCGGAAACACTAGGGAAAATATTTCTACCGATTTTTTCAAATTTTTCGGGAATGTTGAGACATTTGTCACGACACCAGCCGCACATGCGCTTCATTATCATTATTCTGTTTATCCAATTCATCTCCTCCGGAGTTGCGCAGGCTGGCGTACAGGATCAATCCGTTACTGGCAAAACGACTTACCATTCGGTACACCGTGAAGCTGGTGTTTGCCTTGACATCCTGTTCAACGAAAATTCGGAAGAAAATAAAGAGGCGAATCATCGCGTATTTCTTTCGCACGAGCTCATCGACTTTTCATTTCTTACAACAATTCTTACGCAGCAATCATCACGCTGCCACCACGACATCAGCAACCTCCGGCCTACTCACGAACCGCTGTTTAAGCTGAATTGTATTTACCAGATCTGATTTAGTTTCCTTCACATGCATTACATCCTGCAACCTCGCAGGCATGCGCATTCTCTGTTATTATCGCTGTCATTCAATAAGTCTTTTTCACATCTGACAGCAACGTTCTTCGTAGTTGAGGTTTAGAGTAACTACAGGGGTTGAAGGCTGACCAGACGGGTTGGCCTTCATCATTTAATAGCAGATTTTGTTATCTTTAAAGTCCGGCAAACGTGAACGATGGAGTTATACTATTCTTTTTCTGTCTTGATTGTGCTTACAGCCATCTTTTCATATCTGAATCTCAGGTATTTAAAGTTGCCATCGGCTATAGGCATCATGCTGCTGGCGATGATCGTATCAATCAGCCTGGTAATCGCGGGTAAATCTTATCCGGATATGTTTACCGGATTTACCGATATCATTGCGAGTGTCGATTTCACGGAAGTACTCATGGGCTCCATGCTGAACTTCCTGCTGTTTGCCGGAGCCATTCATATCAGCCTCCACGATCTGCGCAAGCAACGCATTCCCGTGATGATCTTTTCCACGATTGGTGTAATCATTTCGACCTTCACCGTGGGAACAATCCTGTATTTCACGTTTATAGTACTCGGTGTAACGATTCCCTTCATCGAATGCCTGGTGTTCGGTGCGCTCATCTCTCCTACCGATCCAATTGCAGTAATCGGTATCCTGAAGAAAGCGGGCATTCGTAAATCACTCGAAATAAAAGTTGCCGGTGAATCTTTGTTCAACGATGGCGTGGCGGTAGTGCTGTTTGCCGTACTGTTACAGCTTGCGCGTGGCAGCGAAGTCGATTTAACTTTCCTGCACATCAGTGGATTGTTTTTGCAGGAAGCCGGAGGCGGATTGCTCATGGGGTTGCTCCTCGGGTTTATCGCTTCTCAGGGCATTAAGCGAATCAACAGCTACAACGTTACGGTAATGATCACGCTCGCTGTGGTTATGGGCGGCTACCTGGTAACCCGGGCACTTCACATTTCCGGACCGTTAACGATGGTTGCAGCCGGACTTGTTATCGGTAACTACGGTAAAGCTGTTGCGATGTCGGTTGCTGACAAGGACTATCTCGATAAATTCTGGGAACTGATTGACGAAATTCTGAACGCGATGCTGTTCCTGATTATCGGTTTTGAACTGTTACTGATTCCAAACCTTCAGCAATACTGGCTCATCGGCCCGCTTACTATTTTAATTGTGTTGCTGGCTCGATTCTTTTCCATCTGGTTGCCGATCAAATTTGTTCCCAACATTGGCTCGTTCGATGCGCGCACGATAACCATTTTAGTATGGGGAGGCTTGCGGGGTGGTGTTTCCGTTGCGCTGGCATTAACAATTGATGATCATTTGCATCATAATTTGTTCATGGCGATTACCTATTACGTAGTAGTTTTCTCGATTGTAGTCCAAGGGCTCACCGTAGGTAAGCTTACGCAGATGCAAAAGGCCAACAAGCGCGTGAAATAACGTTACGATTACAAATAAACAAGTATCTTCACAGGCGTTCCCACAACCGCATGGAGTTTACTGAAGGCGATATCTTTTATACGATTATTGAAAACAAGTATCACCTGCACAAAGTGCTGAAGGTTGATCATGATTTCAATACGTATCACGTGCTCGGATATGCTCCGGCAGAAAAATTGCCTGATCCGGAAAAAGTCACTGAATTGAGTGTGTTCATCTACCATTTCCCGATCGATAAAAACGGTTTTGAAAATCCTGTGTTGTTCACCAAGAGCATTGTGAGCGATGAAGAACTGACCGGTTATCACGAATACCTGCGCCAGACACAAAGCATCGACTCCATCATTCAGGAAGCAACGCGGTATTTTCACGAAGGGTATTCGTTAACCGATCAGAAGAAACACGAAGAGGCAATTGAAAAGTATTCGCGGGCAATCGACTTATTCCCTACATTATACGAAGCAATCGACAACCGCGCCTTTTGCAAAATGGATCTCGGTCGCTGGCATGATGCGATCGAAGATTTCAAAATGTCGTTAACCATCCACCCGTACAGCGCATTGGCAGAATTTTCAATCGGTGAATGCTACCTCAAACTTGGCGAAGTACACACTGCTAAGGAATACGTTCAACGCGCACTTGCCATCGACCCCGACCACGAATTATCGAAGGAGTTTTTACAGCGTTTAGAGGAATCTTCTAAAACCCTCCGGTAAGCTTCTTTTCTGTAACTTTGCGGTATGAGTTTCAAAGAGATTTTTTCGGTAACGCTTATTCTTTTCTCCGTAATCGACATTCTGGGTTCAATCCCGTTTATCATTAACATCCGTAAACGCGAAGGACGAATTCATGCCGAAAAGGCAACCATCATTTCAGCCGTGCTGATGGTGGCATTTCTTTTCCTGGGCCAGTCTATTCTTAATCTGTTCGGACTTGATGTTGCCTCATTTGCAGTTGCCGGTGCAATTGTGATTTTTATTGTAGCGATGGAAATGATCCTGGGCATTACCCTGATAAAAGACGATCCGGATGCGAAAGGAACCGGATCAATTGTTCCGATCGCCTTCCCGCTTATTGCCGGTGCCGGAACATTAACAACCATCCTGTCGCTGCGGGCCGTTTATGCCGAGATTAACATTCTTGTCGGCATTGTGATCAACCTCATTTTCGTTTACGTTGTATTACGTTCGTCTGCATGGCTGGAACGTGTAATCGGGAAAGCCGGCTTCGCAGTGCTTCGCAGAATCTTTGGAGTTATCCTGCTGGCTATCGCTGTGAAGATTTTTAAAGATCACGTGTTTCCGTCCTAACACTCGTCTGCAAACAACAATTTTATAGTCAAACCTCTGGAACTCAGTAGGTATTTTTTCCAATATTACCTTACCTTTAACAGATTGTTATTGTAAGATTTTTATTTCGAAAATGATGGCGAAGAATTTTGTGAGGTTAGCTGTTGTTTGCTCAGCGCTCTGTACACTTTTGATGTTTAACGGTTGTTCTTCCGATGAAGACAAGGAGCCTAATATCACGGCTGCAGAAGGTCTGTTCATAAACGAAATTTCGGCTTCGGGAGACGATTGGGTTGAACTTTACAATTCTACCGGCAGCCAAAAAGACATTAGCGGTTATCGCATCCAGGACGATGGAGATGTTGACTATGAATTGCCCGATGGAACAACAGTTCCAGCCAACGGCTTCCTCGTAATTTATTGTGATGACACGAATACAGGCCTGCACACAAATTTCAAACTTTCTTCCGGTGGTGAAACGGTAACACTGAAGAACAGCAGCGGTGAAATAGCAGAAGCCGTTACCTATCCAAAGCTCGACAACGGCCAATCCTATGGCCGCTACCCTGACGGATCTGACAACTTTGCGATTTCTGGTAACACCAGTCAGGGATCTTCAAACGATGAAGCCAACGCACCTGCCATCACCACTATTTTGCGCACACCCACAGTTCCGGCTTTAAATCAGGAAGTAACTATTCAGGCCGAGTTAACTAATACTGACCAGCTCAGCACAGTAAAACTGTACTACAGTTTTGAAGGTGCTGATTACACATCGGCTGCCATGACAAAAGTTGGTAACTATTATACTGCAATAATTCCTGCCCAGGGAGCTGGCGTTACAGGAACTATGAATTATTACGTTGAAGCGAAGAGTACAACCGGTGCCGTTAGCTACAAGCCATTCGATGCGCCTGCAGATTCATACCATTACCTGTTGAACAATGATGCCTTGCCTGCACTCCATGTGAACGAGATCATGGCATCCAGTACAACGTGCTGCCCGGACGATGATGGTGGTGTTGACGAATTTGACGACTGGATTGAAATTTACAACAGCAGCGCTTCTGCAATCGATCTGAGTGGCATGTATTTGTCAGACGATCTGAGCGATCCATTCAAATCGAAAATCCCGAACGGAGTAACGATTCCGGCAGGTGGATTTTTGTTGTTCTGGGCTGACGAGCAGGGAAGCCAGGGGCCATTGCATATGAATTTTAAGTTGAGCAAAAGCGGAGAGTCTGTAGGCTTATTCTACATTGATGGCCGAAAAATCAGCAGCAAGGATTTCGGAGCACAGGATGATAACAAATCGTTTGGTGCCTTTGTCGATGGTGGTTCTACGTGGCAGCAGTTTACGAGTCCTACTCCTGGCGCTTCAAACAATTAAGTGATTTTAAATAACATGTAACCGATGTTTGAACTATTCCCCGATCAGCCGGTATACGAATACCCCCAGCTGATAAATGTTCTGTACTGTTTTGCGTGGAGTTTTGTGTTATCGTCCATTATTGCCGTAACACACCGGCTCACGTTCACGGGTGAGTATTATCCGAAAAACTTCTTTCAATCACTGATCCTTGGCTCAATTGTAACAGCCATGGTGATGATGGCCATTGGCGACAGTCTTGCGCGTGGCCTCGGAGTATTTGGCGCCATGGCCATTATCCGGTTTCGCACCCGCATTGACGACCCGCGCGATGTACTCTTCCTGTTTGCTGCGCTCAGCACAGGCCTTGCCGTAGGTGTTTATGGCTTTACGGTTTCATTTGCCGGTACAATTTTGTTTTGTCTCGTTGCGGTTTTGCTGCATGTGTCGCCCTTCCGAAGCTTTACAAGCCCAAACATGCTTTTCTTCAACCTGAAGAATACACAAGACCTGAATTCGGTTATCGGCATTATTGAGCAGCACACGGCCGCTCATCGTCTCGTTACCATTAACGTTTCAAAAAGCGGGGAGACGCGTTACCAATATGCGATCACCTTTCACAAAGAGCAGGAAAAAGATGTTCTGTTCAATGCGCTATTGGCAGTGGAAGGGCTGAGTCAACCAAAGATCACCGTAAACGAACCTGACAATGCCTAGCGACAAACACACCTCCGGCATTAACTGGTTTTACGGAGTGGTTGTAATTGTATTTGCAGCCATGATCTGGATCAGCGCCAAATATTTCCGCGGAAGCGCGTACTCTTCTATCGGAATAACAGAAGTAAAAGAATACAAAATCAACTCCGAACGGTCGGCCCTGATTAAGTCGGTTCGCGTAGTCGCAGGTCAGCAGGTAAAAACAGGCGAGTTGTTAATTGAGCTCAGCAGCATCGAGCTCGAAATGGACATTGATAAAATCAGCAACCGGATAGTATTGCTGAAAGATGAACAGCAAAGTAAAGCACGGCTCATCCAGGCACAGGTAGACTACCTGCGTGCCGATCAGGGAATTCCGCTCGAAGAACTCGAAACCGAAATCGCGCAGACCAAAAGCGATATTCAGCTGAACAAAAAATTGACCAAGGAACTTGCCACAGGCAGCGATACATCTGTTTGGAACGAGGCTGACAATCCGCTTCGCGTGAAGTTAAATTCACTCTACAAGCAGAAAGTACAACACAAGCAGGCCATGGTGATTAAAGAGGCTGATATCCGCCAGGAGGGTTTTATTGAGCAGCAACTGTTAAATAACCAGATCAAGTTGCTCGAACAGGAATTGGACCTTCTAAAAACAGAAAGAAGTAATCTTGTTAAGTATGCAAGCTCCGATGGCGTTGTTACCAGTGTTTACGTGAAGCCGGGTGAACAGGTAAGCTCATACACAGAATTGCTTGCAATAACTCCGGTGCGGCCAACAACGGTAATCGGCTACCTGGCCGGGAAAAACAACAACACGTTTGTCGTGGGTGACTCCGTTCGCGTATCTGCCTATGGAAATGGCTCAATCAGAATTACCGGCCGCGTGATTGGCTATGGTGCAGTAACACAGTTGCCTGATATTCTTCAAAAGTCAACGGCAGTCAAAGCATTCGGACGAGAGGTGTTTATCGAGATTCCGCCTTCCAACAACTTCACCAATGGTGAAAAAGTACTAATCCGGTAAGTATCATGAGGCTGGCGTTCTTCTTCATCTTTCTTTTCACCGGAAGCTACCTTGCTGCGCAGTCGGGGTTCGGCTCTTTTATCAGCGCAGCGAAGAACGATCCTGCCGTAACGATGTTCGATCTTCAGGTCGATTATCTCAATCACCGTCCGTACCGCCTTGCACCGGTGCAAAAGTTTGAGTTCCGAACCGAGAGTAACCAGCTTGATCCTAACCGGCAGGAGTATGCACTTCGATTGAATCCTTCTAACCCTTGGGAAGTACGTCAAAACAACCTCTATTTTAAAGAGCTTAAATCCAGCCTTGCCCTTGAAAAGGGTGTTGTGTTAAAAGAGGCATTATTGCAGCGGTACATGCTGGTGGTTGAACTTGTTACGTATGCGAGCCTCCGCGACCTGGCGCAGCGCAAATTGGAACTTACCCAAACATCACTTTCGATGCTCGAGAAGCAACAATTGTCGGGTTATTTCGATGGCGAAGATTATGTAGATATGAAGTTGGAAGAAATGGATAAGTCGGTGGAAACCGATGAAGCTGTTTACGAAGCTGAAAATGCAGTGCGCAAAGTTATCGCCATTTTTCCCGATGCGGCCCAAACCGCCAGGCAGTGGAACATTTCGGAAGTCATCACAATCGCACAAATAGAAAAGCTGCTCGACAGTTTGCAAACCGCGATGCCGGAGGCTACTACGCTTTCCTACTATCAAAAGAAAATTGATCTCGCAGACCGCGAATTCAAACTTGAGCGCAACAACATTAACTTCGGATATATTCAGGCGAAATATCAGGACTTCCGCATCGATCAGGGAAGAAAGCCCTGGAGCATCGGGTTGGGAGTAACAATCCCAGTTTTCAATCCAAACAAGGGTGACATGACCAAGCGCAGGCTTGAATCGATTGAGTCGCAGCAGGAATTAAAGGAAGCGAAAGTTGAAGCTGGCAAAGACCAGGTAAGGTTGCGCGAACAGCTGCGCGATCTTATTGCCAGCCACCGAAAGATTGAAGAGAAAATAAACGCTTTGAACGTAAGTTCTTTGGCGCGCACACTCAGCACCATCCAAAAGAGCAACCCCTTAGCGAGCGTCCGGTTCCAAAGCAATCTGATTAAACTTGAAGAGCTTGCACTTAAACTGAAGCAAAACATTTTAACTACATATACCGAATGGCTGGCCAGCACCGATGCTTTGCAGCAGCTGCCGCTTACAAACTATTTGTCGCGTAACCTCGAAACGCTCGCGGATTAAGGTTACAAAACTTTACAGGTCATTATTAATACACCACGTCAGGGCATGATGAAGAAGCTGTTTTTTGCACTATTCTTACTAACCGGTACCGCTGTTTCCGCACAGGTGGTACTCAATGAAATTTGTCCGGCCAATGCCGATATAAATTACGATCCTGATTTCTACAATTTTTCTTCGTGGATTGAACTCCATAACTCCGGTACTTCAACCGTAAACATCGGTGGTTTCTATCTTTCCGATGATGAAAGCTCACCCCTTAAATGGCGTGTACCTGCCAACACCACCATTCCCGCCAACGGATTTATTATTTTCTGGTGTGACGATGAAGACACGGGCAGACACACAAATTTTTCGCTCGACAGTGATGGAGAAGATGTAGTAGTTTCCAATAGCGCGGGCCAGCTGATGGACAAGATCACGTTCCCAAAACAGTTCACCAACATTGCATACGGTCGTGTAACTAACGGAACAGGTGCATGGGCTTACCTCGCGGTACCGACACCCGGCACGGGTAACAACCCGGCAAGCGCTGCTCAACAATTAGCCAAGCCAAAGTTTTCCGTTAACGGTGGTCGCTACTCAAGCCCGGTTCAGGTTTCGTTATCGCACAGTAAAACAGGTGCTGAAATCCGGTACACCATTGATGGCAGTGAACCGATCAGTACATCAGCTTTGTACAGCGCCCCGGTTTCTATCAGTCAAACACAAACTATAAAGGCAAAAGCATTCTTAACCGGATTTCTGCCCGGTGAAACAGAAACACAAACTTACTTCATCAACGAGCATGCGTTCTCGTTGCCCGTTGTTTCCATTTCCATGAAACCTGAATATCTCTACGATAATACCATTGGAATTTACATTGAAGGAACCAACGGGGTGCCGGGTTATTGTAACGGCAATGCAGTCAACTGGAACCAGGACTGGGACCGTCATGCGGTTTTTGAATATTACGACAAAGATGGAAACCGTCTTTTTAATCAATCGGTAGATGTTCGTATCGGGGGCAACTGTTCGCGTAACCAACCGCAAAAGTCGTTTGCTATCAAGGCGCGCGATAAATACGGCAGCAACATCATGAACTATAAATTCTTCGACAATAAAAGCATCAACCAGTTTGGCGCGCTTATGCTTCGCAATTCCGGCAATGATTTTAACGTGACGATGTTCCGTGATGCATTCATGCAGGCGCTGCCGGTCGGGCAGATGGATGTCGACTACATGGAGTACCAGCCTGCGGTTCTGTACCTCAACGGTCAGTACATGGGTATTCAAAATCTGCGTGAAAAAATTGACGCTGACTTTTTCGAAAGCAATTACAATGTCGACAAAGACAATCTCGATCTGATTGAAACGTGGGATCAGAACGTGCTCGAAGGGTCGTACGAAGGTTATGTGAATTACAAAAACACACTGGCCGGCATGAACCGTACTACGCAGGCTGCGTACGATTTCATCGATCAGCACATCGACATCCAGGAGTACATCAACTACCTGGTTTGTGAAATATACTTTGCCAACACCGACTGGCCGGGTAATAACATGAAGTTCTGGCGCGATGCTTCAGTTAACGGCAAGTTCCGCTGGGTTCTGTGGGATACCGATTTTGGATTCTATCTCGTAGGTGATCCTGCGCATCCCACGTTAAATTTCGCTACTGCAACAGATGGCCCGGGCTGGCCCAATCCACCATGGTCGACCGAACATATTCGTTTTTGCCTGGAGAACCCGTTGTTCCGGGCACGGTTTATTCAAACCATGAACACGGCATTGAATACTACGTTCCAGCCCGACCGGGTGATCAGCATTGTCAATCAGTTTCAAGCGGGCATTGCGCAGGAAATGCCTTTCCATAAAACGCGCTGGTGGGGCGACATGAACAGCTGGAATTATGAAGTTCAGCGTCTGCGTGATTTCACAACTACCCGTACTCCGTTTATGCGTCAGCATATGGCCGAATTTTTTGGTCTTGGTGAAATGGTTAACATTTCAACCAGCGTGGCGCAGGGCGAAGGCCAATTCAAACTCAACGGTGTTACCGCAGATGCAAACGCAACACAACCGTACTTTAAAAATTTGCCGGTGAAAATCGAGCCCGTACCGGCATTGGGGTATGCATTCAAGGAATGGAAAATCCGCAAGAGACAATCGCAGGCTGTGCCTTTAATTACGTCCGGAACAACGTGGAAATACTTCGATCAGGGAAGTATGCAGGTGAACTGGAATACTGCTGCGTTCAACGATGCATCATGGGCTTCTGGTCAGGCGCAGCTTGGGTATGGCGAAGGCGATGAAGCAACAGTTGTAAGCTATGGGCCCGATGCCAACAACAAGTTTATCACTACGTATTTCAGAAAAACATTTTCTGTTGCCGACACCGTTGGCTTTGCGGCATTAACGGGAAGTATTTTGGTAGATGACGGAGCGGTAATCTACCTGAACGGAGTTGAAATGACCCGCATGACCATGCCCGGAGGAACGATCACTTATTCAACATTAGCGCTTGACGGAACCATTGAAGGTTCGTATACCGCATTCACGATCCCGAAAGGATTGATTAAGCCCGGCACGAATGTGCTGGCTGTTGAGGTACACCAGATTAACGGCAGCAGTTCGGACCTGAGTTTTGATTTAACACTGAGCACTGTAAAGCTGGGAAGTGAAACGATCGAAACCTCTACCGAACCTGTTCAGGTTGATACTGCCCTTTCCGACATTAGCTACGAAGCCACGTTTGAACCGTTCGGAACGATTGTAAACAACATCATCATCAACGAAATCAGTACCACACCTTCTGCGCTGCTGGATAACAACGGTGAAGCCGAAGACTGGATTGAATTATACAATGCAGGATCACAGGCTGTAAACCTCGGTGGCCTGTATCTCACCGACAATTTGAATAACCGCACCAAGTATCAGCTCCCTGCCGGTATCGGGTCGTTGCAGCCGGGCGCGTATAAAATTGTGTGGGCCGATGAAGATGTTGCGCAAGGCGCTGATCACCTGGGTTTCAAGCTTTCGAACGATGGCGAGGCTGTGGGCCTTTACCAAAAGCTGGGCGAAAACATTCATATGATTGATGAATATGTATATAATGCTCAGCTGATCGAAGGTTCTTTCAGCAGAATACCGAATGCCACGGGGCCGTTTGTTTTCACGAAAGTGAGTACACCTGATGCCTTGAACGAAATCATTACCGGCTTTGAGAATGACGACCTCACCATAAGCGTTTATCCGAATCCGGTAAGAGAATACCTGAGTGTGGATTCACCGCGACCGATCGATATTATGATTTCGGATTGTATGGGCCGAACCATTCAACAGTTCTCTCAGGTAACGCAGCAGCAATTATTGCTCACCAATAATCCTCCGGGGATTTATATCTTGCGGCTTAAATCGGGCAACCGGTTAAAGACGTTAAAGATTATCAAGGAATGATCCGCATTTATACCGATGGTGCCGCACAGGGCAATCCGGGACCGGGAGGTTATGGTACCATCATGAAGTATGGCCAGCACGAGAAGGAATTCTCAGCCGGCTTTCGCCTGACGACCAACAACCGGATGGAATTGCTTGCGGTGATCATCGGCCTGGAGGCAATCAAGAAAGACGGTATTCCGATTACGATCTATTCGGACTCGAAGTATGTGGTCGATTCGATTGAGAAGGGCTGGATCTGGGGCTGGGAAAAGAAGAACTTTGCCAAGAAGGCGAATCCCGACTTATGGAAACGCTACATACCGCTGCATAAGAAATTCAAACCGAAGTTTGTGTGGGTAAAAGGCCATGCGGGGCATCCGGAGAATGAGCGCTGCGATGTTCTGGCTGTGCAGGCTGCACAAAGCGGCAACTTACCGGCCGACAGCTGGTTTGAGATGAACATGGAGTAGTCTATTTTTTACGCTTTACTTTTTTTATAGCGTCCACATATTTCTTTTTGACACCCTGGTTTTCTTCGCGTTCGCAAATCGCTTCCAGTGCTGGTAGTAAGTCTGTGTTGAATTTTGTTTGCAGTTTCACAATTTCGCCTAACGCTAATGCAGTAGCCCAACGCACTACAGTACCTTCGTGGTCTGCATTGTCCAATAGAAAAGTTATGGAGTTCTTGAGTTTCGCAGGGAATTGAGAGGCGATGTTGCCGATCACGCGCGCACTCTCCCATTTCACACGGGGCGATGGATCCTTTAGCGACTTTGTTACGAACGTCAGCACCTTCTCATTCGCAATGGCGGGGTTTTTCCTGGTGACAGACTCCATTGCTTCGATACAGTTAGCTTTTTCCTGCTCATCTGACTTCTCAGCCACTGCTATTAAATCAGTTACTGGTAACGAATTGTCGTTTAACCACGCAGCGATTGTGGCGACCTTCTCCTTGGCTTTTTTTGATTTGTCGCCTAAGAGTTTAGCAAGTTGGGTTATTGCAGACATTTTCTTCAGCAGATACACCTAAAGGTAGCAATCATTACCAAAAGGGATCAAACATCCAGTTAGGATTCAGGAGCGTTTAGCAATTGCTCGAAGAAGGCGCCAATATTGTTTGCGCGATCTACGAACTGGAGCTCGAGTATCCAGTGGCGTTTGTTGCCAAACTTATCGGGCTGGAAGATGTCGGTGTGATTATCGGGGTGGACATCGAGGCACATGTCGTTGGGGTCGTCTGGTTGTTCGTGCGGGTGTTTGCCTACAATGTGCCCCGCAATGGCATTACCAAATTCATAGCCATATCGTTTGGTGAGGTCGGTCACATAGCGGAAGTACTCCGCACCGGTTAATTTGGTTTGTTTGAAATACCACGCATTGGCTTCGTGCCAGGCGGCTTCAATGTCGTTTTTGATTTTGAGCTTGCGCGGATCGCTACCCACCACGTAGGTTCTGCCGAGGTCGGCTTCCCAGCCTTCGAAGATTGGGTGGAAGTCGAAGAACACGATGTCGTCATCCTGAATGATGCGGTCGGGTGGATCGGCAATGAAGGGTTGCAGCGTATTGATGCCGGCCCGTACGATCTTTTTGTGCCAGTGATCGGTGATGCCGAAGTCGTCTTTGGCTATCTGAACAATCTCCCGGCAAAGCTCGCTCTCGGATTTTCCGGGAACGATCAGGCCGCGCATTTCGATTGCATGAAAAAGGTCTTTTGCCTTCTGTTCGGCACGGATGAGTTTAGTTCTGGTGTCGGTCATGGAGAGATTGGATGCGGGCGAAGTACGGAAATCAGGCGTTAACGGTGAATCACCCACGCGGGGGTAAACTCAAGATCACCGCGTATGGTATCCACATAAGCGTAATCCCCATGTGGAACAGAAGTAGCAACCCCAATAGAGATAGCGTCCAGAATGGAGCTGCCGGTTTATACTTATCGTTTCCGGCATAAATCAAGTTTTTTGTACACTTCGGGCATCGATCTTCATACCTTAATCAGGTAGAAGATGTTTCGTTAAACTTTTGGGTTTAAGTACGAGGGGCACAGCTTTCCAGGGTATCAAACCACCTGTACTAGTTATGAACATTATTTTTTCTAAGTCAAGTATCACCTTTGCGGGCCGACTTACTTCATCGTTAGTAAACTAGTGGCGACTGTGCTCTACGGAATTTTCAGATAAACTGATTTCTGAAGTTCGTAACAAAATAGCTTGAAAGTAGTTTTCCAGGGTTGCAACCCTGCCCCTTCCAGTTTTGGCATTCTATCAGTTCTGTATTAAGCCATAATTACTTTTCGTAATTACCTTATCGATCGCCTCGCGCAAGTCACCAATTGAAGAATCAGCTTGCTCCGAGAAAGTGCCGGCATTGATGAAACAGGGTGAGGTTAAAATAAAGTAATCTTTAGTTTCGCCATAGTAAATTGGAATGCACCATGAATAAAGCTGTTGAGATTTGATGAAATTTATCAACTCTTTTTTCTGTGCGATTGGATACAGATCAAGAATCAATGACGGGTTGAGTCTCTCGCCTGACAGATGCGTGAATTCGCGGCTTGTATTTTTGTATTTTAGAACCGCGACTGGTTCTTTAGCATTTTGAGGAATATCATTCTTATTGAAGTCATTTTGTATGATCTCACAGTCCCAACCAGTTGGTTTTATTCTACAAAAATCGTTCAACGTTGGGTTTTTTTCCTCCTCTTCACACGATAAAAGTGAACAGGAAATACAAGTTATAAGAAATAAGAATTTACTAGTTTTCATATGCGATGTTTTTTAGATTATTAAGATGTAAACAAATGATTTCTCAACGATGCACACACCGCTCGTCTGTGAGGTGGTATCTTCTTCCTGAAGTCGCGTCCTGTGTTAGGAAGCGATAGCGATTAACGAAAGTTAGAACTTTACACTAACTTATCACGACCTTCACCACGATGCGTAATCAGTTGTCTCAAAATGTCAGTATAGTTTTGTTATGAGTCGATGTGTGTCGTATCAGTTAACGTGTTCTCTGAATCAGAGATATCATATTGCCGTCCTGTAGTTGTGATGTGGTGATTAGGTTATCGAGTTGATCGCTACAGGTGCGGAGATGCGTTACTTCTGGAAAAGGGGTGGTTTTGTGGGGTAACCTGTGCGGTCTTGGCGGGCTCGCATTCCGAGCAGGCCGGATTTCCGGGTTAGCATGATCGAATTTGCCTGAAGCAGGGCGTTGGTCGGGAAAGCTGAAGAAACAGGCGCAAGTTTTCTTGCCAACATTGCTCTAACTCTCCGTAACATCGCGAGTTCCATACTTTACATCGCGGGAATTAACTTTTACCACGCGAGTTCCATGAGTCACATCGCGCCAACTACAATTTGCACTGCTCCAACACTCACTCACATCGCTCCAATACTCGCTCAACATGCCCCAACACTCCGCGTGGGTGCTCCAATACTCGCTAAACATGCTCCAATACTCGCTCGCATCGCTCCAACACTCCGTGTGGGAGCTTCAATACTCGCTAAACATGCTCCAATTCTCCGCGTGGTTGCTCCAATACTCAGCGTGGGAGCTTCAATACTCGCTCAACATGCTCCAATTCTCCGCGTGGGTGCTCCAGTTCTATGCGTGGGTGCTCCCATACTCTGTGTGGTTGCTCTAAATTCCGTGCGGGATCTCTTACATATCGTTCAGGGTGCCTGTTTTCCTGCTGAATAAGCCTATTTTACAGTTGTGAGCAGGAATTTTCCCGGAGGTATGCAGGAATGCAGCAAGCTTTCCCGTTCAGCTTTACCACTGCTGAACAATGATGCACACCTGGTGATCGCGTAGCGCGAATTCTTTTGCACCCCACGGGCGAACGGTGACTTTACTGAGGTTAGGGTGGAGAAATTCCGGGTGTGATGCGCTAACTTTTTTGTACACATCATCGATGCCTTTTGTTTGAAGCCTGAATTCGGGATTGTGCTCTTTCGCGAGTTGTGCATGCTGGAAAAGAAAGATCTGCAGGCCGTCTCTTTCGAGTACACAAAACGGGTTGGCTGACTTCAGTTCTTCGTGACCGATTTTAAATTCAAGGCAATCCACAAAGAATTTTAATCCGTCATGGATGTCCTGGTAGTAAACGTTGGGGACTAATCTGATAAAGTTCATGGCTGACCGGGCTACTTCTATGGTTCTATGACGGCAATTCGCGTTGCGCCTGCAATTTCTTCCTTCCCGATATGGCAGAGAATATGGTCACACCAGCTACTACGGGCAAGCCAAACATCAAAAGTTTGCTGCGATATTCGGGCGTGTTAAGTGCAAAAAAGAACACCAGAAATGTTCCCACGGCAACAATGGTGTTGGAATGAAAAATAAGGTGTAGCGAAGAATACCGCGACTGCACTCCGTTGCTCAAGTTCTTCCATGCCAGAATTTCGTCTTTGTCGTTGAAAACAAAGAAGAGGTCATCACCCACCCGCGTGTTTTTCGTTAGCCTGCCATCCGCGTAATAGAAGCGCCTGCTTCCGACCACCAGATAATATGAATATCGGCTGAGTGTACTTTCCGCTGCCGCGCTGGGCGTATCTACCACGAGATTACTATGCTTGTCTATTTTTTCAATCTTGCCCCGGGTGTGCATGGATGAATGTTTTATACCATTGGTGAAGTTAAAGAACAAACATGACTTCTGCAGCAGGGCAAGCGCACCGCTACGCTATCTCAGTTGTGAGTGAGGCCAATAAAAAATCCGTTGCTGTCGTGCGAGTTTCGTCTCCGCCATCTATTAATGCATTATCGATCGTACCCATGTCGCATCCTTATCACGAATTCTCTCACCTGTAACAGCATCTATAATAATCGACTCCCCCCTATCGGGTTTTGTCTGGATATGATTTCTAACCTCCCATTGGAACGAATTTGATTCGCTGTCAAACTTCAAGCCGGTATTGTAAACACCAAGGGCCTTTGCCAGCCCGGACTTGATCGCAAGATCGATCGCTGACAAACTGTCAACTGTGATTTTGCAAGCACTTGTGTGTACACAGTCAGGAAGCTTTATTTTTTCCTTCAACTCTAAATTCTTATCAATCCTGACTTCAAAAAGGTAGTTCGAACTGCCTTTGAGAAGTAATTTGTACTTAAGCACATAAAACTCAGGTTTAAATTCGCTCGTATTTTTACTTTTTTTCCTGCGTGTTGGCTTCAATTGTTGGCAAGCACTTAATGAAAGGTGGTCCCCTATGTGAATTAGGCTATTCTCGCAATCAAATATTGTGTTTGCAAAAAGATCTTGCCCCAATAGAAGTTTGATTAACGAATCAGCTGTGTGTTTGACTTGACTCGGAATTTGACCGAGACTGCTTTGAGCTCGTGCGTTAATTACAACTGTAAACGCAAGCGTTGTTAGTATTGCTGTGATTATCCTCATTGTTTATAAAGTGCCAGACAAAGGGTCAACTAAAGTACGCAACGCACGCGACTCACCGAAAATTCAGTTGGAGCTTGCGTTCGAGCCGGAGTCAGTCAAAGATGTTCACGGTGATTGTTTTTCCTGCCTTCACCTGAACCGTCTGTCGAAATCCAGTTTGATTGAAAACTACAACCACGTAGTTACCCATGTTCAGATTTTCAAATTTGATTTTTCCACCCTTGAATTGGCTGGTTACTATTGCCTCATCCATGAAATATCTGGTCGTTACCAATACATTCATGTCGAACACTCCCACCAATAAATCGTCAACCGGGGTTCCATTAACCGTTGTAACCCCGTCGGAAATTACTACGATATCTCCTGTGTAGGTTGTGTCGTCATCGCAGGCCATTCCGAACACGGCAAGTATTACAAACATGCCAATCGTACTCGTCATCTTCATATTGTAATTTTTGGTTATCGCTATGCTGTTTAAAAATCGGTCGCAGCCTTCGCCTGACCAAGCACGAAGCGAAGATAACACTTATTACGAAGACGTTTTCGAACCCGGTAACAATTGAAGCAGCTTGAAGCGGATGGGTTGATAAGCCGGGAGGAAGTTAATGGCACGGCTGTGCGGGTTGAATACGCATTAACGGATTTCGGAAAATCGGTTTTACCAATCCTTAATCTGATTTGTGGATGGGGTAAGCAGTTTACCGAAGGCGAGCCGTTGGAAAAGAAAGGATTTACGAAAGGCAGGTGATTTTTTGTCACGGATGAGGCCACAGCCTTGGGTTCGTCAGGGTGTGAATGGCCCGAAGGTTACACCGTTAAATTTGTATGCTCCGTTCTCGTGGGTTCCGAGCCACAGGGTGCCGGCGTTGTCTTTGTAAATACTGAAAATTGCAATTTGCGTTGAGTCTTTCAGCACCGGGTAGTGTGTAACGGTTGTGCCGTCATATTTCCAAACCCCGTTGCGGTAGGTTGCGATCCAGATGTTGTTCTCGTTGTCGGTTACAATCGACAGGTACTCATTGATGTTTCCGTTCTTTTTCCCGTCCAGGCTGCCAAGGCCCGGGTGCCGCGTGTAAAAGCGTTTGCTGTTTACTGTCAGGCTGTCGTAAATGCTGTACCGATATTCGGTATTGAACCAAAAGTCTCCGTTTTTATCTTCTGTGATGGAACGAACACCGTTCGCACCGCGATCGCCAAACTCGGTTACATCACTTTCGGTAATCCATTCAAATGCTTTTCCATTATAGCGGCACACGCCCACCGGATTGGTGCCGAACCAAAGGTTGCCATGCTTGTCGTGATAGATGCTGTAAATTTCAAATGAACCGGAAAACCCGGGAGGCTTAGGAAGTTTCAATTCGTGAAGGGTGGCACCGTCATACCGAAATACTTTTTCGGGTTCGGCGTGTCTGAACCACAAATCGTCGGGGTCAAGTTTCCAGTCGTTATCGGCAGCAGCCCGGAGGGTAGTAAATGAATGTCCGTTAAACCGGGCGATGGCTGAACGGGGGTAACAGGTTGCGAAGTACAGGTTGCCTGCGTGATCCTCTTTGATTTCTTCAATCCGCATAGCGGGCAGGCCGTGCGCGGTTGTGTAGTTCGACAGTGTTTTTCCATCGTACCGATACAAACCGGTTTGCCAACTTCCAAACCAGTACAGGTTTTTGCTGTCGTGATAAACAGTCATGATGTTGTTACCGGGTACGGTTACCAGATTGCCACCGGTGTGCTGCGGGGCACTATTGACATCCCTTTTCGCACCCGTGGTTTGACCGTTGCATGACGTTAGCAGGCATAAGACGACTAATGATAAAGGTATATACAATTTCATGTGCGTTGCACCCTTGAGTCACGCTCTCTAATACTCCTCATTTACATAGATAATCCCGCCTATATTAACTTTGGGCAGACTTTCTTCCAACCACGTTGTTTCTTTGTGGTATCTGGCCTCAGATTCTTCATGTGTGGTATAAATGAAGGTCGGGGTTAAGAATTCCAGATCCTTTAGTTTTTTAATATCAGATTTATTATACAAAAGTAGCTCATAGGGCGCACTAAATTCTCTCAGCGATGTTAGGTTCAGGTCTTTTATCTTGAAAAGAGTAACTGTATCAGGAATCGTGAGTTCGGCTAACTTGGGCAACTCAAATATTTCTTTGGGAATTTGCCTGATTCTGGTGAAGCCAATATCCAGTATTTCAAGATTTTTCAGGTCTTTAATCCTGGGCGAAACTTTGTTAACGTCTGTTGCAGCAATATCCAGCTCTTTCAGATTTGAAAGATTGTAAATATTGTCAGGCAGTTTTCTGATAGGGCCTCTCAGAATTAAGTGTTCCAAGCTGTCTAACTGGCCAACGCTGGCAGGCACTTCTGTTAGCTTATCTCCTTCAATAAAAAGATATTTTAGGTTCTTAAAATTTGAAATCAACGAAGCGTTAATTTCAGGAAATCCCACCAGTGAAAGCACTTCCAGCTTTTTGAATTTTCCTACTTCATGTTCGATCAAGTAAAAATTATCATAGCTTAATTCAAGTTGAATCACAGAGTCTGGATTAGTACGTGCAACTTTCTTAAGTTTCATCAATCGCAACGAATCGTATTGTTCGTGCAAATCACGCTGGTAACTTTGGAGGTTGTATGTGCTATCCCGGAGTTTGCATTTGAAGTATCCTGAAACTACAAATCTTCCATTTTGGGGATTCTCGATGAAATATCCTTTGACCCTAACCTCGCCCATTAACGAGTCGCCAAGTGCGAGGGCAGATTTGCTTAGCGTTATCTGGTGTTCATTACATGTAAAGTCTGGCACTCGTTCTATATCAGACCATGCCCTGAATGTGAAAGTGGTATCTCCCCCATCAATTCGTATAATTAATTTTTCCCCCACGAAGCCGATTCCACTCGAAGCTGTTACTTGAAGATTACCATCTTTTAAATTGCAAAAGCATGCCCACAAGTCAAATTGCCTTGAAACTGTATCGTTTACAATAAACCTACCGGTTAAGTAATTTGGATTTAGTTCATCGCTGCCTTTGTCTGAACATGAGACCAGAACCATCAAGAAGGTAAAAATGATGAGAGGAGATTTCATAGTCAGTCAACGGACTAAATTATCTTTTATTTTTTGGTCAATCGGACTTTCTGGGTACTTTTTACCGGAAGCGCAGATTGCGTCTATTTTGAGTGCACTTAATCACCGTATTCAAACCTCCGATTAAAGACTCGGTCGCTTTTCTTTCTGCCTCTCACGTTGTCGAATATTCTCATCGTTATCCAATTCCCGAATTCGTCATACTTATACTCATAGAAATATTTTGGTGACTCGATTATATCTCCGTGATCATTGTACTTACATTTACTATCTGTCCTCGTTTCGAATTTTATAGTCAGGGTATCTCTGCCTATTAAGATGCCTTTACTATTCTGAACCTCGGTGTAAGCTTTATTCGCTTCGTAGTCATAGGACGCAAGTTCGTAGCCATAACTATTACCGTTTCCATCAAATAACGCCAGCTTCACTGGATGTCCCTTGGCGTTGTTTGTTAACACCGTCTCTTGAATTGTATTGCCCTTATCGGTTTTATCAGTAACCCGAATTAAAAACCAACTGCTGTCGTACTCGTAAAATGCAGTTTCAGACGTGTAACCAAAATTTGTCCATCTTTCAATTCTCCTCGTCAGGCTATGTCGCCCTGAAGAGTCATAAGAATAGGCCAGGCGCGCCTCTAGTTTTCCTTCCTGATTATACCGCTCCTCCGACAAGACATGTTTCAGTTCATTCAACCGTTTTTTGTTTCGCTTGACCTCTCTTCCTGTAGGGGTAATGAAAATATTCTCTTCTATAATCTCCACAGGAATTCTTCCCCTTATTTCCTCCTCACTGTCATGCTGGAGCGCGGAATAAATATTTTGGGAATATGTTCGTGTTATAAAACACGTTAACAACAATACTATCAGAAGGAGTTTATTCATATTACATCACTATATCAGGATATTTTCACGGCAGGCTACTTAAAAGTCAAGGAATGAAATACCTCGAACATGAGTTCCGAATGTTTCGACTTGTTGTTACTCATGAATGTAATGATCACTTCCGCAACACCTTCTTTTTGTAATGTAACCATTTGCCCATATCTGTACCCTTTTCCAAAGGTGCAATTGAATTCAAAAAATGCTGAACCACCCACGTCAGCGTTGAATTCGCGCTTCACCGCGTCCTTCGGAAATGGGTCTATCGAAGCCCCTTTTCCGGCCGTCATGTTCAGGACATTTACTTCAGCAATGGCCTGAAAAAATCTATTTGGATGTACCATGGCGCAGCCGGGCGTTGTCTTGCACAGTTCATATTCGGCTAGTTTTTGTTTCATCGGGAAAATCGAGTACCGTACCTCAAAGTCTAATTTCTTATGCTTCATCGCAAAGGAATAAAACAAATCACCGTTCTCAACAACATCGGTTTCTTTGTAGTTGTCAGGCATTGTAAATTTTAGTCCAACGGAATCAATCATGTTACTAAACTCCCCGGCCGAAACAACATGATTTTGCCCTATTGCAATCGGCATAAGTGCAGTAAGTAGCAGCAAGGTTAATAATCCTTTCATAGCTGTAGCTTTTATCGCGTAAAATTCCTCCCGGATGATTCCTGCGGTTATACAGTGGTCTACACTAACGCTTAGTTTTTCTAGAATCGCTATTGCTTACGAGTTACGAAATAAACGCCTGTCAGTAAGAGAACAGTCACAAGAAGTTGAACGACTGTCCATACAACTGACCAGGAAATTACCTTTCTGTCTTCTTGTTTCGGCAGCGAAATCATCTTTTCTAAGATATTTCGATACCGCTTAAATTTATCCTTGTCCCAGTTTAATGAGCGTTGAAAAAGAAAAAGAACAATCGAATAGGCGATAGTCACAAGTACGGAATAAACGAAGAAGCTGTTTCCCTTGTCAGGGTCATAGTTTTTTGCATCTCGAAGAAGAAACGGAGCGGTTAAAAGGATGCCCGTCCAAAATAGGCCATTGAAAGTCCACTGTATCTTTCTTGTAGTATCAAAGCGCTGCATGTGAGCTTTTATGAGCTCGGTCAGAATTTCGCCCTTGTCAGTAGGCTCCTTAATTTTGGCTTTTTTCATTGTTTTATATATTTCAACGGGGTTGCTAACGCTGCCAGCCTTTTTCTTTAATCAAATCACCAGTCGATTTGTCCAGCCTAAAGTTTCTCCAACCATTCGGTGGATCCCAGTCACCTGTACCCAAAATTACGTTGTCTTGAAAGGTTTCAACTATTACTCCGTCAATTCCGAGATTTGAATTTCTCCAGATTATTTTGCCCCGCTTGTCGAGGCAGGAAAGTCCACTTGCTCCAGCCACGTAAAACAAGTTGTCATCAAGATATACATGACCAAAGTATCCCTCAACCTTTATTGATACTATATGAGTTTTTGTTTCTAAGTCAAACAGATAAAAGTGTTCCTCGTGTCCAACACCTAGAATTTTGTCCACCAGACAAGCCTCTTTAAATGGACTGCAGTGGACATCATATCTGATTTCAAGAAAGTATTCATCTTCATTGTCATCAACAGTCAAAAATTCTTGTCGTCCTAAGTTGGTAGATTCTTGTCCAGATATTAAAACGGTTTTTCCGGAAAAGGTATTTGGCAATTGTGGGAGAAATTTATATGTCATTCGTTAAGTCAATCTATCCAAATAAAATGGCTGCAACGTGTGTGTACGAGCCGTGGCGCTGAGCAAAAATAGAAAATGCCCCTCCTTATCCGTGCCATGAATTATACATTTTGTTGTGTGCTGTTAGGTCTTCCTCAATCTTTAAATTTTCAGTTCACCACTTTTAAAGTAAATTTTCATATTGGAGCGTGCCTTTGTCCTTGGTTCGACTTCTTTTCCGCCCACGGCCCCATTAGTCGAATAGTAGTACTCACTTTCAAATTCTACGTAACCGTAAATTACCTTACCTGTTCCTTTTGTTGGAATCTCAGACACGATCGCTTTAGTGTGATGGCATGGCACATCAAGTCTAAATATGATCTCGGTCGTTTCTCCATATGCGTATGTCGGAAAATCGTCTGAGCTTAATAAATGGTACACTGTCGCCTTACCATCTACAACTTGTATTGAAAAACCGCCACCTCCAAAAAGTCCAATAGCTCCGTCAATAATAAGCGTGTCTCCTTTCCACAAGTAGAAAGATTTAAAAAGTATTGCTTTAGGTTTACCATGAGTTGAAACGATTAAGCTGTCGTTTTCATAGAAATCGAATTCCAGGCTATTCTCAAAGATTTGAAATCCAATATGTGATGTATTTATTTTCTCATACTCACTTTCTGATTTAAAATGCTTCTCAGCTTCGATTTTAATCTCAGGGTCAATTGTAAGTCCGTTTATTGAATTGGACTGTCCGCATGACGATAATGTCAAATTGATTAGAATCAAACCTATTAGGTACTTCATTTTCCTGCTTGTCATTTTACAAATCTTTCCCGACCCAGTTGACCACAACGCCTCGATATAGGGACATTATGTCCTATATTTCTGTATCATAAGGTTACCCAAATCCCGCGAACGCCTTTACCGATCCCTCAACATCAGGGATAATCTTCACCAAACCAGAATTGAACTAGCTTTCCATCTTTAAAATCATACTGCCCAAAATAAAGACCATCTTTGTCTGTAGCTTCGTAATTCCAAATTGTCAAACTGTTGTCAGTTCTTATCTTAGTGGGAATTCCTAGCTTGCTCTTCACCTGACGTTCCGTTAAACCAAGCCTGATATGTTTGCCTGTAATAAAACGTTTGGTTTTAATCTTAAGGCTTGGAGTTAGGTTCCTAACGTTATAAGAAACCCGAAATGAATAAAATTCATTAATGGCCCCGCCCGGATTGAAGATCATTACCAGTAGCTGTGTACCATCCTTGTTAGCCACTTCGGTTTCATCATCTTGATCTATGTAGTTTTTTCCTTGTCCAAATATTTCCTCAACCGTCTTTTGGCTTCTTAACTTTATACCGCTAACTGAATTGTCCAGATATGCCGGGTTGGTTTTCTGTGCCAGAACTTGAGAGTAGGCAATCAATGCAAGAATGGTAAGGAATCTTTTCACGTGTTTCTGTTTCTGCTTGCTCACTACATACTACCAGAGTCTGGCCAGTTTGTCCAATGCGTATTAGGTTCTAACGCAGGTTTATATTGCTTCGGGTCATTCGTTACAATGGCTTTCGCAATTAGTTGCCAGGTCTCATAGGAACTTGGTTTATTGTTCTCCCAAATTTCCTTATTCCGTTCGTTACTCCGTATTTCCTGCTGTCTGAATGAATCTGCGAAACTCTCAAAGTTCATTCCACCAAGGCCGGCTAAGTTTCTGTTCAACTCATAGGTTTGGCGTAAATGCTCATCCGTCATGGTCGGTGAAATTTGAATTTGGAAGTCTTGATGGTACCACTCGTCAAGGACTAATATTTTTTTCAAATCGGTTGGAATGGACTTGAATAGTTCGCTGTCTGTTGCGCGGAATAAGTCGCGATTTTGTGAAACGACAAGTCTTCCAACTTCTTCAGCACGTATTTCATTTGGCTCGTACTCTTTCAGTTCGATACCGGCTTGCAGATAGTGCTGTTTATTATGGCTTACGGAAACCGGTTGTCCGCGAACTAACCAAAATTTTGCATCTGACTTTAAACTTTCCCCATCCACTGTTTCGTTGAAGTTATCGAAGTCAATGGGGTAAATGCTGTAATAGTTCTTCGGTCGTTCATTGTAAAATTCGAGATTGATCAAGCAATTGCCATAGTAATTGATGTCAAGAACAATTGCTCCAGCTCTCGGATTATAACCCAGTCTTTCAACTGCAATTGCCCAGCGGTTGTTGTTCCCGCGAAACACGTTGAGTCGTGTGTCAATCAGGTAGGAGTATACGTGTCCAAGCTCAACAAACGAGCAGTAGAATCCGTCATTGGAATTATCAAGAGCATTTAATATGTCCTGTTCGGTCATTGTGTTTTCGGGTAAACGTCCGAATATGAGACTAACGATATGGTATATCCTTGTTTATAAAGTTAACGAAATCCCGCGACTGCGGTCAGACTGTCATTGACTAATACACGGCTTTCAGAAGATTTAGTGCCGCGTATGCTGTTAGCCCGTAGATGATTTGACCCACATAAACGACTGTGAGGCTTTTTATAATTGTTTTGATCCAACTCTCCTGAAACAATTGCCTGTGTAGTTTTATGACGAGGTACAGAAACAGCGCAACGGGTATTATCGTTAATATAACCTGGCCAGCCTTGCCTGACAAGCTCACAAACGGAAGGGTAATCACCAATACAAATGCCAGTTGCCCGGTGAGATACAGATATGGGATAAACAACTCAATCATTGAAAGTTGTCTTGTTCTGAAAAGGAAATGACTCAGCACGGCTAAAAAAGGTACCATGCCCAAATAGAACAAGTCGGTGTACCGAACGAGCAGTTCTATATATATGTTAAGAAAGTCGGTAAAACTTTCAGAGGAGAAGGGCTGGTTTTGATTGAAAAGTAATTGTGTGATGGAGTTTCCTTGCGGGCCAGCAGCCACGAAGGGTGATATGATAAAAAAAATGGCTGTCCATAGAATGAGATATTTAACCGGGCCGTAGTAGTTCTTCCGTTTACCATCAATATAGTCGGCCGCTGTTTTACCGGGATTGATCCAAAGACTTTTGATGGTATAAATAAGCCCCTTGTCGATGTTGAAGATGTCGTCCGCTATTTGGGTCCAGATGTGTTTAAGGTTTATTCGGCCGGCAATTTCCTGCCCGCAGGCATTACAATACCGGCCATCAAATTCATGGGAGCAATTTTTACACTTCATTTCTTTGTGTCAATTCTCGTGGCTTTCACACGCGCATTATGCAGCACGTTTGGCTGCACCGCAGGTTATGAAAGATAACTAAATCCCGCGAACGCGGCTTTACCGGCTTCCGGTACCTTGTTTCCAGATGTCGACACTCCAGCCGGTGAGGAATGGCAGCGTGATTACGTAGGCCACGGTGATGCGCCAGTCGTGAAAAACGGCCTGTACGACTGCGCTTTGGATTAGTGTGAATACCGGCACGAGCACCATGCCCATCCCGAACTTTACTGACCCGCGAAACTCGCGGCTCACCTTTTTATCGAGGAAGCGGTGGATGATGAAATACGGAATGAAGTTGTTAACCCACGCATACACGTGCAGCGGGAACGTTAAGGCGAGCAACAGGTAGTTGGTGCTTTTCGGTTGAACGGTAACAGGACTGGTTTTCCAGTTATCGGCCAGCTGCTGATCGTGTGCAAGCTGCGCAACCATGTCGCGTTTTACCGATTGATTTTTTACCGCGTGCTCAATCTCGTTGTAGTGCTCAGCAGGGATGTCGAGCATGAGTGGCTTTAATGCTGCCCGAACCGTGTCGGTAATGTGAACGAGGAATTTTCGTTCGTCCATGTTTTGATACGCTTCGCCTACCGGGATCGCTTTTCCATAGTTCACCAGCATGCGTGAACGGAAGTTGTAATAGTGATCGTAATGCAGGCCTACCGGAACGATGTATAACGGCAGCTTCCAGTTGTTTTCCTGCTGCACCATCCACGCAATGCGCGCAAAGCCTTTCTGCATACTGCGCAACGTCCATTGCATGTTCTGGTCGCCTTCGCCAAACAGTAAAATGGCCCACCGTTTATTTAAAATATCGGCACTCAGCCGCATGGAGGCTTCGTTATTGCGCAGGCCTTTTATGCCATCGCGAAAGCGATACACGGGCATCATGTGAAACTGGTTGAAGATCCATCGCGCGAATGCGCTTCCAAAAACGTTGGCGCGTGTAAGGAACCACGGAGCTTCATCGATTCCGCAGGTTACTACCAGGGCATCCTGGAATGCATTCTGATGGTTTGCTACGAAAATAATGGCGGCATCTTTCGGGATGTTTTCTTTTCCGCTGATCTGCCACTTGCGGTAAAAGAACAGCAATGCGGTTTTCACGTATGCACGCATCAGCCAATAAAAAGCATTTACCCGCATGGTTAGTGAATTTCCTGTTCGGTTAAACTTATGCCGAGTGTTTTGAGTTCGGTGAGCACGGGCTCATAGATTTCTTTCACGGTAGGAATGCACACGCCCCTGCTTGTGATTTTATTTTCCAGCACCAGCCTGGCGGCAATGCCCAGCGGCAACCCTACGGTTTTGGCCATGGCTGTATAGTTGGCATCATCGCCTGTGGCGGTGAGTGATGCGTGAATTTCT
This sequence comes from Cyclobacteriaceae bacterium, assembly GCA_019694875.1. GTDB lineage: Bacteria > Bacteroidota > Bacteroidia > Cytophagales > Cyclobacteriaceae > UBA2336. The sequence goes on from JAIBBC010000001.1 coordinate 177,777, forward strand.
TTTTTATTGCCGTTGAGGTCGTACACAAATTTGTGCCACATCACAATCAGATCTTTATCGCCCGGGTTCAGGCGCCACTTCTTGTTAAGAATGTGTTCGAGCACTTGTGCAGGTGTACCTTCTTTTAACCCGATCAGTTCGCGATCGAACAAGCCTGACCAGCGCAGGCGTTTCATCTCGGGACCATTCGGTAAAATCCGGAAAGTGAAGCAAAGCTTTTCTTCCACCATCAACTGCGAATCGTAGTTCAGGAATGCATTGAGGAAATCGCGGTGGGTCATGCCGGCAACGCCTTCCATCGGGTAGGTGTCATCGCAGCAACCCAGTTGCGCGAGTATGTCCCACGCTGCACAATAGCCCACGTTACGCAAGGTGCCGCGAAGCATGTTGCGGATGCCGTGCAAGCCATAGGTATCGATGTATTTTAATGAGTCGCGGTTTGCATAACCTTCGTAGTCGCCAAAGCCGGGAACGGAAACTTTCGTAAGCCGTTTGAACAGTTGCTGATAGGGAATGTATTTGAACTGACCTTCCTGCAGAAATTTTGCGGTGGCTTGTCCGGCCATTACCACGTTGCGCGGATTCCAGGTGAACTTATACCGCCACGGATTTTCCGGATCGGTTTCGGGTGAGATCAGGCCCCCGGTAAAACTCTCGAATGTGAGCAGCTTGCCGCCTTGTTCTTTAATGTTCTCGATCACCTGCATGGCGCTCATGTGATCGATGCCGGGATCGAGCCCGCATTCATTCAGCAATAAAACATTCTTCGACAAGGCTTCGTTATGCAAGGCTTGCATCTCGGGCGATACGTAGCTGGCGTTGAGCAAATGTTTTCCATGCACGATGCAAAGCTTTGCTACGAGGTGATGCAAGTGTGCGGGCATGAGTGAAATGACAACATCGGCCGTGCGGATGGCTTCGGTGCTTTTCTCTTCGTTGTGGATATCGAACATGATGGCATGGCCGCGTGTTGAGCCGCCAATGCGCAGGCGGGCTGCCGCTTCGGACACATCGCCTACAACAATTTTCCATTCGTGGGACGCTGCGCGCTGCAGCAAATAGGTAATCAAAGCTGATGAAGAGCGACCTGCCCCCAGTACGAGAATCGTTTTCATGATCATTTCGAGGCTGGCAAAGTACCCAATGCGGCATTAAAGTAGAAATACCGCACGAAAATTTTTACCTTACATGTATAACCTTTCGGCCATGAAAGAATTTGAAATACAAAAGGATTTTGACCAGCTGGACCAGGAGTCGAAATACCTTGTGCATAAAGCCAAGGAAGCTACAGCCCATTCATATGCGCCTTACTCGAAGTTCCATGTGGGGGCTGCGCTGATCTTGCAAGACGGTACGGTGATTACGGGTGCGAACCAGGAGAACGCGGCTTATCCGCTTTGCATGTGTGCCGAGCGTGTGGCGCTTTATGCTGCCGCGGCCATGCATCCGGGAAAGAAGATTATGAAGATGGCTATTGTGGCGCACAAGAAGAACCACAAAGAACTTGTGCCTGCGGCTTCGTGCGGTGCATGCCGGCAGGTGATGACTGAATTTGAAGACCGGCAGAAGGTGCCGTTTGAGATTGTGATGCTTGTGGCGGAGAACCAATGGGTGAAGTGTTCTTCTGCAGAATCGTTGCTGCCCTTCCTGTTTACGAAAGATAATCTTGATTCACCCGCGAAATAGAGCATGCTGGTTTATACGATCGATTTGTCGCGCGAAATCAATGAAGGTTTTTTTTACAAGCTGAAACAATTTGGCGATGGCCGGTTAACGGTAACAAAACGTGTAACTGAAATAACACTCGAGTTACTTCAGAACATCCGCAGTCACGGCAACGGCCTGACGCATGCCAGTCTTTCGATCATCAAACATGAGTCGGGCTTTACATGGCAGTCGGTTAATGGGGTATCTTCAAATGTCGTGAAGCCGCTCTCCGAAAAAATTCATCACATCAATACGCTTAGCGGAGCTGAACTGCAGCAGCAGCACAAACAGATTCTTGCCAACAGCAAACACATTCAAGCGATCAATCCGGGCCTGGGCCTGTATCGAATTGCCCTGCGGTCGCAATCAAAACTGCGCGCTTCGTTTAAACCGTTGGGCTCAGCTCTTTCAACATTTTCACTTGACATTAACCTTGCCACGCATTCATGAAAAGACTTCAGATTGACGCAACCGACATAACTCCCTCCGTAACCTTAGATGCCGAAAAAAATATTTTCGAGTTGTCGGGCCGCTCGGTGGCCGACAATCCGTCTGACGTTTATCAACCGGTGCTTCAGTGGCTGAACAATTATGCACGCGACCCGCGCCCGGTAACGCTGGTATCGGTAAAGCTCGAATATTTCAACACGGCCTCTTCAAAAGCGCTGCTTGATATGCTGTCGGCATTGTCGTTTATCCGGAATGCAAAAGTTCTTTGGTATTACCAGGAGGATGACGAAGATATGCGTGAAGCCGGGGAAGAGTTTTTTGAACTTGTGAACGTTCCTTTTGAGTTTAAAACTTACTAATTTAGTCCCTTAGCCCAATTGGACTCCCCGGATGAGTGAAGAAATACTCAAAGCGTTAACGCAACTTTTTGCCATTATCACCAAACAGGATGGCGGGGTATCCATCAACGAGCGTCAATTTGTAATCAACTTTTTCGAAGCCGAACTCGACCAGGACAGTATTGCCGAGTACCTGAATCTGTACGATGAATACTCGGGCTACAGCAAAGTGGGACTGGTGGCGGAAGAAGACCGCACGCTTGCGCCTTCGGTAAAGGATTCGCTTAAAACGCTTTCGATCTGTAAAAAGATCAATAAGACGCTTACCCAGAAGCAGAAGACGATTGTATTGATCAAGCTGCTGGAACTGGTAGGGTCTGACGGGCATTTCACATCGCAGCGGATGGACATTATTAACACGGTGGCCGTGGTGTTTAACATTCCGCAGATTGAGAATGCCATTATTGAAAGCTTTGTTGTATCAACGGACGAGAGCACGCTGAACTTCCCGGAGATTCTGATTGCCAGTACGGACCCGATTGGCGCACCTGACAAAAAATACAAGCACACGCACATTCACATTAACGGCAGCCTGATTTTTATGCGGGTTCGCAGTGTGGATATGTTCTTTGTAAAGTACATGGGTGAAGAGCCTACCACGCTCAACGGATTTATCATGCAGCCGAAGCGGGTGTATTTGTTCTCGCACGGCAGTACTATTAAAACGCAGGAAGGTGCCGCGCTTTACTACAGCGATGTGGTTGGCGATTTCAATGAGCAGATTAAAACCACCAAACTTTCTTTTAGCGCAAAGATTAAGCTGTTCCGTTTTAAGAACCGCGCTATCGGCTTAAGCAATGTGTTTGTATCGGAAGGGCCCGGCAAGCTTATCGGCATCATGGGCGCCAGCGGTGCCGGAAAAACCACATTGCTGCATGTTTTGGCGGGTTTGGAAAAGCCCACCAAAGGTGAAGTGCTGATTAACGGTTTCGACATCAATAAAGAGAAGGATAAAATTCACGGAGTTATCGGCTATGTGTCGCAGGATGATTTATTGATTGAAGAGCTTACGGTTTACCAAAACCTGTATTACAACGCCAAGCTTTGCTTTGCCGATTTTACCGAAGAGCAACTGCACAAGCGTGTGATGGATGTGCTCGAAGACCTCGGTCTGGATCAGCGTAAAGATCTGAAAGTCGGCAGTGTACTCGATAAAACCATCAGTGGGGGTCAGCGCAAGCGCCTGAACATTGCGCTGGAGCTTATTCGTGAACCGGCTGTTCTCTTTCTGGATGAACCCACATCCGGACTCAGCTCACGCGATTCGGAGAATGTGATCGACTTACTGAAAGAACTTTCCCTGAAGGGCAAGCTTGTGTTTGTTGTAATCCATCAACCGTCTTCCGACATCTACAAGATGTTCGACAAGATGATTATTATGGATGTTGGCGGGGTACCGGCTTACTATGGCCCGCCAGTTGAAGCAGTAACCTATTTTAAGAAGTCAACGAACCAGGTCGACAGCAACCGCGGTCAGTGCCAGATTTGCGGTAACGTAAATCCTGAGCAGATCTTCAATATTATAGAGGCGAAGGTTGTTGATGAATACGGACAGCCGACTGCCAAACGCAAAATTACGCCTGCGCAATGGCACACGTGGTATCGCGAGCGTTTCAAAATTCCGGTGATCGACAATGTGAAAGAGGCTCCGCCCAAATCGTTGCAGCTGCCTTCGCGCATTAAACAGGCTATCATTTTCACAACCCGCGACTTGCTTTCGAAAATCAGCAACAAGCAATATTTATTAATCAACCTGCTGGAAGGGCCTTTGCTGGCGCTGATCCTGGCTTTTATTATTAAATATAAGAGCGCCCCGGGCGGAGCGGTTTACAGTTTCCGCTACAACGAAAACTATCCGGCATTCCTGCTGATGAGCATTATTGTCGCGCTGTTCATGGGCCTTACGGTGAGCGCGGAAGAAATTATCCACGACCGGAAAATTCTGAAGCGCGAATCGTTTCTGAACCTGAGCTGGAACAGCTATCTCGTTTCCAAGCTTGTCATTCTGTTTTTCCTTTCCGCGATTCAAACATTATGCTTTGCGGTGGTGAGCAATTTTATCCTGGAGATTGAATGGGCGATGCTCGTTCCTTTCTGGCTGGTATTGTTTACAACGTCATGCATGGCGAATGTTTTGGGCTTGAATATTTCTTCGGCCTTTAATTCTGCCGTAACGGTGTATGTATTGATTCCGCTGCTGCTGATTCCGCAAATGATTTTGAGCGGATTGCTTTTCAGCTTCGATAAGCTGAACAGTGCCATCAGCACAAAGGGAAAGGTGCCAATTGTTGCCGACATGATGGCATCGCGCTGGGCCTATGAGGCGATGGCTGTTTACCAGTTCAAGAACAACTCGTTCGAGAAGCCGATTTATGTTCATGAAAAAATTGAATCGCAGGCTGACTTCAAGTCGTCATTTTTTGTTGACAAGCTGAGTGAAAAACGAAAGTCTGTTTCTGAGAACATAAGTTCGAAAGACGAAACCGTTCGCACGCAGGCGCAAAACGATCTTGAACTGATCCGGAAAAGCCTGCGCAACGAACCGTACAAGGAAGGTTTAGAGAACATTGACTTTAATTCGCGCTGGACGCCCGAGATGTTTACACCCGCGTTTGATAATACGCTCGCTACTTACCTGACCAACTTCCGGAAAAAATACTTAGATCAATACAACGCCATTGCAGCCCGCAAAGAAGAAGACATTGCTGCGTTGCAAAAGAGTGCCGGGTTTGATGTGCTTGAATACAAGAACCGGTACTATAATGAAGATCTTGCTGACCTGGTGAAAAATGTGAATACGAAAGATCGGGTACTGGAATACAAAGGTCAGCTCATTCAGCAAATCAATCCTGTATTTAATGACCCTGCCGAGGCGGGTTTCCTAAATTACCGCACACATTTCTTTGCACCCACGAAAACTCTTTTGGGCACCCGCTTCAATACGTTTTCCTTTAACCTGGTAGTGATCTGGCTGACAACTGCCTTGCTCTATATTCTGTTGTACTTTGAGGCGCTTCGGAAATTCCTCAGATTGTTCAACAAGGTAGCCCTGCCGCAGGTGGTTATGCCGAAAGTTGTTCTTCCCAAAGTCTCGCTTCCTAAAATGCCTTTCACCAAAAAGAATTGAGGCTCCTGTAACTTTTTGGACGGGAATGCCGAATTTATAACTTTGTAAACCTTTACTTTTCAACCATGAAAGTAGTAAAAACCGCGTTCCTTCTGGCCTTGCTAACCGCTTGTGGATCAGGTAAGAACACCGATGAACAGGCCATGCTGAACAGCATTGATTCAGCCGGCAACAAAGGCCCTCACATTTCTGAAGCCGTTATTGACGACCTCCTGCAGGAGATTCCCAGTCCGCTGGAAATCTCGGTACTCCTGAAAGAGTCGGGTAAAAAATATAATGTAGACTACCTGAATTCTGCCGATAACATCGCCCGGTATAACAACAACTTCCAGAAAGCGATGAATCTCGGGATTTACGGTACCGACTTGGGCTACACGAATATTTACGAGAAAAATACGGATGGCATTAAGTACATGACCTCTATTAAAGGTCTGGCGGACGACCTGAATATCGGGCAGTTCTTCGACCTGGAAACCATCAGCCGGCTTGCTACCAACAGCAAAAACCTCGATTCGCTGCTGCTGATTACCACGCAAAACTTTAACAACATCAACCACTATTTCCAGACCCAGAACCGCTCTAACCTGAGTGTGCTGCTGCTCACCGGAGGCTGGCTGGAAGCCATGCACATCACCTGCAGCGTAGCCGCATCCGATCCGAAAAACAAAGAGCTGAATGAGAAAATCGGGGAGCAAAAGATCATTTTGGAGAAGGTTTTGAAGCTTCTCTCCTTCTACAAGGATACCGATGCTCACATGGCATCATTATTGACTGACCTGCAGGGTCTGGAAGAAGTTTACAAAAAAGTGAACATCACCTACACCTACAAAGAGTCATCGTTTGTGGTGGTGGATGGTGTTATGGTTATCAAAGACAACAGCACCACTACGGTAGACATAACTCCCGAACAAGTGGCCGAGATAAAGAACATATCAACCTCCATCCGAAACAAAATCATTAGCTAAAACCTCTTATGAAAAAGCTGATCTTCTTCGCGGCAACCCTTTTTCTGCTTAATACATCAGACGCTGTCGGGCAATGCAACTCCGAAAATCTGAGCAGCCAGTGCATACCCAAACTGGCAGCCGGTTTCAATTTCCTGAAAAGCTACAAAATTGATGGTGATGGCGGAAACAAAGAGAAGGTTGAATACTCGTATGTATTCCTGAAAGGCACCCAGTATATGATTAATATCTGCGCACCTGCGCAGCCGACTGATGGTATTATTGTAAGCCTGTTCGATTCGAACCGTAACAAGGTAGCGTCAAGCAAAATTGATAACCAGTTCATCAGCGCGATTGCTTACCCATGCAACGCAACCGGTGTGTACTACATTCAGTACACCTTCGAAAAGCCAAGCTCATATTGTGGCGGAAGCGCACTAGGCTTTAAACGCTAAAAGTAATATTGAAAGAAATATAAAGTCTTCCGGAATCCGGGAGACTTTTTTATTTGAACGCCATGCAGGAATTATCCATCAGCTTTAATTACCACGGCCGTTATTTCAAACTCGGAGAAATCAATTCCGATACGCGGGCCGTTTGGTTTGTGCTGCATGGCTACGGACAGCTTGCGCAGTACTTTTTAAGAAAATTTAAATCGCTGGAAGCGCATGGCATTTGTGTGATAGCGCCCGAAGGCTTGTCGCACTACTACCTGGAAGACGCCTCCACGCGAACCAAAACCGGGAACACCCGCGTGGGCGCGAGCTGGATGACGCGTGAAAATCGTGTGCGCGACATTGAAAATTACGTTACTTATCTCGATACAGTTTTTCAGCGCGAGGTCGGTTCACGAACGGACGTTGACGTTACACTGCTGGGCTTTTCGCAAGGCGCTGCAACCGTATCGCGCTGGGCGCTAAGTAACTCAATCTACTTCCGCAGATTAATTCTTTGGGCTGGCATTCTTCCACCGGATATGGATTTTGAAAAGGGTAAGCAGTTGCTGAAGAATAAAGATGTGAAGGTTATTTACGGCAAGCATGATCCTTTCCTCAACGAATCCAGATTCGGTGAAATGAAATCGCTTTCTGAAAAACTGGAAATTACTGCCGGAGAAATTGTGTTCGATGGAGCCCACGAGATTCACGAGCCAACTCTCCTGACGCTTATTTAAGCATCGCGCTTTACGTGCATGCTGCTTGCCTGGGCGGTAGGGAACACGGTAAGGTCTGCCAGCATAACGTGTGCCGGACGTGTAATCGTAAACAGAATAATATCGGCAATATCATGCCCTGTCAAAGGTTCCAATCCCTTGTATGTTTGGGCCGCGCGCTGCGCATCGCCTTTAAAGCGTACCAGCGAAAATTCTGTTTCAACCATTCCGGGATTAATTGACGTCACTTTTACGCCACTGGCATTCAGGTCGATCCGCATACCGCGACTCAATGCATCTACGGCAAACTTACTGGCCGAATACACGTTTCCGTTCGGATACACTTCCTTCCCGGCTATTGAGCCGATGTTAATGATATGCCCTGATTTACGTTCGGCCATTGCAGGCACTACTTCGTGGCACACATACAGCAGTCCCTTCACGTTAATATCGATCATAGCATCCCAATCATCCACGTTACCGCTTTGGATCGGGTCGAGGCCATGGGCATTACCCGCTGAGTTCACCAATACATCAACCTGCTTCCATTCGGCCGGCAAAGATGAAATTGCCTGTTGTACCGCGTTGCGATCGCGAACATCAAAGGCAAGTGTGTGGACCTCAGTGGTTGATGCAAGCTTCTTCTTTAATGCTTCGAGCCGGTCGTTTCTGCGTCCGCACAGGATTAATTTGAAATTATTTTCAGCCAGCAGCAAGGCTGTGGCTTCACCGATTCCTGATGTTGCACCGGTGATGAGAACAATTCGCTTTTGCATTATTGGAAGAGTAAGTAAATCGTAACGGTATTCGTGTTTACGTATTTCAGCGGCTTGCCGTAGTCGTTGCGTGTGTTATCCAGAATGTTGCTCACGCCTCTTGAAAAACGTATTTCGGGAGAAAATTTAAAAAGCGGGAAGTATAAATCCAATCCGATACCTGCCTCAAGGCTCATATTCAAATTCTTAACCTCCAGACCATCGGAAATATTTTCAAGTTCTTTTTTACCGGAAGCTTCAATGCCGGGTTTCGCCCCGCCCACTACATACATTCTAACGTTGCCCCTTCGCATCGATTTATACTTCAGCAGAAAAGGAAACTCAACCATCGTTGTTTCCACAAGCTGGTCCTGGTGCGTACCATCGGTGTAATTATAGCGCAAGGTATGTTCGTAGAAGGCTACCTCGGGTGTGAGTCGTATATCCAGGTAATCGTTAACCCGGTAGTTTACGATAAACCCGAGTGAAAAGCCGGGTTTCCAGTCGGGGATTACCGAGTGCACCGTATCCATATCTTCGGTTACGAAGTTGTTGGCATACTTGATCTGGTAGGATGTTGTGTGAAGGCCGATCAGGAACCCGTACGTCCATTTACGGTCGTCATAGTTCGGATTGTTCCGCGGAGCCCACTTAAACTTCTGCGCATGCGATACTCCCGCTGCAAGCATCAGGCAAAGCAGAATTACTTTTGCGCGGTGTATATAGAGCTTACGCCAAACGTGAGTGGTGTGCATGCAGTGTTTTTAAATCCGGTCTCATGAAGAATTGCAATAAACCTTTCGCCATCCGGAAATGCTTCAACCGATTCAGGCAAATAGGTATATGCTGACTTATCGCGGGAAACCAAACGACCGATCCTCGGCAGAATAAATTTGAAGTAAACGTTATAAATCTGCTTGAATGGAAACCGTGTTGGCCGGGAAAACTCAAGAATGATCAGTTGCGCACCCGGCTTCATTACCCGGTTAATTTCAAACAGACCCTTCTTCAGATTTTCAAAGTTCCTCACTCCAAATCCAACGGTTACAGCATCAAAATTATTATCGGGGAATGGCAGATTTTCAGAATCGCCCAGTCGCAGCTCAATCTTGCGTGTTAATCCTTTCTCTTCAATTTTCTTTCTGCCAACCTCCAGCATGCCTTCCGAAATGTCGACCCCGACAATTTTCAACGGCTCAGCTTTCAACGACTGGATGGCAAAATCGGCCGTGCCGGTTGCTACATCCAACACCAATTCCGGCTTTGACGCGGCCAATATCTTCACGGCTTTTTTACGCCACCGTTTGTCAATGCCAAGGCTCAGAAAATGATTAAGAAAATCGTACCGGCCGCTGATGTTGTTAAACATTTGGGCAACCTGCTCCTTTTTCGAAATGTCCTGCTCTTTATAAGGTACAACCGTCATACGTGGGCTAACTGCGAGGCGCAAGTTGCTAAATTCTTTGCTAAGAATAACAGCGGCAAGCCAAAGGGCAATAAAATGGGGAAAGCGGCCTTTATTTTCCGGAGAGCACCTTGAACTCCACTCTGCGGTTCAGTTCCCGGCCATCCTCCTCGTCATCGTTGCTGGCGAGCGGTTTTGTGGCGCCATAACCTACCGCGGTAACCCTGCGACTGTCAATGCCCTTTTTGGTAAGGAAATCTTTAACCGCTTCTGCGCGCTTCTGCGATAATAACTTGTTGTAGCCTTTGGTGCCGACAATGTCGGTATGGCCACCGATCTCCACATTCATTCCCGGGTTCTGCTGAAGCATGCGCTCAAGCTTGTTCAACTCGGTGTACGAATCCTGTTTGAAGGTAGCCTTGTTGAAATCGAAATAGATGTTTCTCAGCACAGACACGAACCCGACCTCCAGCTTTTTCATCTCAACGGTTTTCATCATTATCTTGCCTTGTTCGGATGAACCTTCGATTGACACTGTTTCATTGACAAACATGAACCCTTCTGCTTCGATGGAGAGTTTGTAATCTTTGGCATCGGTGATCTTAAACTCATAAACTCCGGGTGTGATGGATGAGCTTGCGATCACAACATTATCTCCGGCACCCTGGAGATTTACCTTTGCCGTCATATTCTTTTTCGTTGTCGCATCGGTAATTCGAACGATGTATTTCGTTGCAACCTTCTTTTTCGCCGGCTCAGCCACAGGCTCGGGCTCTTTCTTTTCTTCGGGAACGGTGATCACATAAATGTCTTCATAACCCAGCGCGTCTTCACGAACGGAAGAGTAATACGCGCGCTTTCCATCTTTTGTGTGCACGTAAAAGATGTCGTTATCCGGTGTGTTGATGGGATAGCCCAGGTTTTCTGGCTCGCCCCAATTGCCTTTGTTGTCGGCAACACTTTTAAAAATATCGTATCCGCCCATGCCCTTTCTCGCCACGGAGCTGAAGTAAAGTGTTTTATCATCGTAGTCGATGAAGGGTGCATCATCATCATCGTCTGTGTTGATACCCGGCCCGAGATTTTTCACATCACCCCAGTTGCCCTTTTTGTCTTTCGTTGCTTTGTAAATGTCAATGCCTCCGAAACCACCCGGCCGGTTGCTTGAGAAATAAATTGTCTTCTGGTCTTTCGAGAGGGTTGCAGACTTCTCTTCGTAATCGGAGTTGATGTTACCCGGCAATGGTTGTGGTGCGCCCCAGCTGTTGTCGGACTGACGCTCGCAGTAAAAAATATCCCCACCGCCTTTGTCGGAACAAATCAAGAGCATCTTACCATCGGCAGAGATCGCCAGGTTCGAGTCGTGTGAAGCTGTGTTGATTGGTGCACCGATATTTTTTGCAGCGCCCCACTTACCGCCTGTTTTCTTTGCGATAAAGATATCTTCGAAAGGCTTGTTGTCCTGATCCACGTTTTCGTTCAGGTTTCCTTCCCTGCGCCTTGAGGTAAATACAATTTCATCTTCGGCTTCATTCAGCACGGGAGCGAAATCATCCCACTCGGAGTTAATCTGATCACCGATATTGACAATTGAAAAGTTTTTTGGGTTGGCTACAAACTCCTTCCCGTTCTGGCATTCGTAGATTTTGCGGTCGACATCTTCAATGGCTATGCGGTCGTTTCCGCGATAGTTGGGTTGTGCCGCAAGCTTTTCTTTGTACCGATTATAAAAATCTATCGCCTTATCGAACTCGAGGCCATACTGGTAGCTCTGACCGATACGGTATTCAATGTCGAAGCGATATTTTTTGTCGAGTTCATACACTCGCATGAGGTATTGCACGGCAAGGTCCTTCCCGATGGTAATCAGGTGGTAGTGGCCCGCTTCGAAATTTGCCCGGAGGTTGTTCGGATCGGCTGCTGCAGCCATCACATAAACTTCCCTGATTTCATTGTTCGCAGTTGAACCCGCACGCATTTCATCGGCCATGGCTAAATACTGCTCTGCTTCGGCTTTTTTGTCGGCATCCTGACTGTAAGCAGCCAGATTCAACACCGCGACAGCTAAAAAAATCAGTACACAACGGATACTGTACATGTCACACTTCGGTTTGTTAAATAAAGTTATGAATAAAACGCATAACTGCGTTGTCAATATAGAAAAAACCCTCAATTTGAGGCATTCCGATTTTGTTGATAAAACCGGTAAAACTTACATGACCCGTTTAAAAGGCAGTATATTTTAGCACTATGGAGATCAAACAGGCAGAATTTGTTTCGAGTGTAACGGATGTAAAGCAACTGAAAGGCAAACCACTACCGGAGTTTGCCTTTATTGGCCGGTCTAACGTAGGCAAATCGTCACTCATCAACATGCTTACCAACCGGAAAACCCTCGCCAAAGTATCGGGCACTCCTGGCAAGACGCAAACCATCAATCATTTTATCATTAACGGTGCGTGGTACCTGGTTGACTTACCGGGTTATGGCTTTGCCAGCGTGAGCAAGGACACTCATCAAACGTTTGGAAAAATTATCGACAACTATATCCGCGAAAGCGAGAAGTTGTTTTTCGTTTTTGTGCTGATCGATATCAGGCTTGAGCCACAAAAAATAGATTTGAGCTTTTTGGAATGGGGCGGCACCAATGAAATTCCGTTGGGAATAATCTTTACAAAGGCTGATAAACTCTCTGCCGCAAAAGTCAACCGGCATGTGGATCGGTACAGCCAGGAACTGCTGAAGCGCTGGGACGAGTTGCCGCCCATTTTTGTTACCTCGTCTACCCAAAAGAAGGGTCGGGATGAAGTACTTTCATTTATCGAAAAGGCGCTTCCGCGGGTGACCAAAAAATGATAGTTTTGCCACGCTTATTTCAGTACCATGACGTTAGATGATATTGCTACAATTTCCGGTAAGGGCGGACTTTTTAAGGTTTTCAAACCTGCCAAGTCGGGCGTAATCCTTGAATCGCTTGACGAAGCGAAAACTAAAATCGTAGCAACAGCCAATAACCGGCTGTCCATCCTCAGCGAGATTTCCATCTACACCACAACAAAAGAAGGTACCGTTCCGCTGGCCGATGTACTTAAAAACATCCATGCCGAATACGGTGCTGACCTGGGCCTGGATGCTGAAGCGGATGCAAGTGAATTGAAGTCGTTCATTAAATCGGTACTGCCGGATTACGATGAAAGCCGCGTGTACGTTTCTGATATCAAAAAGCTTGTGAAGTGGTACAGCGTTCTGTTGAAATACGCTCCTGAAATTCTTGCCCCTGCAGAAGACAAGAAGGAAGAAGAAAAAGCTTAAAAGCTCTCCGCCTTCGTAACCATATTTTTCGAACCGACATAAAAAGGCGTTCGCTCGTGCAACGTTTTTGGTTTAATATCCAGCACGCTGATTTTCCCGTTCGTTGCTTTTCCTCCCGCCTGCTCAGCGACAAATGCCAAAGCATTACATTCGTACATAAGCCTGAGCTTGCCTTTCGGATCCTTTGCCGTAGCCGGATAGATATAAATTCCCCCTTTCAAAAGATTACGGTGGAAGTCGGCAATCAATGAACCGATGTACCGGCCGGTGTAATTCTGATCTTTACAATAGGTAACATAATCCTTCACCGGTTGTGAAAATGAATTATACGATCCTTCATTGATGGAATAAATTTTACCGTCTTCGGGAATTCGCATATCCGGATGTGAGAGAAAGTATTCGCCCAATGTGGGGTCGTATGTAAAACCATTCACGCCATGCCCTGTGGTGTATACCAGCATGGTTGACGAGCCATACAGAATATAACCCGCAGCCACCTGCTCCGATCCTTTCTGCAAAATATCCTCATCGCTGATGGGCTTGCCAACGGGGCTTTTTCTCCGATAGATTGAGAAAATTGTTCCGATTGAAACATTTACATCGATGTTCGATGAGCCGTCAAGCGGATCGATCGCAATCACATACCTCCCATCGTTGTTCAGGTCGACATACGATTCCGTTTCTTCCGAAATCAGCGCGCATGCCTCGCCACCTTTTGTTAAGGCACGGGTAAAACGAATGTTGGCCAGCACATCGAGCTTCTGTTGCGCATCGCCCGCAGAATTTATGGATCCGGCCTGCCCCATGATGTCGATCAGTCCGGCCTTGTTCACCTCCCGGTTCACCACTTTCGAGGCAAGCGCAATGTCGCGGAGTAACTGCGAGAGCTCCCCGCTGGCATACGCAAACTGGTCCTGGTTGATTTTAATAAACCGGTCGAGCGCGGTGCCGATGGATTGCGCAATGCGCGATTCCTCCATACTCTTTGCTGCTTGGCTTTTTACCTTCATCTTTGGGCTAAATTCGGGCTCAAAGTTAGTCCGCAAACGATTTAGTACAATAAAAATGAAGGTTTTTAAATTCGGAGGTGCTTCGCTCAAGAACGCTTCTGCCATTCAAAACATGGCGTCAATCGTAAAAGCGTATGCCGGCTCTCCGCTGTTGATTGTTGTTTCCGCAATGGGCAAAACAACCAACGCCCTGGAAAGTATTCTCAATTCATACACGAAAGAAGGCGACTACCAGGCCGAACTTTCGACACTGAAAAGCTATCATTTCACGATATGCGAAAACCTGTTTGCCGACCCGGAACCCGTAAAGAAAAAAATCTTCTCCATCCTTGAAGAGTTAACTGAAAACCTTCATACGCCCGGTGACTACGATCAGGTTTATGATCAGGTAATCTCGCTTGGCGAAGTAATGTCGTCTGTTATCGTGTCGTCTTATCTGGTGGAACAGGGATTGCCTTGCCAGTGGCTTGACGCGCGCAAACATATCATCACCGATACTGCCTTCCGCGAAGGAAAAGTAGACTGGAAAAAAACAGAAGAACACATTCAGCATTTGAAAAACGATTTGCAGAACCATGTTCTCTTAACACAGGGCTTTATTGGCTCGAACGAACTTGGTTTTACCACTACGCTTGGTCGTGAAGGCTCTGATTATACCGCAGCAATTTTTGCATCATGCCTCCAGGCGGAATCGGTTACCATCTGGAAAGACGTCCCAGGAGTAATGAGTGCCGACCCAAAGCGGCTTCCGAATGCTATCGTGTTTGACGAACTGCCGTACACAGAAGCTGCGGAGATGACGTACTACGGTGCATCGGTAATTCACCCTAAAACAATCAAGCCGCTTGCGCTGAAACAAATCCCCCTTTACGTGAAATGTTTCGATGATCATACGCTGCCGGGCACAAAAATCCATGAATGCAAGGTCGACAAGCTGCCGCCCCTGATTGTTTTCAAAGACAATCAATGTTTGCTGTCGTGCCGCGTAACCGATTACACTTTTATCAACGAGGAACAAATCAGCATCATCTTCAATGCGCTGGCGGATCTTGACATAAAAATTAACGTAATGCAGAATTCGGCAATCTCGTTTTCGTTCTGCATTGATTTCCGCGAAAGCAAGCTGAATCATTTACTCGACAGGTTGCAACAGTATTTTGAAGTGTACTACAACACCGGGCTTACGCTGATCACGGTAAAGAATTATGATGCTGCTACATTTGATGAATACCGGAAGAAACCCGGCATTCTCATCGAGCAATCGTCACGCTCAACCCTTCAAATTCTGCTCAGGGCGTAAGGTGTTCTTTTTCGAGAAATTGAATAAAAGAGTCGATCGAGTGGCTCAGGATGTTGAACACGTTTTGAAATCCTGCTTCGTCACCGTAATACGGATCGGGAACCTCATCACCGGAAGGGCTTAAATCAAAGCTGCGCATGAGCCTGACCTTATGCGAATGATCGGCCGCGTTCGCCAGGCGCAGAATGTTCGTGTGATTACTTCGGTCCATGGCGATAATAAAATCATATGCTTCAAGGTCGCGGGCCGACAATTGCCGCCCGATGTGGTCGATCACAACTCCATTTTTGAGCGCATTTTTTATTGTGCGGGGATCGGGCGTGTCTCCTACGTGATAGTTAGCGGTTCCGCATGAGTCAACCCCCACGAGGTGGTCTAACTTTCGCTCCCGGATTTTGTGCTTAAAAATCGCTTCGGCAAGGGGTGAGCGGCAGATATTACCGAGGCAAACAAACAGAATTCTGATTTTTGTCATGGCTTCAGCCTTCAAAATTACACGAAAAACGGGGTTACGAAAGGTAAAAACCCGGCATTAATGCACATAGCACAATTACCGAGTATTGGTTTATGAAAAGTCCTCCGCTTGCTCAGCGGGGGCTTTTCTTTTTTAGGGGGTTCATGTCATAAAAATTCTTCTTCCGGTTCGCAATTCTCGTATGGTAGCTCGTAATTCGTAGCTCTTAAATCCTCATTATGGAATTGATAAAAGTTACCGAACAATACCAGCCTGCGATTGCACTTATCCAGCTTAACCGTCCTAAAGAACTAAACGCGCTTAACCCACAACTGATGGGTGAAGTTCGTGACGCTTTGCAACTGCTTGATAAAAACGACAGTGTAAAAGTGATTATCATCACAGGAAATGAGCAGGCATTTGCCGCTGGCGCGGATATCAAACAGATGGCCGATAAGTCAGCCATCGATATGCAGATCATGGACCAATTCAGCACGTGGGATCAGATTCGCAAAACGAAGAAACCAATTATTGCAGCTGTGTCAGGTTTTGCATTGGGTGGCGGATGTGAGTTTGTGATGACGTGTGATATGGTTATTGCTTCTGAAACCGCAAAGTTCGGTCAGCCCGAAATAAAAATCGGCACCATTCCGGGAGCAGGCGGAACACAGCGCCTGACAAAAGCCGTTGGCAAAGCCAAGGCAATGGAGCTTATCCTTACCGGAAGATTTCTTTCAGCCCAGGAAGCTCACTTCTACGGACTGGTAAACAAGGTTGTTCCGGTAGAAATGTACATGCACGAAGCCGTTGAGCTTGCAAACGAAATTGCACAGATGTCGCCTGTTGCCGTGCTGCTTGCCAAGGAAGCGATCAACCGGTCGTTCGAAACGCAGCTTGACGAAGGCCTGATGTTCGAACGCAAAAACTTCTACCTCACCTTTGCATCCGAAGATCAGAAAGAAGGCATGAAAGCCTTTATCGAAAAACGAAAACCGGCATTCAAAGGAAAATAAAAAAAGCCCTGCAAATGCGGGGCTTTTCTTTTATAGAATGGATTGATCTTACAGCACGCTCTTGTTCTCGCGGATTGAGAATCCAAGTCCTACGTTGATCATTTTATACTTTTGAAGTGTGTAGTCACCCACCAGGTAAATCGGGCCAAACTTCAGGCGCATACCTGCAGTAAAGCGCATGCTTTTATTTTTGATGGTCATCGCAACAGGATCTTTCACTTCGAAATCGTCAGGAGTAGCCTGAATGGTATACGTTCCATTGATGTTCACTTTTGTGTTGATCATGGAATACCCTACGCCTCCGTAAACGGTAAGAACCGCAATGCGCTTCGACACCAGGAGTTGGTAAACCATGGAGTTGAATTTGTATTCACCCATACCATCCGTGCTGCCGGGGCGTGAATCGCCCGGATCGACATTCTGATACGATAAATCGGTTTCACCTTTCAATGAGTTGTAGGCTACCAACACCGACAGGTCGAATGGCAACAATTTAATTCCACGGATGTGCTGCTTGATGTCGTGCTGAATACCTATACCAAACATTGAAATGCTTGACTGTCCGGCCTCTACTTTAGGAATGAAGCGAAGTTTTAAATCGGTATTTTTAACGATACCAATTCCAAGTTGTGCTACGGGTACAGGGATTCCGGCAAAACCAATCTTATCTTTTACGGCAAGGCCTTCAGGTCCTGAGAAAGAAACAGTTTGTGAAGGAAGCTGGCCATTTCCATCAGGGTCATAGGTAGCAGAATAGCTTGTTTCATCTTTCGGTCCGAAGAAGCTGGGGGCTTTGCGGGTAGGATCGTATGGACCTGATGAGCCGTTGTCACGGGCACCATCGTACGTAGTTACAGATAACCCTAACTTGTTCGGATTGAAATAATCATCCGATGTTGGGATCATCGCGAGGTTAACCGAAACGCCAAAATCTATCCCGAGCGTTTTGTGTGTTGCTGCGGTATTGTACCAGTTACCGGTCATTCCATACGAGAGGCTTTTTACAGTCGGCTCGATATAGGCACTGATCAGTTTGGAGGCGTCCTTTCCGCCAGCGTTCAAAAATGCTGCGATGTCTTCCTGGTTTTGAGCGATGGAGGCCGTCCATGCTAAACACACAAGCATTGTCAGGGGTAGTACTTTTTTAGATACCTTAATCATATTTGTTGGTTTTTCGGTTCTGGGGTAATGGTCATGAATCCGAAATTAGGAATTTTGGTAATCATGCTCATCCAAAACTTTTAAAATTATTTCCTAACCGCAAGGGAATGAGGCGGTAATGTTAATATTTTAGCGTCCCATGTTATTCGTCTATAATTGTTTGCTCCTGGTCGTCCGGTTTGGATACGCTGTAGCAGGTTTATTCAGCGCAAAGGCCAAAGCTTTTAATGAGGGCCGAAGCCGTTTTTTTGAACGTCTTAAATCGCAACTCGCAACCAATGCTGCTCCAATTATTTGGGTACACTGCGCATCACTCGGTGAATTTGAACAGGGCCGGCCTGTGATCGAAAAATTGAAACAGGAATTCTCCCGGTATAAAATTATTCTTACATTTTTTTCGCCATCAGGTTATGAGGTGAGAAAGAATTATGCGCAGGCCGATTATATTTTTTATTTGCCCTGGGATACCAAACGAAATGCCTCGCAGTTTGTATCGCTGGTGCGCCCGTCACTGGCAATTTTCATCAAGTATGAGTTCTGGCATCATTACACGAAACAACTCAAGACGCGTAACATTCCTCTTCTTTCTGTTTCTTCGATCTTCCGTGAACAACAGCTGTTCTTCAAAAGCTATGGAGGTTTCTACCGGAAAATTCTTTTCAACTTCACACATTTCTTTGTGCAGAATGATGAGTCGGTAAGGCTTCTAAAAAAACTTCAGCTTACGAATTATACCAAAGCCGGTGACACGCGGTTTGATCGCGTAAAAGAACTTGTTGCGCACGGAGGAGAGCTGCCCGTTGCAGCGCAGTTTAAAGGAAACGATAAGATCATGGTGATCGGCAGTTGCTGGCCGGAAGATCTCGATGTTATTGTACCGTTCATTAATGAAAATTATCATCACCTCAAGTTTATTATTGCCCCGCACGAAATAGACGAGTCGTTTATGACCGGCCTCGAGCAATCGCTGAACGCAGAAAAAATCCGATACTCAAAAGCAGTTTCCGGAAAACCGGAAGACGCGCACGTGTTAATCATCGACAACGTGGGTATGCTGAGCAGGCTTTACCGGTATGGCGAGTTTGCCTACATCGGTGGCGCATTCGGGAAAGGGTTGCACAACATTCTGGAGGCGGCGTGTTATGGCATTCCGATTTTTTTTGGAAACCAGTCTTATCAAAAATTTCAGGAGGCTGTTGATCTCATCAATCGCGGTGGCGCGTTTGACGTTTCAGACTACCGCGATTTCAAAACCAAGTATGAGGCGGTGAATGTTCCTCAAAATTTTCTGCTTGCCTGTGAAGTAACACGCCAGTATGTGGAAGAAAATCTGGGCGCCACGGAGAAGGTGATGCAGTACTGCCGCAAATTATTGGTTGCCAATGCGTAACATTGCAGCATGAAAGGCGTGGTGATGCGTTCGACCGGTTCGTGGTACGATGTGCTTACGGAGAACAACAACGTGGTTACGGCCCGCATGCGCGGGAAATTCCGGCTGGAGGGAATTAAAGAAACCAACCCGGTGGCCGTGGGCGATCATGTTATGCTTGACGCTGAAACGAACGAGGCTACGATCGTTGAGATTCTTGATCGCGAAAATTACATGGTCAGGCAATCTGTTAAGAAAGCGAACCAGGCTCATGTGATTGCAGCGAATATTGATCAGGCTATGATCATGGCAACGCTCAAGCTTCCCCGAACATCGGTCGGGTTTATTGATCGGTTTCTGGTCGCTGCCGAATCGTTCCGCATTCCGCAAGTGATCATATTCAACAAAAAAGATCTGTTAGACGAAGATGAGCGTCAGGAGCAGGCCGACCTGATTGCGACTTACCGGAACATTGGTGTTACGTGCATCGAGACTTCTGTGCTGAACAATTCGCAGGAACAAGTTCGCGAATTACTGGAAGGCAAAGTGACGTTACTTTCGGGGCACTCGGGTGTCGGCAAATCAACCTTGCTCAATAAAATCGCACCGGAAGCGGCACAAAAAACAAGTGAAATCTCTGACTACTCCGAAAAAGGAACGCACACCACCACCTTCGCAGAGATGTTTCGTCTGAATGACAAAACATTTATCATCGACACGCCCGGCATAAAAGAATTTGGATTGATCGACATGTCGCGGGAAGAATTGTCAGACTATTTTCCGGAGATGCGTGATGTTCGGCTCAACTGCAAGTTTGGCGCACGCTGCCTGCATTTGAATGAGCCTAAGTGTGCCGTGCTGGATGCGGTGAGCAAAGGTGAGATCGCTGAAACGCGTTATGCGAGCTATTACAGCATGGTAATGGGAGAAGACAACCGGAAGTGATTAATACTTCTTTCGCTGGTTGCGGATCATCAAAACGAAAAACTTTATTGCAGTAACCCAGTTCAGCAAGCGCAGGTTGAGACCGATCTCGTATACAATTCGCTTATGAAGCGCCTGTCGTTCTTCGGCTGTGTTGTTCAACCGCAAAATTTTTTCGCAGATTTTTAGTGTTGATCTTGAATGCGGACTGAATAACCTGAACTGGCGGGAACCTAATGTTCCCTTGAACACTCGCTTTTGTACGAGAATTTGCGGTGAATATGCATAATGAAAGGCGCGTGACGATCGGACCCAAAAATCGAAATCTTCGTACGACAGCGTTTCATCATAACCGCCCAGCACATCGGCAACCTGGCGCATGAACATCACCGTTGGCGGACAAATAAAGTACCGACTGGTTATCTCGCGGTAAACATCGCCTTGCGGAATGGTTTGATGCGGAAAGCGGTCGGAGTGATTGTACAGATGTGCTCCATATTCATCGATGATTTCGGCATCCGAGAAGTGCACGCCAAACTTGGCGCCTTTTTCAAGCAGCGTTTTTACACCGACCTCAATACGGTCAGGCATCAATAGATCGTCAGCTGCGAGGTCTATGATGAACAACCCTTCCGCCTGTGCCAGGCCGCGATTAAATGCGGCACAATTCCCGAGGTTTTCGGGCAGCGAAATGAACCGGACTCCAGGATTTGAGGCGATAGCAGTCTTGATTACATTCACACTGTTGTCTGTACTCGCATCATCTACTACGATCAGTTGCACGTTGCGGTACGTTTGATTTAACACCGAGCGGATGGCCTCCGCAACAAACCTTTCATGGTTATAACACAAACAAATCACGGTTACCAGAGGTCGTTCCATCATGAAAGTTGCTTGGTAAATGTGATTTTGCGGGAAGGGCGCGCACCCAACCGAAGCTTGAAGTTCAGCAGCGATTCATTGAGCTTGCCGTCAAGGTTGGATGTCCCCAGGTCGAGTAACCTGATTTTCTGATGTTGGCAATATTGATATAATCCTTCGTTCAGCAACACCACCGGGCTTAGATGATCATACTCGCCACTGTGATCGTGATAAAAATTATACAGCACATCATTATAAATCCGCATGGAGATGTTGGCGGCAACCATTTGGCTCTTATCTACCACACGGGTAAGCAGCAGCCGGTCGGGAAAAGCGTTGGCCAGCTTTTCAATATCCGGAAACGACATGCTCAGGGAGTATCCTTTTTCTTCCCGGCACGCTTCGAGGAAAGTATAGACTTTTTGAAGCTGGTCAATTGATGCTGATTCAAAAACCAGTCTGCTGTCGCGACATTTACGTAATCTTTTCTTTTCAGAGCGATGCAATCCCGATTCAAATGACTCACCCGTAACGGCAATGATCGCGCTGGTTTCTGCAAACTGAATTTTATAACCGGCAGCCTGTAACACAACCTCCGTATCCAAATTTTTTTGGGGCGCATAGATCTCGGGCTGATGCTTAAGCGTAATCGTTGTGATATCCCGATCCTTCAATCTTTTTTCACAGAACCCTATAAACTCATGAAGCGTTGCCTGATTAACTGCATCCGAAAAAATAAATGATCCAAACGGACTTCGATACGGGCTAACGGCATCACCGTCCCGCAGATTCAAATGAACTAACCCTTCAACGAACGATCCTGCTTTAACATAAAACGTAATCCAACCCGATTGAGCCTGAAGTAACAGATGCTTCGGGTCGTGAAAAATTCCCGGGTCAACATGAAAGGCCAGACCTTCCGGTGATCCTTCGTGAAAAGAGAACGCTGCCACTAATAGGGAATTCCCAATCTTTTAAAGATGAAATGCATAAGCCACGCAGGGCCAATCATGAGAAACTGAATATCCTTGAAAAAGGAAGGCTTCTTTCCTTCGACTTTGTGACCATAAAACTGGCCGATCCACGCACCCACAAAAATAATAACACAAACCAGCCACAAGGGAGCAATGTTTAGCCCGGCAATAATGTTGCACAACACAATGCACACCAAGCCAAAAAACGCCATCGCGATAGCAAGTGGAATAGAAAGAGAAACGTAGTAAACAATTACCAGGATCAGCAGCACGGTAGCCCAGTTTGCATATGGGTTTCCGTCTGTCAGGTTTTGCAGGGGAGTTGCCGGGATAGATGCAATTAACCCGACAATGCTAAAAAAAATCAGCGGCACACAAATCCAATGGATTGTTTTATTGGTTGGGTTCTGGTGACTTTCACCATACTCCAGAAAGAGCGCATCGATCTTTTTCATACGTCAGGAATGGTTGGATGTGAAGTTACGAAAATCCGGTCACGAAACTTTTGTTTTCACCTTGTCCCAGCTTTTGATCTGCCAGAAGATTTTTCCGGTGGTAAGATGATTTCCCTGCGCATCATGAATTTTTACTTCGCATGGCACCACCACAGCATCCTGTGTTTTCAACGGAGTAATAATATTTTCATCAAGCCACGCTTGAGAAATAGAAAATTCGGCAAACGAATCCATTTTCCCCTGATAGTGATAATCCATTTCAAGACGCGGCATAATCAGCCGGTATCGCTTCATATCCAGGTTACTGATCAGCAGAAAACCGGTTGTGAATTCAGAAATGGTAGCGAGCGAGCACGCATGTAATCCACGAATATGATTGAAGTTGCTTCGTTTGTACGGAATGATTGTTTTTATCCGGAAGTCTGAAATCTCCACAATCTTAAATCCATGTGGTTTGTTGAAGGGTATCATCCGCGCAAGCGACCAATTTAAAATGCGTCTATAGAACGGAGATGTTTTAGCTTTCTGCAGAATTTTATCAGGGTTGAGCATGCACTACGGAAATTGTTTAATGAAAGTTACCTGAAATTTATGTAACCCCGAGCGAGGTATCGCGTTTGCGAATCTAATATCAGAATAAACTTCTGATACGCCTGCCCGAAAACCCCAATCAACCTTTTTCAACCAACCCCTTGAAACAGCCATGGAAAAGACTGTCCGTATTTTTTATTCGCTTAAAGAAAAATTTTCACCCATCGATTTAGTGCTGATGGCGCCTTCCGCACTCGTAATTTTGCATGGATTTATCCGGTGACGGACGTATTTTGAGGCATGAAAAAAGTACTTGTACTCGGTGCCGGTCTGGTTGGTAAAGCCATGGCTATCGATCTTTCAAAAAAATTTGATGTTACCTCGGCCGACTTCAGCGAAGAAGCGCTTGGTGTGTTGAAGCAGCATAACATCAAAACACAAAGGCTCGATTTTTCCGACATCAGGGCGCTGGCACAAACTGTTCAGCAATTCGATTTGGTGATCGGGGCCGTGCCGGGATTCATGGGTTTTCAAACTGTAAAGACCGTAATCGAAGCAGGAAAGAACATGGTCGACATTTCGTTCTTTCCGGAAGATCCATTTCTGCTGGATGACCTTGCCAAACAGCACAACGTAACAATTGTCACCGATTGTGGTGTGGCACCCGGTATGGGGAACATCATTCTCGGTTATCATAACAAGCGCATGGCCGTTAAGTCGTATGAATGTTTGGTGGGCGGATTGCCCGTTGTGCGTGAATGGCCTTACGAATACAAAGCTGTGTTCTCGCCCATTGACGTGATCGAGGAATATGTTCGCCCCGCGCGATACGTGCAAAGCGGTGAGATTGTTATTAAGGAAGCACTGAGTGATTCGGAACTCATCAAGTTTGACGGAGTTGGAACGCTGGAATCCTGGAATTCAGACGGATTGCGGTCGCTGATTAAAACAATGCCGAACATTCCGAACATGATCGAAAAAACGTTGCGGTACCCCGGCAATATTGAATACCTGCGCGTGCTTCGCGAAAGCGGCTTTTTCTCGTACGAAGAGCTGGATGTAAAAGGACAGAAAGTACGGCCGATTGATCTTACCGCCAAGCTCTTGTTTCCGAAGTGGAAATTAAAACCGGGCGAAGAAGAATTTACGGTGATGCGCATCCGCGTAAGCGGAGATGAGAACGGTACAAAAAAGACTTATCAATACAATCTGCTCGATCGAACCGATAAAGTTACCGGAACATTATCCATGGCACGCACTACCGGATACACGTGCACAGCAGCGGCAAACTTAGTAGCAGATGGTAAATTTGATCGTAAAGGAATTTGTCCTCCCGAGTATTTGGGTGAGCAGCAGGATCATTTCGAATTCATTCAGCAATACCTGAAAGACCGGAATGTGAATTATCAAGTGACGGTTAAATGATCCTATTTATCATACGGTGTTAGCCGGGGAATCCACCGCGGAACATTCCTTTTATATTCTGAATATTCATCACCGAATCGTTTGTACAGGTCGGGTTCTTCTTTCAATACGAAATATGTTGTGTTGATGAGTAGGAATATCCCGGCCCAAATGAGGATGTTTATGGAATAATATACCATTGACTCGCCAATCAAAATAAAGAACACTCCGCTGATCATCGGGTTTCTGCAATAACGGTACGGACCGCGTATCACAAGTTTCTCGGTTGGCGTCCAGGGTGCAAGTGTTCCGCGCCCATACGTTCGAAAAAGTACCACGGTATACAGAAATAACGCCAAACCACAGCTTAAGATCACTGAACCGAATATCGTAAGGGCGAGATTATCGAAGAAAAACCAGTTGGTGTTTTCATAAATTAATAATGGGATGATTACCGTAACGGAGAACGGCAGAATTAAAATATCCCGAAGATGTTTTAGCAAAGACGGGTTGTGCAGCCTCAAGTTTATGCCAGTTTACTTTTGCGATAGCCGTACGCGAAGTAAATAATCAGCCCCAACGCCATCCACAAAAAGAAATATCCCCAGCTGTTTGCAGGAATTTCAATCATCAGGTATGAACAGAACAGCACACCGAGAATCGGGATAACAGAGAACTTTCTGACAACGGTTAAGATCGTCAGCACAAATGCCAATACAAGGAAAATCGTAAACAATACTTTATCGGCTGCAATTTCACCATCGAACAATGTGGTGATGCGGGTGCGGAACAGGTACACAAACAACGCAAACAGTACCGGCACAATGAACCGGCCATTGATGTACGGCAGTCTGAATTTACCAACCTCTTTTTCAATGCGTGGCAGCATCAACACCCCACCGGAAACCAGAACAAACGCGAACAACGTTCCGATGCTTGTCATGTTAGTCATGAACCCACTCTCCATAAACAAAGCCGGTACGGCCACCAGAATTCCCGTGATGATGGTAGCGAAAGAAGGAGTTTGATACTTTGGATGGATCGTTTGAAATTTTTTCGGGAGCAACCCGTCACGGCTCATGCTCATCCAGATGCGGGGCTGCCCGAGCTGGAATACCAGCAACACGCTGGTTGTTGCCACAACAGCACTAACAGAAATAATTTTTTCGATCCAGGGAGCGCGGTGTTCAAAAACAAACGCCAACGGATCGTTTACTCCGCTGAACTTCGAATAATTTTCAATTCCGGTAAGGACAAGTGCAATCAATACGTAAAGGGTTGTACAAATCACCAGCGAATAAATCATCCCGCGAGGTATGTCGCGTTGGGGATTTTTGCATTCTTCAGCGGTTGTTGAAATCGCATCAAAACCGATGTACGCATAGAACACAGCCGACACCCCTTTCAATACACCTTCAAACCGGTTTGGCAAAAAAGGTGTCCAGTTGCTTACGTCAACAAAGAATGCTCCGGCAATAATTACAAAAATGATTACCGCCACTTTAAACACAACCATGTAGTTGGCTGAGTTCTTACTTTCCTTAATTCCGATGTACGCCAGCCAGGTGATCAAGCCAACAACAATAAAGGCAGGAAGGTTAAAAAATATCGGCATATCTCCGATTCGCGGAGCGCTATTCCAGGCGTTGATCGCGAACTGGTATTTACTTACATCCGCAGCATTCGAAAAATCGCCAGCGGCCATAAACTGCGTGGCAGAACTGAATGCAGCCTTGGCCGTTGAGTAATCGATCAGCATCCAATCCGGCAGATGAATATTAAAGATGTTGACAAGAAGGTTGTTAAAGTACGTGCTCCAGGAAATGGCCACTACAATATTTCCAATTGCGTATTCGAGGATCAATGCCCAGCCGATAATCCACGCGATGATTTCACCGAACACAACATACGAATATGTGTAGGCACTTCCCGATACCGGAACACGACTGGCAAACTCGGCATAACATAAGGCAGAGAATCCGCACGTAACGGCAGTGATCACAAACAGAAGCGATACCCCGGGGCCGCCATCAAATGCTGCCTGACCAATGGTCGAAAAAACACCCGCTCCAATAACAGCAGCAATACCCATGGCCGTAAGGTCGCGCACACCGAGCACCTTGTTTAACTGGTGCCCATGCCCATCGGGCACAACGTTGGAGATTGGTTTCTTACGAAAGATAGAGCCCGCCATGGTTTATGTTTTAGGAACTGTAAAGTAGCAAAATTTGCATCAGGATACATGGATTACCCTTCGGCCGGAAGAAATCTTACGTGATCCATGTACCGAAAATGAGGCAGGAGCATTTTCACATGCCCCGAAGTGGTTTATATTTGCCCTTTCTGAAAGAATGAGTGGGGTGAATCCAGGCAAAACTATCTCTCACGATGAGATCAACGCGCTTCCGCTGAAAGCGTTTATGGGAGACATTCAGCTTGTTACAAAAGCTGCGCATCTTCATGACGTATTCACGGAAATACAAAAGCATGAAGTGGTGGGCTTTGATACAGAAACCAAACCTGCGTTTGTAAAAGGTCAGGTGTTCAAAGTTGCTTTGCTTCAACTGGCTATTCCTGAAAAAGTTTTTCTTATCCGACTTAATTTTACAGGTCTTACCAAAGAGATTACCACATTTTTCGAAAACGAAAATGTTATCAAAGCAGGCGTTGGCCTCCGCGATGATATTAAGACGCTGCATCGTTTGGGAAAATTTACGCCCGCAGGTTTTGCCGAGCTTTCAACGATGGCACGCGAAACCGGTCTTGAAGTAGAGAGCGTGAAAAAATTAACCGCGTTACTGCTGGGCTTCAGGATTTCAAAAGGCGCACAGACTTCCAACTGGGAAGCAGAACAACTTAATGAAAAGCAGGTTGTGTATGCGGCAACCGATGCGTGGGTTTGCCTGGAGATTTATAAGAAACTGAAATCGGGAATAAGCAGACATTAGTCGTCAGGCATTAGGAATTAGGGATTAAGCAGTCAGATGCCTGATCCCTAATGCCGAATACTCCGAATTATTCTTTCTTCGTAGAACCTTTTCCTGAGATTGAATTTCTCATCTCAGTATCAGCCTGAACGTTCTGCATTTTGTAATAATCCATCACACCCAGGTTCCCTTTGGTGAAAGCTTCCGCCATCGCTTTTGGAATTTCGGCTTCCGCCTGAATTACATTCGCGCGGGCTTCTTGTGCTTTCGCGATCATCTCCTGCTCCAGAGCAACCGCCATCGCACGTCTTTCTTCCGCTTTGGCTTCAGCAACTTTCAAGTCGGCTGT
The DNA here is from genome assembly GCA_019694875.1 of Cyclobacteriaceae bacterium. Taxonomy (GTDB): domain Bacteria; phylum Bacteroidota; class Bacteroidia; order Cytophagales; family Cyclobacteriaceae; genus UBA2336. The sequence goes on from JAIBBC010000001.1 coordinate 205,760, forward strand.
TGCCTGATCGATTTGAAGTTTCGCACCAATGTTTGCACCTACATCCACATCGGCAATATCAATGGAAAGAATTTCAAATGCGGTTCCCGCATCCAAACCGCGCGACAACACAAGCTTTGAAATCTTATCCGGACTTTCCAATACTTCTTTGTGCGACTTAGCCGAACCAATTGACGATACGATACCTTCACCAACGCGTGCAAGAATTGTATCTTCACCGGCACCACCTACCAGTTGCTGGATGCTGGCGCGAACCGTTACCCGGGCTACAGCAATTAACTGGATACCATCGGCAGCTACAGCGGCAACTTTAGGAGTTGTGATTACTTTCGGGTTAACCGAAATCTGAACAGCCTGAAACACATCGCGGCCGGCAAGGTCAATCGCGGTGGCTTGTTTAAACTCGAGATGGATGTTTGCCTTATCGGCAGAAATCAACGCACGAATTACGTTCGGCACATTTCCACCTGCCAGGTAGTGCGTTTCCAACTCATTTGACGTCAGCTTTAATCCGGCCTTGGTAGCTGTGATCAACGATTCAACAATAACCCGTGGCGGCACTTTACGGATGCGCATCACCACCAGCTCCACCAACCCCACACGTACGCCTGAAAACAATGCCGTGATCCAGAGGCCGACAGGAACAAAATAGAGGAAAATAAAAAACAGGATTATCCCTGCAAAGACTGTCACTAAAAGCGCTATGCCATCCATAAAATTTACGTTAGGTTTTGGGGGTTATTGAATTGGTTCTACTACAACATCGTTTGAGCGGATCTTTACAATTCTGACGCGAACCGCATTCTCCACATATTCTCCATTTGTTTTCACTTCAAAGAATTTTCCCTGAAAGTCAGCTGTGCCGATTGGCCGCAACGCAGATACGGTAACGCCTTCCTCACCTTCGCTCAATTTTGAGGTAAGGCCTTCATTTACTTTACTGCTGATAGCCGAGTTATTGGCAAATTTGTTCCAGGTTCCGTACCGAAAACTGAAGTACAACGCCAACGCAGTGGTCAGGCCGGTACCCAGCATTACATAAAAACCAATCTGATTGTCGTATTGCCGGTATGCAAACACTACCCCTGCAATCATAAAGGCTGCACCCAAAAAGCCAACCACGGTCGTGCCGGGGATAAAAACTATCTCCGCGATAATGAGCACAATGCCGGCTACGATAAGCGCTGCAATGATCAACCACATAAGGCAATAAATTTCAGGGATTTAAAAGTACGCATTTACCCGTCAATATGCTTGCGCGAAAAGCACCCTTTTGGAAGAGGGTTTGCCTGAAAACACACAAACGCCTTTTTCTTCCGGTGCATCCAATGGAATACAACGGATTGTGGCTTTTGTAGCTTCCTTAATAGCAGCTTCGGTTTCCTTGGTTCCGTCCCAATGGGCCAGCACAAATCCACCCTTTTCTTCCATTACCTTTTTGAACTCATCGAAGGTATCAACCTGCGTGGTCATCTCTTCGCGAAGCTTGAATGCTTTCTGGTAAATGTTTTTTTGGATATCGTCCAGCAGAACAAGTACATCTACTGCCACGCTGTCTATATTCATCACCTTCTTTTCCTTGGTGTCCCTGCGGGCAACTTCCACCGTTCCGTTTTCCAGGTCACGTGGGCCGATTGCCAATCGCACAGGCACGCCTTTCAGTTCCCATTCGGCAAACTTGAAGCCCGGCTTGTGTGTATCACGGCTGTCAAACTTCACCGTAATGTTATGCTTACGAAGCTCTGCGCTGATCTCATTTACTTTTTCCGAAATGCGGTTGAACTCGTCATCGGTTTTGAAGATCGGCACGATCACAACATGAATTGGCGCCAGTTTTGGAGGCAGCACGAGGCCGTCATCATCGGAGTGAGCCATGATCAACGCACCCATCAATCGGGTGCTAACGCCCCATGAAGTTCCCCACACGTAATCCAGTTTACCGTCTTTACCGGCAAACTGAACATCAAATGCTTTCGCGAAATTTTGTCCGAGGAAATGTGATGTACCCGCCTGTAACGCCTTGCCATCCTGCATCAATCCCTCAATGCAATACGTATCGATCGCGCCAGGGAATTTTTCACCCTCCGATTTTTTTCCTTTAACCACCGGCACCGCCATGTGACGCTCCGCAAATTCAGCATATACGTCAAGCATTTGAAGCGTTTCTTTTACCGCTTCATCCGCAGTAGAGTGAGCTGTATGGCCTTCCTGCCAGAGAAACTCTGCCGTTCTCAGGAAAAGACGCGTGCGCATTTCCCAGCGAACAACGTTTGCCCATTGGTTGATAAGGATCGGCAGGTCGCGGTACGATTGAATCCATTTTTTGTAGGAGTTCCAGATCACCGTTTCTGATGTAGGCCTCACGATAAGTTCTTCTTCGAGTTTCGCGTCCGGATCTACAACCACACTCTTTCCATCTTCTGAATTTTTCAGACGGTAATGCGTAACAATTGCACATTCTTTTGCAAACCCTTCAACATGACTGGCCTCTTTCGCGAGATATGACTTTGGAATGAATAAGGGGAAATAGGCATTCACGTGACCGGTGTCTTTAAACATCTTGTCAAGTGTTTGTTGCATTTTCTCCCAGATGCTATACCCATAGGGTTTAATCACCATGCACCCGCGCACATCGGAATGTTCGGCCAGGTCGGCCTTTTTCACTAACTCGTTGTACCACTGCGAGTAATCTTCGCTTCTGCTGGTTAATTCTTTGCCCATGTTGGTATAATTATTGCACTTTTTTCAACTATCCGGCAAATATAAAGCAGGAAGGTTTGGAATAAAGGGGTAAGCGTAATTTCTGTAGTGTTTGCCCTGTCAAATTCGTAGGTTTAGGAACACTTTTCACCTGTTTATACGTTATACTACCAACCTAACTATCGGCATTATGAAAACTAGAATTGTGTTAGCGGGCTTATTGGGAATGGCGATGACGCTGGAGGTGTCTGCACAGCGCGCTGAAAATGACGATATGTATTTCCGCAGCAAGGACCGTGAAAAGAACAAATCAATCGAAGCTTACGCGGACTACGCTTCGGTTAAAACGAAAAAACCAAAGCATGAGGAAGTTGTAACAGAGGAAGAGGATGACAATTCCAACCCTACCGACAGTTACTCTGCAAGAAATGTAAATCCGGAATATGTGTCCCGTTCGAATTCTGAAAAAGCGAGCGAAGACGAGAGCAACTATTATCTGGAAGGCTACACGCCTCCGGCAGCAACTACAAATTTTAACAACAGCTACTATAATAACGCCAACTGGGCCCGCAGCAGCTATTACGCCAATGCTATGTGGAACAGTCCGTATTACGGTATTGGATATTACAGCCCGTGGGCCAGTCCATATTACGGTGGCGGATTTTATGATCCCTGGATGAATCCGTACTACGGAACGGGTTACGGCATGGGCCCTTCGTACGGATGGCGCACAGGCTGGTCGCTTTCATTTACATTCGGAAATTACTGGAGCCCGTGGGGTTATGGATATGGCGGATACCCGTACTATGGCGGCTACGGTTACGGATATCCATCCTACTACTATGGCGGAGGTTATTACAATGAACCGGTAAGAGGAAATTACGGAAAACGCCCTTCACGTCACTCGGCTGCTGTAACGCCTACGCAAAGAACCGTTACCCGCACCCGTTCTACAGACGATGTAGCTAATGTGAATGGCAGAACTCGCAAGCGTCAGGCGCAGGATGACTATTACGTGAGGCCTTCACGAAGAAACACCGGCTTCAATCCGGGAGTAAGTCCTTCAAGCAGCAGGCCGTTTAATAATGATAATTCAGGATTTTCGAATCCTACGAGCAGGCCGTCACGAAGCCGGGACTTATTCAGCCAGCCTTCAACGCCTTCTCATACTCCATCGCATACACCATCATACTCTCCTTCTCCTTCACGGGGTGGCTCTGGCGGTGGTGGCGGAGGTGGAGGTGGCGGTTCAAGTCCACGCCCGCGCGGAAGAGGTTAAGCGTTCAATTTTTTAACAACAACAGGTATGAGGTCTTTTCAAATAAGCCTTAGTGTTATTCTCATGTTCTTTTGCAGCCAGGTTTTTTCACAAGGCTTTGTTGAGAACGCACTTTTGTTCAGCAGAACGAAGCCGGGCGGAAGTGCGCGCATTCAGGGAATGGGCGGAGCACAGGTGGCACTTGGTGGCGACTACAGTTCAGCACTCGCGAACCCCGCAGGACTTGGAATGTACAACCGTTCAGAGTTTACCTTCAGTCCCGGATTGAATTTCTATAATTCAAATTCTACCCTGTTAAATCATACCGGAACAAACACGGCCGATGATTCCAAAACAGTATTTAATATTCCCGGATTGAGCTACGTACACCACAGCCCGAGAGAATCCGGGAATTTTTTGGGTGGATCATTCGCCATTACCATGACACGGACGAACGATTTTCAAAATGCTTTTCAGTACCAGGGAAGAGACAATGCAACTTCAATTATCGACTACTTCGAACAAATGGCGCAGGGTTACTCCATTAACACCGTTCCAAGTCCGTATAGTGACATTCCTCTTTTGAACTTCGATGCACCGGAGGGTTTGGCCTATCAAACATTTCTGATCACTCCCTATAATGAAGATCCTGATAACACCTCACCTTCGCTGCCTGACGATTACATAAATTATTTCTCGGAGCTGGATACACTAGGTGACGAGGTTCGCACCGTTAACCGGAATGGTCGGGTCAACCTTCGCGGAGCGCAGTATCAATGGTCGTTTGCGTATGGCGGAAATATCAGTGATAAATTCTTCTTTGGCGCTGCCGTGGGCGTGACAACCTTACGCTACAAGTATGCTTCCGCGTACACGGAACGTAACTTTACCTTTAGCAGCGGCTACCCGTCACCGCTGGATGATTTGACATTAAATGAAAACATTGAGATTGACGGATCAGGTGTAAACTTAACGCTGGGTGTGATTTATCGTTTTGTGGACTTTGCCCAGGTAGGCGTTTCACTGGTTACCCCAACGTATTATACACTTACCGACACCTACAGTGCCCGACTTCGCGCGAACTGGGACAGCAGCGTGCGTTCGGATGAAGACATTTCATCCGAGCCAATCGTATCGGAATACAACCTGATTACACCGATGAAACTAAGCACCGGGCTGGCATTTTTCGTTGGAAAGTATGGCGTTGTTTCGGGTGATGTTGAGTTTGTTAACTATGGGAAGGCGCGTTATAATTCCGATACCCCGGGAGTTTCTTTCAAGCCGGATAACAATGATGTGAAGTATTACTATTCTAATGTTATCAATTACCGCATTGGAGCTGAGGCAAGAATCGGCATCGTGCGTGTGCGGGGTGGATACAATTTGCAGAACAACCCTTACAAGAACACATTTAATCTTGGCAGTAGCGTAACAACGATAAGCGGAGGCGTTGGCGTGAGGCTGGACAAGTTCTTCATTGACGGAACGTTTTTGAATACCCGTTATAACTCTTCATACAGTCCGTATACGGTGACGGATGCAGATAACAATGTAGTTGGTCCTGTAGCGCGTTTGAAGAATACGATGAACAGCGCGATGCTAACCGTTGGATTTACGTTTTAATTCCGCCAGAATTTCTGCAGGTGATTGCAAACCGCTTAAAGTTATTTCTGCCTGGGTGTAGAACGGCAACCTTTTCGCTAATAAATCTTCAAGTTTCCCGGTAAGTTTTTCCGGATCGGATTCATTCAGCAAGGGCCGAAGGCTGTGCTCCCGCGTAAGCATAAATCGCTTCAAGATTTCAGAAACCGGCACGTTCAGAAATACCGTTCTGCCCGAAGCATTCATAAAAGGCATGTTGTCGTGAAAACATGGCGTACCACCACCGCAGGCCATAACAAATTCTGCAGATTTGCTTTGCTGACGTAACGCCACCGCTTCCAGGCTTCTGAAATATTCCTCGCCATGTTCTGAGAAAATAGCCGCAACAGACTTTCCGCTTTCCTGTTCGATCGCATGGTCGAGATCAATGAAGGGGATGCTTAACTCACCGGCTAGTTTTTTTCCCAGGGTGCTTTTTCCCGAGCCAGGCAAACCGATGAGGTATAGCTTCATGAAAGTCAATTTATCAGGCCGAGTACTTCGGCCGCATCAGGCGTATCATTGTGATGCCACATGCCTTTTACGGTTCCGTCAACCCATAACGTAAGGCCGGGGTTCGACCTAACAATTGTTTTCAGTACCGTTGCATCCGTAAAGAAGTAAGGCACCGCCAGCTGATGCTGATGCCGGAACGCATCAATTACATCAGACGGAGATGATGTCAAAATCATCATGTCGACTTTGCCTTCCAGCGATTTTGTCAGCGTAACAATATCTTCAATATTCTTTGTCGAAGCCTTTTTTACATCATACATAATGATCAGAAGCTTTGCCCCGGTAAAGGCCTCCCGGGTAACATCTTCACCCTCGGCACTGGTGACCGAAAAGTCAGTGATCTTCGCTATAGCTTTATCAGCATTCAACACACGCGAACTTTTATACGTGTAGCCATCCGAGAGAAAAGTTTGAGAGGCGACCTCTTTTCCATCCTTCTCAAACACATACTCAATCACCGGCTGTTCCTGTGGTTTCATTTGCTCAGGAATGTTGTTCCCGATTCTGTACGCCCGGAAATCAATGAATGGTAAATGCCGGATAGCATAGACGCCCAGGAAAATGCAAAGGATCGTTGTACCCAGAACAACCGCATGGCCTTCGCGTGTTCGCAGAACCGGCTCGTACCTCCTGTGATACCACAGCAAGTGAAGTACAAAAACCATCAGGATAACATCTTTGGTAAAGGATTGCCAGGGTGTGAGCTTGATGGCATCGCCAAAACATCCGCAATCCGTAACCTTGTTAAAGTATGCTGAATAGAATGTGAGAAACGTAAAAAACAGCAACAACAGAAAAAGCACCCACGTAGTAATCTTCATGCGGTAGTTGATCAGCACGGCCACCCCGAGAACAATTTCAAGCACCACCATGATAAAGCCGATCTCCAGCGCGTACGGAATAAAAATTTTAAAGAACGAGCCAAAATCGTTGGTGAATACTTCAAAGTACTCATGCATCTTGATTTCGGTCCCGACAGGGTCATTTAGCTTAATCAGTCCGGAGAAGATGAAAAGCCCGCCAATGAAAAACCGCGAGAATTGATCGATTATTTTTCTTACCATAGTGTCCGCAGTTGACAGGTTAAACCGCCAACAGTTCAATTTAGTATATTACTTACCCGACATTAAGATCATCGCAAAAACAGCGTAATTGATCATATCCTGATAATTCGCCTTCACGCCTTCACTCACTAATGTCTTACCCTGATTGTCTTCGATTTGTTTCACCCTTAACAATTTCATAAGAATTATGTCGGTAATGGAGCTTACCCGCATATCCCTCCAGGCTTCACCATAATCGTGATTCTTATTTTGCTGAAGGGAGAAGGTTTCGTTAACCGCCTTGTCGTACAGCGGCTCAAGTTGTTCGAAGGTCATTTCTGTTTCCTGCGCATCGCCCAGTTCGATCTGAATCAGGGCAATCACACAATAATTAATGATGCCTATAAATTCATCCGTAATCGGGTCGTCAACCTTTTGCGTGCCTTTATCCTGGATGCTGCGGATGCGTTGGGCTTTGATGAATATCTGATCGGTGATTGAGGGCAGGCGAAGAATCCGCCAGGCCGTTCCGTAGTCACGGGTCTTCTTCTCGAACAGCGTTTTGCAGGTGGTTATGACCTGTTTATATTCGGAGGCGGTTTTGTCGATCAAAACTGTTGATTTAAACTGTAAACATAAGACCAAATTTACTTTCTGTGAAATCGGCCGCTTCGATTAATACCTCCGCAAAAACCCTGAACGTGAAGGGCAAACTGGTTGACCTGAGCACACCGGTGGTGATGGGGATTTTGAACGTTACGCCCGACAGCTTTTTTAGCGGCAGCCGGGTCACCGCAGAAGCGGAGGTTCTGAAACAAGCCGAAAAAATGCTTTCCGATGGCGCGACTTTTCTTGACGTTGGCGGATATTCCTCCCGCCCCGGAGCAGAAGATATTTCAATCGATGAAGAACGCAGGCGGGTTATAACAGCAATAAAAGTTATCGTTAAAAAATTTCCGGGAGCGTTGATTTCGGTGGATACCTTTCGCGGATGCGTTGCGCGCGAAGCCGTTCAGGAAGGCGCATGTGTTATCAATGACATTTCTGCAGGGACATTTGATCCTAATATGCTTGAGACAGTTGCTTCGCTGAACGTTCCGTACATCGCCATGCACATGCGGGGCAATCCGCAAACCATGAATAGTCTCACACAATATCAGAATCTTATCAGCGAGATTACCGACTATTTCATTGATAAGACTGACCGGTTAAAAAGTCTTGGTGTCAACGACATCATTATCGACCCCGGATTCGGCTTTGCAAAAACGATCGATCAGAATTTTGAATTGCTGACTCATCTCGATTATTTCAAAAATCTCAATCGCCCGATTCTCGCAGGACTCTCGCGCAAGTCGATGATCTGGAAAACACTTGGCATCACGCCTGAAGAAGCGTTGAGCGGTACCACAGCGCTGAACATGACTGCGCTTCTTAAAGGCGCAGACATCTTACGCGTGCACGATGTAAAAGAAGCCGTTCAGGTTATCAGGTTGTTCACCCGGCTTTAGCCCGATCCTGTTTTTATACGCCAAATACTTCACAGCCTGCGCAGTTCTGGTTACATTTGCCCTAATGGTGCTGCTTTTTAAAATCGGTTTCCTCGAAGTTGCATGGGTCGATCTGATCGACATCGCGCTGGTGAGTATTTTGCTCTACCAGGTTTATAAACTTATCCGGGGCAGTATTGCAGTAAACATTTTCCTTGGGATTCTCGCACTCTATTTTATCTACCTGATTGTGCGCGCTGCGCAGATGGAATTGCTGAGTACTATTCTCGGCCAATTTATGGGAGTTGGTGTGCTGGCGATGATCATTTTGTTTCAGCCCGAGATCAGGAAGTTTCTATTGGTGATTGGACGAGGTACCGAATTCCGTGACAACTTTCTGAAGAATCTTGCGACCGGAAAACACACGTATCATGATGACTTCGATATTCACCAAGTAACGGAAGCTGTTAAGACTCTGAAAGCATCGCGCACCGGGGCGCTGATTGTTTTTTCGCGCGATACGGAAATGAAGTTTTACATTCAAACCGGTGAGCCGCTGGATGCAGAGATCACAAAAGGATTACTTATTTCCATCTTCAATAAGAACAGTCCGCTGCACGATGGTGCCGTGATCATTTATAAAGGTCGTATCAAGGCTGCGCGATGTGTATTGCCTGTAAGCGAGAACGATCACCTGCCCGCGAACTACGGATTGCGTCACCGGTCAGCCATCGGCATGTCGGAAGGAACCGATACGCTTGTTGTTGCAATCTCCGAAGAAACAGGACGTTTAATTCTTGCCCGCAACGGCAAATACATTAAAGGTTTAAAACTCCGGCAGGTAGAACGCAAAATCCTGGAATACCTTCACAACGAGGAACCCGAAATCTGGGAAGACATCAGCGAAGAGGAAACAGAAGACGTGCGGTAGTGCGTAACAATTCCGTAACATTTGATTTCAAACTTCGTATCTTTATCCAATAAACACAGATTGGATACACGATGGGTAAACTGAAACAAGCGAGTCCGGTTAAATTTTACTTTGCAAAATTTTTCTTTTTAGGATTTGCCTTGTTGCAATGGCTCGTGGCCCTCGCGCTTGCAGTACGTTTCGAAAGCACGCCAAAAAATACCGCAGCCACCATCATCTTTGTGAGTCTCGGCTGCATCTTCTTTGTTATCTTCTTTTTCCTGATGGAAGTACTGAGGCGGGTGGCGATTGGAAAAGATAAAGTTGTGGTGCTTGAACTCGGTAAGAATCTCGTGTTGAAATGGCCGGATATCAAATCAATCCATCTGATTCCCGTGTTTAACGTTTATAAGATGAAACTCAAAACACGCAGAAAGCCGATTTACTTTCTTCCCTCAAAAAACATTGAACCTGCTTACGATTTGCTCGCGGAAGACACTTCCAAAATGGGCGACATCGTAAACAAGAATAAAAAGAAGCTGGGCATTTAGCCTTTCAGCACGCCCAGTTCCTTCCCTACTTCTGTAAATGCTTTGATCGCCTTGTCGAGGTGATGCTTGTCGTGACCGGCAGAAATCTGCACACGGATACGCGCCTGCCCTTTCGCCACCACGGGGAAGAAGAATCCGATTACATAAATTCCTTTTTCCAAAAGCTTCTCAGCAAACTTCTGCGCAAGAGGAGCTTCGTATAACATGATCGGAACGATCGGGTGCTCGCCAGGTTTAATATCAAAGCCGGCCTTCGTCATTTCGGTGCGGAAGTATTTTGTATTGGCTTCAAGCTTGTCGCGTAACGCGGTTGTTTCCGAAAGCATGTTGAACACTTCAATCGATGCGCCTACGATAGACGGTGCCAACGTATTTGAAAACAAATAGGGCCGGGAACGCTGACGCAGCATTTCAATAATTTCCTTTCTGCCAGAAGTAAATCCACCGGATGCACCGCCCAATGCCTTGCCTAACGTTCCGGTGATAATATCCACCCGGCCGGTTACTCCGCGATATTCCGGAACCCCGCGACCCGTTTTTCCGATAAACCCTGTCGAATGACATTCGTCCGTCATCACCAAAGCTTCGTATTGATCTGCCAGATCACAGATTCTATCAAGCGAAGCGATTGTACCATCCATCGAGAAGGCTCCATCAGTAACGATAATTATTTGATTTGCGCCTGCAGCCTTCGCGTCATCCAGCTGTTTTTTCAAATCTTCCATGTTGTTGTGCTTGTAGCGGTAGCGCATGGCCTTGCACAAACGAACACCGTCAATAATAGATGCATGATTCAACTCATCGGAAATGATTGCATCCTTCTCACCCAGCAAGGGTTCAAACACTCCGCCATTGGCGTCAAAAGCCGCAGCGTATAAAATGGTATCTTCCGTACCGAGGAACTCGGAGATCTTTTGCTCCAGTTCTTTATGAATATCCTGTGTTCCGCAAATGAAGCGAACAGACGACATTCCGAACCCGTGCGTATCAATAGCCGCCTTAGCCGCTTTGACAACACGCGGGTGCGATGAAAGGCCCAGGTAATTGTTTGCACAAAAGTTGATCACTTCCTGGCCGTTGCTGATTTTGATATCAGCGCCCTGGGGTGTGATGATTACACGTTCTTTTTTAAAAAGTCCCGCTTCGCGGATGGAATCAAGTTCTTTCTGTAAAACGGGTTGAAGCTTTTTATACATACTATTTCTGTTGAGATGTCAATAAAGGATATTTTCTCCGGATCGGATTGATGAGGTTCAGTTTCTGCAACGTAAAACTGTCAGGATGGAGTTGCGCAAACTCATTTTCCCATTCTGCCCACCGGGCCGGTTCGGCTGTTTTAAACGCCAAACTGTCAATTTTCTTTGCTGCAAGGTATTCTTCGAAGCTCACGGCTCAAAGGTAATTGTTCTTCCGAAAGCATACATAAGCGGTTCATTTGCAAAAGGTATTTTTATTTAACTTTCGCGCACATTCACTCTATGAAGAAGCATAAAATTCTCATCATTGGCGCTGGCGGACAACTTGGTTCCGAATTGACGCAGGGCCTCTGGAAATTATACGGCAAGGAAAATGTAATCGCTACCGACATCAAAGATCCACAGGGAATTTTATCGCAGGGAAATTTTGAGATACTGGATGTACTGAAACAAAAAAACCTGTTCGATTTCATTAAGAAAAATGAAATCACGCAGATCTATCATTTGGCTGCGGTGCTCTCAGCAACCGGTGAGAAAAATCCGAAGTTCGCCTGGCATCTGAATATGGATGGCCTGATCCATGTACTTGACGCAGCGGTTGAATATAAGCTCGACCGGGTTTACTGGCCCAGCTCAATTGCTGCGTTCGGACCTACGACTCCAAAGCAAGACACACCGCAAGATACCATCATGGACCCGACAACCATTTACGGTATCAGCAAGCAGGCTGGAGAACGCTGGTGCGAATGGTATCATCGCAAAATGGGCGTTGACGTAAGAAGCTTACGCTATCCGGGATTGATCGGCTATAAAACAAAACCCGGTGGCGGAACAACCGATTATGCGGTCGACATCTATTTCAAAGCCATCACCGATAAAAAATTTGAATGCTTCCTGCAGCCTGACACCTACCTGCCGATGATGTACATGGACGATGCAGTAAAGGCAACACTTGATTTAATGGAGGCTCCTGCCGAAAAAGTAAAAATTCGTTCGAGCTATAACATTTCTTCGATGAGTTTCTCTCCGGCCGAAATTGCCGAGGAAATTAAAAAGCGCATTCCTGATTTTACAATCTCGTATCAGCCCGACTTCCGGCAAGCCATTGCCGACAGCTGGCCAAAATCGATTGATGATTCAGCAGCCCGCAAAGACTGGGGCTGGAACCATCAATTCGGATTGGAAGAAATGACTGAAGAAATTCTTAAAAACCTTCCTGCATTACTCGCGCAGGAAGCCTGATGCTTATTTTACGAAAAGTCGTACGACCTGCAAATACTCCGAAGAAGTGTATTTAAGAATGTACACGCCTGAAGCGAGGTGATGTGTAAAATCAATTCTTGCTTCGCGTTCGGTAATCTGTGTTTTCTGAAGCAATACGCCACCTTCACTGAAAATTGTAACGGTTGTATTGTCGGACATTTCAAAGCTTGATACAACATTTACAAAATCACCGTTTGAAGGATTCGGGTACACGGAGATAGTTTTTGATACTTCTACCGCCACCGACACAATCGGGGAGTATTCAAATGAGCCATCAACGTCCACGGACTTCAGTCGGTAGTAGTTTGTGCCATTAACTGCATTCACATCGGTAAGTGTATACGCATGCTGATCGTCTGTGTTGTAACCCATGCCGTTTACTTCGGCAATTTTGCCGAACACCAGGTCAGCAGAGGCGCGTTCAACCTCAAAATGATCAAAGCCTTCTTCTTTACCCGTCACCCAGTTTAATGAGACTATGTTGTTGTCAAGCGTTCCCGTGAATGAAATCAGCTTAATTGGCATTACACCAAGCAATGCGTTAACATAGTTTGAAAGTGACGGATTGTTGGATGCAAGGTTAGCTTTTGATTTTAACTGGTTGGCCATTCCGTTGGTATTGCTTCCGTTGTAGTTTACTCCGTTAATGTTCGAGCCCCAGCCGAACGTAGGTGTAGTATCGAAGGAGTAAACTCTGTTGTGTGTATCCATCTCTCCTCCGCTATGGGAGAATTCCCCGGTCACCACCACGTTGCCGTTGTTATTCAACTTGTTTCCACTGGATGAAGTTGAAGTCAGGTTACCCAGAACGATCAGCACGCCACCCGAATGCACAGAAACGCCCTGACCGCTTGAGATCGTGAGATTGCCTTTAATAATCAGGGTATCGTATACATTCAGAACAGCACTACCGGAGATTGTGAGGTTTCCGTTACGTGTAACTACTCCGTAGATGTTTGCCGTGTAAGAACCACTCACATCAGACGGCCCCGGAGGTGCTGCGGCCATCCATGAAAACTGTTTGGTCCAGATTGAAGCAGTCTCCCAGTTCGCAGTTTTATTGTTTTGCGATGTGTATGCACCTTGCGAAAAGGCAACCAGGGAAATCAGAAGTAAGACAGGCGTCAGTAAGTTCTTCATATCGATTAAAGCGTTCAACTTGCCATGCCGCTCCACGAGAACAGTGCCGGAAATACCCGAAATGCTAAATGCTTACGATTTGTTAGTTGAAATCGCTGTTTTCAGATAAAAAGTGGCATTCAAAAACAGCAGAAATACGTTCAACCCCAAACATGGTCATGAAAGCAGGCCCCAATTTGGGACAGCCAAAACCGTTAAAAGCCAGATTTTGGAAATTACTACAATCCGTTTTACTATCGCAGGATGTTCAGACTTCAATCCGGCTATTGCCCATGAGTAAGATCAAGAAATTAGCCGGCCAGACTCTATTATATGGTATGGGCAGCATCCTGCCTCGGATGCTGAACTTCTTTCTCCTCCCGATTCATACGGTCGGTACTTTTCAGACAGAGCAATACGCCATCATTACCGAATTAATGGCCGTTGTGGCGGTGGTAAACGTGGTGTTCATGTTTGGAATGGAGACTACGTACTTTCGATTTTCAACGCTTGAAGGTGCTGACCGAAAAAAAATCTTCAACATCGCTCAAACGGTAGTGCTGTTAATAAGCGTACCTGCTTCCATCATTTTTATCCTTTGCTCCTCATCCATTGCAAGTTTCTACGGAGTGGCCACGCATCCGGAATTCATCACCTACCTCACGCTGGTCATGCTGATTGATGCCATCGTTGCTATACCTTTTGCCCGGTTACGATTGGAAAACAAAGCCATAAAATTTGCTGCGCTGAAAATCGTGAACGTGTTAATTATGGTTGGATTGAACCTCTATTTTCTAAAGGTAATCTACGATCCGAACATTAACGTAGGGTATGTTTTCATTGCAAACCTCGCGGCTAATGCATTCTATCTTTTGTTCTTTATAAAAGATCTTTTCAGCTGGCGCCCTGCGCTCGACAAAACAATGGCACCGGCCATGTTTCAATATGCCTTTCCGATCATGATCACCGGTATTGCGGGTATGTTTAACGAAATGTTTTCGCGGACCTCACTTGATCGCTGGCTGCCGGAAGGTTTCTACAGTAACATGACGAGCAAGGCTGCAGTAGGTGTATTTGGTGCGTGTTACAAACTTGCCGTCTTTATGAATTTAGGGATACAGGCGTTTCGCTATGCCGCAGAACCCTTTTTCTTCTCCAACGCGAAAGACAAAAACTCCCCGGCTCTATTTGCCCAAATAAATCACTATTTCATTATCACCTGTTGTGCAGTACTGCTCGGCATCAGCATCAATCTTGACGTTCTGCAATATTTTATGGGAAAAGATTACCGGCCCGGTCTGCCCATCGTGCCCGTGCTGCTACTTGCATACTTATTTCTCGGCATCTATTACAATTTCAGTGTTTGGTTTAAGCTAACCAATAAAACGCAGTACGGTACGTACATAACCATATTCGGAGCTGTAATGACACTTGCAGCAAACTATTTGCTGATTCCGTTATTCGGGTTTATGGGCAGTAGCTGGGCAGCGGTAATTTGTTATGGATCAATGACAGTTCTATGTTACGTAATCGGGCAACGGTTTTACCCGATTCCTTACGCCATAGGAAAAGGCCTTGCATATATAGCTGGTACCATGCTGCTGGTAACGGTTGTTAACAACCTGGTCATCGAAAACCTCTGGCTCTCGGTGAGCTTTCATGCCGTTGTTGTAGCTGTGTTCGGGGTTGTTGTGTATTTTGCTGAGAGAAGGTTTTTCCGTCAACCGGTCATATAATCGGCCCGATTCATAAAAACCCCCCTGCGGGAAATTCGTTACTTTTGGAGTGATCTTTGAGATTGTATGCTGATCGACATGTGCATGGCGCCTTTTACTAAAAACATTTTCCGCGGGATTCTTGTCACACTAGTGATCGCGTCAGCGCCTGCCGGTGTTTTTGCACAAAAGAATAAGAAGGATTCTACCACGGTTGCATCCGGCAAAGTGCGTGAAGCCGAATTCTATTTCACGGAAGGTGAAAAGCACTTCATCCTTGAGAACTACACCAAGGCCCTGATTTACTATCAGAAGTCGCTTGAAATAAATCCGAACAACGCTACCGTTCACTACAAAATCGCCCAATCGCTGGCGCAGAGTGACAAGCAGGAGGATAAGTTGCGCGCGCTAACCAGCATAGATCGTGCACTTGAACTGGAAAAAAAGAACAAGTACTTCTACCTGCTGGCAGCTGAACTTCATACCGACCTCGCTCAATTTGATAAAGCAGCACAGGTTTACGAGTCCATGTTTAAGCAGTTACCTGAATCGCAGGAGCATTTATACGAACTGGCTGCCATCTATCAATATGCCGGACAAAAAGAGGAGGCAATCAAAGTTTATACCCGCGCTGAAAACTTTTCAGGAATAAATGAGATTTCATCGCTGCAAAAAACGAGACTTTATTTCGAGCTCGGCCAGAACGAAACCGCCATCCGCGAAGGCGAAAAATTAATCAATACGTTCCCGGACGAAGAGCAGTTCTCTGTCGCGGTAGCTGAGCTTGTGTCGCAATACGGACTGAAAGAGAAAGCGATAGGCTATCTCGAAAAGTTTATCGCTGAAAATAAAACTGCACCCAGCGCAAAAATGTTGCTGGCGGGTTTATACCGCGACACGAACCAGGAAGACAAAGCTCGCCAGTTGCTGATTGCTTCCTTCAACGATCCTGATCTTGAACTGAATAGTAAACTAATCGTGCTCGGTACGTATAACAGTGAACTTAGTCAGGCCCACAGTAAAAAACAGGTTGACACAAACAAGGAGAAGTTTGCGCTCGACCTGTTCGACATCCTCACGAAGCTTTATCCCGAGCAGGAAAATGTTCACGTACTGGGAGGAGATCTTTACCTGACACTTGATCGAAAAGCAGATGCTCAAAAAGAATATCTCGCAGCGATCCGGTTTGGCTCATCAAGTTTCCAGGTTTGGCAGAACCTGTTATACCTCGATACCCAACTGGAGCAATTCGATAACGTAATCCTGCATTCCGAGCAGGCAATGGAATACCATCCGAACCAGGCGATGGTATACTATTTCAATGGCCTGGCAAACCTTCGCAAAAAGCAGTATCGCGATGCAACACGATCATTCGAACAAGCAAAAAAACTTGCCGGTACAAATGCTGCCATGATCAACGACATCAACGGCATGCTGGGTGATGCATACAATGGATTGAAGGAGTATGAAAAATCTGATAACGCGTACGAAGAGGCCCTGGCGTACAACGAAAACAATGAAAATGTTCTTAATAACTACAGCTTCTATCTGGCCGTGCGCAAGGCTAACCTGGAGAAGGCTGAAAAGATGTCGTCCCAGCTGATCCGGAACAATCCAAACAATCCAACATACCTCGACACGTACGCCTGGGTGTTGTTTGCCCGCGAAAAGTATCGCGATGCGCGCAAGGCAATCGAAAAGGCTATTTCGTCCGGAACAGCCAGTGCTACCTATTTTGAACACTATGGTGATATTCTTTATAAATTGGGCGATGTTGACAGCGCGGTGAAGCAATGGGAGAAGGCAAGAAACATGCTCACCACCATTCCTGAAATCCTGAATAAAAAAATTGCCAACCGAACCATCTATGAATAATCTCCCGCGGCTTTTGCTGCTCCTGCTTACGGTTTTTGTTTTTCAGGCGTGCAGCAAAAAGATTACACCGCCAGCCTCCAAGTCGGTTGCCAACATTGTTCCAAACGACAGCCTTTCGGTGGAACAGATTGACTTCGAATATTTGCATGGCCGCGGCCGGATGGTGTTGAAAGATGGTAATAAAGAGACCGAAGTTAAGGCAAACATCCGCGTGCGTAAAGACAGCGTGATCTGGATGAACTTTACTGTGATTGGAGTACAGGGCGGTCGTGCGCTGATAACCCGTGATTCGATCACCATCATGCACAACGTAAAGAATGAGTACTATGTGTTCGAATACAAAGAGCTGTCGAAGAAATTCAAGATGGACGTTAATTACGACATGATTCAGGCTGCCATGCTTGGAAACCTGTTGATGCCGCGCACAGCTCAGGATACAGTAGAAAGAAAAGCTGCCTCATACCTGCTAAACCAGCAATCGGGCACAATAGATGTATTGAACTATATCAGCGCAGCCACCATGAAAATCCAGAAGGTTGAACTGAAAGAAAATAACACCCACAATGCACTCGTTATTAATTACGGAAACTTTCAGCCGCTGGATACCAAGCTTTTCCCATACGATGGCACGATCTCGCTTTTTTACAAAGCGCCTGCGGGTTTGTTGAATACAACAATTATTTTTGAGTACAGTAAAGTAGAAGTGGGTGATAAAGAACTCAGGTTCCCGTTCAACATTCCGAAGAAGTATGACCGCAGGTAGCGCCTTGCGTATCCTTTGCCTGCTTTTGCTTGTGGCGCTTGCAGTGCCTGTTGTCGCTCAGAAACCGAAAACCAAAGCTCAGCTTCAAAAAGAAAAGCAACAGAACCTTGAAAAGATCAAGGAGGCTGAAAAAATTCTCTCCCAAACATCCGACAAAAAGAAAAATACGCTCGGTGAGCTTTCGGCTCTGAAGCAGCGTATCTCCGCCCAGGAGAACCTGATCGGTTCGATAAAAAATGAAATCAGTTACCTCGATAACGACATTGCAGAGAACAATGAATTCATCGGAGCACTGGAAGATGACCTGAAGAAACTGAAAAAAGAGTACGCGGCCATGCTCTATGCTGCGCAGAAGGCGAACAACAGCGCAACGCGGTTGACTTTCCTTTTTTCGGCAGAATCGTTCCAACAGCTGGTTATGCGCATGCAGTACATGAAGCAATATTCCGAAAGACGTAAACAGCAGGCGGCAGCCATCACTGCGGTACAGGAGGAATTATCCGGGCAGGTAAAAATTATTGAAAGCAAACGCAACGAAAAAAATGTTTTGCTGGGTGAAGAAGTTTCGCAGAACACCAAACTCAACAGTTTAAAGGAGCAACAAAACAAGCTCGTAAAAAATCTGGAGAAGCAGGAGAAATCGCTGAAGCAGGATATCGAAGATATCAAGAAAGCGCTGGTTGAGCTTGATAAAAAGATCAACGAGATTATTAAAGAAGAAATGGAACGTGCGGCACGCGAAGCAAAAGCAAATGCCAAATCCAAAAACAACACAAGCTACATCGCGCTTTCAGCCTCGTTCGAAGACAACCGGAATAAATTCTCCTGGCCGGCAGATGGTTTTATCTCACTGGGCTTTGGGCGTCAGAATCACCCTGCGTTAAAACATGTTGTAATTGATAACGATGGTATCAACATTCAAACAGCTCAAAACGAAAAGGTTAGATCAATTTTTGGCGGTGAAGTGAAAATGGTTGCCTTCCTGCCATCCATTGGCAACACGGTTATTGTTGCGCACGGAGAATACTTTACCGTTTATTCCGGTTTAAAGGACGTTTATGTAAAAAAGGGCCAAAAGATCACTACCGCACAGGAAATCGGTCTGCTGCAGGTAAACAGCGAAGGCGTGTCAGAATTGCGGTTTCAGATCCGAAAAAACACAACTCCGCTTAACCCAACGTTGTGGCTCAGGCCGAAAGGGTAAATGGAACGTTTTTTCATTTTCCTCATATATATCCTATCTTTACACCCTCTAAAATTTTAACTTATGAACGCAGTTCTTTTGCTTGGAATGCCGGGCGGTGCCGAATGGGGTATTATCGCGTTGGCTGTTTTAGTGTTGTTTGGAGCGAAAAAAATTCCTGATTTCGCGAGAGGCTTAGGCAAGGGTATCCGCGAATTCAAGGACGCTGTAAAAGACGTTAAGAAAGAAGTTGACGAAGGCGCAGCAGCCGGGAAGATCGAAGAAGGGAAGTAACCTGCTTAATGAGATCATACGCAACTTTTCGCGACATACAGCATGATCTTCAGCACGGTACCCTCTCTTGCAAGGATTTAGTACAACACCACCTCACCAACATTAAAAACAAAGCGCACCTCAACGCATTTCTAAGTGTGTATGAGGAAGAAGCGCTTGCACGGGCCGCTGAGGTAGACCAAAAGATTAAACACGGAAATGCTGGTAAACTGGCAGGGCTGGTGGTGGCCCTTAAAGACGTGTTGTCGTACAACAATCATCCGCTGCAGGCCAGCAGCAAAATTCTTGATGGCTTTATCGCTCAGTACAATGCCACGGCCGTTCAGCGGCTGCTGGATGAGGATGCCATCATCATCGGACGAAATAATTGTGATGAATTCGCGATGGGTTCATCAAACGAAAACTCAGCCTTCGGTCCGGTGTTAAACGACCTCGATAACACCCGTGTACCCGGAGGCTCATCGGGCGGTTCAGCCGTTGCTGTGCAAGCCGGGATGTGCCGCATCTCGCTGGGCTCTGACACCGGAGGCTCGGTTCGTCAGCCTGCCGCATTTTGTGGCATTGTGGGGCTGAAGCCAACTTACTCGCGTATTTCCAGATATGGGCTTGCTGCTTACGCATCTTCATTTGATTGCATCGGAATCTTCGGAACATGTGTTGAAGATGTAGCGCTTGTGCTTGAAGTAATTGCAGGTGCTGATGAAAACGACAGCACGGTTTCGCAGAAAGCAGTTCCCGCGTATGCGGATTCGGTAAAGAACACCGCTCAAAAGAAATACCGCATTGCGTATCTGAATGAACGTCAGGTGGCGAAGGGCCTTCAGCCGGAAATCAAAACTGCACTTGACACAACACTTGAAAGACTTCGCGGTGCCGGCCATGAGACTGAAGGAATTGATCTGCCGCTGATCGATTTCTTCCTGCCAACGTATTATATCCTGGCAACAGCCGAAGCCAGCTCGAACCTTTCGCGGTATGATGGCGTACGGTATGGACACCGCAGCACGAACGGAACTGACCTTCATTCGATGTATAAGAAAACGCGGTCAGAAGGGTTCAGCAAGGAAGTTCAGCGCAGAATATTGCTCGGTACGTTTGTGCTCAGCTCAAGCTATTACGATGCATACTACTCGCAGGCACAGAAAGTGAGAAGAATCATCCGCAACAAAACAAAAGAAATTTTCGCTCGTTATGATTTTATCCTGATGCCGGCCGCCCCGACTACAGCTTTTAAAATTGGCGAGCATATTGCGGATCCGATAGAGATGTACCTGGCAGACCTGTTCTCGGTTCATGCCAATGTTGCCGGTGTACCGGGAGTTTCGATACCCTGCGGAACTGACAACCAGGGATTGCCAATCGGCCTGCAGCTGATTGCTGATGATTTTGAAGAAGAAAAGCTGCTCGCGGCAGCAAACATGATGATGAACCTGAATTGATATGAACAACAGATTATTTTTTGCGATTATTTTTTCTTTCGCCTCTGTGATGTCATTCGCACAGGATCCGGAACCCTTGCCGGCCGACACAACTGAAATCGCGATCGCGGAAGAAGAAATTCTGTTTAAGGAAATTGAGGACTCCGCCAGCTTTGCTTTTTACGCGCTGCCAACCGACATTGAGTACATTCCCGGAAATGATTTACCGGCCGTTATCGAAGATCGTCTGGGTTGCATTCAGCAAACTATTCCCCTCAACTATAACGACCGCGTCCATTCTTTCATAAACTATTTCACCGTTCGCGACCGCGAATATACCCGCATGGTAGCCGCGCGGAGAGATGTCTACTTTCCGTTGTTTGAAAAGTATCTGGCTAAGTACGGCTTGCCGGATGAGTTAAAATATTTGTCGATTATCGAATCCGGCTTAAATCCTAAAGCCGTATCGCGCGCCCGAGCAGTTGGCTTGTGGCAATTCATGGGGCCAACCGGCCGCCATTTCGGATTGCAAAGCGACTGGTTTATCGATGATCGTATGGACCCTGAAAAGGCAACAGAAGCGGCCTGCAAATATCTGAAAGAGTTGTACGGCATGTTTGGCGACTGGGAACTTGCGCTTGCATCATACAATGCCGGACCCGGCAATGTTAAAAAAGCAATTCGCAGATCGGGATATAAAAAAGATTTCTGGCAGGCATATAAATACATGCCACGCGAAACGCGTTCGTACGTGCCTCAGTTTGTAGCAATCATCTATGCGATGAACTACCTCGATGAACATAATTTCTACGATGTTGGTGAAGAAAAAATGATGCCTTACGATACCCTTCACCTCGACAGGTTCCTCAACTTCGAAACATTTGCAAACCTCACCGGCATCTGTACGGAAGATTTACAGTTGCTCAATCCATCGGTTCAGCGTAATGCAGTTCCCTATAAAGGCAAAAAACAAATCATCCGCGTTCCACTTATCGCAAAAGAAAACCTGGCCGCTAACCGGTATGCAATTCTTGACTCGGCTTCCAAAGTTGGAAAGCGTGAACTCGAACTTCTTGCAAAAACATCGGAGGGCAGTACGTACGGCCGCGACCGGATCGTATATCGCGTTAAGAGTGGCGATGTACTCGGATCGATCGCTATGCGTTACCATGTTCGGGTAGCCGATATTCGCAGATGGAACAACATGAGCGGCAATACGATTCGCGTGAATCAGCGACTTAACATCTGGTTAAAGCAACCCGCGGGCAGCACTTCGGCTGTTGCGACACAAACCACTAAGCCTGTTGCTCCGCTTCCGGTACCGGGTTCAAAAACCTACACGGTTCAGGAGGGTGACACGCTTTGGGACATCTCGCGAAAGTTTGAAGGCCTCACAATCGAGAAGCTTAAGTCGCTCAATAATCTCACGAGCAACAAGCTTCAGCCCGGCCAAAAGCTGATCGTGGCGCAATAGTGCCAAATAGTCGCGGTTAACCCGTTTTTTAAAGCTCGCGACCGGCATGTTTTCGGCCGTCAATGCCCCATTTTGGGCTCAGAATGCTATCTTTGGCAGTTCTAAAACCGACCAGATGTCAATAAAAATCAGGAAAGAAGACGCCCTCAATTATCACATGCAGGGCCAGCCCGGAAAAATTGAAGTTGTGCCTACCAAGATGCTGAGTTCTCAGCTCGATCTGGCCCTCGCCTACTCGCCCGGTGTAGCTGAACCTTGTAAAGAAATTGCTGCGAATAAAGAGGATGTTTACAAGTACACTTCGAAAGGTAATCTTGTTGCGGTTATCTCGAACGGAACAGCCGTGCTGGGATTGGGAAACATCGGGCCGGATGCATCCAAGCCTGTGATGGAAGGAAAGGGCGTGCTGTTTAAAAAGTTTGCAGGCATTGATGTTTTCGATATCGAAATTGACGAATCAGACCCGGATAAATTTATCCAGATTGTAAAATCACTTGAGCCGACTTTTGGCGGGGTTAACCTCGAAGATATCAAGGCGCCTGAATGCTTCAAGATTGAACAGGAGCTTCGCGACAAGATGAACATTCCGCTCATGCACGATGATCAGCATGGAACGGCTATTATCTCTGCAGCCGCATTGTTGAATGCGCTCGAACTCGTGAACAAAAAAATCGATCAGATCAAGATTGTTGTTAACGGAGCAGGAGCTGCTGCCGTCAGCTGCACGCGTTTATACCTTAGCCTGGGTGTGAAGAAAGAGAACGTTGTAATGTGCGACAGCAAAGGACCGATTCACAGCGAGCGAAAAGACCTCGATGATATTAAGAAAGAATTCATCACCACCCGAAAGGTGACTTCGTTACAGGAAGCGATGAAGGGTGCCGATTTCTTTATCGGCCTTTCAGTTGCGGATGTGTTAACCGAAGAAGACATCAAATCGATGGCGAAAGACCCGATTGTGTTTGCGTTGGCAAATCCTGATCCAGAAATCAGATATGACCTTGCTAAGAAAACACGTAACGATATTATTCTGGCAACCGGTCGTTCCGATCATCCTAACCAGGTGAATAACGTTCTGGGATTTCCATACATCTTCCGCGGAGCGCTTGACGTACGCGCAACGGAAATCAACGAAGCAATGAAGCTTGCCGCCGTTCATGCCCTGGCCACGTTGGCAAAAGAATCCGTTCCGGATATTGTTGTTAAAGCTTACGGAGATGCCAAGCTTGCTTTTGGAAAAGAGTATTTGATTCCAAAGCCGCTTGATCCCCGCCTGATCACAACCATCTCTCCTGCTGTGGCTAAAGCTGCGATGGATTCCGGTATGGCGAAAAAGCCTATCACCGACTGGGGTGCTTATCACCAGGAGTTGCTAAACCGCATTGGCATCGATCAGAAGTTGATGACACGCATCATCGACCGTGCAAAATCGAATCCAAAGCGTGTCGTGTTCGCTGAAGCGCATCACCATAAAATTTTAAAGGCCGCTCAAATTCTCCAGGATGAAGGCATTGCACATCCGATTCTGCTGGGCGATAAAGATCAAATCGAAAAACTGATTAAAGAACACGATCTCGATCTGGACTGCTCGATCATCTATCCGAGAAAGGAGCACGAAAAGGTGGATCAGTTTGCCGAAGTGCTTTATAAAAAACGTCAGCGCAAAGGATTGTCGCTACGCGATTGCCAGCAACTTCTCCGCGATCGTAATTACTACGGTGCTATGATGGTTGAAGTTGGCGAAGCTGATGCACTGGTTTCGGGATTGACGAAAGATTATCCGAAAACTATTCTGCCTTCATTGCAGATCATTGGCATTGCAGAAGGCGTAAGCCGTGTGGCAGGTATGTACATTTTGTTAAATAAACGCGGAACATTTTTCTTTGCTGATACAACGGTGAACGTTGATCCGACTGCTGAACAACTGGTTGATATCATCGGTCTGACTGCACGGGGTGTGAAATTTTTTGACATGGAGCCACGTATTGCTGTGGTTTCGTATTCGAACTTCGGATCATCGAAAGGAGAAGTACCGGAAAAAACACGCGAAGCTGTTCGCCTGGCGAAACAAAAATATCCCGATCTGATCATTGACGGAGATATCCAGGCTAACGTGGCATTCAACACCGAGATTCAACAGGAGAGTTTTCCTTTCAGCGCATTATCGAAAGAAGGTGCAAACACGGTTATCTTCCCGAACCTTGAGTCCGGAAACATCGCATACAAATTATTAACAGAGATTGGCGGAGCTGAGGCTATTGGTCCGATCCTGTTAGGGATGAAGAAACCTGTGCATGTACTTCAGTTAGGAAGTTCAATCCGCGAGATTGTTAATATGGCTGCGATTGCGGTTGTTGATGCTCAGCTTCACGATCAAAACGATCACCTTTAGAAAATTTTTGGGATTATAGATTTACGATTTTAGACTGGCTGAGATCGTAAATCTCAAACCCCCCAATCTAAAATTCCATAAACTCCATGATTGCTTTTCTTAAAGGAAAACTTGTTCACAAAGATCCCACGTATGTAATCATCGATGTAAACGGGGTCGGCTATCACGTTCATATCTCCCTCCAAACCTTCGGAGAAATCAAAGACCAGGAGAACATCTTATTATTTACTCACCTCGCTATTCGGGAAGACGCGCATGTACTGTTTGGATTCAGCAAAGAAGCGGAGAAAAAAATGTTTCAGTTGCTGATCTCCGTAAACGGTGTTGGCCCGAGTACCGCCATTGTCATGCTGTCGTATATGTCAATTGATGAGCTGCGCAGCGCCATCATTCACGATGATGCCGTTACACTGCAACGGATAAAAGGCATTGGCGGAAAGACTGCCCAGCGGGTAATTATTGAACTGAAAGACAAGCTGAAGAAGGATTCGTACGAAGAAATTTTACCCGGCACCGGGGTTCGGAACAATACTTTACGAAATGAAGCGTTATCAGCCTTAGTCACATTGGGTATAGCCCGGAATGTGGCTGAGAAAAGCGTGGATATGGTCCTGAAAAAATCGGGAAATACCATTACTTTAGAAGATTTAGTTAAACAAGCCCTGAAAAACGCCTAAGCTTCGCTTGACCCGTGTGAAGAAAATAAATCTCTCACATGCTGTTGTATTTACTCTGCTAACAGCATGGTTTGGTGTGTTCAGCACCCGCGCGGAAGCATTCCAGGAGCGCCAGGATACCACTAAGCTCAGCAAGCAAGACACGGTTAAAAACAGGTCGTATCGGCCCAGCCGGAAACCAACCTTTCGCCTGCGCGACCGGTATGGCGATCCGTTCACCAACACTCCTACCGAATCACCGCTGTTTCTAAAAGATCCCACGAAGGTTAACCTCGATGTGGAACTTGATTCGAACCTGAATTATACGATTTACGAGAAGATAGGAGATCTGAACTATCGTCCGGTGACGACCATGTCGTTCGAGGAATTCAAATCGCTGCAAGACCGGCAATTGTTAAAAGGCTATTGGCAAAACAAAGCGCGCGGGGCTGACGGAGAAAGTGCAGTAAGCTCACGCGGACTTATTCCAAAAATCTACATTAGCCCGATACTCGACCGGATTTTTGGCGGAAGTTATGTTGAGCTGGTGCCCAGAGGATTTGTAACGCTCGACTTTGGCGGATCGTTTCAACGGATTTTTAAACCGGATTTACCGATTCGTCAGCAACGAAATGGCGGGTTTGAATTCGATCAGCAAATCAACATGAGTGTGGTGGGTAAGGTGGGTGAAAAGCTTGCTGTAAGCGCCACGTTCGATAACAACAACTCGTTCGACTTTCAAAACAACATGAAAGTTGAGTACACGGGATTCAAGGAAGACATTCTTAAAAAACTTGAGATTGGTAACGTAAGCTTACCGCTGAACAACACGCTTATCCAGGGGTCGCAAAACCTGTTTGGTATCAAAGCGCAGATGCAATTCGGGAAATTGTTCGTTACATCTGTTGCCTCAACGCAACGCGGTAAAGTGCAATCCATTAACATTGCCGGAGGAAGCAACGGTCAGGGAAGAGAATTTCAATTTGTGGCTTCTGAATACGATGAAAGCCGGCACTTTTTCTTAGGTCATTTCTTCCGAGATAACTACGAAACATGGTTGCGCAATACGCCACAAATCATTAGCGGTGTAAATGTAACCCGTGTTGAAGTATACCTGATCAACCGAAGCAACGATACACAAACACTGCGGGGCGTGGTGGGGTTTGCCGATCTGGCTGAACCTAACGTTATTTATAATGACGCAGCAGTAACATCAAACGGTACCGGTCAGATTGTTCCCAATGCTAACGGAGCCAATACCTTATTCGCTGATTTACAAAATGTGAATCGCGAAAGCGACCAGATCATTGACGCACTTCAATCGTCACCCTATAACCTGACGAACGGGACCGACTTTGAAAAGATCAACTCAGCCCGCAGGTTGTCGCCAACTGAATTCACCTTTCACAAGCAACTGGGTTACATCACGCTCTCACGCAAACTGCAAAGCGATGAGGCGCTTGCAGTAGCATACGAATACACATACAACGGCCGTAATTACAAAGTGGGTGAATTGTCGGAAGACTACGCCTCGTTGCCTGAATCAAAAGTTATCTTCCTGAAACTCCTGCGTTCACGCGAATACTTCCCCACAGATGCAAACAACAGGACATTACCTATGTGGGACCTGATGATGAAAAACATTTATAACCTGAATGTTAACCAGCTATCACGTGATGGATTTCAATTGCGGGTGATTTACCGTGATGACCGCACCGGTATCGACAACCCGCAGTTACAGGAAGGAACAGACGCGCGTAACCGGCAACTGATTGAGATCATGGGCCTCGACAGGTTGAATCCCGTTAACGATCCTCCCGGTGATGGTAACTTCGACTATATTGAAGGTCTTACGGTAAACTCACAAACGGGTCTCATCATTTTCCCGTACCTGGAACCTTTTAATAAACCGCTTCGCCTGGCGTTTACCAACGAAGGTGCATTACGACCTTACCTGATTAATAAATACGTATTCGACACACTCTATCGCATCACCAAAGCGCAGGCACAACTACTCGCAACCAAAAACAAATTCTACCTGGTTGGTAAATACAACTCTTCGGGCTCTTCAAAAGAAATTCTTATTCCGGGCTTTGGCGTAACACCCGGTTCCGTGCGGGTGTATGCCGGTGGAACTCCCCTCCAGGAACAAACCGACTTTGTGGTCGACTACACGTTTGGGCGAGTTACAATCCTGAATGATGCCATTCTGAATTCAGGGAAAAACATAACTGTTGACTACGAGCAATCCGACCCGTTCGCTTTCCAGACGCGAACGTTGTTAGGAACCCGCTTCGACTATAAACTTAATGATGAAGTCAATTTCGGATCAACGTTATTGTTCTACAACGAACGTCCGCTGATCTCCCGTAACGCCATAGGAACAGAGCCAGCGCGAAATCTTCAATATGGTTTTGATGTGAACGTGCGGAAAGACAGTCGTTTGTTAACCAAATGGATTGATGCTATTCCAGGCATTCAAACAAAAGAGTTATCAAGCTTCAGTGTTAATGCCGAATTTGCCCAGCTGCTTCCGGGTACATCCAACATCGTGGATGAAAACGGTACAGGCTACATCGATGACTTTGAAAACACAGCAACTCCTTATTCTTTGTTAAACCCTGCAGCCTGGCGTCTCGCTTCAACCCCGGCTAACCTTCAAGGCGTTGCGGACGGAACCAAGCGGGAATCAGGATACAGGAGAGCTAAACTCGCATGGTATCAGGTAGACAACCAGTTTTATCGCGATGGCGGCCAGTTCAAACCGGAGAATATTACGAATGAAGATTTGCGCAATCACTATGTTCGGTCGGTCAATCCGCAGGAAATATTTCCAAAAAAGAATTTTACGCAGGGAAATTTCTTCGAACAGATTTTTGACATTGCCTACTACCCTAACGAGCGCGGTCCATACAACTACAACACCAACCGATTAAATGCAAATGGAGAGTTCGATCCTGCCGTTGCAAAAAGTAACTGGGGAGGTATCACAACGGCAATCCGTACAGAAGTTGACTTTAACAAAGCCAACATCGAGTACCTGGAATTCTGGATGCTCGATCCGTTTATCCAAACCGAGTACGGAAAGATTATCGATGGAAAGTTCAACAACAACAACACAACGGGTGGTAAGGTGATCTTCCATCTCGGTAACATTTCAGAAGATGCAATCCCGGATTCCAAACATGCATTCGAAAACGGCTTACCTGCCGGGGGCATTGAATCGGAACCTTCGTTAACAACTCAAACTCCGTGGGGATATGTTACCACGCAAAACTACCTCACCAACGCATTTGACAATTCAGCAACATCCCGTCAGAACCAGGACGTTGGATTAGACGGACTTTCGAATTCACGCGGTGCAATCAATGAACAACAATTTTTTAATTCATACCTGAATGATCTGAGTACCGATGGAGTAAATGCAGAAATTGTTAATAACGTTTTCCGTGCCGACCCTTCAGGAGATGACTTCAAATATTTCCTGGGAGGTGAATTTGATAACAAGAATGCCAAGATTCTTGAGCGATACAAAAACTATAATGGGATGGAAAACAACACACCCGTTATTGCCGGTAACGATCAGATTGCACGATCCGGCAGCCCCTATCCTGATAATGAAGATCTCAACGTGGACAATACAATCAGCGAGCAGGAGGAATACTACGAATACGAAATCAATCTGAAAGCCGACAAGCTGCATGTTGGCAGCGAATACATTGTAGATGAAATCCTGGCGAGCATTCCTAATCACCCTGAAAAAGTAAAATGGTACTTGTTCCGTATTCCTGTTCAGCAAATCAAAGGTAAAGTCGGAAACATCAGCGGTTTTACTTCTATCCGCTATGCGCGAATGATTCTTACCGAATTCGAACAACCGGTTGTCCTTCGCCTGGCAAACTTTCGGATGGTGGGCGCACAATGGAGAAGATATACAGAAAACTTGCGTGATGGCGGCATTATCGCTGATCCGGAACCGGGTGCAGATAACGTAGCCGTTTCCGTGGTGAACATCGAAGAGAATTCACGCGCTACCGAAATCAAATCTCCTTACGTTGTTCCACCGGGTGTTATTCGCGATCGTGATAACACATCCTCCATTCCCCGTCAGTTGAACGAGCAATCGATTCAGATGTGTATTGAGGATCTGGAAGATGGTGATTCACGTGCCATTTATAAGAACGTGGGGATGGACTTTTTTAACTACGGCCGTGTTAAGATGTTTACTCATGCCAACAGCCTTCTCACCAACGATGATGAACTGGTTGTGTTTATGCGACTGGGTACTGACTTCGATCAAAATTATTATGAGATTGAAATTCCGTTAAAGATTTCAAAGAACACATTCGATGAGGGTGAACGTGCCGTGTGGCCGGAAGAGAATGAGTTCAATTTCGCGCTTGCCCAGTTATATAAGCTGAAAGTAAGGCGTGATCGCGAGAATGCCCCGCTAAGCGTGCTGTATCCGCTCAATGGCCCCAGCGTGGAAGGACGTCATGGATTCAGAATTTTAGGTCGTCCGGATCTTACGCAGGTTAAAGTGATTATGATCGGGGTTCGCAACCCAAAATCTGCTGACGGAAAATCACACAACGTTTGTTTATGGGCCAATGAACTGCGTCTAACCGATTTCGACCGAACAGCAGGTTGGGCCGTAAACACCGTGATCAACACCAAACTGGCCGACTTTGCAGTTGTGTCAGGTTCCCTTCGCTATACTACGTTCGGTTTCGGAAGTGTGAACTCAAAAATCAGTGAACGCACACGCGATGAAACAACAGCGTATGACATTACCGCTAACGTTAACCTCGACAAGTTTATTCCGGGTAACACAGGTATTAAACTGCCAATGCTGGTGAGTTATGAAAATACAACGATCAATCCGCAGTTCGACCCTGCTAACCCTGACGTCAGGCTTGACGGGTTCCTTAACTCGTTACCGCGAAAAGAACGGGAAGCTTACAAACGGTTGATTCAGGATCGAACGGTACGAAGGAGTATCAACTTTACGAACGTTAAAAAAATAAAAACTGATCCGAAAGCTGAGAATCACCTGTACGACATTGAAAACCTGTCGTTCAACTATTCATACAGCGAGGCTACGCGAAGAAGTTTTACGATCGATGAATCGGTGCAGCGCCTGTACCGGGGCGGAGTTGCATACAACTTTGCACCGAAACAGGAAATCGGGATAGAGCCCTTTAAAAAATCGGACGCATTTAAATCGCCTTATCTTAAGTTGATCAAGGAGTTTAAGTTCAGTCCGATGCCGAACAACATTCTCGTTCGGGGCGACCTGGAACGTTCGTTCATTAAAAACGTATACCGAAACTCGCTTTCCAATTCGGCACCTAATTACCAGAAGTATTTCACGTTCAACAGGACATACAATGTAAAATGGAATCTTACCGGAAGCATCACGCTCGAATATGCATCCCGCGCCAATGCCATCATAGACGAACCGGAGGGAGAAGGTGAAGAGGTAAATAAAACGCTGCGCGAAAACCTGAAGAAGTTCGGGCGGATGAAAAACTTTGACCAATCGGTAACGGCCAACTACATCGTTCCACTCGATAAGTTCCCGCTTACGGATTGGCTTGGGCTCGAATATCGGTACCAGGTGAACTATAACTGGCGTGCCGGGCCATTATTCAACGCAAAAGATACGCTCTCGCTCGATTTCAAAAACATTATTCAAAACAGTCGCGAGCAAACCTTTACCGGTCGAATCGACATGGTAAAGCTGTACAATAAAGTGACGTTCCTCCGCGACATTAACAATCCGCCAAAAACCCGACCGGGCAAAACAAAACAGCCCGATACCGTACGCACCGTTTCTCCTGCCGTAAAAGGATTGTTGCGCGTACTCATGTCGCTGCGATCCATCAACGGAACGTATACCCTTACTGAGGGAACTATTCTTCCCGGCTTCTCTCCTTCTCCGTGGTTATTTGGCATGGATAAAGACTTCGCTGCTCCGGGCTGGAAGTTTGTGCTCGGTAGCCAGGATTCGGATATCCGGTTCAGGGCCGCAGACAAAGGCTGGCTGACGAAGGAAGAAAAGCTCACGAATTTCTTCACGCAATCGCGCACGAAATCACTTTCGATGCGGGCGAATATTGATCCAACGCAGGAGTTAAAAATCCAACTTGACGTGAAAAAAGACGTCACCGATTCTTACCAGGAGATTTTCCGATACTCAAATGACATTCAAGACTTTGCTTCACTGAATCCTAACCGCGCGGGAACGTATAAAATTTCCACGATCAGCATTCTCACTGCGTTCGATAAAACCAACAATGAAAAATCATCGGACGTGTTTCACCAGTTCGAAAAGAATATCGAAACCATCCGTGAAGAGTTTTTCAAACGAACGAGCCATGAGTACGACACCTCGCAGGATGTTACCATCGCTTCGTTTATTGCAGCCTACACCGGAAAGAGTGCGAAGTCAGTTAGCCTCAGTCCGTTCCCGAAAACTCCGCTGCCGAACTGGCGCGTGGATTATACCGGGTTGATTAACATCCCTGCATTGAAAGAACGTTTCCAGGCTATTACGTTATCGCATGCTTACTCATCGTCATACTCGGTTCTCAATTACAACAACTCCCTCGAATACAACGATCCAAATAAAGTCGGGATAAAAGTGCCGATTGAGGACTATAACAACGGAACGTATGGCCAGGTAGTTGACGGAAAAGTGTTGCCGATTTACGTGATCAGCCAGGTATTGATATCAGAACAGTTCTCGCCACTCATCGGAATTAACGTTCGCACGAAAAACAGGCTGACGGTGCGCGCTGACTATAAAACCAAGCGCGAACTCTCTTTGTTTGTTTCGAACGCACAAATCACTGAACTCAACAGCAAGGATGTTTCCGTGGAAGTGGGCTATACCAAAAATAATTTCAAGCTTCCGCTGAAGACAAAAGGTCGCACCATTGTGCTGAAGAATGACGTAACGTTCAGGCTGAACGTATCGCTCATCGATACTAAAACAATCCAGCGCACCATCGATCTGCCAAATCGCATTACAGCTGGTAACATCAACTTCCAGCTTCGGCCGAACGTGAGCTATGTAATCAATCAAAAGCTCAGCGTCATGTTGTACTATGAACGCACGATCAACGATCCGGTGGTATCGAATTCGTTCCGAAGATCAACCACCCGTTTTGGAGCCCAGGTGAGGTTCAGCCTTGCCCAGTAAAAATTCGCCAACCTGCCCGAACAATGAATAATTGTGGTTAATTTTGGGCGCTAAAAATCAACTATCTATGAATATTCCAGCCGGATTACAGTACACCAAAGACCACGAATGGGTTAAAATCGAAGGGAAAACCGCAACCGTAGGCATTACGGATTTTGCCCAAAGCGAACTTGGCGATATCGTTTATGTGGATATCAACACCGTTGGCCAAAGCATTGATCACGGACAGGTTTTTGGAACCGTTGAGGCTGTTAAAACCGTATCGGATCTTTACATGCCCGTAACCGGGAAAGTACTCGAAGTAAATTCAATGCTCGATAAGAATCCTGAAAAAGTAAACGAAGATGCGTACGGTGCCGGATGGATGATTAAGATCGAAATCACCGGTGGTACTGATGGCCTGTTAACTGCTGATCAGTACAAGGAACTTATCGGTAAATAATCGTTGTTGAACGGTACCGATGATTGAGCTCCCCGTTATATCGAAAGAGGAAACCCGCAAACGCAAGCCGGACTGGCTGCGCGTTAAACTTCCCGTTGGGCCCGAGTACGCCAAAGTGCGCAGGCTGGTGGATGATCATAAACTTCACACCATCTGCGAAAGCGGTAACTGCCCGAACATGGGCGAGTGCTGGGGAGCCGGCACAGCAACCTTTATGATTCTCGGCAATGTGTGCACCCGCAGCTGCACATTCTGCGCGGTAGCTACAGGCCGCCCGCCAGAATATGATGCGGATGAGCCCAAGCGCGTTGCCGAGGCGATTAAACTGATGGGTGTTAAGCATGCTGTTATTACTTCGGTAAATCGCGATGAGCTGAAAGACCGCGGTGCGGAGATCTGGTATCAAACCGTTGTTCAAACGAAAGCTATCAGCCCGGATACAACGATTGAAACACTGATACCCGATACAAAGGCAAATTGGGACGCTTTATACAGGATGATTGAAGGCGGCCAGGAGGTTATTTCGCACAACATGGAAACGGTAGGAAGGCTTTATCGCATGGTTCGGCCGCAGGCAAAATATGAACGAAGCCTCGAACAAATCAAGCGTACACGTGAAGCCGGCAAACGTACTAAGTCTGGAATCATGCTTGGCGTTGGTGAAACACATGAAGAAGTGTTCAAGGCGATGGACGACCTGGTTGAAAACGGATTGATGATTCTCACGCTCGGTCAGTATTTGCAGCCAACCAAAATGCACCTCGAAGTAGCTGAGTTTATTCACCCGGATACCTTTGCGATGTACAAAGAAGAGGGTCTGAAACGCGGATTGAAATACGTTGAAGCCGGTCCGCTCGTTCGTTCTTCGTATCATGCCGAACGTCACGTGAACGTTCCCCTCGATTAATTTTCTGTTAGTTCTGAAGGATCTCGATCTCCACACGCACATTCGATTGTGCCTGTGGGCTTAATTTATCGAAAAGGGGTTTCTTGCCGCCCCAGGCTTTAACTTCCATCCGCTTCGGATCAATCCCCTGGCTCACCAGATATTTCTTTACAACTTCAGCGCGCTCTTCCGAAAGCTTCTTTGCAGAACCAGATCCTTCTTTGGTATTCTTCAGTGCAAACCACTCATCCGGATTATCTTTCATGTAAATGATTCTTCCACTCGCATTACCATTGGTATGCCCGTGAATCCTGATTTTATAGCGGGGATTTTCTTTCATCATGTCGGCCAGGCTTGTTACTTCATACCTTGACTCGGGGCGCATGATAGCCGCATCGCGGAAAAAATAAATTTCCGACAGCTCCACATCACCTTTCTGTAAACGCGTCAGCTCAAACGATAATACGATCGTACTATCTTGAATCTGAACACTGTCTCCCGAAGGGTTAAGATAATTTACGGTGTGCTGAATGCGCCTGTAGCCGGGCATGTGTGTGGTTACCGTTATCAATCCCGATTTGCCTTCCGGCTTTTCAATTTCCACAATCTTGTTTCCTTCAAACGAACCGATTTTTTTTGCGCGGTCTACATCGACTACTACAACTTCACTTTTCACTTCCGTTCCATCATCTTTACGCGTTACCTTAAACAGAAAGGGTTTCATTACTCTTTCCTTTGGCGCCACATGTTGGCTTGAATCAACCTGAGGTTTCGGAGCAACCGGTACAATTACCGTATTGTTAATCACAACTCCCGGTTCAGGCTTTTTAAAAGAGCCGTGGTAAACCCATGCATCGCTGAAGAGCGAATCGGGACGGGCCCGCAGGCGCAACGCCTCATCAATCGCCTGTGTGCGGTCGTTGGTCTTCATTACATACACATAATGGAGACCTTTGTTAAAATTCATTTCATACTTGGCAGTGAGCTTGTATTGGGGCAATTGCTTCGAATAGCGAACCGCATTTTTCGGGATGGAGAATACTCCGACCACCACGTAATAGGGTTGATCAACAACTGCTGCAGAATCCGACTGACTGAATGCAATGGACGACATAAACATCGCCAAGGCCAAAAAATAGAGAGCCTTCATAGACTAAAAAGTTAACTAAAGTTAGAAATTTTTATTAAAACCGTAAAACCAGGTTAACTTTCAATTCCTGGAGATTATCTCGAACGTGCGCTCAAGTGTCTCCCCCGATTCATCTACTACGGTGAGGGTATGCTTTCCTTCGGGAGGGTTAATTGCCAAATGGTGAACCTTTTTTGTACTACCAGCAAACTCCCCATCGATATGCCAGTATACCGTTGTGGTGCTGCTTCGATGTGCAAGTTCAAAAACCGCACTACCCGGCTTTCCGTCAAGATCGCGTGGTATGAAAATTTTTGCATTGGGTTTGGGATACACAAGATCCATAGATGCCACGGCCTGCAGGGGTTGACAGTCTGCCCGATATGGAGGCAATGGTTTGTAAGTGATGTTTTTTCCGCGATAGTAATATTCCTGAACAGGAGGAAGCACAAACCAGTTCTGCTGAACAACCCGGTCAAGTGATTCGCAATCGCTGTGTACCCTGAATTTTTTATTTGCACTTAAATGAATGCGTTTGTGAAACGTACACAACCCTGATGCCTGCCCCGCTGTAGCAACCAATACAGTGTCACCTTTCTCGCAATAAGGCCCAAACAGTTGACCGCTCTTCGAGCATGTTATGAGCCTGCTCATTTCGGGCAGCGGCTTATTGAACCATCCCGATCCATCCAGTTGTGAAAAAATATCAAACATGACAGGTGCAGCTGTCTCTGTACCAGTAAGACCCGGACGACCTTCACCATCGGCATTACCGATCCAGACGCCCACGGCATACTGCGGAGTAACGCCAACTGCCCAGCCATCGCGGAAGCCAAAGCTTGTACCGGTTTTCCACGCAATTTTTCTTGAACTCTTAAAGTATCGCCAGCCGGTTTCCTCTCCCGGGCGATAAACTTCTTTTAACGCATCCATCGTTTCATAGATCGCTGCAGCATTTACCCATGAACTTTCACCTGTTACACTTTCGCCCAAGGGTTGCTTCACATAGATCGGTGAATGAAAGTCGCTTTTAACATACCGGCTTTTTCCGGGATACAAAAAATAATGGTTTAGCGTGCGAGCCATTGATGCATACATGCCTGTGATATCCCAAAGAGTTCCTTCCGCTCCTCCGAGGATGAGTGATAATCCATAGTGATCGGGAGTTTTATTTAGCGTATGGAATCCCATATTCTTTAACAGCTCATAGAATCGTTCGTAGCGATATTCTTTCAGCAGATAAACAGCCGGAACGTTAAGCGAACGAATCAATGCCTGATCGGCATGAACGACTCCGTCATAATCGCGCGAGAAGTTTTTGGGTGCAAAACCCTTTATCACAATCGGGATGTCGGGCAACAAAGACTTCGGAAGAATTTTTCCTTCATCAAGCATGGCAGCATACAGAAAGGGCTTCAAAATACTTCCCGTACTTCGTGGCGCCGAAATTAAGTCGACATCGAACCCATGTTCCGCACCTGAATTAACATTGCCTGCGTACGCTAATACATTTCCGGTTTCAACATCCAGTACAAGTGCACATGCATTATGAATCTGATTGCCTTTTAATTTTTGATAATGATCGTCCAGGATTTGCTCAACGCGTTCCTGAAGTTCTAACCGGATGGTGCTTTTGATTTTTTGTTGCGCTTTTCCATCAGCAGAAACCCGAAGTAATGCATGACGCGCAAGTCGCGGCAGCGGCAACGGCTCACCGGGTATCGGCTCGGTGATTGCCAACTGATACGTCAGCGAATCAATCA
The DNA here is from genome assembly GCA_019694875.1 of Cyclobacteriaceae bacterium. Classification (GTDB taxonomy): domain Bacteria; phylum Bacteroidota; class Bacteroidia; order Cytophagales; family Cyclobacteriaceae; genus UBA2336. The sequence continues at coordinate 242,641 of JAIBBC010000001.1, forward strand.
ATTCGATGTCCTTAAGTTTGCGTAGCAGAGTATTTCTTTTCCGGGCAAGCTTATCGCGATTTTTTCCGGGGTGGATTAACGCGGGAGAGTTTGGAAGTACCGCCAGCAATGCAGCTTCTGCCCATGACAAATCTTTCGGTTCGCGTCCAAAGTATCGCCAGCACGCAGCTTCAAGGCCTACCACGTTTCCGCCAAACGGAGCATGTGATGCGTACAGGGAGAGAATCTCTTTTTTTGAGTATCGGAATTGAAGTCGCGTAGCCAGAATTGATTCAATCACTTTTTCTAAAACGGTACGACCAGCTTCCTTCCGGTGCAACCGGATCACCTGCATGTCAATTGTACTGCCACCACTTACTACACGACCTTCCGCAATATTCTTCCGCAGGGCGCGGCCCATGGAAAGCAAATCGACACCGGGATGACTGTAAAACCGTTTGTCTTCGTAGGCAATGAGTGCTTTTTCGAATTTATCCGGAACCTCGTTTAGTTCAGGGAACCTCCACTGACCATCCGTAGCGATGGAGGCACAAAGCAATCCGCCTTTAGCATCTTCCAGTACAGTTGAGTAAGGTTCATCAAAAAGTTTATCGGGCAGGCAAAAATAGTAGATGATCGCAACGGCCAGCGAAAATACAAGCAGATAATACCGATACCGAAAAAGAAAACGTTTCATCAAACCCGCTACTGCAGGCGGTTCGCGTGGCGGGATGCCAGGAGCCACTTGCCATTCTTTTGAATGTAAAACTCAGTGTATTTAAGTTCAAGGTCCAGGTCTTTTCCGTCAAGCGCGACCTTAAATTTGCCCCGGCCTATGATTACTGCTGATCCCTGATACATTCTGGCCGAAGCTTCAACCACCTCTATTGACTTATAGCGCAGCTTGCCCGATTTGATGTCATTGATAAACTCCGTTTTCGTTTCAGGCCAGCCATTGGAGTGGATGAACACCATCCGGTCGTCAAGCACCGACTCCAGCGAATCGAAATTCATGGCTATCATCCACTGGAATTTCTTTTTTGAAAGATCAATTATTCGCTGCTCCTGCGCGGTCTGACTCATCGCCACAAGCGAAGTCATTCCCAGAAAAATTATTAAAAGAGTTTTTCTCATAGAATTAGAAAAGGGCCCTGTATCAAACAGAGCCCCCGAATGTTTATTGTACACCTGCAGCTTTTACAACTTCCACAACCTGTCCCCTTTTGCGTGCATAAATCGACTTGTCGTACATAGCTTCACAGCTTACAGCCGGAAGATAGTATGTACCGCCATAGGTTGCCGTGAGGCTGACCCGGAACGTTTTCGCCTTTCCTTTATACAAATCAAAAAATGTGTAAACACGGTCGTCACGGATATCCTGGTAGGTGAAGCTGCTGTTCTCCAGCGTTTGCTGATCACCATCCAACCGAAGGTTATTGATCTCCCAGCCTGACGGGAAAATCTGCGACAACGCAAGGTTTTCATACCCATCGCGAACGCCCGGATGGCTCACCGTTACAACCGCAATAAATTCAGTGCCTTGCTCAAGTCGTGAAGGATCAAGCGAAGACCCGTCTTCATCGGTATAGTAAATATTCACATTCAGATTCGATTCAGCATCTTCTTCAGCTCCACGCGCAGGAGTTCCCTGCATAATCAGGCGGGTATACAAAGCGCCCTTGCTTTCACTCTTGATCTGTACGCTTCCTTTGTTCGATCCATCGATTGGTACAGTAATCTGCGAGATCGGTTGCGCACTGCCCACAGAAACAGTTTTTCCGTTGTTAAGCGTGTACTCAAATTTCAACTCGCTCTTTTCAGAACCCGCAAATTGCGATACGGCTTTTAAACAGTATGCAACTTCCTGTGTGCTCATCCAGCTGTACGGATTGCTGAGCGCCCCCGCGACTTCTTTGAACACTTGTAACCCGCGCGTACGATCGCCCAGTAAGGTTAATGTTTCAAGAATCAGTGCGCGGTCGCGAACATCCGAACCGTAGGTGTAACCCAGTTCACGATAAGGTTTTACCGCAGGCGACAAACTTGCCACCAACTTTTTAGCAGCCTCCAGCTGACCTGCTTTTGCATACGAAGCGGCCAATAACCATGTACCCGTTGTAGAAAGGTTGGATATTTCACGAAGGCGGTTCATCGCGCCAAGTTCCGGTGAGCCTGAAACAGCCAGCGTATACAAACGATACGCCTGCATCACATCATCGTTGTAGTAACTGTCGGAGTTGCGCCATTCCAGAGCCTTATCTTTTTGATACTTCTTCCAGCGTTTGATCATGTCGGCAGGAACAAAGTATCCCTTCTCTCCTGCTTCAACCAGGAAGTGGCCAGCATACGAAGAGCCCCATTCACTCGCATCATTCTGTCCCGGCCAGTATGCAAATCCGCCCGAGCGGGTCAAGAATGATTTAAGCCGTTCGATGCCCGCAGTTACGTTTATCTGAACTTTCGCTTTTTCTGTTTCGGTCAGTTCTCTTATCCGGTCAAGATAAAGTTGCGGGAACACCGAAGAGGTTGTCTGCTCGATACATCCATACGGATAATGAATCAGGTAATCGAGCCGCGATCCGAGGTTAATCGGAGGCATGCTCGACACTTCAAGAACAGCCGAATTAGTACCGACAATTCCGATCGGTGTGATCGGTGAATTCCAGCTCTTGCCAGCATCAACAACCGATTCGATAATTTTTGTTACCGGAGGGTTTGGGTTGCGCACTTCTATTTCAATTACATCGGAAGCCTTGAAGTTGCCGGACGAAGCCGTCACTTCAACTTTTGCAATTCCAATCGCGCTCTTCACTGCTAAGTCAAAATCAACTGTCATGTCGCCTGCAGGACTCATCGTTACTGTTTGACTGGACGATCCGGTTACCGAAACAGGTCCGGTTATCTTCACATCAACCTTCACGTTGCGGATTCCTTTTTCCTGGGTGAACAGTGTCACCGGTAACTTCAATGTCTCTTCCGGACCGAGCACCCGTGGCAAAGTAGCCAGCACCATCAATGGCTTGCGCACCGGTGTGGCTTTATCAGTCTTACCATATGCACCTTCATAACCGGCAACTACCATCGTTTTCACCGATCCGATGTACTGCGGCATGGTAAACGTGTGCGATTTGGTGTCTCCTTTATCAAGTGTGAATGGCCCGAAGAATTTTACCACTGGTTTAAAGCGGTTTGCACGCGGATCATCTTCTTTTGCTGCAAGGTCGGCATCACCACCAATCGCCAGCAGGCGTTCAATCCGTGAACCGAATGCGCCCATTACTTCATCATACAAATCCCAGGTTCGTACACCGAGCGCTTCGCGGGCATAGAACCGGCTCCATGCATCCGGAGTTTTAAAGCGCGTAATGTCGAGCAGACCTTCGTCAACCATCGCCACGGTATAGGTCATCTTACGGCCTTCTTTTTCCGAAATTTTGATCGTTACTTTTTCACCGGGTTCAAGTACATCGGGCATGCTGATCTGAGGCTGCAAATGCGTTGCCGGATCCTCCACACCAATCGCTGTTACGCCATACAAACGGATTGGCCGGTCGTTTTCGGTTTGCGCATGGGGTTGTAACAACGATACATGTGCATACACGTTAGGCGCCATCTCCGATGTAGCATCAAAGCTGAATTTGTTTTCGCCCTGGTGAGTTTCAACCCAGTAGGTTTTCAACACTTTGCTTCCGCTTTCAATGCTGATCAGTGCACGGCCCTGACCCGTTCCCGGGATCGTGAGGTTAATTTTTTCACCGATGTTGTACGATGGCTTGTCGGCATTAAACGATAGCATCGTTGCTCCGCCTGAATTATCCTCTTCACGCATGCGGCTGTACCAGCCCGGTTCGTCAACATAAATAATCTGGCCGGTGCAGTGTCCCGATTCCGGATCGCAGGCACGAATAAAATATCGGCCATGTTCCGGAGATTTTATCTGGAAATTCCACGAGCCCTTTCCATTCGCGGTAGTTACCGTTCCGGTTTTTATTACCTGTGCATAGGATCCCTCAACATAGTTAGCAAGGTAATCGCTTGAATTATCCCACCACCAGCGCCAGTTGAGTTTGTAAATGTTGACGTCCAGTTTCCTCGACAGCGGATTACCACTTGCATCCACAGTAGCAAATTCAACCTTATGCGTAGTGTCGGAATACAATACGCCTGTGTATGGCTCACCTTCCGGAGTCTTGATCCCTACATACGCATCGTACGGTGAGTAAGGGAGGACAAACCTGTCGATGCTGAAGTTTCCGCTTTCTTCGTACACCTTACCTTTAAATACCGCGTTGAGGAAGCCGGGTGCTGCAGATGAAAGTTCGAGATTCGCATCAACGTTAGCGTGGCCTTCAGCGTCTGTTGATCCTTCGTATACCAATATCGATTCGCTGCTGAACTGTCGGGAAGGATCTTCAAAACCGTAGTCCTGATATTTCGCAAATGTGGTCGGCACTTTCAACAGCATCACTTCAAACTCTGCCTTCAGGTTCCGGCCGGGTGCACCGTGCAGCCACTTCACATCCAGTGTTCCGGTTACGTTGGGTGAGGTTAACCGTTCTGTACCAAAATCAAGGTTGATTTTCAAACGGTTGGGTTTAACGGTTTCAATTTTTATGTTCTGGTTGAACTCTGTCCCGCCTACTTTAATGCGGGCTGTCCAGTTACCGGTTGGAGCATCGGGCTTGGTAGATGTTGTAAAGTTGTAGAAACCATTCTCGGAAGTTGAGCGAACAATCCGGTTAACAACCTGGCCTTGCGGGTTCTGAAGCTCAAACACTACCGGATGTGCTGCTGGTAACGTTTTGGCTTTGTCTTCCAGAATAAATGAGAGGTGCAGCGTATCGCCCGGGCGCCAAACGCCACGTTCGCCATACAAAAATCCTTTCAGGCCTTTTTGAACAAACTCCCCGGAAACATCAAAGTTGCTTAACGAAAGTGAATTGCCATCATTAAGCGTGAGATAGCCGCGTTGCGCGCCATTTTTTGCAACGAGCACGTACGGCTTTCCTTTCGTCTTTACTTCCGCCTTACCATCTGAATCCGTTGTAGCCGTACCAACAACCTGCTGCTGGTAATCGTATATATCTACCTGAATGCCCGAAAGCGGCTCGGTTGTTTTAAGATCGGTTACAAAAATCAAGGTGTTGCCATCGCTGCCACTCTTGGCGAGCAGACCTAGATCAGACGCCAGAATATTTCTGCGCACCGTACGACTTGATGTATAATACGATGAATGGCATGGATTATCCCGTTGCTCCCAGTCGTAGTCATCACCATAATAATAGTCTTCGTATTCATAGTACTCATAATCGCCATCGTAGCCTGAGTAGTCATCATACGTATCTTCCTGATCATCTTCTATTTCTTCCAGGTTGTCATCTGATCCGGACTCCTCACAGAAATAAGTAGAGTAAGATTTTTTGAAGCTGAACTTCACCTGGTAGATGGCGCCCGGCTCGCTATTGATGAGCTTGGCGATATCAAGCGTGAAGCGGTTCCATTTGCCGAGATCGGTAACGCCTGAATTGTCGAGGGCTACGGTCTTTTTCAGAATTGATTTGCCAACGCGTCTTAACTCCTGCCGACCTGAAAGACTGTTCACCTGCAGGAACTGGAGTACGTTATTTTCAAAAATTTTAATGATCTCAACATCAACCGACCGAAGGTTTACGGCTTCAAATGGAAGTACAAGTCCGTCTGTGCTTGGAAGGATCACACCTTTTCCGGCAATTTTTACTTCAGGCTTCAGCTGTTCGAACATCACTTCCCAGGTAGCACGCTTGCTCATTCTGTAATCAAGAATGTTGCGCACACCCGCTTCAACCGAAACGATTTTGCTTCCCGCAAGACGGGCCGAAGGGTAAACCCAGATTTCGTTATCGTGGATGTCGAAGTCGAGACTGGCTGCTTCCGGGATGCTGATCAAACCAGTAAGCTCCTGTTTTTCTTTCAATGGATCAGAAAACTGGAGGATAACATACTGGGTAGGATTCTGAACAACTTTTGCATTTACGATTTTAAAATCACCAAGTGCCGGGATCTCAATGTCTTGTGCATCGTCACGATTAACCCCGAGCGGAGAACCTTTCACCGTCAGATTCACGGTGCTTGCCTGATCCTTACGGGAAACATCTTCAATCACAAAGTTGTGCTGCTTGCCATCCAGTCCATGAACCCATGACACCTTCAGGGAACTGTTGTCCTGTTTGGCTTCCAGCATTTTTTCGATAATGTCTTTCTCTGCGAAGTCGGCTGTGTTCAACACGCCTTCTATCTTCTGCCGCTTCAGTTCCGTTTTTACGTACGGCTTAATGTTGTCAATGGAAGTCTCAAAATTCTGCGGGATAACCTGGAATGAATATTTGAACTCCTTAAGTTCATTCGGAACGGTGGTCAGTTTTGAAAGTTTAAACGTAGCCTCATATACCTGGCCGGAAGTAAGACGGGCGTCCGGACGGAATTCAACCGTGCGGGCATCAACCCAGTATGTTTTTCCCTTTATGGAAGGACTAAAATCAAAAAGGTCAACGGAAGTCTCCGAGCCAATCGCGGCTGAATCGGCCGTGTTATTGGTTAGCACAATCAGCAATTTGGATCCGGAAGGGACTACGCCTGCCGTGTACGATGAGATATACTCCCCAAATGCCGGGTTGATGTAATTGGCGACCGGCTTGTTCTTATTATTAACGAAGAAATAAATACCGAGTACCACTACAGCAAGGCCAGCGATGCCAATGGCGATCTTTTTCCAGGGGAGGTTTTTCATAAAAAACTGAGGTTATTATTAAGGAGTTTGAATATCCGAAAAAATAAGGTTGACGATAACGAATTGCCGTCAAAATATTTTTTTGACGATAGTTGGGGGCAATAATTCCGGTTGGTGCCGGGCGTTAGTATATTTCACCATGATCGCAGTTATTCAACGGGTGTCTTCCGCTTCGGTGGAGATTGAAAAGCAGGTGAAGTCGAGCATCGGAAAAGGATTGCTGGTGCTGGCAGGCATTGAAGATGCCGATGGCCCGGAGGACATTGAATGGCTGGCCGGCAAGATTGTGAACCTGCGGATTTTTAATGACGCTGAAGGCGTAATGAACGTGAGCGTTAAAGACGATGGCGGTGATATTATTGTGGTAAGCCAGTTTACGCTCCACGCCAGTACAAAGAAGGGCAACCGGCCTTCTTATATTAAAGCATCCAAACCCGAGATTGCGATTCCGCTGTACGAGAAGTTTGTTAAAGCCGTGGAGGCGTTGTTGGAAAAGCCCGTCCAGACCGGAGAGTTCGGTGCCGACATGAAAGTTAGTCTGCTGAATGATGGGCCCGTCACCATTGTTATAGACACGAAAGACAGGAAGTAATCCGTGATTAACCTAGTCATATGAAAATGAAATCAGTTTTGCTTGCCATTATACCCGTTATCACGGCCACTTCAGTTCTGGCCCAATATAAATACGGCCTGAAGCCCACCGACTACGAGGGATATTTGAAAAGCATAAAAGCCGATCCTAAAAAGGAATTGGTTGACTTGGAAAAATTTATACCCGGGATCGTGCTCGACATCCGGTATGCAACCACCAACAACTTCACAGGAGAGAAAATCTACAACCTCCCAAAAGCGTATACCCGCAAGCCTGTGGCCGAAGCGGTAAAACGTGCACAGGCCGAACTTGCCAAACAGGGACTTGGAATAAAAATTTTTGATGCCTACCGTCCGTATGCTGCCACGGTAAAATTTTATGAAGTGTATAAAGACACTACCTACGTTGCATCACCCTACCGGGGATCAAGACACAATCGCGGCTGCGCGATCGACATGACGATCATCAATCTGAAAACCGGTGAAGAGCTGGTTATGCCCACCGGCTACGACTCGTTTAAAAAAGAAGCGTGGCCTTCAACTCCGGTAAAAAATCCGGTTATCCGCAAGAATCGGCAATTGATTATTGACACGATGGAAAAACAAGGCTTTAAGGTGAACGGCTCGGAATGGTGGCATTTTGACCTTATCGGCTGGAAAAATTACGAAGTACTCGATATTGATTTTGAAACATTGATGAGTAGTGAGTACTGAGTATTGAGTCTATGGACTAACCCGTACTCAATGCCAACTACTCAGTACTCACTACTAACTGCTACCTCATGACAATTCAAGAAGCCCAAACCCAGGTCGACCAGTGGATTAAGACGCATGGCGTACGCTACTTCAGCGAGCTCACCAACATGGCGATCCTGACCGAAGAAACAGGAGAAGTCGCGCGGATTATTGCCCGCAGGTATGGCGAACAGTCAGAAAAAGAAAGCGATAAATCAAAAGACCTTGGTGATGAAATGGCTGATGTACTTTGGGTGTTGATCTGCCTCGCCAACCAGACGGGTGTAAACCTTACAGACGCCTTTCAGAAAAATATGGAGAAGAAGACGCTCCGCGACCACGACCGGCACAAGAGCAATGAGAAGTTACGCTAGGTTAAACTACAAGGACACCGTTTTTCAAAACCGGTACAACTTTGTATTCATCAATCGTGCAGCAAAACTTCATGTCGTCATGAATGTTTAGCTTGTTCAACCGCTTCACGTGGCTCGATTCATTCAGAAATCCAATCAGGTCACCCTTCGCACAATTATACAAGTGTTTTGCGGCCAAAGGCGCATCGCACGCCAGTGAAAACTTATCAGACAATTTTTCCACCAATGCTCCGGCAAAAACTGTATCCTCGAGGTTGACTTTACCTTTCCAGCCAGCGCAAACAATCAAAATGTCGTTATTGCTTTTAATCAGATGGTTCGCTACAGCGGAGAGATTCAGAAATGCCCCGATGATAATTTCAGCCGCCCCAATTGATTTTGCGATGGCCTGAGTACCGTTGGTAGTGGTGAGGGCAATCAACTTGCCGTTCAGCTCAGCCGCCATATACTCAAATGGCGAATTGCCCAAATCGAAATCCGGCACCTTCTCACCTTCACGTTCACCGGCAATCAAATAACCTTTCGACTTCATGGCACGGCAATCTTCCAGTCTGGCTACCGGGAAAATGCCGCTCACTCCGTGTGCAAATCCGGTAACCATTGATGACGTTGCACGAAGAATGTCTACCACCACGACCGACTTTCCCTCCACCGTGTAGAGGTGCATCAGGTCGGGCGACACGCAAACGTCAACGCTTTTCATTATCCAACAAAAGGAGTCTTGGAAACCTGCGCCTTCAACGCCTTGCCGCGAATGTCAATAAAAATTTCCGAGCCAACAGCCGAGTGTTGCGTGTTCACATAACCCAGTCCGATGCCAATACCAAGCATGGGCGACATCGTTCCGGAGGTTACTTTACCAATGGCGTTGCCGGCTGCGTCTTTAATGATGTAGTCGTGGCGCGGAATACCTTTATCGATCATTTTAAAACCGACTAACTTTTTCTTCACGCCTTCGTCCTTTTGCTTTTTGATCGAAGGTGCATTGGTAAAGTCTTTCGTGAACTTGGTTATCCAGCCCAGGCCGCCTTCCAGCGGAGATGTGCTGTCGTCAATATCATTGCCATAAAGACAGAATCCCATTTCCAACCGAAGCGTATCACGCGCACCCAAACCAATCGGCTTGATGTCAAATTCTTTCCCGGCTTCAAAAATTTTATGCCACACAGCTTCCGCGTGATCTTTATGAACGTAAATCTCGAACCCGCCAGCGCCTGTATAACCCGTATTCGACATAATCACATCCTGCACACCGGCAAACTCACCGATCGCGAAATGATAATATTTGATTGTGCTTAAGTCAACCTTCGTCAACTTCTGCAACGTTTCAACCGCCTTCGGGCCCTGAACCGCAAACAGGCAGATGTCGGCTGAGATGTTTTTTAGTTCAGCGCCTTTTGTGTTGAACTTGTTAATCCAGTTCCAGTCTTTATCAATGTTGCCGGCATTCACTACCAGCATGTAGTCGTTATCTTTCTTTTTATAAACGATCAGGTCGTCAACGATTCCACCGGTTTCGTTAGGGAAACATGAATATTGCGCCTGCCCGTCAACCAGCTTCGAAGCATCGTTACTGGTAACAAGTTGGATGAGATCAAGCGCATGCGTGCCCTTCACTAAAAACTCGCCCATGTGTGAAACGTCAAATACCCCCACTCCTTTCCGTACGGTCATGTGCTCTTCGATATCGGAAGAATACCGTACCGGCATGTTGAAGCCAGCGAACGGCACCATTTTGCCACCCAGTTTTACGTGCAGATCGTTGAGAGGAATTTGTTTTGTTTCCATAGATTATTGAATGTTCTAAATATTAGATTTTAGCTTTTGCAATGGCTTCAAGCATCAGTGACTTCATCTTTTCAGCCGCTTCCACCTTGCCCTTCATGTACTGCTGATAGGCGTTCAGGTCGGTTGTATCCTGTATCGGCCGCAGGCGGTTATCGTGCATCCAGTCCATCATTGATTTTTCGGCAGAGTCGATCAAATGAATACGCGCCTCGAAGTCGGCTTTTGTTTCTGGCGAAAGTGAGGCCGGGCTTGCCAGCGTGTCTTTCAGATTCTGCTTAAGACGATAGAGTTCGTCCATTTTGGGCATCACTTCATCGTGAATGTCCATTGCGTGGCTGTACAATGCTTTGCTTGCAACTTGCAAACTATCGTTGGAACCAGAGCTTTCATTGGTGGATTTGCCGCAGCCTGAAAGCACAATCAAGGCTAAAAACAGCGATTTTATGTAATTTTTCATGGATGGGATCTTTTGCCCGCAAAGGTAAGCCAGATCGTTAAGCCGACAACTTTCCTAACGCACATTAGCATAAAATTTCGCAAAAAGTTGCGATGCCTTCTTGCACGTTGGGTTAAAATGATTCTATCTTTATGCGATAAGAAAAGGTACATGAAGCTCAGCCACTCATTCTTTTACTTTTGGTACTTCTATTTTAAGACCCGGGCGGGACTTAGAAGAGCGGAGTGTTGTTGCTGAACTAAACGATACAAGAACTCAAAAGAAGTCCCGGAAAAACCGGGACTTTTTGTTTTTATGGCAAAGAAGAAAAAATTAAAGGTTGCTATCCAGGGCATCGCCACCAGCTTTCATGAAGTGGCAGCGCTTACGTATTTCGATCAGCCGATTGAAACAATCGAATGCCTCTCGTTTCACAAACTATGTGAAGCGTTGAAAAGCGGGAAGGCCGATGTTGCCGTTATGGCAATCGAAAACTCCATTGCCGGAAGTATCCTCCCGAATTATTTTCTTTTGCAGGATTATCACTTCAGCATCGTAGGTGAATTGTACCTGCCCATTCACATGCACCTGCTGGCCTTGCCGGGGGTGAAGCTCGCAGACATCACTTCGATCGAATCGCATCCGATGGCAATCCGTCAGTGCTCGGAATTTTTGTTCTCGTTAAAAGGAGTGGAAATCCGCGAAAGCGATGATACTGCCGTTTCCGCAAAACGTGTTAAAGACTTCGGTCTGAAAGATACTGCGGCCATTGCCAATGAGTACGCTGCCAAAAAATTCGGTCTCAACATTCTGGAGAAGCGAATTGAAACGAACAAGAAAAACTTCACACGCTTCCTGATCCTTAACCGAAAAGCCGGTGTTAACGCAGAAAGCAATAAAGCCTCATTGAGCTTTGAAGTAGCCAACCACGTTGGCAGCCTGGCCGATGCACTAACTACCTTCAAAGAACACAGGATCAATCTTTCGAAGATTCAATCGATACCCATTATCGGCCGCCCGAGTGAATATTCCATTCACGTAGATGTAGAATGGAAAAACAGAAGGAGCTACGACAGTGCCGTACGTGATGTTTTACGGCAAGTAAAGAACCTGAGCGTTTTGGGAGAGTACAAGAAAGCGCAGATCAAATTTTAGGGTATGATACAAACAGCAAAACGTATACAGGCGGTAGAAGAATATTACTTCAGCAGGAAGCTGGCAGAAGTACGCAGTTTGGACACACCGGAACATCGCGTGATCAACCTGGGAATCGGAAGCCCGGACATGGCACCGGCACCGTCCGCGATCAACGCATTAATTGAATCAGCAAACAATCCGGCCAATCACGGCTACCAGAATTACAAAGGCATTCCGCAATTGCGGAAAGGTATTGCCGATTTCTACCAGCGCATCTATCAGGTTCAATTGGATGCCGAGACGATGATTCTTCCGCTGATGGGATCGAAAGAAGGCATCATGCATATTTCAATGGCGTTTGTAAATGAAGGCGATGAAATTCTGATTCCGGACCCAGGCTATCCTACGTATTCATCGGTCGCAAACCTCGTGGGCGGAAAAATCAAAACGTATGCATTGAAAGAGGAGCTGAAGTGGGGAATTGATATTGATGCGCTCCGCAAAACCGATCTTTCAAAAGTAAAAATCATGTGGGTGAATTTCCCGCACATGCCCACCGGAAGAATTGCTTCTGCAGACGAGCTGAAGGAACTGGTTGATCTTGCGCGTAAGAATAATTTTCTGATTGTTAACGACAACCCGTACAGCCTCATTCTGAACGATGAACCAATGAGTATTCTTTCCGTGCCGGGCGCTGAAGACGTTGCACTGGAATTAAACTCGCTGAGCAAATCACACAACATGGCGGGCTGGCGTATCGGCTGGGTTGCGGGCAAGAAAGAATATATCGATGCCGTGCTGAAAGTAAAAAGCAACATGGATTCGGGCATGTTTCTCGGATTGCAACATGCGGCCGTTGAGGCGCTTCAAAGCACAAGAGAATGGTTCACTGAACTCAACAAAATTTATGTTGAACGAAGAGCTGCTGCTCACAAAATTCTCGATGTACTCGGGTGTTCTTACGAATCAAAACAGTCGGGATTGTTCGTTTGGGCAAAGGTTCCCGCTGCCATTGCTGACGTTGAAAAATTCATCGATGAAGTTCTGTACGGAACAAAAGTTTTCATCACTCCGGGTTTCATTTTTGGAGAAGCGGGAAGACGATACATCCGGATTTCATTGTGCAGTCCCGTTGAAAAATTAAAGGAAGCGTGCGATCGTATCGAAAAATTTGTTCACACCAAAGCTAAACTCCAAACCGAAAAAGCATGAAAACGACCATCATCGGTTTAGGATTAATTGGCGGCTCAATTGCCATCGACTTAAGGAAGTCGGGCATTGCAACTGAGCTCACAGGTATTGATTTGAGTAAAGATCATGCTGAAAAGGCGCTTGAACTTAACCTGGTTGACGCCATTGATACGGAAGGCAAATCGATTTCCACGGCTGATCTGATTGTGATTGCTATCCCGGTTAGCGTACTCAGCCAGCTTCTGCCCAGCATTCTTGATTCGGTAAAAAAAGATGCTGTAGTAGTCGACACTGGCTCAACAAAAACTGCGATTTGCAAAGTGGTTTCAAGTCATAAAAACCGCGGGCAATTTGTGGCAGCTCACCCGATTGCGGGTACAGAGAACTCCGGCCCAACTGCGGCTTTCTCCGGATTGTTTCAAAACAAAACGAACATTATTTGTGAGAAGGAAAAGTCGTCAGGCCATGCGTTAACCGTTGCTGAAAAAATATTTGCAGCGCTTCGTATGAACACCATTTACATGGATGCAGCTGAGCACGACAAGCATGTAGCCTACGTGTCGCACCTGTCGCACGTAAGTTCATTCTTACTCGGACAAACTGTGTTAGACATTGAACGCGATGAGAAAAATATTTTTGCGTTGGCGGGAAGCGGTTTCTCCTCCACAGTGCGCCTGGCAAAAAGCTCGCCCGACATGTGGGCACCGATTTTTGAACAAAATGCCGAGCATCTGAGTCAGGCGCTGCTGGAATACATCATGCACTTGCAACGTTTTCAGTATCATTTGATGAAGCGTGATGTAACCGAACTTCACAAGATCATGAAAGATGCAAACCGCATTCGCGAAGTGCTTAACGGAATTGAACTGAAAACGAAAACAACTGAAAATAAATAACTTTGTCATATGAAGAAGGAATTGGAGCTTGTAGCAATGTCAACCTGGTTACCGACAAACGGTTTACCAGCCGTGATCAGCGGACCGTGCAGTGCAGAAACAGAAAGTCAAACTATCGCTACCGCGAAACAACTTGCAGCAACCGGTAAGGTAAATGCGTTGCGGGCCGGAATCTGGAAACCCAGAACACGTCCCGGACAATATGAAGGTGCCGGTGCTGAAGGATTGAACTGGTTGATTCAGGCGAAAAAAGAAACCGGCCTTCCGGTAACAACCGAAGTTGCGAACGCGGCACACGTGGAAGCCTGCCTGAAAGCAGGCGTGGATATTCTTTGGGTGGGCGCACGGACAACGGTGAACCCGTTCTCCGTTCAGGAAATTGCCGACTCGTTAAAAGGCGTTGACATTCCGGTTATGGTGAAGAACCCGGTTAACCCGGATCTCGAACTTTGGATTGGAGCGCTGGAGCGATTGAACAAAGCGGGCATTAAAAAACTGGCTGCGATTCACCGCGGATTCTCATCGTTTGACAAAGGACCTTTCCGCAATGCTCCGATGTGGGATTTGGCAATCGAGTTGAAAACACGCATTCCCGAACTTGATATCATCTGCGACCCAAGCCACATTGCCGGTAACCGTGATCTGATTGCGTTGATCAGCCAGAAAGCGATTGACCTTAACATGAGCGGCCTGATGATTGAAAGTCATATCAATCCCGATGCTGCTTGGAGCGATGCGAAGCAACAGGTAACACCGGCTGTGTTGGGTAACATCATTGAAGGACTCGTGGCCCGTAAGCCATCAACCGATAACAAAACATTCAAAGACACACTGGCGGTGTTGCGTGAGCAGATCGACCAGCTGGATGATGAGATCATGCAGAAGCTTGCCAAGCGAATGACGATCTCGGAGAAAATCGGTCAGTACAAAAAAGAAAATAACGTCACCATCCTGCAGGTTGGCCGCTGGGAAGAAATCATAGCCACCCGTTTGGCGATGAGCATGGCGATGGGCTTAAGCGAAGAGTTTATTAAAGACATGCTGAAGCTGATTCACAACGAATCAATTCAGATCCAGACAAAAGTGATGAATAAAGAGGGCGAGCGGGTTTAGTGAAACTCATTCAAAAATGAAGAGCAGGTATTCCCTGCTCTTTTTTTTGAACACTGATCAAAAGTAGTACTCGCCTTTGCTATTGACGCGAACAAGCCGCAGTTTTTTTGTTGACTGAAAATCACGGTAAACCAATTCAAGATTTTTCCAAAAGGCTGATGTTTTTGCATCGGCCTTTTGCTCGTTAACCAGCTGCTCCACAATACCAGCATCCAGTCTTGACGGAAAAATATGAACAGCAATTTTTTCCTGACCGTTGTTTTTTGCTTCTACCGCTGTCACATAAAGTTCTTTGATACCATCATCAGTAATTGGAATGCATCCAATTGTTACACAACCACCATGAATATAAATGGCGTTGCCCGGCTTTTTCTTGTCGCTTAAAATAAGGTCTGAGGCGTTTGGATAGTTTATTCCAAGCGATAAATAAAAATTACTAACGGGGTTAAAATGATTGATTTGGTAAACGCCTTCCGGGATTTGCAGGTCGCCCTGTTTTCGTTTTGGACCCAACACGCCTGAGGTCGCGCAAAAGTCATACGTGTGAAGCAGGGCAAATTTATCGGTGTTCCTTTCCTTCACCCAAACCTCCAGCACGGCCTCTTTCTTGAAAGCGCGGATAAACATCTGAAACCTATCCATCGAAAGATGAGCATCAGTAAACTGCTTTTTCACCGAATCCTCTGCTTCCTCGTATGCAACTTTAACACGTGCTTCTTTCAGCTGCGTTTGCTTGAACGACTCTTGCTGAAGAATCAGCAACAGGCAGAAAACCGGTAAGATTTTCATCAGGTTGTTTTAATGACGTGTTTCTTGAGCGTATTCCGCGCGAGTAGTGAACTGATTAATGTAAGGATTGCACCCAGGATCATAGCGGCACCCGGAAAATATACCGGTGCATTTTCACCCGTGAACCAGGCAAAAGTTCCATTCATTAAGATGGGTCCGATAATGGCAGCAAGACTCATCAAACTGGTAAAGCCACCCTGAAGTTCACCCTGTTCGTTGGGAGGAATGGCCGATGACATGATACCCTGCAGTGCCGGCCCCGCAATGCTACCAAGGCAATAAATAATAATGATCGGGTAAATCATCCATGCCTGCGGGGCAATACCGTACAGCAAAAATCCAATTGCATAAAGACCGATGCCAAGATAAACACTTCGCTCCTGCCCGAGTTTAGGTATAATAACACGAATCAAACCACCCTGAATAACAGCAAAGGCAACTCCAACCACGGCAAGCGACCAACCAATCTGCGCAGGTCCCCAACCAAATTTAGTTTTAACAAAATACGCCCAGTTGGTTTGAACGGCATGTGCTGAAACATAAATGAATGCAAGTGACAAAATCAATCCTGAAATAACCGGGTAACGCTTCAGGCTTAGCAACGTACCGACCGGGTTAGCACGCGCCCATTCAAATTTTCGCCTGTTTTCCGGTTTTAATGATTCCGGAAGAATAAAGAATCCGAACAACCAGTTCAATAATGTTATTCCTGCACAAACGAAGAACGGAGTTCGCGTTCCGAAATCTGCTAGCAATCCCCCCATTAAAGGCCCGATGATAAATCCAAGTCCGAAAGCTGCACCGATCATTCCAAAATTCTGTGCGCGCTTTTCCGGTGTACTGATGTCGGCAATGTATGCACCTGCGGTTGTGAAACTTGCGCCCATGATGCCCGCAATAATGCGTCCTAAAAACAGCCATCCCAGGGAAGGAGCAAATGCCAGAAACAGGTAGTCGATACCGAAACCGAAAAGTGAACCGAGTAGCACCGGTCTGCGGCCGTATTTATCGCTAAGCCCGCCAACAATCGGAGCACACAAAAACTGCACGAATGCATAAGCAGCAACCAGCAAGCCGCCCTGTTGCGATGCAAAACTCAACAGTTCTTCGCGGGTACCTGTGCGGCCGGAAAGTTCGATGATCAAATCGGGCATTACCGGAATGATGATTCCGAAGCCGATTACATCCAGCAAGAGCGTAACGAAAATAAAACCAAGGGCGGGAGTGCGGTTTGACATTTTTAAAAAGATTAAACACCAAGGTAAAAATTTTCCCGCTAGTCGCGCACGCCATGCTCTATGAACGACAGTACCTGTCACTTTTTCAATGAGGTTGCCAGGATGAAAACAAAAAAGTCCCTCCGCTTTCGCGAAAGGGACAACTAAGAAAACGTGATAATTTACAGCTCTGTATTCACCGTTCGCATATCGGATTTTTTTAGTGCGGTGGTCTTCAATTCCTTATAGCCTCCGGCAATGTTCACAATGTTGTTATAGCCGCGTGTTTTCAGAATCGAGCTCATGATCACCGAACGGTAGCCACCCGCACAATGGATGTAATATTTTTTGTGCTTATCGATTGAAGCCATGTTCCTGTTAATAAAATCGAGCGGGAAATTTTCAGCACCCAGCAGGTGCTCAGCTTCATACTCACTATGCCGTCTGGCGTCCCATAAGTTTATGCCGGGATTGGTTGCGTAAAGTTTCGCAAACTCACTGGCAGAAATTGTCTCTATAAAATCAGTTTCCTTGCCTGCATTCTTCCACGCAGTAACTCCGCCTTCCAGAAACCCAATGGTATGATCATAGCCAACACGTGCCAGGCGTGTAATCACTTCTTCTTCACGACCCGGTTCCGTGATCAGCAGGATCGGTTGCTTTAGATCGGTGAGCAACGTTCCCACCCATGGGGCAAAAGAATCATCGACACCAATAAAAACAGAACCGGGAATAAACTCTTTCACAAAATCTTCCTTCTTGCGTGTATCAAGCACCAGCGCACCGGCCGCCTCCCAGGTTGATTCAAATTGCTGAGGAGTAAGCGCCTTCTTTCCATTCTTGATAATGTTGTCGATGCTGTCGACTTCGCCTGTTAAATTCATAATCACATTTGACGGAAAATACTGGGGTGGTTCGACCAACCCATCCGTAACAGCTTCGATAAATTCTTCCTTCCTCATATCGGCACGCAAGGCATAATTGAATTTCTTTTGCAACCCGAGCGTGGAAACAGTTTCTTTATCCATTTTCTTACCGCATGCGCTGCCGGCACCGTGGCCGGGATAAACGATCACTGAATCCGGTAGCGGCATGATCTTATTTCGAAGCGATTCAAACAGTTTCCCAGCAAGAAACTCCGGAGTGATGTCTGCTTTTACTTTTTGAACAAGATCCGGACGACCAACATCGCCAATGAAAAGTGTGTCGCCTGTAAAAATTGCGTGCTCTTTGCCTGTCTCATCAAACAAGAGATACGTTGTTGACTCCATCGTATGACCTGGTGTATGCAGAACTTTTATTTTAACCTTACCCAGCGCAAGCACTTCGCCATCTTCCGCAACATGAACTTCGTAGTTGGGTTTGGCAGTTGGCCCGAAAATAATCTGTGCGTTAGCTTTCTTTGCAAGATCGATATGGCCGCTCACAAAGTCGGCATGAAAATGTGTTTCAAGCACATATTTGATTTTGGCATTGTCGCCTTTTGCGCGCTCAAGATACGGAGCAGTTTCACGAAGCGGGTCGATGATCGCGACCTCACCATTGCTTTCAATATAGTAAGCAGCCTCAGCGAGGCAGCCGGTATAGATTTGTTCGATTTTCATATGGTAGAGTTTTAATTGCCGGAATCGATCCGAAAATTATCGCACACGCTGCGCGATTTCTATGACAAAAATCATATTAAAAACAATTCTGGTCCGTGACTTATCGCACACTAAAAAACCGGTTTGCGATTCGAAATGGCCAAATCCAATCGGATTATAAAATATCGTTATGACAGGTATACAAAAGTTAAATAAAAATTTTCCCCACACGAGACCCATTTTTGCGCGACCAAAAAAACCAAACGCTCAAACATTACCCTATGAAGGAACACAAAACCAGGCTGATCGATGGAATCTTTTCACCCGAACAGGCCAGAAACATCACGGTTCAACTCTTAAACGACAGGATGAATTATCACTACCTGGAAAAAGTGAGCAATGAAGAGCGGTTTGGAAAAGACAATCAGCACTCCGACAAACGAATAAAAGAACTGACGCAGGAAAAGGCAGAGCTGATCAAATGGCTTTCAGTAAACTCAGCCGAACGGATTAAAATAAGCTGCACAATTCACATGGTCGTTGAAGAATAATATTAGCGCGATTAGTGATTTTCGACCACGCGTGCGGTGAACACAGTTCCGGTCGCCTGAAGCAAGCGCACTTTTTCCAACAGCGATTCTTTCAGCGAAAGTAAAATCTCAGCTTCCAGGGTACAGGAACTTTCAAATGCCTGGCTGCGAATCGTTAGGCCGAAATCTTTCACCAATTTCATAATAACCGGTGTGGTTTCGTATGCAAACTCGAAAACAAGGGGTACGGTAATCTGCTGTTCAACAATCACTGCATGTTTCAAGGCTTCATCAGCAGCCGTTTTGTAGGCCGTCACCAATCCGCCAACGCCTAATTTTGTTCCTCCAAAATAGCGAACCACGATTACCAGAACATTTGTAAGGTTTCGCGAGCGGATCTGTCCCAGAATCGGGTCACCGGCAGAATGATTCGGTTCACCATCGTCATATGCCCGGAACTTTGTCTTATCCGGACCGAGGATGTACGCAAAACAATGATGTCGCGCATCGAAATATTTCTTTTTAATCTCTGTCAGGCGGGTTTTTACATCGTCCTCCGACCCTGCCGGAAACGCTAAACCGATGAATTTACTTCCTTTTTCACGGTACTCGCCTGTTGATGAACTGTTTATCGTATGGAAGGAGGTTATCATGCAACACCGCGGGTCGTTTATGCGTCTTAAAGATTGCAAATAAACCGGTGCAACCGGTGCAACCCTGTTTAAATTGGAGAGTCTTTATCCTGTAAAAAATCCAGCCATGAAAAAAGCATCCGTTATCCTTGCTGTCCTTGTAATGTTTACTTCGGCAGTTTTTGCCCAGAAACGCGAAACCCGCGATGTGGCCTCATTCACAAAAATCTCATTCCGCACCGGTGGAAAGCTCTACCTGAAGCAAGGCACTCCGCAGAAAGTTGAAATCGAGGGCTCATCTGAAGCGCTTGAAAAAATCAAAACAAAGGTCGAAGGTGGAAAGCTGGTGATCGGCCCTGAAGATAAATGGATGAACTGGAACTGGTCAAACAACGATAGAGTAATCGTGTATGTTACCGTTTCAAACATTGATGCACTCAGCGTAAGCGGATCGGGCAACCTGATTGCGCAAACAAAAATTACAGCGTCCGGAAGTATTGACTTAAGCGTTAGCGGATCGGGAACACTCACAGGCGAGTTTGAAGTTGGCGATGCCGATTGCGATGTAAGTGGCTCGGGTGGAATCGACATCAAAGGAAAATTCAAAAGCCTGAATGCTGACGTGAGCGGATCGGGAACAGTTGCTATTAACGGAGCAATTTCAGGCAAAGCCGATTTCGAAATTTCAGGTTCGGGCAAAGTAGAGGCATCCGGTTCAGCTGAGAGTTTAAGCACCGACATTTCAGGATCCGGAAAAGTACTCGGAGCGAGTCTTGTGGTGAACACAGCAAAAATCGACATCACCGGTTCTGGCGATGTAGAGATCACCGTGAACAAAGACCTTGATGCAGAGATCAGCGGAAGCGGAACAGTTTTATACAAAGGAAATCCGTCACATGTTAACTCTAACGCCAGCGGAAGCGGAAGCGTGAAAAAGATGTAAACCAGTATAACTTAGCTTAAAGGGTGAGGGGTGACTTTCACCCTTTTTTATTGCCGCGTAACGACTGCACGAACCTTCCGGGCCAATTATTGGTTATCTTCCGATAAAACTAATACTCAACTAAAATTACCCTTATGAAACGTACAGCATCCGCACACTGGGAAGGCGACCTGAAAGCCGGAAAAGGAAATCTTTCAACACAAAGCACCGTTCTCGACAAATCGCAATATTCATTCGGAACACGCTTCGAAAACGGAAAAGGCACCAACCCGGAAGAATTGCTGGGCGCAGCACACGCGGGCTGCTTTACCATGGCAGTTAGCGCTGCGTTAGGACAGGCCGGTTTCACACCTACGTCACTCGACACGGTTGCAACAATTACACTCGAAAACCTTACCGTTACCGGAAGTCATCTCGAGATTAAAGGCACAGTGCCTGGTATTTCAAAAGAAAAGTTCGAAGAGATTGTAAAAGGCGCTGAACAAAATTGCGTGATCTCGCGCGCACTCAGCGTTCCAATCACATCAACAGCAACATTGCTATAATTCTTAAAGCGTTGTATTGAGGCTTCTCTTTTCGATGGAGAAGTCTCAGTATGGCGTATCTGCCATTGTATGTTTTGAAAGTCCCGTAACAATCAGGTATTGCGCCAGGATGTAGGTGGTCATCACCCAGATACCAGCCATCGATAGTGGTTCCAGAAATTTGTTGATTGCAATCAACGAATCGGAAATCATAAACAGAATTGCTCCTCCAAACACAAGCCCGAAACTTGTTGCATTGGTTCTTCCAAAACGGAACAGCGCGGTAATGACCATCGTTGTCAATACTGCTGCATAAACCACAACAGGTACTTTCATTCCACCCAGGCGGTTAAATAAAATTACCACCAGTCCCGTGCCCGACAGAATAATAGGAAACGCATACCTGATTTTCTGCAGGCCCTGAAGTTCGTTAGCATTGTCGTCAGACCGGTGTTGACGATACGTTAAAATATAAAAGATGTGCGCCACCAGGAAAGCGGCTAATCCGTACACAAAAAAATTAGCATCCCTGCCCTGGAGCATCAGTAATGTATCGCCAACACATGAAAACAGAATGGCCGGCACAAGCGAACGCGATATCGGTTGATTATTTTCTTTTTGTGTTACGAGGTAATGCAAACCGAGCGTGATCATAATTGCAGGCTTGCAAATCAGGTACACAACATCCGCATCCCACACATCGGCTGCCAAAACCGCAGCGCTGACAAGCATAAAAAGATACAGGAAGATTTTTTTCATATCGGTTCAGTTACGGGTTCGATTACTTCGTGAGATACTTTTGGTGACCGTGGTGTTTTCAGAAAAATCAAATACAGGAATGCAGTAAATGCCAGCAGACTGCACGTTAAGAACGTTACGAAGAAATTTTCAGCGTTGTTCGCGTAGATAAATCCTGAGATGAACGCCCCGATGCCAATACCCAACTCCATGAAAATATATAAGCTCGCAATTCCCCGGCCGCGGTGTTTTTCCTCACTCAGGTCGGTTGCCCAGGCTAACAAGGTTGGAGAAGTCATCCCCTGCGCAAGTCCGTATAAAGAAATTGCAATGATCAGCAACAGCGGTGAAGTACTCAACGCCAAAACCAACATGGCTGCGGCAACTAACAGCGTTGAGATAATTACCACTTTTCTTCTTCCATATTTGTCCGAAGCCCTTCCCGCAATCAGGCGCACCGACAATGAAAAGATCGTCAGGAAAACAAAAGGAAGCCCTTCGTTTTGAATGCCAACATGCAAACACAAGTCGGGCACAACCGTAAACACCGCACCATATGCATACGTGGCCAGCAGCATCACCAGACACGGCACAAATACCTTTGGTTCAAAAAGATCACGTTTGTGTATTTTAAATACGTTAACTGAAAATCCCTGTTTCACTTTGAGCGTTTCCCTGATTCCGGAAAGCACGGCTATTGACAACACTGCCATCGCTGACGAACAGTAGAACATTACATCAAGGCCGAAGTCGTTGGCAATACTTGGTCCGATGGCGAGACCTGCAGCCATACCAACAGTTCCGGCCGTTCCCAGGATGCCCATCGCTTCTCCCCTTCTCGTAAACGGAATGATGTCAGACAAATAGGCGGTAGCACCGGTTGGAGAAAATCCCGTTGAAAATCCGTGCACAAGCCGAAGGAGCAAAAATCCCGTTATCGTTGTTAACATCGGATACAGCAAGCTGATGAGCACGCAGACCGAAATACCGATGAGCATGGTTGGAATACGACCAACCTTATCGGCAATCTTGCCACTGAACGGCCGCGAGATCATAGCCGTGAGAGTGAACAAGGAGATGATCAGGCCCTTATAATCCGCACCACCCAGACTGGTAAGATAAGCCGGAAGTTTGGGGATGATCATGTTAAAGCTCGCAAAGAACAAAAGCGAACTTGTGCAGAGCATCCAGAACTGCGAGGTATAAATGCGTTGTGTGTTATTCACAGAATTAGTTCTGAGAGCTTTGTTCCTGAGCGCCTAACAAAAATGACTTGATAAAATCATCCAGGTCACCATCTAACACGTTTTGTGCATCAGTCCGCTCAACACCTGTACGGGCATCTTTTACGAGTTTATACGGATGCAAAACATAATTCCGGATTTGTGACCCGAAATCAATTTTCATTTTACCCGCTTCAATCTTGTCGCGTTCCGCGTGACGCTTCTCCATTTCGAGTTGAAACAACTTCGACTTCAGCATTTGCATCGCACGCTCACGGTTGGCATGCTGCGACCGTTCAACCTGGCATACGATTACAATCCCGGTAGGTTTATGGGTAAGCTGAACTTTCGTTTCAACCTTGTTTACATTTTGTCCACCGGCACCGCCCGAACGTGAAGTTTGAATTTCCACATCAGCCGGATTGACTTCAATGTTAATGGTATCGTCAACTTTCGGATACACAAACACAGAAGCGAACGATGTATGTCGTCTTCCGTTTGAATCGAACGGAGAAATGCGCACGAGGCGATGCACGCCAATCTCTGATTTCAATTTTCCGTATGCAAAAGGCCCGTCAATTTCCAGCGTAGCGGATTTGATACCGGCTACTTCACCCGCCTGATAGTTTAACTGAGAAACACCGTAGCCATTCTTTTCGCCCCACATAATGTACATCCGGTTGAGCATGTCGGCCCAGTCGTTACTCTCGGTACCACCGGCACCCGGATTGATTTCAATGATGGCGCTGAGCTGATCCTCCTCGCGACTCAGCATTTTTTTAAACTCAAGCTCTTCGACAGATTTTTCGGTACGTGCGTATTCGCGATCAACCTCCTCATCGCTTACATCACCGGCATCATGAAATTCATTCAGAACTTCCAGATCATCAACCTGCTTGTTCACCTGATCAAATGCATCCGTCCACACTTTTTTGGTGCGGATGTTCTTCAGGGTAAGTTCAGCTTGTTTGGGATTATTCCAGAAGTCGGCTTGCTGGGTAATAAGCTCCTCGTCTTTCACCTCAACGATCTTGCGATCGTAGTCAAAGATACCGCCTGAGGGCGGCAACTCTTGTTTTAAGGTCTTTCAACTGTTCAGTTGTCATCAGAAATAGAATTATTGTGCAAATATAATAAAACACAAACTCTTGCCGGTTCGCGGCAGCAAACAGACTTTGAACGGGTTAGAAACTACTCGGCTTTCTTTCCTGCGTATAACTCATACTCCAGCAACCGGCAATCGATCTTTGCGGTGTAGAACTCATATCTCCTGCTGGCGCGTAAGCCGATCTTTTTTGCAAGGTCAAGGTTGCCGGTAAAAATGTATCCGGTGTATCCCTGGCATTTCTGCTTCATGAAATCACCGATGCGCTTGTAGGTTACTTCAAGCTTGTCAAGTTCACCCAAACGTTCACCGTATTCGGGGTTGAAGAAAACCACTCCGGGCTCGGCAGGAATTTTCGTTTTCTCAAAATCGCATACCTCAAAATCGATATACTGTTCCACTCCGGCAATGCCTGCATTGGTGCGTGAAACGTTGATGGCATCTTCGCTGATATCGGTAGCGATAACTTTCAGCCCGGGTACTTCCTTCACTTTACGGTTCAGCAATTCAAGCTGATCGAGATACAGTTGGTTATCATACCCAACCACGTGCATGAACGAATAATTCTTTCTTAACAATCCCGGTCTGCGGTTGGTAGCCATCAGTACGGCTTCAATCGCAACCGTTCCCGATCCACACATCGGATTCACGAAGGGCGACATCCGGTCCCATTTTGAAGCGAGAATTGTTGCCGAAGCAAGCGCTTCCAGCATGGGTGCTTTGCCCGGTACTTTTCGATAGCCATGTTTGGACAATGTTTCACCAGAGGTATCAAGAAATACTTCCGCGTCCAGTTCCCACCAGTACAAATTGATTACGGCACCATCCATTGCTGAGCCTGAATCCGGGCGTTTCGCGGTCTCTCTTCGAATGCGATCTGCTATAGCATCTTTCACCTTCACATTCGTAAACATGGTATTGTTCACACTCGGGTGATCGACATGGCTCGTTACCGAGAAGTACCCGTCATTCGCGATGAGTTTTTCCCACGGATACGTCATTAGCTTTTTGTAAAGCTCTTCCGGACTATTGCACCGGAATTCATATAACGAGTACAACACCTGGCTTGCACAGCGAAGGTTCAGGTTCAGGCGGATGCAATCTTCCACGGTGCCCTTCAACTCAACACCCGTAGCAAATGTATCAACAACCGAAAAGCCAAGTTCCTCGACCTCCAGCTTAAGCCAGGGTGCCAAACGCTTGTTGCAGGTTATGATGATTTTGCTGGGTGTCGTGAAAATGTTCATTGCCACAAACTTACTGTTAACAGCATTGACATCAAAAGTGAATGTCTATTGTTGTGGATACAGCAGCGGGTCTGCAGCCGGTTTGACTTTATAAAATGGAGAGTCCTTCTCCACAATCAATATCCTGCGCATGCGGCCGGGTTTGAAGTATTTACCCTTCCCGAAAAACAATAACGCGCCACCCGAAAACATAGCGACACTTGTTGCCGCAACACCCTCGTCAATTGAAGCATCTTCATGTTGAACAGCCGTTGTGTTGATTAAATCAGCCAGCGGCAGCACAACTCCTGCAATCATCATGTACGCTCCGAGCCGCTCGGCAAAAGTTGCTTTTCGCTTTCCGCGGATATCCAGTTTCCTGATCCGGTAATAGGCCACCGTATCGAGGTTCATCATAACGGAGGTATCGTTGAGTGCAAGAATTTTCTGGAGCTGAATTTTCTTATCGCCGGCACGCGCGAACGCAAGCACATCACCAACCTGATACCGTGCCAGCACACGTTCTTTCTTGAGCACAACAACCTGACGCTGCTGCGCGGTTGCACCGATTCCTGCTACAAGAAGAAAAAAAATCAGAACTACATTTTTGTTATCCATCCGAAAGAATCCGGGCGATTACCTCTTTTGATGCCTTCAAGTTCGTTGTACACCTTGTTGGCAAACTTTCGCTCCGTGACAGGTGGAAGATAGTAATCTTTGCCTTCAAATCCGATGAGTTCGATGTGTGCAATGGTAGCTGCAGTACCTGCACCAAAAGCTTCCTTCAGTCGTCCCGCTTCGGCAGCCTCTATAACTTCGCTGACAGACACTTTGCGTTCCTCCACGTTCATGTTCCATTTGCGGGCAAGCTTGAGCACGCTGTCGCGGGTAATGCCAGCCAGAATTGAATCGCTTAATGCCGGTGTAACTAACGTGTCGTCAATCACGAACATCACATTCATGGTTCCGGATTCCTCGATGTATTCGTGTGTTTTGCCGTCTGTCCAAAGAAGCTGGTGATAACCCTGATCCTGCGCCAGTTTAGCCGGATAAATTGCTCCCCCATAATTTCCTCCCGCCTTTGCATAACCTGTTCCGCCTTCCGTGGCACGTGTGAACTGTGTTTCAATCTTAACTTTTACGGGTGTTGAATAATATGGACCTACCGGTGAAAGAATAATCATGAAAGTAAAGCTTTCGCTCGGGCGGATGCCGATGTATTCATCGGCAGAAAACAGGAACGGTCGTATATATAAGGAGGAACCTTCGGCTTTCGGCACCCAGTTTTGATCAAGTGAAATCAGTGTACTCAATCCTTCCATAAATAATTCTTCGGGTACATGCGGCATGCAGATACGTTCACCGGAAATATTCAGGCGAATCCAGTTATCAGACGCGCGGAAAACCAATACTTCACCGGAAGGCGATTTCATTGCTTTCATTCCTTCGAATATTGCCTGGCCATAATGAATTGCGGGAGTTGCAGGACTAATGGAGATGTGACCATACGGAACGATGCGTGAATTCTTCCATTCACCATCGCGATAATCGGCTATAAACATATGGTCGGTGTAAATCTTGCCGAACGGCAAATCCGCAAAGTCGACCTGACTGATTCTCGAATGTTTTACGCGCTCAATCTGAATACCTTCTGTGACCACCATACCTGAATTGTTTACGTAGGGCGGAAATATAACAGGATTTTTATCGGTAGCCTAACGATTGTTAGTGGACTGGCAAATTGGTCGAAACTCTACATTCTGGGCTTCCAGGGCAATTCTTCGGCATTCAGTTCAGCCGACATCTTCCGCGAAAGCATAAACAGATAATCGGACAACCGGTTAAGATATTGAATCACAAGGCCATCGACCGGTTCATGTTCATTTAACGCGATCGTGAGGCGTTCGGCCCTTCGGCAAACGGTGCGGGCCACATGACAGAAAGAAACCGACTGATGTCCGCCCGGAAGCACGAAAAATTTCATGGGTGGCAGCGAAGCATCCATGGCATCAATTTCTTTTTCCAGAAATGTTACATCATCGGGGTTAAGAGCAGGTATTTTAACTTTTGTATTCCCGGGTTCGGTCGCGAGAATAGATCCAACCGTAAAGAGCCGATCCTGAATCTCGATAAGTACATTTTTTCGGATTTGATTTACCGGTTGATCACGAACGAGACCGATATAAGAATTGAGTTCATCGACCGTGCCATAGGTATCAATACGAAGATCGGCCTTCGACACACGCTTTCCACCGAACAACGCAGTGGTACCCTTATCGCCAGTTTTTGTGTAGATCTTCATACGAATCGAAAGTAAATATACAAAAACAAAAAGGCTGCCTTTTGAGCAGCCTTTCGTTGAAATTTCTCAATTCGTTACTTGGCGTATTTTGCCGGGATAAATGCAAGGTTGTTAAACTGGTGATCATAGTCATTACCGAGTTTAGCCATGAATGTGATTTCCTCGCCCACCATGTCAACCGTTACCAAATACGTACGGGCTTCGTCGTAGTGGTAAAGTAAGCCGAACACAACTCCCTTTTTGTTCACCGCCAATGCCTTCATTGTTAACCAACTGTCGGTCACGGTTTCCGGAAATCCGGTAAACGTTGTGATGGTCGTGGTGGCTGTGATCTCGCCACCTTCAATGGTTACAATATCAATCTCTCCATCATCAGTATCCCAACTGCTCGAAACTGTAAGAACATCAGTTTTGGCATCGTACAGTAAACCGTTACCACAACAAATATCAACTTCTTTTGTCTTTAGCGAGCGGCCACCATCTGTTCCAAACTTAACGATACCATTGCCATCGCCATTAAAGTCACCAATTGCTACGAGGCTGTCATCCTCTGCAACGGCCCAATTATTAATGGCATCCCAAACCGCATATTCTCCGCCATTGCCATCGTTGGCGTTAATTACAGATGCGACTTTAGTCTTTGGATTCATCTTGTAGAGGAAACCCAATCGATTACTAACACCAGCCGTGCTATGTACTTTTGTGTTTTCGGAAAGGTATGAATTAGCACTTGCAAAAAACATGTCTTCACCCTTGTGGTAAACAAATGCACGGACATCCGTTAACGTGCTTCCAGTTACTGTCGGAGTAAAAATTTTCGTGGTGTCGCCTGTTTTCTGATCGATTTTGTAAAAAGCTCCGGTTTGACGATTGCTTGTAACCAGAACATCTGCAGCAGGTGACTTATCATCATCACCGCACGACTGCATAAAGAATATCCCTGAAACAAGGATTAGAAGAGGTTTAAATTTGGTTGTCATTAATAGTTATTTTTCACGAAGTTACTACTTTTGCTACTACATATTGCGTTAGCTTTTTACACTTTTTTATACCATTTATATCCATTCTAAAAAGCGCGCAAATCTCTCGAATTAACCCTGTTTCCTCTATCCAACCTAAATGAAAAAACTTCTTTCTCTACTTATAGCATTCGCAGTTTTACAATCTTTTCAATCCTGCGACAGCGATGAAGATATTAAACGCGCAGAAGTAACTACCCGGGAAATAATTGATATCACGCACGAGCGTGCATCCGGAGGGGGTGAAGTAGTTTCCGATGGTGGAAGTGACGTTACCGTACGCGGGATATGCTGGGGTATTCAGCACGATCCAACCATAGAAAGCGATGGAACCACCGATGGTACCGGACTTGGCGTTTTTACCAGCGAACTCACTGACTTGACCGGAGGGACAACTTATTTTGTAAGAGCCTATGCGATTAACAAAGCAGGCGTTGCGTACGGCAACGAAGTTCAATTTACAACGGCACCCACTCCCGTTTTGGCGACACTGTCTACTATGGCGATGAGCAACATCACCACGAACTCAGCATCTTCGGGCGGATCGGTAACAGACGATGGCAATGCTGACATAACAGCGCGTGGCGTATGCTGGTCGCTAAATGCAAATCCCACCATTGCCGACTTCAAAACATCCGATGGTTCAGGTACGGGTGATTTCTCCAGCCAGCTTACGTCGTTGGAACCCGGCGAAACGTATCATGTTCGTGCATATGCCACCAACTTAGCGGGTACCGCATATGGCAACGAAATCACGTTCTCTACAAATTCAATCGTAACGACTGTATACGCGAGTAAGGACGCAACCATTTTTAATAACCAGGCCGGTAACGCCGCCAACGGAAATTATGGTGCAGGTGGAAGTGAATTATTGCAGGTTGGATATGCCTCCCCGACAGGAATTTATGCGCGAGCGCTTGTGCAGTTTGACCTCAACGGGATTCCTTCGGATGCAGTCATCGAGAGTGTAACGCTTGAATTTACGCTTGGAAGTTCGGGCACGTTCATTCCACAAATTAATGTGTATAAAGTAAAT
Source organism: Cyclobacteriaceae bacterium (assembly GCA_019694875.1). GTDB lineage: Bacteria > Bacteroidota > Bacteroidia > Cytophagales > Cyclobacteriaceae > UBA2336. The sequence goes on from JAIBBC010000001.1 coordinate 272,514, forward strand.
CAGTCATGGACTGAAGGAAGTACGAGTTTTTGCACATACAATAACTCCTGCAATACACAAGGTGTAGCAATTTCACCGGGAGGTACTGATGTGACATGGAATGAAACAACCTATTCCGGATCGAATGCCAATCCATGGAGTGCCGCAGGTGGAGTTTTTACATCAACCTCCAGTGCAACATCGGTTGATGCAGGCGCATCGACAGTACTATATACCTCTGCGGGTTTGAAAGATGATGTTCAGGGTTGGGTTTCAGGTACTTCGTCTAACTTCGGATGGATTCTGAAAACGGATTTCATCACGAACACGTCAGCCATGAGACGCTTCAGAAGCCGCGAAGGGGCAACCGCATCAGGCAGTACCGATACGGCTCCCCGACTGACGATCGTGTATCATTAAAGCTTGTAAGAAGGAGATTTCTTAGTGCGCAGCCACGCCCTGCGCGCGGTTAACATTCTCGTTCACACGGTCCCACTCCACCAGTCCGTCACGCAAACGAACGATGCGGTGCGCGTAGTGCGCAATGTCATCTTCGTGTGTTACCATGATGATTGTGTTCCCTTTGTCATGAAGTTCCTGGAACAGGTTCATGATATCGTAAGATGTTTTTGTATCGAGGTTACCCGTAGGTTCATCGGCCAGAATAATGGAAGGATTGTTTACGAGTGCGCGGGCAATCGCAACACGCTGGCGCTGACCACCTGAAAGTTCATTCGGTCTGTGATGATGACGGTCGCCTAAGCTTACACTTTCGAGCGCTGCCATAGCCATTTCTTCACGTTCGCTTTTCCCATAACCGGCATAGATCAGCGGAAGCGCCACGTTTTCAAGTGCTGAAGCACGCGGCAGCAGGTTGAAGGTTTGGAACACGAAACCGATCTCCTTATTCCGAACCTCCGCAAGTTCATTTTCCGTCATTTCACTCACCAGCTGATTGTTGAGCGAATAAGTGCCGGAAGTTGGTGTATCGAGGCAACCCACAATATTCATCAGGGTAGACTTTCCGGACCCGGAAGGACCCATAAAGGCCACGTATTCGCCCTTTTTTATGTCGATGGAGACAGACTGAAGCGCATTAACTTCGGTTGAGCCCATGATGTAGCGTCTGGAAATATTGCGTGTTTCGATAATATTCATGTGATCGGGTTAAATACAGTTTAAGATGGCAGAGGGCTCGAAAAAGTTTAATACTACTGCGTATACTGGTCTTTACAATTTAAGTTTCAATAAACGGTCAAATCAATTAACCAAACGCGAAAAACTGATCAATTAGTCAGCCAATAACGGCTTAAATTACAGGATTTGGCAGATTTCTTGACAACCCTGCGATTTTACGATTCTGACGAATGGAGACGAATAAATGTTACAACCTCACGGATAACTGAATCGTCACGGAGAATGCGCGTATGCCCTAACCCGGCAGTTTTAAAAAGCCGGGCTTGCGGAAAAAGCTTCAGTAAGGCTTCGGGGTGTTTCATACTGACTTCCTGATCGTCTTCGTCATACACAAGTAAAAGATTCAGGTTAACGGGAACACGCTTGATAAACTGCAGGGATGAATACTCCTCAAATGGCTTTCCATATCGTTTGAGAATGTAGTCCTTAAATGCGTTACCCGTTTTTGCCGACCCGCCAATTGCACGCAAATAGGTGTTTACAATTTCATCCGCAATAGTCGGGCTGGCTATTGTGATCAGCGTTTTTACCGGCAAGCCTTCCGCGATGGCATACAAACTCGCTACACCACCAAATGAATGAGCAACAATAGCTTCGATATCAAACTGTTTCTTCAAGGCCTGAATTACATCGAGAAACTCGTTCAGATTGGTACTTCGCCCTGAAGACTTGCCGTGCGCGGGTCCGTCAAATGCAACGACTTGATAGCCCCCGGCCAGGAGCGGTTTAACAAAACGTCTGAATTGGGTTGCCCTGCCTGCCCAACCATGAACAGCTAAGATTGTTTTGCCTCCTTTACCCCATTGATAGCATTGAATCCGCATCGTCCCGACAGAAAGAATGAAGGTTTTCGCGAAGGTTTCTGACTTGGTTTCTTTCTCCGGGGTCGGGTAGCCGATCGGGGTGAAAAACAGAAATCTGAACAGCCGATTGGCCAGAGGTTGCGCCAATTTTTCGAGCCAGGGAAAGATGGCCGGGATAACTCTGAGTGCAAAAGGCGTTTTTGACTTCTTTTTCAAGGTTTGGCAATTTATAAAAGCCGTAGCTGTTACCCCTTGCTATATCCAAGAATTAATGCTAATACCGTAAAAGTACATAGCATAAAAGTTCATATTTTTGTACTTATCGCGTAGTCTAACGTCCTTATAAATAGCTGGTTATCGTCTTGCAATCTTGAGTATGAAAAAGTTGATTCTGGTGCTGCTCGTCAGCGTCATAACCGGGTTTACCGGTTCACTGTTTGGCCAAAACCGTTTTTGGGTCTCAGCTTCTACTTCCAACTGGAATAATACCGCGAACTGGTCTACCACCTCGGGTGGAGCCGGTGGTGCCTCGGTACCCGGGGCAACCGAAGTGGCAATTTTCAACGCCAATGGTTTAGGTAACTGTAACCTTGATATTGCCCCGACTGTTGCCGGAATCACGGTAAACGGCTATACCGGAACCATTAATTTTCAGGGGAACAACCTGACTACAACGGGCACGAATCAGTTTACCACCGGAACCCTGACCCCGGGCACCACTGCTTCGCTCATTCTCAATACAACCACCAACACGACATTTAGTGGCACAACGGTGTCGGTAAACGTATCCGGAAGTACCGGAAGGTTATTTTTCAATGGATCAACATTTAATGGAACTGTTAATGTTACCAAGACTGACAACAATGGGGATTTCAGCAGTGGTAATAACGTATTTAATGGATCGACTACCCTGACAAACACAGGTGATGGGTTTATCCTGATGGGTAACACCAATCGTGACCAGTTCAATGGTGTAACTACTTTTAACAACAATGGCGGCTACCGGATATACCTGGCGTACAACCATGGCGGCCAAACAACAACCTTTGCCAATGATGTTTTTCTAAACACCAATAAATCCGGAGGAACAGATGCCTGGTCATACCTGATTTGCGAAGGGACCAACACTGCGGTTTCGTTTGGCGGAAATGTAACCATCAACTGTGGCGGTACATTACAAAGCAATCACAGGATTTTGCAAGGAACCGGAACGCAGGCTACGTACGCGGGAACGGTAACTGTAAACGCTACGAACACACACACGTCCACCTCCATAAACATGGGCGCAAACGGAACGTCCGTTTTCAATGGTAATATTGTTTTGAACAATCCAGGCGGGATAAACGGAATTTATTTCAACAACGGTGCGTCAGCCGCTTCCACATTGGCTGCCACGCGAACAATTACGATCGGTGGTAGTGGCTTTGTGGCAGGCACGTTAAGCCTCCCAAGATTTACTCAGCTTGGATCCACTCTACAAACACTAACTGCATTAAGCGGAACAGCTATACTGACGGTTGGACCAAGTTCAAATTTTGCAGGCGATGTGAACTTCGCTGCTCCAAGACTTTTCCTGAATGGTGCAGTCTATGGCGGGACAGCCAGTTTTGAAAAAACCGGTGCATCGGGTGATTTCAGCACAGGAGGAAATACGTTCAATGGCTCCACAACTATTACCAACAGCGGATCGGACGAATTTGTATTGGGGAATGGTAACGCTGACATTTTTAACAACACAGTAACATTTAACAATACCGGTAGCTATCGCATTCGCGCGGCCTATAACCACAGCGGCCAAACCACTACGTTTAACGGTAATGTCACCCTGAACTCAAATAAATCAGGTGGTACCGATTCCTGGTCATTTCTGTTTGGAGAAGTAAACGACTCTAACCTGTTGTTCAATGGTTTATTGACCATCAACTGCGGAGGTACACTGCGCAGCGACCATCGCTTCCTCAACGGAACAGGTTCTGCAGGATCATTTAACGGGCTGGTTACAATCAATATAACCAATACCCATCCTTCTACCGTAGTAACAATGGGTGTAAACGGTACTGCCACGTATGCGGAAAATATTATTCTAAGCAATTCCGGTGGAGCCAATGGAGTTGTATTTAACAACAGCACATCAGCGTCTTCAACATTGGCAGCGGGAAAAACAATTACTGTTGGAGCCGGTGGATTTTCTTCCGGAAGCCTAAGTCTTCAGCGATTTGTTCAGACCAGTGCAACCAACCAAACACTTGCACTGACAGGAACCTCATCTCTTACCCTCGGCCCTGATTCACAGTTTGGCGGAGATGTTAGCTTTTCTTCTCCCCGACTATTCATGAACGGATGTACGTATGGCGGAACCACCACTCTTACTAAGAACGGTGCAGGCGATGACGCAGGCACTGGCGGTAATATTTTTCAGGGCGTCACTACAATTACGAATGCAGGTTCCGGATATCTGTTAACCGGAAGTGTTAATGCCGACCAGTTTAACGGAGCAACAACATTTAACGTAACCGGAAGCGGCCGTTTTCATTTTGCCCATAATCACGGGGGCCAAACAACAACCTTTGCATCCACGGCTTTGTTCAACATCAATAAATCGGGTGCAGTAGACAATTGGGGAATCCTATTTTGTGAGGGAGCAAACACAGCCGTTACGTTTGGCGGAACGCTTACCATCCAAAACAGCGGTGCATTTGAAAGCGATACCCGTTTTGTTAGAGGAACCGGATCGTCCGCGGTGTACAACGGTGCTGTAAATGTTATCGTTACCAACACCAATGCAGCTACTCAACTGAATATGGGTAACAATGGTACATCAACCTACAATCAAAACATTCAGGTCTCAAATTCGGGCGGAGCAGCCGGTGTCTTTTTCAATACAGGCGGGTCCGGCAACTCCACGCTTGCTGCAGGTAAAACGATTACACTAGGCGCAGGTGGATTTTCGTCAGGTACGTTGAGCCTCGCCCGTTTCACGCAAGTGGGGGCAACCGCTCAATCACTCAGCCCTACCGGAACTACATTGCTGACTGTAGGACCAGCTTCGCAGTTTGATGGTGATGTAACGTTTATTGCACCTCGTTTACAACTCAATGGATGTACATATGGCGGAACAGGAACATTTGAGAAATCCGGAATTACCGATGATGCCAGCTCGGGAGGGAATGTGTTTACCGGTGTAACAACAATTACTAACAGCAGCCCCAACACCATTTATCTTGCCAACGGTAACCGCGATCAGTTTCTTTCAGCAACTACATTCAATAACACGGGTGGCGGACGTTTTTATTTTGCCTCTACGCACAACGGCCAAACTACTACATTCAATTCACTTACCCTGAATTCCAACAAGTCAAGTGGCACCGATGCCTGGTCGTTTTTTATGGCCGAGGGCGCAAACACATTTGTTACGTTTTCGAGCGCATTGACGCTTAACAATGCAGGCGCCCTTCAAAGCAATTGCAGGTTTTTGAGCGGAGGCGGATCCACGGCTGTGTACGGAGGACTTGTTACTCTTAATATCAGCAACTCAAGTTCCGCTACCACGATCTACATGGGCGATAACGGAACATCTACCTACAATGGCAACATTTCCGTAAGTAATACGGGCGGAGCAAACGGTATAATATTCAATAACAATTCAACTGCATCTTCAACTCTGAATGGAAGTATTTCCTCAAGTGGATTCAGCAGCGGCCAGTTGAGTCTTTTTCGCTTTACTCAAATAGGTGCAATTCCGCAGACCCTAACATTGACTACAGCAGGAACATTTCTCCGCATCGGACCATCTTCATCTTTTGATGGAAGTGTAAATTTCGTATCACCGCGTTTATTATTAAATGGTGCGATCTATAACGGCACAACATATCTTGAAAAAAGTAATAACACGGATGATTTCGGAGCGGGTGGTAACACGTTTAACGGCAATACCACATTGGTCAACTCCGGAGCAGGCTATTTGTTGACAGCCGGCAGCTCGCCTGATATTTTTAATGCCGACCTCACGGTTACCAACTCCGGAAGCAACTTAATCTATCTCGCGCATTCCGTGACTGGAAACGAGTTTAACGGCAACATTGTACTTAACAATACCGGCAGTGCGTTGGGCATTCGCTTTAGTAACAATGCATCCGGGGCAGCAACTTTCAATGCAGGAACAACAAAAACAATTTCAATCGGTGGCTCGGGTTTTTCAACCGGAGAACTCCGGTTACAACGTTTTACTCAAACCGGAACAGCATCACAAACGCTGAGCTTAACCGGATCAACCACACAGTTAATTGTGGGCCCAACCTCCGAATTTAATGGCAACGTTACATTTACATCACCCAGGGTGTTTTTAAATGGTGCACGTTACAATGGTACAGCCTACATTGAAAAAACAGCCGCCAATAACGATGATGGAACGGGTGGCAATACATTTAATCAGACAGCAACGATTGTTAACTCAGGAAGCAGTTACCTGCTGACGGGTTCCACAAATCCCGATATCTTTAACGGGCTCCTCATTGTCCAAAACAATAGTTCATCAACGATACGATTTGCCGATAATTCAGCCGGTAATCAATTCAACGGAAATATCGAATTAAACTCAACCTCAGGCGGTGGAATTTACTTCGGTAACAACGTCAACAGCACGTCAACCCTTGCGGGAGGCAGAACAATTGCCGTTGGGGGATTAGGCTTTACGACTGGTGATCTTCGCATAAGACGTTTTACACAATCAGACGCTGCTACCCCACAAACACTTTTGATGACGGGAACTTCAGCACTTGTTCTTGGACCCAGTATCGCTTTCTCCGGAAATTCGGATTTTCGTGCACCCCAGGTTTATCTGAATGGAGGTACATTTAACGGAACTGCACTTATTGAAAAGACGGGGGCTACAGACAACTCCGGCAACGGAGGAATGACCTTTCAGTCGACAACTATCCTTCGTCTTAGCGGAACAGGATTTTACCGAACGGGCGGTAATAACACGTTTAATGGTCCCACTTCAATTATCAACAACGGTTCGAATTACATGTTGTTTGAGCTAAGTGCGGGCAGCACGTATAACGGAGATCTCACACTTATCAATGCAGGTTCATCGACCATCCGTATGGACTATATCGGAGCCAGTAATTTTAATGGCAATATTTTGGTTAACAGCACCAGTGGTAACGGTATCTATTTCAACGATAGCGGATTTGGCGCAACTACGTTCGCAAGCGGCAAAACAATTGCAACTGGTGGAACAGGGTTCACTGCCGGAGATCTAAGACTTCCCAGATTTACGCAACTGGGTACTACTGCGCAAAGCCTTGTACTAACAGGTTCATCCGTGTTGCGTCTTGGCCCGGCTACCACCTGGAATGGAAATTTTGTTGCATCCGCTCCATCTATTTTCCTGGATGGAACTACGTTCAACGGTACCACCAATAGTATCACCAAAACAGGTGCAAGTACCGATGCCAGCAATGGCAACAACGTGTTTAGTTCAGGCAGCATAACAACCATAGCCAATACAGGAACGGGAATATTCAGACTCGGAAGCGCGAACACAGACGATTTCAGAGGAAATGTAATTTTCAACCAAACGTCCGGAACAATTCAACCCGCCTACAACGTAAACGCTAACTTCCGTGGCGATATAACGGTTAACAGTTCAACTCCGATCGTCTTTGGAGCGAACTTTGGTTCAGCCACATTTACGGGAACCGCTAACCAAGGTGTGAGCAAGACCGGAACGGCTTCCCCTGTATTTGCTAAAATGACCATGAACAAGACATCCGGTACTGTGACGCTTAATACGGATGCGCGCGTGTCGGGAGCGGCCACATTTACAGCGGGAATTTTAAACACAACAGCAACCAATTATCTCGACTTTGCCGATAATGCAACCGTAACAGGTGCAAGCAATGCAAGCTTCGTTGACGGACCTGTTCGTAAAACCGGTAACGATGCATTTACTTTCCCGATCGGTGATAACAACTTCTATCGACCGGCTGCCATCTCGGCCCCTACTAACACCGCACATTTCTTTACGGCACAATACTTCAATACCGACCACGGCCTCGGATCAAATGGTGACCCCTCATTCATTTCGATAACCAAATGCGAATACTGGCAGATTGATCGCAACTCAGGCGCATCTTCCAACGTCTCGGTAACGCTAAGCTGGCAGGAAGCAGCATGTGTGGTTGGCTATATCACTGATCCGCCAACGCTGCGCGTTGCTCGCTGGAACGGATCAAGCTGGGTTAATCAGGGGAATGGCGGAACAACAGGTACCGCTACAAACGGAACGATTGTTACCAGCAGTGCCGTTACTTCATTTAACACACAATTTACATTGGCTTCTGTTTCACTGGCCAATCCGTTACCGGTTGAGTTAACCTGGTTCCGTGCAACCATAACCAAATCCGGAACAGGGCTTCTTGAATGGCACACCGAGTCTGAATTAAATAATGATCGCTTTGAGATTGAGCGTTCTGAAAACGGAACAGACTTCACTACCCTTGGCAGTGTTGCCGGATCAGGCACAACTAATCAAGCACATGACTATCAGTTCGAAGACACAAATCCCGCGCTGACACTCGTGTATTACCGGCTCAAACAAGTTGACTTCACCGGTGAGTTTGAATATTCCAGCCTCGTGCCGCTAGACTTTGCAGGCGCTGAGGTGAATCGCGGCAAACTCCTGATAGGTCCGAACCCGGTAAATTCAGGTTCGTATGCATTCTTTGGATCAGTGGAACACCCGGTTAGGCAAACCGTAACAATTTCCAACAGTATGAACCAGATTATCCGGGAATATACGGATGCCGAAGGCTTCAGTACGGAAGGTCTCGCAGCGGGTATGTATATCGTGCGTAACAAGCAAGGCGAAATTTTCAGGCTGGTTGTCAAATAGATGATGATCAGTTAGTTACAATTGGTTTTTCTCGCGAGAAAATTCTTTCTCGAATAATTCCGAAGGGGCTCTGTGAAATTTCATGGAGCCCCTGTTACTATCCACACATTTTGTGAATTAAAGAGGCTGTTAAGAACAGCAAAAATCAGTAAATTAGAGTTTTTGATTCTCTGTAAAGCGCTATAGAACAGCCAATTAGCTTCCTCCAGGGGTTGGATCTGCGGGCTTAGGAGCAATGTTCAGGTTTGTGAACCAAACTGTCTTACATAATCAGGGACAAAACGCCCTTGAAATCAAGGACTATGTGGCAAAACTTTCTGAACCAAAAAACACAACTGGCTTTTAAATTTTTAATAATCTGAAATAACGTTCTCTAAATGAAAAGATCTCTACTCTCTTTCCTGTTTATTGTTTTCGGGGTCGCAGCCTTCGCACAAACGGGGCCTGGTGGTGTTGGTAACACGTTAGGAGTTGGACAACCCCGAAACGTACTCTGGCTTGATGCGTCTACGTTGAGCCTTAGTGATGGTAATGACATTCTGGCTTGGCCAGATCTATCCGGGAATGCCAATAATTTCTCTACCACAGCCTCAATCAGTCCGCAGTTTGAAAACACAGTTCCGCAAAACGGGCTAGGCTATGCCCGCTTTTCGAAGGCGGATAACCGCATCGTTAAGAATTCATTTACAGATATGCCACAATCGGCTTACACCGTTGTGATTGTGTACCGCACGAGTGATACGGGTGATGCGATTGTGTCGTATGCTGCCTCTGACGCCAAACCGGACGAGTATCTGTTGCGAAACAGTGACGCTTTGAGAACATACCTGATTGACGCAGCTTTCGATCAAACGGCAATCGCTACAAACAACAATACGTTTCGTTCCATTGTAACCTCGTGGGAAAACGTTGACGGTGTTTTAGATTACTACATCAATGGAAATGAGTCAGGTGGTTCCTACCGCAACATCACCGGCTTTAAAATCGGCCAAAGCCTTCAGTCAGGCGGTACTATTGCGCTCGGAAATGACCAGGATTTGCTTAATGCCAGTTACGATCCATTGGAAGCTTTTGCGGGCGACATCGCTGAGGTGATTGTGTACGACAGAAAGCTCAATGCAATGCAAGTGCGCATTGTAAATAATTACATCGCAGCGAAATATAACCTCACACTTGCAAATATCAACTACGTTGGGTCAACTGGCGCGAACGGAGATTATGACTACAAAGTAATCGGTGTAGGAAGGTTGAATGGTGTTACACATAATGAAGCTAACTCAGCAGGATTTCTGCTTACCGGAAACACATACACAACCGCAAACACGTTTGCGTTTGCCGGACATAACAATCTTCCAAATTCAGCGGTGGCTACCAGTTTGGGAGCAGGGGTACAACAACGCTGGAACAGAAGCTGGTATATCGACTTTACGAATACGCTTACAGTAGATGCAACCTTTGATTTGGGCGAAGGAATTGGCGGTGGTTCTCCTGTTAATAAAGACAATTATGTTTTGTTGAAATGGAACGGCTCACAATGGATCAATACCGGTGTGGCAAGTGCAAACAAGTTTATCAATGGCGACAGGATTTCGTTCCGCATTACCAACGCGGCTGGTGACGGTGCTTATACACTCGGAACAATCGATGCAGCAACCAGTCCGGTGGCGGGTATCAATATTCGCACATGGTATTCTTACCAATCCGGTAACTGGAATAATCCGGATGTATGGACGCTTGACGGAGGCGTGGTGCCTTTATTAACCAATCCGGCAAATGAAATTCCGCAACCAAGCGATAACGTAGTGATCACAAACGGTCGTACCGTGACGATGAACATCAACAACGTTACACTTGCAGGTATTCGGGTTGATGGAACACTTAACGTAGCCACCACTTCGGGCCATAACTTCAATACGATAGATGGTAACGGTCGCGTTCGCGTTGCCGGGTCGGGCGGTAATGACAATTTCCCGTCTGGTACCACTACCAATTTTGCTGATGCGATAAGCGGAGGGACAGTTGAATATTATGGTGCCTCTAACATCACACTGAACCAGGACAGAATTTACAATAACCTTCAAATCAAGCTCACCGGAGGTGCAACAAGCTGCTTACTGATGTCGAACTTCACGGTAAACGGCAACATGAGCGTTGAAACCGGAACGTTCCAGTTCAATGATGCAGTAACAACAACCAACCGAACACTTACTGTAAATGGCGATGTTACAATCGAAGCAGGTTCAAGCATCACGGTAGGGTCGGCAGGCGGACTGCATGAATTTAACTTGCTGGGCGATCTCACGAACAACGGAGGAACACTTGCTCTTACCAATTACACCTCAGCCAATTACACCACGGCCATTCCTACTAACGGAGCGGTTAACGCAAACTTTACGAGTGGCCTTGAAAACCAGGAATTGGTGTGTAATGGTTTTTCAAAGTTCTGGAGAATTAAAATCGACAAAGGATCTGACGATACCTATAAGCTTCGCATAACGGCTAACAGCGTTGCAAATTTCAATTTGTGGGGTTACGCCAACGAAAATCATGGCCCGGTTGCACAGCTGGCTAACAACCTGAATGCCCTCGGGCTTGTTCGGGGTACCGTGGAAATCGGTACTAACGTGGAGGTTAATCAATTGGGAACGAATAATTACAATATTTCAGAAGGCGCTACACTTTGGGTTAACGGTGGCTTTGTATTAATGCCTACAGGAGGAAACGCAGTGGTTGTATATGGAAAAGCCAAAGTTACGACCGGGACTTTCAACTCACTTGTATCAAGCGGATTTACCTTACGTGTAAACGGAACGCTTGAAGTTGAAGGCGGAAGTGTTACCACGAACCAGATCAGAACTTCCGTATTGGGAACTTCCAATATTGGAGGATACATCCAAACCGGAGGTACCGTTGTAGTAAACGGCACGGCCGGTATCAATGGAAACTACTATACGTTTAGCATGACCTATGGCGGTAACGTATTCAGGATGAGCGGAGGAACGCTAACCGTGCGAAGGGCGTCGGGCACCACAGATCGCGGAATATTGTTTATTAATTCCGATCCGCAAAACATCAGCGTGACGGGAGGAACGATTACCCTCGAAATGGACAACACCTCCAACAACTATGTTATTACCTCTAAGGCTCCCTTGTGGAATCTTATCCTCCGCAAAACAGCTAACGTGGCATCTACATTTAAGATCACCGGCGGAACCTCTGGCGACATCGGCCCACCGGATACGCGGTCAATTGTAGGCGCTCAACCGCTTGTTGTGCAAAACAGTTTAACAATTGACAACGCTCCATTCGTAGCAACGCTGGATGCACTGGGTAACGATGTTGAAATCGGTAAAGACTTCTTCATCAACTCAGGAGCCACCTACACCACCGGATCAAATACAACCAAATTTACAGGAACTGCCAATGGTATTTTAAATCTTGGCGGATCGGCAAGAACCTTCAATAATTTTTACTTTGAAAAAACCACAACTGGCGCTTCACTCGATATTCAAAACGGGGTTGTTGCACCAACAGCTTCTGTGGTGATCAACGGCACGTTCAGCGCAATTCGCGGAACGCTTTCATACGGGGCGTTTGTGTTGAGCGCAAAAGGAAACGTAGTGAACAACTCAACCGTTGGAGTTTTGGCCAATACGGGGAAGGTTATTTTGAACGGTACCTCAGCTCAAACCATTTCATCGAACAACGGTACGTTCTTCAACCTGGAGCTTGATAACACGGCCGGCATAAATCTTACCACGAGCACATTGAATGTGTCACGCGTTTTAACGATGACAAACGGCATATTCAACATTGGCATTAATAAGCTTGTGTTACTTGGTGCAAATGCATCTATTTCCGGATCCGGTTTTGGAACCACAAAAATGATCCAGACATCCGGCCTCGGTTCGGATGGAGGCCTTGAAGCGTATTTTAATGCCGCGGGAGCGAAGACTTATCCAATTGGAACCAATGCAAATGCGACAGTTCGTTACACACCTGCCGTTGTACAAGTGGTGACGTTTACTGATGACGGTTACATTCAGGTAAACCCTGCTGATGAAATTCTTGCTACGACTAACGCAAGTGGCGGAGGTGATATACTATCATACTACTGGCGTGTGCGCTTCCGCGATTTTGCAGCATCTCCTACCGTGGCTTACAATTTTAACTACGCAGATTCAGATGTTGGCGGAACGGAAGCTAACTATGTTCCGGGTCGTGTGCTGGATTCAACTCCGTTCACCCGCGCAACGGATGGCGCAACGAATGACGTAAATACAACTACCAACATTATTTACTTTAACGGAGCGTCCACCGGAGCTACTTTCCCCGGATCAGGCTTTACCTTGGTAGCAGCCAGCTATACTGCTGGAGCTTCTGCGCGGTTTACCGGTGCGCCAACTATTTACTATAGTCGCAGTGCAACCGCGACTGGCTTTCCCGGATTACGTTGGGATCAGGCATCATCATGGTCTACCGTGTCTCACACAGGTGCGGCAGCGGCAAGTTTCCCACAGGCGGGTGATGTTGCGATTATCGGGTCAGGAAATACCGGTGCAAACAATCATCATGCAGTTGATGTAAATAGTGCAGTTGCGCAAGCCGCACAAGTTGTGTTTGCAGCTGTTCCTCCGGGTACGTTTCAGCCACGCCTTACAATCCAGGAAAATCAAGGTGTCAATTTCGGCCGTGTATCGGGGCCCGGAACTGTAATGGTACGCGCCACCAACTTGCTTGTTCCGAGCATCGTTGGCGACTTTGGAGATTTTGCCAATGAAGTAACGAGCTTGTATGATTATTTGTCGGAAGCAGGGGCACTCATTACCCTGCCAACCAACCCATCTGTTTTTCCCAATTTGCGATTCGAAGGAGGTACGGCCGCGTTCGGCAGGAAGATGACAATTCCGACTGACATAACCGTTAGACGAAACTTGCTGATTAATCAGCAAGCTGATTTTGTGTTGGGTGGAAACGTGACAGTAGGCGGAAACCTTAGTCTGAGTGATAATACCCCAGGTCGCCTGGAATTCCCGACAAGCGGAAGCAGCTATACCATGGCTGTTACGGGTGACCTGATTATGAACACCGTTGGCACAGGACAGAATGAAATAGCTGTAATGAACAACGTTCCTTCAACGCTTACACACCGGTTGTCAATCGGTGGTAACGTGACCATCAGCAATGGAACGATCGATTTATTTAATGGAAACGGAGCAACTGATAATAACGCAGTTCTTGAGTTCACAGGCTCAGCCACCAACACGTTCACTAATTCCGGAGCAGGTACAATTGAACTCTACAGACTAGAGATGAACAAAGGCACAAGCATTGCGTCTACGATGACAGCCTCTTCGAACTTTACGTTGAATGGCCCGACCAATGCCGCCACTAAAGCACTACAACTCAAGAACGGTTTGTTAATTTTGGATAATGCCGGTATTACACTTAACCTGACAACCGGAAATGGTGATTTTTCAATCCCGGCTACAACCGGTCTGGAAGTTCGTCAGGGACAGGTGAATGTATCGGGTGCAAACACCGGTATTCTGCTTGACGGGTTACTTCGCGTAGCAGGAGGTATTGTTAATATGGACGATGCTGTAAACGGGGGTAACAATTACATTGAATATTCTGCCAGCGGAAGCGCCCAGCTTGAAATCAGCTCAGGCGGATTAATTGTTGGCTCGCAAATCAGGCGCGGTCTTACTTCTACTGCAGGTATTCTGAAATATATCCAAACCGGAGGATCGGTAACGGTGGCAAAAAATGCAGCGCCTCAAACAAACCGTGGTGTTTTCGAGATCGTGAACGCAAACAGCCGTTTCACCTACACAGGCGGATCGCTCTTAATTGTGCAGGGTATTAACAGCGCATTTGTTCCGTCAATATTGATTGAACCAACAACTTACAGCTTCCCCATTACTCAAACGTTAACCATTGGTAATGCGAATACACCAGCATCGTTGAATGCCAAAAATATCGGTATCAAGACAAACCAGGTATTTGGTGGCCTGACAATTGATAACACCAGCAGTAACGATCCGATTGTAAAACTTTATACCCAACCGTTGATTCTTGGAGGTGTTTTAACAATCAACAACGGAGCAACGTTTAACGCACAGGGATTTGATGTTACAGTCCGCAATAATTTCGTCAACAATGGGGTTTATTTGGCTAGCGGTAACAAAACAATCTTTAATCCAACTGGATCTGGAGTTAGAACAGTTTCTGGAAATGGTGTATTTGACATCTATAAGCTTGACAAAACGGGTAGTAATACGACAACACTTGCAACGAGCTTGGTTGTTAATAACGAACTCCGAGCACTGGGTGGAGTTCTCTCTTCTGGGTCAAATTATCTGGTAGCTAAGCAGAATGTAGTATTTGATGCTACTATGACCAGCACATCCGGGTTGGGATTGGTGTTTGAAGGCACATCCAAGCAAACCCTTAGTCGTTCCGACAACCTGTCAACCTCTGCGTTGAGCATTGTTACTATCCGCAACTCAAGCGGTGTTGAAATTCCGGATGGCCAGGGTTACAAATTCAGCGTTAGCAGCCAATTACGTTTGGAGAA
This sequence comes from Cyclobacteriaceae bacterium, assembly GCA_019694875.1. Taxonomy (GTDB): domain Bacteria; phylum Bacteroidota; class Bacteroidia; order Cytophagales; family Cyclobacteriaceae; genus UBA2336. The sequence continues at coordinate 287,971 of JAIBBC010000001.1, forward strand.
CGGTGTGTTCGATGTAGGTGGTAACCTTCTGCTACTGACCAACACAGCATTGATTATACCCGTAAATGCGTTTTCGGTTGGAAATATGATTCGGACTAACAGCTCATTTTCTGATAGCGGTGTCCGAAAAATATTCCCTGCTAACTACACAGTTGATTTCGTGTTCCCGGTAGGTCAGGCACGCTACACTCCGGTTACGTTCAATTTCGGGTCACCCGGTAAAACTACGGGTGCAGTAGCTCCTACCATTACCATTCGTACGGCTGAAGAGCCACATCCATCGATTGTCGAAGATTCAGAAGCTCCTGATCCGGAAATCGTGGATATCGACAATGTGCTACAGTATTATTATACCATTGATGCAGACAATATCAGCGCATCATTCAATGCGGATGCGGTTATGGTTTATGATGCATCCTATGTAGCGGTTACGGCACCTTACTCAGAAGCTAATTATATCACTGCTAGCATTCTGGAGGATAATAATCCTACCGAAGCGATTAATAAATCATCAGGTGTTGTGAACACACTGGCAAAAACGCTGACGTTCTCATTCTCCGGTGTTACAGATGACCTCGTGTCGGGCGACTATTTTGCTGGCATAGATTCAGCTATCCCTGATAATGTGCCCGTATATCAAACGATAGCAAGTGGTGATATCACGGATCCAACAATTTTTAGTCCGCAACCTGTCGGTGTTCCAAACGGAGCAATCGTAGTTGTTAACTCAGGTCACGAGCTCGATTTCAACGTTAACTCAGTGAGACTGTACAAAACCATCATCAATAGCGGAAGTACACTGGATATTGACCAAACATATGGTCACCGCCTTGGAATTGTAAGCGGAACGGGAACATTAAAAATCACCAGCAACACGACAAGCGCGGTTCTGCCGGCCGGATTCTTCGAAAACTTCTTTGGTTGCGGAGGCGGTTCGCTTGAATATGCAGGAACAGGCTTGTACGACATCCTGGGCGGTATTACAGAAGTACGAAACCTGACATTGTCGGGAGGTGGCGATCGTCTGTTGGCTAACAACGACTTGCACATCTGTAATGATCTTGTTATCAATGGTCCATCAATGCTTAACAGTAATAACCGTGCGATCGTTATTGACCGTGACTTCAACCTGATGGCCGGAACATTCAATAAGAGTAATGGAAACCGAACGCTTACTGTTGGCAGAGATTTGAATGTAACAGGTGGTACGTTCGTTAGTGTTTCAGGTGGCGACCGCACCGTTACGCGCGACCTGTTTATCAGCAGCGGAACATTTAATGTAGGATCGGGCGGTAACCTGATTCTGAAAGGAAGTCTGATCATGACCGGGGGAACCTTCAATGGCGGTTCAGGAACCGTGAAGATGCTCTTGAATGGTACCACCACTCAGCTTATCAATGGTAACTTTACCGGAGCAGCCCAGATTCACAGGCTTGAGCTTGACAACACATTCGGTTTGAACCTTGCCGGAAATGTTGATATCAACAACGAGTTGTTGCTGACTAATGGTTTGATAAACCCGGGGGCGACAACATTCAAGCTCAACGCGTCCGCTACTGTAACGCCAACGAACGGCAGGTCAAATTCATTCGTTAACGGACGTCTTCATAAAGTACTGAACGCAGGTGCAAGCTTCTCATTCCCTGTTGGAAAGGTTAATCGCTGGAGATACACGAAAGTTAATAACGTATCAACAGGCGGGTTGACATGGTATGCCGAGTACTTTATCGGAAATGCTCGTTTGCTTGAACCAGGTGTTACTAACCAACTTTCCTCCGATCCATCCGTGATCATCGTTTCCGGTGGTGAATACTGGAAGGTTGCTGATAACACCGCACCTGCCGATGCGAATGCACAAGTTGGATTAAGCTGGGGTATTGAAAGCGATGTTTCATCCAATTCGTCAAACCGCGAATCATTGAAAGTAATGGTTTGGAATACGACCACATCGCTGTGGGATAACTATGGTGGTATTAACTTCCTCGCAGGCCACACGCAAAGCCAGGGCGACTTTACCTCTGCAACAAACGTGTCGTTCAGCGAAAAGATTATCACCATGGGATCAACCAACCTGGCTAACCCGCTTCCGGTTGAGCTGACTTCGTTTACAGCTTCTATGACTGATTTCAATACGGTATTATTGAAATGGCATACTGAATCGGAAACCAATAACGATCGCTTCGAAATTGAGCGCTCACAAAACGGAAAAGATTTCGAATACCTCGGTGAAATAAAAGGCGCAGGAACCTCTACCAAAGCGCACGATTATTCAATCATCGATGAAAATCCAATGTTGGGTGTTTCTTACTATCGCCTGAAGCAAGTTGATTTTGACGGAACATCAAGCTATTCTGAGATCAGAAGAGTTGAAAACAACGGAACGGGAAGTATCGTTGAGCCGTTCGTAGCTTATCCTAACCCGCTTGACCTTACCCGCAACAGCGTGGTTAACTTCAACAGAACAGTAAACGTGACTATCTACAATAATATGAATAAGCCTGTTCGTCAGTACAAGCAGGTCGACAGTTTTGATGCAACAGGCCTGCCGGGCGGAATGTACATCATCCGTACCAGCCGCGGGGAAGCATTTAAATTGTTAGTGAAATAAATTTTTTAGATATCCTAAAGAAGCCTCGCACATGCGGGGCTTTTTTTATTGACGAATATCGAATTGAAAATCGCGCTGCGTAAAATCAAACGTTTGAAGGTCGAACACACGTTCTGAAAAATTTACGTGATCGTCACGATCGATGAGAACTACGGTTGAGCATCGCGTGCCGTAGCCCGGGCTTTTAATAAACATAGACGACAACATGCGCTCACGCTCCAGCCCCACCCCGGTATCGGGCAGCTTGTCATCCGCGGCAATCATATCATCAAATAAAACGCTGAATAACGAATCGATTGAGAGCTGAGGTTTTGTCAAAAGTGACTTCATCTTATCCAAACCGCGTTCAACTTTCGGCCAGGGTGTGTCAAGCAAATGGTTGCTCAGGCCATGCAGGCCAGCTGAAAGTTTATGCACACCTTGTTTATAATTCGAATTGTACCACAACTCCTCACCCGATCCAACAACGAGATTAAAACCATTGTACTCCTGCCCTTTGCTTTCTACCTGACCAAGATAATTTTCAGGTGAGCTGCCGTCTAACAAAAAGTTGGTTACTAAGGCCCCGCGTGATGGCGCAACATGTTTTATGTTCCGGATGTCGCGATAGTTAGTTACCATAGCGATTCGTCCGTTTTTATTCATGGCCATCCACGTACCCTGGGCCTCCAGATCACGGCCGCCTAATATTTCCGGATGATCCCGCCAGTAGGAAGCCGGTGCTGTTTTACGTTGGTAGAATTCATCGCGGTTAGCTGCAATGATTAATTTATAGGTAGGATGATCCTGAACGGATATGAAAATCAAACACATGTATACAAAGATTAATCTTCGAACAACTCAAGCTGATCCGGAAGTAGCGTAAACGATTTACGATGAAATGGTGTAATGCCCAGCTCGCGAATCCCATCCCGATGTTGTTGTGTAGCATAGCCTACGTTGGTTTCCCATCCATATCCGGGAAACTGTTCTGCCAGCTTGAACATATAGTCATCGCGATACGTCTTCGCTAAGATTGACGCAGCCGCGATAGAAAGATAAAGGGAATCGCCCTTGATAATGCACTCATGCTGAATCTCGGCATATTTATTGAACCGGTTTCCGTCAATTAACAATAACTCCGGTTTGTGGGTAAGCTTGTCAATTGCACGATGCATTGCTTTGAACGATGCATTCAAAATGTTGATCACATCAATTTCATCGCAAGTTACTTCAGCAATCGCCCAGGCAACAGCATCCCGTTCAATTTCAGTTCGCAATAATTCACGGTCTTCACGGGTCAGCTGTTTGGAATCGTTAAGCTTTTTATGCTTGTAATCTTTTGGCAGGATAACGGCAGCAGCAACTACCGGGCCTGCAAGGCATCCGCGACCGGCTTCATCACAACCGGCTTCAACTAACGTAGGCGAAAACCACGACTTTAGCATGCTGCAAAAATCAAAATTCGGGCTTCAAAATTCAAACGTATATTTGAAATATCACGATTTAAAGTTTAGCGCTATGGCCAACCCGTGGAAAACACTGTCAACCCGTCTCGTCTACGAAAATAACTGGATAAAGCTGGAAGAAGACCAGGTCATTAATCCTTCAGGCGGAAAAGGAATTTACGGCAAAGTCCACTTTAAAAATAAAGCCATAGGAATTATTCCGCTTGATCAGGATGGGAACACGTGGCTCGTAGGTCAGCACCGGTATACGCTCAATGCATATTCCTGGGAAATCCCTGAAGGCGGCTGTCCATTGGGCACGCTTCCGCTCGATTCGGCCAAACGCGAGCTCAAAGAAGAAACCGGAATAACGGCTTCACGCTGGCAGCAACTGATGACTTTCCACACGTCAAATTCCGTTACGGATGAAGAAGGATTTATTTTCCTGGCGGAAGGATTGTCGTTCGGAGACAATGCACTGGAAGAAACCGAGGCCGATCTGATCGTAAAAAAACTACCGTTTTCAGAAGCTGTTGACATGGTGATGCGGGGCGAAATTACTGACAGCATGAGCGTAGCAGGAATCCTGAAAGTAGCCCGGCTCAAAAATTTTTAATGCAGCCGGATTCCAGTAACTTCATAGTTTTACCCACAACCCCAATGAGCACCGATGACGCACGGCCAGTCCGCTTTTCGCAGACCACCATTACCGAACTCATGATCCCTGCCTACGCCAACTTTGGTGGAAAAATTCATGGCGGCATTTTGCTTTCCCTCATGGATAAGGTTGCGTATGCATGCGCAAGCAAGCATGCCGGAACGTATTGTGTAACTGTCTCAGTCGACAGTGTGGATTTTTTACAACCGGTAGAAGTTGGTGAACTGGTTTCGCTTCATGCATCCGTTAACTATGTAGGCCGGTCTTCATTGATTGTGGGCATTCGGGTAGAAGCGCTTAACGTAAAAAGTAATTTTGTCAAGCATACCAATTCGTCATACTTCATTATGGTCGCGAAAGGCGATGACGATAAACCGGCAACGGTTCCAAAGCTGATTCTTGAAACCACCGAAGAAGTAAAACGCTTTATCGAAGCCATGCGGATGAAAGAAATCCGGGCAAAAGTAAAAGAAGAGATGGACGATGCACGCTCGCACATCGAGGTAACGCGCGCACAGGAAATACTAAAGGACGAACGGTGTATTATTGCCGTTGCCAAAGCTTATTGAATGAAAAAATTATACGTTGTTGTTTTATTTGCATTGTTGTGCGGAAGCGCCTTTTGCCAGTATCCCGCCATTCTTTCGCAGCGCGACCAGGCCACAGTAATTGATGAGTTACTGGATGATCGCTTGCGTAATATTTTACCGGCATTGATGCGAAGAGAAGGCTTCGACATGTGGGTGATCATTTCCCGTGAATACAACGAAGACCCTGTTATCAAAACGCTGCTGCCCGCAACGTGGTTTGCGGCACGAAGAACCACTATGCTGGTGGTATACGATAACGGAACAGAACTGGAATATCTCGCGGTGGCCCGATATGATGTCGGCAAAATTTTCAAACGTGCGTGGGACCCCGATGCTAACCCCGACCAATGGGCGCAACTCGGAAAAATCATCAGCGAACGCCATCCTAAGAAGATCGGTATTAACAAAGCTCCATCGTATGGTCATGCAGACGGCCTTACGGCAAATGATTACGATAATCTTTTACGTGTACTTCCAAAAGATTTGCAAAGTCATCTCGCTTCCGCGGAAAAGCTTGCAGTTAGCTGGCTGGAGACTCGCACGGAGAAGGAAATGATCATTTATCAACAAATCTGTCGCATCGCCCACGATATCCTGGCAAAAGGTTTATCCGATCAGGTAATACAGCCCGGAGTTACCACCACCGATGACGTGGTATGGTGGTATCGCGAAGAAATAAAAAGACTCAAACTCGAAACGTGGTTTCAACCTTCCGTATCAATACAGCGAAACGAACCTCTTGCCATCATGGCAAAACGTCCCCAACCCCTGGTGATACAACCGGGCGACTTTTTGCACGTAGACTTTGGAATCTCGTATCTGCGACTTAATACCGACACGCAAGAGCATGCTTACGTGTTGAAGGGCAATGAAACAGAAGCTCCCTCCTATCTGCGAGAAGCGTTCGCAAAAGGGAACCGCCTGCAGGACATTCTCACCGGCAATTTCAAAGAAGGCCGTACAGGAAATGACATTTTAAAAGCCTCAAGAGATCAGGCTATAAAAGAAGGAATTACACCTTCTATTTACACACACCCCATCGGTTATCATGGACACGCAGCCGGCACAACCATTGGTATGTGGGACATGCAACAGGGCGTTCCGTTTACCGGAGATTATCCAATGCATTATCGAACCGCTTATTCGATCGAATTGAATTGTTCTGTTAACCTGCCCGAGTGGAATAAAAGTGTTCTAATTCAACTGGAAGAAGATGGGTATTTTGATGAATCCGGCTTCCGGTACATTGATGGGCGCCAGAAGGAAATTATTCTGATACCAAAACCCCAGGCTACTAACCGATAACAACCGGCATGAAAATTCTTCAAGCGCTTCATACGGCATACGGGTTTTTCGTTTTCGTCATCCTGTTTTTCATCTTCTTTCCGCTGTTGCTGATCCCCATTGTTTTTAAAAAGCAGCATCACCTCGTGGGAACTTTCAATCGTTGGTGGGCTATGGCACTTCTTACGTTGATTGGCATGCCGTGGCATCGCGAAGTACGAGGCAAACCCGATCGAAATAAACAATACATCTTTTGCCCGAACCATTTCTCATACCTCGACATTGTTGCGATGGGTTTAAATCCGATGGATGCGATTTTTGTCGGCAAGAACGAGATGGAAAAAATTCCGCTGTTTGGCTTCATGTACCGCAAACTTCACATCACAGTCGACCGCAGTAAGCTCACCAGCAAGTACAGTTCATACACGCGATCGCTTGAGGCATTAGAACAAGGCAAAAGTCTGGTGATTTTTCCCGAAGGCGGAATCGTGAGCACAGATCCGCCATACATGAGCCGCTTTAAAGATGGAGCATTTCGCCTCGCGATTGAAAAACAAATTGCCATCGTGCCGGTAACATTACCTGACAATTGGATAATTTTGCCGGATAACTCCATGTTGTTGCGGGCCAGGCGTATACGACTCATTTTTCATGAGCCTATTGAACCAGCCGGTTATACCGTAAAAGATATTGATGCGCTTAAAACGCAAGTCTTCAATGTTGTAGAGCAGGAGTTAAAAAAACTAAACGCATGAAAATCGACCGCCCACTACTGGATAAAATGGCTCACCTGGCACGACTTGAATTTGAAGACGAGGATGCTGAAAAGATGATTCAGGATATGACCAACATCATCAACTGGGTTGAAAAATTAAATGAAGTAGATACGACCGGGATTGAACCGCTCACTTCCATGTCGCACGAAGTGAATGCACTCCGTGAAGATAAATTTGGCCCTCAGATTCCAGCCGAAGAAGTACTTAAGAATGCCCCGGTAAAAAATGAGCATTATTTCCGCGTGCCAAAAGTACTGGGCTAGCAGATTTTTCCGTTTCAATCGCACACCTAACTCCTTGCCATGCAATCTTTAGTCTTTTGGAAAAAATGGACTCGTGAATATAAATTCTGGTGGTATGCGCTTATCCTGCTCATGGGCACCAGCCTTGTCTCGATGTGGGCTGGATACTTCCGCGCTCCGCAGAACCTAACCGAGTGGACGACCTACCAGGATCAGCAAACCGTTGAAAGTGTCAGTCACACCTTCGAAGTCGGCAATTTTGAGTTTGCCGTTCCGATCGATTCTTACACAACGTTTGAATATTTCAATGCCGGGCCACTTCAGGTAAGAACTTCCGCTGCATACATTTTTGTAGCAATTCTGGCGCTGACAAGCGTTCTATTGTTCACGATCATTACTACACTTCCGCGATTCTCGTATTATGTGGGGACGGGTTTGTTTATATTATTCCTGGTCAGCATGCGTCTGGACGTGCTTGGCATCTTCGGTGAACGTAATTTCTTGCCAGTCATCGCCACAGCGATCGTTTTTATCACTGTCAGCTTCTATTTCAATGCCTTTAACACTACCGCGTCTTTCACTACCCGTGCGCTAACGTTTCTTTTATTAACGGCCGCTTTGGGAATAATTATTAATTTCTTTTCAGGCGTTGACCATCCGTTTCTTTACCTGTCTGTCAGCTCATTCATTCCCGGGATGATCGTGACCGTGCTGTTCATTTTCATGATCGCACATGAAATTATTGCCGGATTTGTTTACCTCACCAGTCAAAGTCAAACAAGTTCAAAGAGCCTTAGGCATTTTGCAATCATCAGCCTGATCTACATCATCAATCTTGTTCTCGCATACATGAATGAGGCCGGCTTTATTGAATGGAATTTTGTATTCATCAATCTATACCTCCTGTTTACGATATCGGCCATACTCGCAATCTGGGGTTACAAAAAACGCGAGCAGATGTTCGACAACATTATTCCATACTACCCGTTTGGAGCTTACTTTATTGTGGCCCTTGCCGTAATCGCGTTTACAACTACCGCGGTCATGTTGCACAGCTACAACGACACCGCCCTCCACATTATCCGCGATATCATCATCTTCAGCCATATCGGGTTTGGAGTAATCTTTCTGCTCTATTTCACCTCCAATTTTATTGGCATGATGGCCGCTAACAAAAACGTGTATAAAATCCTGTACAGCCCGGTTAGCATGCCCTATGCAACCTATCGCATTGCAGGATTGATTGCCACATTTGCATTTGTATTTTATTCACAATGGCATACGTATGTGTACTATGCTACGGCCGGCATTTTCAACAGCATGGGCGATGTGCAGCAAGTGGTGGAAGGAGATGCTACAGCAGAAGAATATTACACCAAGGCCCGGGGGTATGCCGGTACAAATTTTCACAGCAACTACAACCTGGCCGGGCTGGCGTTGCAAAAGAATGATTTGAAAGGAGCTCACCAATACTACAACTCGGTCAACTGGAGAAAACCAGCTGAATCGTCAATCGTGAACAACGCCAATGTGTTCCTGCTGGAGGATAATAATTTTGAAATGGAGCATGCGCTGGAGCAGGGGCTCGAAAAATTCCCTAAGTCGGGTTTTATCCAGAACAATCTCGGGTACGCGCTTTTTAAAATCAACAAGCGGGATTCAGCATTCCTGTTTTTTGACCGCGCTGCAAAATTCAGTGGAACACAAACTGAAGCACAGGCCAATATCACCGCACTTGTCGCGAAAAACAATATCGCAATTAATGCCGATTCGTTGATTCAACCTTTCACAAAAACAGATGCAGTGCTCAGCAACGCCATTTTGATAGCGGCACAGCAGGGTCAATTACTCACAACAAGTGTTGACCCATTTAAAAGTGAAGTTTTGAACGTTCAATCTGCAACCCTGCTGAATAATTACATGGTTTACAAATTGAAAGACCTTGATACCACATTTATAAACAGAGCATTTAAACTGGCCAGCGATTCCGTTAACGGTGACTATTCAGAAGCACTAAAAGCTACGCTTGCGCATGCCTATTACCATCAAAATAATGTCGCAAAAGCAATGGCTTTGCTGGGCGAAGTAGCGTATGTAACGCAATCGCTTCAGGGTAAATTTAATTACACTATGGGTTTATGGGCGCTTGAGCAAGGTAATCCGAGGCTTGCGGTAAGTTGTTTCGCCTACTCGGTCGACCAGAATTATAAAGACGCAATAACTTACAACGCAATCGCGTTGGCCGAGGCCGGGCAAAGCGAAGCCGCAAATGCTGCTGCAGCGATGTTGCTTGAAGGTCGGAATCTAAGCGATCGTGAAATTGGTCGTCAGCTCAGGAAAATTTACGCCACGTCTCCAACGGAAGTACTTACGCAAACCGATCTGGAAAAGTACCAGTACTGCCGGTACAGGTTGAGCCTGACAGATTCAATGCAATTCAATAAAATCATCAACACAATTGAAAATACGAACTACAAAGCGCTGATTATCCTTGAAATGGCTCAGCGTCAGTTCAATGCCGGAAGCACGCAAAAGGCTATCCGTTACTTTACCAAATTAGAAGGCATTCGGTTCTCCGATAAAAATCTGAATAATAAAATCAACCATTTTGAGCTTGAACTACTGGCAGCACGCAACGAGGTAAGACTGCTGGCCGAAAAGATCAATCAGGGAATTGAGTTCCCGAAGGAAAAAGAACTGCAAAAGACGTTGTACACAGCGCTTATCCAGGAGGCAGGCGGAGATACGCTGGCTGCCGGTAAAAACTACGAAATACTTTCAGTGTACAATCCGTTTTTTGAACAGGGCGTTATTACTGCCTCGCGGTTTTTCAGAGATCATTCACCCGAACGGTTAAAGGCCTACACGATTCTGGCGGAAGCCAAGCAAATTAATCCGGGGTCGATACGGTTATTGGCCGCATACATTGCCGAGGCAACACGAGTAGGATTTGATGACTTTGCTGCAGACGCTTACGCTGAACTGGAAGAACTTCAGCATAAAAAGTAACTACTTCTTTTTCTTCTTTACTTTTTTACGTTTGGCTTTCTTTTCCGCTTCACGTTTTGTTTTCTTGTCGATCGCCAGATTTTCGCGCATCGTTTTCCAGTAGTCCGGGCCATAATCAACAAAAATCTCCGATCCGGGCTCGATATTCTTTGTGGACTCAATGTATGCCTTCAGGCCGTCCACCACATATTCTGCATTATTGGTAATCCCTTTTATCCGCACAAAACCACGCGCATCATTCGCATACCGGGCCAATGGTTTCCTGGTTGGCAGTGCATCAATCACGTGATAACGTTTGATGTAAAATATATAGGGATTTTCTCCATCATCTTCTTTTACGTCAGCCCAGGTAGTAATCCGTCCTTTATACTCAACAATTCGTGTTCGCTTGGGAATGGAAACTTTGGTAAACAACCCTTTGCCCGCGTTCGGCAACGTTGACTTCTTAACTACTAAATGCTTCTCAAATAACGCCATAGATCTAAAAAAGTCGGCAAGATAGAATTTGCCTGACGTTCTGCAAAAACCAGTCCGGATTACAGGAACGACAACGCGATCAGGCGGATGCTGACAATAATGACAACGATCCCTACCACAATCAGCATCTTTTTAACCGGCAGCTTACTTACCAGCAACGCAGCAATCGGTGCAGCAATGATTCCGCCCAGAATAAGACCTGCAATAATCTCAAAGTATCCAATACCAATACTCAGAAAGAATGTGACGGAGCTCGCGAACGAAACGAAAAATTCCGCCAGGTTAACGGAACCGATCGTATAACGTGGATTTCTTCCCCGGGCAATGAGCGTAGTTGCCACAATCGGGCCCCAGCCTCCACCCCCGATCGAATCCATAAATCCTCCAAAGCCTGCTAATGCAGGAACATTCTTCGTTTTTCTCCTTTTCGGTTGAATATTGCGCGCCTTAATAATAATGATGATCCCCAGAATAAGCGTGTAGGTTGCCACAACCGGCCGGATGATCGTGTTGTATTCTTCGAAAGAAGCAAGAATATAAGCGCCTGCAATCGCGCCTAAAACGCCCGGAATCAACAAGCTCTTGAACAGACGCTTATTTACATTCTGAAACTTAAGATGCGATAATCCCGAAACGCCACTCGTGAAGATTTCAGAGGCGTGAATACTAGCGCTGGCGGCAGCAGGCGAAACTCCGAACGACATTAAAAAAGTTGACGCACTTACTCCATACGCCATTCCCAACGATCCGTCAATCATTTGCGCAATGAACCCACCCAGCACAAAAATGAAAAATTCGGGGCCGATGCTATTCCAGATAGCCCTTCCCTCATGTTTGATTTCCTTAAAGAAAAAAATACAAACAACTATTATCATCACTGAAACGAGTGAGATAATAAAAATCTTCCGCTTGCTGAGCACTTTTTTTTCTGACAGTTCTTCCTCTACACTGTTCTTTGGCACATTATCAGTCATCAGGACGTAAATCAAGGTTATGGAAAACAAAAAGGCGGACGCCATCAACATGCCGGAATGTTCCGGCAGGAGCAAATTGTTGAAACACAGTCAGGTAGCCGAGATGTGCATTCAGATTCTTCGTGAATTGATACCCAAGTCCGATAAAAAATCTGTTCTGATCGAAGTAGTTGTTACTAATTTCCGATCCGAAGTTGATCATCAATTCATCATTAACAAAAATAAATGGTGTATGAGCTTCGCCCGGTTTACCTTTCAGCGGAATGGTTAACGCCATCGCGTACCGTACCCGATAATTGAAACTATAGTCGGAGATAAGTTCGTTTGCTTCGACCTTTCTGCGAAAGCGCTCCTCCAGGCGAACATATTGCATTAATGAAAGCCAGTTCTTTTTCTCAAACCATTGAATTTGTTGCCAAAGTCTGTGTTCGGGAACGTTGGGGGATTTTTCGGTGGCAGAATATTGAACGATATGCGCATATCCTGATGCAAGCCGGTTTTGATCGTTCAGGTAAAAAATATATGCGCCCCGGATCATGCTCAAACCGGGTTGCCCCAGAAAGTTGTCGTTAAAACGCAAATGGAGGTCAAGCCAAAGTCCTGATCGATTGGTGAAGCGTGTTTGATTGAGATACCCAAACCAGGTTTGCTCATCATAATCGATATCTTTTTGTGCAAAAGATGCAGACGAAAGGAAAAGAAGAAATAATAACAGTACTCGTTGTAATCGCATGCTATGGATTCGTTTCAGATCGAATTAATTGCTCGCTTAAAAGATAAGCCTGCTGACTGATCTCTTTAGCCGCAGTGCATTCAAATACGGAAGCTCTGCGCAAAGCACCAAGTGCAAAAATGTTTTTCCTCCCGGAATTACAGGTAAGCGCACCCGATTCATCTGTTTCAATGCCCAGGCGGGTCTGGTCGGGAATCATATACTGTCGTTCAAGAAGTTTTTTAAGCAGAGGGTCTGACGTGAGCGAGATATCGTGTTGCAGGCCGGAACTGTTTAATAAATAATCGGTTGTTATTGTTGACGTGCCTTGAGTCCCTCCTAAGTGAATGACGAGTTGGCGTCCTTTCATCTCCGTCTTCCGGATCGATCCTTTCAAAAGTTTAAATCTTCCTTCGCGGCCAGCCTTGTTAATAACGTCCAGCGCACGCTGCGGGGCCCGATGCCTGTGAATTTCCCAATACGGTTTCAAGTGACGGATAAATCGCTTTTTGCTTTCGTTACTCAACGCACGCCAAAGTTGCGGTACCTCGTTCCGGATGCGGTCAATGAGATCGCGCCAATCCAAACCCTTGTCTTTATGTTTTTTATAATATGCGCGAATATTTCTAAGCAATAATCCAATATCGTCACCCGGCACAATCGAATACTCCGGAAAATCGTATGGTTCGTATGCGTCATGCGGAAGCGGCAGGAAACCCCTGCGTGAAAATGCAGTAACAGAAAAATTACCTTTGTCATTTAAGAGCTCAACTGCGTGATCAAGCATGGTAAGGCCGCTACCGATCAGGGTGATATGCTGGTTAGCCTTTATCTGATTGAGGTATCGGAAATTCCATGGGTTTGACTGGTAGTGCCCCGACTTCAAAACATCTGCAGACAGAGTAAAAGGATCGGCCGGAGGTAAAATACCGTTAGCCAGAACAACTTTTGCAACACCATATGAGTGCCCCGACCGTGTTGAAACCGACAACTTATCCTCTTCCTTCACGATATCAATCACTTCTTCGGCAATAACTTTGACCTTTACTTGCTTTGCTTTTGCCAGTTGTCGTTCAAAAAGTTCTTTCAGATAACTGCCAAATAAATTGCGCGGAACAAAGTCTGTTGGCGAATAGTTGGTGCTTGTATTTTTTTGAAGCCATTGATAGAAATCACCTGAAGGCAGGTTGTAGAGGTTCATTGCTGCAGCGGGAACATTCAGCAGATGGTTCTCATTGGAATCGCGGTAGGCAATGCCGCGCGCCAGTTGCAACGGCTCCTTTTCAAATACATAAATAGTCTGCGCATACCGGTCGGCCAGCAGCATATAGTATGCAACAAGTGTTCCGCTAAGGCCCCCTCCGATGATTGCGATATCCGTCATGTCGTCATGAAAGTTACGCATTACAAAAAACACCACGAAATCTGGCGTTGCTTCTTCGTACCAACCTATTTGCCCGAACACATGCATTTGCTAGAATGAGTAATGCAGGGTAACTCCATACGTACGCGGATCACCCAAAACTCCTGCGTAATGGCCTGCATTTCCGCCTGCAGGCAACAATTGCTCAAAGTAATCTTTGTTTAACACGTTGCGTGCCCACAACGTGGCTGACACACCGCCCGATACTCTAAACCCGGTTCTGATGTTAACAAGGGAGTAGCCATCCACGTTAAGATATTTCGATGGTGACGGACTTGACGAAAACGTTGAGCGATAAAATGTTTCAACCGCGAAAAAGAACCTGCCACCCTGCCGCAGGAAGTTCACAGGAGCTGTAAACTCGCCACCGAGTGAACCCGACCATTTCGAAATGCCGGGCAACGTTTCACCGGAAATATCTTTAAACGCAACTTGTACCCCGTCAACGGTTGTTCCGGTTTCTTCCAGCGGAAGCGGAGCATTCGTGAATTTTACATATTCCCCATCGGTGTACGCAGCTGCACCATACAGTTTAACAGACTTGCTTATCGTGATACTTCCATCCAGTTCAACACCCCGCACCCGAACTTCCTCGGCATTGGCGATGTAACCCCGGTTAACACCCAGCTCAGGCGATTGAACATTGGTTTGGTAGTTATTAATGCCGGTATTATAAACCGTCAGGTTTAGTGTAGCGTTGGCAACCGGGGTAGTTTTAATACCCACCTCAACATGTTTCACATCTTCCGGTTTTATCACCGCCAGATCAGTAGCCGGTTGTCCATCGATCGTAGGTAATCCCGCCACGTTTACACCTACCGGCTTATAGCTTGTTGAATACGTTACGTATGCGTTGATACGGCTTGTAGGCTTGTAGGCCAAGGTGACATTATAGGTAAAATTGTTTTCATTGGCATCGGCCACGTATTGCTGGCTCGTATAAACCCCGTTCTTAAATCCTTGTAAGGTTGTTTTCTGAGCTTTGGTGCCACTGTAGGTAGCCGTGTCAAGTCCGCCATATGCCGTACGGTTGTAGCTAACATTTTTTTCATCGTAGTTGAAGCGTAAGCCGGGCATCACGTGCAAACCCTCCAGCACCTCCCAGTCAACGTTGGCAAACACGGCCGCACTCTTTGATTTAATAGACGCCTTCGTGCGGATTCCGAACCCCTCAAAAAGGCCGGGCGTTTGCCACAGCGCATTGGTTGAACTTTGAGAAAAGCGCCACTGCGCTGAGCCGGATTCCTCCGTTCCATTAATCTTAACTTCCTGATCAATAAAAAATACTCCGACCACTCCGCTTACGCGGGATGAAATATCGCCAGCGTAGCGTATCTCCTGCGACCAGTTGCGGTGCTCAGCCGGATTTTGCGATTTTGACAATGCCTGTAAGCCGGTAAAGTCGCGATCGTTAGACGGATCCCAGTCCCAATATCTCCACGCGGTAGTTGAGGTAAGCGTACCGGGGCCGAGCTCGCTATCAACAGTTAAAGAAACTCCGCCCAGGTCGTTGTTAGACTTCCACGGAGTATCATGATCAATCTTTCTGTCGAATGCATTCCGGCTGGGTAATGAATAATTGAGGTCGGCAATAATCGCATCGAACTGACGGTAATCGGCACGTTTGGTTTTCACAACGCCCGCTACTACCTGAGCGTAACCGTCAGGCCGCTGGCGGGATGCGTCTGCCGACAGCGTGACCGAGGTAGTGGAAGTAGGTTCAAACAAAAGCTGCGCGCGCAGACCCAGGTTGTTAATATCATTAATGTACTTTCCGGTTCTTATGTTTTCGATGGTACCATCGCGTTGTGTGCCTGAGAAAGACAATCGAGCAGCAAGCTTTTTAGACAACGGTCCGGTAACAGAGGTTTTCGCTTGTACGAATCCATAATTTCCGTAGCTGACTTCAACATCGGCACCCGGGGTAAACGCTGGCTTTCGGGTAGTAATGTTAAACGCTCCCGAGGTCGTGTTCTTGCCGAACAGCGTTCCCTGAGGGCCGCGCAGTACTTCAATACGCTCCACATCAATGAAGTCGAACGTTGCCGCAGCCGGCCGTGCATAATAAACACCGTCAACATAAAAACCTACACCCGGATCGAGTCCATCGTTGGTTAATCCAAACGGAGATCCCAAACCACGAATGTTAATCCCGGTATTACGCGGATTGGACGAATAGAGCTGAACAGATGGAATAAGTTCCTTGAGGCGATTAACATTGAATGCACCGGAATGCTCAACGGTTTCCCCACTCAAAACAGAAATTGCGATCGGCACTTTTTGCGCCACTTCTTTTCTGCGTCTGGCGGTGATCACAACTTCCGAAAGCAGAACGTCTTCAGCCAGCGTGATTTCAAGTTGCCTGTCCGGCGAATCAAGTTGCACTTCCTGCGTTTTGTATCCAACCGAACTTACGCGGACAACCACCGGTAACGGTGCAGAGAATGTGAGGGTGAAAGCGCCTTGTGAATCGGTGACAGCGTATGCCTTGGTGCCGGTAATCACCACGTTTACCTGCTCAATGGGTGCTCCCTGGCTGTCCTTAACAACACCGGAAACAGTTTGTTGCGCAAGTGCGCTGACGGCTGTGAGCGCCAATAAAATCGTGAGTAGAGTTTTATTCATGGTTAAGCTATTCGGGGTTCAAAAGCCCCAAATATATTAATACTCTACTAATTTTATAGACTAACTATAGATTAAGTAAAAAATAAAGCCCCATGAAATTTTCCACAGGGCTTTGCAAACGTTTACAATGACTTTCTCAGATAGACATTTCCGTACCGAGATTCAAAGCTATAACGCGGGCCTGCGCCAGGCTTTACTGAAACCTGCGTGTGAAAATCACCGAAATCTTCTCCCTGAAACTTGAGGTCGAGGTTAGAGTAAATTTCTCCATACCCCGTTTCAGCCACAAGCTCACCGGTTAATTTTGGCTGAACGACAACATCTACTCCACCGTATGTCGCTTCCACGGTAAGCGGACCGGAAAAGTCGCGAACCTCAACCAGTCCGTATGTAGCTTCGATTCTGGTTTCCATATTTCGCGGAACCTTAACTTCCAGGGTTATGTCAATGTCGACACCATGCGATGTATAGTTAAAGCTGCCACCATGTTCGCGCTTGTACTTTTCAAAATCATCTTTTGTTTTGAATACGATTTTCTCCTGCCCGTGATTAATCGTATAGCGGTGCGGCAGTTGTTTGAGGTTTCTCATTCTGCCTTCTACCGTTAATGTATTTCCGGAAGCAGAACTGGTCAGTTCAAATGCATCATCATTTTCGCCACCGTTGATACTTACTTTTCCGGTAATGGAGATTTCATTTTTATCCCAGGTACTCACTTTAATCAACTCAGGATAATCAAATTGAAATACCAGTTTTTGTCCGGAAGCGGTAGCAAAAGTCTTCGTTACCGGAGTCTGGGCTGCCAGACTACCGATAACGAAAGTGATCAGAATAATGATAACCAGTGGTCTCATTTCTTGCGGAAGTAAATTTTACCGTAGTCGGAGCGGAAGTCGATGCTCATCCCTCCACCATTAATTTTGCCGTTGATCTTGTCGCTATAGTTAACGAGTTCACCCTGGCGTTCCACTTCAATTTTAAAGTCAGGCGAAGCAAAGATTTCACCGTAGGAAGTGCTCATCTTAATATTAGCCTTGATGCTTACCGGCATCGCTACGTCAACATGCCCATAGATCGAAACGATAGAGATCGGACCTTTTACATTGTTGCTGAACACGGCATCCACACCGCCATATACAGCCTTCACTGTTGCCGGCCCGCTGATATTCTCCAGTTCAACACTGTTATAGTTTGCTGACACTTCGATTTCGTTCTCAAGATTTTTGAACGTAACCGTGCTGCCGTATTGCGAACTGTGTTCATACGCAACAATCACTCCTTTTGGGACCAGAATCTTGATGTCGGGTGAGTTCATCTTTTTCAGCTGGCTTACCACCAACACTCCGTCTTTTTCTGTTACGTTAATCCCCAGGCCGGTGTTATCTTCCAGTCCCGATCCGCTTATTGCCCGCAGGCCGTTGGCACGATCATCCTTTTCACGCTCGCTGTCTTTCGAGGAAAAGATGATTTCGTTTCCTGCGTGTCCTTCCACCGTTACGCGGCCCAGATTAATCTGGAGCTTGCCGCTGTTCTTCGCTACTTTATATTCCTGTGCCGTGACTGTTAACGTTATGCAAAGGGCAGCCACTCCCATCAGTATTTTTTTCATTGTTTTGATTTTTAGAATCTGTTTTTTGTATATAACCATCGGATCAATTTTCTCTCTGCAGTGAGTCAATTAATCGTTACGAAAGTTTAAATATTCCTGAGTATGCTTCGTCCCGAACCGCCTTCATTGTTTTTGTATCCTTTGTCATTCGCTCAAGCTGTTTCACCACGCCTTTTTCTTTCATTTTTACCATAAGCTGGATCAATGCTATCTGAACAACGGGGTCCTTCTGCGTTGATAGTGATTTGATTAACTCCTTGCGCACCTGCTTTTCTTTTGCAAACTGGCCCAGTGCATCCAATGCCGCCAGGCGCACGTTTGTATTAGGATCATTATTCAGCGTGCTTACCAGCGCATTTACAATTTCGTCATCCGGTTTGTCGATTTCGTATGCAACCGAAACTCCCTGCATACGCTGGCTTGGAGAAAATTCGTTGTTGAGCATGCCCATCATCTGCTTTTTATACTTTTCCAGCTCGCGTTCCATCTTCGCCAGGCGGTCCTGGTTCTGTAAGTCTCTGCGAATCCAATACGCGGCAACGCCTGTCACCATTAGAATAACAATTCCCGCTGCTATCCGATAAAACATCGGCACCATCTTTACCGACCGGCTTTCCGGTTTTCGGGCTATCTCCTGTGAAAGAAAATGATCGAAGCCTCTCCTTAGCGCTTCACCCGGTTCCAGCTGCGGAGCCGATCCCATCTTCACCATCACTTCTTTCAACTGATCGTGGAGTGCACGCGCTATTTCGCTTCGCTCAAGCTCAGCCTCCACCTCCCGGCACTCCTTCTCATTCAACGTTCCATCGATGTAATCGATGAGCATACTTTCAAGTTTCTCGCGTTCCATAATTATATCTGCTCCAGTTGAAAATAATGTTCCCGCAATTTTTGGATCGCCCGATGAATCTTCACTTTGATGTTTGCCACAGTTGTATCCATCATCTCGGCAACCTCTTCATATTTTAAATGCTGAAAGCGGGTAAGTACCAGCAGTTCGCGCTGTTCTTCTGTTAACATCGCCATCGAGCGGTGAAGAATTTTTTCGCGTTCATCCTGCACCATACTTTCTTCTTCGTCTGCAATTGTGCCCCCTACTTTCTCCACATCCACAAAACCCGCAACCCTGTTTTTATGCATTTGGTAGTGATCGCTGAATACATTACGGGCTATCTGGTATATCCACGATTGAAACTTGCTTCCTTCGCGATAGCTCGTACGGTATTTAATCATCCGGAGAAACACGTTCTGGGTAAGATCCTCCGCCAGCACTTTACTCACGGTCATCCGCGCCAGAAAATTGTAGATCCGCTTGTGATACCGCTCAAAAAGCAGTGATGCCTGCTGAAGATTTCCGCTTTTCACGGCCTCCATGATCATCTCATCGGTCATCAGGTCTGCGTTTTTGTTGATTTCGTGTTATTTACCGGGAGGGGTACTAAAGGTTACAGGCGGAAAAGCTCTGTTTTTTTGGCTCCCGGAACAAACCCCGAATTTGGCTGTTACTACTGGAAACTATCTAAAAATCATCTAAAATCAGTCAATTAGATTAAACCTCACCACTGCAATCTGGTCAAATGCAAAACCGCAAAACATGAACAAAGTCAGATTTATCCTTTTCTCCCTTCTTTTAACCTGCGGACTGGCGCTCATCAGCGAACAAGCTGACGCGCAACGCAGAAGAGCCGTGGTACGCACCAGGCGCGGAACAACCGTTGTTGTGCGCAGACCTCAACGCACGGTTGTTGTACGAAGAGCACACGTTCGCTATGCCACACTTCCCCGGTGGGGAACTACAGTTCGTGTAGTTCCTGCCGGAGCTACCGTTATCAAATACAAAAGAACACCTTACTATTTTCACAGCGGTGTTTACTATACCCGCAGAGGTGCTGACTACGTTGTGGTGCGGCCTGTTCGCGGGCTTCGCGTACGCGCACTTCCGGTTGGTTACAGAACGGTGATTGTCGGGCCGGCTACCTACTATTATTACTATGGCACGTTCTACGCAAAAGCTCCGAATACAACCGAAGAGTATGACGTGGTGGATGCACCGGAAGGCGCAGTCGTAGATGCGCTTCCCGAAGGTTATGAAGTTGAAACCATCGATGGAAAGGAATACTATGTCCTGGACGATGTTTACTATGCAGAAGTAGACGCTCCGGAATTTGAAGATAAAATCGGTTATGAGGTAGTTGTCCCATAGCCGGTTTCTCCTGAACGAGAAAGCCCTGACGATTCTGTCAGGGCTTTTTTATGCTTACAAATTTGGCTGCGGTGTTGTTCTCAGATAAGGCTTAATCTTTTTATGCCCTTTCGGAAACTTAGCGGGAATGTCTTCGTCCTTCACAGCTGTGGTGATGATCACATCTTCGCCATTTTTCCAGTTGGCGGGTGTTGCCACACTGTAGTTTGCAGTCAGCTGCAGACTGTCAATAACCCGTAAGATTTCATCAAAATTTCTCCCGGTTGAAGCCGGATAGGTTATTGTCAGCTTAACTTTTTTATCGGGTCCGATAACAAACACCGAGCGAACGGTAAACTTGTCGGTCACATTCGGATGCACCATGCCGTACATGTTCGCAACTTTAAATTCCGGATCGGCAATGATCGGGTAGTTGACGGTAGTGTTTTGTGTTTCGTTAATATCGTTCACCCACTTCTTGTGTGAGTCGAGCGGATCAGCGCTAAGCGCGGCAACCTTAACGTTGCGTTTGGTAAACTCCGGTATCAGTTTCGACATCGCTCCGAGCTCCGTGGTACATACTGGCGTGAAGTCAGCCGGATGTGAAAACAATATACCCCAGCCGTTTCCAAGCCATTCATGAAATTTGATTGTTCCTGCTGTGGTTTCCGCAGTGAAGTCGGGCGCCACATCTCCCAAGCGTAAAGACATAATGATTGATTAAAATTTACGCAGTAAAGATAATCCTATAAAATCAGTAGACTAATCCCTGCAGGATTATTTTCGGTCCTTTTTTTGCTTTTTGACAAGCGCTGCGAGATTGCTTTCACTGAGAATTTTCAGCGTTTCATCGCGGATCGTGAGGAATGTAGTGCGGATGGTGCAATTTTTTTCATTGACACATTCCTCGCACGATTCATAAAAATTGAGCGACACGCAGGGCAGCAGGGCAATGGGTCCATTGGTTAACCGGATCACTTCCGTAAGATTAATTTCTTCAGGACTGCGCTGAAGGTAATAACCCCCGCCCTTACCCTTCTTGCTGTTCAGGATGCGGCCGTTGCGTAATTCCAGCAGAATCGCTTCCAGGAATTTTTTCGGAATTTTTTGCCTGTCGGCTATTTCACCGATTTGCACAGGCCCCTGCCCGTGGCGTTCAGCCAGGTATACAAGGGCATGGATGGCATATTTGCATTTTTTTGAAAGCATATCGGAGGCAGCCGGTAAGTATAGTAATTTTTTGATTGAGCAGGGAGGATTTCCTCACGGCTCTGCCGCGGTCTGGCCATGTCAGACGCCCATCCTAAAATTCAATCCTGTCACAAAAGAAAAAGAGTTAGCGTTCTGCTAACTCTTTCCGTACCGAAGGCGGGTGCCGATAGCTATCGGCACGAACCCTTATGCTGTGCGATACTTCATTATAAGATTTTGCGCGATTTCAGGGTATTTTTTAAGGTTTTCGAGATAGCGTCTACTTTTCATCTGTTTTAGATGTCGTTCTATCAGCCTTGCCTGACCAAACTGTAATTCATCCATAGAAAAAAATAATTGCCAATCTTCGGCTCTGGCTGTAAAACTTCGGCTAAAAGATTTACTCAAGTGTTGATCAATCCGGTAAGAAAGATTTTTACAACTGCCTATGTAAAACCTGTCCAATTTTTTCGAATGCAGAATATAAACCGAGGCCATGAAGATATAAGCAACGGAAAAATATCTAGGCAAAAAATAAAAAATGACCTTTTTAGGCCGAAACTGGCAGGCGTATTGGCGAACAACTTGTAAAAATCTACTATGCCATTTCGGTCAAAAAAAAGAGCTAGCAAAACGCTAACTCTTCCTGTACCCCCGATGGTCAGAAAGTCGAACCAGGTTTATTGAGGATTTGAAACTTTTGCATAGGTTCGAGTCTGTCATTTTGGCCGACCGGTTTTTTGATAGCTAATTTCCATTGATATCAGTTCATGGTCTTTTGGCTGAATTGCGACAGACGTGTATTCACATAGATTTTAAGTAGCAACGGGATCAAGGCAAAACGTTCTGGCATGTTTCCGTAACACTACATTTATGACTTTTTAAGGATTTGTAGCAATTTTTTTCGACCACACTTCCATTGAAATTGTCCAATACGTCGCAAGCTGTTTTTTGATACATGTTCATCGATGCTGTTTGAATCCTTTGCTAATCGTCGTCTTGAGGCGCTGTTCTTGATTCGGTAATCTCCGTGTGCCTTATCTTCCCACCCAGCCAGGCAGTCCTCGCGGCAAGTGAGAATGCGAGTGCGCTAACCGCAAGCACAGCCGCAGCAAGCTTACGTTGAAGATGCTGCTTGCGCTGCGTTAAAATTATAGTCACCACCGTGAAACAACCAAGGATGACGAATCCTATCAGCGTAACCTTAGCGGAATCTTCATGTTGCTCAATAGCAGACTCTGAAACTCCCGCAATCTGTTCGACAGTCTCTTCCGCGCCTTCCCCGGAAAAGTATGCAACGAATGCGCTTGCCGTAGCTATGATAAGAACTGTGTATGCAGCGAAATAAGTGTGGCGCGAATCCGTCTTGATGGCAAAAAGAAGTACAACAACTGCGAGAAAGGTGCCAATCACAGCCATGTGATTAATCACTAGATGGACGTAAGTCGGGTTCATAATTTTCATTCGTTGGTTTGAAACTTGCGAAAAAAGACAATGGCGTCCAGTGACAAACGACATCTATATGACGATCATTTCGTCATTGTTCACCGGGCGATACGCGAATGCATCTAATCTACCGGAAATAAAACACTGCTAACATGATCTGAATCATAAGGACAGGCATTCGCTGAAACTACCTTGTTTTTTCAAATTTTCAGTGATCATGCGTATCGCAATCACCGTGGCTTTCATACTGATCGCAGGTATTGCTAAAGGCCAGACCAAACTTGAAGTCAGTGGCGATCTCAGAGCAAGAGCTGAGTATCGTCATGGTTTTGGTACGCTTGCAGCGAAGGATCAGCGTCCGGCATTTTTTGTCGACCAGCGCAGTCGCTTAATAGCGCATTACGTTGCATCCAGGTATGCTGTAAAATTGAGTTTGCAGGACGTTCGTGTTTGGGGTAATCAATCTCAGATGGTTCGTGAAGACGGAGCATTGACTGCAATGCATGAAGCATGGGGCGAAATATTTTTTACCCAAAAAATTTCCGCACGTCTTGGCCGCCAAGAGATCGCGATGGATGACCATCGAATATTTGGGAATGTGGATTGGGCCATGCAGGCTCGAAGTCATGACGCGTTAGTGCTGAAGTATTTGAAAAGTCGATTTGAGGTACAAGCTGGTTTAGCTTTTAACCAAGACAAGCCGCAGCTTGCAACCACCTATTATACCATCGCCAACAATTACAAAACATTCCAGTACCTATGGCTACACCATAATGACGATTCTTTTTCGTCAAGTGTTTTGTTCCTTAACAATGGCAAACAAGGAGGTACAATAGATGATTACAAGACTTACTACAGTCAGACTATCGGATTACGCTCAACGTATGCAAAGAAGCGCATCAAGCCAACTATCGCGTACTATCATCAGCTTGGAAACGAGGCGGACGACACTACCAACATTAACGCGTCCTATATTAATGTTGATTTGAAGTATCAATTGTTCAGTTCGTTCAGCGTTAATGCAGGATGTGAGTTACTCAGCGGAAATGATCGGAAACCTTCGAAAGCAAATCGAGCTTTCAACCCGTTTTACGGAACAAATCACAAGTTCAATGGCTTGATGGATTATTTCTACGTTGGCAATCATATCAATAATGTGGGACTCCGTGATTACTATTTCCATTTAAACTATCAAGGAAAAACATTTTCACCTGCTCTTCAATTCCACTTTTTCCAATCAGACGGTTTAGTCACAGACCCAGAGGACGGGTCGATAATGTCCAGATCGTTAGGTATGGAGTTTGACCTCGTCCTTCAATACAAATTCAATGAAGAAATAAAATTCGATGGTGGATACTCTCAATTTATTCAAACAAACACGTTGGAAGTTCTGAAGGGAGTCGATGCGGGATCAATGAACAACTGGGCATGGCTTATGGTTACGATCAAGCCTGTATTCTATAAAACTCCCGATCCTTCCAAGACTCCGTGATGTATGAGTGTTTCATCTAACAGTTGGATAAAGAAGTGGTTATGGTCAGGAATCGTTCTGATCATACTGATGATGATGGTTGGAGCAATTACACGCCTGACTGGCTCTGGATTATCAATTGTTGAATGGAAAGTGATCTCCGGAATCATCCCTCCGTTCACGGCTGAGGATTGGAATCTCACTTTCCTCAAATACAAACAGTTCCCGCAGTATCAGAAGTTGAATCACAATTTTGATGTCGAAGATTTCAAAAGAATATTCTGGTGGGAATACATACACCGTTTGCTTGGAAGAATAGTTGGATTGGCTTTTATCATACCATTTGCAGTGATCGTCACGCGAAAGCATGTCCCGCGTTGGTTGAAAGTAAGGCTTGTCGTGATTCTGTTTGCTGGAATCTGTCAAGGCATTATGGGTTGGCTAATGGTAAAGAGCGGGCTGGTTGACATGCCGCATGTTAATCACTTCCGGCTCGCTCTTCATTTGAGTTTTGCTTTCGGATTGATTGCGCTGATCCTTTGGTTGATTTTCGATCTGGAGCACCCGCCAGGCCCAGCGCTGAAATGGAAATTCACGGCAGCACTATTGCCGGCATTTTGTCTTGTTGTAGTCGTCATCCAGATCATTCTCGGAGTGTTAGTCGCGGGCCTGAAAGCTGGATTTTCATACAACACCTTCCCCATGATGGAAGGCAGGTTTTTTCCGGATGCTATTAACTCTCAGGCAAGTTTTCTGTACAATGGAGTCGCTCTTCAATTCATACACAGATGGTTTGCCTGGTTTGCACTTGCGTGTGTTGTTTGGCTATGGATTGAATACCGCAGAAGATCTGGAGCTTTGTCTTCACCCGCGTCACCCGTAAACCTTCTTTTGTTCGTTGTGATCATCCAGTTGGTCATTGGCATTCTCACACTTGTACTGAATGTGCCCATTGTACTAGCAGTCCTTCACCAGATGACAGCCGTACTTGCCTTTGGCTTACTTTTGAATCTCACTTACTTAGCAGGCTACCGATTAGATTGACTGGCTAAAGAGTTGTTTGGACTCCTCCTTTTTCTCACTGTTCATACGTTCATCAAAAACGGCACAGATGTTTCGGACAAAAGCCCTTCCAAGTTCTGTCACCTGGAATCCATCAATGTTCGCTGTGAGTATTCCTTCTTCCTGCATTTTATATAACGAGGTCATGACGGCATCATCTCTAAATTGTTCAAGAGATTTACTATAGATGTTTCCAACACAAGCGACATCCAGGATGCATCTTCTGATGAGCATATCCTTCTTCGTCATGGTATGGCCCTTGAATACCGCCAACCTGTCGTTGACAACATCATTCGAATATGCTTCGACTGTTTTTCTATTCTGCGCGTAAGCATACTTTGCATCGCTGATGGCAGATGCACCAAGTCCAATCAACAAGTCTGTTGGCATGGTAGTATATCCCATGAAATTCCGGTGGAGCGTACCACTCAGAGAGGCTTTTAATAACTTGTCGGTGCTTAAAGAGAAGTGATCCATTCCTACATCTTCATAGCCATGAGCTTTCAGCAGTACCCTGCCGGTTTCATAGAGCTTTCTTTTTTCGGCATTCGTTGGCAGGTCGGCATTCTCGTAACCACGTTGTCCAGGTTTCATCCAAGGGACATGTGCGTAGCTATAGAACGAGACGCGATCTGGTTTCAAACCCAACACCTTGCGCATCGTATTCGAAACAGTGGAAGTAGTTTGAAACGGTAAGCCGTAGATTAAATCGAAGTTGATCGATTTATACCCAATCGAACGGCTTTGTTCAGTGACGTCTTTCAACTGGCTGAATGGCTGGAATCGATTAATCGTTTTTTGAACTTTCTCATCCAGATCCTGAACACCATAGCTCACCCGCCTGAAGCCCAGGTGGTATAATGTCTTGATGTGCTCAAATGTTGTGTTGTTTGGATGACCTTCAAAGCTGAACTCATGGTCTTCGTGGATTACTGCATCTTCCAGGATTATATTAATGAGTCTTTCCAGATTTAGTGCGCTGAAAAAAGTCGGAGTTCCACCTCCCAAATGAATCTCCCGGATAGTGGGAACACTACCGAAGATGTTTTTGTATAACTGCCACTCCCTTCTTAGCGCTTCAATATAGCGGTGTTCAACGGTATGATTCCGTGTGATTCTCGTGTTGCAAGCGCAGTATGTGCACAAACTTTCACAAAATGGAAGATGAACGTAAAGGCTTATGCCTTTGTCGCTGTTACTTTCCGCGAACGACCTCTCAACTGCGTCAATCCAGTACGTGGTGGAAAAGTGATCTGCATCCCAGAACGGAACCGCAGGGTAACTTGTGTACCTCGGCACAGGTACATCATATTTCTTGACTAGTTCTGTAAATCGATGGTCGATCATCACAATGAAGTTTACGCGCCTGTCAAAGAATATTTTTCACCACCGTATGGACCACGGGCCGCATAGTGACTTTTGACTTAATAGAATTTGAAATGAGACAGGCAGCCTCGGAGCGCTGCAGAACGCGGAGTGCTTTTTCGCGGTCTTCCTCATTCGATATTGTCACTTCCGGAAACAACACTATTTCAGTCATCAGAAATTTGCCATCAACCTGCTGAAGCTTTCCCTCAGATTTGCACTTGAAATCTGTGAATACAAGTTTCGAGTTCTCTGCAATCGCAAGAAAGGTTGTCATAAGGCAACTGCTCACTGCCGCGGTAAATAGATGTTCCGGAGACCAAATTCCAGCCACTCCTTTTGGAAATTCAGGCGGGGTTGCCACAGTAAGGCATCCGTTGTTTGCGGTAAAGTTGCCAACCTCCGGTGAGCACATTTTCCCAACTCTGTCGTGTTCCCAGCTGATATCAACATTATAAGAGTGTGTTGTCATGGTGTAATGAGTTTATCCATTGCAAACCTAGCCGGATGCTTATCAACAATATATGATCGCAGTCATATCAGCCCGATTTTCCCATGCTTTCAGGCGCAAACTTTAATCGCTTTGAGTGGGCATTTCTCAGCAGCCCTTAAATTCTGTAGCACTTCACGATCATTAATTGCTGCGACATACACCTTTTTTTTAAGCTGGCTTCCCATTAATATAGACTTGCCATCTTTGCGGGAAATTCGCCAACGGTCTGGGGCCCATTCCACGCATGCATGACAACCAATGCATTTATTCTTCTGGTAGATTATCGTGGCCATTTGCTTTTACAACCTTATAGAGTTTGTCGAGGGGACGCACAACTTCCGGAACTGGCATAGAAAAATGATTTCTAACTTCAGTATGAGTTGCTGGCAGGTTATCTAAACGTAGCTCTGAAACACTAGTCCTCACAACTCCAGTTTTTGGGCCGATGATCAATACGTCATCCCCAACTTGCAATGGATTCCGTTCAACCTTGAACTCACCAACCATTAACTTCTTGAAGTATCTGGAAACACTGCCGATGTAAATTTTCCGTTCCGGAGCATTTGATCCGTAACTATTGCTCCATTCTCCCATCTTCTTCCCCAAATAGTATCCATCCCAGAATCCTCTGTTGTAGACTTTGGAAAGTTGCTCTTTCCAATCTGAAATTCTTTCAGCATTGTAACTTCCATTGACTACTGAGCGCACGGCATCTTTATAGCACCTGGTAGTGGTATGAACATATTCTGGCGATCTTCCCCGGCCTTCGATTTTCAGGATTGAAACACCGGTATCAATGATCTTGTCCATAAACTCTATTGTGCACAGATCTTTTGAGCTCATGATGAATTCGTTATCAATCTCCAACTCGAAACCGCTTTGCTTGTCTGTGACGATGTATTCATGTCGGCAATTCTGAATGCATGCTCCACGGTTAGCTGAGGCAAAGTCCGAGTGGAGACTTAGATAACATTTTCCAGATACGGCCATGCATAGCGCTCCGTGCGCGAAGATTTCTATTCGGATTGGATTTCCATCCGGCCCAACGATCTTCTTGCGGTGGATGTGGCGGATGATTGCCTGAATTTGCGTCAATGTTAGTTCCCTTGCCAGTACGACCACATTTGCAAACGTTGAGTAGAATTCCACGGTTTCAATGTTGCACGCATTCGCCTGGGTAGAGATATGTATCGGCATACCGATTTTTTTTGCATAGAGCATAACCGAAAGATCGGACGCGATAACTCCATCGATTCCAGATTCCTTAGCGTGCTTCACGATCGACTCCATCAGGCGGAGATCATGGTCGTAGATGATTGTATTTAGGGTGATGTAGGATTTGACCTTATTGCTTTTACATGTTCTGGAAATCAAATCAATCTCATTGATTGAAAAATTATTGTTCGATCTCGCTCTGAGATTGAGCTGTTCTACACCGAAGTAAACGGAGTCCGCTCCAGCCATGATAGCAGTGCTCAGCCCTTCCAGGCTACCCACTGGGGCCATAATCTCAGGAATCTTTAGCCTTTTCGTTGACGCCATTACATTCTACAAATGCGGACAAGGTTGAAACAAAACGCTTTTTGAACTATGACTCGAATCATAGGCGGGTTTGTTTGTATAGATTATTTTGGGATTAATGATAGAGCAAGCCGAACTTTCGTTAGAGACTCCTTCAATAAGTTCCTTGAGTGAGTCTGATAGATATATTGCAGTTGAGGTTCAAAGACCGGGGGATGAGAGAGCTTTTTTACAGGTTCCGGAGGGGATCTACCGCCTTGATCCTTTTTGGATACCTCCGGTGCATAGCGACATTTCTTCAATTTTCAACTCAGCGCAGAATCCTTACTTCAGTCATGGCGAAGCTGCACGATGGATAGTAGTTAACCAGACAGGAAAACCATGTGGGCGGATTGCGGCCTTTATTAACTTCAATAAACAATTCGATGATGATAAAAAGATAGGCGGTATTGGTTTTTTTGAATGCATAGAGGACGATGCTGCCGCAAATACATTGTTCAGCATTGCGATAGCCTGGCTTAAAGAACGTCACCACGTAGACGTGATTGATGGGCCTATTAATTTCGGTGAGAACGATAAGTATTGGGGACTACTTGTCAAAGGCACCGGACCGGTTTCATATGGGATGAATTATAATCCGGCTTTTTATCTGAGATTCTTTCATTCTTTTGGATTCAGCATCCTTTATAAACAGTTGACCACTTATGTCAGCTTAGCAAGGCCCTTACCCGAGAGGTTTGTGAAGATAGCGGCCAGGGTGGCAAAATCACGCAGATATAAATTTGAGTCTATTAAATATAGAGACCGGGGACGTTTCATTCGGGATTTTGTTCAGGTTAATAACAGCGCATGGGCGACCTTCAAAGGTTTTCATCCAATGGAGGAATCAGTGATCGAGAAATCCCTCAGAGAGATGCGACCTATTATGGTTGAGGAACTCATTTGGTTTGCCTATGCCGACAATACACCGATCGGCTTCCTTGTTGCAATTCCAGATGTAAACCGCATTATCAAGTATGCTGGACCGGAGCTGGATCTTTGGGGGAAATGTAAATTCCTGTTTTATAAATGGGTTAAAGGATTTACAACCGTTCGCGTAGTAGTTATGGGAATTGTTCCGGAATACCGAAACCAAGGCATTGAATCTGCGATGATTGTTCACGCCTTTAACGAAGCTCGAAAAAGGTCAAAATTTAAGCATGTTCAACTTTCCTGGGTTGGTGATTTTAACGATAAAATGATCGCCCTTCACAAGGCAATGAATGGCATTGAATTCACTCAGCATGCAACCTTTAGAAAGGTGTTGTGAACAGACTGAGACGCGGAATGAAAGTAGAGATATCATCTAAGAGCTTCCATGCTAGTGAAAAGTTGATTGACTTTACGGATGATAAAATATCTAAGATCATCAAAGCCTATCCAGGCATATCATCAGTTTTGGTGGTGTTGATTCTAAAAAAGAATTGCCGCGAGAAAGCTCGCGTTTGCAAAATAAGTTTGGCGATCGGACCAGCGCAGATTGTCGTTGAAAGAAATACTGACTCTTTTGAAGCTTCTGTTCTCGAAGTTGTAAATATTATTTCCAGGAACTTGGCCCGAGCTAAACAAATGCGAGAATTGACATAAAATGTGAAGCACTTCCGGCAATGACAAACAAATGCCACACCCCGTGATGATATTTCAATTTCGACATCCTATAGAAAATAACGCCTGAAGAATAAAACAACCCACCAATCATTAAGAGGATGAAGCTCCAGAACGGCAATGAGTCATAGACGGGTTTAATGACGACAATGCACATCCATCCCATCGACAGATATATAAGGAGCGATAGAATTTCAAACTTGCCCGTGAGAAAGATCTTGAAAATGACACCAGCTAATGCGAGCAGCCAAACTATTGCCAAAATAGTAAGACCAAGGTTATCATTTACAGCAACCAGGCAAAACGGAGTGTAGGTGCCAGCGATGAGCAGGAAAATGCCTATATGATCGAGCTTTCTAAAGATGCTTTTAACTTTGATATGTGCAATAAGGTGGTAGAGAGTAGACAGTAGATACAGTAAGATAAGTGTCCCTCCATAAACGCAAACAGCAATCAAATGATCATTGCTACCTTTGTTAATTAAAATCACAAGGCCTGCGCACGAAAGTAGAAGTCCGATAGCATGCGTTAGCCAGTTGATGATTTCTTCACGTGATGAATTTGAATTTACATTGATCGACATTGCTTTTCTGGCACGGCAACATTTAGGTTGCTGTATTTTTTAGTTTTGGAAATAGAATATTGTTCTCAAGGTGCAGTCTCTGACTAAGCTCCTTGTCAAATTGCTGGAGCATGATGATGGTAAGTCCAGCATTAGGTGACAGCAGATCAGTGGCATCATAATTCCATGTGACCTGGCGAAGCTTATTTACCAAAGAGCCGATGTGCTGATGTTCTTGTTCCAGCTCCATCAAGGGGAACTCTAACCACTGGCTTTTTCGCAGTGACTCCAGCGTCCGCAGAAGCGCTGTTTCTTCAGAAGCAGAATGCTTGGATACCGCGGTCGCGAGGTCATTGAAGCATGTGAACACCTTATGAATTTTATGGAACTCTGCATTAGTGCTTTTTTCCAGGCAATCCTCCAATAAGTTTCTGATATCAGGAAGTCTGGTCCGAAGGTCGCAATAGTGTCGTAGAATCACATCCGTCAAAAATTCAGCACTCCAGTCCTTCAATGAGCGATTTAAACTCTTAGACGAGTATTCTGTATTTTGAATTTCTTCCCAAACAATTTTTGGGTTTACGTTTTTTTCTTTGCATGCGTCAATAAAAGATTTCGATCCGTTGCAATAGTAGTCAAGATTGTAGCGATCGAGTATGTCAACCGAGTGTGGAAAAAATACAGTGAGGTCATAGATTGTTGTAGTCAAATCCATACGCAGTCCCATTAGTTCCGAAATATTTGTGAAAAATGTAACAATATCTCCAGCGATGTGTTTACGGTGTCTATTCGAATATGAAACTATAAGTGACTCTTCGATGGCAACAGCCATTCATTTAGTGAGTGGTCTCTTATTCAAGTTTAGCTGTCTTGACAAATTTTTCCCCTTGCGGACCCTTGGCGTCAGGCGGGTTGGTGCCCTGCAGACTCAAGATATAAGATGTAATGTCTCGCACATTGTCGGTGGTTAAAATGCTTCCCCAGGCAGGCATGCCTTTGTCAGCGACACCATTTTTTACTGTTGAGTAGATGTTCGGTGCATCGCCACCATGCAGCCAATATTCGTCAGTTAAGTTAGGTCCAATGGTGTTTCCGCCACCGTCATTCTTATGACAGGCACCACAATTCGTAGCAAATACCTGGCTCCCTCTGTCGATGGCGGCTTTATCATTGCTGAAATCAGCTACTTTCTCATCGACCAATGATTGTTCGGGCTGAGAAATAACTTCGGCCGAAGCCAACTGCGTTGTTGGTGGTATTTCTGAGCTAGAGACTACTTCCGATGAAACGATTATCACAATAAATACTAACAGCAAGGCTCCAGTCCCGTACATGTGCCATTTGTATGCTTGAAATACATTTCGTTTTAAGGTGGTGTCAGGCGCAGATATTTCTCCAGTCGCAGCAGAGTGAACCATTGCTGTTTTTAACAACTGAATCACCTGAACAACATAGATCATTACCAGGGCAACCAAAATTAAAACTACAGCACCAAAAAGAATAACCACGAACAATGGGAATTGCGGGTGATTAAATGGATCATCTCTAAATGACTTTGTTTGCTGAGCGAGGTCTTGCGCGGATAAAACAGTGCAAGTCAATAAGCTGGTGATAACTAAGAAAAAGCTTTTCATACGATAGTATTGATAGTTGCCATTTTTTTCTGATTGCTTTTACAAAATTATTTGATGAGCAACACATCTGTTATGATTCAAATCATAGTAGCTCCATTGCCTGATGCCTAAATTCGCTTTGGCGGTGACAAAAGCGCTGACAAAAGCACAGACCTATGATTCAGGTCATACGTGGAGAAAATCACAAACAATATTTTTGACGAACAAAATATTTTAAAAACATGGAAACGGAAATAAAAAGTACTCTTGAGCAAGACGGTCTGACAGTTGCACAACTTGCTATCACACATCCAGGCGCACTCGCGGTGTTCACGAAATACAATATTGACTATTGCTGCGGAGGTCAGAGGAGTTTAAAGGAAGCATGCCATCGCATCGGGCTTGATCCCGACAAGATAAAAGCTGAAATAGAGGAGACACCACTGACGGGGTCGAATGAAAACTTCCATCCGGAAAGCTGGAGTTCCGCTTTTTTGGTTGACTACATACTGCAGAATCATCATTCTTATGTAAGAAAGGCGATACCCGAGTTAGAGCCGCTCCTTGACAGGGTTTGCGAACGACACGGAAATGATTGCTATGAATTACTCCAGATACGCGAGAGCTTTATTGATCTTGCCGAGGAACTTACGAGTCACATGCAGAAGGAAGAAACGATACTGTTTCCTGCAATCAAACAATACGATGACGAAAAACAGCCGACTGAAATTTCTGGCAATTTGAATGTGCCTATTCAGGTGATGGAGCATGAGCATGTTGTAGCGGGAGACCTCGTAAAGAAAATCAGATCTCTTTCGAACAATTATACACCACCCGATTTTGCTTGTCCCACCTTCCGGATCACTTATCAGAGACTGCAGCAATTTGACAACGATCTAATGAAACACATTCATTTGGAAAACAATATTCTATTCGAGCGTTTCAAGACAAAACAATAATTACATATCAATTCAAAACTTTAAGCAGTAGCTCATGCAGTTAAATCAACGTATTCTCAGCGACCTGATCATTCATATGAAATACGCGCGTTACATTCCTCAGGTTCAGCGAAGGGAATTGTGGCCGGAAATCTGTGATCGATACTCAAAGATGCTGATCGAGCGATATCCCGCGATGGAATCAGAGATCAACGAACAGATGCAGTTTGTGTTGGACAAGAAAGTCCTTCCCTCCATGCGAGCTATGCAATTCGCTGGGCCTGCAATAGAGAAAAACAATAGTCGCATCTATAATTGTGCATACATGCCCGTTGATGACATTCGCGCGTTTTCTGAAGCGATGTTTTTGTTGCTTGGCGGGACTGGCGTTGGCTTTTCAGTACAACGTGAACACGTTGAGAACTTGCCGCCAGTTCGTAAGGCGCAAAAACGAAGGAGATTTTTGGTTGGTGACAGCCTGGAGGGATGGGCCGACAGTGTTAAAGTACTGTTAAAGGGCTACTTCGGAATAAGCGAATACGTGCCGGACTTTGATTTCTCCGATGTACGCCCGAAGGGAGCACGGCTGGTTACAGCAGGGGGAAAAGCACCTGGACCGGAACCATTAAAGATTTGTATTGCGCATCTTTCTGCAGTCCTTGACCGAAAACGTGATGGAGAAGCACTGACCCCACTTGAATGTCACGACATGATGTGCCACATCGCAAATGCCGTGCTGGCAGGAGGTATCCGGAGGTCAGCGATGATTTCATTATTCTCGTATGATGACGAAGACATGCTGACTTGCAAGTTTGGCAATTGGTGGGAGTTGAATGAGCAGCGTGGACGTGCCAACAACTCTGTGGTTCTTCCAAGAGATACGACTACCCGTGAGCAGTTCTTCACACTGTGGAAGAAAATCGAGTTTTCAGGTTTTGGAGAGCCTGGCTTCTATTTCACTAACAACGAAAACTGGGGCACTAATCCATGCTGTGAAATTGCCTTACGCCCATTCCAGTTTTGTAATTTGTGTGAGGTTAATGCTGCCGATATCGAGAGCCAGGAAGATCTCAACGAGCGTGCAGCAGCTGCATCATTTTTTGGAACATTACAGGCAGGGTTTACAAACTTTCACTACCTCAGAGAAATCTGGAAGGCGACAACGGAGGACGAAGCGCTCATTGGTGTTGGGATGACGGGTATTGCGAGCGGAGCTGTTTTCAACTATGATCTTAAGGAGGCAGCCGATGCTGTCAGGCACGCCAATAATGTTACCTCTGAAAAGATTGGAATCCAGTTTGCTGCCAGATGCACAACCGTGAAACCATCAGGAACTTCTTCGATTGTACTGGGCACTTCATCCGGCATTCATGCTTGGCACAATGATTACTATCTGAGGCGCGTGAGAATTGGCAAGAACGAAGCCTTGTATGAATACCTCAAAGACAATCATCCGGAATTACTGGAAGACGATCTTTTGAATTCAAAACAGGCGATTATCAGAATTCCGCAGATGGCGCCAGAAGGATCAATCCTTCGCACCGAAAGTGCTTTGCAACTACTTGAACGGATCAAGAAGTTCAATTCCGAATGGGTTCGGAGAGGCTATAGAAATGGAAGCAACGCGAACAACGTGTCAGCTACTGTTAGCATTCCTGATGGCGAATGGGAGAAAGTCGGGGAATGGATGTGGGAAAATAAGGCTTCATACAACGGCTTAAGCGTGCTGCCCTTCGACAATGGTAATTACAAACAGGCTCCATTCGAAGATATCAGCCGAGAAGAATTTATGCAACTGGAAAGGAGCTTGAAAGAACTTGACTTGGCTCGGGTGCTGGAACCGGATGACCTAACCGATCTTCAAGCGGAAGCTGCCTGTGCTGGAGGGGCGTGTACGATAACATGAGAATGGGAAATTCCCGAATAACATGCATTCAACTACTGATAAAAAAAGAGCGGCAAAGGTAATCCCTTCGAGGATGCTTCAGAAGTATCGTGCGAAGCTGATTGAGCTCGTCAGTGACGAGATATTGTTTCGTGTGGGGGATCCTGCAGCTGATTATTTTCAGGTCGAGGCTGGTAGCATAAAGACATCAGTCGTAAATCCGGAGGGTCATGAGTTTATTTTAGGAATCTATGAGCGAGGTGAAAGTTTTGGAGAAGCTGCGTTGATCGGAAAATATCCTCACCATGGAAACGCCTGTGCGATCGAGGCCTCAAAAGTCTGGCGAATGCCGGGAAATTTCTTTTTTCAAATGTTGAAAGAAAATTTTTCGAGCCACGTAAACATAGATCAGGTATTATGTCAGCGACTGAAATATAAATCGATGGTACTAACCGAGGTCTCGAGTCACGCTCCTGAACATCGCATTCATTCGCTGTTGCAATACTTCAAAGCAAAGCATGGCGTCAACCAGAATTCCCAAACGCTTACAATCCCTTATACCCGCCAACAGCTTGCGGATATGGTTGGACTCAGGGTGGAGACAGTTATTCGAACGGTGAAAAGAATGGAAAAGGAAGGAGTGCTTCAGCTACAAGGGCATAAAATAATTTTCTGACATGTATGTAACGAATTGCTCTCCGTAAGGTCTGAATGATGGTATGCTTTTCAGAGTAATTGAAAAGCATTCAATAAGCCTGCTACTCCATAGTTTAAGGAGCGAGCCGTTTAATTATCCACGAGCCATTGATGCGTGTGTACAAAATTCGATCATGCAACCGACTTTGTCTCCCTTGCCAGAATTCTATTTTTGTTGGCTCAATAGCGTAACCACCCCAATCCGGAGGTTTTGGCAATACGGAGTGGTTTTTAAATTGAGCCATTACCTGGCCAATGCGACTTTCCAATTCTTGTCTGCTTTCGATCACTTCGCTCTGAGGAGATGCCCACGCACTAATTTGAGCGTCTCGGGGGCGGCTATTGAAATATTGCTGGGAGGCATTTTCGGAGATTAATAAAGATTAATAATACGTCTCCTTCAATACGAACTTGGCGTGCAAGTTCTGGCCAATAGAAGGTTGCCGCACATGCTTTGTTATTGGCTAACTCCTTGGCCTTTCCGCTTTTCAGGTTCGTGTAAAAGACAAATTTGTCGTTTTCAATGCCCTTCAATAGAACTACGCGTAAGGAAGGCCGGCCGTCCCTGCTTACCGTTCCGAGATGCATTGCATTGGGTTCCATCGCAGAAACTTCCAACGCTTGTTTAAACCAGGTGTCAAATTGGTGGAGGGGATTTGGAGCAAGCGCTGTTTCATCAAGCGGTGCGTTTGAATATTCTCTTCGCATAGTGGCGTAATCTGTCCTAGCAATTATCATAAGCAAGTAGTGATCGGGCCCGAATGTATGATGGAAAATATCTTCCGAGTATGATTTTAATCATAACAGTCCGGCCTCGGTATGTGGATATTAACCCATCAAATTCCATTGATTAATAAACTGAAAGGCAGAAAAGCATATCTGATAAGTGCATGAAAAAAATATGTAGAATACTGATCCAAATCCTGGCAATTTTCCTTTTTGCAGCATGTGACGAAAATAGCGTATCATGGCAAGTCAAGACTGGCGACCCGGAAATCATGCATCGGTCCATCAAGCAGATCACGGATGTAATTGTTCATGATATTTTTTCACCGCCCGTGGCCGCGCGAATTTACGCCTATGTGAGTGTTGCTGGATATGAAGCCGGGGTACCCGGTGATAAGAGATTTCAAAGTCTGGCTGGACAGCTTAACGGTTTGACAGCGGTTCCTCAACCCGATCCAGGCTTGGAATATTGTTACAGACTGGCATCAGTGCACGCGATGCTGAAGGTCGCTAAGGTGCTGGTTTTTTCGGAGGAGAAGATTGAAAGCTTTCACGATGAAATTCTGCTTCAATTTAAGGAAATGGGAATGCCCGAGGACGTATATGACAGGTCGATAGAATATGGGTCGAAGGTAGCAGAACATGTCGTCTCATGGTCGGAAGCCGATAACTACAAGCAAACCCGTTCGTTCCCAAAATATAGTATAGTTGACGATCCTTCCACCTGGAAACCCACGCCACCGGCATACATGGATGCGGTAGAACCACACTGGAACGAACTACGGACTTTTGTTATTGACTCTGCAACGCAGTTCACGCCAGTACCTCCAACGCAATTTGCAATTGTTGAGGGCACCAGATTCTTTGATGAAGCATTAGAAGTTTATACGATTGGAAAAAATCTATCCGAAGAGCAACGCGAGATCGCTTTCTTCTGGGATTGCAATCCCTTCATGTTGAATGTGAAAGGTCACGTGATGTTTGCAACAAAAAAGATATCGCCTGGAGGTCACTGGATGAACATTGCGCATGTGGCTTGTAAAAAAGCGAACGCTGACTTTCAAGAGTCGGCCGAAGCTTATGCGCTGGTTTCACTTTCTCTTATCGATGGGTTTATTAGTTGTTGGGATGAGAAGTACCGAAGCAGACTTGTCCGACCGGAAACTTATATAAATCAATATATCGATGAAGATTGGGTACCGATTCTTCAAACTCCACCGTTTCCTGAATACACAAGTGGTCATAGTGTTATATCCGGATCTGCTGCTGTGGCGCTTACAAATTTGTTTGGTGACAACTTTTCATTTGTGGATTCCACTGAAATTGAATTTGGAATGAATAGCAGAAGTTTTAATTCTTTCTATCATGCATCCGAAGAAGCCGCAGTCAGCCGATTGTATGGAGGTATTCATTATCGCCCGGCAATTGATAACGGTGTAACCCAGGGTAAGTCAATTGGGGAATTTATACATGAAAAAATTAGCACAAGAGTATTACAAAACGTTAAAGCGAAGATTCAATAGTATTGGCAAGGCAATAATCTGAATTAGCACGATCGTGTTATCAACAAGCATAAACGGTAAAGTCCTAGGGATGTGCAGGGTCGTTTTCATAAGAATGCCAGGCCGCGCAGCTGGTAGGCGTCTCACGTAGCATTACGCATCGAAGCATGGCACCGTCATTGAAATTACGCCTTAATCGTGATACAAAGTCAAGAAGTAAATTTTCGGCTGTGGGTTGATAGGGGACAAAGTGGACGCGAGGTAAGTCACTTAAAGAATTGAACCTCGCATCCTCCTCCCATAAGACGATCGAGTGATCAAATGTATCCAATACCTCCGTTTTCACGAGTTCTTTCAAATCCGAAAAATCCATGACCATCCCTGTTTTTCCTCCTTTCTCGGCTATTGGTTTTCCGGATACAGTAACTGATAAGAAGTATGTGTGACCGTGAATATGGCTGCATTTGCCTTCATAGTTAGCAAGCGCATGCGCCATGTCAAATGTGAATTCCTTAGTAATCTGAATGGTGCCCATTTGCCCGTTAGATATCGTGAATAAATGCTACAGCTGCCCAACTTCAAATAGGATAATATTTGGCTGCATGGGTTATGACTTCGATCATAACCAATGTAACGTCTTGTGCCTAAACTTGAAGGCATGAAAGACCGAAAATTAATATGACAACAAAGGGGAATGCCGTGGTTGGCATTAGTTGAAATGCTGCAGAGAGAATTTATTGTATCCGAAATCGAAAGGCTCAAGAAGGAGAAAAGCATGATAGTGCTGGCACATTACTATCAGGATAAATCTGTTCAGGATGTTGCCGATTACATAGGCGACAGTTTGGGCCTGTCGATCGAAGCACAACGCACCAATGCAAAGGCAATAGTTTTTGCAGGCGTGCACTTTATGGCAGAGACTGCCAAGATACTTAACCTTCGATGCAAAGTTCTGCTTCCCGACATGGCTGCCGGGTGTTCACTGTCTGACGCTTGTCCACCGGATTCATTTAGAGAGTTTATTCTTATGCATCCCGATCATGTTGTAGTAAGCTATATTAATTGTTCAGCGGAAATTAAGGCTGAGAGTGATATCATTTGCACTTCAGCAAATGCGGAAAAAGTTATTAGGTCCATTCCGATCGATGAGCCAATTATTTTTGCGCCAGACAAAAACCTCGGTAATTATCTAATACAAAAGACAGGACGCAAGATGTTGCTTTGGGATGGAGCTTGCGTAGTTCATGAAGCTTTTTCAATTGACAAGATATTGGTTCTCCATCAGCAACATCCGCAAGCAAAAATAATTGCACATCCGGAGTCTGAACCTCACCTTCTGAGAGTGGCGCACTTTGTCGGATCTACTACAGCTTTGATCAACTTTGTAAAAAAGGACAGCTGCAATCAATTTATTGTGGCAACAGAGGCGGGTATCCTGCATGAAATGGCTAAAGAGGTTCCCGGTAAGTTATTGATCCCAGCCCCAGCGAAAGAAGACAACACCTGTGCATGCAGCGAGTGCGGCTTTATGAAATTGACCACCGTTGAAAAGGTTTACAATTGTATGCTGAATGAATATCCGGAGATCGAAATTGAAGAGTCGTTAAGGGTACGCGCGTTGCGACCCATTTTGCAAATGGTCGAAATAACTAAAAATTAACATGCCGGTAGCAGATGTGTTAGTTGTCGGAAGCGGAATTGCAGGCCTGTTGGCCGCAATCAAAATTGGCGAGCATTTTCCGAGTCGTAAAATTTGCGTGATCACAAAAAATGAGGCAGCTGAATCGAACACGCAATATGCTCAGGGAGGAATTTCCGTTGTGACGGATTTTCTTAATGACTCATTTGATTCTCATATCAAGGATACTCTGATTGCGGGCGATGGCCTTTGCGATGAAGAAGTTGTCAGGTTTGTCGTGGCACAAGCATATGATCGGTTGGAGGAGTTGATAGCATATGGTGTCAAGTTTGATCGCGACAGTGAAGGACGATTGTCTCTTGCAAAGGAGGGCGGTCATCATAGGAACAGAATTGTTCATTGCAAAGATGCCACCGGTGCCAGCGTATCATCCGTACTTCTGCAGAAATTGGCGACACTCCCAAATGTAACGCTGCTAACAAATCAGATCGTGATTGATCTGATCACCAGGCAACCTACAGCGTGGCACTCAAGAGCCGGAACTTCCTGCCATGGAGTCACTTTGCTTGACTGCGCAAGTAGTAAGGTGAGCAATATTTTTTCTCGCACCACTATTTTGGCGACAGGAGGTTTAGGTCAAGTTTATGAAACCACAACGAATCCGCTTGTCGCTACCGGGGACGGTATAGCAATGGCCTGGAGAGCGGGTGCCGAAGTAAGCAACATGGAATTCATTCAGTTTCATCCTACAGCGTTAACTTCTTTTGGCAGTAATCCATGCTTCTTGATTTCTGAGGCGGTGAGAGGGCATGGTGCGCATTTGATAAATCAGTTGGGCGAGCGATTCATGTTTAAGTATCATCCTGATGGCGAACTTGCGTGTCGGGATGTCGTGGCTCGCGCAATTGCCATGGAAATGAATGTCAGTGGTGACAGTGAAGTTTACCTCGACTGCGCACACATTGCCCATCACTTACCTGATAAATTTCCAACCATTTATCAAAAGTGCGTGAGTCTTGGCCTCGACCTTTATCTCGAGCCCATACCTGTTGCACCGGCTGCCCATTATGTATGCGGAGGAGTTGATGTCGATATGGAAGGAAGGACAACGATTGAGAATTTATACGCTTGTGGTGAATGTGCAAATACAGGACTTCATGGAGCTAATCGCCTTGCTTCGAATTCACTACTAGAGGCAATGGTCTTTGCGCACAGCTGCTATCAGGATATTGCAAGACGCCTTGATAACATTCCTTTGAGGATCGAGTCGTTGGAAGTAAAAACCTCACAGCCATTGCAGGCCGCGGAGCGGACTTTGGTTTTGCAGACAAGAGCAAGTCTCAGAAAACTAATGACAGAGCAGGTTGGGATCATCCGCAGCGAGAAAGGACTCCAATTGACTAAGACCTGTCTGGCGGAGTTAAGCAAACTGATAAGCAAACTCGCAACGGGGATTGTTGACTTCGATCTTCAAGAGCTGAGAAATATCATCGATGTTGCTCAACTAATCGTAGACCAGTCTTTAAAACGACAGCAAAATTGCGGGGCGTACTTCAATATTGACCATGAGGTGCATAGTCATTTCCCTCTGGAGCGGGTGGTTCAGGATTGATTTCTTGCGAGTATGGCGATATTTGTTCCCTATAAAATTCTTGCATATTAAAATCCTTATCGCTTTTGTGGATGGAGACGTCTACATAAATGAATTCATTTGGATGAAAACCGTTTGTCAGCAGCTTGACACAACTTGCGTTGCAGTCATTCAGAAATAGCATTTTTCTTCGATGTCCTGAAGGCATCGATAGTTGCTCCCCAAGATTTTGTACTCGCCCAATCTCACCTATGCCAATGCCCTCAAGATATTTGGCTATACGGTGCGACAATCTCCTTTCATTGATTTCCTGGGACCGAGTGCAAACAAAGACCAATAATTTTTGGTTTGCCATTCGTGTGTTCCAACGCGAGAGTAGAAAGAAACAATCAGAAAAAATATGACAAAAGTCATTTTGCAGCCGAGTCAACGCTGCACATTTTTTCTAGTTTTATAATAAGACTGTTTATTTCATTTTCACCGCTCGTAAGCTGATCTTTAAATTGACCAGCATCGGATGGAATGTGCAGTGCGAGGTCGCGATAATAGCTAATTCCTTTTAAAAGATTCTTGCTAAAGTCCAGCAAGTCCTTAGCTGTCTTGACATCTTTGTCAGTCAGGTCAAGTATCTGTTCCTCGAGATACTTGATATTCAGGATCAGCTCTTTTATGAACATGTGTGGTCGATTTTTATTGGCGATCAGGTTTGTGCGGCCATAAATGTGGTCTGTCATTTCTTTTAATGTGACAACATTACTGAAATAGGCAAGATTAGGGCCCGGGCAGATTGTGACGGCTTCCATTTTCTTAATTGGTGGCAATTGATATTTCAAGATAGCGGAGTTGATCAAACCAATGCAAAGGCATTCTCTGCTGACAACGTCATTAAACTGCTTTGTATATTCATCCTGGGACAAGTTCAAAGACTGTAATTGCTCTATTTTCTTTTTCTGGTACGAATGAGAGGCCGTGCAAATTGGATCGGCAGTGAATTCGGTATTCGAGACCAGGTGTTTTTCTGTACAAGGGCTGCCGGGCTTGCCTTTCATGACTCGTGACAGTCTTTCAGTTTCAGCGGTGGTTCCTTTCAGATAGTTGAACCTTATTCCCAATGGGGAAGACTTGCTTAATATTATATCTTTTTCACCCGCCTCGCTTAACTTCCGAAGTGTATTGGCGTCAACGGTGGTGGCTTCCGGGCAAAGTAAAAACGGTGTACCCCAACCGGTACTATCAAGATTGTAATATGCTGTCAGGAAAGAGGCTTCTTCGAAAGTCCCGATACCACCTTGCGCAGTTATCCTGATCGGGTGAGGGTCCTCAAAGGTCGGGATCCCTTTGCTCCGTGCCGCGGGTTGGTACAATGAATGGAGCGCCTCGGTCAATTCAT
This sequence comes from Cyclobacteriaceae bacterium, assembly GCA_019694875.1. GTDB lineage: Bacteria > Bacteroidota > Bacteroidia > Cytophagales > Cyclobacteriaceae > UBA2336. Next base: position 331,302 of record JAIBBC010000001.1, read on the forward strand.
TCTTTTTCGTTTTAAACTCTTCCAGAATTGGACCAAGTAAAGTTCCATCAGTTGCAAAAGCATGTCCGCCACAGTTTAGACCAGATTCGATTCTGAATTCGCTTACCCAAATGCCTTTCTTGGCAAGATACTTTCCTTGAATAAGGGCCGACCGATAGTCACTTACCTTTATGACAACTTCCTTGTCAAAGATACCGTGACCCTTGGCGTAAAAGGCAGCAAGTTTTTCAAGGTAATTATAGAGACGCGGGTTGAGCCCTGCCGAAAAGACTATTGAAGAATGCGTGAGATTGCTGTTGGCATAACCGCGAAGGGCGGCTACCGCGTCAGAAGAATCAGCAATAATATCGCCTTTTTTGTCATAATTATTTTTATCGACTTTGGTCATGATGTTGACATCGATCTTTCCCGGATGGATTTGACTGCGCAAATATTTTAACATAGCTTCCTTTTCCAGATCATTATCTGCAGCTAACATTCTTTCATAAGCCAGACGAAGGACATTTTTTCCGGGAAGCATTTCGAAGTATTTCACAATGTCGGAACCCGTTTCGAATGCAGATTGTCGGAGTTTTTCGACTTGCTCCTTTACGATTGTATTGACGAGATTTAGATAGTCGGTTATCCGGTTTGCCCTGTAGTCTGGTTCACCTAAGCGAATTTCTTTGTAGGGTCTTTTAGACTCATGGTAATAATGCTTACGCATTAACTCTATAAGCTTATCTTCAATAATCGAGATAACTGAATCAATACCAAACCTGGCGACTTTGATTGGGGTGTCAACGGTGTAAGCCAGGCCCATTACAGGAATGTGGAATGTGTGCATTTGAGTCGTTTGCATGAAAAAAATTTATCGAATTTAAAACAACCACTTTCGGCTCTTTTGTCTTATGATTCAAGTCATAGTTTTACAATATCACCTGTCTTTTTTAAAAGAAGAATGACCTTGCGAGCATAGAAGCTGAAATGGCACAGAACATGGCTGGCGAAAATAGAGGGTAAGAAATAGGCCAGGACTTTGAACGTGATTAGACGACTGTCCTGGACCTATTAGACCTGGGCTGTGACCTCCAGGTCTTTTTCCGTTGCGACCAAATTCGCAGAGATCGGTTTCAAGTTCCGCGAAGATTTGATGATGATTAACACAAGCGGAAAAACTCCTCCAATGGTGAAAATTGTTCCCCCAACAATTCTCAACCATGTCAGTGTCTGAAAACTATTTTGTTCAATAAATTCATTCGACCTCGCGTACCACATTCCATGCTCAACAACGGCCATGAATTGCAAGACTCCTGCTGGAAACAAATCGAGTAAGATCATTAGCATCAATCCCACGTTGATTGACCAAAATGAAAGTTTCGTCAGCGCAGGTCTCCATCCAACATTTTCAGTAAGCAACTTTGAACAGAATAGAACTCCGGCAATTGAAAGGTTTCCGTAAACTCCCATCAGAGCAGCATGTCCGTGATTTACCGTTAGGTATGTTCCATGCTCATAATAGTTTGTTAACGGAAGATTAATAATAAAACCCATGACGCCAGCGCCAAAGAAATTCCAGAAGTTCACTCCCACCAGAAAGAGGAAAACATCAGACATGCCGAATTGAATTCCTTTATGGTCACCGTTGCCATTGCTCATGTTTTTCGTTGCTAATTTTGGTAGCTTTTGAAAACGCCAGGCCTCAAGTGTAAGAAGAATTAAGGGCACGACTTGCAGTGTGGAGAAGACCGAACCAAGGGCCATGGTCGCAACTGGCTTTGCGTTCCAATAAAAATTATGTGAAATACCCAGAAGCCCTGATCCCAGAAATAATAAAGTGGCAAGGTATATTACTCTTACCGCAGATTCCTTGCTGACAAGTCCCATCAATATCATGAAGTAGCCCACAAGTACAGTGGTGAAGACTTCAAAAAAAGCTTCCGCCCACATGTGGATTACACACCATCTCCAAAAATCTGCGATGACAAAATTCGTTTTAGGAGTTGCAATGAATCCAGATATTAACAATATCAGAATGCTGAACGTAGCGTATACAAGCCAGTTGGGAAGTTCCCATGGTTGCCTCAGGGAAATTGCTGGCCTCAGTGCTTTGTATAATGTCACGGCCCATAATGCAAAAATTACAAAGAGAAGACCTTGCCATATTTTACCGGGCTCAACATATTCCCATCCCTGATTTCCAAGCCAATACCAATAATCAGTTAGACCCATTGGTCCAATGTAAATTCCAACAATTGAACCTGCGACCAAAGTGAATACAAGCCAAAACAAAATGTTGATATACATCCTGTACCCTGACGGCTCTTTGGTAATGAACGGGGTAACGAATAGCGAAGCGCCTATCCAGCAAGCGGATATCCAAAGTAGGGAAAGTTGTACGTGCCACCCCCTTGTTATTGTAATAGGAAAGAGATCTCTTAGATCGTAACCAAAGAAGACAGTAAAATTTACAAAGTCATGGACTGTTAGAATTCCGGCCAGCACCTGGAATAGCAACACGAAGATGGCAGCATAAAAGAATTTGAAGGTGGCTTTTTGTGCTGCTGTCGGGTTGAATTTATTAACTCCTTTGAGTGTCATTAGGGGCCTGGAATTATCCAGGAATGTACGGTCACTGAGTTTTTCTAACCTTCCGTGATAGAACAGAACAATACCGAGTGCGAGCACGAGTCCTAGCGACCCTATAATTGTCCAGATAATGACAGGAGTTTCTGGTAGGTTGCCTGCATCAGGATCGTACGGCCAATTGTGTGTGTAACTGTAGCTTTCTCCTGGTCTTTTTACACTACAAACCCACGCGCCCCAGTAGAAAAATGCAGTCAACTTCTCAATCGACCCATCTCCTGATATGTAACCATTTTTCAATGACTTCTGCCCGGATGCGCCCTTGAAATACTCTCTATAAAACTCAACCAGTCGATTGCAAGCATACTCTTGAGCAGGCGTGAGCTTTACAGCGTTGGAAGATTTTTCGTATCGGTTTTCCTTCAACTCTCTTTTAACTTGTTCCTTTACCCCAAGAAATGCCAGTTTGCTTAGATCTGGTTGGTTTTGATAATACTCTTCAATGTAAACGGTAACCTGATGGAGACTTTGTGCTGTGAAGTCCGGACCTCGATTCGCGCCATCACCAAACATGCTACCAAAATCCATTAGCGCCAGACGTTGAAAAGTAGCCTGGCCATCAAGGATGTCATCCGCTGTAAAAATATTTTCGCCTGATTCGCTTATAAAAGTTGGAATCGGTGGCGCTTCATAATACGTTTCATACCCAATGATACCTACCCCTGTAAAGCTCACAACAAATATGAAGGTGAGGGGTATCCACCATTTCTCCGGGTTCATGAGAAAGTGAATAAATCCTTTCTTTGGTTCCATTGGTTTGCGTTTATAAGGCCGTAAAGTATTGTCTTTAGCAGACTGCTCCTATGACTCCAGTCATAAGCTGTTTAAAAAAATGTCTTGTATTTAAGGTATTCATCTGAATCAATGGGCGTCAAATCCGTCTGGGATTTCTCGTTTTCGCCTGCGGATTTCTTGCCGGATCAATTGCAGTTCCCTGCTGCTTTGACCAGCGACAGAAGTATTTTCGGAAGCTCTTCTAAGGAGGTAAGGCATCACAGCTTTTATCGGACCGTAGGGAAGATATTTGGCAACGTTATAGCCCGACCTTGCAAGTATGAACGAGATGTTATCACTCATACCATACAATTGAGAGAACCATATGCGAGGGTCATTTTTGTCGATCCGTTTGTCTGCCATCAATGCTACGAGATATCTGTTGCTGTAGTCATTGTGCGATCCACACATCAGTGAAATGTATTTCAGATTGTCAATACAAAAGTCGATTGCAGCATTGAAAGCTCTATCAGTGGATTCACGATCATCATGTATTGGACTCTTATATCCACGGTGCATGGCTCTTTCCCGCTCCTTTTCCATGTAAGCTCCACGAACCAGTTTAACGCCAAAATAATATCCGTCTTTTTTTGCATTGTTAAACGCTTCTTTCATTTTGGCCAAACTATCAGTTCTGTACAGTTGATAAGTATTGAACACAATCGCTTTCTCTTTGTTGTATTTTGCCATCATCTCACTCACCACAGAGTCAATGGCACATTGTATCCAGCTTTCTTCAGCATCAATCAGCAAGCGGATATTATTCTCATACGCAGCCGAGCAAATTGCGTTGATTCGCTCCCTGAATAGCTTAGCGCATGCTTCTTCTTTCAGGGTAAGCCCTTTTTTGTTTTGGATTTTTTCCAACAGGTTTGCAGAAGCAACGCCCGTAACTTTAAATACTCCAAACGCAATGTGATTACACTGCGAAGCATTGTGAATAGTTCTGATAATTTCATCCATCGTGCGATCAAAGAGATCCTCCTTGTTTCCACCTTCCACTGAGTAATCCAAAATGGTTGCAACTCCGCAGGAGCCGAGTTTTTCAATTAGAGGATTCGCTCTTTTAATGTTGTTGCCACCGCAGAAATGCGCAAACACGGTCCGTTTAATAATGCCTTCGATGGGCAGTCGCAATTTTAGGCTCAATTTAACCGCGTTGGTAGCAACGGAGCATATTATCGGATTATCAATGATCGAGAAAATAAACTTGGCGTTTCTCAATTCTGCATTGGACTTGTGGGCGTATGCAATGCTGGTGTCATCAAATGTAACTGGCATGTTTTAATGTTAATGGCGGATAACTCAACAGGTCTCGGATACAATATGTGGCGTTATTTGTTTTGGTGCTATGAGCTTGATCATATCGGAGGTTAACAACTTCAGCATGCAGGGAATTGGGTGCAATGTCCTTTTTCTGGTTAAAGACTGACTTTTGTCATAGAATATCTTTATGAATTATTCAACCTTTGAAAAAAGAAAAAGTGATACCTGCTCAGCTTTTCGAAAAATTCAAGGCTCGTCTTGTTAGTGTCCAAAAAGGCCAAACCTTGTTTGACGAAGGCGATCCTGCCAATGATTTTTTTCAGGTCGCTTCCGGTCAAATTAAAATGTCCATTCTTAATCCGGATGGTCAGGAATTTACTCAGGGAATTTTCAACGCTGGAGAGAGTTTTGGCGAGCCAGCGCTGCTAGGTGGTTTCCCTTATCCAAGCAGTGCCCAGGCAACGGAGGAGAGTAAGGTATGGCGCTTGCCCAAGCACGAGTTTCTAGAGCTTCTACGAGAAAATTTTGATGTACACCTAAAGTTAAATCAGGTTCTGTGCAAAAGACTACAGTACAAGTCGATGATTTTAACCGAAGTCTCATCGTATGATCCTGAACACCGGCTGGTAACTATCCTCAAATATTTCAAGAGTAAAATCAAAAAGAAGGATGGAGAGGAAAGTCTTGTTATTCCGTTTACTCGTCAGCAACTTGCGGATATGACCGGTTTGCGTGTTGAAGCTGTCATCCGGGCAGTGAAAAAAATGGAGAAAGACGGGAGGCTAAAACTTCAAGGACATAAGATTACGATTTAAGTAATGCTATTTTAGAAGGCCCATCTTATGTTGAAATATCCTCGCGATATTTTGTGCGCGTTCCTTTATCTCATCCGCTTTCCTCCCCTTAAAAGTTGCATCAACAGTTTCGACAAATAGCAAAATCCACTGCGTAAAATGCTCTTGCTTGATTGGAAGTTTTGCATGTTTCTCAAAAGGGTTGCCTCGATAGCTGTACTCTCCCAGGATCATTGACGACCAGAAATTATGCATGATTGGAAGATGCGTCACCCAATCAACATGGCTAAACGAAGGTGCAAGCAGCGGATCAGCCTGCACCTTTTCGTAAAACCGGTTTACAAGTATCTCGATGTCTTCCCGTTCTTTAATGTCAGTCACGATAGTTCAGTTATTTGGTAGGTGGCAGAAGCACCTGATCAACAACGTAAATTATTCCATTGGAGGTCGCTACAGTGGCTAAAACGCTAGCTCCGTTCACTGTCAACTTATCTCCGTTTTTTCCGAACTTAACATTTTGACCATTTACCTGGTTAAGACTCATACCATCTGTAATCATATTTTCCCTGATCGTTCCTACATAGACATGATATTCAAGAATGTTTCTGAGGTTGTCTTGATTTTCAGGCTTCACAAGATCTTCAACAGTCCCGGCCGGGAGTTTTCCGAAAGCCTGATCTGTCGGAGCAAACACAGTAAATGGGCCAGCGTTTGAAAGCGCGTCCACATATGATGCTGCCTTCAGCGCGGCAACTAGAGTTTTATGGTCGGGCGATGCGATGGCAGTCTGCACAACGTTCTTTTGTGATTCGTCATCTTGTACAGAAGATTGGCCAGCCTCAACAGGTTCAGAGATGGTCGCGGCTTCTTCAGCAGGTTTTGAACACGCCAAAGTAACAAGCGCCAAAATCAGAGCGGGAAAATGTTTTGTTTTCATAATTTGAAAGTTTTACGCTACTAATATTGGGTGATTTGATTTACCACGATATGATCAGAATCATAAAACCTAAAGATCTTTTTTACTGAAAATTCGGAGCGAGATACTAAATGGAATGATGATCCACAAACAGAGCACAACGGTTGAAAGTACTACACCGAGGCTGCTACCAAAGAAGTCTTTATAGAAAGCCCCCGTGTATCCCATTAGTGCCGAGATATCCAACTGCAAAAGCATGATTACGCGTGCGAGATCAACTGGATTGAGTGCAATAAGGGTTAACGTGATTTTCTCAAGTGGATAATCGCTAAAAGCATAGACAAACCACAAAAGGAATCCATCGTAAATCAATGAGAAATAGAACCAGAACAGCAAGGCAATACCTATCGCCTTCGCTTTATCGCGTGTTAATACTGAGGCAAGAAACGCAAGGGATACGAACCCCATTGTTAGTATTACTCCGCAAAACAACAATGTCAATGCCGTGAAACTTGCTCCATGCAGAAAAATTGGAATGCCACAGCCAATCAGGAATGCAATGCACAGTGATGATACCACAGCCAGGTATTCGCCAATGAAGATAACCTTCCTGTCAATAGGCTGGGCAAGCATCAATTCGATAAACTCGTACGAATTGTAAAAATGAATTGTGGTGAAGACTATGCTGATCAAAGGAATTACCATAAGAACGATGTTCAGCAAGCTCATTACAACTTTGTCTGCGTCACTGTCAATCTGGAACATTGCAAACGTGCTGACAAATAGAAGGGCCGTATAAAGAACAATAAACCTTGTCCTTAACATGTCATAAAATACGTATTTGATAATCCGGTTCATCGCTACTTGTTTATTGATTCAATTAACTCTTTCTGTCCAATCATCGTTGCAATCGCTTTTCCAAGTTTCTGTTCACTGGTCTCCTCTTTTAATGAAGTAATTGAGTTATTGAAATGGACTTTGCCTTCGAACAAGTAAACCATGTCGGTTGTCAATTCATCCAGATCGCTAAGGATGTGAGAAGAGACGATGATCAGTTTTCCGTTTTCCTTCTCCACCAGAATTTTCGCTTTAAGAAGTTCGACTGATACCGGGTCGAGTCCCGCAGTTGGTTCGTCAAGTATCAGGGCTGGGGGATTAAAAAGAAATGCAAGGGCTGCACTTACTTTTTGGCGAGTGCCTCCAGAGAGGGTGTGCATTCTTTTGTCATACATCTTAAAGAGTTTGAATTCATCAATAAGCTGCTCATCAAATTCTGATACATTCTTTCGGATATTCTTCATCATGTCGATAATCTGACCGATGGTCATGTTTTCGGGATAGTGACCGATCTGAGGCATGTATCCAATCTTCTCCCTGTATTTCCAATCATTTTTGATCGAAACATTGTCGAACAGAATATCCCCGGTAGAAGGGATCACCATGCCGAGAATACTTTTTATAAGCGTTGTCTTGCCCGAACCGTTTGGACCAACCAGCGCATAAGATTTCCCTTTGCACAGATCAATGCTTACATTGTTAAGCACCATTAGTTTGCCGAAGGTCTTGTTAACTTCTTTTATTGAGATCATAAGGTTTCATTAAAGGGGAATTGTCTTTCAAATTCTCAGGAGTAATTGCCGGGATTGCTTTCTCTGCTTTGTCCATAAGCAACACGAGGAAACTTCTCCATAACAATACAGCCGAGGGCATTTGCTCAACTACCATTGAATACAAGCTTACCGGGTGAAAAGGAACATCACCAATCAAGTCTTTATTCAGGTCGTACCCTTCGTACTTGTCCCAGTAATTGCCCTCGACTTTGTTGAGAACTAAGGTTCCGTTGGTGGCGAGGTCAAAAGTGTTTGCTGAAAAATTGTTTTTGGAAAATGTGTTGTCATCACAGCTAGCCTGGAGCCTGATCGCGTAACCATTTTGCTTGAATTCATTTTCGGTGAATTGGATCCGACTTGAACCTTCCATAAAAATGCCAACACTGTTTCCCACAAAATGATTATTCCGGACTTCGCTGTCACGAATGTCTTTCAATAGCAATCCATAGGAAGAGGAGCCCCAGTTATGTTTAAACGTATTGTTAATCATCTTGACTCCTGTAGTGTACATTACCGCCACTCCAGCACCGTTTTTGCTAAAAGTGTTTTCTCTGTATTCGTTATTGTGAGAGAACATAAAGTGCAGGCCGTATCGAATGTTTCCCTCGCTGAAATTTTTTGTGATCAGGGAGTTGGTTACGAATTCAAAATAGATTCCGTCCCTATGACCCTTGATTGTATTATTATTTATTGTAATATGATTGCATTTCCAGAGGTGAATACCATTTCCGATTTGGTGTTCGGCTTCAGCATCTGATTCGAGCTGATTATCTTCGATCCACGATTGTGAAGAGTTTGAGAAATGGATGCCGAAGAAAGTATTTTCAAATCGATTGTTAATAATTCGCAATCTCTTTGAGTCTAATACTTTGATAGCCGCCAGATCGTTGATGCTCGCAACGCCTGTATTAATAAATTTCAATCCTTTTATTGTAACGTCATTGGCATGAATGGTGAAAATCTCGTATTTGTTATCTCCATCCAATACAGGGAAATTTTCGCCAATGATGGTCAGGCTTTTTTCGATTATGATATTACCTTCTAGATATCTTCCGGATTCGATGAGCAAAGTATCACCAGGGTTGGCAAGAGCGATAGCCTGCTTTAAATTTTTTACCTGTCCTGTTCGACCTACGGTTATAGTGTTGCAGTATGCTGCGAAGCAACAAAAAGTTAAAAAAGTAAATATTGTTAAAAGTCTCATTTTGTTGTCGCACAAAAATTCAGATGTTAAGGAGTGTCCTAACCTGAAATCATCATTTAAATTGTGTTTGTAACTCTCCCCAGCTCAACAGAATTCCATTCCATTCATCGTTCAATTTTTTAAGATCTTCGTTAGACTCGAAAGCCGCGACATTGCTTGCCATCGGGCTCTTGATAGATTCGGACTTCACGTAAAGTGCATTTCGCGCATCGATCAGTTTTCCTGGTTTTGAAAAATCAACGATCAGAATCTCCTTCATTTCGTCTGCATGCACCATACCGCTATTGTAAAAATTTAGCATACAATTAGCATCATCGAACTTATAGATTTTGCCTTTTGATGTTACGAGTTCCGCACCAAATTTATTATCCATGAGCGTCATTTTGCAAGCATGACATCCGTCTTTCCCGAATTGCAATGGCTCAGGTTCAGCTTTGCATGCTGCCAAAGACAAACAAAGTAAAATTATCATCGCTGTTGTAATCTTCTTTTTTTCCATCTTCGATTTATAGATTTCGAAAATAAGCGCACCGATAGCCATGATACCTGAAACCAGGAATATCCATCCGCCTATTGCTGGGCCGGAGTATGCGGTAAAATTCAATAGTTGTTTTGTTCCGATGAGCGGAGGCTGATAAGACATGCCCGGAACAACGATGGGTGCTGTAGGATCAAGGTTATGGCCATAGTCATATCCCCAGACGTAAAAGTCTACCAATGCGGCAATGCCACCTGCGACAATCACAGTTGCAAAGAGAACAAGCATAAGCCGCCTGTTTACAATTGCAGTGAGAACTCCTATCGCGATCATCGTACCTACGATGTAGACCATGTACTTAAATTCCGGGAACATACTTACCTCGATGTGCTTCATGCCAATGTAGTGATTGAGAGCACTGATGATTCTCACATCGCCAGTTAGATTGTCAATCCAGATTTTCATGGAGAGACCTTCCGGATATTGTGGCGCCCACATCAGAATCTCCCACAATGGTACATAATAGGCTGATATCATCGAAAGGGCTGATAGCAGGATTAGTATTCGTGATATCGGTTTCAGTTTTTTCATCCTGTTCGGTTTTAAAGTAGGCCCCGGTCTTATTAATGGTAAGCCGGGGCCATCAACCTGCAAACTATGAATTTGATCTATTGATCAGCGCCAGTCGTCTGATCTTCGATTTTTCCGGTTGAGTATTTTGTAGGCACGTTACTGCCAGGAGCCGAGACACGTGCGTAGCCTTGCATTTCCTGGTGGAGTGCAGAGCAGAAGTCGGTGCAATAGAAGGGAAATACACCAATTCTATCTGCTTTCCATTTTAAAGTCTGTGTTTCACCCGGCATAATTAGTATCTCAGCATTATTGGCGCCTTTGATCGCAAAACCATGCGGAACATCCCAGTCTTGTTCAAGGTTAGTAACGTGGAAGTAGACATCATCACCTTGCTTGATACCTTCGATGTTATCAGGTGTAAGGTGTGAACGAATGGCTGTCATGTAAACATGCACTTCGTTGCCTTTTCTTTCCACTTTTGTTTTGCCTTCGCCCAATGCTGCGTAGGGGTGCTTATTATCCTCCAGCTTGTATATTTTTTGAGATTTAGGCATTAACATCTCCGCTGGGATGGATTCAGCATAGTGAGGTTCACCATTTGTTGGAAAGTCAAGGATCAATTTCATCTTGTCACCACTGATATCGTACAACTGAGCTGACTGCGTTAATTCCGGACCGGTTGGGAGGTAGCGATCTTTTGTGATTTTATTGTACGCTACAACATACTTGCCATGAGGCTTCCTGGTTGGCCCTCCGGGCACACTCAAGTGACCGATTGAATAGTAAGTCGGAACGCGATCCAAAACTTTCAGATCCTTAACATTCCATTTTACGATCTCAGACGAAACGAACATCGAGGTGTACGCGTTTCCTTTTTCATCAAACTCGGTGTGCAATGGTCCGAGTCCAGGCTTTGGAACTTCACCATACAGAGCGGATTCATACTTCACCACAGGTATTCCTGCAAAATCTCCTTCGAAGTCTTTCTTGCTGATCGCGTCCATAAGTTTGGTGAAGGAAAATACCGGAATTGTTGCCGCAAGCTTTCCGCTTGCTACAATATATTCTCCTGACGGATCAACATCACAACCGTGGGGTGATTTAGGACATGGAATAAAGTAAAGAATATCTTTCAATTCGGCAGGATCAAGTTGCAGTACTTCTTCCAGAATTTTAGAGCTTGAAAGATGCGTACTCTCATCGAGCGTATTATGTGCATATTTGGTTTTAACGCTTTTTCCTTTTCCTGCTTTGATATATTCCTCTGCTTTTTTCCAGTTCACCGCCATGATAAAGTCTTTGTCCTTTTGGGAGGCATTAACCTCTAACAAAGTGTAAGCTTGCTCGGTATTGTATGTTGAGAAAAAGAACCAACCATGTGACGGACCTTTACCTGCGCGAGCTAAATCAAAGCTTACACCGGGGGTAATGAGCTGGAAGGCAATATTCATGTGACCCGATGTATCCACTTTAATAAAGCTTACTGTGCCTTTGAAATTTTCTTTAAAGGAGCTGATGGGAACATCTAAATTGTTACCGATAGGAACACTAAAACGCGTACTGGCCACAACGTATTCCGTATTTTCAGTGATGTATGGAGAAGAGTGATTGCCACCGCTGTTTGGTATTTCAAGGATCTCAACTGTCTTGAAAGTTTTCAAATCAACCCGTGCAACCCGCGGAGTATTGTTACCGTTTGCGAAGGCCCAACGGCCATCATGCTCTCCGTTGGTTGTTGACAGTGAAATGTGGTGCAAATCGTCCCACGGTACAAAACCGTTGGCCGTATTTAGCATCGGCTTGCTTTCTTCACTGTAGCCATAACCATTTTCGGTGAATGTTGAGAAGACAGGAATGATCTTCAACAAACGACCTGATGGAAGTCCATATACACCAATCTGACCATTGAATCCTCCGGAGACTATGTTGTAGAATTCGTCATACTTTCCTGGTGCGACATATGCCCTAGATGCGGCATCGCCCGTTATTGCTTCTTTCGGACCTGATGGCTTACAACTGTATATGGAGAATGCCGTGATTATTCCAGCTATTCCCCATAAAATTTTATGTACCGTTTTCATTTTTATTTATTGTATTAGTTAGTGGGATATAGTTCTATTTTTCGCCATCATTTTGCCTCATGAATTCAAGTATGTCCCGGGCATCGCCAACACTCACATTCTGGTTCGGCATGCGCATCAGGCACAACTCAAGAAGTTTTTGCGCTTCCGGGTCTTTGTCAAGCATTACGTCTACGTTTGTGATCATATTCATAATCCACTCTGGTTTTCTCCGGGTGGTTATATCTTTCCAGCCTGGTCCGACAACACGCTGATCGTTTAGCTTATGGCAAGCCTGGCATTTCATTTCGTAAATTGCCAGTCCACGGCCGATCCTATCCTGTTCAAGAGGGGTTTTTAGGGTAACCTCTTTTACCTCGCCAAGGCCCCTGCCTTCGTCAACTTTTTTGGGCGTCTCTGGAGTTTCATAGTCGCCATAGCCATCATCGGCTTTTTCTTCTTTTGGTTTTTCGTTACCGCATGAGGCGAGCATTGCGAAAAGGATAACTAAATGAAACAGCTTTTTCATAGTGTGCAGTTTTGGTTAAATATTGAAGATAATTTGTCCGTTTTCTTCGATGCTAAAGTACCCCGATCGCGTGGAGTATCCTTATGACTCAAATCATAGTTAAAACATGATTTAAATCAGCATTAAACGACAGGTATAGATGGGCTTATGTTCCACCTCTCTGGAGTCGAATCGCCAACGAATTTACCTTTTAAGAACGAAAAATAAAAATTGATCAAACTGACCTATATTTCGTTGTGCTGATTACCAATCCAATTCCAAAAGCAAGCACAACAGAGAAAAGGAAAAGCAAGTAGCCGAAAACCGGCACCGGGATATGAAACCACGTGCCATTCCAAGGGGATATTACTAGCATAATTTCCGAAGCAATGAATCCGATTAGAACAAGACTAATAGCCCAGGACGACTGGAGTTCAATAATCCGTTTTCGACCTAGCCAAGCAATCAGAAACAAGGAGATACCCCCGAGCAATATCAAATGAAGGTAGGCTATCACGACCGATCTAAACTCGTTCGCGAAAACTGCGATTGAAGGATGGGCTGACATCAATTGTAAAATTGACTTCAGTATGAGCGCGGAAAAGCTTATTGAGAATAATAATTTTTCTTGTCGACTGCCTTGGGCGTTAGCTAAAAACCTGTTGATCGGTCTAATAAAAATAAATAGACCGATCAACTGCGCAAATGCCGAAACAAAGCCAATAATGTTGAAAATTATCGCGGGTCCAGACCAAAGAATACTGAGAAAGAATGTTGGTAAACAACTGGCAATAAGTATAAAAGAGGCTTGTGTGGCCCTGCGATTCTCCTTTTCGGACAGACTATCTTCAGTCAGTTTCAAAAACAAACTTAAAACACCAAAAAGGAAAAACCCATTGTATTGGAAATGCAGATAGAAATAAATTGAATTTCGATAAAGGTCCAGGTGGTCGAGTGCATTTGCTTTAAGATATCCAAGGAAGAACGGGCCCATCGAGGACAATGCAAAATATAATAGCGCTGCTTTTGCTAATGTTAATGCAAGCGTTGAATTAGTTTTAATTGTTCTGAAGAACTGGATAATAAAAACAAACGCTGTAAAGGTGTGGAGTGTAGAGAAAGTAATCGAAAATGCGCCATACCCTTGAAGCGGAAAAGAAATAAGCATCCCTAGTACGCAAAACTGCAGAAGCCAAAACAGGACTTTAAAACCTTTGATCTCTGCAAATTCCATTGTGAGTGCGAGAATGAGCACGTTGAATACCCACCCCAAAAACATCACATGCGAATGGGCGTGAAGCACGTAAGAATAAACCACCCCGTTGACGGGCGAAATCAGTTGATAGCGAAGGAACAATCCGATGCATGAAGCGATGAAGAGAAATACAAGCGGTATCTTAAACAGCTTTTCCACGTTGAATTCGAATTGTGATTACAGCGAGTGATAAAAAATAGCCAATGATCGCAATGCCGGATATCAGTCCAGAATACTTTCTCAACTGCATATCAAGTGTAATATCGGAAATTGCCCGCGTTATCCATGAGCCGTGAAGCAGTGCCAGCCAGACGAAAAATATCGGATGATATGGTTTAGCAGAAATGCCAAGAACGCCAGGCAAAATGATCGGACCGTGAGCGAAGATCATAGAGAATACAAAACCAATAAAGAAACTATGAACGAGTATGTCATATTCCAATGGCTGCTCTGTAAGTAGTGAAAGAAATATGCCACTGAGGAGTAATGCAAAATATCCAGACAACAAGGCTACGCCTACATATCGTGGCAAATCTCTCTTTTTTAGATTCAACGCCACTACATCATGTCGCAACAGCCAGATAGAACTACCTACCAGAGAAAGAGCTGCCAGATAATTTCCAACACCATGAAATGAAATCAAGCACCCTGTGACAAATGTGAGCAGCATTCCAATAAAAATCAGCTTTTGATTCCTTGACACAGGAAGAAATTTCATTAATTCCAGACGTTCCGCAGTAATTATCAGGAGAACAAATGCCATCCACCACGGAAGGGAGACGGGATAGAAATTATGGATAATTAAAAGTATGTTGCCGGTTAACCAACATATCGCTCCGGCAACCATTAAAAAATAAATAGATGATTTTTCACGAATCCAGTATATAAAGAAAATGATACTTAAACCCGCGCTCGCAAATACCAAGCACGCAACTGAGTAGATGGGCTGTCCAATGAAAAACAATACAACGCTGGCACCCGAAATAATTGGAAATACATAGAGAATATTTCTTTTTAGCGGAATTATCTTCTCGAGAATAATCAACGTTCCGAGAAACCCACCGACCATAATTGCTCCATGATCTGGAAGTATGTTATTGATTGGCAAATTCCATCCAATCCTTTGAAGTCCCGCGAGTAATCCAGTAATAAGTGAGAGCATCGCTAGAATGACGAACGGTAACCTTTCTAAGCGTTTCATATTAGTATGTCTTCCATAACGTTTTCGAGATTCCATGCACATCAAATGTGAAGTCCGAGCGTTTGTGACTGGAACATAAACTTGCGAATCGCAAGTTCTTCATCTTCGATGAGGTGCCTGATTCCAATATACTTCAATCCTTGGTCATGGTTATTTAAGACCGGCATTATGAGGGCTTGTACCAGTAATGCGAGCCATCTTTTGCACGGTTCTTAATTATACCTCTGAACGTTTTGCCCTCCGCAATGGTTTTCCACAGTATTTCGAACAACTTTTTGGGCATATCCGGATGTCTGATAATGCTATGTGGTTGCCCAATTAGCTCGTCCTTTGAGTACTTTGAAATCTCACAGAAGACTTCATTGGCGAATAAAATATATCCCCGCTCATCCGCTTCTGAATATAACGTTACTAACTTCGATCGGGTGTCGTTGTGCATTACATTTGAAAAATGTAATGCTACAACTTACCCCTATAAAGGGAACTGATAAAAGTCATGATTTTAGGGGATCCTGCAGTTTTTTTTGAAAGGATGAACCAGAGCCTCATTAAAGTTTTCAATTCTCTTGGAGAGTGAACAGAAGCGTTATATCTATTGAACCTACAAAGTGACAGATTTCTGGCGTGAGGCCCAGTTTGTCTTATTACAGATTCCATTGATGGTGTAAGAGCCGTTGGAAGAAACTGTGACTGATTAACCTATTTCATGACTGCTTTTAGTACTATGTTTTTATTAATAAGATCTTTTCAACAATCCTTTTACTTACGTCGTTCAAAAGGGTATTGAACCATAGTTGTCTTTGCTCAAGCACATCATTTTTCTTTTCTAGTTCAGAAATCTGTTTTTTCAGGACAACATTTTCTTCCTGCAAGCTGATAAGCCGTTGATCTACATTTAGCCGTAGGTTGGATGTTTTCATTGAACGATCGCTAATTTTATCTCCATTCTTGCTCGGCGGCTCACCGAAATAGAATATTCTTTTTTCGTTATTGTTGCTACTCCCTGAAAAAAGCAGTACCTGCATAACACGTGTGTCTTCGGCTATGAAATTTTTAAACACCAAAAAATTCTCTGGATCATTCGTTCTTCGCACCGCTTTGAAATTGTCAATCAAAATTTCATAGTCAACCGGTTGACCTTTTTCGCTATAAAACCACAAGTACTGAATCAATTTTTCAATCTTTGCTGGCTCATATCTTTCTTCAGTTCTACTTTTCATGGCTTTGATTCAAATTGAATTAAGGTGGGTTTATTTTAGTTGTTCGTTATTTAAAGAAAATTTTGTCTTCGTATTCCTTGGCAAGTTGTCCGTTAATGTCCAGCCAGGTCGGAAGCACATAGTAGTAGCCGCGCGATCCCGAGAGTTTATAAGCTTTTACCCGGTCATACTTTACTGCTTTATTCAGATTTGCTGAGAAAGCCTGTGCGCGATAATGGCTGTGTTGCAAAACTGGTTCGTAAGGCGTTATGAAATTGATGATTTCAGATGATCGGAGCGGACGATTGATCTTTTTCAGCACGAATACGATCTTATTTACCCAACCCCAGCTCTTATTGTAATCAGCTTGATCGATATGCGGATTAGTTGCCTTGAGGAGTTTGTATTCATCCGAAGATTTGATCAGTAGTTTCCTTAGAATCTCAATTTCGTTCCTGGCATTTTTCAAGTCTGCCTCAAGATCAAGGTATTTTTTGATGACGGCAGTTTTGTCCATGTTTTCCAAGAATAACAATCCACGCTCTTTTGCGGCTAGCTCATCAGATTTTTCTCTTTCACGCTCCATACTCCAACAGGAATCAATCCTCCCTCACGTTTTCTAAAACCGAATTATTATCCTGATATAACTAATTTCAACTTGTTCTTATTCTATTCTAATAGTTGTATTACTGTCGTATAACTATGTATCACTCTGTTCTAATTTACCACGAACGATGCTATCAACGAATTCAATGCTCTTGTTAACCATTGAGTGAGACTGAGAATAATGCTCTTTCAATTTTTCACGGAAACCATTCACTGCGGAATTGTCAAGCCATTCAATAATAGTAGGGAAGGTATACTGAAAGAATGAGCCTCGATATAGCTTCATAAAAAGCTGATATGCCTCGATCTCCTGATCAAAATCCTTTGGCAGCAACGATGCGAAATCCTTGTAAAGTTTCCTGGCCATTTTGTAAAGCGTGTCGAACTCAACATCCGGATCGTTAAAATTCAAAGCTTTAGCAAATTCAAATGGCTCTAATCTCATGAGGATATTCCATAACAGCATTTTCATGTGTTCGCTGAGTAACATATGAATGCCAATACAGTATTGATCATACTTTTTGTAAATGCCCTTCAGGTCAAATTCGCTCTTGCTTTGAGCCATTTCATAGTCGATACTTTTTCGGATGACTCGTTCTTCCATCGCTAGCAAGCCAGGGTAATGAGCTTTATCTATTTCGGCCAAATCTTTATAGTACTGGCCGTAATGGCATCGCATCATTGTGTTTTTCCGGTCATAAGTTATTAACGCATACAACGGATACCGTTTTACTTTCCCTTCAATCATCGGCTGAACGGCCTGGTTAAGAAAAAACTTAACAGTAACCTTCTTTGGTTTAGATGACACTGATCTTTTTCGTTGCTCCTTTTTCATCTTATGGTAGTATTAACGTAAATGCAAAGATAAATGTTATTTATATTTATTCTAAATTAATAACAATTATATTTGTATTACTCCTGCCATGTTCTTCTAACCGTCTTTCCTGAATTAGTGAGGATTGAAAAAGAGGCGTATTGTATTATGGAAGAGGTGAAAAAGCTTTCTCTTGCCCAATGCAGGAGAATTCTTGAAGAAGGTGGGGTGAAATATTCTGATGAGCAGGCCCTCAAGATCAGGGACATTCTTTATGTTCTTGGAGAACTTGACTATCTTATCTTTAAAGACAAGCTAAAATCAGTCGAAAAGACTGATTTGAATACCAGTTGCGATAAAGCAGCATAATCTTTGTTGTTAATTCTTTAAAGGTTTATTCAGCTATGAAAAATGTGATTCTATATGTCAGGGTGTCAACTGACGAGCAAGCTAAACTTGGCTATAGTTTAGGACACCAGGAACTTGTCTTAACCAAATTCTCTGAAATTAAAGAGTTCAAGGTTGTCGGCATTTACCGGGAAGATTTTTCTGCCAAGAACTTTGAACGACCTGAGTATAAAAAGCTTATTAAATATTGCAAAGCTCATCGCAAGGAGGTTGATTATGTACTTGTGACTAAGTGGGACAGGTTCTCACGTAACCAAACCGATGCCCTTCAAGAGATTAAGAGCTTCGGTGAATTGGGTATCGAGGTCAATGCTGCGGAGCAGTGGATAGATTTTTCGATTCCGCATAATAAGATGATGCTCTCTATCTACCTGACTATTCCCGAGATAGACAATGATGTGAGAGGCATTAACACCAAGATGGGTCTACGCAGGAGCTGGAAATCTGGACGCTGGACTGGCGTGGCTCCTGCCGGGTATAAAAACGGAAGAGATCAATCGAACAAACCTGTCTTAGTGGTCGATCCTGAAAAAGCAGACCTCGTTCGCGAGATGTTTGAGCAATTTGCTACTGGTCTTTACGACAAAGAAGAATTAAGGAGGATAATGTGGAATAAGGGACTAAAGCTTAGCAAAAGCACTTTTCCAAGAACCTTGCAGAATCATGTCTATGCCGGAAAGGTCTTCATTCCACAACATAAAGATGAAGATGAAGAAGTTATTCAAGGAATACACGAACCCATAATCAGTGAGGAACTTTTTAATAAAGTGCAACGCATCGCCTCAGGCAACAGAAAGCACAAATTGCAATATGAAAAGTTAGATGAAGATACTCCTCTACGAGCGTTGCTAACTTGCCGAAAATGTGGCCGCAAGCTTACAAGCAGTGCTTCGAAGGGACGCAACGGGTACTATCACTATTACCATTGTAAAAGCCAGTGTGGTGAGCGAATTCCAGCTGCGAAGGCACACGAGGCTCTACTATCATATTTTGACGAAGTTGCTGTCAAACCGGAGATTGCAAATCTTTATGTGAATGTGATGGAGACTATTTTCAAGGCTAACGAAACGCAGGCAAATACTGATGTGAAGAAAACGAGGGAAGGTTTATCTCAGGCAGAAACTAAGCTTGCTTCATTAGAAGAAAAATATGTCCTGAATGAAATAGAAAAAGACAGCTATAATTTTATGAAGCCTAAGTTCAAGGCAGAGATCAGGAAGTTCCAGAACAAGCTTGACGAAATGTCAGAACAGGAAACGAACCATTCAAAGTACCTGAATTTTGGAGTCAACCTCATCCAGAATCTTCGCCTTTACTATGAAAACGCAAGCCTCATAAACAAGCAAAAACTCATTGGTTCGATTTTCCCTGAAAACTTGATCATCGAAAATAGTAAATGTCGAACCACTCGTGAGAACGAGGTAATCCTCGCTTTAAAAGGTTTTGAGCAGGATTTTAAAAAGGAAAAACCCAACGGACAGTCGGGTTTTCCCACTGAGTACCGAAGGCGGGACTCGAACCCGCACATCTTGCGACACACGCCCCTGAAACGTGCGTGTCTACCAATTCCACCACTTCGGCAGCTTTATAAAATGGTGCCCAGAACAGGATTCGAACCTGCACACCGGTTAAGGCTCTACCACCTCAAAGTAGCGTGTCTACCAATTTCACCACCTGGGCATCTTGATCGATCAAAAGACATAAAAAAAGCCCTTTCTGATCGAACAGGGCGACAAATGTAATAAGCTTTGGGTGCATTAACAAGGCATCGTGCTCACACAGATTGCACGACCACAGCAAAACTCAGGGTAACGATCTCCGGGCAAACTTCATCCTATTTATGAGGCCATGCCCAGTGCACGAGCTCAATACCTGAAACCGTTTTGTACAATTTAGTCACGCTCCAGAAAAACAGCGTAAAAAACATAATGGTCGTTGTTACAGCTATCATAATCATACTCCTTTCCCGTTTAAATTGAACTATACAAATCAGCCATTTTACCTTAGACTCTGCGGGTCTATTCGGGTTTGATCATCACAGAAGTAATATTTGGCATGGTTTTGCCATTTTAAGCTAACCGCTGGTCAGATTCAGGCACGAAATGCCCGTTTTTGACGTTATTTTGCATTGAAATTTTTACTGAACGTTTTTCGAATGACAAAAGCCAGATTTTTTCTACTCTCCACAGTCCTTGTTTTAACCTCTGCCGCAAGGGTTTTTTCGCAATCCGCTACTGATACCACCGACTTCCTGACAGACTGGTTCTTACGTGACCCGGAAACTGATAAAGTGCAAGGCTTGAGCGTTGAAAAAGCATATGCTACCGTGCTGAAAGGAAAGCCTTCCCGCACTATAACCGTAGCAGTTATTGATTCAGGAATTGATTTCGATCATGAAGACTTGAAAGATGTGATGTGGACCAATCCCAAAGAAATTGCCGGCAACGGTATTGATGACGATAAAAACGGGTATATCGATGATATTCATGGCTGGAGTTTTATCGGTGGAAAAACCGGAAACGTTACAAAAGACACATACGAAGTAACGCGGGAGTACGTCCGCCTGAAGGGGAAGTATGGCAATCTTGCCGAAAACGATGTGCCCGCAAAAAGCAAAGACGAATTCGCTTACTGGCTAAAGATTAAGGCTGCTTATACGGAAGCACGCGATCAGAATGAAACGGACGCCAAGTCGTGCCTGGATATTTTGGCACAATACGACCAGTTTCATCGCGGGTTAACGTCAGCCATTGACTTTGTAAAATCGGAATATAAAGTCAGTACGATAACTTCTCAACTGGTGGATACACTTAAGGGCGGAGCAAAAACCCGCGCTGCTCAGTCTATTCTTAAATTTGTTTACGAAAATGAAGGTCCGGAAGCTGACGTGGAAAAATTCTCGGCTGAATTAAAAGACGTCATTGAAAGCAATCGCGAGGTGTGCGACAATTACAAAAATGCAATTGAGTACGGTTATAATCCTGAATTCGATCCGAGGTCGATTGTAGGCGATAACTACGCCAATACGGAAGAACGTTTTTATGGAAGTCCTGATGTAAAAGGAACTTTCCCGGCACATGGAACAGAAGTTGCAGGAGTCATTGGCGCTAACCGGAAAAATGATTTGGGCATCAAAGGTATTGCCGACAATGTTCGTATTATGGCCATTCGCGCAGTGCCCAATGGAGATGAACGCGACAAGGACATCGCTAACGCGATCCGTTATGCGGTAGACAATGGCGCAAAAATCATTAACATGAGTTTTGGTAAAGACTGGTCGCCACAGAAAGATGCGGTCGATAAAGCTGTGAGGTATGCCGATTCAAAGGGCGTGTTGATGATTCATGCAGCCGGAAATGACGATGACAACAACGATGTCAAACCCTCTTATCCCACACCGATATATAAAGATGGAAAAACCGCAGCCCTTTGGATTGAAGTTGGTGCCTCTTCCTGGGGTGCCGACAGCACATTGGCGGCAGAGTTTTCGAACTACGGTAAGAAAGTAGTGAACGTTTTTGCACCCGGAGTGCACATGCATTCAACTGCGCCAAACAATACCTACGATGATGTTGACGGAACAAGTTTTGCGTCACCTGCAACAGCAGGAGTGGCAGCGTTAGTGATGTCGTATTTCCCGAACCTCACACCCGCTCAGGTAAAGGAGGTTCTGGTGAAGTCAAGCCGGAAGTTCGATAACCTCATGGTCAAAAAGTCAGACAAAACCGGATTGGTCAAATTCAGTGAACTCAGTAGTTCAGGCGGTTTGCTCAATGCCTATGAAGCTGTTAAACTGGCTCAGTCGATGGAAACAAAAACTCCGGAAAAGAAATAAGACTCAAGGAAGTTTGAATTTTTCACCCGGAAGATAAATGTCTACCGTGAGCTTCCGGGCCGCAAGCTTTTCGTTCTTTAACATTTTCGACTTTGAAGGGTTTTTGTAAACGAGTACCTGCGAAGCTCCGAGCACTTCCACGTTTTTGCCACTCACCAGAATGGCCGTTGATTCGTCAATTCCGATACCGGTCATTTCAGGATGTTCGATGATGGCCGTTAACAACCGGTTGTGGCGGCTGCGGATGAGGAAATGCTGATCGATAATGGTTGTCGTTAATAAACCAAGACCGGTTTTAATTTCAATATTATTGGATTCAATGGTTTCGAAGGTAGCTGAATATTCCTTTTTCTTGAGTTCGTTACCGGTAATCATCAGTTTACTCATCACCGCTGCGCCGGCGCTCGTTCCGCTTACAACGGCTCCGTTCCGGTAAGCATCGTGAATGGCTGTTACGATTTCAGTTCCTTCCGCGATACCCATAAAACGTGTTTGATCTCCGCCTGTAATGTATATTAGACTAGCCGTGCGGATAGAATCAATCCATGAAGATTTTATCGGCTCACCCTTTTTGAAGTTAAAGCCGAAAAGTTTTTTGATTCCCCGCTCGAGAAATTGCTGACTCGCATAATACACAGACGAATCCGGATCTTCGCTCGACATGGGAAGGATAACACAATAACCACCCGACCGTAATTTTGACTCTTCGATAATTCTCTCCACCAGGGCATCCGGCCGCGAACCTCCGCCAATGATGATCAGTTTTCCTTTTATCGACTGTGCCTGGACGAACGCGAAGCTGTTCAGGGCGAACAAAAAAATGAATAGTTTTTTCATAGAAATAAAAAAGCTCATGCCTCTTTCAGGAAGCATGAGCTCTGAGTTAATCGTTATTATTCTTTTCCAATAGCAAGGCCACGTACACTTAATCCTGACGACCAGGTTTCTGTTCCGGTACCATCGGTGTTGGCACGCTTAATCAGCTTAGGCGTACGGTCGCCCCAATAAATCTTATCGTTGATTTCATCGTAAGCAAGTGCAAACACAACCCGCGAAATACCGGTTGTTACCGTTGCGATACCCGAACCATCAAGATTAGCAGATTTGATGTGAATATCACCCGTGGCTACGAATACATCGTAGAAGATTCGCGATCCAACAATCACCGTGCTTCCGCCACCGCCTCCGTCACCTGCACCGTCAAGATCAGCAATTATCTCCTGTAAGCCGGTGCCATTTTTGTTTTTACGCCAAACGCCACCATTGTAAGTGTTCCAGAACACATACCCGGTAACCGGATCGATAGAAACTCCTTCCGGGTCATCGGCCTGACCGGTTGCAAAGTCTTCCATCTGGCTTAGGCTGGCATTATTCATGTCGGCACGTCTAATGCCGTCATCGGTATCCCAATAGATCATTTCATCGTCATAGTCGATGGCAATTCCATCCGGGCCTCCCGCGCCTGTGCGGAAATCATGCAAGTCGCTGCCGTCCAGATTTGCAATAAGTATCTTGTCGTTATCGTAGTCCGTTATATACAGCTTATCATTAACCGTATCGACAGCCATGCCGTAGGAATCACCCAACGTGGTGATGCCAATGGATGATGCAATCGGTTCATCGTCATTAATAAGCGCTTTATATACGGTTGTTCCGTCTGTAAAGAACACCGGTATACCTGACGCATTCGCATCTTTGACAATAACTTTCTGAACATACTCCGTTGCTTCGGCAAGTTTAAAGCTGGTGATTGTAAGCTTCACATTATAAACACCGGGTGCGACATAATCATGCACCGGATTAGTCTCCGCAGAAGTACCTCCGTCACCGAAAACCCAGGCATACGCAACTTCGCCTGCACGCTCAGGAACTATTGATTGATCCGTAAAGGTTGCCGTGGCAGGAGCAAACCCGTCATTGGTTAGTGTAACCGAAAATTTAGGCACCGTGCTGGCGGGTGGCACAGGAAAGCCGTCATCCGAACAGCTTTCCCATGTCACAATACTCACTCCCACCAATAATGTCAACAATATCTTCCTCATCGTGCAAAAGTTATTTACTTACTTAATAAACAGACCGCGCGGGCTTGACAGGCCGGTTTTCAACGTAATTTTATTGCCTCCGTCAAGATCAGCGCTATAGATTTCTCCATTGTCGCGTGCCGACCAGTAAATCTTCCCAGCGGCATTATCTACTGCAATTCCATAAATTCTGGATGCTGTTGCGTCTACAGTTTCCACTCCGCTGCCATCCAAGTTCGCCATTCTCAAAACGCCATCTCCCTCATTCTGATCATCAAAATATATTTTTCCGTTTTTAGTATCAACCGCAACCGCATATCCATACACATCCGGAACTACGATTTCTGCATTGGTTCCGTCAATATCAGCAATCCAAAGATCCCCGAGTTCATCATCGTCTTCCACATCGTAGAAGTAAATTTTGTCATGCTTCAAATCCAATGCTACAGCACGGAAATATGAATCTGCTGCGGTAATCAGAGGTGTTACACTTGAACCGTCAAGGTTTGCGCGGTAGATGTGTCCGATACCATCCAGATCATAATCATCTGCGTAGTAAATCTTGCCGTCACCGATGGCAATGCCGTATGGTGAGTAGATGCCGGTAATGATGTCATCCAGGCCGGTTGCATCCGTGTTCATGCTCCAGATTTTACCTTCTTCATCAACTTCAAAATCGCTGAAGAAAATCATATCGCTCTTCTTGTCGTAAGCAAGTCCAACGCCTCCAAAGCCATTTACATCAAGCACCGTTGACATATCAGCAGGGTTGCTGATTGTGAACTTTTGAATAAGTCCATCCGAATAATCGGTAAAATAAAGTTCTTCTGCCGGAGTTGCTTTTTTTGTTGTTTCGTCATCGCCACACGCGCCCACAAAAACTGCTACAAAAGCCAGCAGCAGACCTGATAATAGTAGATTGAGTCTTCTTTTCATATTGGTTAGTTTAAAGTTTACAAAATTAATAGTCCGGGTTTTGCTTCATATCCGGATTGGTGTTCGTGATAATTTCCGATAACGGGATCGGGAACAATGTTTTGCTAAGTTTCGTAACGTTTGGCAACACGTCCATCGCGCGATCTGTTCTCACGAGATCGAACCAGCGATGACCCTCAAAGGCGAATTCAACCCAGCGTTCCTGTTCGATTGCGTTCAACAATGCCGGATAGCTGCCAGCCGGAGTATCGCCAAGGTCCGCCCGATTACGGATGGTGTTGATGTCGTCCTGAACAGACGAAAGGTTTTGTGCCAGTTTCGCGTTGGCCTCCGCCCGGATCAGGTACATCTCCGAAAGACGCAACACGATCACGTTGTCGGTACCGGTTGAAAGATCATCATACTTGATTGCGTACGCCAGCGAACCCTCAAAAGCGATTGATGCCGCCTCACGCTCATCACCAGATTCGTACGCATTTAAAATTTCCGGTGTTGGCGCAACTTCCCGTCTTCCGTTAAGAGATTTCGGGAAATTGTACTCTGCAATCCGGTTACGGTTTTGTACAGTAAAGTCAATCTCAAAAATTGATTCGGCCGATGCATCTGTAAAAACATCTGCATAATCCTCAATCAACGCATAACCACCATTGTCAATAACTTCCGTAGCGCGGGTAATGGCATCCGCATAGTTTTTCATATACAAATGAACACGCGCCAGTAACGCGACAGCGGCATATTTCGAAGCCCTGACTTTCACCGATGATTCAGGAAGATGATCGGCTGCATATTCCAGGTCTTCAACAATCTGCGCATATACTTCCACTTTCGGTTTACGCGGGATGTTTACATCTTCCGGGCTGCGGGTTGGTGTTATCTTAATCGGAACATCACCAAAGTAAACCATCAGGTTAAAATGATTGAGCGCCCGGATAAAATACAACTCGCCCAGTGCCACTCCTTTTTCTTCATCGGTCATATCGCTCATGTCGGGCACGTGTGCAATAACGTTGTTAGCATTATTGATACTTTCAAACGCTGATGACCAAATACCCAGAACGCCTCCGTTTTCAGGAAGAATGTTGTTGTTGTCAATCTCGCGGTAGTCAGCCGAAGTTCCGTCAACCGGTTGTTGAAGATTATCGGCCGATAAATCTGAAAAAGTAATGTAGCTTCGCCCGTAATAACTCAGGTTCTGGAATGGTGCGTACGCACCCAAAATTCCTTTCTCGATTCCTTCTTTATCTTTAAAAGCGTCATCCGCTGAGATCCGGTCGTATGGTTTTACATCAAGCACATCGCACGCTGTAAATGTCAACAAGCCGATGATCAGAATAAATATCTTCTTCATGATTCCTAGAATTTAAGGTTAAGACCAACGGTGAGTGATCGCGCCTGCGGGAACGTAAAAAAGTCAGTTCCGATAAGGCTTGTGCTGTTTCCGCTGTAGTTAACTTCGGGGTCCAGTCCGGAATACTTCGTGAACGTGAACAGGTTCTGGGCACTCACGTAAAGCCGCAGGCTCGAAATATGAACGCGGTCTAATAACTCCTTGTTAAAGTTATACCCGAGCGTTACGTTCTTTACGCGGAGGTACGATCCATCTTCAATAAATCGCGATGAAACACGCTTATTGTCGGCCGCTACCGGTTCAAGCGTTGCGCGCGGAATGTCAGTTATGTCGCCCGGTTGTTTCCACCGTCTTAACACATCGGTGGTCTGGTTGTCGCCACCTTGTAATGATTCGAGAAACAGGCGTGATCCGTTGAATACATCGTTTCCATATGTAAACTGAAGAAATACACTTAAGTCAAATCCCGCGTATGAAAACGTGTTGGTGAAGCCTCCGATAAACTTGGGTTGCGGATTACCAACCACCGTACGGTCGTCTGTAGTTATATCTCCGTCATCATTTTTATCGTAATACACCATATCTCCGGTTGATGGGTCAACGCCAAGCGATTTGAAGCTATAGAATACACCAATCGGCTGGCCAACCATCACGCGGTTTCCGCCACGACCGATATCATCAATCGGCTGATTGCCATACAGCTTGGTAACCTTATTTCGGTTGGCTGAAATGTTCAGGTTACTTGTCCAATGCACAGGCCCGAGATCGTGCCCGCCACCGATGGTCAACTCCACGCCTTTGTTTTCCATTTCACCGATGTTCTCCGCTACGCCTGTAAATCCCGAACCGGGAGGTAAAGGCCTGTCGAGCAGGAGGTCCTTTGTGCGCTTGTTATAAAAATCAGCGGTAAGTGTAATCTTATCATTGAATAAACCCAGATCTACGCCCATGTCGAACTGAACTGTTGTTTCCCATTTCAAATTCGGGTTTGGCATGTTAATCGGGTACACAGTCGGCTGACCGTTATACGTTCCTGTGCCATACAATGCAGCATATTGAAATGCGCTTGTTGCATCGTTACCCAATAAGCCGTAGCTGGCGCGTAATTTAAGTTGTGAGATTTGTTCAACATTGTCGCGAATGAATGATTCTTCGCTCAGGCGCCAGGCAGCCGAAGCAGCCGGGAAAAATCCGTTTTTGTTGTTCTCTCCAAAGTTCGAAGAAGCGTCAATCCTTCCCGACAATCCGAACAGGTACTTATTGTCAAAATTGTAATTGGCTTTCGCGAAGAATGACCGGATGCCCTTATCGACCGCACTTGCGCTCGGATCAACAAATGTGGATGCGGAATTCAAATACTGCAAATCCGGGCTCGCATAATCCTGACCACGGATATAGATGTCGCGCACTTGTTTCTTTTCAAAGCTGTAACCCAATAATACATCAACGGTGTGCTTATCGAACGATTTTTCGTACCGGAGGATGTTGTTGCTTACCAGGTTCAGCGCATTGGTATAGGTTTCGAAGCCAAGGCCATTGTATTTCTGTCCCTGTACGGTATTGAATTCGAACGCATGTTCACGCAGGTTATAAAAATCCACGCCCCACTTGCTCGTGAACGTTAGCCCTGACATAATCTGATATTCTGCAAACACGTTACCGATTGCGCGGTAAGTAAAGTTTTCATTCGTTGCTTCTTTCGCGATCGAAACCGGGTTCGAGTATGGGCCGTCCTGGTTATACGTTCCATCATCGTTATACACCGGGTAGATGGCCGGCATCGAAATACCGTTTGGCAACGGACCGTGCAACGATGCATCACCCTCAATCCGGTTTGATTTGGAATTCGTTAAACCGATGCTGACACCCATGTTCAACTTTTTGTTCACACGATGATCGAGGTTAAAGCGTGCGTTGATACGTCTGAATGCTGAACCGATCACGATTCCATCCTGTTGGAAATAACTTCCTGATGCGAAGAATTTTGTCTTGTCATCGCCACCGGTAACGGACAGGTCGTAGCTTGACATCGCTGCAGAGCGAAAAATTACATCCTGCCAGTCGGTGTTGGGAATGCTCGGATCTTTCATATCATCCTCTGTAAAAACCTCAGAATCTGTAAGATCATTGCGATATTCCATCCACTGCCGTTTGTTAAGCATATCAAGTTTATGCCATACCTGCTGTACACCCTGGTAGGTATTAAACGCAATCACCGAATTACCTTTCTTTCCGCGCTTGGTGGTGA
The DNA here is from genome assembly GCA_019694875.1 of Cyclobacteriaceae bacterium. Lineage (GTDB taxonomy): Bacteria > Bacteroidota > Bacteroidia > Cytophagales > Cyclobacteriaceae > UBA2336. Next base: position 359,981 of record JAIBBC010000001.1, read on the forward strand.
TCAACACAACGCCATTGGAAGCGCGGGCGCCATAGATCGCTACCGCGGCTGCATCTTTCAATACACTGAAAGATTCTACTTCATTGGGGTTCAAATCTGAAAGTGCACTGATGCCCTGGCCCTCGTATCCAACCTGCGCATAATCATCCGTTGTCACGGGAATACCATCGATGACATAGAGTGGCTGGCCGGAGCCATTAATTGACGTGGTTCCGCGAATGCGCACCGACATGGCTCCGCCCGGTGTTCCGGAATTTTGCAAAACCTGTATACCCGATGTTTGACCCTGGAGAATGCCATCGATTGATGCCACCGGAAGATCTTTGATTGCATCTGCCTTTACTACGCCCACCGATTCGTTCAGTAAACGTTTGTCCACCGAAGTGTATCCGGTAACGACAATTTCGGAAAGCTGTTTGGTATCGGTTTGCAGCGTTACGTTCACCGCTTCACGATTATCAATCGCTGCTTCCTGTGTAGTATACCCGATGAAAGAAAACACAAGCGTATTTTCACCCGGAGCAACTTCCAATTGGTACAAACCATCCTGGTCAGTTACGGTTCCTTTGCTCGTCCCTTTAACAAACACACTTACGCCCGGAAGACCCGTACCGTCTTCCGGACTGATCACTTTCCCTCGAACAATTTTGTTTTGAGCATACAGGCTGCACGCCAGAAAGGAAAAAATTAAAAATAGTAGAGCTTTCCTCATAAGTTAAGGTTTACGTAGCAATTAAAATTTTTTCTGAGCCGATTCAAAAGGGATGCTCCCTAGCGAACCAGTTTCAGTGTATATTTTTTCTTACCTGAAACAACCGTCAGATAATACATGCCTGGTGCACACGAGGACAGATCAACAACATCGTTCTCCGCGACTGCCCGAGCCTCGAGAATTTTGCCAACCGGATCAGAAACCGTCATCGTGTAAGGGAAAGAAATTGGATTCATTCTGACTTGAAAAATACCATTCTTGGACGGATTTGGAAACACTTTCAGTGACAATACTTCGTCTTCCGGAGTTGCGGTGATCACTTCCGGAACGTACGGATCGTCATTTGACGGTTGCGCAATTCCTGCTACCAGTTGTTCGTTTCCGTGCAGCAGCACATATTTCATTTCAGAAAAGCCGGCATAGTTACGGATGTCGCCTTGCGTATTAACCGGCCGGGAAGCCAACGCTGCCCTTGTTCCGGAATTGACAGCAATAATTGTCGTAAAATCTCCCTGAGATTTCAACGTATTGATACCGCCTTGTTGAAAAAATTTAAGATAACTATTTCTGTTTAGATAGATTCCAAACTTGAGTTTGTCTGAAATCGTTGCATATGGAACGGCAGCTGTGGTATTTTCATAAAAGTCAGACGTAAATTCATCGTACGTATTTGACATCACCGAAGATGTTTTTAACAACGCAAGACCTTCCCGGAATTCCAACTCTCCATAATAAGCCGCATAAGGATCGGAAAGATGATTGGTTACAAATGTTTTTCCCGCATATCTACTGTCCTCCCCCACAAATGCACTAACAATGTTGTTCCTGCGAATGTGATTATAAATGAGCTGGCCGGTCGGGCCGTCATTCAAAAAATCAAAGAGTGTTTCATCATTGTTCTCTACAAACAGAACTTTCTTCGATTTACGGATGTCGTTTCTTAGCCTCGTTCGTGACGCAGCGTTGCTGGCCTCCGTGGTTTCAATAATTACAACGTCAGCGCCAAGTGCAATCAGTTTTTCAATTATCGCATGCCCTTTACCGGGTGCTGTTACAACTGCGATTGAATCCGTAGGTTCTCCCGCATCCTCAACGAAATACGCAAGCATGTCACCATTGGCTGAAAGACCTTCACTCCCGCTGAGGATTACTTCATAGTTCCCAAATTCTGACGAGATATCCGGCACGACCATGTCTTCGGGGGAATTTAAAATTTCGAGGGATTGAAGATTAATGGTGTTACCATATAATAATTGAGTAACATGAACAGAATCGCTTACCATGTTATCATTATCCGATACCCGAAAATTGCCGGCATTATAAATGGAAACCGTTCCGGTTCCGTATACAAGTCCTGTTTTATTTTCATCAATGCAAAGAGCGGTTCGATCATCCACTCCTATGCCTGTAAGCAGCTCACCTGTAGCAGCATACCAGTTGGCCATAAATCCGAGCAGGCGCGCACCGCGACCGCGTTCGGTAAGATGGGTGTCGACAATGATGCCTGGCAGAAACGGGAGAAAATCATCGCGAAGGGTGATATCCGAATCTTTAAAGTTCTGAAGAACCTCGTCCGGATAAACTGAATTGGTGAGTGCAGCGTAAATAACGCCCGATAAAATTGCCATGCCGGCAGATGTGCCGCTCATTACACCACCGCTGTTAAACTTGTCGATGATAGCCTGCTCGGTTTTTGTCTCCTTGAAATAATTGTAATAGTATGATTGATCACCGCCCTTGAAAAAGAAGGCATCATACTGCATGAGCAGATCGTAGGTTGATTGAAGATCAGATTTTGAACGACTGTCGAGTTTTATGTTGTCGGCCGAAACGGCACCCAGCGATTTGAAATAATCCGGGATCCAGTTATCCTCATCGCTGTAACTGATGACCGCAACTTTTTTGTTCGGTGCGTGATTGACTATCCAGGAATAAGGTTCGTTGCTCCAGCCATTTTCATCTTCTGAACCGCCACCCACCAGCACCAGTTTTCCCTGTGCACCTGCCGACCCTGCGGCCAGCATGAAAATTAGACACCATCGCACCATCATCGATGCAAAATATCTTACTCTTTCCCGAGAGTTCCTATGAAAATTACATGAGGGGAATTTAGTCAACCGGCAAATTACCAAGACCAAGCAATGCATTTAAGGAAAGGCCGCCTAACACAATCACACGAATCAGCATCGGCAGAAACTTCTGTATATGTCCTTTTACAGCCAGAAATATAATGATCAATGCGCATGCAGCCATGCTCAACAAACCAATGAGTAATTGTTCCCGCGCTCCGGGCAACCGCATAAACGTGAACAGTAAACCGATTACGCTAACCGAACTCGCAATCTGAAATATCTGTGTAACAATTATTACAGCTTTACTTTCCTGACGGTGCAGGAAGGCTGTAAGAAAATAAAAACTGGCGAGGGCTAACATGGCTAATATGAACGCGTCATCAGCGCCTGTCATGTTCCGGAACTTCAACGCTGCTGTAAGTAAAACCAGCGCTGCCAGGATAATTTCCAAAATGATCTGCCGCTCTTTTATCCAGCGGGAGACGTTTCCGGGGAGGCGGTCCATTTAAGATTAATTTATCATGTTAAAGATAATCTTGCGTGTGAAAATCTTTCCCCACAACTGAAAAATTAAAGTTTGAAAATCACATTTTCAACGCTGATTTCGAATTGGTCTACAATTTGTCTACTGGCTATGCAAACGTTATCGACTATGACAACCGCTACTTTACAGAATCCAAATGCTGCTCAAGCAAGCCAGGCCGTTCAGCAAGTTGTTCAAACTGCTATTAAACTTAAGGCTACCACTGCCGCCATTTGTGGTTCAGCCTTGAAACGCTGGAGCATTGTTTGGTCGAACCAATAATTACATCATTCACACACGTGTGGAGCAAGCTGTGGATAAAAATCCCCTGTCGCACACTGTTTATGTAAATATTCTGCCATCAGAGGGCTCGCTGGCATTGGCATAATTCTTAGCCGGGTTAATCCGAAAAAAAATAGCCTTATGAAAAAAGCCTTAATCCTTTTCGCATGTGCAGCAGCGTTAACGCTGACGAACTGTGGAAAACAAAAAGAAGAATCAACCGAGACAACGGTAAGCGCAGAAAATGCCGCCTCGTCTGTTACGCCTGCTGAATCAGCCGAAGAAAGACGCGCGCGCATTAAACGTGAACGTGAAGAGTATGCGGAACGCAGAAGACTTTCAAATGAAGAACGTGCGAAGACTGCTCCCACGTACAAAGATGCTAAAGGCCGCACGGTTTACAACTCGGCCGAGGTAATGCCTTCCTTCGGCGGAAGCGAAGATGAACTTGAACAATACATTCAGGATAACATCAACTATCCGTCTACGGCACAAACCGATCAGATTGAAGGAACCGTGTTCGTTGAATTTGTGGTTGGCGCTGACGGAAAAGTTCGTGACGCTGAAGTTGTTGAAGCCACTAACGATACGGCCAAACAAAATTTCAGTGAAGAAGCTGTTCGTGTGGTTTCCAATATGCCAACCTGGACAGCCGGTACGCAGGCCGGAAAGCCCGTTGATGTGCGTGTTACCCTACCCATTACGTTCCAACTGGAAATGTAATCCGTAATACTTTTACAGGTTTTTACGGGGAAGGCGCGGAAACGCGCCTTCTTTGCATTTACGGAGGTTACCCCGAATCTTCACAGCCGATTTAGTGCAAAACTTTTAATTACCTTAGTTGTCTAATCCGTAAAACCCTCAGTCTATGATTATTGTATTGGTTATCGTTGGCGTATTGCTCATCGCGGGAATTGGAATTTTTAACAATCTCGTAGGGGCACGCAATCAGGTGGAAAATGCTTTCGGCAGTATCGATGTTATGCTGAAAAAACGTTACGACCTGATTCCAAACCTGGTAGAAACCGCGAAGGCTTACATGAAGCATGAGCGGGAAACATTAACCAGCATCACTGAAATGCGCACACGGGCAATCTCCCCGAATATTTCAACTGACGAAAAGGTTCAGCTGGAAAATAAAATCAGTGGCATGATGAAGAGTGTGATGGTTTCTGTCGAGAATTACCCTGATCTGAAAGCCAGCGAGCAGTTTACCATGCTTCAGCGCAGCTGGAACGAAACCGAAGAGCAAATCTCGGCAGCCCGCAGAAATTACAATGCATCCGTGACGGCTTACAATAATGCGGTAGAAAAATTCCCGTCAAACATTTTCGCTTCCATGTTCGGCCATAAGCGCAAGTATGTTCTTGAAATTCCGGAAACGGAACGTCAGAACGTTAGCGCGAAGGCGATGTTTAACTCCTGATCGTTATGGCATCCGAGGAATCATTCCGGGCATTTTACGATGCCACGCTTCTTCCTGTGTTACAGGAAATAGAAACTGAGCGGAAAAAAGTTTTAAATGCCTTTTTAATCCACATAGGCATTGGGGTTGGTGCCGGCCTGCCGTTATTTGCTTTCGTCAGCCCGATCGTTGGAATTGTATGCGTGGTGGTAGCCGCTATTGTATTTTTTATCCGGTTCGGAGGCAAGATCGGTGAGCTTAAAAAACGCTTTAAGCAGGAAGTTGTTGGCAAGATCGTTACGTTTATTCATGCGGACTTATCGTTCGATCACAATCGGTTTATTCCGCAATCGGTTTATAATAAGAGTAAGCTCTACCTCAGCAGCATTTCGCGCTATAACGGTGACGATATGGTAAGCGGAACCATTGGGAAAACTACCATCCGCTTCAGCGAGTTACATACGCAACAGGTTCGTAAAAGCGGTAAGAGCACCACTGTTGTTACGATCTTTCACGGACTGTTTTTTGTAGCAGATTTCAACAAACATTTTGTTGGCGAAACGTTTGTACTTCCGGACGTTGCCGAAAGCACCTTTGGCGGATTGGGAACATTTTTTCAGAAGATGAACATATCGCGACCAAAGCTCGTTAAGCTGGAGGACATTGAATTTGAAAAAGCTTTTGCTGTCTATGGCAGCGATCAGATCGAAGCGCGATACATTCTTTCTACCGCGCTGATGCAGAGAATCCTGTCGTTTAAAAAGAAAACAGGTCGGGATATCTCGATGTCATTCATCGACTCAAGTGTTTTTATCGGAATCCCGGTTGGCAAAGATTTATTCGAAGCGCCTATGTTCAGCAGCATGATCAACTATTCGATGATTGCTGAATATTACAATTACCTGATGTTGTGCATTGGCATTGTGGAAGATCTTGACCTCAATACCCGCATCTGGTCGAAGGAATAATTATTCCGAGTAAATATATTTTTTCAGAATCTGTTCGATCTCTTTATAAAAGACTTTTTCGTTACCCTGCGAAAGCGCGGCACTTCCCGTTTCGGAGATTGTTTCCAGCACTTCCCGGTAATGTTCGTTATCCAGCGGAGATTGGATTAACAATTTCAGGTCGCGTTTGATGAATTCCACTTTCACACGCGACACATCCATCATGCGGTATTCGCGCGATAAATATTCGATCAGGTTACGTTCATCCAGGAAATCCTTAATCAGGTCGTTCCGGAGTTTCAGCACAATCTCGTTCGGGTTAAATGCCTGCTGATCAGTTGAAAAAGTGGTATTTGAATTCATCGCAGCTTAAAAAATGTCTTTTGAATGGTCAAAAATACATGGAAGGTTATTCAAGTTATCCACATAACAGAGAATGTGACAGAAGCTGTCAGCGGATCGCAATAATTTTAACTAATTAAAGTTTAGATCACATGGAGCCAGTGTTGAGAGTTTCGGTGCGGAATGGGCAGGAAATACCCGCAGAGGGTGTTTTAATTGATGCGTTTGGGCTTGCAGTCGTGTTCAGCACACTTACAGAAGCGGCCAGCAGCCGTGTGTATGTGTACGAAGGCGTTCAATTCTGGCGCTCAGACAATACGTTTGTGATTTCCTATGGCGGAGATTCGTTTATTGTGCGGAACGAGATTGGGTTAGAGGCTTTTCATTCGCTTTTGCTCAAACAAAAAGCCTCCTAGAAATCTATTCACTTCTTAAGGAATCAACCGGGTTCCGGATCGCTGCGCGGATTGAATGATAACTCACGGTAATCAGTGAAACAGCAATCGCGATCACTCCTGCGAGGCCTGCCACCAGCAAATTAAAATCAACACGGTATGCAAATCCTTTCAACCATTCCGTCACGGCATACCACGTTACCGGCAATGCAATCACGAACGCTATGGCAATGAGCTTCACAAAATCTTTCGACAATAACACGACTACCTGCCGCACGGACGCACCCATAACTTTGCGAACGCTGATTTCCTTCGCCCGTTGCTCTGCCGTGAATGTAGCCAAACCGAATAATCCCAAACACGCGATAATCACAGCCAGCGTAGTAAATACAACTATCACGTTGCTCAATTGCTGCTCAGCCCGGAATTTCGCATCAATGTTTTGATCAACAAAGGAATATTCGAATGGAGCGGTAGGCGCAAATTTTTTCCAGATACTTTCGAGTCGTTTGATTTTTTCTTCCGGATTGCCGGGCGTCAGGCGAATGGCGACTCCCCAGTTAGGCGATGGCCCCAGCGTGATAACCAATGGCCGGATGTTGCTTCGCAACGATTCGTAGTTAAAGTCTTTCACGACCCCAATAATTTCCAGCCCCCTGCCCTGCAGGTCGCCCGGAATCTTTAGTTTCTTACCCTGCCAGTCTTTAAGGTTCATTTGGCGTACTGCAGCTTCATTTAATATGACCGCCATCGTGTCTGATGGGAAGTCGCGTGAAAAATAACGGCCTTCCAACATTTCCAGTCCAAGCACCGGCAGGTGATCGTAGTCAGTTTGATAATATCCGGTCAGGTAATTCTCATCCGATTCAGATGTTTGAAATGTTCCGAACCAATCTACATTAGGCGGAAGACGATTGCAATAACTAACAGCTGAAAACTCCGGGTATTTGAGAACTTCCTGTTTGAATGCTTCCGCATTTCTTCCAAGCGACATCGTATGCATCAGTCCAACAACGTTAGCTTTATTGAAACCCACACTATGCTCCTGAAGATACTTCAATTGATGATACACCATGATCGATGAAATGATCAACGCGATCGAAATGAAAAACTGAAAAACTACCAGCGTATTCCGAATTCCTGAACTACGGGCTCCTGACCGGATTTTTCCCTTCAACACTTCCACCGGCTTGAAGGCTGTGAGGTAAAAGGCCGGGTAACTTCCAGCCAGCAATCCGATGATGATCATGAACGCAATAAATCCAGCAATAAATACCGGCTGAAGCAGCATCGATGCAGTAAGTGCCTTTCCTGAAAGCGTGTTGAACGGATTCAACAGCAGATATACGAGGCAACACGAAAACACAAATGCTACCAATACATACACAAATGATTCAAGGATAAACTGAAGCACAAGCTTTTTCCGCGCTGCACCAATCGTTTTTCGAACACCGATTTCTTTCGCACGGTTAGCCGAGCGGGCCGTGGACAGGTTCATAAAGTTAATGCATGCCAATACCACGATAAATCCGGCAATAATGCTAAACAGGTACACGTATTGAATGTTTCCGTTCGGCTCGAGTTCATCGTTCAACTGTGAATGCAAATGAATGCTCGTCATCGGCACTGCAATAAATTTGATATGACCACCCTGTTTGTTAAACTGATCAAGTGACACATTCAGAAACTGCTCCAACTCACGCGCGCAGTACTTCTCAACAAAACCGGTTAGCGTTTTTTGAACAACAGCAAGGTCTGTTTCCGGATAGGTTTTAAAGTAAGTGTACACCTCAGAGTTAAGCCATATCGGGTTATTTATATACCCGGACGTTTGCAGCGACATAACAAAATCAAAAGCAATGTGCGAATTCTGCGGAGGATCGGCTGCAATACCGGTAACCTCGGCCATAATGTTGCCTTCACTTCCCACAACCATTGTTTTTCCGATGGGCGACAAATCTCCGGCTCCTTTGTATCCGAAGTATCTTTTCGCGGCACTTTCTGTGATCACAATTTTATTCGGACCCAGTAGCACATCAGAAGGATTGCCGTGAATCAATGGGAAATTGAAAAACGAAAAGAAGTTTGAGTCCGCCAGCATGAAATGCATTTCCGTGAATGTGTTTTCTTCATAGCGTATCGGGCAGGTTGGCCATTTGTCAATCCTTACCACCGATTCAATTCCGGATGCTTCCCGCTGGATCGCATCTGCCATGGGCAGGCCCGTGGTTGGGGTAATTAACGGCTCATCCTGAATTTTACCGTGAAAGTCAACCCGGTAAATTCGTTCGGCATCCGGATGGAACCTGTCGTAACTTAACTCATCGGCCACATATAATAGAATCAACAGCGAAGCCGTGACTCCTGTTGTAAGTCCGAAAATATTGATGGCGGAGTAAATCTTCTGGCGTTGCAACGTGCGCCATACAATCGTCAGGTAACTTTTGATCATGCCGGAGGGAGTTTGGATGCAAAGTAAGATAACGAAAAAAGCGCCCCACGGTTATCTCTTCGAAGGGAAGATTAATGCAAAACCATATTGGATCGCCTCAGGTCGGATAAAAAAGGGCTTTTCTGGATTCTGGTTGGTGTTAATAACCTATTTCTAATCCGGAAGTATTTTGACCATGATGTCTTTGTACATCACCTTGCTGCCGGGATCGTGACCCTGAAGGGCAATTGTTCCACCGGTTAACCGGCCATTCTCGCCTTCCGTAAAATCATTAACAACCTTATCGTTCAGTTTCACGATAATCCGATTGCCTTGCACGGTAATGTGCATGTAGAACCATTCGTTGTCTTTCATGTAAACTTCTTTCACATCCTGCACCGCATAAATACTGGCCGTTCTTCTCCAGTCGCTTTGGGTATTATTTACCTGAACTTCGTAGCCTTTCGAAGGCCAGCCCTCTTCCTGGTACAACGTATGAATAAAAATTCCGGAATTGGCGCCCGGGAACGTCATCACTTTCAGCTTAAGCTCAAAATTTTTGAAAGCATGATTGTTTACCGCGCCATCATAAAATAAATGTGCACGGTCGCCATACACAACAATCGCTCCATCAGCTACGGTAAAAGTTGTCGGATGCTCGGCTGCCTTCCAGCCATTGAGTGTTTTGCCATCGAACAAGCTAACCCATTCAGCGTATTTATCCGACTTCATGGAAGTCATGCATACCAGGGTGACTAACAAGGCAATAAGTGTTCGAAGCAATTTCATATCGGATTATTTAAAAATAAAGATAATGGTTGCAAGCTTACGATTTTGTTGCCCACGGTCGTCAGTGTAATAAAAATCAAGCTCGTAGCGGACGTTCGACTGATGTGTGCCAATCAACTCGCGCACCGGTATGCGAAAGTACGCACCCATTACCGGATCTTGTTCAATCGTTCTCAGCACGTCATTTTTCTCCTTCACGATCAGTGAACTTGATGCGGGCTGGCCGGAGTCGTAGATGAAGGAAACTATCAGGTCCTTAACGGCATCCGGCTTAACACTCAATTCATATCCGGCAGGCGCAGGAGAATTGATATTTCCGCGGATGATAACTTTGCTTCCATAACTAACGTGCCAGTACGGGATTGTATCATACGTAACATCCGCAAAAGCAGCTCCCGAAAGCAACAACAAACACAAACAAAAGATACACTTCATTCCAGCTTATTCAGGATTCTTCCTGATAGTAAAGTTTGTAATATTTGCGGCCGTTCTCGTCCGTACCCCGTTCAATCAGTTCACGGTTTCCGTGGATATAAACGTGAAAATTCTTATCTAATTTCAATACCGACTTAAAAATCCGTGCCTGGCGTTTAACGGCCTGTTGCGAAATATCAAATTCCCGATTCACTTCCAACAACCCGCCTTTGTCGTACGATTGAAATGCATCAATTACCTGCTTGTCCTGAAGAACTTCGTCTTCAAATTCCTGCATGGTAAAGGAATCGCGGTTCTTGAAATATTTTACCGAGCGGTTCAGCAAATCGATCTGATCGGCTTTTTCAATTTCAAATTGTTCCGGTAACGAATCCGTGATGAATGATTTTGTCAGCGACATCAGCCGGCTTGTGTTATTCAGCGGATCCTGCTTGAGCTGGATGTTAAGGAAATCATTCTTCCAATACTCCGCATCTACCGGGGCATGATCAATGCTGAACACTGTATATGGCTCGTTAGTGAAAACAATCAGGCAGGCCTTGTCGTGCTTGCGGCCGCTGATGCCTCTCCGAAATTTCAACTCTCCTTTTCCACCGCGAAGGCTGCTCTCCACAAAAGACTCTTTGTTCTCAACTTTATAAATGCCCAGCGCCTCGCATAAATTTCCATTATACATCACGTCCGCGAACTTGATTACGAACACATCACCATCTTTTATGTTGGGATGTGTGGATACTGATTTTAAATGTTTGCAAATGTTCACCGATCCGATCACGAAATTACCATCACCATAAAGCTCCCTGGCAAGGTTATGCAACGGGTTGGATCCGGGGTCTTTAAATTCCCAGGTCGATCCCGCAGAAATAAAAGGCTTTAAAAATATAGCCCTGATAAGGGTATTTTCCTCTTCGTTGCTGATGTCCGTTTCTTCCGTATTCAATTGTGTGTTAGCTTCGTCTGTGCTAACGCGATGGAAAATAAGGCTTTCGGCCACAGCCTGATCAATGGAAAGCATATTGCGTAGTGGTTAAAAAGCCTAAATGTCATGTTTTGCGGGATAACATTCAAGCTTCGCAGGATGCCGAAAACTTTTAGGATTTGAGATATCCGAAGAACCGGACTTCTCCGTTAGAACATTACCCTGCTTGAACTTTTATAAGAACCTCGGATTATTAACCCCCACTCCTATGTTCTCCAACTACCTGCTTCTGGCTATCCGAAACATTCTTAAACAGCGCGGTTACGCGATTGTGAACACGATTGGGCTGTCGGTCGGATTGGCTGCTGCTATTTTCATTTTGCTGTACGTGCGTGATGAGCTTACGTTCGACACCATCCACCCGAACGCTGCACAAACCTACCGGATGGGATATTGGCTACAGGGCTCGAACGGAGAAGTGAACAAGTTTCCCGAAGTACCTGCCGGATGGGACAATTACCTGAAGGATGCCTATCCCCAGGTGACACACGCAGGCAGTTATCTTCAGTATGGCATGCCAACCAGCATTCATGATGAGGTGGCCGACAAGATTATTCTCACGGAGTCAATTATCTGGGCCGAGCCCGGCATGCGCGACATGCTTGCGATTTCGTTTATCACCGGTGATGCGAACACGGCACTTCAGGAACCAAATAGTTTGATTATCTCAGAAACAGCTGCGCAGAAATTATTCGCAGATGGCGATGCACTCGACAAGCGCGTTACGATAACACACCAGTGGGTAACCAACAATGAAAAGGTTGATATGGTAGTGAAGGGTGTCTATCGCGATTTTCCGACCAACTCTCACATCAGGCCGCAATACATCGCCAATGTTTACACGCTTAAAAAATTCAATGAAAACCTGGAGAAGCGTTTGAATACCAGCATGGGTGCAGAAAATGACTTGTTGTGGACTCAAAGTTATTTTACATGCACCGATGAAAAACAGATTCCGGTTATGGTGGATGACCTGCAGAAACGGGCCAATGCTATCATTGCTCAACTCAAGCTCGATATCAAGTTCAAGCCGATGATCCGAAAACTCACGGACGTACACTTCGACAAAGAAATGGATTGGTCGGTATCGCATAAATCGGCCGACAAAAATTACATGTACATCTTTATTACCATTGCTATCCTTATCCTGGTTGTGGCGAGCGTTAACTACATCAACCTGGCCGTTGCCAAATCAGTAACGCGGGCAAAAGAAATCGGACTCCGAAAAACATTTGGCAGTCAGCGAACGCAACTGTTCATTCAATTCATGCTCGAATCGTTCCTGCTGGTGATGGTTTCGGTTGCCATGGCTCTTTTGTTTGTGATGCTGCTGCTTCCGCAATTCAACTCACTCACCGAAAAAACATTTTCGATAAGTCATCTTGTCGAGCCCGGAATGCTGCTTATCCTGCTGAGCGTAATTCTCTTTGTTACGTTATTGGGCGGAAGTTATCCCGCTTTGTTTATTTCGGGTTTCCAGCCAGCTTCGGTGTTAAAAGGAAAATTTGCATTCCGGAAAGGGTCAAATGTGTTCCGTCAGTTTCTGATCGGATTACAGTTTACGGTAGCATTAATTCTTTTGATAGGAAGCGTAATTCTTGTCCGGCAGATGAGTTTGATGCGAAATTCAAAACTGAATGAAGCCGGGGAACAGGTGGTGTCAATTCGCTTTGGTGGCTTTGGTGGTAAAACAACCGACTCGCAGTATAATGTTTACAAGAACATGCTATTGCAGGATCCGCAGATCGAATCGGTAACGCTCGCCAATCATTTACCCAGGCTTGATCATTTCGGCCCAATCAATATGCGCTTTACATTTCCTGACGTTCAGGAAGAACCGCTGGAATGGTTTCAGTTGAATGGCGATTATGATTTCCCGAAAACATTCGCGTTGAAATTTATCGCAGGCCGCACATTTGATCCTCAAAACGTGACGGACTCAACTGCCATCATTCTGAATGAAACAGCTGTGAAGTTATTGAAGCTTACCCCCAATGAAGCAATTGGTCAGGCGGTGATGCGGCCGGCCAACAGTTACTATTACATCGATCCGAGGGATAGCTTGTCAAACAACAAACCTCTTTACGGAAAAATTATCGGTGTTGTGGAAGACTTCCCCTTCCGGTCCATGAATCATAAAATAGAACCGCTCGGCATAGCGGGTAAACCGCATTTTGATGACCGGATCATTCACGTCCGTGTGAATGCAAAAAAGATCGGGGAAAAAATTCAGTCGATGGAGAAGACCTGGAAACAGGTTTTTCCGCAGTTTGGGTTTGATCACTGGTTTTTGGACGATGAATTCGGCCGGATGTACGAACAGGAAACCAAGATTGCCGGGCTCACCGAAAAATTTTCCATTCTGGCGATGCTGATCACGTGCATCGGCTTGTATGGACTCGCTTCGTTTATGGCGCAACAGCGCACGCGTGAAATCGGCATCCGTAAAGCATTGGGCAGCAGCAGCGCCCAGATAATAACCTTATTGCTAAGCGTGTTTGGAAAGTTGCTCCTGATAGCTTCGCTGGTGGCTATACCGGTAACGTATCTGCTCACTTCAAAATGGCTGGAACGTTTCGCCTATCAAACTCCGCTTTCAGTTTGGGTATTTGTATTGTGTCTCCTTACGATTGCGATTGTTACTCTCTTAACCGTTGGATTTGAAACCTGGCGTGCTGCCCGCACAAATCCGGTTGAGTCGTTGCGGCATGAGTAACAAAACTGTGGTCAGAATTTTCCGAAGAAACTGCTGATGTCGAAGTAGAAATCTTTTTTTGTACCGTCTGGCAGCTTTACAGTAAGAACATCGTAGGGAACATTTTTGTAGTGCCGCAACGACTGTTGTATGAACTGAGACCCGGGGTGATTCTTTTTAAGCCAATTGTACTCGTCCGGAATGCTTTTGGCGATGATCGCCTTTTCATACGATGTACCATCGCGTTCTGATACTTCATCAGTTTGAGAAGCTTGCGTGATTTCGGAAGACGTGGCAACCTTACTTGATGATTTGCAGGCAGTAATAGCCACTGCTCCACAGAAAATGAGGACAAAAGCGAATCTCATAATGTTGGGGTTAGCGTATACTTGTCAGATGCTAGTTAACCCGCTTTTCCACACACGACATCCAGTGTTAATCATACTACTTTTTTCGTCCCCAGTTATTGGTTACGCTACCGGCTTAGATCCATCTTTTTGGTATCTGGGCAGCACAGATTACCCCTATTGTTTCAGAATACGAACGGTGAAAATACGGCCGTTAATATGCACCTGAACTGAATAAATCCCCTTGGCCATTCCACTAAATTCTACCTCCACATCCCGTGCACCGATGTTTTGAAAAAGAACAGCCTGACCAACTTCATTCCAGGCCGTCAGGCGATCAATCACTTCATTTGCTGAAATGCGGAAATCATCCTTCACAGGATTAGGATAAATATGTAACCCATGTTCATTCTTTTCGATGTCCGTAATAAGATTGACAGTTACCGCCAACACGTCATCACCCTCACAACCATCAATTGTTTGTGTTCCATAATACGTTAATCCTGCTGTTAGCGAGGTAGTTGATGTTAACTCGTTAACGCCCGCTATCGCATCTGCCATTGAGCCATACCAACTTAGCGAAGTTCCGGCAGCCTCCAGATCTGCTAGTGTAGCATTTGCACTGAATGATTGAATGTCCTCGCCTGACGGAGCATCAACATTCGTCACGATTGCCATTACTTCCGTTCTTGCAGATTCGCAGCCGCCACTTGTTTGTGAAACAAAATAATGGGTATTACTTGCCAATTGCGTCAACTCGGTAAGTGGTGTTCCGCCCGTAGACGTACTGTACCATTTGAGAGCTGTTCCTGTCGCCTCCAACGCTCCGACTGTGCCCGTTAAACAAAATGTTTGCGTGGCACTAGCGGCCGGAGGGGTTACGGTAAGCACCGTTACTGAAACCATTAATCGTGAAAGCGACTCACACCCATTCACAGTTTGCGTAGCATAATAGCTTGTTCCATTTACAAGGGTGGTTGCGTCTGCGATCGCAGATGTTCCGGTAATACTGCTATACCATTTTATACCTGAGCCATTGGCCGCGAGTTGCCCAACCGTTGTTCCTGCACAAAACGTTTGCGCATTTGAGCCCGTGGGTGTTGACGCAGTTGTTAACGTTACAATTACATCCAATCGCGAAGTTGACTCACAACTACCGATAGTTTGGCTCGCGTAATAATGACTTCCATTGGTCAACGTAACGGTTGATGCCAAGGCATTTTGGCTCGTTGGAGATGCATACCACTTGATCGCTGATCCGGCTGCAGATAATGCGCTAACTTTTGATCCGGAACAGAGTGTTTGAGAGGCAGAACCCGTTGGGGGCGCAGTAGTATTTAACCCAACTACTACTTCCAGCCGTACTGGTGACTCACAACCATTGATGGTCTGAGAAGCATAGTAATGAACTCCGTTGGACAATAAAGTCGAGCCCGTAATTGGCGAACCTCCTGTTGGAGCGCTATACCAGCTAATCGAGGAGCCGGTAGCCTGAAGGCTTAGTACGGTGCTTCCCGAACAAAATGTTTGTATAGCCGATCCCGTAGGAGCAGCAGGTTGGGTAAGCGTTACGGTAACATTCAGCCGGTCAGATTCACAGATTCCTATTTTTTGAGCGGCATAATAGTGATCGCCACTGATCAACGGAGTAGAAGCGGCTAGTGGGCTACCGCCGACAGGCACATCGTACCAAACAATCCCTGAACCAATTACGCTAAGATCACTTACGGTTGATGTATAGCACAATGTCTGAGAAGACGGGCCAGTCGGAGAGTTTGTTGTACCTAATAAAACTACAACCCCCTTTCGCAGACCTGATTCGCACCCATTGACGGTTTGTGTAGCGAAGTACATCCCTCCATTTACTATCGGTGTTGAGGGTGGAAGAAGTTGACTAAAATACTCCTGATCTTTATTGTACCATTTAATAGAAGTTCCGGCCACGGGAAGGTCGGCCAGTGTGGCGGCAGAGCATAGCTGAACTAAGCCTGATGATGCGATGTATTGAGGAGTCGGGTGAGTTACATTAACATTTCTAATTCCATTTTGTTTATAATAGTTGTCGCCCCACGACCAAAGCGTGCCGTCAGTCTTCAAGCAGATGTGTTGATGAGCCCCTGCATCAGACGTAGTCCAGTCGGTATCGGCACCCACCTGCTGAGGTGTATTATTGGGAGTGTCTGAATACGTTCCAACACCACGCTCGCCCAAATTATTTGAACCCCAGCTCCAGAGTGTTCCGTTGTTTTTTAAGCCGAGCGTATGCTCACCGCCTGTAGAAACTGCAAGCCAGTCTGTTGCGAAATCAAATTGCTGTGGTGATTTCGTTTGTGAGGATCCATAATGCAAGTATCCCCAACCCCACAGCGTTCCATTATTCTTAATAGCGTAAGATGTCACTCCGTTGGCAAATACTGATTTCCAATCGATTGCCGTGCCAATTTTAACAGGCGAAAGGCGTGATGTGGTTGTTCCATCGCCAACCTGTCCGCTGGAGTTATTTCCCCACGCCCAAATCGTTCCATCTGCTTTCCGCGCAAGTGAAAAATCTGATCCCGCTGCAATGTTTGTCCACGTATCGGAACCGATTTGAACCGGGAGTATGCGTGTTGCCTGAGTGCCATCACCTACCTGGCCGTCCAGATTTTTACCGATACCCCACAGTGTACCATTGGTCTTTAAAAGAATTGCATGTTTGCTTCCTGTTGAGATTGAAGCCCAGTCCGACTCCGCTCCCACCTGTTGCCACGTTCCACCCACATTCAATCGCCATAAGGTTCCGTCATTCTTTAAGGCAAGGCTAAACTCCTTTCCTGTGGACACAGTCTTCCAACCTATCATTTGTGTTAACAATGTTGGCTGATAGGGCTGCTCAGCGGTTGTGATACCAAGCTGCTGATTAAAATTCTTGCCCCATCCCCACAGCGAACCATCAACCTTTATGGCCATTACAAAATAATCTTCACTGATCGAGTAGCTCAGCCATTTTTCAGAATCTGTAATTTGAGGTTGCGTTGGCGGGTTATTGATGGTTACCAATACATCCAGCCTGTCAACCGATTCACACGTGTTGATAGTTTGGGTTGCATAGTAATGCGTATTATCAGCAAGTTCGTCTGTGCCCAGCATTGGCTCACCACCCGTGGAGGTAGTGTACCATAGGATGTCGGTACCCGTGGCGGTAAGCTGAAAATTATTACCGCAAACAATTTGATTGGCAGAACCGGTAGGTGCGGGAG
Organism: Cyclobacteriaceae bacterium; assembly: GCA_019694875.1. Lineage (GTDB taxonomy): Bacteria > Bacteroidota > Bacteroidia > Cytophagales > Cyclobacteriaceae > UBA2336. The sequence goes on from JAIBBC010000001.1 coordinate 377,574, forward strand.
TGGGGGCTGTATTAATATCTACCGTAATTTCTGCCCTACCCGTTGATTCACATCCTTCCGCGGTCTGCGACGCATAGTAAGGTGTATTATCATTTAACAAAGTGTTTGATGCAAGTGGAACTCCGCCCACAGGCGTTGTGTACCATTTTATCTCGCCTTCGTAGTCTCCCACTACAATAAGTTGTGCCGGAGTAGCGGTGTTACAGAACGTTTGTACCGGGTTTCCGTATGGTGCAGGAATATCCTCCACAATAACATACACCTGCAATCGCTCGCACGACTCAAGTGTACCATTTGTGGCCGAGGCATAATAATAGGTTTCCGTCAAAAGCGGTTCCACCGGATTTAGCGGTTCCGCTCCTTCCGGTTGATAATACCATTTTATATTGGATCCAGTTGCACTCAGTGCAGCAACTGTCGATTCAAGACAATGACGCTGAAAGTCATTGCCCGTTGGCTTGGGTGTAAGATTAACTGTTACGGCCACATCCAGGCGCTGGGTTGTTTCACACGGGCCAATGGTTTGGGATGCAAAGTAGTGACTCCCATTTACCAGTGTTGTTGAAACAGCTAGTGGCAATCCCCCCACCGATGCTGCGTACCATTTAATACCTGTGCCGTTTTCAACGGTGAGTGCAGCAACTGTTGCCTCGGAGCAAAAACTTTGTTCAGCTTGTCCGCTGGGCGCCACGTTCTCAGCAATTGTTACTTTAACATCCAACCGGCCACAGGATTCAGATGACGAAACTGTTTGTGTTGCATAGTAATGTTGCTGATCAACCAGCAACGTGCCTGCGGACAACGGGCTTCCTCCCGTTGGTGAGCCATACCACTTGATATTGGAACCGGATGCGGAAAGATTAGCGATTGTTGAATTCAGGCAAACTATCTGTGTACTGCTACCAGTAGCCGGCGGTGTATTATTTAAGGTCACGTTAACATCCAATCGCGCAATTGACTCACAACCATTTATAGTTTGTGAAGCAAAGTAATGGGTGTTATCCAACAGCATGGTTTCGGGAGCAAGCGGAAAACCTCCGGTAGCAGTAGTATACCATTTAATTGCGGTCCCCCCAGCAACTATAGCAGAAACACTTGATCCTGCACATAACTTTTGCGCACTTACACCTGTAGGTGCTGCTGGTAAGGGATTCACAGAAACGGTGACGTGTAATCGCACGATCGACTCACATCCAGCCAACGTTTGAGCAGCATAGTAATCACCATTGTTTGTCAGTTCGGTATTGGTTGCCAAGGGCGATCCGCCAGTGGGTTGTGAATACCACTGAATTGATGAATCTGTTACCTCAAGATCGGCCACCGTGCCGCTTCCGCAAAATAATTGATAGGTATTGACAACGGGAGTTCCGCCGCCAACGTTTTGAGGTTCGGTAAAATCTTGCCAGCTGCCGGTGCCCAGCTTACCAAAATCTCCTTCACCCCAACCCCATAACGATCCATCAGTTTTAAATGCAAATGCATGATAGTCTCCGACTGAGACTGATTGCCACTCGGCCGAAGTTCCGATTTGAACCGGGACGTTCGTTTTATCTTCAAACGTTCCGATTTTGAATCCCCATGTCCAGAGCGTGCCGTCAGTTTTAATGCCGACTACGAAGTTATATCCGACAGCTATGTCCTTCCAGATAACGGTAGGATCAAAGTTGTTAAAGCTAAGTGCTTCCTGAGAAAATACACCGTTTCCAAGTTGGCCCCATTCATCAAATCCGCACGTCCAACGTTTTCCATCAGTTGTAATCCCCATGGTAAAATTGAAGCCGGCATCAATCGTCTTCCATGTGAAGCTTGGACCAAGTTTGATTGGCCCTGTTGTTCCTGTAATACTCTCATCGCCCAACTGAAAATATGAATTCGATCCCCAACCCCACAATGACCCATCGTTTTTGATAGCAACAGTATGCTGCACACTCGTGGAAACCTTTTTCCAATCGGTGGCAGCACCAACACGCGTAGGCACAAACACGCTACCCGGAAAACCTAGTTGTCCAAAAAGATTGCTCCCCCACGCCCATAATGATCCATCGGTTTTGATTGCCATAGTGTACGTTGATCCTGCCGAAATACTTTTCCAATCAGTTGCCGTGCCGACTTTCTTCGGACTGCGTGAGTTATTTCCCAATCCCGTCAGGCCGTCTCCGATCTGCCCAAACTGGTTGCTTCCCCAAGCCCATAATGTTCCATCAGTTTTAATTGCGAATGAGTTATCGCCTCCGGCTGAGATATCTTTCCAATCGTTAGAAGTTCCTATTTGTGCCGGTGATTCAATCGATTCCTCAGATGAAGCCACCCCGAGCTGGCCGTTAAAGTTTGAGCCCCAAGCCCAAATCGTTCCATCCAGTTTTAGCGCAAGGGTATGGTCGCGGCCGGCCACCACTTTTTGCCAACATTGAGCTTGGGATAAAAACGAGTGGGTACAAAGTAATAGACAAAAGAAGAGTATTTTTTTCATTACGCGAGCTAGAGTTTATCGGGCGTGGTACAAGGTATGTATACCTTAACGTTCTACAAGGTAGTGCTTTTATAGTTCTACCTGATTCGGCTTTAGACAAAAAGGGGCGTCATCCTGTCGGATAACGCCCTAACAACCTAAACCCTGTTCAACCTTATCCTTTTCGTTCCATTCGTTCACCACCGTGGCGTTTGCGATGATCGCCTTTATGGAATTTCCTGTGCCGGGACTCATGACGATGTCTTCCGTTGTGAAGTCTGTGATCATTTTTGCGGGCTTCGCGGAGTTCATCCCACTTTTTGTTTTGCTCGGGTGTAAACACTTTGCGCATCTCGCGCTGACGTTCCAGCTGCATGCTGCGCATCGTTTCGCGTTCTTCCATTCGCCTCTTCATAAACTTCGCCCGCTCGTCATCGCGCTTTTTTGAATATTTAGAATCGATGTCTTTTACCGAGGCGTACTGTTTGTCGGTGAGAGCAAGTTCACGCTTCATGCGTTCATAGCCTCTGTAATGTATGTTGCGTGAATTATCTTCCGACTTCTGCGCAAAAATGGTTGTGCTGATTACCATTCCAACCATCACTAACAACCGTGTTTTCATAGCTTTCAAGTTTTATAACTCTGAGAGTCAAGAAGCGATCCAAAAGTTTATCAGGGAATGTTAATTATGGTTAAACGCTCAGTCCTGAAAGAAAAAGCGGGCTTTGTTAGCGATTCACCTCCACAGCATCCTTCTCACCAATCTGCTGACGCCACATGGCGTAGTACAGTCCTTTCTCAGCAAGCAGATCGTAGTGACGGCCTGACTCGATAATGTTCCCGCGTTCCAGCACGAAAATTTTATCGGCATGCATGATGGTAGACAACCGGTGCGCAATCAAAATAGTAATATGATCCTTAATGATCGACACTTCACGGATCGTTTCAGTAATCTCTTCTTCGGTTATGGAATCAAGCGAGGATGTGGCTTCATCAAACACCAAAATGTCCGGCTGACGAAGCAGCGCGCGTGCGATTGATAACCGTTGCTTCTCCCCACCCGAAACTTTCACTCCGCCTTCACCAATAACCGTATCCAGTCCTTTGTCGGCACGATCCAGCAACGACTGGCATGCGGCTTTCTTTAAAACTTCCATGCATTCTTCATCCGTAGCATCCGGACGTACAAAAAGCAGGTTCTCACGAATTGTCCCGGAAAATAATTGCGTATCCTGCGTTACGAATCCGATTTTGTTACGAAGTTCATTCAGATCAATCTCCGTTCCCGGTACATTATTATAGAGTACGCGACCTTCCTTTGGAGCGTACAGTCCCACGAGAAGTTTCACCAGCGTTGTTTTCCCCGAACCTGACGGGCCGACAAACGCAATAGTCTGACCGTTATTTGTTGAAAACGAAATGTTGTTCAGTGCATTCGTGCGTGCCGATTGATGCTTGAAGCTTACGTGATCAAAGCTCAGGTTGGTGATTCGGCCTACCTGAACCGGATTTTCGGGTCTCGCCTCTTTCGGAAGATTGATGATGCGATTAAAGTTGAGCAGCGAAACTTCAGCTTCGCGATACGCGATAATCACGTTACCCAATTCCTGAACCGGGTTGAACAAGAAGAATGAATAAAACAAGAACGTAAAATACTGGCCGGGTGTAAGCTCGTTGTTAAAAATCAGCAGCAGCAAAATCACCACCATCACGCTTCTAACAAAGTTTACGGTTGTCCCCTGGAGAAAACTCATGCTGCGAACATGTTTTACTTTCTTCAGTTCGAGGCCAAGAATTTTATAAGTGGTGTTATTTAACCGGTTGATCTCCTGGTTAGCAAGACCGAGGCTTTTTACAAGTTCAATGTTCCTAAGCGATTCCGTTGTCGAGCCGGCAAGCGCAGTAGTTTCTTTAACAATACTTTTCTGAACGGTTTTGATTTTGCGGCTCAGCAGCCAACTGGTTAACGCAATGATCGGAACTGCAGCGAAGTACACGAGTGTCACTTTGTAACTCACGGTCAACGAATAGATCACTACAAACACCATCCCTACCAAACTGGCAAACAACACGCTGATGAATGACGTAATGAACTTCTCGGAGTCCGTACGCACTTTCTGCAAAATGCCCAGCGTTTCCCCGCTGCGCTGGTCTTCAAACGTCTGATATGGCAACTCGAGGGAATGCTTCAGCCCATCGGCATACATTTTCGCTCCCAGCTTTTGCACCACGATGCTGGTAAAGTAATCCTGCAGGTTTTTAGCAATCCGCGATACCATGGCGGCACCAATCGCCAAGCCTACCAGCGACAGGATTCCCATCGTAAAGGCATGACGGTCAAGCACATCTTTCTTCTCTATAAAATTGTCGACAATACGGCCGGTAATGTGCGGATCGAGCAGGGAGAAAACCTGGTTAATCGCTGCCAGAAACAAGGCAAGCGCAACCAGACCTTTATAATTCTTTAAATAGTTCAGGAGTATTTTCATGCCAGGAGGGATTTTACGGAAAATGAAAGGAACAAGGTTCTGAAAAAGTTCCGGTATTCAAACGTTTTCGTGATTTCCGAACAGTTGTATGGGTGATACATTTTTCTGAACAAATTTTGAAGCGAACTCGTTTACAGGGTTTGGCAGACTTTCGCAAATGAAGTGTTTGTTCTATTTTTGCATGCGAATCGGGTCGGCTATACTCTAAACCCTTTGATTTAAGCTTTGAAACCCCTGTTTAAATATCCTGCAACGCTGCTTATTTTGCTGCTGGTTGGGTACACCCAGGTGTTTGCACGCGCCTACCAGGCTGATCTCGGGCCAACTCCGATTAAAAAAGGGTCTGATTTAAATCATGTTCAGGCACCTGCCGAAAAGCAGGCCGGCTTCGAAAGCTATTATTTTGAGGAAGAGGAGAACAGACGTGATGACAACGTTTCGTTCGACTTCCTGTGCACCGACTTATCTCTTTTTTATTTCCACGGTATTAAATGCGCTTCGAATTTCAGCGATCATTTATCCGTTCCTTTCTTTTTCAAGTCTCCATTATTCAGGGTTCTCAGATTATGAGACCGGTTGAATAGGTAATCTCCGTTACCTGTTCATTAACGCTTTACATTGTTCGTGGCACTGCGCGTAACGCTGATGCCGTGTGCATTTTCCAAGGCTAATATCTCTTTTCAAAATTATACATCAACACAATCTATTGTTTTTAACAATTAACACTATGACGAGTAAAATTCTCATGTTTATGTGTCTGTGCGCAGTGCTTGGATTCACCAGCTGCGGGTCACATAAGGAAGAACATGAATCAGAAACCCGCTTCCTGGTAACAAGCCCACTGAAAAAAGATACAGTGGTCACCCGCACCTATGTGTGCCAAATCCGTGCTATCCAGCACATCGAGCTTCGCTCACGCGAAAGCGGTTACCTTGAAAAAATTTATGTAGACGAAGGTCAGTTTGTAAAAAAAGGCCAACTGATGTTTCAAATCATGCCGCTGCTTTTCAAGGCCGAAGTGCAAAAAGCAGAAGCCGAAGCACGGTTTGCCGAAATTGAATACTTAAACACCAAGCAGCTTGCCGACAGCAACGTGGTTTCTCCTAATGAGCTTGCGCTGGCACAAGCCAAATTCGATAAAGCAAAAGCTGAAGTGGCTTTAACAAAAGTTCACCTTGGCTTTACTGAAATCAAAGCGCCTTTCAACGGCATTATGGACCGCTTCTATGTGCGGGAAGGTAGTTTGGTAAACGAAGAAGACCTGCTCACGATGCTGTCTGACAACAGCGAAATGTGGGTGTACTTCAACGTGCCCGAAGCTGAATACCTCAATTATAAAATCAGCGCCAAGAAAGACAGTTTGATGCGCGTGAATCTGCAAATGGCCAACAACCAGGTATTTGAATATCCGGGCGTGGTAAGGGCAATCGAAGCGGATTTTAACAACGAAACCGGTAACATCGCTTTCCGTGCAACTTTCCCGAATCCAAAGGGATTGCTCCGTCACGGTGAAACCGGTAACGTGCTTGCATCAGCACCTTACAGAAATGCATTGATCATTCCGCAAAAAGCAACGTTCGAAATTCTTGAAAAGAAATATGTTTTTGTAGTCGATAAAGACAATGTAATCCATCAGAGAGAAATCACGATCGCAGAAGAAATGCCCGACATCTATATCATTAAGGACGGCATAACAGCAAACGACAAGATCATCCTGGAGGGAATTCGTAAAGTGCGTGACGGGGAGAAGATCGGGGAGTACAAGTACGAAGATCCCAAGTCGGTTGTGAGCCACCTGAAGGTTTATGTTGAATAATAAAACCAAAGAAGATGTTTAGTTCATTTATTCACAGGCCGGTATTTGCGATTGTAATTTCCCTGCTCATCCTGTTTTTGGGAGGCTTGGCGATTAAAATGCTGCCGACCTCACAATTCCCTGAAGTGGCGCCACCCGTAGTAATGGTGAGTGCTTCTTATCCGGGTGCGAGCGCGAAGTCGCTTGCCGAATCAGTAATTATCCCGCTGGAGCAATCCATCAACGGTGCATGGGGTATGCGTTACATGACGTCCGATGCAACCAGTGCCGGTGAAGCAAATATCCAGGTGGTGTTTGAGCCCGGAACGGACATCAACCAGGCACTTGTACAGGTCTCGAACCGCGTGCAGCAGGTAACAAACCGTTTGCCGATCCTTGTACAGCGTGAAGGGGTAATCATTACTCCGGTTATTCCAAGTATGTTGATGTACGTTAACCTGTACAGCGAAGACAAGAACGCGAACATGAAGTTCCTCTTCAACTATGCCGGGGTTAACATGGTGCCCGAGTTGCAGCGTATCAACGGTATCGGTCAGGTGAGGATTCTCGGTAGCCGCCAGTACGCGATGCGCGTTTGGCTGAATCCCGAACGCATGCGTGCGTACTCCATCTCGCCTGACGAAGTTATGGAAGCGCTGGATGAGCAAAGTATCATCGGTAAACCGGGACGTATCGGTCGCGGTGACAGCAAACAAGCTGAAGCTCTTGAATATGTACTCGCCTACTCCGACCGTTTCAACGATCCGAAACAATATGAAAACGTAATCATCAAGGCAAACCCTAACGGTGAATTGCTGAGATTGAAAGACATTGCGTCCGTTACACTGGGTAGTGAGTATTACGATATCTACTCAAACATGAACGGTCACCCATCGGCCGCGCTCGTGTTGAAACAGACGTACGGTAGTAATGCCAGCGATGTAATTGCGAAAGTAAAAGCCAAGCTTGACGAGTTGAAAGGATCATTTCCTCCCGGAATGAAATACGAAATCAGTTATGACGTATCAAACTTCCTGAATGCGTCTATCGACAACGTTATTCACACCCTCCGCGATGCGTTTATTCTCGTGGCGCTTGTGGTATTCGTGTTCCTGGGCGACTGGCGGTCAACGCTTATCCCGACTCTTGCCGTTCCGGTCTCGCTGATCGGGGCATTCTTCTTCATGCAGGTATTCGGACTTACGATCAACATGATCACGTTGTTCGCACTTGTGTTGGCGATTGGTATTGTGGTGGATAACGCGATTGTGGTGGTGGAAGCCGTGCACGCGAAGATGGAGGAAGAACCTCATCTTTCGCCCTACAAAGCCGTTCAGAAAGTATTGGGTGAAATCAGTGGTGCGGTTATCGCGATTACATTGTTGATGACTGCCGTGTTCGTTCCGGTAACGTTTATGACCGGTCCGGTTGGTACATTCTATCGCCAGTTCTCCATCACCATGGCATCGTCTATCGTGTTGTCGGGTGTGGTGGCGCTTACCGTTACACCGGTATTGTGTGCGATCATTTTGAAAAACAATCACGGCAAGCCGCGCAAGAAAACCTGGCTTAACCGTTCGCTCGACAGCTTCAACCGCTGGTTCGAAAAGGTTACCGGTAAATATGTGTGGCTGATCGGATTGATTGCTCCGCGAAGGTTGGTTACGCTCGGTATGTTCCTGCTTTTCTCGTTGGGAATTTTCCTGCTCGCGAATTCACTGCCAACAGGTTTCATTCCGAGTGAAGACCAGGGTATGTTGTATGCCATCATTCAGACGCCTCCGGGGTCGACCCTTGAACGCACGAATGACCTTTCCAACAAACTCGTTGAGTTGATCAACGAAGTGGAAGGCGTACAATCTGTATCTTCTATCGCAGGTTACGAAGTACTTACCGAGGGTCGTGGTTCAAATGCCGGTACATGTTTGATTAACCTCAAACCATGGTCGGACCGTGAAAACTCGATTGCTGACATCATCGAAGAGCTCGAGATAAAAGCGAAAGAAATTCCCGGAGCGACCATCGAATTCTTTGATCCTCCAGCGGTGCCCGGTTTCGGTGCGGCCGGTGGTTTCTCACTGCAGCTGCTCGACAAAACAAACTCGGGTGATTACAAGCAGCTTGAAAAAGTTACGAGTGATTTTATGGACGAACTGAAGAAGCGTAAAGAGCTTACCGGTTTGTTCACCTTCTTCAGCGCGAACTATCCGCAGTATGAAATTGAAATCGACAACCAACTTGCCATGCAAAAAGGCGTAACCATTGGTAACGCCATGAATACGCTGTCAATTTTCGTGGGTAGTACCTATGAGCTTGGTTTCATCAAGTATCAGCGATTTTTTAAGGTATTCGTGCAGGCTGCTCCTGAATTCAGAAAACTGCCGACTGACGTACTGAACCTTTGGGTGAAAAACGATAAAGGTGAAATGGTACCGATGTCAGCCTTCATGAAAATCAAGAAGATGCAGGGCGCGAACGAAATCAACCGTTATAACATGTATAACACAGCCGCCATCCGGGGCGGTCCGTCACGCGGATACAGCTCGGGTGAAGCAATTGCTGCTGTAAAAGAAGTTGCTGTAAATCTGCCGCACGGTTACGACATCGACTGGGCCGCACTTTCATACGATGAAACAAGACGCGGAAGCGAAGCGATTTACATTTTCATTGTCGTGCTCGTGTTTGCGTACCTCGTGCTCGCAGCGCAGTACGAAAGCTTTATCATCCCGCTGGTAGTTATTCTATCGCTTCCGGCCGGTGTATTCGGATCGTTCCTGCTAGTCAAGGGAATGGGGCTCGCGAACGATATCTATGCGCAGGTGGGGCTGGTCATGCTTGTCGGGTTGTTGGGTAAGAATGCGGTGTTGATCGTGGAATTCGCGGTTCAGAAACAGCGCGCAGGTGCTACCGTTCTGGAAGCAGCGATTGAAGGTGCACGCGTTCGTTTCCGTCCCATCCTGATGACATCGTTCGCGTTCATTGCCGGTTTGATTCCGCTCGTATACGCACACGGTGCAGGTGCTATCGGTAACCGTACCATCGGCTCTTCAGCGCTTGGTGGTATGTTGCTCGGTACGGTATTCGGTGTAATCGTTGTGCCAGGCTTGTACTTCGTGTTCGCCCGCCTGGTGGAAGGCCGTAAGCTTATCCGCGATGAAGAAGGCAGTCCGTTAACCGAAGGCCTCGTGCATTCAGTAGACAGTTTCCCACAATCAAACGACAGTGACGACCATGAACATTAAGAGAATATCGGTGTACGCGGGGATAAGTATGTTATCCCTGTTCTACACGGCCTGTGTAAAACCAACTGTAGTGCCGCGCGCGGAAAATAAAAACACGCCAACGGCATTCGCATCCGCACAGGATTCAACGAACAGCGCGAGGATTAACTGGCGCGAGTTCTTTACCGATGCAAACCTCGCAGCATTGATCGACACAGCTCTGAAAAACAATCAGGAGTTGAACATTATTCTGCAGGAGATCAACATCGCAAAGAACGAAGTGATGATCCGCAAAGGGGAATACCTTCCGTTTATCGATCTGCAGGCTGGTGCCGGAGTTGAGAAATCAAGCCGGAATACCCGCACAGGTTCAGTAGAAGAAAATCTGGACATTGAGCCCGGTAAAAAGTTTCCCGATCCGCTGCCTGATTTTGTTGTAGCTGCCCGTCTTTCGTGGGAAGTCGATATCTGGAAGAAATTACGCAACGCCAAAAAGGCGGCCATGATGCGCTACCTCTCTTCAACAGAAGGGAAGAACTTCATGGTAACGCGTTTGATTTCAGAGATTGCCAATTCATACTATGAATTGATGGCGCTCGATAACCAGCTGGAAATTCTGAAGAGCAACATTCATATTCAGCAGAATGCGCTTGAGATTGTGAAGCTGCAGAAACAAACCGCAAAAGTAACTGAACTCGCGGTGCGCAGGTTCGAAGCTGAATTGCTGAAAAACCAAAGCCGTCAGTATTTCATCGTTCAGCAGATTGTTGAAACTGAAAACCGGATCAACTTTTTAGCAGGCCGGTTCCCGCAACCGGTTCAGCGGAATTCGCAAAACTTTAACGATCTCGTGCCAACGATGTTAAAAACCGGTCTGCCTTCACAACTCCTTGCAAACCGCCCGGATGTGCGTCAGGCGGAACTTGAGCTGGCAGCTAGCAAGCTGGATGTTAAATCCGCGAAAGCGAATTTCTATCCTTCGTTGTCGATTGATGCCGCGTTGGGATTACAATCGTTCAAAGCATCGTATCTTTTTTCGAAGCCTGAGTCGATGTTCTACACACTTGGCGCTGGCCTGATCCAGCCGCTGGTGAACCGGAACGCGATTAAGGCTTATTACTACACAGCCAATTCAAAACAGATTCAGGCCGTGTATGAGTATGAGCAGAAAATCCTGACCGGATACATCGAGGTAGCAAACCAGTTGTCGAACATCAACAACCTGGAGCAGAGCTACAATCTGCAATCACAGCAGGTGCAGACGTTGAACCAGTCGACCGACATTTCCATCCAGTTGTTTAAGTCGGCCCGTGCCGATTACATGGAAGTGTTGCTCACGCAGCGCGATGCGCTGGAGTCGAAGTTTGAGTTAATTGAAACTAAAAAACAGCAGATGAATGCCGTGGTAAACATGTACCAGGCATTGGGAGGCGGATGGAGATAGCGTTAGGCATCTGACTGTTTTAAACGGGTCTTTGATTTTGAGGTATCGAAGGCCCGTTTTTTATTTCTGTACATTCCGGATTGTACGTCTACAACAATTTTCAAATTTCCGCGTACTTTAGGGAGCATTGAATTTCGATGACCACCCCAACCTCCTCCCCCGGATTTGTTGCCAAGCTTCGAAAACTGACGGCCATGGAAAAGCCGTGGTTCAGAAAAATCGTCAGGATCGTGTGGATACTGTTTTTCTGCTGGCTTTTCGGAGTTCCGATTTATATCTACACGGTTAGCATCGACCTCTTTGGTATGTATGGCGGTTTGCCCGATCTGAAAGCAATCGAAAATCCGGAGAATGATTTTTCATCGGAAGTGATCTCAGCCGATGGGGTTTCGCTCGGACGTTATTTTGTTTTCAACCGGGCCCAGGTTCGTTACGAAGATTTATCGCCTGCACTCGTTAAAACACTTGTTATTTCGGAAGACCACCGGTTTTACGAGCATTCGGGTATGGACTTCTGGGCATATCTGCGCGTGGCAAAAGGATTGTTGATGCTTAATCCCGAAGGTGGCGGAAGTACGCTCACCCAGCAGGTGGCCAAAAATCTGTATACGCAAAACAAGGAACTGGACTTGAACGGATGGATTGTAAAAGATGTGTTCAAAGGCGATTACCCGAGACGCGCCATCGAAAAAACCAAAGAGTGGATCATCTCCGTACACCTCGAACGAAACTTTACAAAAGAGGAAATCATCACACTCTATTTTAATACCGTGAGGTTTGGAGATGTGGGGGGAATCCAGGTAGCCGCAAAAACATTCTTCAACAAGAAAGCGAGTGAACTGAACATTCAGGAAACAGCCGTACTGATCGGTATGCTTCAGGCTAACTCGGCATTCAATCCGCGAATAAATTATGACCGGTCGCTGAGCAAACGCAATGAGGTGCTCGGCAAACTGTTAACGCATGGATTTCTGAAAAGCAAAAAATCACTTGATTCACTTTGCGCGCTTCCGATTGAGCTGCACTATCGTGTGCAGAATCAAAATCAGGGGCTTGCAACTTACTTCCGAAGCGCAATCCGGCCGGAGCTGTCGGCATGGGCGCGCGAGAACGGTCTTGATCTGAACACTGCAGGATTGAAAATCTATACCACGATCGACAGTCGCATGCAGCAGTATGCCGAAGACGCTGTTGCTGAAAACATGCGCAGACTTCAGAAAGAATTTTTATCGAAGTGGGGCGGTCGCAATCCCTGGATCGATGAAAATCGGAATGAGATTCCCGGCTTTCTTGAATCACGCATTCAGCAAACCGAAATCTATCGCGACCTCGTAAAACGTTACGGAGAAAAATCAGATTCAGTCACTATTGCACTGAATGCAAAAAGGCGCATGCGCGTTTTTACATGGCGGGGTGATCGCGATACACTCTTCAGCCCGATCGACTCCCTCAATTACTATAAAAAGATCCTGAATGCCGGCTTTATGTCGATGGATGCGCACACTGGTGAAATCCGCGCGTGGGTTGGCGGAATCAATCACCGGTATTTCAAGTACGATCATGTGCGGCAAGGAAAGCGGCAGCCGGGTTCCACATTTAAAACTTTTGTTTACGGAGCCGCGATCGATGCGGGCTTTGGCCCATGCGATGTTCGCCAGGATATCTCGCCACACATTCCGGTGCCGGGAGGTGAATGGGTTCCGAGAAATGCCGGCGGCGACTACGGTATCGGTCAGTCGATGACGTTACGGGAAGCAATGGCAAAGTCGGTTAACTCCATTACTGCGCAAATGATGATGACCGTTACACCAGCAAACGTTGTTGAGTTTGCACACAGCGCAGGAATAAAAAGCGAGCTTGACGCAGTACCAGCACTTTGCCTGGGTGTGAGCGATGTTTCGCTATACGAACTGGTGGGTGCATACGGATCGTTTGTGAATACCGGCATTTATACCGAACCGCGTTACATCACACACATCGAAGACAAGAACGGGAATGTGTTATATCGGGCCGTCCCAAAAAGCCGGCAGGCGATGAGTGAAGAAACTGCGTACAAAATCATTTACATGTTACGGGGCGGTGTTGAGATTGAAGGTGGAACATCGGGTGGCATTCCTGCCGATTTGAAAGAAGACAATGAGATCGGTGGCAAAACCGGCACCACCGACAACGCATCCGATGGCTGGTATATGGGTGTAACAAAAGATTTGGTTACCGGTGTATGGGTTGGCGGAGACGAACGAAGCATTCATTTCTTTAACTGGGCCGATGGTTCGGGTGCAAGAACTGCACGACCAATCTTTACTACGTTTCTTCAAAAAGTTTATGCCGACAGAAGGCTTCCGTATAAGAAGGGATATTTCAAAATGCCCGACAAAGCTTTGAATCTTGAGTGCGATGCCCCGAACGACTTGCCGTAAAAGGTTAAAGCTTTATTGGAAGCAGGCTTGAGGTTCGCACATAGCCTTCCGATTCACCGAGGCGAACTTTAGTCCAGATATCTTTTTTGCCAAGTACATCCACGCGATGGCCGTCACGCACAACGGCCAGCACCGAAGCGCCTGCCGAAGGGCCGTTCATGATGTAGGTGTTACCCTTAGCGATGATTGCTTTTTCAAACAACGCAGGCTGGCTGAGATGAAGTATGAGCAGCGTGGATACGATGCAGAGCGCCACAAACTCCCCTGCCGGTTTGTTCTTCAGCATAAGTCGTTGCGTTAACGCGATGGCCATGGCGAGAATAGCAATGCCGAATAAAATGTAGGTGATCAGATCGCGGTGCGTAAGGTAAAACGACAGCAGCCTGTCCGACTCATCAGTAGCGTATCCTTCCAGGCGGTTTTTGGTTGCCAGTTCCTCGAGTTTTTTCAGAACGTCCTGATCCTGCGTGGCGAGATAATACAAATTGAGGTAATACGCTGACTGCGAGACGTTATTGAGGCCTTCTTCCACATAGGCCATTCGCAGCAGCATGGCAGGTGTATAACGGTGATCTTCAAATAATTTCCGGTAAAGCTCGAGCGACTGGATGTAGCGCTTTTGGGCGAACAGTGAGTCGGCCCGCACGAGCAGGGGATTGTTGGTCTGCGCGACTGAAATTGTGGCAAAAAACAGCAGGAACACCGATAATTTCACAATTTTTAAAACCCTGTTTTGCATATCATTCGTGTTCTGCTACCTTTGCGTCCTCAATTACGGAAAAGCTGCTAAAACAGCCAAAAAATTGAGACTTTGAAGCACACCAACGGCTTCAAAGGACTGTAGAAGGTAAGATCTCGTAGCTCAGTTGGTAGAGCATTACACTTTTAATGTAAGGGTCCTGGGTTCGAATCCCAGCGGGATCACTAGAGAAAGCAACAAGCCCCCCAAAGGGGCTTTTTCTTTTTGAGGCGAACGCAAGATTTATCTTAGCGTTCCGCAGAAAAAAGAAAAAGACAGCGCAGCGTGCTTGTTGCTTTTTGACCTCGGATAAGCTGGCGATCACGCAAGTAATCCCAGCGGGATCACAGATGAGAAAAGCAAACGCACTGACGAAACCGTCGGTGCGTTTTTCATTTGATGCGGTCGATGCAAGATCGCGTGGCCGGAGAGCGCAGAATGAAAAATCACGAGCGCAGCGAGAGAGTTTCTTTTCTCTGACTCCCGAGATAACCTGGCGATCACGCAAGTCATCCCAGCGGGATCACGGGAGAAAGACCACTGATAAGCTGGCGACCACGGTATTGTCTTAAGTCAATTTTATCACTAAATTTAGTAGTAGAACTTTCGGCAAATTTCTCGTGCTGGTATTATTTGTGTGTAACATCCGAAAGCCTTTCTTCTCTACAGCCCACTTAAGTCCAGGTTTATGAGTTCTGAAATTGAAGCCAAGAAATTACAAAATACAAAAGTCAGTCTTTCCATGAAGGAACTAATTGGCTTAGGTTCATTTCTGATCTATTTAGGAATTGCAGTTGCCGGATACTTTGCACTGCGCGAGCAGGTAACTCAAACCGCAGAAGACTTTAAGTTAATTCAGAAAGATGTAATCGTTATTAACCGAGCTCTTGACATCATACAGTTGCGACAAACTGAATCGATCGAAAAACTCAATAGCGTTTCCAATAAGCTCGATGATGTCGACCATAAAATTGACAAGATCGGATACGACATCACTACCCTTATAAGTAAACGATAGCGGAATGAAATTAATTAAAGATTGGAAGATACTTTTTGGCACGATGTTGCTTTTAACAATCGGATTCTTTTCAGTATTGTCATTCCAATTGAGTCGTCAGCGCAACAATCTCGAAAAAATTACCCAAGCTATGATTCAAAAGTTTGACTCCGTCCAAACTGACGAACTTAGGATGCGGCACGTGGCAGATTCACTGATCGGCCGGGTTACATATCTTGAGTCAGCCTTACATCGATTAGAAGAGCAACGTGACTCGGTCTTAAGCGGTGCGCAACTTGGTAAGAAAGTTCTTAAAAAGCTCAATGAATCGCCTGGAAAATTAACCTATCAATTCACCGTTCTAAGTCTTTCACGCACTATTATTGATCCGAAGATTGGTGTTCGGGCGGGCACAATACCCGGCTTTGAGGTAGTCGGAAATGTACCTATGCGTATTACTGATATGGAAGTTATCCTGGTAAGAAACTCAACCCATATTGAGTCGCTGAAGGTGACGGCCGCGCGCGTAGACATTGCGGCATGGCGACCTCATCTTATGGCAGGTGATGAACTGCATATAATTATCAAAAAAATTCGTAAAGCCAATTCATCCAACATGATTGAAGAAATTGTGCTGCAAAACGAGAAAATAATCATTCCTTTATTATAAAAAACCGCTCACGCAGCGCGCTCCGATAGTTTTCTCTGACTCCCGGGATAAGCTGGCGATCACGCAAGTAATCCCGGTACTATTCAAAATCTCAACCCTTGAGGGTGAATTCTTCTTGCTCGGTCGATGCTAACGCGAATTAAAGTCAATCTTCACCAATTCGCTTCTTTGTTCGAAAGGCATCTTTGAGACTGTGCCTTCCGTTTACCTACATTATATTTATACAGCAAAGTAGTACGTTACCCAAATCCCCATGAATACTACAATCACCCCACCTTCCCGCATTCAATCGCTCGATTTACTTCGCGGTCTCGTGATGGTTCTGATGGCCATCGACCACGTACGGGTTTATTCAGGATTGCCGGCAGGCGGACCGGAATTCGGAATTTTCTTCACCCGGTGGATCACCCATTTCTGTGCACCCGCGTTTGCTTTCTTTGCAGGAACGTCAGCCTTCCTCTATGGACAAAAACTGAACGATTACCGGAAGCTTGCCACGTGGCTCATCACGCGCGGAATACTGCTTATCGTGCTTGAACTCACCGTCATTCGATTCTTTTGGGCGTTTAACATCAGCAGTGATTTCATGCTGGCCGGTGTTATCTGGATGCTAGGCTGGTGTATGGTGTTGCTTGCTCCATTTATCCGGATGAAACCTAAATGGGCCGTGATCACAGGTAGTGCGATCATATTGTTTCAAAGTTTGTTTGGCCTGGTGCCCTTGTTATTTCCCGAATCCGCACAGCCTGGGTTTGCAAAAATCTGGTCGTTTGTTTACCCACCTGCAGTTGAAGGGGCATACTTTCAAAATTTCCAGATTCTGTATTCAATCGTGCCCTGGATTGGGGTGATGCTGGCCGGATATGGATTCGGTGCAATCTTTCATCTGGACGAAAAGAAACGAAACAAACTTTGCCTGATCATCGGCTTATCCATGACGCTCGCATTCCTTGTAATTGGGTCATTATTTCTGGTATTGAATCCAAATCCCGCTCCGGCCCCGTTCATTATGAAACTCCTGAGTCAACAGAAATATCCTGCCTCCACCCTGTTCCTGCTAATGACATTAGGGCCCATGATCGCTTTGATTCCCTGGGCGCAAAGAGCAAAAGGCCGCTTCTCCGAAATTCTTGTGGTGATCGGAAGAGTTCCTTTCTTCTACTATCTCGCACACATACTGGTAATCCATCTCAGTGCATTGGCTGTTCAATTGATTTTGCACGGAACTATACATTCGGAATGGTTCGTAACCGCACCATACGTGTTCGTGGAAGAAACGTATCGCTGGAGTTTGCCTTTACTCTACCTGGTGTTCATACTAGACGTTGTTATGCTTTATTTCCTCTGCCGCTGGTATGCCGGTTACAAAGCGTCACACCCGGAAAAAGGATGGCTGAAGTACGTATGATATAACGATCAGTTATGATTTCTCTCCGTCAGAAAAAAACGATCCGTTTTGTCGAGCATCCGTTCATCGTGCATGCCCGACCGATTGTATAACATAACACTGCCCGCCTGCAACCCGGGGTACAAACGCAGTTCAACATAATACCCTCCGCCTCCGCCTGCGTGCGCCACGTATCGGTTGCCTTTCAGTTAGCCTGTAAACCACGGTAACAAAGCCGGTGGATTTTCTGTGGATATGAAATCGGATAAAGTTGGTTTCCATCACCACGCGCAATCCTTCGATTTGAAACGAAGATAAACGTTATCTGACTATTGTTAAACTCCGGCACCAGTGTCAATTATTTCTCTGCTAACACCCGCTGCAGCAAACTTATCGGGTGATGGCAATGCAATTAGATACTCTCAAGGAAGTCAGACAGGCGTTGCTCGGTTTCAAGGCCAAAACGCTTTCGTAACCGGTAGCGACCCGTCTTTACACTTTCAGCCGATATGCCCATGATTGTGGCAATCTGCTTGGTATTTAAGCGGAGCCTTAGCAATGCACAGAGTTTCGTTTCTGCCGGAGTTATATCCGGCAATCGATTTTTGAGATTGTCAAAGAATTGCTGATGAACACTATCAAAGTAGTACCTGAAATTCTCCCAATCTTTATCGAGGTGAAGGTGAAAATTCACTGAAGAGGTTAAGGAACTAAGTTTGGTCTTGACCGCACTTGGATCAAGCTGTCGTAATTCATCAATTTCCGTTTTCAACGTTTCCAGCGCCTCATTTTTTTGAATCAGGTGAAGTGTGTAGGTGGTTAATTCTTGCGACTTAAAATCAATTTCCTTTTGCAGCTGAGCGAGTTGCGCGTTCATGGTAACGAACTTGGCTTCGGTTATTTCCTTTTCCTTCAACGTCAGCACTTCGTTAAGCCTCATTTCCTCTTTAATGTTTCGGAGATATTTTTGTCGGGTGCGGAGATATATCGTCATGATTAAAAACAAACCAACCAACAACACTATAAATCCAATTTCAACCTTCATCAAGAAAGATTTACGCGCACTTTCAACAACGATTGAATGATAATCAGCGGCTCTCACAGACAAGGCCAACTCACGTCTTTGACGGTTAAAATCAAAATTGCTGAGATATCGTGCAACTGAATCCTTTTTCTCCGTAACATGAAGAGAAATTTCATAGGCCTGCCGATAACGACCCTCCAGGGCGGCAAGCATATGACTAAGCTCCAGGTATCGGATCACGTCAAATCCCTCCGCACCATGCGCCACATTGATTTGAGAGAAAAAATAACGAGATGAATCTGCCTGATGTTGCGCTATTTTGATTTGAGCCATTGTTATGAGTGCATTCGCTTTACTCACGGGTAAACCCAATCGATCACTGGATCGCACGTCTTCGCGAATTGCCTTCAATCCTGTTTCATAGTCACCCATTTTGAATAAGCTGTGCCCGCGATTACCGGTGAGAAGGGATTTTATTGCTTCGAAATTATTTTTGGACGCAAGATCGAGACCGATGTCGAAACAATTTACAGATTCGTCAAGTTGGTTCAACTTTCTCGCCAAAAGCCCCATGCCGTTAAAAAAACCTGTTTGCTTATAAACTGATAGAAATGGTAAGTCATGAGTTCGCTCAAAATAATGCACCAAATTTAACCCTTCACTGTAAGCTAGCTGTGGATTTATAGAATAGCAGATAACAAAAATCAGGTATCTTGCCTTTAGCGTCATGAGATTATTTTTTTCTTGCTCAAAAATGATTCGGGCAAATTCTGCATGCTCGAACGACTTCAGAAAAAATTGCGTGTTCAGGTAAGCTTGACTCATCGCGCAGTGACCATAAGCCAACGCAACCGAATCTTTCCCGATGTCATTTTGAAATTCAAGCCAGACATCAATGAATGCAGTCGTAGAATGGCCGGTATTATCCCTGTTGTTTGCTTCGCTTACAAGCAATCTGGCGCAGAGTAACGTAAGTGGAAGGTTACTGCGTTTTGCAGATTCATAAACAGCCGATGCCTTTAGCAAAAGGATCGCCTCCGGCAGCGCAATTGTTTTGTCCCGGATCGTCTGAAAGCCTTCCAATAAGTCATCGTCTTTCCACTGGGGAATTTTAGCTATCAGACTATCAATTTCCACTTCAGAATATTGCGCGCGAGCCTGCGCGAAAATAATAGTCAGCAGCAGTGTCACTAAACCGAAACGCATTCGAATGAAAATCATACATAAAAATAAAACTTTGACAGAAAAGATATCGAACAATTGGCCCGGTGACACACTCCTCAATCGGTGAATAAAGAGCGTAGCAAATCACTCGAACCCATATTGCAACGCACATCACGGTGAATTTGGTATCTGATCGTTTATTTCGACAGGAATACGGATTCGTACAGTTGTACCAATACCTTCCACTGAATCAATCCTTATCGTTCCATGCATTTTCTCCACCATTCGCTTAACCGTGTAAAGACCAAGGCCCGTACCATCTGAAGTTGGAGATCCTCTGTAGAACATTTGAAAAAGATTGTCCATGCTTTCCTTCGGTATGCCGATTCCGTTATCATATATTTCAATATCCAGAGTGACTGAATCCAAACTGGCGGTAAAAGCCACCCAATGCTCTTGTTCATGCTTTTTGAAGTGACACGCATTATGAAGCAGGTGTTGCAAAATCACCCGCAATCTCGAAACATCGCTTGCGAACTCCTGTTCCGGCAAATATCCTATAGTTATGGTGACTCCAGGAAATTCCCGTTTAAGATTTTCGACCAGGTTGTTTACTTCGCCACTAAAATCAAAGGGCTGAACCATCAAAGGAGCCTGATGAATCATAGCGACAGCTGCAAGATTCTTCAGGCGCGTGTCCATTTTCGTGATTTGCTGTTCGATTAAATTCAAATACTTCTTTTCATGCAAACCATCGCACTCCATACGAATCAAGCCGAGCAGGCCGAGGGCGGATGCCAAAGGCGCCCGAAACCCATGTGAGGTCTGATAAACGAGTGCCTGAAGATCGGTATGAATATTTTCCAATTCATTCGCATCGCTCTTGGCTGACGTTATTTCCAAAATCAATCCATCTATAACGCCTGAAGTAACCGTAGGTGTACATTTAAGCAATGCTAAACGGGACGAATTACCGTTAATGCAAAATTCCGCATCCACACTTTTGAGTTTCGTTACAATGCGTTTCTTCAAGGCCAGCCACTCTGTACTTGAACCCAGCAAATCGGACAACCGCCCGGGCAAGGATTGCGAAGGGAGAAGAGAAATGACAAAACTTCCGGCCGATAGAATCATTCCATCGCGAACCCTGAATTGAAACGTGCCACTGCATGATGAATTGACAAGTTGCGTTAAGCGTTGTTGGGTTTGCTGCGATCTCGTTTCTGCCAGATACTCGGGAGTGTAGTCGTAAATGCGCAACGAGTATTGGTCCGCAAAGTCGTGCGCCTTCAACTTACGGATGGATATTTTTGCCAGAAATATTCCTCCACCACGCCTCTTAAACCACCGAATTTCCGTAGCCTGCCCTGTAGCACATGCTTTGGCCAAATCATCCTGGGCTGCCAGCGGATGATTGCCTTGCGGTTCATATAGAAAGCTGAATGATTTAAGCATGAGCTCCTTGAGCGCAAATCCTGTAACACGCGACTCCGGGGAGGACGACATGAAAATGATCCCATGGTGATCAAGAAAATGCTCTTCGCTTTCCTTTAGGAACCTGCGAATAAGTGCGCTGTTTTCGCCTATATGCTGAATCATAGAAAATTTAATTATTGAAACAGATTTCAGCTCCAAGTTACCTCTGCCGGCACGTTCACCTGCTTTTTCGAGGTGAACAAGAGGTGAACAAACGAATTAAAAAAGTGATCAATGAATTCTTGTCGGGGATGATTATGCCCGATTTATTCTCGTAATGGCCTCTTTTCACTAAACAAAAAATTTGAAAAAGTTACATCCAGTTATATACCCAATTCTCCCTTGGGCTTTGTACTACTTTTGAATCAACATTATTATAAAAATATTGGTTAGTCCTCCTTAATTATTAAAGTCATGATCATGTCTCTTAAAAAACTAATTTTAATTTCAGTCTTTTCAGTTCCCCTTTTCTTGTATGCTCAAGAGCAACCGAGTTTTCAAATGAAGGTTGTTCGCCAATCAGATGGTACGGTTTACTGGCCATTATCGTTGCCAGTGTATGTTCAACTTACAAATGACACAGTATCAAAAAAGTCGGTGATACTGACTGATGTGCGCGATTCAAAAACAGAAAGTGTTTCTGTTCCGATGAAATGGGATGGTCCCGGCATTCATTATCTACGGCATTTCGACAAACAAAATCATTCGTTGCCGAATGGAGAAGTGGCTTTCCCGGTTCACGTAGACGGGATGTCACCCGTTTCCAAGTTGTCGCTGGAGGGCGCTCCCTCATTTTCTTCTCATAAAATATATTTTGGATTGAAATTGAAAGGTAGATTCTCGGCAAAAGATGATATGTCGGGAGTTGAGACAACCCTGATTTCCATTGACGGAGAACCTTTTATCGCCTTACAAAGCATCATCGAGTTTGATCAGGAGAAAGAATATGTGGTTAAGTACTTCGCAGTCGACAAGGTGGGAAACGTAGAAAAAGAGAACTCAAAAAACTTTGTTGTTGACAAAACAGCTCCTACAACCGCTCATTCTGTGAGCCTTGATAACATTGATGGAAAAGTACTCTCCTCACGATCGGTAATTTCATTGGCCAGTCATGATAAACTGTCTGGAGTAAGTAAAATCCTTGTTTCTTTTGATGATAACCCGCAAACCGCATATGCAAACAGCATCCGACCGTCCCTTTTGTCAGATGGTGATCATACCTTGACGTACTTCGCTATTGACAATGTAAACAACGTTGAATCAAAAAATCAATACACGTTTTATCTGGACAGAACTCCTCCAACGGTTATTGCAGAGATAGAGGGTGCATCAGCTATTAATCAGGGCAAAACATTTATTTCGAAAAATTCCAAAATTAAGTTTACCGCACAAGACAATAAAGCAGGTGTTAAGGAAATACAGTATTCAATCAATGGTCGGCCAAGGCAATCCTACATTTCAAGTTTTAATGTGTCAACATTACAGGGGAGTTACACCATTAATTTTCGCGCAATTGACAATGTTAATAACACTGGAGCATTTGTTTCCGATAATAATCTCCGAAACTTGTTTGTTGACAACACGCCACCTAAAATTTTTCACTCGATAGAAAGTCCCAAAGTATTTTCACGCGACACACTTTTTGTCACAGGAAAATCCAAAGTCACGCTGGGGAGCATTGACTATCAATCCGGGGCTGCACAAATTGTTTTTCAAGTGGATAAAAAACCGTCATCTAATTATGGTCAGCCCTTCACTCTCGAAAATGAGGGCATTCACGTAATAACCTATACGGGAGAAGACAAGGTGACGAATTCCTCATCCAAAAATTTTCTCGTTGTCGTTGATAACACTGCTCCTAAGATATTCTCGCATTTTGGCTTGAATAAGATAGGAACGCATGAAGGTAAGTCAGTATATCCGATAAGCACACCTCTTTATCTTGCAGCTACAGATGACGTTGTGGGATTAAAATCAATTCGATATTCTCTAAATGGAGGACCCTGGACCGATTATTCACAAGTTCTTTTATTGACAAGACGCGGAAAGAATGTGGTGGAGTTACGAGCCGCTGACAAGCTTGGCAACGAAACCGCTCCGGAAGTTTTGGAATTTTTCCTTAAATAAGGAGTTTTTAAGATTTCCTTGCACCAGTTTATCTGGCAAAGCTGTACCCCATAAACGCAACAGGCCCCTTTTCAGGGGCCTGGCCTTACGCGATCCAATGAGAAGTTTCGAAAACCTAAACCGCGTAGTAAGAATTTGATATTTACTCCGGAGACTGGCCGTTCAGCAGATTCTTGTACGAATCAGCGATCATGGCCTCCACGTCTTTACGCAAAAAGCGGAAATCCTGATCGAGCAGCTGAACCGGTTTCAGTTTTTTCTTTTTGTGTATGAGCGTGTGAACAGACGGCCTCGAGAGTTTTAGCATTTTACAAACCTCTTTCATTGTTAACAATTCATCCGAACCGGATGGTCTCAGGCGCTCAAGCTCGGTTTTAATTGCCTGAAGCTGCATTCTGATTTCATAAAGTTCATCGTCATGAATGCTACGAAGATTGTTCATCAGGCGGTCCTCAGGCGATTGCTCAGTTATGACTACGGCCTTTAACGTGCTGAGTTTGCTGTTAGCAGCAGATGGATGCGGGGTTTTTGATGTGTGCAACATGGTGTTTCCGATTAAGGTTAAACGATAATTTTTGTTTTGATCTTTTTTGAATTTTGCTTCACGGTGTAGGCAAACCTTAGCCGTGTGTGTTCGTAATTGTTTGTTGTGTAAAATCGAATTCAGCCAGCTATTCCAAACTTCGATCCATTCTCAGCTTCGCTATTTGCGTTGTTTTTTCGCGGTTTTAGTGAAGTATCTCCCTGTTATCTAACGAAATACCATAAGTAGCCTTACGAAATGTCATAAAAACAGCCCGTGCTATCGGTTGTTAGGCAACACGATTATGGATGTTTTAAGAAATCGCCTTCGCGGAGAGAGTATGGTGAATCAAAAAGGAAAAACGGAAGGTGTATCTTTACTGACGTTAACACTCATGCAATGACATTCCTGAAAAACATAGCCTTCCCCGTATTGCTCGCAACTATCTGGATAAGCCTTTCGGAGTTTGTGCGCAACAGTTTCCTGATCCACGATGCATGGATTGAACATTACCAAAAACTCGGAATCGTATTTCCCGAACAACCCGTTAATGGAGCAGTGTGGGGCGCATGGTCGCTGTTATTCGCCATCGTTATTTATGTCCTGTTTCAAAAATTTCCATTCTGGCAAACCGTGTTATTGTCATGGCTGATCGGGTTTGCATTAATGTGGTTGGTAATCGGAAATTTAGGCGTGCTTCCGGTGGCAATTTTGCCGCTTGCCCTTCCCTTGAGCTTTGTGGAAATAACCGTGGCTACCTTCATCGTGAGCAGATTTTCGCGCAACCGAAGTTAAGTCACTCGAATTTCGCGATTCAGCCAGACACAGGTACATTTCCTTATTTTTGCCCCATGAAGAAGGGCGATATCCTGGAGAACATTCTCGTTGAAAATATGGCGGCCGAAGGCAAGTGTGTAAGCCGCATCGACGGGCAGGTAATTTTTATTGAAGGTGCTGTTCCAGGAGACGTGGTGGATGTGTCGCTTACGCGGATTAAAACGAGCTTTCTCGAAGGCAAAGCGGTAGCCGTTAAAAAATTCTCCGACAAACGTGCCGAGCCGTTCTGCGAACATTTTGGTCTTTGCGGGGGCTGCAAGTGGCAGAACCTGAACTACGCGGAGCAGTTAGGGTACAAACAACAACAGGTTATCGACAACCTGGAACGACTGGGTGGATTAACGTTGCCACCGCTCCTTCCGATAGTTGCTTCGCAGCAAACCACCCATTATCGCAACAAACTTGAATACAGCTTCACTGCCAAGAGGTGGCTTACGTGGGAAGAAATGAACGCTCTTTCCCTCTCCCCGGGGAGAGGGGTGTCCGAAGGACGGGGTGAGGGGGAATACACGAAAGCCGAAGCAGGACTGGGTTATCACCTTCCCAAAAGCTTTGACAAAGTTTTTGATGTAAGAAACTGCTATCTCCAGCCTGAACCTTCCAACAGTATCCGCCTTGCGATCAAAGATCTTGCATTAAAAGAGCGCATTCCGTTTTTCGATCTGCGCAGTCAGCAGGGGTTTTTGAGAACACTGTGCATTCGCACGGCCCAGCCTGATCAAACCATGATCATTCTGCAAGTCACCTCCTATCATAAAGAGTGGCTGGATTTGATTCTCGGCATGATTGCCGAAAAATTCCCGCAGGTGAATTCGATCAACTATGTAGTGAATTCAAAAAAGAACGACTCGTTTGCCGACCTGGAGGTCGTTTGCTGGAAAGGCACTCCTTATATAACAGAGCACTTGCCCAAAGCCGATGGCACAGGCGTGCTGCAATTCCGCGTGGGGCCGAAATCATTTTATCAGACCAATGCGCAGCAGGCATACGAGCTTTACAAGGTTGCTTTCGGGATGGCGGAGCTGAAAGGTGATGAACTCATTTACGATCTGTACACCGGAACAGGTACCATCGCCAACTTTGTGGCGGGCAAAGCAAAAAAAGTTATCGGGCTTGAATATGTTGCTCCTGCGATCGCGGATGCCAAAGTGAACGCCCAACTTAATGGCATCACCAACACCGACTTCTTTGCAGGTGACATAAAAGATTTGCTTGACGACAAATTTCTGCAGACGCACGGCACGCCGGATGTGATCATCACCGATCCGCCACGCGCGGGTATGCATGAAGACGTGTGCCGGATGTTGCTGAAGGCAGCCCCGGAAAAAATCGTGTACGTAAGTTGCAACGTAGCCACCCAGGCGCGCGATCTGAAACTGCTTTCAGAAAAATACGCAATCACCGCAGTGCAACCGGTTGATATGTTTCCGCACACCATGCACGTTGAAAATGTTGTCGCGCTGAAGAAGATTACCGCGTAAAGTTTGATTACCTTCATTAACCGGTACTCAATTTTTATTTTTCATGCGACAAAAACTTCTGAATGACGGGGCGAGTGAGCTCAGCTACGAAATCCGTGAGATTGTAAAAAAAGCCGATCAGCTGAGAAAGGCCGGACTCAGCATTGTTTGGGAAAACATCGGAGATCCGATTCAGAAGCACCACAAGCTTCCCCAATGGATTAAGGATGTGATTATTGAACTGGTGCGGAATGACGACACGTACAGTTATTGCCCGTCGAAAGGAATGCTTGAAACACGCGAGTTTCTGGCGCAGCAAACCAATTCAGCCGGAGGCGTTCAAATCACCGCAGACGACATTTGTTTTTTCAACGGACTGGGTGATGCCATCTCCAAGGCATACCAATTCATCTCACCCACCTCACGAATCATCGGGCCGTCACCGGCTTACTCAACGCATTCCAGCGCGGAAGCTGCGCATGCCGGTCATCAGCCGTTAACATACGAGCTTGACCCCAACAACAAGTGGTATCCAGATCTGGATGATCTTTATAACAAGGTGAAATACAATCCTAATATTGTGGGAATTCTGATCATCAACCCCGATAATCCGACGGGCATGGTTTACCCGTTGAAAATCCTGAAGCGGATTGTAGCGATCGCCAAAGAATTCAACCTGTTCCTGATCGCGGATGAGATTTACATCAACATAACCTACAACGGTGCGAAGGCTTATCCGCTTGCCGAGATTATCGAAGACGTACCCGGAATCTCCATGAAAGGAATTTCGAAAGAACTTCCGTGGCCCGGCTCGCGCTGCGGGTGGATGGAATACTACAATCGCGACAAAGACGAAGAGTTTAACCAGCTCTGCCTGGCCCTCGACAACGCCAAGATGATTGAAGTCTGCTCGACCAAGCTTCCGCAACTGGCCATTCCGAAAATTCTCGGTGACCCGCGCTTTAAAAGCTATCGCGAAGAGACAAACAAAGCCATCGGTTCACGAAGCAAAATCATCTCGGATATTTTTAAGACCGTGCCGCAGCTCACCTTCAACGAAACGTTCGGAGCGTTTTACAACACCATCATTTTCCGCGAAGGCGCGCTTAAACCCGGGCAGAAAATGAAAATCGAAAATCCGGTAATCCGAACGATGGTTGAACAATGGGTTGATGCATCTATCCCTCCCGACAAGCGGTTCGTGTATTACCTGCTGGGTGCGAAGGGTATTTGTGTTGTCCCCATTTCTTCCTTCTGCTCCGAACTGCAAGGCTTCCGGGTGACGTTATTGGAAGAAGATGAACAGGAGTTGGTAAGAACATTCACCGCCATTCGTGACGGGATTGTTGAATATCTCAACAGCTAACCTAACGTTCGTTCTGAGAAACCTTTAAATTATTTTGCCGTTTCCCTTGAACGGCACCGGTAAATTTGTGAGAATTGTATCCACACAGAATATTATGCTGAACAAAAGTACTTTAACAGAACGTCTTTTAACCCTCACAACAGGGATCAGCAGCACTGTGCTTTCTGTCATCATCGTCATTATTATTCTTCTGGATAAACCCGGGGCGATGGTATAGAGCTTATTGAAAAGAAACTCCAACCGCCTCGGAAACCCCGGGGCGGTTTTGTTTTATATGGACTAACACAAACTAACAGTTGTTAAAAATTATATGTACTACAACGCAAACACCATTCTTTTCTTAAACGGCAAATACATTAAAGCCACCGATGCCACTACCGATCTGTACAGTCAAACACTTCACTACGGCTACGGAGTATTCGAAGGCATCCGCTCGTACGAAACTTCCAACGGGGCTAAAATTTTTAAAGCCGTTGAACACTTCGAAAGACTTAAGAAAAGCTGCGAACTGGTGAACATCCCATTCAACTACGATACAGACGAACTGATTCAGATTTCGTACAACGTGCTGAAGAAAAATAACATGGGCGATGCGTACATCCGCCCGTTGGTGTATTGCAGTCCGAATATGCAGTTGCAGGCACCGAAAGAAGTTTACCTGATGATCTGTGCGTGGGAATGGGGAAAATACCTCGGTGATTCATTACTGAACCTGTGCATCTCCTCCTACCAGCGACCGAATCCGAATTCTGTAAAAGTAGAAGCAAAAGTTACCGGTCACTACATCAACTCGATCCTGGCTACCAGCGAAGCCAAAGTTCGCGGCTTCGATGAAGCCCTGATGCTCGACATGAACGGCAACATAGCAGAAGGTCCCGGTGCTAATTTCTTCTGCGAGAAAGACGGAGTACTCTACACGCCGCCCCTCGGCCACATCCTCCCCGGCATCACCCGCGAAACCGTCATCAACATCTGCCGCGAACTCGAAATACCACTCGTTGAAAAATATTTTACGCCTGAAGAATTGGAGGGCATCGACTCGGCTTTCATGTGCGGAACAGCTGCGGAGATCATCGGCATCAATACCATCGATGCGCGCCCGATGAAAAAGAAATGGAAAGAAAGTCTTGGGGCAACCATCCAGGAAGTTTATAAAAATATTGTGTTAGAAAAGTCTTACGCGGATATCATCATCTGAGCATGAGTTTGAACAAATACAGTCGTACCATCACGCAAGACCCAACACTGCCCGCATCGCAGGCGATGCTGTACGGCATTGGATTGTCGGAGCACGACCTTACGAAAGCTCAGGTTGGTATTGTGAGCACCGGGTTTGACGGCAACACCTGCAACATGCATCTTAATGCGCTGGCTACGGAAGTGAAGCAAGCCGTGTGGGATCAGGAACTTGTAGGCTTGATCTTTCACACAATCGGTGTAAGCGATGGTATCAGCAACGGTACATCGGGCATGCGTTATTCGTTGGTAAGCCGAGATGTGATTGCGGATTCCATTGAAACCGTATGTGGCGCACAATATTACGATGGATTGATTGCCGTAGTGGGCTGTGATAAAAACATGCCTGGTGCATTGATGGCCATGGGCCGATTGAATCGCCCTGCGATCATGGTTTATGGTGGAACGATTGCCGGTGGCCATTACAAAGGCCGTGAGCTGAACATTGTATCGGCATTTGAAGCACTCGGTGAAAAGCTCCAGAATAAACTGAGTGACGAAGATTACAAAGGCATCATTAAAAACTCCTGCCCGGGCGCAGGTGCGTGTGGCGGAATGTATACCGCAAACACCATGGCTTCCGCGATTGAGGCACTTGGAATGGCGTTGCCTTATTCATCATCCAATCCTGCGTTAAGCAACGAAAAATCTGCCGAGTGTACAGAAGCCGGAAAGGCGATTCGTGTGTTGCTCGAAAAAGATTTGAAGCCGCGCGAGATCATGACATTCAAAGCATTTGAAAACGCCATTACCGTGGTGATGGCGTTAGGCGGGTCAACGAATGCGGTGCTTCACCTGATTGCCATGGCGAAAAGCGTGGGTGTGAAAGTAACGCAAGACGACTTTCAGCGCATCTCGAATAAAACACCATTGCTGGCAGATTTAAAACCAAGCGGCAAATACCTGATGGAAGCACTGCACAAAATCGGTGGTGTGCCTGCTGTCATGAAATATTTATTGAAGCAAGGTTTCCTTCATGGCGATTGCATTACCGTTACCGGGAAAACAATTGCCGAGAATGTTGCCAGCGCAAAAGATCTCGATTTCAGTAAACAGGATATTATCACTCCGGTTGAAAAACCGCTTAAGGCGACCGGCCACATCCAAATCCTGTATGGCAATCTTGCAGAAAAAGGTGCCGTAGCGAAAATCACGGGCAAAGAAGGCGAACGTTTCACCGGTCCGGCACGCGTGTTTGATGGTGAGTTTACGTTAGTGGATGGATTAAAAGAAGGCCGCATCAAGCATGGCGATGTAATCGTGATCCGGTATGTGGGGCCGAAAGGTGCACCCGGTATGCCCGAAATGTTGAAACCTACTTCACTGATTATCGGAGCGGGTTTTGGAAAAACTGTTGCGTTGATTACCGATGGCCGTTTCAGTGGTGGTTCGCATGGTTTCGTGATCGGTCATGTCACACCGGAGGCCTTTGATGGCGGATTGCTCGCACTCGTACAGGACAACGATCCGGTTGAAATTGACGTCACTAAAAACCAAATCAACCTGCTGGTGAGTGAAGAAGAAATCAAAAAAAGAAGAGCCGCATATCAGCCGAAGCCCCTGCCGGTTTCGAATGGTGTACTGTATAAATATTCAAAACTTGTAAAGACTGCTGCAGATGGATGCGTTACTGACGAAGATTAAACCCGACACAAAAGAAGTTACCAAACAACGAATCTCCGGTTCGGAAGCCTTGTTGCGTTGTCTGGTCGCGGAAGGTGTTGATATCCTGTTCGGATATCCGGGCGGGGCGATCATGCCCGTGTATGATGCGCTGTACGGATTCAAAGACAGGTTGAACCATATTCTTGTCCGTCATGAGCAGGGTGCGATCCATGCTGCACAGGGTTATGCCCGCGCAACAGGCAAGACGGGAGTAGCGATGGTGACATCAGGGCCCGGAGCTTCGAATTTAATTACCGGCCTTGCCGATGCATCGATCGATTCAACACCGGTAGTTTGTATTACCGGTCAGGTTGCCGAACATTTATTGGGCACCGATGCATTCCAGGAAATGGATGTGATCAACACTACCCTTCCTGTAACCAAGTGGAATGTTCAGATCACCGAGGCTTCACACATTGCTTCGCAGGTTGCAAAAGCTTTTTATATCGCGCGAAGCGGCCGTCCGGGGCCGGTGCTGATTGATATTACCAAGAACGCGCAGTTCGAAATGATCGATGAGTTCGACTACGAGAAATGTGAATCCGTTCGCACATATGCTCCGAAACCCAAGCTTGATCATGCGTCTGTTGAAGCCGCGGCCGCTCTAATCAACAGTGCAAAGAAGCCTTATATCCTAGCAGGACAGGGCGTTCAGTTAAGCGCGGCAGAAAAAGAATTGCTGGCGCTGGTTGAAAAATCAGGGATACCTGTTGCGTCAACGCTGCTTGGGCTTTCGTCCATACCAACCAATCATCCGCTGTATGTGGGTTATCTCGGCATGCATGGAAACTACGGCCCGAATGTGTTAACCAACTCATGCGATGTTTTAATTGCCATCGGCATGCGTTTCGATGATCGCGTTACCGGGAACGTTGCGAAGTACGCCAAGCAAGCAAAGGTCGTTCACATTGAGCTCGACAAAGCCGAGATCAACAAAATTGTTAAAGCCAATGTAGCGGTTCATGCCGATGCTAAAGAAGCCTTAAAGGCTTTGCTTCCGCTGATCAAAGAAAACAAACATCCCGAATGGCACCGCAGGTTTACAGAGGCCGCACGCGTAGAACATGAAAAGGTAATCCAGTTCGATTACTATCCATTGGAAAAATCACTGCGCATGGGCGAAGTTATTCGCGAGCTGGGCGAGCAAACGAAAGGCGAAGCCGTAATTGTAACAGATGTTGGCCAGCACCAGATGGTGACATCACGGTACTATCCGTTCCGCAAAACAAGAAGCAACATCACGTCAGGCGGAGCCGGAACCATGGGCTTTGCGTTGCCTGCCGCGATGGGCGCTGCACTCGCAGTTCCGCAAAAACAAGTTGTGGCGGTCATCGGTGATGGCGGTTTTCAAATGACTATCCAGGAATTGGGAACGATTATGCAGTATCAAATTCCGGTGAAGATCATCGTGCTGAATAACAACTTCCTCGGCATGGTGCGCCAGTGGCAGCAGTTGTTTTTTGAAAAGCGTTATTCATTCACGGAAATGACTAACCCGAACTTTGTTGCCTTGGCCGGAGCCTATTCCATTCCCGCAAAGAAAATTTCTGAGCGACATGAATTGAAAGACGGTCTGGCAGAGATGCTCGCAAGCAAAGGACCGTACTTTCTGGAAGTAGTGGTGGAGAAAGAAGAAAACGTTTTCCCGATGGTTCCTACCGGGGCGGGCGTTGCAGAAATATTATTAGAGCCAGAAACCAAGCGATAATGAAGCAGGAGTTCACGATAGAAATTTCAAGCGACAATAATTTTTCGGTTTTAAACCGGATCATTAATGTTTTAAACCGGAGGCGGGTTCGCATCAAGAAACTGATGGCGCACGAACATGAGGATGACTTTCGCAAAGGCGGAGCAATCATCTTGGTTCACACAACACCTGATCTGATTGAAAAAGTGAAGCATCAACTGGAAAAACTGATTGAAGTTGACTACGCTAACTATTTCAGCGGAAGCGACCACTACATCACGCTCAGCGAACGAATCGTTGACGTTGACTGATTAACGAAACAGTAATAACTAAAACGTAAGACTCATAACTAACTACTAAATACTAAAGAAATGGCTAAAATAAACTTTGGAGGAACGATAGAAGATGTGGTAACCCGCGAAGAGTTCCCGATGGAAAAAGCGCTCGAAGTAATGAAGAACGAAACGATCGCGATTATCGGATACGGAGTGCAGGGACCTGCGCAGGCACTAAACCTCCGCGATAACGGTTTCAACGTAATTGTCGGACAGCGTAAAGGTTCAAAAACATGGGACAAGGCTGTATCACACGGCTGGGTTCCGGGTGAAACATTGTTCGATATCGAAGAAGCTGCGAAGCAGGGAACAGTAATTCAATTCCTGTTGTCGGATGCCGGCCAGATTGCCCTGTGGCCAACGATTAAGCCATACCTCACAAAAGGTAAAACACTTTATTTCTCGCACGGCTTCGGGATCACGTTTAAAGAACAAACGGGTATCGTTCCGCCTGCCGATGTTGATGTTGTACTTGCAGCACCGAAAGGCTCAGGAACTTCTGTTCGCAGATTATTTCTTCAGGGAAAAGGTATCAATGCGAGCTATGCAGTATTCCAGAATGCCAGCGGTAAGGCAACTCAAAAAGCCATTGCACTCGGAATTGGTGTGGGTGCAGGATATTTGTTTGAAACCGACTTCAAAAAAGAAGTGTACTCCGACCTGTCGGGCGAACGCGGAACCCTGATGGGCGCGATTGCCGGAATTTTCGAAGCGCAATACGAAGTGCTCCGTTCAAAAGGTCATTCGCCTTCCGAAGCATTCAACGAAACCGTTGAAGAACTGACGCAGTCACTGATGCCATTGGTTGCTGAAAATGGTATGGACTGGATGTACGCAAACTGTTCAACAACAGCACAGCGCGGTGCGCTCGACTGGAAAAAGAAATTCAAAGCCGCCACGCTTCCCGTGTTCAAAGAACTGTACGAAAGCGTTGAAACTGGCGCAGAAGCAAAACGTACAATTGAAACTTGTAGCAAACCCGACTATCGCGAAAAGCTTGCAGAAGAATTGAAAGAACTCCGCGAAAGCGAATTGTGGCAGGCTGGCGCGGCTGTACGTGCATTGCGTCCGGAGAAAGCCAGCGTGGAGGCATCGATGATCAACTAATAATACGCAAAAGGCAATAGGCAAAACACCAAAATTGCGAATTGCTAAATGCCTATTGCCTACTTTTCAAAAAAATGGTTCAATCAAAGCAACAAAATCTCGATATCAACCGGGCTGCCGAAACGCTGAAGAACGTGGCGCTTAAAACTCCGTTGCAGTTTCATCGCAAGCTGTCGGAAAAGTTTAAGGCTGAAATTTACCTGAAGCGTGAAGATCTCCAGGTTGTGCGGTCGTACAAAATCCGCGGAGCGTATAATTTGATTCAAAGTCTGACAGAGGATCAGCGCACGCGCGGTGTGGTATGTGCCAGTGCAGGCAATCACGCGCAAGGCGTAGCCTTCTCATGCCGTCAGTTGAGTATCAGGGGAGTGATCTACATGCCGGCCATTACGCCCAAGCAGAAGATTAACCAGGTGCGGATGTTTGGCGGAGATAACATCGAGATTGTTTTGATCGGTGATACGTTTGACGAATGTCAGGAACATGCGCTTAAACACACCGCGCTGCACGAGATGACGTTCATTCCTCCGTTCGATCATTTGAAGGTGATTGAAGGCCAGGGTACTGTTGCCAAGGAAATCTTCGATGAGCTTTCGAATGTCGACTACATTTTTGTTCCGATCGGGGGTGGCGGATTGTGTGC
This sequence comes from Cyclobacteriaceae bacterium, assembly GCA_019694875.1. GTDB lineage: Bacteria > Bacteroidota > Bacteroidia > Cytophagales > Cyclobacteriaceae > UBA2336. The sequence continues at coordinate 411,835 of JAIBBC010000001.1, forward strand.
CGGTGTTTCGCAATACACGCTAACTTATTCACCCAATACAAAGATTGTAGGTGTTGAGCCCCAAGGCGCACCTTCCATGAAAGAAGCGTTGAAAGCCGGCAAGCCGGTTGTCTTGGAAACTATTCAGCGGTTTGTAGATGGCGCATCGGTTAAAAAAGTAGGCGATATCACGTTTCAGCTTTCAAAAGATTCGCTGGTGGATATGCTGCTGGTTCCGGAAGGGAAAGTAAGCTCAACCATTTTGCAGCTTTACAATGAAGATGCGATTGTCGCAGAGCCGGCAGGCGCGTTGTCGATTGCTGCGCTGGATCAGTATGCTGATCAGATTAAAGGAAAGAAAGTTGTTTGCGTGCTGAGTGGCGGCAATAACGACATCGACCGGATGAATGAGATCAAAGAGCGGTCGTTATTGTACGAAGGACTAAAGCACTATTTCATCGTACGGTTTGCCCAACGGCCCGGAGCATTGAAAGAGTTCGTAAACCATATTCTGGGCCCGACCGATGATATAGTTCGTTTCGAGTTCATTCAGAAGCATAACAAGGAAACCGGCCCGGCTTTAATTGGTATTGAAGTGAAGTCGAAAGATGATTTTAAGGAATTGATCACCCGGATGGATAGTTATAAACTCAACTATACGCTGGTGAATCAGAATGAAAACTTGTTCGAGTATTTGGTTTAAGGGCTGTCAGGCTGAGCTAGTCGGGTCATGTTTCGACAGGCTCAACATGACAAGTCAGCAAACATTCTTAGAAAATCAATTGTTTTAACCAACACAAAGTAGTTTCTTCGAAATACAATTATGCAGCGCAGTAATAACCATATTACACTTTCATCACCCATTCCGGGTGTAAGCGCTGCTATGCCGGTGATCATTACGATCACAACAACAACCATTACGGGGTAACCCGTTCATACTACCATATTACCCGAACTCTTTTTGCGCTGTTATGCCAGGCATGACACAAGGCGCTTCAACATTTAATCATCCCGTTAAAAATGAAAGTGATAAAATTTGGCGGCTCTTCGGTCGCCACCCAGGAACGGATCAAATCAGTGATCGACATTATCAAACCCTATTCGCAAAGTGATTTAGCGATTGTGTTCTCTGCGTTTGGCGGAGTAACAGACGTGCTCATTCAACTGAGTACGCTTGCGCTCGAAGGCAATACGGGTTATCGTGCCAAACTGGAAGAACTTGAAACGCGTCATTTAGATGCCGTTCGGAACCTCATCAGCATAAAAAATCAAAGCGGCATTTTAGCGCAGGTGAAAATCCAGATCAATGAACTGGAAGGCGTGCTTCAGGGCGTGTTTCTCGTGAAAGAACGAACCCTGCGTACGCTGGATTATATCATGAGCTTTGGAGAACGGCTTTCGGCTTACATCATTTCAGAAGCGATGAAAGATGCAGGACTTCCGGCCGAATACCTCGATGCCCGGAAAGTAATCCGCACCGACAATCAGTTCGGATATGCCAAAGTGGATTTTGATGTTACGAATAAACTGATTGCCGAGCATTTCAAATTCCACGATGCCTTGCAAATCATTACCGGCTTCATTGCTACATCCGAAAGCGGTGAAACCACCACACTCGGACGAAGCGGTTCCGATTACACCGCAGCAATTTTTGCGGGCGCATTAAAAGTATCATCCCTCGAAATCTGGACTGATGTTGACGGGATGATGACGGCCGATCCGCGGCTTGTGAAGAAGGCTTTCACGATTCCAACCATGAGCTACGAAGAAGCCATGGAACTTTCACACTTCGGTGCCAAGGTGATCTTCCCTTCTACCCTGCTTCCCGCGATGGCGCACAACATTCCGATTTGGGTAAAGAACACGTTTAACCCATCGCATGAAGGAACGCTGATCAGTGCTGAGTCAATCAACGGCAAACTGATCAAAGGCATTTCATCCATGAATGGCATCAGCTTGTTGAACATTCAGGGCAGCGGCATGCTGGGTGTTGTGGGTGTGTCGATGCGATTGTTCTCAACGCTCGCGCAGGAGAAAATTAATGTGATTCTGATTAGCCAAGCCTCCTCCGAACACTCGATTTGTATTGCCATTGAAAGCACATCGGCTGCGAGAGCGAAGGCCGCACTGAAGCGCGAGTTTCAGCATGAGATCCACAACGAACTTATTGATGATGTTCATGTAACCGAAAACTTATCAATCGTGGCTACCGTGGGTGATGGAATGAAACATCATCCCGGTACCAGTGGCAGGATGTTCAGTGCTTTGGGCAAAAACGGTATTAATGTCGTGGCGATCGCACAAGGTTCGTCTGAACGAAATATCTCCGCAGTAATTAAACAAGAAGATGTAGCCAAGGCACTGAATGTGTTGCATGACGCGTTCTTCCTGTCGGACCGGAAAACGGCACACGTATTTTTGGCCGGCACCGGGCTGATCGGTAAGGCGCTTCTCAACCAGGTGCGGGAGCAATTCAACAAATTGTCAGAAGAGAACAAGCTGGAGGTTCGTATTAACGGAATGGCCAATAGCAAAAAAATGATGTTTAGCGAACAGGGTCTTTCCCTTGATCAGGCCGTTGAAACCTTACACGAAAAGGGCGAGCCGATGAACCTGGAGGCTTTCTATCAGAACATGACCGGCATGAATTTGCCGAGTTCAATTTTTGTCGACTGTACCTCCAGTGAAGCCGTAGCCGGATTGTATGAGCGGATTCTCGATTCGAACATTTCGATTGTTACTCCGAATAAAAAGGCCAATTCCGGAAGTCAGCAGGTTTATCAGCAGTTGAAAAGAACAGCACGCCAACGCGGAGTACGCTTTTTATATGAAACAAACGTGGGCGCGGGACTGCCCGTGATTAACACACTGAACGATTTGCTGTTGAGTGGCGATAAAGTAATCCGCATTGAGGCGGTACTGAGCGGAACGCTGAACTTCATTTTCAGTTCCTTCAATGGCGGCAAACCCTTCAGTGAAATCGTGAAAGAAGCGAAGGAGAAAGGTTACACCGAACCCGACCCGCGTGACGATTTAAGCGGTACCGATGTGGCGCGGAAAATTCTCATACTTTCCCGCGAATGCGGGCTGTCGCTAGAGTTGGGAGATATTCCGATTCAAAACCTTGTGCCGCAAGATTGCCGGGAACAAAAAACGACCGAAGAATTTCTGAAGGCGTTGCAAAAGCACGATTCTGAATTTGAAGCGTTGCGAAAGGAGGCGGAATCCAAACAACAAAAACTTCGCTACCAGGCGGTCCTGGAAAACGGAAACGTGAACGTTGCGCTCAAGCCGGTGGATAGTTCGCATCCCTTCTATTCTTTATCCGGCAGCGATAACATAATTTTACTCACTACCGAACGCTACCACGAACGACCGATGGTCATCCGCGGTCCGGGCGCAGGCGCTGAAGTTACCGCTGCCGGTGTGTTTGCCGACATCATCAGGATTGGTGGGCGTATATAAAGTGAACACGAGAGATATGAATACCAAAAAAATTCACGCCTATGCACCTGCCTCCATTGGCAATGTCTCCTGCGGATTCGATGTGATGGGCATGGCTGTGGACGCCCCCGGTGACGAAGTGATTCTGACACTCAATGATTCCGGAGTTGTTTCCATAACAGACATTGAGGGCGACAACGGCAAGCTTCCGCGAAAAGCAGAAGAAAACACGGCCGGAGTGGCGGTGATTGAATTTCTGAAAGCGATTGATAGCAATCATGGTGCAGAGATCACGCTCATCAAAAATCTTCCGTTGGGTAGTGGTATGGGCTCCAGCGCGGCAAGTGCAGTGGCTGCGGTTGTTGCGATTAACCATGCATTCGGTAATCCATTTTTAAAAGCCGATTTACTTCCGTTTGTGATGCAGGCAGAATTTGTAGCGTGCGGTTCTGCGCATGCCGACAATGCGGCACCGAGTCTGCTGGGTGGGTTGATTTTGATCCGCGATAATCATCCGCTGGATATCATCGAAATCCCGACTCCCGATGACTTGATGTGTGTACTGGTTCATCCGCATGTGGAAGTCAAAACCCGCGATGCGCGACAAGTGCTGAAGTCTGCAGTACCCTTAAAAGATGCCATCACACAATGGGGTAACACGGCTGCGCTGGTGGCAGGAATGATGAAGCCCGACTACGAATTGATCGGACGTTCATTACAGGATGTTGTTGCCGAACCGATGCGATCGGTTTTGATCCCGGGATTTCACAGCATTAAACAGGCGGCCGTTACTGCAGGTGCGCTGGGCTGCGGCATTTCGGGCTCCGGGCCCACGATGTTTTCGTTTTGCAAAGGAAAGACTATTGCAGATAACGTGGGAGCCGCCATGCAACAACAATTTGCAGCCGTTGGACTGCAAAGTGAAGTATACGTATCAAAAGTGAATAAAGAAGGAGCGAGCGTGATTGGTTAACGAATGCGAAACCTGTTAGCCTGAGTTTATCGAAGGCCAGGTTTCGACAAAACGCCTGCCTCCGGCAGGCTCAACCTGATAAAAACAATGAACTACTACAGCACAAATAATAAAAAATCAGCTGTCAGCCTGAAGGAAGCTGTGCTCAAAGGACTTGCGCCCGACAACGGCTTGTACATGCCTGAGTCTGTTCCGGTTTTACCGGAATCGTTCTTCGAGTCGCTGCCGGAAAAATCCTTTCAGCAAATTGCTTACGAAGTGGCGCACGCACTTTTGCAGCAGGATGTTCCAGCTGATGAATTACGGAAAATGGTCGAACACACGATCACGTTCAATGCTCCGCTGGTTGAAATTGAAAAAAATGTTTTCTCGCTGGAACTGTATCACGGCCCGACACTGGCATTCAAAGATTTTGGTGCGCGGTTTATGTCGCAATTGCTAGGCTATTTCGCAAAAGAGGAAAATCGGGAGATTGTTATCCTTGTCGCGACTTCCGGTGACACGGGAAGCGCGGTAGCCAACGGTTTCCTGGGAGTCCCCGGAATAAAAGTAGTCGTGCTGTATCCATCCGGGAAAGTGAGCGACATTCAGGAGAAACAATTCACTACGCTCGGACAAAACATTACTGCGCTTGAAGTGGATGGTTCGTTTGATGATTGCCAGCGGTTGGTGAAAGAAGCTTTCCTGGATGAAGAGCTGAACAAAAAGTTTTTCCTCACGTCAGCCAACTCGATTAACATTGCACGCCTGATCCCGCAGTCGTTTTACTATTTCTATGCATGGTCGCGGTTGAAAAATCGTAACAACGTAGTTTTTTCTGTTCCGAGCGGAAACTTCGGCAACCTCACGGCCGGTTTGATCGCCAGGCGGATGGGTTTACCGATCAGACATTTTATTGCTTCCACCAATCGTAACGACATTGTTCCGGAATACCTCGAAACAGGAATTTTCAATCCAAAGCCTTCGCAGGCTACCGTCAGCAACGCCATGGACGTTGGCAATCCAAGTAACTTTGCGCGCATGATGGATCTGTATGCAAACGATCTGAACAACATCAATGCGGATATTACGGGTTATAGGTTCTCGGACGAGGAAACCAAACAAGCCATGCGGGAAGTTTATAAAACATCAAACTACATGCTGGATCCGCACGGAGCAGTTGGCTACCTGGGGCTAAAGAAATATCTGGCAGAACATACTCAAGCCACAGGAGTGTTTTTAGAAACCGCGCATCCGGCTAAGTTTTTGGAGGTGGTTGAGGAAACTCTGAAGACGGAAGTTAAAATTCCTGAAAGGCTAAAACAGTTTGTTAAAGGAAATAAAAAGTCCATTCCATGTTCAAAGGACTTTGTGCAATTTCGAAGCATTGCGATCAGCTTATTGAAGTAGTTTCTTTACTTCTTCATCAACGTTATCTGCGACAATAAAATCGCGGTAATAAACTTCACCGTCTCTCGTCTCGCTCCGGTAATCGAAGTCAACCACCAGCAAAAAATAGTTTTTTTCATCCTTCAGGATATCCGAAACATCAAATGACCGTTCGTTTATGACTTTATCCATAATTACCTCCACCTTTTCACTCGGAACAAAATAAAGTCCACACATGGACTGCGCCCCGATTTCCAAATAAAGTGAATCCAACTTTTTTCTATCGAGAACCTTTACGAGTCCGGCCTGTCCTGGAATAAAACTAAAAAGGTAACTCCACCAAACTTTGGAGCACCACCCGCTCCAAATCACTTCAACCGACTCATTGGTTCTTAACTCCCTGTAAAAACTTCTGGTTTGACTTCCCATACCTTGAATAAGCAAAGTAAAATCAGCAGAGCTTATCGCATTCAGTTTGGATAAGGCTGCAAGCATACTCTCCAAAACTTGAATTTCAATTTCACCGGTTATTCTATTCTTCATAAACTAGATGCTTTCGAAATATAACGCATAACTAACACCCGTAAGCACAAACTTTTTCAAATAATCCTTTACATAAGGCGTTCAAAGTTTCATATTAGCAGCTAGAACCATCCGGAGGTTATATCCATTCCGGCAAGCCGTCCTGACGATATTGTCAGGACGGTTTTGTTTTAAATAGGCCATAACAAACTAACGCTTGTTATTTACGCATGTCGCAACCGAAAACAATTTTTGAAAAGATCTGGGACAAACACGTTGTCAAGCGTGCTGACGGTTACCCGGATGCTGTATTCATCGACCGTCATTTTATTCACGAAGTAACCAGCCCGCAGGCCTTCGATGGCTTGCGCAAGCGCAGCATCGGCGTATTCAACGTAAACCGCACCACGGCAACGGCCGATCATAACGTACCCACGAAAGATCAGCACCTTCCGATCAAAGAAGCATTATCGCGGCACCAGGTGGAAACGCTTCGCAAGAACTGCGCGGAGTTTGGCGTAGAACTATACGACCTCGGCCATCCTTTTCAGGGCATTGTCCATATCATCGGTCCGGAGTTGGGACTAACATTGCCGGGAATGACCATTGTGTGTGGCGACAGCCATACTTCCACGCACGGAGCCTTCGGCAACGTGGCGTTTGGCATCGGAACCTCTGAGGTAGAGCAAGTGCTCGCAACCCAATGCATTCTGCAGTACAAGCCGAAAACGATGAAGATCGAGATCAACGGCAAGCTTGGCAAAGGCGTGGTAAGCAAAGACATTATTCTGTACATCATCTCTAAAATCTCCGCCAGCGGAGCAACCGGATACTTTGTAGAATATGCGGGCGATGCGATTCGTTCGCTTTCCATGGAAGCGCGGATGACCATCTGCAACATGAGCATTGAGATGGGCGCACGGGGCGGATTGATCGCACCCGATGAAACAACTTTCAATTACATCAAAGGAAGAAAGTTTGCTCCGCAAGGCGCTGCTTTTGATCAGGCGGTGGAAGAATGGAAAAAACTGAGAACCGATGACGGCGCGAAGTACGACACCGTACTCACCTTCGATGCAGCCGACATCGCACCCATGATTACTTACGGAACCAATCCCGGTATGGGCATGAAGGTTACCGACCGCATCCCAACCGCCAATGAACTGAAAGAACTCAACGAACAGGTTTCGTTTAAAAAGTCGCTCGAGTACATGGGCCTGGAACAAGGTTCGCAGTTGCTCGGCAAAGCCATCGACTATGTATTTATCGGCAGCTGCACCAACGCGCGCATTGAAGACCTGCGCGAAGTGGCGGCTATGGTAAAAGGAAAAAAAAAAGCTGCTGGCGTAGAAGTATGGGTTGTGCCGGGATCAAAACAAGTTCAGGAACAGGCGAAGAAAGAAGGCCTCGATAAAATTTTTGAGGCGGCAGGTTTCGAATTGCGCGAACCCGGATGTTCAGCGTGTCTCGGCATGAATGAAGATAAAATACCCGCAGGCAAATATTGCATCAGCACATCGAATCGGAATTTCGAAGGGCGTCAGGGTCCGAAATCAAGAACGTTTTTAGCAAGTCCGTTGAGTGCCGCAGCGGCTGCGATTACGGGCAAAGTAACTGATGTCCGGGAGTTTTAACGTTAAAAGTTAATCGTTATAGCAGAGCGATACGATTAACTGATAACTAATAACTATTAACGAAGTATGAGTAAAGAGAAATTTCATAAACTGGTATCACCCGCGGTTCCGATCGCAGTTGAGAATATTGACACCGATCAGATTATTCCTGCACGCTTCTTAAAAGCTACTACGCGCGAAGGTTTTGGTGATAACCTGTTCCGCGATTGGCGATATGACGGAAACAACAATCCAATTGCTGAGTTCCCGTTGAACAATGATGCGTACACCGGAAAGATACTGGTGGCCGGAAAAAACTTCGGATGCGGCAGCAGCCGCGAGCATGCCGCGTGGGCAATCTATGATTACGGTTTCCGGGTGGTGGTGTCGAGCTTTTTTGCCGACATCTTCAAGAATAACGCATTAAACAATGCCGTGTTGCCCGTGGTTGTTTCCGATCAGTTTTTAAACGAACTGCTGGAAACAATTCAGCGTGATCCGAAAACAGAAGTAACCGTTGATCTCGAAAATCAATTTATCAGCTTCAACGGCAAGAAAGAAGGTTTCCAAATCAACGCTTACAAAAAGACATGCCTGATGAATGGGTATGACGACATCGATTACCTGTTGAGCCTGAATAAAGAGATTAAGGAGTACGATTTAACACATTAATCAGTACCAAAAAAAACAAAGTATAGTGAACAAGAAGATTATAATACTGCCCGGAGACGGAATCGGCAAGGAAGTAACGGCCGAAGGAAAGAAGGTTTTGGAAAAGATCGGTGAGGTCTTCGGACATGAATTTACATTCGAAGAAGCGCAAATCGGTCACGATGCCATCGAAGCTACCGGTAATCCGTTACCGGATGAAACCCTCGCCAAGCTTAAGAACTGTGATGCAATTTTATTTGGAGCTGTTGGCCATCCGAAATACGATAACGACCCGACTCTAAAAGTCAGGCCCGAACAGGGCTTGCTGAAAATGCGCAAAGAACTTGGCCTGTACGCTAACCTTCGTCCCATTAAATTATTTGACGAACTGCTCGAAGCTTCCAGCATCAAACCGGAAATCCTGAAAGGCTCCGATATTCTCTTCTTCCGTGAACTTACCGGTGACGTGTACTTCGGAGAGAAAGGCCGGAAAGATGATGGGAAGACTGCATATGATCTGATGATCTATCAGAAATATGAAATCGAACGCATTGCTCACAAAGCGTTTAAATCCGCGCAAACCCGCAGCCAGAAAGTTACCTCAGTCGACAAGGCCAATGTACTCGAAAGCTCCAGGCTTTGGAGAGAGGTAGTGAATGAAGTAAGTAAGCAATATCCGGATGTAAAGCTCGAGCATCAGTTCATCGATGCCGCAGCAATGAAGCTTATCCAGAATCCGAAAAGCTTTGACGTGGTGTTAACCGGAAACCTGTTTGGCGATATTCTTACGGATGAAGCTTCTCAGATTGCCGGGTCGATGGGGATGCTTGCGTCTGCCTCGATAGGCGATACCGTTGGCTTGTATGAACCCATTCACGGAAGTGCGCACGACATCACTGGAAAAGGAATTGCCAACCCGCTGGCTTCCATCCTGTCGGTTGCCCTGATGCTGGACATTTCTTTCGGGTTGAAGAACGAAGCCGATGCCGTAATCCATGCTGTTGAACAGACCTTGAAAGAAGGCTGGAGAACAACTGACATTGCTGACGCAAAAACTGCAAAAGAAAAAATACTGAATACCCAGAAGATGGGTAACACCGTGACCAGCAAGCTTACGAAGAGTAAAGAAGCGATAGATATGACTGCGCTGAATACGGCAACCTATATCGCATCAACGTCAATTCATTAACAACATTAATCTATAACCTAAAGGTATGGCTAAGAAAATTGAAATCTTCGACACAACCCTCCGCGATGGCGAACAGGTACCGGGTTGCCAGTTAAAGACTGAAGAAAAGGTCATCATTGCGCGCGAGCTTGAAGCGCTTGGCGTGGATGTGATCGAAGCAGGTTTCCCGATTTCGAGTCCGGGAGACTTTCTTTCGGTAGTTGAAATTTCCAAGGCCGTAAAAGAACCGGTTGTCTGTGGACTTACCCGCTCGAAGAAAGAAGATATTGATGTTGCAGCCGAAGCGTTGCGTCATGCAAAGCGCGGACGAATTCATACCGGCATCGGTTCGTCTGACGTTCACATCCTGCACAAGTTTCGCAGCACACGCGAACAGGTGCTGGAACAAGGCGCATGGGCTACCAAATATGCGAAAGACAAAGGTTATGAAGTTGAGTTCTATGCAGAAGATGCCGGCCGTGCCGACCTGCCTTTCCTGGCAAAACTGGTAGAGGCTGTTATTGCAGCCGGTGCTGATGTCGTAAACATTCCGGACACAACGGGTTATTGCCTTCCGCATCTCTACGGCAAGCGCATTCAATACCTGATGGAGAACGTGAAGAACATCGATAAAGCCGTGATCTCCGTGCACTGCCACAACGACCTGGGGATGGCTACCGCGAACACCATCTCAGGACTGATCAATGGTGCCCGTCAGGCAGAGGTTACCATCAACGGTATCGGTGAACGTGCGGGAAATACTTCATTGGAAGAAGTAGCCATGACATTAAAAGTTCACAAAGACCTCGACCTCTACACGAACATTAAGTCGGAGCGCATTTTTGAATTGAGCCATTTGGTTTCAAGCATGATGCGCATGCCGGTACAGGCAAACAAAGCAATCGTTGGCCGGAATGCGTTTGCACATTCGTCGGGTATTCACCAGGACGGCTTCCTGAAGCATGCCGAAAACTACGAAATCATCAACCCGGCCGATGTGGGCGTTCCGTCTTCATCCATTGTGCTTACGGCAAGAAGCGGCCGTGCAGCACTGAAGCACCGGGTCGAATTGCTTGGCCACAGTGTGGAAGGTGCACAACTTAACATGCTGTACGAAAACTTCCTCATTGTTGCCGATGAGAAAAAAGAGGTGAACGATGACGACCTGCTGGTGCTGGTAAACAATCAGGAAGTTCTGAGCCGTTAATTACAAACTTCGTTTAGCTGTTTCACAAAATCTTCCATTGCATCCCAGGAGACCACAACAGCCCGGGAGCAACCGGAATTGAGCGCAAGCGCCTGGTTACGAAAATTGTCTTTGTTGAGCGAAACCACTTTCCCGGTTCGGGTATCGAACACGAGATATTCCTTTTTGTTGATTTCGATTCCTCCCAGCACTTCACTGACCACCTGACCTGCATTCGCAGCATTTTCGACCGACTGGTTTATATCATTACCATTTTTTATGCTTCGCGCGAATGCGCGCTGCGCCGCATCTTTAGCCAGGGAATCGGCAATGTGGTTTTTAACAGCGGTAAAAAATTCATTTTCAACTTTTGAGTAGGGATTGAGGCTTAAGCGGAATCTTCCATCCACCATCCGCAACAAATAACCGTCTGCATAGCCGTCCCAGATATTCATCTTGCCATCAATCTGTTGTCCGAATTCAGCAAGTTTGCCGCCTTTAATGATGGAAGCGACCTCGGATCCTTCCGGCAGAAAACCAATGTTGTAAATGAAAAAGTCGTAATCGCTGAGATCCCGGAACTGAGCCACCTTCCCGATCACCTTTTCTCCCGTTGGCAGAATAATGTATCCGGGCTGAAAGTTCTTAACAGGGTTTTTAAAATCGTTAGCATATTTTTTCTCATATGCCTGCGGATCGAGTGCTATCGATTTGATTTGCGCAGCCGCAATGTCCTTTTTCTCCTCTCCCGTGTTCACTTTCAGGCGAAGCAAACTCGTCTCATCCTTTTTGCGGAAGAATGTGATTTTGCCTTTCACTTCGCTGCCATCGGTAAGGGTTACAGTTCCTTTATAGGACTGACTGGACTGCGTATTTCCCAGCAGGTTGGGATAAGCAATCGTATTGTAGTCGATTGGTGTAACATTCCTGACAATAACCTGTTGCGCCTGAACGGTAAAGGAACAGGCCGCAAACATCACTGCAGCTACGACTTTCATGGGAGGAGTTTTCTAAAGATACTCCTTTAAAGGCTAACTTTAACCTTCTCGAGAAATCCGGCAGGGATTGACGCAACCTTTCGCTTTTCATAATCGAAAAACACCATTCCGGTCTTACCAATGGCCACGTCCTTACCGGTTAGCTTGTTACGCAACCGATAAAACATGTCGAAACCATATTTATGGAAGTCGGTTACGGCTATATCAACCGTCAGCACATCGCCCAAAAAAGCTTCCAATTTATAAACAATCGTTGCATCGGCTATTACGTGGCCGATTGTGCCCTCAAAATTTAGTTCATTCCGGTAGCCCACACTCCGGTAAAACGAAATCCGTGCTTCCTGCATGAGTGTAAGCATCGAGTCATTACCAACATGATTTCCATAATTGAGATCAGACCCACGAACCGTTAGCTCGCACGTGAATTTTGTTTCAGCAGGAAAATCAAGTTGAACACGAGGCATCTAAACTAGTTTTTCTTAAGATTTCGATAAGCAAAATAAAAAACACTTGTACCAGCAAGAAATATGAGAGCGGGGATAACCTCTTCTTGTTTCAGGTTCGATAAAAACCATCCGGTAGCCACAAGCGCCACAATAGGCACAGTCAGTCCGCCCGGAATATTAAAGGATGTCTCGCGGTTTACATTCCGGAGTTTTATAGTCGCGAAGATTATTCCCAGGTAAATAATAAGCAGTGCTGTGCTGGCCATGGTAGCGAGTTCCCGAAAGCCTCCGCTGACGGAAAGAATAAACGCGATTACTGTATACAAAATAACCGACCAGTAAGGCGTTGCATACTTCGGATGAATTTTCGCCAAAAATTTCGGAAGCACACCATCGCGGGCCCCCGCGAACAATAATCTGGAAGATGCCAAAATATCTCCGCTCACAAGTCCAAAGCAGGAAATGGCTGCACCGGCAATCAGCATGCTAACACCAAACGATCCTAGTGCACGTTCTGCAACTTTGGCCAATGGCGCTTCTTTATAAACTGCCAGATCCGGACCTAACACACCCTGCGCTACCAGGTGAATTGACAGGTAAATCACAAACACCAAAAATGCTCCGACAAGCAATCCGATCGGAATTGTGCGAACCGGGTTCCGGATTTCTCCGGATGCATTCAAGGCAGTCTCCGCTCCTCCGCCAAACGCGAAGAATAAAAGAAGAGAAACCGAACCAAGCTGATGAACAGGCGGAAAACCATTCCAGCTATAGTTATCGAAATTGATCATGAAACATCCGGCAACGATCAGCGCAACCAATGGAAGAATTTTAGCAATGGTATTGATCTCCACTAATCTTACTCCTTGCTTTACACCGCGTACATTAATCCAGCCGATGAAAGAAAACACCGCAGCCATTAAAGCAACTCGCCCCACAACTGTTTTCAGGATGGGAAAGAAAATTGAAAGACTGTCGACCAACAGGTTTGTCACCGCAGCATCGGCCATCACCGCATAGCCAAACCAGTATAACGAGTTAATCAAAAATCCTGGATACGGTCCGAATGCTTTTTCAACATACACATAAGCGCCTCCTGTTGATGTAAACTTTGTGCCGAGCGAAACGAAGCACAACAGCATCAGCATAAGCAGCGTCACGCAAATCACGTAGGCCATCCACGAAGCCGTGCCGAGATACCTGGCCACATCAGCCGGAAGGGCAAAGATGCCGGCACCGATTGTCAGGTTGATCGTGCCGAGAATGAGCGCCCGCGTTCCGATGATTCGCTTGAGTCCTTCGCTTGCAGGTTGGTTCACGGGCAGGTTATTTGTTGAAATGTAGCGAATTTTTGTACTGTTTTCAGCAAGAATCAGGTTTCAAACCGCCCGCGGTGCGCTGCATCTTTACGTAACAAAATCAATATTTTTATGACCGTGTCAGAGCAGGAAATCAACTATCAGCGTATTGAGCAGGCGATCGTATACCTGGAAAAAAATTTTCAGCGTCAGCCTGAGCTGGATGAGGTTGCCGAACAGGTTCATCTTTCTCCGTTTCATTTTCAGCGGATTTTTACCGAATGGGCTGGTATCAGTCCGAAAAGATTCTTACAATTTTTGACCGTTGATTTCTTAAAGGCAAAATTGAATGAAACCCGAAACCTGGTTGAAGCTGCTGAGTCAGCCGGACTCTCCGGGCAATCACGCGTGTATGATTTATTCACTACACTGGAAGCAGTCACTCCACAAGAATACAAGCTGAAAGGTTCAGGCATCCGAATTGAATACGGTATTCATGAAACACCTTTTGGCACATGTTTGATTGGTGTCACCGAACGTGGTATTTGCTGGTTATCTTTTATTCAACCCGATGAAGATGTGTTCAAAAGCATTGAAGAGATGAAACAGCATTGGAACAACTCAGTGTTCCACCAGAATAACGAGTACACCCAAACGTTTACGCAAAAGATTTTTAACCCGCAGCAACGCCAGGATAAGCTTCATGTATTGGTGAAGGGCACAAATTTCCAAATCAAAGTCTGGGAAGCACTCCTGAAAATTCCGATGGGTTCCGTAACAACGTATCAGGGAATCGCACAACAAATTCAGAGCCCCAAGGCCATGCAGGCTGTCGGGTCGGCTGTCGGCTCCAATCATATCGCCTATCTGATTCCCTGCCACCGCGTAATCCGCAAAGACGGAATCCTCGGAGAATACCGCTGGAACCCCACCCGCAAAAAAGGCATGATTGGCTGGGAAATGGCGAAGATCGATTCGTAAATGCCGGTTCCGCGAATGTTAACGTAGAGACGCAAGATTTTACGTTTCTACATATTAAATGAGACGCAATCACAACCATTTTACATACATTTACGTAATTAATCATACTCGCTTATGAAAGGAACCAACCTGGGAGAATTTGAAGAACTGGTGCTCTTAACCATTGCTGCATTAATGAGCGAAGCTTATAGCGTTGCCATTTGCGATGAGCTTGAAAAGCAGACAGGGCGTTCGGCCAAGCTGGGCGTTGTTCACGCAGTACTGAACAGGCTTGAGGAAAAAGGTCTTGTTAAAAGTAAACTCGGTGAAGCAACCAGTACACGTGGCGGAAAGCGGAAACGATACTATTCCGTAACAGCGGCAGGCAAATCCGCTTTGCTTAAAGCGAAAGAGGTACGCGATAATCTCTGGAATATGATCCCGGGCATGTCTTTAAAAAATATTTGATGAAACCGAAGAGCCGCTTACATCCTCCACGGTGGGCCGAACGGTTTCTCTCCTGGTATTGCAGGCCGGAATTGCTCGAAGATTTACAGGGCGATTTAAACGAATACTTCGACCGTAATGTGAAATCGAAGGGTGTATCACGTGCCCGGTTGATCTATATCCTGGATGTGCTAAAATTTCTTCGCCTGTATACGATTCGAAAACCTGAGTTCGTCAATCTTTTAATCAACTGGATTATGTTAGGCAGCTATGTAAAAACCTCCGGCCGCAGCATCATGCGCAACAAGTTGTTTTCGGCCATCAATATTGTAGGATTATCGGTGAGCATGGCGGTGGGCCTTCTCATGATTGCGATTATCGCTGATATTTTCTCGTACGATAAATTTCACGAGCACCACGACCGGATTTACCGGATCACCAGTCAATACCAGTGGCTGGAAAACAAGAATGACCAGGGGAATGCTTCGAATTCCATGACCGTTGGCAAAGCGATGCAGGAAAACTTTCCGGAGGTTGAAAAGACTGCTGTTCTTCATACAGGCTTCGGTGGCGATCTTCAGTTCGGAGAAACTATCGTTTCACTAAATGGTTTGTGGGCAAACGAGTCAATGTTCGATGTGTTTTCGTTTAGCCTGCTGGAAGGCAATCCCGCAACAGCGTTAAAGCAGCCCTTTTCGATTGTATTGACAGAGACATCTGCGCACAAGTTGTTTGGCGATGGAAATGCGCTTGGAAAAACAATTATACTTAACAAAGACCGGCAATACACCATTACGGGAATCATGAAGGACATTCCCCCGTTCTCGCACATGAAGTTTGATCTGCTCGGTTCACTGACTACCCGTGAAATTACTAAAGAAGATGACCGGGAGTGGCAATGGGATAACGTATGGAGCACATACGTGTATGTGCTGATGCATGACGGTACTGATATGAAGACCTTTCAATCAAAATTGAATGCGTATGCACGGAAAAACGACAACCTGATACCGAATGTCAAGATTTTTCTTGGATGTCAGCCTATAACCGACATTCTGGTCGGGAACGACCTCAACAACCAGATAGGCCCAACGTTCGGAAAAATAACATTCTGGATTTTTATGGCAATCACCGCAGTGATTCTGCTTTCGGCTGCGTTTAACTACACCAATCTTTCCATCGCGCGTTCATTAAGGCGCTCACGGGAAGTAGGCGTTCGCAAAATTATCGGTGCCGTGAAGGGCCATATCATCGGGCAATTTGTAGTTGAATCCATTATCATATCACTTCTGGCACTGGTATTTGCATTCGGATTTTTCATCCTGCTGAAACCTCACTTGCTGAGTCTGCAGGGAGAGCTCAGGGAACTTCTTGTTCTTGACATTTCCCCCTTGCTGATAAGTTACTTTATCCTTTTCGCCATTGCTGTTGGCGCGTTGGCCGGCTTTATGCCCGCACTTTTCTTTTCAAAAATAAATGCGGTTAAAGTGTTGAAAGACGTTTCGAGCATGCAGGTATTCCGGAAAATCACCATGCGGAAGGTTTTGATCGTGTTTCAATATTGCATCTCCATCATCTTTATCACTTCGATGCTGATTCTGCACAAACAATACAAACATTACCTGGCATTTAACCTGGGCTTCACAACAGACAACATTATCAACTTAAGTCTGCAGGGAAATAAACCGGATCCGATCATGGCCGATCTGCGGGAACTTCCGGAGGTGCAAAACGTTTCGCGGTCCCGCCTCATAACCAGTACGGGCAACTATTGGGGTACGCACATGAAAACTGAAAAAGATCCAACCGATTCAGCACTCGTGTGGCATAACTTTGTTGATGAAAATTATCTTCCGCTGCACGACTTTAAATTTCTGGCCGGCAAAAACTTTGAAGCCAAATCCGATAGTGCAAAAGAAACCGAAATTATTGTCAATACAGATGTATTAAAGCGTTTCAACATCGCCAGCCAGATACCCGCTGACGCGATCGGTGAAACCGTTAAACTTGATAATCAGAAAGTTACCATCATCGGTGTATTGAGTGACTTCACTTATGGAAAGGCTGACAGCAAAAATTCAAATGAAGTTATTTTTCGGTACAGCAGAAAAGAGGCTAGTTATCTTAACATAAGACTGCAAACGAAAAACTGGACCGAGACGCGCGCAAAAATGGAGGCTATTTGGAAAAAATATGATTCGGTACATCCGATGTATGCGAAACTGTATTCCGACCAGATCAGAGAAGGCTATGACGGACTAGAAGCATCCATCAAACTGGCAACGTTTATGGCTGCCATGGCGATATGCATTTCCTCGCTCGGATTGTTGGGTATGGTGGTATTCACAACTGAAACGCGGCTGCGTGAAGTGAGCATTCGCAAAGTGCTGGGCGCAAGTGAAGGCAAGCTTGTATTCCTGCTCGGGCGTGGCTTCATCGTGTTGCTGGCAATAGCAACCGCTATTTCATTACCGGTCACCTATCTTTTCTTTGAAAAGATTTTGCTTGTACAGATTGGAAATCACACATCCATTGCCCCATTCGAAATGTTTGCGGGTGTGCTCGGCATTCTTTTGTTGGCAGGCTTGCTGATCGGGTCTCAGACCTTTAAGGTTGCGCGTGCCAATCCGGCTGATGTGCTGAAGAATGAATAAAAATGACGTACCAGCGAGGCGATACAAAACAGAAGAGACGCACGATGATGCGTCTCTTCATTTTTTTATCAGTAGAGGTTTACTGCTATTTCTTCTCCGCTTCAAACGAGATTGATGTTGAGTTCACGCAATAGCGTTGTCCTGTAACGGTCGGGCCGTCATCGAAAATATGCCCGAGGTGTGACCCGCACTTTCCGCATAAAATTTCTGTACGGATCATTCCATGGGAGGTATCGCGTACTTGTTTGATCTTGCCGCCTTCAATCTCCCGGTCGAAGCTTGGCCATCCGCAGTTCGAATCAAACTTCATATCGGATGTGAACAATTCGTTTCCGCAGGCAGCGCATTTGTACATTCCTTTTTCTTTGTGGATATAGAATTTTCCGGAGAACGGCCTGTCGGTTCCCTTCTCGCGAAGCACATAATACTGTTCAGGCGTAAGAATTTTCTTCCACTCTTCTTCCGTCCGGTTTATCTGAAGTTTGTTTTCCATAGTCTTGTCTTCCTTTTTAGGTGCTGCAGGTTTATCCTGGCTGTTTCCCGAACAGGCTGCCAGCATTCCCACTACAAGCATTAATCCAATTTTACCAAAATTTCGCATAGTGATCTGTTTACATGATCAATATACGGTAAACAACCGTGGGCCGGATTTAGTTTTTCGCGATTTCCGCACGATTGTCGCCCGGCAGACGAACCGGAACTTTTGCAGCAGGTTTCACGTATGATAACCAACTGATATATTTGCATTCATCAATACAATGGCTTTAACCGCTAAACAGATCGAGAAAATCTCAAAGGCCCTGGGAGATACCAACCGCCTCAAGATTTTGCAGCACATCTCCAAAAAAGGGGGCTGCGGTGCCTGTTCCGACATCCAGGAAGAAAGCGAGCTGGCACAGCCTTCCGTGAGCCACCACATCAAAGTGCTGATTGAAGCTGGCTTGATCGAGCCGGAAAAAGAAGGCCGAAACCACAAATACAACCTGAATGAGAAGGTTTTGAAGGACTATACTGCGTCTATCGGAGCCCTGAAATTCACCTGAAAAAATTTTTTATGAAAATACATTGAAAAATTTCAATGTATCGATGAACTAAAAATCGGCTGCTTGCGTCTTGTTTAGTATAGCCCCCTGAAAAGGGCTTTTATTGGACTGAATCAATCGAAATATTTAAATATATAATTTAATCAATGCTTGCTATGAGTTCAAAACCAGCACTTACCTCTTACCAGCTCGGCAATACCGAATTGAAAAATCGCATCGTGATGGCGCCTATGACGCGCAGTCGCGCTTTGAATAATATTCCAAACGATTTGATGGCCGAATACTACGCGCAACGCGCTTCTGCCGGACTAATCATCACTGAGGGCACTTCCCCTTCTCCTAACGGATTGGGCTACGCACGCATCCCGGGTATCTTTTCTGCAGGACAAGTTGCAGGCTGGAAGAAAGTTACCGAGGCTGTTCACAAAAACGATGGTAAAATTTTCGTTCAACTGATGCACACCGGGCGCGTAAGTCATTCGCTCAACCTTCCGGAAGGTGCAACTGTGTTGGCCCCATCTGCTGTTGCCTTGCCGGGACAAACCTGGACCGACCAGCAAAGCATGCAAGCATATACCCCTGCTCTCGCCATGACCTCTGAACAACTTGTCGAAGCAAAACGTGAATTTGTACAGGCCGCCAAAAATGCAATTGAAGCAGGCTTTGATGGAATTGAACTTCACGCGGCCAACGGATATTTACTCGAACAGTTTTTGTCGCCTCATACAAACCAGCGCACCGACCTTTACGGTGGCGGAGTAGAAAACCGCGCCCGGTTTGTGTTAGAAGTTGTTAAAGAAGTTAGCGATGCTATCGGAAGTGGAAAAACTGCTATCCGTCTCTCCCCGTTCGGAACCAACAACGACATCCGGAATTATCCGGGCGTTGACGTGATGTATGGTTATCTGGCCGAGGAATTGAACAAGCTCAACATCGCCTACATTCATATCAATGATCAAAGCACCGGCAACAAGCCCGAGGTAATCAACCTCGTGAAAGAATCCATTCGCAAAAAATTCTCAAACACCGTGATGATTTCAGGCGGCCACACCTTGATGAGTGCTGAAGAAGCGATCCGCTCCGGGGTTGCCGACCTTGTTTCATTCGGCCGGCCGTTCATTACAAATCCTGATCTGGTTAATCGTTTCCACAAAAATCTTCCGCTGAACATCAAACTGGATTCAGGCACGTTGTATTCTCCTGACGCAAAAGGATACACCGATTACCCGGTTTTTGAAGAAGAGCTGTTAAGCGCTTAAACAACAAAACCTCTCACCTTTTAACATTATCATTTATGTCAACAAAAATTAAATCGATATCAACAACTATTACCCGCTCATTGCTGGGACTGATCTATCTGTTCTTCGGACTGAATTTTTTCCTCCATTATTTACCGACTCCTCCTACTCAACAAGGAGCTGCCGGGAGTTTCCTGGGCGGATTGTTTCAGGCAGGATATTTCTTCCCGATGGTGAAAGGACTCGAAGTTCTTTTGGGTGGATTTCTTTTACTGAATTTTTTAACGCCTTTGTCGCTGGTGATCCTGGCTCCGATTAGCTTAAACATTTTATTGTTTCATGCATTCCTCGCGCCTGCCAACATCTCGATAGCGGTTATTATCGTAGCATTGCACGTTTTTCTGTTCTGGGCATACCGGAAAAATTACCGCAGTATTTTCGATCCGAATGTGCTGCTCACATAAATTCAAACCGAACCCCTTATAAAAATGAAAAGCCCAGTCCTGACGGAGCTGAGCTTTTCTGCTTTATAGGATACCTGTAGTTAATACGGTTCTGCACCAGTATTAGGTCCCATAAAGCTCCCCCAGTAGTTATATGTCTTTTCCATCACATGCGAATTCGTTTCCGGCCAGTGATTTTTATCAAAGCCCGGAGCGTTTTCCAAAACTTCCTTTTTCTGATTCAGAATAAAGGCGTGACGGTTTGTATCAATTGTTAATGCTTTAAACGGTACGGCAAAATACTTTTCCCCGATCCCCAAGAACCCACCGAATTCAATTACCACGTATTCTACGCGGCCATCCTGAAGGTTAACCATGATTTCACGAATCTCTCCTAAATTTTCATCAAGATTATTATAAACCTTGTCGCCAATGAGGGAAGAAGAGGTGAGATACTTAACGGGCGTATTGGCATAGTGACCTTCATGAATCTTTCCCGTCATGTTATCTCTGTCCAGTGTAGAAGTTGCCATAGTATATCCGTTTTTAGATGAAGTTTGCAACTATCAGACCAGCGAAAAAATGCGTTTTAAAGCAAATTTGAGGGCGCAGATTCAACAAAAATGTGTGAACTGTGGGAAAAGCGTGGAAAATACTTCACATTTTTAAGGATGAAGAAGAAGGAATGCCCGGCTTGCGCGATGGAGGTTGATGAAAAGAGTAGCGCTTGCCCCATCTGCGGTTATGAGTTTACCTCCACCGGAGGCAGCCGGAAATGGATTGCGGTATTTCTGCTTGTACTGATTGCCCTTTACTTTTTTGGACGATTTATCTTCTAATATGTTCGTACTGAAGCTTAAACACTGGCAAGTTTTTATTCCACTGGTCCTGGCATTTTTTGTCATGAATATTACCGTTGAAGGCAACCCGCAGCTATCGGGCATATTGACCGCCATCGGATTATCGATTTGGTTCGGCTGGTTATTTCTGACCGGAAATTCACTCTACCAATTGCTGCCTGCCAGAATCGAAGTCAATCATACCCTATACATAATCAACAGCTTTTTATGGATAGGCGTTTACGCTATCATCATGATTATCTCGGATGGGCAGGGAATGACTTTTGAAGGTTGGATTGCGTTGCCATTCTTTTATGTAGCGTTTGCATTTTTGCACTCCCTCACGTTCCCGGCAAAAATGTTAGTCAGTATCGAAAAGAACAGGAAAGCGACCTTCGGTGAGTATTTTGGAACGTTTTTACTGTTTTGCTTTACCCCCATTGGCATCTGGTTAATCCAGCCGCGTATCAACAGGATTGTTAACAATGAGGTAAATGAAGAACCGGCAAATTAATTCTTCAGCACAAGCTGATACGCCTCCTTATAATGTTTAATTAGATTCGACCAGTCGAAGATTGCCGAATTGTTCTCCACGTTATTCCGTTGCATGATGCGTTCCCGTCTCGACTGATTCACAAATTTGTACATCACCTCGGTAAGCTGGTTAGCCGACCAATCGAAGATCTTCTTTCCGCGTTCAATCACATGCAAGCCGTATTGATTATGTTCCGGTAAATGCCGGAGCAAATAGTCGCCAAACCCTGAAAGGTCGCTGGTAATCGACGGCACGCCGCTCGCCATACACTCGAGCGGGGTATATCCCCAGGGTTCATAGTAGCTCGGAAACACACCCAGATGACAACCACGCACAAACTGATGATATTCCATCCCGAACAACGGACTGCTGGTGGTTATAAAATCCGGGTGGTAAACAATCTTCACCGGATCTTTCGGATTGTTGAGAAGTTTTTTTGCGTTGAGGAATGTTAAAATTTCATCCTGCGATTCATTTACCAGGTTGTGCGTAACCACGGCCGGATTGGATTTTGTTTTCCAGGCTTGAATGGTTCTGCGGTAACGCAACTTCCAGTACTCATCAACAAACTCGTTTAAGTTCGGAAGTTGATTGTCGGTTCGGGTAGTACTTTCATAGAATAGTTTTTTCCCGATCTGCTTTTCAATCGCATCGCACGTTTGCGAAATCTCCTGCATCATAGCCATAGCCTGCAGCACTTCCGGCTTGATGCTGTAGAAATCACGTTTAGTGACGAAAAACATCACCACCGTCAAATCCGTTTTCTCTTTTTTCAACCGCTGGTTCAGACGACTGAGGGCTTCCAGTGTTAAATCAAATCCCTTGTTTTTGTATTCATACCGGCCAGAAGTGAACAGGTACACCGTTTTATTCAGATCAAAAGAATACGAATGAAAGAAGTGCGACATCACGAACTCGTGAATTTCTTCCTTGTAGCGCAGATGCAGATTCTGGAATTCATGCAACGCCTCAAACCGTTCGATGTTTAAGCCATTCGGAAGAATTACTTCGGGTTTTCGCTTCAGCAGATGCCGGCATTCACGCGCAGTAACTTCACTCACGGTTGTCAATACATCGGCATTTTGCGCGCAGGCAAATTCAATACCCGCCTCAGCCTCCACGCCAAATTTCTTTGCTTCTTCCTTCCAGTTAAAAAAAGGCAGGTGTGCGTAAAACAACGGAGAATTGATTGCAAGATGTCGCCCCAATTGCGTTGCATGCGTAGTGAAAACAGTCTTCACCGGCATGTTTTCTTTTTTGATATCCAGAATTGGCAGGCCGGCCATCCACTCATGAAAATGGCCAATGATGCGTTGTTCCTTTGGAGCCAGCGCAACCAGTTCATCAAAAAATAATTTCGTTAAATAACTGAAAGCAACCACCTGATCAATCAGCGCGTGTTGCGTAGGAGTTCCAATCAGATGATTTTTCCACAATAAATACTTTACCACATTCAGCGCCTTATCCTGAATGGCGTTGGGATTTAACAGTACAACCCGCGGCTTTCCCGTGATCAGCCACGTGGCATACTGAACGTCATAGCCCTTTTTTCTCAGGGCTGCTGCAGCCAATCCGAAAATATCCTGCGCATCTTCAAGCGGTTCCAGCTCGGCCTGGATATTCTTATTTATATACGGCCCGATCATGCAATAATTGCCGCCTGCATAATCCACCATACAAGGAGCTTTCGATCGTATCACCGTGTAAATTCCGCCTACCTGATTACATACCTCCCACGCAGCTTCCAAAACCAATGCGTTAGGAAATTGCTTCGCTACCTGTGCCCCCTTTTTTGACATTTTATAAGCCAGAATGGCCGTTTTTACCTTCTAAATCTATCAAAATAAATGTCAAAATTTCTGATTCCACCATTTTAACCCATGTGGATTACGATTTGATGCTAATGCCGCGAGAGCAAAACATATGAACTTCGAAAAATTTACGATCAAGTCGCAGGAGGCTTTACAGAAGTCGGCCGAGATTGCCATGACCAAACAGCAACAGGCAATCGAACCCGGTCATTTGCTGAAAGCAATCCTCGAAGTCGATGAAAATGTATCGAACTACGTTTTCAAAAAGCTGAATGTGAACGAGACCATTCTCGTGAACAAGCTTGACGAGATCCTGAACGGCTATCCGCAGGTAAGCGGACAGCAACCGTATTTATCGAATACAACTAACCAGGTTCTACAAAACGCTGAGAAGGAACTGCGTGAATTCAAAGATGAATATATCTCCGTTGAACATCTCCTGCTGGCGTTACTGGCAACCAAAGACAAAGTTTCCAGTATCTTAAAAGATGCCGGATTTGAGCGTGCGGGCCTTATCAAGGCAATAAAAGAGTTACGCGGTGGTTCAAAGGTTACCGATCAAAATGCCGAAGCAAAATACAAATCACTCGAGCGTTATTCCAAAAATCTGAACGACCTCGCCAAGAACGGTAAGATCGACCCGGTTATTGGCCGCGATGAAGAAATCAGGCGTGTGCTTCAGATTCTTTCGCGCAGAACCAAGAACAACCCGATCCTTTTGGGTGAACCCGGTGTGGGTAAAACTGCCATCGTGGAAGGTATGGCCCAGCGCATCGTTGACGGTGATGTTCCCGAAAACCTGAAAGACAAAATTCTGGTGTCCCTCGACATGGGTTTACTCGTGGCGGGCGCAAAATATAAGGGCGAGTTTGAAGAACGTCTGAAAGCCGTTATTAAAGAAGTGACGGATTCAAACGGCCAGATCATTCTCTTCATTGATGAGATTCACACGCTGATTGGTGCAGGCGGTGGCGAAGGTGCGATGGATGCAGCCAATCTTTTAAAACCGGCATTAGCGCGAGGTGAACTCCATGCAATTGGTGCAACTACCTTAAAAGAGTACCAGAAGTATGTAGAAAAAGATAAAGCGCTTGAGCGCAGGTTCCAGGCCGTAATGGTAAATGAACCTTCTGTGGAAGATTCTATTTCTATCCTTCGCGGGATCAAGGACAAGTACGAACTGCATCATGGCGTACGAATTAAAGACGATGCCGTGATTTCTGCTGTGGAGTTATCGAGCCGCTACATCAGCGACAGGTTCCTGCCGGATAAGGCAATCGACCTGATGGATGAAGCGGCCGCAAAACTGCGTCTTGAAATGGATTCCTTACCGGAAGAGCTTGATGAGTTGAACCGCAAGATCATGCAATTGGAGATTGAGCGCGAAGCAATCCGCAGGGAAAAAGATAAAGGCAAAGAAACCTTATTGAATAAAGAAATCGCTGAACTGTCAGAGGAACGTAATTCCCTGAAAGCAAAATGGGAAAGCGAGAAGAGCGTTGTTCATGGCATTCAGAAAGAAAAAGAAACGATCGACAAGCTGAAGTTTGAAGCCGAGCAGGCTGAAAAGGCGGGTGACTATGGTAAAGTGGCGGAAATCCGTTATGGAAAAATCACCGAGGCCGAAAAACGTTTGAATGAGTTTCAGCTGCAGATGAAAAATATGCAGGGCGAAAAATCGCTGCTGAAAGAAGAGGTAGACAGCGAAGACATTGCAGAGGTTGTAGCCAAATGGACCGGCATCCCGGTTTCGAAAATGCTGCAGAGCGATCGTGAAAAACTATTACACCTGGAAGAAGAGTTAGGTAAACGCGTAGCCGGTCAGGAAGAAGCTATTCAGGCGCTGAGTGATGCAGTGCGCAGAAGTCGCGCAGGGTTGCAGGATCCGAAGCGTCCGATTGGTTCGTTCATTTTTATGGGAACCACCGGTGTCGGAAAAACGGAACTGTCTAAAGCGTTGGCCGATTATCTCTTCAACGATGAAAACGCCATGGTACGAATCGACATGAGTGAGTACCAGGAGCGGCACAGCGTAAGCAGGCTGATTGGAGCGCCTCCGGGATATGTTGGCTACGATGAAGGCGGACAATTAACAGAGGCCGTTCGCAGGAAACCGTATTCCGTGATTCTGCTGGATGAAATCGAAAAAGCGCATCCGGACGTGTTTAACATCCTTTTACAAGTATTGGATGATGGCCGGCTTACCGATAACAAAGGTCGCGTGGCGAACTTCAAGAATACGATCATCATCATGACTACGAACATCGGTTCGCAGCTGATCCAGGAAAACTTCGAGAAGATCAATGATGAAAATTATTTTGAGGTTCTCGAAACCACGAAGGACGAGGTAATGACGCTGTTGCGTAAAACTGTTCGCCCCGAGTTTGTGAACCGGATTGACGAAATCATCATGTTCCGCCCATTGAGCCAGAAAGACATTCGCAAAATTGTTGACATCCAGGTTGACTTGGTGCGGAAGCGTTTGGACGAAGCGGGTGTGAAGATTGAGATTTCGGATGCTGCCCGTGAGCGTTTATCAAAACTTGGCTTTGATCCGCAGTTTGGTGCACGGCCGTTAAAGCGGGTGTTGCAGCGTGAATTATTAAACGAATTATCTAAACAAATATTGTCCGGAAAGGTTAGTAAAGATTCTATAATTTTTATCGACCTGAAGAATGAAACTGACTTCGTCTTCGAGAACTTAAATGAGGCGACCGCTGTTATATAAGCAGGTTTAAGATAATATCCGTTTCCCGGGTTCCCCGGGGGCGGGTAGGTTGAGGGGTTTGGTTGATTGCCCCGGGGTGGTTCCCGGGGCTTTTTTTTGCCTTAGAAAAACGCCAGGCCGGTGTAATCCGCATTCCGATTTCCACACTTATTTGTCATGCTGGCGATAACAGACCTCTCCAAAAAATACGGTTCACATACGGTGCTGACCATACCCGGACTGACGATCCCGGATGGGACATTTTGGGTAGAAGGTGGCAATGGGTCAGGGAAAACAACACTGCTGAAAATCATCGCAGGTATTTGTCCGTTCGAGGGGGCCGTGAATATCAACGGGATTGATTTGGTAAAGTCGCCCGTTGCATATCGCAGGCAGGTTTCATACGCCGAAGCAGAGCCGCAATTTCCCGGAATCTTAACCGGAACCGAACTGATTCGATTCTTTCAAAAAACACGAGATGCAGATCCATCGCAGGTTAACCAACTGATCAGCCAGTTTAACATCAGTGATTTTTTAGATCGGCCGGTAGGCGGCTATTCAAGCGGAATGATGAAAAAATTATCGATCCTGCTGGCATTCATTGGTCCGCAAAAACTCATTTTGCTTGACGAGCCCCTGATCACGCTGGATGTGAATTTTACTCCGATACTCCTTTCAAAAATTCACGAGGCGCAAACAAACGGAATTTCCTTTTTGATTACGTCACACCAGGCGTTTGAACAAAATATCTTGTCGTTTGATGGAAGGCTTGTCGTGCGTGATCAAACCGTTCAGTTGACATGAGCGCCATTCAAAACGTGTTGATTAAAACCGTGGTGATTCCGTTTTACCGGAGTCATGCCGGCTTGTTGCTGTTTGTTTTCCTGATCATGTTCGGAACGGTTGAATCGAACCAGTTAGTTAACTATCATCGTGCGCTAATCGAAGGAATGTTCGAAGTACCCGTGTTTCTGATGGTCGTAATACTGATATGGCTTCTTTACAATACAAAAATTCTGATCTATGTTCTCTCACTTCTCAGAAAGCCAGACTATCGTTTTTTTGCAGACCTGACGTTGCTTCCGCGTAACGGTTCATTTTCTCACCTCGTGCTGATGGTGATCATATGTTTCTTCCCGGTGTTAGCGTACTCCGTATTCATTTACCTAATCGGATTTTCGAAAGGCTACTATGCGCTAAGCGGGCTGATTTTGATTTTTCAGTGCGCATTGTGCGCGTTCAACGCGTATGCCATCCAACTTGTCATAAGAACCCAACATCGGTTTACGTGGAAAATTCCAGCCTTAAGAATTCCAAACGTAGCGGGAAGAATAGGTTTTTACGTTTCGTACTTTTTAACCGAAGAAAAGATCGCGTTGCTGATCAGCAAAACGTTCTCACTGGCCCTCTTATACATTGTTCGCGAAGCCACCGTTGCCGGGGATGATTTTCGCATCCTTGGATTGACGTGGGTATTCGTGTTGCTGTCGCACACTTTTTTGCTCCCGAAAGTCAGAATCTTCGAAGACCGGTATCTTACCTGGATCAAAGCGCTCCCCTTCCAAGCATTACGCACGTGCCTGATGTACATCCTGTTTTATGCCGGCCTGATGTTACCCGAACTTGTGTTCAGCATCAGCATGATGGGAAACATGGGCGAATTACTATGGCTCGTACTCCTGTCAGCAGGCGTGCTGTTTTTTATTCACATCTATCTGCTGAAACCACAACGCGATCCGGAAAAATTCAGCGCGTTTTTATTCTGGCTTTTTCTGATAAGCTTCTTCGCAATTCTCTGCAAGCTTATCATTCCGTTTTCGCTCGTACTGATCGTTGTCGCATGTATCCGTCTTTTCCAGCGATATTACCGCTACGAGCCTGCGATTGCGTGATGTAAAGGCTTACTTTTCAGGAGCCGCGATGTCTTCCCGCCAGAAAATCTTGCTCACGATCTTCCATTCCCCGTTAACCTTCAGCAAGTTCATGTAATCATGAAATTTATAGGTTCCGCCATCAATCTCCAGACGGGCCTGCGCGGCAGTTCCCGAAATGGTAGTGTAAACAATTTTTGTTTTGCGATCGCTGGTTTTACCGGCATTGGCTTTTGCGCGATTAAGGAAATCGCGAATGGGTACATCCCTGAATTCACCGGTTTTGTTATCGATGAACTTCATTGTGGCTGATACATGAAAAGCTTTATTAAGTTTAACGGTATCCCCATATGTGCCGCCATCCAGGTAATTCATCAATGCCTGATTTACTCCTTCCTGGTCAGAAACCTGTGCGGATGAAGTCATCCATGTGATACAAAGCAGAAATGCGGAGAAAACAACAGTAAATTTAGGCATAGCGTAATTGTTTTTCTGGCAAACGGTATCTGGTAAAAAGAGGTTACAAATCATAAGCTGATTTTGATCGGAGGATCAAATGTTCACCTATTTTACTGTAAGAAAGTACTAAATCTCTACCGTATTCGCTCCACACCCAACCCGGGTTTATCGGAGCACGACATGATGCCGTCTTTGAGAATAAAACCGCCCGTAACTTCATCTTTACCCAAATCCAGGCTCCCATCCAGATCGATATACTTTGTGTTGCTGCAGGCGAATGCCACATGAAGCGCAGCGGTTATACTTACAATACTTTCGTCATTGCAGCCCCAGAACAGATCAACCTTCGCATGCAGTGCGAGATCAGCAATCTTTAACGCTTCGTTCACGCCTCCGCACTTCATCAGCTTAATGTTGAAAATGCCTGCTGCACTGGGTGGCGTTACGAGTTTGAGGGCATCAGCGGGAGAGAGCAATGACTCATCGGCGGCAATCTTAACTTTGATGTCATCCGGCAAGGCTTTCATTTCATCCACCGACTTTGCGGGAAGTGGTTGCTCAATCAGTTCAATATCCAGGCTTGCCGTGCGCTTATAAAAATCTTTTGTTTGCTGTGTTGTGTAGCCCTGGTTTGCATCGATGCGAATAACCATCCGCTTTCCAAAATGCTCGCGAAGCTTAACCAGGCGTTCAATGTCTTCCTCCAGGTCTTTGCCCAGTTTCACTTTCAGGATTTTAAATCCGCGCTCATCATATTCTTTTGCTTCCTTTAGCGTTTCTTCAACATTTTTAATCCCGATGGTATTGGATGTTGGCAATGACTTTATTTTTTGTCCGAGGAACTTCACCAGCGGAACACCCAGGTGTTTTGTCAGTGCATCATAGATCGCAATATCCAATGCAGCACGTGCGGCAGGATTCTTTGGAAACTTCTGCAACACTTCGAACAGCAATTGGTTCGCTTCGCGGATATCGCGGCCAACCAGGAAATCAAGATTCTTTTCTTCCAGCGTAGCGATTGTTGAATCGAAATACTCCCCGGTAACATATTCGCTCGGGTTGCCCGAACCGATTCCGGTTACACCGTTTTCCAATGTAATCTCCACGAATGCGTTACTCACCGAATCGATCGTCTTAAACGCAATGGTATAAGGCTTTTTGTTGGCCAGATCGGCCTTCCACGTTTTTATGTTTTTGATCTTCATTTCGATTCACGGATAAGTTTTTCAAAAATGGGCACGAGCCGATCTAATCCTTCTTCCAGCGGAAGCACAGCCGGGACGCCAAGCTCTTTTTCATATTCAGCGGCAATTTTTTTTGCTTCCTCCGGAGTTTGCTTTGATGTATTAACTGTAATCGCTACGGTTGGCGCTCCGTATATTTTGATTAATTCAATTTCTTCTTTCGGTTGTGCAATGTAAGCCGGATAATACTCGAGGTCCTTGTATTGCTTGCGTTTCGGATTGTGCTGAAGCACCACTGCAGTTGCATCGGCCGAAACAATCCATTCCGATCCGGCAGGGCCGCTTGGATTACGTAACGAAGACTGCCCTTCGATAAAAATGATGTCAGGCTTCGCTTCCATATAACATGTGTGAATCGCATGCTCCATTTCACCCGAGATAAAATCGTTCAGCGTTGAATCGAAAATAAATCCATACTTCGCGCCCTGCATCCAGCCGGTCTGGCCTGTGTAAATCATCTCAGCCTTATAGCCGGCTTTGCGCATCGCCTCCACCAAAAAACGTGTAGTAGTTCTTTTGCCCAGTGCGCAGTCGGTACCGAGTACGGCAATCTTCGGACATTTCACTTCTTTTATCTTACCATTCCAGAAGTTCAGGTCTTTAAATTTCTTGGGCTTGCGAACATCAATTATCTCCAGGCCCTTACTTTTTGCAAGGTGTGCAAGGTCTTCATGCTCCGAAACGTGATCGTGCAACCCGTTCACAATGCCCATGTTATTTTCCAATGCCTCACGTAACAAGGCACGCAACGAATCAGGGATCACCCCTCCCTTTGTGGCTACGCCAACAACACAATAATCGGCTTTAACTTTCTTGCTTGCCTCTGAAATAGACGCGTACACAGGAATGCTGCGGTTCTTTCCGTCAAGTACTTCACCGGCATCTTTCCCGGCATGTTTTTCATCAACAATGCCAACAATTTCAAAACGATCGGTGCCACGAATCAGGCCGTGGGCAGTTTTTGCGCTGTTAGTGTCCAGGTATCCGCCTGTAATTACGAGGGCTTTGCTTTTCATAAACGGGTAAAAAATTCAGGATGCAATATAGGAGTTCCGGTTATCGGGTACGATCGTACGGCAGTACAAATTTCGAAAGGTTAGGCGCATACTTTCGGTCGCGTTTAAGTTCGTACGCATAAATCAGATTCCCCAGATTTCTAAAAAAGGGGAATCCGAGCGAATCGTAGTCGTACACACCATCATTGTAAATGCCATCGGTGTTTACATTGATGACAGCCGACAGCATGAACTCAACTTTATTATCAAAATCCACGATGTACGCATTGTCGATCACGTAGCCGTATGCGTCTCCAACCTTATTAAAAATCCGTATGTTTTTTGGAATCGGACTCTTTTCCTGTCCATACATCAGGAACTTACAGTACGCATCGAAGTAAGCTGTGTCTTTCGCATAAGGCGGCCAGTTTGTTTCGGTAGGCAATTGCGACATGTACTGATAGATAAATCGGTAATCATCTTG
The DNA here is from genome assembly GCA_019694875.1 of Cyclobacteriaceae bacterium. Classification (GTDB taxonomy): domain Bacteria; phylum Bacteroidota; class Bacteroidia; order Cytophagales; family Cyclobacteriaceae; genus UBA2336. The sequence continues at coordinate 443,211 of JAIBBC010000001.1, forward strand.
CGTGAGATTGAACTTCCGGTCTGGCTCCGCTTGCTCCGGAAAAAGTAAGTTCTGCAGGAATGCTTGTTGGTCCGTTAAGGAATAAAAGTTCTTATACGTAAACTCAAACGGACTGTTAACGAGCAACGTGTCGTTTTTATAAAATCCTTTTCCTCTGAAAATCCGCGAAGGCGGTTTGATAGAATCCGCATTGAACAGCATGGGCTGTTCATAGACTGTTTTACCGCCATTAACAAAACGAACCGCTTCGGTATGCCGGTTTTGATCGGGTTTTAAAAAACGTTCCAGCCGGTGTAACAGTCGCACGTTGTATCCATGTTCGTGTAATTTGTCATTGGCATCTTTCTGGCCCAGAAATTCATACAAGCGGTTATAGGCATCGTTGTCACTCGTAACGAGAATCTTTTTGATGTAATGCGCAACAGATGGCATTCCGGTTTCGGATGTTGTGTCGTTAGCAACAGACAGCTGACCTGAATACACGCTGTCATGAAGCATGGTTGTGTATTTATCGAGGCCCGGCAAATTAAGTGCATTGATTTTATCGAGCGCCAATATGCATAACGGAAGCTTGACCGTTGATGCCGGGTAAAAATATCGCAACGAATCAACATTAAACCGGAATTGCCGGAACGAAGGAACATTGTTCGCATCGCGGTTGATCTGTGTGTAGATAATCTGGATTTCTAACGAATCTTTGTTGCCGACAATCGTTCCAAATTTCTCAGGCTGAGTTTTCATCAGGTTCTCCAGAAAGTGCTCGTCTTCGCGGATAGCGGTTGAGCATCCGGCCAGGATCAAAACAAAAAGAAACAATAGACTTCGGCTCATCCCCGAAGATAAGGTTTTGCCGCTGCTTGGGACGATTTTGCGTAACTTTGTGTTATGATCGCTGTGAACAAACGGGACATACGAAAGCTGAAACTGGATGAGCTGAAGGAGTTTTTCACTCAGCACAACGAAAAACCTTTTCGTGCGCAGCAGGTCTATGAGTGGCTTTGGAAGAAATCCGCCAAAGATTTCGACCAGATGACCAACCTTTCATTGTCCGTGCGGGAGTTGCTGAAAAGTCACTTTGCGATCAATCACATCCAGGTCGATACCATGCAGCGCAGTGCTGATGGCACGATAAAAAATGCAGTAAAGCTTCACGACGGGTTGGTGGTGGAATCGGTTTTGATTCCGACTGAAGACCGCATCACCGCCTGCGTTTCGTCACAGGTGGGCTGCAGCCTGGATTGCAAGTTTTGTGCAACCGCTCGTCTGAAGCGGATGCGCAACCTGAATCCCGATGAAATTTACGATCAGGTGGTGGCCATCAAACAACAGGCTGAACTGTTCTTCAACCGCCCGTTAACCAACATCGTGTTTATGGGCATGGGTGAGCCGTTACTCAACTACGCGAATGTTGTGGCCGCAATCGACAAGATAACCTCAGAAGAAGGTTTAAACATGGCATCGAAGCGTATCACACTTTCAACAGTGGGCATTACGAAGATGATTAAAAAGATGGCCGATGACGGAGTGAAGTTTAACCTGGCCGTTTCCCTTCACTCAGCCAAAGACGAGGTGCGTTCTTCCATCATGCCGATTAATGAAACCAATTCGCTTGACGAACTGGCTGAAGCACTCAAATATTGGTATAAGAAAACCAAACGCAAGGTTACGTTTGAATACGTGGTGTGGAAAGGCATCAACGATACCGAAGAGCATGCCCTGGCATTGGCCAAATTCTGCAAACACGTTCCTTCGAAAGTTAACCTGATCGAATACAATCCGATTGATGACGGAGAGTTTCAACAGGCATCTGAAAAAGCAATTGCCATGTATCAGCGTATTCTTGAGCAGCACGGCACGCAATCATTCGTACGCAGGAGTCGCGGCAAGGACATCGATGCTGCCTGCGGCCAGTTGGCCAATAAATCATAATTTTTTACAACCCGATAAAACTAATGGGCCGCTTTTCATGTCTTGTGAACGTGAGGTCTGGCTTCCTGAAAATTATTGCGTTCTTATTTCTGACAGCCGGGGTTGCTGGCACAGCCTTCTGCCAGCGGACTACCCGTGTCATTGTAGTGGATTCTGTTTCGTTTGAACCCTTGCCCGCTGTATTTGTGCTGGTGAAAAATTCGAAGAAATCATTCCTGGCCGATCCTTCCGGCATTTTTACCGTACAAACAAAACCCTCTGATACCCTGCTGTTGTCGCACGTTGGCTACTACCCGGTTGTTATTCCGTTGTTCTTTGAAGAAGATGCAATTATGGTGAGGATGAGGCCGAAAGTTACCATGCTGGAAGAAGCCGTGATTACGGCACGAAAATTATATCCTAACGAGTTAAATCCCCGAACCAGCAAGTTACCTGAAACCAAAACGGTATGGGGTACTTTGAATCAACCGTGGGAATACTTCAATAAGCGTGAAAAAGAAAAACGAAAGCTCGTTAAACTGATGCAGGAAAACGACCGCATTAAAACATTTATGGAAGTAGTCACCGATCCGTCCATAAAAGAAGAGCTGATGGAAGATTACGAAATCGGGGAAACAGAATATTACGACATCCTGGTGCGTTTTAACCGGCAGAAGTTACCGGTTATTTATTCTAACGACTCGGAGAAAATCATTGATGCACTGCACAATTTCTTCGAAAAGGAAACGCAGTAAGATTACTTCTTGCTGGCATTGAACAGCTTCTCTTTTTCCTCTTTGCTGAGGCTCTCATACCCGCGATCAGAAATTTTATCGAGGATTGCATCGATCTCGGCCTGAGAAGCTTTGCCGGATGGAGATGATTTCGTTCCTGCCCGTTTCTCTTCCTTGCGGTAGGTAACTTTTACTGCAGGCTTGCTCTTGAACAGATCTTTGAACCAATCGAGCGTTACGGTAATCCATCCACCCCAGTTGACACCGGATTGGAGCTGCTTGATGTAGATAAAACCAATCAATGCACCGCCCAGGTGAGCAACTTCTCCACCTGCGTTATCTCCTACTGAACTTATGAAAGAGACTACAATGTAAAAGGCGGCTATATATTTTATACGTACCGGCCCTAGAAACAGCAGAAAAAAGGTGTAGTCAGGTAGAAGTGTTGCGGTTGCCACTACAACTGCAAAGACAGCAGCGGAAGCACCAACAAGATCACTTGGCCGAGACATGAAATATGGAACCGTATTGTAGAGCAGAAGGTATAGCAGTCCTCCGCTTAATCCGCCCAGCACATAAAGAGCGACAAGCTTGTCGCTTCCTAAATATTCCACAAACAACTTTGCAAACCAGTAGAACACCAACATATTCATAAGAATGTGCCATACACCAATAACCTGATACTCATAGTTATAGATGTGTGCAAACGCATATGTAAGTATTGTCCAAGGCTTGCTTAAGAATTGAGATATTTGAGACGGTAAGACAAATTGATCATAAACAACTTGAAAAATTGCCTGTTGTTGTGAAATCTTAGCTACCACAAAAAGCAATCCCAAAGCGACAAAAATCACCACGTTAATGATGATCAACTGCGCGTGTGCGTTGTTGTGTCGTTGAAATGCGCTTTTAAAATCGTTGAACATAAGCGGTGTTAATACCTCCCCTGACTTCGCCAGTAAATTAACAGAATCAGCGCTACTACAATTCCCCCCAAATGGGCCAAATGGGCAACCCCATCTTCGGTTGCGCGGAACGGGCCCACACTATTGATAATGGCCATGGTGCCTAAAAACAGCACAACGTACTTGGCTTTCACATTAAAAACAAAAAATAGCCGCACATTCATTTCTGCGAAAATTATCCCGAAAGCCGTCAGCACTCCATAAACAGCACCCGATGCACCAAACATGATTGAAACCTGCTGTCCGTGCGTAACAAACAACTCCATGATCATATAGAATATCCCGGCACCCAGCCCCGCTGCCATATAAAAGAACAGGAATTTCTTCTGGCCCCAGAATTCTTCAAGCGCAGGCCCGGCAAAAAACAAAAACAACATGTTCCAGAAAATATGTCCGAAACCTCCGTGCGCGAACATGTAGGTAAAGAGCTGGTACGGTTTAAAATACGGAGAGCGGAAATCGAAAAGACCGATATACCCGGTAAGGTCGGGAATAACCTGCTGACCGATGAATACGATTACGTTAATCAATATCAGATTCTTAACAACAGGAGTAAGACGGAGCATCAGCATGTTTCAGCTATAGACGGTTAAAGTAACTTTCAAGTTTACCCACTTCAAAAATATAAAATGTGGGTTTGCCCTCGGGCGAATAATTGGGTGTTTTGCACAAAAAAAGGCTATTCAGTAACTCTTGCATTTCTTCACGCTCAAGCTTCTGCCCGTTTTTGATCGATGCCCGTTTCGCCAGCGCACGCGTAAGATTTTCCTGCAGCGGTAGCGACAACTCCGATTGGTTATGCTTAAACTGATCGATCAGGCCTTCGAAAAGATCCTTCTCCGTTACGTGCTTGAGGTTGGCCGGCACACCGTTGATGAGCAATGTGTTTTTTCCGAAAACCTCAAACCGGAAACCGAGCCCTTTAATCTCCTGCTCCATTTCCATGATCAAAGCAAAATCGGCTGCAGGAAAAGTGATCGTTTTGGGAAACAAGCTTTGCTGGGTAGCAGCTGAACGGTATTTCAAGTCTTCAGCAAACTTTTCAAACAACACCCGCTCGTGCGCGCTTTGCTGATCCACAATCATCAAACCATTTTTGATTTGCCGGAGAATGTACCGGTTGTGAAGCTGCGCGATAATTTTCTCTTCCGTTTCCGGATTGGGATTGGAACCGGAAAGATCAGACTCAATCTTTATGCTCTGTTGTGAAACAGGTTGTGAGAATTTTGTTCCGAGTTCGGTTTCAAAAAGCTTCTCCCAATTTTGCTGGTTCGACTTATTGAGTGACGACTGGAAGCGTTCTTCGAAGTAAACCTGTTTGGCCGACTCAGTTGACGTGTTGCCAAGCTTGGTGATCAGGTTGATGTCTTCATGAAAGTCAATCGATGGCGCAAGGTTATGCGCTCCCAATGCCTGGCGCACGGCAGCACGCACAACCGCGTACACGGCACGCTCATCATCAAACTTGATTTCCGTTTTTGTCGGATGAACATTTACATCGATGTGCTTCGGATCTATCTCGATAAACAAAACATAAAATGGAAAGCTGTTCTCCGGCAACAGTCCTTCAAAGGCCGTCATCACCGCATGATTGAGATAGTTGCTGCGGATGAAGCGCTTATTCACAAATAAAAATTGTTCACCCCGTGTCTTCCGGGCAAACTCAGGTTTCCCGACAACGCCTGAAACCTTCACGTAGTCGGTTTCCTCCTGGCACGGAGCAAGTTGTTCCTGATATGTTTTACCGAACAGATTAACAATACGCTGACCCAACGCTCCCGTAAACGATGTACTCTTCGCAGCTGGCAAATCGTACACTACTTCATCGCCCTGCGTGAAGGAGAATGAAATTTCTGTATTCGCCAGTGCAAGCCGGTGAAACTCATCGATAATATGACGTAATTCAACCGGGTTCGACTTCAAAAAATTTCTCCGGGCGGGAATATTGTAGAACAGATTCTTTACACAAATGTTTGTTCCCTTTTCGCACGCAACCGGTTCCTGCTTCTTCACGTCCGATCCCTCCACCACCAGCAATGTCCCCAGTTCCTGGTCAGCCTTTCGGGTTTTCATTTCCAGTTGTGCAACAGCTGCAATGGAAGCCAGCGCTTCTCCGCGAAAACCCATCGTGCGGATGGTGAACAAGTCTTCTGCCTTTCTGATCTTGGAAGTTGCGTGACGTTCAAGACTCATGCGGGCATCCGTTTCACTCATGCCCGAACCGTTATCGATAACCTGGATCAGACTTTTGCCCGCATCCTTCACAATCAGCCTGATGCTATTCGCGTTAGCATCGATAGCGTTTTCCATCAGCTCTTTAACTGCCGAAGCCGGTCGTTGAACAACTTCGCCCGCAGCAATCTGGTTGGCAATGGAATCCGGTAAAAGCTGGATTATATCGGGCATGAAAAACGAAGGGATTTTTCTAATTTCAAGGCTTACAAAAATGCCTCTATTCAGCATGAATTACAAAGGCAAACGGAAGGATGCATAAAAAAGTTTGGGTTGTTTTTATTGTGTGGTTGGCGGTTTTACCGGTTTATGCACAGTCGGCAAAAAGTGCCTGGGTCGACAGCGTGTTCAGCACATTAAACCTTCCGGCAAAGCTCGGACAGGTGCTTATGATTCCACTGGATGGCAGTGGCGATCAAAACGATATTGAAAAAACCATTAACACCATCCGCAAAAATAAAATCGGTGGCGTTGTGGTTTCGGGAGGCGGCCCGGTTGGGCTCGCACATACGATCAACTTATTGCAGTCTGAAAATGAAGTCCCCGTTCTCGTTGGCATGAATGCCGAACAGGGGCCTGGCGCTGTAATCGACAGTGTTTTGAAATTTCCGGATCCGATAATGTTAGGCGCTGTGCGTGACGACAGTTTGAGTTGGTTTTTGGGTGAACAAGTCGGGCGGCAATTAAACCTGCTGGGTGTTCATGTAAACTTCGCGCCAACAGCCGACTTAAGCACCTCGTTTGCAAACCCGGAACTCTTTGTCAGCTCATACGGTGAAAATAAAAATCGTGTCACCAAAAAAATTGTAACCTATCAGGCAGGCCTCCGGCAGCAGGGCGTTATCTGCATTGCGAAATATTATCCGGATAACGGAATTCGCGTAACAGACTTTCATAAAGGCAAACCGGTCGTGCAAAGCAGCACCGACCCCTCACGATTGTACCCGTTGCAAATCATGATCGATAATCATCTTGCCGGGGTGGTGACGGCTTACGAGCACGAAGTAATCTTTCCAACCAAGAAGAGACGCTTTGCCGATCGGAAGAAGATTTTATCTGATGCGTTGCCAACGCTGTACTCCGGAACATATTTACGACAGCAGGTTAACCTGAAAGGGCTGGTATTCAGTTTTATTCCGGATATCCGCGAGCTCAATAAAAAATACAAAGCCGGAGATGCTGAAGTATTTGCTTTCCAGGCCGGGAATGATGTTTTGCTGTTTCCACAGAATATTAATGCAACCATCCGGAAGATGCGCAGGGCTATTCGCAAAAATAAGGCGCTCGAAAAGCAGCTTGATGAGAGCGTGAAGAAAATACTCGCATTGAAATACGATGCCGGACTGAACAAGAAGACCAACCTTGAAACAAACGGGCTCACTGCGCGGCTTAACGACATCAACACAACCATTTTACGAAATACGTTGATCGAAAAGTCAATCACGGTTGTGCGCGATCAGCAGCGGCTGATGCCGGTGAAAGAACTTGACCGTTCGTTTGCTTCACTTGTAATCGGAGGTGCAAATCAAAACGCCTTCACCACATACCTCTCGGAATATGCCCCGGTATCAAAGTATGGAATGAAGACTGACACCAGCGGATTATTTCTTACCCTAAAAAAACATGACGTAATCATTGCTGCCGTTTATCCCGATGGCGATTCGCTTGCAACGCTTTATACGAACATTCTGGAACGCCTTAGTTCCACCAAAAAAGTTATTGCCGTCATGTTCGATTCGCCCGCAAGGCTTAGTCAGCTTGAAAAACTTCCTGTGATTGTTCAGGCTTACGCACCGGACGAAGATGTTCAGAAAATTGTTGCGCAAATGATTTTTGGCGCGCGTGCGGCCAGTGGCATTCTGCCAGTATCGGTAACTGACTCTTTAAAAGAAGGATCGGGAATACGAACCAATTCCCTCGCACGGCTAGGCTACGACATGCCCGAAATGGCCGGCATGAATCGAGACGTATTGAACAAAGTCACACAAATCGCCAGCAGCGCAATTGCACAAAAAGCTATTCCGGGTTGTCAGGTGATTATCGCGCGAAAAGGAAAAATTGTGTACGATGGAAATTTTGGCTGGCAAACATACGATCAGAAAAATCCGATCACCGAAAATTCGATCTACGACCTCGCATCCGTAACCAAAGTAACGGCTACGCTTCAGGTTTCGATGTTCCTGTATGAAAAGGGCTTGCTCGACATCTATAAAAAAGCGTCATACTATTTGCCCGAACTCGACAGCACAAACAAGAAAGATCTCATCGTAAAAGACATTCTTACGCACCAGGCCGGGCTGATTCCTTTTATTCCATTCTGGGTTCAAACGGTGAAAGATTCCGTGCTCATGCCCGAGTACTACAGTCACGAAAGAAGTGAAGCGTATCCGTTACAAATAGCGCCCAACATTTTCGGAATTAAAAGCCTGCCCGACAGTTTGTGGAAATGGAGCATTAACTCACGGCTTCGCGAAAAGCCCGCGCGCACTCCATACAACTATATCTACAGCGATATCGGTTTGTATATCATGCATCGTATCAACGAAAAACTGATCAATCAGCCGCAGCAGGATTTTCTTCGTCAAAATCTTTACGATCCGCTTGGCGCGGAAACGATGGGCTATCTTCCGCTTGAGCGTTTCGATGCATCCCGAATTGTTCCTACCGAAAATGATAAACTTTTCAGAAGGGAATTGCTGGTCGGCACGGTTCATGACGAAGGCGCGGCCATGCTGGGCGGTTTGGCCGGACATGCGGGAAATTTCAGCAACGCAAACGACTTGCTCAAACTCGGTCAGATGCTTTTACAAAAAGGGTATTACGGAGGTTATCAATATTATAAACCCGAAACGGTCGACTATTTCACTGCGAAACAATTTGACACGAGCCGCAGGGGTTTGGGTTGGGATAAGCCTGTGCAAAGCGATTGGGCAAGCCCAACATCAATCCTCGCATCACCCCGAACATTCGGTCACACGGGCTTCACCGGCACTTGCATCTGGATCGACCCGGAGTTCGATTTAGTGTTTGTTTTCCTTTCAAACCGGGTTTATCCCACCCGTAACAACAATAAACTTTCTTCCCTGAATATACGTTCTCGCATTCAGGATGTGATTTATCAGTCGATTTTCGAGTACGGAAAGTATGGCGACAACCAGTTCAGCTCGAAACTTATACCTTACATCCGGAATACCAGCAATTAAAACCCTAACGCGTGAACCAGATCAAAATCGGCATCGTATGTTATCCCACATTCGGGGGTAGCGGTGTTGTAGCCACCGAGCTTGGCAAAGCGCTCGCCCAGGAAGGACACAAAGTACACTTCATCACTTACTCGCAACCGAGCCGGCTCGATTTCCTTAATGAAAATTTATTCTATCACGAAGTAAGCATCCGGTCTTATCCATTGTTTGAATATCCGCCTTATGAACTTGCACTCGCCAGTAAGATGGTGAGCGTGGTAAAAAATGAAAAGCTCGATTTATTGCACGTTCATTACGCAATTCCGCATGCATCGGCCGCATATATGGCGAAACAGATTCTGAAGTCACACGGCATTAACATCCCGGTCGTTACAACCTTGCACGGTACCGATATTACCCTTGTGGGGAAAGATGCATCGTACGAACCGGTTGTCACTTTCAGTATCAATCAATCCGATGGCGTCACCGCGGTTTCGGAAGATCTCCGGAAAGAAACATATCTACACTTCAAGATCACGAATGAGATCCAGGTGATTCCTAACTTCATTGACCTGGAGAAATTCAAAAAGCAAAAGAAAGATCACTTCAAGAAAGCAATTTGCCCGAACGGTGAAATGCTGATTGTACACACCTCGAACTTCCGGAAGGTAAAACGCATTGGCGATGTAATTAAAGTATTCAACAACATCCACAAAGAAATCCCGGCCAAGCTGCTGATGATTGGAGACGGCCCCGAACGGGCCACAGCCGAAGAACAATGCCGCGAACTCAACATCTCGCAGGATGTGCGGTTCCTCGGCAAACTCGAAGCGGTCGAGGAAGTTTTATCGGTTGCCGATTTGTTTTTAATGCCTTCTGAAAAAGAGAGCTTCGGATTGGCCGCACTTGAAGCTATGGCCTGTGAGGTTCCCGTAATTTCTTCCAATACGGGTGGTATTCCTGAACTCAACATCAACGGTGTTACAGGCTTCATGAGCAACATCGGTGACGTGGAAGACATGACCAAAAAATCACTAATCGTGCTGGATAAAAACAACCTCCCGAAGTTCAAAGAAAATGCGCTGAAGCGCGCTCAGGAGTTCGACATCAGCCGTATTCTGCCGCTTTACGAGGCCTATTACCAGAAGGTAATGGAGAGGGCTTCGAGCCGGATTTCGGTGTGACAAAAGTCAGCAAAAGGTTCCCGCTAAGGGCTTCATAATGACTTTTTTACCCTTAAATTTGCGCAAAATTAGTGCGATGGCAGAAGTGAAACCTCAAAACAAAGGAACCAAGCAGCTTTTCAAAAGTCCCGTATTGGAAAAATTAAGCCGTACGCATATCTCCGTGCCCTTAACCGTATTTTTCTCGTACTCGGCAGTTCTTCTGTATTGGAGTGTGGTAAACACTACGCTTCCGGTTTGGCTTACGGTCGTTTTATTTTTTACCGGCATGATCTTCTTCACCTGGGTTGAATACCTCATGCACCGGTATGTTTTCCACATGGAGGTTTTTAACCAGTCGCGTGAGAAGGTGCAGTACGTCATTCATGGCGTACACCACGAGTATCCAAAAGATAAAACCCGTCTGGCAATGCCTCCGCTGTTAAGCATCACGATTTCAACAATACTATTGCTGATTCTGCGGGTTGTTATGGGCGATTATGTATTCGCATTCCTGCCGGGATTTTTGAGCGGATATGCGCTTTACCTGTCAGCGCATTACGTAATCCACGCGTATCAGCCTCCTAAAAACTTTCTGAAGTATCTCTGGATTAACCACGGCATCCACCACTACAAAAACGGAGAGATGGTATTTGGCGTTTCATCGCCTATGTGGGACTACATTTATGGCACTATGGATACGCCCATCAAGCGGAAACATTCAGCGTCTGTGCGCAATTATGATGAATTGCATCCTGAGCAGCACGATCACCACCACGAAGTGAAGTAACGAAAAAGCCCTTCTCCCGCGAAGCGAAAGAAGGGCCTGTTTTACTGTATTTTCAGTCCTTAAATTCTTGATTGTTTCACCGGCTGGGCTTTTGGAGCCTTGCTATAGGTGGGACAGGTATAGCTCGCGCACGATGCCAGAGTAAAAGCCGCTAATACAACAATTGCCAGTAATGTTCTTTTCATGCTTCTGAATTTGGTTGACAAACACAAAAGTAACCCCATTTTACCGTAGGAACGTTCCGCTCAGCCTAAAAATTATTCCGCTGGCCCTCTAAAACCGTATTTTTTCACGTTTGCCGAACAGAAAGCCGTTAATATTGGTTTTATTAGAACTTATCGCGATTTAATAACAGATGTTAGGACACCGCTTCACGCAGTATACGCCTCCCCCGGAACAGGGTAAAAGTGATTTCGACAAGCTCCATAAGATATTTATGCAACTGGTGCTGATTACGTCCGGGAACGTGGGCGAAGCGCTTTCCTGGCTCACCGAACTGGACAAACAATACGGCTTAACCAATCCCAACTATGGAATTGGCGACTTTATCGAACAACTTAAGCGCGAAGGCTATATCACCGATGAAGGCCCGAAAGGCGAGTTCAGACTGAACGCAAAAAGTGAACAAAGTCTTCGCAATTCTGCACTCGAAGAAATCTTTGGAAAGCTGAAAAAGTCCAAAGGCGGAGAGCACCAAACATTGCATACCGGTCGTGATGGCGAACAAACCACCGAAAGACGGGAGTATGAGTTTGGCGATACATTGGAGCAAATCTCGGTAACCGATTCACTTCGCAACGCACAGATAAATCATGGCGTTGATAATTTCTTCATGACTGAGAATGACCTTGAAGTGATGGAGAGTGAATTCAAGGCACAAACGTCAACCGTGCTGATGATCGATATCTCACACTCCATGATTCTTTATGGAGAAGATCGCATCACACCGGCTAAAAAAGTCGCGATGGCCTTGTCGGAACTGATTACGAAAAAATACCCGAAGGATACGCTTGATATTCTTGTGTTTGGCGATGATGCCTGGCAAATTGAAATCAAAGACCTTCCCTACTTGCAGGTTGGGCCGTATCACACGAATACTGTTGCCGGACTTGAGCTTGGCATGGACATCCTTCGCAGGAGAAAGAACCCGAACAAGCAGGTGTTTATGATCACCGATGGGAAACCTACGTGTATCAAAGAAGGTATTAAGTACTATAAGAACAGCTTCGGGCTTGACACAAAAATCCTGAACAAGACTTACACACTGGCTGCCCAACTGAAAAAACTTAAAATACCGGTTACAACATTCATGATTGCCACCGATCCTTACTTGAAATCCTTCGTGCGTGAATTCACCAAAATCAATAATGGTAACGCATATTACAGCGGGCTCGAAGGCTTGGGCAACCTCGTATTCGAAGACTTTAAAAAGAACAGACGTAAATCACTATAGATAAGCGTTAATAGTTATTAGTTATGGTTCAAAAACTATATCTGATAAGATTTAACGGATTTTAACGGATAACGATTAACCAAAAGATGAAACAAGCAAAAACCCTTGGGGAGCTTAAAGCTTCCGGCTATCAATCGAAGTCAATTAAAACAGAGCTTCGCGAGAATCTCATCAAAAAATTAAAGAATAAAGAAACAGTGTTTGCGGGAATTTGGGGTTATGAAGAAACCGTTATCCCCGACCTGGAACGCGCCATCCTGGCCGGTCATGATGTGAACCTGTTAGGCTTACGCGGACAGGCTAAAACCCGGTTGGCCCGATTGATGGTACAATTGCTGGACGAATACATCCCGGTAGTGGAAGGTTCGGAACTTAATGACGATCCGCTTCAACCATTGTCGCGATATGCAAAAGACAAACTTGCCGAACTGGGCGACAACACACCCATCGCCTGGCTTCACCGCGATGAACGCTATTCCGAAAAACTTGCTACGCCCGATGTTTCCATTGCCGATTTGATTGGTGATGTAGATCCGATCAAAGCTGCTTCGCTCAAGCTGCCGTATTCAGACGAACGTGTAATCCACTTCGGGTTAATTCCGCGCTCAAACCGCAGTATTTTCGTTATCAATGAATTGCCCGATCTCCAGGCGCGCATCCAGGTGGCCTTGTTTAACATTCTACAGGAAGGTGACATCCAAATCCGTGGCTTTAAGATTCGCATGCCATTGGATTTGCAATTCGTGTTTACAGCAAACCCTGAAGACTATACCAATCGCGGGAGTATTGTAACGCCTTTAAAGGACCGCATCGACAGCCAGATTATTACGCACTATCCAAAAACGCTGGACATCGGAAAACGAATCACGCAACAGGAAGCCAACCTGAAACCGGAACAGAAATCGATCACGGTACACGAACTCGCAAAAGACCTGATTGAACAGATTGCATTCGAAGCACGCAAGAGTGAGTTCATTGATGCGAAGAGTGGAGTATCAGCGCGCTTGACAATTTCTGCTTATGAGAACCTCGTGGCAGCTGCCGAACGCAGAAGCATCATTAACGGTGAAAAGAACACTTCGATCCGCGTAAGCGACTTTATTGGGGTGGTGCCTGCCATAACCGGAAAAGTGGAATTGGTTTACGAAGGCGAGCAGGAAGGTCCCGGGATTGTTGCACAAAACCTCATCGGTAAAGCAATCCGCACCCAGTTCATGAATTATTTTCCCGATCCCGACAAATTCCGGAAACAGAAGGAAAAAAGTCCGTACAAAAAGATCTCCGACTGGTTCAGCGAAGGAAACAAGATTGATTTGTTGCACGACATGAATCAGGCTGACTTTGAAAAAGCCCTGAAAAGTGTTCCCGGTCTTGCCGATCTGATCAAAGAATATCAGAAAGCCCAGCCGGAAGCTGTTAAATTGTTCTTAATGGAATTTGCGCTGCATGGGTTGGCTGAGTATAGCCTGATCAGCAAACATAATCTGACAGCCGGAAATCAGTTCAAGGATCTGCTGAGCAGCATGTTTACGTTACCGAAAAATTTTACGGAAGACGATGAAGACGATGATGAAGCAATCGGTGGCAGCAGAAGACGTTAACAGACCTTCTTAACACTTCCTTAATGCGGGGACGATAAAGGTATAAAAAAAATTCACTTTTTATCCTCTTTCAAGTTCGGATTGGTTTTCAGTACATTTAGTCAACCAAGTTCTTTGTGCAGGTATGTCGAAAACCCAAAAGGAGAAGAAGATCTTCGTGCTGGATACTTCTGTTATCATCTATGAACACAATTCCATCCTCAACTTTGCCGAACACGATATAGGAATTCCGATCACTGTTCTGGAAGAACTCGACAATTTTAAGAAAGGCAACGATACCAAAAATTTTGAAGCTCGGGAGTTCATCCGACTGATCGACAAGCTTGCCAAGGGCCAGATGCTTCATAACTGGAACCCGCTCAATGGCAAAAGCAAAGGTAATTTTAAAGTTATCATGGATACCAGCGGCACCGAGCGGGTGGATGCCAACAAGGTTTTCAACGAAGACAAAGCCGATCACCGGATACTGAACGCTGCGCTTTCGCTTCAAAAAGAAGAAAAAGGCCGCAGGGTTATCCTGGTTTCCAAAGATGTAAATCTCCGCTTGAAGGCCATGTCGCTTGGCCTGCTGGCAGAAGACTACACCACGGGTAAGGTTCAGAATATTTCTTCGCTCTATACCGGGCGAACCGTGATCGAAGATGTTGATGCGAACATGATCAATCTTTTGTACGACAAAGGATATTGTCCGCCCAAAGAGATTCTGGGTAAGCTTGAGCCGGAAAAGAATCATTTCTATATTCTAAAAAGCGGAAAGAAGTCGGTGTTAGCCTACTACAATCCGTATAACGAAATGATCGAGCAGGTTGAAAAGCGCTCGGTTTACGGAATCAAGCCGCGCAATGCCGAACAAACCTTCGCCATTCATGCCGTGATGAAACCTGAAATAAAACTTGTTTCGATTCAGGGTGTAGCGGGTACCGGAAAAACACTTCTCGCCCTTGCGGGAGCATTGGAGCAGAAGCGCGAGTTCAAGCAGATTTACCTGGCAAGGCCGATTGTTCCATTGAGCAATAAAGACATTGGATATTTGCCGGGTGATATTAAGTCGAAGCTCAATCCTTACATGGAGCCGTTGTGGGATAATCTGAAGTACATTCAGAACCAGTACAGCGAAACCGACAAGGAGTATTCCAAAATCACGGAAATGGTGAATCAGGAAAAGCTGGTAATCACACCATTAGCATATATCCGTGGCCGGAGCTTGTCGAATATCTGTTTCATTGTTGATGAAGCGCAGAACCTGACGCCTCATGAAGTGAAAACGATCATCACGCGCGCAGGTGAGAACACCAAATTCATTTTTACAGGAGATATTTATCAGATCGATACGCCATACCTTGATTCACAAAGTAACGGACTTTCGTATTTGATCGACCGGTTAAAGAACCACGAGTTGTACGCGCACATCACGCTTGAAAAAGGCGAGCGCTCCGAGTTGGCAAACCTCGCCAACCACCTTTTGTAACTGAACTGTGATAAAAAAACAAAAGGGATGCAGTTGCATCCCTTTTTTATTTATAGTTGATGTGACTTACTTCTTCTTTAACACCTTCACGATTGTATCCCCGATTTCAGCCGGTGATTCCACTACGTGGATGCCACATTCGCGCATGATTTTCATTTTCGCTGCAGCGGTATCTTCCGCTCCGCCAATGATGGCACCCGCATGGCCCATTCTTCTTCCCGGAGGAGCTGTCTGGCCTGCAATGAATCCAACAACCGGTTTCTTATTTCCGGTTTCTTTAATCCAGCGGGCAGCAGTAGGCTCGTAGTTACCTCCAATCTCTCCGATCATGACAATCGCGTCTGTCTCAGGATCGTTCATCAGCATTTCCACGGCATCTTTGGTTGGTGTTCCGATAATCGGGTCGCCTCCGATACCAATGGCAGTGGAGATTCCCAAACCAGCCTTCACGATCTGGTCTGCTGCTTCGTATGTTAACGTTCCTGATTTTGACACAACTCCGATACGGCCTTTCTTAAACACGAAGCCCGGCATGATACCAACCTTCGCCTCCCCCGGAGTAATTACTCCCGGACAGTTCGGCCCGATCAGCACAACATCTTTTTTGTTCTTGAGATATTTCTTGGCCACCATCATATCCTTAACCGGAATGCCTTCCGTGATTGTGATGACTACTTTAATTCCCGCTTCAGTTGCTTCCATAATCGCGTCCGCTGCGAAAGCCGGGGGCACAAAAATGATGGTTACGTCTGCACCGGTTTTTTCAACAGCTTCTTTTACCGTGTTAAACACCGGGCGACCGAGGTGTTCAGTTCCTCCTTTGCCAGGCGTTACTCCGCCTACAACGTTGGTACCATATTCAATCATTTGACCGGCATGGAAAGAACCTTCCGATCCGGTGAAGCCCTGTACAATAACCCGGGAATTTTTATTTACTAATACGCTCATGGAGGTGTTTTTGAACCCTACAAAAATAGGATATAAAACGGCTCTGCCAAACCAGTTTTTAAAACAGAAAGGCCCGACTTACGGTGTGTAAATCAGGCCTTTGCTTATGACTTAAGGATGACTACTTAAATTCCATTCTTGTGAGAAATTCCTCGTACGCTGCTTTATAAAGTTCCACGTCAGGGGCGAGTGCTGCAGCTTGATGATACGCAGTAAGCGCATCGATCAACAAGAGATTTTCTTCATAGAATCCTGCCAACAGGTATTGACCAAGTGCAGTATTTTGATCAATCGAACCTTTCACCTGATTATAAGCTGCCGCAATTTTGTCGCGATCAGCGGTACGCAACTTCTTAATTGTGTACGCTTTAGAGCCCTGGCCCGGAGTGTTCTTTGAAACAACCCGCACAAGAATCAAATTGTCTTTCTGGAATTTTCCTTCATTAATAGCGATAGTAAAACTTGGCTTGTCCGTTTCGAAACGACCCAGCTCTTCCTCCATGAAATTCGAAAAAATTATCACATACGGAGCCTTAACCTCATCCGAAGTCCACTCCAGGTAAATTTTATCACCATAAACATCAGACTTCTCTGAACCCGGCAAATAAACAAGAACCATGTCCTTTATTGTACGCTCGACTGCCCCGGTTGCACCAAGCCTTACCTTTTTGTCCTCATTCTTGCTGAGAATAAAATCAGTGTACTTATTTAACGCACCTGCCTTTTTGGGAAGACGACTTACCAGTGCGGAAACTTTGTAATCGCCTGCCTCCTTAACTTCCAGTGGTGTGCCATTTTCATGAATTAATGCCAGGTAGCTGTTTTCTGATACCTTAACCTCGTCACTGGCTTTAAGTGATGCGCCAATTTTGAGCGTCTGCCAGGTTTCGGAGGTCTTCACCTCCGTTTTCCCTTTACTAACAAGCACCTTAAATGTGAAGGGAGCATTTTGGGCAAATGCGACATTACCAAGACAGATTAGAGCCAGAACAACAAATAGGGTTGAATTTATTTTCATGTTAAAATTTATGACCTCTTTAAAAACGTAAAAAAGCCGCCCGGGTTAAGAGCGGCTCCTCTTTGTGATTCAATTTTCTTACTTTTTTATGGCGTTTCGCATTAAAAAGTCTTCGTAAGCTTCTTTGTAAGACGGAACATCAGGAGCAAGTTTAATGGCTTCTTCATATGCGGTGATGGCATCAATGTAAAGCTTGTTCTCTTCATAAAAACCAGCCAAGATCAATTTATTCAACGGTGTTTGTTCCGTCAATTCTGCATTAATAGTTTCAAGAGACTTGGCAACCTGCTGAGCATCCTTCGAAGGAAGAGCCTTAATCATGTATTCTTTTGAATCCATTTTCGGATCTGACTTGGATTTGATTTGTACCATGATGCCGGCAGAGAATGGATCACCGGGAGTATTAAACTTATACTTTGCGTCTTTCAAATCGATCTGAAATGTCTTCTCAGGTGTCTCAAAGGTTGCTAGTTGCTCGCTTGCCATATTAGAAATTGTAACAACATAAGGACCATTTGCAGTGGTGCTGAAATTTATAATAGCAATGTTGTTCAAAACAGCCGAGTTCTTTTCGGAGGGCAACATCAATGTAATAGCATGCTTATCTCCACGCTCTACCGCTCCTGTTGCTCCCAGCTTGGTTTTTTTTGCTTCTGCATTTGAGCTAAGAATAAAGTCTGTGTATTTGTTAAGTGCTGTTGCGCTTGGCTTAACTTTTATATCAGCTACTTTCAACGATCCCGCTTCTTTGATCTCTACGGGCGCACCCTTCGCGCTAATTAAACCGAGATAGGCATTCTCGCCAATCTTAAGCTCGTCATTCGGCTTTAGAGTTGAACCAGTTTTAAGTGGTTGCCATGAGTCACCAGTTTTTACCTGGTTATTACCCTTGTTCGCCATTACCTTAAAAGCGTAATCCTGCCCAAAAGCGAATGATGTAATTGAGATTAAAGCTACTAACAAACTTAACGTTCTGGTTTTCATGATATTAGTGAGTGGATTATTGATGCAAATTTAGCGATTTATTTGTTTTCGGGGGTTAATACTCTCTTCCTTCTTTTGGTAAACAAACCCCTAAAACCGAGCCTTCTGAGCCGATTTAAAAGGTTTTTTACAACACCTATATAAATCTCATAAGCATCCCCGACTAATGCAATTGCTGCCAGCGTTAACGTGATTTCAAACTTAAAGTTATACCAGCTGAAGATCATAACCATTAACACGGTAAAGAGCAACAACTCCAGAATCTGAAGGAGTTTGGTTATACCATCGTACCAGTCAGGGAGCCTTACGTGAATTAGCGAAAATAATGCCACGTTCAGCAAACAAATGATGACGGCCATCGATATTTCCTGCCACTTGTCCATCTTGTTAACGTAGTCCCTGTTCATTATCATCGAAACAATATTTGCATGAACAACTACCCCGAACATGTCGGGATTAGCCTTTCCCGCCATTTTCTTGTTCAAAGGGGTGTAGAATTTATCAGACCATGTCGGATCGCCAAGTTTTGATCCCAAAAATCCAAAAATCACAATTTTGTCCTTAATCATACCGGGCAGAAAATTTCCCTGAAATACATCCGACACATCCAGTGTATAATACATCTGCGGGTAATTAGTTTGACCGAACACGTCAACGATATTTCCACGATAGTTTATAACCTCAGAGAAATTGTCTCTCTCCAGAAATTCCTTCGTCTTAACTGAATCGTACATCATCGCCATCTGTACAGAGAAAGCAAGCTCACGATTGCCATTCACCATCATACTCGGATTAAAAGACCGGCACGTTTTAACGTCATCTTGAAAAGCTGCACCGGTTTCCAAACTCGCAAACCCACGCGCAGCGGCTGAGTCGCGGTAAATGGGATCTGATAATACTAGTGAGTCATACACATCTTCAAGATCGGTGGATTGAAGTTTTCTGGATTGCATGAGCTTAGTAACCAACACAACGTTGCCAGCATCTTTTATAACTTGTCCAAGGAAGGCGTTTCCCAATGTATCTTTCAATGCAGGGCAATTTAGTGTGTCTCTCGGACGCGTTCCACAATGAAAGAACGCGTCTATGCCGATCACCTTTGGTTCGAACTGACTAATGATCGCTATTTGCTGAGCCAATTCACGCCTGGTTAAATAACCGATATTAACTACCACAATGCTGGTATCAGGCAAAGGGTCGTCCCGTAAATTTTGAAATACATAGTCAGTCAATTCAACATCACCCAATGCCTGGCCAATAGAATCAAACGCATCGAAAAGCCTGAGTTGGGTGATCTTTACAAGACCCCACATAAGAATAAATGTAAAGGATGTAGCTATAACGGCATCCAGCCAAAAACTTTTCTTCATGGGGACTAGGGTTTTACCTAAATTTAGAAATTAGGGACGTAATTCTACGCATTTTTACTTCGTGAAACCTCGCCTGTCAACCGATGAATACGCTGCCGGAATCGCTGCCGGTGACCGGGTAATTCTGGCGAAAGCAATCAGTTTGGCGGAAAGCAGTCTTCCGGATGACCAGGAGCAAGCTTCAGATTTAATCGCTAAGCTCCCACTCTCAAAAAAATCAATCCGCATTGGAATAACGGGCGTACCGGGCGTTGGCAAAAGTACATTCATTGAAGCATTCGGTAAGTACATTACTTCATTGAACAAAAAGCTTGCGGTGTTAACCATTGATCCGAGCAGCCAGCTTACCAAGGGAAGTATCCTCGGTGATAAAACACGCATGGAGGAGCTTTCCAAAAATCCGCTTGCCTTCATCCGGCCTACAGCATCCGGTAATACACTGGGGGGAACAGCAGGTCGGACACGCGAATCGATTTTTTTATGTGAATCGGCCGGATATGATGTTATACTTATTGAAACAGTTGGCGTAGGGCAATCTGAAACCAGCGTTAAAAACGTTGTCGACTTTTTTTTGCTGCTGATGCTGGCGGGCGCGGGCGATGAACTTCAGGGGATCAAGAAAGGTATCATGGAAATGGCCGATACAGTACTGATTACCAAAGCCGATGGCGATAACCTTAAACGGGCGCGCGAAGCTCAGGCCGATTACCAGCATGCGCTAAATCTGTTCAGCGAAACAACTTCCGGCTGGAAGCCAAAGGTGTTGATCTGCTCGGCATTGACCAATACCGGAATACGCGAAGTATGGCAAACAATCGAGTTATTCCGGGATCAACTTATGCAGAACGGGCATCTGGCTTCACAGCGCAATGAACAACGCATAACGGCTTTTCATGAGTTATTTGAATTGCAGTTGAAAAGTGAGCTGACCAAATTCCCCGAGCTTCAAAAAAAAGCTGAGCAGCTTGAAAGGCAAGTGGCAGAACAGAATCTGTCTCCGCACAAAGCTTCAACCGAGCTGCTTAACCTTTATCGCGAAGCGATTAAAAAATCCTAACCCTTCTTCTGGAAACCGTAAGGGCAGTGGCGACAGCCGCTTTTGCAACAGTACCCGCGTTTTCGATGATAGGCTTCCGTAAAAACCAGCAGGCCGTTCTCGAAGTAATAATCTTCGGTGGCATCATCTTTCGGCTTTTCCTTTTCCTTCGACATTGGTTATCGGTTGACTAAAGGTATCAAAGATTAGAGAGAATTAAAGTATCATTGCGACATGAAAAAGCTGCTAACAGCAATTATTACAATCTTAAGTCTGCATTGCTATGCGCAGACCATTCATTACGCAACCGGTTTCCGTGTAACAACCGCAGGAACTTCTAAACTGGTAGAAGTCACCTATCCTTATAAAGGCGCTACTACCGGTTACAAATATTTGCTTGTAAAAAAAGGCACTACTCCGCCCAAGCATGACGATAATGTTACAGTAATCTATACACCGCTTCAGCGGATTGTGTGTACATCAACGACACACATCCCGCTGCTCGACTACCTGGATATCAGTGATAAACTGGTTGGCTTCCCGACTACTGACTATATCAGCTCGGAAAAAACGCGAAAACTGATTGATGCAGGCAAGGTTGAAGAGCTGGGCATCGACAAAGGCATGAACATCGAAAAACTGGTGGTGCTAAAGCCTGATGTTGTGATGAGTTATACGATGACGGCAGATCTCGGTCAACTCAAGAAAATTCAGGAACTGGGAATACCGGTCATTCTGAATGCAGAGTATCTCGAAGAACATCCGTTGGGGCGCGCTGAGTGGATTAAGTTTATAGCGTTGTTCTTCGAAAAAGAAAAACAAGCCGATCAGGTTTTTGCCATGATTGAAAAGAACTACCTCGAAACAAAAAAACTGGCAGGTCAGGTAGTCAAACGGCCCACGGTATTGAGCGGAGTGATGTACAGCGATGCCTGGTTTATGCCGGGCGGGCGGAATTATGCAGCCAAACTTTTGAATGACGCGGGCGCGGATTACTTATGGAAATCGGATTCCACGAAAGGCTTTTTACAATTGAGTTTTGAAGCTGTTTTCGAAAAAGCTTATGCAGCAGACCTTTGGATTGGGGTTGGATCTTTCGCTACGCTGGAAGAAATGAAGAATGGAGATGAGCGTTACACGAAATTTAATCCCTATCAGATTCGTCAGGTTTATACGTACAATGCGAGGAAGGGTGCAAAGGGCGGGAGTGAGTTTTTGGAGTTGGGGTACTTAAGACCGGACATTATCCTGAAGGATCTCGTAAAAATTGCACACCCGGACCTTCTTCCGGATTACCAGCTCTATTTTCATAAGCGACTAATAAAATAGCAAACCCGGCAGGGGATTTGCTTTTTTTCGCAAAACCCAGTGTCATGAAACTCTCCCTGATTACAGCGCTATGCATAGTGTGCACCGGCTGCTCAACGTATCAGTACGTAACCGTGAGCAGCCCGCTTAAAACCCAAAATGAATTTATTGCTGAAAATGATACGGTGAAGATTTCCTACGACTTTAGCGGAGAACAAGGGCCGGTAAAAATTTCTATTTATAACAAGTTATCGACACCCTTGTATGTCGACTGGAGCAAGTCGGCATTAATAATTGGTGATATGCGCAAAAGCTACTCCGACAAAAATCTCTCGTTAGCAGCCGAAATGAATGGAACCGAAACGCGGTGGATGAATTACACCTCACAATCGGCAACAATCAATGGAAAACTCACGAGTGGTGAGGTATCCGGATTTATCCCCCCTAAATCACAGGCGCTGGAAACACCCTTAACGTTAAGCCCAAAACTCTTTCAACTGCCGACTGCTGCCAACGAGAAAAACCGGAAAATGGAAGATGGAATCATCGTAGAATTCAAATCGTACACACTGAACGAATCGCCCCTCACATTCCGAAGTTATCTCACACTTTCCACAAAGGCAGATCTCTCCGAACCCATTCACTTCGATCATGAATTTTGGGTTTCAGAGGTCTTCCAAACCCTGAACGGCCCCAAAAAATTCTCTACAAAACCCAACCGGTTCCACTTAAAAAAGACTTCATATGCAGGTGCCTGCGTACTGGGAGTGGCAACGCTTGGGGGAGTGATCTGGGCGCTGCAGTATCAAAACGAAAAAGCCTCCCTGGATTAAGGAGGCTTTTCATATTCTAAGAGAGCTTTAACTACACTTTGATTTCAACATCAACACCGCTCGGAAGCTCAAGCTTCATAAGGGCGTCAACTGTTTTCGCGCTGTTTGAGTAAATGTCAACCAAACGCTTGTAGGTGCACAGCTGAAACTGCTCACGTGATTTTTTGTTTACGTGCGGTGATCGGAGTACGGTAAAAATTTCACGCTCGGTAGGCAACGGAATAGGTCCGCTAACCACAGCGCCTGTAGCTTTCACTGCGCGCACAATCTTTTCAGATGACTTATCAACCAGTGTGTGGTCGTAAGATTTCAATTTGATTCTGATTTTCTGGTTCATAAATCTAAACGTCTTTTAGATATTTTATTTAGCGGCTACAGCGCCCTTTACTTCTTCAATTACTTTATCAGCAAGGTTCTTCGGAACCGGTGAGTAGTGAGAGAATGTCAGGTTAGCCGAGGCACGACCTGAAGTCAATGTTCTCAAGTCGGTGATGTAACCGAAAAGTTCTTTCAGCGGCACATCTGCCTTGATCACCTGCGCACCACCCCGTGTATCCATTCCTTTCATGATACCTCTTCTGCGGTTCAAGTCACCTGTTACAGAACCCGTGTACTCATCCGGAGAAATTACCTCCACGCCCATGATTGGTTCGAGCAGTTGCGGAGCACATTTGCTGGCCGCTTCTTTGAAACCGATACGAGCTGCCAATTCAAACGACAGAGAGTCAGAGTCTACATCATGGTATGAACCATGGAACAGACGAACCTTCATCGAGTCAATCGGATAACCAGCCAACGGACCGTTGTTCATTGACTGTTCAAAGCCTTTCTGAATAGCCGGGATGAATTCACGAGGAATGACACCACCCACGATATCATTCACAAACTCAAGGCCTGGCTTGTCTTCAGGACCAAGTTCACGTGGTCCGATTTCGAATACGATATCCGCAAACTTACCGCGACCACCGGTCTGCTTCTTGTAAACTTCTTTATGCTCGACCGATTTGGTAAGCGCTTCTTTATACGCAACCTGGGGAGCACCCTGGTTAATTTCTACTTTAAATTCACGCTTCAGACGGTCGATGATGATCTCCAGGTGAAGTTCACCCATACCGCGAAGAATCGTCTGACCAGTTTCCTGATCGGTATTTACGCGAAGTGTTGGATCTTCTTCAACCAGCTTTGAAATCGCCATACCCAGTTTGTCGGCATCAGCCTGCTTCTTAGGCTCGATCGCATAACCGATAACAGGCTCAGGGAAGATCATTGACTCAAGAACCACCGGACGTTTTTCATCGCACAGTGTGTCACCTGTTTTAATGTCTTTGAAACCTACTACCGCACCGATATCACCAGCCTGCAGTCTTTCAATCTGGTTCTGTTTGTTAGCGTGCATCTGGAATACACGGGAGATACGTTCCTTTTGGCCAGAACGCGTGTTCTGAATGTAAGAACCTGACTCAAGAACACCAGAATATGCGCGTACGAAGCAAAGCCGGCCTACGAACGGGTCGGTTGCAATCTTAAATGCAAGACCTACGAATGGCTCGCTTTCGTTCGGACGAATTTCAACTTCAGCTTCCGTATCCGGATTTGTACCGATGATTACATCCTTATCCAACGGAGAAGGAAGCAATTCCATCACGTAATCCAACATAGTCTGAACGCCTTTGTTCTTGAATGAAGAACCGCACATCATCGGAACGATCTTCATATCAATGGTAGCCTTGCGAAGGGCTGTCAGAATCTCCGCCTCAGAGATTGAGTTCGGATCTTCAAAGAATTTTTCGATCAGCGTTTCATCATATTCAGCTACAGCCTCAAGCAATTTCTCGCGGTATTCAGCTGCTTCTGCAACCATGTCTTCAGGAATTGGAACAACCTGGTAGGTCATACCTTTATCGCTTTCATTCCAGATAATACCCCGGTTGTTGATCAGGTCAACTACGCCACGGAAGTTATCTTCAGCACCAATCGGCAATTGAAGTGCAACGGCATTGCTGCCAAGCTGCTCTTTCACCTGCTTGCAAACTCCGAGGAAGTCTGCACCTGAACGGTCCATTTTGTTTACGAAACCGATACGGGCAACTTTATAGTTGTCGGCCAGGCGCCAGTTCGTTTCAGACTGAGGCTCAACACCATCAACTGAACTGAACAGGAACACAAGACCATCCAATACACGAAGCGAACGGTTTACCTCAACGGTAAAGTCAACGTGACCGGGTGTATCAATGATGTTTACGTGATATTCGTTATTGCGGTATTTCCAGTGAACCGTAGTCGCGGCAGAGGTAATCGTGATACCACGCTCCTGCTCCTGCGCCATCCAGTCCATCGTGGCTGCACCTTCGTGCACTTCACCAATTTTATGATTCACCCCTGCATAGTACAGGATACGCTCGGTAGTAGTTGTTTTTCCGGCATCAATGTGAGCCGCAATACCGATGTTTCTGGTGAACTTAAGATCTCTTGCCATGAATTGTTATTGCTAGAAAAATTAGAATCTGAAATGAGAGAAAGCCTTGTTCGCATCCGCCATGCGGTGCGTATCGTCTTTCTTCTTGATGGCTGCACCTTCGCCTTTTGATGCTGCGATGATTTCAGCTGCGAGCTTGTCCATCATGGTCTTTTCACCACGGAGGCGAGCGAAGTCGATGAGCCACTTAATGCTCAGGTTGATCTTACGCTCAGGACGGATTTCAACCGGCACCTGGAAGGTTGCGCCACCTACCCTGCGGCTTTTTACCTCCACGGATGGCATCAGGTTGTTCATCGCGCGCTT
Organism: Cyclobacteriaceae bacterium; assembly: GCA_019694875.1. Classification (GTDB taxonomy): domain Bacteria; phylum Bacteroidota; class Bacteroidia; order Cytophagales; family Cyclobacteriaceae; genus UBA2336. The sequence goes on from JAIBBC010000001.1 coordinate 468,986, forward strand.
CCAAACTTCGAGGCCGCTTTCGCCTGTCTTCTTTTCTACCTGTTCCACAGCATCGTAGAAGATACCGTAAGCAATGCTCTTCTTGCCTTGCTCCATGAGGTAGTTAACAAACTTCGTTACCAGCGTATCCTGAAATTTAGGATCAGGCAGTAAGTATCTTTTTTTCGGTTTTGACTTTCTCATCGCTTCTGAAAATTATTTTTTGCCTTTCGCTGCCGGAGCTGCTGCACCAGCCTTAGGACGTTTTGCACCATACTTAGAGCGGCTCTGCTTACGGCCGTTTACACCGGCAGTATCCAACGCGCCACGCACGATGTGGTAACGAACACCGGGAAGGTCTTTTACCCTGCCACCGCGAATCAGCACGATTGAGTGTTCCTGCAGGTTGTGGCCTTCGCCAGGGATGTATGCGTTAACCTCTTTCTGGTTGGTTAAGCGAACACGGGCCACTTTGCGCATAGCTGAGTTAGGCTTCTTTGGTGTTGTCGTGTACACGCGTGTACAAACACCTCTGCGCTGAGGGCATGAATCAAGGGCCGGAGACTTGGATTTAAACTCCAATTTCTTGCGTCCTTTTCTTACAAGTTGCTGAATGGTAGGCATTTATAATGTTTATTATGAACCTTTCAAAAATTAGGACTGCAAAGGTATCATAAAGAAGGCTTGTTACAAAACCCTGATCAAAAGATTTTTAACAGGCAAAGGCCCATTTCGGGCTGATTTTCAGCTTTTTACAGGATCTAAAAAAGATTTAACAGCCTCGTAAAACCGCGTTTCAGGCCCAAAATCACTTTCCAGAGGCAGCACTTTGGCGGATTTTGACCCGTTCCAAGAGCAATTCCGGCTGGTCTGTGGTGATGAAATCGAACCCCTGATCGAGCAGCCAGTCCATGTCTTCCGCTGTGTTTACGGTCCAAGCATTGAGAATCATTCCGTCTTTTTTCAGCTGGCCGATCCAACCGGGATTTTTGCGGTAAACCGAGAGGTGATAGTCTGCCCCGCTGATGCCATCTGCTTTAAGCTCAGCGGGGGTTTTGTCGCCCGTGAGGTATTGCGTTATTGCTTTTGGATCCATGGCGTGGATGCGCTTCAGAATGGCATAGTCGAAACTGATGTACACAACCCTGTTTTCTACCTTCAGCCCTCTCACGACAGCCACCGCTTTCTCGGCCGCCCGGACGCCCTGAGTTTTATCGACAATAGACGGCTTTACTTCTACCACAAGTCGCGTTGAAGTGTTGTGCTTGCTACCGGCTCTCAGGTAATCCTCGAGAGTAGGCAGCTTTTCGCCATTCTTAAGTTTGTGTTGCGACAGTTCCGCGTACGTCTTGAGTTCGATGGTATCTTCCGCGTAAAGCGGATCATGATTGATCACCAGCACTTCATCTTTTGTCATCCGCACATCAAACTCCGACCCGGCCGCTTTCAGTGCGATTGCTTTCCGCAACGATGCGATGGAGTTCTGCGGAAGCGTATCTTTTTTCCAGGCTCCGCGATGGGCAACGGTTTTGTTATCGGCAAAGTTTAATGAGCGCGGTGACGCACACGAGGCTAAAGCCCAAATCAGAACGATAAAGCCCGGCAACCTCATGACGCTTACCAAACGGTAATACGATCAGCTTCGGCTTTGTACATCTTATCCCCGGGCTGAATATTAAACGCTTTATAAAAAGGCGTGAAGTTCATCAGCGGTCCGTTTACCCGCCACTTGGCAGGTGAATGTGAATTGGTGTTCACATACATCCTGAGAAACTCATCGCGGGTTTTAACGCGCCAGATACGCGCAATGGAAATGAAAAAGCGCTGATCGGGTGTAAAACCATCAAGCCGGGTAGAATCCTTTCCCTGCTCTGTCAGCTTGAAAGCATCATACGCAATCGCCACTCCGGCAATGTCGGCAGTATTTTCACCCACGGTTAATGCCCCCTTAATGTGTACTGAATCAAGCACGGTGAATTGATTGTATTGATCAATTACCTGCTTCGTTCTTGCCTGAAATTTTTCATAGTCAGACTTCGTCCACCAGTCGGTAACGTTTCCGGCCTTATCAAACTGCGCCCCCTGATCATCGAAGGAATGCGTGATCTCATGACCGATCACCATGCCGATCCCGCCATAGTTCAACGCATCATCTGCATATAATTCAAAGTAGGGCGACTGAAGTATACCGGCTGGAAAAACAATTTCATTCAGCGGTGGATTGTTATAGGCTGTTACGGTAGGCGGTGTGGTCAGCCATTCACTTCTGTCAACCGGTTGGCCAAGTTTCTTCACATTGTATTGATAGTCGTTGCGGTTTGCCGCGAGGCGATTTTCAAAATAGGTATCGCGTTTCACGTTAACGTCTGAATAATCTCGCCATTTATCCGGGTAACCGATTTTTTCGGTGAAAGCATAAAGCTTCTCCTTCGCTTTTGCCTTGGTGGAGTCACTCATCCAATCAAGCTTCGTAATTCGTGCCTCGAACGCTTTCTTCAGATTATCCACCAGTACGCGCATTCGCTTCTTCGCTTCTTCCGGGAAATATTTCTTCACATAAAGTTGCGCCAATGCATGTCCAAGTGAGCGGTCAACTGCCTGAGTCATTTCTTCCGCGCGCGGCTTTTGCACGGCCTGCCCGGTGAGTGCTTTGTTGTATGCAAAAGCAGCATCTACAAAAGGCTTGCTTAGATAAGCAGCATAACTAGTAAGTGAATTTGCTTTCAAATATGCCTTCCAGTCGCTAAGCGGGACGGTTTTTAGCAATGAATTCAGCTTGTCATAGTAAGCAGGCTGACCAACGTTAACCGAATCAACAACAGCACCCAACTCCTTTAACAGCATTGGCCAATTCAGGTTTGCATGCTTTTTAGCAAGTGTTGCTACCGCGAGTTTGTTATAGTTTACCTTCACGTCTCTTAGCTCGATGTTTGTTCTATGCGAACCCGCCAATTGCTTTTCCAGTGCGAAGGCTGCCTGTGCATCTCTTGCAGCATCGGCTGTAGTCGCTCCGGTTAACTCAAACAGTTGCGTGAGATAATTTTTATAGGCGTTTTGAATTTTGATTGTTGACGAATCTGTTTTGAAATAGTAATCCCGCTCAGGCAGGCCGATGCCGGTCTGAACAAATTGCGCAATGTTAACACTGCTGTTGTGATCGTCTGGCCCAACATAAAAGCCAAGTATGGAGGAATTGCCGGTCTTTTGCTCATCGCATACAAGCTTAAGCAGAGCGTTAACATCTTTAAGCTCATCGATGCGTGTTAGCAACGGCTTTACAGGTTCGTAACCCCGCTTGTTGATAGCAGCAGTATCCATTCCCGAGGCGTAAAAATCCCCCACTTTCTGTTCGATGCTACCCGAAGCGTTATCAGCTTTTGAAACACTGTCGAGGATTGCGCGCAGGCGCATGCGCTGCGGAAAATTCAAAAACGAATACGACCCCACACCCGTCTGACTCTCCGGAATTCTCGCAGTGTCGTACCAAATACCATTCACATACGTGAAGAAGTCATCTCCCGGCTTACGGGTTGAATCAATGCCGGTGATAACAATATGGCTTGTTGACTTGTCTGCATTCTTCGAGCATGCAACAACAGTCACAATTAAAAGAAGGGGTATTAACTTTTTCATACCTGACAAAAGTGAGTATTTAAACAAAGATAGGCTTTTCGAGGCTACAGTTTTCGACAACCGTCCTCAACTTAACGTAACCATCAGCGTGACGGCGCAAACAAATAAATTCCATTGCGCAAGACCGAAAACAAACCCTTCAGGTTCGTTTTTGTAACAGATATACACTGCGCTTATCGTCATCATCACATGCCAGAAATACCAGGTGTTATCCTCAAGCCAATCATTGAATATGAGAATAACCCCGAATACCAGCACTCCAAAATGCAACAACTGTAACACCCGATAGATTGCCTTTCTCCGCGCGAGCATTTCTTCACGCTCTTTCTTTTCACGCTCCCAACGCTTGCGTTTGTATTCGCGTTTATAGGCTTCGAGCGGATCTTCCTGCGTTTCGGGCACCACATATATCGATGCAAAGCCGCGGTCGTATTGCGCACGCTTTTCGGGATCGGATAAAATATCGTACGCGTAATTGATGGCTACAATTTGCTCATGCGATGACTCATGTGATCGCCTGTCGGGATGATAACGCTTGACCAGATCGCGATAGGCGCGTTTTATTTCAAGGTCAGTCGCATGGACAGATACGCCCAGGATTGCGTACGGGTTCATGTTGGATACTACTATGCTTCTCCCATCGTTCCACCGAAGTTCATGGGAAACTTAGGTGCTCCTTGTGTTTGCTTAATCGTTCCGAAGTTGGCTTCGTACTTATCAATGTTCTCTTTTAACGCTCCCAGCAAACGCTTGGCGTGCTCAGGCGTAACGATCACACGCGCCTTCACCCTGGCTTTTGGAACACCCGGCATCAGCTTGATGAAGTCAATTACAAACTCGCTGTTAGAGTGTGCAATCATGGCCAGGTTGGAATAAATTCCTTCTGCAATCTCTTCGGAGAGTTCGATGTTAATCTGGTTCTGCTGGATATTATCTTTTTTCTCGTCTGCCATAGCTATTTATAATTCAACAATGAGTTGATTTAATAATTCAACGATGCGGTGATGCTAAGGTACTAAAAAACAAATGTGCGAACAGTTTCCCATTCGCACATCGTTAAATTGATCAATTGTTAAATCAGATTAGTCCTGGAGCTCTTTCTCCCGGTCTTTCTGCTTCGTTTCACTTGCTTCTACGAAGGCATCGTACTCGTCTTTATGCGTTACGATCATGTCTACGTATTTGCGCTGACCGGTTCCGGCAGGGATCAGGTGACCAACGATCACGTTCTCCTTCATGCCCATCAGTGCATCGCGCTTACCGCGGATCGCAGCTTCGCTCAACACTTTGGTTGTTTCCTGGAACGATGCAGCCGACAGCCAGCTTTCGGTTTTCAACGATGCCTGGGTAATACCCTGAAGCGTTGGTCTTGAAACCGCAGCTAATGCATCGCGTACTTCCACAAGCTTCTTGTCGTTTCTGCGCAAGCCTGAGTTTTCATCGCGGAGTTCACGTGCCGTAATAATCTGGCCCGGTTTGAACCGCTCAGAGTCGCCCGCCTCAACCACAACCTTCTTATCAAGGATCAAGTCGTTCTCTTCACGGAACGTAAGCTTGTCAACAAATTCTCCCGGAAGGAATGTTGTATCGCCCGGATCAAGGATTTCAACTTTCTGCATCATCTGGCTTACGATACACTCGATGTGCTTGTCGTTGATCTTCACACCCTGCAGACGGTAAACTTCCTGGATTTCGTTCACCAGGTATTCCTGTACTGCAGTAGGTCCTTTGATTGCCAGGATGTCTCCCGGAGAAATTGATCCGTCAGACAATGGCTGACCTGCTTTCACAAAGTCGTTATCCTGAACCAGGATGTGTTTCGACAGCGGTACGAGGTAACGCTTCTGAACACCATCACGTGATTCGATGAAGATTTCACGGTTACCACGCTTGATACCACCATAGGTTACTACACCGTCAATCTCACTCACTACTGCAGGGTTTGAAGGATTACGTGCTTCAAACAATTCCGTTACACGAGGAAGACCACCGGTAATATCACGTGACTTACCATACGTACGCGGGATTTTCACCAGCACCTGGCCCGGCTTAATCTTGTCGCCTTCATCCACTGCAAGGTGAGCCCCTACCGGGATGTTATATGACTTAGTCTCTGACTTACCCTTCACGACAATCGCAGGGTTTTTAGTCTTGTCACGTGTCTCAGTAATAACTTTCTCACGGTGACCAGTCTGTTCGTCAGATTCTTCCTTATACGTGATGCCTTCGATGATGGCTTCGTATCCGATCTCACCTTCAAATTCCGACAAGATCACCGCGTTATAAGGATCCCAGAAGCAAAGCTCCTCGCCTTTCTCAACTTTCTGCTTGTCTTTCACCTTCAGGTAAGCACCGTATGGAACGTTGTTAGAAATCAACACGCGGCCGTTCTCCTTATCCAGGATACGAATCTCGCCTGTACGACCCATTACAACCGTTACTTTATTGCCTTCACGGTCAGTTGTATCGATGGTACGGATACCTTCGAATTCAACAACACCCGGGAACTTCGCTTTAATGTTTGCATCAACCGCAATGTTCGATGCTGTACCACCCACGTGGAATGTACGGAGTGTAAGCTGTGTTCCTGGTTCACCGATCGATTGTGCAGCGATCACACCAACCGCTTCACCTGATTGTACCATTTTACCGGTAGCCAGGTTACGGCCGTAGCATTTCGCGCAACCACCCATCTTCGATTCACAGGTGAGGATCGAGCGGATTTCCACTTCTTCGATAGAAGTTTCTTCGATGCGTTTTGCGATCTCTTCTGTGATTTCTTCGTTGGCGGCAAGGATCAACTCCTCGTTCAACGGATCATAGATGTTATGTACGGTTACACGACCGAGGATACGCTCTGACAAAGGTTCAACGATATCTTCGTTGTCTTTCAATGCCTGAACTTTTAATCCGCGTAATGTTCCGCAATCCTCTTCCGTGATAACAAGGTCGTGCGCAACGTCAACCAACCTGCGGGTCAGATAACCTGCATCGGCTGTTTTCAACGCTGTATCGGCAAGACCTTTACGTGCACCGTGTGTCGAGATAAAGTACTCCAACACATCCAAACCTTCTTTAAAGTTTGAAAGGATCGGGTTCTCGATGATCGAACCAACTGAACCAGCAAGGTTCTTTTGAGGTTTCGCCATCAAGCCACGCATACCTCCGAGCTGACGAATCTGCTCACGGGAACCACGGGCTCCTGAGTGCATCATCATGTAGATCGGGTTGAAGCCCTGGTTATCATCTTCCAACTGACGCATCAATGTGTTGGTCAGCATGGTGTTTGCACGCGTCCAGATATCAATTACCTGGTTGTAACGTTCGTTGTCGGTGATAAGACCCATCATGTAGTTGTTCCAAACGGCATCAACTTCTTTCTGAGCTTCACCTACGAATTTCTCTTTCTCAACAGGAATCTTCACGTCATTCAATCCCATTGACAAACCTCCGCGGTATGCCATCTGGAAACCGAGTTCTTTGATGTCATCCAGGAATTTAGCAGCCTTAGAAGGACCGGCTGTCTTATACACATCTGCGATAATGGTTTGCAGTTTCTTCTTGGTCAACAATTCATCTACGAAGCCTGTTTCTTCAGGAACGTATTGATTGAATAACACACGACCAACAACGGTATCGATCAGCTTGTAAGAAAGCTTGCCTGTCTTCTTGTCTTTTACCTGAACGCGCACCTTGATGTTTGCATGCTTCGAAAGCTTGCCTTCGTTGAATGCAATCACGATCTCCTCAGTTGAGTAGAACTTGCGTCCTTCGCCAACAACAGGATGTTCAGGTGTGCTCTTTCTTCCCTTTGTGAGGTAGTAGAGACCAAGCACCATGTCCTGAGAAGGCACGGTTACCGGTGCACCGTTCGCAGGGTTCAGAATGTTGTGCGATGACAACATCAGAATTGACGCTTCAAGAATTGCTTCCTGTCCGAGCGGTACGTGAACAGCCATCTGGTCACCGTCAAAGTCAGCGTTAAACGCTGTACACACGAGCGGGTGCAGCTGGATAGCCTTTCCTTCGATCAGCTTCGGCTGGAAAGCCTGGATACCCAATCTGTGGAGCGTAGGGGCACGGTTCAAAAGAACGGGATGTCCTTTCAATACGTTTTCCAAAATATCCCAGATCACAGGATCCTTGCGGTCAACAATTTTCTTCGCCGACTTCACTGTCTTCACAATTCCTCTTTCGATGAGCTTGCGGATAATGAATGGCTTGAACAATTCGGCCGCCATATCTTTCGGCAGACCGCACTCATGCAATTTCAATTCAGGACCGACCACAATTACGGAACGGCCTGAGTAGTCAACACGCTTACCCAACAGGTTCTGACGGAAACGTCCCTGCTTACCTTTCAGCATGTCGCTCAATGACTTCAGCGCACGGTTACCATCTGAACGAACTGCATTCACTTTACGTGAGTTGTCGAACAATGAGTCAACCGCTTCCTGGAGCATACGCTTCTCGTTACGAAGGATAACTTCAGGCGCTTTGATATCGATCAAACGCTTCAGACGGTTGTTACGAATGATTACGCGTCTGTAGAGGTCGTTCAAGTCAGAGGTAGCGAAACGGCCACCATCCAACGGAACTAACGGGCGCAATTCCGGTGGAATTACAGGCACCATTTTAATAACCATCCACTCAGGCTTGTTCTCCACGCGTGTGTTTGCATCGCGGAAAGCTTCAACAACTTTCAAACGCTTCAACGCCTCAGCCTTACGCTGCTGTGAAGTGTCGGTTGCTGCCTGGTGACGAAGATCGTATGACAACTGGTCGAGCTGAAGGCGTGACAACAGCATCTCCAGTGCGTCAGCACCCATCTTCGCGATAAATTTCTTCGGATCGTTGTCGTCCAGCATCTGGTTCTCACGCGGAAGCTTGTCGATGATGTCGAGGTATTCTTCTTCTGTTAAGAAGTCCATCCTGTTCACACCATCTTCTTCCTTGATACCCGGCTGGATAACCACGTAGCGTTCGTAATAAATAATCTGGTCGAGCTTCTTGGTAGGAAGACCCAGGAGGTAACCGATTTTATTTGGAAGCGAACGGAAATACCAGATGTGAGCTACAGGCACCACCAGTTCGATGTGGCCCATGCGCTCGCGTCTTACTTTCTTCTCGGTAACTTCTACACCGCAACGGTCGCAGATAATGCCTTTGTACCGGATGCGCTTGTATTTACCGCAGTGACATTCCCAGTCTTTCACCGGACCGAAGATGCGCTCGCAGAACAACCCGCCCATTTCAGGCTTGTAGGTTCTGTAGTTGATCGTCTCCGGCTGGGTTACTTCACCGTGCGAGCTTTCCAGGATTGACTCCGGAGAAGCAAGGCTGATGGTGATCGTAGAGAAGTCGCTGTTGATTTTTTTATTTTTTCTGAAAGACATATATCAAGTTTTCAGTTAGTGATTCATTTAAGTAAGTATCGAGTCTTTAGTATTGAGTAGTTAGTCTAAAGACTCAATACCAAAGACTATCGACCGTTTAATTCATCGAAATCTCAAGGGCCAAGCCTCTGAGCTCATGCACCAATACATTGAACGACTCAGGGATATTTGGCTTCCTCATGTTCTCGCCTTTCACGATTGATTCGTATGCTTTCGCACGACCAACCACATCGTCAGACTTAATTGTGAGGATTTCCTGCAGAATATGCGATGCACCGAATGCCTCGATCGCCCAAACCTCCATTTCTCCAAAACGCTGACCACCAAACTGTGCTTTACCGCCGAGAGGCTGTTGCGTAATGAGAGAGTAAGGTCCGATAGAACGTGCGTGCATTTTATCGTCAACCAAATGACCCAGTTTCAGCATGTACGCCACACCTACGGTAACCGGTTGATCGAAACGCTGTCCGGTCAAACCATCGTACAGGTAAGCTCTTCCGAATTCCGGAAGACCCGCTTCTTTCAATTCAGCTTGTACCTGATCGATTGAAGCACCGTCAAAGATTGGCGTAGCATACTTGCGGCCGAGTTTCAAACCAGCCCATGCCAACACCGCTTCGTACAGCTGACCCAGGTTCATACGGGAAGGTACGCCCAGCGGATTCAAACAGATATCCAACGGTGTTCCGTCTTCGAGGAAAGGCATATCCTGATCCTGCACGATACGGGCTACAACACCCTTGTTACCGTGACGACCCGCCATCTTATCTCCTACTTTCAGCTTACGCTTCTTCGCTACATATACTTTTGCAAGCTGTACGATACCGGTAGGAAGTTCATCTCCCACTTCGAGTGTGAAACGCTCACGCTTAAAGTCACCGGCATATGAATTTCTCTTCACGAGATAGTTCTTCACAGTCTGTGCTACCAGGTCATTGGTGTGATCATCGCTTGTCCAGTTTTCCAGGCTGATGTCGGAAATCAGGTTAACCTCTTCTGGCACGCTGTAGTTACTTTCATCGCGGTAGATGTTCTTGTCAGGGAAGAGATTGCTCTCGATCACCTTCGCAGAGAACTTCACGCCTTTGCTGATTAATTCATCACCGAACTTATGCTTCACACCGTTGCTGGTTTTGCCGTTCAGGATCGCGGAAAGTTTCTTGATCACTTCACCGCGCAAATCGCTCAGTTGCTTGCTGTATTTGTTCTTCAGTGCGTCCAGCTCTTTCTTCGACTTGTTGCGAACATCTTTGTCGCGCTTCGGACGAGAGAACAGCTTGGTATCAATAACCACACCTTTCAGTGATGGAGGTGCCTTCATCGAAGCATCTTTCACATCACCTGCCTTGTCACCGAAGATAGCCCGGAGGAGTTTCTCTTCCGGTGTTGGGTCGGTTTCACCTTTCGGGGTGATTTTACCAATCAGGATGTCGCCTTCTTTTACTTCCGCTCCAATCCGGATGATACCGTTTTCATCGAGGTGTTTAACCGCTTCTTCGCTCACGTTCGGGATTTCAGAAGTCAATTCTTCTTCACCGCGTTTTGTGTCGCGAACTTCAAGTTCAAACTCTTCAATGTGGATTGAGGTATAAATATCATCGCGCACCACCTTCTCGGAGATTACAATCGCATCCTCGAAGTTATAACCCTGCCATGGCATGTAGCCTACGAGCAGGTTTCTTCCAAGGGCAAGTTCTCCGTTGTTGGTTGCATAACCTTCCACCAGCGGCTGACCTTTCACCACGCGATCTCCCTTGCGAACAAGCGGAGTGTGGTTGATACAGGTGTCCTGGTTGGTTCTGCGGAACTTGATCAGGTTGTAAGTTTTGAATTCGTTATCGAACGTAACAAGCTTGCGCTCATCATCGGTATCATATTTAATGATCACTTTCTTCGCATCCACGAAATCAACCACACCCGAACCTTCGGCTGTAATCAATGCACGTGAATCCAATGCTACGCGACCTTCGAGACCGGTTCCCACAATTGGCGCCTGCGGACGTACCAGCGGTACCGCCTGACGCTGCATGTTTGAACCCATCAACGCACGGTTCGCATCATCGTGCTCGAGGAACGGAATCATAGAAGCCGCTACCGATACAATCTGGTTAGGAGCAATGTCCATGTACTTCAGATCTTTCGGTTCAACTACCGGGAAGTCACCTTCGAAACGTGCTTTCACGCGCTCTTCGATAAATTCACCGTTAGGCTTAATCTTCACATTCGCCTGCGCGATGTTGTGTGTGTCTTCTTCTTCGGCTGTTAAGAAAACAAGTTCTTTTGTTTTCACTTTACCATTCTCAACCTTCCGGTAAGGCGTTTCGATAAAGCCCATCTTGTTCACTTTCGCGTGAACGCAAAGAGACGAAATCAAACCGATGTTCGGACCTTCCGGAGTTTCGATGGTACACAAACGGCCATAGTGGGTGTAGTGAACGTCACGAACCTCGAAGCCTGCGCGTTCTCTTGAAAGACCGCCTGGTCCGAGTGCCGACATTCTGCGCTTGTGCGTAATCTCTGCCAATGGATTGGTTTGATCCATGAACTGAGACAGCTGGTTTGTACCAAAGAACGAATTGATAACAGAAGACAATGTTCGCGCGTTGATCAAATCAACAGGCTTGAAGTCTTCGTTATCGCGAACGTTCATTCTTTCTTTAATGGTACGCGCCATACGTGCGAGACCTACACCAAACTGTGAGTACAATTGTTCACCAACGGTACGCACACGTCTGTTAGAAAGGTGATCGATATCATCAATCAGTGCTTTTGAGTTGATCAGACCGATCAGGTATTTCACGATCAGGATGATATCGTCCTTCGTTAACACGCGGTGGTCGAAGCTCAGGTCAAGACCAAGCTTTTTGTTGATCCGGTAACGGCCAACTTCACCCAGGTCGTAACGCTTCTCGCTAAAGAACAGGCTCTGGATTACATCGCGCGCTGTTTGCTCATCAGGAGCCTCTGTATTTCTTAATTGACGGTAAATCTGCTCAACCGCCTCTTTTTCAGAGTTTGAGTTATCCTTAGAAAGTGTGTTGAAGATGATCAGGTAATCGGCAATGTTCACATCCTCGCGGTGGAGGATAATTGACTTCACGCCAGATTCCAGGATCACGTCAGCATCTTCGGCAGAGATCAGGTGATCACGCTCGAGCAACACTTCGTTGCGGTCGATTGACACAACTTCACCGGTATCTTCATCCACGAAGTCTTCCGTCCAGGTACGGAGCACCCGGGCAGCAAGTTTGCGGCCTACCACTTTCTTCAGTGTATTCTTGTTAGCCTCTACTTCTTCTGACAAGCCGAAGAGGTCAAGAATGTCTTTATCGGTACCGTAACCAATTGCACGGAGCAATGTAGTTACCGGGAATTTTTTCTTACGATCGATGTATGCATACATTACGCTGTTTACATCGGTTGCGAATTCGATCCACGAACCTTTGAACGGAATGATACGAGCAGAGTAAAGTTTCGTTCCGTTGGTGTGCTTGCTCATGGCGAAGAACACGCCGGGTGAACGGTGCAGCTGCGATACGATTACACGCTCGGCACCGTTGATTACGAACGAACCTTTTTCGGTCATGTACGGGATGTTACCCAGGAACACTTCCTGTTCGATGGTTTCGAAATCTTCGTTGTCCTCATCGTTACAGGTGAGGCGAAGCTTTGCCTTCAGGGGCACAGAGAATGTTAATCCTCTGTCGATACACTCATCTACGTTATATTTTGGCGGATCGATTGTATAATCTACAAACTCAAGCACGAAATTTTCGCGCGAGTCAGAGATTGGAAAGTTTTCAGCGAATACTTTATATAAGCCTTCGTTCTGCCGTTTTTCGGCAGGTGTATCGATCTGCAAAAAGTCTTGAAACGACTGGAGTTGTAAGTCCAGAAAGTCGGGGTAGTCAATGATCTTCTCAATGGATGAGAAATCAATTCTACCGGTATTAGTTTTTTTTGCCAAGGTACTTTAATGTTTAAGTTCTTAAATCCCGGACGCGCTAAGTATGGACAGGTACAAATACGAATAGACCGCGTCCCGACTGTTGTCGGGAACGAGGCCTAATCGAGTTTTTATTGAGACGGTACCTTCGCCTTCAAGAAGAAAATTACTTCAACTCAACTTCGGCACCAGCCTCAACGAGTTGCTTCTTAAGGTTTTCAGCTTCGTCTTTCGGTAAACCTTCTTTGATTGTCTTAGGAGCGCCATCAACCATGTCTTTTGCTTCTTTCAAGCCAAGACCAGTCAATTCTTTCACAAGTTTCACAATTTGAAGCTTGTTAGGGCCAGATGCTTTCAACACAACATCGAAGTTGGTTTTCTCAGCAGCAGCAGCTGCGCCACCACCTGCAGCACCACCACCCGCTACCACAGCAGCAGCAGCCGGTTCAATGCCATATGTTTCTTTCAGGTAAGAAGCTAATTCGTTTACTTCTTTTACAGTGAGTTCAACAAGTTGATCTCCAAGAGCTTTTACGTCAGCCATTTTATTAATTGTTAAAATTTTTAGTCAATTGATTTAGTTGGTTCCTGGTTGTTCGCCACCTTCCGTTCCTTTTTTGTGTAAAAGGCCTGCAATAACAGTACGGGCAGGTGATTGCAACAAGGCAATGATTTCGCCAATGAGTTCGTCTCTCGACTTCAACTCAGAAAGCGCATTTACGTGTTCGTCTCCGATATAAAACTCGGATTTCAGGGAGGCGGCTTTCAATACTGGTTTGCCTTCCAATTTCTTACGAAACTCTTTGATAACTTTTGCAGGAGCGTTGCCAACCTCTTTCGAGAACATCACACCTGAAAAACCGCTGAGCGTGCTAAAAATCGGAGAGTAGTCAGTGCCTTTTTGATTCTCCAGCGCTTTCTGAATCAATGAGTTCTTGTAAACTCTGTATTCGATACCGCTTTTGAAGCAAAGTCTTCTGAAGTTATTGATCTGTTCAACGGTGAAACCGCTTGCATCCGTAACATAGAAGTGGGCATTGTCTGCAAACTTTTGCGTAAGCTCCTCTATAATCTGTGCTTTTTCTTCTCTGGTCATGTTACAATCTTTTAAATACCAGCAATGGAACTTGCGTCTACTTTAATGCCCGGGCTCATCGTGGTAGAGATAGCGATACTTTTGAAGTATGTACCTTTTGCCGATGCGGGTTTCAGTTTAGCAATCGTCTGGAGCATTTCCGCTGCATTGTCCTTAAGTTTATCAGGAGAGAAGGAAGCTTTCCCGATGCCAACGTGAATGATACCAGTCTTATCAATTTTGAAGTCGATTTTACCGGCTTTTACTTCTTTCACGGCTTTACCAACTTCAAGCGTAACAGTTCCTGATTTAGGGTTTGGCATTAAGCCGCGAGGACCTAATACTTTACCAAGTCTACCAACTTTTGCCATTACTGTAGGGGTACAGATAATAACATCAATGTCGGTCCATCCGCCTTCGATCTTTGTGATATAATCGTCAAGGCCTACATGCTCGGCACCTGCATCTTTTGCTTCCTGAGCTTTATCAGGTGTGCAAAGTACAAGTACACGAACGCTCTTACCTAATCCATGCGGCAGGGCTACAACGCCACGTACCATCTGGTCAGATTTCTTCGGGTCAACGCCAAGGCGAATATCCAGGTCAACTGAAGCATCAAACTTAGTGAAGGTGATGTCTTTCAGCATTTTGGTTGCCTCTTCCAGAGAATAAACTTTCTCAAGGTTGAATTTGGCGGTAACTGCTTTTCTGTTCTTAGAAATTCTTGCCATACCTCAAATGTTATTTAGCCCAGGGTGCTGTTCCAGACACGGTAACGCCCATGCTGCGTGCAGTACCTGCAATCATTTTCATTGCTGACTCAATTTTGAATGCGTTGAGGTCAGGCATTTTCGTTTCTGCAATTTTTCTCACCTGATCCCAGGTGATTGAACCTACCTTCGTACGGTTAGGTTCTGCAGACCCCTTCTGCTTTTTCATTGCCTCTAAAATGAGGTTAGCGGCAGGAGGAGTTTTGATGACGAAGTCAAACGACTTGTCATTGTAAATCGTGATCAATACGGGTAAAAGCTGCCCGGGCTTATCCTGGGTTCTTGCATTAAACTGCTTGCAAAAATCCATGATGTTAAGACCCTTGCTACCCAGAGCCGGACCGATTGGAGGAGCCGGGTTAGCTGAGTTTCCTTTTACCTGCAGTTTTAAATATCCTGTAACTTGTTTTGCCATTTTGCGTGGGTACTAATTACTCTTGTTTTTCAACCTGCATGTAATTCAATTCGACCGGAGTATTCCGACCGAAAATCTTCACCATGACATTTAACTTTTTCTTTTCCTCGAATATTTCCTCTACGGTTCCGGTGAAGCCTGAGAATGGGCCGTCCATCACCTTTACAGATTCTCCCTTGATAAAAGGAGTACCCAGTTTTTCTTCGAAGCTGTCAATCTCATCAACTTTACCGAGAATCCTGTTCACCTCTGACTGACGAAGGGCTACAGGCTCTTTGGAAGCTCCGGTTCCGTTGTTGCCGAGAAAACCAATCACACCCGGAATGTTATTCACAGTATGATAAGCCTCCCCGTTTGATAGATCCGCAGACAGAAGTACATAACCCGGAAAGAAATTTCTTTCTCTCACGCGTTTTTTTCCGCCACGCATCTCATATACTTTCTCAGATGGTATGAGCACCTGAGGGATATATTCTGTTAATTTTTCACGCTCGATTTCGTTCTCCAGGTAGGTTTTCACCTTTTTCTCCTGGCCGCTCACCACGCGTAAAACATACCATTTAAGTTCACCGACTGCTGCCATGCTCTGTTCGGTTAAAATGCACTATAAAACCAATGCAAACCTGTCTTGAAAACCCAGTCAACTGCACCAATCACCAATGCAAAAATGGTAGAGGCTACCAGCACGAGGATCGCGCTGCCCTGAAGCTCGCTGTAGGATGACCATGAAACCTTGTTTTTGATCTCGTCCCACGACTCAGCAAAGTAATTTCCAATCTTCTGCATCAGTTTTACTTTTAATTCTATTCAACAGGCCGACCTGAAATCGGCAATTTTAGCACGGGCGGAGAGATTCGAACTCCCATCAACGGTTTTGGAGACCGCTATTCTGCCATTGAACTACGCCCGTTTTTGTTGGTTCCGGGCTCATTTAAGGCAGATTTCGCTTCAGGCCCCTAACCCCCTTGAACCCATCCGATTATACCCTTTACCGCACTCGAAGTCCAAAAAGGACTGCAAATTTAGGAGAAATTTCGGAAAAATATTAGTCTGCCTGAAAATTTTCGGGTTACCTGCAGCCCTGATAGCCAGCTTCTTAGGAAAGTTCAGGGAAGAAATAATTTACCTGATAAGTCGCTACCGTGTCCGTTCGGGGCGGAATTGACTTTGACCCCGCTTCTGGTTGATAAATCCTTTGCATGGGCTACCTTGTTGGTTGACCCGAATAGTCATGTACTACATTCTCTTTTACAAAACCATTGATAACTACGTTGAGAAGCGCACCCCTTTCCGTGAGGAGCATTTGCGGCTGGCCAATGCTGCCCGCGCGAACGGCACGCTGGTGATGGCGGGTGCCTTGGCCGATCCGGCTGATGAGGCAGTACTGGTTTTCAGGGCCGACAGCCCGCAGGTTGCCGAGGACTTTGCGAAGAACGATCCGTATGTCAAAAACGGGTTGATTAAAGAGTGGAAGGTTCGGTCGTGGACGGTGGTTGTTGGCGAAGATCAAAAAACGAATACCAACAAAGCATAGTGCACCTGTAGACTTGAAAGCGCTGGTTACGCGAGACCCTTAAATACAATACTTCGCATCACCCTCCAAGATTTGCTGCTCCAGCTTTGGTGTTTCACCTGCTTTCCATAACCGTGTGCGATGAACTACTCTGTATCGTAAAGGGCCGCCATCTTCACGTTCGCTGCGTTCGAGCGGCCGGGGAATGCAGACAAACTCCGTTGAAAGTTCATCGGGTGTGGCCGTTACCAGTCCATATCCGTGACCGCCCAGATCGAGAAATGATAAATGGGGAGCCACATCCGGGTTGCGCGCTGTACGCGCCTGTTCCATATCTCCGGTTTCCTGCAACTTCAATGCTGCCGTTACTCCATGCATCGCACTAACGTTCATGGAAGGAATCGTACCGCCATCAGGCTTATCAATCAGGTACAGTGTCCGTAGCGGATGTGTTTTGGGCAACGTTACCTCCATCACTTCGAATGGGGTTTGTTGTGAGATCGAACCTGTAATAAACTCAACACCGAGCGGTTCGTATTCTTTCGGTGGCAAAGCTTTAGATGTTAACCCTGCATAGAACGAATGGCGATCACCTGCTACGGCACAAAAGCCTGTAATCTTCTGCGCTTTTACAAAATTAAAGATCTCGTCTTTGTCGCGAAGAAATCGCATGTCAAGCATAGTATAGCCTGAATCTTTAGGCCATTTGCTTCCAAGTTCATCTGGCAGGTTATGATAGTCGCTTCGCAGTTCCATCGAGCCGAAGGTATGTCCCCAGATTTTCCAGCGGGCAGCAGAAGCCCCGAGCTGTTCGAGAAACCATTTTCGTTGCTCTTTGCCCAGAAATGTATTGGCGTGCAAATCTTTTGTGGGGTTGGGATAATCTTTGCCGTTGAAACGAATCATGTCGGGCGGGTTGTCATTGTTGTAATGACGACCATAGTCCATAATCTCGTAAGGTGTTTGCGGATAGACTCTTGGAAACCCGGGGACGAAAAAATCACCGGTCGACATATCCGGTGAACGGAACGACCAGTTATCGGTTAGCAACAGATCGACATTCTTACCCCAATGCAATACGCGCTGAATCTTCAGGCTGTTAATCGCTAATAAGTTATTAGGCTCTTCCGAAAGTCCATCTTCGTTAAACTCTTCCATTACCGTATCAACCACTGCAGGCGCATTGAAATTTTCAAGCTTTGGATTCCCGGGTTGCTGAACGCGTGCCGGAATAAACTCCCACCATGCCTGGTTAGCAAAAACTTTCTGGTTTTGTGCGGGAGCGTTGTAAGCGCCTCCTGCAACATACTGGCTTTGATATCCGGCCCAGGCAAACTCATGATTATCCCAAACACACACGAACGGCCAGCGGGCGCGGGCGTCCTGTAAGTCGGGGTCTTCCAGATAGGCGCGATAAAGCGTACGATAGTCTTCAAGCGTCACGGGCAAATGAAAATTGCCAACCTTCCGGCCTTGCGGAAACTTGTACAAATTTTTGATTTTACGGCCACGGTTTCCGTTCGGGTTATCTTCGGCATACCAGGTAACTTCGTAAATGAAATCACCGAGGTGTAACACAAAATCAAGTTGCTGATCTTTCGGACGATGTTCATCATCATAAATCATTCTGCGATAAGCATTCAACGCGCCTTCGTTCGGGCATTGACAACTCACGAACGTAAAACGAACGGGTTCATTTGAATCTTTGGCGGGGGCGGTTATTGTACGACCCGTGCGACTCGCGAAACCCTGATCATCCACGAACCGATACCAATACTCCCGATTGGGTTTAAGATCGGTAACGAGAAAACGGCACGTCCAGTCTGATTCAGCATTCAGGTTAGCTGTACCACCTGCGTGGATTTTTTTAAAATCGGCAGTGGTTGAGATTTCCACGATAAGTTTTTTCGCAGTGCTGTTATTAACAGGCGGGCGTCTCGTCCAAAGAATTACACTGTCAGCGGTAGGGTCGCCTGAAGCTACACCTTGCGGGAAGAAATCTCTTCGCTCGGTTGCTTTTACGGGTGACTTGTTTGCCCAGCCGCGGGTAGTAGTTAGTGCGAAACCAACGAATAAAGATTGAAGGAACTTTCTGCGGGACACATTCATGGGGCGGTGGTTAGACAGACTAAAGCAGGTTAGTAATTCTTTACCTGTTCTGCCACGATGTTGTGAGGACAGGAGTTAAATGAATGCCTGCGGTTATTTGTGTTACGGTTTGTAACCCTCCTGAGGGTATAAAACCATCACAGGCATTAAATAAAAAAGCCCTGACGTTCCCGCCAAGGCCTTTTTACTTTAAACCTTTGAGTATCTCTTAGTCGAGGATTTCAGTTACCTGACCAGATCCTACGGTACGGCCACCTTCGCGGATCGCGAAACGAAGACCTTTTTCCATAGCGATCTTGTTGATCAGCTGAACTTCGATAGAGATGTTATCTCCAGGCATAACCATTTCAACACCTGCAGGGAGCATGATCTCGCCTGTTACGTCAGTTGTACGGAAGTAGAACTGAGGACGGTATTTGTTGAAGAATGGAGTGTGACGACCACCTTCTTCTTTAGAAAGTACGTACACTTCAGCCTTGAATTTAGCGTGAGGCGTTACAGAGCCTGGCTTACAGATAACCATACCACGCTTAATTTGTTCTTTTTCGATACCGCGGAGCAGAAGACCTGTGTTATCACCAGCTTCACCTCTGTCAAGAATCTTACGGAACATTTCAACACCTGTGATGGTAGAGGTAAGGTTTTCAGCACCCATACCGAGGATCTGAACCGGGTCACCGGTTTTGATCACACCGCGCTCAATACGGCCGGTAGCAACAGTACCACGACCAGTGATTGAGAACACGTCTTCAACAGGCATCAAGAAGTCTTTGTCAACCAGACGAACCGGGATTGGAATGTACTCATCCACAGCGTTCATCAGTTCTTCAACTTTAGCAACCCACTTCGGCTCACCGTTCAATGCACCAAGTGCAGAACCGCGGATAACCGGCATCGTGTCGCCAGGGAAGCTATAAGCAGACATCAATTCGCGAACTTCCATTTCAACGAGGTCCAACAATTCTGCATCGTCAACCAAGTCAACTTTGTTCATGAATACAACAAGTGCAGGTACACCTACCTGACGAGCAAGCAGGATGTGCTCACGTGTTTGCGGCATAGGACCGTCAGTTGCAGCTACTACAAGAATAGCTCCGTCCATCTGGGCAGCACCGGTAACCATGTTCTTCACATAGTCAGCGTGACCCGGACAGTCTACGTGTGCATAGTGACGCTTGTCAGTAGCATACTCAACGTGTGAGGTGTTGATTGTGATACCGCGTTCTTTTTCTTCAGGAGCGTTATCGATTGAAGAGAAGTCACGAACTGCAGCAAGTCCTTTTGAAGAAAGAACTTTAGTGATTGCAGCAGTGAGGGTTGTTTTACCGTGGTCAACGTGACCGATGGTACCGATGTTTACGTGTGGTTTCGACCGGTCGAATGTTTCCTTAGCCATATTTGAAAATCAGTTAAAAGTTTAAAGTGTATAGTTTATTAATTAATTACTATTCAGTTTGCCGGTCAGCGACCGACAATACACCCCAAACATGTTAAGCCTTTCGGATAAGGGTAATTCAAATGTTTTCTCCGTCACATTCCCGGTGTTCGCTAGGCACCCGTGATGGTGATTACATTTTATTTCCAGTACAAAACTTCCTGACATCTTCAGGAATTCAATTGCTTCAAAGAAGCAGAGCTGTTGAAGAGTCCCGATAGTTATCGGGATGAACTTCGACCCGCCACGTGCGGATGCTCTATGCAGCTTCATTTAAGAAGCAGAGCTGTTGAAGAGAATTGAACTCTCGACCTCTTCCTTACCAAGGAAGTGCTCTACCCCTGAGCTACAACAGCTTTTGGGTCGTTTGTTAACTACCCAGAGCGGGAGACGAGGCTCGAACTCGCCACCTATAGCTTGGAAGGCTATCGCTCTACCAAATGAGCTACTCCCGCTTATAAACTACGATTTCAGATTTTGATCTACGATTCTAAAATCGTCAATCGTACATCGCCCATCGTATGTCAAACATGTGGGGAAGACAGGATTCGAACCTGTGAAGTCATAAGACAACAGATTTACAGTCTGTCCCAGTTGGCCGCTTTGGTACTTCCCCAGTTAGTTTAATTTGGGGTCGGCCAACCCTCAAACCTTTTCAATAATTCTCAAGAACGACTTAAAAGCCCCGTTTTGGCGGGGCTTTTGAAAAAGAGAGTGCAAAATTATACGGTTTTTTGGTTTAGTCAAACGTATGATCAGGATTTGTGGGATTTATGGGTTGTCAGGAATTGCTGTTTTTGCACCTGTCTGCGCAGATTTAGACGCCCGCCTGATTTCACCGCAAACCCAGATCACAAAATGATGATATCCTTAACTACTTCCCGGCCAAACTCTTTCTGAAATACATCCAGCACGTGGCCCTTGTGCAGCAGAAAGTCGTTTTTCATTGACGGTGACTTGAACTCAACAAACAAGACTTTGTCTTTAATATAGACTTTGCGGGTTCGTTTGGCTATCGGGCCACCGACAAGCCTTTCCCAGGATGCAACCAACGTAGCCTCATCAAATTTCGATTCAATGCGGAACGTGCCGAGCATTTGCCGCACAGCGTCTCCGATGGATTGAAATTCGTTTGGTTTTTTGGCCATGCCGTAAAGATAAAGGTTAGAAGTTGGAAGTTAGAAGTCAGAATTTGCGAGTGCTACCGGGCGTGTTTTACGGAGCCGTTTTCGACTTCGAAAATTTTCGCCTTCACACCGGCTTCCTTTAGAATCTCGCGGCTGCGGCCGCTGCGGGCATCGGTGATAAAAATCTGTCCGAAATTTCCGTCCGAAATCAGTGACATCAGTTTCACAATCCGCACATCGTCAAGCTTGTCGAAAATATCGTCCAGCAACAGCAGGGGCTTTTTCTTTGACGCTTGTGCAAGTATCTGAAATTCAGCCAATTTTAAGCCTATCAAAAATGATTTTTGCTGTCCCTGCGACCCGAATTTTTTCAGTTCACCCGCGTTCAGTGAAAACAAAAAATCATCCCGGTGAATTCCGGATGACGTGCGTTGCAAAACAATGTCGCGCTGAAGGTTTCTTTTTAACAAATCAGCGAAAGCGGTGTCCTCCACATCGGAGCGGTAGGTGATAGACACTTTTTCTTTTGCTTCCTTCCCTGCCAATTGCTTATACCATTTTTCAAACAAGGGATGATACGCTGTTAAAAATGATTTGCGGGTTTCATGGATATAGGTTGCTGCCGGAACAAGTTTTTCATCATAGCTGTCGAGCAGGTCCTGATCAACCATTCCGCGCTCCGAAAACAATCGCAACAATCCATTTCGCTGGCGTAAAACCTGTGTGTAGACAATCAGGTTTTCGAGGTACCGATGATCCATCTGCGAAAGCAAGCCGTCAAAAAATTTTCTCCGCTGTTCACTGCCATCCCAAATGAGTTCAATGTCGTTGGGAGCGATCAGCACAAGCGGGTACTTACCGATATGTTCGGCCATCTTTTTATACTCGTTCCCGTCTTCACTCATCACTTTTTTGGAGCCACGGATAAACGAGCACAACACTTCGGTTTGATTTTTCTTGTCAATAAAAATCCCCTTAACAAAAAACTGACTTTCTTCCTGCCGGATGTTCTGTGTATCGGATGCCGGTGATGCACTCTTGGTCAACGATAAATAATAGACAGCATCGAGCAGGTTGGTTTTACCGCTGCCGTTAAGACCGAAGAAACAATTCACCCCAACCGAAAGGTCGAGAATTGCCTCTTCGTAGTTCTTGAAATTATATAGCGTAAGTTTTTCGAGATGCACAGGTAAAAATGGTGTTTTAAGCTTGCCTCTGCCGGCAGGCAGGCCCCTAAACCCGAATTCAGTGAATTGCTTTGCTATTGCGCATTTCAGGGTTAATTTCGCAGTTCAGTTCACGAAAAATCAAAAATAGGGATATGCCCGCGACAACCAAAGCCAACAAGCCGGAGCCTGCAAAGAAGGCTGATTCCAAAACAGAGTTTTCAAAAGAAACCTACCTGTTCTGGTATGAGAGCATGCTGCTGATGCGCAAGTTCGAAGAGAAAGCCGGCCAGCTTTACGGTCAGCAGAAAATTAAAGGCTTCTGCCACCTGTACATCGGGCAGGAAGCCTGTGCGGCCGGATCGGTGTCGGCATTGAAAAAAGGTGATAAGTACATTACAGCTTACCGCGACCATGCTCATCCGCTTGCATTGGGAACAAGTCCGAATGCTATCATGGCCGAGCTTTACGGTAAAGCAACCGGTGTATCGAAAGGCAAAGGCGGTTCGATGCACATGTTTGATAAAGAAGTTGGATTTGTGGGTGGCCATGGCATTGTTGGCGGTCAGGTTCCGCTTGGCGCGGGACTGGCATTCGCTGAAAAATATAATAAGACGGGCAACCTGTGCATCTGCTACATGGGTGATGGCGCTGTTCGTCAGGGTGCCTTTCATGAAGCATTGAACATGGCGATGCTGTGGAAACTGCCGGTGATTTTTGTTATTGAGAACAACGGTTACGCGATGGGCACGTCTGTAAAGCGAACCTCAAACGTGACGGATTTATATACACTGGGTGAGGCTTTCGACATGCCTTCGGAGCCGGTGGATGGAATGGACGTAGAAGAAGTTCATCGTGCGGTGGCGCGCGCTGCGGAACGTGCCCGTGCAGGCGAAGGGCCGACTTTACTGGAGTTCAGAACCTATCGTTACAAGGGCCACTCGATGAGCGACCCTCAAAAGTATCGTACGAAAGATGAGGTTGAAAGCTACAAGCAGCGCGATCCCGTGGAAGTGGTTAAAAGTGCTTTGCTGACTAAAAAATTTGCAACCGAGCAGGAAATTGAGGCTATCGACCAGAAAGTTATGGCGAAAGTGGAAGAGAGCGTGAAGTTCGCGGAGGAGTCACCGTTCCCTGATCCGTCAGAAGCCTTTACTGAAGTTTATCAAGAACCTGATTATCCGCTTATTACAGATTAATTCCGGCATTTCTTCCGGGCTTACAGGTTTGTTTAGAATCCACTAATTATTAGTTTTGCATCCCGCTTTTTAGCGGGATTATCTTATTATCATGGCTAAGAAAAAAGAACACAAGCACGAATTGCTTGAGAATCCGGATGCGCTGGCTGAGCGTCTGGGCAGTGCAGAAAACTGGATGGAGCGTAATTCCAAGACTGTAATCGGGATCGTTTTGGTTGTGCTGCTCGCAGTAGCCGGCTACTTCGGTTTTAACTATTACAAGAAATCGCAGGATGCAAAAGCACAGCCGGAAATGTTCCAGGCGGTGTACTATTTCGAAGCCGACAGTCTTGACCTTGCTCTGAACGGAGACGGAAACAACCTGGGCTTTCTCAACATTATTGAAGACTACAAGTTCAGCAACGCTGCTAACCTGGCGCATTTTTATGCAGGCGTTTGTTACCTGAAGAAGGGTGAGTTTGATGCGGCAATTTTGTACCTCGAAGATTTTAGTTCAGACGACTTACTGGTACAGGCCCGTGCCTACAGCCTGATCGGTGATGCACACATGGAAAAGGCCGAGTATGAAGATGCTGCCCGTTTCTATGACAAGGCTGCCAACTACAAGCCTAACAAACAATACTCTCCTGCTTATTTAATGAAGGCTGCGCTGGCTTATGAGAAGCTCAACCAGAATGACAAAGCGAAGGACGCGTATTCAAAAATTATCAGCGACTTCTGGGATTCTCAGGAATATCAGAATGCAGTGAAATTCAAGGCTCGTCTGGAGACCAACTCCTAGATCAATTGCCTGATTGAAAATTTGAAGATGTGCGAATGAGGTTCATTCGCATTTTCTTTTTTAGCGTATCTTCATTTTCAATTATCACATCCAACTCTTCAAATTGACATGGCAGGAACATTAACGTCCGGAAAAATCAAAACCTCGAAGAAGATTTCGAACAGGAAATTCGCTATTGTTGTGGCCGAGTGGAACGATGAAATTACCGAAGCGTTGTACGAAGGTGCGCGCAACTCGCTGCTCGCGCACGGTGTAAAAAAGTCAAACATCATTCGCAAAAATGTTCCCGGTAGTTTCGAACTAACGCTTGGTGGATTGTGGATGGCCGAGAAAAGAGATATTTCCGCAGTAATCTGTTTAGGTTGTGTAATTCAGGGCGATACCCCGCATTTTGATTACATCTGTCAGGCGGTGGCGAACGGCATTACCGAAGTTAACATCAAAACAAGGAAGCCGATAATTTTTGGCGTACTCACAACACTAAACAAACAACAGGCAATGGATCGCGCGGGTGGCAAGCTGGGCAATAAAGGTGAAGAGGCAGCGCTTACGGCAATTAAGATGCTGGAGTCTTGATGCACGTATTAGTCGTGTATGACCCTAAATAGAAAACTCAAATTACCCGCGTAATAGTTGTCTTGAGGTGAGTCGGGAAATGTTTGCGCAGCGCCAGTGGCGTACGAATATCCGAGAACAGAAACTCCTCCAGCCGTAAAGGGATAAACTACAGACCCTCCGTCCTCCCGTTCGAAGTCGTACCAATCATCAGCATTGAACGTTATCATGTAATCATGGTCAGCCACGAGAACTAATGGATCGATTGCCTTCGTTTTGGTTTTATGGGCCTCAACACTGCTTACGGTTTCGCTGCGTAACACCGTTTCTGTTTCAGCATCCCAAATGGTTACGCGAATATTTGTTTCATTGTCGGGCAGCTTCACTACCACTGCTGAGATCGCGCCTGGCGCAGCTACACGGAAAGTAATACCAAATTCATAATCACCGGCATCTACCAACGTATCCTGAGGTGTGAACCCTGCTGCTTCCAGATAATCATCGAGTGGGTCGTAACCCCTTGGTTTTGTGCTTTTTTCGTCATCATTGCAGGCAATCAGCATAAGGCCAATTAAAAATGCTGTGAGTCTTAGGGGTAATTTCATAAGGGTAAAAATAATGAGTTTAACGCCTGAAAAATTAGCGCTGTGATTAATATCCGCTTTTATAAAATTGCTTCCCGGCAAATTTTGCAATTAGCCCAAGTAGAGATCATTCGGAGTCTTTTTCAACAGCCTTCTCATAGAGAAGTACGTAAAAAATTGAAATTACTAAAAATAAAACAGCTGATACATAGCTATTAAAAATTCTATATTCAGTCTTCGCATTGATTACCGGAAGTTGAATTAGGAAAAGAAAAGTCATCCAAAGACCTATAGCAAGGTTTTTAACAGAGATTTTTGGAACGGGATGTACACAAAAGCGACTGACAGAATCAATTGTAATGGCAAGATAAAAGCACTGGAAAAGAAGATGTAGCCAA
The DNA here is from genome assembly GCA_019694875.1 of Cyclobacteriaceae bacterium. Classification (GTDB taxonomy): domain Bacteria; phylum Bacteroidota; class Bacteroidia; order Cytophagales; family Cyclobacteriaceae; genus UBA2336. The sequence goes on from JAIBBC010000001.1 coordinate 495,067, forward strand.
CAAGATAGATGAAAGCACCTCCGTGATTTTGTGGCGATTGCGGTTTTACAAGAAAAAACGTATGTGAAACTAAGAAACAGATAGAAGGAATGATTATCACTCCCATGATGTCCAAAAGTATCAGCTTAATGAATTTTGAAGAACTTTTCAATAGAAGACAACTTTTATTAATACAACAATTTTACCTCTTCACTAAACGCGCTCTCAGCGCCACCTTCCAATACAACTTTCAGGTAATAGCTATACGTTGTATTCATGGAAACCTGACTGTCAATAAATTGTGAGCTGCTCCCGGGAATTGCTTTATAAAGCGTTACAGGTTTGTCGCCTTCTGCGCGGTAGATTAGAATTTTTTGAGTGCCCGGGACGGTTTCTTTCCAGGAAAGCACAATCTGCCTTTTTGTACGATCAGGCGTGGCTTTTATATTCTCTATCGACTTTGGTGGCGTACCGGATAGTGTTGCTTTTAAGATTTTAGAAACAGATGAATTTCCACTGCTATCTACTGCTTCCAGCATAAATTCATAATCACCGCCCTTCAGACTTTGATAGTTGTATACAGGCTTATCAGTCGAAATGAATTTCCTCGTTGTTATCCATTCAGCACTGGTGGTTGACCTGGTCTTCAGATTATGGTGCGTTACATCGGAACTGGGACTGAATGACCAGGTGAGTTCAATTTTATCTTTTTCTGTACGCCACGATTTAAAAACAGGTACCGCCGGACGTACGCGATCGGGCTTCATTATTTTGATTGCACTTGAATAAGTCGAAGGATTAAACCTCGTATCTATAGCCTGCACTTTGTAGTAGATTGCCCGCGATAAATTCTGCAACGGAATTTTCTCTTTAAATACCGCACTATCGACCGGATCGCTGGTTATTTGCGAGAACTCTGAATTTTGAAAATTTGATCTGAAAACGCGGTAGCCGCTTAGGTCTGGTTCGCGATTGTTGTTCCAGCGAAGTGTGACTAAACCCGTTGTGTCAATAAATCCGACAAGACCCGTTGGCTGGAGTGGTGGAATGCTGTCTTCCAACTGAAAAAGTACCGGGAACGAAATTGACTTTGCACCGTTCTTGCCCAATGCTTTTACCCTGTAATAATTTGTTCCTTCCGGTTTGGAATCATGAAAGGTTCGCGTGGCAGATGGCAGCAGTCTGGAAACAGTTTTGAAATTGTTATCTGGTTTTGAGGAGCGCTCTATTTCAAATCCTTTAATGGCAGACTCCTTCTCTTTTGGGAATTCCCACATTAAATCAGCTTGCCCGTTAGAATCCGAAATTTTTCGAATGGCTGCCGATGCTCCTAACGCCTCAACTCCTTCGCCCTTGACTACTTCTGACGGTGGTCCTGTTATTCCGAATGGTGAAATGCCGATCACGCGATAGAAGTAGGTCTTATTATTTTCGCCAAGCGAATCAAGCTTAAAGCTCACTCCAGGGTCCGGTTTATCGTCGGGATAGGTATTAACAAAGGGTAATTCCGAAGTGCGCGAAAATGTCTTTCCATCTTCCGAGCGTTCAATCCAATAAGCGGAATAAAATGATTGCGCATACCGCGTGCTCCAACTAATCATGGCCAGGTGATCAGAGAACTGGGCATTCACTTCACGGATTTCCGGTAACGGAGCAAAGTCAGCCAGGCTTGTGTATACAAAGCCCGTGTCGGACTTTACTAGGGTTTGCGGAACTGTGGAATATACTCGATACAAATATTTTTCATTCTTACGTACATCAGTATCCTTCATGTATAATCCCGATGCTTGCGAAACCTCGGGTGAGATATCAGCCGCAAACAACGCAAATGAAAAACGTGACTCCAGTTCTTTCGCTTTGTTGTACATCTGCATGACATCCTGGGAGAAATCGGTCGACAACTCAAACGTTTCACCATAAATAGCCTCAACTGCAATTTCCGCGAAAGGATTATTGAGCGACATAGTTTCCCACTGCGCCATTGGTAAGGGCTTAAGGGGTTGTGACGTCAGCACATGGCGTTCACGACTGCCGAGATATTGCTTGTCGCGGGCTACCGTGAAACGCTCAATTACATAGCCGTATTTATTGCCTAGTTCCCACAAGGCGGGCGAGCCAGGGGCAATACGAAGTAAGATCGAATTTTCTTCTGCACGAGCGATGATGTGAACCTTAGCTGGCAGGCCTTCCTGACCATTTGCGGTCACAACAGAAAGCAGGAAAATAGCAATCCAATAGACTTTATTCATTTCGTTAAAAGCTGGCCTTAATGTCAAGTTCGGTGGTAACTTTGTTTATTCCCGGCAATACATACTTCAATTTATAGCTGAACTTTCCCGGCCTGACAGGCGGATACTGACTAAACATAATTTGCTGAACGCGTGAACTGACGGTATTCTGATAGATATATTTATTGACAACCTCATTTTGAATTTCAAGAAAGTCCTTCTCCATGTAATAAGGAAGATCCCATACATACGCTGCACGCGAAGCATTAACCGAAGCCGAACCGGAAGCAATGTCAGAGGTATTCAACGATATGTTAGCGGGTTCCTGATACAAGTACATAGCCTTAGCGGGCGGAATACCGAACTTATTTACATCACGCCAGTCAATTTTAATACCATCAAGCGGGTAGCCCTGATACACTAACGGATAAATTTCCTTGTTGTAATAGTCATTCCCGTTGAGGTCGGCCTCCAATTGTATCATTGGAATGCTCTGTGTTCTGTTCACTCCCACAAGCTCAGCTTCATCGAAGTACTCAGGGCCGGAGATAAAACTCATGAGTTTATGTACACGCCAGGGAACGGCAAGAATACTGAACGTGTTGATCACAGGCATACTATTGATTTTTTCTCTTACAGTTGAATAACGGCTGGTACGGAAGAATGTCGAGTACATAACTTTTTCTCCTGCGATCTCGAGCTGACCTTCCGCCTGCTTATTCCTGATCTCCACATCATCATTTATCGAAACGATTTTTTCTTTAACATTTTGATCGACCTTGTAGGTTTGTTTAGGAACGCTCACCAATTCGACCTGATAAATTGTTGATGCCGCAAGATTCTCAGGTATGGTAAATGTTACGCGTTTATCGCCTGGCTGATATTTCAGTGTTCCGACTGACTCCTGACCCGCGGCTCCCTTATACCTCACTTTCTGTTCGTAGTTGCTGTTCCCTTCAAATAAGTAAGGCTGACCGGTTCTTAGCTGCACATAACCCTCCGGATGTTCGCGCGTGTAGAAATTTAGCTGATTCGTAACCGGGTAGTTGAAAACGATGTTTTCTTCCGGAATATAATCCGGAGCGGAACCTGTTTTAAATCCTGCGACTTGTGCTTCCGTGAATACCTTACCTTCATCGGTGACCGGGCGCCAAGTACCATCAACTTTCTCTTCAAAGCTTATTTGTAATGAGGTTTTGAGATTTTTGGTAGGCGGCAGAATATCGAATGGATTCAACGCCACAACATCGTGGTCAGCATTCCATTCCAATGTTGCCGGAACCTCGCGACTTCCATCCAGAATCTTGAAGTGATCAAGCTTTGCCTGAAAATATCTTGTTTGATTATCCTCCGGATCGATAAGCTCAAACACTTTATTAACTTCCATATTGAAGATTCCCTGCGGAGCATTAAATACAGAAACCTCAGTGGATCCTTCACCCGGTGTGATTTCGGAAATGATTTTGATGTCATCCAGCAAATTGTCGTCATATTCTATCTCGCAATCCTTTCCAAGAGTCATTTTAAACTTGCACTTACCGCGTACCAGTCCTCCGAAGACACTGAAGCGGCCGCCTACGATTCCCCGCATCCAGAATGGGTTCGGCAATTTTGCCTGAAGAATAGTAGCTGCACCGATTTCCAGAATTTTAAGATTTCTTTTCCTTCCGAATACACGTACCCGGATTCCGATTTTTCCTTCTACGAAGGCATACGCCTGACCATTTGCATACCAGCCGTTTATTCCAATCCGGTCGCTTTCACCCTTACAATGCGTATCGCCATAGTCTTTTAACATGATATCAAACCCTGCTCCGGCAGCGAAGCGCGCGTAAAACATCATGAACTTCAGGTCGCCTGTATCAACACTGAAGGCAGCACCAAAAGCAAAACCAGCTCCTGAACCGAGCGCATTCAGATCGCGCATGTAATCAAGGTCTTCGTCAAGAATCCGGGAGACATTTTCGGGTGGTGGCGGACTGTCTAAAATTTTTGTTCCCACCATCATGTAGCTTGTTGCATCGGCCCGAAGCTTACCAATGCCAACGCTCAGACCGATCCGATCATCGGGGGTTCCAACATACACGTACCATTCTTTTGGTGCAAAATGCAACACAGCCCACCCGGCCCTGCCGTTCTGCCCAACTCCTTTAATCAGGCCGCCTGCCACATTTACAAAAGCCTCAAAAGTTCCGTGAAGCGTTTTATTCTCAAAGTCATAGTCGATTGAAGCATGAGCCGATACTTGTCCTTTATCGCCAGCTTTATCAAGACTTCCGAAAATTTCGGTCAACGTATTAGCACCCTCCGTTTCACCAATCAGTAAACCGCCCGAGTTATCCGACACTTGAGTGTTTGCTTGCTTCACCTTTGCTGCCATCAGATTGGCAGACTTTTTTAATTCATCCAATTTCAGATCAACACCCGGAGTTACGAGAAAAGCGTTGCCGGCCATCATTACTCTTCGAATACCACCACCGGTAAAGAATGCTACCTCGAATGTTACATCACCGTTGAATGCTTCAGGTTTGGGATGTGAACCAATTTTAATAATGGCCTTTATACCTAACCCGACTTTTTGATCAGGCACATAGACTATTCCCGATGCAGTTTTACCAAGGTTTGAGCCAACTCCCTGATTGTCCATTTTCACCCCGAAGTATGCCCCGCCCCCGAAACCATATACAGCGACTCCCGTAAAAATCGGAATACCCGAATTGAACGCAGCCATTGCATCAGCATACCAGTAGCGATTGCCCTCAACATTGCCAAAGATGGCTGAGCACTTTACTTTTATTCCGGGAACAAATTCAGCACTGACCTGGCCGTTAAAGCCATTGCCATAAACAAGATCTCTCTTGTAAAAGCTGAGCGTGCCGTTGAATTTGAACGCTCCGCCATCAATGTCGACTTGAATGTTCCGAACTTCAATATCCTTTGGCTTCCATTTCTGAAATCCATTTTCGGAATTGAGAGTAGTGATTAACGATAGCCCGGCATCGGCTGCAAACGCCCCATTCCCTTCTCCGGTCAGATTTAGGAGTAATTTGAAATCGAGTGCTGTTTCATTGTCCGAAATGTTGCGAAGACTAACGTTTTTAATACTAACCGGGAATTGAGCCAGTTTCTGCTGAAGTGCTTCCGAGCCAAACGAAAAGTTGCCGACCTTGATATAAGGCTTTACCGATTGAAGTTCCAGATCCTCAAATTGAATGTCTGCCAGCTCTACACCTTTTACGTTGTCACCAAGACTGGCATTCACAGTCATTCTTCCGTGCAGAATTGCCTTTGGTAAAAATTTATTGTCGGTAATTTTAATTTCTAATGATGACCCTTCGTAGATATCCACTTTGGCCGCCCACAAATCAAACTTCAAGTTCTTCGCGGGTGACACATTGAATAAATACTCGTTATCACCTGAGATGAATGCTGTGTAGTTAAACGGAGTTTGTTCATTCGAAACCGGAATTACAATCATGCCCACGAATGCTGCCTGCTGCAATTCATTGGCCGTAAGTTTCACTGCAACAGAGTCGAGTGAAAATGCCCATCCGTTCATGTTCCCCTCTTCTACCGGAATGACATTGGTAGCAGAGAACAGGCCACTTACGCCCCGACCGTCAATGAGCATATTCTGTGCTCGTAACTCTGCACCCGCTCCGCTTTTTGTTTGAAATTGGGGCGGCATGCGCACGATAAGTTCACGCATATAAAATCCGCGCCACAGGTTATTATTTCCCGGGAGCGAAAGCGTATTAAGATATCCGTCTGGAAATATTACAGATGAAGCATTGCGCGTATCGCTGAAATCAAAGACAACATCCGATGCCTTAAAGCCGAAATCACGCAATGTGGTAACTTGGAACGCAGGTAAATCGATTTGAACAAGCAGATCATTCCAGTCGCTGACGACACTTTTGAATCCCGCTATCACATTCCCGTCCATTATTTTTCCATCTGCATTTTCAGGGCGAACCAGATCGCGCGAAAATTTTACCTGTGCATCAAGCGAGAGTTCACGAAAGCCATCGCAGTCAATCGTGGCATATGTTCCTTGCGAACTTCCCGTTCCGCCTTTGAGGATTAATTGAATTTTATCGCCATTGAAGTTAATGGCGTTATCACCCAGCAGCTGAAGTTTAGCGTCACCAACAATCCCGCCCTTTTTGGTTAGCTTGATCCCTTTGGCCATGAAGGTGAGAGACTTGTTGTTCTGCGGAAGCTTGAACTCGAGAAACACATCCAACTCAGCATGAGTTGGTTTGAGACGTACAGCTTCGATGATCAAATTGTAGCTAACACCTCCAACAGTTTTCTTTATACCAACTGGCAATTCAAATTGCGTGTTAGGATCAAAGTTGCTGATGAAATTTTGCGCAGCTTCGACTTTGGCAAGCAATGCCTGCGCGAGATCGATGTAGCGCTGAATTGAATCAGTAGCAGTTGACTCAATTAATCCTTCCGTTAAAAAATCAAGTCTTTCTTCTGAAGCGTCTGCGACAAATCGAGGTTGAAGCGCAAACGTGGAGTCAAGAACATTCCTGGTAGTATCACTGACCGGAAAGGAATACAAGTTTTCCGCACAACAGAGTAACAGTAAGAAGAGAATTCTTTTCATTCGGGAGGGATGATGCTAAATTTTAAAGCCTATAGGCCGCCTGTTCGTTTCCTGAACAATTAGCCGTTGGATGGCCTCAAAGACTACTTGGAATTGGTGATCATACTTTTTCTCCAATTCCCTGATCTTTGCTGCCAATTGACCGTTTGATTGCGTGAGTTTGCGGAAGGCGACAAAGGTTCTCATAATTGCTATGTTGACTTCAATCGCCTTCTTACTCCTGATAACCCCTGACAACATAGCAACACCTTGTTCTGTGAATGCGAATGGAGGATATTTTGAGTATTTGCCTCGTCCTTTTTCTAAGGTCACAAATTGTGACCTTAGTCCAGACCACTCGCCCGGTGTAAGTTCAAACATGAAATCCTTTGGAAACCGCTTCAAATTTCTGCGGACAGCTTGCTTCAGCACCTTATTCTCTACTCCGTACAAAGCCGCAATGTCTGAGTCAAGAATAATCTTTTCCTCACGAACGAAGTGAATTTTGGACGCAACAAAGTCAATGGTGATCAACGTCATTTTATCAATAACTGTTTTTTAACACTACGTAGTTGCTATTCTTTACAAACCAATCCCGGGCCTGCTGCAGGGCGGCAGGGTAATCGTTGCTCACCACATCGCCACTGTCGTCCGTTTTCAGCGGAAATCCCTCAATCACTGGGGCAAGCATTTCCATTACGCGGTAGGCACAGGGAATCCGGGAGTCCTGTTCAGCATCCGCGGAGTTACAATTCTTCACATCGCTGTTGAGCGCTTCGACCAGATAAGCAATTGCTTCCGGTCTTCGCGTATATACCAGATCGGGAAAGACCTCGTACACAACTGCATCGGTAACGGGCATGCGTTTAACGCGATTCATGATGTCGTTGATCGCCTGTGTTTCGTTCATGCGTGCGAGGCCAAGCATGGCAGACCAGCGTTCTTTGCGGCCAAGGGTGTTTTGCTGCGAAAGCGCGAATAAATCATTCTTTAATTCTTTGATATCAAGGAACCCAACCAACTTTGACAATATATCTATGTAGGGTGGGCTACGCCTGAATAAGACAATGAGACTGTCACGATGGGTTTTATTGAAGTCTGTCTTCCTGAACTCTGTAAGATAATTAAGTGCCGCCCCAGCGTTACCCGTGCTTTTATCGTTAGCCGCCTGGATAATTTGTGTAACTGCCTGCTGGCGAATTGCTACCAAGTTTGACTTAACACCAACTATTCGCGCGATAAGCGTTGCTTTACTCCGGACGATAACAACAGTATCTTTCGCATAGACCGGCAGTGCGTTTAAAACAGTTTTTGCATTCTCAGGTTTAAGAACTTCACTTGGAATGTTCGGAGATTTTCCAGAGCGGAGTTGGGAGAAGTAGGTGTCAACAGGTCTTTGTTGACAAACAGCCGTGAGTGTCATTGAAAAAAAGAGTGCTTGAACGGTTGCGCTTATCATCTCTATTAGGAAAATAAATATTGATTTATTTTGTGTACCTCCCGTTTTCTTCAGAAAACCTAATTAAACTATTCTTAACCCTTCGATTATAGAGCAACATAAATAGTGAAGCGACCACAAGGAATAACATGGCGTAGCTATAGCTGTTAAACACTTTATATTCGGTATTAGCATTAAAAAGTGGACATTGAATGCAAAAAACAAAAAACAACCAAAGACTTAGCGGGATGACTTTAATTAGAAATTTATGAGACGCAAATGTGTTAACATAAAAAACAGATAAGGCTACTTGCAGCGGTAAAATGTAAATACCACAAAAGAAGAAATAGCCTACAAGATAGATGATAAGACCTCCGTGATTTTCAGGTGGCTTTGGTTCAGCACGAAACACCGTCAAAAAAATTAAAAAGCAAATAGTCGGAATTACTAAGACTCCGGTAACATCTAAAATTGTAAGTCGGACAATCTCTAAAAAACGTCTCATCTAAAAGTTATTTTGTACGCCAATGTGTTAAAACTGCCATTCTCATTTACTTTTAAGGAACCTCTAATTTCTTCAACTTTAGGGGTGGCCGATTTTTCATGAATTGACATATACCTGATTGTCTGGGCTAGCGCATCTTTGGCAACCTGCAAATAATCGGTATTGAATACAGCATCAAAATTTGCAATTAAACGTTTTGAGTAAAAAACGGGAATGTAAAATTCCTTTCTCCCTAATTTCTTGGCGATTTCATAATCTATTATTCCCTTCAGGGAGCACTGTTCAGCGATTGAGTAATTCACCATCTTATCAAACAGCGCAATATCCAATTTGCGTTCATCGGTATTGAATTTGTAAGCCAACAACGATGCTAAATTCTGCACATAAGTTAGATACCATTTGGGTCTCAAGTAGATGTAATCAGGAAGACCACCATCAGTCGAGGCATGCTCAAAGGTCATCCTGATTCTGAACATATTTATATTAGGATTACCATACATCGTAAATCTATCAGTCGGTTTTTTCGAATAAACTTCAAGTAAATACTGCTCCAAAGTTCTGCCACCAAGGAATTTTCTTTGCAAATCATGATCTGTGACAAATTGATAGCCATTAACCTTTATCTGGTCATTAATATACTGCATCCAGCTGTCAATTTGATAACCTATATTGTCTCCGCCTTGATTCAACCAATCTGAAACATTGCTTATTCGCGTGTGTGCAAATGTGTCTCCATACCTATGGAGCAGACGGCCGAGTTCCGGAATATTAGCTTTATCGGTGTATATGAACTTCAGTGCAGTTAACAGTTCCTCCACTCCATGAAATCCATTTGTCAACGAATGTGTACTCGTTTGCTCATTTGGATAGGCCCAAGTCTGGTCAATTTCAAAATCATATTCAGAGTGAATATCCGTATCTGGGTCTTCGGTCGCCTGAGCAAGCTCTAAAGAAGTCGACTCACCGAGGCCTAGCATAATCGATACCAAGTACACGGTTGAAAAGTGTCCATCAGTTTCGTACTCCGCCTCCTCGTCTCCTTCAAACAATCCCATCACAATCGGCGCGCTACGCATCATGTCCCACTGGTACTTATAGAGCTTCGTACCCTCTGCGTAATCCATCAGATTATCGGTGGAATTTTTTGGAAGGCTGAAGTTCTCTTCCATGAAAGTATGATGGAGATTGAACGCACCGTGGCCGAGTTCATGCGCCATCGTGCGGGCTATGGAGGGTTCGTTACCATGATGATCGTAGAAAATAAATCCAAACTGCTTGCTGCGGGGCATGTAACCGGCTACTGCCGGATCACTCGGGGTGTTGACCAGGAACAGGTAAAAATTGTTTTCGTCCTGCTGGATGGAAGCTGCCATTTTGTACGCACTGATCACCTTTTTCATGTGATCGGTGTAGTTGGTGAGCAGGCTTGTTTGCCCGACATCAAAAGGATTGATAGCTTCTACCTGGATTCCGGATTCAATCGTCACCGACCAGTTTACAATTGCCTGACCGTATATTCTATTGAGTTCCCTTTGTAAGGATTCAGCCGTACCAAACTTATACTCATTCCCGTTTACCGGGACGATATGAAGCACTTTGCTGATCTGTTCGTACGTCACCACGTTTACCCGGCCGAGCACCTGATCTTTATCCTTCTCCGTTGCACCGGGAAGCACGGCAATTAATGCCTGCTCCTCGCCATCACTTTTTGATGAGACGGTTATCGTGGACTCATCTCCGTTAAAGGGTGTTGATGGAACCGGCACTCCACCCATTTCAAAGCGGATTTTGCTACGGTCGATAGAACCGTCCTCCAATACTCCCACAACAAAATCCGTAGCACCAGTCTCAATGGATTTATAGGGTGCGTAGTATTTGCCATCCAATACGGCATCGCGATACCGGCTTTTCAAGGCATCGGGCGATTTGTCAGTCACTGCATCAAACCCATACTTGCTGGCCGGGGCTTCCGTAAACTTGAGCGCAAGATTGTATTCCCGGTTTGCCGCTGCGGTCGCCACCGATGCAGAAACACTATGCGCTTTGCCTTGCGAGTCGATCAACGTGCCGTTTCCCTGATCGTCAACCACCGCTACTTCTGTGCCTTTCGGTAAACGATGTTCTCCGCCCTGTGCATCGGTGATGATGACATTTCCGTCTTCGTCTTTATCAACCACTACCGGTCCCGGCAGGGTTAATCTGGTGTCTGCCACGAAAGCATGTTCATCAAACGGCTTGGGTAAGTTGTTTTCTATGTTGGCGAGTGCAGTATCAAGGGCCGACAGCGTTTCACTCAGCTGATCGGAAAAATTCAACACTCCGGAAGGAATGACGTCAACTCCGGCACCGGTTACATTCATGTAACCGCTCACCATCCGCATCTCTTTATTAACTACAACACCACTGAACTCTGCTTTTACTTTCGCTTTGTTGAAGAAAGGCACTTCGATTACACCTTCTCCGGCAAAGGTTCCGCCTGAGCCCGACACCTTAGCAATCTTCACGTCAAAGTCGCCTGCCTGAATCACGTCTCCTACTTTCAGCGCGTCAAGCAGATTGGCAGGATCCAGGTTGAATTGCTCAAGCGGCATGCCGCACGCGTACCCTTGTTCACTTGTATCCAGCGTTTTAATTCTTCCGATACCCGAATAAACACTTTCAAAAACGCCACAGCCGCCCGCCACTTGAAACTCATACGTTGTGTTCGGTTGCAAGGCGCTGACGCCTGCGTCAGGCACCAGCGTTGTACTCGTATACCATTGTGCGGTCGGATTATCGGCAGCACGATATCGCAACGAATATCCGGTGTGGTTAAAGTCGCCCGTCCATTTTACTGTAAAACGCGTAGCACTGGAGGCCTCGGCCAAAATGTTCTGGGGAACATTACATGCGTCACCATAAATAAATGTGATTACCTCAGTCTTCCCATTGTTCTTAAACAAGTCGAGTTCATCAGCACCAACAATACTTTTTGCTTTTACCTGAAGTGCATAATGCCGGCCAGGTTCCAGAGGTGTCTGACTGACATCGTAAATGAATGTGGTACTGCGAGTGGTCGTTTCCAGTATCGGAGGTGAAGTAAGGATGGCATCGTTTGGATTGCGATTGACGGGCCACAACTCGACAAGCTTTATATCGTATTCCGTACTGAATGCCGAGTTGGGTGATCCGGTATGCCGGGGTGTCCATTGAAATACAATGTTCTGAGGCTGGGTCGGTGTCAACTTTTCACCGTTTCTCGGCAGGTTGATAATCGGTGGATCGTTCAGAATAAGCCAGCCATTCGCACAAATGGAATTCGATATTTTTACACCCCGATTGTATTCAAGAACTTCAAAGCAGAATTGATAAAACCCCGCGGGCAGTGCACCTGTTTTATCAAACTCTCTTCTCGAGATACCGGAAAAGTTGAGGTTATTGGGGTTAAAATACTCGGTTAACTCCGATCCCGTGATCCTCAGGGGTATACCTCCCTGCAAAACGAGTTCCTTCCCGATGTATTCCGGTTTCGTTTCGAGGGAAATGTTCTGACCGATGATCTTTGTTCGTAAGCGAACCCGCAATTCAGGCCGTGTTATATCGTTAAGCACCAGGTTGAGGATTAGCCTGTCGCTTACTCCACTGGTATAATCTGAGAGATAAACCGAGTATGGAGGAATCAAAACACCATTCCCCTGAACCGGATACACTTGTGCTTGTGTCCTTCCGGTGATCAGAACGACAGCAAAAAAAAGAATAACTCTTACCGATCGAATCATCTACTGTTTCACAATTTTAATCACCCGAATATCCTGGCCAGCAATTATTCGCAGCAGGTACATTCCGCGTGGCAACATTGACAAGTTTAACGCTTTCACATGCGAAACTCCCTTATTGAGCTTTTGACTAAATAACTTTATATTCGATTGCGACTGGTACAACTCCAGAACGATGCTCTCTTCTCTGTTTAGATCCACGTTGACTTCCACTTCTTCAGGTGAAGGATTCGGAAAGACCGATGCGTGCACAATGTTTCGTCCGCTCCGCGTACCCGGTTCCTGCAGTTCAGCCTCCAGAATGGTGAGCAGTTGTTCATGAGTATTGCTGCATTGTGCCAGTTTCGCCTGCATCCCAATGGTGTACTCGCCCGGATTATCATACCGAATCATCGCATAGTCGCGGGTCTCCTCAACAACGACCGGATCAGCCTGGTAGCTCCATTGTGTTTGTTCCGGCAGCGGCCAGCTGATGTCAATCAAAATCACTGTATCACCGGCATGAGCTTCAGAGGTCATGAGGAAATCAGCTTTCAGAAGGTTAGTGTCGAAGATCAGTTCAAAATTATCAGTGGCCTCACACCCTTTTGCGGTTATAACGCGAAGGGTATACGTACCGGCTTGCGTTATTTGTACCGATTGATTTGAACTGCTAAAACCGTTACTGGCCGTCCATTCATACGTTGCATTCTCCTCCTGAGAGGTGAGGGTAACTTCCATGCCTTCACAAATCCTTTGATCGGGACCGAGGTCAACAGTGAAAACCGGAGGATCAATCAGAATAATCTGTTCCTCGCGGCTGCAATTCTTCACATCATTGACGGTGACAGAATAACTACCGGCAACAAGTCCGCTCAGGAAGGATGTGTTCGCACCGGTATTCCAGGAGTAACTATAGTTTCCATTGCCTCCGGTTGCTTCAATCACGATTTCACCATCGTTGTTTCCGGTACAGTTCGGATCTTTTTTAGACAGTGTATTAATGAGTAACTCAGGTGGAGCCGGAACAGTTACGGTTTGTATCGCCAGACAGTTTGTATTGTCTCGTACCTCAACAAGGTATGTTCCGCCTGACAAATTTGTGGCTGTTGGAACGCTTTGTCCATTGGGCCAGACTATTGTATACGGGCTGGTGCCGCCGGTTATGTTGATAGTCGCTGAGCCATCGGTAGCGTTGTGGCAGGATGCCGGCACAATGGTCCCGGATGTAACCTGCGGACCGTTCGAGCTGCTGATAGCAACCGTTTGTTGTTTGATACACGCGTTTTGATCTGTCACTACGATCCGGTAAGTGCCGGCAGGCAGATTAGTGATGGATGAAGTCGTGCCCACGTTCACATTGCTGCCATCAAACCACACGTAATTGTAGTTAGGAACTCCACCCGTAACGCTTGCTTGCGCTGCACCGTTATTCTGATTGCAGGTTGTATTCTGAATGTTCGTCAGCGAGAGCACAATATCTGGCGGAGATGTAAGCACTTGCGTGGCAGTTGCCTGACAGTTGTTTAAATCGCGGGTAATAGTTTGATAATTGCCCGCAGACAGATTACTGAATATAGGAACCGGTTGCCAATTTGTTCCGTTGTTAATCGAATACTCATAGCTCCCTGCTCCTCCCGATGCCACGAATATTATCCCACCTGTTGCTCCGCCAAAACACAGCACATTTTGCAGGGTTTGATTATTGGTTAGTTGTGTGGGCTGAGACAGGGTTACACTTTGGGTTGCCGGACAAGATTTGCTATCGAGCACATTTACCGTATATGTTCCGGCTGCGAGCGAGGAGAGGTCTTCCGCTGTGGAGCCGTTAGACCAACTATACGTGTACCCACCATTGCCTCCACCTGTTGTCAGATTAATAGAGCCGTTCGTGTTGCCAAAGCAACGAATGTTAAATCCATTATAATCTGAGATTGTATATGCAATTGATATCGGTGATGGTTGAGTCAGTGTTTGGCTGAATGCTTTCGAGCAACTCTTGCTGTCGGTAATCGTGACGGTATAGGAACCTGCAATAACGTTTGTAAGATCTTCCGCAGTTGATCCGTTTGACCAGTTAAAAGTATAAGGCCCTACTCCCCCTCCGGGCGTCAGATTCAATGCCCCATTGTTTCCCCCATTACAACTGATCGGTGTGCTGATCGTAATGGGTCCGGTAATGACCGGGTTTGACGTAACCGTCACATTACTATTGCCAATACATCCCTTGGAGTCCTTCACACTGATTACATAGTTATTGGCGCTCAGGCTGGTGAAATTACTACTCGCTCCATAAGCGCCACCATTGAATGAGTAGGTGTAAGGAGCTGTTCCGTTTGTGCCAGTGATCGTAACGGTTCCATCGTTGCCGCCTGAGCACGTTACCAGCGAGGCACTGCCTGTCGCAAGCAACGCCAGGGGTTGTGTGACAGTGACATTTTGGGTAGTCGTGCAAAGATTAATGTCGCGAACCGTAATTGCATATGTATTAGCATTTAATCCACTAAAAAATGTGCTTGACTGAAAGGTTGTTCCATTAATCGAATACTGAAGCGCACCCGTACCTCCAGAAGCTGAAACTGTTACGGAACCATCGGCTACGCCAAAACAAGAAGCGGCTGTTGGCGTAGGGGTAACCGTTATAGCTGATGGTGATACCAGAGAAATTGCTGCGCTGTTGCGGGTACAATTATTTGCATCCCGAACGGTGATTGCGTAGGTGCCAGCCCCCAGAGACGTGAACACATTCGAACTCTGGTAACTGGTGCCATCGCGCGAATACTGCAACGTACCTGTGCCTCCGCTTGCATTGACTGTGATGATTCCGTTTGTTGATCCTGAACAACTTATTTCGCGCCCATTGAAATTCGAGGTAACTGCTGCCGTTGCCGAGATATCAGCGGGTTGAGTAATTGAGACAGGTGTTACACCTGACACGCAACCATTGCCATCCTTGACTCTTATGTTATAGTTACCCTGGGCTAACGCGGAAAATATTGAGGCCGTTTGATAGCTTGAGCCACCATCTTTTGAATATTGATAACCCGATCCGGTGCCACCTGAAGCGCTGACGTTTATTGATCCGCTAGTACCCCCAAAACATGAAGGCGGAGATGAGCCGGATGAAAACGTCACTATTGTAGGGTTCGGTATTGTCGGTACGGTATAATACGCAACAGGTCCACATAGCGACTTGTTACTAGTGACCAGGATCCTATAATCCCCGGGCTCAATACCAAAAGGGGCAATAGAAGCATTTGAACCATCAATTAAAATTGGATTACCAGCTGAGGGAGTAACGCTACTGGAAATTTGCGCAACAAATGTATTGTCGGGCTTGTAAACCGTATACGTCAATATCTCGTCTGCCAAAACCGCTCGGTCAATAGTACTTACTCTAATGATCGCATTTTTTTCATTAGTGCACAAAGGTTGAGAAATTGAATGACTAGCAATATTAGGCGCTACAGCATTGAAGACAACAGGGCCAGACGGAGTGCTGACCGTGCTGCACCCTGATACCATGTATCTAAAGAAGATGTTTTGATAAAGGTATGACTCAAAATTAGCACCGAAAATATCCTCAATACCAAAGGTAATCGAAGATGAAGATGTTGTGCTAAAGGTATTCCAAACACCCAACTGCGTGCTAAATTGCCAAATATATAAGTGAAACGCGGGCGGGGCAGTCAGCGATATGGACTGATTGGAACAGTACGTACCCGATGTGTTCGACACGAACGTAGGAGCGGGTTCCCAAGTAAGGCCTCCGTTAAAAAAAGTACCGCAATCTTCATCGGGAATTGAGTAAAAATCCGTATGACTATAGTGCCACCCACCGCACTCATAGTAGATATTTTGACATTCTCCGAAAATATCGGTATAACAACAGGTTGCAGAAACGTAGTCCGAAAAAATAACAAATGCCGACACTGGCTTACCATAAGCATTGACAACGACTGTGTAAGACTCTGGACAATCACTACAATTTGGAAGGTTGCTTGTTATAGTAAAGTTCTGTGCGCTTAAACTTAAGTTGGTCAAAAGAAATAGTAACGAGATGAAAATGACTCTTTGCGAAACGTGACAACGGGATCGAATTTGGTTGATTACACAAGCCAAAGAACTCATCGAACATAATGCAAATTGTGGTGACATCATCAAAAACTATAACTATATCCCAAAGTGCCAGTAAACTCCGTAAAATCCGTTTTACCCGATTCCTGACTTGACATTCTATTTAGCGCAACCAGACTTAAATTAAAGTTGTGCTTTTGCTTCAATGAATATGAAAGATTTCCCCTTGTGCTGACTACCCGGTTAATTAAAGAGCTTTTCGTGTAGGTATTGTTCATCGATATCGAAGCCATAGCCCGCATTTTTTTGTCGAACATGGCTTTTGACAAAGCCAGCGTTGGGCCGAGGGTTGAGGAACGTGAAGACAAAGCCTCGTTTCGCGAAAAGTTGACTGATACACTTGCCGTGAAATTCTTCGGCACGAGATTTAGACTATAGGCTGCGTTCATGTTATAAAACAAGCTCCCCGTAGTCTGTTCGCGGTCACCCTGGCGATCAGCCGCTTTCATGATGGAGAGATTAGAGCTCAGACTTTGGCGTTTTTGGTTCGTACCCGGAAGCTGGTAGTTAGCATTTATGTTCAGGTTTTGCGTAATCTGGGTGAAGTTCAGCGTATCCAGATTATCGTAAGGCGTCAATTGATTGATATCAACAAACTGCGAGCGAATGTTCGTATAGGTTTGAAAGTTTGAATAGCTCGCGGCGATGTTTAGTTTTTCATTTGGAACGAAACCGATGGAAAGGGAACTTACCCATCTGCGCATCGTACTCACCTTGGCGCCATCCAGGTTGTCACGTTGCGTACCGACATTCATGGCAATATTGACTTTACCGCCCGCTATGGCCGTTGCACCGTTAAGGGTGATGTTCTCCAGGTCACTGTTAAAATAGTAGGCACCCAGCGTCCGGTATTCAGGGTCAATGCGCTCGTACGCTGCTCCCACCGTGAATCCATTTCCCTGGTACGACAGGCTTCCCTTGAAAGCTTTGTAATAGCTGGTTGAAATTCGTGGAATAAATACATTTCCTAACATTCCAAAAAATGTTTGCCCATCGTTTTTCCCGGTTCGTTGGTCGCGTGTAAGTGCGCTACTGGCTAACTCGCCCTTAACCAACATCTTTTTAAAAAACGTTAATCCTCCTCCGATGCTAACCACAAGATTTTCCTGGGGTAAGATGTTTTCCTCTTCCGGGATGTAACGGATCGAAGCCGAATCATCTTTCGCGTGAAACAACGATACTTCGCCAAAGTATTTTGCGTTCCCGTAATGTGCTTTGAACCCATAGCCCATTCGTTCATAGCTTGGTGTCGAACCTTTGCCGGAAGTTGTGTCGGGTTGTACGGCACGCAACATTCGACCGTACATTGCGCTGAATCTGAATTTATCACCGGGTGCGAGATCAAGTCCTACACCTTTAAAGATATGACCGTTTAAGGTGTACGGAGAAAATGACATACTGGAATACCCAATATGGGCCGTGGCCCATTTATAGCTCGGGTGAATGCCGTATTGATTAAACGGTTGTTGGTAGGTAACACTTTGATTCGACAGCGCGAAACTTAACGGAACACTCCAGCCATAGAGGCTGAACGCAATATTACCGGATGCATAGTAAGAATATGGGTCGCGTCTCGAATCAATACCTGATGCTGCATAAGCTATTTGATTTATTGACACTCCCCCCGAAACAGAAAACGGCTTCTCCTTTCCGATTGACTCAAGGTTTTGAGCAATCACGCTGCTTGACTTTGCCAATAACAGCAACGAAAGGAAAACCAAAAAAATTCGCACACGGGGGGTTTAGATCCGATGAAGATAATAATTTTCCGGTTTTGTAAATGTCTTTCATTTGAGAATTTCTTTTAAAGAATAGCTTTATAAATGATTCTTCATCCTATTTACTGGTATTGATGTGTGGCGCAGTGCTCAGCCCATATTTTTTCAAGGCTGTGTTCTGAACAATTCCGGGTTTGTTCGTCAAACATCTTTAATCGTTTATGGATCATAGTTCCTTTTTCAAAGGAATTGATTATGAAAACATAAAAAAAGCCCCATTGTTCATGGGGCTTTTGATAAAAGAGTTATCAGAATTTTACTCTGGTTTCAATACTGAATTAAGTCTGTGTACAACACCAGCATTTGTTAAGACATTCCCGGTCGTAACAGTAGCTGTTCCACCCACGTTTCCTGCCAATACAACCGAAGGACTCAGTGCATCCACGCCAAACGTTTTGCCCGTATACAGGGTATTGACGTTTTGATCAACCGTCAAGTCGGTACTCAAAAGGCGACCCGTAGCAATGTGGTACTTAACCACATTGGTTAATGTAGTCAGGTTTGGATCAGTTATGCCGTTAATATACGTAAGAGCACTCGGTTCGTCTGTTACTGTTCCGCCACTCAATACTCCAAGGTATGTCACCATGGCTGCATCATCGGGAGCAAAAAAAGTGTAGTCCGGAAGATTACCCGCTGGCACATTGGGCCTGACAAGCAACGCCACATTCGTCTTTTTAAGTGCATTTGCAAACAGATCGTAGTTGCTACCTGCCGTTGGACCAACCGAAATAGTAACAGTCGCCCCGTAAGAAACCGTCACACCCAGTGTGGTTGTCAGGGCGCTCGCAGTGCTAATCGCTGTAAGAAACTTATTTACGGTGTGGATCACACCATTAGCACCATCTAAGTCAGCAACTCTAACCTTAGCTCCGTTTGCACCCGCATTGCCGTTTACGTACACTATGCTTCCTACCTTTGAAAGTGAAAGACGTGCCGTATTTATAGTTGTGAAAACCTGAGAATTCATAATATCCTCAGATGGCTTTGCAGAGCTTATAACATGGTATTGTAACCTTGTCGTAAAGGCTGCCAGAGTCGGGTTCGTTGATGATGACAGGTTGTTAACATAGTTTACAATTGCAACGTCTCCAGGGCCTCCTCCAATGATTGGCTGGAAATACGCCCGAAAAGCGCTATCCGTAGGAGCAAAAACGGTATGCTGGCCCGAATTAATATTGCCCAGAGAAATTCCTATTCCCGTTTTTGCAATGGCGGCTGTAAAAATTTGCAACGTAGTATCCGCGGCAGCAACTTCCGCTAAAGTGGTTCCTGTCACGGGCTCAGGAGAATCAAACTCCTCCGCACAACGCGTAAGTGTGCCAAAGCAAACTGCAGCCAGGCACCAAACGATAATATTTCTTATATAAATTGATTTCTTCATACAGATTTCTTCGGTTTAGTTGTGCTTAACTTCTGTGATTTTCAGTGCTTCAGCACCTGTTCCACCCACGAAGCCAGAAGCAACAATGGTATAATTACTGCCAGGCGTGAACGTTACATTTGGTATGCTAGCCAGTACCGTGCCACCTGAATTTCGCACTTCGATTGTATACGTATTTGGAGTACCTCCCGGGGCTATAGTCTGCAGGGTAAAGTTCGCGGCTGTAACGTTTGGTGTGTTAGATCCAACAGACGGAGTTTGGCCTCCTGCGTTGCTCATAATGTATGCGCTACCAGAACCGTTCAGTGGAATGTCAGCACCGGTACCACTCACAAATTTGAGCACGATGCGCAGCGTTCCCAAACTTGGCGATGCGTTCAGCACACGGAAACCTGCTTTAATCGTTTCGTCCCCGGGAGCGAAAGTCGGAAAGAAATCACGCCACAGGAAATAACGAGGACCTCCTACATCGCTGCTTCCCAACGGCACAACGCCAATCGGTGTCATAAAGGAAGGGTTGGTATTACCATTGTATTTTTTTACAAGGTTAAATGCAGTAACAGGGTTAGCACTTGCATATGCAGTCGATGACTCTGTATCCACACCAAAGTTTTTAACATTCAGGTGGATCGTAGTATCTCCTCCGCCCACGATTTTCGTTGCGGTAAACGAGTTTTGGTACGAGTAATATGTAACGTCTCCAACGTTCTTTGAATTAAGTGTACGCAATGGCTGCGGTCTGTTGATTGAATCCAGCGCAATAACCGTGTACGAGAACCCATTCGTTGCCGTGAAATTATTGGCATTGTTATTACCCGCGCGATAAATCAGATCACTGCTTCCCAACGTACCACCGATAGTGCCTGTTGCAGCTTTCGACCGGATATTGGTATTGGCAATAACGGCATTTGATGTAAGTGGAACTGTCGTATAAGCGGTCTGCCCTTCACCTCCCGCTACGGTAGCACCAGCTTTAACGTTATTGACGTACAAGTCAAGACCGGGTGCATCCGGGGTAGCATTAATAAACAAAAATTTTGCGCTGAAGTCGGACGGCTCAGTAGCCGGAACCGGCTTCGGTGTCTCCGGATCTTCACAGGCAGTGAAACCTGCGAGCGCAATGACTGTAAATATTTTTATATAGTTTCTCATAGTCTGTATCTCATTTATCCTAGTTAAAGATATAACGTAAGCCGATCTGCATCTGCCAACGACCACTTACCGTTTGGTCAGGAATGAATGATTCACGCAAAGGCGTACCATCTGCATTCACATCAAATGCATACACAGGCTTGCCGGTTGTAACCGAACCTGCCGGGGCCGTAGCTGATCCCGCAGTGTGCGGTTGCTCATATCCTACAAAACGTAACAAGCTTGAACGGGAAGCAAACTTCACAAGCCCCCATTTCGAGTTCAGCATGTTCAACGCATTATCAACGTTCACGGAAAGCTGGAAAGTTTGACGTTTGCCTTTCACATTCACATAAAAATCCTGAAGTAAGCTCAGGTTAAGGCGGTTCACCCATGGCGCAAACGCTGCGTTCCGGGCAGCATATTCACCCCGGTGATCTGAAAGATACTTGTCCTGCTTGATGTAGTTATCCAGCTGAGTCCAGATCTGATCAACGGTACGTGTATCGGTTGCACCGGAGGTTGTTAATGCAATCTCTTCCTGGCTCTTAGGAATGTAGATTAAGTCAGCGTTTACACCATCGCTGTTAATATCACCATTGTACAAGTATGAGAAGCTGTTTCCGGTACGGCCTTCATAGGTAACACCGAAGGTTGTGGCAAAATGTTCCAGATACTCAATCTTGTACGAAGCATATGCAATTACACGGTGCGGTGTAAGTGTATTGGCGTAAGACACACCAGGATTGTTTGCACCCAGTATGCTTGCTTGTGAGCTGTAAATACTGCCTGCTGTTGTTCCGGTAGCCGGGTTAACTTCACGTGCATCGGTGTATGTGTACGCGCCCGATACCATGAAGTTGCGACTGAACGTCTTCTGCAACTGGGCCGTAATGCTCCATTGGTACCCTTTTTTCGTGTTGTCTAATACCAATGCCTGAGCTACGTCCCCATTAATCCTGCGATCGTTGCCATAAATCTGACGCGCTGATCCGCCAGGGCTCCATAGTGGACGACCATCGCCCGCAAGCTTGCCAACAGGATCTGCGAGGTTCGCATTCCGAATAAATATTGCATTCAGGTCTTTCGTGTAGATCATCTCCAATGTTCCCACGATACCGAATGGTAGCTGCTTATCAATAGCCAAGTTTGTGCGCCAAACCTGCGGGAACTTGAAGTTTTTTACTAGTGTGTTTGTTCCAGTAACGTTAGCTGGTCGACCATAGTTGATATTGTTCGGGTCAGCTATTATCACCGGATTGCCAGTGTTTGGATTGGTTAAAGTCTCTGAATTAGGTCGATATGGCGTGGTGCTGAAGTTGTAAGGGAAACCATCCCCCGTGTTATCAAGCGGCACGGACGTTGTATTGACTTCACCGAAATACAATCCATTCGCATTGACTGTGTTCGACAACCACACAAAAGGAACGCGTCCCGTTAGAACTCCCGTACCACCACGTACCTGCGTTGCCCGGTCTCCCGTAACATCCCAATTGAACCCAACGCGCGGAGACCACAATGGCTTCACATCTGGCCAACCTCCTACTCGTAACTGTTCGCCATTAAAATCAATTTGGTTAATATAATTGTTTTTGTAAAGGTCAGTTAGATACAATGGAACATCAACACGCAAACCGCCAACAATTTTTAAGTTCGGTATGCCGGTATATTCGTCCTGAACATAGAATCCCATTTGCAATGCGGACCATTTAGCCGCAGTTCCTGCCGCACCTCCTTGAGAAGCAACGTATTGGATAGTATAAACTGATGGGCCAGCTGTAGCTGTAGTTGCCGAGTTAGCATCAGCATAGAAATCAGCCAAACTATTGTAGCGATATACGCCGTTGTAGAGCTGTGTGAAGACGTTATTAAAGCTGTATAATTCGTTGTTCGTCCCAAATGTAACAGTGTGATTCTTAAGATAGATCGAGAAATTATCATTGATCTGAAGAACATCCTGATCAAGTTTGTTATTTGGCGTAAAGGGATCGGGGCCAAAAGAAGTCATGTTTTGACCATTTGGACCGAGGATATCTACAAGCGGGAAGTTTGGAACTGCAAGGCCTCCGGCATTTTCGCGGAAGTCGCGGAAAGCTGTGTATCCAGCAACCAATGTATTAGTATACTTACCTCCACCTAACGTTGTGTTAAGTTCAGCCGTTACCGAGTAGTTGTTGTTGTTGATCCGGTAATAAGAAGATGAGAACGACAACACGTTGTTCGAGTTTCCGCGACCGCCAGGCAATGAAGTTCCGAAACCCGTAGAACCACTTGGTGGTTGATCCTGGTAGGCGTTGGTCACGTTACCACGGATGGTAAGCTTGTTGTTCTGATTGATGTTGTAATCGAGACGCATTACGTAACGAATGCTGTTTGTCTCACGATCAAAGTTCTTGTACGTTCCCGGGTTATATCCTACTGTGTTGATCAGGAAGTCACGCAAGCCTGCAAGACCTGTTTCCGGATCATTGTCATCCGTGCCTTGTGTCGCACCTACAATAGATTGATCCTTGCTTTTACGAACCGGGTTTGTGTAGAATGGATCGGTACGCTTCTCAAACTCCAGGTTGGCAAAGAAGAAGAGTTTGTTTTTGATAATCGGACCGCCCAAACGCACTCCATAGTTTTGGAATTTAAAGCTTGGAACCGGTAATTCAACTCCGTCAACTTTTTTGCCGGCAAGACTTTCGTTGCGGAAGAAATAATACGCTGAACCGCTGAATTCGTTAGTACCGCTTCGCGTGATCGCGCTGATACCTGCACCGGTGAAGTTACCCTGGCGAACATCATAAGGAGAGAGTGACACTGTAATCTCCTGGATTGCATCCATACTGAATGGTGTCGTAGCAGACTGACCGGCAGGCAGCGGACTCAAACCAAATACGTTGTTTGCCGTTGCTCCGTCAATCGAAAGGTTATTATAAATCGCAGCACGACCACCAAACGAAAACTGGCTACCGCCCGCCTGAGGCGTAAGACGTGAAATGTCGCGGAAGTCACGGCCGATGGATGGCAACGTTTGGATCTGCGTAACGCTAAAGTTCGATGATGTTCCCATCTTGTCGGAGTTCAGGGTAGGATCTACCTTGCTTGATATCACCACCTCACTGAGTTCAGCAGCATCTTCCAGCAAAGTAAAATTTTGGACGAACGTCTGGCCTAACTGAAGGTAGATGTTCTCAGTTACCTGTTCTTTGTAACCGATGATGGTTACTTTTACGGTGTATGGGCCTCCAACGCGCATACCCAGCAGGTTATAGTAGCCATCTTCGCGCGATGCTACTCCATATGTTGTTCCTGAGGGTGTATGCGTGGCGATGATGGTCGCACCCGGCACTACCTCCCCCTTTGAATCTTTGACCACTCCCGTCATGGAAGCAGTAGTAACCCCTTGTGCCAAAGCCGCACCAACGGCCAGCAGCACAACGGCTGTCAGAAGTAAAATTCTCCTCATAGATGAATAGGGTTTTTGGTGGTTGTTGTGTTACATGCAAAACTAAACCTTTGCCTCGTATTAAAGTTTACAGCATGTTTAAATCTGCCCACAAATTGTTTACATGGATTTAACACACTTCAAATACCACTTATGGAAAAGGTTGTAATTCACTGATTTATACTGTCTTATTTTATTGCTATCCTTACAAAAAAATTTTTTCATGAAAAAAATTGCCCCCCTCCTGATAACGTTTGCGATTCTGTTTACCTCCGCAACAGCCCAGGTCGACCTGTCGTACTACCTGCCTGACAGCGTGAGGTACAATCCCGCAATTCCAACCCCAAAATCGATTATCGGCCATGAGGTGGGCGAATGGCACGTTTCGCACGACAAGCTGGTACAGTACATGCGCGCCCTTGATCAGGCCTCGGACAGAATAACCATTGAGGTAACGGGGCAGTCGCACGAGGGACAGCCGCTTTTGCTGCTTACGATAACTTCCCCGGCCAACCATACTAATATAGAGTCGATCCGCGCTCAGCATCTGCGACTTTCCGACCCCACCAACTCCGGATCGCTGGACGTAAAGAATATGCCCGCAGTCTTCTACATGGGGCACAGCATCCATGGCAACGAACCGAGTGGCAGCAATGCCGCCATGTTAACGGCTTATTTCCTTGCCGCTGCACAGGGCAGGAAGATTGAAGAATACCTCAACAACACAGTCATCCTGCTCGACCCAAGCTTCAATCCCGACGGACTGCAGCGTTTCAGCAGCTGGGTAAATTCGCGCAAGAGCAATGTAATATCAATCGATCCGGCTGATATCGAACACAATGAAGCCTGGCCGGGCGGACGAACCAATCATTACTGGTTTGATCTTAACCGTGACTGGCTTGTGGCACAGCAGCCTGAATCGCAGGGGCGCGTGAAAAAATTCCATGCATGGAAACCGAACGTGCTAACCGACCATCACGAAATGGGAACCAATGCAACATTCTTCTTTCAGCCGGGTGTGCCGGCCCGCGTCCATCCGCTTACGCCCTTAAAGAATCAGGAGCTTACACGGTTGATCGGTAAGTTTCATGCGCGTGCGCTCGATTCGATCGGTTCGCTCTATTATACACAGGAAGGTTACGATGATTTCTACTACGGAAAAGGTTCTACGTTTCCGGATGTTCAGGGGGCAATTGGAATTCTGTTTGAACAAGCCAGCTCTCGCGGTCATGCGCAGGAAAGTGTGAACGGGGTGTTGCGTTTTCCCTTCACGATCCGCAACCAGTTCGTTACCGCACTGAGTACGTTAGCTGCCGTAAACGCCATGCGCGTTGATCTGTTAACTTATCAGCGTGATTTCTTCAAATCAGCGTTAGGCGTGGCGGCTAAAGACCCCGTAAAGACTATCGCGTTTGGATCAAACGATGTGGCGCGCGCTACGCTGCTTGCGGAAGTAATTGGTCGGCATGGCATCGATATTCAAAAGCTCAACAATCAAGCATTAAACGGCAAACGATACACAACTGTGTATGGTGTATCGCTCAATCAGCCCCAGTACACACTCATTAAAAGCATGTTTGAAAAACGTACCCAGTTTGCCGACAGTATGTTTTACGATATCTCAAGCTGGACTTTACCACTTGCTTACGGAGTTGAATATGAAGAGCTAAAAACAACGGTCTCCGGTGAAAAAGTCACCGACTTCAAAATCCCGGCAGGGAAGCTTATTGGGGGTGAATCGGAGTACGCTTATGTATTTGAGCCAACGGGTTACTTTGTTCCGCGAGCATTGAATCGTTTGTTACAGCATAATATCCGCATAAAAGTTGCCACCGAACCATTCTTTCATTCAAGCGGGAAAAAATTCGAACGCGGTTCTATTCTCGTGCCGGTAGCCGGGCAGGAGAAAAGTGAAGAATCGATCTCTTACATCATCACTCAAATTTTGAACGATGGCATCGATGTGTATGCATTCAACAGCGGACTCGATTATCAGGGGGTTAGCCTGGGTAGCGGCTCATTCAATATTATTCGCAAACCTGAAATCGCATTACTGGTTGGAGATGGCGTGAATTCAAACGATGCGGGGGAGTTATGGCATCTGCTTGATCACCGATATCAGATACCGGTTACATTGTTGCCTGTGGATGTCGTGAGCCGTGGGAATCTTTCGAAATACAATACAATTATTTTTCCTGCAGGATCGTACAATTCGATTAACGATTCAGGAAAAGAAAAACTAAAAACATGGGTTCAGAACGGTGGTGTCATCATCGGATTTGAAAATGCACTTCAATGGCTGCAGAGTGCAGGCATCGGAAAATTTGAAATGAAGTCGGGTGAAAATGCCGACAAACAAACAGCACCACGTTCATATGCGTCACTGGATGAATATCGCGGAGCGCAGGAGTCGCCCGGAGCTATTTTCGAAGCGAGTGTTGATGTCACCCATCCCCTGCTGTACGGCTATGATCGTCCAACACTTTCCATTTTCAAGTCGAACAACATTTTCCTGGAGAAATCGAAGAACCCGTACGCCAACCCGGTAACCTTCGGAAACAGTCCGTTGCAAAGCGGCTACATCTCGAAACAAAACTACACACAGGTCAAGAATTCCTCTGTGGCAGGTGTATCGGCATTGGGTGCCGGGCGGGTAATCGGTTTTACCGACAACCTGTGTTTCCGGGCCTTCTGGCTGGGCACAAATAAGCTGTTCACAAACGCGATTTTTTACGGTCCAACTATCAGCAGCGGTTCGGCACGATAATTTCAAGGGCAGCAGAGCGTTGTTGACCGTGCGATAAGAAATCGCGTTCTTACCGCAGTTTAACTTGTACGTTTTCTGTGCCGATGCGTTTTGGGGTAATATTTGTGTTGACTTGCTTGCTCATATTCATGGGAGCAACGGCAACACATGCCCAGAAAGTAAAACCGAAGCCCAAAAAGGAAGAAGAAGAAAAGAAAACACTTACTCAAAAAGTTTCCAAGCGTGTGATGAAGCTTGTGAAACAGAATCCGGGTGATACGATTGTCGATCAAAAATCGGAATCGGGTTTCCGTCAGTATCAGGGTAAAATTATCCGTAAGATCATTGTTAATCACATCGGCTTTGAACGCAACATCAACGACACAACCAAATATCGCGTTGTTAACACGGTTACGCGTGTAGCGAATTCCCTGCACACCGACACCAAGGAACAAGTCATTCGCAACAACTTGTTCTTTCGCACCAATAAACCTCTTGATCCTTATAAACTTGCCGATAATGAACGTTACCTGCGTGATTTACCGTTTATACTGGATGCGCGTATCGCGGTAAAGCCGGTTCGCGGCAACCGCGATATGGTTGACGTGATCATTTATACACGGGATGTATTCAGTATTGGGGGCAGCCTTTCTGCAAAATCAAAAACCAGTGTGCAGTACCGGATCTATGACGCCAACCTCGCTGGCTGGGGGCAACGTACCGAATATCGCAGCATCATCGATATTGATCGCGATCCAAAGTTTGGTCACCAGTTTCTGTATAGCAAGAACAGCATAAAAGGAACGCTGATTAACGGAACGATTTCCTACACGCAACTCAACACGGGGGCAAGCTACGGGCTGGAGAATGAAAGCGCATTGTTTTTAAAACTTGACCGGCCGCTTGTGTCGCCTTACACGCGGTGGGCAGGCGGGCTTGAGTTAAGCCGCAACTGGTCAGTTAATGTTTTCGGTGCGGAAGCTGCCGATTTCCGCGACTACAGTTATTATGTTAAAGACCTATGGGTTGGTTATAACATCGGTATCAAGAACCGGGTTGAAAACCGTAACCGTCATTTTGTAGGCATTCGTACGTTCGGACAAAGCTTCAATCAAACTCCCGTGCAGGAAACCGGAGAAGACACTTTGCTTTATCGAAACCAGCAGTTTGTACTCGGCCAGTTTACGTTCTACAATCAAAACTTCTACCGTACCAAATATGTATATGGTTTCGGCAGAACAGAAGACGTTCCTTATGGTACACGCATGTCAATACTTTTCGGGCAAACAAAACAGATGGGGCTCGTTCGGCCTTACGCGGGCGCTGAGTTTGAAAAATCTGTATTCCACAAAAGTGGTGACTTTATGCAGTATGCGGTCCGGGTGGGCGGCTATCAGTATAATAAAGGACTGCAGGATGTTGTCATGCTTGCATCGGCTAACCTTTTCAGCAGGTTAATGTTGTGGAAGAAATTGAAAATCCGGCAATCGATCGGTGCGAGTTACACTACAATTGCAAATCGTAACACCAGTCTTCCGTTACGGATTGATAACGACATGGGGATCGAACGATTTAACAGTGATAGCACTACATGGGGAACACAACGCCTCAGTTTGCATCTGGAAACAGTCGTGTACATTCCGCCAACACTGTTAGGTTTCCATTTTGCGCCCTTTGCTTTTGCCGATATGGCGATGGTTGCCCCCGAACGCGAAGTGCTGATCAAACAAAAGCCGTACTTCGGATTGGGCGGTGGCGTAAGAACACGAAACGAAAACCTGATATTCGGAACAATTGAACTGCGGATGTTTTACTTCCCGCGCGTAACGGAAGACCTTTCGCGATTCAGGATCACCGTATCAAGCAACCTGCGGGTGAAGTTCAGTTCATCGTTTATTAAAGCGCCTTCGTTTATTTCTTATAATTAAGTTGATCGATTCACAAACTGTTTCGCTAATCTTTCACTTTGATTCCGAGTGAAGCAATCCAAGCGTTAATATTTTCCAATTCTTCCGAAGTAACTTTTGCCTCCGGGTGTAACCACAAATAACTTTTGATGGGCATGTGACCTTCTGCTATTTGTTCGGAAACTTCCTCGAGTTTATGATTTGCCTTCTTGGCCGAATAGGTTTTGAACTCCGAAAAATCGAGCTCATCCTTGCCTTCTTTGATATGTGACGCCATCCACCAGCCTATTGGCTGTACGTATACATACCAGGGATACTTCGTGTTATTGCTATGGCAGTCGTAACATTTCTTTACCAAAGTTTCGTGTACACCAGCCGGCAGTGCATAAGCTTTCGAGATGTCATTTTCCGAAATTGTGTCGGACTGATTTTTTGTAGGCTGCATAATCTGCATGAGCAGCACAATGACCAAAAGGCCGATTAGAATCTTTTTAGCCATAGGAAAAGGGTTAGGTACGAAAAGTAACTCCGTTCTTGCGGTTTTCCAACCACCGGCTTACCTTGTTTAACCCAACCGATCCCCTATGAGAAAAATCTTCATTATCAGCAGCATTGTAGTGTCAGCCCTCATTCTTATTTGGGCTTATTTCTGGATCGATGCGCTGTTTGCATTCCTCATTATTATACCGCTCATCTACATGGGCGTAGCCGATATGATGCAGAACCGGCAGGCCATTCGCAAAAATTTTCCGTTGCTGGGCAGATTGCGTTATGTGTTCGAAGACATGCGCCCGAAAATTCAGCAGTATTTCGTTGAGTCGGATACGGATGGAACCCCGTTGAACCGGAATGAACGATCGGTTATTTACCAGCGGGCAAAAAAACAAATCGATACCATTCCATTCGGAACGCAATTAAATGTGTACGCAGAAGGATATGAGTGGATGACACATTCTGTTAATGCGCTCGACCATAACAAGCTTGACCACAATCCGCGCGTGCGTGTCGGCAATAAAGATTGCAAGCAACCGTACGATGCCAGTATCCTGAATGTTTCTGCAATGAGCTTCGGCTCACTTAGTCCGAATGCAATTGAAGCATTAAATTCCGGTGCGAAGGCAGGCGGCTTTGCACACAATACCGGTGAAGGCGGAATCAGTCCGTATCACCTCAAGCATGGCGGTGATCTTATCTGGCAAATTGGTACCGGGTATTTTGGTGCACGCGATACAAATGGAAATTTCTCACCCGAAGCATTTGTCAAAAATGCACAGCGGCCACAGGTTAAGATGATCGAGATCAAACTCTCACAAGGAGCCAAACCCGGTCACGGTGGAATTCTGCCTGCCAAAAAGAATACACCCGAGATTGCTGCCATCCGGGGCGTGCAGGCAGGCACAACTGTTTTCTCGCCTCCGTATCACAGCGCATTCAACACACCAATCGGCCTCATCCAATTTGTAAAACAACTGCGTGACCTCTCGGGTGGCAAGCCCGTTGGCTTCAAACTGTGTATCGGTCGCAAGAGTGAATTTCTCGCCATTTGTAAGGCGATGGTTCAACTAAACATTTATCCGGATTTTATTACCATCGATGGCGGTGAAGGTGGAACAGGCGCTGCACCCCCTGAGTTTTCAAACTTTGTCGGTATGCCGTTGCTGGATGCGCTTGCTTTCGCGGATGACGCTTTGCGAGGATTCGGAATCCGTGAACACATCAAGCTTGATTGTTCCGGAAAAATTTTAACTGGCTTCCATATAGTTCGTGCAATGGCGTTAGGTGCCGACTTCTGCAATAGCGCCCGTGCGATGATGCTTGCACTGGGATGTATTCAGGCATTGGAGTGTAACAAGAACACCTGCCCTACGGGTGTGGCTACGCAGGATCCGTACTTCATGAAAGGTCTGGATGTTACGGATAAAGCTGCACGTGTAACGAACTATCACCACAACACGGTTGCGAGTTTTGTTGAATTGCTTTCTTGCTCAGGTTTGGACAAGGCTGAAAAAATCAACCGCAGTCATGTTTACCGCAGGGTATTTATGAACATGGTTAAAACCTACGAAGAGATTTATCCGCCTCTTCCGGAAGGCTGTTTGCTTGACGGTGGCGATGCCCCTATTGAGTTCGAGGGGTATCTGAACAAGGCATCCGCGGAGGTGTTTTAACAACATTCTACAAGGGACGGATTCTGCATTCTTTAACCGCGAGGCTACTGGTCAATAGCTGCTGAACATCGAAATTTTGCGGCCCGAAGGGATTTCGTATCTTTGCAAAACCTTTTTTGCAGCGTGATCCGTAAATTTTTTCCGCTCGACAAGAACTATGTGCTTGAACAGGCACAACTTTCTCTTCAACCACACCTGCTGGATTACCTCGTTGACTTCGTTAAGGTGCAGTATATGCTTCAGTACAACCCGCTGGGCATTGTAGACGAAACCGTTCAGCGGATCGAAAGCCACGTTTCGGAAGATAACACCCGGTTGAACGACCTTTACCTGAATCTGATGGGTATCTTCCGGTTCCGGAACTACCGCGACAACCAGCTGGAATTTGTTTTTGATGGCCGTGATCCGTTTGAAAAGTATTCGGAAGAATGGCAAATCGAATTCAAAAAATGGGCGCGCGAACTCTGCCAGCATAAAAATTTTATCTGGGGTGTACTGGAGCTGACGGTATTTTACCCTCAGGACGATGAAGCGAATTTCATCGGCAATCGACTCAATGCATTTGTCACGCAGTTCTTCGAACTGAAAATTCATCCCCAAAAAGGAATCCTGAAAAAGAATATTGCCTGAAGTATTAACTTTAGGGATGCGCACTTTTGTAAAAATCTGTCTGCTGGCATTTCTCTTTTCGTGTGATGATCCAAAAGATTGCTGTCCGGGGCCCGATCCGGTTGAAAAAGAATTAATACGCGGAACAGATATTTCCTTTCTTCCTGAAATTGAAGAAGCCGGAGTTGTTTTTAAAGATGAAGCCGGAAGCGAGAAGAACATGCTCGACATTCTGAAAGCGAGCGGAGTAAATACCATTAGAATCCGGTTGTGGCATACACCGGTTGACGAGCACTCGTCACTGGAAGAAGTAAAAGCGTTGGCCGCACGCGTTAAGGCGAAAGGCATGAGCGTTTGGCTGAGCGTACACTATTCCGATACTTGGGCCGACCCGGGCCACCAGGCAAAACCCGAAGCGTGGAGCGATGCATCTTTTACCGACCTGCAAGACAGTGTGTATCGGTACACCAAAAAAATAATGACTGCAATTGATCCCGATATCATCCAGATCGGCAACGAAATTAATCCGGGCTTTCTGCTTCCGGACGGAGGAACGGGAGCCAGTACACTACCCAACTTCATTGCGTTGCTAAAAAAAGGTGTTCAGGCCGTTCGGGAAACTTCAGACGATACCGAAATTATGATGCACGTAGCGGGCCTCGATGGAGCCAACTGGTTCTATCAACAGCTCTCTGCTAACAATGTCGATTATGACTTGATTGGTTTGTCGTACTACCCTATCTGGCACGGCAAAGATTTGAATGTCGTTCAGTCGACTGTCCAGAGCCTGGGCTTTGCATACAACAAACAAGTTGTGCTGGCCGAAACAGCGTATCCTTTTTCGCTGCTGTGGGAAGACTGGACAAACAACATCGTAGGCGAAAACGGTCAGTTGGTTTCCGGTTATCCGGCTACGCCGGAAGGCCAGAAAAACTTTCTGCTCAAGCTTCGCGAAATCATGAACAAATCTTCCAAGGGCGCTGGGTTTTGCTACTGGGGTACGGAGTGGGTGTCGTTTAAGGGCGATGAAGCCACGAACGGATCATCCTGGGAAAATCAAGCCTTATTTGATTTCAACAATAAAGCGGTGCCAGCCCTGGAGGCCTTTGCCGAATAAGCCGCTATCGGCGGATTTCAAAACGCTGAAACTTTTTTATTCCAGTCTCCTCAACCACAACGTTCGATACGCTTGCACGCGGAGGTCCGTGTTTACACCACGCAATAAAGCTGTTCAGGTTTTCTTCATCTCCTTCTACCTCAATGTATACACTTCCATCAGGTTGGTTTTGTGCAAAGCCTTTCAGCATCAACTGTACAGCAGCATCTTTCGCGGATGCGCGATAAAACACTCCCTGAACTCTTCCGGTAACTCTAATTTTTACCGCCTTCATCGCATCAGAAAATATACTCCGTGCTCAGGAACAATGACTCGCGATTTTTAATAATCGTACTGATCAACTGCTTGTTTTCGTCTGTAGTTTTAGTCGCGACCAGCGTACGGATGGAAAACACGCGCAAGGCATCATGCACCGAAAGTGTGCCCTCGGCCGAATCTTTTCTTCCGTTAAACGGAAATGAATCCGGGCCACGCTGACTCTGTGTATTTAAATTGATGCGACCAACCTGGTTAGAAAACATATCAATCAGCCTGGCAATTGTTTTTGAATCGTTGCCGAAAATACTCACCTGCTGTCCGAAGTTTGAATTGATAACATAGTGCATCGGGTCTTCCACATCATCGTATGCGATAATCGGTACAACCGGCCCAAACTGCTCTTCATAATAGATACGCATTTTGTCGTTCACCGGGTATAAAACAGCGGGGTAGAAAAACGTTTCGTTTGTTTCACCGCCATGCTCATTCATAATTTTCGCTCCATGTTTTTTCGCATCCTCCACCAGCTCAGTCAGATACTTCGTTTTGCCCGGCTCCGGTAACGGGGTAAGGTTTACGCCAGCATCCCACGGCATGCCCGGCTTTAGTTTTTTGATTGCCTCGTTAAACTTTTGAATAAACGCATCAACGATGCTGCGATGCACATACAGGATTTTCAGCGCGGTGCAACGCTGACCGTTGAATGAGAGCGAGCCCATGATACATTCGCTTACCGCGATATCGAGATCGGCATCCGGTAACACAATTGCTGGATTTTTCGCATCGAGGCCCAGCACGGCCTTCAAACGATGCGGCTTCGGATGAAGTTTTTTCAGATCATTAGCCCCTTTGTTCGTACCAATGAACGCAAACACATCCAGTCTCCCGCTTTCCATCAGCGAGCCTACTGTTTCCCTTCCCTTTCCATAAATAATATTGATAACACCTTTTGGGAAGCTGTCGCGGAATGCTTCCAGCAATGGCTTAATCAGAAGCACACCATATTTTGCAGGTTTGAACACCACCGTGTTGCCCATGATTAATGCAGGGATAAGGGTGGTGAACGTTTCATTCAGCGGATAGTTATATGGACCCATACAAAGCGCAACTCCCAGCGGCACACGTCTGATCTGCGCCATGAAGCCTTGTTCTTCGATAATCTTGGCAGAATGCCGGTCAAGATCTTTTAATGATTTGATCGTATCGACAATGTAATCGCAGGTGCGATCGAATTCTTTTTCTGAATCCTTCAGGGGTTTACCGATTTCCCACATCAGCAGTTTCACAACTTCACCGCGCTTTTCGCGCATGCGGGCCAAAAATGTTTCCACATGTGAAATCCTGTCTGCGACAGACATCATCGGCCATTCTCCTTTACCCAGGTCATGTGCACGCACGGCAACATCGAGTGCCTTCATTGCTTCTGCAGCATTGAGTAACGGAGTACTCCCGATAATTTTTTGCCGATAGCCTGAGCCGTCCTTGATGAAAACCGGACTCATCACCGGGGCTAACTCACCTTGCCAGGTCTTTAACTCACCATCGATAAGGTATTCGCGTTGCTCGATGTATGCATCAAGTTTATACGCGTCCGGAATAGACGATGATTCAGGGAAAATGTTTGCGAGGGGATTACTCATTCTGCGTTAATAATTATCAGGTAACGAATTCGAAATATCTTTAATCAAAGCAATGCCTGATGAAGTACCGAGCCGCGAAGCTCCCGCTTCAATCAGGGCAATAGCTTGTTCACGTGTTTTAATTCCGCCCGAGGCCTTAATGCCAACCCCGGCAGGAACAGCGCTGCGCATGATCTTTACATGCTCAACTTTTGCACCGGCCGGAGCAAAACCCGTAGAAGTTTTTACGAAGTCTGCGCCAGCATCTGCACAAAGCTTACACGCCTCTACCAGCTCTCCATCGGAAAGATACGCGGTTTCAACAATAACTTTGAGGAGCTTGCCATGATCGTGCGCAAGTTTGCTGCACTTGGCAAGTTCGATCTTTGTCCAGGGAATTCCTGTTTTGAAGGAAGTTATGTTCCATACAACATCAACTTCATCAGCACCGTTATCGATGGCACGTTTGATTTCATCGAGTTTGGTTTCGGTCATGTTGTAGCCTAACGGAAATCCTGCAACGGTTACAAGCAAAATGTTATCAGTGCCGATTTCGCGTTTGGCGCGCTTTACCCAGAATGGCGGCACGCAGACGCCCAGAAATTTATGAACACGCGCTTCTTCCACCACCTTATCGATATCACGAATCGTTAAGGTCGGGCTGAGATTAGTATGTTCGATGTAGGAAGCAAGGTTCACCGATACAAGTTACGATGAACCTTTCAATTGGCAATCAGTGCCAGATTTCGCACTCCTTGCAAAATTTCATTTTGCCAGGCTTATGTTTTTTGGGTTTGCGCTTGTGACCGAAATAAGTAAAGTCGGCATACTGAGGTTTAAGCATTTCTTTTTCAGCCTTCCGGTGAGCTTTAACAACTTCTTTCATCCGGGCTTCATGCTCATCCTCCGCGTTGTGGGTGACTTTACGCGACTTGGATTTTTTGGTCTTGCCTTTCTTTTCAGGCTCGTAGTCTTCAGCCGGAAAATATGGCGTTAGCGAATTAGGTTGCTGTGGTGAACTCTGAACTTTCTTTTGTTTCTTTTTCGACTGCGCAAACGAAGCCGTAGTTGCACACAGCACCAGCAAGAGTATGAGGGAGATTCTTGGCATAGCACAAAGATATTGGTTGCGAACTAAACTCCTGACACGTTTAAATATTGTTCGGAAGCCGTCTCGTTTCGACAAGATGTCAATTATGGCTGTTGATCCGTAAAGAATTGATATGAGAGATACGAGAGTATCGATATGCCGATCAGCAGCAACACGTAGCCAAAAATTTTGGCCCGTGTAAAATAGCCCCGAACCGGCATGTTGTCTTTCATTCTATTCGAGGGCGGTTAGGCCAAAAACATCGAAAAACAGGTACATTAATCCTGAAAGGGCCATGAGGTACGCGAAAAGCTTCGCGCGGTTAAAGTAGGCTTGGGCCGATAGTGTCTTTTTCATACAGTTTCGGGTCAGGTGTTAAAGTATAACTTCAATTAAGCCCGAAAAGTTGTACGAAGGGTTGGAAATTTCGGTCAAACGGGTGGATTGGTGCTTAAAATGCCGTTAAAAGGGTTAAAAAATCAGCCCTTCTTTACGTTTCCGATCATTTGCATCTTGTCGAGTGAAGGGGTCGGCCTGCCACCGCGAGGCTCTATGGTTACGGCGAAAGCAGCAGCCCCCGCCATGTCTTTCATGCGTAAAAGGCCGTTAGCCGTGTCCATATCAAACACCCCGGCATCCACTGGATTGCCATCAATCATGGCCCAAAGCTGATACTGATTCTCCTGCGCCAGCGTCTTCATGTTTTCAATGCTGAGGTAAACCTCGCGTGTTTTCTCATTCCAATACACATACGCTTTTGCATCGGGAGCAATCGGGCTGCCGTTCATCGTCACACGCTGAAAGTCAGGACTTCCGATCACATGCATGTCGCTTTGCATTTTGTCGAGACGCTGATTAACTGTGTTATAATCCTGCGCGATCTGACGATTTTGTGCAATGAGTGTTGTAAGATTCTCTTCGCTGGTTTTCCAGCGGCCGTAATATTCGTATGCCAGGTAAGACGAGATCAATGCAATGGCAATAGATGCTGCTGCTGCGTACTTCCAGCCGGGTGAGGTCATCGAAACAACTTTGGCCCCGGGTGCAGGTGATTCGATCTTACTAAAAATCTCAGATTTGAGCGATGCACGCGGAGCAATAGCCGCCTTCATCAGCAACTGTTCCTGCACCTCTTCGATGCGGGCAAGTTCAGCTCTTAGCTCCGGATACTGCGCGAGGTTCTTCTCAACCGCAGAGCGTTCTGCTGCTGAAAGTTCTCCGAGCGCATACGCCTCCAGAATTCCTGACGATATGTATTCCTCTACATTCAAGTTTTCAAAATCAAACGTAATTGTTTCATGGCAATTCGCAATCGGGTTTTAACCGTGCCCAGCGGAATGTTAAATTCATCCGCAAGCTCGGCCTGGGTATACCCTCTCAGGTACAGGTGATCTACAACAAACCGTTGATCTTCCGGCAAACTGGTCAGCACCTCTTTCAAGCCAATGCTGTCAACCTGCTGTTCAGCAAATTCCCCGGTTTTTACATCACTTACGTAATTCTCAATTCCCCCGGTTTTGTTTTCGCGGCTTATTTCTTTTGACCGCGTTTTATCGATCGCCTGATTTTTAGCAAGGTTCAGCATCCAGGTAAACAAGCGTCCCTTTGCGGGATCGTAATTGTCGATCCGGTTCCAGATTTTCAGAAATACATCCTGCAAAACTTCCTCCGCTACTTCTTCCTTTCTGACAATCCTGTAGATGGCACCATATAATGCTCCTGAATAATTATCATAGAGATATTCAAGCGCACGCTTATCCTTCGAGCGCAGACTCGCGATCAGCGTTGATTCGTCTATATGGGCTGCAAGAGTTCCGATCTGTGTGTTGGATTACGAGTCCGTTTCAAATATAAAGCAAAATAAATTGATTGCTCACGTTGTATTTTTTTCTCTCTGATTACCGGTTTTAACTCAAACTAACCTGCCGGGCATTCTCGCAATTCTACTTAATACGCAATCAAAAGTCCGATTGAAATCCAACCTGCCGGGCAACTACGTAGATGCTCCAATAAACCATTAAATTTTTATGAAGAACACAACCAAAATGAAAGTGCTGGGCATCGCGCTTCTGGTTATTGTTGCATCGGGTGCATACCTGATTGCCGCTGACCACATTGATGCACCCGGAGTTACTGGTTCAGGGTCTGCCAGCTTAGGCTCTGACATTACTGACGTTTACGCATTTGCCAATGGCGACAACATGGTGTTTGTTGTAAACACGCAGGGATTGATGTCGCCTGCAGCAACCGCTGCTGCTACATTCGATGAAGAAGTGATGCTTGAAATTAACATCGACAATGATGCCTCAAAAGATCACGTTGAAGACCTGGTAATACAGGCAACGTTTAAAGACGGCAAGGTTCACATCCACGGACCGAAAGCTCCTGTTACAACCGGTCTTATCAGTACTCAGGTAAGCGGTACAACTGTGAGTGCAGACATTACTGAGTACGGAGATGCACCGGTTATCGGAACCGCAGGCGGAATTAAAGTTTTTGCAGGCCCGCGTGATGATCCGTTCTTCTTCGACCTGACTACCTACAAGGAAATCATTGCCGGAACCGCATCGATGTTCGACAATCCGGGTACAGACACATTTGCCGGCACAAACGTAATGTCGCTGGTTGTGGAAGTTCCTAAATCACAACTCGGAACAGGCACGATCGATATCTGGGCAACTTCTAACCGCAAAAATTAATCTGACAACAGCATGAAAAAATTACTCAAATATTTCGCAACACTCGCACTCATCGGAGGTGCGTTTACATTCACCGCATGCAGCGATGATGACGACAAAGATCCCGCAATAACCTATACACAGGAAGATCAAATGGCGAGACCTGCGATCAACACCGTGTTTATTCCATCCGGTGCGCCAAAAGATATGTTTAACGAAACATTGCCTTCGGCTATGGGCGCAGCGTACGCAACTGCTTTCGCCACCCGGCTTGATGCCCTCAACGGTGTAACGTATCCGGGTAATGCACTTGGTCAGGATCGTGCAACGTTTGCAGGACTTCTGGCAACAGACGTATTGAATGTTTCCCTAACCGGAACAACAACATTCTTTGACGGAACAAACGTACTCACTGGCCGCGCACTTGCTGACGATGTAATCGACACTGAGTTGTTACTCATTTTCGGAGGAACAGCCGGTACAAGCAATGCAGGCTTGACCAGCGATCATGTGAATGCCAACGATAAGGCATTCTTGGGAACATTCCCGTACCTGGCCGCACCATTCTAAAAATTACAACCTCACGTTGAGTTCGGGAGAATCTTTAAGGTTCTCCCGGGGCTCAGCGCTCAACCCAATCGTTATGAAGTTTATTCTCACCTTTCTCATCTGCGTACTGCTGTTTTCTTCATGCCACGAAAAAAACAAGGCAATTGTTAATTCCGCGGATTACGAAGCATACCTGGTTGTTCATAAAGCGAGCAGCAAATATTCACTGGATGACGACATGATGTTTTGGAAAGAGCGTCTTGCACGCATGCCAAAAGATGAAGCATCGAAGCGCAAGCTTGCCGGGTTACATGCAGCCAGGTTTAAATCAACAGGTCGTGTGGAGGAACTGAAGATTTCCGACAGCATCTACCACGAATTACTAAAAACGTCTACTACTGGTCGTACCGGGTTGTTTCTGGGACTTGCTCAAAACTCCATCACACAACATCAATTCAGGACAGCTGATGTTTATGCCGATTCTGCCATTGCTACAGGCGAACGTAAACCCTCAGCTTTGTTGGTAAGCGCCGATATCGCCCTTGAACTGGGCGATCAGGCAAGAGCGGGTCATATTCTGGATCAATTCGTCAATAAAAAATCTTTTGCACACCGCATTCGGCAAGTGAAATTGAAAGATCAGCAGGGCGACCTGGATTCAGCTATCGTAATTATGGAGGCTGCCCACAACAGGGTTAAAGAAAGTAAAGATTTATTCTGCTGGTCGTTGTCGAACCTGGGCGACATGTATGGCCACGCAGGGAGAGTTGAAGATGCTTACCGTGCATACATTTCAGTTTTAGAAAAAGAACCTACCTATGATTATGCGCTGAAAGGCATTGCCTGGATCGCACTATCGCATGATAAAAATTTTAGCGAAGCAAAGCGGATTATTGCCTTGCTGGCTTCCCGCAGCTTCATGCCCGAGTCACATCTAATGCTCGCGCAGATAGCTGAACTCGAGGGTGATCAGAGCGAAAAACAAAAACAACTTGCGGAATTCATCGGCATGACCGATACAGACGGTTACAGAACTATGTATGCGAAATACCTCGCGCATATTTATGCCGAGGATCTTGGCATGCCAGAAAAAAGCCTAGCGATTGCCGAACAAGAAATTAAGAACA
Source organism: Cyclobacteriaceae bacterium (assembly GCA_019694875.1). Taxonomy (GTDB): domain Bacteria; phylum Bacteroidota; class Bacteroidia; order Cytophagales; family Cyclobacteriaceae; genus UBA2336. Next base: position 535,279 of record JAIBBC010000001.1, read on the forward strand.
GGCCAACGCCTCAGTCGTACGATTTAAAAGCATGGGCACTTCTTCAGCTCGGCAGAGAGAAAGAAGCGCTGACTATTGTACAACGATATGTCGAAAACAAAACGTTTGAACCTGAGGCGGCTTATCATATGGGCATGGTTTATCTTTCAAACAATAATCATGAACTTGCCGAAAAACATCTTGAAGCAGCAGATGAAAGTTCATTCGAGCTTGGGCCGGTAATCAGCAAAAATATTAAAGCGGCATTGGAATCACTCTAGCAGAAATACAGTCGTTCGGCCTATGAAAAAAATCTTGTTCATTTTGCTTCTCTACTCATCCCTGATCCACGCTCAGGGAACTTTGACAGGAATTGTAACGGAGGAAGGATCGGCTCAACCTTTGCCGGGAGCACAAGTCTTAATCAGCACTACATTAAAAGGTGACGTAACGGATGTGAATGGAAAATTCCGGATTCCGGCTATTCCCGCGGGAAACTATACATTGACCGTATCCTTCATAGGGTATCAGTCTCAAACCATTCCAATCAGTATTGCCGATAACCAGGTCGCAAATATTTCCATTGCCCTGGCACCCGGAAGCATTGAACTAGCCGATGTGATTATTTCAGCAGGCAACGACAGGCCAATGAACACGCTTTCGCCTGTGGATATCAAACTGAGGCCAACTAATACATCGCAGGATATTTTACGCATGGTGCCCGGCTTATTCATTGCGCAACATGCCGGAGGCGGAAAAGCAGAACAAATCTTTTTGCGAGGCTTCGACATTGACCATGGAACGGATATCAACCTGGAAGTGGATGGACTTCCCGTTAACATGGTTTCGCATGCACATGGCCAAGGGTATTCCGATTTACATTTTCTGATTCCGGAATTGGTTCAGTTTGTGGACTTTGACAAGGGCCCATACTTTGCCGATAAGGGAGATTTCACTACCGCGGGATACGTAAATTTTCAAACCCGCAATTCACTCGATAAAAATTTTCTGAAAACGGAAGGTGGTCAGTTTGGAATGTTTCGGGCCGTAACGGGCATCAACCTGTTTCCAAAATCATCAAACCAATGCGGCTACATCGCTTCAGAATTTTATCGTTCCGATGGATACTTTGACAGCCCCCAGGATTTTCAACGGGTTAACATCTCCGCAAAATATATCTACAACCTCAGCGCCAGCGACAGACTCACTTTCGGGTCGAGTTTCTTCAACAGTAGTTGGGATGCATCAGGACAAATCCCCGAAAGGGCTGTTAAGCAAGGCGATATTTCGCGTTTCGGTTCGCTTGATAATACAGAGGGCGGTGCAACCGGTCGATTCAACGCTTACGTTTTGCATACACACCAATTTGAAAACGGAACGTTCGACCAGCAGGCTTACGGCATTCATTACAATTTTAATCTCTATTCAAACTTTACTTTTTTCCTGAACGATCCGATCAATGGCGACCAGATTCAGCAAAAGGAATCAAGAATGATCTACGGTTATAAAGCAAACTACCGGACTGAAGGCATGTTCGTTGGCAAAAAACTATCCTCGCATGCCGGAGGAGGCTTTCGGTATGACGATGTGAACGACATCCGGTTGTCGAATACCGTGAAGCGTAAATTTTTGGGAAGCGTTCAGCGCGGAGACATAAACGAAGCCAATGCAAACGCTTTTGTTAGCGAAACGCTTGAATTAAGCGACCGTTGGTCAGTGAATGCGGCAGTGAGGTTCGACTATTTCCTTTTCTCATACGATAACAGACTAACGAACGATAACGAATCCAGACATGCATCGATTGTTAGTCCAAAGCTGAACATCACTTACAAAATCAACCCCGGCACACAGTTGTATGTTCGTTCCGGAACCGGTTTCCATTCTAACGACACCCGTGTTGTTGTCGCGCAAGATGCCAAACAAATTTTACCCCGGGCCATTGGCGTTGACGCTGGAATAGACACCAAGCTGTTTGACAACCTGCTCGTTCATGCCGCGTTGTGGAGGTTGGATTTGGAGCAGGAGTTTGTTTATGTTGGTGATGCCGGGATTGTTGAACCGAGCGGGAAAACCAAACGGCAGGGAATTGATCTTTCCGTTCGCTGGCAAATATTGCCGTGGTTGTTTGCCGACACTGATCTTACCTTGGCAGATCCAAAATCAAAAGGTCAGCCGGAAGGTTTGAATAATATTCCGCTTGCACCGAAGTTATCGAGTATCGGAGGCATGACAATCCGATGCAAAAATGGTTTGAACGGCAGCTTACGATACCGGTACCTCGATCACCGTCCGGCCAATGAAGATAACAGTGTTACGGCAGAAGGCTATTTTCTGGTGGATGCTGTACTGAATTACACCAGGTCGAAATTTGAAATAGGCGTTTCGGCAGAAAACATTTTCGATGTTGCATGGAAGGAAGCGCAATTCGATACGGAGTCAAGAATGGCAAATGAAACCACACCGGTTTCGGAAATACACTTTACACCGGGCACTCCGCTCTTTGCAAAACTTCATGCCACATTCTTTTTCTAGGATAAACGAAAAAAGTCCCGTTTCCGGGACTTTAGGCTTAAGACTGACAAGTTTTTACAAATGGATCACCTCACCATACGCAGCCGCTGCAGCTTCCATCACTGCTTCGCTCATGGTAGGGTGCGGGTGAATTGACTTGATGATTTCATGACCGGTTGTTTCGAGGTTGCGCGCAGCAACAACTTCAGCGATCATCTCGGTAACATTGGCACCGATGAAGTGCGCCCCTAACCATTCACCGTATTTTGCATCGAAGATAACTTTCACAAATCCGTCTGGTGCACCGGCAGCTTTCGCTTTTCCGGATGCTGTAAATGGAAACTTCCCGACTTTAATTTCATAGCCGGCCTTCTTGGCAGCTTCTTCTGTGTAACCCACTGAAGCGATCTCAGGACTGCAGTATGTACATCCGGGGATGTTGTTATAATTGATTGGATGTGGTTTTAAACCCGCGATAGCTTCCACGCACGTGATACCTTCCGCGGAAGCTACGTGTGCAAGCGCAGGGCCTTTCACAATGTCGCCAATGGCATAAACGCCCGAAACGTTTGTCTTATAGAAATCGTCAACGATAACTTTTCCCTTGTCGGTTTTCACACCTGTTTCTTCAAGTCCGATGCCTTCGAGATTTGTGGTAACACCAACAGCCGAAAGAACAATGTCTGCTTCGAGCTTGATCTCACCGTCTTTAGTTTTAACAGTTGCCACGCAACCTTTTCCGGCAGTGTCAACTTTTGTTACCTCAGCATTGGTATGAATGGTGATGCCAGCCTTCTTGAACGACTTCTCGAGTTGTTTTGAAACCTCTTCATCTTCCACCGGAACAATACGCGGCATAAATTCAACGATCGTTACTTCGGTACCGAGTGTGCTGTAGAAATATGCAAACTCAACACCGATCGCTCCCGATCCAACAACAATCATTTTCTTAGGCTGCTCAGGCAGTACCATCGCTTCGCGGTAGCCGATAATTTTTTTGCCGTCAATTTTCAATGCAGGCAGTTCGCGTGACCGTGCTCCGGTTGCCAGGATGATATGCTTGGCTTCGTGATCTTCTTTTTTCCCATCGGCTGATGTTACTTCAACCTTGCCGCCTTTCTTAAGCTTGCCGGTTCCGGCAATGTGTTCAATCTTGTTTTTCTTGAACAAGAACTGAATGCCTTTGCTCATACCGGCAGCTACTTCGCGGCTGCGTTTTACAACGGCACCAAAGTCGGCCTTGGCATCTTTTACATCAATCCCGTAATCTTTCGCATGTTTCAGGTATTCAAAAACCTGGGCACTTTTCAACAGAGCTTTTGTGGGGATACAGCCCCAGTTCAGGCAGATTCCGCCCAGCTCGGCTTTTTCGACAACGCCTACTTTCATGCCCAGTTGTGATGCGCGGATTGCCGCCACATAACCACCCGGACCTGAACCAATTACGATAACATCATATTTTGCCATACTGCGAAAGATTTAATTCTAAAAACGCGGTCAAAGATACCGTTTGCCCGATTCTTTCAAAAGTTCGTTTTACTGCGTTCACTTTTAAATTCTGTGATTAATTGGCAATTTTGAAGGCATTGTAAACTTTTCTCGCATGACATTATTAAAAGGAAAAACTGCGCTCATCACCGGAGCATCAAAAGGAATCGGACGATCTATCGCCCTCAAGTATGCCGAACAAGGCGCCAACGTTGCCTTCACCTATCTGTCCAGCGTGGAGCAGGGCCAGGCACTTGAAGCAGAGCTTGCTTCAAAAGGCGTGAAAGCAAAAGGCTACCGTTCCGATGCATCGGATTATGCACAGGCCGAAAAGTTAATCAATGACGTGGTGGCTGATTTCGGTTCGCTCGATATTCTGGTGAACAATGCCGGTATAACACAAGACACCTTGTTGCTCCGCATGAGCGAAGAACAATGGGACAAAGTGATCAACGTGAATTTGAAATCGTGCTTTAACACGGTGAAGGCTGCTACCAAGCCGATGATGAAGCAGAAGAGCGGCTCTATTATTAATATGACTTCCGTGGTTGGTTTGAAAGGAAATGCCGGCCAGGCAAACTATGCTGCTTCCAAAGCCGGTATCATCGGGTTTACCAAATCGGTTGCCCTTGAACTGGGTTCACGCGGTATCCGTTCAAACGCCATCGCCCCGGGTTTTATTGAAACTGAAATGACAGCCGTGCTCGATCCAAAAACGGTTCAAAGCTGGCGCGATGCCATACCCCTGAAGCGGGGAGGAAAACCGGAAGACGTTGCTGACGCGTGCGTGTTCCTGGGCTCTGACATGTCGACTTACATCTCCGGACAGGTTATCCAGGTAGATGGAGGAATGCTGACTTAATTACGATTTTTGATTTACGATGTGCGATTTACACTAGTCAGGACATCAAATCGTACATCGTAAATCGTACATTTTACAATCTTGCTAACGTTTGTTAGATCAACTTTCAAAAATTTTTTCTTCAACCGCTTGGAAACCAATCCTTCCAGGCCTACGTTTGTATCATCAAGTCGAGAGGGCATTTCGCCAAATCGATTTATAAAGAAGCGCTGAGAGAACAGGCTCTATGACGCGCTAGCAACCTCGAAAAGGTGCTAAAGCCTGCCCGGAAGAAGGTCTTTCGGGAACGATAAACCGATGTAAAATGAAAAATTTCATCAACACCATTTCAGCCGAATTCCGTCAGGGATTCCGTGTGTTCACTTCCCAACTCGATCAAGCCATTTGTAATCTGTTCGCCAACAACACGTGTATGTGTTGTTGCTGCTGTTGCTAAGCGAAGCATTTCTGCTCCTTAACAGCACACTAGCCTATGACCATGTCATGTGACAGGCATTTTGGTTACGGCTATGTTCATTTATCATCATCAAAAAACAGATTCAAAACATTAAAACATACACAATCATGAGCTTACAATTCGAAACACTTCAGTTACACGCAGGTCAGGAAGTTGATCCTACAACCGGTTCACGTGCAGTTCCTATTTATCAAACCACATCGTACGCATTCAAGAATGCGGAGCATGGAGCCAATCTTTTTGCATTGAAAGAATTTGGCAACATCTACACCCGCATTATGAATCCGACCACCGATGTTTTTGAAAAGCGCATCGCTGCACTGGAAGGTGGCGTGGCCGCTTTGGCAGTTGGATCAGGGCAGGCTGCACAGTTCATTGCGCTGAACAACATTTTACAGTCGGGTGAAAATTTTGTTTCCACTTCATTCCTCTATGGCGGAACCTACAATCAGTTCAAAGTTGCGTTCAAAAGATTAGGGATTGAAGCACGCTTTGCAGAAGGCGACAAGCCCGAAGCATTCGAAAAACTGATTGATAAAAACACGAAAGCGCTTTATCTCGAAACCATCGGTAATCCGGGCTTCAACATTCCTGATTTTGAAGCCATTGCAGCGTTTGCCAAAAAACACGACCTGCCCCTGATTGTCGATAACACATTCGGTGCTGCCGGGTACTTATTCAAGCCGCTTCAACACGGAGCCAACGTGGTGGTAGAGTCTGCTACCAAGTGGATTGGTGGTCATGGAACGAGTATTGGCGGTGTGATCGTAGACGGTGGAAACTACAACTGGGGCAACGGCAAATTTCCGCAGTTTACGGAGCCATCGGAAGGTTATCACGGCCTGAAGTTCTGGGACATATTTGGCGAAGGTAATCCACTGAACCTGCCCAACATCGCGTTCATTATCCGGGCACGCGTTGAAGGCTTGCGCGATTTCGGCCCCGCTATTTCTCCGTTCAATTCATTCCTGCTGTTGCAGGGACTCGAAACGCTTTCGCTTCGCGTTCAACGTTCGGCCGACAACGCGCTGGCGCTTGCACAGTGGCTGGAAAAACACCCGGATGTTGAGAGTGTGAACTATCCGGGACTTGAAAGCAGTACCTATCACAAGCTTGCGAAAAAGTATCTGCGAAACGGTTTCGGTGCCGTGCTCTCATTTACAGTTAAGGGAACAAAAGAAAATGCCGGCAAAATCATCGACAGCCTCAAGCTTGTTAGCCATCTGGCCAACGTGGGCGATGCAAAAACATTAATCATTCAGCCATCGGCAACAACGCACCAGCAGCTCAGTGATGAAGAACAGCTTACTGCCGGAGTGCTGCCAACGCTGTTACGGGTTTCGGTGGGGTTTGAACATATCACCGACATCAAAGCCGATTTTGAACAGGCTTTCCAAAAAGTTTTCAAGAAGGAGTTTATCGAAGAGTAATGCAGAAAACAGATCACACCTTTCATTACAATCAGACTTTCGAACTGGAGTCGGGCAAGACCTTGCCTGGCTTCCAGCTTCGCTATACAACGCTCGGGCGATTAAATGCTTCACGATCAAATATCGTTTGGGTATGCCATGCGCTGACCGGCAGTTCCGATGTCACGTCATGGTGGAGTACGCTGTTCACAGATGACAGTCCGTTCAATCCGAATGAGAACTTCATCATTTGTGTTAACATGCTGGGCGGATGTTACGGATCAACCGGGCCGTTGTCGATCAATCCGGAAAACAACAAACCTTTTTTTCACAGCTTCCCGACACTTACGAACCGTGATGTGATAAAAGCCTTCGATCTCCTGCGCGAATCGCTGGGCTTTGAAAAAGTAAACACATTGATTGGCGCATCGTTAGGCGGCCAACAGTTACTGGAATGGGCGGTTTCCAAACCTGAAGTATTCGATCACATTATTGCCATCGCAACCAATGCCTTTCATTCGCCCTGGGGTATTGCGTTTAATGAGGCCCAGCGGTTGGCTATTGAAGCCGATCCCACCTGGAAAGAAAACGATGAACGTGCAGGCTTGAACGGAATAAAGGCAGCGCGCGCAATCGGCATGCTTTCTTACCGCCATTACACCGGCTTCGCACAATCGCAGTCGGAACGATCAACGAATGTTACCGAAGATTTCCGGGCAGCAACCTATCAGCGCCACCAGGGAGAAAAACTTGCGAAACGTTTCAACGCGTTTACATACTGGCTTCTGTCGAAAATGATGGACAGTCACAATCTGGGCCGGGGCAAAGATTCGGTAGAAGAAGCTTTACGATCAATCCGCGCGAAAGCTTTAATCATCAGTATTGATACAGACATTTTATTTCCACCGGAAGAACAGGAGTTTTTAGCGAAACATATTCCTGACGCTACATTAAAAACGCTTTCATCGGCTTACGGCCATGACGGCTTTTTAGTGGAGTTCGAAACGTTCAAACAAATCATTAAAGAGTTCTATCAACCAACCTTGCGTAAAGTACTAGTATGAGAAAGACATTAACATTGGGTTTATTCGGTTTCGGATGTGTAGGCCAGGGATTGTACCATGTGCTGGAAGAAACCCACGGATTGAAAGCCACAATCAAGAAGATTGTCGTAAAGAATAAAGAAAAGCAGCGCCCGCTCAGTAAAAACCTTTTTACATTCGATAAGGAGGCTGTATTGAACGATCCGGAAATTGACGTGGTCGTTGAATTGATTGACGATGCGAATGCCGCGTTTGAAATTCTAAAAACCGCATTGAAAAATGGCAAGCACGTGGTTACCGCAACCAAGAAAATGATTGCCGAACACTTGGAAGAAATCTTCTACCTGCAGCAACAATACGATCGCTCGGTTTTATATGAAGGCGCTGTTTGCGGAAGTATCCCGATTCTCCGCAACCTCGAAGAATATTATGACAATGACCTGTTAACCGGAATCGAAGGAATCTTCAATGGTTCGACCAATTACATCCTCACCAAAGTATTTGAAGAAAAGAAAGGGTATGCAGAAGCATTGAAGCAGGCACAAGATCTCGGTTTTGCAGAATCCGACCCGCGACTCGATGTTCAGGCGTTCGATCCGAAGTTCAAGCTTACCATTGCCATCGCGCACGCGTTCGGTGTGTTTGTAAAACCGGAAGACATCATTAACATCGGTATCGATAAAATATCCGATCTCGATTTGAAGTTTGCACGCGAAAAAGGGTACGCGATTAAATTAATTGCGCGTGCCATCCGCGTTGACGGAAAGATTTACGGGCTCGTTGCGCCTCAGTTCGTGGAGGCTGAAAATCCGTTGAGCAATATTCGTCTGGAATACAATGCGGTTCAGTTGCAGGGCGCTTTCGCGGATAAACAATTATTTGTAGGGAAAGGCGCTGGAAGTTACCCGACCGGTTCAGCCGTGCTCTCCGACATTTCCGCACTTACATACGATTATCGCTACGAATACAAAAAGACACACCAGCTTCCGCGTAACGAATTCTCGAATGACTGGTCGATTGAAACCTTCGTGCGTTTTACGCAAGGTGAAAAAGTATCGATCCGCGATTTTGAAAAGTTTGAAGCCGGTTATGCAGCCAACGGACAGCAATACATGGTTGGCCAGACAGAGTTTTCGAAACTGAAGGAATGGGCACAGAATGAGAACATCGGAATCATTCTGGCACCACAGGCCACGTTTAAAGCAGCACAACCTGCCGCTGTTTCAGAATTACTGCACACAGTCTGAACGCTGTTTGGGTTCAATGTTAATTCATGATAGCTTTGTATAAAGGCTGTCATGGATTTAACCATTTTATTTTCCCCCATTGACGAGAGTGTTTACGCAAACATCACCTCGCACGCATCGTTCTACAAAAGCATCCGTATATTCGGTGACAAAATGCCCGCCTATAAGGATGCTCACATTGCAATCTTTGGTGTCAAAGAATCACGTGGCAGTGATAATAATTCCGGTGCTTCACACGGCCCGGATGAAATCCGGAAAAAACTTTATCAGCTTAAAAAAGGAAACGGCAGCTATCGCATCGTTGACCTGGGTAACCTGAATCCCGGCCACGATCTGGATGAAACGTATGTCCGCGTAAGCGAAGTTTGCCGGATACTGCTTGAGAACAATGTCCTTCCGGTTATCATCGGGGGCACCCATGATCTGGACTATGGCCAATACTCCGGTTATGAAACCATGAGCAAGCTTGTAAGCCTTCTGAACATTGATGCTTTTCTCGATCTGAAGGATAAAAAAGATTCGGCAGCCAATCAGCAACACATTCATAAGATACTGCTGCACGAGCCGAATTATCTGTTCAGCTATACTCATCTTGCCTATCAAAGTTACCTGATCGATCCATCGCATACAGCAGTGTTGGAGAAGTTGTATTTCGAAGCATTCCGCATCGGACAGATGCGAACCAGCTTACAAGAAATGGAACCAGTGATCCGCAATGCCGACATGCTTTCGTTCGACATTACTTCAATCCGTGCATCCGATGCTCCGGGTAACGCCAATGCGCAGCCATTCGGACTAACGGGAGAAGAGGCGTGTCAGATCTGCTGGTATGCCGGGCAAAACGAAAAGCTCAGCTCCATCGGGTTTTATGAATACAATCCTGAGTTTGACGATGCGCATAAAAAAACTGCCTCCGTTATCAGCACGATGATCTGGTATTTTATTGAAGGATACTATCATCGCAAGAACGAACAGAATTTTAAAAGCAACGATTTTCTCAAGTACGTTGCTGCGCTTCATGCCGAGCCAGAAACTATTACATTTTATAAAAGCAAGTTCAGCGAAAAATGGTGGATGGAAGTGCCTTATCCGGCCGGCCGTGAACGTTACTCCCGTAACAGCATCGTTCCCTGCAGCTACAACGATTATCAGCTCGCCACCAAAGGTGAAGTACCTGAACGATACATTACCACACTGGCCAAACTGATGTAAAAAATTCATGCGCTGCGCGGCATGAACAAAAGATTGTACTATCTTACTTGAGGTTTATAGTTACATGAAGCGCACCCTCCCGGTCATAATCCTGTTGACTTGCTCTTTAATTGCCGCTGTTGGTCAATCGTCAGCGGGCAAACTTACGTGGGCTGAAGCGCAAAAGACCAAAAAGGCCACATTGTACATTTATTGGTATGAATCGCGGCCCTTCATATACCGGAACGAAAACGGGCAAATGGAAGGCATTGAGCAGGAAATTCTTACGGGTTTCAAGGACTACGTAAAAGAAAAATACCACGTTGATGTAACGCTGCAATGGAAAGAAACCCAGAATTTCGAAAACACTTACTTAACTGTTTGCAACGAACAACTTCCGGGAGCGTTTGGGGTTTCGGCTTTTTCGATCACACAAAAGCGCAAGGAGCGTGTTAAGTTCACTTTGCCGTACATGCCCGATATATCGGTGGTGATTTCGAGCAAGAACATTCCCATCGTGCAAAACGGAGAAGAATTCGATAAAATATTTTCGGGCCTTGAAGCGATTACCATCAAGGGAACTACATACGAAGAAGACCTTCACAAGCTGAAAGCCGAACGCGGTATAGATTTTAAAATGCGGTACGTTCCCAGCTACCAGAACATTCTCGCCACGATATCGGGTTCAGAAAATGCATTTGGTGTAATCGACCTGCCAACCTATATGGTCGATCTGAATAAAAATGCGGGCATGTCGGTGAACCGCCAGAACATAGTTCCGTTCAAGCGCGAAGGGCTTGCGTTTATCACTCCGCTCAACAGCGACTGGGGCCAGCCGGTAGATGAGTATTTGAGTGGTGGAAAATTTCAGCTTACCATCGACCCGATTATGGGTAAATATCTGGATCATTCCGTGTACAATTTCATGGAAGATCTTGCTAATGCGGCCGATAACGAGGTAATGCTGCTCACATTCGAAAAAGAAATTCAGCATCGGGACCAACAGGGAAAAAGTGAGCAGATTTTGCGTGAGAGCATTTTCAGAAATATCCTCACAGCCAGCATCACAGTCGTTCTCATATTCCTGGTGATCATATTCCTGCTGTACAGAAAGCAAAACAAAATCAACCAGCAACTCACGAATCAGAAAAAAGAAATTGAAGATCAGCGAATAAATATTGAGAATCAGAACGCACAGCTGGAAAGGCGCAATGAACAATTGTCGCACCTGAATGAAGAAAAAAATAACCTGATTAAAATTCTGGCGCACGATTTACGCACGCCCATTAACCAGGTGCAGGGACTGGCGCAGCTGTTACTGATTGAAAATCCCACCTTCGGTGCTGAACAAAAAGACTCGATCAATCGCATTATCGATTCTTCCATCCGGTTAAACACGATGATCGGTAAAATTCTGGATGTTGATGCCATTGAGGGAAACCGGATCAACATGCAACTCGAAGCGATTGACATGAACGTGCTTACAAAGCGAGTGGTGAGCAGCTTTGAGCGAATTGCAGCAAAAAAAGATATTCAGTTGACTTTCACATCAGCGTCCGGTCCGATGGTGGTGAAAGGCGATATGCTTTACATGACCGAGATCATTGAAAATCTTATCTCGAACGCCATCAAATTTTCCGAGTGGAATAAGAAGGTGATGATCGCGCTCGGGGCCTGTGATGTAAATGTGCAGTTAAAAGTTCAGGACGAGGGTCCCGGATTAACGGAAGAAGACAAACAGAAAATCTTTCAAAAGTTTCAGCGGTTAAGCGCCCGGCCCACTGCGGGCGAGTATTCAACCGGGCTTGGACTGTCGATCGTAAAGAAATATACCGAGCTGATGAACGGTCAGATCCGGTACGAGTCAACGGAAGGTGTGGGAACATCCTTTTACCTCGAGTTCCCAAAAGTTTAACAAATCACCCTTTTGCAGGGATGAAAAATTGCGCAGGAATCTGCAAACTTGTTCCATGAACACAAATTCCACGCGTACCGCGTTAGCGATTGTTCGCATCGCAGCCGCAGGCAACATGCTGATTCACGGCATTTCACGAACTGTAACCGGGGGCGTAGCAGGTTTTGATGAATATCTCACATCGCTTGGCTTTCCACCTTATTCAGCATTCGTCATTACAGCGTTCGAGTTGATTGCTGCGGTACTCATTATTCTCAATCGCTGGACGAGCATTCTTTCCATTTTCTTTTGTGTCGAATTGATTATGGGAATCATTCTTGTTCATGGTCCGGAAGGATGGTTTGTTGTGGGCCACGGAAGAAACGGATCGGAGTACAGCGTTCTGTTGCTTGTGTGTTTTGCCAGCGCGATCATCGCGTACTGGCCAAAAAAAGAAGGACAGAAATAACTTCTGCCCTTCACTACCCAACCTGCCGAAACTATTTCAACTCAATCTTGTTGCCGAGTGTGAGCGTGGCAAAGTCAAGTTTTGCATAGAAGTATTCATCATCGCGATAATCATACTTACCGTTGTGATTGTTATCCCTTTGAAACTTTACCAATGCGAAGTTTTGTTTTTCAAAAATCTGTATTGACAGAACATTTTCGTTTTTTGTTGACAGGCATCTTAACTTCTGCCCGAGGTTGTCAGTCACATACAAAATATCCGGATCATTTTCATCAATTCGACCGTTTCGGTTATAATCGACATCCTTCACGCGAAGGATCACGCACTTTTTGGTTCGATTTGTTCCCTGGAGGTGATCATGGACCGATTTCGTGTAATAAAATGGAATTCGGAAGTCCATGATATACGTGTCCTTTTTGAAAAGGATTTTGCTACTGTCGCTCTGAACGTTGTAGAAAATGAGGTTCGCATAATAGTGACCTAAAATAGCCAGCTTATTGGATGAGAAGACTGACACATCATATTGAACCGGTATTAAAAAACTGCTTGCACTGTCAAGAATAATTGGGTTGTCCAGATATGGCGTTTTGCTGCTTTGGGCGTGAAGATGGTTCACACAAAACAAACTTATCACCAGCAAACTGCCGGTGATAAGTTCTTTAAAAGTTGATTTCATTACTCCCATGTCAGGTTTTTGGTTTTTGCTTTTGCCTTGATGGAATTGATCAGGGCTGCGTCAAGCATTTTATCCTGATCTGCCTTGGGTGTGTTCTTCGCGATGTACTCCTGACGCTGCTTGTTTACCGACTGGATTTCTGACTGAATCTTCGCGCGTTCAGCCGACTTCTCTTTTACGTATGCCTTGCGTTTCTCAACACTCATTCCCCTCATCTCACTTGGAAGCTCGTCATCCTTCGCTTTGCTAATCACCTCCTCGTTTTCCTTTGAGGCATCTACGAGATCCCAGCCCGAGTTCATGTAACCAGAAGAACTTTTAGATACCGCGCGTTCTGCCGTATTAGCAGCACCATAACTAGCAGCGTTTTTATCCTGAACTTCCTGAAGCTCCTTCCTTTTATATCCCGAAGAACCATAATACACATACGTCTTATTCAGCTGATCATTCAGTTGCGAAATTCGATCATCGTACGGAGTAGGGATGTAAACCGTTTTGCTGTTTTGTTCGATACTCATAAATGTTCCGCCACCAATGTCGGCACCATCTTTCCAGTTCGAATTCAGGCCTTCATTAAAATCTCCGCAATAAATTGTGTTCACGATCACTCCTTTTTCTTTTGCCAGGGCACACGCTTCACGATACGAAACCGATCCTTGCGTAAACGGCTCGTTACCGGCAATGAAAATCATTTTCAAATCGGCATTGGAGTTCGACCAGTCGAGCTGATTCAATGACGTGCGGATCACATGGCCGCAGAATTCACTTCCGCCATTGGTGCGAAGTGCAAACAGCTTTTCAGAGATCAGGTCTAGGTCGTTTGTTAACGTACTCACCTGGCGGATGTATCCTTCCGAAGAGGGCAGCCCGTCATTTCCATATTCATACAGCGCAATCTTGATTTTCGGTTTCGAGCCATCACCGCATTTTGCAGCCGACAGCTCGTTTACAATTTTCCACAGCTGCGATTTAGCCTGATCGATTAGTCCGTCCATGCTGTTGCTGGTATCCAGCAATAGCGCAAGCATAATGGTTTGATCTTTTTCACGGGGAGTTTCAGTGCGTTTGGCTGCAAAGGCCATTTGCGTACCCAGCATAAATACTGAGATCAGAAAAACCGAAGCCGCGTATCGTGAGATACGGTTACTGAGATTTGTCGATGTTTTCGCAAAGACAACAAGGTTGGGAAGCGTTTTCATAGCATTAATGTTTTGGTAAATTTTACGCGAAAACTTTCCCCGGGGTATCCATACTTAGTGAGCAAAGACCTGCACTGGGTAAAAGTAAGCCGGCACTTAGCGAAGCCTGCTTTCCAGCCTTTTTCTTCGAAAACACGTTAAATTTAAAGTATTAACTTTCCGGAATTCACGCCATGAGCGCACGTTTAGGAACATATTGTCTGGTTGTTTTTGCCTTGCTGCTGCCGGGTGCCGCATTGGCCCAGGAAAATGCTGCGAAGAAATCAATGAGCCGTTCGAAGGATTCCTACAGCGATATCAAAGCACGCGCGAATACGCGCGACATCGAGCGATTGCTGAAAGAAGCGGATAAACTAAAAAGCAAAGACCCCGGGGCTGCGTTGGAAAACATCCGCGAAGCGCTCGCCATGAGTATTGTAAACGAAGATATTTTTAATGAGGGCCGGAGTTACTTATTGCTTGGGGAGGTTAACGAAGGAATTCAGGAATGGAAACTTGCCCTTGATAACTATACACGCGCATATCAGAAATTTTCGCAGGGTGACGCAAACGATGAACGAAAAGAAAAACAGATTCTCAGCTTCACACCGGCTGTAGGCAGTCTGGAAGAACTCCGGCATGCAATCACAGGTCTCGCAAATGCAAACTTCCGTCTCGGCCAGTATGATGAAGCCCTCAATTATTATCGTGAATTACTTACAAAAAATCTCTCTCCGGAAGAAACGGCCGAATGCCAGCTGGCGATATCGGAAATTTACTACGCGCAGGGTAACTACACAGAGGCTCTTAAATCGGTCGGGGCAATTGAATACAGTCCGAAAAAAATGGACGCGTCACTTTCGATTCGCATTCAAAATCAGAAAGCGAGAATTTACGCCCAGCAGAATCAGTTCGATAAAACGCAGGAGCTCTATTCCAACTCGCTTCAGAATCAGCGGGCTTTGGGCGCACCTGCCGCTTCCAGTGGTTTTGTAAATGCTTCCACGCAGGAGGCTAAAGAAGACATCGCCTCTGTTTTGAAGGATCAGGGAAAACTTGATGAGGAAATCAATCTGCGCAGGCAGGCCATCGAATACAATCTTGAAACCAACAATCTTTCGGAGGTGACGCGCGACAAAGTTGCCATCAGTAACACGTTTGCTGAAAAGGGTGAAATTCCGGAAGCTCTTAAAGAAGCAAAAGAAGCTGCATCCATCGCAGATACAATCGATAATCCGCAGGCACAGGCAAATGCATACCTCGCACTGGCGGACCTGTACGCAAAAAACAACCGGGCGAATCAGGCGCTATCCACATACAAAAAATATAGTCAGGCGGTTGCACGAAATGAAAAGCAGCACGAAATCAGGCTTACCGACCGTTCGGAACTAATCAAACAGCAACAGGATATCGAAGAGCTTTCCAAAACTGTATCGATTGGTCAGCGTGAAGAAAAAATTCAAAATCAAACCGTATTCCGGCAGCAGCTTATCATTTACGGACTGATTCTGATCATTCTGACTGTTGCTGTAGCGGCATATTTTATTTACCGCAGTGCACAGGCAAGTAAAACTGCCAATCAACTGCTTGCGCTGAAATCGCTGAGAAGCCAAATGAATCCTCACTTCATCTTTAATGCATTGAATTCAGTAAATCATTTTGTAGCACAGCAGGATGAACGCACGGCAAACAAATTCCTGTCGGAATTTTCACAACTCATGAGGCTGGTTTTGGAGAATTCTCAGGAAGATTTCATTCCGCTGTACAAAGAGCAGGAAATTCTTTCGCTGTATTTGAAGCTTGAGCATTACCGTTTCCGCGACAAGTTCGATTATGAGATCCACATAGATGATACTGTAAGCACGGAAACGATCGAAGTCCCGCCTATGCTTATCCAGCCGTACATCGAAAACGCGGTGTGGCATGGACTACGTTACAAAGAAACCAAAGGAAAGCTGCAACTGGATATATTAAACCAAAACGGTTTCCTGGTTGTATCCATAAAAGATGATGGCATCGGCCGGAAGAAATCGGCTGAATTAAAAACAGCGAATCAGAAAAAGCATAATTCCACAGGCTTGAAAAATATCCAAGAGAGGCTTCACATTATCAATAAAGTTTACAAAACACACTACCGCGTTGAAATTTCCGACCTCAACGACTCCGGTGGAACTCACGTGCGCATCTACATTCCAATAACCAAAACCCTGGCAGCATGATAAAAGCTGTAATTATTGATGACGAAAAAGACAGCCGTGACATTCTGGCGAATTATCTTAAAAAATACTGTCCGGATGTTACTGTATGCGGTTTTGGTGAATCGGTCGCTACGGGTTTGGAGGCAATTAATACACATAAGCCCGACTTGATTTTTCTTGACATCGAAATGCCGTATGGAAACGGATTCGATCTGCTTGACAAAGCGGGAGATATCAATTTCGAAACAATCTTTGTTACTGCATTTGACAATTACGCGATCCAGGCGCTGAACCAAAGCGCAGCCTACTACCTGTTAAAGCCCATTTCAATTGATGAGTTGATCAAAGCTGTTGATAAAATCCGCAAAGAGCGAAGCGAAGAAAATTATACGCGGCATGCACAGGTTTTGCTCGACAACATGCGCACCGGTGGCCAACAGAAAATTATGCTGCCGACTATGGAAGGGTTCGAAATTGTTACCATCAGTTCGATTTTGTATTGCGAAGCAGCCGACAACTTTACAAAATTCTACTTTGAAACAGGCCAGCCTTTATTGATCTGCAGGACACTGAAATACTTCGAAGATATTTTAAAAGACCATCGGTTCGTTCGGATTCATCGCTCTTATCTGATTAATCCTGATTATGTAATCCGGTACTCAAAAGGAAAAGGAGGTTCGGTTACCATGAAGAATAATCAGGAACTGGAGATCTCGCCCAACAAAAAAGAAGAGTTTTTGTCGCTGTTTGAGCGCTGATCCTAATTTTTGTAAACGTTCACAAGGAAAACACACTCCTTCAGCTTCTTCACTTGCTGAACACGGTTTGAATTTTTGATTGCGTTTGTTTTCGGTAACCGGATCGGAGCCTGCAGTGAATCCAAAACAGAATCCTTCAGAATTTCTTTTAACACGGTCGACTTGATCGCAAATGTTGCACCTGCTGCCTGTGTTTGCACTCCACTGATCATGCCGATCAGGTCGCCCTGCTTGTTCAACAATGGTCCGCCACTGTTTCCGGGATTAACCGGAACAGAAATCTGGTAAGCATTCGGGTTTGCGCGATAACCGGTAAGTGAGCTAATCGAGCCTTCGCCAAATACAACTTCTTCGCGCGGAAAGCCAAGAGTGTAAACGTCTTCTGCCAAATCGGCTTGTGCTTCGCTTAGTGTGTAGGGAACCGCCTGAATCTTTACCGGTGTCACAATCTTTAAAACTGAAACATCATTCACGGGATCACTATGAACTACAACCGCTTTCAGGCTGCCATATTTTTCGTTTTGAATATAAACCGAATCAGCCTTGGCAATCACGTGCTGACTGGTAATCACATACCCTTGCGATGAAATTAAAAATCCCGTAGCAGCGAATTGGGGAGACACTACCGGCTTGCGAGTTAAATTCTTTTCGAGGGCAGATTGTGTTTTCTGAATCTTATCAACTGTTCTGCGCAGTTCGAGGTAATCCGAATTTTGCTGTGAGCGGATATTCTGTGTTGTCCACAAAGTGGCCGCAATACTGATTACTGCCACGGAAGCCGCGACACCACTCAGTGTTTTATATTTCCTCCAGCCACTCACGGGCAACGATACCACGGGCTTTTGCATATCAGCATGCAATGCATCCAGGCTTGTCTTAAGCTCAACACGTTTTCCGTAAGATTTTAAAGCCCTCGCGAGTTTCACATGCTCCGTTGCCTGTCTGCGAAAGGATTCGTCTTCAGCGATACGTTTCTCCACGGCCAAAGTTTCTTCGGGTGATAAGGCTCCTTTCACATACCGATCAAGCAATTCAAGTATCGTAAGCTGTTCGTTCATTTCTCTTTTCGGTGATCTTCAAAAAACAATTTCTTCAATCGCTGCAAACACTTATACTTTTGGTTTTTTGCATTGTCAGCACTTGTGTACCCGAATTTCTCGCGGATCAAATCCATTGAAAAATCGCGGATGTAAAAATCCTCTATAATACTCCGGCAAGGTTCACCCAGTGCCTGAAGCGACAGTTGCATGCGTTCAAAACTGATTTCACTCTCCAGCACCTCGCCTATCTCGTCTTCCAGTCCTTCAAAAACATCGCCCTCCGCAATGGTTACATCAAACCGTCTTTTCTCAGCAAGCCGTTTCAACCACAACCTTCGGCACACAGCATACAGGTAGGTTTTTATTTTACACGTTAACACAAAATCCGCCTGCTGTGCCCGTTCGTAAAACGCGATGATGGCGTCCTGGAAAACGTCCTTAGCTTCCTGTTCTGTGCCACTGTTCGAACAAACCAGGTGAGCGGCCATTGGGTAATGCGTTTTATAGAGCTCACCCAACGCTGCCTGATTGTTTTTCCTGATTTCCGCGAGTATTAATTCGTCAAAATAATTTGCCACAGCAGCAAAGTCGGTTTGATACAATTTTCACTTCAAGGTAACCCGACAAAAATATGTTTTTCATTGGGTGACCTTGCCAAGTTTTCGGTATGAAGGCCAAATTTAAACCTGATATCATGAAAAAATCATTGAAAACAGTTTTTGCTGCAGGTTTCTGCGCACTTTTCGCATTGACACTTACCTTCTGCGGAAGCAAGCCTGCTGAAACAACTGAAAACAAGGACACCGTAGCGGTTGAACCGGCACCTGCTGACACCGTTGGAGCTGACACTACTGCTGCAGACACCACTGCTACAGCACAATAAGCTAAAAGCCGTTACTGAGTAGCGGCTTTTTTATTTTCTCCCTGCTGGTCGACAGGCAGGTCCATTCCTCGTCTGCATTTCATCTTCCCGAAGTGCCGTTCTGATTGCTTTCAGCATACGCGACCCGAGTAAGTCTTTTTTTATAGCTAAACACCTCAACCATGGAAACACGGATAATATTCCTTTGTCTTTTATTTCTCACTGCCGCCTGTGGAGCTAAAGTTGAAGAAGCAAATACCGGTGCAGATACACTGGAAGATGCGAACCCCGTACAAACAGCCGCTCAAACGACAACTCCCCAACATGTCGTAAAGGATTTATACTCTGACGGAAAGACCAAATTGATCAAAACGCTTAATTATCGGTTCGAGGTTGAAAACGTCAACAAAACAACGGACGCGATTGAACAAATCGTTAAAAAATATCCGGCCTACATCTCGGATTCGAAAATGGAGCTTGAGAACCCGGTGCTGGAAAACAAACTGTGCATTCGGGTAGAAAATGAATTTTTCCAGGATATGATTAAAGAAATTGATCAATTGGCCGGATTCGTTGACTATCGCACCATCACCACGGAAGACGTTGCAAAAGAATTCGTTGACCTCGAGTCGCGCATAAAAACCAAACGACAGGTTGAAGAGCGGTACGCGGAAATCCTCCGCAAGAAGGCCGGAACAATTGCTGAAGTATTGGCAACGGAAGAGAAAATTGGTGAACTGCACGAAGACATTGAAGCAACTATCAGTCGGATTAACTACTTGAAAGATCAGGTTAGCTACAGCACCATCAATCTTGAATACTATCAAAAGATTACACAACAGATCGCAACGGAAGATATTCCATCGACCGGAAAAGATTTTAAAGAAGCGCTGTCAACGGGCTGGAAGGGAATTGTCGGGTTTGCGCTGGCAATCACCTACGTATGGCCAATGGTTATTCTTGCAGTCTGCGGAGTAATTATCTACCGGTTCCGCAAAAGAAGATTGATTGTCGGTAACTAGAGCGTGGTAAAAAAATAATTTTTCTAAATAACGTTTTCGCTTGTAAATAAAATCCGCGTTGATTTACCTTTGCACCATGCTAGTAGTAAAAGCATCATATCAATTAAGCACCGCACTGAATAGTGATATTCAGTGTAAGCCGCGGATTTTCAGTTAATCACATTTGTGATCCTTCACTGAAAAGCCCGGCATCGTCCGGGTTTTTTGTTTTTTAACCCGAATGAATAAAAAACAAAAATGTCTGAAAAGACACTGGCATTGCTTTGCCTTGTGCGAAGCATGCCGCTAAAAAAAGATAAATGATTATAGAAAATAGTACGTCAGCGAAAGCTGGCGCAACACAAATGGAAAAGATTAATTGGATGGAAGAATACCTGGAAGAAGGGTTGCGGCTTGCGGCTGACGAAGGCCATGAACCCGCACTCAAACTTCTGGAGAAACTTTTGTATGAAGAACCGGGTTATGCCCGGCTGCATCATGCACTGGGCATCGTGTATTTTTACTATGCAGATAAGCTCGAACTGGCCGAGAAACATTTCCGGCTGGCGATACGGTTCGACTCACGCTTTGCTGAACCTTACTGGTACCTCGGCAAATTGCTAAGTGATGACGAGCGATTAGACGAAGCGATTGATGTATATAAAAATGGCATGAACGCCAAACGGGCTCGTAAAGCGGAGCTCTTGAATGAAGCCGGCCGCGCGTATGAATTGAAAAAGAAATTCAAAACGGCCATCCGGCACTATAAAAAGGCGCTGGGCTATTCTGCTGAATTATGGAATTGCCTGGTAATTGAACAAAGTATTAAACGTTGCAAACGCAAACAGAAACAACAGTAACGTCTTGCAGGCAAGACAGAAAGGAGTTCGTATGAAACGAAAGATGTTAAGTGGAAAGGATTTGATCAAAATCGGTTACCCGGAAGGCAAAGCAGTCGGCATTGCCATCAATACCGTTTTGAAATATTTCCGCAGAAGCGAGAAGGAAGAAATCTTTTCGATGCTGAAGGCTGTATTGGCCGATCCGAAAAAGTTTGTGGATGATTCCATTTGGAGTAAAACTGCATTGGCTCTTGTGCCCGGCGAGAAGAAGTCGCGGGTTCACGAGTTGCTGAAAAACCGGATTGAGTATCCGATTTATGGAGCGGCAGAAATTGAGGAAGGTGCGCGTAACCAAATGGAAATCGCCATGAAACTTCCCGTAACAATGGCCGGAGCGCTGATGCCCGATGCACATCAGGGTTATGGGTTGCCGATTGGCGGGGTACTCGCTACAAACAACGCTGTGATTCCTTACGGAGTAGGCGTTGACATCGGCTGCAGAATGTGTTTGAGTGCGTATCCGCTGGACGAAAAATTCCTGGATCGGCATCGCGCCAACCTGAAGCAGATTCTGATCGACAACACCCGCTTTGGCTATGAAACGTTTCAGCGTGCGAAAGATCACGAAGTGCTGTATCACAAAGCATTCGATGAAATTCCGGTTGTACGGAACCTGCGGGGAAAAGCGATTGCACAAATCGGTTCGTCCGGCAGTGGTAATCACTTTGTTGAATTCGGGTTGATGACACTGAATGAAAACAACGAGTGGAAATTGCCAGCCGGGCAATACCTGTCAGTGCTTTCACACTCCGGTTCACGTGGACTGGGCGCGGAAATCGCGCGTCATTACACGCGGGTGGCAAAACAGGTTTGCCTGTTGCCGGGTCAGGCATCAAGCCTCGCATGGCTTGACCTGAATACCGAAGCAGGACAGGAATACTGGATTGCGATGAATCTTGCCGGTGATTACGCATCAGCGAATCATCACCAGATTCATGAACGGATCGCGCAAGCATTGGGTGAAAAGCATCTGTTGATGGTAGAGAACCACCACAACTTTGCCTGGAAAGAAAAACTGCTTGACGGAACAGAAGTGATTGTTCACCGCAAAGGGGCCACTCCGGCCGGTGAAGGCGTGCTTGGAATTATCCCGGGCTCCATGACTGCACCCGGCTTTGTTGTGAAAGGAAAAGGTAATGCGTCATCTCTCAATTCTGCTTCGCATGGTGCGGGGAGACTGATGTCGCGTGGAGTTGCCAAGCAAAGCATCACCAATAAAATGGTGAAGCAGGAATTGGCGAAACACGAGGTGGATTTGTTAGGCGGGGGCTTAGACGAAGCTCCGATGGCCTACAAAGACATCCGGCAGGTGATGAAACACCAGAATGATCTGGTGGAAGTGCTCGGAGAATTTACTCCGAAGATTGTAAGAATGTGTGGCGATGATTCAGCCGCAGAAGACTGATCCGAAACTGAGGTACATGGTGTAACCCGGTTTCGGGTTAGCATGAACCAAAAGTTTTGAAAAAGTATGACACGTATTGAATGGATTGAAAAATATTTGCAAGAAGCCGAGAAGCTGATCTACGAAAACAAAATCGAAGAAGGTTTTCGGATCATGAAGGGTTTGCTTTACGAAGAGCCAGGTTACGGAAGCTTGCACAACCACCTTGGCTGGGCTTACATGTATTATTCAAGTGCGGATGGCATGGCCGAGTTGCACTTGAAGATGGCGATCAAGTTCAACAGGGAATTTGCACCAGCCTATCTTCACCTGGGTACGTTGCTGATCCGAACCGGCCGGTATGATGAGGCGTTGGGTTACCTGGAAACAGGATTAACGAAGTTCAATGCAAACCGTACGATGCTGCTGGAAAAAATCGCAAGCGTGTATGAATTGAAAAAGGATTACACAAAAGCGATCCGCATGTATAAAGAGGCATTGGCTTCAACAGCCGGCTTCGATGCAAACACCTATACCGAAGCAATTAAACGTTGCCGTAAGAAAAGATGGGTGTTGATGTTCACATTTTAATCCCTGGTCTGTGTGACACAGACCAGGGAAGTGTGACGCAGACCAAGGGAATGTGTGACACGGACCAGGGAAGTGTGACGCAGACCAGGGAAGGAGATCAAGCTAACTAAGTAGAAGCATAGCTCTGAAAAAGCTAAGGATCCGGAGCGTTACCGGGGGTCTCCACATAGGGCAAGACGCTATAATTTGTAGATGATCAGTGCCGGTGGTACGATAGCATAGTCGCTGACAAATGCGCTTTGACGGCAATCGTCAAGGAGATCGAGGTTAAAGCCCTCCGTACCACAGAATAATTTTTTGCGTTGGCCTCTGACGGCAGACTCACAGAATCGCATTTAAATGCATGTCCCGGTTTATGGAAAACGGTAGCCCGTAGCATCTTACAAGCACTACCAGCCGAAAAAACCATGAAAAACCCGGTTTCACTCACAATTCCCAAGCCCGGACTGGCAAAATGGGGAAACTTCAATCACACCACGCTGGTGCGGGCCGAACTGTTCCGCGGAAGCGAAAATGACAAGGTTGCCGTAAAAAGCATTGAAGGAATGGTGCGCTCAGCGCACGATTTGTCGGCACTGCCCGGAATTTCAGTAAAACTTAAAGGCACAAACCTCGAAGCGCAAACCGACTCCAACGGCTGGTTCTCCATACTGATTGAAAAACCATCCTCCACCGATATTCTTGTATTTACCTCAGAGGGTTTCAGAACAACACACCTCGCGATCGATAACGAAGATTTTTTGCATGTCAATCTGAAAGTTGCCGAACAGGAAAAAATTTCCAGGCGCTCAAGGTTAAAGCAATTCTTTTCGTTTAAAAAGAATTTCTAAATCTCGTCTGTGTCGCGTCTTCGTTTCAGTAAGCCAATACCTGAAACAAAAAAGATAAATCCAAGAATAGCGAGTGCCCATGGGCTCAACGTAACGATGTTGGGTCCGAAAATTCCCAGTACGCCCATAATCAGTCCGATGATGCCGATCACAACCAGCACCATTGCCAATATTTTAATCATATGTCTGCCGTTTATTTTTCAAGCCAGCCCTTCAGCTCTTCGAGCTTTTTCTGAAGGTCAGCCTTTGCGGCAGCAATTTTTGTGTCAATCTTCTTCGTTGTGCCTTTTACAGGGATTTCGGTCATTTTATCAAGCGCACCAGTGTAGTAGGAAGTCCACACTTCTAAAATGTGTTGCTCGTCAGCGGCCTTCCCGCCCTTCCCAACAGCCTCCTTGCTCAGCGCAAATTCAACTTCAAGCCGGTCAATCGCATTCTTCCTGATTTCATCAATCAGTGTAAGCGTGGTGCTTTCATCGGCAGCAGCAAGTACATACGCGGTAGCCAGTGCACTTACACCCACATTCTTCATTTCATCCTGTGAGGTCATGTCGAGGCGGTCGCCATCGGTATGATAAAACACATCGGTAAAGTGCCACATCAACAATCCCGGAATCTTCGCTTCAAGAAAAGGTGTGTGATCACTGCCACCTTCGAACGGATTTGTATTGACTACCCAGCCGTTAAACTTCGACTGTTGCAGGCATCGGTTTAATAACAAGTCATTAAAATAATGCGGAACCATTTGTGATTCTTTGAGCACGCTTCCGCCCCACTCTGTATGTTTTTCTTTGCCACGCGTCCAGATCGCGGATGGATCGGGCATTTTTTCAATAAGAAACGAACCACCCGTTTTTGAAACGTCTTCTCCCACCATGTCGAGGCTCAGTCCCCACTTGATGCCCCTGGCGCGATTTGCGTCATCTTTAATGTAGCGGTCGGTTGATACAATTTCATCACCCCACAAGAATGTGATAGTTCGCTGTGGAGTAAACTTTTTTTCCTGGATAAGCTTTGCGGTAGTTCGCGCCATTTCGGTCAGCGTGGCCACACCGGTAGCATTGTCATTGGCGCCCGGTTCCTGTACGTGCGCACTGTACACAAATCGTTCATCAGGTTTTACTGTGCCCCTCGCATTTGCTACCAGCGTCAGTTCATCTGCCTTGTAAATTCTGGTTGCAACTTTTACAGTTACGCGAACTGTTCCTTTTGCAAGCGCAGCTTTGAGTTTTTCTTTTGCCTGATACGAAAGCATGATTGCCCATTTCTGGTTCACAGAATCGGTGTATGCAATACTTTGAAACTGAATTGAGTTTACATTTTTTTCGGGCTGCGTGTATTTGGGAAGCGAATAAGCCAAAACACCAATAGCACCTTTCTCGATAGCCTGCCGGTAAAGTTGATAAGCGCCTGCCTCTGCCAATACAATTTTTCCTTTCAGATCCTTATCTGCAAAATCTTCTTTCTTTCCACGACCTACGTCAACAACGTCTGCCGTTACGCCTTCAGCAGGTGTGCTGGCGGAATAAGTTGCAATCATATTCCGATTGGTTGCAAATTTCAAAAATGGTATCGCCTCACCCTCGAAGCTTAGCGATGCATCCACCGGTTCCCAGGTGGGACGTTTCATCTTACGCGTTTCAATCCGGTAGGTCAGCGGGCCATCAGCCTCACCTTTCACTTCCTTTTTATAACCGGCTTCCTGGAGAATCTTTTCAACGTAATAAATGCTTTCGTCAAACCCCTTGTTTCCGGCCAGTCGCCACCGCTGCTCAACAAATGCGGTTGTGGTGTGCGTATGATCGGCCGAAAATTCATTGCGGATATTGGTGTAATAGCTTTCGAATGCCTGTTGCGCCCGGGCAGACTGTGCGCTTACGAGCGTGATGATTACGAGCGGGAGAAATTTCTTCATGAGGATCGTTATTACTCCGCCAAGTTAAACCGGAAAACCGGAATCCAAACAAATAAAAAAGATCCCCGAAAGGATCTTTTTCATAATCGCAGAAGAATACTCAGGACTTATTTCCTGGCCCAAACTTCTACCATTGCCTTTTCGTTGTTCTTATTTTCTGTATCGTACCAGAACGTTACTTTTTCAATTATCCGTTTGTTACCTGCCAGATCAATCAATTTTCCATCGTTATCTTTTCCCAGCACTTCCGGTAACTCTACATCCTGTTTGTCGCCATTGGCGAAGTGAACCGTTGCTTTGTGAACGTTCAATGTTCCGTTAATAACTTTGATTTTAAGTGCAGTATAGGTCTGCTGACTCTTATTCAGCGAAACCACATCATGATCAATGGTATAGTCAACCGTTTCGGTGCCGATTTTATCCCATGTTAACTTGTTTTGTGCCGCTGCTGAGTAGCCTGCAATCAGAAAAGCCAATACAAACACGCTTGCTACTTTTTTAATAAGTTGATTTTTCATATCGAGTTGTTTTTTCACGATTCCCCGGAAAAAACATGCCACAAAAACCCTTTGCAGAAAATCACGTATACCCATTTCGTCCGGGGAGATTGTGGAATTTTTTCCCACAAATTGTTTCGATTTCACGGTTTTTGACCGAATCGTTTCTCCAAAAGCATCACTGGCATGATGTTTCCTTAGCATTACCCGGGTACACGAAAACCTATTCCTTCTTAAGGTTTGCTGTAACACAAATTTTATGAAAAAGACTATTGCAATTTTTATATTGATGTTAGTGATGATTCCGCGCGTGGCGACATCGCGCGTAAATGGTGGTGGGTCGATAAAACTATACATTCCTGAAGGTGTTCCGGTAACACTTGACGCGTTAACGATCTATCATCCTTCGAAGAAACAATGCGACAGCGCTCCGCTAATCACGGCCAGCAATTCACGCATTAATCCGGAAAAATTAAAAAACCAACAGCTCAGATGGATGGCACTTTCCCGCGACTTGTTAAAACGCTGGAAAGGTGACTTTCATTATGGAGATACAGTGTTGGTGACTGCAAACGATCCGGCAATTGACGGACTGTGGGTGATTAAAGACACGATGAACAAACGCTTTAAAAAGCGTGGCGATTTATTGTTCGATCAATCTGTTCGCAAATCCGGAAAGTGGAGAAATGTGGAGGTTACCCGCGTTATGCAGGTCACTGTCTAAAACACCATTTCCTTCTGAAATTTTGAAGTAACAACCTCTTCCTCTTCGGAAGGGCGTTGTTATTTTGTTTTCACCCATAGCCCGCGAATCACAGTGAATGGCTATCTTTGCAATTCATTGTTGGTTAATCGGTTATGAAGTTGAAGTTTTTAGTCGCGTTGGCTGTGCTTGGCATGGCTGCCACCCCCCTTACAGCGCAAAAAGTAGACGAAAATTTGCGGACCGAAGCATTGCGATTGAAGTCGATTTATAAAGACGAAGAAATCGTTGCGCTTCAGGCTTCAGATACGTATGACTTCCAGGTTAACCGGAACAATGCTCTGATCGTTAAGGAAAAAACCAGTGAGCAATATCTCGCGCTCAAGGCCAATTCATTTTTCACTATTCGAAGCTATTTCAGCGATCAATCTCGTATTGAAAATTATTCACTGCGGACAGACAACGGACGTACCGTTGTACACGATAAGTATTGCGGCCACATTCAGGAAGGTGACATCTTCTATTCAGATGCTCAGGTTTGTGCCTATCGATTCAGACTCGAGTTGCCCGGGCAAAGCGTTTTCTATAACTCCACCACCACGTATGACGATCCGAGATATGTAACGAAAGCGATGTTTCATTCTGAAATACCGGTAAGCGACCGAAAGATTATCATTAATGTGCCGGTTTGGGCTACCGTTGAGCTGCGAGAGATAAATTTTTCGGGCTACGATATAAAGAAAACAACCGAACAGAAAAACGGAATAATCTCCTACACATACACCATACGCGATCTGAAAGCATATCCGTCAGACAAAAATCTTCCCGGTTCTCTTCATTTTATACCCCACATTCTGATTCTCACTAAATCGTACACGATCAACGGAAAAAAAACCACCGTTCTTTCTTCCACGGACGATTTATATAACTGGTACGCCTCGCTGACCGCATTGGTTGCTGAGGACTATACATCACTTAAGCCAATTGTTAACCAGTTGACCAAAGATGTTACCAACAGCGATGATAAGATAAAAGCGATTTACTACTGGGTTCAGGACAATATCAAATACATAGCTTTTGAAGACGGGCTTGCAGGCTTTAAGCCTGAACCTGCCCACCAGGTGTTTTATAAACGTTATGGCGATTGTAAAGGCATGGCAAATCTTACCAAAGCGATGCTTTCCCTTGCGGGTATTGATGCGCGCCTCACCTGGGTAGGTACTCAGCGAATACCGTATTCGTATGAAATTCCTTCGCTCGCAGTCGATAACCACATGATTTGTACTGTGTTCGAGAACAATCAGCAAAAATACATTCTCGACCCTACCGAGAACTTTAATCCGTTTAAAATCAATAGCGAGAATATCCAGGGAAAACAGATTATGATTGAGAACGGAAAATCATACATCATCAGCACGGTAAATGAAGAGCCGATTGAAAAATATCTGAATGAGTCCAGGTGGAATTTTACAATCAATAACAACGTCTTGCTGGGCACGGGTAAAACTTCCCTGGACGGAGAAGTCAAAAAAATCCTGTTCAACGTTTCCGATAACATCAAAAAGGAGGATTTGGATAAATTTTTACGTCAGGTAATTGCCGGAAACAGCAACCCCGACAATTTCAAGGTGATGAAGTATTCAGCCTTCGACCGGGATAATCTGTGGGACATCAGTTACGACATCAATCTCAAGAATCAGGTCTATCAAAACAACAAGGAACTATACCTCGATGTTGACTTCGAAAAGGATTATAAGAATGAAAAAGTGGAAAAGGATCGTAAGGTTCCTTATAAATTCATCAGCCGGTCATTCAAAAAGACCGTTGCTGAAGTGGAGATTCCCAAAGGATATAAAATCGATTATTTGCCCGAACCTTACCGTGTGGCGAACAGCTACTTCGCATTCGATATGAAATATAGCCTGGTGGATAACAAGATTGTTTACACCAAAGAAATCAAAATACTCAAGAGCATTTTACCCACTTCCGAATTTTCGAACTGGAACACTGCTATTGAAGGCCTCAACAAATTTTACAACGATCAGATAATTCTACGGTCCAATGACTAAAAAAATCCCCCTTACCCTCTCCCTCATCTTACTGGCCAGTGCTTTATTCGCTGCTTCCGGCATTAATCAAAACAAAAAACGAGCGGAAGAAATCAAACAAATGCACTGGAAGACCAGCGACAAAAATTTTGCCGAACGTACGATACCTGAAAAATGGAAAAATGAATCGGCTGTAATCATTGCCAAGTCGAATATGCTTTCCTATAAAAAAGAAATACTCGCTGGCTATCTGAATTATGATTCGTACGATCACTACCGGATTATGCTTTTGGATAACAGCGCACTGGAGAAGTACGCACAATTTTCCATTCCCGGAAGTGGGTTGTTCGGCAATACGCGTGCAGATATGTATGCGGGGTTTAAGATTATCAAACCAGACGGACGGGAAATTGAAATATCGCTCGATGATGCAGTTCTTGAAAAGCAAAAGGTGAACGACAAAGGGTACGATATGTATAAACTCGCCATCCCAAATCTTCAACTTGGTGACATTATCGACTACTACCTGTGTGAAGAGCAGAATATCGGATTGACCACCAAATACTACGCGTTTAAACCTGTAATCATTCAACTCAATGACGATTATCCGATAATGAAGCAAAAAATTTCATTTGAAATTCTGCGGAGATGCTACATCAACTTAAAATCATTGAACGGAGCTCCTCAGTTTAAGCTGACAGAAGATAAAGAAACAGAGAGAAGTTACTACGCTCTTGAGGATGGCGACCGGGAAAGTGTAAAGGACATTCGCTGGTTATATCCATACCGCGAACTGCCAACCATAAAATTTAAGATTATCTATGCTTCAAATTCTGTTGCAGGTTTTATTCCTGGATTTATTGGTCAGCCGGGAGTAATCAAATCCTCTGTTGCCTTGTCTGAAATCACTGATTTGTTCGGATACATATTTACGGATCAAGCCGGGTTTGAGCTCCGATTGCAAATGAATAAAAAATACAAAACGCTAACCGACAAAAATAAACTTGCCCGGCAGGCATTCTACGTTGCCCGTAACATTTACCGTACCGACAATGCGGAATACTGGTTGATCAATGGCACTGACCCGAATCCCGATGACGACTACCTCCAATACATTGTAGCTCTCTCGGCATACTATCGGTATAAAAAAATTAATCATGAGATTTTGATCGGTATCCCGCGTCAGATTTCACCCCTCGAGGATTTGATCCTTGAAAACGAACTAACCGTCATGTTGAAAGTTAACACACCTACACCTTTTTACATCGGCCGGTTAGATAACAATGCAATGCCCGGTGAAATCGACATCGATATGCAAGGCATTACAGCGTACACAGCCAACGGACTTTTCTTACCGAAAGCCTGGACCCTGAAAAAAGTGCAAATCCCCGTTTCACCTGCAACGGAAAATGCACTGAATACACGCTACGACCTTAATATCACCGATCTTAACGAGGGTAAAATTGAAGCCAAAGCTTCGAAAGCTGTTACCGGGGTGTTACGGTTGTACCCACAAAACATGCTGATGGATTTTTACGATTATCAGGACGAAGAAAATTCGAAAGTCACACCTGATGTTGTCAAGAAGTCAAAAAAGACGCAGCAGAAAAACAACAAATTAAAAGAAAGCTATCTGGCAACGCGCGAGGATAACCGCCTAAAGCGCCTTAAGACCTTAATTGAAAATGATTTCGAGCTGGAATTTGACGACCCTGCCGATCTGAAAATCCAGCAGGCCGGACGTTTTGAGGAAACCCCTGCCTTTCAGTATAGCTATACAACTACATTCAAAAATGTTATTAAGCGGGCCGGGCCGAACTATTTGGTTGACATCGGCAAGTTTATCGAGTCGCAAGCCGAGGTTAAAAATGATGAGAAGGAACGTAAATACAATGTTTACCGTCCGTACGCAGCAACATTCTCTGTAACGGTAAATTTGAAAATACCCGAGGGGTATACCGTTCAAGGGATCGAAAAATTAAACTCCAGTGTGGAGAATGCCACCGGAGGCTTTACAAGCAAAGCCCGAATTGAGAATAACGCCCTTATTATTGAAGTGATCAAAAACTATAAAACGAATTTCGAGAAGAAAGCCAACTGGCCATTGATGGTGAGCTTCATGGAGGCTGCTCATAGTTTCAATCAACAGCAAATTTTACTTGAGAAAATTCGCTGATTACACAGCGGAAATTTTCGAAGCCCAAACGTCATCCGTAGTAACACCGTGAGCAATATCCGTGTAAGCGGGTATTGAGGCACGCGTGAGGCTCGTATAGTTTTACCATAAATTCTATGGCATGAAAACTATCCACCTTACGCTGCTGTTGGCCTGCACTTCCCTGTTAGCAACCGCTCAAAGCTTCAGCGAACTCAACAACAATAAAGGCGACAACGCATTTATCAGCAACTGGATTCATCCCATGGTCCGGTTCACATCCGTTTCACCCAAATACACAGAAGCGTACAGCGGCTTCACCGTAAACCTGTCGTTTCACAAAAACGATTATGAGAAGTTTTCATGGCGCTACGATTTCGAAAATCCAACCTTGGGCGACTTGATATTCCTGCTGTTTAACATCAAGGAGATGGACGGCCGGAAAACAGAGCAGGCGTTTGGAAGCGGCTTCCTGGGCTGGCATCAAACATACCTCAACGTTGTAGCCACCGACAGGCTGCTGGTTGCACCCGGCCTGAGTTTCGGAGATTACATTTTTGCATCGAAGCGTGAAGACAACGGCACGCAGGCTGCCCGCATCGTTGACCCGGCCGGATATTTTCTTCACGTGGGCCCGGCGGTTAAGGCATCGTATGTGATCACAAACTCGATGTGGGTGGATGCGTTCGCAACCTATGACATCGGATTTCAGGTTGGCAAGCCAAGTGCAGAATATAAGGCAACAAAAGGTTATCCGAATCCGGGTTTCTTAAACGTGGGCGCCAAAATTCACCATGCAAAGCTTCGCCTTTTCGGCGGAATCCGGGCGACACAGTTACTGGATAGCGGAGAAAACAACGATGGCGGAACCCGCATGGATGTATCCGTCGGGTATATGATGGGCAACCGGTAACCTTACGGTTGATAGAAGTCTATCAGCGAACCGAAGTATTCTTCGTTCCACCCGGAGACCATGTCGTCATAATCCTCATCGGGGATGTTGGTGTGCCTGAGCTCGGCAGACGTTCCCTGCGGATGAGGATGAAGTTTTATTGTCACAACCGATGCTTCGGGCTGGTCGCCAAAGTACCATTGCTGAACAATTTTCTTCCCGGGCACGAACTCGAGATTCTTACCTACAATACTGCCATCCCACAGCGAAAATTCTGTTCCCGGCTCGGGTTTCATATCCGCTTTGTCGCCCGTCCATAGCATAAGTGTTGGCTCGAATGTAAGCGCCAGATACACTTCTTCTGGTGATGCCGGAATGGTGTAGTATTTTTTAAAGTCTTTCACCGCGTAATTATCTCTACAAAATATCTCCAGTTTGTTTAAGCCAATAGTGATCTCACATGCAGCCTTATTGCCCGGGATTGAACAAAAGTAAGAAAACCTCTTTGGAATATTATTTGAACTGCCTGCCCTAAAACCAAAACGGTATGGAAAACAAGTCAGCAGACAGTCAGAAGGCTTCTTCCGAGGTAAAAAATCTTACCCAGCAGGAAGCCATTGATAAATTTAAAGAACTCGTTAAACACGAATCAACATGTTTATTTACCACTCAGTTAACGCGTGTGCCGCTGATGACGCGGCCGATGAGTGTTCAAAAAGTATGCGACCAGGGAAACTTCTGGTTTTTGAGCTCTTCAGACAGTGAGAAGAATGCAGAGATTGCGATCGATGATCGCGTTCAATTGTTTTTTATTAACACAGGCGATTCCGAGTTCCTTTCGGTGTACGGAACGGCTACCATCTCCCGCGATCAGCAAAAAATTGATGAGTTGTGGACTCAAATTGCCAACGCATGGTTTGATGGTAAAGATGATCCGCGCGTAACGGTGATTAAAGTAACTCCGCAGGAAGGATTTTACTGGGATACGAAGAACGGAAAACTGGTTTCGATGGTAAAAATTCTTGCGTCTGCCGTGTCAGGCAAGACGTTACAGGAAGGAGTTGAAGGAACAATATCTGTTAAATAGAATCAGAGCACATTGTTCAATTGCTCTTTGATTTTTTCAAGTTCTTCCTTCATGGCCACCACATGTTTTTGAATTTCAGCATCATTGGCTTTCGAGCCGATGGTGTTGATTTCGCGGCCAATTTCCTGCGAAAGGAATGCTAATTTTTTTCCATTCGATTGCTTCTCTTCCAGAATCTGCAAAAAATAGTCAAGGTGTGTTTTCAGACGAACACGCTCTTCATGTATGTCGAGCTTTTCGATATAGAAAATAATTTCCTGTTCAAGCCGGTTTTTGTCATAACCTTCTTCCCCAAAGAAGTTCGTTACATTTCCGCGGATGCGTTCCCGGATTTTCTGCACACGCTTCGGGTCGAGTTCAATAACCTTGCTTAACGCCTGATCAATTACCGAAATATATTCTTTCAGTTTAACCGCCAGCGATTTGCCTTCCGCCTTCCGGAATTCATCGCACTGATTGATCGCGATCAGTAACACCCCGTTAATCTTGTTCCAGTCTTCCTCAATACTTTCTGATTCGAGGCGGGTTTGAATAACATCCGGTGAATTGAGGGCCAACTCAAAAATATTGTTCGCAAGTGTTTTTGAAGACGCTTCCAGTTTCTTGAGATTCTCAAGGTAGGTAAGAAACAATTTTTCGTTGTAAACCTGCTTTACCTCCTGTTGGCCATACCGTTCCCACTCGATCGATATCGATATTTTTCCACGCTCAAGCTTATCGTTGATGAGGTTTCGAAGGTCAAGTTCCTTTTCAGAAAACTGTTTCGGAAACTTGAGCCCCAGATCGAGGTACTTTGAATTCAGGCTTTTCACCTCAACATTGATGCGGAGTGCTCCGTCATCATGTCGGGCTTGCCCGAAGCCGGTCATGGATTTAATCATACTGCAGATTTACGGCTCGAAATTACACCTTTATTAGAAATCGAAGCCAAGTGTAATAAGCCAGCTGGCGTTACCCACTTCATAGTTTTTGACCGGCCAGGCAACGTCAACTTTCAGGTAATAACCAAGCATGGTCGATCGCATGCCCACACCATAACTGTAAAGCCACGGGTTGAGGTAGTTTTTGATCCGAACCTCGAACGGCTTGCTCTTGATTTCTTCGTAGTTAACACTGCCATTCTCACCAAACGGTGGCCGGCCCGACCAGCTTGTTCCGATATCATAAAAACCAACAAACTGCAGGTGGCGAAGGAACGTTGAGGTTATTGGACTGTTGGTAAACACCTGGATTATCGGAATACGCAGTTCTGCATTTAATAACAGCACGTTGTTTCCGAACAGGGTAGCATAGTTAAATCCGCGAAGATTCGTAGCAAATTCAGCAAACAGAATTCCTTCGTTCAGCGAATCCAGTCCAAGCGGATTATGTTCACCTGTCGCGGTTATACCGCCATACTTACTTTTGTTAAACGCCCAGTTATCCATTCCGCCCAGCAAGTACTGCTTTGGCGATTTGCCATAGAATGATCCACCGAAACCGCGAACAGCAAAAATGATGGTCTTGTAAATTTTCTGATAATGCCTGATATCGGCCGATACCTGACTGAAGCTGTTATTGCTGTTATTAAGGCCCTGGTAATGCTGATAAGAAATTTTAACACGGGTACCTTCCGTTACATTCATGCCGGTAGCAATGGAATTGTCGTACACAAACTCAGACCGGAAACCACCATAAAAATTGTTAACCGGCTCGGGTGACTGTTCTTTCTTGCTGGTTAACGACCGACCCAGATGTACCGAGCGTGTGAACGCTCCGAAAGGCTTTACACTGAACCGGATTCGTTCGCTGATGGGCAATGACATTCCGAATTCAAGCCTGTTAAGTGCATACTTGTAGGCAATGTCATTTACAAACGTTTCCTTCCGGATACCCCTGCGATCGAAACGAACGCTGAAATCCACCAGCTTCGGCAAATACTGAGCCTCTGCATAAAAATCTCCATTCTTCAGATCGAGCGAGGTCATGAAACCACCCAGAAACCGATAGTTTTCAAGCATGTCATTCATTTGCTGATGAACGGACGCACCCCATCCCCGGATCGGGTCGATCACCATCGCTGTGATAAGGTTATCTGCGCTGAAGCGCGATTCGTACGGAAACGGCCCGAGTACTTTGGCCTTGTCGCGTGCTTTAACGTAACGATTCAGGAACGATTCGCTCGGCTGAGTCTGCTTGACTGCTTCATCTTCGAAAACATAGTTGTCGGTATTGACGGTAGGAACTGATTTAGTTTTGGTTGTGTCCCGAACTTGCAGATTATCGGGTTGCGCTTTCACACTATCAGCCGGATTGTCGAGCGTATCTTTTTTGGATTGTTCCAAGCGGGAATTGATCAAATCCTTCAGGCTCATGTTTTTACTTTCCTGCTGCTGTCGCTTTTCACGAATAATCCGGGATTGCTGAAGTTCCTTTCTTCGCGTTGATGGCGTAAAAATTTGCCGGTTTGTGTTGAACCCCCGATGCACGTGAATTTCATCACGCATCTTCCGGTTGGTGACCATGGCCAATGTGCTCTGCGGGATATTCAGATCGTAATTTTTGATTCCCGAAGAGAAGTTGGAAATCTGCGTATAAATTCCGGTTGAACGATCGAACTTGAAGAGGTTTACAATCCCGCGCTGATCGCTCAGGTAAAAGAATACGTTGTTATTGAGCGCGATCGGCTGAAAATCTTTGCTCACTGTGTTCGTAAGACGCTGGACCCTGGTTTTGGTTGTATCCAGGTCAAAAACATAAAGGCTGTAATTATCGGTTAAGCTTGAGAGTGGAACTTTTACTTTCGAATTCAGTGAATCAGTAGTACGGTTTGACGAGAAAACAATTTTATTGGTATTCGGAATGAAGCTTGGATCAAGATCGTCATATGCATCGTTGGTTAACCGCCTGATGCGGTCGCGTCTGGAGCTGATCAGATACAAGTCATTTTTGCCCTCATAGTCCGCACTCAGTACCGCAAGCCGGCCGTTGCTCGAAAAACTAATGCTGCGAACGTTGTTAAACTTGTCGAGTTCGCGCGGTAGTTTGGTGTGCGAGTTCATATCGTACAGCCAAAACGTGTATTCCCCGTTTCGCACCGCTATCACGCCCAGGGTACTGGCATCCGACCAGCCGATGATGGGCAAGCGATAGTCAACTTCCTGTCCGATTACTTTGCTTCCGTGTGTTAATATGGTTGTCTCTTTTCCGTTCTGAAGCGACCGCACTTTCACGATGTAGCGGCCGCGGTCGTTTTCCGCGTACGCGAGGTACTTTCCATCGGGACTAACTTTTAACGTGGTGAATTGAGTTGTGCTGTTATGGCGGAGACGAACCTTTGTAGAATCAGGGTGGTTGATATACGATTTGCTCACCTGAGACTCCATTTCCGAATAGTATTGCTGCCATTCGCGGATTACCTGCTTGTAACTTACGCCCAGCGTGATCAACACACTTTGTTCTTCCTTTCGTGTTATGCGCGTATAGTTTAAAATATTGGAGATGCTGCTCTTGCCGTATTTTTCCGCGATAAAATTCCAGAACGATTGACCAACCACTGCAGCTTCTCTGCCCGTTAACCGGAAAATTTTATTGACACGCTTGCTGCGGATAATTTCACGTACATAGTCATCCATTTCGGAAGTCCATCCTTTTGCAACGTATTCCGATGCACCTTTTACAAACCATTCCGAAAGGTTCATCAACAATGCGCTTTGGAAAATTTCTTTCAGGTTACCTCCGTACATCATCTCATTGATCATCAGATCCGAAACTTTGTACAAAAGCTCGCGCTTAAATTCCTGCGAAGTGCCCAGGTACGACACTTCGATGTAGGGCTTTACAAATTCAATTTCTCCGTTTACGGTATACTCCGTCCGGTTCAATCCAACGTTGCTCTGGCGCTGGTCGGCCAGGGAGTTGTATAAAAATATTCTCGCTTTATAATATGGAGCGTATCCGATCAGGTCTGTTATGCGATCGAATTCCGATTCGAGGTATTGCAGTGCTTCGGTAGCAACGGCTCTTCGACCGTCATAATAATAAACGTCAAAATTTTCGCCACTGATGTAAACCCAGTCGAACGACCGGTACTGAATCCGGTTTTTACCAAAAACTTCATTGGCCCGCTGGGCGGTCGCTTCAGGGAAGAAGTACAATAAAACCAGGCCAAATACTAATAAGCGCGCACTAAATCTCATCTCGGGATATTTCCACCATAATTATAGTGTTTATAACGCTCAATATCCACCTCTTTGTTTATTGGACCCCGATTTTCAATCCATGCTGCTAAAACCGCTGAAAAATACGGTGCAAGGCTCACACCCTTCGTGCCCAACCCGTTAAAAACTATTGCCTGCGGCCATTCAGGGTGCGGCCCGAGGATGGGCCTCCGGTCGGGCGTAGTCGGGCGTATCCCCCAATCTTGGGTAATAATCCGATAAGGAAATGAAATCAGCTCATCGAGTTTACCTTGAAGTTCTTCACGTGCAGCCGTAGTGATTGCAGGCTCGAGATCGTTAGGCTGATAGGTAGCTCCAACTTTCCAGATACCGGGAACAACAAAAACTCCGCGGTTAAAAATGGCTTCAGCATTTACCTCGGTTTGAAGCGTAAGTGTTTCGCCCTTCAAGGGTTTGATCGGCAACCACGAAAACAATTTACTTTTCAACGCCTTCACGCCCTGGCAAAAAATTATTTTGCGGGCACGGTAATTCAGGTAATGAACTTCACCGTTGATGAGTTTAAGGTTCTCGTCATCAAATTTGCCGTCAAGGAAAATTCCGTTTTGCGAGAGATAGTTCCTGACTGCTTTTGTGAACTTCATGGTATCCAGCCACCCGGCATTTTTTAAAGTCAGGCCGCCATACGGATTCCTGACCATACCCGGATTAACTTCATGCGTATGCACGGCATCAATATATTTTTCAAGCCCGGCATGCGCACTCTTTCCCATCCATTCATTCTGCTCTTCGATAGAAAGAAACGGCCGGTACAACGGCATTGGATGAAAAAATCTTTCGCCCGTTAGCGTTTCCGCATCGCGATAGAAATCATGCAGATAAGGAAACAGAACATCGGCCTTCCAGGTTTTTGTCATAACCCGGCCCGTGATCGGGTTGAACAACCCGGCCGCTACCTGTGTGGCAGCATGTTCATCGAACTCATCGATCGCTACAATTCGTTTATTCTCTTGGAGAAGCTGAAGCGCCAGGCACGAGCCGGCAAGGCCCTGCCCAACAATGATGTAGTCAACTGAAGTTTGCGAATTCACCGCGGAATCAGATTTGCAACCAAAAGTCCGACTTATTTTTGAATTCTTAATTTTGCGGAATGCTTCAGATCAAAAAATTCACATTCAACCCGTTTGCCGAAAATACGTATGTGCTTTTCGATAATTCGAAAGAATGCGTAGTCATCGATCCGGGTTGTTACGAAAAGTCTGAGCAACAGGAACTGATCGAATTCATTGAATCAAACGGGCTTGTTGTAAAAAAGCTGCTCAACACCCATTGCCACATCGATCACGTGTTGGGCAATGCATTCGTGAAGCGAAAATTTAATGTCGGGCTGTTTATCAATCCGATCGAAGAAGCCATGCTGCGTGCTGTAAAAAGCTACGCTTCCAACTACGGCTTTTTCCAATACGAGGATTCGGTGGCCGATGGATTTTTAACCGAAAAAGATGTGGTTGAGTTTGGGGAACAGCGGCTTAAAATCTTGTTCGTGCCCGGACATAGTCCCGGCCACCTTGCATTTTACGATCAACACTCCAGGAGCCTGATCGGAGGCGATGTTTTATTTGAGAACAGCATCGGCCGAACCGATTTGCCCGGAGGAAACTTTAATACATTAATCGCAAGCATCCACGAAAAATTTTTCACGTTACCCGATGATGTTACCGTATATTGCGGGCACGGAAAAGAAACCAGTATCGGGTTTGAAAAGCGGACAAATCCTTTTTGTGCAATAACATCATGATCACACGGCATATCCCCAACTTCCTGACATGCTGCAACCTGTTGTGCGGATGCATCGGCATTGTGTTTGTCACATCCGGGAACCTCAACGCGGCCGCGTATTTTGTCTGGATTGCATGTGTGTTTGATTTCTTCGATGGGTTTGCTGCCCGGATGTTGAAGGTGAGTTCACCAATCGGCAAGGAACTGGATTCGCTGGCCGACATGGTAAGCTTCGGATTGCTTCCTTCTATGGTAATGTATGTTATGTTGCAGGATGCCACACAATCAGAATACCTTCCCTATCTGGCCTTCTCGATTGCAGTTTTCTCGGCATTGCGTTTGGCGATTTTCAACATTGATGAAACGCAAAGCGATTCCTTCAAAGGATTACCCACACCCGCCAACGCATTATTTATTACATCACTTCCGTTGTTAACCGGCTCACTGGCGATTGCACTTTTCGAACCCTGGATTGTTATTACAATCGTGATTATATCATCCTACCTGCTCGTTTCAGGCATTCCGCTGTTCGCGCTTAAATTCAAAAACTTTAGCTGGAAGGAAAACAAGGTCCGGTTTACTTTCCTTACTGTTTCCGTATTGCTGCTGGCAACGCTTAGAATCACTGCCATTCCGCTAATCATACTATTATATATAGCCCTGTCGTTAGGGGTTAAGGCTGTTTCAAAATAGGCGTATTTTTGCCATTCTAATCTGGCGGGTAGTTGAAAAACATTCCGGAAAAACACTTTTCACTTTGCTGCATTCTTATTCTGATAGGAATTGGAATTTCCATGCCTGCGCGCGCTCAATCTGTGCTCGCTACCGGAAAGTGGTACAAGGTTGCGGTTGAGAAAAACGGAGTTTACAAAATCTCCTACAAGGCGTTCAAAAAGATGGGGTTTGATATTTCAAAAACCGATCCCCGGAAGATCAAAATTTATGGCAACGAAGGAGGTATGCTGCCGCAGCCGAATCAAACTCCGCGACCCGAAGACCTTGTTGAAAATGCCATTCTCGTGAATGGCGAAGCTGACGGGAAATTCAATTCCAACGACTTCATTCTCTTCTATGCTCAGGGTGCAGACAAATATTATTTCGATCAATCGAAAGAAGTTTTCTCGTACGAAAAAAACCTGTATGCCGACAAAAACTATTATTTCATAACCGTTGCAGAAACCAATGGCAAACGCATTGCGACAGATGCGGCCGTGCCGGGAAATTTACCGGTGATTAATTCCTTTGAGAATTTTTTCTATCATGAATTAGATGAGTACTCCGAACTTAAGTCAGGCCGTGAATGGTTTGGGGAACGATTTGACCTGACACCGGAACTCACGCTGGATGCAGACATAAAAAATGTTGTTCCCGGTTCCACGCTCAAGTTTGTTTCAGGCGTTATGGCGAAAGCGTTCGCCACATCTTCATTTTCGGTTTCGGTTAACGGCACTCAATCATTGGTTCAAAGTGTTCCGCCCATTCCAAACGACCGGTACGCAGTGAAGGGTGCAGTGCGGAATGACACTGTTTCGATAAGCGCTGACGCTGTCTCCGCTCCGGACAAGAGCATTCAAAAAATTAAATACACCTATACGAAAGCTCCCTCGGGGCAGTCGGTGGGTTTTCTCAACTTTGTTTTGCTGCAGGCAACCCAACAACTTAAGCTTGACGGATCACAAACCATTT
Source organism: Cyclobacteriaceae bacterium (assembly GCA_019694875.1). Lineage (GTDB taxonomy): Bacteria > Bacteroidota > Bacteroidia > Cytophagales > Cyclobacteriaceae > UBA2336. The sequence continues at coordinate 576,171 of JAIBBC010000001.1, forward strand.
TCAGGTCGTCAGGCAGTCTGGTGAACCCGGCTTCACGGTTCGAGATCGCTAGTTCATCGTTAAGTGCTTCTGTTTGGGATATCAGCAATCCCTACGAGCCGATTTTAATTCCATCAACGTTTAATAATTCAACTACTTCGTTCAATGCCGTAACAAGCGTGTTGAAAGAATTTGTTGTTTTTACAACAGATGTTCCGACACCGGAGTTTGTAGGCAAGATTGAGAACCAGAATTTACACGGCTTGCCCACACCGCGTCTCCTGATTATTACCCATCCCGACTTTAAATCGGAGATCGAACGTCTCGCAGAATATCGTAATTCAAAAAACATCTCAACGGCTGTCGTTACTACAGAACAGATTTATCATGAATTCTCCAGTGGCCGTCAGGATGTCACCGCGCTCCGCGACTTCATAAAATTTCTTTACGATAAAAGTCCGTCAACGCTTAAAAGTGTTTTGCTCGCAGGCAAAGGATCGTATGACTACAAAAAGCGCGTAATCGATAACATAAACTTCGTTCCGGTATATGAATCGCGTAATTCACTTCACCCGGTAGATTCATATTCGTCTGACGATTATTACGGTTTTCTGGAAAACAATGAAGGGCTGTGGAGTGAAAGTCCGGCAATCAATCACACGATGGATATTTCCGTTGGCCGGATTCCGGTAAAAAGTGTTAAAGAAGCAAGACACGTAGTTGATAAAATTATCCGATATGAATCGGAGGCAGAATTACAGGGTTACTGGCAAAAAGAAATTGCATTTGTTGCTGACGATGGTGATGGCAATCTACATCAGGACGATGCAGATGATTTGGCTGAGTCAATTGATGAAGATCATTCGGAGTTCGATGTTTCAAAGATTTATCTCGATCAGTTTCCACAGATATCAAAGCCCGGAGGCGAAGTTTCGCCCGAAACAAACGAAGCCATCCGGCAACGGATTAATAAAGGAGCATTGATTTTTAACTACACCGGGCATGGTGGCGAACGTTTGCTCGCGCAGGAGCGAATCTTCGATGATATTATGGTCAGCAAGCTTGAAAATGAACGTTTACCCGTTTTCGTAACAGCTACTTGTGAATTCGGAAAGGCAGACGACCCGCTGGTTATTTCAGGTGGTGAACTTTGCCTTTTGCAGGAAACCGGTGGGGCGATAGCGCTCGTTACTACCGGACGACCTGTTGAGGCCGGAACAAACTTTATTCTTAACCAGGCTTTTTACAATGCATTTTTTCAGCGCGAGGATAACAAGCCGTTAACGCTGGGAGAAATTTTCAGAAGAACAAAGAACAGCAGCGTCAGCGGAGTATCGAATCGAAACTTCTCGTTAATCGGTGATCCCGAATTGCAGCTCGCACTGCCTTCGCGGAATATCATCGTCACCGAAATCGAAACCGAAGCGGGATCATCAAACTTAAAATCCCTTTCGAAAGTAGTTGTAAAAGGAGAAGTGCGTGACGAAAATGGAGTTGACGACGATTTCAACGGAGTAATGGAAGCTGTCTTGTTCGACAAACAGGTTTCGTTTCAAACACTGGGTAATGAAAATCCACCGTTCTCGTATCAACAATGGTACAATCGCCTGTTTCGCGGCCAGGCAAAAGTTGTAAACGGGCTTTTTGAATTCAGCTTTGTTGTGCCGAAGAATATTGCTTTTCAAATCGCGGAAGGAAAAGTAAGTCTTTATGCGCGCGACTCCGTACAGCAGATTACAGCATCCGGCTATTCAAAGAGCTTTACCATCGGCTCAAGTGAATCAAATCCCGAAGCCGATACAACGCCTCCACAAATTTCGCTGTTCGTTGGTGATACTACATTCATCGATAACGGAATTGCAAATCCAAACACACAATTAGTTGCCAGGCTGTACGATCTGCACGGTATCAACATATCAGGTTACGGAATTGGAAACAGTTTAACGGCTGTACTCGATGGCGAATCGTTTGTGGTAAATGACTACTACGTTGCTGATCCGAATAATCATACACGTGGTACAGTGACGTTTCCGCTAGAAAATCTTTCATCCGGAAAACATACACTTACATTAAAGGCATGGGATACCTATAATAACCCGGCACAATCAACTATTGAATTTACTGTAACCGATAGCGAGAGTCTGGTGATCCATTCGTTCGGCAATTACCCGAATCCATTTCGCAGCTCAACAAAGATTACGTTTACGCACAACCGGTCGGGCGATGACCTTGCCGGAACACTTATAATTTATGATATCACGGGCTCTATACTTAAAACCTTCGATTTCAGCGTTCCTGCGAGCAGCTATCAGGTAGAACTCCCCGAACTCATTACCGGAGTTAATTTGCCAAAAAATCAGGGCGGGGGTCTATACTTTGCGCGACTTTCACTTCGTTCTTTAACGAATGGCTCTAAAAACGAGCAGGTTACAAAACTTATTCTTTCGAATTAACTATCTTTAAACCCTTGAAAAAATCCAGATGAAGTTCGTTTTAATCGTAGTTGGCGTCCTTTTTTGTGCAAATGTGGCCTTAGGACAAACGATCCTTGGAGCAGACGATAAATTCCGACCGATCACCACCGCTGTTCCTTTTTTGCTGATTACTCCTGACGCGCGTCATGCTGCCCTGGGTGATGCCGGTGTAGCCAGCTCACCTGATGCAAACTCAACTTACTGGAACCCAGCGAAGCTTACCTTTATTGAAAGTCCTTACGGAGCGTCATTTGCCTATACCCCGTGGCTTGGAAAGATCACAAACGACATGTCGATCTTTTATCTGAACGGATATTATAAGATTACACGCGAACAGACTGTTGCTCTCAGTATGAAGTATTTCGACATGGGCGATTTCTTCGCACGCAGCAACAACAATGTGGATGAGGGAACATTTCATCCGCGCGATTTCAGCTTTGATCTTACGTATTCACGCCTTCTTACCGAAAACCTGAGTGTTGGTTTATCCGGGCGGTTCATCCATTCAAATCTTCTCGGGCAGTATAACGGAAGCTCAATCATTGATGCGAAGCCGGGCAACAGCGTGGCGGCCGACATCGGTATCTTCTATTTCACGGAATTAAAAGGCGCCAAAACAAACACTCTTTCATTAGGTGCAGTGATCTCAAACATCGGTCCGAAGCTTTCAAATTCAAACGACAATAACCGTAGCCCGTTACCAACAAATTTGCGCGTTGGTGGTGCTTACAAAATCGATCTTGATCCGTACAACTCATTCACATTCCTGCTTGACTTCAACAAACTGATGGTTCCGTCACCTCAATTGCAGGGCGATACGTTGATGATTATCCCGAATAAGTCGCTGATCAGCGGTATGTTCTCATCTTTTACTGATGCCCCCGATGGCTTTTCGGAAGAAATAAAAGAGATCATCGTTAACACCGGTGTTGAATACTGGTATAACAACACCTTTGCCGGCCGTGTAGGATATTTCTCAGAAGCAAAACTGAAAGGAAACCGCAAGTACATGACTATCGGTTTGGGATTTAAGAAAAACAAATTCGCGTTCGACATCGCATATTTGGTTCCAACCAACAAGCGCGAACACCCGCTGGCCGAAACAATCCGTTTCGGAGTTCTCTTCCAGATGCCTGCGAAAGCACGGGAAGACACTGTCACCGATTAACATGCTCGACAGAACCGTTCAGCCGGCTTTTCAAAAAAGCGCTGCGTTTGATCTTATCCGGCCGGAAACAATTGCACTTAAAAATGGTATCCCGGTTATCGTTGTTCGCGGAGGCGATCAGGCCGTAGTCAAAATCGAATTCGTATTCGATGCCGGAAAATGGGATGAACCACAGCCGGGCGTTTCGTATTTCACCGCTCACCTGCTTCAAAAAGGAACGGCCTCCAGAAACAGCTATGAAATTTCGAATGAAGCAGAGAAACGCGGAATTCATTTCGAAGTCAGCCCGGGCCACGACTTCACAAGCCTTGCACTTTTCGGACTCACAAAAAATATCGGGGAGATTTTTGAGCTGACGCGCGAGATCATCACCGCTCCGGTCTTCCCGCAATATGAACTTGATCAGATGCGGGCGATCTACACGCAAAGCCTGAAAATCAACCTGGAAAAAACAAGCTATATCGCTTCGCTTGAGCTTCGAAAAAAACTCTTTGGCAGTGAACATCCTTATGGTCGCGATGCCGGTCTTGATGAAATAAACGCCCTTGATCGTGACTGGCTGTTGAACTTTCACCGGGTACGCTTCGGGAATTTCAGAATCATCTGCTCCGGGAAAATAACGGATGAATTATTGCGTTCGCTGATTTCATATTTCGAAACGGTTGACCTTCACACTGCAGAACCAAAAACGTTCGAAGCGGCTATTACAACAGTCTCGTCCGACTTCATCGAAAAGGAATCCAGCGTTCAATCATCGTTGCGGCTGGGCCGGAAAGCAGTAGACCGGCTTCACCCCGACTACGCTGCTGTACTCTTGCTCAACCATATCTTTGGCGGATACTTCGGCTCGCGCCTGATGAAAAATATTCGTGAAGAAAAGGGTCTGACTTACGGCATCAGTTCATCCGTTGCCGCGTTGAAACGGGCAAGCTACATCACCGTTGGAACCGATGTCAATAAAGAGAATCGTGAGATTGCGATGCAGGAGATTAAGAATGAAATGACGGCTTTGTGCGATGTTATCGTTGGAAAAAACGAACTGGAGATATCCAGAAATCATTTTATCGGTAGCCTGCAATCAGAAATTACAACTCCGTTCGCGCACGCGGATAAAATCAAGAATCTTACTTTATTTGGCCTTCCGGCAGATTACTATCAGCAGTTGATTCACAAGATTGATGCGTTAACGGCAGCTGATCTGCAACAGGCTGCTAATACCTATCTCAGTCCACAATCATTTACCACGGTGGCAGTGGGCTAGTTACTGTCGGAGCAACTCGCGCGAAATAACCATCTTCTGGATTTCGGTAGTGCCCTCGTATATCTGGGTGATTTTCGCATCGCGCATTAAACGTTCAACATGATACTCTTTCACGTATCCGTATCCGCCATGAATTTGAACAGCTTCGGTCGTGACCTCCTGCGCGATTTGTGACGCAAACAGTTTAGCCTGTGCGGCAGCTTTCACAAAATCTTTGTTTTGATCTTTAAGGTAAGCCGCATTCCAAACCAACAGACGCGCGGCATCAATTTTTGTAGCCATGTCGGCCAGCTTGAATTGAATTGCCTGATGTTGAGAAAGTTCTTTGTTGAACGCTTTACGTTCCTTTGAATATTTTAGTGCCAGTTCATAGGCGCCTGCAGCGATGCCCAAAGCCTGTGAAGCAATCCCGATTCTGCCACCGTTAAGGGTAGTCATCGCAAACGTAAAACCAAAACCCTCATCACCGATGCGGTTTGCTTTGGGCACTTTAACATCCGTAAACATTAACGAATGCGTATCCGATCCGCGAATACCCATCTTGTCTTCCTTCTTACCAACAACGAAACCCGGCATTCCTTTTTCCACGATCAGCGCGTTGATGCCCTTATGTCTTTTTTCAGCATCGGTTTGTGCTATCACAATGTAAACACTTGCGCTGTTGCCGTTGGTGATCCAGTTCTTTGTACCGTTTAACAGGTAGTAATCACCTTTATCTTCTGCAGTTGTTCGCTGACTGGTCGCGTCCGATCCTGCTTCCGGCTCTGAAAGGCAGAACGCACCGATAACTTCGCCTGTTGAAAGCTTCTTCAAATACTTTTCTTTTTGTTCCTCGGTACCAAAGCGTTCCAAACCCCAGCATACCAACGAATTGTTAACTGACATACACACGGAAGCCGATGCATCGATCTTGGAAATCTCCTCCATCGCCAGCACGTATGAGATTGAATCCATGCCTCCGCCATTGTATTTCGGATTAACCATCATGCCCATGAAACCGAGCTCGCCCATTTTTTTGATTTGCTCAGCCGGGAATTTCTGATGGGTATCACGTTCGATAACACCCGGGAGCAATTCGTTTTGAGCAAAATCACGTGCTGCCTGTTGTACAGCTAATTGTTCTTCGGTAAGCTGAAAGTTCATGGGGTAAGATTAAATAGATTCTCAGGAAAAGTATAAAATTCACAGATAAGCAAAAGCCTGTTTTACTCAACTAGACGCGTTATGTGTTCTCAGAAATTTCTACTTAGATGTTGAAAAAATGACCACAAACTTTCATTCTTTATCTCGAAGTATTCTGTCGATGTATTCAGAGATGTTCTTTACATCAAAGGTTCCAAAATACTCTCTATTGTCAATTAACAACGTAGGTGTGTAAACGATACCAGTTCTCTTTAGTTCATTCAAGGATTCCCCAATAGCGACAGTTAATTCCTCTTTACGGCTGTGAACACAACTTCTAATCGCGGATTCATTAAGGTTAAGTTTTTGAGAAACCTCAATATAATTAATCGTGTCTGACTCGATGCTCTCAAACATCGCTTTAAAGATGTTGTAGAAACTTGCTTCACGGGATGCACATTCAGTAAACAACATTGAAAAGCTTACTGAGTCTGAAAGATGAGCAAGTTTAAAGGAAACTCTATCTTTGTACTTTTCAACAATGTCTTTGATGACAGGATATTCCTCCCTACACATAGAACAGTTAAAATCAGAAACTATTATAATTTCCACCAGGCTTTTGCTTTCATTGAGGCGGTGTGAACTAATTTTACTCAAGTCAAAAGGTGGCGGCAAAGGTTCATACAACATTACCCTTGTATGATATTTTACCTTCAATCGTTCGATCAGGTCACGTTTCGTTTTTCGAAAAAAAACGCCTTTTAAGTGTTCTTTGGTTCGGTCAGATTTTAGATCCATTATTTTGCCGGGTGCCATAGGATCCGGTACCCCTCTAGTTAGATCGTTTTCTTCAATCATCTGCGCCATAGCGGCATCAGAGAGCTTATCATAAACCTCTATTTTTATAAGGCTGTCAACAGAGATATGTCTGCTGACAGCCTCCTTTTCTATGAGCTTTTGACCCAAAATTTCTTCTAGCGTATTCAATCGTATCTTGTATACTTCATACAGTTTTGCATACAAGCGGTTTTGAATTATGCCGTCCACTTCTGCTGCCGGAATTGCTTCACCGTCAATTTCAGCAATAATTTCTTCCTTCTGCGAAGAGCACTGCAGTAGTGAAATAAGAAAAACAAAAGGTGCTAGACGAAACCTGGCCACGTTCAAGAAAAGTTAAAAGTTGCCTAAGATTTTAAACGTTGTATTATTATTCCCTGACAACAAACTCTCTCCCGAATCATCGCCATCTTGTCTTGCCCCACCATTGACCTTCCAGTAGTTCTGGTTATTGTCATCTTCGTCATCTGTATAGTAGGTGAACTTAGTTTTACCGGTTGGCGATTCGTTTGACAATATAAAAAATTGATAACCTTGGGGAGAATACGGAATCGGATCATACCCACCAGCGCTGGCGGCATAAACAAGAAAAGTAAGAGTCGTGTTAGCCCCTTGTGAGTTAATTCCTTTCTCTCCGGTCCAGCTATTGTTCGATCCCCCATCATCTTCGTTATCAAAGTAGCGTAGTAAAGTTTTGGCTGGAGCCGCACCTGGCGGATTTAATGTCCCAAGCTTTAAAACCGCATGTCTATAAATCGTTACAGGAGCCACTGGGGTACCACCGTTTGAAGCAATCCGACAAAAGAACATCTTTATGTTTTTATTTGGGGTGACTTGCCAAGGCCCACCAGCAGTTCCGGACGTGCTTGCACCATTGTCTTCACAATCCATATAGATAGTAATTACTTCATTTGCTGCACAGCCTGCATAACCGCCTTCATTAGTTACTGTGGCATACTCGTAATCTCCAACAGCTGCTGTGCGCGCCCTATCTCTCAATGCATTCTGCGCATCTAGATCGGATTGCTTTTCAGCAAAATCGATCATCCATGCAGGGGCTTTAGTTTCAATTTTTGGAATTCTTGCAGGACCTTCTACTTTCACAAAGCCAGCTTTGTACTGGTTTTCAATTTTCTGCAGACGGGCGGTAACATCCGTCTGATCTTCGCTGCAACTGATAAAGTACAGTGCCACCAGCACCATAGCTAAATAATTTTTCAACCTCATAATGAATAGGGATTAGTTTTAACGAAAATAAGCAATTTTTCGAAAACTTAAATTCTTGCTCAAGAGATCGCCTTTGAGAATAATTACCCAAGCTGAAATTAAAAATCTAACCTTGGTATCTGGTTCGTAGGAGAAAAATTGGCTTACAGAATTTTAGTTACATTTAGTAGAAGCAAGCTACTTTAATCTCGTCTGCCGAGGAAAATCATAACGTAGTACAGCAGCATGGTGATCGCTCCGATAGCCGCCACTACGTATGTCATGGCAGCCCACTTAAGCGCGTCTTTCGCCATGTCATGCTCCTGGCGGGTTACAATACCACGATTATCGATCCACGCGAGTGCACGCTTGCTGGCGTCAAATTCTACCGGAAGAGTAATCAATGCGAACAACGCGAAAACACCGTAACACGCGATGATAATCATCAATGCAAGTTCCGGGCTAAAGATACTCTTGAACGCAAAAGCACCGAACATCATCGCCAGGAATACAAAGTTGATAACCTTTGCGCTGATATTCTGAATGGGAACCATCGCCGAGCGTAGTTCAAGCATGCTGTATGCTTTTGCATGTTGCACTGCGTGACCACATTCGTGCGCGGCAACGGCCGTAGCCGCTGCATTGCGGCCGTGATAGACAGCCTCACTCAGATTAACTGTTTTATTGGCAGGATTGTAGTGATCCGTCAGCTGCCCCTCCACGGAAATAACCTGAACGTTGCTCAGGCCATGGTCGGCAAGCATAAGTCGCGCCACCTCTGCACCGGTTAAATTTTTGGTAAGATGAACTTCTGAATATTGTTGAAACTTGCCCTTCAGGCGTGAACTCACAATCCAGCCCACAAGCATGAAAAAACCCGTAATTAAAAGAGGTCCGAAGCCAATCATAGATTTCTAATTTTTTTCAAATCAAATATGCAAGGTTTGATCCAATTTCGAAAAACTGCCAAAACGGCAAACCTTTGTTAGTAAACGTAAATCACAGGAAAAAGACTCAACCAGCAACAGATTTCTTTTTCACAATCCAGGATGTGACAACGAGCGCAATTGCCCCCGAAACTATCATGATCAGTGTTTGCCAGGCGTGGAAAACGAATGTGAAGGCAACGGCATCGCTTTGGGGAATTGCATACAGAAAAACCAATCCGGCCGGAACCAGCGTGTGATAAGATCCCGCTCCGCCCGGCAGCGGGGCCGCCATGGCAATGGCACCAATTGCAAAAAGCGAAAGCACCGCGGTAATTCCCAAAACGCTCGTTTCTTTAAACGCCATTACCACACAGTAACTCATCAAAAAGTAAAGCGTCCAGATGGCAACAGAATACCCAATGAACAGGAATTTGCGTTCGAGTTTGAATATGGCTGCAAGGCCTTGTTTGAACCCCAGCCACGTGCGCTGCAAGAAGTCTCCAAGCTTCTGATTTCTCTTCGCGTACCACGATACAAAGAAGCCGGCAACAAGAAGAAAGATCAACACTACAGCAACAATTAACAACTTCCCGCTGAGGCCATTTGCCTGAATCGGGAGTGTGGAAATAAAAGCAAACAGCTTCTCCGATTCAACCGCGAATGACAAAGCAACAAGAATAACCAGGCACAATAAGTCGATGATCCGCTCGATAACAACCGTACCAAACGAAATTTCGACAGGGCTTTTATTGAGCTTGTACAGATAATAACATCTTGAAACTTCGCCTCCACGCGGAATAACAAGGTTAACCAGATATCCGATTAGCGTAGCCAGAAAGCTGTGATAGAAGGTTGCCTTGTATCCGGTAGGTTCCATCAGCATGCGCCACCGCTCAGCGCGAATGGCCTGACCCAGCATAAAAATTCCCGCCATCGCCAACAGCCAACCTTTATCAGCTGCCTGCCAGGTGTGATATAAGTATTGCCATTTATTTTCACCTTCTTTGACGTGCAGCGTACTCAGTGAAAACCAGATAAGCAGAGCAGTAAGTCCAAAGATGAACAGATATTGAACAGCCGTTTTTATTGCTGAAGGCACGCGTCAGGCAAGTTTATTATCAGGTGAAGGGAAAATTATGGTCGGCTTGAATTTCTTTGCCTCTTCAAAATCCATCGAAGCATACGAAAACACGATCACAACATCACCAATCTGGGCTTTCCGGGCAGCAGGTCCGTTTAATGTAACAACGCCTGAACCACGTTCGCCCTTAATGATATACGTCTCCAGTCGTTCACCGTTACTCACGTTCACCACAGTCACCTTCTCACCCTCGATCATATTGGCGGCATCCAGCAAATCTTCATCGATAGAAATACTTCCAACATAATGCAGTTCTGCCTGCGTGATTTTAATACGATGAATCTTTGACTTTAAAACTTCAATAAACATACTTCTCAAAAGAGTCACAAAAATAAGGGAATCACAAGAACATATTGTCGATCAATCTTACATCGCCAACAAAAACTGCGATGCATAAAATCGGTCGCGCAGATTCTGTAACGTTATTTAACAACGTTAAGTTTTCGCTGTCGGCAACTTCAAAATATTCAACGGTAAAGCCGGCTTCTGTCTGAAGTTTTTCTGTTACCATTTTCTTAACATCATGAATTGCAGCTCCGCCCTTCAGTTTGTCAACTGCCCATTGCAACATCTGACTTATTAAACCGGCCTTTTCACGATCTGCACTACTCAACCGTGCGTTGCGTGACGACATGGCGAGGCCATTTGCCTCACGAAGGGTTTGAACACTTTTCAATGTAACATTAAACTTAAGTTCAGAAACAAGCTGACGGATGATGGCGAATTGCTGCCAGTCTTTCTGACCGAAATAGGCGATATCGGGTTCAACGATGTGAAACAGCTTTGAAACCACCAATGCTACTCCGCTAAAATGGCCGGGGCGAAACTGTCCTTCCATCACCTTGTCAAGCTGGCCAAAATCAAATCTAAGCCTGCTTTCCTGATTATACATGGTATCCACTTCAGGGCAAAAAAGGGCGTCACATCCCGTTTCCGTAAGCATCAAAATGTCTTTTTCCAGCGTCCTGGGGTATTTCTGCAAATCGGCCGGATTGTTAAACTGGGAGGGGTTTACAAAAATGGAACAAATCGTGGTGGAATTGTCGTTCCGGGAGTCGCGAACGAGCTTCAAATGGCCTTCGTGGAGGGCCCCCATGGTAGCCACAAAACCGATGGTATTGCCCTGCTTCCGCTTTTCAACTAAAAATGCCTTTAAAGGGCCGATTTCCTTGAAAATCTGCATGTTGTAACGGCCTTTAAAAAGGCTGGTAAAGGTAGGCTTATTACGGAAAGAAGTTGAATAAGGGGGGCGAATTTTGTACTTTTGTGGTTCATTTCTCGTTCAAATCATTAATCCAAGAACTATGTCAAAACTCAGAATTCTCTATGTGGCCAGTGAGATAAATCCTTTCCTGCAAACCTCTGAAGTTGCTGACTTTGTCCGCAAGCTTCCGCAAGCCATGCAGGAGAAAGGAATGGAGATCAGGATTCTGGTGCCCCGTTTTGGAATTATCAATGAAAGAAAGAATCGACTGCATGAAGTGGTTCGCTTGTCCGGAATAAACATTGCCGTAGGCGATGAAGAGAAGCCGCTGACCATCAAGGTGGCGTCTATCCCGAATGCCAAGCTGCAGGTGTATTTTATCGATAACGAAGACTATTTCCACCGCAAGTCTGTTTTCCACGATAAGGAAAACCGCTTTTATGCCGACAATGACGAGCGGGCTATTTTCTTCTGCAAGGGTGCCATTGAAACCGTGCGTAAGCTCGGATGGGCTCCTGATGTGGTCCACTGCAACGACTGGATCACCAGCTTTATTCCGTTGTACCTGAAAACCACGTACAAAAACGATCCTTTGTTCAAAAACACAAAAACTGTATTCACAATTTATAATAACAGCTTCAACTTTAAGTTTAAAGACGACATCATGACTAAAGTCAAGATGATCGATATCGAAGACAAGATGCTCGGCAACCTGAAAACTGCCGATTATGAAGGGTTTATCAAAATGGGCGTTGAATTTTCAGATGCTGTGATTACCGCGGGTGAAAACAAAAAGCTCGAAGGCCTCTTTAAAAAGATGAAGGAAAAGAAAGTTGAATCGATCGACAAAGACGCAGACTATACGGAATCTTACTATAACTTATATAATGAACTTGTGGGCTAAGCGAGCCGGACTGCTGTTTTCTGCAGCAGTCCTGATTTTTTTGATATCGTGTGAGGACGATTCTTATCTTTTAGGATTTAAAGGCAAAACAAAATTTAAAGGCAGATACCAGGAGCTAGTTTTTGACGGTGACAAAAGTTCCGTATTCCTGATCGACTCCGTGTTTACGGATCAGTTCACACTTTCGGCCTCGCCAGTTGATCCGGGTACATACCGATATATGATCGGAAATTACTTTGATCCGGACTTCGGAACCGTAAGTGCCCACTTTTATGCTCAGTTTCTGCCTAACAATGGGCTGACAGAGTTAAGCAAAACGTATTTCAACAGAGACAATGAAAACATCAACACCATTGTTCTCGACTCAACTACGGTTCAATTAATGCTGGATTACTACGCATATGGGCCGGAGGTGACAATTGATGAGGTGGTCAACGTTTATTCGTTAATTAAAGACAGCCGCGACTCGTTGAATTTTTATGATCGGTATATTAATTCAACAACTTTAGCCTACGATCCGATCCTTATCGGGCGTTTAGGTATTAAAAAGTTTAGCAGGGCTTATTCAGGAAGCAGTAAATTCCGGCCCATCGATCTTACTCCAATCAAATTTGAATTACAGACCGACTTGGGCGAAGGCAGCCGTGACACCATCATGCTGCAGGGCAAACTGGATGAGGAATTTGCGTTCAGAATCTTTAATTGGATTGCTACAAAAGGTGACACCGCGCTTGTCTATGACAGTTTGATCGCTGTTTTTAGGAAGGAGTTTCCGGGATTAGCGTTTATTCCGACCAAAACAAGCCGAATAATTGGAGTCAACCCACTGAATGGATTCAGTCGGTTTACATTCCACTATCATACACCCTCGAAAGATTCTGTTACCACATCGTTGTATTTTACTCCCTTGCCGTATGTTTTCTCAAGCGGTTTCACTAGCATAACAACCAGCCGGTCAGGAGACTTAAGTGGCATTAGTGTTCCGCAGGAGCGCTTTTTCCCAGCGAGTGGTGAACGGTACGTTCAGGATGGCGCGGGAGTAATTACCGAATTGGATATGAGCGATTTCTACAACTTTATTGATACCCTTGAGGACATCGTCATCAACTCAGCAGAAATTACCATGGATGTAAAAGCTTTTCCATCCGGAATGTCACCAGTGCCGAGCATGTATGGGGTAATCATGAAGCTTGATGGCAATAAACTGGTTGCATTGGATTCAACCGTGGAGGAGGACTTTGATAAAATGACCGAGTTTGTCGGCAATGTTTATACCGACTTGAGCAATTTTGGGATCGCGACCGAACTCTCGGCCGCCAGCCCGTTTAAGCTTACGTACGATAATAGCAGCATGCAATACAAAGGGTTTGCCACGCTCTTTTTTCAACGCATGTTTGATAACAAAGACAAACCGGAACTAAATATCGAGCACATCGCGTTTTACCCGGCAACAGCTACCACCTTAAAAGTTTTGTATGAAAACAACAATACTGGTTACCCTGTGCTGAAAGGGGGTACCGGTAACAGTGTTAATCGAGCAATTATTAAGCCGAGCGGCATAAAACTTAAACTTTATTATACAGTCCCCAATAAGCCTAACCTGGAATAATTATGTGCGGAATAGTTGGTTATGTTGGCCATCGCGATGCCCAACAAGTCATCATCAAAGGCCTTAAGCGGCTTGAGTACCGCGGCTACGACAGCGCTGGTATTGCACTCTTAAACAAAGGTCTTAACGTTTACAAAAAGAAGGGTAAAGTTTCGGAACTTGAAGAGTATCTGAAAGGAAAAGACCTCACCAGCACAATTGGCATCGGCCACACGCGCTGGGCTACGCACGGAGAGCCAAACGATGTGAATGCCCACCCGCATTACTCATCATCCAAAAAACTGGCCATCATTCACAACGGAATTATCGAGAACTACAGTTCGCTGAAACAGGAGCTGATCAACAAAGGTCATTCCTTCACAAGCGAAACAGATACCGAGGTTCTGATTCATTTTATAGAGGACATTCAGGAAAACAATCAATGTCCGCTTGACGAGGCGGTACGTCTGGCATTAACAAAAGTTGTTGGTGCGTATGCGATTGTGATTATGTCACTGGAAGATCCCGATTTGTTGATTGCTGCACGAAAAGGAAGTCCGTTGGTTATTGGTGTCGGTAAGGATGAATACTTCATTGCTTCCGATGCTACGCCTATCATTGAATATACCAACGAGGTTGTTTACCTGAACGACTTTGAGATTGCTGTGATCAACGATGGAAAACTCAAGATAAAAACCGTTGAGGATGCCCCGATGACGCCTTACATCCAGAAACTGGAGATGGAACTTGAGGCGATCGAGAAAGGCGGGTTTGATCATTTCATGCTCAAAGAAATTTGTGAGCAACCCCGATCTATTAAAGACTGTCTGCGCGGACGTTTGGATTCTCAATCGGGAAGATTGGTTTTGGGAGGAATTCGTGAGTATGTAAACAAACTCGCCAATGCCGATCGCATCATCATTCTTGCGTGCGGAACATCGTGGCATGCAGGTCTTGTAGCCGAATACATGTTCGAAGAGTTTTGCCGCATCCCGGTAGAGGTTGAATATGCTTCGGAATTCCGTTATCGTAATCCAATCGTACGTGAAGGCGACATGGTTATTGCTATTTCACAATCCGGTGAAACTGCCGATACACTTGCCGCTATTGAATTGGCAAAATCAAAGGGCGCTACAATCTTTGGCGTGTGCAACGTAGTGGGCTCGTCCATTGCGCGCGCTTCACATGCGGGTTCTTATACACACGCTGGTCCGGAGATCGGGGTGGCAAGTACCAAGGCATTTACAGCACAGCTTACTGTGCTGAGCATGATTTGTTTGATTGTTGCTCAAAAGAAGGGCACCATCACCGATCAGAAATTCCATGAAATGCTGGTTGAGCTTGAGAATATTCCGGCTAAAGTTGAGAAAACACTGAAGCTTAACGACCAGATTCGTGAGATTGCTTATACATTTAAAGACGCAACAAACTTTTTATACCTCGGTCGGGGATTCAACTTCCCGGTTGCGCTGGAAGGTGCGTTAAAGCTGAAAGAAATTTCCTACATCCACGCAGAAGGATATCCCGCTGCAGAAATGAAGCACGGCCCGATTGCGCTGATCGATGAAGAAATGCCGGTAGCGTTCATAGCCACACGCGACAGCTCATACGAAAAAATTGTATCCAACATTCAGGAGGTTAAGGCACGCAAAGGCCGCGTTATTGCAGTGGTAACGGAAGGCGACAAACTTATTCCGACTATGGCAGAGTTTACTGTTGAGGTGCCGGCTGTTCATGAAACATTAATGCCAATTGTGTCGGTTATTCCATTGCAGTTGCTTTCATATCACATTGCCGTGATGCGCGGCTGTAACGTTGACCAGCCGAGAAATTTGGCGAAGTCGGTTACCGTGGAGTAATTACTCGTTCGAAAAATTCAAACCTGTGAATAACCCCAAAAGTCTTTAACTTAATTCCTTAAAGCCTTTAACTGGTAACTCAAAAGTCTTTAACAAGCCCTAAGCGATGAAGTTTAGGGCTTATTTTTGTGACTGTAGATTAAAGTTTTGGACAGTTTCACGAAAGTCCTGGACGGTTCACAAATAGTTTCGGATTACAACTTTAAGGCCTCAAAACGACTTCATTTCGGGGCTTTTTCTTTTTTTTTGGAAGTCGCTACCTTTCTTCATACACAACATTCATCTTTTTGCGAATCGCATCACTAATTGCGTTCTTCGCGTCAAGAATCTGCACGGAGGAATACATTCTGTATTCAACATCGGAATTCAATTTCGACTTGAAATTCTCTATCAGATTGATTTCTTCTTCACTCAAGTCATTTGTTAAGAAAACGAATCCATTACCTAATGAAAAATCTATCTTATTTCTCACAACCGTTAAGCCTTCCAGGGGGCATTCAAACACTAAAGGAGCCTTTGATTTTTTCTCACTGAGGTCGAACAAGGGTAACAAGCTGAAATAGCATAGATTTGGATTTAGTCTGTTCTCGATTTTCAATGGTCCCATGTCGTAAACATAGTAAACGGAATTTAAGGCAATCACCTTTCCGCCCTTTTCTAAAAATGACTCAAGCTTAGTTCCCCAATTAGTGGTTGATTCCCAGCGCTCCTTCCTTACTTCAACGTCATCATAAAGTCCGTTGATCAAATCAACAATAGTGTGAATCAGAGGTAAACCAGCAGTTCCAGCAAAATGATGACCTTTAGGATGAGTCATGTGATTCCGAATTCGTCTGATATAATCTAACAGCCTTGGATCTTTAACTTCAAAAAGTGAGTTTTTAGCAAACCATTTGGTTAACTCAAATAATGGATACTTCTTTAAATCCCACTCTTCGCCATTATTCAACTCTTTGTAGCGAATACAAAGCGCCATTTCCATAATATGTAAAGCCTTTGTGACTGCAACATCCAGAAACAAATACTCATAGTAAGAATGAAGAAGTAATTTTTGAACTACTTTAAAAGCATCTGTTATGTCCTTGTTAACCTGCTTAGCAAACACAACTTTTGGGATTTTCTTATCCACAAATTCATCGACGGAAATATTTCCATAGAATATTTCCCATCGTGTATCTCTCTTTATCATATGTTGAAAGTTCCGTATCTAACTAACCCTTTTTAACCACAGCCATGCCATCAAACCCAAGATAGCTAGGGAGGGATGACATCTACAGTCATTGAGTAAAGTAAGGAGCCGAGAGATTTCGGCTCCTTACCCATTAACTTGCTAACCTTTTGAGCAACGCAACACCGGCACTTATGACGATGATCCAAGCCAAAACATTTCCAAGTTCTCCACCAACTGTGAGGCAGGTGTCACCCTTGCACACAGTTACTGGGTTCTGTTTTGAAGAACTCATAACTATAGATTTTAATTTAACAATCCTGCCACTTAACCTTCGGCAGACTAAGGTTCCTTAGGACAGATCCTCCGTTGGAGCATTAGGCGCGTCACGTTTGACGGCTTCGATTCCGTTTTCTCTAGCAGCACGCGAGTCATATCTTTCGCTGTTTCCAAGAATTTTACCATTAGCTGCCTCAAGATTAAATGTGTAATTGAAGACTGCATCTCTTCGATTATACCTAGAATCAAAAGGTGCGTTTGCCTTCACAGCTTCAATACCATTCCGGCAACCTTGATTTGTAAGATAGGTTTCACTGGCTTTAAGAATTACTTCACCATTCCTTGCCTTAAGCACAAAGTGAAATTGATTATTTGCAGTACGGTTGATTTGAAATTTTGGGTTATCCATAAAAGTGGTGTTTACGTTTTTAGTTAACTATTAAGCAAAGTTTTCTCATCACGCAGGTTTAATCGCGCATTTGACTACTTTGATAATGTGAAGGTATTTGAGAGGAGTGACATCTTACGTCACTCAAGGGGAAAGCTATCTCGAGGTGGCCCTTTTAAGTTTTTTAACTACTGGAGCAATTGCTTCCCGAATTCCACGAGGCACAAACTGACTTTTGGCAATACATTGTAGAAGTTTTTTATACTCCGAAGTTGTCAGTTCATCTAACAATTCAACCTTATCTTTTGCTTGATATTTCGTTTTCAGATATGAAATACTTCTTTTCATCAGATTTCCCTGTACTTGAATATAGGTATCCAATGGAAACATAAATCCTTTTTTTCCCACCTTCAGTTTAGTTGGAATGCAATAGCAATGAAGCCTTGAAGGAACATCTTCTACGCAGCGCTTACCTTTATGGTTATCAGGAATGTAATCCTGAGAAGTAGTAAGCGGAGCAATGATTGTATCAGTAGAGGTTTTCAAGATAACAACCATGTATTTTGGCTTCGGGGCTGTGCCCTCTCGCTCAAAATCAAAATCATCGATCTTTAAAATGTTAGGGGGTGAAAACACAGATTAAAGCTTACGTGATGCCTGAGCTGTTTTGTAAGCAGTCAGCTTTTGCGGATCGTTTTTTAATAACTCTTTAAAATCTATTCGATGAACTGAAGTATTCTCAGTCTTAAATAATTCCTCAAGGCCTTCGGCCTTTACAATGTCGCACCACAAACTACCTTCCTCATGAAGCAACTTGATTAGTTCATCTTTCTGATAATAGCCGTATTCGTCAATTATGCGGTCAATTAATTCCATTTCATAATCGGAAAATTCAGAATCATCGAATCTATTAACAGATTTGATTTGAGCAGAATCACCACCAGTTTTCGCCTCTGCAAAACTGGACAATTTATCGGAGTTTTCGTGCTTTAAATCCTTATAAACATCATAAGCAACTGGTCCCATTTTCCAAACACGGTATTCCAGTCCAGTCACCGAAACTCCGGTTTCTTTAACAGAAGTCTCATCAATTATATAAAGAAGTTTGAGAAGCTTTGTAAGGTAAAGAGGTTGACGATGCCGTCTCTTAATTTCATCTACCAGATAGATGATCAGATTACCGATCTTCTCCACGTTGGGCATGGAACTATCGTTAATTACTATGGGCATAAAACGGGGTTAAACGCATAGCCTCATTCAGGGGTTGAATAAAATTAGCGCTTTTAAATTGTTTTACAAAGATCGTACTTAGTAGTGACATTTTACGTCACAACCCCAAAATCAATGCCAGCCACCAAAAATCAAGGATTACGGCTTGAATACTTGGATCAGCTGCTCTCCGGTCAAAAACTTACTGTGGATCAATTACTCAGTAAGATTAACAACCAGCTCGGAGAGGAAAAACCGATTACAAAGCGGACGCTGTTTAGAGACATAGATGACCTGATTAAGGAAAAAGACGCCCCTATTCACCGGCCGAACAAAAAGGATAATCGGTATTATTATACTGAAAGATTCTCCATCAAGAACATTCCGCTGGATGAAGAAGATTTAGGCACTCTCAAGCAGGCGGTTCAGATTCTAAAACAGGTTGAAAACTTCACACTGTTAAAAGATGTTGAAGATGTAATTCAAAAGCTTGAGAACCGGATTCAAACTCCGTCCGCTACAGAAGCAATATTGCTACAATTCGAGAAGCATACAACTGCTGACGGAACTCAGTATATCAACGACCTATTGACTTCAACTAAGGATAAAAACACGCTGCGGATTTCGTATCAACCTTATACCCATAAACAAGCAACCGAGTATATTGTTCATCCCTACCTCTTGAAGGAGTTTCGAAATCGTTGGTTCTTGCTAGGTCGTGAAGGCAACACTACTCGTGTGACAATCTATGGACTGGATCGAATAAAGAAAATCAGAAATTCAAACGTAGATTTTATTGAGAATGACTTATTCAATCCAGACGACTACTTTAAATACTTGATTGGTGTTTCCGTATCTCCTGATTCAAAACCTGAAATTGTAGAGATAAAGGTAAACAAACAGCAGGCTCCTTATATACTTTCAAAGCCAATTCATTCTAATCAAGAGAAAATAAAAGAGTATAAAAATGGTAACATTCTTATCAGACTGAAATTGATTATCAATTACGAGTTAAAATCCGTTCTTTTAAGTTATAACAAGGGAATAAAAATTACGAAACCGAAAGGATTAGTATCAGAAATGAAACTTCTCATATCAGAAATGAAGCAACTGTACAATGTTGAATAGAGTTATCGATACCTCACAAATTAGGTAATGAGCTAATCTTAGACTGACGAATAATAAAACACTGGAATATCAATTCTCAGAAAATCTTGACTTTGCTCTCAAAAAAAGTAAAAATAAATACGACAAGAGTATAGGCGCCGCATAGTCTCAGAACTACCTGCATCTTGGCGAAAGATTTAACAGCCTTACAAGTGTTCAATGACGAAATTCACTCTTATACCATAACTTCGAATGACCACCCTATGGCAATCTCAAACAAAGCCGTTGATAAAGTTCGTGCGTCGCGGGACGGGCATCAGTTTCATGAAACGTGGGCCGCAGGCCGAACGCTTGAGCTACTGTTACCTAAAGATTCCCTACTGGCGATAGCTGTTGAAGGCATCTCCCCGACTGATTCTTCGGAGGCTTCATCTGACTTAACCGAAATCGCAGACCTCACGCTTTATTACGGTATCGGTCACAACTTTGATGTTGCGTCCAGGATCGCGATCGTGCAGTTCAAGTATTCCATCGGGAGCGCCAGCAAACCATACCGAGTAACTGATGCCAGGAAAACATTAAACAAGTTTGCTTCATCATTCAAAAGTCTCATTAGGCAACATGGGACTGACGCGGTTACGGACAAAGTAACCTTTGAGATCATTACCAACCGGCCCATTGCCTCGGAATTTATTCAGGCCGTTGAACTTCTTGGCTTTGGCAAACGGATTACCGACCGTAAGTTGAAATCTATTGCTGATCAGATAAAATCGGCCACAAAACTTACCGGAACGCAGCTAAAAATTTTTACCGGCAAGTTGCAGCTTACGGGTACAGCCGGGTCACTTGAGAAAAATAGTATTCAGCTTAGACATACCATCGTCAATTGGTCTCTACAAGCTGTTGATGCAAGGGCAAGGTTAGGTGACCTTAAAGACTTGGTTCGAAAAAAAGCGGGCTCTGCCGGGGAGCATAACAACCTGATTACACGGGAAGACTTGCTGGAAGTGCTCAGCCTTGCCGATGAAACAGCGTTGTTGCCTTGCCCTGAAAGCTTTCCTGTTGTTCCGCACGTTGTTGCCCGCGAGCAGCTGGACGAAATCGTTACACGTGTTCCCGCGCTGACCAAACCGTTGATCATTCATGCTTCAGGTGGCGTTGGTAAAACTGTCTTTCTTCAATCCCTTGCTTCACGGTTGGCCGAACACCATGAAGTTGTGTTGTTCGACTGTTTCGGTGGTGGTGCGTACCGCGCGTTCGAGGATAACCGTCACCATGTCAAGCGAGGCTTGTTGCATATTGTTAACAAACTTGCGTGTGCCGGGTTATGCGACTTAATCTTGCCGGGTAGCGCTGATACGCAAGATGTTTTTTCAGCAGCACGCTCCCGCCTCGAACAAGCAGCAAGTGCGATCCAACGAACAGCACCAGGCCGGAAGCTCGTGTTGCTGCTCGATGCGATTGATAATGCTGCCACGATAGCTGAACAGAAAAAAGATGACGCATTTCCTACACTGTTACTCGAAAGCATAACTTTTGGTGGAAGCATTCCCGACTTGTGCATTGTTGCCAGCACGCGAACTGAACGTAAAGACAAGGCAATCCGGCAGGCAGCGTGTGAGTCACTCCTGCTACGGCCGTTTTCGAAAGCTGAAACCACGCTTTACATCAAGAGCCATATCCCGAGCATAACCGACAGCGAAATAGATGTAGCTTTTTCAAGATCGAACGGCATTGGCCGCGTACTTGAACATTTGATCGCAGATCCGGATAACCTGTTAGCGCCTTCGGGACTCAATCAAACCATTGAACTGGATGAGTTATTGCAGGCTAAAATTGATGCTGCAATCCAGGAATCATTATTGCGTGGCCATTCGCAGCAAACGATCGATACTTTTCTTGCAGGGCTGTCTGTATTGCCTCTTCCTATTCCGGTCGCCGAGTATGCAAATGCACTCGGACTGCCGCCTTCTGAAGTAGACAGTTTCACAGTTGATTTATATCCGTTGCTCGAGCAAACGTCTTACGGGCTTATGTTTCGGGATGAACCCACGGATACACTGATGCGTACGCGGTACGGAAGTCAGCTGGCTAATCTTACCAGCCTCGTCACAAATTTAAGAACCGCACAATCAACCTCTGAGTATGCAGCGCGCGCACTCCCGTCGCTTCTTGTGACGCTGGACGATGCACCGGCACTGGTGGCACTCGCATTCAGTACCGATTTTCCAGCTACGATCAAGAGTAAAGTTGGGAAACAAAACGTTCGGTATTCGCGCGTGATGGCCGCGCTGAAGCATTGCATCTTACAAAAGAAGTACAACGAAGTACTCTCGCTCGTGGTTGAATTATCAACCGTTGCTGCAGGCAACAGCCGGGTTGCGGAATATATTCTGGCCAACCCGGAACTCATCATTGCCTCAAACGACAGCGATTCAAAACGACGACTGTTTGAAATCAAAACATCGTGGCAAGGCACACGGCACAGCCGGTTGGCGGTAGCGCATTTTCTTGCCGGCGAAACCGGTGATGCATTTCCGCATGTAGTCAAGTCCTCGCGCTGGATGGAGCATTATTTCAGGCAGCCGGATGAAGAGCGGTTCAGAAATCGTGAAGGACGCCCCGATCATATTGATATTGCTGTAACACCGCTCGGGTTAATTTATCAACATCGTTATAAAGTTGCGTTCCGGTTTATCGATTCCCGTTGGAAAAAATGGTATGCGTTTAATGTTGCTGAATATTGTTTCGGCACAGTCGCCACTGCCAATGCGCTCAACCCCGGCACGCATGATGTAAAAAAGATCTTAGCTGCACTTCCGCTGAGTATTCCGGTTTGTGCCGCTGCCCTCCAGTTGAACTTACCAGCTGCTTTACAAAAGGCAATCGTTGTGAAGCTGGCCAAAGCATGTCAGGCAAAACCAGACACACTTAAAGAACGGGAACTTGGACACGAAGTGCCTAACATTGTTATGGGACTGCTGGACGCAGCGGGAATTGCCATCCAGCATAAGCAACTTAAGCAAGCAAAATCAATTTGTGCGGCAACACCTATTGAAGTTCCGAGCAACTGGACGTTTACCCGGTCGTATTGGGACAATCGGATCGCTGTATTCGTTCTGCATGCTTGTCTTGCAAAAACGGCAGCCGGAAAGAACCCTGGTGTTATTGATTTTTTATCAAAAGACCTCGTTGGGATCGTACCTCCTGACGCCGACTTAACACCGGAAACTTATCGCAGCAAGATCAAAGAATATATCGCTGCCCATGCGAAACTTGTTAACGAACGCGAACGCAAGTCTGAGGACAAAACAAAACGGTATACCTATGAAGATCAAAAATCGTCCGAACAGTTCGTGGACAATCACCTTGGGTTTCTGCTGGAGGTCAGCAACGTATTTACAAGTTTGCTGTCAGCTTCAACGCGGACTGTAGGCAAACGTCTTGATGCGTTTATCAAATTCTGGCGCGAAGGGGCAAAAGTTAAGACCAACTATGGTACCTGGGATGAAGGCTTTGCAGAACCGTTATGCCGGGATCTTTTTCTATACATTCTGCATACCCGAAAAGATTTACCCGTTTCGGTCGGTGGTCAGGTAATGCAGCTAATCAATGAAGACAAGCTTAAGACTACCCGGAACCTGATTGCAATTGTCAGCCGGTTCGCGCAACAAGATATCTTTCATTCCTTCGCCGGAGAAATTGCTATAAAAGTCGCTGCGAAAATTGAAAATCAAAATAACGTTGACGACCGTTCGAGGTTGTATGCTGATCTGGCAAAGGCGATCATGCCCGCCAGCAAGCAGGAAATGGCAGCCTACTTTCACAAGGGACTTGAACAAGTTGAACTGATCGGTTCGGGAGACTATAACTACGCACGTTCGCTGTTAACCTTTGCCGGCGGCGTGAAAGGCAAGACGCTTGAAAACCGGGACTTTCATACCCTCAGTAACCTGGCTGAATTAAACCTGGATGAAAGTGATAAGTTTCCGTGGTACCAGTTTGGTCTTGGAATGTCGAACGTGGGTGGACTCAATGTTCTCGCGAAGATTTCACGTTGGGATGATCGCGATAAAGTAAGCCTGACGTACACACTTCTGCCCTGCCTGATTGGCCTGATGAAGCATAAGAAAATCGAAGCGCGGCATGCATTAGTTCTTATTCATCTTTCTGTCGCATATGGTGCGCAAGACTGGGACTTTGTTTCGCTTGCCGAAGAAATCTTTGCCGAAGCGAAGACCAACACGGAAGAATTGATGGATGCAGTATTGCTGAAATTTGAAAAAGACAGTCACGATCTGGCATATGAAAGCAGTATCAAAAGCCTTAAGCAACTTGTTGATCGCGCTAAGGGAAGCTCCTCGCCGGAGTCCAAACGGTTAGCCGGGATACTGGTCGCAGCCACTGAATCACGCGCGGAGAAAAACGAGCCTGCGATGCGGTCTGTCCGCAAAGCCCGGGAAAACTCACCCTTTCACGTTACACACAAAAAGCTTATTGCCGAGTTGCTGCGCGAAACTGATCCGACCAACACCGAGCAACTTGCGAATGCGTTCCGAACACTTCATGAAGCCGGAAGTTTCTATGGAAACGACGTTGAGTTGTTCTTCGAGAAACTCAGGTTCAAGGTTGCCTATGGCGACCGCGGGAAGTATATAGCCACGGTGGCTTCTTTCCCGGAAAAAATTCATGTCAAGCTGAAGGAACTTGACACCTGCCAGGAATTGTGGAGGAACTCATCGACCGGATTACAGGCGGTACTTAAATCCCATGCGCCTTCGTTGGTCAGCAATCACATCAGCGATCTGATCCACTATGACTTAACTTACCTCGATGAAAAAGACCTGAACGAGCTGTCACGGATTACCGGGACATCTATGCAAGACGTCATTATCCAACTGATCACCAGTTTAATCAACGGAGGTCATTCACTTGACGGTTCGTTGTGGCTGGCCATCGCGAGCATGCTCGCGCCGGATATTGATGGTGAGACAACCCAGGCAGCGTTAGTACGTTTGCTGCGGGGTGAAACGGCTACGTTGTCGGCGAGTGTTGGAGATGGAACATACCACGAAAACCTCTACCCTTCTACGGATGAAGCGGATATTGTTGCCACGTTTATCTGGAAACAACTGGGGTCAGAGAATTCAATCTCACGCTGGCGGGCAGCGCACAGTGTACGGATGTTAGTTAAGCTTGATTGTATCTCCGTGCTGGATGCATTGATCGAAAAACTAAACTCTCAAAAAGCAGGCGGTCTTCAGGCAAATGAACTTCCGTTTTTTCATTTACATGCGAAGCTTTGGTTATCGATTGCACTTGCACGGATAGCGGTGGACCGTCCCGACATTATTACCCGTCACTTGACGGTCCTTCAGGAAGCTGCCATGTCAACCAAACACGTGTCGATGCGGCATTTCATCGGGCAAGCAATCCTTCACGCGTTGCCCGATACGCTTACTGAAGAGCAACAAAAGCTGAAGCAGCAGCTTGATCATGTTAACATCTCGCAGCACGAGCCGATCGATGAAGAGACGGCTGAAGCACGTTTGGCCTTACTGCCAAAATCTTCTGCTTCGCAAGAGTTCTTTATGGATTGGGATTTTGAAAAGTATTTTATCACTCCTTTGGCAGAGGTTTTCGGACTACGATCCACGACGGTAGAGCACAGAGTCGCGGAACGCGTGAAGCAATACGATCCGAATGTGGAGAGTATGTTTGAAAATGGTGGCCGGAATGTGAGTCATGACAAGACCGACGGAATGTCTCCGCTTGTTCATCGTTATGGATATTACTTATGCTGGCACGCCATTCAGGAAGTTGCGGGAGAGTTATTGCAGGAATACCCGATCGTGATCGATCAATTCACGGAAGATTCCTGGAACAACTGGTTGTCGGCCTTTATGCTGACACGGGTCGATGGTTTATGGCTGGCCGATGGAACCGATCTTTATCCGATTGAAGTGCGGGGCCATCTGCTTGATCGTAAAGGCAAGAACTTGATTGTCACCGGAAACCCGGATAAGCTTCGGGCGATAGCCGGAGTTGACGGAACAAAGATTACGAAACGGTTAGTCGTGAGCGGCCAATGGAAATCCGGCGATGGTATTGATGTACGCGTTTCATCCGCCTTACTTCCCCGACGGGGATCGACTGCGTTTTCAAAAAAACTTGCCGGGTTAAAACCTTACCGTGCGTGGCTGGCATCCTTTGAAGAATCCCAAGGACATGAATATTCGCATCACAGATCGAAAGATCTTGATTATACGCCATGGATCACTGTTCCGGGCGGCGAAGCCGGACTGGATGAAAATGATCCATACGGCGTGCGAACCGCTGACCGGCGAAGGAAACTCAGTGAATCTTTCCGCGCTAACTACAGGTTGACCAAGGGTGATCCTTTTGGCAAGAACTGGATCAATAGCAAGAACACCTTGATCGCTGAATCAGAAGCTTGGGGAGTGAAGTCTTATCATCGTGATCGTAACGAAGAAAGTTCGCGCTTGTCGTTAATACCTGAATTCCTAAAGGAAGTACTGACAACCGAAAAGAAAAACCTGGTAGTGTTGATCAAACTGGAGCGATACGAACCACATTCTCGGTATGATTATAAACCGAGTAAACATACCAACACAACGGCCGTATTGCACATTGATAGCAACTTGAAGATTACCTATTTGCCAGGGCCGGTGAACAAAGAGCATTAAATCGTCCTTGTTATAGGAGTTACTCCTATTACGCACGTTCACAAGTTGCAAGGAGTTGTATCTTTTTGCCAAAATCACCCCCATGATTTACGCACTTGATTCAGAAGAAGAAATTAAGACGATTCCCCATGCACGAGATTACGATCGCTGGCGCAAAGGACTTACCGATGCCGAACACGAAGCCATCCTGGAAGCGTTGACGAAAAAGATCAGCGACACCGAAGTACAAACGTCAAGTTGGATGCCGGGTAAGTCGTGGGCGAATACACCCTATGAGCCAATCTATACGAAAGCGTGCAATAAAAGTTATGAGCAGGCAGCGTTGTTCTTCGGGCAACTCGTATGGGAAGCGTTTATGAATCATTCGGATTACTGGGCATTCGGCAGGTACACATTGAATGATGTTCCGCTGAAAGGTCTTACTTACTTTAAAGTTTATCCTAGGTTCCATAAATCTTAATCTATGTCAAGCCTTCGAGCTTTCGTCCAGGCGATACAGCCGCATGCAAATCGTATTGTGCATGCTTCCATGAGCTCATGGAATCGGATTGATTTCAACCAGCACGAGCCGGACATCCTTTTAGAGTATTTATCTGGCCAAGGTAAAGGCGTTGACTACCTGAATGAGCATCTGGCTGCCCCGCTTACGCGCGAAACAGATTTCGTGGTTAAGTTTTGTTCTATCCTTGCTCATCAAAAGCCACGCGTGCATCGGACCCGCCATAATCAACGGGCTTGTGTTTCACCTGTGCCACAAAGCTGTGAACTGGGTGATCTGATAATTCAGTTCCTGCTGATTGATCAAGACAAGAAGCCGATGTTCATGAGTGCGTTGATCTTGCAAGCAAAGAAAGGTCTATCCCCCGATAACCTGACCCAACAGTGTTTGTATGAGCACGATGACCGGTTAATCTTTCCGAACTACTTTGGAACACCCAATGAGGAGTGTCTCCTGCCCGGCTATGAAGACCAAAGAACGCACGCACTAGCGTACCTCTTCCTTCAAGATTCATTTACCGGAATTGGTCAAATCCCGAATTGCGCTGCATTGCGATTTCCATATAGTCATTTGTTTCTGAAAATTCTTACAACTGATTTTGGTAAACAATTCCAGTATGCAGAGAGTAACTTTAACAACGACTGGGACAAACTGATCAGCAAGGTCACTTTGAAGCTTGCAGAATCAACCTATCGTGGAACAAACCGGGTTGTCGGACTTGACTTCTTCCTCGAGCAGTTTAACGACTACTACTACCACCCTGAATACTTGTACCGAAGCGAAGCTGAAGGGTTGAACATAATTCAGATTATTGTTCAACCAAAAAAGAAATTATTTGACAGCGGACCGCTTTCATAGCTTTCCTTTCAGGTGTGCTCTTCAAATGACGTTGAACTAGTGCCCGTATATCATCCCATGGCATACAAAATTACACCACCCAGTTTAAAGTGCTTAATCATTAAGTAAGCGATCTGTGGATGAAAATAAACCGAATATAACCTGATCGTTGGCTATTGTTTTGGAGACGAAATTGAGATTCGCTCGAAAGGTAGCTTTAATCGCATCTCAATGTGAGTTCTCACGTTAGTTCATCCTCGCAACCACGGAAAAAAAATGAAAAATTAAAAAGCAACATTTTTAACATTGAATCAATTGAACCCGGATTGCCTTGAAAATTGTGAGAAATCGATTTTAGGAAAATCTACCTCGGTGACATTCCATCCGGGAATTATTTCGATCATGATTGAATTTTGTTTTACGAAAAGCCGAACCTTAAAGAACTTGCCAAGCGCGATTTCATAACCATCAAAAAGAGTCTTGTCGAAAACTCGCTCCTCAGTTATCATCTTCTCGGCATCCTTAACGATTTCGAGTAAAACCGAATCGTCTGAAATCGAAATAATTCTACTTGGGAATGAGTCCTTTAATTTCCAGCCTTGAGACATCGGTGCTGAAATGAAACTCCCTGGCATTTGATTAGCATCTATCCCTAGGCTTGACGGTTCATCGAAAGCAATTAGATCACCATTGATCACTTGTTTCGGTTCGTTACAGTCGTACGTACCGGTGAATTTCCCGTCTAAAATAGAATGCACCATAGTTGACTTTATTAAATCGTCTTTGCCGAAATTATGTTTATCGATACAACACTCTTGCAAGCTCGAGCTTTTTTGTAATAAAGTTAATATGCGATTGAGCAACATTCTTTTGATCTGGATCTTTCAATTTTGTTTCCCATTCGTGTATCTGTGCATTATAGAAATCCTCCAACAACTTACCCTCGTCAAACGGCACAATAACTTTGAAATACAATATTCTATTTTTTTCATTCAGATATAGTGGGTTGGATTGTAATGAAGGGAGATCTGATGCATTCATAAACCTTTTTTCTAACCCCAGGACGCGACCAGTCGAGCAGTTAATGATTTGGCCGACCATTCGACTTGGTCCGAAGGAGAACTCCAACGTATCGCCCTTGACCTGAAAATCGCGCATGTCGTAGATCCTCTCCTGTTTTAACTGCGCGATGATGTTTATGTAGTTGTTATAGGTGATACGCATTTGCCCCTTTATGAGATCGGTTTGAGCTTCCTGAAAGACCTTTATCTTGATCGGCATCAGATCATTGAAGTAAATTCTGTTAAAACGCTTACCCTCTACGCCCTTTAGCGCTTGTGAATAAGCCGTGGTATGGTCTCCAATGAAATCTTTTAACTGTGATTTTCGGGCACAAGAACTGAGCAGACATAAAAAGCTGGCTAAGAACACGAAACTGGTTTTCATACTAATAGTTTTACGACAATCCGGGAATTGAAATTAAAATCAATTTACGTGTTCGGGCTCAATTGAGCACTATAGTGCTCGAATAAATTTGACGGACACCGATAGCTTGAAGCTGTGGAAAGCAATGTTCGATTGAGGCAAGTTTTCGGGAAAGTCCTTCAAAAGCTGCGGGGTGAAAGAGGTGTAAGCCAGCAAGAGGTGGCCGACTACTGTGATTTGGAGAGAGCTTACATATCGAGATTAGAACGAGGGCTAGTGCAGCCAACGATTACCACTATTTTTAAACTAGCGGAATTTTTGGATTTAGAACCGGGGGAATTTATAACTATGGTTTATACTGCCTTAAAAAGGAAAAAATAGTGCGGTGTTTCGTCTTTCATTAACCGGACAAAAGATCTTCATCGACAAATCTTGTCCGCAGTTTAAATCTGCCACTGTTCCGGAAATCCTTCCCATTCATAATTTAATCTTCGACACTAGCTGTCACACATTCTGTTCACGGGGGATTGACAAGTAATTTAAGTTCTCCCCAACTTACGTGAAAATCGTAAGCACAGTGAGACAGGATTACAAGGAAGGCATGCGGCTTAAGCATATGAATCATGGTCGTGCCGGCGTGATTTTGAGAGCGGAGAAACAATCGTTTGGGGTCTATCATTACGTTGTACTATTGGACGGCGAGACAGTACCACAATTATTTAACTGGAATGAGATTGCCCCGGAAGATCACCCCTGGCATGAAAAGATGAAAGAGTGGCGAGCTGAAGGCTTAAGACGTGGTTTTACTAGTATAGTAATTGGAACAAGCAAAACGGGCTATAGGGTATTCTATTGCAACAATAGTATCGGTTATAATAATCTAGTCCGAGACAATCCAGAAATTCGCATGCAATATTACTGGAGACTTTAGCGACCACTAACTCATTGAAAGCTCCGGTTTTATATCTTGAGCGGCCGCAAGTTGAAGGTGGCTTTCATTTACCTTCTCAGCACTAATGGCATTTTTAAAAGCCTCCATTGCGCGTTTCTTCTCACCGTTCTCTAGAAATGCGCTGGCCTCCTGAATGGCCGCGTTATAGTTAAACGGCGCCAGGACCTCAGGTACGTTTGGATTAATTCCTCGGGTTGTAAGCAACTTCGAAATAGTGTATGCCCGCATACTGGGGTCATTGTAGGGCTGACACAATTCTACGATATCCTCCTTCTTTGAGGATGGATTAAGCCAGTCCTTGTAATTCTCTTTATCAATGAATACCGGCATTCGCTTTTTCGAGTTGTGAACATATTCCATTATCGAATTTGCCGGGCATGTCAAAAGCGTATAGCTGTAGTAGTATTCGCCCGTGCTGGGATCTTTCCATCGGCTATAAAGGCCGGCCATTGACCTTAATTTTTGATCCCGAAACGTAACGTAGTAGGGAATCTTTACCGTCCCCGCATCATCAAGCCAACGCCATTCGTAAAATCCCGTGACAGGGATTAGACAGCGCTGTCCATTTTTTACTGCATCGCGATATGACGGTTTGTCCCACATCTCTTCCGATATGCAATTAAGAGTGTTTGGCCGGAGTTGCATCGCCTTCTCCCGCTCCTTGTGAAAAAACGGCACAAGTCCCCAATTGAACGCCTTCAGTTTATCTGGCGCCCCCGCCGTGACGATATGCGTTGGGAAGTAATCAAACCCGTTTTCGAAATACCGTTCGTAAGCACCCTCAGTTCTCCAAGCACTCAGATATCTGTCGTACCAACGAAGCAGGGTCAGTTCTTGTTTTGTAAGACTGGAGGGCTCAGAACCTTTCTCTGAGTATTTCAAAATTTGTGATCCCAGTTCGCTACTATTCCTTGTTCCAATCTCCCGAAGTTGATGATCCTTTCTAATCAGTTCCTCGAATTTTTCCTGGATAGGTTCAATATCTTCAGACAACGATTCGAAGGCTGCATGATAGTGTTCCAAAAGGTCATTTAGCCTTTGTACTTCCGATTTGTAATAACACATAGCTAAAAGAAAAAATTAAAGACGACTAGCCAACATTTGGCCATGTAAAGATTGTCAATAAAAATCTTAATTTTTGAGGACAAATGCTTTGCTAATGCCAACAGTCAATTGGACCAAAGAATTCAAACCTTTAATTAAGAAATACAAAGGTAAACCCCACCCATTGGAGTATAAGAGTCCGTACCAGTTGGTGATCATGGTCGTACTCGCCGCCCAGGATTCGGACCGCAACATTAACAAGGTTTCGATACCGCTATTTGAAGCTTATCCAACCTTTGACAAATTGGGGAAAGCTGACTACGACAATGTGCTACCGTTTCTTTCAAGCGTGCGGGGAGGTCGGAAAAAGACGAAATGGATCCTGGATATCGCCAAGACGATTAAAACAGAAAAGAATATTCCGCAAACAATGGCTGAACTCACTGAGCTACCCGGCATTGGGAGGAAGTCGGCGAGCGTGATCATGAGAGAACTCGGTGCACCGGCAGAAGGGATAATTGTGGACCTTCACGTTGTCCGGGTCGCTCCTCGTATAGGAGTTGCATCAGGAAACGATCCGAAGAAAATCGAGAAACAGTTGATGGAAGCCATTGATAAGAACGACTGGGGAGATGTCGGAATGGCTATCTCCCACCTTGGACGCGAAATCTGTCGTCCAACGGATCCAAAGCATGAACTCTGCGTAATGAATGAGGTTTGTGCTTATTGTAATGGAACCACAGCACACCTTTTATCCACAAAGGCTAACAGAAAAAGATTAAAGGGTACTAAAGCACAGGAAAAGTCAGGTAATGTTGTTAAAAAAAGCAATCTCAGCGGGCAGCGTAGCCTAAAACCAACCTTGAAAAAACGGTAGTCGCTTTGCTTTGATAGAATTCAATCACGAAATATGGAATAGCTGGATATTGGAAGGATACAGGTTTATCCGTTACCGCCGCATCGATGGCAATAGCGTGGCATTAAAACCGTACAAAGAAGTTGATCAAGAAAACGATTTAAATGAGGAAGTCTGCTTTTTCGGCATAAGAGAGGACGAAGTAAGTGAATGGGCAGACAATGACATTGATTTGCTGGAAGACTTTAGGTTTTATGTCGAAGCAGGGTTTGAAGAATGATTACTAATCACCGTCTAACAACTGGTCGGTGGATGTATTATTAGGTCATCTTTTAAATAAGGCTGCTGCCTTTCTTGTCAGGAAAAGGTGGTGATTAATTTTTAAAAACAAGTAAATGAACGGAATTCAGGATCTGATATTGATAGGTGAGGTTGCACTTCAATCAAAAATCGCACAGCGGGCAGCTGAGCGTTTACAGGCGACTCACGACAGTTTCGATCACATTGAGGTTTGGTCCTCGATCCAATCGATTCTTTGCGCTACCGCAAATGTTTCCAAGATTCTTTGGCCAAATTATAGGTTTCAAGCTCGAGGCGAGCGATTACGGAAGATACTCAATGTGAAAGACGACAATCTTCTGGCGAACAGAAAATTCCGTAATCACTTTGAACACTATGACGAACGGGTTGACGAATGGTTCAGCACGCAGTCGCAGGGACTGTATGTAGATTTATCTATGAATCCATCTTTACGCGGGGACTCTGCTTCTGGAGATCACAGGGGTTACAATTCGTTTAATAATACCGTCGTATTTCGGGGTGAAGAGCTAGACCTGAATGAGTTATTGAAAGCGCTTGATGAGATATTTGTCAGGTGTGAGCCGTACACTCTGAGATATTAAGACTGCGTTAAAGTTAGACTGCGTATTTCTTCTGCAACATTTCATACCGTTCACGCATTTCCGGTCCCGCCTCTTGCGTACGCGACAATTCAATCTCATTAATGATTGTTTCTGCTGTTCGCGGCAGGCCTGCCTGAAGCATACTGCGGATGGTCATGGCCATACCGGCAATTTCAAATCCCTGTGCGATTGGGTTCTTCGCTGGCTCAATCATAAACCGGATAACCATGTGATTGATTATTTCTTCGGGATCCAACTCTACACCTTCCAAACCAATAATTAGCTGCGGACTATCGGCCTGCACTTCTACAACGTTAAATTTGTAGCCGCATGCTTCCAACGCAAGTTGAAGTTCGGCCGCGTCTTCCGGAGAAAACACCTCTAAGTGAAATGACAAATGGTTTAATTCCATAACGGTAGTTGCCTATTCAGGTGAACATATTTCCTCAAAACGCGCTCAATCTCCGTAAAAAAAATACTCTCATGTGAACGGGCTGGTTCTTCACTTTGCGCCTGCTTCACGGATTCCACAACGTTTCGATATTCCGGAAGCTTTGTATGGCCGCAGTCGAGTAGCTCTGAAAGCTCGCGTTGGATATTCTGCACGTTTGCAGCAGTAATCTCTTCAGGCTGACACTGCGAAACCAGGTACGGCACCAGCACATTATTGTCGGTGAATCTCCGGATCAGATTCCTTCTTACCGCCAACACAATGCCTTGGGCGAGTATCGTCTTATTCCACCCCTTCGCTAAAAAACCTTCTTTCATGGCATTTTACGTTAAAGTTTACTATAGAATGCGAGCAGAGCAGCCTGCTCTCCAACAAAGAAAAACTAATATTTTTAGTATTTCAACAATACCGTTAACTAAAATTTTTAGCTTTGCTTTTTGGCTTCAAAGCACGCATTTATGAAGGAATTGGGGGAAAGCCGGACTGTCGAAGTTGAGTGTGCGTACGGCTTGATGCAAGCATTTAATGCGATCAATGAGGAACGCAGCACGCTGGTCTTCGTCTACAACGGTATAAGGTTCTGGCGGGAAAACAATACGTTTATGGTAGAATGTCGCTCGATAAACGCTTCTGCCAAACTTTGTACTCGGCATAATAAGGCATCTTATTAATGACCTCTCTATCGTTTATTGAATAAATCATGTTATTACGGTCGTGGAGGTTCTGTAGGGTTACCCGGGTCATTTGGTGGAACACCGGAGCCGGGTCTTACCAGGTCTAGTATTAGCGGACCATACGTTGTATTCTGTTCTCGTTTATCCCTCGGAGCAGGGATTGGAAACACAATCAATGCATTTTTAATTTTCTTATCAGGGTCTGTTGTGAGAATGATTGGACCGTTCGGATCCGCACCGATGATTGGATTATCATTGTCTTCCGGACGAGGGACATCAGGGCCAGTGCGGGAAACGTCACCTCCTTTTATTTTATACCAAATTCTATCGAAATCTTCTTTCGTAATAAAAACAACACTTGTACCATCAGGCTCACCTGTCGTATAGTCATCATTATCATCATCATCTGTTCCAGCATCAGGATTTCCGCCATCAGGTTTTCCAGCATCAGGCTTTCCAGCATCGGGGGTTTCACTATCTGGTTTCGAATCACTACTAAACACGTTACTTACCCAATCTTTGAATGATTGCCACGAACTTTTTTCAGCAGGTTCGGTAGGCTGCGGAGCCGGATTAGGTCTTCCGGCATCAGGTGTACCGGCATCGGGTTTAGCCGGCCCAGGTGGTGGATTATTCTGTCTATCCCCCATTGGTCCGAATATTTTGCTTGGGTCTTTCAGTTTCTGAATATCAGCATATCCATCATCGTCCTGCGATATAGTACCCAAATCAATACCACCAATTTTTATCCTTGGCGGAGCATCTTTCGCAGGTGATCCCGTTGCTGGTTTTTCGAGCGGGGGCAATGCGGTCAATAATGTAAATCCGGTATCAAAATTTAGTCCATACTTTGACAAGGTTTTCTCCGTAATACCAAGTTTTCCAAGAGCATTAGACTTATAGCCGCTGATTGCAGTTGAACCAAAATCAAGTGTACTGCCATCCGGAGCTTTCCCGGGTAGAATAACCAATTTACTATAACCCATTTTGAAACTCTGGAGTGTCCCTTTGCCAATCTCTTCAATGAATTGAAGTGCACCGGGATAACTTTTCGGGTCGTACGGGTTAGTGCCTATTGTCTTTTCATCTTCATCACTAAAACCGTCCCAATCACTATCATTCACTGATCGAGTATAAACCAGGCATATACCGCTTTCGCACCTGGACAACCCGATCATTTCAACGGTTTCGATTTGTTTCTTTTCTTCACACGCGAATACCGTGAGGAGCAATCCTGAAAGGATCATGCATTTACCAAGATCTATTTTCATAGGCTTACGATTATTAAATCAACTTGAGTATTCGTGTGACCTGAACGCTCACCTGCGTTACCATCCCAGCCTCTGCAAAACGTCCCAGGCTTACCCCGTTTTCTTTGATAAAGTCCGTCAGTTCCTTGTCTTTGATCCAATGAATTCTGATTCCAACACATCGCTTGTCCAGCCCGTTTTAAATTTACCGTCCGTACACTTCGCACGTTCGACCGATGAATTTTTGAGCAATAAAGTTATTAGGCCACTGAATCAAGCGGGGCAACTTTGTCCACCATATTGGATGACCACTAGCACCGCAATGTCCTGATCCGTCAGTTGACTGACTTGCTAGTGACAGTGACGATGAGAGCCTTTACCAAAGTAAAGATTTTGGAAGTCGTTTAAAATTAAATCGTGTTAACTTTTCAGGAATTGAGGAAAGGGCGAAAAAACAGCCCTGTCAATAGGAGTTACTCCTATCGCTAATATTTGAAATGTTTTTTCCAGCCCTTCGCAAGCATTTTGGTCGAATCGGTTCGGATCAAATTCAATAAACGTTACCTTGAATTCCCCATCCTCCAGTATCTATGATGAACATAAGCGCCACGTTGGACAGTCTAAAAACCGTGTCTAAAAATCAGTGGCAAAAACTACGCGGTCGTGTCACGTTTGATAAGGCTACCTATTTCCGACTGATTAAACGAAAAGCGCGACATGCTGGCGCAAGCCTGGCCTGTGAGTTTGGTATCTCGGGCAAGCCACATCCGGCCAGAGTTGTTTCCGAAATTCTTAAGTATACAAAAATATTGATAGCAGCACTCGTTACCTATGTCTTGTATCGTTACCTCCTATTATCCGCGCTAACGCCTGAACGTCTAAAAACCGATGAAACCGTTTTACACCAAGTTGTCGATCAGGTATACGATCAGAATTTTTTTGAATTGATTTTTCTGATTGCGCTTACGGGGCTTGTGACAAGTTCCGTAATCCGGTTTGTGAGGCCGATCCGGTTCACCGCGACGCTTCACTGGATTATGCTCGGATGCTTTGGATTGTATCTCTTGGAAAAATACCACCTGCACGATTTTAAATTTTTTACTTCCAAGGTCTTCAAACTCGATTATTGTTTGTTCCTCGGGCTTCCCCTGATGCTCGAAGTAATACTTAGAATATACTATGCATTAAGAAAACCGAAATTGGTTAACGCGTCCCTTTTTCTGGAGAACCGCCCTATCCGGGATGATGACGAGGATAAGACAACCCGAAAACTTACGACGAACCTGATTGCGAAACATATTAACCAAGCGCCATTTTCACAGTCTTACTCCATCGGCATTGTAGGCGATTGGGGCGTAGGTAAAACATCCTTCTTCAACAGCTTGGAAATAAAAATCAGCAAGTCGACCATTATCATTCATTTTAATCCTTGGCTTTCCACCGGTAAGAATTCGCTTCTTCAGGAATATATCGATTCCCTTAAAGATGAACTGGGTCAATATGATAAGTCGCTTTCTGCTGAACTTGACAGCTACCTGAATTCCTTGATTGAGCTTGAAAAGAATGCCAAGACCAACATTACCGGTATGATCGATAATATGTTCCGCTCAACACATTCGTCCAGCGTAGAACTGGAAAAAGTGAAGCGCTCAATTGAGCGGATCGGGAAGAAAATTGTGATCATCATTGACGACCTGGACCGGCTTGATAAGACCGAAATCATTGAGGTGCTTAAGCTCATCCGGAATACAGGAGACTTTCCAAATACCGTATATATCTCCTGCTACGACAAGGTATTTCTGCTGCATGCGTTACAGAATTTCAGCAAGCGGAACATCAGCATTCAGCTTGACAAATTCTTTGACATTGAAATTCCGCTCGCCCCCTTCCCTCCGATGACGCTCTCGCAGTATATCTCCGAACAATTCTTTACTCCGTATTCAATATCGGAAAAAGAGTCTGCCGTGATACTAGAGAGCGTTGGAAACACCACGTTCCGGCAGTTTCGGGAAACTAAAAAATTCATCTCCTCTTTGCGACTTAACTATAACCTTTACGGAAAGAGCTTGTATCTGCATGACTTCTTCATCCTGGAAGTATTGAAAGTCAAGTACCCTTTTTTGCCGGATCTGCTGTGGCGCGACAAACACCGGTATCTGGCCGGAGAAGGTTCCCCTGCCATTATGAAGCTTCTCACTGCTGAGACTGAAGCCGATGAAAAGGCGGTTGACTGTATCGAAACTGAGCTGATCAGCAAGGAAAAAGATGAGTTTGCCAAACACTTTCTAGGGAACGAAGATCACCTGCTCATTATGAGGCTGCTAAAGATATTGTTTCCCGGTAAACCGTATGGACATGTCTACGCGATCCAAGAGCCCAATTTCTTTGAGAGCTATTTCTATAATCAGATACCCGATTCCAAGACCGGGATTTCGAACTGGTACGCATCAATCCTTTCCAACACTTACCTGGATGACCCGTTCTTTCAAGAGCCCTACGATGCAAAAAAAGCTGAGACTATTTTTGATGCTCTATTTACCAATCCCGAGCAGTACAAGGCTACGTTCGGTACGCAGGATGCATTGATCTTTCATTTTCTCCGGCATCTGGTAGATTGGTCTATGGGCAAGGTACCAATAACCCCGTTCATCAAAGCATTTCAGCATTCATCCGAGGCTGACAAGAAGCTTTACTTTTCTATCCTGATGGTTGCCGGAAAATTAACGAAGGATCAAATTGAAGCGCGAACCACATTCTTCGGTACAATCATCCGAAGCTTGATTTATGAACCGCAGATCACCATCGAGTTTACAGATCTCGAGAGCATTAAGATCCACAACCTCTCACTCTGTGAGACCTACTTCAGGGATCTCGACGAGTTCACTAACCAGGCCTTTACAATTTTTCACAATCAAATTGACACAATCTCCGATGCGCGCAAAGTCTCATTACATCCCCGATCATTCAATATGCTAAAGGCATTTGTTGAGAAAGATCCCGTTGGATATCTGGACTTGCTGATCCGGGCAGCGAGTCTGCCGAATTTTAGCTTGTGGTTCGCGTTGGAGCCGATGACCTTTCCGCAACTGTTCGAAACCAAAGAGAAGTTTATTGACTTTATCAAGTCTGCCAAGCAGTACCCGGAATTCAGAAAGAAGATCCTGTTGGAATATGTGACCCGATCGAAAAAAGACGAGGCATACGGAAGATATCAATTTGTCATTGACCCGGATCAATTGGCCCAAATGCCGGCTGAGTTCAGGAACGCGTGGGTCTCTGTTCCCAAAGCTATCAAGGATCGCCTACAGAGCACCGATGTGTTTTTCCAGACAAGATTAACAAACCAGCCACCGCCAAATGAAAAACCGGATGACAATGATCACGTGCTGAACCAAGTGTTTGAAATAGATGAAGGTGAGCTCGAAGTTGTTATAACGCCCTCTAAACTTTCAAAATTCTGGCGGCTGGGATTCAAGTTCTCAGCTGACAAGGATTTTATCAAACTTCAGCTTCCACGACATAGCCCTCAATATCCGGATGTGTGCATCACTGTGGGACAACCTACAAAGGGAAACGTCAGGTTATGGACTGATTATAATATTCTCGACTTGGTAGAAGTCTATAAGCTTGATCCACAACTCAACTATTTTACGCGCGATCTAAAATATGACGGTGGGCCCGTGTCAGTAAGAATCAAAATGACAAAGGTCCCGGAAAATTATATCACGTTCGAGTTGGAGAATGGAGGAAGATCGTTCGGGGTTAAAGGGTATCCGTTAAAGACACTGAAGTACTTCAGGATTGCGGCCTGGTGCGATCAACAGGATTTTGAACTTCAG
Source organism: Cyclobacteriaceae bacterium (assembly GCA_019694875.1). Classification (GTDB taxonomy): domain Bacteria; phylum Bacteroidota; class Bacteroidia; order Cytophagales; family Cyclobacteriaceae; genus UBA2336. The sequence goes on from JAIBBC010000001.1 coordinate 615,430, forward strand.
TTGGATATTCGGATAAAAATGAGAATTGACGGAAAAGTTGTTGAAGCACAGAAACTCGCGTTAGAGCAGCGCTAGTGAGCGGAACTTACACAATTCCAAGATTCCACAGATTGCACCAAATTTATTTAGTGGGAAGGGATTTCCTGAGGGGCTGTATACTAACCTTTGATGGTCGGAATCTACGGCTCGAAGTTATAAAGCCATTACCAAACAACGAATAACGCTCAATCCCTGGGATACTTTCAAAATCATTACGTTCTATATCGTTGAAATATCTCCTTCTGGAACAGGTATCCGTTTATCCCCAATTTATTACAAAACATATCTGCCAATTCCTTTGAACCATGTTCGTACGTAAATTCAATCAGCTTCAAGATTTGTTTTTCAACAATTGTAAAGTACGAATTCAAGGCAAGTGCATTTAGTATTTTCCCAATATAATCAGCATTTCGAACAACATCACCCCTATCCTTTAACTCAATCAAGTGATTTACCAACTCATGTGTGTTAAAACTCCTATCTGTATAACTCACAGTTTTCACCAGTATCTCTGTACGCCTATCGTCCAGTACATCAATATATCCAATTAATCCACTCAGGTCAGACAGCATACGCTGATAATCTTCTTGTTCATCGTCTCCATACATATTAATCAGAAATTCCCAAAGATCTATCACCAACGATGCATACCTGTTCCATTCGCCTTTATCCAGTTTTTTAAGATGTGCCTGCTGAATTCTCATAAATCGAACCAGCTCATCAATATTTTTCGGAGTTGATCGAGTCAGGAATTGATAGATCAACGTATTTGCTTCCAATCGACCATAGCCACGCAAGTAAAATACACCAATGTGCGCAGCCATGTTTCTTTCCTGGAGGGTTCTTTCCGGCAACACGTTACTATCAATCGCACGAACATATAATGGAGCGGCTAGTTCATAAACCTGCTTGTTAAATGGGGCGTTTGCAAAGAAAAGTCCTCCCATGAATGCAAGCCATAACTCCTGATCCAACTCATAAAATTCTCTGAACTTTCCTGCTATCCATTCTTCATCTAGATAATAGAATTGCTGATAGTACATCCCGGTTAGAATGTAAGCGTCTAACACTTTGCGCTCCAAGCTAGACTCGAACAGGTACTTCATATCGGCGTCCCAAGAACCTATCGTTGGGTTGTTGTTCTCTATCCTTGAAATGCGGAGCGAATAATCAATCAAAGCCCGAAGAACCCTACCTGAAGTTGAGTTAATGACGTACGTAACATAGTCCATGTTAGAACTCTTAAATCTATCACGTGGACTTACTTGAGGCGCGAGTTTGACAAGGATTCTCTTTGCAAGTGGCAAAAAAATAGGATCAAACGCATGCGAATCAGACTGCGTACCATCGGTTATCAAATACCCAATTGATCCTGTCACAAATGTGTGATCTGCCCGCCATCCATCCTGATCAAGCTTCAATGCATCTGTTCCAAATTGTTCACGGGAAACATAACGCTCACAAAATTGCAACACCTTTTCCCATGAAAATTCCTTCTTGTTTTTCCATGCATCCCGAAATCCTTCCAGAACATGATACGCGTAGGTATACGGGAGCTCATCGAAACATTCAAGATTTTCCGAAAAATGCGCAGGTGAATTTTTAACAGCTTGCTCCAGCGCCCGAGAAAAACCTTCTAAAGAAGGTTCCCGCAAATTTCTTTCCGGGATAAAGTTTGCGATCGCAACTGCGATTTCTGAAAGATCCATCTCCTGCAACGTTTCTGCCGCATAAGGCGATTCAAACTCGTGGATTGATGCAATGCTTCGCCCGCTTTGCTCCGCTTCCTCATACGAATAGTTCAATTTTTCAGAAAGGCTTCGATACTCAATAGCAAAGGCTTCATTCTCCCGCAAGGCCGTCAGCATTCGTAATTTCCAATATTCATTTCGTTCAGGACTCTCAGGGTCAACTTTCTCTGCAATAACTTGTTTTAGTTTTTCAATTTCATTTTCCTTAAAAAACTTCGCATGAGCCTTTAATACTCTTAATATTTCCGCTTCAAACTTATCATCCTTTAAATAATCTTCATCCTTAGTATCCACCATCTTCCAAAAGAAAATACGGCCTTCGTCTGCCGGATTTACAGCCAACGCATCAAGCACAAGTCTTTTGAAATATGCTATTCGATATCGCTTATCGTAAATCAACGTCTTGAAGAGTTTCGTTATCTGATCCGGGAACAGCCTGACTTTCTCACGAAGCATCTGCCTGAGAATACGCGCGAATACATGCTGGATATCTTCCCTACCATACATTTCGTCATCGAGATCGGCTATATCTTCCCGCAGGTATAATGAAGTAAAATCGATATTGAGTCGCTCAATCATCATCTGAAGCTCAGCTTCATCTATATTCTGAATACCATCATCTTCAACAACTTTTCGAATTATCGCAAGCAAACTCTGTTCTTCTATTGATTCATAGGCTTCGACTATAGTCTTGTCCTTTGGCAAATCGTTTCCGAATCTGGAAGAAACCACCAGTCGTTCTCCAGAAATTGTCAGTCGGAGCAAATAGTCATCAGGTTCTGATTTTAAGCGACCTACAATGGCGGGTGTATTCAGCAGGACAAGTTTCAAGTTTCTCGCCAAAAACAGTATCGTCTTATCAGAACAATGCCCGACAATCTTTTTGACGAGATCTTTGTCAATCAAGGAAGCACGAAGAAAATATAGCCTTACTGTAGTATAGTATAGGATTTCATTACTTTCAAAATCCCGTTTGACTTCATCCGGATCGCGTTCCCGAATTGCAAACAGGTGCTTCAAGATCAGTTCGGCTTTACCAATATCCTCCTGGGTAGGCGAATCATTTAAGAATTTGGGAAGGAGGTTATCACAAAGCTCCGCTGTTTGGAGTGTGGTGTCATAATCGCTATCCAACCACGTATGAACATGATTAAACACGGTTATGGGAATTCGATCATTTGGCAGATTGCCAAGAATCTTGATGAATGCATGCCAGGTTGCATAGTTATCACGTGGATTGTTTGAAACATCAATGATAATCTTAATTATCTTATCGATGTATTCGGTATGCTTCCCCTCCTTAATTTGCAGTGACATTTTCTCCAGATAAATCAATGCATCCCATCTGGGAATAGAAGTCCCCTCCTTTTCCCTTACAGGAATTGGATTTGCTTCGGGTGCGAAGTACCCTTCCTGTTCGAGGAAGTCAAACCAAACCATCAGGGTTGCATTTTACTGAATACATATCTACGGTAGCTTGGATGACTTTGCATCAAGGTGTTCAGCATTGTCTTCTCAAAACCCGTTGGGCTTTGTTTTGAAAGTATGCTATCTATATAGGGTAAATGATCCAAAAACTCATTGTCCAAATCTTCATGCAAGAATGGAGCAACTGCTTTATCCCGTACTTCCAAGCTTGCCTGCTTTAATCGTTGCTCTTTAAGGAAATCCAGATAGCTCGGCATGGTACTCCGCAACTTGTCCAATAATACCCGTATCTCACAGGTGTATGCTAAACCAACGCTATCGAAATGATCTTTCAGTTGTCCATGTAACTTACTTTTAGCGGTAGGGTCACTAAAATCTTTAGAGTTCTCAGAGACGAAATGGCAATTTGTATACCCTTTGCTTTTAATGAAGCTTATCAAAGATAGGATATTCACTGTGTCGCGAAAACTGTCAGATGTATGATTCGGTGCCAGGACCGCAAGATTTCTCTTCCCGGCTTCCAATAGAAGTTCGTCTGATATAGGAGCAACTTCGGATAGTGAGAAAATATTATCCAACCTTGCAATCCGGTCTAAGGCTATTGCTTCAAACTTATCAGGACTCACTGCCTCGCGAAGTGCTTTACTATCTTTTATTACTTGCGACACACTTTTTTGAAATTCAAGCAATTTCTTTTTTGCCTGTTCGATTTTCTTGCTTTTTGAACGCTCCCACTCATCTTTAATGTTCTGCGGTAAAATGCACTTGACTGCACCTTTATCCATCCAGAAAAGTAATTCCCCAAGCATACTGTGTTCGCCCTCATCTAATTGAGACAAAATGGCTAACCACGAATCCGTATCAAGCGTAAGGTATATCAATTGATCATGGGTATAAACCTAAATTTCTATAAATTCTGAATTTAAGCCAATCTTATACAAGCATTATGAAAATGGTAGACTTATGGCGAACGGAAATCGTGCAGCCATCCAAATCCAACTCGTTGCCTCGCACTTCAATATTATGGTCAAATTAGGTCGTTTTTGTATTCTAGGCCAGTTTCGATAGGAGTTACTCCTATAAAATACCTGGTAACCAAAAAACTTTTCATACATAGCATAATATGCAAGCGACGAAAAGTCCCTCAAACATCGAACAACCTTACTTGCAAAGCGAGGAAGTACAAGACATTATTGGCCATGTCCCAAGCTGGATCATTCGCTGGGGTATAACTGTCATCTTTGGGGTATTTGTAATAATGGTATTTGTTAGCTGGCTGGTAAGATATCCTGACATAATTAATGCTAAAGTTCTTCTCACGACGTCTCCTGCAGTTACAACGATATCGTCACGATCATCGGGCACGCTAGTTTTACTAAAAAAGGACAATGTGCGCGTAGAAACTGGCGACCACATTGCCTATTTACTTACTAATGCAGTGCTTGAAGATGTATTGAAATTGGAGAATTACATAAAAGCATTAGGTGAACCTGGAAATGTCAGTAACCCCGGCCGTCTTGTACTTGGTGAACTTCAGCAACCCTACAATGATGTCCTTAGTGCGTTGGAGAATCTTGATAATTATAGGAAATTTCAAAAAACAACCGTTAGAGTAAATCAACTCAAACACCAACTTGCTGTTCACATAAGACTTCGACAAATTTTAGTTGAACAAGTGAGTTTATTAAAAGAAGAGGCAAGTTTAGCTCACAGTAGGTACGCGATGGATTCTGCATTATTCGCTCAAAAGCTAGCGCCTCCGTCCGAGCATATCGCCGCAAAAATGTCGTACCTGCAGAATGTTCGCGGCAATAGGGGTATTGAAATGACTATTGCTGATGAAGATGTTCAACTTGCCTCTCTAAAAAGTCAAATCATTGAATTGGAGTTGAACGACCAGGAACAACTGGCAACGCTCACATTAGCGTACACTAATGCCTTACGGTTATTAACAATGCGCATTGAACAATGGAAAACGGAGAAAATTCTCACTAGCCCGGTTATTGGCACTGTCGCATTTTTGGGATTTCTGGAAAACAATATGTTTATAGAACCAAACAAACCATTGTTTTCGATAATACCAGAAGCGGGGAGCATCTATGCGCAGGCGGAATTACCAATTGCGGGATCCGGTAAGATAATGGAAGGTCAAAGAGTCAACATTAGGCTAGAAAACTACCCTTCAGAACAATTTGGAATTTTATATGGTAAAGTGAAAGAAGTGTCTGTATTGCCGAGCGGTGACAAATATTTAGCGAAAATTGAACTCCCCGATGGGCTGAAAACATCTTACAACACGAAGTTGCCTTTTAAGCAACATCTTAAAGGAGAGACTGAAATAATAACCGAAGATTTAAGGCTTTTGGAACGAGTTTTTTATCAGTTCAGAAATTTGATACAAGTCAATTGATTCCAATATCATTGGAACACACTGTTATAGCTTTAGCATACATCACGTCTCAACATGACGATGGCGCGGAAGCCGAAAAGCGGATAGAGTAGGCAGAATGATTAATTATTTCTTATTATGCTAAAAAACTTTAAAAACGCTCTCTCATCAACAGAAATGAGAAGCATCAAGGGTGGCGTGGAAGACGGAGGTTCAGGAACCTGTGGTTTTTCAGTCAATGTAAGTGGTGTACAAGTAGTAGGCTGTAACGTGACTAAGGCTCAGGCGCAGCAAAACGTTGCAAATTACGGTGGTCACTGGTGTTGCGACAGCTGCCCTACTACGTCATACTGCGGAAACGGGGGACCAGCTTAATAATTGATAATTTTGTGAGTTCCATCTAAGATGGGACTCACTTTAAACACTACTGCATGCGTACTTTTTTTTTCCTGCTTACACTAGCGAGTTTCATTCTTTCCTGCACAGAGTCCAGTCAAAAGACAAGCGCTACCACAACCAATCCTCAGATAACATTAATTTTAGTTCAGCCAAAAGTTCACCGGATGGCGAAGACTCCTACGGGAATGACCACAGGTATCGGAGCGCCAGGCGAAGAGCTTTCTGTAATGGATAGCAATTATGTCTTCCGGGCAATCACAGTTAAGTACTCACCCGAAAATGACACCGTAAGAATCAATTTGGGACGAAGTTCTACTCAAGTGAATTTTAGATATAAGGCATTTGATGAGCTTCACTTTTTACTAAAAGAGGGTGACACTGCAATCGTTAACTATGATAGTGGCCAAATCATGACTCGAATAACTAACCGGGCCACTAAACCTTTGGATTTAAATCTTGATCTATATCTCCGGAACAAATTATACAACAATGATTACCCTTCATTAGCAAAAGCGATATATACATGGTTCTTAGTTCCTTTGAAAGGTCCATCTGACCTTGGCCCAGCACGTGACTCCTTTCTTTTAGAAGCGAACGTGCAGGTTGAAAAGGAAAATAAAATCTTAGATTCCTTGCTTAGTGCGCAGTCTATATCCCAAGATTACTATGAATTTTTTCACTCAAGGAATTTGTTTCGACTAGAGACGATAAAAATATACCAGTCCGGCGAATACATCCGCCCGGCATGGACCAAAGACACCTCATACTTGGCAAATCAATTTTATAGAGACTTTCTCTTCGGTCTATTCGAAAAGAACATTGTTAAAAAATTAGACCGAATTACTACCAGCACTGGAGCAAACATCGACTACAGGATCGCATTTGACCGCGTCACCGATAGCGAATTTACAGCGGTTGAAAAAGACGTGCTACACTCGTACATTCTTGAAGAAATTATTAGGTACGGATCTCGTGACGATATTGAGCAGTATTTTAAAAAATTCTCAACAATAGTATCCAATCGAAGTTTGGTTGAAAGGGCCAAAGCGGAGCATAACCTTGACTTCAATTCCTCAGACCAACTCCAGCTTCAAACATTTTCAAAAGAAAATACGTATTTCAGTAAAGTTCTTGAGCAGAATAGAGGAAAAGTTGTCTATGTTGACTTCTGGGCAAGTTGGTGTGCACCCTGTATCGCTGCGCTCCCAGCGTCAGAGGAACTTAGGAAAGAATACCAGGGCAAAAATGTTTCATTCATTTTTTTGTCCAAAGACGAAGATTTTGAGAAATGGGTAAAATCGGCTACAAAATTCAAGCTTGTAAACCGAAACAGTTTTATCATTAATAACCAGTATACTTCAGATATGCTTGATGAGCTTAAAATCAAGGAGATTCCGCGGTATCTGATCTATGATAAAGCCGGTAAACTGGTACATAAGAATGCGCCGGGACCGGAAGGCCCTGAGGTTCGGAAACTGCTTGATACTTATCTACGATAAACAGAGGTCGTATTCAATCAATCAGATACCTCAAGTCGGATACTGAGTATCCAGACGGCAAAAACCTCCCATTAAGTAGCGTGACGGGTGTTGAATAAAAACCATTTTCAATACACCAATTATGATGTGATCGAAGAAGTGCATCCTTGCTATCCAAGGTGCTCGGTATTAGTTTATTGGAATGCTTCGACACCCATTCGCTCGAGGCGTCACTTGTGTTACTAAGATAGTATTCGGCAAATAACGCGTATCGTAGATTTGAGTCCGTTGCTTCGTATAACCTTAACATAAACTCGGCCAATTGGTAAGATTGATCATTTGAATTGTTCTCGGTTAAGAAAATTTCATCAATTGCCAGAGATTGCTTAACGGCTAATAACTCAAATAGCTGTCTGTTTAACTCCTTGCAAGGTCGGCATGTGGGATTTGTTATTACAGTGATTTTGTTTTGTGCGTCGGCAGCGCCAAAGCGTATCGGTGCAATGGAGGAAAGGTCCACAACCCTCGATTTATTTAACAAGGTTGAAAACACATCCCGGTCGTACTTTATACGCCTTAAGTCCTTAAACTGTGATTTGTACTCCAACCATTGCGCAATACTCGGTTTAGCCAAATAGTAAATTGAAACTACAATCATGACAATAGCTGTCAATAACAATGCGCTTTTCGCAGGGACACCTAATGAATGGACTGAGATTAAATATAAAATACCAATAACAAGTTCCATAACTAGGACGGCCTGAGTGAAGAGGCATAACCGGCACCAACTTTTCGCGATCTTCCATTGATAGAAGATCGAGTAACCAGTGTAAGGCGCCGCAAGAATAGCAATATACGTTGTAACAATGTGACTGTCGTTGCTACTTGAGAATAGAATATAGAAAAGACCAGAAAGAAAATATATGAAGCCGACTTCGCTCCAAGAGATCAATCCAAAAAGCTTTGCAGCCGGTGAATTTAAAATATTGGCACAATTTCCCTTTGAGTGTTTGGGGCCGCAAACTTTTTGGATGAATGGGTTATTCTTGTCAAAGAATTGAATTACTAGTAACGACGAGATGATAGTTCCAAGAATTTTTGTTATCAAAAAAGCGAAGAAAAAAGTTGACCTTTCTGAAACGTAAAACGTTGAATACATTATTACTAAGAGTACTGAGATTAACGCTAAAGGTAAGCGGCACATCTCAAAGAATTCTCTAATCCGGTTTGAAGTAAATTCTTGCTCTTTGATATCACCTTCTTTCTCGAGTATTAAAACAATCTCACTCCATTGCTGTAAAAATTGTTCCTTTGGAAATACTTCAGTCGTCCGGGATTCATTTAAGAAATGAACTTCATTTTGTGTAACCGACTCAACTACAAGGAACATACCTCCATTTGAGAACATGTGAACAACAAGTGGCTTAGGTAGTTCATTTCTTAATTGTTCATAATTAGATCTGATCGCGACGTTTTCAAGTCCTAACGCAGAGAGGGAGTCGCTGAATGACGTGAGGCTCGGAAATTCGGGATGACTTTTAAATGAGTCAATCGTAACATTCGTAAACCTGACTTTTAGTTTTTCTAAGAGAATTCGAAAAACTTCAACCGCGTTGTTCTTTACCAAGGCTCTCATAGATTTGAAAAGACGTTCAAGTGGAACGGCCGATTTAAATCAGCGAAAGCATTTGACCCTCCTTTTATTCCAATGGCTTCCTTACCAATAACTAACGAGAACGTCTTTGTGTAAACGTAACTACGACTCGACTGACAATAGTCAATTTCTGCGCCCAGACTCTTTAGGTCGTTGAGTTCGTACATTAACATGCTCTTTGAAATATTTAGCCTGGACGCAAACTCATCAGGCGATCCTGTTGCCTTCCTGCGAATTAGATCATCCATCCGCTTAACTCTTTCGATGTACTTTAAAATACTCATACGAAAACGTTTTAATTTCCAAGTTCCAACTGGTTCTTAACTAACTGAAAATAACTTCCTTTATTGTGAATAAGATCTTGATGAGTGCCACTCTCAACGATCTTTCCACGTTCCATGACTATTATCTGGTCGGCATTTTTTACTGTACTCAAGCGATGTGCAATCACCAATACTGTTTTACCTTTGAAGAAGGTGTTTAGATTTCGCATTATTGCGGTCTCATTATTTGCGTCCAATGAGGATGTAGCCTCATCAAAAAAAATAAATTCCGGATTCTTGTAAACAGCGCGAGCGATTAGAAGCCTCTGTTTCTGCCCCTGACTTAGACCCGCTCCATTCGCTCCAATTTTAGTGTTATACCGTAGTGGCAAGTTCTCAATATCATCACGGATATTGGCAACTTCCACAGCATGCAGAAGCTTAGAAATATTTACGCCGTCTCCCGAAATTGCAATGTTTCGTGAAATGGTATCCGAAAATAGATACCCATCTTGGAGAACAACACCACATTTAGATCGCCAAGTCGAGCTATGAATATTATCTAAGTCAACCCCATCCCACTTGATACTGCCGGAAGTTGGTTTATAGAACTTTAGAAGCAATTTCATCAATGTAGTTTTGCCACTTCCGCTCGTGCCAACGATAGCAGTTACTTTGCCAGCAGGAATTTTGAAGCTAATCGAGTCAATAACAATGGGCGACAATGGACCCTCGTAAGAAAAGCTTAAGTTATTGCAAACCAACTGACTTGTCTGAGGTTCCAATGAATTTGCCATTTCCTTGTCACCATCTTGCTCGGCTTTGGCGTATTGGATCTCACCTATTCGATCAAGGCTGATTTTGGCGTCTTGCCAATCACGACTAAAATTGATGAAATCTGTTACCGGTGCGTTTAGCTGACCAATAATATATTGGACGGCAAGCATCATTCCGAGCGTCATCTCGCCATTTATGACGGCCATTACGGACATGAACGTGATTACAATATTCTTTAACTCGTTAACAAACGAACTTCCCGCATCTTGATATTGCTGGAGTCGGGTGCTCGAGATATTTATCTTGAAAAGCTTTGCTTGAATCCTTTCCCACTCCCACCGCTTTTGTGTCTCACAATTATTAAGCTTGATGTCGGCCATGCCGTAAATCATTTGAATTAGGCTGCTTTGATTGCCCGAAACTTGATTAAAGCGCTTATAGTCAAGCTGCGCACGCTTCTTCATGAAAAGAAGCACATAAGTCACATGTATAAAACTGAACAAAGCGAAGACAACGAATATGCTGGTGTCGTATACAATCAACACAAACCCGAACACGACAAGATTAAAAAATGAAAAAAGCATATTCAGTGACGATGAACTGATAAAGCGTTCAATACGAGAATGATCGTCAATTCGCTTTAGAATGTCTCCCACCATTTTTGTCTCAAAAAATGGCATCGGTAATCTAAGAAGCTTCGTCAAAAAATTTGAAATGATGCTTATATTGATTCTGGTACTTATGTGAAGTAGAATCCACCTCCTAATGAAATCAACAGTCATGCGACTTATAAACAGCATTAACTGCGCGATCAAAATCAGATACACGAAGTTTACGTTACGTGTATTGATTCCGACGTCCACAACAGATTGTGTTAAAAAAGGCACCGTTAGTTGAATGAAACTACCTAGCAGTAATCCAATAAAGAGCTGAGTGACATAGCGTTTGTAGTTAGTTAGATATGACCAGAGCTGTGTAATACCTCTCCGATCAGCGTGTTTCTGATCGGAGTCCTTTTCATAAAAATCAGGTGAAGGCTCCAAGAATAATGCGACACCCAAAGCATGTCCGTCCTCGTTTGTTGACAGCCAACTTTTTGCAAACTCTTCCAAGGAATATTTAACAAGTCGGCCGACTGGGTCAGCCACGTAAATACTGCTTGAAGATATTTTATACACGACTACAAAGTGGTTTTGATTCCAATGCACAATGCAAGGCAACGTAGCGTCTACTTTGAAAGCATCGATTTTTAGTTTAACCGCTACGGTACGAAAGCCAATGGCTTCGGCCGCAGTACTTATTCCCAAAAGAGAAACCCCTTCTTTCGTCAAGAATGATTTTTCTCTGAGCTCTTGAAGGCTATAGCTTTTTCCGTAGTGTTTAGAAATCATTCTCAAGCACGTTGGGCCGCAATCCATTTGATCGTGCTGACGATAGAGGGGAAAAGCCATGGGGTCAAATAATCCCTCTATATAACATGATTCTGTATTATCTGCTTTTGTTAGTAGGAGTTACTCCTATGGAATTTGGACTAATTGTGAAGGATTTTCGATACAGTGACAATTAAGCTACTTGAGGTGCTCCAAATGAATCGAAATAATCAGAGGGTCAAAATGGATTAACCCCAAGATTAGGGAAGTCATGAGCCAGGCGGGACTTCGAGATGGGGTCTTACAATCGATCAAAAGATTAATCAAACTGGTAAGCTAATTCCATTGATGACATAGAATGTAGCAGACGACTTCAATCGCGATATATTCAATATGGCAATTTATGCCACTTTAAGTCATTCACGAATCGGTCGAACACTTTAAGACTTGTTCGGTTGCCGTATTAAATCAAAATAGTGTCGAAAACAATCAAATCCGAAGAGTTAATGTTCAACTTCCGCCGTGCTAGCGCCGCGGGGATTATGCAATTTTATAATACCAGAAACCAAAAAATGACAACAGCAATTTCGACAATCTAAACCAACCTAACCTAAATACATTCCATTTGGGGCTAAGCAAGTTGCTCAATCTTAGCTTTATAATCCTGCAGTTTCTTTTTCTCCAGCAATTCATCAATCATAAGATTGATCAGTGTTTTAGAATCTTCATCCAATTGCCTCGAGTCTTTCAACGATTGCTCATAGCGCTTAGCATCGAATCTAATCCCCGTAATTTTTATCGGCTTAGAGTTCGTTAGTTCAGCGATGGTAACGTTAAATAGCTTAGCAATTCTCTCAAGCATCTCGGGGCGGGGGGTACTCTGTCCGTTCTCATACTTACCAACCATCGCATGAGCAACGCCCAATTGTTCAGCGAATCCGCGAGTTGTCCAGTTCCGTGATAATCTTAGCTCTTTAATCTTTGTTCCGATCATATGGCAATGTGGTTTTTGTTCCTCGAATCAAGTCCACAAAAGCCAGCAATTCGGCCACTTTACTTACATCGACGGCTAGGAAACTTTCCGAACGACCAAATATTATTTGGGCTAGTCCGGGAAATTCAACGGCCACAAACTATTCGGTTATAATTTGGATAACTTTAAACCTTTGGATAGTTTTGTACTACCGATGTACCTTTTTGCACTCTTCTGTCTTTAGTTGGACATCGTAAAGATAGCAAATCCGAAGTCTGCACACAAAAAGTTATCGAACATAATACTATCGATCGCACGAAAAAAACAGTTCGAAAACACTCATTAATGTTACAACCTATGATTACATTTTTAACACCATTAAGACCTGACGAAATGTTGATCAGTTTCGTTGCGCGACAAAAATATTATACTCATTCAAATCTATCCGATACCTTCCGCGATTTATTCGGTACGACCCAAATCAAAATCAATAGTTTTCTACCAAATGTAAATCAGCTTAATATAACAGCACTAAGAAATCTAAACTTATCAAAAGAAGACATCCTAAGTAATAACACGCTTTATCCTCTGTACAAATTAAGCGTCACCACTTCATCGAAACACCACAATGCATTAAACGGAAAGTTCGAGATAAATTACCGACATCTTAAATTCTGTTCTCAATGCATAAAAGAAGATAGATTGTCCATTGGAGAATCGTATTGGCACAGGGTTCACAATATTCCTGGTATCATTGTATGCTCCAAGCATAATACGCTCTTAAACACGTGGACTACACCCTTAAAAGACATTGCAAAACGGTCACTGTTTTCTCTCGATGAAGTAGTACCTGAACCTCCCCACTCAAAAGAAAATCACAACGAAGACCTCTTTGAATTCACAAGAAGAGTTACCAAGGCCTTGTTTGAGCAGAATCCACCGTCAAAAAAGGATATAATTGAAAAATCTCTTAAATGCGGTCTGCTCACTCACGTAGGAAAAAGGGTTGAAGTTCAATTCAAAAAATTCTCAGAATTAATCCAAAATCTCTTTCAGGCATTTAACATTCATCCAGGAACAAATTTTCGAAGAATTAAAGCTGCTCTTTCAGTTGCCAACAAATTCTGCGACCCACTAACTCTTATTGCAATTGAACTAATCTGCGAACGAATACAAAAAACCACAGTATTAGAACCAGACTGTCCAAAGGTTCCATGTGTTAATAAGCTTTGTCCTCACTACAAAACGATTGCAAAAATCACATCTGAGTTCCATGAATTAAATCATTGCAAAACAGAAGGTCTTATTCAAAAATGTACATCATGCGGACACTCAATAATTTTCAATATTCGGCGCGAGAAGCAGTTGTACGTAGTGGACTATGGTTACGTAATTCTTGCCAACATCATTGATTCCGTTAAAGGTGGAGAAAGCTATTTGAGCATTTCAAGAAAACTAAAAATCGATCGAAAAAAAGTGTCGAAAATTTTTACTACTAATAGCTCAATAGCAATTGATATAAAATCTAACAACAACATAGCCCTGATTAATCGTCGAAGAAAATTCTGGAAACAATATCTAAAAACAAACCAAGTTGAGAATCTATCAAAACTGACAGGTGTCGCGAAAACAGTGTATCGATTCTTACAAAAAAATGACTCCCTCTGGCTGGTAGCCTACAACAAGGAAACAAGACTAAGGAAGGGTAAGTCCACCGGGAGGCCAACGTCATCATTCAACGATGAACAGGTTGTTGAAATGCTCGCACAAACAAAAAAGAGTTTGATAGACTCAGACATACCTCGGAGGGTTTCAAAACAACTTTTGTTACACAGTATTCCAATGCGCGGTTTAACTGCGAAAAAGCTTGCCGACTTGCCACAGACTTTACGTTTTCTAAAAGATGAATGTGAAACACCTTTCCAATGGAAAAAACGGAAGATCAGACGTTTTGTTCTTAAGAACAGACTTCTCGAACTGACGACTGCCAAAATTATGGATAAGTTCAAAGCTTATAAAAATACGAAAACCGAAAAAGAAGAGTTGAAGGAGTTTATCGCAAAACTACTGATTGCGTAATCCCAGAGATCATGGCAAAAAATAGAATCACCGATAAGGGAAGAAAACGTCAGCGTAGAGGATACGGTGCCGGAACCGACAATAGACCTTGGTTAACAGTTCGTGACTTCTCATCTTCCGGGAAGAGCTTTCGTGTCTTGGGAGATGTAACAAATCGTGTACACCAATTATTATCAACGCTTGAGTATAAAGTTTTCTCATCTTTTGACTGGAATCCCTTAGTGACGGATATCCGAGAACAATGCAGTTTACCTCTTGAAGAAACGACTTCAATCGCACTAGAACTAGGTATCAGACATCCCACACACAAAGGAAAACCGGTTGTAATGTCAACCGACTTTTATGTAATCCTTAAAAACCGATCAGTTGCTATCACGGTGAAGTATAGCAGGAAGCTAACCAAAAGGGCAATTCAAAAATTTGAAATTGAAAAGGAATACTGGAGACGAAAAGGAGTTTCATTTTATATAGTCACTGAACGAGAAATCAATCCGATTGAATATAAGAATCTCCAATTATTCAAGTATTGCCAACACATTACTCTGCCATCTATTGGAGAAGAACGATTTAAGCAGGAGTTGCGAAAACATCACGAGTACCCGGACGCAACATTGTCCCAATTCCTAAGAATTCTAGCAGAAGAACTTAACGTCCGATTTGGAGATCTTAAGCAATTCGCGCAGTACTTAGCATTCAATCGAAAGATCATCTTCGATCTTTCTCTTCATGAGTTTGATCAGCTAAAAGCATTGAATTATGCTATTCATTAACTTCCCAACTGGCGCATTACTGACTGAAAAGTCAGACGACAAAAAGTTTTATCGCATACTAAACGTTGATCGCTCCAGCGATCTCATCTACTTGTTTCCAATAATTAAAGGCGACAAAAAAAATAGACTTCCTATTAAGTATTGTCTATCAGAAATTGAAAAAAAGCTCAAATCGCGTGAACTTAGATATGCAGCACAGGATTATTTCGATAATAGTCACATAGAAAAAGTCCAATGTTCAGATTCTGAAATAGAAATCCTCACCAAAGCCTTTAGCGTAATTGAGTTGCTAACACAATCTTCTTCGGTAATTACGAACGTGAGCTATAGAAATTCGCTGATCAACAAGCTTGTCAACGAGCGTAAAGCATCAAAGCCGTCCATGTATAAATGGATGGCCATGTTCTGGAGAGGGAACATGAATTGGCAATCTCTTGTACCAAGTTTCAAGAACTGCGGGGCACCCGGTAAAGAGAAGGGAACAAGTAAATTCAACAGCGCTACCCAAAAACTACTCGAAAACAAGTATAAAGAGTATCATTTGAGATCAGGGTTATCTATTGAGGGGACTATTAGCAAAATAGTTCGCGAAGACCTCGATGAAAGTCTTCATTGTCACGGAGACCTAATAACGCCCAAAGCTCTGATCTATCACGGAGAAAAAAATCTGAGTTCTGCCGAAAAGTTAGAATTACAGATGGGTCCACGCGGATTCACAATGACGTCAAAAATGCTTAAGGGAAGGGCTACTGACGGTGTGATCGGGCCCTTAGATCTGGTTCAAATTGACTGGACCCAAATGGACATTCAGCTTAGATCATCTGTTTTCAAAGATCATTTTTTAGGAAGACCGTATCTATATATCGTAACTGACACTACCTCGCGATATGTCCTTGGATTCTTGATCACATTCTACACACCTAGTTATGCTACATTAACTAATGCTCTGTTAAATGCTTGTGTTCCTCTTAACGAATTTGATGACGAGGAGTTTACAACATTTAAAGAGAACTGTGATCACTTAAGGCTTATCCCCAGACGAGTCGTTGCAGACAGAGGCGAAGCGTTGTCTGAAAAAGCAGACGATATAGCCCAAAGTTTGGGAATAGTAGTCGAGAATACGGAAGCATACCGTGGCGATCTTAAGCCAATTGTTGAGCGGTTGGTAAAAACTGTTCAGGATAGGATTAAAGAAATAATGCACGGAAAAGGTGTAGTGGGTCAAGATCATGGCGAAAGACAAGCGGAAGACTCCCGAGAATATGCCACAATTACTCTAGAGAAGTTAATTGAGATTGTCAAGATTATTATAAGGGAATACAACAGAGATCATCTTATTAAAACTTACCCTCTTCAAAAAGGAATGGACACATCTTTTGTCGACAAAATACCTGTTAAAATTGTACAGTGGGGACTGCAAGAAGGCACAACTTTTCAAACAAGTAAACCTTTAGATACACTGAGACTACATCTGCTGACGAAAGAGCAAGAGCTTTCTGGCAGTCGTAAAGGAATCATTTTACACGGAGACGAATACATTCCGGTTGATGAAGAAACGGAGAAACTTTATCAGGAGTTAATTAGCGCTGGAGAAAATGAATTTACACTAGCATATGACCCGAGAAGATACCATGAAATCTATTGGTATTATGAAGGCAAATTTCATCTCACAAAGATTAGAGGCGAAAATATGGCGGTTTATCCCACACTCTATGATCGTCTCGTTGCAAAAGCGGAGTACAGCGTAAAAGACAATTCCCAGAAGAAGGAAGAACGCAAAGCGCGTATAAGAAATGATATTGAAATTGCGAAGATTCTAGCGTCGGCAGAGCAAGAAAATTATGGCAAGCTAAACATGAATTTAGGAAAGGAACTACAATCTATTGAAAAACATCTAGAACAAGCTTCAGAGACTGCGATCTTGAACGAATCAAAGGAAAATGAGGAAAAATCAGGAATTTATTCAAGACCCACCCAATCCGATGAAATATCGAAACTCTATGAACAAGACTAATATTTGAAACACCCATGGAATTGATAAACACTATGCCGCCGCGACTATCCTTAGAGGAGTTTGTGCAAAAAATGAGAGTTAATCACTTTATTAACCCTGATGATTTACCACAAGATGTTATTGAACGGCGAAACATGCTGTCCATTGCCCGTTTTCAATGGTTTCAAGTGACAGATAAACATTATGAAATCTATAATCACATATACGACATTGTTAACCAGCGGTACGAAGTATGTAAAGGAGAATACTTTAACATTGTAACAAATCTGAAAGATTGGGAGGCAAATATCAACAACAAAGATTTATGCTTGTCTCTTAAAAAGCTTTATGCGGTAGACAACCTGACGATTATTGGAATGCCAGGTGTTGGAAAATCATCTGCAGTCGAAAACATATTGAGAATTTGCTTCCCAGCCCCAATCAAGCATTTTAATGATTCTCATACCCTTCAACACTATATAACAACCCAAGTATTCTCAATCAAAGTGAATTGCCCTTCATCAGGATCGATCAAAGGGATAGCTGATTCATTTTTCCGTCATCTTGATCTAGCGCTCGGGGTTGACATGTACTACAGGAAGTATTCTAATTCAAAATGGAGTGCCGAAAAACTAGCAGTAGCAATAGGAGTATGGTGCCATCAACATCATCTCGGTTGCCTATGTATCGATGAGCTAGGCAACATGGACAAAATTAGAAGCGTGCATCGCAAAGCATTAATGAACTTTTTCAAAAACTTAAGCGAGTATGTTGCCATACCGATAATTTTCATTGGAGCGTATGACTCGGTTCAGATCATGTGCGAAAATTATCAAATTCTCAGGCGTTTAGAGTCGGGAGGCATTGTAGTTTGGGACAAACTTCAAAAGGGTGATAAAGAGTTTGAAACTGTGCTAAAATCAATGTGGAAACTACAGTATTTAAAGAACCCTGGCCAACTGACGAAAAAAATGATTGATGCTTATTATGAGGTGTCAGAAGGCATCCTATCGAAACTTATTAATACCCACATTGCAGCACAAAAGCGCGCGCTTCAACTCAAACTTGAAACATTAAATGAAGATTTAATTCGTCAGGTCGATCTAGATTCAATGCAGCTTTCCCGACCCATCATCGACTCCTTGAGAAGCAATGACCAACATCGCAAGAATCTTTACGGAGATGTAAATTCCGATGTTCTAACAGCATTAAAATCTACTAAGGCTACCACACAGCTCGACAAAATCCTTGAAATCATTTCTAAGAGTACCTTGACAGCCGAAGGTATAAAAACTGTTGAAACCATCATCAATAACACGGCCGAACTAACTGACCAGGAAAAGTATAAGATGTCTCAAGCCTTGATTGACAATGTCACAACGAAAGAAGTAAAAGAATCAAAAGAATCCGTGACAAAAAACAGCCAAAGCTCAATAATTGGAAATGAAAGTATTCTCAATGGAATTTACGAGGCGGTTAGAAACAATAGTTCCACCGTTAATCCAGCAACCATAAAGTGATGATTGCTTTTCCAAACCCATATTTTGACGAGGCACTTTATAGTCTGGCAGCAAGATATCATGCACTGTTGCCATTTCAAGACTATAAATCTACGCAATTGGAATTGTTTGGAAGCAAATCCATTTCCGCGGTAATAGATTTGCCCTATGCATTGGAATCATTCCACTCGGCGAATTCCCAAGCATTAACCTTGACAGTTGACGAGATAATTGAAAGATATACTCTATTTCCATATTACAGCAACTTCATAACCGTTGAAAAACAACAAAAGCTCTTCGAACTAATGAAAAGCAATCGAGGATCAACGATCCACGCGTCAGTTGGCATCAATGCCTCGCTTTTTAGGAGATCCAGATTTCCTAAATATTGCTCTGTATGCTTGATTGAAGATATTAAGAACGTTGGAGAGCCCTACTGGCATTTGGCACATCAAATTCCGGATATTCTAATATGCCCTATACATAATACCTTTTTAGCTCAAGCAAGGCCTGATTTATCCGGTTACAGCAGATTTTCCTTTCTAAATCCGAAAAAGTACGCTCAAGCATTAACCAAATTGAATGAATTAAATGAACTGAAAAACCTTGCGGGCTACCAACTCGAAGTCCATTTTAAGAATGTACCCTTTGAATTGAACAAGATTAATTATGAGGAAAAGTCCCAAGAACTAAATTTCTACAAAAAGTCTTCCCTAAACTTCCTGAAAATCGTCGATGCATTCATTTCTTTTCATAGCAAATCGTTATTAAATCACCTTTTCCCGTTATTTCACTCACCAGGAGACTATCGCTGGATATGCGACATAATCAAACGCCCTCGTCACATATTCCATCCAATTAGGCAAATTCTGGTTCGTAAATTTTTTGAGTCATACGAACGTACCTGGCACTTAAGCCCCCCGGAAGAGAAGGAGAAATATGAGTGTATCAATAAGGCCGCAGAGCATTATGGGCAAAAAGTTGTAGATCAAATTTCAAATCACATTGACCCCAAAACCAAAAGACTTATTGCTACATTAACTTGCTCTTGTGGTATGGTTTATACCCAGAGCACAATAAAGAATGCTCTCGGTGAAGATGTAAAATTCCGTAGAGTTAAGGAATTTGGAGTGGTATGGATGAGTCGCTTAAATTCCGAATTACAGTTAGGAAAATCGTTCAGACAGATAGCGCGAGAATTAGGTACTGACGCTAAAACGGTATCTGTCCTAAAAAGAGGCCCAAAAAAAGCAATTACACTAACAGACCCAATTTCAAATTTAAGAGAAGGCAAACGAGCTGAATGGATTATACTTTTAGAAAAATACCCGTCAAACAAAGTTAAAAACGCTCGGTTGACAAATGGCGCGCTCTATGCATGGTTGTATCGTAACGATAATGATTGGTTGATTTCTATCAACAAACTTTATCTTTCAGTAAACGAATTCAATCAACTGAAGTTAGATTGGGAAAAATTAGACCAGCACCTAATAAAACAGATTGCAGCGATTGTATCTCATCTAAAGGCAACGAAGTACAAGGGCAGGATAACAAGGACCATTATTTCAAAAATAATCAACGCTGAAAAATATATCCAAGGCACAAACCTGAATAAGATCCCCCAAGCAAAGAAATTATTAAATCAGGTGTGTGAATCAGTCGAAGACTATCAAATCAGAAGAATAGACGATTTTATATCACTTATGGTGGAAAAGCAAGAATCTCTTCCCATTTGGAGAATTGTTCGTCAGACAGGTCTGTCTAACAAAGTTTCAGACAAAATCAAATCATATCTTTATCAAAGGGTCGACGTGGCCTGATAGATCCCAATGATCAGTAAAAGACTATTCGGGGTGATCAGTAAAAGACAATTTAGCCAAGCACCTATTGCGAGTAGTTTGCTAGTTAAAGACTTTCAGGTAATTTCCGGTTAAAGACATTCGGGGTTTTTCACAAAACCTGTGAGACAGGATTAAAGTAGCGGAATAGTTTACAAAAGTCGTGAAGTAGTTTACAAAAGTCACAAAAAAACTATTCAAGTCTCATAAATTCATCAAGCAAATGCGTATTTCACTGTCAAGTAAAAGCTTGGTTATACTTTTAGCATCCGGGCATTTAGCGCAACGACAACCGTACTTACACTCATGAGTACTGCGCCCATAGCTGGGCTCAACATAATTCCAGCGTTATATAGTATTCCAGCCGCAAGTGGCAATGCAATCACATTATAACCTGTGGCCCAGGTGAGATTCTGTATCATCTTTCGGTAAGTTGCCTTTCCAAACAAAATAAGATTCGCAACATCTTTTGGGTTGCTGTTAACCAAAACGATGTCAGCAGTTTCTGCAGCAATGTCAGAACCTGAACCCACAGCGATCCCCACATCAGCTTGTGCAAGGGCAGGAGCATCGTTAACACCGTCACCTGTCATCGCGACAAAATTTCCTTGCTGCTGCAGTTCCTTGACCCTTTCGAGTTTTTGATGAGGGAGTACTTCAGCAATGAAACCATCCATGCCGAGAGATTCAGATACAACTTTTGCTACTTCCTTATTATCACCCGTTAGTAGGAGGGATTTTATGTTTTGTGAATGCAGTACTTTGATTGCTTCAGCTGACTCAGGCCTGATCTCATCTGCAAGTGCGATAAGGCCCATTACTTTGTCGTTGAATAAAACAAATACTACCGTCTCCGCTTTTGATGCTGTTTGATCAATCGCGATATTATTCTCTTTCAGGTATCCTGGACTTACAACTCTGATGAAATTCCCATCAACTTTAGCTTCGATTCCCTTTCCGGTAATTGCTTTGAAGTCTGAGAGCTTTGGCGAAGGAAGATTAAGTTCTTTTGCTTTTCGCACAATCCCCGTAGCGATTGGATGTTCTGAGTTTTGTTCAAGTGCTGCTGCGAGCTGTAGTACTTGTTCCTTGTTTGATTTGCCATCGAGACTTTCGTATCTCACTACATTGAATTCACCTTTTGTAAGCGTACCTGTTTTATCAAAGACAACCATTGATATTTTCCTAGAGTTCTCAAATGCCGTCCGATCTTTGATGAGTAATCCGCTTTTCGCTGAGATCGCTGTAGAGCGTGCAACCACTAATGGAACAGCAAGTCCCAGAGCATGAGGGCAACAAATCACGATGACAGTTACCATTCGCTCCATCGCAAATGCGAGATCCTTACCAATCACCAGCCAGACGATGAATGTGACTGTTCCCGATAAGAGTGCGATTATCGTCAACCATTTTGCTGCCTGATCTGCGAGAAGTTGCGTCTTTGATTTTGAGTCCTGCGCATCCTGAACCAGTTTGATGACTTGTGATAGATAGGAGTCTTTCGTGCCATGAGACACCTGAATCTTCAATGAGCCCTCACCATTTATTGAACCTGCAATCACTTTGTCGCCCCTGTATTTTTCAGATGGCTTTGATTCACCGGTAAGCATTGATTCATTAAGAAAGCTTCGGCCCTCGTTGATAACTCCATCGGCAGCGATCTTTTCGCCCGGTTTTACAAGGATGATGTCGCCAGCTTTGAGCGAATCAGTTTTTACATCCATGATATGATCTCCATGAACGAGATGTGCTTCCGATGGCATCAGCTGTACGAGAAGTTCAAGCTCTTTTGAGGCACTCATAATGGATCTCATTTCAATCCAGTGCCCAAGAAGCATGATGAGAATCAGTGTGGCAAGCTCCCAAAAGAAGTCCATTCCCTCGAGACCTAGTATGATAGCAATGCTGTAAACATACGCAACGGTGATGGCTACTGCGACCAACGTCATCATTCCAAGGGACTTTGATTTCGCTTCGTTAACAAGACCTTGAAGGAAAGGCCATCCGCCATAAAAGAAAACAATAGTTGAAAGCGCTAAAAGAATATAACCGGAACCAGAGAACATCCAGTCAATACCCAACCAATGCTGGATCATTGGAGATAGCGCCATGATGGGTACGGTGAGTGCAAGGACTACATAGAATCGTTTTTTGAAATCATCAATCATCCCTGCATGATGTGCGTGACCGCCAGATGCCTTGTGATCATGCTGCAACATGTCATGCTTTGGTATATGGTCTGAATGAACATGGGCTTTATGTTCATGCCTAGGTTCGGCTTTCGTCTCCTGTTTTGCGAGCACGAGATCCATTCCGCACTTTGGACATTTTCCAGGAGCATCTTTGATTACTTCTGGATGCATAGGGCAGGTATATTGCTGATGATGTTCCATGTATTCTATTGTGATTCTTCGCGTTTTAAAATCAATTTGGTTGTAATGTCCACATCATCGTAAACCAGCTTGTCGCCAAGGTTTTCGAAGAACGACTGTGACCCAAATTTTACATCATACTTACTTCTGTCAAACACCAGTGTGGCTTCGACAATCGTTTGGTTATTTGTTGTTTTGACTATTGCAGTGAAGGAGATGGGATTTGATTTGCCTTTGATGGTTAGATCTCCGGTCACCAGATACTCGGTAGCCGATTTAGATTCTACTTTGGTAATGACAAACGTTGACTTTGGAAACCGGGCCACTGAAAAGAAATCTTCCGATTTAAGATGATCAACTAATCGTTTGTTTGATTTCGCATCGGTTATATCTAAGCAAGTGATGCTGGCCATGTCCATTTCAAAAGTGCCGCCTGTTAGTTTGTTTTTTACGAAAGTGAGATAACCTGAAGTCAGTTGGATTTCACCATAATGTTCACCACCCACTTTTTTACCTGTCCTCTCCAGCTTACTTAGTTTCAAGTCCACAACAAACTTGTCGGCAATGGGTTTCTGTGCTACAGAAACAAATGAATGAAATGTGAAGAGCGCAATAAATGCAAGTTTTACCATTTTACTTTTTGCCGGTTTTGGTTGACCACTCAGTACGAAGTTTTTCGTTGGCTGCAATAATCGGATCAAGTTTCTTCGTTGTGGCTAAGTCAGTCGATGCTTTCAATGTTTTTAGAGCCGATGCATAATCATTCAAAGCGGCTTCAATTTTTGCTTGAAGCTGAAGATATGAGGCATCCTGGGTTTTGCTATTGGCCACCTTCACCCAGGCATAGGCCTGATTCAGATCTTTGTTGTTATTGAAGTAGTACGAGCTGGACTGAAATAAAAGACTTGCGCGATCTTCCTTCTTAACGTTGATCCGATCATTGATTTCGGCCATCACTTTTTCATCAACATTCATTTTGATGGTGATTTTTACTTGCGTGTTCTCCCATAGCAAAAACAAACCTGCTTCTTCTTTCGAAAAGTCATTTATTTCGATGGTAAAGGTTTCATAGTAGCGTGCCGATTTCTCTGCCTTTGCTGCAAAGCGAACGAGGTCCTGTTCTTGACTATAATCGGAAGTGCCATGCATTTCAGTGGTCTTGTTGATTATGATGGTCCACTCGTTTTGATTGGGAATGGTGAATAAAGAATAAGTGCCCGCAGGAATTTCGTTGCCATTCAGCTTTACTGATTCTGAAAAACGAATTGTGGTAGCATCGTGTGCACCGGTGCGCCACATTTTACCGAAGGGCTCAAGGCCTCCAAAAATTACCCGGCCGCGTGCACTGGGGCGTGAGTATTTTACTTCCACTTCTCCAAAACCAAGCTGCTGTTTAAACTCAGCATCGGGACTAGCCGGTGGAATATTTAATTGAGCATGAGCAAGTCCTGCGAGGCTAGTCAATAAAAAGGCTATTACTATTCGGTTCATAATTTTAAGTCTTTAATGTATAGGAATTCAGTGTCACAGAGGAAGAGAAGCCAACTTTATTGACTTTTCTTTCGAATCAGTCCAGGCAAATATGAGTTTGTTGCCCGACTTCGTCATTTGTGGAAAACCGCTTGATCGTGACTCGGATGATGTGGCGATGGTAATCGATTGGTCCTTGGTGCCATCACTCCGTACTTTAACAGCCTTTATTTCTGTCCCCTCCATCCAACTGACCACAGCAGTTTGCTGGTCTATCAATACAATATCAACCCGGCCTATCGGACTACCCTCATCGACCCGAATTGCCTTTCCAAAGGTTTCCCCGCTATCATTAGAAAAAATCACTCGTACCTGAGCAGTATCAGAAGCAATGGTAAACCAGGCGGTAGCAATTGTACTTCCGATTGCCGATACACGTGGACCATTTACTGGGCATCCTGCAATTTTCCAATTGTCGTTATTGATACTTTTAGGTGTGGTCCACTCACCATTCACCAAACGCACTATGGACATATCGCGAATCTCTTCTCCCGAACGATCGCGATACACGACCACTGGTCCTGTAGAGGTTATTGCTGCACTTGTCTGGCAGCAATCGCAGGTTCGCTTGTCAAGTTCCCATTCATGAAGTTTCTTTCCATTTGAATCAAGAATGGCAGCTCGCAAACTCATTTCCCCATGATGATCATGATCCATGTTTTCCATTCCTTCCATCACGGTATTGCGGCCGTCTAACCAGGTAACAAAGAATTTATCCTCATATGGTACTAATGAAACAAAGCCATGCTCTGCCTGCTTACCATCATCGTGAAGAATTTTTGGTTTTGTCCATGTCGTGTCATTTGTGTTCGAAGTCGTGAACTTTACATCATAGGTAAATTTCCCATCTGCACTTCTATCCAAAAAATGTGCAATGAATCCGTTTTGGTTTCTCGCCATCATGGGATAGTCTGCCCAATTCACAAACCAGGATTTACCAGAAGCAATGGTTATCGGAGGTGCCCATTTCCCAGCCGCTAGACTGGAAAGCTTAAATGTCGATTCTTCTCCACTTTTTTCAATCCAGGAAAAATAGACGATGCTGTCATAATATGTGAACAGGAAAGGTTCTCCACTTTCGACCCCGGTTTGAGTTGGAGATTCAAGTTGAGTTACTTTCGGTTGCTGTTGCACTTCCTCCGTCTTCTTAGTTGAACAAGATGTGAACAGTACGATCGACAGAACAAAAAGAGCTATGCTATTCTTCATGGTTTATTATTTTAGTAATTAGTTCAATGTTTGTTGATTCATCCCACCTTCGGGATCCTGTCTCTGAAAATTTCAAAACACCATCCGTATCAAAAATAAACGTGGTGGGCAGGGCAGGAATTTTCAATTCCTCCATGTTGTTCAATTGTACAAACCGAAAATTGTAATCTTTCTTTTTTGAAAAGCGTTCGATTTGATCTAGTTCCTCGTTTGAAGCAAATAAAAACACTACATCTTTCCCTTTCATCAATGTTTGTGCCTTTTCAATAGTTGGCATTTCCTGAATGCAAGGCCCGCACCAGGTTGCCCAAAAGTTGATGAATACAGTTTTACCCTCAAATTCGCTCATGTCAATTTTTTCACCTGATAAACTTGAGAGCTTAATGTCATCAAGACTTATGGTGTTCGTTGATTTGTCCTTAGTGGAGATCTTCTCATTGTTATAAATAGCAATTGCTGCCCAAACTAACGGGATAGCCAATCCTAACATTCCAAGGAAATTGAGTAGAAAGCTTTTTCTCCTTTCCTTTTGGCTTTTACTGCCAGTTCCATTTTGCTTTGTCTTCTTCTTAGCGTTCATCATTAACGACATTAGATGTTGTGTCCTGAGTTAGTGGCCTGGGCATGTACTCAATCTTATATCCGCTATTTTCATTTTTTTAAAAATTCTTTATTGAATTGTTTCTTTCACCGATCCACACTTGAGCATAGCATCACCGAAGTATGGATTTTTGATCTGCTTTTCATTCGAAAGCCAATACGCACCTTCGTTGTTATTCGCCATCGGACAGTACTCCAGGTAAATCGACCCCATCGAAAGCTTTGAAGCTTTCACCAGTGATGTCATTTCGTTGCTAAGGTTTGAGAACTCTTTGCGTTGATCATCGAGATCAGCTGAGGCCGCAATCTTTGAAGCGGACTCTGTTGCCTTTTTGGCGTTGCTCAAGGAAGTTAAAGACTTTTGTAGTTCGGACGCTGCTTTTTTTGCTTCGTCAGACTTGGACGCAACGAGAGCATCCTTCAGGTTGATATAGTGGGAATATGCTGTTCCAACTTTTTCGTCCTTGAACATCACATGTCCTTGCGCGTGATCTTTGTTGTCACTGTGTGCTGCGTGATCGTGTTGCGCATAAGCTCCGAAGCTCACCAGAGCAACAAGAGCAATCATTATTGTTTTCTTCATAGTTATTTATTTTAGGTTTTAGATTATTTCATAATTGAGCATCATACCATCATCTTCGTGTTCAAGGTTGTGACAATGGAATACGAAGACGCCTGTGTAGTTCGGGAATGTCATAATCACTCTGACTTTCTCGCGAGGCATCAAGAGGATCGTGTCCTTCCAACCTTTCTCGGAAGCAATCAGTTTGTTTCTACCACCAGTTCTTTCCAACACTTGGAACTGAACTCCGTGTATGTGCATTGGATGTATTTCATCTCCAGCTCTATTATCGAACTCCCAAATCTCTGTTGTCCCAGCTGAAACTGTTTCATCGACACGATCCATTTCGAATATCTTTCCATTGATTGAGTGCCTTCCCATTCCACCATGGCCACCGTCACCACCAATTGTTTGCGCGATGTCGAGTGTTCGGGTTTTCACTGAAAGACTAGGATTTAGAGGGCTGATGTTAGAAAGTGATGAAGGCAAGGTGAAGTTCGAGGTTTCTGTTCTGTCAACTTTAAATTTCAGTAGACTGAAACTCTGTCTTCCTTGTACATTGTACTCACTGAACTTGTTGCTGACTAAGTAAATTTCTTTGCCAATTGCAAGACCAGAGAAGTCAACGAGTACGTCTATCCGTTCACCTGGACCAAGCATTATGCTTGAAACAGTTTCAGGTGATACCAACAGACCTCCATCTGATCCTATGATGGTCATTTGCCTTCCTCCGGTGAGTGCCAGATTGTATACTCTGGCGGTGGAGCCATTTAGGATGCGCACCCTATACCACCTTGATGCGACACTGAGGAACGGAGCGTGTTGTCCGTTTACCAATATCTGCTCGCCAAGGTATCCGGTCATGATCTCATCATCACTCGGTGAGTATTCAAGATTGTTTCCTTCAAAGTGTTTGTCCTGAATAATAAGCGGTACCTCAAACTCTCCAGATGGTAAATTCAGTGCGGTTTCTTCCGGATCATTTACGATGAACATTCCTGCAAGGCCCATAAAGACTTGCTTTGCTGTCACACCGTGAGGATGCGGGTGATACCAATATGTTCCCGCCCGTTGAATAATTGGTAGTGAATAGTTTAATGAACCGCCAGCCGATGCAACATCTTTAGGATGACCATCCATGTTTTCGGGAAGAATTAGACCATGCCAGTGAATATTGGTTTCTTCTGACAGACTATTTTGCAGAGACACGTTTACGGTTTCTCCTGCGTTTGCCTTAATCGTTGGGCCTAGCAGGCCATTCGCATAAGAAAGCGTTGTGCTTGATTGGCCTTTCAATAATTCAGCAACACTGAACTGAGCATTCAAGGATGCGCTTCCATTGCTCACAGCCGGAATTGTTAGTGGGCGATCAAACGAACCTTCAACAATCCAGTTGGGCTCACCGATCATGTCTTCTTCGGTATGGCAAGCACTTAATATTGAAGAACCAACCCACGCAGTAAGAGCAGATAAGGCGGAACGTTTTATGAAATCTCTGCGTTTCATGTTTTGACTATTACTTCAATTTCTCTTTTACTTCCCCGCAGGTAAGCATCTTGTCACCGAAATATGGATTCTTGATTTGCGCCTGATCACTTAACCAATAAGCGCCTTCATTGTTGAAAGCCATAGGACAGAATTCATAGAAGGCTTCTTTACCTCCAAGACCAAAAGCTTTTACACTCTTATACAGATTGTCTGAAAGGTTGCTAAAAGCTTTTCTTTGTGCTTCAATGTCTGTACTTCCCTGAATTTCCTTCAATGAGCTTTGGATTGGAGAGAGATAGTTCATCCAATCGTTATGCGCTGCACCAGAGAGAAGTTTCATATCCACTTTTGCTAAAGCTTCGACAGTTTGTTTCGCTTCGTCTTTAACTTTGTTCGCATCCGTGGCAACGAATGCATCTTTCAACTCAACATAGGAAGTGAAAACGCTTGCAAGCTGATTCTGAAAGTTTGCGTCAACCTGGAACTGTGGTTCACTGGCTTCCGCAGCTGCAGTAGATCCCGAAGCATGTTCCGTGCTATCTTTCGCGGCATGTTCATCGTGACCTGTATGAT
Organism: Cyclobacteriaceae bacterium; assembly: GCA_019694875.1. Classification (GTDB taxonomy): domain Bacteria; phylum Bacteroidota; class Bacteroidia; order Cytophagales; family Cyclobacteriaceae; genus UBA2336. The sequence continues at coordinate 644,464 of JAIBBC010000001.1, forward strand.
TATCATCTTTTTTATTTCCCGAGCAATTTGCCAGGAAGGTGAATGCTGCCACGCCTAGTAGCAGCGAGTAAAACATTGATCTGATTTTCATTGTATTCATATTTAAGGTTATTACTAGTTAAATTGATTCCATGTGATAAAGGCAAGTAGAATCACTATGATGATGTAGATCATTCTTGATTTCCATCTTTGCCATTTTGATGGCTTTTCAAACACATCCTTACAACATTCTTTCATATAATTAATGGGTATGACCTGCCATTGGGTCTGTTCCTTTTTTCAAAATGATTTCACTATACAAAAGGTACGCGCCAGTTATGGCGACTGTGTCACCTTCAGTTAACCCTTCGATAATTTCAACTTTCTCAAAATCTTCAATACCTGTCTTCACCATTTGTGGTCTGAATGTGTTACGACCTCGTTGTATATAAACATGGGTTCCTTTTCCATCACGGATCACTGCGTCAACCGGTAACGATAATGCTTTCTTACTTGAATGACTGAAGAACACCTGAGCCTGCATACCTGGCTTGAAAACATGGGTTGGATTTGAGATCGAAGCCCTCATGGACATAATCTGTGTGTTGGCACGAAACTCGGGACTGAAAAATGTCACAATTGCTTCAACGGGTTGATTCTCGAAACCGCTTATTCTGACATTGATCTTATCGCCAACCTTTGCAAGTGTAGCTTCATTAGGGTAGAGTTCCGCTTCAAGCCAAAGACTCGATGTATTCTCAATTCGCATCAATGAGCCGCCTTCGGAAACATATTGTCCTTCAGATACTGAAATCTCTGTTACAATGCCCGAAGCAGGAGACAAAAATGTAATCCGATTTTGTGCATTCTTATTTTTAGCCAGATCTTCAACCTGAGAATTGCTGAGTCCGTACAGCGTCAATTTTCTTCTTGCTGCATCAAGAAATGATTTGTATCGTGTTTCAGCTGCACCAAGTGCATCGTATTGTTCCTTAGCTAAAAGGAATTCCCTTTGAAGCGTAAGTATGGTTTCACTGTAGATTTCGTATAGTGGTTCGCCCTTTTGAATTGAGCGGCCTGTTTCTTTTACAAACAGTTTCTCAACCCTTCCAGGAGCTCTGCTGCTAACCACCTGTGATAGATCTTGATTTTCAACAAGCTTCCCATTAACGACAACGGTTTGACCGATGGATTGAACTGAAACTATTTGAGTCGTAATATTAGCAAGCTTTATCTGGCTGTCAGTTAGCATCAAGTCATCTGTTGCGGCCGTTGTGTTGTCTGTTTTAGGCACGAGATCCATTCCACAGACTGGGCACTTACCGGGTCCATCCTGTACCACAGTAGGATGCATCGGGCATGTATACTTTTTAGCTGAGCTTTCTTCTTTGGCTTTGTCATGACCTGCATGTTCATCTCCCTGCTTTTCCTGTGAACAAGCAAAGAGTGTTGCTGCAAACACTGATATGATTAAAATGCGTTTCATCTTATTTATTTGTTTTGATGAAGCTTTCGCTATCGACTAAGTATTGAGCATTGCTGGCAATTTCATCCGATGATGAAAGGCCTTGCTTAATTTCTATTTGATTTTCTGTACGTACCCCTGTCACAACTTTTTTTGGCTTAAACACATTCTTCACTTTAATAAAAACTACTTCTTCAACACCAAGATCAACGACCGCTTCTTTGGGCACCCACAATGCTTCAACTGAGTTACTCTCAATCACAGCTTTTACCAGGTGACCAATATGCAGCCGATCTGTATTCTTCGTATAGACTCGAACTGTAAGAAATTCCTGTCCTTCATTGAAGAAAGGTTGCACGAAGTCGATCGTTCCCGATTCACCATGTTGATCACCAAAATCGAGCATTACTTTACCACCCTTCTTCACGGTGCCAGTGAGAGTTGAAGCTATGTTCAATTCAACTCGCAATGCCGAAGGATTGACTACTTTAAATAGTGTCTGGCCGGATGCTACATAGCTTCCTTCCCGGATAAGAACATTATTCGCATTTGTATTCGAAGTACCTGAAGACGCTTGAGGTGATGTACCTGTACTTCCGCTCATTCCGTCATTCATTCCTCCAGTAGATGCCGAGGCATTTTGCGATGTCATAGGGGCAACAGGTGTTTGTTGCGTATCAGAAATTATATAGCCATCATAAGAACTGTAAATTGAAAAAGTACTCTTTGGCTCTTTGCTTTGAATGAGATCATTGATCTGCCCTTCGCTCGAACCAAGAAGTTTCAGGCGCTCTTTCGCGCTTTGGATCAGTGCTTGATTTTCCGAGTCATTCTCTAATAAGAAGATTAGTTCTCGCTGAGCCGTCAATAATTCAGGGCTGTAAATCTCAACGACCTTTTGCCCCTTTCGCACTTTCTGAAAAGCATATTTGAGAAATACCTTTTCAAGCCGACCACCGATACGAGTTGGAATTGTATAAATGTTTCTGGTATCATAGGTGACTACACCCTGAGCTGCTGTGGAAACGGGCATCGACTTGTATTCGCCTTTGATTGTTTTTATCGAAGCAATGACAGTTTCATTTGGAGATTTGAGCAGTTTTGAAAGGTCTTCTGTTATCTCAACTTCTTCGCCAGGGCGAGCTTTACGCACAAGATCCATTCCGCACACCGGGCATGTACTCGGTCTGTTAGAAATGACTGTGGGGTGCATTGGACATGTGTAAGTATCAGCATGCTCTGCATGCTCTCCACTTTTGTTACATGACGCAACCACTGCCAGTAACATTAGCAGTATTATTGCCAGTAGCAGGTTACTTCTCCAATTCCTTTTCATAGCTAACGATCATGTTAAAATATTCCTGATTCTTTTCGATGTACTCCATTTGCGCCATGTTCAACGCTTCCCACGCATCGATTACAATTGGAAGCTGTTCACGATTCTCTTCATAGGCCAACATCAGAGTTTGGTAGTTTTTCTTCAATGCCGGGATGATCTTCTTGTCATAATTGTCAAGTTGTTGCTTCATTCGTGCTAACTGTGAAGCCATGCCTGCAAGCATTCCCCGTGTTTCTATTAGTATTGCTTCACGGCCTTTCTTCATCGCCTCGATGTCATATTCCATTCCCTTCACCTCCGACTTGTACATTTTGGAAGACCACGGTGCAATAGGAATGGAAACCATTGCCATCGCGGTGAACTGAGTTGGCATATTGCCGATTGGTTGCATGTGATCAAATCTGATCTTGAAATCTGGTCTTGACTGATAACGTTGCAATTGTTGATTGAGCCGCATTACCTCGATAGTCTTGTCGATCTGCTTGATGTCACTGCGTTGTGAACTGAGTGCAGCTGTGTCATAAATTAATTGGTTGGGTTCATACTTGATTACAGTTGCTGTGTCAACCATGATCTGCGTTTCAACAGGAACGTTCATTAAACCTTTTAATCTATAGGAGCTTTCTTCAATAGTCCCGCTTGTCATTTGAATCATGTTCTGCACTTCGCTCAGCCTGCCCTCGGCCTTATAAATGTTTCCAAGTCCTCCCTGATTGTACGGATATCTAATTCGTGCGAGTTTGATCATCAGCTCCATGATCCGCTCATTCTCCTTTAGGATTTTCATCTTTTCTTCAGCCACTAACCATTGGTAATACATCGTTTTAGCTTCGCTTCTCAACAGGTTGAATTGAGCAGAACGGTTTTGAGTTTCAACCGAAGCTTTTGATGAAAGGTATTTCCGATTAGCGTTTAGTTTTGAGGGATTAGTAATCTCTTGTTCGATTGAAAACATCCATGCACCCTTATCTCTTTCGTCCATCAGCATCTGGTTCGGGTAAGGTGTCATAAAGGTTCCCGCACCAACCATCGGAGCCATCTGACTTCTTGCACCTTCCGAATATGTATTGAGAGCCTTGATCTTGTTGTCATACTCCTGCAACATTGGATTCTGCTTGTCAATGAGGTGAAGAACGCTATCTAGTGTAATCACCTGCGCACTTGCAAATGCGAAAACACCAAGCCAGAATCCTGTAAAAAAAAACGGTATTTTAATGCTTAGCTTCATATACTTCGAGTTTTCCGAATTTCCTTAGTTCATATTCTTTTGTCATCAAAAAGATGAGCGGGGTAACCAATAATATATGAGTAGAGGATGTAAGAACTCCACCGATCATGGGCAACACAATTGGTTTCATTACGTCACTTCCCACACCCGTTGCCCACAACACTGGAATCAAACCAAATAACGCCACACACACTGTCATGAGTTTTGGACGAAGGCGTTTAGCGGCTCCAGCAATTACATATTCTCTGAGCTCTTCGCGCGATATCGTTTCGCTTGAATTGCCTCTCAATTTCACAAGCTGTTGCATCGCGTCATTCAAATAAATGACCATCACGACTCCTGTTTCTACAGCGATTCCGAACAATGCTATAAAACCAACCGCCACGGCCACTGAAAGATTCACACCATAGAAGTAAACCATATATGCGCCACCGATAAGTGCGAATGGCACAGTTATAAGACTGAAGAAAGCTTCGCGGATAGACTGGAACGCCAGATAAAGTGAAACGAATATGATTAGTAGCACCACTGGTAGTATAATCATCAGTGTTTGCTTTCCACGAATGAGGTTTTCATATTGACCACTCCATTCCAGATAGTAGCCATTGGGAAGCACTCCAAGGTTTTTGTTCAAGGTCTCAATGGCTTCCTGAACAGTGCTTCCTAAATCACGATCTCTTACATTAAATAAGACAGCACCCCTAAGCAACGCATTTTCTGAAACAATCATCGGAGGGCCGTTCTCGAATTTAATATCAGCGACTGCAGAAAGTGGGACTGTTCCTAGTGACGGTGTCTTAACCGGAATTCGCTTTAATTGTTCAATACTATTTCTATAGTCTTGAGATAAACGAACGCTGATCGTGAAGCGCTGACGTCCCTCAATGGTTTGACCAATAGGACTTCCACCAATAGCGGATTCAACGACCATGTTGACATCATTCACACTCAATCCATATCTTCCTAAAGCTTCTCTGTTTACATCGATCGTGAGATATTTTCCTCCAGTGATAGGATCAACATACAAGTCTTTCACTCCTCGAACATCCGCAAGCGCTGCTTTTACTTTTTCAGACAACATAGCAATGCTATCGAGATTCTGCCCATACACTTTAACACCAACATCCGTTCTAATTCCGGTGGCAAGCATGTTAATCCTGTTGATGATTGGTTGAGTCCAGCCGTTCACAACTCCAGGTATTTGCATCTTCGCGTCAAGTTCGTTGATAATGTCATTTTTAGTAATGCCTTCTCGCCAATCAGATTTTGGTTTCAGCATAATGATTGTTTCAATCATGCTGATAGGAGAGTTGTCGGTTGCAGTGCTCGCTCTACCCGCTTTACCTAATACTTTGTCTACTTCCGGAACAGACTTGATGATTTTATCCTGAACCTGGAGAATTCTTTTTGCCTCTTCATTTGATACATCAGGCAGTGTTACAGGCATGAAGAGAATTGACTGCTCGTCCAGTGGTGGCATGAATTCACTTCCAAGGCTAATCATCAACGGTACGCTAATCACCAATGCAAGTATGTTAACTCCAATGGTTGTTTTGCGCCACTTCATGCAAGCGCGAATAATTGGCTCATAGATTCTTTCTAGGAACCGGTTGATCGGATTATGCTTTTCATCCCTAAACCTTCCTTTCATAAAGAATGAAATAATAACAGGTGCAAGCGTTACAACCAGTATGGCGTCTACTAGCATGATGAATGTCTTCGTGTATGCAAGCGGATGAAACAATTTTCCTTCCTGTCCGGTGAGCATGAACACTGGAAGGAATGATGTTATAATGATGATTGTTGAATAGAAGACACCTCGCGAAACCTGCTTGGAGGATTTCTCGATGATCTCCAGCCTTTCGGTATCATCTATTTTGTTATATGCTTTTCGAGAGATGAGTTTCATACTTTAATATTTTATTTGTCCTCCGGGTTCAGTTCCGAGTATCGATGAGACAGATTCTTATAAGAGTTTTCTGCCATGATAATTCCGTTGTCAACAATCACTCCGATCGCCAGTGCAATACCAGTCAATGACATGATGTTAGATGTTATGCCAAAGGCATTCAGCAGGATAAAGCTTGTAGCGATCGTGATTGGAATCTGGATGATGATACTGGCGGCACTTCTCCAATGGAACAGGAAGAGGATGACCACCAGAGACACAACAATCATTTCTTCGATCAGTGTTGTCTTGATTGATGATACGGCCTCTTCAATCAAATGGCTTCGATCGTAGACGATATTGAATTTCATTCCTTGCGGAAACCCCTTTGCAACCTCTTCCATCTTTTTCTTCACTGCTTTGATCACTTCATCAGCATTCTCGCCATAACGCATCACCACGATTCCGCCAACTACTTCGCCTTCACCATCCATGTCAAAGATTCCGAGACGCGTCTCTCCTGTCATCTGGACCGTAGCTATGTCGCTTACTTTGACTGGAACTGTATTAACAGTCTTTACAGAAATATTTTCAATTTCATTTACTGACTTAAGGTAGCCTGTTGTTTTAATGATGTAGCCAATATCACTTTGCTCAAACTTCCGTCCACCAGCCTCATTATTATTAGCTCGTATGGATTGGATAACCTCCTGTGCTGACAGCCCGTAATAGTTCAGCTTGTTCGGATCGACCGTGATTTGATATTGTTTTTGAAACCCACCGAACGATGCGAGTTCACTTACTCCCTGAACATTCTGTAATGCAAACTTTACATACCAGTCCTGGATAGCGCGTTGTTCGCCAAGATCCATTCCTGGAGCATCAAGGGTATACCAAAGGATATGACCAACACCGGTTCCATCCGGACCAAGGGTTGGGGTAACACCTTCTGGCAAAAGTCGTGTCGCATAGTTGAGTCGTTCGAGAACACGTTCGCGAGCCCAGTATACTTCAGTTTCATCATTGAAGATGACGTACACGAAACTCATTCCAAACATGGAAGCGCCCCGTACATATTTAACCTGAGGAAGACCTTGAAGGTTTGTTACCAGTGGATACGTTACTTGATCCTCTATTATTTGAGGACTGCGGCCCATCCATTCCGTAAAAACAATCACCTGGTTTTCGGAGAGATCAGGTATCGCATCTATTTTATTTACTTTCACCGAAAAGACTCCCCAGGCGAATAATCCTACTGCTACCAGCAGTACTAAGAATCTATTTCGAAGAGAGAAAGATATTACGCTTTCAATCATGACTTAAAATAAAGAATGTAAAAGAGAATTATTGTTATCGCTAAGACATAGCGATTACGCTAAGAGCAGAATGCCCTTCAATCGAATGAATAAATCAGATTAAGAAAACTTGGTGCGCGACCGTGAGGTCGCAAGATCGCAAGGGCGGATCGTAGTTATAATATTGGATGCGAGTAATCGATGAAGCTGGAATTACTTCTGAAATAAGAACGGCTGGTTGCTCAATATCGATCGGAGCCGGAGTAACAATATGATTGTGTTCGATTGAACCTTTGAAATCAATGCCCTCATGAAAGACAAGTTCATCTTGGCAGCAAGCAGGTTTCATGTGCTTATGGCAAGCAGGTAAAGCTTTTTCTACCTGGCAGCTTTCAGCTTTTCCAAACAAGGCAACGTTTTGAACTTCTCCCCCACATAAATGCATGCCGACCATGAAACTGGTAGATGAAACCAGCACCAAGAAGGCTAACAATATGGCTGATATGGAACGGATTAGCTTCATTTTATACCCAAATCTAACGCAAATCTCTGAATTTGGATTTATACTTAAATATAATTCAGTTACATAATTCCATAAAAAGGGGCTAAAAACTCATTTTATTATTCTTCCCCCTCCATATGCATATAAATGCTTAAGTAATTTTAACTAATGCACAATCACCATGTATATCGCCATTGCTACCATTAAAAGATCCTCAATAATGGTAACCGTGCTCATGGGGAGATTAAAAACGGCCCCTAAGCATGCACACTTTATTTTTTTCTTATCCAAAACGCTTTTGATTACACCAATGCTGCTAAACCCCATCACAATAATAGTTGCCCAGTTGGTGAATACAGGATTAAAACCGGTAAGAAAGGCAAGACCTAATGCCAATTCGATGAACGGATAAACAAAGCCATAAGCAGGCACCTTCATAGCCAACAAATCATACATCGCATAACTATTAGCGAACCCTTTCAAGTCTAAAAGTTTGAAAAAAGAAAAAACCAGAAAGAATCCAGCCATAAACGTATTCATACCGGCATGCAGACTTCCGTTTGCAGTCACAATTGAAACACCTGCTATAAAACCCGCGATCAGTAACAGTGGTTTGTATGTAACTAACCAATTTTTTGCATCATCAGTCTTCATCGTGTGGTGACCGTGGTCAGAAGCATCTGTACTAATTCTATATTTTGTATCAGCACCAATTGCCTCTTGAAGTTCTTCAACAGTCAGGTGCTTTTGCATGGTTATGACTGCTTTCTGGCCTTCAAGTTTCACATCGGCCGAAAGAATATCAGGATGCATAAGTAGCTTACTTTTTACCTTAGCCACACAACCTTCGCAGGTGATTCCTTTAACTGTATATGAGTGTGTCATTGTCATCGCTTTTTCAGTTTAATTGATAATCAAATTAACGGTGATACGAAGGAAACGGAGTTACATAATTTTAGAAAAGAGTTACATTTTAGCCGGTTTCTGATTTTGATGGCTGATTCCAGATTTATTTCTTAATCAATAGAGCTATCTTTATTAGTTGCTTGTCGTTTGATGATAATCACATCACAACAAAAAAAATTTGATTATGACGTTAACACCCCGCTTGAGCAAATTTGTTTTAACCTCGCACATCACTGTTTCCGTTGGCTGGCTAGGTGCAGTGGTGGTTTTTCTGGCACTCGCTATAACAGGTTTGACCAGCTCCAATACTCAATTGGCAACTGCGAGTTACCTCGCGATGGAAGTGTGTGCCTGGTTCGTAATCATTCCGCTTTGCTTATCTTCCCTTTCAACTGGCTTATTACAGGCAATCGGCACAAAATGGGGATTGTTTAAATATTATTGGGTAGTAGTGAAATTATTCCTGACTGTGGTCGGCACAATCCTTTTACTACTTCACTTACAGCCGATCAGTTATTTGGCTGGAATAGCAACAGACGTATCCTTTACGTCAAACGAATTGGGATTGCGGATAGACCTAGTTCAAAAGTCGGCCTTAGCAATAATACTATTGCTCACTGCTACAACTCTTTCGGTGTACAAGCCTTGGGGAAAAATTCAAGCTAGAGCGAGTGCGGCAGTAACAAATAATGTTGATCAATTAATAACTACTGCTCCAAAGTCGCGGAACTCTTACATGCTTATCGGGCTAGTATTGTTGATTATAATTTTTATCATTATTCACCTGCTTGGCGGAGGGATGGGAAAGCATTAATACTCTTTTCAGACTTTATTGAATGCAAGAACAAACCATCATATTCGGAGTTCCCGTTCTTTCAGCTTTTGTAACCGTCATCATTCTTTCGTTTATGCGTTGGCCTTTTAATATTCACTTACTCTTTATCGGAGTTTTCGCTACTGCGTTTTCAACTATCGGTCGAATAAAATCCCACCAACCACTATTTGGACAATTGAAACTGAGAGTGTAATTTAGCGTTTGCTTAAATAAGCAAATATGAAAAACACATGCATTAGGGTTTTTGCTGATGTCAATCAAATTAAAGCCTGTAAAGAGAAGATAAGCCATGTTGACAAAGGGGCGGAACACCTTGCAAATTCACTTAGTTTGGCCGGAAACGGTGTAAGACTGAAAATATTATTTCTCCTTCAAGAAGAAGGTCAGCTTTGTGTTTGCGACTTGAGTGACATTTTAGGAATGAATATATCGGCTATTTCACAGCACTTGAGAAAACTAAAGGATGGAAAAATAATCCTTTCGAAAAAGACAGGACAAACTGTTTTCTATTCGGTCAGCCCTGAATACACAAACATTTTTAGACCAATCTTCAAATTAATTACTGACAACAAAATTTTAGAATTGATATGAAATCGCAACTTGTTTTAAGTGTCTTGACAGCGCTGAGCGCATCAATGTGTTGCATAACTCCGGTTCTTGCTCTTGCAGCAGGAACAAGTAGTTTAGCTGCGTCATTCCATTGGATTGAACCATTCAGACCTTACTTCGTTTCTTCATCAATCTTAGTTTTAGGTTTCGCCTGGTTTCAATCATTTAGGACTTCTAAAAAAGACGTTGATTGTAATTGTGAAACTCCTAAAGAGAAATCATTTTTTCAGTCAAGAACATTCTTAAGTATTGTAACCATTGTTTCATTTCTGTTAATCACTTTTCCATCCTACTCGAAATTTTTCTTTAATAATTCAGTTTATCAAACGGGACAACAGCAAAGTAAGAATAAGAAGATTGAGCTAAACGTTTCAGGAATGACATGTACATCCTGTGAACTTCACATTGAAAGTGAGGTTAAAAAATTACAGGGTGTTTCATTTGTAAAAGCATCCTATGAGAAAGGTTCAACGACTGTAGAGTTTGACGAACAGAAAATCAAAACTGACAGAATCATTCAAGCCATTAACCAGACTGGATATAAAGTTGAACAAGGAAAGAAAGAATTAACGCTCCAAGACCAAGCAGGAAATTGTTGTGCTAATGGTACTTGTAAAAATCACACGGGTAACTTGCCGACAGAAGTGAACAGGAATTTGAAACTGCTCTCAAGCGTTTCTGAAATTCAGAAAACATTTAATCAACAAAATGGCAAAACTAAATTTGTAGCTATCTTATCCTCTACCTGCGGCTGGTGTTTACAGGGAGCTGAATCCATTCAAAAAACTGTTCTTGAGAAAATAAATGATAAGAACATTAGTCTAATTATTGTTTGGACAAACATGCTGAAAACGGACGATCAAAACAGTGCTTATAAAGCGGCATCCTTGTTTAAAGACCCAAACATTGTTCAATACTTCGACTCTGAAAATAAATTTGGCGACATCGTTGCGAAAAGGTTAAATCCACAAGGCAAAAAAGCCTGGGACATTTACATGTTCTTTGACAAAGAAACGCTATGGAGTAAAGACTTTCCGAGACCGTTTGATTATGTCCATCAGTTAAGTTCTGAGGCTCATCCTTGGGTTGACAAGACCAAATATTTTTGTGGATCTGAGTTAACAAAAAGGCTGGACGAGATTGTAACTACCCTTTAATATAGAATGGAAACAACAGTTATTCTAAATTCAATAATTGCCTGCCCGTCTTGCGGATTTAAAAAAGAAGAGGTTATGCCTACAAATGCATGCCAATACTTTTATGAATGCGAAAACTGCAAGACTCTTTTAAAACCAAAAGAAGGTGACTGTTGTGTGTTCTGCACATACGGGACGGTAAAATGTCCGCCAATCCAGCAATCAAAAAATTGTTGCGCTTGAATATTGTGCCTCACACAGCATACTTGCAATGGCCGGCCCAAAATGGCAACTTAGTCTTCTAGCAACTTGTAATCTAATGACCCATTTCGATGCAATTCCCGCTCTCTTATATATGCGTAGATTACCGGCAGCACGATCAGCACAAAAATCGTTGAGGTCAAAAGCCCGAACACAAAAGGAATCGTGATAGGCTTCATCACATCACTTCCCGTTCCAGTAGCAATAAGCACAGGCATCAATCCAATCACATCCACAAGCACCGTCATTAGTTTAGGTCGGAGTCTTTGAACAGCACCTTCATAGATTGCATCTTCGATAATCTCGTTTGTGACTTGTCCTGTCGTATGATTCTTCAGTTTGAAATATAGAGAGTTGTTCAAATACACGAGCATCAAAACCCCGGTTTCAACTGCTATCCCAAACAATGCAATAAATCCAACAGCTACCGCCACCGAGAAGTTAACATCAAAAAAGTGTAATGAGTATGCTCCGCCAACCAATGCAACAGGAATACTACTCAGTACGATCAGTACTTCTCTCAAACTATTAAAAGTAAAGTATAGTACTACAAGGATGATTAGAAGAACGATGGGGATGATCACCATCAATCTATTCTGCGCTCGCACCTGGTTTTCGTATTGACCGCTCCAATTTAAATAGTAGCCCTTGGGTAGATTCGTTATCGCTTTTTCAAGGCGCTCCTTTGCTTCGGCAACAGTACTACCCATATCCCTACCCCTAACATTGAAAAGTAAAGTCCCACGAAGCATTGCATTCTCGGAGTTGATCATTGGCGGACCTTCAGTGACAGTTATTTCGGCTACAGATGACAATGGAATCGGGCCGAGATTCCTTGTTTGCACTTGAAGGCTTTTGATTTGATTAATTGTGTTTCGGAAGTCTTGTGCAAAACGGACACTAACAGGAAAACGCTGACGTGCTTCAATAGTGGTTGTTGCATTCATTCCTCCCAATGCCGTTTCAATAAACATATTAACATCGTCTACCGTCAAAGCATATCGGCCTATTTCATCTTTTTTGATCCTAATATCAACATACTTTCCTCCAACGATAGGCTCGACATACAAGTCGGCCACTCCATCGAGTCCTTCGAGTTGTTTCTTGAATTCATGTGCGAGCACATTGATCGAGTCCAGACTCTGTCCATATATTTTGATCCCAACGTCCGTTCTTATCCCCGTGGAAAGCATGTTTATTCTATTAATGATTGGTTGAGTGTAACTATTTATCACTCCTGGTATCGCCAGTTTACTATTCAATTCTCGAATTATATCGTCTTTCGAAATTCCTTCCCGCCATTCGCGTTGTGGTTTTAAAATGATCATAGTTTCAATCATGCTGATTGGAGCATTGTCGGTTGCAGTATTGGCACGTCCCGCCTTACCCAACACATTCTCCACTTCGGGAACCGACTTAATAATTTTATCCTGCACCTGAAGTAATCGTTTTGCTTCATTGTTGGAGATATCCGGCAATGTAACGGGCATGAATAGTAGTGAACCTTCATCCAGTGGCGGCATGAACTCTGTTCCAAGGTTAATTACTAATGGCACACTTCCCAGTACAAGTGCCAATGCGAGACCAAGGGTAACTTTTTTCCATTTTAAACACCACCGTATAACCGGTCCATACAACCACATGAAGAATCGGCTGATCGGATGTTTACTTTCGGGTTTTACTTTTCCCTTTAAAAACAAAGCCATCAATACAGGTACAAGCATGATTGCTACAAATCCTGATCCGATCATCGCGAACGTTTTGGTCCAGACCAGAGGAGAGAAGAGTTTGTGTTCCTGACCAGTAAGAAAAAGAATTGGACTGAATGAGATTAGTGTAACGAGAATAGAACTCACCACAGCTTTACCTATTAACCGTGATGACTTTTCAATCTTGTCTATTCTGGTTTCTTCCATAACTCAATTTGTTTCGGCTTCACCACCTATGGTTTTCATCGCATTTTCCACCATGACTATTCCTGCATCAACCAAATCACCTACTGCTAATGCAACCCCTGCTAGCGACATGATGTTTGATGTAATTCCAAACCACTTCATTAGTATGAAAGCAAATAGAACTGACACAGGTATTGTAATAACGACAATGAAGGCGCTCCTTACATGCAACAAAAAGATGAACAGAACAATGGCCACCACGATGATTTCTTCTGTAACCGCTTCCTTTAAAGTATCGATTGTTGCATTGATCAAATCTGACCTGTCATATGCAGGCTTTATGTTTATTCCGGCAGGTAAGCCTTTTTTGATGTCTTCGATTTTGTTCTTCACGCGATCGATAACCTGCTTGGCATTTTCACCGTATCGCATGATTACTATTCCCCCAACTTTTTCGCCTTCACCATTCTCATCCACAATACCCAGCCGCAAGTCTCCTCCCATTTGGACTGTTCCAATATCTTTCACCCGAACAGCAATTGTGTTTTCCGATTTGAGTGGAATGTTTTCAATTTCATTGATACCCTTTATGTAGCCCGTGCTTTTGATGATATATCCGATGTCCGATAACTCAAACTTGCGTCCACCTACTTCGTTGTTATTCTCCTTAAGCTTATTAACTACATCCATCAACGTAATATCATAGTAACGTAGCTTCAATGGATCGACCACAACCTGATATTGTTTTTGATAGCCACCGAACGATGCAACTTCGCTAACACCTTCGACTGTCTGAAGTCCGAACCTTATGTACCAATCTTGCAATGCTCTCAGTTCACCTAAGTCATAGCCAGGAGCATCAAGAGTATACCAGTATACATGACCTAAACCTGTTCCGTCTGGACCAAGTGTTGGGGTAACATTTTGAGGAAGCAAACGGGTTGCATAGTTTAATCTTTCCAGCACGCGAGCACGAGCCCAATAGATGTCGGCATCATCTTCAAAAATGATGAACACGAAACTCATCCCGAACATGCTCGCACCGCGGATGTTCTTTACTTTAGGTATCCCCTGAAGATTTGAAGTAAGTGGATACGTTATCTGATCTTCGATGATCTGAGGGTTTCTTCCCATCCACTCGGTATAGATGATAACTTGGTTTTCTGATAAGTCCGGGATAGCATCGACAGGTGTATTATAGACAGAATAGATGCCGTAGATTATCATGATTGAATACATGATAATCACCATCCATTTGTTTTTTATCGACCAGCTTATCAGTTTCTTGATCATTGTAACGCGTCAATGATTATTGAACTAAGATCTATACCATTGCTGCTATGAGCAATAGTATTACAAGTTACTATTTGTGCTGCACCGGCTTCTTGTAGTTCCTGAAAAGAATTGTCGGCAAAGATCGCATGAACTCCTATGCAAATAGGTTTATTGAAACCAAGTTCCAGTAACCGTTTAGCAGTTACAATCATTGTATGTGCAGTTGAAATGATGTCGTCTACGAGCACGGGTGTACGCTCATGAAATGAACTGATTTCAGGAAATGAGATTTCGACATTTCTGTCTCCATGGCGTTCCTTGTTCAGTACAATGTACGGTGCATTGGCCAGGGCTGCTACCTGAGAAACCCATTGTTCACTTTCGGAGTCAGGGCCTATCAATAATGGATTTGATACAGAAGTTTTTATCCACGTGGCAATGGACTTTGAT
This sequence comes from Cyclobacteriaceae bacterium, assembly GCA_019694875.1. Taxonomy (GTDB): domain Bacteria; phylum Bacteroidota; class Bacteroidia; order Cytophagales; family Cyclobacteriaceae; genus UBA2336. Next base: position 659,527 of record JAIBBC010000001.1, read on the forward strand.
GCATGTAAAACCTTTGCATTCGCACTGTAGATCTCATTCATAGAATGATGTCTGTGCAAATGAGGATCTATTGTTACAAGCTCATCAATGAAAGGCGAAATTAATTCACTGAAATAGGTTGATGTGACAGCTTCACCAGGTTTGAATTGCTTATCCTGACGCATGTAAGCAAGGTATGGTGCTACGAGAGTAATCTTCGATGCACCCCCATCTCTGAGCAGGCGGAGTAGAAATACTAACGATAGAAATTTATCGTCAGGCCGATGTAATGTTGCGACCACGACAACTTCTTTGTCAAGTACATCTGTAATTAATCGCACATATGTTTCTCCATCTGGAAACTTTCTCATTTCAATTTCTCCTAATGAAGCCATTAAACCATCTACTATGTAGGCTGCGATATTTTCGTTTCCTTGAAATGCTATAACAATCTTTCTCATACGATGGTGACAATGGGGTTAACCGATGAAATGTATGATTTAGCGTAGTTCATTTCTCCGTCTGATTCGGAATGAATTCGATAAATAAGATCGCCTTTGCTTATCTGGCTACCCAATGGTGCGAAGAATTCTACGCCTGCTGCCACTGATTTTGGCGCACCGGCTAATTTTGCTACGCGGGCCAGTGTTCTATTGTCAATAGAAACGACTTTTCCAGAGTTGCTTGCCATTATATCAAACTGCTTTGTCGAGGACGGAGGCTCTTTGAATCCGCCTTGAGCTTCGCAGATTCTGATAAACTTCTTGTATGCTGCACCAGATTCCAATATCTGTTTCGCTTGTGCAATTCCTTCGCGATATTTGCACGTTCCCGCCAATTCGAGCAACGCCCCAGATACAAGCAGTGCGCGTTCTTTGAGAGCAACCGAACATGAAGGGGAGTTTCTCAATACTGATAAAACATCGTGAGCTTCTAGCGCAGGTCCAATACCCTTACCTATTGGCTGAGAGCCATCTGTAATAATGGTGTTGACCTTAAGCCCGATTGAAGATCCTACTTGTTCAAGTTGTTTTTGCAAATGCAAAGCAGACTCATTGGTTCTGACCTTAGCTGTTGGTCCAACAGGAACATCTATTACCACATGTGTCGATCCAGCGGAAACTTTCTTTGAAAGTACAGATGCGATCATTTGACCTTCGCTGTCAATGTCAAGAGCTTTTTCAACAGAGATAAGAATGTCATCAGCAGGACTGAGTTGAACTGCTCCTCCCCAAACCATGCAGCCACCTTCGGATTCAACTACTTTTCGCATTCGATCTATTGTCAGATCAACAGGTGTCATCGTTTCCATCGTGTCAGCTGTTCCAGCTGGGGAGGTGATCGCTCGCGATGATGTCTTTGGAATGATGAGACCAGACGCTGCAATGATACTAACAACGATTGGTGTTGTACGATTGCCTGGAATACCCCCAACGCAATGCTTGTCTAAAATCAGTTCCTTGCCCCAGTCTAATTTTTGTCCAGTGCCAATCATGGCCAGGGTAAGGCCAATAACTTCGTTTATATCAAGATTGTCATTGACACATGTCGTTATAAATGCAGCAAGTTCAATATTAGAATATCGTCCCGCTACAATATCTCCGATTACATCGCTAAGAGATTCGTTATTGAACCGCTTACCATACATTTTACCACGGACATTCTTGAAGGACTCAATTGGATTTAAATGCACTACTGAAACCGTATCTCCCGATTTGACATTCAGCCTCTTCATAGATTCAGCAGATAGCCCCGCCTCATGGTGTTCGATGATATCAGAAGTCACAACATTTAGAGTTGCTACTATACTCTTATTGCCATTGGTGACAACCACGCGAGTTAATGCGCTGAATCCCTCTGAACGGCAAACGTCACAGTCGTAACGCATGAAGACAATATTCTCACGGTAAGTATCGATACCAATATTCTTTACTGAAAGACTGTTGTTATTATGAGTCATTATTTAATGCTGGCGTTGTAAAGTTTGCTGATGATGAATTGCTTGTTCTTTTTGTCAAACTTGATAAGTTGGCCATCGCGCTTAAAATTTTCATCAATGCTCTTAAGGAATTCGACATTGTCAGGAAAAGCGTGACGGAGGTTATCAATCGTCAATAAAATGGGGGCCGAATCGATTGTTTTGCTGAAATAGTAATGAAGGGTAGTACTTTTATGACCTCTGATCTCATGCTTATAAAGTTGCAAATTGTTGTATGGATTCAATATCGAGTGATTCTTCCCATCAACGATTCTATACGTAACACCATTACAATCTTTGTAGCCAAATATTTCACTTTTGGGCATCGTGAAAAGACTGTCATTGTGAACTACGCGAACAACATCTTTATGATGGAATTGATCAGACTTGATCTTATGACTTTCAGTATTACAATCAATAGCATACAATAACTTCTTTGATTTGTAGTCGTCAAAGGTTTTGTACACTCCGCTGCTATCGGATTGTGCGAAAACTACAGAAGTTGTAACCGATAGAAGTATAATTATGAGGGCTGTCTTTGCAAAGGAGTGTTTAGTTTCTTGTCCATGGTCCGCAATTGCCTTTTTTGCATCGCCAAGCATTTTTTTGAGACACCAGCGGCAATACCAATCTGCAAGCAGGAAACATAGCATCTTGTTAAAAAAACCTTTTGGTTTCTCATAGGAGATAGATAGTTCTGCTTCAGTATTTCCGTTTGTCTCATTTAGCAGGAGTTTCATCCGGTACCAGGAGTAGATAATGAGCTTCGTGTCCCCGATTGTTTCCCAAACTTTTTCCACTCCGTTGATCCACTTTGTAACTTCTACCGTGAAGTCCATCACCAATCCCATCATCTTGCCTGTCCATCGATAGCGGGATCCAATTCCGGTTTTGTTAGAAGTTAAAAAATCCAGCTTAAGCTTGCTACCCATCATCATCCCAGACGATTCTGTCATATGCATTCCGGTGACACCAAGATCATCTATTGTCTTGAATACTTGCTGCGCTGGTGCAGTAAAGCTTTCCTTTCTGGTTATGGTTTTCATGACTTTATTGTTTTATGATGTTGAATATTTTGGCAAGTTGATTGATGATGAGACTCGCGAAACTGAATGCAATAATTATTATCCAGTCAAAAATTGTGAGAGGGAACAATGAGATCGCTTGTCTTACAGGAGTTATTTCGTAACATCCGATCAGAATCACAACGCATACAAGAATTGAATACCATACGTATCTGTTTCGAGTGATTTCAGATTTGAAAACACTGGACCCTTTTGAGTTCATATTGAACACGTGCAGTAATTGAGAGCCGATCAGTGTGAAGAATAATATATTGTTGCAGAGTTCAGGATTCCAACCCTCTTCCTTGTGAAAGAGGAAATGGCTTGTCGTGACCGCGCCAAGGCCAGCTGCGCTGATTATAATTGAGTAAAATATTATGGTGATCCAAAGAGTTTTAGTAATAATAGGTTCATCACTATTTTTAGGCGCAATCTTCATGATGTTTCTGTTTCCTGGCGTCATACCAAGAGCGAGAGCTGGAAGAACATCTGTCACCAGGTTTATAAAGAGGATCTGTAAAGGAAAGAGCTGAAAATGAAGGTTGATGATTGCTGTAAACGCGATGGTGAACAATTCACTGAGGTTACAGGAAAGTAGAAAGACAACAAACTTTCTTATGTTGTCGAAAATGATTCTGCCTTGTTTGATGGCTGTTACGATGGATGCGAAGGAGTCATCTTTGATCACCATATCGGCAACATCTTGGGCAACTTGTGTTCCACGCAATCCCATGGCGATCCCGATGTCTGCCTTTTTTAATGCAGGGGCATCATTGACACCATCACCAGTCATTCCGACAATGAAATTCTTTTCCTGATATAGTCTTATGAGGTCAAGTTTTTGCGCAGGGCTAACTCTGGCGAAAATGCTTTGATTAATCCAGTTTGTTTTTTCCAACTCAGTTAACTGTTCGTAAGACTTCATGTCTAAGCCAAGTTGAACCTGCGTTGAGTCAATGCCCAGTTGTCTCCCAATCTCCTTAGCAGTGGCTGGATGATCACCTGTAATCATGACTACTTTTATCCCTGCGCTTTTACATTCTCTGATTGCTTCAGGCACGTTTTTTCTGGGCGGATCGATTAATCCAATAATTCCCAGATAGGTGAGGTTATCGTTGGCAATCCTTGCGCTATCGCTTTCGCTCGATGCAACTGCTATAACTTTATAACCCTCTGATGCCAGTTTATTTGCTTGCTCCAAAACGTTCAGTTTCCAATCTGAAGTTGGGATTACGCTGTTGGATGAGATGCTTAGAACCGATTCAACGGCACCTTTAGCTACTGTAACGTATCGACTGATCCCTTTATGTAGCGTAAGCATTCGCTTCGATTCTGATGAGAATGGCTCTTCATCAATCTTGGGAAATTGGTTGCGAATTTCTTGAATGCTGGAGTGTTGCGATGCGAATCGTAATAGTGCTATCTCCAACGGATCACCAACTTCATTAGCCTGATCTATGCTTGCTGTGTTGCACAAAATGCAGGCTTCAATTATCTTCTGTTGATCTGAAGAGGGCTGCACAGATGCAACGGTCATTTTGTTTTCAGTAAGGGTCCCAGTCTTATCCGTGCAGATGACACTGGTACCTCCAAGTGTTTCAACTGCGGATAGCTTTTTTACGATAACATTGTGCTTTGCCATTTTCAGCATTCCTCGCGCAAGTCCTAGAGTAGCTACGATGGGAAGTCCTTCAGGTATTGCTGCAACCGCAAGGGCAATGGAAGTATTTAGCATTTCAAAAAAATCATTTCCCGCAATCCATCCCGCTACAAAGATGACTACCACCAGAAGCACTGTGATTTGAATAAGTTTTTTGGTGAAGCTTTCAAGTTTCTTTTCTAAGGGTGTTGCTGCCTGTTTTGCGGCTTGAACCATGGTTGCAATCTTGCCAAGTTCTGTCTTCATACCAATTGAAGTTATCTGGTATGTTGCGTTGCCATTTGTGACGAAGGTGCCTTTGAACAGAGTTTGAGCTTGTGTGTCGGATGTCGATTCTGGAGTTATAATTTTTTCTACTGGAACGGATTCTCCAGTAAGGGCCGATTCATTTACGAGCAACCGCGATAGCTTTATGATTTTTCCATCGGCAGGTATGATGTCACCCGCTTCCAAATACACAATGTCCCCAGGGACAATTTGCTCAGAGTTGATCTCTTTCAACTTTCCGTCACGGATCACTTTTGATAATACGATAGAGAGTTTTTGCAAAGCCTCCATTGAACGGTCTGCCTGGAATTCCATGTAAAATCCAATAGCCGCGTTGATAAAAATAACAACAAGGATCGCTATTCCATCAAGCCATTCATTAAAGTAGAACGACATTGCCGCAGCGAATAATAATATATAGACTATCGGTGATTTGAATTGACCGAGTAGGATTTGCCAGAAGGAGTTGTGATTTTCCGTTTCGATTTTATTAAAACCGAATTCCTTTTGTAGTCGCAGCACCTCGTGTTCAGTCAGCCCCTTAACCAAATCATCATTGAGAATTGGTCCATCTGATGTTATGATGGTTTGCGAGTTCATACGTGGGAAGGAGTACGTTGATTGGCTCGTTGGCATAGATTGAGGCATTCCTCAAGTATAGTTTTAATTCGAGCTGGCCTTATTCCAATTTGAGCCAACACAGTTTCATTTTTTAAGAGTTCGTGACAAAGCACCAGATTCATTTCAAGTAATGCTTTTTTCTCCGTCAGCGTGAGCGATGTAAGTGTGGTTATCGGATAAAGTCCTAATGAATCGATAAGATCTTTAAGGCTTCCTTTCGAAGGATAGTCCCAGCCAAGCATTTTTAAACCTGCGCAACTTCCATATTGAATTGCGTCTAGTGTAAACCGGGTATTGGTTACAACCCAGCCTTGATGGAATTTATTTGCATGACCGGGAAGCGTTTTCCATTGTTCCGCTACATCAAGAAATCGAGAATGTATGTACAAAGGAATCTTGACGTCACTTACTGCACCCGGTTGGTTGTGATATTTGCATTCGATCATGAAATGATGGCTATCCTTTTCAGCAATGACATCCACTTCATGATTGACGCACTTGCCTTTAACAATCTTTGCTACTTCGACCTTAAAGCCCTGATGTTTCAGTAACTCTCCTATGAATTTTTCGAAGGGGTATCCAGATGGACCAAGCATCATGATCGCATTCTTAAGATTGTATCGTGCCGCAAGAAACCTTGACCTTCCCTTCAGCAGACCGAATGCTTTTTTGTAAATTTTCTTTGTCGCAATACCAGGGTAAAGTTCGGAGGTGATTGCATCAACGATCTCGTGAGCCAGTGTCTCACTGGCTCCGGATCGCGTTAATGAACTGAATAGTTTTTTCGGATTGAATACGGACTTTTCGCCATTCGCTTTTGTAACCTCAAATGATGTTTGTCCATTCTGCATAACCCTATCATTGAATTAGAAATAGTTTCCATTACTGATTTTTGATATCCTTGTCTATTTCCTCTGCATCGTTGTTTTCAGTGCTAAAGAAACAATGGAGGACGCAGCCATGGGATTTGTCTTTATACCCGGCTTCTACTTTGGCAACTTCTTTCCCTGCTACTTTTACAACCCCGTCTGGGTCGGTCGTTACAACATGACCTTTCATTGACTTGTAGCTGCCATCTTTCTGAATCTTTCCGATGCTCTTGCCACTAGTAGTTGTAACATCGCCATGAGCGGAAATTATACCTATTACCTTTCCTGTCTCATCGCATACTTTACCATTTTTGATTGAGCCAAGTGTCTTTCCATCATCGTCAACCACAGTGCCATCGGCTTGTAAACGTGGATGCATACCTCTGTGCTTAGGTGGCATTTCACGTTTTTGTGGAGCATCTTTAGCATAAGCGAATGAAAATGCAAATAGCATCAGCATTACGATTAGAATTGATCTGTTTTTCATAGTGTGTGTGCTTTAATTAACAATAAATAAAGTTTGCGATAGCTTCCGACTATCGATTTGACTTTCCACACCCCTATTCATGATTTTTGTCATGATTTGATGAAGACATGAAGGAAAAAAATATTTTAGGAAAAGAATGAAATGAGGAACTAATGATGACCTCACAAGCTTAATAATTACGTTTAAAGCTAGTGCTGACCTTTATAATTTTTAAACAGATTTTTTTCAGGAGTGCAAGATTTACATAGGGCAGAATACCGCTAACTTGACCAAACAATTTCACCAACATTGCTTGAATTAATGAGGATTGGCTGAAGAAGATTGACTAATCATTTTTGAATTATTAATCAAAAGAACGTTCACAAACCACAAAAGCTCTAGGTGAAAAGCCGGAGAATAGGTGCCAATAAAAAAACTTCAGTGGCTACCTATGTTGTGTAGAGTCATTCTTCAAAGAATCATACACTATATCGCTTGTATGCAGGGAGTCTGTTGCCAATGTAGTTTTAGTTTTCTCAATTGACTTAGGTTCCTGGTCATTCGTCTTCATTTTGCCATTTAATTCCAAAAACAAAGCCAACAATCCGCTAACTCCACCAATGAAACCAATAATCAAAGAAATATTGAACCATCTAATTTGTATTTTAGATAGCTTAGTTGAATATCTGATATTTTCCAATTCAACTTCTTCTCGAAGTCTCTGTTTATCCTCTTCTTTTTTACTGAGTTCCAGCAATTTCAACCAACCCCCACTTCTTTTTATTTCAAGTCCTCTTGCAAGTAATCTTCCCGAATGAAAAGTATTGCCGCTTTCCTTTATGATACCTTGGCTTGATAGCTCTTTTAGAATTTCCGCGACAACAATCGATTCCCTTACGTTATACTTCTCCTCTATCTCTGAATATGGAAATTCGGAGTCTGATGAGCTTAATTTATCAATAAGCAGATCAATTATTTCATTTCTATCGTCAGTTGATATCAAAGCGTCAATATTTAGTTCATGGACAAGTTAAGGATCAAATGGACTATGTGTAATAAATGTTCCAATTGTTATGAATTTCACCTAGTGGTGTTCTTGTCTAAGCTGTTCTGAGCCAAATCGTGTGCATACTCAATAAAAACCTTGTAAGCAGCCGTAAAGGCAAATCGGTCGTCTGCTATCTTTTCAATTATATTCCTTTTACCCATTGAGCTGAAAATGAAACGCTTTCTGGCATCAGAATCCTTCAGGTGTTTATTACTGTGTACTAAGTCAACCCATGATGTTTCTTCAAATAAGTTATCAACTTCTTCAATTGAAAATTCGGAGTATTGTAATGCATCTAAAAAATTCTTGCCGTGCTTGTCCAACTCATAACAAAGAATAGCAAAAAAAATACTTATGTCGCGTGATAGATTTTCATCAGTCTCATCAGAAATTACACGAACAAATTCATTGGTTATCTGAAGTTCATGGTTAAATGAAGCTTTAAAAAATAGATTATAAAAATCTTCATTTTCTTTAATCGTGACATAATGAGACTCTCTAGACAGAATAAATCTTCCACCAAGAAGTTCTTCTACGATTTCTTTATGTGATTCAGGATACTCCATTTTTCTTAAGAATAAGTTTTGGAACTGTCAATTTTGAGGTCTTAGTAATTATTAGCATCGTACTATCTTCTGAGGCAGTATCGATTTCTAAGTCTTCATCAAACAATAGGCTTGTCAACGCAAACACTTTTTCGTTTGATATTTCGTCCTTGTCTGTTTTTAGTTGGGAGGTACACCAATCAAAGAAATTTTCAACCGGAAGACTGTCTGATAGTCTCTGCCGAAACAGAGTTCTATTAAAAACCCACCGTTCTTGATTTTCGTCATCAGGTTCTATAACAGCCTCTACCTGCGCAATAAATTGTTCAAAGTATTCTTTTGTATTTAAGTATGTTCTGGTTGAATAGGGGCTGTCTTTTCTGGCTTTTAACAGATTGGGTGGGCTTACTTTATTGTATGAACGTAAAAATTCAATCCACCCAGTTAATATGAGTGACTCAGTCTTAATTCTCTCAATAAGAGGCAGCAATTCATTTGTTAAAAGTTTAGACTGTCTTAGTAAGTCATCACCTGATTGAACCAATTGAGAATATAGTTGCTCAAAAGAATTGCGAATTGCTTCATCAGCAATCGAAAGCCTTTTTTGATTAGCAAACTCTGAAACGTCCAACAGCTTGTTCGAAATAGATTCAGAATGATTAACATCAAGAATTGCATTCAAAGGGTTTATGTAGTACTGAATCCAGAAAGATGCCTTTTGAATCTTTTCTCTGTAATCTATTTGATTAACATTGGATTTAAGTTCCCTGGTTTCGTTCAATAACCGAATTGAATTCTTCTCAACGGAGTCAGTGAACTCTTTAATTTGGGATGAAAGCGCCCTTATTCGTTCCAAAAGGATGGTCTTGTCCTCGTTAATGCCTTCTTTAATCTTTCTGAATAATTCGGAAATAGAGGTTTTAAACTTTTCGATCTCCTCAGGCAATAACGGCCTGAATTCAAGAAGAATAAATTCCACCAACTTGTAATAAACATCCCGTAATTCGAAATCATCATTGATGTTACGGAGAATCTTATATTCAATCAGCTGGGATTTAATGTCTTTCTTATTTTTTTCAAGGATTATTTCCAATAGCTCCTTTCGAATGATACCTTCCTTACTTTGAGTATCAAACAGATCACGAACTATATCAAAGTAGTTCCAGATGAAATAAAGTATCGTTTTAGGTTCAGCCTTAATCATGCGTCAATATTTCTTGCTCAAGAAAATAATTGTTCTTTGCCACCAGGTCACGAATCATGATAACTTCGTTCAATTCCGAAGTCGCAACTCGTCTTGTTTGTTTCTGCTGCCCTTTTATCTGCTTACTGAATTTTTGAAATAGTTCTTCAAAGGTATCTGGGAGGTACAATTTTGCGTTCGGAAAGTGATTCTTAATGCGCAAATATTCATCCAAACCGTTAAAATCATAGTCAACAAAAACGAGCACTTCATCACACTCAAATGCCGAAAGTGATGCCGTACCTATGCGGCCGTACTTGTGGACATAAATAAATTCCTTTCCAAAAATTTTCTCGGCTTTCAAAAAGCTCTCAAGATTCTCAACAAAACACACCTTTTTGGCCTTTACTTTTGGGTTAATTATCCCAAAGACCCCAAAGGCTTCAGTGAAATACTTTAAGTCGACATCCTTTCCATTAATGATCACCAAGTTAAAGCCACGAAACAAAAACAGTGGATCTGATTTTACTCGTCTTGCCTTTGAGTCTCTTAGCTTCAGAATATTTAAAGCCTTGGTTACTTGTTTAATATCATCCTCAGAAAAATGTCGGTTAATGAAAGAATCAAATGAGCTTCTATCATTTACAAATAGAACAGAGCCTCTTCCTGATTTCCTTGTGTCAAGAATAGTTGTCTTAAGAAGATTCTTAAACAGCAAAGAAGTTTTAATACTCTCTGGAACCTGAGCCATTGGAATATCACTGGATTTCAACCCAACATAAAATTTATACTCAAGCTCTTTCATGTGATTCTATCGGTTCATTCTTAATTACGTTAGGAGAACCTTCACTTATATTGACCTTACCACCTTTAGAATGGGGTCGATACAACATAATATGCTTTCCAAATCCAGGAAGTGCAGTCTCTTCGGTAGAAGTACAAATTGGTATTAGGTTATGTTCCTTACAGAATTTTAGCAACTCGTATCTATTTGGACCATCCACCCTGGCAATTTCATCAATTGCAATCGGGACTCTATTGCTTGGATCATTAATTGCGAGCTTGTTTATCACAGAAGCAATAATCACCATGCGTATCATAATATCTGTTCCAGTAGATTCAACCTGCTCTTTAAGGTCCACTGTTCGTTCTTTTCCATCCTTTGTTAAATGCAATTCGATGTCAAAAAGCTCTTCAAACTCAATTTTTCTACCAGAATCCAGGTATGCGTTTAACGTTTTTAAGTTCTCAGAATAATCAAAGTCAAAGTTGATTTGAGGTTGAATTTCCTGAATTGCACTTATTCTCTTGAGATCATCGATAATTCGCGTGGTCTCATGTAGAACAATTTTCAAAGATTCTATATCAGAGATTTTTATTCGGGACAATTTAGTATTGAATTTATTCGTCACGAACTCTTTAAACTCATGAAATCGCTTCAATAGCAAATAGGCGGGATTAGCGAATTGTGTACTAATTGCGTGAAGTATTGTTTCAACACTTTTTTGTTTTTCAGAAAGGCAAGCAATCTCTTCTTCTACAAATTTGATGAAAAGGTTTTCGTCTGCTTCCTGGCTCCTTATTCTTTGTTTCAAGCTATTAAAAACAGCGTCTTTTTTTGTTTTAAGTTCACTACGGTCAGAAACTGTAACGGTAATCTTGCTATAAATCTGAGCCAGGGTATCTGTTGTTTCAATGGAATTTGGTTCAAGTTCAATTTTCTCTGTTTCAACTTTCCATCTTTTTAACTCCGAAATTTCACTTTCCAGCGTCTTCCTCGCCTCAGTGATCATAGGAATGGAAGCTGACTTGCGGTCAATATCTTCTGACAAAAGAGCTAAATCCTTTTCGATTTGATGCTTAGTAGAGCTCGTCTTTGCGAAAAGTTCCTTCAGTTTTGTTAGCTCTTCTTTAAGAGAAGGTACAGACTCAATTAATTGTATTTTTTGTTTGATTGCTGAAATTTCAGAATTGAGATTCTTTAATTCAGTTCTTGCGTTTTCCGAATTCTGTGCTACCGGAAGAAGCTCCTCAAACTCTTTTAGCTCCTTTCTTAGTAAGACTAATTTTTCAGAAAGCTCTTCAATCGAAGGAATTGGTTTGCTCTTAAAATTCTTAGGAAGAGTGATTCGACCGTCAAAAAACATCATTGTTTGGCCAATGGAATCAACAGGTTTTTCAATCAATTCACTCGACAAGCTTGAAAACTCATTTGACAAGATTCCATTTACAATCTCCTTATCCGATTGCTTGCTTGAGATCTTATGAATTAATTGATTTGAATATCCATTGATCTGATTTTCAAGTGCATTTGAGGTGGACTTCAGTTCAGAAATCTTATTCTCAATTTGCTTGACAGAGATAACTTCAGTTCTTGTAATACTTGCTTCAAGTATTCTCCGCTTATCATCAAGATTTAGAAATGCCTGATTTAAAAAATCTAGCCCTTCATATGAGTCAATTTCATTTAGTTTAGATTGTATTCTATTTTGTGTCTCAACAATTTTGCTCAATTCTGTCTGCATCCCGCCAATCTCCCGGTCTAGTTTCTGCTTCCTTGGAATCAGTTCGTGTAATTCATTCTGCACCAGCTCTATTTCTTTCTTCTTTTGGAAATATCTCAATTCCAAGTCTGCAAGTATGGAAGGGTACTGAATATTGAAGGCAAATAAAAGTTCGGAGAGTATCTTGGTTCTTGCCCTATGTTGATTAACCAGTTCACGAAATTCCGTGAATTCCTTTTGGATGCTTGAGATTGACTTAATGTCATTGTTAATCCTCAACAGGTCATTAATATCTTTCCGACTCTTTTGTGAAAAATTTAATGTTTGTCCATCCCTGCTGTCGGCTACGATCAGCGCTTCCTTCAGCGTTTTGTTGTTAATAAGTTTTGAGTTGATAAGATAGCGGTAGATTTTAGAAAAATTATTGCTGAGTCCGTCAGTTATTACGGCATTTTCCAGCCATACTACTCCATTATTTCTGCGTCCACGCTGGTATACAAAATTGAAGACCTCACGTTTATCCTTAAACCCCTCGATGGTAATTCCTGATGTAATCAATCGGGAGTACATCTCTTCAAACTTTAGTATCACTTGACGATTTTCCTGATTCTTGATGAACAGCTCATCTTTATACTCATTATCAATTCGATAATACTCTAACTCGCCATCATTATTCCTTTTAAGAAGAATACAATAATATCGCTGCTTATAAATTTCAAAAATGACATAGCTATCTGTATATGAGGGGAAATAATGATGAATTGTATCCTTATCTCCTGGTTTGTTATCTATAAAAGACATTCTCTTTCCATCAATGATGAAAAGAAAATTCAGAGCAAAAACCAGTGTGCTTTTACCAACATTATTAGGACCAATTACTTGAATGGAGTCAGCATCATTAAATCTGATAGCAGCCTTGCCATAAGTAGTTGAGTTTAGTATGATAATTCGGTTCAGCATAGGAGGTAGCAGGGTAAAGTCAAAAAACGTACCACAGGCTTTTTAGCCTAGAGTAAGTTATTACTTCATCATGACAATTACTGTCGGAATGCCTAAAAGTGCTAAATCAAAGAAATATGCAATAAAATTTAGGATGGGCTCCTGTTACAAGTTAAAGATTTGATTGGATATCGCTTCAGTTTCGAATCGTTATTCGTTAGACTGATCCATGAAGGTAAATTCAGTCTTCTGCTTCTGGAAATTCTGGAGGATCCTCTGATTCGAGTTTCTCTAGCATTTCAGTAATACTTTTATACCTGTTTCCTTTGGCGGCTCTTGATAAGATATTTCTAAACTTTAGCACCATTCGTGGAAGTGTTAATAGAACTTTTTGAACCGCTTTCCTTTGAAACACTCCGTTATGCTCAATCAAATTCCTCTGTTCATAAGCTTCAAATAGGATTGATGAATAGAACTCATATGCGCTTTGAAATTTAACTTCAGTGGATGATTCAATTTGCCATTTAAGTTGCTTTGTGACGTAAGGATGCTTAATTAATTTGTGCGCTCTTTTAAAATCAAAATCAGTTACCAGTCCTGGGTGAAGCATTTTCCATAGCTCTTCTCTTGTTACCCCAAAACGCTCTGGCTCTAAAGAGGGGCCTGATGATTGATTGTAAAGAATGTGAAATGCCAGGCCAAAGTTCACAAACGCGAACGAAACTTCTGAAGAACGACTCAAGATCTTACTTATTTTCTCTCGAATTAAGGCGGCATCATAGTTGTCAGAGTCAAAAAAGCACTCAAGATACCTCCAGAAGGAAACTAATCTTTCATCTTGGGAGTGCGAGCTTAATGCTTTAAAGTATAGCTTTTCAGTTTCAATCAATCTTTTGGTGATGGAGTTATCAATCCCATCCAAGAAGGTAGTCATCTTACTCTCATTAAATCGTTTTGAATTTCCATCTCTAACAATTTTAGGAAAGTTCGACTTCCGAATAAAATTCCTGTCTCCACCTATAATGTAATCTTCAGTATCTAAAGTGGCCTCTACGTTGTGTGTAATGTTAAAGAACATTAAAGCTTGACGAATCTTGCTGAGAGCTTCAAGCATTGAACCCGTTTCGTCACCTTTTAAAACTTTTGTCTCTGCAAATAACCTCCTTCTTCCAGTAAAAAAAGAGTAAAACCCTTTCTGAGTCTTTTTTGTAACATATTTTTTTCTCAATTGATTTGAGAAAATGACTCCGTCATACTCAAGTTCGATTTTTGCATAAGCACTGACATTCTTAAGTGGAAACACAAGGGTCCTTTCGTGTTGAGAATTTTTAAATAGAAAGTAGATTCCTTCAAATTGTTGCTTAAGATTTCGTTTATCAAGATATTTTTTCGAAGCCTCATAAAAGGCTTCTGGATTATTTTTAAACTCAAGTAGTTCTGGTGGAAGGGGAGCCTTCGTCTCAACTTTATCACCCGTAATTTTAATGTCCCTTTCAAAAATCCTCTTGAAAAGCTCATTCAACTCTTTAATTGTAAATCCTGAAAAGACGAATTCAGTAACAATAATTGGAGTATAGTATTTTATCTTCTCAACATGTCCGTGACTTGGTTTATTAAGGGGCTCTTTGCACAGAATTACTTTTATAATTTCATCAAGAGCATTCTGGAACATCGTCTTATCCAAGTCAGTGATAAAAGCTCTTAGAAGTAAGATTAGCTCTTGTCTGGTTTCATCCTTCCTTATTTTATTTCCTTTGAATAGAGGTGAGATTTTATTCCAGTGGTCTAAATAGTACCCTTTAATTAGCCAATCCTTTACTTTCAAGTACTTATTCTTTGAATAGTAGTCAATGTATTTGTTGGAGTGGGTCGTATAGTTTTCAAGTTGAAAAAGAATCTTCTCCAGTAATGACTTGTGATTTTCTAGATTATGAGAGCCAATATCATCTAAATCTTGACTTGTGAATTCAAAGTAATCTGTAAAAAAATTAGCCTTGTCCGAAACGGCAATGTCTGGGTGACTAATTCTATTTTTAAAATGATACTTCGTCACTGAACTATTTCAATTGTGTTAGGATATCAGACAGATACTTTAGTAACGAAATACACTTCAGACTATTAAGTTCTGTTCCATAAGATTTGTCAACACCATGAAGGATCTCATGCCGATTTAATCTTATAGGAAATTCGTGGAGATCGATCTCTCTTGCTATAATAGGTGTGTTAGAAGTCAAAGGAGAAATAAGCAACTCTACTGTTGACTCGGATATTTTAATAATCTCTGCCGATATTTCAGGTAAATATGTCTTTCTATCTTTAATGAAAAACTTCTTGTTGAAAAAGTCATGACTAATTCCGTCTACCTGGGATAAGGTACTTGGTATAGAGAGAGAGTAAAGCTTTTTCAGATGACCTGATTCAATATCACGAAATAAATGACTCCTGTCCGGGTGTCTCTCGCAAAGATTATCAATGATTGCCTCTAAGTTCTCCGAATAATATTCAGATAAACATGAATCTAGCTCATCAATTCGTTCCTCACGGATTAGCAAACCAAGATATTCGTAAAACGTGAGTGCATTATCCGATTCAACATACCATCCATATTTTGAGAGCAGGAGAAGGACTTCCGGAGTACCTTCTACCAAATCCTTCAATCTTATACCAAGCCCTCGGAAAGTTTCAAATTGCTTCGTAAAGGCGCTAATGTGTTCTGAAACATGAAGCGCAGCGATCTGCTGGCTTAACAAACTCAAAGACTCAATCACCCGAACTTGCGCTGGTATTTCGGGAACTATGCTTTTAAATTTTTCGGCTATTTCAGCAACCTTCCTGTATGGCTCCATGGCCTTATGTAATGTCTCGAGACTTTTTGGAATCATCTCTGTTATCCTTTGGTTTCAACAAAGTTCCAAAGATTATTAGGTCATTTCAACATACAAAGGTGGAATTTCATGACAACTTCTGTCGTTTTCGGGAGAGCATTTTACCCAAGCAACTCAGCTAAAATCATCTCCTTGTTCTGACATGCCTCCAATAAACCATTGTACCAAACACTTAATGGAATTTCTGGCTGTGACGAAGACTGAAAAGTATTGGTCCTTCGGAAATGATACACCATTTTCGGCAGTCCTCCTTTATTCATAAGATGTGCGTTGTACGGAACCGTCTCGTGCAATCCGAAGGCCCAACTATCAGTCCTAAACTCTAATCCTTCTTTATCCATCTCCGCATAATCAATTACAACAACTTTGCGTTTCTTTTTATCAAATCTGTTTGCTGCAATGCACTTATTAAGGTGCTTGTCACTAAATCCATATCCGAGGAATAAAATGGAATCAGCTTCGAAAGCTGCTCGCACAGTCTGCGAATAGTATGACATGAAAGGATCTCTCACAAGCTGATTTGTTTTGTCGAGACCTGCGATAATAGAAGAGTTTAAGTGGCTATTGCCCTCACTCGACATGTTATCATTTCTACCGGAAGAGTTGCTTTGAAATGTTGAGCTCAGATCAGGATTCCAAAATATTTTATGCATTTCACTTTTGGTTCCAACCATATCAAAATGAATTGATCCATGTAATTGGTAGTGAAAATTCCAGGGATGGGCTAAAAGCCTTTGTTTATCAAATTCACCGGTATCAATGTCAAATCCTGTTTCAAGTTCAGGGCAAACGGAGAGAATTACATTATCATAGTTAAGATTTACTATACCCAGTTCAAACTCAGACCTCAGCGCGGCAAAAAAATTTTTCAAAAGATCTAACTGTTTCTGTTTCCCTGAAATTGTTCTTCCGAGATCTCTTAGGTGATCAAGCAGATTGTCTACCAGACGTCCATGAAGTATGCCGAAGTCGCTACCAGTAGCAACAGCTCTTCTCTTCCCCCAATGAAGAATTTCCGGGAAGCCTTCAATGTCAACAATAAATGCATTCAAGTGTCTATTATTCGTACCTTCTCGATCCAATGCAATAGTTTGTAACTGCTGCATGCCGAACAACAGATGCTCAAAATTCATTAAAACATTTAATCTGTTATTTGGATTCGCTTGATAATACTGATGAACCTTGTCTTTGTAATAGGTGTATAAACTTTTCGTTAAATCATCCCCAAGTGGAAAAATTTTTAAAGCCCACTGATCAAATAGTTTATCAATATCTGAAACTGTTGGCATTCCGAAGTCACGGGAAGCGCCAGCCCCAACAACAACTAGTAATTTTTTCTTCATGAATAATAGGGGATAGAGAAGGCACTTACAAAAACAGTGTTGGCTGTTTCCTTAGCTTTTTCATACTCAATAAAATGTCTTTTAAGATAACTTATTTATTCGTCTTAATCGTGGCCTTAGACAATAGCTGCGATAAAGATTTATTAAATTGATAAAAATGAAAAGATATGGAAATCACTCAGAAAGAATTGAAAATTCAGACCCAACTTAAAAGACTTCTTTCAGGTGTACTATTTAAATCAGCAAGAGCTGGCAATGATGATGGCGTTAATCAATCTCACTTTTTGATTTTACCTGACAATTCCAACCTTTATCATAGCCAATATTGTTACAAGGAAAAACCAAAGTTTATTCACTTCACCAGCCTTGATAAACTTAAATCAATTATCAGAAGTAAGTCACTTCGACTGTATAATCTGCACAACTTGAATGATCCTCGTGAGTATTCTTTTGCTGGAGATTTAATGGAGTTTAACGCGGCAAACAGAGCGGATGCGAAAGAAAACATGTTTCTTCTTTCCATGTGCAAGACAGACATTCTCAGAGGCCCGCTCGGAGATGAATTCAATATGTGGCGACTCTATGGCGCGTACGGCAAGGGGGTTTGCATCCAATTTGATTTTTCAATGAATAAATTAGACTGTTGGAGAGATTACTTTTTAAGCAAGGTTTTTTATGGTGCATCTTCAAAAACAAATTTGAAGGAGTTAAACAAAATGCTCTCTAAACTTGAAAATGATCGACCTAAAACGACAATTGATTTAGGCCAGATCGTTGCCTTTCATAAATCAAATCTCTATAAACTTGAAAAGGAAGTAAGGCTTGTTTTCGACAATAGAAAAAAGAAGGTCCACGGTGCCAGGCAATACTCAGAATCATCTGGCGAGCTATTATCTCCAATTTTAAGTCAGGATTTAGGAAGGTCTGCTGAAACCAACAAAACAATAAAGTATCTGGAGCTACCAATCTACCATGAGAGCTTCAATTTTATTTCTGAAAATATTCCTATACCAAAGATTGAAAAGGTAATTCTTGGATTTACTCATACTGACTATTTCGAGGATGTTTCGAAAGAAATAAATACAATAATTGACGATAATCTAGGTTACAAGGTAAAAGTTGAGCTAAGTAGGGTCGCAAAGTATTACTTCGAGAAGTAGAAGCTTTGAATTCGTGTTCTCTGAACCAAGAATTCTCTAAACATGTTCCATCAATTGCAACCCCTAATTTAAAATGAAACCAGGAAGAAATGACCCGTGCCCGTGTGGAAGCAAGCTTAAATACAAAAAGTGTTGTATTGACAAGCCATTTGATTTTGAATTTAAGAATGATGGTAAAGCTTCTGTGGATCCATTTATTACTAAGTATGATTCGATTGATCTACTTCAATCAGTTGCGGCTCTTTCGATTCTACAAGAAAATCATGGCAAAAATATTAGATTGGAAATACTGACTTTAGAAATATTAAAACATTTCCATTCTAGCACAGTTAAATCGTCAATTGGTGACCTTAAAGAGTTTACGGATAAAAATTATGCCTCTCATTATCTTGAGGACCCTGTCACAAATCTTTTCACGGATTTAATAACATATCACGGTGGGGATTTTCTGATATTCCCCGGAATCACAGAAACGGGATCATTCATACTTTCCAATTTATTAACGTCCGTCTTTCAGTGGCCGTGGTCAAATATTCCAGATCAATATAGATCAAATTGCAAGCACGCTATTTCATTCATCTTAAATGTTTCTAATAGCATAGCTTCCAAGATGAATTATCAAAGGTATCAAATGAGATATTCAAAGTCTGAGCAAATTGAATTCCCCGTAGAAAGCAGGTTCAACGAAGTAAGGCAAAGCGTCCTGATAACTAACAAAGAAATGATATCCATCTTAGATGAAAATGGAATATCGAGAGATGTTATATCAGCTTTCACCATTGACCTCAAAAAGGACGATTTTGCCACAGCGACAGTTGAAGACAACCAACTATTTGAACGGCCAATTATTAAAGTAGATTCTGGATATCTTATTATCGCTCCAACCTTATTAAGCCTATCGTTAACTAATTTCATTTGGAATGAGGCAAAAGCGTTTAAATGCATAGAAGAAGTGGAAGATGCTTATAAAGGTGTTTTGTGGAACGAGGCGCAATTTCGACTGACTCGTTTAGGATTTAAAAGCTTAAAATCTGATGAAAGTTTAAATGTCAGTCTTGGTGATTTTGAAGGTTTGTATTCGTTTGATCAAGATAAGATAGCCCACGTAAGACTGATTTCTTCATCAAGAGTTTCTAAAGACCAGCAAAACTCCTCACGAAAATCGTCTGATGAAATCATCAACGAAATAAAGCAAAACCCTAAATACGCAGATTTTAACTTTTTATACCTCCCTCTGATTTCAAATAACGGTCAGGATTTTGCTTTTCCAATAATGAAGCAAAAAAGCGCCAAGATATTGACAATTCAACTCTTTGAATTAAGCATTTTGGGAGATTTGGAGGAGACGGATGCTGTTGGATTGTGGAACTTTGCAACGGCATTAGATGAGCAGTTGCCCAACAGGCCAATGATGAACTTTTCATTTCTTGACCTGTATAAAATTTATAAAGACAAAGATCAATCATTCTATGTATCGGATGATAGCAAAGATAACCACATCTATGTTCAACCAGGATTTGGAGCAGAATTAATTTTTGAAGCCAAACAAAAAAGAGATGCTCATTCAAGTATTATTGAGAAAGCAGAGAAGTTTGGAAGGTCTCCTGTTATACGTAAGGAGAAGTACGCACCAATTTACTATAATCGAAATGATCTGATAAATGGTGAATTGAGATTCCTTGTTGAAGGATTTTATCAGCCAATTTGGGTTGAGCCTGGATTCGATTTAAAGGATATAAAAGGTGACTTTAGGAATACAGTATTTGAAATTAATGATGCTATTGCATATTGGTTGTGGCAGTTGTGTGGCGAGATCAGAGAGTATCTCAAAGAATTACCGCACAAGTCTCTCAAAATTTCCTTTACACTTAATCCTCAAGAAAAATTTGAATCCTTTGAACGAGACTTCAAACGTCTTCCGGATTTGTTTAAGAAATTTAGTTGGAAAGTATCTAAGTCGACAGTTAACATCCAGATACCAGGAGACGTAGTAGCATATTTGTACGGATCAGATAATGAGGGAGAAAGAAATCTTGTAAAGGCTATGGTCTATTCTTTCAACGATTTGCTTTTATTCAATAATCTGCAAATCATCCCCTCAGCTTCTATTGAGACAATTGTTGATAAGTCTGCTCCACTTGGAATGAAGAAGAAATTCTTTGTCTTGGATTCAAATGATAACATGCTAGTGGATCAGCGAGATTTAGTTGATGCTAGATATGTACAAGCATACAATGTAAATGTCGTATTAAATTCGATTGTTTCTGGATTAGGCTCAGATGCCCCACCTGTTGGAGTATTAAAAACCAAGCAGGAGAAATTAAAGTTAATCAGAGACATAGTTATAAGGTCACTATTACCCTCATTAAAGAGAAAAACTTCGCTGTATAATTGCGATGAGTTACTCTGTACTCTTTTGACACTGAATGAAAGTCTTATCGAGAGAAGAGAATTTTACAAAATTCAAACACCTTCTCGTATTGCGTGTTTTGTTTCAGCTGAACAACATGCCGTTGACTTAAAACGAACTATTTCAAAAATCAATGAAGCGACATTATCTATTCGTTGTTTAGTCGAACACGTTGCAGCAGAACAAGCAAGGGGAAAAAATCAATTAAGTACTACCGCTTTAGATGAGATGGTTGCAATAATGGATCAAATAATTGCTTGGGGACTCGTTGGAGACCAATTAAATTACGACCTATTTGATTTTGAAGTTGGGATCCTTCCATCTGGAAGAGTGGGTACAGAAAAGTCTAAAGTAAATTCTATTCTTGATCCATACACTAGCAAGAAAATTGAAGAGGATATTCAGGACATGCTTAATTCCTATGACTCAGTTTTTTCCCAAAGAACTCAGGACGAGGGGAAAGATATTCCCGACTTTATAGATAAGTCATTCCTTAAAGAATTCAATATTAGCCTTACGAGGATTTGTAAATTAGTTGAGATCTTGGCCATTCTAGGATTTACGAATAACCAAAGTTACTTTAGAATCTCGTTAAAAGATCTTAAGGACCATATTAAAGATTCTTTCTCTGAAGCTGAGCTTATGATTGGGCTAGACTTTCTGACCCTTAAGGAAAGAAACACGGTAGAGGTTCCTCCCCCAGGCTTTGATAACATTGATCTTTCTCCCTGGAGGTTTAATAGGAGATTGTCCTTGTTGAGAAGGCCGATCATAGCGATTGAGAATTTAGAAGACTTAAACAATCCCATGCTGTGTTGGGGTTCCCGGCAAATCCTTCTGAGTCGGATGTATTTGGGAGATCAATGCCAATCAGGACGACTAAGAGTTACTGAAGGTGGACCCGTTTCTAAGGCCCTTGGAAAAATTGCCAATGCTAAGGGCGTGGCACTTGTAGAAAAAATAATAGCAAAAATTAATAGTGATCAAATCAAGATTGATAAGGATGTTTTTATTGGGCCGAAAGAGTTCTTATATGCAGATTCAGATTTAGGCGATGTTGATATATTAATCATTGATAGCCGTTCGAAAATCATATATAGTCTTGAGTGCAAAAACATGGAGCCTAGTCGAAATGTTAAGGAAATGGTTGAAGAGGTTTCTAAACTTTTTGGAAGTGATTCTGAAAGAGGTTGGATTCAAAAGCACTTGGATCGTGATTCATGGCTTAAACAGAATATTGCATTGTTAAGTAAAAAGTATAGCATTGATTTAACTGGATGCCAAGTAAAATCTTTTTTTGTAACAGCTGAGGGAATGTTAACACCAATTTTAAAAGGCAAGGATTTACCAATTCCGTTTGTTAGTAAATACGATGTCGAAAGAAAGGGATTAGGAGCCTTTGCAATTTAGGTTGATGATTGCATCAAATATTCTCTTTTTAATAAAGAGCATATTTTATAACGCTCATCATGCGTATCCTCATAGACAGCCTCCAATAGTTCGTATACATGTTTGATCCCAATTCTTTTGCACCACTCAAATGGCCCAAAAGGATAATTGGTACCGAGCTTCATTGCAAGGTCTATATCGTCTCGCGTAGCTGTTCCTTCCTGAACAGTGTAATACGCTTCATTAATAATCATACAAATAACGCGAGGGGTCACCAATCCTACTCGATCATCTACCTGCATAAACTCTGTGCCCAATTTTTTAGCGATCTCCGCTAGTTGAATAATATCTGTTGGACGTAGCACGCTTACCTCCATAACCTCTCTATTTAAAAAAGTAGGAAGTCCATTAAATCCAAAAAGTGTAGCCTTAATTTCGTGACCGCGAAGACTAGACAGCTCTGCCAGGGAAATCTTAGCAGTGTTTACGAAAACTTTAGCTTGAGCTTTATTTTCATAAATCTCCACCTTATATGGTTCCTCATCTAGAATAAAGTCAAGCACGAGATCCTTATTTTCAACAAATCTCTCTGCTTCCCGGTGATCATTCTCTACGGTGAAATGGTGACCTTCTCCAAACTTTGCTTTAGCTTCTTCGAGGTTAGTTGATGCGCCAATAACAAGAATCTTCATCATATTGATACGTCAGAGATTCTTTTCGATTACTTCTCCAAATTGTTTTGACTTCAATTTTCTATATTCCGACATCTCGAATCTTTCCCTCAAATACTCTAGAATTTTCAATTGTTCGACTCCGGAGAGAGTCTTGACTTTTTCGAAATAAGCCGTTAGCTCATCTGTAGGTGAACCTTTAAGGAGGAAATCTGCAGTCGTTTCAAGTTCGTTAGCAATGTTCAATAAAACAGCCGAAGTGGGACTCTGGGCATCACTTTCATAGTTCGAAATCTGAACGTGCGAAACTTTTACTCTTTTAGCCAATTCGTTCATCGAAATCCCCCGATCAGTCCTCAGGGATTGAATGCGTTTACCAAGTGTTATTTCTTCGTTTTTACCTCGTTTTGCCATGATTTTATTCTATCACTTCGCAACCTATTCAAACCAGCCTGGATCACAAGCTAAATAATAGTTGTGTGCAATTGTAATTATTATTACATTTAATTGTAATTAAAGTTACAACGCTTGAAACTCTTTGATTTTGGACTTCTGGACTTCATCTGTTTTGTTTCGGAATGCCTATTCAAAGATACTGAAAGAACTCTGTTACGCATCACGTAACAAAAATAAAAAGTTACACATGTACACGACCCCGCGACCAAAAAGTAAACGCAATTGAAAAGAAGAACCCTTACACACAAATGAAATAACCTAAACTCAAATCATATGAAACTTAGAAAACCAATTTCTCACAATCATCTCCAACCCAACCTTAGTGAAAATGAGTTTGTAGTTCTCAGTGAATTCATGAATGAAGTCGTTGTCACATCTACACAACAAAGTTCACAAGTAATTGGGAACCCATTTCTAAATCTTGCAATTAGGGAAGGCATAATTACCGGTATCTACTTAACATTTGAAGAATTGAATGGATTAAGTAGTTACCAGTTCGCGAAAACCATTCTGTCACATGAAATTAAATTTCCAGACAGTATAAGACACGATATATCCGTCTTTCCCTGGGAAGGAAAGCCCACACGTACCAAAAGTCAAGAACATGGACAAGCTGATTCCGGGCTACGTAAAATCACGATAACCATCGAAGGAGAAAAGCTCTACGATTCAAGTCTCCGACTTGTTATAAGAAAAATTAAATCAAAAATAGTAGAGCGACTTAAAGACCAAATTACCTTGGACGGAAACAAATCCATTTGTACATCTCTAACGGAGTTATACACAGCCGTTATAACAGAAGTTGAATTCTATAATCATGGAATGAACTCGGAAGCAGAGCAGGAGAATTCCATCAGTCAGAATATTGGGTCACGCGAAGGGCTTAAAATTTCAGAAGCTCTGTACTCATCGATAATCTATGAGAAAAGGCTTTGGTGGTTGAACTTAAAATCAAAGGAGGTTACTGTTGATAAAATGGGCATACACTATAAAGGCAAATGCTTTACGCCAACTGACGCTGATGGGTACAATTGTCTTTGTACGATCTTAAATGACCAAAGTAGAACAACTGTAACAGTATATCCCAGTAGCCAACTGCATTCGAAACTTTTTTGGGTTCACCAAATGCATTTCATCCCCTTAACAGAGCGCAATGAACATTTGCAAACAGATGAAGTTCAAGAATTAATATTTCAATCCAAATCCTCCATTATGAAAAAGGAAAAATCTACAACTGTAAAAATCCGAAACGATCGTCATGCCAATCGTAGAACTGCAAAAATTGAATCTTCTCGTTTCGATGAGAGGCAAAACAAATCCACATTCATGATTCCTAAACTCCAGAGCAACTGTGAATACTTACTGAGTTGCTATTTGGCGTGATAACGATTCTCTTAAATCAGTTCAACTTAAATTAACCAATATGAAAAACAGAATATCAGATAAGGGCAGGTTAAAAAGACATCATTCTAATCAAACTTATAGGCCCTGGATTAGAGTGCATGATTTTAGTTCTAAGGGGCTTGTTTCAAGAATCTACTCTGAGCTTACAGGACGAGTTCATCACCTTTTATCTCAACTTGAAACAAAAGTGTTCTACTGGTGCGAATGGTTCGCAAAGGAAATAAAGGAGCAATATGCACTCTTGCCCCTGTCCGAGACAATCGAGATCGCGGCCCTGGCAGGACTTCATCATCCCCAGGTGAATGGAGCGGAAGTCATTATGAGCACAGACTTCCTAGTTGACCTCGATGAGGGTCCAATTGCAATCTCCGTGAAGCCTTCATCAAAATTAACCGCAAGGACCCTTGCAAAGCTAGAAATCGAGCGACAGTACTTTGAGCGAAGAAAAATCCCCTACTACATAATTACGGAAAAGGAAATACCGGAAATCTTCATTAAGAACATTTGTCTTGCTCGCCAAGCCGCCAAAAGACCAGACATCAGTGTCTCCGACAATAAATTCCTTTCTGACCTGATACAGTACCCCGAAGCAAATGGCTCTATTCTTCAAACACTACAGAAGATGGCTATTCAATATGAGTGCACTTATCCAGAGTTAAAGAACCTGTATCTCCATTTGATCTGGAAAAAGAGAATCTCTTTTGATTTATCTGTGAAGCATGCTATGGATTTAAAAAAAGGGGATTATGATATCACAAATTGACGTAGCCAAAAAATCAGTATACAAAATTGCTGCTGAAAAAAATCTCTTCTATCGCGTGCTGTATGTCAATCAGCTTAGCGATAAAATTTACGTCCTGGAGCTTCGGAACAATCCAAAAAAGCCAGGGAATTACGTTGAAATGTTCTACTCCGATTTTACGGAAGACATACGACAAGGAAAATTGATTAAGCATCCAGACATCTTCATACGCAATGCCGTTGAAGAAAAGATTTCCAAAAAAGCCCGAGAACTAAGAGATAAGGCTTGGGTGCAAATTGAAAGCTTAGTCAAGAAAGAACCAAACATTTACATTCCTGCACTTCGATTTGAAATTATTAAAGAAGCAAATGAACAAGAGGGAGGAGCCTCTATAACAAGCTATTATAAATGGCTAAAGTCTTTTGACGCATGGGGGCAAATAAAAAATGCTTTGATTCCATGGTTAAGCAACTGCGGTGCGCCCGGAGTAGAGAAATCTAATTGCGAACTCAATGACGACACTAAGGCGATTATTAGAAAGGGTTATGCAGAATTCTTCGTAGGAAAAGCAACGCTCAGAAAAGCTTATAAAGACACTCTGCGAGTGTATTACAATCCAAAGCTTCACGGTGAAAAAGAATTCACCAAAGACCAATTTTATTATTGGGGAAGTATGGAGTGGACTTATTCCGAAGAGTTACAGCGAAAAATAGGTCATCGAAAATTCAAAAGCACCAGACGCCTGTTAAAGGGGAGGGCCACTGACATGGCCAGCTATGTTGGTGAGTTATTTATGATTGACTGGACAATGATGGACATACATGTTGTAAGTTCATTAAACCGAAATGATTACATAGGTAGGCCCACTCTTTATCTAGTAGTTGATACAGTTTCCAGAGTCATTACTGGTGTACTCCTCACATTTGAAAGTCCCAGCCACATTACTCTATGCAATGCATTTTATAATGCAGGGCGCAACAAAGTAGAGTTTGCCAAAGAGTGTGGATTCGACATTGGAGAAGACGAATGGACAACAAACATTATTTCAAACAGATTGATGGGTGATAGAGGAGAACTATTGAGTACCAAAGCAGACTCACTGGTAAACAACTTGCACGTAACAGTTGAGAACACGAGGGCATATTCACCTGAGTTGAAAGGAATTATTGAAAATTTAATTGGCAGAATTAGCGATCGTGTAAAACAACGGTTCGATGCAAAAGGAAAAGTAGAAAAAGACTTTGGAGAACGGCTTTCAAATGATTCCAGAAAAGAAGCAACAGTAACACTCAACGAGCTATACGAAATAACTATTCGTTGTATCATCGAGTACAACAATCATCATTGGATCGACACCTACCCATTGACCACTGAAATGGTTCGGGATAAAGTGAAACCAATACCAATGGAGATTTGGAAGTGGGCTAAAGCAAATGGTTACATGACTGGAGCAGAGTTTGAAAAAAGAACTCTTTGGTTGAGTCTCCTTGAAAATAAAATGGTTACTCCATCACGAAAAGGAATCTACTTGAATAAACAAGATTTTGTTCCAGTTAATGCTGATGACTTCAGGCTTCTTGAAAATATCATCTGTGCTCCAATCGTTGATGAAATCAAAATATCATATGACCCCAGAGTATATCATGAGATTTTTTGGATTCACGAGAACAACTTTATCCCTCTGAGAACTAGAGGAGAAAATGACGCAAAATATTCTAACGAATGGGAGGTAATTGGAACCAATGAAAGTTACAAGGAGCTGAGCAAAGAGTACAAACAAAAGGAACTTCTTATTGAGATTGAAAATGACAAGAAGTTCGCAACTATCATTGGTACAGAAAAGAAAACTGAACCGACTAACCTTAAGAAAGCGAAACCAGGTAAGAAGGCAGAGATTGCTCTCGGGAGGAAGGCAATTCCATCATTCGGTTCAACACAGCAAAAAATACAAACCAATTTATTTGAACAGGATTCAAAATACGGAAGACCTGATTACTCTGAAGAACTAAACCAACTCGATAATCTATGAAAAAGAAGAGCAAACCCACTCCTACAGATGCAAATCCATTTTTAGGAGCAATTTCTGAAAAACTAAGCTTCCTAGACTTCGCAAAGAAAATCCGTAAGACGCCACCGTTTCTGGAACAGAAAATACCGAAAGATCCGAACGCTCGTAAGAGTTTGTTGAAGGATATCAAAAATAAGTGGTTTCATGTTACGTCTTTGCACTACGAGGTTTACGAATGTTTTCATGAAATAATTGAAACAAGATTTCAAAATCTTGTGAAGAGTTTTAACGAAATACTTGAGAATATTTATGAATGGAACGATCATCACAAGGATCGCAACTTTGTTCCGAAGTCAGTTGTCAACAACATCATTGATGGATTTACTATAATCGGTCCAAGCGGTTTGGGAAAGACGCTTACCGTTAACACCATTCTTCAAACGTTTTTCCCGCAGGTAATAATCCACGAAAGGTTTAAGCAACTCGTTTACCTAAAAGTAAATTGTACCAGCATAGGCTCAACCAAATCACTGTGCTTCCTAATTCTTCATGAATTTGATAAAGTACTCGGCACTAAATATTTTGAAAGGTATTCAACGGCTACGTATTCAGCAGAAAAATTAATTCCGGTCATCGCTGACCTCTGTCATTTACATCGATGTGCCTGTTTAATTATTGATGAGTGTAATCACCTTTCTGACATGAAAGGTCAAAGTAAAAATCAGATAATTGGCTTCTTGAAAAACTTGAACCAAGCGATTGGCCTACCGATTGTTTATATCGGAACTCCAGAAGCTCTACCTATTCTCGCCGGCAATCTTCAAATAGCGAGAAGAAGTCAAGGTATTCAATCAATCATGTGGGATAGATATCAGGAGGAAGGCGAAGATAAAAAAGAAGATAAGGAATGGGGAAGGCTTCTTAAATCATTATGGACGATTCAGGTACTTTTTAAACCTGGTGATCTTACTCCAAAACTAAGAAAGACCTATTACCGCTTAAGTCAAGGCGTGCTCGATGTCCTGATTAAGCTCCATGTTCAAGCTCAAAAACGAGCACTCTCACGAGGTCTCGAAACAATTGATGAGAATCTTCTGGAGGCAGTCGCTAAGGATTACTTCGCTTTAACTAACCCAATGATTAATGCCATCCGATCAAAAAATTCATTCTTGATTAGCCAGTACCGAGACATCTCAATGGATAATCTTCGCATTATCAAACAGGCAGATGGGCCAGATGAGTTAACGCGTTTACTCAATCGTGACTTTAGTTCTGATGAGATTAAACTTTGTATGCAAGTATTGCTGAAGAAAAATCCAGAGTTAAAGCCAGAAGACTTAATAGCCCAGGCGAAATCAACCCTCGACCAGGTGAAAGCTGTTTCCCCAGCTAAGGCGAAAACAGGACGCAAGCCAACTGGGCGATTTGTTGATGCCGGAAAAAGTGTAAAATCAAAAAACAAGCATGAAGCTTTAGTAAAAGAAGACATCATTAAGCCATTATCAGCACTAAGCCCTAACAAAGAAAATTAAATGTAGAAAATGGGAACCTCAGTCATGAATGCTTGAGGTTCCCCTGTTACTTATGATACAATCTTTCATCGAGCAATTTCCGGAAGAGGTCTTTTATAGTATCATAGCCAGGTACTATAAGCAAACCTTAGCTTTTAGTCCCAAGAGCTTTTCACGACAGTTATTCAACTCACCGCTAGGTGCAGCCACTATCGATCTGCCAAGTCATTTAGAATGCTTTCACTTAAATACGAAACAGATCTTTCCATATAGCACAGACGACATAATTGAAAACTTTACGCTTTACCCATTTTACCTGCCATTCTTAAGGTTTGAAAAAAGATCCTCAATTATTAATGCGATGAAAGGTGATGTGGGAAACACAGTTCATACAAGGATCGGAATCAACGCTTCAAAAATTGTTACATATCGATACCCACGTTACTGTCCTGCTTGCATTGAAGAGAACACAGCAGAAGATCCTTATTGGGAACGTCTTCCTCAGACGGATCTGATAATTTGTCCAAAACATAACTGTTTCATTCATTCGTATGTTCCGGATCTTGCTGAGCTCAATAGATCACTCTTCATTTCAGCGCCTAAAGGCTTGGCACTTCACAATCCCCCTGTATTTAATGAAGATCAAAAGCTCTATGACCTTGCCGTCATTTACCAAAAGATCCTGAATAAAGAATATGACTTTGACATTAATCTGATTAATTATCATGAAAAGGTTAGGGAGGGCGGATATGCAAAGGAAAAAAATCTTGATGTTCAAAAACTCATCAACGATTTCAATCGGTTTCATAGTCAAGAGTTCCTTTACAAGCTTTTTCCCAGAGCAAATCAATATGATCGGTTGCAATGGCTACCCGATATCATAAAACGGCCCCTTCATATTTTTCACCCCTTGCGACACATTCTTACCCACGAATTTGTCAAGTCGATTGAGGCTGCTCCAAAAGCAATTCAGTCCTTCGGGCGCGGTCCATGGCCTTGTCTCAATAAAGCTTCTGATCATTTCCATAAAAATGTAATACACAACATAGAGTATCACATTGACCCGAAAAGTAAGCGTCAGATCGGTGTGTTGAGCTGCATCTGCGGCATGGTTTATACTAAAAGTATTTTGACCAAGAATGGATCATCAATTGAGTTTGTAAGGATAAAAGAATGGGGACCATTATGGATCAAAAGACTACGAAACGAAATCAAAACCGAAAAATCATTTAGAACAATTGCATCAATTCTAGGGACAGACGCCAAAACTATCTCAAAACTCTCCAAACAGTTTAACAACACTGTTGATAAAAATACGGACAACAGGGAAACACGTACTGCATATAGAAAACGATGGGTAAAACTTCTAAATAAATTTTCGAATCGAAAGGTTTTTAATGCCAGGCTGGCCGAGCCAAAAATCTATGCGTGGCTGTATAGAAATGATAATTCATGGCTTCTTACCATTAACAAACTTCACAGTCAAAACTCACTTCAGACAGAACTAAAATTAGATTGGCAGCAAATGGATCAGGATTTAGTAATCAAATTATCTGAGTCTTTTGAAAAGTTAAGGCAGGAAAATTTCAGGGGTAGAATTTCAAGAACGCTCCTTGCAAAAATCATAAACCATGAAAAATACCTTCTAGGGAAGAATGCGAAAAAGCTGCCACTAAGCATAAGCTATTTGGAAAAGGTTTGTGAAACGCGCGAGGAGTATCAGATCAAAAGAATTAAGCTGGCCAAAAAACAACTCGATGCAGAGCTCGAAATACCACTTCAATGGAAAATTATGCGAAAGGCTGGCTTGAGAAAAGAATTATCTCCTGTCGTGGAAATGGAAATCAATAAAATAATTGGATACTGATTATCACTAACAAACCACTTAAACTTTGCTTATATGATTGCTTACTTTGTTGACCCAAGACCAGATGAGTTATTCTATAGTATTATTTGTCGCTATAAGGATCATACCCTTTCGGGTCACTGGATGATTAACGAGGATTTATTTGGTGCTGGAAAGAATATCCCCTCAAATATTTTCTATCCACATCATTTAGGGAATTTCTACAATTCAATTGGAAAACATTTCTCGCTAACCCCGGAGGATATCATTCAAAACCATACTGTCTTGCCGCAGTACTTCAGGTTCACTTCACAAGAAAAAGCGGATAGGATAAAAAGAGATTTAATTGAAAATAAACCTCTCACCATTTTTCACAGAACCAAAAGTAAGACCACTACTCTCAAGTTTTGCCCAAAGTGTCTTACAGAGGATTTATCAACCTATCACGAACCCTATTGGCATTTGTCGCACAATACAAATGAGTTTATTCGAATATGCGTCAAACACAACTGTTTTCTCGAAAGCTGGACACCCCCTGAGGATAAATTAAAAATGGTAAACCTTCATTCTGCGAAATCACTGGCTAAGATTAAAATACTCCCAAGATTCAATGACAATCCACTCTTATTAAAGATTTCTGAAAAAATGGTTTCTCTTCTTCATGATACAGAATCTATCAACAAAGAAGAAATTATTTCTAAGGCGATTCAGAAAGGAATAATCAAATATTCAAGCAGCAAAATCTGCATAGTAAAATCACAATTCAATGAATTCAAGGTCGAAATAAGAAAGTTGGATGAGAAATATTTTGAGCAGTTGGAACATGCATTAGTAAATCAGGGATTTTTAAACAAGGTTTTTTCTGGCGAGCATCCTCTACTTTTTGTATTGCTTGAATGCTTGATCGAAAGGTTACCCAATAAATTATTGCGATTTGGGGACCCCTTTAAATGCATTAATAAAATTTGTCCGAAGTACGGTCAGCCTGCTCTTCACCCTAAAAGCCTGTTCAATCGCGCATTAAAACTGTATCCGTTTAATGGGCTAGCATTAATACACTGTAAAGCTTGTGGCATGATTTATCGAGCAGATTTCTCAGCAGCGAAGAATAAAAAATACTGGAGAATTGAATATGGAGAGCTATTTACTTCACGCGTTTATAACTACTTGAATAAAGGACATTCCCTTTCTGAAATTTCAAGGAATGTTGACTTTGGTTGGGACCAATTAAAAACCTTGATCGCCTGCGATTTTAAAAGAATTATTAGCCAAAAGGAACCAATATCTCCTGCCGAATTCTTAAAAAATAGAACAAGACACAGGTCTATTTGGAAAAATGAATTGGCGTCAAAATCATTCATTTCCATTTCCAAGTCAAGAAAAAAACTCCATCCAACTTACAAATGGTTATTAACTCATGATAAAGATTGGATGATCAACTTCAACAAATCCTACACAAAAAGAAAGGGTGGTCACTCATCAAAAAAAATGACGCTAACAGAAGAAGACAGCTTCTATCTCGACCTACTCATAAAGAAGAAAAAAGAATTCCTAGCTAACGATGTTCAAAAAAGATTAAATAAAACGTTGTTGCTAAATATGGATGAATTTATCCCCATACGGATTAGACATAGGCTATTACCTAAGTGCACCAAATTTCTCAACGCAGAATGTGAGACACCATTCGATTACAAACTGAGGCAGCTTAGAAAGTATATCAAAAAGAATACAGGAGTTCTAAAGTTCACAAAAACTTTTCTTTTCAATCAGTTTGGTTTCATCGTAAACAGATTGACTTACAGGGAAGTAAAAGACGTGAACTTAATTCTCAATCCTATTGGGCATAGCATATAATTCCACATATCACCCACTTTGTATGAAGCATCGCAACCTAATTCAACTACTGGACAATAAACCGAACTACGAGAGGCTGGAAATTATTATTCAGGAGCTCGACAAGTTGGGTATTGGCTATTCTAATCAAAAGTATTCTAGCGGGACAAATTTAATTGTCGACCTTGGAAATGCTGAAAAGCGAATTGGAATAAGTTCACATTTTGATAAAGTTCAAACCTCGGCTGGAGCAAACGACAATGGTTCGGCAATAGCTGTCTGTCTTGACATAATCAAAAAACACAAAAACTTAGGAAATGATGACCTGGGGCTTCGCGTGTTCTTTTTTGACGAAGAAGAGAATGGCTTACAAGGATCTACCGCCTACGTAAAGGAACATGGCACAAATGACTTGATCGGGTTAATAAATATGGAGTTAGTTGGACTGGGTGATAAATTTGCTTTGTGGCCTGTCACCGAAAGAGCTAACAGCCATCTTCTATCTTCTTTTGAATCTACTTCAAAACAAAAGCAAATTATCTCCAAACGATTTGACCAGATTGTTACAAATACCGCTGATCATCTACCATTTCAAAAAGCCGGACTTCAAGATTCTTTTACCATAACATGCATTTCGGACAAAGACATTCAAGTTGCTCAGAAATATTTCGAGGCGTTGGAATTAGAAGAAGACAAACATGTTTTATTCGAGATACTTTCATCCGCTCCAATTTTTCAACATTATCACAAGCCATCTGATACTTTCGATAAGTTGAATGAAGAGACAATGCAAATGACAACTGAAGTAATTTGGGAATGTTTACTCCTGGCTAACAATCACACAACAAAATGAAGATTGTTTTAATAAGCGATACACATAACCAGCATGAGAAAATCATTCTGCCAAAAGGTGACATGATCATTCATGCCGGAGATATTTCAGAACTTGGAACCTTCACCGAAGTACTAAACTTTATTCAATGGTTTAGCAAGCTCCCTTTCAAGTATAAGATTTTCATTGCAGGTAATCACGATTTTCTTTTTGAAAGACAAAAACTGGTTGGCACAGCCATGCTCTTGGAAGGAGTTACATACCTCGAAAACTCGGAAGTAACAATAGACGGACTTAGAATATATGGCTCGCCATACACGCTAAAATTTTATGATTGGGCTTTCATGAAAAGCTCAGGAAAAGAAATTGCTGAGACCTGGAACTTGATCCCCGAGAACGTTGACATTCTAATAACGCACAGCCCGCCTTTCGGGGTACTTGATAAGAATGAATTGGGCACGCACTGTGGTTGTAAAGATTTACTGGCAAGAGTGTATGCGGCCAAACCATGTATTCATGTATTTGGTCACATACATGAAGGCTACGGCACACACGAGATTAATGGTACTCGATTCTATAATGCCAGTATTCTTAATGAAAATTATCATGTTAGTAACAGACCGATATTAATTGATCTG
The DNA here is from genome assembly GCA_019694875.1 of Cyclobacteriaceae bacterium. Taxonomy (GTDB): domain Bacteria; phylum Bacteroidota; class Bacteroidia; order Cytophagales; family Cyclobacteriaceae; genus UBA2336. Next base: position 693,778 of record JAIBBC010000001.1, read on the forward strand.
TAAGTCAAACAGCATTTAAATTCTATAAAAAATGAAAAAAAATTATTATCAAAAAGGACAGCCTGGGCACTATCTGAATAAAGATTATACTATTGAAGCACTGTGGATTAACATTGAGTGTTATGCGTACCTCATCGATAACCATCTAGAATGTGTAACCAAAGATGTTGCATCAGGGCGCATTACGAATGAAAAGGTAATTCTTGAGACCTTAGAACTGATAAAAAGAGTTGGTGACTTAGTTCCTAAGGATATATCTAATATCAATAGGTGTATATCATTTGTAAAGGAAAAATTCCCTCATGCAATTTTTAGTACATACCACGACACTATTGCGATTGAAAACCTTTCAAAAGTGGAAATGATCACTTGCCTTCAACAGGACGGGCTCCGCTTTGACTACGCTCGAGTAGATAAGAATGGTGATATACCTGAAGAGGATCTTGTTAGATAAGGTCTGCATCTTTTACTGGATCATCGCCAATCTGTTTTACGACTTTTCTCCAAAATTGTGCGCTCCCGAACAGTTCCATTAAGCGACTTTTCTACAAAATGCATCACGCGACTTCTCTGCTATTTCACAAAACCCTTTCACCTCGAAAGGGTTTTTTATTCCAAACATATCATTGCAAAGCCGTTAATATGTCATATCAATCGGTTACGATACTTTAATTGACCGATATCTTCATTCATAGTCACAGTCGCGCGATCTTTACATTTGATTTACTAAAATGCCGTCACCTTTTCGCGCACCACGCGCATACCGGATTGCCATAAGTTCATTCTTTTTTATCCAGGGATTAACCTTTGCCAGCTGGGCCAGCCGCATTCCGGATATTAAAAATGCATTTGATCTCAGTGATGCAGCCTGGGGCGGAATACTGCTGTGCCTGCCGATCGGCCAGTTTTTTGCGCTTGCCTTGTCAGGTTTTTTGGTGACACGCTACGGGAGCCGGATTGTATTAATCACGACTTCCCTTCTGTATCCCGCCACATTATTGGTGATCGGGCTGGCATCAAGCCCGGTATGGTTAATTGTCGCGCTTTTGCTTACCGGTTTTTTCGGAAACATTTACAATATCGCTGTCAATACGCAGGCTGTCGGCATTGAGGCGCTGTACGGCCGCAGCATCATGGCAAGTTTTCACGGATTGTGGAGTCTCGCAGGATTTGCAGGTGGGTTGATCGGAACTTTTATGATCGCGAAAAACTTGTCACCCTTCCAGCATTACTGGATAATCAATGGCCTAACGTTATTGCTCACGTTTCTATTTGTCCGATCTACGCTTCCGCGTGATACCCGAACCAGCGATGCAAAACCTAAACTGTTTGTCAAGCCTGATAACGCTATCCTGATTCTAGGAATACTTGCATTTTCCTGCATGATCTGCGAAGGAACCATGTTCGACTGGGCGGGAGTTTATTTTGAAAAGATTGTCGCTGCGAAAAAAGAATACGTACAGTTTGGCTTCGTGGCTTTTATGAGTACCATGGCAAGTGGCAGACTGATTGCCGATTTCCTGATCATGAAACTTGGCACTAAACGAATGATCCGGCTCAGCGGCTTCATGATCTTTATTGGAATACTAACCGTTGTTGTGTTCCCGTATTTCGTTCCTTCCATTATTGGATTACTGATTACCGGCTTGGGGGTATCATCAGTTGTACCGTTAAGCTACGGGCTTGCCGGGCAGTCGAAAACCATGCCGGCCGGGCAGGCGCTTGCAGCGGTCTCCTCACTGGGGTTTTTAGGATTTCTGATTGCACCCCCCCTGATTGGATTTGTTTCGGAAGGCTACACGCTTCGCACCGCGTTTGCGTTGATCGCGCTGATGGGATTAGCCGTTGCGTTTTTATCCGGGAAGGTTCAGCGCAATTAAGTCGATTTCAAATATTCCTTCTTAAGCTTGCCGCAGATTTTGTAGCGTTCATCGTGTGTGTCTTCATACACCGCTTCGAGCAATTCGTAAACATGCTTAATACCGATTCGCTGGCACCATTCGAAAGGTCCATAGGGATAATTTGTTCCAAGCTTCATACTCAGATCAATGTCTTCGCGTGAAGCCGTGCCTTCTTCAGCCGTATAATAAGCTTCATTAATGATCATGCAGATGATACGCGGAGTAACCAAACCAACACGATCGTCAACCAGCAAATATTCCGTATTTAAATTTTGACAAATATCTCTCAGTTGTCCTTCGTCACTCTTTTCCAGCAGGCTTACCTCCAGCACGCTCCTGTTTACAAACGTGGGCAGTCCGTTAAACCCAAACAGCCTTGCTTTCAAATTATGATTTGCGAGGTTTGAAAGTTCAGCCAGTGAAATCTTGGCCGTATTCACAAATACCTTTGCATTTGCCTTATCTGCATAAATTTCAACCTGAAACGGATCTTCATCCAGAATAAAATCCAGCACTAAATCACTTCCCTGAACAAATCGCTCCGCTTCACGATGATCGCGCTCGAATGTGTATTTATGACCGTCACCAAACTTCGCTTTGGCTTCGTCTAAATTCACCTGCTCACCGATTACGAGAATATTCATACTTTTGACAATACGCGAAGTTAATTTTTAAACCGTTAAAAGATGTCAAAAAATGTAGTTTATTCAGGCTCTGCCCCTGAGCCAATCGGTCCGTATAGCCAGGCGATCCAGGCAGGAAACATGCTTTTCGTAAGCGGACAAATTGCTATTCAAAAATCATCCGGTAAGCTGATCACCGATGACATTGAAACCGAAACCGCCCAGGTGATGAGAAACATTGGCGACATTTTAAATGCAGCAGGATTCGACTTTCAACATGTGGTAAAGAGCACAATCTTTCTTCAAGACTTTAATGACTTCGCAAAGGTGAACGAAGTTTACGGCCGGAGTTTCCCCAACAATCCGCCAGCACGCGAAACGGTTGAGGTTAGCCGCCTGCCGAAAGATGTGAATATCGAGATTTCGTGCATAGCTGTTAAATAGATATTGGGCATTAGGGATCAGGCAGATTCTCCAATGCCTAATCCCTGACGCCTAGTTTTTCTTCGCCCACATATCTTTTAATGTAACCGTGCGGTTAAACACCGGTTTGCCAGGTATTGAATCCGGGTCCATCACAAAATATCCTTTGCGCAAAAATTGGAACCTCAAATCGTTTGAATCTTTTAACAAAGCAGGCTCTGCATACACGGTTTTGATCTGCAGCGAATCCGGGTTCAGGTAATCTTTAAAATCTCCTTCCGCGTCACCAAGATCTTCCACCTTGAAAAGCCGTTCGTATAACCGGGCTTCCACCGGCACGGCATGCTTCGCACATACCCAATGCAAAGTTCCTTTCACATTAATGCCGGATGTATCCGATCCGCTTTTGCTTTCCGGGATATACGAGCAATGCAATTCTTTGATCTTACCACTTCCGTCCTTCACCACGTCATCGCACTTAATGATGTATGCACTCTTCAGTCGTACCATCTGACCAGGCGCCAGGCGGAAATACTTCTTTGGAGCAACTTCCATAAAGTCTTCCTCCTCAATCAGGATTTCCCGGCTAAAGGGCATTTCCCGTGTTCCGCCATTCGGATCCTCGGGATTGTTCTCCCCATCCAGCATTTCGATTTTTCCTTCCGGATAATTGGTGATTACCACTTTAATCGGATCGAACACCACCATCCTGCGTTGCGCAGTCTTGTTCAAATCTTCCCGAACGCAAAACTCAAGTAGCCCGACATCAATCAGATTCTCCCGTTTTGCCACACCAATGCGGTCGCAGAACTCCCGAATACTCGCGGGTGTATACCCCCTTCTTCTTACTCCACTCAGTGTAGGCATGCGCGGGTCGTCCCAGCCACTCACATGTTTTTCATTCACAAGTTGCAGCAGCTTACGCTTGCTCATGACCGTGTACGTCATGTTCAGGCGGGCAAACTCATATTGATGCGATGGATAAATCTCGAGTTTCTCAATAAACCAATCGTACAACGCGCGGTGCGGAATAAACTCCAGCGTGCAGATACTGTGTGTAATGTTCTCAATCGAATCGCTCTGCCCATGCGCAAAATCATACATCGGGTAGATACACCATTTATCGCCCGTGCGGTGATGGTGTGCGTGCTTGATGCGGTACATCAGCGGATCGCGCATGTGCATGTTCGGATGCGCCATATCAACTTTTGCACGAAGAACTTTTTCTCCATCGCGATATTTGCCGGCACGCATGTCGGCAAACATTTTAAGATTTTCTTCTACGCTTCTATTGCGATAAGGACTGTCGGTTCCGGGCGTGGTGGGTGTACCTTTTTGTTTTGCGATTTCTTCGCTGGTACTATCGTCAACGTATGCCAATCCTTTTCTGATTAGCGTTACCGCGAATTCATATAATTTTTCAAAATAATCCGATGCATACAGTTCTTCGGCCCAGTTGAAGCCGAGCCAGCGGATATCATTCTTAATGCTCTCTACATATTCCGTTTCTTCCGTGACCGGATTTGTGTCGTCAAAGCGCAGGTTGGTTTTTCCGCCATACTTCAGCGCCAAGCCGAAGTTCAGGCAAATGCTTTTTGCATGACCCATGTGCAAATAGCCGTTGGGCTCGGGCGGAAAGCGCGTAACAATGGTTTTATACTTTCCCTCGGCAAGGTCTTTCTCTACAATTTCTTCCAGGAAGTTCAGGCTCTTTTCGTCAGTCATCGTGATGGGTATAGTGCAAACCACAAAGTTAGGAACGCTTTTCGATTTTGACTGAATTTTTCGGCTCCGCAGGCCACTTTTCACACCTTTTGTTGGCCTTTAACAAGACTAATTGCGACCCGAACGGTTAACTTTACGGGATATTTTTTACGGAAGATGAGAGACGTTCGCGTAAGGTTTGCACCCAGCCCGACAGGGGCACTACACATTGGCGGAGTGCGGACAGCCTTGTACAATTATTTGCTTGCGCGCCAGAACAACGGCACCATGATTTTGCGCATTGAAGATACCGACCAGGGCCGTTATGTACCGGGTGCAGAAGAATACATTCTTGAATCGCTTGCATGGGCCGGAATCAAGATTGATGAGGGTGTAAGTGTGGGCGGCCCGCATGCTCCCTACCGGCAATCGGAACGGAAAGCACTGTACAAACAATATGCACAGAAGCTGATTGATGACGGAAACGCTTACTACGCTTTTGATACCGAAGCGGAACTTGATGCGATGCGCGATAAGCTGAAAGCTGCGGGAAATGATAACCAGCAGTACGGCATGCATTCGCGGATGGAGATGAAAAACTCGCTTACGCTTTCAGCGGATGAAACGAAAAGGTTGATCGGGTCGGGCGCATATGTAATCCGGTTGAAAGTACCTGCAGGTGAACAAATTCAGGTTAACGATTTGATCAGGGGCCTGGTAACGGTTGATTCATCGCAGATTGATGATAAGGTTCTCATGAAATCTGACGGTATGCCCACGTATCATTTGGCTAATGTGGTTGACGACTACCTGATGAATATATCCCATGTGATCAGAGGCGAAGAGTGGCTGCCTTCTGCTCCGTTGCATGTTTTACTGTACAGATTTCTGGGTTGGGAGAAAACAATGCCGCAGTTCGCGCATCTGCCACTGCTCTTAAAACCTGACGGTAACGGAAAACTCAGTAAGCGTGCAGCCGACCAAATGGGATTCCCCATTTTTCCACTTACGTGGAAGGATCCCGCCACAGGCGAGGTAGCCAAAGGCTTCAAAGAGTCGGGGTATCTGCCGGAAGCATTAATTAACTTTTTAGCGTTTCTCGGCTGGAATCCGGGAACCGAACAGGAGATTTTCTCGATGGAAGAACTGATCAACGCTTTCTCGCTCGAGCGGATTAACAAGGCTGGTGCAAAGTTTGATGTCCAGAAAGCGCAGTGGTTTAATCAGCAATACATTAAGACAACACCCAATGAGGTGTTGGCTGACCGATTGATGAAAGAATCCGGTCATTCAGTTTCAAAAGAAACTGCCGCGAAAATTGTTTCGATCATGAAAGAGCGTGTTACCTTTCCGCAGGAGATTTGGGAACAAGCTAAATTTCTTTTTGCTGCTCCAACACAATTTGATGATTCGGTTGTGAGCAAGAAATGGAATGATGAAGCGATAGCCGTGATTACAGCTTTTAAAAATGCATTAGCGGGAGAAGCGTCTATCAACGCTGCGTCTGCGAAAAGCGTTTTGGAATCAGCGGCAGCCTCAGTGAATATAGGTGTTGGCAAAATCATGCAGGCCCTGCGCGTGGCTATTACCGGAAACGGATCGGGCCCCGACCTGATGATGACAATGGAAATTATCGGAAAGGATGCAGTAATCAAACGTCTGGATCACGCAGTAAATACATTAAAGGTTAAGGCCTAACATTCTTATTATGGCAAAACAACCGGCAAAGAAAAAGAAACCCCGCGTTCACAAAGACCTGCAGGGTTTTGAAGTTTCCGTAAATCAATTCGGTGAGCTGAACGCAAGCATGAGCATCGACAAGATCAATGAATTCCTCAACAAAAACGTTGAAGACAAAAAACTTGTTGATCGGGATGAATCAGAGGAACCGAAGACGAAAAAGAAACGCAAATAGATATGAAGAAAATTATTACAGCATGTGTTGTATTTTTTTCTTTACAAGCAGCTTATTCACAACGCGATACGTTAGTTTTTGTACATTTTACCGGTGGAGCTTCCTATGCCATAGGGCAAGAAATGGATCAGGTGTACGACTTTGGCCTGTCTGCCGCTACGCACGTTTCAATTCCGGCGGGCAGAGTTATTATAGAACCAGGTTTTTCATTTTTTTATTTTGGAAATTATTACAGCAAGTCAACACGCGATAATCTACTTCTTTGGAATATGGGTTCCCGTATTCATCTAAACTGGTCATCCCGGTTTGATCCTTTTATAGGAGCATATTTTCTTATCGGAAAGGACTATCTGGAACCCAGAAAAGACTATCGTGGTTCTTCGATTGACCTAATGACGTTTCGGGGTATGGGCATTTCAGCCGGACTCAATTTTTATGCATCGAAATGTCTTTATTTTCAACTGACTGGAGAATTCGTAACACCAAAGGCCCGACTGGATAAATCTTTGCAGGATGATATTAAAGAGGAGCTTGAGGCGACAAGTTCGCTTTATAATATCGTCAGCATTCCCGATAAGCGGATTTCCTTAAACACGATAAGTCTCAAAATTGGCTATAAACTATCATTAAAGCATAAACCATGAAAAAGCTTATACTATTTTCGTGCATATTGGTGTTAGAGGCCTGCTCCACCCATGAGGAGATTTTCACTTCTAATGTAACCGTCAATTTCAATGTTCATGAATTAAGTTCCGTATTATCGGATGAAAGCATCTATAGTGCAAAACTCACTGGTAAGGACCACATAGTCGGGTTTCTAAACACTTCATTCTTCACATTTCAAGATAGCTTTACTTCTGCAAGCGTTGTACCAGGATCGATAAAGACAGGAAAGGTCGTACACGAGGATGCTGAGCAATTAGTAGTGTTTTCAACAATCTCTTTGGAAAATGGTGAAAAAAACTATCAACTTAACGATGTCATATTAAGCAGTACGGGTATTAATAGCGCCCCGCGATTTACACTCTATGATAAAAAAGACAACCTCCCAGGCAAGCCTTTAAACACCCGCGGCTTCCGGACGTATACAAATGCGTTCTTTTTGTCTCAAGCAAAAGGTTGGATTTTCTGTCAGTATTCCGGAGCAAACTCGAGTGACTATCCGGAAGGGCTTCGCACGTACAGAATCAATGGGGCCTCAATTGAAATTATCTCAACAATACCCAACAGATCGTACGTACCGGTAGATGCATATTTTAAAAACGATGATATCGGTTGGCTGATCGCAACGAACTTCTCAATTCCTTATACCTACTACTTTTTTAAAACAACGGATGGCGGAGTAACTTGGAATCTAGTCAGCGCAGATGACTACAAAGTTCAGGTCAAAAGAATGATCTTCATTGATGATCAAAATTTTGTCTTATTTGGAGAAGAAGGAATTTTACGAACAAGTAATAGTGGTGAAACATGGAGAGCAACTTTCTTTGAATCGCCCGATCGAAATCACTCTGTGTCAGATGTTACAAAGGCTTCCGATTCGAATATTCTTTATGCCAGCATCTTTGAAGGTCTGCGAGACTACAATGCTATTCACTCTATCCACAGATCCACTGACAATGGAAAAACGTGGACTGAGCTGGATAAAAAGACACTCAACGGCAACCTGAGTTTTTCCGATGAACGACACGGAATCGCGTATAGCTTTACCGGATTAGAATATACTGCTAACGGTGGTAAAACATGGGATCTAATTCTTTACTCGTTTCCGTTGACAAAAATAGATTAGTGGATACTTAATTGCTCATGCTAAAAATTGGAATCATCCGTGAAGGAAAAAACCCGCCCGACAAGCGGGTACCGTTCACGCCCCTTCAAACCGAAGAAATTGAACAGCGGTTTCCGCACATGAAGGTTACGGTGCAGGCCAGCAATGTGCGCTGCTTCAACGACAATGAGTATTCCGAGGCAGGCGTACAGGTAAGCGATTCAGTAAGCAACTGCGATGTACTGATGGGCATAAAAGAAGTGCCTGTTGACCAACTCATTCCGAATAAAGTATACCTGTTCTTTTCCCATACGATCAAGAAACAACCCTACAACAAAAAGCTGCTTCAGGAAGTATTAAAAAAGAAAATCAGGCTCATCGATTACGAAACATTAACCGACCGGCTTGGAAACCGGATGGTGGCTTTTGGCCGTTTTGCCGGGATTGTTGGCGCTTATAATGGTTTGTGGACATTCGGTAAACGGTATGGCGGCTTTAGCTTACGAAGAGCGTTCGACTGTTTTGACGTAAACGACCTGAAGCTCGAATTAAGAAAAGTAGCGCTTCCGCCTGTGAAGATTATCCTGACCGGAGCAGGCCGGGTAGGTAAAGGTGCGATGGAAACGCTGGATACTGCCGGTATCCGCAAAGTGAGTCCGTCTGATTTTCTTACCCAAACATTCAATGAACCGGTTTACGTGCAGCTCGGAAGTGCCGATTATCATATCCGCAAAGAAGGCGGTCATTTTAATCGTGAGGAATTTCACAAACACCCGGAACACTACAGCTCCGATTTCCTGAAGTTCACGAAGGTAGCCGATATCCTTATGGCGGGCGCTTTCTGGAACCCCAAGGCACCTGTGCTGTTTACGAAAGCCGATATGCAGGCCCCGGATTTTAAAATGAAGGTTATAGCCGACATCACCTGCGATATCGAGGGCTCAATCCCGAGTACAAAAAAAGCAAGTACCATTGCTGAACCGGTGTATGATTACAATCCCGTGAGTGATGCGGTTGAGAAACCTTTTTCTTCGGAGAAATTTATAACGGTAATGGCCGTTGACAACCTTCCGTGCGAACTGCCGCGCAGCGCTTCGGAAGAATTTGGACGCGATCTGATCGATAAGATTCTTCCACTTTTCCTGAACGATGATCCGGATGCGATACTACACCGTGCAACGATTGCAAAGGGTGGCGAACTGACCGATACATTTGCGTATCTTTCAGATTATGTCGCGGGCTAGTATTATTGGCTTAATCCTGGTTGTATTTTCTGTCGTTAACCTTTATGCACAAGGGAAAATTTCCCGTGACGTAACGTTTCATAACGGCAATTACCGGCCGGCAGCTTTTTCAAAAGCGTATTGGGGCGAAGAGTGGTACGATAATAAAAAGCTCAGGTTCAAAGGCAAGTTTTTGAAATGCACGACCCGTCAAAACGGTATTGACGTTTTTGAAAAACGAAAGATCGGCAAGTGGGTTTACTATCACCCAAACGGAGCTATTAGTCGCATCGAAAACTACACGGATACGCAGTCGTGTGCCGACAAGGTTGTGAAAACGGGTAAGTGGCAATACTTCAACCAATTGGGCCAGCTGTATCACGAAGAATCTTATGAGAATGATTCACTTGCCGTGAGTACACTTGAAATCTATCGCGACAGTTCGCTCTTTCAGCAAATCAGCACAGTAAACGGAAAAATCCAGGTCATTCAAACTTCAGCGCAGACAACCTCCGACAACTATATTACCAATGGGGACTTTGAATTGTATAAATACAAACCTGTTCTGATCGTTAACACCGGGCATGACCGGATTGAAGAACTCATCCCCGGCTGGGTTTCACCCGGCACAAGCGCTGACTACTACAACTATAATCGCAAAGTTCAGGATGTGCCGGAGCATATCGATAAGGGTTCAAATAACTCAGGCTATGCCGGAATCATGATTTATAACAGTCGCAGAGAAAGTTATTCCGAACATCTTCAAGCAAAACTTAAGAAGCCCTTAACGAAAGGTCAGCGTTACTGTCTTACGTTCGATGTTCGCCTTTCGATCAACTCCGGATACTTCACAGAAAAATTTGAGGCCCTTTTCTCGTCCAGGCAGGATTACAAATCGACCGATTCAACACTTTCCGACAGCACCAGACTGTTAACGTACCAAAATACATTTGATAATACCGGCTATTGGCAACAGCTGTGTGAGTGCTTTATGGCTGACGGCACTGAAACCTATTTGACACTCGGCCTTTTTTCATTGGAGGATGCCGGTGTTACCAAAACTACTGAGCGTTATAAAAGTATGATGGACATCAACCAGGCTGCTTATTACCTGGTGGATAATGTTTCTCTGAAGCCGGCATCCGATGATCAAACCTGTGTTCAAAAACTTGTTGTGAAGCGACTGGAGAAGAAAAGGCAAGAGGCGCTTAAGAATAATGTTTTTGCGGTACTGCTGACGGGAGAAGCACAGGCCATCACGTTCAAAAATGTTCAGTTTGAAACGAATCGTTCCGACTTGAAACAGGAGTCGTTCCCTGAACTCGAGCAGCTGAAATCATTCCTCGAAAACACGACCGTGAGCATTGAAATTGCAGGTTTTACCGACAATGTTGGTTCAGCCGAACATAACCAGGAGCTCTCATTGGCGCGTGCTGAATCTATCAAAACATGGTTAAGTCAGCGGGGCATTGAAGACGCGCGGCTTTCAACGATCGGTTATGGCGCATCGAATTTCGTGGCCGACAACGACTCCGAAACCGGCCGGCAGCTTAACCGCAGGGTTGAAATCAGGCTCGTGGCGTCAAACTAAAAATGTACCTTTAACACATGTATTTATTCAACGAAACGGTCGGCATTGATGCTTCTGCAGAGCAGGAATGGTTAGGCTGGGTTAAGGCGGTTTACATTCCCTCGGTTTTGAACACACAGCTTTTTACTGGTCACAGGATTTATAAAGTTCTTCACGAAAGTGAAGATGGAAGTATCTCCTACTCAATTCAGTTCTTTTCCAATTCGCTTGAAAATGTGGTTCAGTTCCTGGAAGTCTTCGCCCCGCCATTGGTTGAGCAACAGCGACAGAAATTCAGTCACCGCCACGTTGCCTTCCGCACGCTTTTGGAAGAGATGAAATAATTATTTGCCGAGCAATTTTTTAATCTGATCGATTTCGAGGCTTGTATTAAGCCATTCACCATCAAATTTGGGGTTGTAATGTTTGCGATAGAAGTTTATCCCCGGTTCGTTCCAATCGAGCACCTGCCACAACATTCCGGAGCAATTTTCATCGACAGCATGTTGCATCGTCCGATCAAACAGTAACTTACCAATCCCGTTACCCCGTTCACTTTCGGTAACGATGATATCTTCCAGGTACAGTCGTTTTCCCTTCCAGGTTGAGTACCGCCAGTAGTACACTGAGATTCCGACAATACCGTTTTCAGTTTCGGCTACAAAGAACCCGTAAATGGGATTTGGGCCGAAGCCGTCTTTCTCCATCAGCTCAACAGTATTGATTACTTCATGCGGAGCTTTCTCATAAAGCGCAAGCTCCTTAATAAGCTCAAGCACCCGTGGAAGATCCTTCTTTTCGCCTGTGCGGATTGTTGTAACCATGATTACGATCAAAAATTTAATTGATCAGATCAAATCCGGTAAACGGAACCAGTGCTTTTGGAATTTTGATTCCGCTTTTGGTTTGGTTGTTCTCCAGAATAGCCGCCACAATACGCGGCAACGCAAGTGCACTGCCGTTCAGTGTATGTAACAACTGAGTTTTCCCGTCTTTGGTTTTATAGCGAAGCTTCAACCGGTTTGCCTGGAAGGTTTCAAAATTACTGACCGAACTAACCTCCAGCCAGCGTTGTTGCGCCGCGGAGAACACCTCCATGTCGTACGTCATCGCTGAGTTAAAGCCCATGTCGCCTCCGCACAATAACAGCTTCCGGTATGGGAGTTCAAGTTTCTCTAACAAACCCTGAACATGTGAACACATGTCATCCAGCGTGTCATAAGAATCTTCCGGCTTGGTGATCTGTACAATCTCTACTTTATCGAACTGGTGCAAGCGATTCAGGCCGCGTACATGCGCACCCCAGCTGCCTGCTTCTCTTCTAAAGCACGGAGTATATCCGGCATTTTTTACAGGTAGTTCATTCTCATTCATCATTACATCGCGGTAAAGATTTGTGATCGGAACTTCCGCAGTAGGAATAAGATACAACCCATCTTCGGTAACAAAGTACATCTGGCCTTCCTTGTCGGGAAGCTGGCCGGTGCCGTAGCCGGATGCTTCATTTACTACAATCGGTGGTTGAATTTCGCGGTAGCCTTTCTGTTCGGCTTCCTGCAAAAAGAAATTGATCAACGCGCGCTGTAGTTTGGCGCCCTTTCCTTTATAAACCGGAAAACCGGCTCCGCTGATTTTATTGCCAAGATCAAAATCGATGATGTCGTATTTTTTGATCAGTTCCCAGTGGGGCAATGCATCCGCGTCAAGCGCAGGAATCGTTCCATGCTGATGAACGTTGATATTATCTTCTGCCGATTTTCCTGCGGGCACTTTCGTATGCGGAACGTTCGGGATTTTATATAGATGTTTCAGCAATTGATCTTCATACGATGCACGGTCATCTTCATGCTTTTTGATGGCATCTTTATCGCTGGCAATGGCGGCACGCAACGAGGCTGCCTCATCGGCCTTTCCGTTTTTCATGAGCTCGCCAATGCGTTTTGATTCAGCATTGGATTTCGACTTAAGATCATCAGCAAGCTGTTGCGATTTCTTGCGTTCATCGTCCAGGCGGATGGCTTCATCGATCAGGCTCTCGGCATTCAGTCCGCGCTTCTTCAGTCCGGTTAATATGGTTTCGCGATGCTCGCGGATTACGGAAACTTGTAACATTTGCGTGAATTAATTGGCCGTAAAATTAGTTCTTTGACCGGACAGAAAGCCCGCAAAACCAACAAATTCTGCACATTTATTTGTTTGTATTCAATTTTAGCCTATACTTGTGCCATCAACGGCTGACCCAAGCCTCTAAACGAATAACCTTACCCTGCTGAAATTTTAGTTACTCTGGCTGCCGCTTGAATTTCATTCTCTGAATTTTTCCAAATACACATCCTTCATATCTCTTATTATTAAAATCCACTTTTTAGTATCATGTACACAATTGACGATCTGAATGTCAAGTTGCTTTCGGAGTTGAAAGAACTCGCGGAACAAATGGGCGTAAAAAATGCCAAGAAGCTCTCCAAGCAGGAACTGGTTTACAAAATCCTCGACCAGCAGGCAATTACCGGTGAAGCCCCCGGTGCAAAAAAAGAAAAAGAAAAGCCGGCACCCGAAGGCCGCACCCTGCGTCCGCGCAAGCGTGAAAACGTAACTGCTCCGGCACCCAAAACAGAAAAAGAACAATCGTCAGAAGAAATTCTGAATACCATTAACACCGAGGTTGACTCAACCATCACCCGTTTTGACGAACCTCAGCAACAGAAACCTGTTCGCGAAGAAAATCAGCAGCGTGAACATAACCGCGGTCCGCGCGAAGAGCGCCAGGGAAATCCCAACCAACATCAGGCACCGCAAAATCGTCCTAATATTAAAGAGTTCGATGGCGCCATTTCAAACGAAGGCGTACTCGAAATCATGCAGGATGGTTATGGCTTCCTCCGCTCATCGGATTATAATTACCTGGCCAGCCCGGATGATATTTACGTGTCTCCTTCACAGATTAAGTTATTCGGCTTGAAAACCGGTGATACCGTGAAAGGTTCGATCCGTCCGCCAAAAGAAGGCGAAAAGTATTTTGCGCTTTTGAAGGTTGAGTCTGTAAATGGAAAAACAACGGAAGAAATCCGCGACCGAGTAGCGTTCGAATATTTAACGCCACTCTTCCCGGAAGAAAAATTAAAGTTGAGCACTGCGCCTGATAATATGTCAACGCGTATTCTTGATTTGTTCTCACCAATCGGTAAAGGTCAGCGCGGTATGATCGTGGCCCAGCCAAAAACCGGTAAAACGGTGCTGTTGAAAAACATTGCTAATGCGATTGCTGAAAACCATCCGGAAGTATATCTGCTGGTTCTTCTGATTGATGAACGTCCCGAAGAAGTTACCGATATGGCCCGCAGCGTGAAGGCTGAAGTAATTGCCTCCACGTTTGACGAGCAGGCAGAACGCCACGTAAAAGTTGCCAGCATTGTGCTTGAAAAAGCAAAACGCATGGTGGAGTGCGGTCACGATGTGGTAATTCTTCTTGACTCGATCACGCGTTTGGCCCGTGCGTATAACACGGTTGTTCCTTCATCGGGTAAAATTCTTTCCGGTGGTGTGGATGCAAACGCCCTGCACAAGCCGAAGCGCTTCTTCGGAGCAGCACGTAACATTGAAAACGGTGGTTCATTAACGATTATCGCCACCGCATTAATTGAAACCGGTTCCAAAATGGACGAAGTTATCTTCGAAGAATTTAAAGGAACGGGTAACATGGAATTACAGCTGGATCGCAAGCTTTCTAACAAGCGCGTGTACCCTGCGATTGACGTTCCGGCTTCCGGTACAAGACGCGAGGATCTGCTGATGCGGGAAGATGAACTTCAGCGCGTGTGGATTCTCCGCAAGTACATGAGTGATATGAACTCAAACGAAGCAATGGAATTCCTGTTGAGCAAAATGAAAGGAACCCGCAACAACGATGAGTTCCTGCTGTCGATGAACGGGTAATTGATAAATCAGTCTGAAATCTTAGCCAGTAGGGAAACTTACTGGCTATTTTTTTTGTCATGAAAAGCGCCCTTAAACGTAGGGTCGTCTCTGCGTTTTTGTTGATCTATTTCGCGGGCCATTTGCTGCGATTCCTCAAAGGAGGTTTTGGTTATCTCAACTTCTGCAGGAATTTTTTCTTCACGAATTTTCTCGCGAATCAGCTTTTCGATCTTTTGGATGTGATATTCCTCGGCTTTGTTTACAAACGTAATTGCTGAGCCTTCCTGGAATGCCCTGCCTGTACGCCCGATGCGGTGAACATAATCTTCATACAAAATCGGCACATCGAAATTGATGACGTGTGAAACCTTTGTCACATCGATTCCGCGAGCCGTGACATCGGTAGTAACCAAAACCCTGAGATTGCCCTGTTTGAATTCATTAACCGCGTTGATCCGTGTATTCTGGCTTTTGTTCGAATGAATAACCTTTACCGGACCAAGTCCTTTTCGATCCAGGTATTTTGATACTGCGTCTGCGTTTGCTTTCGTTCGGGTAAAGATCATCACGCGATTAAACGTTTCCCGATTCTGAAGCAAATACTCAATAAAGTTGATTTTTGTTTTCAGGTTCGGAACGCGATACATAACCTGACTTACCTGCCGCGCAGGTGTAGCCTGTGGCGTTACTTCAATCTTAACGGGGAACTCTAAAAAATCGCCTGATAAACGCTCAACCTTTTCGGGAAATGTTGCTGAGAAAAGAAGATTCTGTCGCTTGCGCGGAATCACATCAAATATTTTCCTGAGCTGAGGCATGAAACCCATGTCCATCATGCGATCGGCCTCGTCAATTACCAGCGTTTTGATTTGTTTGACAGGAAGTTCATTGGTCAGGTATAACTCCATAAAACGGCCGGGGGTGGCAATCAGAATATCAACTCCTTTTTGAATGGCTTCGATTTGAGTTTTTATTCCGACTCCTCCATAAATCGGCAGAATTCTTAAATCGGTGTTTTTCGCAAAAGACTTTGCGTGCTCGGTGATTTGGAGTGTTAATTCCTTTGTCGGAACGAGAACTATCGCCCGAGGGTCGTTTCCCTGCGCGTATTTCACCTTCATCAGCAAAGGCAGCAAATAAGCAGCAGTTTTTCCGGTCCCCGTTTGCGCGATCCCGATTACCTGTTGTCCTCCTAAAATGATCGGAATGGCCTTTTGCTGAATATCGGTTGGCTCGGAAAAGCCCGCGTCATGCACCGCGTCAAGCAGCTGCCGGTTCAGGTTGAATTGTTCAAATGTGGCAGCTTCTTTCACTAACTTTGTATTATGAGCTCAATTCTGATTCTTAATGCAAATATAGTCAACGAAAACAAGGTCTTTCAGGGCGATGTGCTGATCCGGAATGAACGGATTGAAAAAATAGGCACCGGCTTACAGTCGGAGAAAGCGGATAAAATCATCGATGCAAAAGGTAAATACTTGTTGCCGGGCGCGATTGATGATCAGGTCCATTTTCGTGAGCCGGGATTGACCCATAAAGCAAACATCTTCACCGAATCACGCGCTGCGGTGGCTGGTGGCGTTACCAGCTTTATGGAAATGCCAAATACCATCCCTCCTACGTTCACGCAAAGTTTGCTGGAAGACAAGTATCAAATCGCAGCAAAAAACTCGCTGGCCAATTACTCCTTCTATATCGGTGCTTCGAACGATAATCTTGACGAAATTCTCAAAACTGACGCCACGAAGGTTTGTGGATTAAAAATTTTCATGGGATCATCAACCGGAAACCTTTTGGTGGACGATCCAAAGGTGCTGGAAAAAATCTTTTCAAACGTTCCGTTTCTGATCGCGTCCCATTGTGAAGATGAGCCAACGATTCGCAGAAATACCGAAGAGTTCCGTAACAAGTATGGCGAGGATTTGCCGATGGAATATCATCCGCTGATTCGCAGTGAAGAAGCTTGTTATAAATCTTCATCATTCGCCATCAATCTGGCAAAAAAACACGGCACACGCTTTCACGTTCTCCACATCTCTACTGCAAAAGAAACGTTGTTGTTCGATGATAAAACTCCGCTTGACAAGAAAAGGGTTACCGCAGAAGCCTGCATTCATCATTTGTGGTTTAATGACTCCGACTACAAGCGACTGGGCACAAAAATCAAATGGAATCCCGCCATCAAAACGCCACTTGATCAGAAAGCAATTATGAATGCTGTTTTGTCGGACCACATCGATGTAATCGCAACCGATCATGCACCGCATACTATCGAAGAAAAAAATAACCCGTATTTCAAAGCACCTTCCGGCGGGCCGCTGGTTCAACACAGTGTTGTAGCTATGCTGGAGTTTTATCATCGCGGTGAAATCTCGATTGAAAACATCGTTAAAAAAATGTGCCACAACCCGGCCATTCTTTTCCGTGTCCGGGAACGCGGATTTATTCGCGAAGGTTATTATGCAGATTTGACGCTGGTTGATCTGAATAGTCCATGGCAAGTGTCGAAAGACAATATTTTATCGAAATGCGGCTGGTCGCCATTTGAAGGTGAAAGCTTTAAATCGAAAATCACCCACACCTTTGTTTCCGGCCATTTGGCTTACGAGAATGGAGTTTTAAATGAAAATCAGCCCGGAAAGCGGCTTTTATTTAATGCGGAATTGGGATAGGCTTTTGATTTTAACCCAGCCTGTCTAACTTTGCAGTCCTCAAAACGGTGATTGTAGCTCAGTTGGTTAGAGCGCCTGATTGTGGTTCAGGAGGTCGTGGGTTCGACCCCCATCATTCACCCACTTAAAGAAAACCTCGCCTGAATATTGGCGGGGTTTTTTAATTTTAAGACTTATGAAAAAACTGTCCTTCTCTGCGCTGCTCATTTTTTCAGCGCTTTTCTCTTCTGCTCAATATTCTTTCGATCCTAAAAAACTGGCCCAGGAGCTAAAGGAACTCTCATCGGGTGTCATGGATGGCCGAAGAACCGGCACCGAAGGAAATCGCAAGGCGCGGATATACATCATTGATCACCTGAAACAATTGGGGGTGGAACGTTTTGTTCCCGGATACGAGCAACCCTTCTCCGTTTCACAAGCGGGCAGCCTTGCACAGGGAACGGGCGGTGTAAACATTCTGGGGGTGATTCCGGGGAAGAAACAAGAGACTATTGTGATCAGCGCACATTACGACCATCTTGGTAGTCGTGATGGCAAGGTTTACTACGGTGCTGACGATAACGCTTCAGGTACTGTAGCTTTATTAGCGATGGCTGAATATTTTAAGAAGAATGCTCCGGAACACAGAATCATCATAGCTTTTTTTGATGCCGAAGAAATGGGACTTCGCGGGTCGCGGTATTTCGTAGGTGCCACCGATCTGGAAAAAGAGAATATTGTTCTCAATATCAATATGGATATGGTTGCCCGTGGCGACAAAAATGAATTATACGTATGCGGAACTTCCTATTATCCACAACTTAAAGCGCCTGTAGAAACTATCCAAAAACCAGAGGGCATGGCGCTTTTATTCGGACATGACGGTACATCTGAAGGTTCCGACAACTGGACAAACCAATCCGATCAGGGAAGCTTTCACGCCAAGAAAATCCCATTTTTGTATTTTGGTGTTGAAGATCATCCGGATTATCACCGGCCCACGGACACATTCGACAAAGTAAACCAGGATTTTTACGCGAAGAGTGTGGAAACAATCCTGCTGTCTGTAAAAGCACTCGACCGCTCGCTCAACTAAAGGCGATAAGAAAAAACTTATTGAATTACAATACGCGCACCCGCTTGGGGTGCGTTACTCTTTTAACTAAGTTTAAGCATGGTTACGTGGGCTGAATTCAAACGGTTTTCGCTGGATAATAAAGTCAAGACTTTATACGAGCACGGAACGTTTGTCATGGCCATTCGCTATTATCGCTACAAGGTGAACCTGTACATGCTTGGAAACAACTATCTGGAAGTATTCATCAATCACAAGCATGCTTCCATTGAAAAAATAACGCTGCTTGACCGGCAGCACAGTCGGATGAAATTTTATTCTGACCAGATCAAACTTCCGGCACTATGATCCAATAAAAAAGCCTTCCGAAATTCAGAAGGCTTTTCTTTTAAATTCTTATCGTCAATTAAACGGTTGCTGCAGCACCTTCAAATTTTGTTGATGCCTTCAGAGTCACAGCTTTCTTCGCTTTGTATCCGCAATATCCGCAAAGGAAATGCTTTAACAACTCACCCTCTTCAGTTTCAGTCGGGGCCTTCAGAATTTCTTCTTTCACCACTTTGAATGTCTGGTAATTACATTCCGGGCACTGAACAGCGTGCAGGTGACCTGCATATTTTTCAATCTTAACGTAGCCAGATTCCTCGTCCTTCCATACGTCATAGTCCATCGAGAAGAGGTTTTCTTCAGCCTGCATACCTTCATCCAGGTAAACGTCTTCTTCTTCTTCACTGAGAAGCTTCATAGGCTTACCAGTTTTAGGAGAAATCCGTGGCTTGTAGCGCAACACCTTTAAGCGTTTCTCGATGTAGAAAGGATAGTAGAACTTCAACAGGTTTTGCATAATCAAACCTGCAAGCAAGCCCATTGAAATGGTTGTGAACAACCTGACAATAATCCACAACGTTGTTCCGGTTTCTTCAGTAACCCATGAATTGAAGTAAAATGCAAATCCAATTACAATGATTACCGCGCCTACCAACAAAAGCTTGATTTCGTGCCGGTTGATGTAGTCGTATTTGTCTTTAGACTCTTTGGTAATTGATAACTTCAGCAAATGGCCGAGTACCACCAAAATTCCTGCAGCCCAACAGCCAAAAGCTATTTTCTGAGCCAGGTGATTCCATTCCGGGTAATTCATGTTCAGGGTTGTTTTAGTGAGTTATTTTCGTTGCAAATATAATTTCTTGATCAAATAAGTCACAGGATGGTTAAGCCTGTGAAAAAACTACCCAATTTAATACTCTTTTCGATTAAAAGTGACCGAAAAACGGCTCTTTTTTAGCAAATCAGATGGTGGCTTTTACGAGAAAGCCGTGGATAAGATTCGCAGTCTCGGTTTCTTTTTCAAACATACCCATATGAGCCACATCCAAGACAATATTGAGATGCGGGTTTACGGCCAAATTGGCCTGTTTTTGAAGTGTATCCATCGGAATTACCGTGTCCTTTTCACCTGCGATAAACATTATCGCATGATTAAATTTTTGGATAACACTTGTTAGGTCTGGACGGTCGCGCATTGCTTTCGCATAGCCGATAAGCGTTTCGCTTTTGGTCTGTAAGGCCATATTTACGGCAAACGGTACATCCGGATGAGCCTTATTATAAAACAATGGAGGAATAAACGATTCAATGAAAGGTGCAACGCCATTGTTCTTCACAAACTCAATTACCTTGTTGCGTGAAGCCTTGCGTTCTTCACTGTCTGCGTAAGCTGTAGAATGGAATAATCCGAACGCGGAAAATAATTCCGGCTGTTGATTAACCATGGCTAACGTCACATATCCACCTAAACTATGGCCGATTGGAATGCATTGCTTAATCTTCAGGCTAGTCAGCAATTTGTTAATGGACGCTGCCGCATCGGCCACCGAAAAGTTGGCCGGAAGTGATTTGCTTTTTCCGAAGCCCGGCAGATCTACCGAAATAATCCTGAAATCTTTGGAAAGAAGTTTTGCGAAGCGCGTCCAGACTTCGTGCGTCTCGCAGAATCCATGAATAAGTATTACCGGAAATCCCGTACCCTGATCGGTATGGAAGACATCGGAAGCCTCAGGCATGTTTAGTTGTTTTCAGCATCTCCATCACCGCCTTCTCGATATGTTCGGGATCAAATCCCGCTTCATGCTGAAGTTCAATTTGTTCGCCATGCTCAATTACCGCATCGGGAATTCCCAGGCGTTTTACATCGGCTGTATAGTTATGATCGGCCATGAACTCCAGCACAGCACTTCCGAAACCACCCTCAATGCATCCGTCTTCAACGGTAATTACTTTTGAGTATTTGCTGAAAATCTCATGCAGGAGTTTTTCATCGATCGGTTTTACAAACCGCATATCAAAATGCCCAACGCGAACGTTCTGCTTCTCCAGTTTCTCACAAACTTCAACCGCATAATTGCCGATATGACCGATGGTCAGGATTGCTACTTCATCGCCATTGCGAAGCTTACGGCCTTTACCGATTTCAATTTCCTCAAACGGAGTTCTCCATTCCGGCATAACCCCCTGCCCTCTCGGGTAACGAATTGAGAATGCTTGTCCTTTTCTTGGTTTCGATGCCGTGTACATCAGGTTTCTCAGCTCCTGCTCATTCATTGGTGCCGACACAACCATATTCGGAATGCAGCGGAAATAAGCAATGTCATAAGCTCCGTGATGTGTGGGGCCATCGGCACCGGCAAATCCTGCCCGATCCAAACAGAAGTTTACAGGCAGATCCTGGATACACACATCGTGGATAACCTGATCATAAGCTCGCTGCATGAATGAGCTGTAAATGTTACAGAACGGAATCAATCCCTGTGTGGCGAGCCCGGCTGAAAATGTAACAGCATGCTGCTCGGCAATGCCTACGTCAAAAGCACGATCAGGCATTTCTTTCATCATGATGTTCATTGATGAGCCGGAGGGCATGGCTGGTGTAATTCCTACAATTTTGTCGTTCGCCTTTGCAAGCTCTACCAGTGTATGGCCAAATACATCCTGGTATTTAGGAGGCTGGGGCTTCTCGTGAACTTTCTTATAAATCTCGCCCGTAATTTTATCGAACACACCCGGTGCATGCCAGGTGGTTGCATTACCTTTTTCGGAAGGGCCATAACCTTTACCCTTCACAGTAACACAATGAAGAATTTTAGGACCCTTGATATTTTTCAAATCATTCAGCACGCTGGTCAGATGGTTCACATCGTGACCGTCAACCGGCCCAAAGTACCGAAGGTTAAGCGATTCGAATAAGTTGCTCTGACTTAATAGTGCCGACTTGATGCTATTCTCAATCTTCGAAACAATCTCCTGGGCATTCTTTCCAAAGTGTGAAAACTTGCCGAGCATGTTCCAAACATCATCTTTAAGCTTGTTGTATGTTTTGGAAGTTGTAATATCGGTGAGGTAATCCTTTAACGCCCCCACGTTCGGATCAATTGACATGCAATTGTCGTTCAGAACAATCAGAAGATTCGTATCGGAAACACCCGCATGATTGAGGCCTTCAAACGCCATACCGCCTGTAAGCGCACCATCACCGATTACAGCAATGTGTTGTTTATCGTTCAGGCCGAGGTACTTCGAAGCAACAGCCATACCGAGTGCTGCAGAAACAGATGTTGACGAATGACCTACACCAAATGTATCGTATTCACTTTCTTTCCGTTTGGGAAAACCAGAAATACCACCATACATGCGGTTGGTATGAAACATTTCCTTGCGACCGGTAAGAATTTTATGTCCGTAAGCCTGGTGGCCCACATCCCATACGAGTTGATCGTATGGCGTATTAAAAACATAATGAAGTGCTACAGTAAGTTCAACCACTCCCAGGCTGGCACCGAAATGACCGCCATAGACCGACACGTTGTCGATGATAAAATGCCGGAGTTCTTCGCAAAGCTGTACCAACTGCGCCTGATCGAGTTTTCTCAGGTCGGCAGGGCTGTTGATTTTCTTTAAAAGAGGCCCGGGAGTTATCAGCATTTGCGGTGTTTTTTCTATTAACAGCCAATCAAGTTAAAGGTTTAAAACGCGCGTGCAAACGGCTGTGTTTCAGAACGCGGTACAAAGATAGATATTTCAGGCAGGCCGGAATTTTATGGTGGATTATGGGTAAATTTGCCGTTCGATTCTTGGGGATATGACGGCACAGGACAATTTTGAGGTAAAACTCCCGCTTTTTGAAGGCCCTTTCGACCTTCTGCTTTTCTTTATTGAACGGGACGAACTTGACATCTACGATATTCCGATTTCACGTATCACCAAGGATTTCCTGGATTACCTGCATCACCTCGAACAGTTGAACGTTGACGTTGCCAGCGAATTTATTCTGGTAGCTGCTACGCTGATGCGCATCAAATCGAAAATGCTGCTACCGCGTCCGCAGATTGACGAACAGGGTAATGAAATTGACCCACGCGAAGAACTTGTTAAGCACCTCCTCGAATACAAAAAATACAAATCAGTAATCGACAGCTTCCACAAAATGGAAGAGATCGAACTGATGAAAGAGAAGCGCGGTAACCTGATGAAGGAGCTTAAAGTACTGGCAGAAAGCAGCAACGTGGAAGCCGAACTTCAGGATGTTGACCTATTCAAGCTGATGACTGTTTTTGAAAAAGTTCTCAAACGTCAGGAAGAAGAAAAGAACAAACCTGTTCACCAGGTTATTCAATATCCATACACCATTGAAGGGCAGCGCGAGTATCTGCTCGGACAGGTAACAACCCGAAAGCGCGTGTCGTTTGTAGAGATTGTTGAAAGCTATAAAACCAGAATTGCGCTGATTTTCAATTTCCTTGCAATTCTTGATTTGCTTGCGCAAGGCATGCTTGCCATTCAGGTTGGTGAAGGTTACAACAATTTCTGGATCACGAGTCCTGAAACTGAGAAGCAAGAGCAAGCTTCCGAAACTCCCAGCATTTAATTATTTCAGCAGACTACCGTTCAACCGGAGCAACTCTGTCTCTGCCACTTTGGTATTGTACCGGGCGGCAATTAACCGGTTATAGGCTTCCGCCAGACTTTGCTGTGCTGTTCGAAGTTCGATAAAGGTTGCCACACCACGCTTGAAACTTTCCAGTGCAATGGTTACGTTTTCACGGGCGAGTGAAATGTTCTCTTCCTCAACAACCAGAATCTTTTTTGTGTTGTCATAGTTAACGTAGGCATTTCTAACCGCTACATCAACCGCTTGCTTTTGCTGATTGTAGATAAGTTCCTGTCTGCGTACGTTGATCCGGGCCTGCTGAACGTTACGGGTAATGTTGAATCCGTTCAGAATCGGCAACGTCATGGAGAAGCCATAGGTGAACCCATTGATCTTGCTTTCCAGAGACGAAAACGGATTGATCAACTTGGTGTTGTTGGTTTTTGAATAATTGTAGGCCCCGTTGAAGTTAATGATGGGTGAGCGGCTGGCGCGGCTTTCATGCAGCATAAGGTCAGCTATTTCCAGGTTCTTTTCCGTAGCCAGCAATTGGTAATTTTTGTTTTCGATGTCGGTAGAAATTTCAGGCTCGGTCAGATTGAGATTAATCATGATCGTATCCGCTACATCATAATTGGGCGGCAGTTTCAGTCCAACCAAACCATTGAGCTGGTCTTTAAGTTGAGCAATCAAAGTTTCTTGCTGGATAGCTAATGTACGTTGCGCATTTAAGTCGACTTTCGCCTGAAGTAATTCCGGTCTCGCGCCAATACCAACTTCCACTTTCCGGTCGGCAACTTTAACACGTTCCTCATTTACCGACATCAATTCCTGGATGGCTTTCAACTGTTGTTTCTGGCGAACGATGTTATAGTAGTTTACAATCACCGCGGAAATCGAATTCACCATTTGATTCTTAACATTCAACTCCCCTTGTGAGGCAATCTGCTCCAGACGAGCACGCGTGGCAAACATTTTTGTTCCGTCAAACAGTGTCCATACTGCCAGCAGCGATGCATTCTGTCCGTTTGATTTTGCATTTCCACTCACGTTCCGTGATTCATCGGCAAAAGCAAATTCCTGGTGATTGGATACCCAGTTGGTAGAGGCTGTTCCGT
Source organism: Cyclobacteriaceae bacterium (assembly GCA_019694875.1). Lineage (GTDB taxonomy): Bacteria > Bacteroidota > Bacteroidia > Cytophagales > Cyclobacteriaceae > UBA2336. The sequence continues at coordinate 718,591 of JAIBBC010000001.1, forward strand.
TTAATTGCGGCAGCAGTGCGCCAACGCTGTACTTCTCATCTGTTTTGGCAGAGAGGGCCAGATTTTTCGCAATCTGAACGTCATAGTTTTCTTCTAACGCAAGCGCAATCGCCTGTTCAAGGGTAACTAATTCCTGCGCAACTACCTTTTCACTGATTACGAAAAGCAGCAGGACAATCAATAACCTAAATTTCATATGCCAATTCTTTTTTAGGGGCAGCAACTTCATCACCAAACTCAACCGGTTTTGGCTTTCGCGATAAGTACGAATACATCGCAGGGATTACAAACAATGTGAGCACAAGCGAGAACATGATTCCGCCTACGATCACAATTCCCAACGGCTGACGGCTTGTGGAAGCAGCGCCCAATGAGAGAGCAATGGGTAACGTACCCAAAGCCATAGCCAGGCTCGTCATGAGAATCGGGCGAAGACGAAGTCGGGAAGCTTCGAGAACGGCATCCATTTTAGAAAGACCCTCCTCGCGTTTCTGGTTTGCAAATTCGACAATCAAAATACCATTTTTTGTTACGAGCCCGATCAGCATAATCATCCCGATTTGTGAGAAGATGTTAATCGTTTGGCCGAAAATGAATAAACATATAAATGCTCCTGCCAGCGCAAGCGGCACAGTAAACATGATTGTCAACGGATCGATAAAGCTTTCAAATTGTGCCGAAAGGATCAGGTAGATCAGCACAAGCGCCAGGATGAAAGCAAACGTTGTGTTGCTCGCGCTTTCGGCATAGTCGCGCGATGTTCCGGACAACGAAGTTGTAAACGAATCATCGAGCAACTGGGCTTTTATGTCCTCCATGGCTTTGATGCCATCGCCAACTGTTCTTCCGGGTGCTAACCCCGCAGAAATTGTTGCCGACTTGTACCGGTTGAAGTGATACAATGATGGCGGTGTTGTTGATTCTTCAATGGTAACAAGATTATCGATCGACACCAGTTCGCCCGAACGGGTACGTACATACAAACTTTTCAAATCGCTCGGATCATCGCGGTTAACGCGTGATACCTGCCCCATTACCTGGTATTGCTTACCTTCTTTGGTGAAGTATCCGAAGCGGAGGTTACTGTACGCAAGCTGTAACGTTTGAGCGATGTCCTGAACACTCACACCAAGCTGCGTAGCCTTTAACCGGTTGATACTGACTTTCAATTCCGGTTTGTTGAATTTTAAATCAGCATCCACACCCTGCAGCGCTGGATTTGAACTTGCTGCTTCCAAAAATTTTGGTAGCACTTCGCGTAACTTTTCGAAGTTGTTGTTCTGGATAACAAACTGAACCGGTAGTCCTCCCCTCCTGTTTACAGAAATTGTCTGTTCCTGAATGGCAAATGCCCTGCCTTGCGGATAGCGCACAAGATTCCGGTTTACCATGTCAACGATTTGTTGCTGCGAGCGATTTCGCTGATCGGGATCGACCAAAGTTGCACGTACAAAACCTGTGTTTACAGATCCTGAACCGGTAAAACCCGGTGCCGTTACCGACAACGCTGTGCGATATTCGGGAACGGAATCCATGATTAACTGTGTGAGGTCGTTCACATAATTATCCATGTATTCGAAAGCCGTTCCTTCCGGGGCCGTCAGTTGTAATCTGAACTGGTTACGATCTTCCATCGGTGCGAGTTCAGATTGGAGGTTTTTACCGGTGAAGTATGCACCCAGAATACATAGAGCGATCAACACAATCGCAACCCAGCGAACCTTCATAAAAGACGCGAGCATGTTGCGGTATCCGGTTTCCATTCCGGTAAAGAATGGCTCTGTTACTCTGTAAAACCAGGAGTGCACGCCATGCTTGCCGGAGAGTTTCACACTCAATACGGGCGTAAGCGTTAACGATACAAAACATGAAATCAATACCGCGCCACCGACAACCACGCCAAACTCCCGGAACAACCGTCCGGTAAACCCTTGCAGGAATAATATCGGCAGGAACACGACCGCCAGTGTTATGGAGGTTGAGATAACGGCAAAGAAAATTTCTTTGGCACCTTCCCGCGCAGCACGGTATTTATTCATACCCTGCTCAAGTTTTTTATAAATGTTTTCCGTTACCACGATACCATCATCCACCACCAGCCCGGTAGCGAGTACAATGCCCAGCATAGTCAGCACATTCACCGAAAATCCGCACAGGTACATGATGAAGAATGTTGAAATCAGTGAAACCGGGATGTCAATCAACGGACGTAATGCGATGATCGGATCGCGGAAGAATAGATAAATGATCAATACAACCAGCAGGAATGAAATCAACAACGTTTCCTCTACTTCAGAGATCGAACGCTTGATGAAAACTGTTTGATCGAGCGCAATGTTCAGGGTGATATCGGCCGGCACTTCTTTTTCGATCTGTGCCATACGCTTATAAAACTCATCGGAAATCGAAACATAGTTAGCTCCCGGCAACGGCACAATCGCCAAACCAATCATCGGGATGCGGCTTTCTTTAAGAACAGATTCTTCATTTTCAGGGCCCAGAACTGCCTGACCAACATCCTTTAAGCGGATATCGCCTGTTTCGGTAGCCGACTTGATGATTACATTGTTGAAATCATCTTCGGTATACAAACGTCCGAAAGTTCTAACCGTCAGCTCGGTGTTGTTTCCATAAATCTTACCGGAAGGAAGTTCAACGTTTTCTCGGTTCAATGCCTGCTGAACATCCAGCGCTGTTAAACTGTACGCGCTTAACTTTGATGGATCGAGCCAGATCCGCATGGCGTACCTGCGTTCGCCCCACACCTGAATGCTGCTTACTCCGGGAATGGTTTGCAACCGCTCAACCAGAACGTTGTTACAATATTCAGTTAGTTCAAGCTGGTTCTTTGTATTGCTCTGTACCGTCATTGAGATAATGGCATCAGAGTTTGCATCAGCTTTTGAAACAACTGGTGGTGAAGTCAAATCCTGCGGGAGCGAACGAACTGCCTGAGAAACTTTGTCGCGTACGTCATTCGCGGCCGCTTCCAGGTCAACGCTCAGTTCAAACTCTATATTAATATTGCTTCGGCCTACGCTGGAAGACGAAGTGATGTTCTTGATCCCGGCAATACCGTTGATCGCTTTCTCAAGCGGCTCCGTGATTTGTGATTCAATAATATCGGCATTCGCACCTGAATACGAAGTGCTCACGTTCACGTTTGGCGGATCGATAGCCGGATAATCGCGAACCCCGAGAAAACTAAACCCGATAACCCCAAACACAATGATGATGATGTTCATCACGATTGCGAATACGGGGCGCCTCAGACTTAATTCGGATATATTCATCGTTGATAATTATTTAGAAATTCTTTTTACGCTAACCTTCGAGTTCGGCTTCAGTACCATCAGTCCGGTAGTAATAACTGTATCACCAACTTTTAGTCCGTTCGTGATCTGTACATACACAGAATCCCGTGCACCGGTTTCCACAACATTAAACACAACGCTGTCTTTCCGGAGCACCGCAACCTGTTTGTTTCGTGCTGTAGAGATAACGGCCTGAGTCGGTACCAGCAAAGCGTCTGCAGTTTGTCCTAACTGAAGATTTACACGCGCGAATACACCCGGTACCAGTTCGGAATCAACTTTGTTTACCAAAGCGCGGATGCGAAGCGTTCGGGTTGTTTGTTCAACGCTATTTTCCGTTGCAATAACTGTTGCGGTATGATCGCGCTGCCCTCCATCAACGCGAAAACTGATGCGGTCATTCTTCTTTACCTCTTTCGCATATTTCTCAGGAACTGAGAATTCAAGCTTCAACTCATTTACCTGGCGAATGGTTGTTATCACATCGGCCGGAGAGATGTAAGCACCGAGACTAACGCTGCGTAAACCCAGTTGACCCGAGTAAGGCGCACGGATTTCAGTTTTTTCAATCGCAATTTCAGTAGCTTCGATGTCGACATTTAGTGTTTCAACGTTGAGTTTCACGAGGTCATAGTCCTGCTGACTGATGCCTTTTATCTCCAGCAACTCGCGCTGACGTTTCTCGGTGGTTTCTGCGATGGCGAGCTGCACTTTGAGTTTCTTCAATTGCGCCTGAAGGTCACCATCAAAAAGCTTTACGAGCAATGCACCCTTCTGAACGCTTGAACCTTCTGCAAGATTCAGTTTTACAATCCTGCCACTTACTTCCGAGCGAATCTGTGTTTGTTCGGAAGGCATGAGAGACCCGGGAACTTCAATCTTGTCGCTGATGCTTTGGTGGCGCACCACAAATCCGTCAACATCCGGAGCGCGCATCTGACGTGACTGTGCTGACGGTGGTGCCGCTTGCTTTTTTCCGCAACTTACAAGGGCTGCGCTCATTATTACTGCTGATAAAATTCTTGAATACGATTTACACATTGATATTGTGATGAATTAATTAGGCGTTGGTTACCGGCACGAGTTTACTGTGCCATTGAAAGGAATTGTTTATGAAGCGCGATCACCTGAGGTATCAGGGGTGTACGTTCATCATTTAAAATCACGTAGTCTGCCAGTTTCACTTTTTTTTCGTCTTCCAGTTGATTACGAATAATGTCTTTTACCTGCTGTTCGGTACGATGCTTGTCTCGTTGAAGAACACGCTGGATTCTGAGCTCTTCAGGCGCAGAAACAACAATTATTTTATCGAGCGCCTGGTTCGATTTTGCCTCAAACAGTAAAGCAGCCTCCTTTAATGCGTAGCTGCTCGTCTGTTCTGTTACCCAGTGTGCATAATCTTCGCCAACCCTCGGATGCACCAGACTGTTCAGGATCTTCAGTTTGTCCGGATTGCCGAAAACATGTTCCGCCAGGTACTCACGATTTAAACTCCCATCTGCACGAAACGACAATACTCCGAATTCTTTCTTAATCTGTGACACTAATATTCCATCGGTGGTCATTAAGGTTTTCGCTCGGCTGTCGGCATCGTATACAGGTACACCCAGCAACGTGAAAATGTGGCACACCAAAGATTTACCTGAACCAATGCCTCCGGTAATTCCTATCTGCAATGGTTTTTTCAAAATCAGAAGTTAACGATAACAGTATCTGTTTTAATAACTCGTGCAACGGCCGGCAATCCTTCAATCTTTGGTACGAATCTGTGTTCACCTCTTGACATACCATTCAAATCGATCACAGCCCGCAGTGAATCAGCCGAAAATGTTCGCATCAGTGATGCCGGCAAACGAAACGAACATGCAACCTCCCTGACTAATGTTCCCTGCTTCAGCTTTGACGGAACATTTACGATATCCAGCCTGACGTGTTTATTAACTTCTTCGAACTGTTCAATGCTCAATGAAACATTAACAATGCGAGGTTGTGCATGTAGTAAATTGCGGTTTTCAAAATTTAGTTCAATCTCTTCCTTAAAATCTTTGTGAAGATTTCTTTGCGGAAGTACAAGTTGCCAAACCTGCGGCAGCGTTGCGATGAGTTGTTTGGGGCCTTCCACCCAAACCGTATCGGGTGTCAGCTTGGGTTCATCGGTCAATCCATAACGGGGGTCGATAAACTGTTGGGCTGAGTCTAACCGGATACTGAGTTTCCTTCTCGCCTTTTCTTCGATGTGAACGCGAATGGTATCGGTAATTACAAAGTTGATTTTCAGACGTTCAAGTTGTCCGGCAAAAGTTGCCGGAAGCGTTGTGCCAACAATTCTGCGGATGTCGGCAGGTTTTTCCAGCGGAACCACCAGCGGTGGAACCTTGAAGCCGAGGCTTCTGCGGAATAAATCCCAGCCCGAGCCGGTAACATTCATCCGAATAGTAGCGGGCAGAGGCTTTACCGGCACATAATGATCCTGATCGTAATCAAATGCAACCGGAAAACTTAAGTTGGTGGAGTAATTTTTATTGAGCGCGTTAAAAAACCAGAAGACCGTAGCGGCAAAGATGCACAATACTACGGCCTTCCAGTTTTTTTTATTGAAGCGTAAGAAATTGAATATCGATGTTACAATACTCACGTTATTTTTTACCGGCTGCGACTTTGGTTGCTTCCATGGAAATGGCTGACTTGTTGAAACGGATGCGGCCTCCTTTTTCTACTTCGAGAATAAAAGTATCGCCTTCCATCTCAGCAACTTCTCCGTGTGCGCCACCAATGGTCACCACGTAGTCGCCTTTTTTAATTTCGTCAATGAATTTCTTTGCGTCTTTGGCTTTTTTCTGCTGTGGGCGGATCATGAAGAAATAGAACACGAGGATCATACCTCCCATCATCACATAAAAGCTCCAGCTGCTGCTGCCGCCCGTTTGGGCCTGTAATAAAATTGCACTTACCATACTTGGTTGTTTATTGAACTTGTAAAGTTATCCTATTAAAACAAACATCCCAATCGTTCTCGGGAAGGATTGGGATGCTGTTGTAGTTGGCTTATCGATTACTTGCGAACCGGACCATTTTGTGCGTCAGGTTTTGGCGTAACCATCGCCTTGAACGTAAGGCGGGTTGTCTTCGGCCATGTGTTAGCCGTAACGGTGATCGTTTTGTTTTGTGCATTCGGCTTGCCGTTGCTGTCGAATTCAGCTTTCACAAAGCCTTCGCCTCCCGGAGGGATTGGAGTTCTTGTCCAGTCAGGCGCTGTACATCCGCATGACGGCTTGGCATCCTGAATGATCAGGGGAGCTACACCGGTGTTTTTGATTTTGTAGACGTGCGAAACTTTTTCGCCTTCTTTTATAACACCGAAATCATAGTCGGTCTGGTCAATCTGCATTTCCGGCAGCGGACCATCAGGCTTTACCTCAGCTTCAGGTGATACAACTTCTTTACCCGGCTCGGAAGGTGTTGGAGATTTTTTGCCTTCCAGTGAATTAATTCTTGCTTCCAGTGCAGCAATCTTCTTTTCCGCATCACGGTCTTTACACGCGGTGAATGAAACCGCTGCAATCAATACTAAAATCAATTTTGCTTTCATATGCTATCAACTATATTCTTTAACCTTTTTTTCCTTTGATCTGTTCGAGCAACTCATCTACATCTTCCAACAACTTTTCAGCTTTCAACCGGGCTTCATCCACAACTTTTTGACCTTGTGATTTAGCTTCTGATGTAAGAGGCGTTTCTTTTCCCTCCATCATATCTTTCAAAAAAGACTGAAGCATGTCCTTATACTTCTCAAGCTGAAAAGAAAGTTTCTGACGTGTGTGTACTCCTTTATCGGGAGCATACAAAATTCCGAGTGCCGCGCCTGCTGCCGCTCCAATCAGGAACGCCAGGAATGCATTTCCACTTTTTTTACCCATAGGACTTCAAATTTCATCAGGATTTTCGGGATTTACACGCTTTTTCAGCAAGAAATCCGCCCGCTGCCCCGAATTAACAGCTTTTTAACAGGCTATTTGTTATCGATCAGTCCGCGGCCGCTTTTCTTCATGCTGCCTTTCGTTTTGAGCTCTTTTGAAATAACATCCAGAATACCGTTAATGAACTGCCGGCTTTTGGGTGTACTGTAATTTTTAGCGAGTTCGATGTACTCGTTGATCGTAACCTTTACGGGGATGTTGGGGAATGATATAAGTTCGGCAATCGCCATCTCGAGTATAATGCGGTCGGTCAGCGGAAGACGTTCCACTTCCCAGTTACGGGTATTGTTTGCGATAAGTTCTTTATGTTGCTCACTGAGGTTAGCTCCTTCCGTAAAAAGATTTTCAATAAAATTCCGGTCGTCATCCCAGTTCAGTGAAAGCACGGGAAGCTGAATGGCTTTATCCTTTTCAGGATTAAATGACTTGATGGTCTTTTCAACCATGCCCTTCACGATGTCGTGATCCTCAGCCCAGTACAGCACTTCTTCTTCAAAAAACTCATTAATGATTGTCTTGCCCAGAATCACTCTTCTGAAAAGGTAATTCATAACTTTTTTTTGATCTTCGAAAGAAGGACTTTTCTTGTCGAGGTAATGCATGTACTCATTATCCTGCTTCAGCACATCTTTCAGCCACTGGCGTACGCGATCAAAATTCTTGTCCCAGGCAATTCCGGATTTAAGTGACTCCTTTTTCAGTTCTTCACTTTTACCCAATGCTTTGATCCAGCTGTTCTTGACAAAATTTCCATGATTGATTTTCTTGTCTGCCTCCGCAGCTTCGGCAAGGGCAACTCCCAGTGCCAGCACCGAGATGTAGTGATCGTAGATTTTTTCCGACTGAAGAACCAAGTTTTTCTTAATGAAGTCGAAATCCTTTTTTATGCCTTTCGAATATAACGAGAAGGCGTTCTTTAACGCTTTTTGAATTTTCGGATCGTCATGCTCAGCGGAGGTTTGATTTTTTTCAAAAGCCTTTTCAAACGCCTTGAGCGCCTGTGCCTTTTGTTTGTTCAACTCCTTTTTATCCTGTACTTCCATCGAGTTGAGATCGGGAGCGAAGGCCTCCTCAATTGCATCGGTGGCGAGGGTGTAATTGGCATCCTTACATTGCTGATAGGCAAAAAGGCTTTGCATTACTTTTACGCGGAGGCTTCTACGGTTGAGCATGTATCAAAGAACAAATCGGTCGCAAAGATAATCAGGATTGATCAATTTGCAGGATTTAAGTTGCCTTTGAAGTTCCGCAAAGGCCATAAACAAAAATACCTGCCGGTGATCAGGCAGGTATTCGGTGTAAAACAACTCGGAACATTATCTTCTGGTTCTTACCAGCGCAATGTCTGCAATGCGCTTTTCGGCAAGTTTGATAGCAGCTTCCTGTGTGTTGATCTTTTCCTGCTCGGCAAGTTTAAAGATGTTCATACAGGTTGTATAGATTCCCTCGGCCTGCTCAAATACGCGGGCACGATTGTAGTTTCCTAAAAATTCGTTGTACACGTTAATCAATCCGCCAGCGTTGATCAGGAAATCAGGGGCGTAAGTAATGCCCTTGTCGATCAGCATGTAGCCGTGCTTCACCTCGTCTTTCAACTGGTTGTTGGCAGCACCTGCAACCACCTGGCAATTCAACCGTGGAATGGTATCGTCATTTAATGTGGCACCGAGCGCACATGGAGCGTAAATGTCCATGTCGAGGTCATAGATCTTATCCTGAGCAACGGTTTTCACTCCCAGACGCTGTGCAAGTGCCTTCACTTTATCTTCCGCGATGTCGGTGATGTATACGTTTGCATTTTCTTTTACCAGGTGTTCTGTTAAATACGTACCTACCTGGCCGATTCCCTGAACCGCGATTGTTTTTCCGGTAAGGCTGTCGTTTCCAAAAGATTTTTTTGCAGCGGCTTTCATGCCGAGATAAACACCGTATGCAGTAACGGGTGATGGATCACCACCTCCACGCATGGATTCGGGCAAACCGGTAACATGCTTGGTTTCCATGCCGATGTACTCCATGTCAGCGGTTTTCATGTTTACATCTTCCGCTGTGATATATTTTCCGTTAAGACTGTCCACAAATTTTCCAAATCTGCGCATGAAGGCTTCGGTCTTCATCGTTTTGGCATCGCCAATGATAACCGCTTTACCTCCGCCAAGATTTAAACCGGAGATGGATGCTTTGAATGTCATGCCGCGTGAAAGGCGCAGCACATCGGTAAGCGCTTCCTGTTCGGTAGCGTAATTCCACATGCGCGTTCCACCCAGGGCAGGGCCCAGCACAGTATTATGAATAGCGATAATCGCTTTCAGCCCGGTAGCTTCATCATGACAAAACACTACCTGCTCATGCCCCAGCTGCGAAAGCTTGCCGAAGATTCCAGCCTGCTCTACCTTTTCAAGTTCTTTAATCTCCATCGGATTTGTTTTAGTTTAGAATCTGTTACTTTCCTGTTTATGGAAGCACAAAATTACCAGTAAAAGTTTGGTTTTCGGGCCATCTCAATCGATTGCAATAAAAATAAAGGGATTCTACTGGAGCGGCAGTACTTGGCAGAATTTTATTAAATATTTTGCGCCATTACCCAAACTTTGTAGGTGCCAGATCAGTTGAATCAAATGCCATTTTTTGGTGTACGTTGCCGGTTATTATGACAGAACTCAAGTATCTCAATAAATATCTTCTCAAATACAAAAGGCACCTGTTCTGGGGGATAGTGTTCGTGATCATCTCTACTGTTTTTCAGATCATACCTGCTGAACTGGTCAGACGTTCTATCGATCTTGTTACTGATGATATTGTTGTGTACCGTTCATTCGAAGGACTAACGCTGCAAGACAATTTCTTCCGGGTGTTTGCGCTAAGCCTGGTAATGTATGCAGGACTGATTCTGCTGATGGCTTTGCTTCGCGGATTTTTTCTTTACCTCGTACGTCAAACACTTATCGTTATGTCGCGGCACATTGAGTACGATCTGAAGAATGAAATCTTCGACCATTATCAAACCCTCCCATTAAGTTTCTATCGCAGGAACAATACCGGTGACTTAATGAACCGCATTTCGGAAGATGTTGGCCGCGTGCGCATGTACTTGGGACCGGTAATCATGTATGGGTTGCAATTGATCACGCTGTTTCTGATTCTCATTCCATACATGTTCAGCAAGAATCCAACGCTTACGTGGTATGCTATTATTCCGTTGCCGTTTCTTTCGGTTGGCATTTACCTGGTCAACAATATGGTTGAAAGGCGGTCGGAAGAAATTCAAAAAAGCCAGTCGAAGCTTTCCACGTTCGTACAGGAAGCGTTTAGCGGCATTCGCGTGATCAAGTCCTTCAATCGCGAAAACGAATCAATCAAAAACTTTTCGGAAGAAAGTGATAACTATAAAAAGGAATCACTCAAGCTTACACGAATTCAGTCGCTATTTTTTCCGTTGATGACGGGGCTTATCGGGTTAAGCATTATCCTTACCGTGTACGCTGGAAGCCGCGAGGTAATCAACACCGGGCTGCCCATCAGTTACATCGCAGAGTTCATCATCTATGTAAACTTATTAACATGGCCGGTTGCTTCACTTGGATTAACCAGCAGTTTGTTGCAACGCGCGGAAGCATCACAAAAACGCATCAATGAATTCCTTAAAACACAGAACACCATTACATCCGATAAAAACCTGGTTCGCGAGATCAAGGGCAAAGTCGAATTCAAAAATGTCAGCTTCACCTATCCGGATACGGGAATCCAGGCGCTTAAAAATGTGTCGTTTGTGATCAACCCCGGAGAGTCGCTGGCTATTATCGGCACAACCGGATCGGGAAAAAGCACCGTTTCCAACCTGATTGCGCGACTTTATGATGCCCGCGAAGGCGAAGTGCTGATTGATGACATTCCAATCGAAGATTACAATCTTCATTCGCTGCGCACGCAGCTTGGTTCCGTTCCGCAGGATGTGTTTTTGTTCAGTGATACCATCTACAACAACATCGGGTTTGGTTTGTCTGAATCTGACAATGAAAAAATAACCAGGGCTGCGAAAGATGCTGATGTGTACGATAACATCATGGCCTTTCCACAAGGTTTTGAAACACGAATTGGTGAGCGTGGCATTACATTATCGGGCGGGCAAAAGCAGCGTGTATCGATTGCACGTGCAATTGTGCGTGAGCCGAAAATACTGATTCTCGATGATGCACTTTCGGCTGTTGACACAAAAACAGAAAACACCATCCTGAACAGCATGCGGCGAATCATGCAAAACAGAACATCGGTTATAATTTCACACCGCGTGTCATCGGCCAAACTGGCTCACAAAATTGTTGTGTTGGTTGACGGGCAGATTGTTGAAGAGGGAACGCACATCGGCCTAATCCGCAAGGGCGGCATCTATAAAGATTTGTACCGGAAGCAGATTGAAACTGAAAAAGAATCTGCGTTAGAAAACGTATCGTAATCCCACGCCACCCTGAATCTTGGTCCAGCCCGGATCTTTTACGAGGTCGTAGTAATATTCCAGCTCCATAAATGCTGAAACGGGAATTTTAAAATACGAGTACTCGATTCCAAACACACCCTGCGCGCCCTGCGTCAATCGTTCGTATTGATTCTGGAAATTTTTAGGAAGACCCTCTTCGTCCGCAAAATAATCGTATTGGATTTTCAGGTTGCGTATTTCCCAACCAAGCCCAACGTAAAGCTGCAGCCCGGGAGAAACCTCCTCCATGCCCATCTGGTAAAGGACTTTCGCTTCACCAACCCAATCGGCTTTTACTTTGTGTGAATAGTATTTGGATGTTTCGGGTTGAAACTCGTAAAAAAGCTCGCTGTAATACTTGCTGTACAAGCCGCTGGCTGATTTGCCGAAGTCAACATCAACCGCGAAGTGTTTATTCGCATAATACTTGTATGTAAGCGCAAACGGATCACCAACTTTTATCCCGATACCGTGATAGGGATAGCCATTGTCGACAAAAATCGGGCAGACCACTTTGCGCTTGGAGTGGGGAATGCGAATCGGGTTGTGCTTATTAACTGTGCGGCTCTTGGTATACACCTTTTGTGAGCCGTTGTTTGACCCTTGAGAAAAGGCCGAAAACACCATTACCAGGCACACAAGCAGCGTTAAACCAAGTTTTGTAAAGCGCATTAAAGCAAATATAACCCTTTTGGCCCTATTTGCTTAGAGTTTAGACGTTTTGACCGGTAGGTGTCAAAGAAACTCTTTGTACTGCATTTTGTATAGTTGAGTATAGAATCCTTCTTTTTGAAGCAGATTCGCATGAGTGCCTGACTCTTTGATTTCGCCCTTGTCGAGCACCACGATTGTGTCGGCTTTTTGGATGGTTGACAAGCGGTGAGCGATCACAATTGAGGTGCGGCCCTGCATCATTTTCTCGATGGCATTCTGAATCATCTCTTCCGTCTCCGAATCAACTGATGAAGTGGCTTCATCGAGCACCAGAATCCTCGGATCATACACCATGGCGCGGATAAATGAGATCAATTGACGCTGACCTACCGATAATGTTGAGCCGCGTTCCATTACGTTATAAGAAAGCTGGCCCGGCAAGCGTTCAATAAACTTTCTCGCGCCCACCATGTCGGCTGCACGCCACACCATTTCCTCGGTAACGTCAGGATTGCCGAGCGTAATGTTCTTGTAAATCGAATCTGAAAAGAGAAACACATCCTGTAATACTACTCCGATATTCCTTCGCAGAAAGCCGAGATCGTATTCACGGATATCAACACCGTCAACTTTAATATGCCCCTGATTGATTTCATAAAAGCGGCTCAACAGGTTAATGACCGATGATTTACCCGCACCGGTTGCACCAACCAGTGCAAATGTTTTTCCAGCCTGAATATCGAGATTGATGTTTTTTAAAACGTATTCGTCACCGACATATGCAAATGAAACGTTCTCAAATTTCACTTCGCCCCGGATTGTTTCAGGTTGATGTGCGCCATTCGGCTGAACATCTTCCTGACTGTCAAGCAGACTGATGATCCGCGATGAGCTTACGATACCCATCTGGAGTGTATTGTACCGATCGGCAATCATTCGAATGGGACGGAAGAATTGCTGAAGCAGCATGATAAACGCTACCAGCTTACCGATGGTCATTCCGGTATCGTTCTGAATGATGCTTTGCGCGCCATACCAAACCAGCAAACCGATTCCCGCGGCAGCGATGATTTCAGCCACCGGAAAATAAATAGAATAATACAGAACTGAACGCAGATTGGATTGCCGGTGCTCTTCGTTGATCACCTTAAACTTCTCGAACTCACGTTTCTCGCTCGCAAAAATCTGAACGATGTTCATGCCGGTAATGTGCTCCTGCACGAATGTATTCAGACTTGCCACGGCATTGCGGACATCGTTAAAAGCAACTTTGATTTTCTCTTTAAAGATGTATGTCGAGATCAGCAACAGCGGCAACGTAGCCAAACTTAACAGAGCCATCCGCCAGTCGATATACACCATTACAGCTACAATGAAGATGATTTGCAGCAAGTCACTGATGATGGCTGCCAATCCTTCGCTGAACACATCCGCCAGCGTTTCCACATCCGAAATGGTTCGCGTAACCAGCCTTCCGATTGGTGTTTTGTCAAAAAAACGAAGGCGGAGATTAACGAGGTGTTCGTAAAGTTTTGTGCGGATGTCGCGGATTACCTGTTGTCCCAGCCACCCTGACAGGTACGTGTGAATATATTCAGCAAACGCCTGAACAATCAGCATCACCAGCAGCAGCAACACCATGATTAACATGCCTTGGTAGTCGCCCACAGCAACATCATTGTCGATTGTGTATTGTATGAGGATTGGGCGCAGAGGTGTAAGTACGCCCAGGGTAAACGTTAGCACAATTACCAGGTAGAAACGGCCCTTGTACGGCATCACAAACTTCAGCAGGCGCTTTAGAACCTTAAAGTCGATTATGTTGCCACTGGTTGCCTGATCTTTATCCATCTGCTTCTCGTCCGGCTTACTTCAAAAAAATTGAGTAAGGGTATTTCACCTTCGTTAAATACAATCCTTCAGGCGGAACATTTTGCCCGGCTTGCTTGCGGTCCTTGCTGTTGATGATTGTTTGAAAATCTTTGATCGTCATTTTCCCGGTTCCGATGTCCAGCAGTGTGCCCACAATTGCCCGTACCATGCCGCGCAGAAAACGATTTGCGGTGATGGTAAATTCCAGCATGTCATCTTTTTGTTTCCACTCTGCTTTCGTAATGTCGCACAAAAAATGATTGACGTTTGTTTTAACCTTGCTGAAGCACTGAAAATCATGTTCGCCCAATAATAACGCAGCCGCTTTGTTCATCGTTGCAACATGGGGCGATTTAAAGTAATGCAACGCCAATCCGTCCAACAAGGGATTTTTGACGAGTGTAATCCGGTATTTATACGTCCGCGAAAGCGCGGCAAAACGGGCACTTGCATCGGATTTTACTTTTCGGATTGACTGAATAGAGATGTCTTTCGGCAATAACACATTCAGCCGGTGTTGAAAATCTTTTAAGACGAGGGACTTATCAATATCCGCGTGAAAAAATTGTTGTTCACAATGCACACCTGTATCCGTGCGGCCGCTGCCGATAATCTCTGTACGCGTTCCAATCAGTGTAGCAATAGCTTTTTCAACCACTTCCTGAACAGTAATGGCGTTATGCTGGGTTTGCCAGCCTTTGTAACGGGTTCCTTTATACGCTATCTCGAAAAAATAACGCATCAGAGAGATTCGTAAATAACAGCTGCACCCTGCCCTACTCCAATGCACATTGTTGCCAGCCCGTATTTGATTTTTCGCTTTTGCATTTCGTGAATCAGCGTGGCGCTGATCCGCACTCCGCTGCAACCCAACGGATGCCCGATAGCAATCGCGCCTCCGTTTACGTTCACCAGTTCAGGATTCAGGCCAAGATCGGATATGCATGCCAGGGCCTGCGAAGCGAACGCTTCATTCAATTCAACCAATCCAAGATCCGACACTTTTAATCCCGCACGCTTCAGCGCCTTTTGCGTAGCCGGCACCGGGCCGATACCCATGTGTGCCGGATCGACTCCTGCCACGGCCATTGACACAACCTTTGCCAGCGGCTTTAAATTATATTTTACTACTACGTCTTCACTAACAATCAAGGAAGCGGCTGCGCCATCGTTGATACCGGATGAGTTACCCGCTGTTACTGTCCCGTTCGCCTTGAAAGCGGGCTTCAATGCAGCTAACTTTTCGAGTGATGTTGCGCGGGGATGTTCATCGCGATCAACCAGTAACGTCTCTTTCCCTTTTGTTACAGGAACGGGTACCAGCTCATTATTAAATTTTCCCTGTTCGAATGCTTTTTGATAGCGCTCCTGCGATTGGAGCGCAAACCGATCCTGTTTCTCGCGGCTGATGTTCCATTTGTCGGCAACATTCTCAGCCGTTTCTCCCATTGAGTACGGGTGATATAGTTTCGACAACCTGGAGTTGATGAACCGCCATCCCATAGTGGTATCAAAAATTTCGGCTTTGCGCGAGAAAGCCTCTTCTGCTTTCGGCATTACAAAGGGAGCGCGGCTCATGCTTTCTACTCCGGCCGCGATAAACACATCACCATGACCGGTCATAATTCCGCGCGAAGCGTCCATTATTGCCTGAAGGCCGGAAGCACACAAACGGTTTACGGTAACGCCACCGATGCTCACCGGCAAACCGGCTAACAACAGGGCCATACGTGCAACGTTACGATTGTCTTCGCCCGACTGATTGGCTGCGCCCGCGATTACATCTTCAATTAACTGATGATCGATTACAGCGTTGCGCTCCATCAGAGTTTTGATGGCATGCGCAAGCAGATCGTCAGGGCGGACCGATGCCAGGGCCCCGCCATATTTTCCGATCGGGGTGCGAAGAATATCAATGATGTAGGCTGTTTTCATATCCGGTTAACGGCAGAATTAAGCCGCTTAGATTTTGTAGTTTTGCCGGCAAGTTAAATGAACCTCAATATGTGGCAAAGAATTCAAACGGTATTTCTGGCGGTGGCAGCGATAGCATTGATTGTGGCGCTTGTACAGCCACTTTGGGAAGCCCGTGTGGGTGAAGAGAAGATCATTCTCACTCCTTTTTATCTGTTACAAAACAACCAATACCTCTACTATCCTTATGCACTTACAGCCGTGCTGGCCGTTGCGGGATTGACACTTACTTTTTTAACCATCAGGCGATATGACAACCGCATGGTTCAGATGAAGCTGGGCCTTTTCAACACGCTTATTTTAACTGGCGTAATGGCTTGCATCGTGATTTTTGTGTTGCAGCTCAATAAACAATATCCGCTCGCACATAATGGCATTGCCATGTATTTTGTTTTCGCAGCAGTTGTTTGCAACTGGCTGGCTGTCCGGTTTATCCGCAGAGACGAAAAACTTGTGCGCGACTCCGAGAGACTCCGGTAATACTTTTTTTGCTATGCGGTGGGGAACGGTTGGCTTGCTGTTGATCTTATTGGCGGTAAAATGTTATAGTCAAACCGCTAATCGTTGCGAACATGCCAACGCATTGATCAACCTTATTCAAAAAAATCATGTTCAACCCATCCCGGTAAATGACGAATGGTCGAAGCGGGTTTTCAACAACCTGTTCGATCAGCTCGATCCGCAGCACATTTATTTTACACAAAACGACCTGAGCTCGTTTGCGAAACAACAAATGCAGGTTGACAGTCTCGTTAAAATCAGCCAGCAATGCGCATGGGTGAAGTCCGTTGGTGAGGTGTACAAAAAACGCGTGAGCGATTATAAACTTTGGCTGGAGCAGGCCTTGAGCAAGCCATTCGACTATACAACACGTGATCAATTCGACCTTAATAACTTTCCGCCCAAAACATTTAGCAATTCGGCACAATCGCTCGAAAGTTACCGCAAGTCATACCTAAAATTTCTGATGCTGATGCGGATGTATGTTGCACGTGTAGCCGACAGCTCCGCCCGCGATCTGCTGTCATACGAAGCGTTTGCACGTAAAAACATCCGCAAAAAAGAATTACAAAAGCTTAGCGATGTAGAAAACAAAGGATTTGACGCGTTTACCGGTGAAGCATTCATGAAAGCAATCGCGCTGGCGTATGATCCGCACACCACATACATGTCGGAATCAGAAAATGAAGATTTCAATGAACAACTCAGTGACGAGAATCTTTCGTTCGGATTTTCAGTGACTGAAAATGAAACAGGTTCGTTTGTAGTAACCGACCTGATCCCGGGTGGCCCAGCGTGGAATTCGAATGCGGTTCGGGAAGGTGATATTTTGTTAAGTGTTCTTCTTCCCGATAATCGCGAATTGCATACGATGGACTTTGAACTCGATGATTTTATGGATGCAATAATGTCTTCGTCCATAACGAAGGCCACCTTCACATTCCGGCATACCGATGGACAGCTTACAAAGATTGAGCTGGCCAAAGAGAAAGTACGATCGCTCGATAACACCGTTTCAGGCTACGTTTTAAAAGGAACAAAAAAGATCGGGTACATTCCGCTGCCAAGTTTTTATTTCGATCGCGGAAAGGAGTCCGGTGGCGCTGCCGGAGATGTCGCGAAAGCGATCATCAAGCTCAATAAAGAAAACATCGAGGGTTTGATTCTTGATCTGCGTTCGAACGGGGGCGGATCAATCGAAGAGGCAATCGAACTGGCCGGAATTTTTATTGACTTCGGGCCGGTAATCATGTATAAGAATTCAGACCAAACAATCTCAATCCTGAAAGACATGAACCGGGGCACGATTTATAACGGCCCGCTCATCATTATGGTAAACGGGTTCAGTGCATCAGCTTCGGAGTTGCTGGCTTCTTCGCTTCAGGATCATAAACGCGCATTGATTGTTGGCGGCCGCACATATGGCAAAGGAACCGGTCAGCATGTTGTTCCGTTGCCGGGAAGCACAACTGAATTCGCAAAAATAACCAGCGTAAAAATTTACCGCATCAACGGAAAGACCTACCAGCATCGCGGAATAATTCCGGATATCATTCTCCCCGACATCACGCAGAGCCTGGGCGAACGTGAAGAAAATTATCCGTATGCATTGTCATCCGATTCTATTGCTAAAAAAGCCTACTACACCCCACTGGCAATGAAAACCTTTACGCCACTTGCCGAAAAAAGTATGAAGCGCGTGGAGCAGTCGGTAGCGTTTAATGGTGTAAGAAAACTGCAGGTAAATCTTTTGCAGGCGGTACCGTTAACCTCAACAGGTTTTTACGATTATATGAAGCGACCCGATGCCACCGAAGCCGGAAACGACTCGCTGCTGACTGTTACCAACACCGCATTTGATAATTCGTTACTTGCCGTAGACGCGTTCCGTCAGGCACTAAATGAAAAATCTGTTAAAGAAATCCGCCAGAGTTTTTATATTCAGGAGGCATATAGCATTATGGTGGATTATATTTTACAAAAATAGGTTTATGAAAGGCTTTTATCTGGTGCTCGTTTTAGCAGCGGGCATAACATCTGCACAGGCGCAAAGTGAAGCATACCAATACCTCGAGGCCATCGGCAACGAGTTTCATGAAATTTCACAAAACAGCATGAGCTATACGAGTGCCGCTTCACATGGCAAGAGTGCACGCAAAATCGAGAAAAGAAGAACCGAGCTTATCACCAGCATCAAAGCAGCAGAAACAAAAATCCGCAGAATGAAACCGTTCGAGGGTGATGCATCTCTGCGCGACTCATTGGTGGCTTATTTGGTTCTCGACCGGCTTGTGATGACCGAGGATTACGGCAAAATCTTAAACATGGAAGAAATTGCCGAGCAATCGTACGATGCCATGGAAGCTTACCTGCTGGCAAAAGAAAAAGCCGGAGAAAAACTTGAATCCGCGTATGATCGGGTGAGTGAGCAGAAAAAACTTTTTGCCAACCGGAACAACATTAAAATTGTAGAGAACACCAGCAAGCTTGGCAAGAAGCTCGAAAAGTCAAGCCAGGTTATTACGTATTACAATAAAGTGTATTTGTTGTTTTTCAAGAGCTACAAGAACGAAGCGTACCTGATGGAGGCGTTAGATAAAAAAGATATCAGCGCAATGGAGCAGACAAAAAATACGCTGCTTACCAGCGCTGAACAGGATTTGGAAAAGATCGGGCCGTTACCGGCCTTCAGTGGCGATAACTCGCTTAAAATTGCGTGCCAGCAAATGCTTGCGTTTTATAAAATGGAGGCTTCTCAAAAGGTGCCAGAAATGGTAAACTTCCTGTTGAAACAGGAGAATTTTGAGAAGATGAACAAGGCTATTCAGGCCAAGCGTCCCGCTGACCGGAGTCAAAAGGATATCGACAGCTATAACAATGCCGTGAAAGATTTCAATACGGCTGTTGAAAAGGTTAACGCTATGCACAACGACCTGAACAAAAAACGCAGCGCATTGCTGCAACAGTGGAACAACGCCAGCGAAAACTTCCTTGATAAACACGTGCCCAAACACAACGGCTAGGCTGACATCCTGTCATTTTTGTACCTTTGGAATATTATTTGAAATCCTGCCTGTTCGCAGGATTTTTTATTTAACACATCACAACTATGTCAACTGTTCAGGAAAAAGGAACCATTTCCATCCACACCGAAAATATCTTCCCGATTATTAAGAAATTTCTCTATTCCGATCACGAGATCTTTTTACGGGAACTGGTGAGCAATGCGGTCGATGCAACCCAAAAGTTAAAAAAACTTGCGTCTCTCGGAGAATTCTCGGGCGAACTTGGTGATCTGACGATTGAAGTATCGTTCGACAAAGAAAAGAAAACCATCACCGTGAGCGACAAGGGCCTCGGGATGACCGCTGACGAGATAAAAAAATACATCAACCAGATTGCGTTTTCTGGCGCTGCCGAATTTGTTGAAAAGTTCAAAGATAAAACCGATGCAAAAGATATCATCGGAAAATTCGGGTTGGGCTTTTACTCGGCTTTTATGGTGGCCGATAAAGTTGAAGTGATTTCAAAATCATTCAAAGATGGCAGCGAAGCCGCACGCTGGGAGTGCGATGGCTCAACCGAATTTGAACTGAGCGCAGCAACCAAAACAGAACGCGGCACCGATGTGATCCTCCACATCAACGCGGATTCAGAAGAGTTTCTGGATGAGTTCCGCTTAAAGGGCATCCTCGAAAAATACTGCAAGTTTCTCCCGGTACCAATCAAGTTCGGCACAAAAAAAGAAAGTATTGAAGACGGAACAGATGCTGACGGAAAACCTAAATTCAAGTCGGTTGACGTTGACAACATCGTTAACAACACTAACCCGATTTGGACAAAATCTCCAAACGATTTAAAAGACGAAGATTACTTAAGCTTTTATCGTGAGTTATACCCGTTCAGTGAAGACCCGCTGTTCTGGATTCATCTGAATGTTGACTACCCGTTCAACCTAACCGGTGTTCTGTATTTCCCGAAGGTGAAGAACGATTTCGAAATGCAGAAAAATAAAATCCAGTTGTATTCACGTCAGGTATTCATTACAGATGAAGTTAAAGATGTAGTGCCCGATTTCCTGATGCTGTTGCATGGCGTTCTCGATTCACCCGATATTCCGCTGAACGTTTCAAGAAGCTATCTGCAAAGTGATTCGAATGTTAAGAAGATCAGCGCCCACATTACCAAAAAGGTAGCCGATAAACTGAACGAGATGTTTAAGAAAGATCGTGCTGATTTTGAGAAGAAGTGGGATGACGTAAACCTGTTTGTGAAGTACGGCATTATCAGCGATGAAAAATTCTACGATCGCGCGAAAGACTTTGCGTTATTCAAGAACACCGATACCAAATATTTTACGCTTGAAGAATACAAGGAAAAGGTTAGCCCCGCCCAAACCGATAAAGATGGCAACGTGATTTACCTGTATGCTTCTGATGCCGGCAAGCAGGATAGTTTTATCCAGGCGGCCAAAAACAAAGCATACGATGTGCTCGTGCTTAACGGTCCGCTTGACAATCACTACATCAACACACTCGAGCAGAAGCTTGAGAAAGTTCAGATCAAACGTGTTGACAGCGACACAGCTGACAAGCTGATCGATAAAGGTGAGAAAATTGAAAGCGTTTTGAGTGACTCGGAAAAGGAGCAAGTGAAAGCTGTGTTCGAAAAAGCAATCAACAACAAGAACATGAACATTACCGTGGAGTCGCTTGCACCGGATGAGCTTCCGGTAATCATCACCATGAGTGAATTCATGCGCAGGATGAAAGACATGGCTAAGATGGGCGGTGGCGGCTATGCGTTTATGGGTTCGATGCCCGATCAGTACGCGGTTGCGATCAACGGAAATCATGCCATTGTTCAGAAAATCCTGAAAGCCGAAAACGAAGAACAAAAAACAACACTCGCCAAGCAGGCATTCGATTTAGGGCTACTGTCGCAGAACATGCTTACAGGCGCGGATCTTACGAATTTCATCAAACGCAGTATCACCCTGGTGGGATAACCGGAAAATAATTTCGGTTATCTTTCGTTCAGTTATTTATGCTCAGGTACCTTCCTTTCGCGGTTATTTTGGTTTTGAGTTTCCCGGCCACAGTGATGGCCCAGGAAACTGAACCGGAGGATCAGCGCTTTACGGTGGATACACCCGTAAACCTCGATTTCCTAAAAGAGGAAAAGGTTGAAGAAGCTCCGAAAAAGAAGAAGGTAAAAAAGAAAGTTTTCTACGGAGTAAAAACCAAAAAAGGTTTTGCACGAAGGGGATCGGGTAATCGGGTTACCTACGAACTCTTCTACTACCTGAAAAAACCTGAGATGCCAAAAACTTTCGTGCGTGATATTTACTATTACGATTACGCACGCAGAGAGGTGATTCGCACGAGCAAGTTCGATCCGAAAAAAGGAGTCCTGTTACATGGTCCGTACAAGCGCGTGATGAACGAAGTAATTCTGGAGTCCGGTATTTTTTATAAAGGCACCAAACACGGGCGGTGGATGACGTATAAGCAAGACAGCACGCTTACCGATAAAGCCCTGTACTTTCGGGGCTGGCCAAAAGAATCGCAGGTTACGTATTACGACCCGATGGAGCGTAAGAAAGTGAAAGAGATAACGCCAATTGAATTCGGTGAGAAGGAAGGCTTCTACTACATGTTTCATGAAAACGGGTTGATTGCCGTTACCGGTGAATACAAGTGGGGAAGAAAAGTGGGAAGCTGGATTGAATATTATCCTACCGGGAAAAGAAAGAAACTTGTTACCTACTCAAAGGATCCATTTGATAAAGATCTGATGCCGTATGTTAAAACCGAGTGGAACGACAAAGGCAAAGAAATCTACCGGAATAATAAAATGGTGAAATAGATCCGGTTTACAAATTCAGATTTTACTCCGCAACTAATAGAACGCATCTTCAAAGTGTACGATCTCCGGGTTGAATCCGGTTTTCACTGAAACAATATCAAACCGGATATTTCCTTCATATTTATTTTCGTAGGTGTATTGCTCGGCAGCGCGGATAACCGTTGCAGCTTTCCGTGAATCGACAAACGCTTCCGGCTCACCGTAAAACGAATAACTCCTTGTTTTAACTTCCACGAAAACGATAAACGTACCCTTCTTTACAATCAGGTCGATCTCACCATGTTTGTGGCGGTAATTGCGAACAAGTATCTCGTAACCCTTGCTCTCCAAGTATTCGGCAGCGCGTTCTTCACCTGCTTTACCGGTTTTAGCTCTATCATTCATCGTGAACAGAAATCATATTTCTAAAATCGTAAATTTGCAGCATGTCTGTTACAAAAAAATCTATTGAAAATTTTACCCGCCAGCTGGGCGATGCATTAAAGATTGGTCAATCGCTTGACCTGATGCGTCCGGGAAGTGATATACGGAATGTGGTGATTGCCGGCATGGGTGGTTCGGGCATCAGCGCCAACCTGATTGAATCATTAACGTGGGGACGAATTCCTATCCCGATTACAGTTTGCAAAAGCTATACGATTCCGCAGTTTGTTAGTCCGCATACGTTGTTTATCGCCAGCTCGTACAGCGGCAATACAGAAGAAACAATTGCTGCACTTAATAAAGCATTATTGAAACGTGCGCATTGCATTGTGATCGCATCAGGCGGAAAAATTCTCGACATCGCACGGGAGTACAATCTCTTCTACATACAATTGCCTTTAGGCTGGGCGAGTCCGAGGGCCATGCTTGGATATAATATGGTGTCGCTGCTTGCTTTGTTGTACCACACAAATCTGATTGGTGCGGCCTTCATCAAGGAAACCGAGAATGCTATGGAATATCTTGACCGCAGCGAGAAAGCCATCCAGACAGAAGCCGAGATTATCGCACGAAAATTAAAGGGCAAGCTTCCGGTAATTTATTGCGACAGCCGGCTGCAGGCTATGGCCATACGCTTTCAGCAGCAGTTAAATGAGAACTCGAAGCAGCTCGCTCACGTGAACGTTTTCCCGGAAATGAATCACAACGAGTTAACGGGCTGGAGGTTTCCGGAGAACCTTTTGCCGATGCTTCAGGTTATATACCTGTATTCCGATCACGACCATGAACGCGTGGAAAAACGCATGGACATTTGCCGGGATATTTTTGAAAAGAAATCGAACAGCATTATCGACATCGTGGGCGAAGGTGCCTCGCTGCTGGAACAATATTACTACCTCATCCACTTAACCGACTGGATTTCATTTTACCTCGCGAAAGAAAATGGCGTTGAGGCCGATCCGATCGAAACCGTGGATTACCTAAAAGCCGAGCTGGAAAAAAACAGGTGAACGCAGTTCTCAACCATCAAACAAAATTTATTGATCTTGGACTGATCGACTATCAGCAAGCGTGGGATTATCAAACCAATCTTTTCAACTCGATTTTAGAAATTAAATCTGCGAACCGCGTTGCGGCCCCGGGCGATCAACAAGTGACGGAGAATTACCTGCTCTTCTGCGAACATCCGCACGTATACACTCTCGGCAAAAGCGGCAACGAAGAAAATTTACTGGTTAAAAAAGAAGAGCTACCCGCCATCGGTGCAACATACTTTCACATCAACCGCGGTGGCGACATCACATATCACGGCCCGGGGCAACTGGTTGGCTATCCGATTCTCGACCTGGAAAATTTCTTCACCGACATTCATCAGTATATGCGGTTGCTGGAGGAAGCAGTGATTCAAACACTGGCAGAATTCAATATTGTTGCGGGACGAATTAAAGGACTTACCGGAGTGTGGCTGGATGTTGATGATGCCAAACACGCGCGGAAGATTTGCGCGATGGGTGTAAAAACAAGTCGGTGGGTAACACTGCATGGCTTTGCACTAAATGTGAACACTGATCTTTCTTATTTCGATAAGATGATTCCGTGCGGTATCAGCGATAAGGCAGTTACGTCCATGCAAAAAGAGTTGGACGCACCCGTGGATATGACAGAGGTCAAAAATCTGATGAAAGAAAAATTGGCTGCACTTTTTAAAATGGATTTACTGCCGTAGTCACGCTTTAACAGGTTCAGCGTGGCAATACGAGTTAGTAGTCTGAGTCAACAACCTGTACTCCGTTGACACGACTTGTCTGATCAAATCGTTACCTTCGGTAAAATTTCTTTGAATTATATGCTCCCCGAACTTCGCGACATTGTTTTCCTGGATATCGAAACCGTTGGTTGTACCGACCAGTACAACACGCTCAATGATCGCCTGAAAGCTCAATGGGAACGCAAAGCGGCTTTTTTAAAGCGCGAAGAGGATGCAACCGATGAAGATTTGTTTTATCTCCGTTCCGGCATTTATGCAGAATTCGGAAAGGTGGTATGCATCGGAGTCGGAATGCTATACGATACGGAATCCGGAGAACTTGGCTTAAAAACAAAAGCCTATTGCGGCCATGACGAGCGTGCGTTACTGCTGGAGTTTAAAGACATGCTTGAGAAGATTGACTCGTCATCCGTGAGGCTCTGTGCCCACAATGGCAAGGAGTTTGATTTCCCATATCTGAGCCGGAGGATGCTGGTGCAGAACATTCCGTTGCCGATTGCGTTAAACCTCTCAGGACGCAAGCCATGGGAAACTCCGCACCTCGATACCATGGAAATGTGGAAATTTGGCGACTATAAGAATTTCACCTCCCTCGATCTGCTGGCCGCCATTTTTAATATTCCCTCCAGCAAAAACGACATGGACGGCAGCCAGGTCAATCAGGTATATTATAAAGAAAAGAACCTGGAGAAAATCAAAAATTATTGCGTTAGCGATGTAGTAGTGCTTACGCAGCTTTATTTAAAATTAAAAGGAATGCCTGTGTTGGATACCAAAAACATCATCCAGCGGGCATAAGTATTATGAGTAAAAAACAAAACAAGAAAAAATCCAAAGACGATAAACATCAGATCGGACGTCTCCGGTCGGCAATTTTAAATCTCTTTGAAGAAAACCCGGGCCGGGCTTATTCCATCAAGCAACTCACCAAAAAGCTTGTTCTTAAAAAACGTGACGATATAAAAACTGCCACCTTCCTCGTGTATGAACTGGAAGAGGATGGTAAGTTGAAAGAACTTCCCAACGGAAGTTATGTAAGCACACAGGCAGCCGGCTCTAAAACCGGTGGCGTTACCGGGATTGTTGATCATGTAAATCCCCGCTTTGCGTATATCCGAATCGGTGAGGATAAGAAAGACATCTATGTTAAAACATCTGATCTCGGATCGGCTGTGGATGGCGATACCGTTACGGTGTCTGTTTTCTCAAAAAGAAGCGGAGCCAATCCGGAAGGAAAAGTAACGGGCGTGATTAAACGCGGTCGCACCCGTTTTGCCGGTCGCGTGGAACTTTCCCGCAATGCGGCATTTGTTGTTCCAGACTATCGGAAAATGCACCAGGATTTCTATGTGCATTCCGAAGATATCAATGGCGCAAAAAATAACGACAAGGTTATTATTGAAGTAGTAGAGTGGGCTTCGGGTGAAAAAAATCCGGTAGCAAAAATCGTGAATGTACTGGGAAGTGCCGGTGAGAACGAGGCTGAGATTCACTCCATCATGGCTGAATTCGGACTGCCGTTTAATTTCCCCGAAAAAGTTGAGCGCGAATCTGAAAAGATCGATGAAGGCTTTACACAAGCTGAAATTAAAAAACGCTGGGACTTCCGCGATATTCTTACGTTTACAATCGACCCGGAAGACGCCAAAGACTTTGACGATGCATTGTCATTCGAATATCTGCCTGATGGTCACTACCGCATTGGCGTACACATTGCTGATGTAACGCATTACGTTCATCCGGATTCAGAGCTCGAAAAAGAAGCGTATGATCGCGCTACATCAGTTTACTTGGTCGATCGGACAATTCCGATGTTACCGGAAAGATTATCCAACGGATTATGTTCCCTGCGTCCAAAAGAAGATAAGTTCACTTTCTCGGCTGTGTTTGAAATGGACAAACATGCGCACATTAGAAAAGAGTGGTTTGGTCGCACCGTTATTCATTCCGACCATCGCTTTAGCTATGAAGGCGCACAGGAGGTTCTCGAAACCAAACAAGGTGTGTTCGTGAATGAACTGAACATTCTGAATGAACTTGCGCATCATCTGCGGAAAGAACGTTTTAAAAACGGAGCGGTTAATTTCGAAGCAACTGAAGTGAAGTTCAAGCTTGATGAGAAAGGGAAACCGCTTGCGGTAATCCCCAAAGTTCGCAAAGACGCACATAAACTCATTGAAGAATTTATGCTGCTCGCGAACAAGCAGGTTGCGAGATTCATTTACAACATGAAAAAAGGTGAAGAGCGCAATACATTTGTCTACCGTACGCACGACAATCCGGATCCGGAGAAACTTCAAAACTTTGCCACGTTCGCGCGGCAATTTGGTCACAAGCTGAATGTGGAAGGCAATGGTGTGTCGCGATCGCTCAACAAACTGATGGACGAAGTGGAAGGCAAGCCGGAACAAAACGTGTTGCAATCACTTGCAGTGCGCGCCATGGCGAAGGCAAAATATACAACCGAAGCGAAGGGTCACTTCGGCCTGGCCTTCGATCATTATTCGCACTTTACATCTCCGATCAGGCGGTACCCCGATATGATGGCGCACCGGTTGTTGCAGCACTATCTCGATAAGGGAAAATCAGTAAACAAGAAAGAGTTTGAAGAGCGGTGCCTTCATTCTTCTGAGCGTGAGAAACGTGCGGCTGATGCCGAGCGCGCCTCCATCAAATACAAGCAGGTTGAGTACATGTCGATGATGGACAAGAGCAAAACCTACGATGGTATTATTTCAGGTGTCACCGAATGGGGAATCTTCATCGAAATTATCGAAACAAAATGCGAGGGCATGATTCGTCTGGCCGACATGGAAGACGATTTCTATGAGTTCGATGAGAAAAGCTACAGCGTGGTTGGCCGCAGAAGAAGGAAAATCTATACGTTGGGTGACCAGGTGCGCGTGAAGATCAAGAAGACCGATGTTGACCGAAGAACGATTGATCTCGTGTTTGCGCGCGATGGGCAGAATTCGCTATAAAAGCGTATTTTTGAAGTTCAAGATATGAAAGCCGGAGAACTGAAATTTGATCTTATCAACACCTATCTGAAGCTCTTGAACAGTTTGAGTGCGGAAAGCAAGCGCGAGCTGATTTCGAAGCTTTCTGACTCCCTGAAAGGCTCTAAGAAAGATAATCCGGGCGCTATCAAAAAACTGTTTGGTGCTTTCGAATCCACCCAATCTGCTGAGCAAATTATCTCCGACCTGAAACAAACCCGCACTTTCACCAGGAACACTGAAAAGCTTTGAAAAAGTATCTGCTGGATACCAATATCTGTATCTACTTTCTGAAAGGGCAATACAGCCTGGATAAAAAACTTGACAACGCAGGTTTGCAAAATTGTTTTATTTCTGAAGTAACCGTTGCCGAACTTAAGTATGGTGCCGAAAATAGTCTTCAGGTTGAAAAAAACCGGAAGGTTGTGGAAGAATTTATCAATGCATTTACGATAATTCCGATTTTCAATGCACTGGACATTTACGCCAAAGAAAAAGCCCGTCTGAAGAAAAAGGGGCAACTAATCGATGATTTCGATTTGCTAATTGGTACTACCGCGATTTCAAACGACTTAATTCTGATTACAAGAAACGTTTCCGACTTTGAGCGTCTAGAGAAAATTTCCATTGAGAATTGGGTTGAATCGAAATAATTTATGAGTCCCGTTAAAACCTATCAGCAGTGGATCGAACAGGAAATCAAAAGAAAACCGTTCGGCAGGCAGCCTGTTTCGCTTTATGAACCTATCCGCTATATCATGGCGCTGGGTGGAAAGCGACTCCGGCCCATTCTGGCACTGCTCTCCTATTCGTTGTACAAGGATGACGCAAAGGCCATTGTGCCTTACGCGACCGCGATTGAGGTATTTCACAATTTCACCCTAATGCACGATGACATCATGGACAATGCCCCGCTGCGGAGAGGCAATGTAACCGTGCACGAAAAATGGAACATGAGCACAGCCATTCTTTCGGGCGATGTAATGCAGGTGAAAGTTTACGATATGCTGTTATCGCTGCCGGCAGAAAAATTCAAGGAAGTTGTTACGTTTTTCAATCAGTGTGCTACCGAAGTATGCGAAGGCCAGCAATGGGACATGGAATTTGAAACAACCAAATCCGTAACGGAGGCGCAATACATTAATATGATCCGTCAGAAGACGGCTGTGTTGCTCGGCTTTAGTTTGGAGATGGGAGCAATTCTGGCAGATGCATCGCTGAATGATCGTAAGCTGCTTCGCGAATTTGGAACCAGTATTGGCATCGGGTTCCAGTTAAAAGACGATTTGCTGGATGCTTACGCGGATCCAAAAAAATTCGGCAAGCAAGTTGGCGGAGATATTATCGCCAATAAAAAAACCTATCTCCTGATCAAGGCCCTGGAGAAAGCTAAGGGAAAAACAAAATCAGCATTACAGGAACAACTCACGTTAACTAAATTCAACAAAGCCAAAAAGGTGAAGACCGTAAAAGCGATTTACGATTCGTTGAATATTCCTTCGCTAACCGAGAAAAAAATTAACCAGTATTTCGACAAGGGCTTTGCGGCTCTCGAGCGGCTGAACGTCAGTGGAGACAAAAAAAATGCTTTAATTTCCTTCGCAAAAGATCTGATCAGCCGCCAATCATAAAAAGTAAAGCGAAGAATTTCCTCCAACCAATCTTCGGAAACCCTTCACTTTCTCTTCCGCATGAAGGTCTTTATTTACCTGATGTCAACTGCATTCGAGAGTTTTACTTTGTATCGCACACCTCCGCCAAAGTCTTCATCCATCCGCAAAACCTCGCGCCCTTTCTTACTGATGTAAAAAATGGCATAGTTTTTTGCGTCATAGTCGATGCGAAGTTTCCAGCAAGGAACGCTGGCGCCTTCAACCACCATCAGATTTTGCTCGCCAATTACTTTATACACGTAAAGCTTCGGTTCGGTTTTACCGCCCGGATGGTAGAAGCTGATGGCGAAACTCTTCCCTGCCTTTAAATCCAGTAATGGAAATGTCTCCAGGTCCAATTCCCAATTCAGCGCGGGTTCTTTCAGCGTAACCAAAAAATCCTTCTTCGAGTTATTCGAAATGGAGTCCGAGCCCTTAATCTTATCCGGATAAAAATCATACGCCTCAACCACGCGGTTCATTTTTGTGCGGTGATAGACAGGTAAGAATCCATCCGTTGTCACTAGCGAATATGCAGTGCGTACGCGGGTTGTGTCAGAGCCATACCACTTCTCGTCAATTTCAATCAGGTTTACGCCATTGTGTTTAATAAACCGTACATCGCGTCTCCACACAAAAGTAAACGCTTGCCGCGGATCGCCCTTTCGCTGGATAAACACCAGGTACTGATTCGATGACGGCTTAAGATATTTGCTGATAAGCTTGCTGTCGAGGTGATAAATCGTATCGACTTGTGCGCTCAGTATTAATGGCGCAAACAGGAACATGAGAAGAATTCTGAATTTCATATCGTAAGTGAGTTGTTTATTTGTTTTGATCAAGGGCGGCTGTGATGTCTTTCCATGCAACGGGGCGGGTGTGCATCGCATAAACAGTTTCAACGTCAAGTTTGTGGCGGTCAACAACTGCTTTTACCTCTGAGAGATACTCAATGAAGAAGAAACTCTTATCGCGCATTTGCTGAACAAGGTCACTGGCGTAGAGCACCTTTTGCTTCGGAAAGTACACAGCCACCATGCGTTCGCCACCCTCGCCCTGAACCGGTATGATTTGTATCGGCACATTTTTGTCATCGAGTGATACAACCTTGTCCACCAGCGCATAAACCGGTTTTGCTTTTTTTACCTGTTGATGATCGGGGGCCGGGGAATGATCCACCACCGAGATACGATCCAATATTGGCTTGTTAAGTTTATTCGTATAAACCGGAATGCTGGCAGCAAAGTACTCGCGCACCCCTGCGAGATGAGGCCACGCATCCGAGCTCACCACCACACCTTTAATTTTTTTAGCCGGGTAACGCTTCTTCACTTCGTTCATCAACTGAACACTGTAACCCGAACTGATAGGCGCCTCAATTACCACAATGCCATCTGCCTGCTCAGCCCATCCGGCAAACCAGTTTCCGGGAATGACAAATATCCCTTTCGCTACTTCGATCGCCTGATCGACTGGCAGTTTAATTCCATTCACATTTCGTTTATTCAATGGAGCCTTTTTGATTTCGTCCGGAACGGTGAAAGCCGATTCGTCAGTTGCTTCAAGAAACTCAATGTTGTTCACAGAGATTTTTTTCCAGAGGTGACCTGCACGATAAACATCCCATTGTTCCGGATAAACAATGTTGCCCTTGTGCAAAGCATACAGTGTGTACTGAATGCGGGTAGTGAACTTGCCCCACAGCGAAAAGAAGAATTCATTCGGAGAATAGGTATCAATCCACGCTTCAGAAATCAAAAACGTACTGGCATTGATAAAAATTTTATAGCTTGTTTTCGCAACTGTGAAACTTAGTTGATAGTGGTTAACGCCTTCCAGATCAACCTTTTGATCGAAGCGTGTTGCAGATGTCCGAGCCAGCGTCAGCAAATGTTCAGGCCCATAAGTAAGCCAGCGAATGTTTTCTTCTCCGTAGCTGTATGGTGACGGCATCTTGCGATCACCAAAGGCCATGTATCCCAACGAGTCGTTTTGCACGTACACGAGTGTGTTAGGCTCCGGGCTTTGACCCATTTTTGACTCGGTCTTTTGATAAAGCTTCAAACCTTTTGTCGAACGAATCTCTTCTGTGTCAGTATAAGACGTGATAAAAGGTCCTTCCGGGTTTTCGGACTGTTCAAGCCAGTGTTGATGCCCGATGTGATGCATGCGAATGTAATTCACTTTCTCCCAGGCTTTGCCGCCATAAGCCTCGGCTGTTTTTTCCAACATGCTTTTTACATCCTGACCTTTTACCAGTACGGGTGCAACAACAAGTAATACAATCGGTATAAGTTTACGCATAGCGTTGGGTTTGCTGCTACGTACGTTGATTACCGCCCGAGGATTTGCCTTTTCAATCTGTAGCTGATTTAATTTGCGGGTGGCCGCCATTTTTCTACCGATTCAATCCGTAGAATTTCTTTTTGGAGCGGTTCAATGCGAGCATCGATTCTGCGCAGAATCCGTTATCTCACCGGAGTTAAATGCGTAATTTCAGGTTTTCGCCTACCGCCTTGCAGAATACATTGTTCAAATACCGCGTGCTTTTGCTGCACATCTCTTTTTGGGTGCTGTATTTTTCATACCGAATCTATGATATCTATGGGTACACGGGGTTGGAACGAGCCCTTATTTATACCGGTTTGCCAACTGCGTTCAACCTGATTGCCAGCTACACACACTACATTTTCATTCTTCCGATTCTGTTTCGCGACAAGAATTGGAAAAAGTACCTACTGCTATTGATTGCTTTACTGATCCCGATTTTCTGTGCCCGAATTTTGGTAGAAAACCAAGTGTATGCCCAATTTTCCCCTAACGAAGATTATTTCAAGACGTTAAAACTATCGCGTGTCATCAGCACGTTGTGGGATACGTTAACGTTTCTGGTATTCACCGGCATGATCCGGTTCGCACTCGACTGGTTTGAGCTGGAACACAAACGCAAACAACTTGAAAATGAAAAACTCAACGCAGAACTGAATTACCTCAAATCGCAGATCAACCCCCATTTTCTTTTCAATACATTGCACAACCTGAATTCGCTGGTGTATGCAGGCGCCAGAAACGCCAATGATGTGATCATCAAGCTTTCAAATATCATGCGGTACATGATCTACGAATCCGGGAAAGAGCGTGTATCGCTGGATAGCGAGATCAATTACATGAACGACTACATTCACCTGGAAAGCATTCGCTTGAATAATTCATTCAAACTTGATTTTAAAATAGACGGGCCGGTAGATCAGGTAAAGATTGCCCCGCTTGTGCTGATCACATTTCTGGAGAATGCGTTCAAGCATGGTGTGAGCGATCAGGAAGCCGATTGCTGGATCAACGTTAACCTTTCGGTGACCGCAAGCGAATTACGGTACCAGGTATCCAACAAAAAAACAAAGTCTGCGAAGCAGGATAAACTTAAGTCCGGCTTTGGTTTGGATAATGTGAAAAGGCGGCTTTCATTGAGTTATCCGGATAAGCATTCCCTTATTGTTCGCGACCTTGACGATACGTACACGATTGATTTGACTCTTCAATTATGATCCGTTGTGTTGTTATTGATGATGAGCCGCTGGCGCGCAAGCTGTTAACCGACTTCATTTCGAAAGTCCCGGAATTGTCGCTGGAAGGGTCGTTTTCGAGTGCCCTCGCATCGCTGGAACTGCTTCGTAAAAAGCAGGTCGATGTTTTATTTCTTGACATTCAAATGCCGGACATCACCGGAATTGAATTTTTGAAAGCCCTCGATAACAAACCCCTTGTGGTTTTCACGACTGCTTTCGCTGAACATGCGCTACAGGGATATGAACTTGATGTGGCCGATTATCTATTGAAGCCGTTCGATTTCAACCGGTTCCTGAAATCCATAAACAAAATCAGTCAGCGGTTAAACACCGGTTCTGCGGTTAAAATCGAATCGGAAAAAATTGAATTCATCTTTGTGAAGGACGGCACCAAGCAGGTTAGGATACCGGTAGACACTATTCGGTTCATTAAAGGATCTCGGGAATATGTAACGATCGTTACGGACGACAAAAAGATCATGAGCCTTCAAACCATGAAAGGCATGGAAGAAATGTTACCCGGAAATTTCATCCGAATTCATAACTCGTTCATAATTTCGCTTGCCGCGGTAGACACTATTTTTAAAAACAAACTTCAGATTGGCAGGGAGGAATTCCCGATCGGAATTACTTACAAGAAGAAAGTTTTTGAAGCACTCAAACAATTCTATCCGACAAAAAAAATCTCGGAAGATTAGTTGGAGAAGATTTTTACGAAATTTTCCGAAAGGTGTTTGCGCGAGTACTTTCTTTCAGCGAGAATCCGCGCATGTTGTTGCATTTGTTGCAGCTGCACTTTGTTTTGCGTGACCGCTGAAATTTTTTCAGTGAATTCATTCAATGAATGTACGCGAATCCCGCACTGTTGCTGTTCAATCTCATCGTTAATCCAGCCTCCAAAATTCACCACAATCATCTTTCCTGCAGCCAGTGCATCAAAATACTTGTTTGGCGATCCTGTCTCGAGAACCGGCAAAGGCTGATAACTGATAAATGCAGCATCGGTCACATTGAGCACATCGTTGACACCGTTGCGGTCCTGCATCGTGACAAAAGAGACGTTAGCCAGTTTACGTTGCGCTGCATATTCTAAAAGAGCGGGTAACCTCGCGCCATCCCCGCAAAGGATAAAATGAATATTGGGGTCGTGCTTAACTGATTCAGCACAATCGAGTATTTGTTCCAGCCCGTTGGCTAGTCCAAATGTCCCGATGTACGACAAAACAAATTTGTTACTGACGTTGAATTTCTTCCCAAGCTCCGGATTTTTTTCAGCGGGTTGGTAAAATTCCGTATCGGCCATGTTCGGAATAACATCAATGCGTTTTCCTGGTACTTTTTTATCAATGGCCGTTTTGATTGCTTCTGATAAGGCTACGATCGATTTAGCCCTTTTGTAGATTGATCGTTCAAGTTGATACAGAATTTTCTTCAAGGCGGGATTCCTGACAATGCCTACCTGAATGGGAGCCTCCGGCCATAAATCACCCACTTCAAAAATGTAGGGAATTTTATATCGCCATTTAATCCATATCGCAGCGAGGCCGATGGTTAACGGGGTTGAGATCGCGTAGCAAACATCATAGTGCTTAAACTTTCCGGCTTCCTTTACAATGCTGAAGACAAACTTCAGGAAAGACGTGACACGTTTGAAAAAGCCGAAACTGTTGCTGTATGGAATGGGCAGGTAATGGACTTCAATTCCATCGATAATTTCCTTTCGGAAGTTGCCGGCATTATGAGTGGTGATTACCGAAGTAGTAATGCCCTTTTCCGCCAGCGCTTTCGCCAGATAAAATGAACGCAGCGGTCCACCGGTTTCGGGCGTGTTAAAATACTGGTGGAGAATGAGCACTTTCACACTGTAAAGAAACAAAAAAGCCGCATCGGTGATTCATCCGTGCGGCTTTCCTGATTCGTGTTTCTGCTAATGCTCGTGATGCTGCTCGTTGCGCGAGTAGCTGAGAATGTTCAGCACGGTGCTGGCTGCTGGTTCCAGTTGCGCTTTATCAAGCTCGTTTTTCATGGCACTCATTGACTGGTACAACTCGCGAAGCTCGTTGTCGGCAAGCAGGGCCTTATTGATCTCCTGCTCCTCCTTCTCCGTAGTTTCGTGATATAGGTACCTCATCAGATCGTTTTGGGTAAAAGTTTTTATCATAGGCAAGATGGTTTTTGATCATTTTCTTTCTCAGGTTGATGAGCGCATAGCGCATTCTTCCCAAAGCCGTGTTAATACTTACCCCGGTGCGTTCGGCAATTTCCTGGAAACTCATTTTCAGGTAATGCCGCATAATCAACACCTGCTTTTGCTCTTCGGGAAGCTCTTTAATAAGTTCCCGCAGGCGGGCAGCGGTATCTTTCATAATCTGTTTGTCTTCGATTGACTCTTCTGCGAATTGCATCGAGTTCATCAACGGACTGCCGTCTTCCAAAACAATCTCCGGGTAGCGCTTTTCTTTCCGGAAATGGTCGATGGCCAGGTTATGTGCGATTCTGCTAATCCATGGTAAAAATTTACCTTCTTCGTTATAGCGTCCGCTACGGATCGTATTGATTGCCTTGATGAAGGTTTCCTGCAACAGGTCTTCCGCTATGTAGCGGTCTTTCACAATCAGGAAAATGGCTGTAAAAACCCTTGATTTGTGCCTGTGGAGGAGAATCTCGAAAGCTTTCTCGTTACCATCTTTATAGCGTGACACCAGCTCGCTGTCACTCCATTTGTTCTGAATCATTCTGTCTCACATTTAGGTAACGTAGAAGTCTATTCGATATTGTTGGGGGGTTTAGTTGAACAATTAGTTTGAAAAGATATTAAGTTTCCGGAAAACCGCAAAAAAAATCCAAAAATTCTTGTCACAAATGAAAATTCTTAATGTATTTGTCCTCGATTTTTTGCGTATTTAACCTGTATGCCTGATAACAAGAAGCGCCTGATTAAAAGTCTGGATACTCTGAGCGAAGACCTCAAAGAGTTGATTAAACGTCAATACCCGAACGGGTATGAAAGTAACATCACCCGAATTGTAAGCCCTAAAAAAGAGCAGCTTTTCGTATTTCCGCTGGAAACGGATGATGCCATCATCCTGGTGAAGGTCCCCGTTACCAAAAACAGCGATGGCGGCTATGATATGGAGAAAGAAACCAAGGATGAATTCTCTGACGACCGGGATGATCTGGGCGATAATGAGGAGAACGATGACGAGAGCGAAAGCGAAGGCGGTGATGATGATTATGAAGGAGGCGGGAAAGCCGGAAAAGAAGGCAGCTACGACCCCGATTTCGATAATTAATTTCTTCCGTAAGGACTTATATTTCTTCAGGACACCATCCTACCCGATGGTGTTCTTCTTTTTGAACTTGTCTGGCCCAATTCAGGTTTCTGATAGGATGGGGCAACGTGTTTCCCTATTTTAGCACTTCTGCATGAACACCGATTTGATTCGTAACGATTCGCACCTCGATAACCTCGATCCCAAAGAATACATCATCATCAAGCGCGCCCGGGTTAATAACCTGAAAAACCTGAGCGTGGCTATCCCCCGAAATAAACTTGTTGTAATTACAGGCCTCTCCGGATCGGGAAAATCATCGCTGGCGTTTGATACGCTTTTCGCGGAAGGCCAGCGCATGTATGTGGAAAGCCTGAGCTCATACGCGCGCCAGTTTCTGGGGCGCATGGAAAAACCGGATGTTGACTATATAAAAGGCGTTTCGCCAGCGATTGCGATCGAACAGAAAGTTAATACGCGAAATCCACGCTCAACCGTGGGTACCAGCACCGAGATTTACGACTACCTGAAACTCTTATTCGCCCGGATCGGGAAAACCTATTCGCCCATAAGCGGAAAGGAAGTGAAGCGCGACACCGTTACCGATGTGGTGAATGCCATCAACAAGCTTCCTGCCGGTACACGCATTATGATTGCTGCACCGGTGACGCTGGCAAAAGGGAAGAAGATTCAGGATGAGCTAAACCTCTTGTTAAGCAAAGGTTTTGCACGGGTACTTTTAAATGGAGAGACATTTTTTATTGAAGATTTGTTGAGTAGTCCGTCACCCCGTCCTTCGGACACCCCTCTCCCGAGGGAGAGGGCGAGAGGTGAGGGAAAGAAGAAAATCTCCGAAAAAGACAAAATTGAAATCCTCATCGACCGGGCTTCGGTTAATGCCGATGATGAGGACACTATTTTCCGGATTTCAGATTCCGTGCAAACGGCATTCTACGAGGGGCATGACGAATGCCTCGTGCATGTAGAAGGCCAGAAGCCGATGTATTTTTCCGACCGGTTTGAACTTGACGGAATGCAGTTCACCGAGCCATCGGTAAATTTTTTCAGTTTCAACAATCCTTTCGGGGCATGTCGTACCTGCGAAGGCTTTGGAAAAGTGCTGGGAATAGATGAAGATTTGGTGATCCCTGACAAATCGCTTTCAGTATTTGAAGGTGCAATTGCACCATGGCGTTCGGAAGCCATGAGTGAATGGGCAAAGCCATTACTCAAGAACGGTATCAAATTCAACTTCCCGATCCATCGGCCCTACAATGAGCTGACAAAAAAAGAACAGGAACTGCTTTGGAACGGCAACGACTACTTCGAAGGCATTCACGCGTTCTTTAAATACCTCGAAACAAAGACTTATAAAATCCAGTACAGGGTTATGCTTTCGCGTTACCGCGGAAGAACAACGTGTCCTGATTGTCGCGGAACCAAGCTTCGTAAGGATGCTCAGTACGTAAAGATTGCCGATACATCTATTACCGATCTTGTGCTGATGCCGATTGAAGACGTGCTGACGTTCTTCAACGGTTTGAAACTTCCTGACTACGACAAAAAAATTTCCGAGAGAATCTTAACCGAAATCAAATCGCGCCTTGAATACATGGTAAAGGTGGGATTGGGTTATCTCACACTCAACCGCGTTACCGCAACTTTATCAGGAGGTGAGTATCAGCGCATCAAGCTGGCAACTTCCTTGGGAAGCGCGCTGGTCGGGTCAATGTATATCATGGATGAACCCAGCATTGGTCTTCATCCGAAAGATACCGCCCGAATGGTGGAAGTCTTGAAATCACTTCGCGATTTGGGTAACACCGTGATTGTTGTTGAGCACGAAGAAGAAATTATGCGTGCAGCCGATGAAATAATCGACATCGGTCCGGATGCGGGTGCTCATGGTGGTGAATTGATTTTTCAAGGTTCCATCAAACAACTGAACGGAAAAACCACATCACACACGGTGAACTATTTAAGCGGCCGCGATACGATTGCTGTCCCCGCCAAGAGACGGAAATGGAAAGATTCAATCGTCATCAAAGGTGCGCGCGAGAACAATCTTAAAAATCTCACGGTAAAATTTCCATTGGGAACATTAACCGTTGTTACCGGGGTGAGCGGATCGGGCAAGTCAACCCTCATTAAAAAGATCCTCTATCCTGCCATTGGCCGGTTAAGCGGATCGGTGGGTGAATCGCCCGGCAAATTCGATTCCATGGATGGCGATGTTTCACGCATCACGCAGGTTGAGTTTGTTGATCAGAATCCGATCGGTAAATCATCCCGGTCGAACCCGGTTTCGTATGTAAAGGCGTACGACATCATTCGTCAGCTCTATGCGGATCAGCCATTGGCTAAACAACGCGGTTATAAACCGTCTAATTTTTCTTTCAACGTAGAAGGCGGCAGGTGTGAAACCTGCGAAGGTGAAGGCGAGATTAAGGTTGAGATGCAGTTCATGGCCGATATCTACCTGGAATGCGAAAGCTGTCACGGCAAACGCTTCAAACAGGAAACGCTGGAAATCGAATACAACGGCAAGAACATAGCCGAGGTACTCGACATGACCATTGAGGATGCGCTCGATTTTTTTAAAGATAAAAAGCCGATTTACGACAAAATTCTTCCGTTAAATGATGTTGGATTAGGCTATGTGAAACTGGGGCAGTCGTCAAACTCGTTGAGTGGTGGCGAAGCCCAACGCGTGAAGCTGGCTTCCTTCCTGGGAAAGAACTCAACGGAAGGAAACATTCTTTTTATTTTCGATGAGCCAACAACCGGTTTGCATTTTCACGACATTTCAAAACTGTTGAAAGCAATGAATGCGCTGGTTGACCAGGGTCATTCGGTGATCGTGATTGAACATAATCTCGAAGTGATTAAGTGTGCCGATTGGATTATTGATCTGGGACCTGAAGGCGGAGAAAAGAAAGGTGGCAATTTGTTATTCGAGGGCACACCGGAAGACATGGTGAAGAAAGCCAAAGGAAGTTACACGGCAGAGTTTTTGAAAGAAAAACTCGGCTAACGCAAATATTTTCTTTATCCCCATTTGAAATGAAACCGAAAATCGCGGTTGGACTGCCAGCTTTGCTGACAGTCGTGCTTCTGTTGGCAAGTAGTTGCCAGGTAGGTCGTTTTGTTGTGCGCAACTTCGCCAACATCACCGACTACAGAATTTTCCCTTCGCGGAAGTTGCATAACGATTCAATCAAATTCACGTTCCATCAGGCCAGCCAGTCGAGGTCTCCGAAAACCATCAGCACAAAAGAGCAACAACAGGTTTCTTTTGAAAAGTACCTGGAAGACAACAAAACCGTTGCGTTCCTGATTATCCGGAACGACAGCATCCTATATGAAAAGTACTTTGACAAGTATACCGAGGAAAGTATCGTAGCATCGTTCTCCATGGCTAAGTCGGTAACGTCCATTCTCATTGGTTGTGCACTGGATGAAGGGCTGATTAAATCCGTTGATGAGCCGGTTACAAACTACGTTCCGGAACTTAAAAAGAACGGATTTGAAAAAGTAACACTGAAGCATTTGTTACAGATGACCTCGGGGCTGGATTTCAATGAGAGCTATGTTAATCCGTTCGGGGATGCAGCAACTTATTATTATGGGCGCAATCTTCGTAAAAGCATTTCGAAGATGAAGTTGAAACAGGAACCCGGTAAAAGTTTCGAATATGTAAGCGGAAACCCTCAGCTTCTCGGGCTTGTGCTGGAGCGTGCGTTGAAGAACAAAACCGTCACCGAATATCTGCAGGAAAAACTCTGGCAACCCCTGGGAATGGAATACGACGCAAGCTGGAGTCTCGACAAAAAGAAAAACGGACTCGAAAAAACATTTTGTTGCATCAATGCGCGTGCGCGCGATTTTGCGAAGATCGGCCGGTTATATCTCAATAAGGGCAATTGGAACGGTAAACAAATTGTATCGCAGACGTGGGTGGAAGAGTCCACGCATCCTGAGCTAACCGAGGGCGGAGTTGCATTCTACCGGTATCAATGGTGGCTGCCGAACAACAAGGGTGATTACATGGCAGAAGGCATTTTGGGACAATTCGTATACGTAAACCCTTCTAAAAACATGATTATCGTTCGAC
The DNA here is from genome assembly GCA_019694875.1 of Cyclobacteriaceae bacterium. Lineage (GTDB taxonomy): Bacteria > Bacteroidota > Bacteroidia > Cytophagales > Cyclobacteriaceae > UBA2336. The sequence continues at coordinate 759,019 of JAIBBC010000001.1, forward strand.
TTGGCAAAAAATATGGCGATGCCGACTGGCCGAACGTGTTCATGAAGCTGGCGGCAGCATATTAAACTCAATCCCGGATTTTTGTCCGAAACCCTGAGTCGGAACTTTCCGTATATTTGCTTAACAAAATATAAGCATATATATGGCTAAGGAATTCCTGGGTGAATTTGAAGAAATCATCCTCACGCTGGTTGCCGGACTGCAGGAGGATGCGTACGGTGCCGCGATTGCCGAAGAAATTGAAACCCGGCTGAAACGCGAGGTCAACCTCAGCGCGGTTCACGTTACGCTCTACCGGCTCGAAGACAAAGGCCTGATCAAATCAAAATTCGGTGGCGGCACCAACGAACGGGGCGGAAGAAAAAAAAGAATCTTCACCATCACCAACTCCGGCTTGGCCATGCTCAAGGCCATGAAAGAAGCCCGGGTTGATCTCTGGAAACTCGTACCTCAACTGCAAATCGCGTAAGCTTAATATGATGAAAGCGAATCCTCCCAGGGGTGCGTTGCGAATGCTTTCATGGTTTTGTCCGGGGCATTTGTATGAAGAAATCGAAGGGGATTTGATTCAACAATTCTCCCGCGACTTAAAAAGATTCACTAAAGGCCGTTCACGCAGACGCTTTTACTGGAACATGATCCGGTTTTTCAGGCCGGGAATTCTGTTACGAAATAAACCTACTACACGCTTAACATCCCTCGACATGTTTACAAACTATTTGAAAGTTGCCTTTCGTGTTATGCTCCGCAACAAAGGTTATTCATTTATTAACCTGTTCAGCCTTGCGCTTGGCATTACTGCCTTTGCGTTCCTGTTTCTGTGGATTCAAAATGAGTTCACGTACGATCAATTCCATGCCGACAAAGACCGGATTTACAAAGCCTGGAATCGTGTAGAAGCCAACGGCAAAATCAACTGCTGGGACGTAACCGCACGCGTACTGGCGCCCACCCTTAACGAAGAATATTCCGGTGTGGAAAGCGCTGTCAGCTATACCGCCTGGGGCGAACAGCATCTGTTTGTGAGAGGCGACAAGCGTTTAATTAAAACTTCCGGAGCATATGCAGATAGCACCTTCTTAACGATGTTTTCCTTTCCATTAATCAAAGGTGATGCACGAACTGTTTTCCAGAATCCACAGTCGATTGTTATCACGGAAAGTTTCGCGCGCGAGCTGTTTGGTGACGAGGAGGCGTTTGGTGAAAATGTCTATATCGGAGAGGGTGGCGATGGACTTTCCCTCACGGTTACCGGGGTGCTGAAAGATCTTCCGCACAATACCGACTTCCATTTTGAATACATGATTCCGTACAGCCTTGTTGAAAAGTTCAACGGGAAAGAAGTGTATTGGGGAAATAATTCAGTTTATACGTTCGTAAAATTAAAAGAAGGGGTTGACATCGGCAGCTTTAACGAGCAGGTTAAAAACATTGTGAAAACGCATACAAAAGACAATGACGAGCACGAAGTGTTCCTGTATCCGCTTACCAAAATGCGCCTGTATTCCAAGTTTGAAAACGGTGTGCCTTCCGGGGGCCGGATAGAAATCATTCGCCTGATGGGTATCCTGGGGGTATGTTTGCTCGTTATCGCCTGCATTAATTTCATTAACCTGAGCACAGCGCGGGCGCAGCGCAGGTCGAAAGAAGTTGCTGTTCGCAAAGTGACGGGCGCATTCAGAAATTCCCTCGTGGGTCAGTTCCTGTGCGAATCAATATTATTGGCATTCGGTGCAGGAATGTTGTCGCTGATTGCCGTATACCTTGGGCTACCGTTTTTCAGCCGGTTAATTAACGAAAATCTCACGCTGCAATTCAGTAATCTCAATTTCTGGATTGGCGGAATATCGCTGATTTTAATAGTTGGCATACTGGCGGGAAGTTACCCTGCCCTTTACCTGTCTGCCTTCAAACCCGTAAAAATCCTGAAAGGCATGGCAATTTCAACTTCGGGTAAGAGCCTGATTCGGTCCGTATTAGTAGTGATTCAGTTCGGTGTGGCCATATCCCTGATTGTTTCTGTTTTTGTTGTACAACGTCAGATCAATTACGTGCAGAACCGTGACACCGGTTATGACAAAAAAAATCTTGTTTATCAGTATTTCACCGGAACGCTGAGAAAAAACTACGAGTCATATAAAAATGAGTTGCTGCAGCTCGGGGCGGCCGAATCAATTACCAAAACCAGCACGCCTATCACAAACCGCTGGAGCAACACGGATGGCATTGAATGGGAGGGAAAAGATCCGAACGACAAGACACTTTTCGAGCGTATTTATGAAGACAATCATTTCGCAACCACCGCAGGGCTTACCGTGATCCGCGGTCGCGATATGGATCTCGAAAAATTCCCGACCGATTCAACCGCAGCCGTGTTAAACGAGGCCGCTGTAAAAGCTATGGGTTTTGCAGATCCGATCGGGCAGATCATTAAAGACAACGGCATTGAATGGCATGTGATTGGTGTGGTGAAGGATTTCATTCTCACGTCTCCCTTTAATAAGGTTGAACCCGTGATTCTTTTCGGCTGCAAGCAGTCGTGGCCGTTTGCTGTTGCCCATATCAAACTTAGCTCCTCTAAATCGACCCAGGAGAGTATTGCGATCATGGCTGATCTGGCAAAAAAATATAATCCTGACTATCCGTTCGAATATGAATTTGTTGATGTGGCGTATGCGCGAAAGTTCGCCAACCTGGAAGCCACTCGCATGATTACCATTCTTGCAAGTTTTCTCACGATCCTTATTGCCGGACTTGGGTTACTGGGCCTGTCTACTTACCTGGTTGAAGTTCGCGTGAAAGAGATCGGCATCCGGAAAGTAATGGGTGGTTCGGTGCTGAGCATTACCAACATGCTTACATGGGCATCGATTCGTCCGATATTATTTGCAGTGTTGATTTTTGGCCCCCAGGCATGGTTCGCCATGAACTGGTGGCTGTCGTCATACCCGTACAGAATTTCGATTGGAATTTTCACCATTCCGCTGGCAGCGCTGACGATCATTTTCCTTGCTGTATTGATAACTACAACGCAAACGATCCGCGCAGCGAAAGCGAATCCCGTAAATTCTCTGCGTTCCGAATAGAATGGAAATCAGTAAAGTAATCAACATATGAAAACCATCTCAATCATTCTTACACTCTTACTGCCAATTTTCTCTGTTGGGCAATCCGTTCAGGAACTTGATTTCAACAAAAACTATCCTGAAACAAAGGTTGATAAAAAAACTAAACTAAAATACGCGCTACGTTTTGAAAAGAATGGAGTTTATAAAGTCTCTGTATGGCAACACGGAATTGATGTTGTGTTGAAGCTAACCAATAGTTCTGATGAACAGCTTTTAGAAAAGGACTCGCCCAACGGAACAAATGGTTTGGAGACATTTAGTTATACTTCCAACGAAAAGGGCAAATTCTACTTATCGATAGACAGGCTTGATGAAAATGGGAATCCGGAGCAAGGCAAGGTTTCAATTTTTATTAAAAAGTATTCAAAGTCAGAGATAGAAGAAATTAAAACCTCAATTGAGCCCGAAAACGCAAAAAATGTTCAAACATTAGACATTGATCACTTTTGGGAAGCATTCGATCATTTGAAAAAATGTAAAACCCATAGCGACAGTGTTGCTACAATTCAAACCCTCTATCTGGATAGAGCTACTAATGGTTTGCTTGACTTTATTCAAGCCAGAAGTTTCACGGCTGAAAAGTTTGTGCGTCAAATTGCCCACTATCCAAAATTCTATGCCAGTGTGAGGAAAAACACAATCGAAGCTAAAAAATCTGAACCCGTGATTGAGGAGGTCTTCCAGAAATTCAGCGAGCTCTATCCAAACTTCAAGCCTTTTAAGGTTTGCTTCGCCATTGGGTTAATTAATACGGGCGGCACGACATCCAATCAGTTTGTGTTAATCGGGACAGAGGTTTCCGCATCAACTAAAGGCGTTGATGTTTCTGAATTTGGAAACAGTGCGTTTGGCAAAGTGTTAATAAGCGAAGGTGATATTCTTCAGAAACTAAGAAACATGATTGCGCACGAATGTGTCCATACCCAACAAATCACGCCTTACGATAAAGACGCGGTTTTTTGCGGGCTTTTATATAACATAATGACTGAAGGATTCTGTGATTTTATTGGTGAATTGGTTGTTGGAGATCAGATCAATCAAGTAGCGTTCGACTATGGTGAAAGGCACGAAAAAGATCTTTGGGTGGAGTTAAAACGCGAACTTTGCAATGAAAACAGCAAGAACTGGCTTTACAACTATTTCACATCTCAAGAGCGACCTGCAGATTTAGGCTATTATGTTGGGTACAAAATTGCTCAGGAATATTATAAAAACGCATCTGATAAAAGAAAGGCAATTGCCGACATAATTGAAATGAACAATCCAATAAGGTTCCTGGAGTTAAGCAGGTATGATCAAAAACCTAAAGGGTGATTTGTAATTTTACTAAAATCATTTATTCCCTATCACACTGTATAATAATCTTACAGCTGCTTAATCAGTTCCACGTAAAGTTCGGTGAGCTTCGGTTCGGTTTTACCGGCAACTTTAACAATCTGCTTGATGTCGACCGGTTTCAGATTATCCGGATCGGCATCATCGGTTAACACCGAAATAGCACAACAGGGTAAGCTCATGTGATTCGCCACAATAACCTCCGGAACGGTGCTCATGCCAACGGCATCACCGCCAATGTTTCGCAGGAATCGATACTCAGCACGCGTCTCCAGGTTTGGTCCGGCAACGCACACATAGACTCCTTTATTCAGCTTGATCTTTTTCTTCGCGGCAATTTTGATCAGCTTGTCATTGAGCTCCTTTGCATAGGGCTGGCTCATATCTGGGAAACGCGGGCCGAGCCGTTCGAAATTTTCTCCCCGCAACGGATTGTCGGGCTGAAGATTAATGTGATCGTCCAGCAGCATCAAATCACCTTTTTTCCATTTCAAGTTCATGTTTCCTGCCGCGTTGGAAATCAGCAGGTACTTCACTCCGAGCATCTTCATCACGCGAACCGGCAACGTGATTTGCTTCGTACTGTAGCCTTCGTAGTAGTGAAAGCGTCCGCGCATAGCGATCACTTTTTTGCCTTTTATCTCACCAAAAATGAGCTGGCCTTTGTGGGTCTCAACCGTGGCTGCCGGGAAATTGGGAATAGCATTGTAGTTGATGACAACCTGATCCTTGATTTCTTTGGCAAACAGGTCGCCCAGGCCGGTTCCTAAAATCACCCCGATTTCTGGTGTGCCCTTGATGCGTTTGCGGATGTACTCCGTTGTTTCTGCGATTTGATCGATCATGCTTCGAAGTTAAAAAAATACCGGCAAGCCCGATGTTCCGGAAATCAGGCGGGCAACGCGATGCGGTAGCTTTTGCCTTTTTTCACAACCAGCTTGTCATCGCGGAGCCACGGATTGTGGCGTTTCAACAATTTATAGTTCGTTCCGTTTTTTTGCGCAAAGGCGATCAGGTCGGGAATTGTCTGGGTAACGTTTACGTAACGAACCGGCTCAGGATCATACAAATGACTTTCCTTGACATTGAAGCCATACTTCGCGGGATGTTCAATGATTTCCTTACAGGCAATAATCCGGAACACATAGCGGGCAGTTTCCTCATTCAGGTAGAGGTCGTAGTATGAGGAAACATTTTGATTTTCAATCGCGCGTTCAATTCCACCCATCCCCCGGTTGTACGATGCAGCAACGGAAGTCCAGTTACCAAACTTCTTATAGGCTTTTAATAAATAGCTGCATGCAGCTTCTGTTGCTTTAGCAGGATCGTATCGTTCATCAACCTGGTCGGTTATTTCCAGTCCGTTTTCCTTACCGGCCGATTTCACGATCTGCCAGAACCCGACCGCTTCTTTCGGAGAAATGTCGTTCATCAAACCTGATTCAATCAGTGGCAGATATTTGAAATCATCCGGAATGTTATGCTTTTTCAGGATTGCCTCAATCTGCGGGAACCAGCGATGCGCCCGCTTCATCAGGAAGATTGTATTATTATGCCAGTACGTGTTAATGTGAAGTTCTTTGTCGAGGCGCTCGCGCACATCGGGCAGATTCATGGGCACAGTTTCACCGGCAAAGCTTACCGACTTCGGCAAATCGAATGAAACTGCTGCTGACGGCTGCACAAGGCTTTCATCCAGATCTGCGGGAGCGATGGATCCGTCTTCCCGCATGTTACCGACCCGCTGGTATGACTTCATTTTCTGATCGGCATACCGCGCAAACGCCAACACAATGATCAGCGCCAGCAGGGAAATAATTAATGGAAGATTTTTTACGTTTAACATCACAGTATCCGGCTTCCCACTCCGCTTAAGCGGATGTCAATTAAAAGTTTGGTGACAGGAGATACTTCGAGTAGAAGTCATCAATCACCTTAACTGCCGCTTCGGGCGTGTCCACGATGCTGAACAAGTTAAGATCGTCCGCATGAATCATGCCATCTGCCAGCAATGACTCTTTCACCCACGACAGCCAGCCTTTCCAGAATTTCTTTCCGACAAGAACCAACGGAAATCGTCCGATCTTTTTGGTTTGGATCAGCGTAAGCGCTTCCATCAGTTCGTCCATCGTACCAAAGCCTCCCGGCATAACAATGAAGCCTTGTGAATATTTCATGAACATCACTTTACGAACAAAAAAGTAATCGAAAGTGATTAGTTTATCGGGATCAATGTAGATGTTTCCTTTTTGCTCGAACGGCAGGAAAATATTCAACCCCACAGATTTACCGCCCGCACGGTTGGCGCCTTTGTTACCCGCCTCCATGATACCAGGACCACCGCCTGTAACCACTCCGTAGCCATGTTGTACCAGTTTGTAAGCGATATCTTCGGCCATTTTATAATACGGGTTGGTTGGCTTCGTTCGGGCTGAACCGAAGATGGTAACGCACGGACCTATCTTGGAAAGTTTTTCGAAGCCTTCCACAAACTCAGCCATCACTTTGAAGATTACCCAAGAGTCGGAGCTCTTTATTTCTGCCCAGTCTTTATCGGTAAATGCTTTCCGGATGCGGTGCTCGTCTTCAATAGTTTGTTGAGTGATCACCTCATCGGTCTTATCTTTTTTGATGGTTCTCTTCGCCATGACTTAATTCTTAGTAACCGAAAGATACAAGGATGAAACGAAAAACAAACGCAACAGGATACAGCCTCTAGTGCAGTAAATCGGCAAGAGCATCCCCGAGGTTATCGAATTTAAATGCAAAGCCAGCCTGACGAATTTTAGCCGAGGACACGTTGCTTCCGTAGAGCACCAGGTACGACATCTCACCTAGAAAAAGCTTCAGCGCGAAAGCCGGAACTGCAGGAAGCCACAACGGCTTGCGAAGCGTTTTTGCGATGGCCTTTGTAAGTTCGCGATTGGTAACAGCACCTGTTACACCGTTGTATGCGCCATGCATGGATTCATCTTCCACAGCTTTAATAAACATCGTACAGATGTCATCGATATGAATCCAGCTTACATACTGCTTGCCTGTCCCGAGCGGTGCCCCGAAACCATACCGCACAGGCTGCGCGATTTCCTTCAACGCGCCATCGTTCCTGCTGAGTACAACACCGGTCCGGATTTTAACGAGCCGCTTTCCTGTAAGCTGATCGGCTTCATGTTCCCACGCCTTTACAACTTCGGCTAAAAAGTCAGCGCCCGGTTTATCGTTTTCGGTAAAAAGAATATTGCTCAATGTCATCCCATAAAAACCGATAGCCGATCCGGATACCAGCGCCCTTACCTCGTTATCGGACTTGTTAAGTTCTCTTACCAACAGCGCTGTTGATTTCGTTCTGCTTTCGAGAATTTCCCTTTTACGTTTTGCGGACCAGGCTTCATCGGCAATGCCGGCACCTGCAAGGTGAATCACTGCATCAATATTTTGAAGTGCTTCGGGCTCCATCGTTCCGGACTCCACATTCCAGGTAAATGAAGGAATACTCCCGGGTCTTTTTGAGCGACCGAGATGCGACACGGTATGACCGCGCTCCATTAACAATTGTGTAAGTCTGGTGCCCAACAATCCGGAAGCTCCGGTGATCAAGATTCTGCTCATAGTTGTCTTTGCATTATTGCCAGGTTACCTGACGTTCGAAATTAAATTAACGGCTCAAATTTTGTAGCTTTCTGCCATCAAAGCCTCCTACATAACATGAATACGGTTAAAAAGTTTTTTGCACTCGGCATTGTAATGCTTGCTGGTGTTTTAGCACATGCACAGAAAGTTAGCGTATCGGCAAGTCAGGAACGCATTAACGGCAAGAATTGTGAAGGGTACTCTACGTTGCTAACGGGTTCGCTCGAAGAAGTTAACACCTCCCTTACAAAGTATCTGAAAACCTTCGGCAAGGTGAAGTCGGACGGGAATCAGTTTCAGGTTCTGGAAGCGCAGGTAAACCTGACCAAATACGTTAATCCGTTCTTTGCAGTCACGAAAGCCAAAGGCGGACAGGTGTCGGTGTGGATGGGCGCCACAGATGAAAGCGATTCGGTAAAAAGTATTCGCAGCGAACTGGAAAAGCTGGTGTACAATTTTGGCGTGAAGTTCTATAAAGACAAGATCCAGGCAGACATCGATGAATCGCTGCGCGCACAGAATGCGGCTGAAAAACAACAACAGCGTTTAACGCTGGAAGGAAAAAATCTTGCATCCCGCCAGGAAATGAATGCAAAAGAGAAAATCCGCCTTCAAAAGGCACTGGCTGACAACAAACTCGACAGCATAAAATTTGTTGTTGCGCTTGCGCGGAATAAGAAGTCGGCAGACTCGCTGGCCATTGCCACCGAACAAATCAAGAAAATGGTTGAGACGCACAAAGAGCGTCAGCGGAAGGTGAACTAAATGCCCGGCTTGCTTAGCCATTCATGCTGTAACGTGTCGTAGTAATTCCATTTAGCCGGCCATTCGATGTAGTCGGGGTTCTTTTGGTATGCGTCAACATTGCCGTAGCGCACCATCTCACGGAATAATTCGTCTCCGCGGGTCTGCAAATCTGCCAGTGATGCTCCGGGCGTAACAAACACTTCCTTAAAACTTATGATTTTACCATTCGTATCCCGCTTAAACATTCCGCCCGTGCCGCGCAAACCGAGTGGTGTGTTATTGGAAGGACGAATAATGTAGAAGTAATGCGTACCATCGGTGGCTACAAAAAACTTTTCAACCCGCATTTCTTTTAGCTGGCCCGCATAGTAGCTTCTGAACCGGCTTTCGAAACGGGTTTGGCTGTTGGAATACTGCGGCCTGTTGTGGATGTAGGTAATGATATCTGTAACCAGCGAATCCCGTTCGGGAGTGGAATAATACTCTTCGATATCGAAATTATCCTTACAACTAACGAGGGTGCAAGCCAACACGCACATTACCAGCAATCGCATACTTATCATTTTCATCATCGATACAAAAATAGAAAGCCAGACGAAAAATGTCCGGCTTTCAAAACTTTAAATTAAACCAAGATTAATAAACAGTGTTCTTAGGATCGAAGTTTGTCCAACCGGCTGTCCAGTCGGATGCACCGAATGCACCCACGTAGTTAACCGTAGCAGTGTTGAAGAATGTCGCGTCTTCACCTGTCATGCTATCCCACAGGTTTGTCTTATTCAACAAGGATGAACCAGCAGTCGGCAGGAAAGTAGGCGTTGTTCCAAGATCAAACAGTGTGCTGCTGATTCCGAGGTCTGTCCACTTGTCCTCAATCACGTTACCGAACGCTGCAGTCTTAAACCAATCCATAGCGGTTGAACCACCGATGTCTGCTGTTGTTGCGAACACAAATCCGCGTGGCAGCTGAGGATTCTGTGTGTTTGTTCCGAAAGGAAGTCCTGTTACGCCCGCGATTTCGCCTGCAGTTGCAACTGATCCGTAACCATTTCCGCCCCAGTTAGCAACACCGGCTACGTACACGTTACGTAATTGTAAATCGCCTGCGGCAGCATTGGCAATGGTTGTTGCACCTTCGATGAAGATTCCGTTCGGATAACCCGTTACCACCGTGTTATACACTTTCAACTTGTTATTTCTGCGCAAGTGCATTCCATTCTGGAAGTTGTCCTGAATGTTCATGTCGAACGTTTTCTTCGGACCAATGATGGTCATATTCGAGAATGTACCGGAAGTGAATGGTGTTGCGGCAGAACCGGTACCATCGTTATCAACTTCAAACCCGTTTGAGCCAGACTGGTCAGCCAATGTATTATCACGGATACCGATACCAAACTGTACTTTACCGCTGAAGCCAAAGTCAACATCGAAGTTGTCATCCAAATCTCTGTAAGCAACGAGGTGCTTCGCGTTTACTGTACCACCAAACCATTCGAATGAGTCGTCACCGCCATAAGATGACTGGAGATAATCGATTGTTGTTCCGCTGCCCACGCTACCGAATGTAAATGAGTTCACTTCCTGGTTAGGCTGAATAGGGTTACCGGCAAATTCTACCCGTACATAAGCAAGATCACCTGAGTCATCGTTACCCGGAGTTGCCAACGGATCGTCACCGACTCCGTGGAATGCTCCATAACCGCCTTCCAACTGCACATTCGCGCCCTGGTTGTTAACATCACGGCCAACAATTACAAGACCAGCCCAATCTGTAGGAGCGCGCTGTCCAACAGGCTTGGAAGATGTAAATACGATCGGCTCGGCTGCAGTACCTACGGCTACAATTTTGTTTCCTCTCTGAACAACCAGCGTGCCGGGAGGTAATGTTTCTGTTTTAGGAAGGCCCATAATAACCGTTCCTGGTTCGATTGTCAGAGTTACGTTTCTGATATTCGCGATTGTACCACCTACGCCATCACGATAATCATCGTCACCTACGCGAACATATCCCTCCAACTGATAAATGTTATCAGAAGTCCAGGTTTCGCTTGCGCTGATAACACCTGATTTCTTGATTACGTTTTTCGCAGAGACTGTAACGGTATAAGTTGCCAGATTAGAAGTTCTTCCTTTTTCATCTGTAGCCTGGAATGAGAAGTTAGTTACTGAACCAACGGCTCCCGCCACTTCATAATCTAACGTATAGGTTGCTTCTTTTTCACCTGTGAAGCTTTCGGTGTCGAACGCGGCACCGTTCTTCAACACGGTTAATGTTTCAAGACCGTTGTCTGCTTCAATTGTTACATCGATTGATGCGTCTGATCCCACAATACCCAGAAAAGAAGGGTTCTCCAGAGTAACTGACGGAGGTGCGTTTGTACCGCCATCATCCTCACTACATGACTGCAGGAACACTGCTCCCGAGATCACTGTGGCTGCGACCAGAAGCCACTTAACGCTAAATTTTTTCATTTTGTTAGTTTTTGGTTTACTAATCTTTGATGCCACAAAACTATTCGGCCCCTGTTACCTGAATGTTAACAGAGGCCGAACTTTAGGTTACGAAATGAAAGGCACTGTTACTTTTGCCACACCTTGTAGGTAAGGCCGAACGTATAGAGCGAACCAAAACGATTGCTTTGAATGACCTGGTCTTTGTTGCGATCGAAATTGCCATCGTTGTTACCATCCTGCAGCAACGTGTAGCGTTGGTTCAGGATATCCGATATCGTGAATTTCGCAGTCATGCGTTCGTTGAATCTTTTCGTTACGCTGAAATCAAGCACGTTTCTTGGCATTTCATAAATGTCAGCATCCGACACAATGCCTGACGCAGCGTTGTAGTTTCCTACAGCAAAAATTCGCTTACCGACAACGTTGTACAGCACAGCTACCTGCAAGCCACTCTTATCGTTGTTGTAATAAACACCGGCATTGATTACGTAAGGCGACTGGCCCATCAGCGGACGCTCAGGCTGATCTTCTACCTGTACGCGGCTTTTCACAAGTGATGTGTTGAACAAAATATTCAGGTTATCAACAAATGGCGATCCTGTCAATCCGGCAAGCGACTTGCGAACATCGATTTCAATTCCGTATGCATCGGCCGAGTTGGCATTCTTGTAAGACAAGGTTTTTGTTTCCGACCCACTCAGCTCGTTATATACTTCAATAGCATTTTTGAATTTCTTGTAGAATGCACCGATCGTGATCATTTCGGTTTTTGATGGATACAATTCCCATCGAACATCGTAGTTGTGAATTTCAGCTGTCTTCAATTGCGGATTACCCACCGTTACCCAGTTGTATTCGAAGTCATAATATCCAAAAGGAGCAAGTTCGCGGAACTCCGGACGGTTAAGCGTTTGTCCGTAGGTAGTTCTCACAATCATTTTATCGGAGATGTTATACGACAGGTTAGCCGATGGCAACATGCGTACAACGCGTTTCAGCGGAGCCACTTCGTCACCATTGATATAGGCCGACTCAAGATTTTGCTTGTTGTTCTCCACACGAACCCCGCCTGACAGCGTTACTTTTTTACCGAACGGGAGAGTCAATGAGCTATAGTAGGCTACCAGGTGATTGGAGGCTGCATACGAGTCACTTCCGTTTGTTTGTTCACTCAGCACCAATCCGGTTGTACCAAAGTTAGCCGGGTTAGCAAACAAATCATGAATGGATAAATCTTCCAGGCCCGCGTTCGGATCGTAGTTTGATCCTTTGATGTAACCCATGTTGCGTGCATCGAAATCACGCTCCTTACGTTCTACGAACACACCTGCAGCAATTACGGGAAGGAAATTCTCTGTCACTTCAATGGTGTGATCGATGTTCAATGATCCGCCAAAGCTGTGCTCATCCATGTTGCTGTAGAAACGACCCAAGTAGTTCGGAGAAGACACCGAAGGGATGAATACTCTTGCGTTTCCGTTTGTTGGGTCAATGTTTACACGATATCTCCTGTTATCCGGCAGGTCACGGAACGATTTACCGGCATTCACAACCCAGTTTACGTTGGTTTTACCATCAAATAACTTGTGCTTACCGAGCAACTGCCCGGAATAAACCCCTCTGAAAATTTCACGAAAACCACCAAAACCATAGTAGGCATTGTTTGTGTAGTTCGGGCCCTCACGGTAGATGTATTGTGAGTTGTTGATCTGGTTGTACAGGTTTTTAAACTCGATCGTGTTGTTCGCATTGATGCGTGCAGCCCAGTTAAACAATACCCCTGCACGTGTGTTCTGATTATTCTGGTCGTCCTTATAGTTATACAACGGATCAGGCTTATTGTTGATCTCATCATACGTGTTAAAAGCTCCGCGTTTTACATCATAGCGTGTAAAGGTGTTGCTCCAGTTGATAGCTGTAATGTTCCCGATCTGAACTTTACCCACATTGAATTTAAACGCTCCGGTTACAGACGCACTTTGATCGAGGAAAGCAGAAGTTTTTTCCGGAGTCCAGTTGTTGTTAAGGCTCAGGGCAGCGTTGTCAAGCTCGCCTTGCGGAAGGCTGCTGGTTACATACGAAGGAAATCCGGAAGGCAGATCATTCAGGCCGTTATTCAAACCAATCAACTGGCTTCCGCTGCGCTTGCCGCGATAAAAGTCATTAAATGATGTTCCGGCACGATAACCCAGTGAATATCCGAATGTAATGTTGCTTTCATCAGGAATACTTTTGGTTGTGATTTTCACTGCACCGCCCGCAAAGTCTCCAGGCAGTTCAGGTGACGGGCTTTTGAAAACAAGTAGCTGGTCAATCTGTGCGCTTGGAATGATGTCGAATGCGAATGATCGCTTATCAGCTTCCATGCTGGGCGCGTATGCACCGTGCAAAAGCGTAACGTTGTAGCGCTCGCTCAAGCCACGAATCACGATGTATTTTCCGTCCATGATGGTAACGCCCGGCACACGCTTTACCACTTCGGCCGCATCGCGGTCCGGTGTGCGCGTAATCATTTCAGCCGAAACACCCGTTACAACCAGTTTGCTTTCGCGGATTTCGCGAACAATCGAAAAGTCATTGTCAACCGAGCGCGTGCCGGTAATGACAACTTCTTCGAGTTGTGAAGTTGCATCGGAAATCTTGGCATCAATGGTTATACGTTTTCCGTTTTCAACCACAACATTTGGAACGGTGCTGTTTTGATAACCTACGTAGGTGATTTGAAGGCTGTAGGTACCGGCAGGAATGCTGCTGATTAAAAAGTTTCCTTCGATGTCGGTGGATGTTCCGATTGATGTTCCCTGAACAAGCACGCTGCCACCAATGATTGCCTCTCCGGTTTTCTCATCGGTAATCTTACCGGCAATTGATCCTTGCGAAAACGCGAATCCTGCTGAAAGAATTACATACACCAGAGAGAGTAAAGCCTTTTGCATACAAATTTTATTTGCGGCAAAGGTCTTGCTTCAATATTACCCCATCAGGTGCGGTATATTACCAAATTGTTAAACCCCGAAAACTACCTAATTGAATTTGAAACCGGGTTTTTGGCTAACGTTGGTTTGGATTTGATTCTCAACGATTTCCGAACAGAATTTCGTTACAAAATTGTTACGTGCTTTAAAATTCTCTTATCGAATTGTTACGCACTGCATTAACAAAATAGCTTGTAACGACAGCAGAATTTTATTTGCTGATCGGAACTTTCACCAAAAGTGCTTTAATGATGTCCGTGGTTTTTACGTTATCGGCTTCCGCCTCGTAGTTCAGGATGATGCGGTGATTCATCACATCCTTGGCAACCTCTTTAATGTCTTCCGGCAATACGTAGTTACGGCCTTCGAAGTAGGCAACCGCCTTTGCAGCCAGGTTCAGGTTAATGCTGGCGCGGGGTGATGCTCCAAACTGGATGTACTGGGCCTGTTCGTTAAGCTTGTACTCAAGCGGTTTACGCGTGGCAAACACAAGTTCAATAATATAGCGCTCGAGCGATTCGGATATGGTTACTTTATTGATTTGGTCGCGGATATCAAAAATATCTTCTTTTGTGATCAGTGCGTTCACGCTAAAGTTGAACTTCATATTTGAAATTCTGCGCATCACCTCGAGTTCCTGATCTTTCGATGGATAATCAACCGTTACCTTCATCATAAAGCGGTCGATTTGCGCTTCCGGCAACGAGTATGTTCCTTCCTGATCAACCGGATTTTGCGTTGCCAGTACGAGGAACGGGCGATCGAGCTGAAACGTTGTTTCACCAATCGTAACCTGTTTTTCCTGCATGGCTTCCAGCAACGCGGATTGAACCTTGGCGGGAGAACGGTTAATCTCATCGGCCAGAATAATATTGGCGAAGATCGGACCTTTCTTTACTTCAAACTTTCCGTCTTTCTGGTTATAAATCATCGTACCGATCAAATCGGCCGGAAGCAAGTCGGGCGTAAACTGAATCCGTTGAAAATCGAGATGCAAAACCTGCGCGAGCGTGCTTACCGTTAGCGTCTTCGCCAGTCCGGGAACGCCTTCCAGCAAGATGTGACCATTGGTAAATAATCCGATCATCAACCGGTTTACCATATACTCCTGGCCTACCACCACTTTACCAACTTCCGCAAATACATTTTTAATTTTCTCCTGGTGTGCCTGGTGTTTTTCGGCTGAAACTGCTTCCATATCTATCGGTAAATTCTTGATTTCTGTCCTGCTCTTAACGGCAGACAAGCTCCAAAAGTAGGGCTATTTTGAGGATTTTGTAAAAAAATGTGATAAGCAAGCGCCCAAAGGGTTCAACGGACATCAACCCCGGATTTTGTTCCAGCCTTCCCGCAACGCAACCAGAATGCCGGCTATTAAAAGCCAGTCGATAATTAGAAATACCGGTTGTATACTCCAGGATGCCGAGCTCTGATCAGGTGTGTGGGAGTAACTGTAAAATGTCCAGGGATAGCCGATTGCGATACCATCATCACGTTTGAACGTCAGCAACGAAAGCACAATAAAAATTGAGGTTGCTAAAATCACGAGGTTTCGCGATCCACGCGACAATTCGGCCATCGGATCAGCTTTTAAAGGTGAATTTGAAATAAATCAAACACGCTACCAGCGCACTCATAATTGCATTGCACAGGATAACCGGACCGATATTTTTTGCCACACCGTAAACGATCCACACAATCGTACTGGTAAACACGATGAGAATCATGGTCAGGCTGAGGTCGCCCACACTTTTCGTTCTCCAGGCTTTGTAAACCTGTGGAAAGAATGTAATCGCACTTAAAAAGCTCCCGAAATAGCCAACAATATCAACCCATGGATCCATAAAAAGCCCGGTTTTTGACTCAAATGTATCACTTTCAGCTAACCGGCAGAAAATTTTTCTTAACCCGGTTAAACCTTTCCGATCGCTGCACCTCTAAGGGATGTCTTTTTTAAAAAAGCAGACCTCGAAAATCTTAAAAACATAAACCTTTATGAAAACCAATTTCCTTTTAAAGAAAAGTTTAACGGCAATCTTTTGCATTGCGCTGGCAGCAACATCCTGTAACGATGATGAAACACTGGTGAACAATGAAAGCGAAGAAGCTCAAATGTCCGAGTTCGCATCGACTGGTGAAAATGAATCGGATGATGTACTGGAAGTATTAGACCAGGTGGAAGTATCGCAGTCTGCGAAGACAGCCGCGAAAACGAATTCCATGTGTGCGATTATAACGAACGACTCAGAGAACCACATTCTTACGATCGACTTTGGTGAAGGTTGTGTGGGCCCTTACGGACGAACACGCAGTGGTAAAATTCTTATCGCGTACAGCGGAACACTTAACGATGGTGTATCAAACCGGATCATTACGTTCGACAACTATGTGGTAAACAACAAAGCTGTTACCGGATCGATTGAGTTGCGCGACATCACCGTTAACGAGGACGGAACGATTACATCAACTAAAAAGCTTGTCGGCTTAACGATTACATTTCCTAACGGAGAATCTGTGTCATACACCGGAAGCAGAACACGTGAATGGATTGAAGGCGTTCGTGATGGCGATCCAAACAATAATGTATTCCGGTTAACTGGTTCCGTGGAAGGTACATGGTCAAACGGCCGCACATTCACACACGTAATTGTTGAACCAATCATTTCAAACTGGGGATGTGCAGCAGAAGGCGGATTCGCTCGGGTATCGGGAGTTGTTGAAGTGAAAAGACTGGGTGGTTATGTAAGCCGCAAGCGCGTAACCAACTATGGCGATGGTACTTGCGACAACAGTTTCACCGTAACAATCGGAACAAGAGTATTTGAAATTACTGAAGTAGAGGGTTAATACTTCTGGTTTTGTTGGGTAATCCCCCTGGTGGTGAGTCAGGGGGATTTTTTACATTGCAAAAAAAATATGTCTAAACCTCACTCCATCAGGATAGCCGTATCAGCCGTGTTACTGTTTTTAGTTTTGGGCTGTACCAGCAGTAAAATTGAATCAAATAAAGATCCTCAATTCAATCAAAAGGTTTCCAAAATTTTTATTACGCTGCGCGTCTCCGAGGGATCCTGGGGCTTCTTTAGACCGTTTATTTATGATTACCTCCAACCTGAACTTAAAGCGCATAAAGTAGAAACAATCGTTCATAACTTTGGACCACTGTCTCTGGAAAGCGATAAAGATGTAGTTGCAAAAATAGTCGACTACCAACCCGATGTAGTGATGTCTATTGTCCAAACTGAGCGTAGATCTACCAGCGGCACGTACGGAAATAGCGAAACAGGCGCTACAATGGACATTAAAATGTTTCTGCCGAAGAAGGAGAATCCTGTATGGCGCGCGTCTTTTAAGGTTGACGCCAATTTCGATGTAGCATCTTATGCTGCAGCAAAACGCGCTACCGTCAAACTTATCGAAAAAATGAAGGCTGACGGCATCATTGATTGATCTCCCTTAATTCTGAAACTGAATCACCTCTGCCCCTTTCGGGTTGACCAGGAATGAATTAATAAGATTTTGAACGATAGGTGTTTCTTTTGAAATCTTGATGAAACTTCGGGCAGTTTCAAAATCCTGGATGGCTGTATTCTTTTCAATAAATCCGAAGCCCAAATAATTTCCTTTTTCCACGAGCACGACCGAATGCTCATCGGCATGGCGGCCCTGCCCCATGATGGCCACCGAATCGCCTTCGCCCCGGAATGACGTAATCGCGAGGTTAATCCGCTCATTATATATATGACTTGCTTCAATACCCTGGCACGCGCCTTTGCATTCCCCGGTTTGATGCTGGAAACACAACCCTTTCGCAAGCTGCAGTCCGCTTAGCTTTGGGCACAGTTCAAACTCCCGCACCTTTTCCCAAAGAAAATTCCACGCGTCACCTTTTGAAGTAAACCGTGCAAGCGGCCGTGTTCCCCGAACGATGGTGTTTACCGAGAATCGCGAATACCCGTTGCCATCGATATAATCATAAATGCCCCACTCCTCGCCACGATACTTTTGTGCCTGATTGTACTTCGGCCACAGCCGTCTGATCTCCTGCGATTCAAGTATCAGTGCAATCAATTCATTTCCGGTGAGTTCATAAGTAATGTGATGAATCTCGTTGCGGATTCTGGAGCGGCTCCATTCGCGGGCTTCACCGGTAAAGTGTCCCGCTATGCGCTTCCTGATGTTGTTAGCTTTGCCCACATAAATCACCTGGCCGTGTTCGTTCAGGAAATAGTATACGCCCGGTTTCTGCGGAAGCTGATCGAACTCTTCTTTCGGCAAATTAGGGGGCAACGTTGTCTCACCTGAATTTCGCTTAAGCGCTTTACTGATGTAGCTGTCGGTGTCGCGGTTTAACAATAGCCCGAATACTTTTGCGGTTGCCTCCGCATCTCCACCTGCACGGTGCCGGTTCTGAATGCGTATGCCCAGGCTCTCGGTAAGGCTGCCCAGACTATATGAACGCAGTCCCGGAATGATTTTTCGGCTAAGCTTTACTGTACAGAGTTTTTTCGGTTGCCACACGATTCCGGTTTGCTCGAACTCTTTCTTGATGAATGAATAATCGAAGTGTGCATTGTGTGCAACAAAAATTCTCCCTTCCAGGTAGTGTAAAATTTGCGGAGCAGCCTGCTCGAACGTTGGCGCGTTCAATACCATTTCGGTGCTGATGCCGGTAAGCCCGGTGATGTAATATGGAATATCGCGTTCCGGATTGATCAGTGTGCTGAATACATCCGTAACCTCAATTCCATTATGCTGATAAATCGCTATTTCGGTAATGCGGTGATGTGCAGCGTATCCCCCGGTCGTTTCAATATCCACAATCGCATACATGCTGCAAGGTAATCGTTATCCGAAAAAAATTAAATCCAATCAACAGTTTTACATTGACGACTTCTGTCAAATCTGCAGGATCAACAAATGAATTAAGTATATTTACTGTATGAACTGGCTTTTACGTTTCCTCTTAAGCAGCGTTGCCGTGGTGCTAACCTGCTACCTGTTGCCCGGAGCTGATGTCACTGATTTCTGGACAGCCATGATTGTGGCGCTGGTGCTCTCGCTGGTTAATATTTTTATCAAGCCGTTGCTGATCTTGTTCACCATTCCGGTAACCATTATTTCGCTCGGTCTTTTTCTGCTGGTGATTAACGCCCTGATGATTCTGCTGACCGATTATTTTGTAGACGGTTTCGATGTAAGAGGCTTCTGGTGGGCGTTGCTGTTCAGCCTTATCCTGTCCCTGTTCAATAGCCTGTTTGACGATCTCTTTACTCCAAAGGAAGCCCGAAAGCGCTGATTTCTTTGTACATTTAACATTAACTTAATATTGAGTTACTGTTCTAACCTGCTGTCATGAGGGGTCTGGCTATCCTTTTTCTTCTGCTTCTTTCTTTGACTTCATTTTCCCAAATCAATCACTGGGAAACTATTATCAGAGCCGATGAGCAATGGCGTTATTTTGTAGGAACTACAACGCCCCTGGCAACCGAACCGGCTACGAACTGGCGCACGCTTGCATTTGACGACAGTGGCTGGGCACAGGGGACCGGTGGCATCGGCTATGGTGACGGAGATGACGGCACCACGCTTGACGTATCGGGTATCCAGGTGATGTCGGTTTTTCTGAGAAAGAAATTCACGGTCGTGAATAAATCGAAAATAGAATCGGCCATCCTGAGTGTTGATTACGATGATGGATTTATTGCGTACCTCAACGGAACGGAAATAGCGCGCGCCAACATGGACGGCAGAGGTGACTTTCCTCTATATAACACAGCTTCGAATGGCTTTGGCGATGAGGCGCTTGTGAACCCCCTGCCATTTTCAGTCGACAATCAGAAACTTCAAACTGCCATTATCCAGGGAGAAAATGTTTTAGCTGTTCAGGTTCATAACGAAAATGCTTCGTCAAGCGACTTAACCTCCAACGTATACTTTTCTGTTGGCATCAACGATGGGTCATTTACCTATCAAACCACTCCTCCGTGGTTTACAGCGCCAGCCGTATTTTCTTCCGACCTTCCGATTCTTATCATCAACACCACAGGAGGCCAGCCGATCCCTGACGATCCGAAGATTGTTGCCACGATGGGCGTAATCGACAACGGTCCGGGTAACCGAAATCATTCCACCGATCCGTTCAATAACTACAACGGTTATATCGCTATCGAAACACGCGGGGAATCATCGCAGATGTTTCCGAAAAAATCCTATTCGCTCGAAACACAAGATGCCGCGGGTGAGAACATTAACGTTGAGCTGCTGGGTTTCCCCGCAGAAAACGACTGGATTCTATACGCGCCTTACACCGATAAAAGTATGATGCGCAATGAGATCACCTTTAAGCTTTCCCGCGACATCGGGCGTTATGCTTCACGCACGCGTGCGTGCGAAGTTATTTTGAACGGAGATTATCAGGGTGTTTATACGCTGATGGAAAAAATTAAGGTAGATGACGGGCGGGTAGACATTGCCTCGTTAAAGCCTGATGAAGTTACCGGTGACGATTTGACCGGGGGCTATATTCTACGCGTTGACAAGATTGACGGCAACGATTATCCCGCCTGGAATTCCGGAGGGCTTGATTTTCAATATTTCGATCCTGCAGGTGAAGATCTGGTTGCGCAGCAACAGGTTTATATTCAGAACTTCATCAGCGCGGTGAATTCTTCCATCAATGGTGCAGGCTTTGCCAATCCCGAAACCGGTTATGCTAAGTACATTGATGTTGCTTCTTTTGTGGATAACATGCTGATCAGCGAACTGGGTTTGAATGTTGACGGGTATCGTTTCAGCACCTACATGTACAAGGATAAAGACAGCAAGGGGGGCAAGCTCGTGCTGGGGCCGCTGTGGGATTTTAACCTCGCATACGGAAACGTTGATTACAATACCGCAGTACAATCCCCGACTAACGCTTTTGGAAATCCGGCTGGCGGCTGGTTGTATAAAGACTTTCGGATGTTCTGGTTTCCGAGACTGATGTCTGATCCTAATTTCCAGAACAAAATGAAAACCCGCTGGACGTCCCTCCGCGAGAACAAACTGAGCAACACACGTATTACATTTTTGATTGACTCGATGGCAACAAGCCTGGAGGAAGCGCAGGTGAGGAATTACGAGCGCTGGCCAATTCTGGGAACATACGTTTGGCCAAATCAATACATCGGTAATACGTATGCGGACGAAGTAGCCTGGTTCAAGAACTGGATTATCACCCGCGCAAACTGGATGGATACCCACATGCCGGGAACCATCGTGGATCCGGACCCGGTAACGGGTGTTGATGATGAATTTGTTCAGGCGGGAGTTTCGGTATATCCGAATCCGGGTAATGATGTGTTCACCATTGAATGGGCTAATCCATCACTCGAACCATGCCGTGTAGAAATTATGAATGCGCTGGGCGAAGAAATTTTTTCGAGTGTTGAACAGGGTTCTTCGGTTGTTTGGAGAACAAGTTCCAACCAACGGAGAAGTATAAATTCAGGTGTCTACGTTGTTCGCATTACCAATTCGCGCGGAGCAAACGTGGTAAAAAAGCTTGTAAAGCAGTAAGGCCACTCTACTCAATCAGTTTCTGATCTTCCACCTCTAAATCAACCAATGAATAATTGGCGATGCCGGTAATTGCTACTTCATCGAGCATGTTGATCATACTTTGATACCGTGATTGATCGGACGCCTTAATAAAGACATACAGGTCTTTGATCTCCTGATTTTTCTGAAGTAAAATTTTCCGGATTCCTGACCCCGAGAAATCAGTTTGCATCGCTTCGCTTCCGGGCATGCCCATGTACCAGAATACTTTTCCTTCGCGTCCCAAAACAACGTTTAAAACGTGTTCGGCCTTTACATCCCGGTGGTTGCCTGCCTCATCCGAAAGAGGTTGTTGAAGTATGAGTGTATAATTCTGGCGGAGCGTAGTTGTCATCACAAAAAATGTGAGAAGCAGAAATGCAAGGTCTACCATGGGAGTCATATCCATGCGGGGCATAACTCGCTTGCGTTTCCCTTTTACAGGAATTTGTTCCATTGAAGCCATATCAAGTTGAGTTTGATCAACTACAGAATGCAGCGATCAGCAATAAGTCACAGCGGCATCGTTTATCCGCAGGACAGTCTCATTTTTTTATTTCGCGTTAAGCACGCTTTTTTTCAGGGATGGTGAGCAGCATGGCCACTCCAATCATCAAAAATATCACAGTTCCCATAACCTCTTCCGTTTCCATATGCGGTTACATGAACAGTGCCACCGCTCACATCAACTTAAAAAGCGGTTTTTATTGAATGTTCAGGATGTTTTTGTTGACACGATTCCCCAACCGTGTGTGATTGAGTAGCGCTATTTCACCTGTGTAAGTGTGATCTTCATCGGAACCTTTTTTGATGGCGCTTCCGTGCCCTGGATTTGAAGTTTTGCAATCCGGTCAATCACTTCAATACCTTCCGTTACTTCACCAAACACGGTGAACTTTTGATCAAGGTCCATCGAGCCGCCTTCGGTCATGTACGTTTGTTGTTGCTCCGGTGTAAGATGCAACCCGAAATATTGCATCTCCGATTGAAGATCTTCCTTCGTGTAGCGGGTTCCCATGATAATGAAAAACTGTTCAGCCGATGATTCCATTTCCGGGTTATTTTCAACCGGACGGGCCATCGACAGCGCTCCGCGCTTATGAAAATATTTCGGATTGAATTCTGCGGGCAAACGATACGGCAGTTGCAATGCAGGCTCACCACCCTGAATCATAAACTCATACACCACGCGATAAAACTCTGCATCATCAAGGTTACCCTCTTTGATGAGCTTTACAAAGTTTGCCCGGTGCAGGGGAGTTTCGGTATACAGTTTCAGCCTGATGTTTCCGAGATCTGTCTCAATCAGAACATCATTTTCCGGATTGTCTTTGCCATACTGCATCAACACCTCCCGAACATTGGCTTTGGTCACTTCAATGCTTTTTGGCTTGCATGCACCCATCATGAGTGCAATCATCAACAGTACTACTATTTTTTTCATTTTGAAAGCGAGTCCAGTATTGGTTGAGCGACAGTTTTTAACACAGTTTGTGGTGTGTCGTTCAACTGTTCAAAGATAACAACTTCATTGTGTCCTTTCTTCAGCCAGCAGCCCGGAACGTACAACGTTTGCTGCGGCCCTACACTCCAATACCGGCCAATGTGATGCCCGTTCACAAATACAATTCCCTTGCCCCAACCACGCATGTCGAAGAACACGTCTCCGGTTTCTGAGATGTTGAACTGCCCCGAATAAAATACCGGCACGTACGGCACCGCGGTGGCGCCTTTCACAGCAGGTTGGTGTTCCATCGGCAACTTATACATCTGCCAGCTTCCTGTGATCGTTTCACCATTAATCAACACCGGACTGATAATCCCTTTCGTATTAAACACGATGTTGGCGCCATAATTTATCCGGCCCATATTTTCAACCAGCAGGTCTAATCTCCCGTTGGCAGGAATCTCAATGTCCAGTTCATAGAGTTTGTTGATGCGATTGAGCACACCCACGCGCTTATCGTTGACATAAACCGTTGCATAGTCGCGAAGGCCCGGCACACGTAGTTTTCCGCTGACGCCCTTCCCGAACGTACGGCTGTATAATACATATCCGTGACCCTGATTGAGTTGCTCGAAGGTTAACACCGAATCGCTTACCACAGGCTGAACAGTTTTTTTGATGTCAAAAAAGTTTGCGCTTGTTGTCAGGTTAATGGAGGGTGCGATAACCGGTATCGGAGCGGGAATTTCAGGCACTTCGTACTGCACATATTTTTTTAAAAGATCGCGAACGGCCTTATACTTTTCCGTTGCCCAACCGGCTTCACTGATGGGCGCATCGTAATCGTAGCTGGTGATGTCGGGTTGAATGTCGAATTCTTTCGTGTAGTTCGCACCGGATGTGAATCCGAAGTTGGTTCCGCCATGCACCATGTAAAAATTAAAACTCACTCCGTTCTTCACATACTTCTCGGTTTGCTGCACAACCTGATCGGCAGAAACTTTTACAAAAGGCTCGGTCCAGTGATCAAGCCATCCGGGGTAAAACTCCGCCACCATGTACGGCCCGTGGTTATTGTTATACTGATTAACAACCTCTTTCAGCTTATCGATGTTGTCTTCTCCATTTGCAGTAGGTAGTGCGCCCTTGATAGATCCGCCTTCGAACAGCCAGCTTCCGTCTGAAGTGAATAACGGCACTTCAATCCCAGCCTCAAGCAACATGCTATGAATTGCTGCGCTGTACTTTTTATGTTCATCCAGCGGAATGTCTTTACGCTGCGCCACATACGATCCAAATTCGTTTTCAGCCTGCACCATAATTACCGGTCCTCCTTTTGTTACCTGTAAATCCCGAACCTGATCGGCAAGCCTGTTAATGTAAACGCGGCACGAATCAAGGAATGGTTTATTGTTGGCACGAATCACGAGGTCTTTATTGTTTTGTAACCACCACGGGTAGCCGCCAAACTCCCACTCGGCACATGCGTATGGACCGGGCCTGAGAATTACCAACAGGCCTTCTTTCTGCGCTGCCTTTATAAAAGCTGCCAGGTCACGATTACCACTTTTGAAATCCCATGTACCCGGAGCTGTTTCATGATAGTTCCAGAAAACGTACGTGCAAACTGCATTCAGGCCCATGGCTTTCGCCATCTGCAAGCGATGCTGCCAGTACTCCCGCGGAATACGCCCATAGTGCATCTCACCCGAATAAATTTTGATTGGCTTGTTGTCGTAACGAAACTCGCCCTCTGCAATTTGAAATGTATGTTTTTGAGATGTGCAACAGCTTAACGCGACCAGCAGTAAAATCAGAATTCTTTTCATCGTTAGTACATTTCGATGGTTGAAATTACCGGACAAGCCTTTGCATCGTTGATCGATATACGAATGGAACCTGTTTCAACGGGATCAACTTTTACAATTCGTTTGTACCCGATGGTTGTGCCTTCTCCTATTTTTCTCCAGCCTTCGGCTGTTTTCGCTTCTATCGCAAATGATTTCACGCGCTGGCCAAGCTTGATATATTCCTGCAAAAGGACATAATTAATCACTCTCGGTTCACCGAACGAAATATCAATGGTACCGGAGAGCTCCTCGTCATTTAATGCCCAATATGTTTCCGGATTATTATCTTTTACATTTTCCCCTGCGAATTGCTTTGAATCTCCGCGCACTGCAGAAGCAGTAACTTTTGCATCGGCTGCCAGATTTGTTTTGAATCGTTCATTCAACAGTGCCCGCCACTGCGCCAGTGCCTGAACATCATTTTCGTGAATCAACCCGCGTCTGTCGGGCGGAATATTAAGCAACAAGGTTGATCCGCGGCCCACGGAAGTAAGATAGATTTCAACCAGTTGCTCGGGCGTTTTAACCATGGAATCTTCTTTAGCATGATAGAACCAGCCCGGTCGGATCGAAACGTCTACTTCAGCCGGAATCCAGTGTGTACCATTTTCAGAACCGGTATTCAATAAATTTTCAATGCCACCTTTTCCTGCAAACAGCGTGTCGGGTGTTATGGTATTCCAATTGGTTTCGCCTGCCTGTCCACGTTCATTCCCCACCCACCGTACGCCCGGGCCGGCATCGCTGAAGAAAATCACTTCGGGTTCAGCTTCACGCACCAGGTTCAGCGTTGTTGGCCAATCGTAATACGTACCGGCATTAATTTTACGAGCTTCGCGCTTGCCACCATAAAATCCATCGCCACCGTTCGCGCCATCGAACCACATTTCAAAGATTGGTCCGTAGTTCGTAAACAACTCCTGCAACTGATTTCGATAGTATTGTACATATTCAGGTGAGCCATACTGTGCATGATTACGATCCCACGGAGAAACATAAATGCCAAACTTCAGTCCGTGACGTTTGCAGGCATCAGCAACTTCTTTCACCACATCCTTCTTAAACGGACTGTTTTTCACAGAGTGTTCCGTAAACTTCGAAGGCCACAGGCAAAATCCATCGTGATGTTTGCAGGTAAGAATTACACCCCGAAAGCCGGCATCTTTAAAGGTGGTCACCCATTGATCGGCATTAAAGGCAGTTGGGTTGAAAATCGTTGGGTCTTCATCGCCATAACCCCACTCTTTATCGGTGAATGTATTTGTAGTGAAGTGAACAAAAGCATTCATCTCCATTTCATGCCAGGCGAGCTGCGCAGCAGAAGGTAATGGCCCGATGGGTGCAGGTGGTTCAACCACCTTTTCCTTACACGAAAACAAAAACAAAAGTGCGAATGCAGAGAGGCTGACAGAGCGTGGTATCATTTGCACAAATTACAAAACCTGTGCTGTTTATTCATTTCCGTCACCCCGGTTCACCATAAACATTGCTGTGGGAACCAGTTTTTTAAAAATCTCATCTTTGAGTGATTCCTCCACGGGTAATGAAGCAAGCGCCCGGCTCATGCACGACAGCCAGGCCACTGCATCATCGTCACCAATGGGGTGCGGAAGGTGGCGCGCGCGCAACTGCGGATGCCCGTATTGCTGCGAATACAACTGCGGGCCGCCAAAAAACTGCGTGAGGAAAAGCCTTTGCTTCTCTTTGATGAGTTCTTTGTCCGTCTTAAACAATCGGCTGATTTGCGGATCAGCAAAAACTAAGTCATAAAAATTGTTAACAAGTAACGTGAGATTGGCTTCCCCGAGACGTTCAAAAATAGTTTGCATGCTGTGTACAAAGATACACAGCACACCGGTTTGCCAATAATTGTGTTACTCTACTTCAACTGTGTCGCGGAGAACGATGTATGGTTCGCTGTTGGCCTTGAAGTAGTAAGCCCCTGCTACGGACGGGCTGACCCGGATAATCGTATCTTCTACGATCAGGTTATCCGGACAAACTCCCGGATTATTAACCGTGAACGTACCGTCTGCGCTAAGTGTGTAATGATGATCATCGTCCTGGGAGAGCGTTACGTTAACACTACCCCAGCAGCCATTATTAGGCACGGTTCGAACACGAATTTCAAACTCCTCACCCACTTTGCCAGTAGCGGCTGCTTCCAGCACGGCAATTTCCACAACTTCGTGCGTAGTCTTTGGCTTTACGTTTTCGTTGTCGTCAGAACAGCCCGAAAGCATTGCAGTAATCAGGGCTAAGAATTTCAAGTGTCTTCTCATAACATATTAGCTATTGTAGTTATTAGACACCTGAGTTGCCGATAACGTTGTTATCAAGAAGTTCACCAACGTAAAATACCGCATGCGGGGTGAGCATTTTTTTAGTGCAGATATGACTTCTTCGCGCAACATGGATTACTTTTCCAGTGTACTCATCTTCACATATCCGAGGTGGAGTTCATCTTCCGGCTCGCCCGAAGCCGGGCAGAGTTCAATGCGGTACTTTTCCTTTAACACAGGCGCCAGTATATCTTCGATTTCATACAGGTCGTCAACATCTACTCCATATTTATCATCGATGTGCGAGTTGCCAGTCGCACCGAAACTGTTTTGCTTATAGAACAACGTCTCTTTGGCTTCTCGAAACGCAGCCGCGCGATCGTCTTTTACGGTAAGTAAAACATAATGCTGTTCTTCGAATTTATTTTCCTGATAGCCACCCAGGTTGATGAAGAAGAGCTTCTTGTTAACCGCAGCGGGATTCGCGGGTTGATCTTTGGGAACAACCGCAATCCGATAGTTTTCCACTACTGTCACTTCACGCCATGCATCGAGATGAATTCGTTCCGGCTCGGGCCAAAACGCTTTCATGTCACCCGCGAGATCTTTCAAAGACGAGCCAATACCAAAAAAAATGTCGTGTTGTTCGATGTGCCTGCCGGGAGGTGTGGCTCCGAGCATGATCATGAAGAGTTTTTGTGCTGTACCCATAGTGGATACAAGATATTCAATTACTTAAATTTTTCTTCGTAGCCGCTGTCCTTCAAAAACTTCTTCTCGTCTTTTATGGTAAGAATGTCACGAATGGCTTGCTGCTTGTCTTTCGCTTTGTCGTAATACGCCCTGGTGATCTTATAGCCCATCCAGTATCCCAGATCGTTTGGCCGTCCGGGAGAAGGACTGTAGAGCCAGCCATCATAATTCTTCTCAAACATCCGATCCTGAAACTCGAGCCAGAGTTCTTTTTCTTTTGGATTGGCAAAATCGTGTACGTGACCGTTGATGTGTTTACCTGAAATCAATTCCGCAATGAAATCGGCACTGCCTTCTTTCAAACAAGCCTGAAGCAGCGTGCCACCATCATAGGTTTGTTGAAAATGGATCAGCTCATGCGCAACGATGTGCGGCACCTCCTCCACCGGTTTGAGCACAGTGAGCAGCCAATCGTTAAGCTCTTCTTTCGGGGTCTCCGCGGTCATGCCATACATCTCGGCACCAATAATCAGCCCGTCATCCGATGATGTTCCACCCGAACTCATGGTACCAATTACAAAGTAGACTGGCGGGAAAATCGCTTCCGGATAAAGTTCTTTCAGTTTCACCAGGCTTTTGCGGATGTCATCCATCATGCCCGGAATTTTATCGGTACTCGGTTTGATTGAACTGTAATACTTAATACGGCCCTTAACCCGCTTCGCCAGGTTCTCGGCATTTTTAATGCGCCCCGGAATAAAGCCCTTCACGCCTTTTGACCCTTTATCGAGATACAGCGTTTGAAAAACTTCGGGGTTAAAATCGGGCTTCGCGGCTTCGAACGCGATCCAGAAGTTGTCGATGTCGGATGTAATAATTTCGGTTTTGAGCGGATCGCGGTTTTGAGCGTGTGTAACACCTGCAACCAGTGTACAGGCGATTAAGATGGAATGAAATTTCATGTTGATGACGATTGACTCCGCTAAAGACGAGGTGGTATCACAAAGGTTGCATCACAGTGCGGTACAACTTCCGCCTATCACCTTCAGATCGTCTCCAACTTTTTTCCATATGCGGATGTACCGAAACTTGCCTTCGATGGGCATGTCGATCATTTTACCTTTCGTGTCCATCACCAGCGTGACAACCGCATTGTCTCCGATGATATTGATTTGTTCAATCGTTGTTGATATCCGTTCGATCACCATTAAACCTTTTCTGTGCGCATCAATATCCATGGCCTTTGTTATCGTTTGACCATCGGGTGTTATGAATAGCAGGTCATTGTGGAGCAATTCATTAAGCGCGTTGACATCATGCGCAAGCATGGCCTGAAGTAAGGCGTTTTCATGATGTTTGATGGTGGAATTGTCTATCATGATAAGATGGCTGGCAATTAAGAGAGCCGGGTCAAATTTACAGGTTCAAGCCTCTCCATCGCAGCAACTTCCTGTAAGCGGGCGAAGCTTTTGGCGAGTGTATCCCCATCAATCTGCTTCAATTCCTGTTCAAGCGCACCATTTTTTATCCGGATGCGTTCGCTGTTGTGATATTTATTGCTGATGGTATAAACCGTTGAAAAGGCGGGGCTTTTGCAGCGAAGGTAGGTGAAGTATCGTGGGCCAGTTACTTCGAACCAGCAATATAAACCGGCCGGATATTCATGGATCATGCCCACAATTGCATCCTCATCTTTCGTAAAGCCCGACTCCAGCAAAGCCCTGATCTGCGGTAAGGCATAAAATTCTTCCGCTTGTTTCAGGCGCTTCTTCTGCTGACGTGCGGCCCAAAAACCGAACACAACAATCAATGCAACTATGAAGGAAATGATGATATATAACGCCATATTTTCAACTTATACGGCAAGAACTACCAAAAATGTTCTCAGTGCTATACCGTCCTCCCGGTAGATTGTTATAACGTCTGTATAAAACAAAAAGCCTGACGCTCTCACATCAGGCTTTGTACCCAGGACGGGACTTGAACCCGTACAGCTATTACTAGCCACAGGATTTTAAGTCCTGCGTGTCTACCAATTCCACCACCCGGGCATTGAGTGATGTGTTCAATAAAATTTGCCCTGTGTGCCTACCATTCCGATAGCCATCGGAACCACCACCCGGGCATTTGAGTAGTGCGTTAAATAAAAAAGTGTGAGGTTAAGCCCACACTTTCTTTCTTAAACTGAGCGGGAAACGAGACTCGAACTCGCGACCCCGACCTTGGCAAGGTCGTGCTCTACCAACTGAGCTACTCCCGCATATGATTTCGGACCTTTTAATTGACAAGTTACGATTTGGCTTACGCCCGCATATTGTCAAAAGTGCCTTATCCGAATCAATTCCCCCGAAAGGGAGTGCAAATTTAACGTACCCTCCTGAATTTCCAAATCTAATGCGTGTCTGTAAAGTGCTTTCTGGTCTTCTCCGTACTGAATTTTTGTGCATTGAATGCGGCAGAATTGCCTTTCGGGATGGATAACGACTGGAATTCGCTGCCCTTCAAAGCCTTCGCTTGGTACAGAATCTGGCCCACGTGCAACGGATAATGCGCCAGCTGGCGCTGAATGGCCTCCAGCACGGTCTGGCCCTCGTTTCGGATGTAAATAAGTGTTTGCAAATCAGAAGGCTTCAACGAATCAAGCGTATCAAGCAACGCCTTCCAGCCGGCCTCCCAGGCCTCCAGCATAGTTTTTTTGTCGGGATAACCGTGTTCGAATTCGGCCTCCCGGTTACGGGTTGGCTTCTCTCCATCACTGGTCAGGAAGTCCGTCCAGCGCGAAAGCATATTACCGCTGAGGTGGTGAACGATCAACGCAATACTATTGCTCGCCTCGTTGGGCCTCGCGTTAATCTGCTCATCGTTCAGTTGCGCAATAGCCTTTTCGCCCTGCGCCTTGTAGTACCGAAACAGCTTACGGGAGCTTTCTAAAAAATTTTCTTCACTGGATTGCATGCTCTTCTTCAACGGACTTTTCTGCAGTCGGTTTCACCGGAGGCCGTGAGGCATCGTACTGCTTGCGCAGCTCCTTTGCATGTTCTTTATCTTTCGAGAACTTGATGTGATCGGGCACGCCCTTGAGGTCGTGAATCAATCCAATCGCCTGCAAGCCGCGAAGCATGTACCAGGTAAAATCAACTTCCCACCAGAAAAATCCCTGGCGACTGCT
Source organism: Cyclobacteriaceae bacterium (assembly GCA_019694875.1). Taxonomy (GTDB): domain Bacteria; phylum Bacteroidota; class Bacteroidia; order Cytophagales; family Cyclobacteriaceae; genus UBA2336. The sequence goes on from JAIBBC010000001.1 coordinate 790,310, forward strand.
GGTCTCATAATAGTGATGGTTGTTGTGCCAGCCTTCACCGAGCGTTAACAACGCAAGCCATAAGCTGTTTCGCGATTCATCACCAGTCTTGTAGCGCTGCTTGCCGAACTTGTGCATGATCGAGTTGATCGAAAACGTTCCGTGGTAGAGGATAACAGTACTTAAGAAGAAGCCAATAAATAATGTTGAGAATCCGGCTGATGTGAACATGGTTAGCACGCTTCCGCCATTAACCCATCCACCGAGCGCCATTGCCGTTAATGCAAGCACGGTTGGTGGAATGAGGTGATACTTGTTAAGCCACATCAGTTCAGGATACTTGGCGTAGTCGCCAATTACTTTATAGTCTGTTTGCTTGAAATCGGGACCAACAATCCAACCCACATGTGAGTACCAGAAACCGTAGATCTTCATCGAATGAGGATCGGCTGGTGTATCGCTGTGGCGATGGTGATGACGGTGATGCGCTGCCCACCACAATGCACCTTTCTGAGCAGAGGTTTGCGCAAGCCAGGCAATCACAAACTGAAACCAGCGTGACGTACGATACGACTTATGTGCAAAGTATCTGTGATATCCACCTGTTACCCACAACATGCGGCCAACATATAAAACGATACATACAATCCAGTCGAAAAGCGTGGCGCCTGTCCACAATGCGCCCAAAGGCAACAAGTGAACAATGATAAAAGCGATCTCCTGCTTCAGGATCGGCTTGCTGCGTTTTTCAGGTGATAATACAGTTGTGTTGCTCATGTCTTTCTCCTCTGTTCCGGGTGTTAAACCAGTGCTGATTGAATTAAGTTCTGAACCTGCCTTAGTTGATTAACCCCGGTACATTTTGTTTAAATTCAGCTCAAAATAATCCTTGACAAAGGTCGGGCTTTAGCGGCTGTAATCCCAACCCGCGCAAGGTTTTTTACGTGTAACTGACGTTTATCAGTACTTTTAAGCACTAACAACCGTTCAGTTTTATGCGCCTTCCGCTCCTCATAATACTTTGCTTCTTGTCGTCATTTGCGTATGCGCAAGGTACGCTCAGTAACGCACGGCCCCTTGTGGTTGCCACGTATCAATATGCCGACAATCCACGCTTAAAAAACATTGAACCGTTTGCGATTCACCTGGCGGAAACAGCCGGAATAAAAACCACGGTTAAAAGTTATCCGACCGTTCACGAACTGCTGGAGGCCATGCGCAAGAGTGAAGTGGATGTTGCTTTCATTAACACATTCGGTTATTTATTGCTTCGCGAGATCACACAGAACTACGAAGTTTCAGCCACGCTCAATCTTCCTGAAGATGCAGCATCTGTTTATCGAAGCGTAATCGTATCTCCAAAAGAGAATCACTTTCGTTCATTGCAGCAGGCAGTTGATCGCGCTGCTGATAATTTCCTGATACTCGTAAGTCCCGGATCAACCTCCGGAAATCTTATGCCCCGGCTCAAGCTTGCATCGATGTTGCCCGATGATCCCGAGAAATTATTTGTAGAGGTTCAGTATGCCGAACGTCACGATGCTGCCCTGAAGCTTGCACTGGAAGAAAAGTTCGCGCTTGCCTCGTGCGGTATTGATGAGTACAATAAACTTGGTGCCGACACGGCCCGGTTCGATCTCTTATGGAAGTCGGGGCCGATACCGCTCGGACCGGTGGTCGTGCGAAAAGACTTATCCGAAAACCTGAAAATTTCGCTGCAAAGGGCATTATTGGAGCTTCGGGAGCAGAATCCGGAGGCGCTGGAGGCGATCAAATCCGGCTGGACTGAAGCCCGGCCGGCTGATGGTTATACCGTGCCTGACGAGGCTTACTACAACAGCTTGTTTGACCTTGCCGGAGATAAACAAAAGGCATTGAGGATCATTAAGAAGTTCGCACGCTAACGTCACTTCGAGCGTAAGGAACGTTCAGCAAGAAACAAAGAGGCCTGCGAGAAGTCTCAATGTATTAGTGACACCGGATAGAACCACATCGTTTCATATGAAAAAAGTACTAAGTATTCTGGGGGCAGTTATTCTCGTCTTTTATACGGCAATTTGTTTGCTGCTTTACCTTAATCAGGAACAAATAATATTTCTTCCAACGAAACTTTCTCCTGATCACAGCTTTCAATTCGATCAGCCTTTCGAAGAAAAAACGATCCGAACAAAAGACGGGACTACGCTCAATACCGTTTTGTTTAAAGCCGATAGTTCAAAGGGTGTTATCTTCTATCTCCATGGCAATGCCGGCTCAATTGACAGTTGGGGTTGGGTGGCCACAACCTATACGAGTCTCCATTACGATGTTTTTATGCTCGATTATCGGGGGTACGGGAAAAGCGGAGGCAAAATTCAAAATGAACAACAGTTGTATGACGACATTCAAACTGCGTACAACGAACTTAAAAAGCTTTACGATGAAAACAATATTGTTGTGTTAGGATACTCCATTGGAACGGGCCTGGCTTCAAAGGTTGCTTCCCAAAATCATCCGAAACTGCTAATTCTTCAGGCACCGTATTACAGTCTGATCGATGAGATGCATACGCGCTTTCCCGTTATCCCAACATTCATTTTGAAATACAAATTTGAAACTCACAAGCATCTTAAGGCATGCAAAATGCCGGTCGTCATCTTCCATGGCGATCAGGACTATGTGATCAATTTCAGTGCGTCTCAACGACTTCAAAAGGAGTTTAAACCCGGAGACCAATTAATTCGACTTCCGGGAGAAGGGCATAACGGAATGACTGACTCACCAAACTATCAGTTAATGCTGGAGAAAATTCTGCTGGCCAACGAGATGTAAAAAGCACTCGTTAGTAGGACAGAAATGCTTGGCAAACCCTGACCAGATAACTAAAGCGCTGCCAATATTTCCTTCAACGTCTTCTCATCATATTCAATATTCACCCACTTCGCGGCAACTTCCCGTTTCTTATAAACGAAGACTGTATTCTTCGCTTTCGGATTGATCGCATATAAGCCGGCCGTGTCTTCATCGACTGGTGACGGAATCCAGGTAAAGGCTACTTTCTTCAATCCGTGTTCATCGGCCCATTTTTTTAATTTGCCTTTCAGGATGTCTTCTGCTTTTACATTGGGATTTTCTTTATAAAAAGGATTCATGTAAACCAGGAACACGCGGAGCTTATTCTCTCCCTTTGTCTGCATTTCTTTTTCGAGGGCTGTGACAAAATCCTTCATCTGATCAACATTCGCGTGATTGAACCACAGCATAATTCCCTGACCTTGCCCGTACTTGCACATCGGGCATACATTCTTGCCGGCATCTGCACCTGAAAGATGGAGCGGATCAAATGCCGGACAGTTTGTCCCCACGTTCAATCCAGAGGCAAGTTTTGGCAAGCCGGCATACGGATAATCGTTTACGTTCAACCCTAAAATAATGTGACGCGTGGCATGACGAACGCCCTCCTTGTCGGCAGGCAGCAACGTAACAATGCCATCGCCTCCGCGCGGTTTGTTGCTTGTTGTTTTCGGCAACAGGGGATCATCGGCAAAAAGATATTCATCGATATAGTACTCGTTTTTATCCGGCTCTTTTACCGTAACATGAATATGCTCTGCAGCATTACGTCCGGGATAGGGTGCGGGCCGTAATGTTTTAAACTGGTAGGAACCGTTCTTGTCGGTCTTTACCCAGCCGCGAATATAGCCGTGCCGTTTTGCCCAACCCTTTTCATTTCCCTTAGTAGGATAAACTCCTTTCTGATCGGTGTGATAAACATACAGCACAACATCTTTTGCAGGGGTCATCCCGTCACGCTGATATACGATACCGCTGATTTCGATTTTAGGACCTTTTTCGTTGAAATCAGGAAGCGCTATTGAGTCCGGCAGTTTGTCGAAAGGCACAGGGCTTTCATGAATCGCTTCACAGCCTTCACACGGGCCACCAACAGTCTTTGGAGTTTGCTGCGCATATCCCGACAGGGATACGGCCATCAGCAGTAAAATCAACAGGTATCTCATACATATAACATTATGTTCCGAAATACGGCAGAGGAAGTGAATGCAACAGGAAGGTTATGACGTACTGCTTGTTTTTCTTGACAAAGCGCACCGGAAGCTCTAAACGAGGAGATTGCGAAAGCCGTATCTTTAACCTATGAACCGTTTCTTCCGGTATCACCTCGATCATATAGCGTTCTGGACACTCACGATTGGGTTTCATGCGTACACGCGCATTTACCTGATTAATAAAGTTGATGTGTGGCAGTTTGCGTTGGAGATTTTTATCCGGAATGCACTTCTGGCCGCAGTGATTTATTTCAACCTGCTGGTGGTCGTTCCAAAAATCAGCAAAGGCAAAATTTTCCTGTGGATCCTGTTATCGGTCGGGTCGCTGATGGGTTACGCTCTTCTGAAAACCGCGCACGATTTATATTTATATGAGCATGTGATCGGGGATATCAAGCGTGCGTCCTTTTTGCCTAACACATTCTATAATTTCTCGATCGTACTCTTCTACCTCGCGTTTGCCGCTGCAATTTACCTAAGCAAGCAATGGTATGTACAACGCGAATTGCTGCGACAGGTGCAACTCGAAAAGTTAAACACGGAACTTGAGTATTTGAAAGCTCAGATGAATCCGCATTTTCTGTTTAACTCCATTAATACAATTTTCTTCCAGATCAATAAAGAGAATACCGAAGCGCGCGAAACGCTGGGCAAGTTTTCCGACATGCTGCGCTATCAACTGTACGAATGTAACAGCTCAGACATTGCCATTGAAAAAGAACTGGCCTATTTGAAGAACTACGTTGAACTTCAAAAACTCAGAAGAAATACGAACGACATAATTGAGTTTACCGTTGCCGATGACCTCAGGAACTTTTCGTTTCCACCGATGCTGCTAATCCCGTTTATTGAAAACGCTTTCAAGCATGTGTCCAATTTTACCGACAGGCCGAACGAAGTAAAAATTAGCCTGGAGAAGACAGGTTCAGAACTGCAACTACGTGTATTCAATACTACCGATGGTTCTAAAAAAGAAAACGGTGGTATCGGGATGAAAAATGTAAAGCGAAGATTAGATCTCTTGTTTCCCAACCGGCATAAACTTGATGTCCGGCCATCGGCTAATCAGTTTCATGTGACATTAATCCTTCAACTCGTATGAAGCTGAGATGCCTGATCGTTGACGATGAACCCATGGCGCGTAAAGGCCTGGAGGAATATGTGCGCGACATTTCCATATTGGAGCATGTGGGTTCGTGCGAAAACGCGCTTAAAGCATCGGAGTTTCTGCAGCATAATGCTGTCGATCTTATGTTGCTTGACATCAATATGCCGAACATCAGCGGGATTGAATTTTTGAAGTCTTTACAAAACCCTCCGCTTGTAATTTTTACAACCGCGCATCCCGATTATGCCCTGGAAAGCTATGCACTTGACGTGATGGATTACCTCGTAAAACCGATCCTGTTTGAACGGTTTCAAAAGGCGGTTCAAAAAGCTCACGAATATGTTCTGTTAAAGACGTCCGCGGTACCAGCACCGGATTTCTTTTTTATCAAATGCGATCATGTTTTTGAAAAAATCTTTTTCAATGAAGTGCTGTACATCGAATCCATGCAGAACTATTGCATCATCCATACTTCCGCACGAAAGCTGATAGCGTACATTACCCTTGGCGGGATGGAGGAGAAACTTCCGGCCACGCGGTTTATGAAAGTTCATAAGTCATACATTGTAAACCTTGAAAAAGTTACTGCGCTTGACGGTAACGATCTTTTTGTCGGCAAAGCTCAAATTCCCGTAAGCAGAAATCTGAAAGAAGAGGTAATGAAGCGGGTTATGGGCGGTAATCTATTTAAACGGTAATCATTATCTTGCGGGTGGCTTTAACCCCTGCTCATGCTCTTCCGAATCCTCTCAGGCATTGCCTTATTGCTACTGATTGTCCCCTGTTGCGTTGCACAGACCGTTAAAAAAAATTCTTCTCCTGCTTGGGTGATTTCCAATAAATCTTCGCTTGAAATTGACTCTCAGAATAATCCAACCGGTAGTTTTTATTATCTATTAATCGAACGACAACTCAATCTCTCCTCAGAAGAAAGATTTAACAGAAATATTTTTAAGATCTTATCAAGTGAAGGTGTTCAGGAGATGTCTGACATCAGTGTTGATTTCGATCCGGAATACGAGTCTCTTACGTTTAATTCGATAGTTGTTTATCGAAATGGAGAAAAAATCGATAAGCTCAAACAGGCCAAAATTAACATTGCTCAACGCGAGCAAAGCATGGATCGCTATTTATATGACGGAACGAAAACTGCATACGTAAACTTAACAGATATCCGATCAGGTGATATTATTGAATATTCCTACACGCTGAAAGGTTATAATCCCGTATTCAGAGGGCATTTTTCTCAATTTTTTTATTTCGACTATTCATTCGGCTATCAAAAGCTGTTCCAACGTGTGATTATTCGCAAAGGGGATCAAATGTTCATGCATTACCGAAACGGTGATGTAACACCTGCCATCACCGAGACGACAGCAAACAAAGAGTATACCTGGATAATTGAGAACAACAAACCATTTTTGACCGACAACAATGCTCCGGGGTGGTACGACCCATTCCGTTATATGGCCATAACGGACTTTAAAGATTGGTCGGATGTAAAAAAGTGGAGCGCAGAACAATTTCGTGTGACGCCTGAGCAGGTGGCGAAAGTAAAGAGCAAGTTACCCGCGATTCTTTTTACGGGTTCAGCAAATGAAAAGCTCCTTAATTCAATCCGTTTTGTTCAGGACGAAGTTCGTTATCTCGGCTTCGAAAATGGAGTGAATTCACATAAACCGCATAAACCTGAACAAGTACTCGATCAAAGATTTGGCGACTGCAAAGATAAGTCACTGTTGCTTTCAGTTATTGCGCGCATCCACGGATTCGAGGCTTTCCCTGTGTTGGTAAACACGAGTATACAAAACAAAGTTGATGAAGAACCACCTACATATTTTGCATTTGATCATTGCGTGGTCGAAATAAATAATATGGACACAGCATTTTTTGTGGATCCTACCATTAATAATCAGGGTGGAGATTTGCGTAGTTTATATTTTCCAAATTATCAGAAGGGTCTTATTCTAGATTCAGAGGAGCGTGGATTCTCGGAGTTGCCAACTACAACATTGTATGGCACCACTGAAGAACAAACTTTCGAACTCTCAGAAATCGGAGGCTCAGCTACGATGCGGGTGAAAACAACCTACACCGGAAAAGACGCTGATGTGCAACGTTCGGAATTTGCCAGTACAACTATTGAAAACACAAGTAAAAATTACCAAAATTTTTATGCAAGCATGTATCCTGGCATTGCAGTCGAAAAGACACCTGAGGTTAAAGATGATCGATCAAAAAATATAATTACTGTCGATGAGTTTTATTTGATAAAAGACTTCTGGAAACCCGAAGAGAATAGTGTGGACAAGATTTTCTGTGGATTCTATCCGCAATCAATCAGCCGGCTCATATCAGTTGAAAAGTCTGCCGACCGAAAAGCCCCTTACCGTCTAACTTATCCGCTGTTATTTAAACACGAAACGGTTGTAAAACTGCCGGAATCATGGAATGCAGAAAACGATAGCCGGAAAATTGAATCAGATTATTACCGTTTCTATAACTCTGTTACTAATTCTGATAATGAAATCAGGATTGTAAATGAATACGAAACGAAAGTAAACGAAGTTCCCGCAGAGTTCGTTGACACCTTTGTAAATGACCATGAGAAAATGCTATCGGAGCTGAATTACATGCTCAATTACAACAAAGCCTTGACGGGACAGTCTTCTGACGGAAAGAGCACGCCTTTCCCAATCATAACTTTACTAATTGCAACAGCTGCTGGCATTTGGCTCGTACTGCGGCTCAACAAGTTTAACCCGCCAAGCCACGTGGAATATGGTACTTCCATTGGCGGTTGGTTAATTCTTCCAGCTATAGGCCTTTGTATATCGCCTTTTCGTGATGTCTATACGTTAGTACAAGCAGAAAACAATTTTTTCAATGGAGGGATTTGGACAGCACTTTATACCTCCGGTCAACATGGGTTACTACTACTTTTAACGCTTGAATTAACGTATAATATTTTATCGCTCTTTTTTACAGGCTTACTTATCATGCTTTTCTTTCAGAGAAGAACTTCGTTGCCCAGGCTAATAATATTTTTTTACGCAATTTCACTTGGCATAACCGTGTTCGATGAAGTTGCGGTATTACTTATTTCCGGAGAACCGGTAACAAGTTCAGAGATCATTAAGCCGGCCGTTGCTGCCACGATCTGGATTCCCTACTTCGCATTTTCGCAACGCGTCAAAGAAACCTTTACAGTACGGCTCTAGCAATTAGTCTGAATCACTTTACCACGCTAATCTTTCTCACGAGGCTTTTGGCGTTCGGAAAATCAATTTTCAGCAGGTAAACACCTGCGGCCAACTGACCTGATCCGGATATAATAATTTCACCTGACCCGATTAATGCCGGTTGCAAAAGCACCTGCCGGCCTATTCTGTCGATCACTGAAATATTGCATGTACCGGCATCAGAATACCCCTCACTTATCTTTACATGAATGTCGCCACCCGCTTTTTGCGGATTCGGGTAAATGGATACTGACTCATCTGAAACACCTTTAACGCGGATTACATCCGAGTAACTCACGGCCCCGTCAAAGTCGGTTTGCTTCAGGCGATAATACACGGTTCCGGTAAACGAAATTTCATCCAGCAACTCGTAGCTGTGGTGCTCCTTACTCGTGCCTGCGCCATCTAACTTTCCCACGGCCGTGAAATCGGTACCGGTAACCGAACGCTCAACTGTGAAATAATCATTATTGATTTCCGACTCTGTTTCCCACGCCAATCGAACTGAAGTTGCCTGCGCTTCTCCTTCAAATCGTACAAGTTCGATCGGAAGCGGAGTTTGCGAGAAGTTAATCGTTCCAAGGGTGAACCGCATCGCGTTATCAAGTGCAGTTACACCTGTAAACGTATAATACCCGCATGATGTCGCTGTTGCTCCGGAGATTGACTGCGTTCCGGCTTCATTATAAATGCCGTCACCATCATGGTCGATTAACAACCGAAGATCAGAAGGTGTGATGGAACCATACAGCCCACTCAGATCGAGCTGCATATTGACAGCACCTACATCACCGGTTTCGCTTACACCCCACTCGCGCGCGAGGCGCGATTGCACACCCGATGGAACATCCGTTGAGCGGACCGTCAGGGCTGTGTTGTTATGACCCCATAAAAATGATTCGTTGTCTCCCAAGTCCGTTGCACCGGAAATCCTGACGAGCCCCTGACCCTTTGCATCGGTATGCTGATTGGAAGCATTTACCCGTGCGATGCCCGCCACATCGAAATCGAAGTTTCCATTGGCGGGATTATCCATGGCGTAAACATCTCCGCTAATCGTTAACGCGTATTTGGCTGCCAGAGCGTTCTCCACAATCAGACGCTGCGCGCTGTTGAGATTGGAGGTGTATAAGAGTACCTCCGCGAGATTTCCCTGGAAAAAACTTAACCCGGTACCGGATGATCCCGAGTTGCTTGCGCCAATTGATCCGAGCGAAGTGCCTGAAAATCCCGTGCCGTTTGTCAGGGTAGTAGCCGTGCCATTCGTTGAAAGATCAACATCATCGTAGTTACGTTCAACCGAAGTCAATAAGAAGAACGCCAGGTTGTTTACCGTAGTGCCTGACAGAACATCTGTGTTGTTGAACATTCCCCACTGATTGGTACCCGCACTGCGGCCAAACCATTGATTGTTCTGCAGCGACAAAAATATTCTTGATGTTACACCCGCACTGCCTTTGTTCATGACCGTGAACATTGTAGGCGTGGTTGTGTTGATATTGGTGTTAAGCTCAAGGATATCCGTGGTCCCGTCAAAACTTATTCGTGGCTGACCATTAACCGAGTTAGGTATCACCAATGGCCTTGCGGTTGTACCCGGAGCGGTAGCGATGCGGCCGGTACCGGCCTGATCGGCCCAGGAAATTACGTTTGACCCCGATGTTGTGAGGCCCTTGCTTGCCGTCAGCCAAAGCTGTAAAGAAGTTGCTCCGTTTGTCCCGCCTACTCCGCCCGGTCCATCCACGGCACTGCTAACCAATCCAAAGGTGAAACGCCTGTTGTTCGCCAGCGCGGTAACATTGGCAAAGCGATATACATTGTTACCCAACGATGTTGCACCGGTTATAGGTGTTTGATCGGCAAACACCCCATCGTTATCGGTATCTACTAACAACTGAAGGCTTAACGCTGCATCGCATGCCGACAGACTGGAAAAATCTGCCAGACCTGTAACGTCAATTTGTACGTCAATGCTTCCCACGTCACCATCACCCCCCGTTTCACTCACCCGCCATACGCGCGCGAAGCGGGCTGTTACCCCAGAAGGTACATCCGTGGTGTTAGTTGCCTGAGTCGCGCCATTGTCGCTACCCCACATAAAAAACTCTCCATTTTCCAGGTCGGAAGGATTTAAAATTCTGAGGATGCCTGTGCCGCGTGAATCGTTGTGCATGTTGGATGCATCGGTTTGACCGATACCGGCTACGTCATTGTCGTAGTCGCCATTGGCTGCGTCATCCATCGCATACACATCGTTTGACGATAGTGTTGTGTTGTACTTGGCCGCCAGATAATTTTGAACAATTACCATTTGCGCATCGTTGAGCGCTGATAAGTATACAATCATTTCACCCACATCAGCTGTAGGACATGTACCCACGTATCCTGAAAACAAATTCCCGGAAGGCAATGCGGCATCTGCACTGTTCCGCTGCGCAAAGGCGGCACCGTTAAGGTATGTCTGCATACCATTGATTGTGTTTCTCCGATAGCGGGCAGCGCTCACATTGTTAACACCAGCGGTCAAGCCGGAATTTAACGGATTACCAAAATCACCATCGCTTGAAATTATAAGCTCCGAATTCGGACTCGGCCCGGGGAAAATGAAATAGGAAGATCCGCTATCAAAAAAGAAAAGAAGCAGTTGATAGTTGGAGCCATTGGCTGCAAAGAAAACCGTAGCATTGTTTGTACCAGGGCCGGTGAAGGATGTTAAACCAAGGAATTGATTAAGGGCACCATCATATTTAACTGCACTTTGATTATTAAGCGCAACTGATACTCCGGATGTTGGCTGATTGAATGTGTTGCTTTGCTCAAGGTCATGCGCGTAGCCGGATTGATCGGCCCAGTTGCTCACAGCGCCACCGCTAAGTGTCACTCCTTTATCTGCACGCCACCAGCCGTTTAGCGTTGACGAACCGTTGGCTGTTCCCACGCCTCCGGGACCCGTTTGACCAAATGCTAGCGAACATGAAAAGAGAGTAAAAACCAGATATAACCGTATCATAATCAAGTAGTTAACTGATAAAGGTACGGATTGATGCGCTGCGCTACATGCGCACTATATGCGTAGTCAAGAATGGGATGCCCATGCGATTGTCAAGATTAATTAACTGATGAGATTATCGTTACTATAGAGTAAACCAGTTATTCAAAAAAATATTTCGGTTTTTTTTGCGAGAATGGGGATATACCGAGAGGCTACTTCTTCATCATCGCGAGAATCTCGTTGAGTTTCAGCAGTGCCTCCACCGGAGAAATTGTATTAATGTCGATCTGCGAAAGCAAATCGTGAACGGCTTTTGATTTCGGATCAAGTTCAAACAAGTTCATCTGGTTAACAGCCTTTGGTATTTCCTGCATTCTCTGTTTCGGCTCATTTTTATGCTTGTCTTTTTCCAGGAAATGTAAAATGTCGTTTGCGCGTAACACAACTTTATTGGGCATACCTGCAAGCTGCGCTACGTGGATACCAAAACTGTGCTCGCTTCCGCCCGGCTTGAGCGTGCGCATGAAAATAATTTTGTCGCCCGCCTCTTTCACGCTGACATTGAAATTTTTCACCCGTACATGATCTTCCGCCAGCTGGTTCAACTCGTGATAATGCGTAGCGAACAACGTCTTCGGTCGGAAGTCCTTATGATTATGCAGGTATTCAACAATCGCCCAGGCAATGGAAACGCCATCGTATGTGCTGGTGCCCCGACCGATCTCATCCATTAAAATCAGGCTGCGATCGCTCAGGTTGTTGAGGATGCTGGCTGTCTCGGTCATCTCTACCATGAACGTAGACTCGCCTTTCGATAAATTATCGCTCGCGCCCACGCGCGTGAACACCTTATCGACAATTCCAATCGAAGCCGCTTCCGCGGGAACAAAGCACCCGATCTGAGCCATTAATGTGATAAGTGCAACTTGCCGAAGCAATGCCGACTTACCGGCCATATTCGGACCGGTGATGATCATGATCTGCTGAGAGTCGGTGTCGAGATGAACATCGTTCGGCACGTACTGATCACCGGCCGCAAGTTGTTTTTCAATAACCGGGTGTCGTCCGGCTTTGATGGTAATGGCTTTGCCTTCGCTGATTTCCGGTTTCACGTATTTATTCCGGTGCGCGATGCATGAGAACGAAAGCAGGCAATCGAGCTGTGCGATTATCCGGGCGTTTTGCTGAATCGGCACTACAAATTCGGACGCCTGGAGAACAAGCTCGAGGAACAAGCGCTGTTCAATTACATTCAGCTTCTCTTCGGCATGCAGGATTTTCTCCTCATAAACCTTCAGTTCCTCTGTGATGTAACGCTCGGCATTCACCAGCGTTTGCTTGCGAATCCAGTCGGCCGGAACTTTGTCTTTATTTGCGTTGCTTACCTCCAGGTAATATCCGAAGACCTTGTTGTAGGAGATTTTTAACGAGTTTATACCCGTGCGCTCCACCTCACGTTTCTGTACCTGCAGCAGGTAGTCTTTTCCTGAAAATGCAATTGCCCGAAGTTCATCCAGTTCGGCATTGACGCCCTCTTTAATAATACCGCCCTGGTGAATGAGCATGGGGGCTTCTTCGCTGAGTTCTTTCTCGATTTTATCAACGAGAAATTCGCACAGGTTTAACTGATCGCCCAGCTTCCGCAACGAGGGAAGCTTTTGCGCGTCCACCAATTTCTTAACCGGTGCAATACGCTGAAGCGATTTCTTTAATTGAAGCAATTCGCGCGGATTAATGCGGCCGGCTGCAACTTTTGAAATGAGGCGTTCCAAATCCGCCATGTGTCGAAACTCTTCCAGGATTTTATCGGTGAGCTCGGTGCTCTGATAAAATGCATCCACAATCTGCAACCGTTCTTCGATCGCTTCTTTTTCTTTCAGCGGAAGCACCATCCATTTGCGGAGCTGGCGCGAGCCCATCGCGGTAACGGTTTGATCCAGAATCTCAATCAGCGGAACACCACCATCGCTGTTGGGTGCCGCAAGCTCCAGATTGCGAATTGTGAAGCGGTCGAGCCACACATACTTCTCTTCATCAATGCGTGAAATCGATGCAATGTGCTGCGTGTCCTTATGCTCGGTGGCTTCCAGATAATGCAGCACGGCACCGGCTGCAACTATGGCCTCGTTTAGATTCTTCAGTCCGAAGCCTTTCAGGTTAGCCGTTTTGAACTGACTGGTTAACCGTTCGTGCGCAAAGTCGTACGCGTAAACCCATTCATCCAGCGCAAAGGTTGCATGCTTGTCACTGAATTGGTTTTCGAGTTTTTCACGATTCGATTTGCTGAAGATTATTTCCGCAGGAGCGAAACTCTGAATGAGCTTATAGATATAGTGTTCTGTTCCCTGCGCTGCATAGAATTCGCCCGTGCTGATGTCGAGGAAAGACACGCCTACTGCTTGCTTGCCCACACAAATGGACGCGAGGAAGTTGTTATGCTTTTTTTCAAGCACATTATCGTTGAAGGAAACACCCGGAGTAACAAGTTCCGTTACACCACGTTTTACGATGCCCTTAACAAATTTCGGGTCTTCCAGCTGATCGCAGATGGCCACGCGGTTGCCCGCCCGCACAAGTTTCGGTAAATAATTATCCAACGCATGATGAGGGAAACCTGCAAGCTCAATTTCCGAAGCTGAACCGTTACCCCGTTTGGTAAGCGTTATGTCAAGCACACGCGCAGCCTTAATCGCATCTTCGCCAAACGTTTCGTAAAAGTCGCCTACACGAAAAAGCAGCAGTGCGCCCGGGTACTTCGCCTTGATGGCGTTGTACTGTTTCATTAAGGGGGTATCCATTGCGCCTGCTCCGGCCATAGTGGGCAAAGATAAAAAAGTCCGTCACGGTAAAAATGCCCTGCGTTATAAATGCCTTACCGGATGTCAGTCTGTGTCGGGGCACATTTCCACTCATTAAGTACCCCGCGTTAACATCCCCTTTACAATCCTTTAGGAACATGTTAACAGACCTTTGCATGGCACCGCGGTAGTTTTGATGAAACCAAACTATCCATGAAAAAATATCTACTCATCACGTTTATCCTCATTGCACTTCATGCTTACGCACAAAAAAGTCCTGATTTGTTGGGCTATTGTTCCGCAAAGGATCTTGAGCGCGAGCCTTACGCCACGTGGTTCAAGCCGGGTTATGAAAATTATACGCCCACGGCCGACATCATCACGCAATTGAAAAAAGTCCGTCCCGAAAAGTTTAAAATTAAAATCGTATTCGGTTCGTGGTGTGGCGACAGCAAGCGTGAGGTGCCCCGGATGATGAGTGTGTTGAGAGCTGCCGGTTTCCCGGAGGAAAACATTCAGTTACTGGGTGTTTACGATTCGATGGCTGTGTACAAGCAAGGTCCGAATCGCGAAGAAAAAGGGTTGAACATCTATCGCGTACCGACCTTTATTGTTTATCAGAAAGACAAAGAGATTGGAAGAATTGTAGAGTATCCGGTTGAATCACTCGAACGCGATATGCTTAAAATTCTAACCGGTCAGCCCTACACACACAATTATAAGAGCTATGCGCAAATTAATGCCTGGCTCGCTGCCGGTGTGCTTCGTGATGCAAACATCAATCCTCGCGGGCTGGCGCAACAGATCCGCAACGATGTTGCACGCGAGACCGACCTGAACAGTTGCGGCTATGTGTTGCTGATGCGTAACGATGTAGCGGAAGCGATCAATGTTTTCCGGATTAACGTGAGCCTTTTCCCACAATCGGCCAATTGCTTCGACAGCTTAGGTGAAGCCTTTATGATTGCCGGGATGAAGGAAGAATCGAAAGCCTGTTATCAGCACGTACTGGAACTTGATCCGCAGCATGCGAACGCTAAGGTGCAGCTTGAGAAGCTGAACAGAAATTAAATTTCCTCAACCTGTGAACTGCCGGTTGTTTGCAGCCGGTTATTCATTTCGTGGATGGTGTCGTCAAGTTCTTTCATGCTCTGGGCAAGCATGGTTCGGATTTTTTTCTCCTCCGCGGGATCGATCGGCAGGTTCATCAGGTTAACCAACCCCCTGATCCGGCTTACCGGTGCACGCAACACGTGCGCATGAAAAAACGCATAGTCGGTCAGGCGGTTGTTTTGTTCCATCAGTTCCATCGTGCGTTCCCGCACGCGCGTTTCCAACTCTGTATTCGTAAGCTCAAGTTTCAGGCGCGTTTCTGACAGCTCACGATTTTGATTCACAATGGTTTCGTGCTGTTTTTGCTGAAGGGCAAAAAATTTGCGGTTAATTCGGAACACATAGATCAACACAAGGTTGAAAAAGATTGAAAAGAATAACGGATAAATGTGCAGCCGCAAGGTTGTGGTATATGATAAAATGATTTCTGAAACCCCTCCGTGATCAAACCAGGAAACGAACTCAAACGAAAAAACCGTAATCAAAAATGAAAAAATCAGGAACGATATGTATACAAAACGTTCTTTCCGGAAGGAGAACATCAACAGTACCATGGTTGATGAAACGATCCCGAACATAGGATGCAAAAAATATCCATACACGGAAGCATCACGCCAGATTGGGAAGCCCGTGATGAGTACTGTCCAGCTCACAAAAAAAATCAGGCGTGCGGTAAAGAAGTATCGAAAATGGTTTAATACAATGCCACCCAATGCAACGATAAACAGTACAATGGGAATGGCCGCCCTGAACACATGAATGCCTTTCGTTAAATAATCTTCCGCTTTCATACCCAGAATAATTAGCAGAATGAGGGATATGATCGTGAAGACAATGTTCGATGAAATTACGCGGGAACGTAAATCCGGATCGAGCGAGTCGTCAACGCCAGCATGAAAAAGATTCTTTACTTTCACCTCGGTGGGGTCAGGGTGTTTAAAACGGGGGGCAAAAATCAGTAAAGCAGGCAACAATAAGAAATCGTGTAAATGATTATTTAGCTTTCTGTAATTCTGACTATCAATTGGTTACCAATAAACAAAACGTGTTTTATGAAAATGATTCTAAGAAATTCGGGACTCTTACTTCTTGTTGCAATTATATTCGTTTCAGGAGGAGTTCACGCGCAGAAAAAAAATTCCGAAAAAAGTTTACTCTGGAAGATTTCCGGTAACGGATTGAAACAACCTTCGTATCTCTTTGGCACCTATCATTTGTTAGGCGATAAATTTTTATCACAAGTGCCCGAAGTTCAGCAACCGTTTGCGGAGCAAAGGGTGTTGTGGTTGAACTTGTGCTTGATTCATCCCGGTTGATGAATGTAATGATGCAGTATGCCATTATGCAAAACAACAAGTTGTCGTCATTGTTGTCACCAGCTGATTTTCATTTAGTTGATTCAGTGTTCCGGGAAATTTCGGGTTATGAGTTAAAAACGTTCGACATGTTCAAACCTGCACAAGTATCGATGATGCTGATGTTAATACAGGCCCAAAAAGTAAATAGCTCTGAATTACAAAAGTATTCCGGCACAGCACTGGATATTCACTTTGCCAACGTGGCAAAAAAGAACGGCACTTCGGTAACAGCCCTTGAAACGATGGAGCAACAGTTCGATATGCTTTTCAATCATTTTACGGTTGAAGAACAAGCCAAACAACTGGTGGAAATGGTGAAACAACACGACACCGCAGGCAAGTTTTCTACTGAGATGACAACGGTTTACTTTGACAAAGATGTGATGAGACTTGGAGAACTGATCGATTCATATCCCGCTGAACTGACCGGCAACATGGATTATATGCTCAAGGACCGAAATGTTAACTGGATGAAAGTTCTTCCTGATTTAATGAAAACCGGGTCACAGTTTATTGCCGTTGGTGCAGGCCATTTGCCGGGTGAAAACGGATTGATCTCGTTGTTGAGAAAACAGGGTTATAAAGTGACGGCTGTAACAAAATGAAAAAATTAAAGCTCGAAGAACTGGGCCGGATTTCGGTTGAAGAATTTAAAGAAGCAGAAAAGTTACCCGTGTGCATCGTGCTGGATAATGTTCGCAGCTTACATAATGTCGGGTCGGCCTTCCGCACGGCCGATGCATTCCGGGTTGAAAAAATTATTCTCACGGGTATCACCGGCACACCCCCGCACCGTGAAATTCAGAAATCAGCTTTAGGTGCAACCGAATCGGTGGCGTGGGAGTATTTCGAAAGTGCTTCGGAGGCGGTTAAAAATCTCAAAGCAGAGGGTTACGAAGTTCTTATCATTGAACAAACAACCGGCAGTATCCCGGTTCATGAATTTGTACCGGCCTTAGAGAAAAAATACTGCCTGGTGTTCGGCAACGAAGTAGACGGTGTGAGCGATGAAGTGATTGCACTTGGCGACCGCGCACTGGAAATTCCACAGACGGGAACAAAACATTCATTAAATATTTCAGTTTGCCTCGGAATTGTTACCTGGGAATTATTCCGAAAACTAAAACTTTGAAAACCGTGGAAACAAAGAAGAAAGTAAATCCGATGGGGCCCGCGATTGCGATCGGCATTGCCATCGGCACAGCATTAGGTATCGCATTTCATAATCTGGCACTGGGGATCGGGATTGGTGTAGCCATTGGCACGGCAATGGGTGCGGGAATGTATCAGAAAAACAGAAATGAAGGCGGATCGAAATAAACGCCCGCCTTCATTATATATAATAATTATTTCTTGGTTGTTTCCATCGGCAGGTTCTCCAGTCTGCTCCACTCCTGCATAGACCCATCATATAGCTTCATGCTGTAGCCGAGTTCTCTTCCCGCGAGATACACCACGCTGGCAGTTTGTCCGATAAAACAATACGCAACAAGTTCTTTGTCTTTTGACGCAACAGGCTGAAAGTACTTTTCCAGTTCTGCATCCGCTTTCAGCATATTGCTGGCATCCGTCAGCTCGGTATAGGGAATGTTGCCTGCTCCTGCAATGTGTCCGTCACGCGGATTTCCGGTTGGCTCACCATCGTAAAACCGTTGCAAGCGCGCGTCCACAACTTTTGCGTTGTCCGACTTCAGCGTTTTTAAAACATACTCTTTATCAACCAGCAGATTTCCTGCAGTCAGCTTCACGTTACCTTTTTTCACAGCCGGAACTTCAGCATTGGTTGCAAAGCCGTCCTTCTTCCATGCATCCATCCCTCCGTTCAGCATCGATACCTTTCCTCCTAAACCAAAATGCTCAAGCGTCAGGAACATCCGTGCCGCAGCAGGCAATTCGTTTCTTACATAATAAATAACAATGTGCGAATCATTGTTGATTCCAAATCCCCTGACAACCTCGGTTGCCTTTTTAATATCGGGTGCGTTGTAGCTGCCGTAAGGTGAATTGGGTGCCAGCGATTCGGGCCATAAAAATTGCGCGCCCGGAATGTGCGTTTGGTCGTACTCGTACTTCATAAAGCTTACCTGAAGCACAACGAGGTTGGGGTCAGACTTATGTTCATTCAGCCATTGGGCCGTTACCAGAACAGGATGCTGCGCGGATGCTGCGATGGCAGTGAACGCGAAAAAAAGCAGCGTGAAGAGTTTTTTCATAGATGGAGGAGTTTAGACACAAGTTTAACGGATTGGACGGACAGCCTGTTGTTAATGAATTCTAAATTGTGCCAACCGGTTATACGGGCGGCAGAGCGGGGCTTGTCTGCGGGTAGGCGGGAACTTTGTATTTTGCCGGTTCCATGAAAGCAGCGACAATCAACGAAATTAAACGGGAACTCAAATCACTCGATCCGGAAACATTGCAGGAACTGTGCATGCGCCTGGCGAAGTATAAAAAAGAAAACAAAGAACTGCTTACGTATTTATTGTATGAGGCCGATAACGAGCAATCGTACATCGCAGCCATCAAAGAAGATGTGGATGGTTTGTTTGAAGAACTTCCCGCAAACAAGAATCTTTATTACGTTAAGAAAAGTCTGCGCAAGATTTTGCGTTTTGTCAATAAACAGATCAAGTACTCGGGTGTTAAACAAACCGAGCTGGAGCTTCGTATCTATTTTTGTTCAAAAGTTCGCGAAGCCAACGTTCCCCTGCGGCCCAGTTCAGTCATGTATAACATGTATCAGCAGCAGCTGAAAAAGATTTACACAATTGTGGTTAAGCTGCCGGACGACCTGCAAATGGATTATCAACGCGAGATTGAGGCGATTGATATCACCTCATAAAATAAACCGGTACGTATACTTAATCAGGAAGATGCTATGCGCCTGCTGCGGGAAGTTAAAATTCACGCGCGACTTGATTGAACCCGCTTGCGAATCGAACGCACCATCGGCCTGCTGATTCCATACGAGAAATAGCGTAGAGCCCGGAATGTATTCCCACCGGATAACCATGTTGGAGCGATACTGGCCGAATTTGAAATCAGGCTTGCTGAAAGAGTAATCCGTTGTGCCGTTACCGTCTTCATCTACGGAATAGCTGTCGCCTGCCAGCGTTGGCGATATGATCGTAAAGCGATCTTCATATTCAGGCGCCTGGCTGTCGGTTACGTATTTGAAGTTTTTGTATTCTCCGCTCGTTCCGAAAAGCTGCCCGTAATATTGAATGGAAAGATTGGGCGTAACCATGTAGGTAAGCCGGGCCGAAATGCGCGTGACAATCTGATCGAGCGCACCCATGATGTACCGCGGGTTACCCGCTGCATTGGAAGTTGTTTCAACATACTGAAGCTGTGTGAAGTTGCTCCACAGGCTGGGCGAAAGTGAAATATTGAGCGCGTTAGCCGGACGATAAATCAGCGACAACTCTGCGCCTGCATTGCAGGTGTATTGTTTAAATCCTTCAACCCATTCGCTGTATAATTCAAAACTTAATTTTTTCCGCGAGTCAGACTCAACATAGAGAAAATAGTTTGTTTGCCCGGGATAAACCATCTGCGGGCCTCCGCGCAAATCGGCATTCGAAGCTTCTTTTACCACGTATGTTCCTCCGCCACCAACAGCCCAGAAATTCTTGTACTGCGTGTGTGCATTGAAGTTGTATTGCTGGCCCAGAATTTTTCCATCAAAATCCCACACCAAACGCTGATTGAAATTATAGCGCTGCGCGCGCATGTTGCGGATAACCCGGAATTTCCGGTACCCAAACCAGGTCCATTGCGTCATCTTATCCGTTTGCGCGAGAAAGCCGATGTCGTTCAATTCAAGTTGAGGTGACGACCAGTTGAATCCCAGATCAAATACAAAATCGCCATTACGTTTTCCGAACATCAGGTTCCCTCCTGTTCCCGTTAAGGATGTTTTTGCAGAATCCACATCGGCATGATAATTATCCGGTCGCTGGAAATATCGTTCCGATGACGTCTGTGTTGTAAGGATTGCTTCCCTGCTTCCTTTTACATAGCTCATCAATGCTTTTGCACTAACATAGTAGGTACGGTCTTTCCAGTTGTGCGTTACGTCCAAGCCTCCGCTGTACGCCTCGGTATGCAACCACTCCAGATTTTTAGAATCAATTTTACGATTGGTTGCCGTAAACATTCCTCCAACCAGGGTATTTCCTTTGTTGATGTCCTGCTGGGCTCTCGCAACAAAATAGTTTGTTAGAGGTTCGATGGTTTCCTTATGACGAACTTCCAGGCTGTCTACTTCGGCTTTCTCTTTTCCGGCAACCGATTCAAGAATACCCCACGAGAAACCATGCTTGTTCTTACCGGTTAATTTGGCTGCACCTAAAATAGTAGTTCGCGCATCCGAACGAACGTATTCGTTCACCGCATCGCTCCCGGAACGGTCGGTGTCAACATAACCTTGCGGGCTTCTTCCGATGCGTCTTGAATAAAAAAGATTGTTGTCGCTGTTTTGCGAGGTTGGAAAATTAAGGGTGTTGTTTCCTTCAATGAAGAATGGCCTGCGTTCCTGGAAAAATAATTCGAACGCGGAAAGATTTACCTGCGAGGGGTCGGCCTCAACTTGTCCGAAGTCGGGGTTAACGGTTAAGTCGAGTGTGATGTCGCTGGTGATACCGATCTTCGCATCAAGGCCAACGGCTACATCGGAAGATTTTCCTGTCATAAACGGATTGCCTTTCTCCGGTTCGAAGCGTTCCGTTTTTGCAACCACATACGGTTGTATCTCGAGTTGTTTTTGCGGCCTGATTCCTTTTATCCCATGAAGTTCACCAAACATGTATACCCATCCGTTTGCCGTGGGTGGGATGAACTGCCAGTTCGAACGTTCCTGGTTTCTGAAAAAATGTCGGGTAAACTGGATGCCCCAAACATGTTCGGGTTTATCGGCAAAGCGCAACTGGCTTAACGGGATTCTGAATTCGGCTACCCAGCCCAGGCTGTCGATGCTTGTATCGAGATACCAAATCGGATCCCAGTTCTCGTCCCAGTCACTTCCGTTGTTCGAAACATACTCATCGCCCTTCACACCCGACACAGAAGCTGTGAACGAAAATGCTGTTCGCTTGTCGTAGTAACTGTCGATATTGATTTCAATAAAGTCGCCATCGAATCCATCCCTCCGCGACATACGTCTAACAATCTTTGAAGGATCGGGGTCGAAGCAACGCGCCAGCACATACAGATTTTTCGCATCGTATAGAATTTTGAAAACTGTTTGAGCGGAAGGTGCGGCTCCGGCATCCGGCTGAAGCTGACGGAAGTCGTTACCTCCCCATTGCACCTGCTCCCACGCAGGATCGTTTCCGATGCCATCGATTTTTGGCGGCTCGCCTTCTACGTGTGCAGTTGTATAGACTTTGGTGGAATCCAGTCGGGTTTTTAATGAATCGGTTTGCGCTTCTGCGTCAAAAACGTAGCAGCAGCCGATCAGGCAAGGGATGAGGCTCAGGCGTTTCATACGATTGACTTGCGTCAATACTTGGGGTTTTGAGACTGGTTACGGGCTGACGAAAATAAGGATGCCGATACTACACGAACGGCAGGATTTCCTTGACGTACTTTAATTCTGGCCGAAAACTTTCTTCAGCAGGTCGGTTGTGCGGGCAGCCGGGTTTTTCCGGATGTTCTTCTCCTCTTTTGCGATCATCACAAACAGTCCGTCAGTTGCCTTGTCAGTAGCATAGGTGTCGAGATCGGGATTCACCTTCTTAACCAGGGGCACCTTGTTGTAGGCGGTAATCAGGTCTTTGTAATATTTCGTGGCGTTAACTTTATCCAGCGAAGCTTTGATAATCGGCCTGAATTTTTCTTTCAGCTGGGAAGAGGTTGTTTTATTCAGGTATTGAGTAGCCGCATTGTCTTCACCTTTCAGGATCGACCAGGCATCTTCAATGGTCATTTGTTTGATGGCATCAACAAAAATTGGCTTCGCCTCCTTTGCAGCATCTTCCGCTGCGCGGTTTAATGACAAAACAAACTCATCGACTTGTTTGTCCATTCCCATTTTCCGGAGGGTGGATTCTACCTGTTTCACTTCGGGCGGGAACGGAATTTTTATTTCAGGATTTTTAAAATAACCATCGGCTTTCGAAACTTCATCAGTTCCTTTCGAAGTGCCTTTGGTAAGAGCTTCTTTCAATCCTGAAGCTACTTCTTTGGCGGACGGCTTTCCGCCAGTGACTTTATTCTTAAGTTTATTCAGATCAATCTGGGCAACAGCGGCAGTTGAAAGGAAAACTGTAAACAGTAAAACTGTGTATTTCATTGGCATCGGGGTAGGGTACCTGCTAAACGCTGGCGCGGCAAATAAAATATATTACTGCCTGACTTTCGAGCGTTTTTTCTTTTGACCGAAGTTTTCGTCAATCATTTCAGCCTCAAATAACAAAACCCGAATCTGCTCATCCTGAATTTCTGCCAATGAGTTAATGTACATGCAATACACCTGCTTTCGTCCTTCGGCTTTCAGAACACCATCGGCATTACTCATAAGGTTGCCCTGGCAGAATCCTAACGTTACCAGCTTGCCGATGTTTGGTTTGGGTTTTTTACCCCATTGAAAGGATGAAGGCCAGATAAAACAGATCATCCGGTGACGCGTGTAAAATGGAACACCCAAACCGTAATAACCTTTCTCTTCGGCCTTCGGAAGACATTCCAGAATCAGCGCACGCAACCGCCTTACGATCGCCTGCTCGGCTTTCGGCAGCGAAAGAATTGCTTCGTCAACGGTGCGGCCTTTTTTCACAAGTTGTTTTTACAACAAGATAAAATGCGCAAGTGACAGCGTTATGGCAGCAGCAAAATTTATTCGTTCCGCAAAGTATCGCTTGGGTTTACTGCCGCTGCTTTTATCGACTGATAGGCCATGGAAACGAACGCCACCAAAAGGATCGACAGGCCGGCTCCGATATACACCAGCGGGCTGATCTCTACTTTATAGGCAAAGTCGTTCAGCCATTGATTTACTGCATACCACGAGATCGGCACCACAATCAGAAAGGCGATGACGATCAGCTTTGAAAAATCTTTTGAAAGCAACACCACCACGCTGCTCACTGAAGCGCCCAACACTTTGCGTACCCCGATTTCTTTTTTACGTTGTTCGGTCATGAATGCCGTCAGGCCTAATAATCCAAGACAAGCAATAACAATGGCGAGCGCAGCGAACGATGTGAGCAGGATTCCGGTATTCTGATCGGCTTTGTATTGCTGTGAAATCGTATCGTCAACAAATTCATAGTTGAACGGATAGTCGGGTACGATTTTCTTCCACTCCGCTTCCACTACTGCCAGGCCGTCTTTCAACGCGCCTTCGCTGAATTTTACCGACATACACCACATATTATTCTGATCATGACGAAGCACTAACGGCTCAATCTTTTTATGGAGCGAACGATAGTGAAAATCTTTTACCACGCCCACAATTTTTCCAACACCGTGCCCGTCCGTTGCCTGGATGGTTGTGCCGATCGGGTTTTCGAGCATAAGATCGCGCACGGCCGTTTCATTCACGAGGTATGCATCGCTCGAGTCAGTTGAAAACTCGCTTGAGATGTTTCTTCCCTGCACGATTTCAAGTCCGTAGGTTTTCAGATAATCAAAATCAATGATCATCGTATTCATGCTTTGACCTTCAATTTTCTGATCGGGGAAGTTATAGCCCCAGGTTGAGTTACTCATTCCCGGTGTACCATTGGAAAACGTTGCCGATTGAATCACGCTGTGTTGAAGCAGATTCTGGCGGAATGCTTCTTTCCGGTTATACAATTCCGTTGGCGGAGCGAAATAGATAATGCTTTCTTCATTAAAGCCCAGATCGGTATCACGCACGTAACTCATTTGCTTGAACACGGCAAATGTCGCGATCAGCAAAAAGATTGCAACTCCGAATTGCATCACGGTTAACACTTTCCGTAGCCCTGCATTTCCTGACCTGCCGGTTTCACCCTTCAGAACCCGGGCAGGATTGAATGAACTTAAATAAAATGCCGGATAGCTCCCTGCAAGAACACCAGTTAAAAGACCGGCCAAAATAAAAATCCAGATGAAGCTATTTTGCGTGAAGTATTCCACCTTCAAATGTTGTCCAACCAGCGAATTGAACATAGGCACCATCAATTCGAGCAATACGATTCCAAGCACAAGCGAGATCGACACCATAATCAGTGTCTCGCCTAAAAACTGCCGAATTAATTGATGACGGAACGCGCCCATCACTTTGCGCAGACCAACTTCTTTAGCGCGCTTCATGGCACGGGCCGTTGAAAGGTTCATGAAATTGAAGCACGCGATGATCAATATCAGCAATGCAACAGCCGAGAAAATATAGATCGTACTTTTATCTCCGCTTGCTACATCGTTGCGGATTCCTTTTGTAAAATGAATTTCTTCCAGCGGCTGAAGCCAGTCGCCCGTAACGTTTGCATTGTATTTATCTCCGCGAGCCTCGGTAAATTTCTGATCCATGCGCTTTGCAAGTTCATCCGGATCAGCGGCATTCGGAATGTAGAAATAGGCCGAGTAGTTCCATGCATCCAGGTTTTCCAGGAGTCGTTCAGCCGGCCAGTTGTAACGTTTCTCAAGCACTTTACCCATGGTTGGAAACGATGACACGTATGTAAACTGTAAATGTGAATTAGCCGGAACATCTTCGAACACACCGCTAACTTCAAAGTCAAATTCGTTGTCGAACCGGATTGTTTTGCCCAGCGCATCACCACCGGGGAAATATTTATCGGCCACCGATTTGGCAATGGCAATCGTAAAAGGCCGCGTGAGAACTGTTTTTGCATCGCCCTGTACCAGCGGGAACGTGAACATCTGGAAAAACCCTGCATCGGCCATTACGAAACGTTTTGCGTCCAGCGGCTGCTTCTCAAACACCATCAGCGGGCGCTCATCAATTTCACCGAAGCGGGTGTAAAGTTCCACTTCCGGAAAATGGTTAGCCAGCAAAGGCGCCATGCCGGGAGGCAGATTGGTTTGCATGCGCATTTGTCCATCACGCTCATAACGCGAAACGTAGCGGTATAGTGAAGCTTTGTTTTCATGAAAGTTTTCAAAGCTCGTTTCAAATCGGATATATAATGTTACCAGCAGGCAGCAGGCAAGACCAATGGCCAGGCCAAACACGTTGATTGAAGTATAACCCAGATTTTTCGACAGGTTGCGCGTAGCGATTAAGAGGTAGTTTTTAAACATAATTCGGCTTTACCATTTAAAGATGATAAAAAGGTTCAAACGTTGCTTCGGGAAACGGGCAAAACGTAAATTTTTTTCACCTTTGCAGTTCCTATGTCCGATCGTTACACCCAACGCGGGGTTTCCGCCAGCAAAGAAGACGTCCACCAGGCCATTCGCAAGCTTGATAAGGGGCTGTATCCGAAAGCATTCTGCAAAATTGTGGAAGATTATCTCGCGAACGATCCCAACTATTGCACGGTGATGCATGCCGACGGTGCCGGAACGAAATCGTCATTGGCGTATGTGTATTGGAAAGAAACCGGTGATCTTTCAGTTTGGAAAGGCATTGCCCAGGATGCGATTATCATGAACATCGATGATTTGCTTTGCGTAGGCGCGACCGATAACATCCTGCTTTCGTCAACCATCGGAAGAAACAAGAATCTGATCCCCGGTGAAGTTATCTCAGCCATTATCAATGGCACGGAGGAAGTTTTGGCCATGCTGCGCAAGCACGGATTGAATATTCTCAGCACCGGTGGCGAAACAGCCGATGTAGGCGATTTGGTACGTACAATTATTGTCGACAGCACTGTTACTGCGCGCATGAAGCGCAGCGATGTAATCGATAATGCCAACATTCAGGCAGGTGATGTAGTTGTAGGACTGTCTTCATATGGTAAGGCATCGTACGAAGACTTTTACAATGGTGGAATGGGCAGCAACGGGTTAACCTCCGCACGCCATGATGTATTCGCGAATGAATACGCTTCAAAATATCCTGAATCGTTCGACAGTCATGTTCCCGTCAACCTGGTGTACAGCGGAAAACACAAGCTTACCGATTCTGTTCCGGGAGTTAATGTAAACGTAGGTCAGCTGGTGTTGTCACCCACACGAACCTACGCACCTGTATTGATTGAAGTGTTTAAAAATCTGCGCAAGCAAGTTCACGGCCTGGTGCATTGCAGTGGCGGTGCCCAAACCAAGGTGCTGCACTTCATCGATAATCTTCATGTAATTAAAGACAATCTCTTCGATACACCGCCTTTGTTCAAACTTATCCACGAGGCCAGCGGAACCGACTGGAAAGAAATGTACAAGGTGTTCAACATGGGGCATCGCATGGAAGTATACCTCTCAAAAGAACATGCTCACCAGGTAATTGACATCGCGGCCGCTTTTGGCATCGAAGCGAAAATCATTGGTCGCGTTGAAGCAGCCGCCAAAAAGCAGGTTACGGTAAAAGGCGCCCACGGAGAATTCGTATATTGACAGATTCCCATTACCGGACACCCTGCAACGCAACCGGACATAACAAGGCTCGAATTAAGCCTGAATTTCAACAAATTGGCATTGGTATAGCTTTCGCAACACTGAACGAAAAACCGAACCATGCTCAGGTATTCCCTCTTACTGTTTGTTCGCAACCTTAATCGTCAGAAGCTGTTTTCAGCGATTAATCTGTTAGGTCTTTCAGCCGGGATGATTAGCACGCTGCTTATTTTCTTATACGTTCAGCGCGAATTGAGCTTTGACCGGTTCCACGAAAAGGCTCCGAACATTTATCGCATCAATCAAACGTTTATCTGGGGTGACAATGATCCTAACCAATTTGCATCACTCGGTCCCGGAGTGGCCTACGCTATTTTGGCCGATGTGCCCGAAGCGAAGGCGGTTGTGCGTGTTCATCCGGCAGGAGATTACCTGATCACCCATGCAGCCAGTAAAACCGATATTAAAACATTCGAACAAAAAAATATCCTCGCAGCGGATTCTAATTTCTTTCAAGTATTCACGTTTCCGCTGATCAAGGGTAATCAGGAAACTGCGTTGAAGAAGCCCGCTTCGGTTATCCTGACAGAAAAAA
Source organism: Cyclobacteriaceae bacterium (assembly GCA_019694875.1). GTDB lineage: Bacteria > Bacteroidota > Bacteroidia > Cytophagales > Cyclobacteriaceae > UBA2336. Next base: position 818,032 of record JAIBBC010000001.1, read on the forward strand.
CTGCACTTAAGTATTTCGGTACAACCGATGCACTCGGAAAACTTCTTCAGTTTGCCACCATCATCCCTTCCGGAAAAATAGAATTCACCTGCGAAGTTACCGGCATTGCAAAAGACCTCCCGGAAAACTCTTACATCCAGTTTGAGATGCTGATGTCGATCAACACCAATCCGCGTGTCGCAAAATCAAACGAGCAATGGTTCTGGACAACCTTTGAAACCTTTGTGTTGCTGGATGAACGCTCAACTCCGGAAATTCTGCAATCCAAGCTTGACCTCCTTCCGCGCAAATATGCAGGCCCGTGGCTGGAGCGTGCTACCGGACAATCGTTTGATGATTATTTAAAGAGCGGCAAGAAATGGGAATTATTCGTTCAGCCCCTTACAGACATCCGGCTTCATTCCTCCAACATTTATAATCGCCTGAGCGACACGGGCAACATTAAAATCGTGTATGTGCTCATGGGTGTTATGGTATTTATCGTGCTGCTGTCGTGCATTAATTTCATGAATCTTTCCACGGCTCAATATCTCCGCAGAATTAAAGAATCCAGCCTGCGGAAAATTATGGGCTCCAATCAACGGCAACTTGCACTCCATTTCTTTTCGGAAGCATTCATCTTTTGCTGCATCGCGGCTGCAATCGGATTGGGTGTTACACAACTGGTGCTTCCGTATTATAATACACTGGCGGGTACTAACCTGCGCCTGGGTGTTAACGGTGTGGCTGAGATTGCCATGGTAGTGCTTGGTCTCATTTTGTTGATGAGTTTGCTCTCCGGAAGTTATCCCGCGATCTTTTTAAGCAGGCATTCGGCTGTTGATGCCATCAAGGGAAAGTTGCGCACCGGCAAACAGGGAAAATTACTCCGCAATGGGCTCGTAACCTTCCAGTTCTTTGTCTCCATGACGCTGTTGGTGGCAACCATCGTTGTATTTCAGCAGATGCGCTTCCTCGCACAAAAGGATATTGGTTTCAATCGTTCCAATTTAATGGTTGTTGACCGCCTGGAATGGGTGAACGATACCAAGGCGTTACGGAATGAGATGAAGAACATTCCCGGTGTAGAGGAAGCTTCGTGGAGCAGCTCAGTTCCACCCAACCTGTACGATGGCGATTCATTTAGAAGAGAAGGTTCGGATGTGCTGATGCCGTTGAATTTTTGCAAAGCCGATGACGAATATGTCAAAACCCTTCAGCTTGATATTAAAATCGGAAGAAACTTCTCTGAGGAAATTCCGGGCGACAAAGAGCGGGTGATTCTTAATGAAACTGCGGTGCGTTCGTTCGGATGGAATGTTGACGAAACAGTGCTCGGCAAAAAGATTGAATATCCGGGCGGAGGTTCATACGAGGTTGTAGGAATTGTGCGCGACTTCCATTACTGGACCATCCAGACACCGATTCAGCCGATGGCTATCTTCCATAAAGAGAGTTCGATGTACTCCGGACAAACTCATTTTATGGTATTGCGTGTAAAGCCTGGCGATACCGAAGAATTGAAAACGCTTATTGCGAACGTTAACAAAAGCTGGGTTAAGTTTGCCGGAGATCAGCCTTTCCAGTACAGTTTTGTTGATGATGCATTCAACCGTGCATTTCAATCCGAAGAAAAATTCAGTCACGGCCTTACCGTGTTTGCCGCGATGGCCATACTGATTGCCAGTCTGGGTTTATTGGGCATGATCATCTTCACACTTGAACAGCGCTTAAAAGAAATCGGCATCCGCAAAGTAGTAGGTGCATCCGTAACGGGCATCTGGGGATTGATGGTGCGCGAATACGTGTACTTAATTCTGATTGCAATTGCACTCAGTATCCCCTTGTCGGTATGGCTTCTGGGTACCTGGTTGAATGACTTTAGTTATCATACACAAATTTCACCTCTGGCGTTTGTGGTTGCAGGGGGAGGCATTTTGCTGATTGCCATTGTTGTAACCAGCTATCATGTGTTAAAGGCTGCCAATACAAATCCGGTAAACGTACTGCGGGACGAATAATTACTGCGGAGGAAAATTCAGGTTAAACCATTCCTGTTGCGAACGTGCTTCACGTTCGGCAACAACCTTTTCTTCTATTTTTCGCTGAGCATTTCGAAGTGCCCGCGTAATCAGGTCTGAGCCCACAACTTCGTCTTCCTTCATGCCGAGTTTTTTCATGATCTCGATGGTGCGGTCGCCACCGAATCGCATGAACAACGGTTCATCAAGCGAGGAAAGAACGGGCGCCTCGTGCAGGTTCAGGGTTTTAAAAAGCGCAGCCTCTTTTCTTCCCAACGGATGATGCTCGGCAAAAACAATCATCCGGCCTTCGAATGTGTGAGCGCTGGCACGGTCAGCCAGAACAAGCTGTTCCTCTGGTAAGGATTGCTGAAGTTTTTCGTAAGTCTCCGGGAACCAGCAAATAAACACGCATGCAGAATTTGCTCGCGCCATGGCAATACAGGCATTAAACCTGGCATTGGCCGACATCCAAACCTTGTCGATAACTTTCGTAGCAGGTTCGTTGTTTTTGAAAAGCGCTTTTAACGGGCCGAACATAACGTGTTAAAGTAATTGTAAAGCTACTGTTCTGTCGCAATTTTCAATAGGTTTGTAAAATGAGAAAATATGTCTTCCTCATATTCTGCATACTGAGTGTTTCTTCTTCGCTGGCACAAAAGCAGATATTGTATTATTCCAGCAAATGGGAAATAACCCCTAAGGAACTGGCGGCATATTTTCGGGTTTGTAATTACAACTCCGCCAGTTTATTTTTTGCCGGAGAGGTTAGGGATTATACACTCGACAGTACACTTGTCATGAAGGGTTCTTATAGTAACTACGGCACCAAGGATGGAGAATTCTTTTTTTATTACCCTTCCGGAAAACTTCAAGCTCAGGGAAACTTTAAGAAGGATCTTCGTGACGGTACTTGGAAATACTATTACGAGGATGGCAACATGAAACTTGAAGGTGTTTTTACGAACGATGATTTTTCACCTGTCAACGCGTATGACCCTGCTGGTAATAAAATAATAAACAACGGAACCGGCCCTTGGAATTTTGAATACGAATGGTACAATCAAAAAGAAAGGTACATTGTCAAGGGCGAGTTCCTGGATGGAAAGAAAGAAGGAACTTGGACATGTCAGCTTAGCTCGGGAGATTTGTTGTACAGAGAGATCTTCAAAGATGGTCAATTTAAGAAGGGGGTTTCTCTTGTGCCATTCCGAAGAGATCTCCAAGAACCGTTTGGAAACAAATTTATGTTACCCTATAAGTTTGAAGTAACCGAAAAGTTTATACCAACTATTCAAACTGAAAGGCATCATTATCCGCAATTAAACTTTCTTCCAGGAGCAGTTCCAACCTCTACCCCTGAACTGCCAACGCAACTGTCAAACGACAGCATCAAAGACGAGCGAGTATTTTTAGTTGTCGATGATCCCGCTGAATTTCCTGGTGGTATGGACGCAATGATGAAATTCCTTGCTGTAAATGTCAAATACCCGGTGGAAGCAAGAATATATGGAGTACAAGGAAAGGTGTTCGTAAAATTTATTGTGGAAAAAGACGGGTCGATTTCAAATATTCAAATAGCGAAAGGTCTTGATCAGTCTCTTAATAAGGAGGCAATTCGTGTTATCTCATCATTTCCAGCATGGAAACCGGGCAGACAATCGGGAAAGCCTGTTCGTACTCAGTTTGTTCTTCCCGTTTATTTTAAACTTGAACATTAATAGTTCTTTATAAAAATTCCCTTATACCATGGCACAAACCAAACTGGGCGAACAGCCCGCAAACACCAATGGCAACCTTCCTGCCATTAACTCAGCGGCTCCGGACTTTACGTTAACCGGAACCGACATGAAGGAAATCCGGTTACGCGATTATGCCGGCAAAAACGTAGTCCTCAATATTTTTCCAAGCGTTGATACCAGCACCTGCGCATCTTCGGTGCGTGAATTCAATAAACGGGCAGCCTCATTACCCGATACAGTTGTGCTGAACATTGCCAAAGATCTTCCGTTTGCGATGAAACGTTTCTGCGCTACCGAAGGCATCAAGCATGTATACCTGGCTTCTGATTTCAGAAATCTTGGCCTCGCCAAAAATTATGGCGTTGAACTTGTCGATACAGCTTTCGCGGGATTGTTTGCACGCGCCATCGTGGTGATCGACAAAGGTGGAAAGGTTGTACACACACAACTCGTTCCACAAATCGGTGACGAGCCTGATTATGATTCGGCTATCAAAGCATTGAAATAAGAATATCTTCTGGTAGAGACGCAAGATTTGCGTCTCTACAGAATAAATTATTTCCCTCCTACCAGGAATACCGCGTTCGCGAATGCGAGTTTGCCATTTTCCCAGAAACAACGAAACAGCGGGTTGTCGACAAAATAAATTACCTGGCCCTGACCTTTGTCTTCCACGCCAAACACGAGTGAATTATCAAGCTTACGGTTAGCTTTAAAGCCGGTAAATCCCTGAACGGGCCTCGCCTTTCCTTTAATGATTCCCACATTCCACCCGTCTTCCAAAAATCCGAAGCGCAAATTGTTTTCACGTAACGAGTAATAGGTATCACCCAATCCGAAGGCCAGCGGATGCGATTTATCCAGGGTAGTTTTATAAATGGCGCCCGGCAAAAATTCAGAAATTGATTTTCGCTCGGCTGCGTCATAGGTTAACAGTCCTTCTTTTCCTTTCTGATCGCTCTCCAGCTTTTCCATAGCCTTCTTCTCATCATCGTTTGTATAAAGTTTCAGTCCGAATCCCTTCTGATCGGCAAATGAATTCAATGCGTTCGCAATCACAATCAGTCGCCCGCCATCGCTTACCCAACTGCCGATGTCGGCCAGCGTCTTTTCATCGAACAACCGATAATTACCTTCCGGAACAACCAGCACATTGTACTTATTCAATTCGATTGATTTGAAGTAATCGGTTCCAATCTGTGTTACCGGGTAATGCAATTGTTGCTCGAAGAAGTACCAAATCTCGCCCACCGAAAGGGATGATGTCTGATCACCGGTTAGCATCGCTACCTTGGGGGCCTTCAGGTACTTCACGTAGTCGGAGCCAAAGTCTTTTCCGGAATCCACAAAGCCGGTTGTTGTCGTATAAATTTTCCGGTCCATCTGTCGCGCCAGTGTCTGAACAAGATTATCGAAACCCGGAACGCTTTCGTTGTTTCGTTGCGTCACGATTATTGTGCCTGCATCATACGACTCACCTCCTACTTTGAATGGCTGAATGGCGAGACGAACCTTCACTTTTTGTTTTAATAATGCAGCAACAAATTCAGCATCGCGAAGGCTCTTGTACTTAAAGATGTATGCATAAGGCTTGTTGGTAACCGGGGCGTTTTCCGGTGTTTTGAACTGGTACGGTTTTGCCACATTGATTCGTTCATTCAGCGCGTAACCCTTCAACCCATAACCATACATCAGGTTCCAGGCGGTGATATCATAGGTAGCAGAATCAGGCAATTTCGATTGTGGTTCAAACAGTGTGGTGATAAACCTTGATTTAGGCTGATATGCACTGATGATCAGATCTTCGGTGGTCAGGTTCACATTTTGAACAGACTGCGTTCCATAGTCAAATCCGCGTAACGCTTTTCCCGCTGCCGCATATCCATATTTAATTCCATGTTTATCCATCCATGAGGCGAGCTGCCGGACCTTATCCGGATTGTTATCGCCTTTGATCACATACGTTTTATAAGCAGATGCCGGATTATTGACATTGTCTTTAAAGTATTTTTCAAACTCGTCAATAACGCGTGTTGAATTTTGCGAAGTGACCTCCACCGTTGACATGCCCGAAGTGTGGTGGTGCATCCAGCGGTCTTTCAGCGTCAGCGGATCATCTTCCTGCGTGATAACCGACAATCCCGCGCGGCCGCCTCCGCCCTGTTCGTATGTCATGCCGATCGCACCGCTGTAAGTGGGATAGGTATCGCCATAGCTCGGGTAATAAAGATCAAAAACTTCCTTGGTAAAATACAGCCAGCCTTGTGCATCAAAATACTTAGCGTGATTCTTTCCGATCATTACCTGGAACTCGCGCTGCCACGGTGAAATCACCTCGTGATAGGGCTCAACGGCCGGAGCAAAGTAATAGGGGTTATTTGCGCCCTGCTCATGAAAATCGACATGTACGTGCGGCAGCCATTGATTGTAAACCCGTATGCGCTGCTGCGATTCGGCCTGCACCATCCACGCCCAGTCGCGGTTCAAATCAAACAGGTAGTGATTCGCTCTTCCTCCCGGCCATGGCTCGCGGTGCTCTTTTGCATCGCTGTCGGAGTTCGGTGGAAAGTTTCCATATTGATTGTAAAAGTTCGCATACCGGTCACGACCGTCAGGATTCATGCATGGATCGATAATCACAACGGTGTTCTTCAGCATTTGCTGCGAACGTGCATTGTTCGGATCAACAAGTTCATACAGGGTTTGCATGGAGGCTTCAATCGAACTGGCTTCATTGCCATGAACATTGTAGCTCAGCCACACCAGCGCCACTTTTGTTGTTGGTGTGCCTGTTTCCATACCGGCCCTGCGCAAATTATCCAGTCGGATTTGCTCCAGATTTTTACTGTTCTCCGGTGAGGCCACTACTGCATAAATCAACGGACGATGCTCGTACGTCTCGCCATACAAAAACAATGAAACATTCGGCATAACGCCCGCCACGTGCTGGAAGTATTCCACCACGCGGTGATGCCGGGTGAAACGCTCGCCAAGTTCATATCCTAAAAATTCTTTCGGACTTAATAGCTTTTGTTGTGCAGTCGCTGCTGCGGAAATAAAAAGAACGGCAATCAGAAACCTGAATTTGTTCATGGAGGATTGGGATTAAAAACGAAAGATAGCAGGGCAATGCAATAAAACCTCGCAAAAGTTACCGGGAACCGATTAGCGATTTAAGAGGCGCTTGATTTGGGGCAAATGGTGACGAACATGTTCGTACATAAACGCGACAGATTGCCGCACATCCAGCATCCCCGCAACGGGATGTTTAAAGATGAGCCTGCGTGAGTGACGGTCGGCAATGCTGTTTAGAAAATTATTCAACTCGTGTCGTGCTTTATCCCATTGCGCAAAAGCTTCCTCTATAGAAATTACATCCGGTGTATTTTCAACAACAGCCTTTGGCGCCTTGTACCGGAACGGAAAGCGTTGCGAAATTTTAAGCAACACAAACACTGCGGCCTGCCGGAAGCCCGAATCTTTGAATCCGTCTATGCCCAGCGCCTTCTTCCGCATATAAATCAGTGAAAGTCGTTCGGATGTTATCAGATGCGAAATCACCTGCGAGACAGACCACGCGCCTGGAGTACTCTTCGAATAAAGATCGGCCGGCACATCTTTAAGCATAGCCGCAAGTTGCGCGCGTTGACGTTCCAGTGTATCAAAAGTTTTTTGAAGATTGGCGTTCACAACAAGGGTTTTAATACAGAAATTTAATTCTTTGCGGGATAACTTTAACCGTTGCCGGAAGAAATCCCAGCAGCTCACCATCCGCCTCAATCCGGCAAGGTGATTCAGAAGTCAATTCAAATTCTTTTCCGGCTTTGTATTCGATTTTCGGATTCGAAATTTTTCTTCCGCTCTTTAGTGTATTCGTATACCGGATGAATTCAAACACCGAAACCGGTCCGCAGATAAATGCTCCAAGTTCTCCATCATCGGGTTTAGCGTCAGGAGCGATACACAATCCGCTCCCAAAATATTTGCCATTCCCGATGGCCAGGCTGCGAAGTGAATTCCTCCATTCCCACGATGTTGTTTTAATCGTGACCGGCATGCACCGGTAGGTGCCAAAGGTTGAAAGAATGGCTTTATAGTATGCCATGGAAGAACCCAAACGCTTTTTGCCCGACTGCATTTTGTTGACTACTTCCGGGCCCATTCCCGCAGAGCAAACATTTAGAAAATAGGAATGAGATTCCTTGCTATCCTTCTGAAACCTTACCGAGCCTACATCCACCAGTAAAGGTGAGAAGTTTACGAGTCGTTTGCGCAGGGCGTCAGCATCAAGTGTGATCTTAACCGTGCGCGCAAAATCGTTACCACTGCCGACAGGAAGAATGCTTAATGCAGGAAGTTGGTCGGCTGCAAGGCCGGATTGCAACATGCCGTTTAAAACCTGGTTGGTTGTTCCATCGCCTCCCGCTGCAATGATGAGATCGAAACGCTGCGAAACCGCATGGACCGAAAAGTCAAATGCATCTGTTTCCGACTTCGTTTCAAAAACTTCTGCCGAGCCGAATTCGCGGATAACCGGAAGCAAGCGCGAATAAAAAACCCGCTTCTTTCCGGAGAGGCTGTTTAAGATAATCGCAACCCGCAAGGGGAATTTATTTGCAGTTCTTCTTGATAGCTGCCTTTGCATCGACTGAGCCAAGCTCAACCGCTGTTTTAAAGTCGAGGCAGGCATCGTAGTTGTTATTCATCGCAAGCTTTACCAATCCGCGCTGGTAAAACGTGTCCCCATCAGACGGGTATAGTTCGATTGACGTGCTTAAATCTTCCAGCGCTCCCGTAAAGTCTTCTTTCTCTTTGCGGCTCAGCGCGCGGTCATCGTAGTACGAAGCGTTTGTGGGCTCAAGATCAATAGCTTTGGTATAATCAGTAATGGCGCCATCGTGATCGTCAAGGTAGTATTTCACAACTCCCCTCAAATGATAAAGTTCCGGGTCGTCATTGGTGATCTCAATCGCCTTGTTGTAGTCGTCCAGCGCATTCTTGAAATCCTCCATTGCCACACGCGTCAACGCGCGATTCTCAAACATCAGTGAGTTTTTCGGATCAAGACGAAGCGCTTCGTTGTAATCGGCAATGGCCTTCTCATAATTCTGAACGTTGAAATAAGCCACGCCACGATAGTTGAAAAGCGTTGCATCGGTTTTATCAAGTTCAATAGCCTTTGTGTAATCATCTATCGCGCTGATAAATTCACCCAGCTCGGCTTTCGCGAAACCGCGGTTAAAGTATTTATCGGCATCAGCCGGACCAATCTCAAGTGCCTTAGAAAAATCGAAATATGCGCCTTCTACGTCTTCTACATCATATTTTGCAAAACCGCGGTTGGTGTAATACTCACTGTTTTTTGCATTGAACTTAACGGCCTTATCAAAATCCAGGATAGCGTCTTCGTTGTCACCCAAGGCTGCCTTGGCTATCCCGCGACTGTTCCATGCTTCTGCAAATGTTGAATCGATTTCAAGCGCATAGGTATAATCGCCAATGGCTCCATAAAAATCTTCAAGGCCTAACCGCGCCTGACCGCTCAGCACATAAGCCTGTTTATTTTTCGGATTGGCTGCGAGAATTTTAGAAAGGTCGGCTTTCGCACCTGCGAAATCTTTCTTTTCAATTTTCTTTTTTACGGCATCGAGCGGATCCTGAGCTCCGGCAACGGAAGCAATCACGACAAACAAAAGCGTAAGCAACATGTTTCTGTTCATGAACCTGAATTTCAATAGGCTAAAGTATGAAAAATTGTCCTGCCAGCCAGAGCCGGTAAGCGTTGCCAATCCTGTATCGTTTTTCCCACTGGTAACAATCTTCTGTTCAATAGGAATTTTTTAACAATTATTGTGTTGTTAGTCCGTATTTTGTCAGAAATCTTTTCGAACATGATCGCCAAAACCCGTATCCTTTTTCTCTTTCTTGTTGCACTTGCTTTTACAGGATTAGCCCAGGAGAAAGCTCTTGAAATGAAAATGGATTTCGAAAGCTACGATCCGCCATCTACCCTGGTAGTGCCCGAGCACAAGTTGATGCGCGCGAAGTTTCCGTTCATCGATATTCATAATCATTACTTCGATATGAACACGGCCGACTTAAGTCAGCGTGTAAAATATATGGACGAACTTAACATGGGCGTGATGGTTAACCTGAGCGGTCGCGGGTTCAGAAGCCAGGGCGATCACCTCGAGAAATCATTCGAAAACATTCGTACGCACTTCCCTACCCGTTTTGTTCTGTTCACGAATATCGATTTTACGGATATCGATAATCCGGAATGGCAGGCCCGCATGACGAAACAACTGGAAGATGATGCTCGCAGGGGAGCAAAAGGACTTAAGATTTACAAGAGCTTAGGCTTGCATAACAAAGATAAAAACGGCAAACGCATCGCGATTGACGATCCGCGCATCGATCCGATCTGGGACAAGTGCGGTGAATTGGGAATACCGGTGCTTATTCACTCAGCTGATCCAAAACCTTTTTGGGATCCGATCGACAGCCTGAACGAACGCTGGCTTGAGTTGAAGCTTCACCCCAGCAGACGGTACGACAGCTCGTTCCCAAGCTTCGAACAGGTTATTACGGAGCAGCATAACGTTTTCAAGAAACATCCGAAAACAAAATTTATCAACGCGCACTTAGGATGGTATGCCAACGACCTGCAAAAACTCGGGGCATTACTCGATAAATTCCCGAATATGTATACTGAGATTGGGGCCGTAATTGCCGAACTCGGGCGTCAGCCGCGTGCAGCAAAAGCGTTTCTTACAAAGTATCAGGACCGGGTGTTATTTGGAAAAGACTCGTGGGTGCCTGAAGAATACTCTACGTATTTCAGAGTACTGGAAACAGAAGATGAATACTTCCCCTATCACAAACGCTACCATGCCTTCTGGCGGATGTATGGCCTGGGATTGCCGGACGAGGTGCTGAAGAAAATCTACTACAAGAACGCGATGAAACTCATCCCGGGTATTGATCCGAAAATGTTTCCGAAGTAACGCATACTCAAGCGTTTCAAATAATCATTTACGCTTAATCTCCGCACGAGCGGAGTAACCGAACCTTTTCAGCACTTTTGTGTTGAGGATATAGTAGTTAACCAATCATTCCCGTGAATTCAGAAATCAATACATTCATACACAATCGCAGATCCGTTTTTCCAAAAGATTATACAGGCGAAACAGTAGATGATGCGATCATCCGTCAGATGCTGGAGAACGCCAACTGGGCGCCAACGCATAAGTTCACCGAGCCGTGGCGGTTTATTGTTTATTCAGGAGAAGGCCGCAAAAAGCTGGGCGCCATTCAGGCATCATTGTACGAAAAGAAATCAAAAGCAGAGGGCACGTTCGATGAATCGAAGTATACCAACATGCTGAACAAACCGCTCGAATCTTCCCATATCATTCTCGTTTACATGAAGCGTGATGAAAAGAAATCCGTTCCCGAAATGGAAGAGTTAGGTTCAACCTTCATGGCAGTTCAAAACATGTATCTCACGGCATCCGCAAACAAAGTAGGCGCTTACCTTAGCACGGGTGGGCCGACCTTTTACAAGGATGCAAATGAGGCTTTTGGCCTGGGGCCGGAAGACAAAATTATCGGCTTTTTCCACGTTGGGATGCCCAAACGGACTGATCACGTGAGCAGACGCAATCCCATCGAAGCCAAAGTGCAATGGGTTAATTCGTAAGATTACATTCATAAACCACGTATGAAAAAGCAGGCGCAAATTCCATTTCCGTTTGTGCTGGATGAACTCGATTCATTAAATCCACGAACGCGGCCGATGTTCAGTTGCCTGGGAGTTTATGCGGGCGAAAAAATTGTGCTCGCCTTGCGTAAGCGCGAAACGTCCACCGATGATAACGGTGTTTGGATTGCGACAAAACCCGAGCATCATGCAAGTCTGAGAAAAATCTTCCCTTCGATGCGTTCGATTTACGTTTTGGGCGGAGGCGCTGAAACAAACTGGCAGATCATTCCCGAGCAGGCCGATGACTTTGAAGAATCTGTATTGAAAATTTGTTCGCTGATCAAAAAAGGTGACGAACGCATCGGAAACATTCCGAAAAAGAAAAAAGCTAAAACTCCGGCCCGGAAAACTGCAGCAAAAAAGTCGGCCGCAAAAAAACGTTAGTCGGTTTGATTTAAATACACATCAACCTGTGTGTAGTAAAGCGTTGTTATTCCTTCGTAACCGGAATCAGTTCCAATAATCAGCCATAACTCGCCTGCGTCATTCGTAGTAGCGTACACGGCATTGGCAGAAGAATTAAAACGTGTGATGATTGCATAATTCACCGTAGTTGACGCCACGCCAATATTCCCAACCACCACCATATTTTCTCCTGCTGTTGACTGATCTCCTTTGTCAATATTCATGACGTAGAATCCATCAACCAATTGTTTTTCCGGCTCGATTGTGGAGGCCCCCACCTTAACATAAACACTTTCCCCCGGTGCCCCGCCAGCGCCCAAAGTTCCTGTGGGCGCGTTGGATGCCAGCTTTACATTGAACAACACCTGGTAAGTCGTGTTCTTGCGCAAACCTGAAAGCTTTCGTTTGATGAACATGAAAAGATCATCGCTGTGATTATTTCCCGACAAGCGGATTGCATTTTTTGTGGAGTCGGTGTTGATGTTATATGGAAGCGTCTCGAGACCGGCTTGCAAATGATAGGTAGCCGAATCTTCCGGGTAATCCGCAAAATCAGCTTCCCATCCCGAAAGTGAATCCCGGAATGAGTACGTAAACGAATAGAGCCTGGTATCCTGATCTTTCGAACATGAGTTTACAGCAACAATCAGAATCAGAACCAAACAGCCGGCCAGTACCCTCATATGATTTCCTTGTTCAATCAGTTTTTAGTTGCGTGCAAAGTAAATGCCATTTCAGTGCTTGCCCATGGCTATAATCAGTTGTCGTTTCGACATCCAGACATTCCATGTTCCTTTAATTTCGATGGAGCTGTCGGCACGCGTTATAACCACCGGGTTCGTGTATAACAAAGAGTCTTCACCGATTTTCTGAACATTGTCCTGCAACGGAACACCGGAAAGCATGCTGTTAAGATATGCATCGATCAGTTGTTGCTCAATCTCCAATCCCTGTGCTTTGCCAGGAGCCAGCCAGTGAACTTTTACACTTTCTTCCTGCGATACCTTTGCCGTATCCGGACTGCTCTGTTTTAGCCTTGTCATCACATCACGGCCCTTGGCAAAAGCGGCATCCATAATCTCCGACTCGGTAACTTTAACAATAGCCTGCTGCTCGCGCGCTTCACGCATCTGTTTGCGCTGCTCATCCGATAGCGACCCGCCACACGCACAAAGAAAAACCGTCAGAACGATAAATGACTTTTTCATGCTGTAAAACTAAGATTATGATTGGAGTCTCACCAGCCGATACCGTCTTGGCGGGAATAAAATCCCTCTCGCCCGCCTGTGATCTGGCAAAGCCCCAAATACCGGAATACTGCTTAACTTTGCCCGGATTTTTGTGAATATGATTCAGAAACTTGAAGAATTGAAGCTCCGGTTTGAGGAGGTGGGCCAGCTGATCGTTCAGCCTGATATCATTCAGGATATGAAAAAGTACACCCAGCTGAATAAGGAATACCGTGACTTGGAGAAAATTGTAACGAAATACGATCAATACCGTGACGCGCTAAACCATCAGCAGCAGGCAAAAGAACTGCTCGAAAAAGAAAAAGACCCCGACTTGCGGGAACTGGCGAAGGAGGAACTGGATGAGCTGGCGGTTAAGATTGAAGAGCTTGATGGCGTGCTGAAAGAGATGCTCATCCCGAAAGATCCGAACGATGATAAAAACGTCATTCTCGAAATCCGGGGCGGTACGGGAGGCGATGAAGCCGCACTATTTGCCGGGGATTTATTCAGAATGTATCAGCGCTTTTGCGACAGGCGCGGATTAAAGCTTACCGTTCTTGATTCAACCGAGGGAACTGCAGGCGGTTACAAAGAAATCATCAGCAGCGTTACCGGTGAAGGTGCTTACGCGTTACTGAAGTTTGAATCAGGCGTTCACCGTGTGCAACGAGTGCCCGACACTGAACAAATGGGCCGTGTACATACATCCGCTGCCTCCGTTGCCGTGCTTCCGGAAGTGGAAGATGTTAACATTGAGATCAATCCGGCCGATATCGAAGTTCAGACAGCACGTTCGAGTGGCGCTGGCGGGCAGAATGTAAACAAGGTGGAAACAAAAGTTCAGCTTACACACAAGCCAACCGGTATTGTGATCACGTGTCAGGTTGAACGTTCACAGCATGGAAACCGCGAGCGGGCCATGAAAATGCTGATCGCGAAACTATACGAGATGGAAACGGAAAAGCAGAATGCCGAAATCAGTTCTGCGCGCAAGTCGATGGTAAAAACAGGCGATCGCTCGGAGAAAATCCGCACATACAATTATCCGCAAAGCCGGGTAACCGATCATCGCATTGGTTACACACAGCACAACCTGCCCGCGGTTATGAATGGAGACATTGACAGTTTCATCGAACAGCTTCGGATTGCCGACAACGTGGAAAAAATGGCGGAAGGGGCAGCACTTTAAATTTTCAACCGATCAAAATTATATTCGTTAATTTCACTTAACCATCCATTCAAATTTTTATGAGCAGAGGATTAATCACAACTTTAGTTATAGTAGGAATTATCATCGTTTTTGTTGGCGGATTCTTTATGTGGGGAACAGGCGTTTATGACAGCGCAGTTGCTTCGCAGGAAGAGGTGAACAAAACGTTTGCCGATGTTCAGGCTGCCTATCAGCGCAGAGCGGACCTGGTTCCTAACCTGGTGGCAACCGTGAAAGGTGCAGCCGAAAATGAAAAAAGCATTTTGGTTCAGGTAACGCAGGCGCGTGCCGGAATTGTAAACGCAAAAACTCCGGAAGATTTGGAGTTGGCGGGTCGCCAGATCAACACGGCCATCAATTTGGCATTCGAAGCGTACCCTCAGATTCGTTCAACAGAAAACTTCCAGGATTTACAATCGCAACTTGAAGGAACTGAAAACCGGATTAACGTGGCCCGTACGCGCTACAATGAATCAGTTGCCAGCTACAACACATACGTTCGCGGTTATTTCAAGAAAATGGCTCTGAACATGTTCGGAAGCGGTGAAGACTTCTCCGTTCGCAAAGGTTTTGAAGCTGCGGCAGGATCGGAAAAAGCTCCTGAAGTAAAATTCTAAGTAACGACACCCTATAAAAATAAAACCCTGACGATGCTGTCAAGGTTTTTTTATTGACTTAATGATAGTCGGTTACTTCGCTTTTACCTCGCGGTTCTCATAGCTCTCGATCACATCGCCTTCTTTAATGTCAGCGAAGTTCTTGATGCTGATACCGCAATCGAATCCTGATTTCACTTCGCTTACATCGTCCTTGAAACGTTTCAGCGCAGTCATCTCGCCCGAGTAGACCACGATACCTTCGCGGATCAAACGGATCGGGTTGTTGCGTTTGATATACCCATCGGTAACCATACATCCTGCTACCGTACCCACCTTCGAAATCTTGAATACTTCGCGAACTTCAGCGTTACCCACAATAACCTCTTCCATCTCCTTCTCGAGCATACCCTCCATCGCGGCTTTCACCTCGTTGATCGCATCGTAGATGATCGAATACAGGCGGATTTCAATTTCCTCGTTCTCAGCCACTTTACGTGCTGCTGAAGACGGACGCACCTGGAAACCAACGATAATCGCATCGGATGCCGAAGCCAGCAACACATCGGATTCGGAAATCTGACCTACGCCTTTGTGGATGATGCTCACAGCAACTTTTTCAGTCGACAATTTCAACAATGAGTCAGACAACGCTTCTACTGAACCATCCACGTCACCTTTCACGATCACGTTCAGCTGTTTGAAGTTTCCAACCGCAAGGCGTCTTCCGATTTCATCAAGTGTAATGTGCTTACGTGTGCGGATGCTTTGCTCACGCAAAATCTGACCGCGCTTGGCCGCAAGTTCGCGCGCTTCACGATCTGACTCCATTACAACAATTTTTTCACCGGCTTGTGGCGCACCATCCAGACCAAGCATCTGAACAGGCGTTGACGGACCGGCATCATTGATTCGCTTACCGGTGTCATCAAACATCGCCTTCACACGGCCATAGTTCGCTCCGGCTACCACAATGTCACCGATGCGAAGCGTTCCGTTCTGTACCATCATCGTGGCTACGTAACCACGGCCTTTATCAAGCGATGCTTCGATGATTGAACCCACGGCCGCCTTGTCAGGATTTGCTTTCAGGTTCAACAATTCAGCTTCGAGTAATACTTTTTCAAGCAGGTCTTCAATACCCTGGCCTGTCTTCGCAGAAATTTCCTGGCTCTGGTATTTACCACCCCACTCTTCTACCAGCACGTTAATCTTCGAAAGAGACTCACGTACTTTATCAGGGTTTGCACCCGGCTTATCAATTTTGTTAATCGCAATAACAATCGGTACCCCGGCAACCTGCGCGTGATTGATTGCTTCTTTGGTTTGAGGCATCACGTCATCGTCAGCCGCAACCACGATAATCGCAATGTCCGTCAGCTTAGCACCCCGTGCACGCATCGCGGTAAACGCTTCGTGACCCGGTGTATCAAGGAAGGCAATCTTGTTTCCTTTTTTGGTAGTTACATCGTACGCACCAATGTGCTGAGTGATACCACCGGCTTCTGATGCAGTAACTTTCGTTTTACGGATATAATCCAGCAACGATGTCTTACCGTGGTCAACGTGACCCATGATCGTAACGATCGGTGCACGCGGTGTCAGATCTTCTTCTGCATCCTCCTCCTCTACAACTTCGTCTTCTTCCGCAGAAATGAACTGCACTTCGTATCCAAACTCATCGGCAATCACAGTGATCGCTTCTGCATCGAGGCGTTGGTTGATCGAAACGAACATACCCAGGCTCAAGCAGGTTGAGATTACATCGTTTACTGAAACGTTCATCAACGATGCCAGGTCGTTAGCTGAAATGAATTCTGTGAGCTTCAGCACTTTTGATTCGGCCTGTTCCTGCAGCATTCTTTCATCATCCGCATCCGAATTCGCCTGACGTTTCTCTCTTCTGTATTTGGAACCTCCGCCCTTCTTGCCACCACCGCTAAGCTTAGCAAGTGTTGCACGAATCTGTTCCTGAATTTCCTTTTCGGTTGGTTCAGCTTTCTGGGTACGTGGCGGCAATGGTTTCTTACCACCACCCTGTCTCAGGTTATTATTCTGTCCGGGGGCTTGTGCCGGCAAACGCTTACGCGGACGCTTCTGTCCATCGGCTCTGCCTTTCTGATCTGAACTTCCTGCAGGTGATTCTTTCTTGCGCTCGGTCGGAAGGTCGATCTTATCCAGGATGTTAAGACCTTTCAGTTTATCCGCCTTCGCCTTGATTAACTCCTGCTCGGGTTTTTCTTCAACCTTGGGTTCTTCTACAACGGGCGGCTTTTTCTCAACAACCGGTTTTTCTTCGGGTTCAGGAGTTTCTTTTTTCTTCTTGGCAGGTTCTTTTTTATCAAGATCAATCTTTCCAAGAACCTTAATACCATCAAGAACAGGACGCTCGGTTTCAACCTTCTCAGGTTTTTGTTCAACTTTCTCCTTTTCTTTCTTTGGTTGTTCTTTGGCTACCAGATTCTTAATAAGAAGGCCGGCTTCTTCTTCCGCCTGGCGTTTTGCTTCTTTCTCGGCTTCCACCGCAGGATTTTCAACATGCTTGGTGCCGATTGTCAAACCGGAAGCTTCCAGTTTTTCGGTTGCCGATGAGGCGTATTCCTTCGAAAGAAGCGCGAATTGTTCTGGCGTAAGTTTAGCGTTGGGGTTGTTTTCAACCTCATGACCTTTTTTGGATAAAAACTCCAGGATGGTGTCTTTACCTACGTTGAGTTTCCGTGCCGCCTGACTTAACCTGATTTCTGCCATTTGCTTCAAATATCGCCCTTTTTAAGGACTTAAAAAGTTATAAATTCATTACCCTTCCTGTTCAAACTCTTTCTTAAGGATGTTGTGAACAGTTTCAACGGTTTCTTCTTCAAGATCCGTACGTCTAACCAGCTCTTCTTTATTCAGAGCCAATACACTTTTCGCTGTGTCCAGTCCGATGCGCTTCAGCTCATCGATAACCCAGCTTTCAATTTCGTCTGCAAACTCGTCTAAGTCCACATCCTCCTCCTGCGCTCCGTCTATTTCACGGAACACATCGATTTCATAACCCACTAACCGGCTTGCCAGTTTAATATTCAATCCGCCTTTACCGATAGCCAGTGAAACCTGATCGGGTTTCAGATAAACCATAATGCGGTTGTTATCCTTATCAACTTTAATGCTCGAAATCTTGGCAGGGCTCAGCGCACGCTGCACAAAAAGCTCAAGGTTATCGGTATAGTTAATAACGTCAATGTTTTCATTCTGCAATTCACGAACAATGGCATGAATGCGTGATCCTTTCATACCCACGCATGCCCCCACCGGGTCAATCCGGTCGTCATACGACTCAACGGCAACTTTAGCACGCTCACCGGGTTCACGAACTGCTTTCTTGATGGTGATCAAACCATCATATACTTCCGGTACTTCCTGCTCGAACAAACGCTCGATAAACACAGGTGATGTACGGGAAAGGATAATTTTTGGATTTCCGTTCACCATCTCCACTTTATGAACGATGGCCCGAACGTTTTCGCCTTTGCGATAACGGTCTTTCGGGATCTGTTCACCGCGTGGAATAGAAATTTCATTTCCTTCGGCATCAATCAGCAACACTTCTTTTCCGAGGATCTGGTACACTTCGGCTGTGATGATCTCGCCTACCAGGTCTTTATATTTTTGATAGATGATATCTTTCTCCAGGTCCTTTACTTTTTGCATCAGCGTTTGACGCGCAGTTGTTACTGCCCTGCGACCGAAATCTTCCAGGTAAACCTGCTCGGCAACTTCCTCGCCTACTTCAAAATCCGGTTCAATTTTCTTTGCTTCCGAAAGCGCAATCTTGTCGTGATCCCAAATATCTTCCGAGTCATCGTCCACGATCTCGCGGAAGCGCCAGATTTCAAGGTCACCCTTGTCGGCATTCACGATGATGTCAAAATTGTCATCAGTCTCGTATTTCTTGCGGATCATGTTCCGGAACACATCTTCCAGGATTCTGATCATCGTTGGGCGATCGATGTTTTTCTGTTTCGCAAAATCTGCAAACGACTCGATGAGTGTACTAGCGTCCATCACTGTATTTATTTAAATGATACCAACACAATTGTTTTGTCTATTTTATCAAAAGGAATTTCTATAGTCTTTTCTTCTTTCTTCTTGCCTGAGCCAATCAGTTGCGTAAGCTGAATACTGTCTTCATTAACCGCAGTAAGCCTACCCTCATCGGTTTGTTCCGGCTGCCGTACCCGAACGTTACGCCCAATGTTTTTTACGTACTGGCGCTTAAGCTTTAATGGCTGATCCAAGCCCGGTGTCGAAACCTCAAGGTTGAACGCACCTGAAATCAGGTTTGAATCGTCCAGCGCTTTCGACAGATCGCGGCTCAGGTCGGCACAATCATCGATGCCAATGCCTTTATCTCCGTCTACGATCACCAGAACTTTACCAACGGCACCTTTGAACGATGCGATCACATCAACAATAAAATGGCTCTGATCCTTTAATAAGGGCTCTGCCATTTTTTTTATTGAAGCCGGTAAATCCTGCGAATTCATCAAACCTGATCGAAAATGTGTATAAACAAAGAGGGGACTTGTGTCCCCTCTACTGATTAAACTCGTATAAGTGGCACAAAAATAAGTCAATTTTGCGTTATCACAAAATATTGCCGTTTATTTGGGCAAAATCACGGTTTATGCGCTTCAAGATTCTTGTGTTGGTAGTGATTGCTGGACTTGCGGGTTGCGGCAAGGATACTCAGAAAACATCCTCAACCGAACCGGCAAAAGTTGTAAACGTTCCGGCATTCAATGCCGATTCTGCTTATTACTTCGTTCAGAAACAGGTTGACTTCGGACCGCGTATTCCGAACACGCCTGCTCATAAAAATGCCGGGGATTTTCTGATCGCGCAATTCAAAACATACGGAGCAGCTGTAAAAGTTCAGGAGTTTACCGCAACTACCTTCGATGGTAAAAAGGTTAATCTGCGAAATATTATCGCATCATTTGATCCCGAAAAGAAGAAAAGAATTTTGCTTGCAGCACATTGGGACACCCGGCCATTTTCAGATAAAGACAAAGAGAAACCAAACTCAACGTTTGACGGTGCGAACGATGGCGCAAGCGGAGCAGGTGTTTTACTCGAAGTTGCGCGCAACATCCGACAACAGGCTACTGACGCTGGTATAGACATTATTTTGTTTGATGGTGAAGACTGGGGCGAAAAACACGGCTCTGAACAGCCGCCTCTTCCGGAAAATCTTAAAGCGTGGTGGTGTTTAGGGTCTCAGTACTGGTCAACGCACAAACACATCCCTAACTACTCTGCGTATTACGGAATTCTGCTCGATATGGTGGGAGGAAAGAATTCGCGTTTTGCATTCGAAGCCTATTCACTTGAGTACGCTCCGAGCATCGTGGACAAGGTCTGGAAGACGGCTGCCAGACTCGGGTATTCGAACACATTTGTAAATGTGAAAGACGGAAACATTTTGGACGACCATGTTTTTGTAAATCTTAATGCAAAAATCCCGATGATCGATATCGTGAGCTATGATGAAAGCGGAAGCTTTGGCGATTTCCATCATACACAAAAAGATAACATGAGTGTTATCAGCAAGGAAACACTGAATGCGGTAGGTCAAACCTTGCTACAGGTGATCTACTACGAATAGTATTCAGGAAGATTTTTGAGGTACTGACCGTAGCCGCTTTTCTCTAACGGTTTCGCCAGGCTGAGTAACTGCTGCTCGTTGATAAAGCCCATGCGGTACGCAATTTCTTCAATGCAACCGATCTTTAGTCCCTGCCGCTGTTCGATAACGTGAACAAAGTTGGCGGCTTGCATCAGTGAATCGAACGTACCGGTATCGAGCCAGGCGGTACCGCGGTCCATCGCAGCAACCTTCAGTTTACCCTTTTTAAGATATGCATTATTGACATCGGTGATTTCCAGTTCTCCGCGCGGACTTGGTTTCAATGCCTTTGAGATGGCTACAACTTCATTGTCGTAGAAGTAAAGTCCGGGTACAGCGTAGTTTGATTTGGGAGCCTTGGGCTTCTCTTCAATAGAGATCGCCTTCATGTTGCTGTCGAACTCAACTACCCCATAACGCTCGGGATCGTTGACGTGGTAGGCGAACACAACTCCGCCATCCGGGTCAACCGATGATTCGAGCACTTTACTCAATCCCGACCCGTAAAAAATGTTATCACCTAAAATCAGCGCGACACTATCCTTGCCGATAAATTTCTCGCCAATAATAAATGCTTGAGCGAGCCCTTCAGGTTTGGGTTGTTCGGCATACGAAAACTCGCAGCCGAGTTGTTTACCATCGCCCAGTAACTTTTTAAAGAGTGGTAAATCCTGTGGTGTCGAAATGATCAGGATTTCACGAATGCCCGCCATCATCAACACCGATAGCGGATAATAAATCATCGGCTTGTCATACACCGGCATGAGTTGTTTGCTCACCGCCAGGGTTAGCGGATGCAGGCGAGTGCCTGAGCCACCAGCCAGAATTATTCCTTTCATCGGTTAGCGTACATGGTGTTGTAATATTGCAAATATGCCCCGGAAGTTACGTTTTTGAGCCAATTTTCGTTGTTCAGGTACCAATCCACCGTTTTTTCGATGCCGTCTTCAAACGCAGTTTCCGGTCGCCAGCCTGTTTCGCTGATGGTTTTTCCGGGGTCGATGGCATATCGGAGGTCATGTCCGGGACGGTCCTTTACAAATGTGATCAGTTTGGCTGAGGTGCCTTCTTCGCGGCCCAGTTTTTTGTCGACAATGCGGCATAGCAACTTTACCACATCAATATTCGTCCACTCGTTGTTGCCGCCAATGTTATAGATCTCTCCCGCTTTCCCTTTATGGAAAATAGCATCGATCGCACGCGCATGATCCTCTACGTATAACCAGTCGCGGATGTTCTCCCCTTTGCCATACACCGGCAGCGGCTTGTTGTTGACCATGTTGTTAATCATTAGCGGAATTAATTTCTCCGGAAAATGATACGGTCCGTAGTTGTTCGAGCAGCGGCTGATCATGGCAGGCAATCCGTACGTGTTGTTGAACGCCAGCACAAAATGATCGCTGCTCGCCTTTGATGCCGAATAGGGTGAACGCGGGTCTAACGAAGTTGTTTCCGTAAAGTATCCGGTGGAGATTGATCCATATACTTCATCCGTAGAGATGTGATAGAACATCTTTCCGTCATAGTTATCATTCCATGCCGTTTGAGCGGCTTTCAGCAACCGGATTGTTCCGATGATATTCGTTACCGCAAACTCATCAGGATTGTGAATGGAACGATCAACGTGTGACTCTGCCGCGAGGTGAATAATGCCGTCAATGTTAAATTTTTGGACCGTCTTCAATGCCAGCTCAACATCGAGAATATCGCCTTTTACAAAATGATAATTTGGCTTGTTCTCAACATCCCGGAGATTCTCAAGGTTGCCCGCATAGGTGAGCTTATCATAGTTTACAATCGTATAATCCGGGTACTTATTCACGAACAGGCGCACCACCTGGGAACCGATGAATCCCGCACCGCCCGTAATCAGAATGCTTTTTCTCATGATCCCTTTTTCACGGTTTTACGCCCAATACTAAAGTAAGTGAACCCGAGTTCAGTCATATTGTCTAGCCCGTACAGGTTGCGGCCGTCAAAGATCAAGGCGTTCTTCATTTGCTTTTGCATCCGCGAAAAATCCGGACTCCGGTATTCCGACCATTCTGTCGCGATCAATAGTGCATCTGCGTCTTGCAACACGTCATACTGATTGTCGAAATACTGAATCTGCTCGCCAAATATTGCTTTTGTGTTTTCAATGGCTTCCGGATCGTGCGCCCGAACTACGGCACCTTCTTCAAGTAACATTCGAATGTTATCAAGTGACGATGCTTCCCGGATGTCATCCGTTTCGGGCTTAAATGACAGACCCCATACGGCAACTGTTTTTCCTTTCAATGTGCCGAAATGCTTCTTCATACTACCGATGAGTTTTGTCTTTTGTTTTCCGTTGACCGCGAGTACCGCATTCAGAATTTCAAAATCATATTGAACATCCTGTGATGACTTCACGAGTGCCTGAACGTCTTTCGGGAAACAGCTGCCGCCAAAACCAATACCCGCAAATAAAAATCTTTTTCCGATGCGACTGTCTGTACCCATTCCTTTACGGATCAGGTCGACATCAGCGCCAAGCTTTTCACACAAGTTCGCAATCTCGTTCATGAACGTAATCTTCGTTGCCAGGAAAGCGTTTGCCGCATACTTGGTAAGTTCGGATGAACGCTCATCCATGAAGATCAACGGGTTGCCTTGTCGTGTAAACGGAGCGTACAGATTCTCCATGATCTTGGCAGCGCGCGGAGATTGCGTTCCGATAATTACGCGTTCCGGTTTCATGAAATCCTCAACCGCCAAACCCTCCCGTAAAAATTCGGGGTTTGAAACAACATCAAACTCAACCGTTGCGCCTTTGGAAACCTTTTCGCGCACAAGCTGTGCCGTTCCTACCGGTACTGTGCTTTTGTTTACGATAACTGTGTATTCCTTCAGCAACGGGCCGAGCTGCTCCGCTACACTCAACACATATTTCAGGTCGGCTGCGCCATCTCCGCCAGGGGGCGTTGGCAACGCAAGCATGATGATCTTTGCGTCTTTGATGCCTTCCGCCAGGCTGGTGGTGAAGAACAAGCGTTCCTGCTTCACATTTCGCTCGAAAATCTCTTCCAGGCCGCGTTCAAAAATCGGAATTTCACCCTGTTGAAGACGTTTTACCTTCCGCTCGTCAATGTCTACACAAGTAACGGTGTTCCCCGTTTCTGCATAACAGGTTCCTGACACCAAGCCCACGTATCCTGTTCCGATTACCGCGATTTTCATTATTTCCTGAAAAAGAGCCTAAAAGTAGTGCTTTTATTGCTACCGCTTTTTGCGGATTCGTTACCATTTCCACAACTACCTAACATTCGTTTGGTTACCAGTTTTATTAGCCATACATTCGTATCCCTTAAAATGAAGATATGCAGCAGGTGTTAGAAAATGAATTGAGCGGGATCAGCTTTGCCGAATCCGAAAACCAGAAGATGATTGCCGATATGGTGCGTGATTTTGGCAAGAAGGAAATCCTGCCCCGAATGATGGAGTGGGATGAATCGCAGGAATTTCCCGTTCAGGTTTTTAAGAAGCTGGGCGGGCTGGGCCTGATGGGTGTACTTGTTCCGGAAGAATATGGCGGCTCAGGCTTCGGCTACCCGGAGTACGTTACGGCCATCGCTGAGCTATCAAAAATTTGCGGATCAATCGGTCTTTCGATGGCTGCGCATAACTCGTTATGCACGGGCCACATTCTTCAGCATGCCAATGAAGAACAAAAAAGAAAATATCTGCCCAAGCTTGCCTCTGCAGAATGGATTGGCGCCTGGGGATTAACCGAACCTAACACAGGCTCGGATGCCGGCAACATGCGTACCGTTGCCGTGAAAGACGGTGATTACTACGTGATTAATGGAGCAAAAAACTTTATTACGCATGCGCGGACTGGCAATGTTGCCGTGGTGATTGTGAGAACCGGTGAGGTTGGCGATTCGCATGGTATGACTGCCTTCATCATTGAAAAGGGAACGCCAGGTTTTTCATCCGGTAAGAAAGAAAACAAACTCGGAATGCGCGCGTCCGAAACAGCCGAATTAATTTTTACCGACTGTCGCGTACACAAGTCACAGATGATTGGCAAAGAAGGTGATGGATTTATCCAGGCCATGAAAGTGCTCGATGGCGGAAGGATTTCTATTGCCGCATTAAGTCTGGGCATCGCGCAGGGCGCATTTGAAGCTGCGCTGAAATATTCGCACGAACGGCACCAGTTCAATAAACCAATCTCAACCTTCCAGGGAATTGCGTTCAAGCTGGCCGACATGGCTACAAAAATAGAAGCTGCGAAGCTTCTTACGTACCGCGCGGCTGACCTGAAGCAAAAGGGCCATAACGTGAACCGCGAATCGGCTATGGCCAAGCTCTATGCCTCGGAGGTGGCGGTGGACGTAGCCAACGAAGGCGTCCAGATTTTTGGGGGGTACGGCTACACCAAGGATTTCCCGGCCGAGAAGTATTACCGCGATGCAAAACTGTGTACGATCGGGGAGGGAACCTCAGAAATCCAGAAATTGGTGATTTCCAGGGCTATTTTGAAGTAGTTTTTGCTTTTATCAGCACCTTTGCTGTATATTTGCAGCCCTAATTAACAGAGAACATGCTCATTATCAACATCAAAGAGAACGAGTCAATTGACAAGGCCCTGAAGCGTTTCAAGAAGAAATTCGAAAAAACCGGAATTCTGAAAGAATTGCGTTCACGCACAGCGTTTGAAAAGCCATCTGTTAGCCGCAGAATGGAAATCAAAAAGGCGGCTTACGTTCAGAACCTGAGAAGACAAGAAAACGCTTAAGCGAATTCCGCAGGCGATTTTATAAATAATCTGTCAACAGATCCCCTATGGGCTTTCCCGTAGGGGATTATTTTTTTACATTGGATCAACCGAAACATTCGGGCGAGGCGTTGGCAGATTACCATGATTGAGCAGTTCCTGAAATATCTCCAATACGAAAAACGCGTCAGCGCTCATACTTCGCTGGCCTACCGGAACGACCTCGAACAATTCAGCAAATTTTTAAGCGAGACGTACGACAACCATCCCGTGAAGGATGCTACGTATGGCATGGTGCGTTCGTGGATCATCACACTGGTAGACGCAAAAATTGAAGCGTCTTCGGTTAATCGGAAAATAGCAAGCCTGAAGGCCTTCTATAAGTTTCTGCTGCGCGAACAGAAGATTGAAAAGAATCCAATGCAGAAGATTCGCGTGCTGAAAACGCAAAAGCGGCTTCCGTCTTTTGTTAAGGAGAATGACATCGCTGAAGTACTTGACCATAAAGAGTACAAAAAAGAAAAAGTCGACTGGAGCGATTCGCTCGAAGACTGGCGAAGGCGAGTAATCCTTGAGTTATTCTATGCTACCGGTATCCGTTTGTCTGAACTCATTGGCCTGAAGGAAAATCAAATCAACCTCCGCGATCGCACGATTAAAGTTTTAGGAAAAAGAAACAAAGAAAGGGTAGTCCCTTTTCCGGCCGGCATCGTTTCTATACTTGAGGGGTATAAGAAAGTAAGAAACCGTGAAGTGGAGATGAAGAACCATGGACTACTATTAGTGACTGATTCGGGTGAACCATGCTATCCAATGATGGTGTACCGCGTGGTGAAGCAGCATTTGAAGGAATCGGGAAGTCAAAAAACCAGTCCGCACGTTTTGCGCCATACGTATGCCACGCACCTTCTCAACAAAGGGGCTGAGATCAACGCAGTGAAAGATCTGTTGGGTCACAGCAGCCTGGCTGCTACGCAGGTGTACACGCACAATTCAATGGAAAAAATTAAAAAAGCATTTGACCAAGCTCATCCAAAAGCCTGATACGAATATGATTACTCTTAAACCCTACGCTATCGGATAAAACTCTACGAAAGACTTTCGGTAAGTCTGTAAACTGCCGCGTAACGGATGTTTAATTTCTAAATTCTTGCTTTATGAAGTTACAAGTTCAATCTATTCATTTCGATGCCGACATCAAGCTTATCAATTTCATCCAACGTAAAGTAGACAAGCTGCAAACATTTTACGACCGGATGGTGGACGGTGAAGTTTTCCTGCGATTAAACAACGAAGGCGTTGAAAATAAAACTGTAGAGATAAAATTAAATATGCCCGGCACGCAGTTGTTTGCCGTTGAAAAAGCAAAGTCGTTCGAAGCGGCAACCGACATGGCCACTGAAGCACTTCGTAACCAGTTGAAGAAATTCAAAACACGTGTCAAGCAGGGGAGAGCATAAGTCTTTCGCGATAACGGATTCCATCAAATTCTTTCAATCAGCCGGTGCAACCCGGAATAATCATATTGCGTCATAGGGGTAAACCAATTCCCCCATGACAAAATATGTTGTGATACTGATGTTATCGGGCGCAATGCTCGGTACAACAGCGCAAAACCGCGATTTCCATCTCGACCAGGAATATGCCATTTCCAAAAACGGAACCATTGACCTGCGCTCATCAGACGCGAAGGTGTTCATTACCGGAACAGACCGTTCAGCTACAGTCCGTGTGAAAATAGACCGGACAGTTACAGCCAAGGGCTGGTACACATCGAAAGGAGAATTTAAAGTTGATGTTGAGCAGGCAAATGGAAATCTCACCATTCATGAACACCAAAGCAGCGTTCATGTTGGCATCGTTGGTTATTACCATGAAGATTACAAGATAGTTATTGAAGCGCCTGCAGGCGTCAGTCTCACTATCAAAGGCGATGACGGGGACTATGAAATTAAAAATGTTAACGGATCAATAAGCCTTGACATTGACGATGGTGATGCGAAGTTGACGAATTGCAATGGCAACCAGTTTTCATTTGATATGGATGATGGAAATCTGGAAATGACGGGCGGCAACGGGTCGGTACGTATTAATGCCAATGATGCCGATTTTCTTTTTGAAAGCGCAAATTTCTCATCGATGGATGCTGATGTGGATGATGGCGATCTGGTTATTCATAGCTCCCTTGCTGAGAACGGAAATTACACCATCCGCACACAAGACGGGCTCGTTGTATTTGACATCCGGTCAGGCGGTGGATCATTCACCATCCGCCATGACGATGCGCGCATCAATGCTCAGGGGGATTTCAATACCCGGGAAGAAAGTGAACATCTCACTAAACTTGAATTAGGAAACAGCACTGCAAAAATTAACATCCGGGCTGACGATGCCAGCGTGCGCCTGCGGGCCCCCGGCAAATAAAAAACATGATCATCTATAACAGCCCCGCTATCAAGGGGCTTTTTTATTGGGGAACCCTTGAGCATCTTCTCTGATCCAAACTGGCCTTTCCAACTTCCGACATTTCGTACTCCGAAAAACCACATTTCGTGTTTTTTATCCTAACTGATGAAATAATCAGTCAAAAAGCGTTCAAATACACGGTTTCAAATCTGGATGATATTTTGAGTGATGACGGCAGTTAACCAACTTTTATATGATCAAGAGAGTATTTGGATTGTTGTTTATCGCGTGCCTGATGGTTTCGTGTCAGAATGTTGACCGTAAAGTGAGATTGGCTTCGGCCTTCGTTGAGGAATTAAAAAGGGGAACCGAAAACGCAATCCTGATTAAAGAGTACATGAATATATCCGACCCGTCAGCTGAGCCCTTAGCATTTTTGAACTACCGACTAAACGGGTTTCGCGAAAAAATAAGGACTATGGATACCATTCGGGTTTTCAGCTATAATGGCCATAAGATAGAGAGTCTGATTATTACAGAAGGGGAAAGAGAAAATGTAATTTTTGTTTCCGGTAAAAACCAAGTGTTCCCGATTTTAGTGAAAGGAAACAAAATCGTTGCTTTTTCAACTATCAATAAGGGCGGTAAAAAAGTTTTTCTGTTGTAGAGGTGTTTTTTTTTTAAACAAAAAGTCCCGTGAGAGCGGGACTTTTTTATTGGGTAAAAATGTGAAGAATTAAATTTTAAACGTCTTCCTCACCTGATCAACATAATCAAGCTTTTCCCAGGGGAACAGCTCAACTTTTACTTTCGTTTCATTCTGTTTGCCTTTATTGAACACCTTCTCAACCACTTTTGACTCGCGGCCCATGTGGCCGTAAGCAGCAGTTTCAGAATAAATAGGGGTTCTTAACTTGAAGCGCTCTTCGATAAAATAAGGGCGCATATCGAACAGCTTCTCCACTTTGCTCGCAATCTCACCGTCAGTAAGGTTTACTTTTGCAGTGCCGTACGTGTTCACATACAAACCAACGGGTTTCGCAACACCAATCGCATAGGCTACCTGCACAAGCACTTCATCGCATAGGCCGGCAGCCACCAGATTTTTCGCGATGTGGCGCGTTGCATACGCAGCAGAACGGTCAACTTTTGAAGGATCTTTTCCGGAGAACGCACCGCCACCGTGTGCGCCTTTGCCACCGTAGGTATCAACAATGATTTTTCGGCCGGTTAAACCGGTATCGCCATGCGGCCCGCCAATTACAAACTTCCCGGTTGGGTTAACGTGATACTTAATATCGCTGCCGAAGAGTTTTTGAACGCGCTTCGGTAATTTTTTCAGGATGCGCGGAACCAACACATTGATCACATCATCCTTGATTTTCTTCAACATCACTGCGTCTTTGTCGAAATCATCGTGCTGGGTAGAAATTACAATCGCGTCAATGCGTTGCGGCTTTCCATCATCGCCATATTCGATTGTTACCTGCGACTTCGCATCCGGGCGAAGGTAGTTCATCACTTTTCCTTCTCTGCGCACGGCAGCCAGTTCGCGCAAAAGCATATGAGCCAGTTCCAGCGGAAGCGGCATGTAATTGTCGGTTTCGTTTGTAGCATAGCCGAACATCATTCCCTGGTCGCCAGCGCCCTGATCTTCTTTTTTCTTGCGCTCAACACCCTGGTTGATGTCGGAAGACTGTTCGTGAATAGCAGAAAAGATACCGCAGCTGTTAGCTTCGAACATATACTCGCTTTTGGTGTAGCCGATTTTACGGATAACCTCGCGGGCAATGTCCTGCACATCCAGGTAAGCCTGAGATTTTACCTCACCGGCCAGAACAACCTGACCTGTTGTTACCAGCGTTTCGCAGGCAACTTTGGATGACGGATCGTACGCTAAGAAATAATCGATAAGAGCATCAGAAATCTGGTCAGCAACTTTATCTGGGTGACCTTCCGAGACTGACTCGGACGTAAAAAGGTAGGGCATATAGTGGTTAACGTGTTTGGTTAAAGTAAAACCGGTCGCAAAGTTATAGGAATGATCCTAATTGAAAAATGCCGATAGCCATTACGCTAAAAAAAGAAAAACCGCTGGCGACTTGGGCAGTTCCGGCTGATCCTTCCTCCAGGCTTTAACAGGTTTGGTGATGATCGATTCACTTGTTCCGGTTATATCGATTGCGATGCACAACAATGTATCTTCATGTAACGCTTTAAGTAAGTTGGAAGCGATCGTATTGTTCCGATAAGGCGTCTCAATGAAGATTTGTGTTTGATTTTTAGCGCGGGATTCCTTTTCAAGGTTCCGAATGGCATCAGCTGATTCCTTTCCATCAATGGGCAGATAGCCGTGAAACGCAAAGTTCTGACCTGTCAACCCGGAAGCCATTAATGCCATAAGGACAGATGATGGGCCGGTTAGTGGTACAACCTGAATTCCATTCTGATGAGCATACCGCGCTGCAAGTGCACCCGGATCAGCAATGCCGGGGCATCCCGATTCTGATAGAACTCCCAGATTTTTTCCTTCGCGGACCGGAGCAAAGAGGTTGGGAATATCTTCCTGCCGGGTGTCTTTGTTCAACACTCCGAACTGAAGAGGTTCGATGGAATCGTAAATCTTTAAACTGCTGAGGTATCTTCTGGCAGTGCGGACATCTTCCGCAAGAAAATGATCGATCTGTTTGAGGGCGTCTTTAACCGATGGTGGGATTACCGCCTGCTGCGTGCCTTCGGCTATGACGGTGGGAATCAAAAACAGTCTGCCGCTCTCCATCACTGCTTGATTGCATGCAGAAAATTGCGAACTACTTCTACAAACTCCTTCGGCTTTTCAGCCTGAACCCAATGGCCGGTATCCATCGTAATCAAGGTTGACTTTGGGAACAACTTCTTGATGCGGTCGCGGTCTTCATCTCTTACATAGTTAGAACTCGCTCCGCGAATAAAGAGAGTCGGACCATTGTATGTTCCTTCGAATTGAAGGTCCTGACCAATATCCTCCAGACTTTTTTCAATCACTGGCAGGTTGATCTTCCACGAAAAACCTCCCTCCGGCTTTCGGGTAAGGTTCTTCAGTAAAAATTGCCGGACGTCTTCCTCCTTCACATATTCTGCGAGTACCTGATCCGCTTCACCGCGAGTAGTGATGGTGTCGATCGGAATTGCCTTTAATCCCTTGACGATTACATCGTGATGAACTTTGTAGTATTTGGGCGCAATGTCGGCTACGATCAATGCCCCGATCATGTCGGGATAGGCTATTGCAAAGTTCATCGCTGTTTTACCCCCCATGGAATGACCCAAAACTATGGGTTTCTCAAGTCCCTGTTGTTCGATAAATTCTTTCAAATCACTTGCAAGCACCGTGTAATTGAGTGTATGGTTATGAGGCGACTGACCATGATTTCGCTGGTCTACGATAAAAACCCGGTATTCGTCCGACAGCATTTTTGCCTGCGGCAACCAATTATCAGACGAACCCATTAGTCCGTGGAGAATAATGATTGGCCGCCCTTGTCCGGATTCGCGAAAGAATAGTTGCATGCTCAAAAATAGAGAATTCAATGCGGAGTGTTTCAACTCGTATATTTGAAGTTTAATTTCTGTCCATGGAACTCGTCAACGGATCATACGTGATTCAAAATGTAAATGTGCTGGATATCTGTGCTCAGTTCGGAACACCGGTTTACGTGTATGATGCCGAAAAAATTGTTAATCAGTTACGCAATCTCAAGATGGCTTTTTCAGGAGCCGATCTGAAAATAAAGTATGCTGCCAAAGCGCTTACCAATCTTTCGGTGCTCAGGCTTTTGCGAAAGCATGGCGCAGGTATTGACGTGGTATCCATCCAGGAGGCACAGCTTGCGTTGAAAGCCGGATACTTACCCGAAGAAATCATGTTTACGCCCAACTGTGCTGAATATGACGAACTGGTGGAAGGAGCGAAGGCTGGCTTTATGCTGAACATCGACAACCTGCCGCATTTGAAAAGATTCGGAGAGCAATTCGGGAGCAAGTATCCGTGTTGCCTGCGATTGAATCCACATATCATGGCAGGAGGGAACCTGAAGATATCGACCGGTCATAGTAATTCGAAGTTTGGCATTTCGGTGTATCAGATTCCGCAGATTATGGAGATTGTTGATCAGCATAAGATCAACGTGACCGGCCTTCACATCCACACAGGATCAGAAATAAGTGAAGCTGATGTTTTTATTAAGATGGCTGAAATCTTTTTCAGTGTTGCGCGTGAGTTTAAAGACCTTCGATTTATCGACTTCGGAAGCGGTTTCAAAGTTGCATACCAGGATGGCGATGCAGTAACGAATGTGTATGATCTTGGACTGAAACTCACGAAGGCATTCACGGAATTTTGTGAACAGTACGGTCGAAAACTTGAGCTCTGGATTGAACCCGGGAAATATATTGTTAGTGATGCCGGTAATCTGTTTGTAAAAACTACCGTTGTCAAATCAACTCCATCGGTAACCTTTATCGGTGTCAACTCAGGATTGAATCATTTGATCCGGCCGATGATGTACGATGCATACCACAGCATTACGAATGTCTCAAACCCTGAAGGTCCGCAAAAGACATACACTGTTGTGGGATATATCTGCGAGACGGATACAATCGGCTCCGACCGGAAGATCACGGAAGTAACAGAAGGTGATATCCTGGCGATCCGCAACGCAGGTGCATATGGCTTCTCCATGGCTTCGAATTATAATTCGCGCTTACGTCCTGCCGAAGTTTTGGTGATCAATGGCGAAGCGAAGCTTATCCGCGAACGCGAATCGCTGGATGATTTGCTGAAGAACCAGGTTGAGATAAGCCTTTAGAAAAACCCGACAACCAGTCGCTAAAACAAACTCAGATTTCCTTTAAACCGGAACTTGGTCAGGTCATATTCCGGCATTTTACGCCCCGTGAAATACTTCTTCTTCGCTGCGGTAAAAAGTTGTTGAATGATTTCGGCATACATGCCTTCTCCGCTCATGCGTCTGCCGAATTGTGAGTCGTTTACGTTTCCGCCATGCAGCGCGCAGATTTGATTCCAGACTTTATCGAACCGGTCGGGGAAATTCTTTCGCAGCCAGTCTTCAAAAATTTTCCCGATGGACCCGTTTAATCGCACAACCGTCATTCCTGCGGTTAACGCTCCGTGCTCGGATGCTGCTTTAAGTATAGCCGGAATTTCGTGGTGATTTAGCCCCGGGATTAGCGGAGCATTCATAATTCCTACCGGAATATTTGCTTTCGATAATTCCTCCACAACTTTCAATCTTTTCAGTCCGCTTGCTGTGCGGGGTTCCATCGCCCTTCGCAAATCTTCGTTGAGCGTAGTAATTGAGATCATCACGTGAACCAAATTGTCTTTCGCGAGATCTTGCAGCACATCGATGTCGCGCGTCACCAGACTGTTCTTAGAGATGATTCCTACGGGATGCCGATAGCGTGCCAATACTTGCAACATCTTACGCGTGATTTGAAACTTTCGCTCCTGTGGCTGATAGCAGTCAGTGTTTCCGCTGAGCATGATTGGAACCGGCTGCCATTTCGGATGAAGAATTGCTTTTTCAAGCAGCTCAGGTGCATTCTTTTTTACGATGATCTTGCTTTCAAAATCAAGTCCTGCGCTGAAGCCATAGTATTCGTGCGTGTTTCGGGCGTAGCAATAAATGCAGCCATGCTCACAGCCCTGATACGGATTCATGGAATACATGCCGTGTAAATCCGGGCTTTCGATTTTATTGATGATCTTTTTCGGACTTTCTAAAAAGATTTGTGTTTGGGGTGCATCGAGCAACGGCTCATCCAGCCCTTCGATGTGGTCGGTAACGTATTCGTTCTTCAGGAACTTGTTACTGGTTTTGATCTGCGCACCACGGCCTTTAAAATATTCGTCTCTTTTCTCCTCTTCCATCTCCATACACGAATGTAAAGGATGAAGTGTCGTGAATGACTTACTTTTACCGTGCGCGACAGAAGCTGTCAGATATGTTACGGTACACACCAACGCCCATCGTGGAAATTACGGATCCGATCGTGGAAAAGGCTGGTGTACGCGTGTTGATGAAGCGCGAGGATTTGAACCATCCGCTCGTTTCTGGAAATAAATGGTGGAAACTGAAATACAATCTTGAAGAAGCGCAACAACAGAATAAAAAAACTCTGCTGACGTTTGGCGGGGCTTACTCCAATCATATTTATGCAACAGCGGCCGCGGCTTCCGAACTTGGGTTTAATTGCATCGGAATAATCCGTGGCGAGGAAACACTACCGTTAAATAACACATTGTCGTTCGCCAAACAGCAACGAATGAACTTGCATTATGTATCGCGCGAACAATATCGAACTAAAGCAACTCCGGAGTTTATTAACAGACTTCAACAGCAGTTTGGAGATTTTTATCTGATCCCGGAAGGTGGTACAAACAAACTGGCGGTAACCGGGGCAACCGAATTTGCGCAAACCCTCGGTCATGATTTTGATTATGTGTGCTGTGCTGTGGGAACGGGCGGGACATTGGCCGGATTGATCAACGGTCTGCCATCAAAGAAGACTATTGGTTTCTCCGTTTTGAAAAATGGCGAGTTTCTCAAGCATGATGTAGAAAGATGGGTAGGTGAGAAACACCATTGGCAAATCATGACGGATTATCACTTCGGGGGGTACGCAAAGACGACCCGCGTGTTGGAACAATTTATTCAGCAATTCGAAGAGAGAAATAATATTCCGTTAGAACATGTATACACCGGCAAAATGATGGCCGGGGTCTATGACCTGATTCAAAAAGGGTACTTTCAGAAAGGCAGCACTATTTTGACGCTGCACACCGGTGGGCTTCAGGGGAAAAGATTATTTTAGTGAAAATGTTTACGCTATGAAGAGAGGTTTGCTGTTAACCGTGTTTAGTTGCGTTACACTTTTTTCGTTCGCCTCACACTTACGATGTGGGTATATCTCCGTACATCGGGCAACTTGCACATCATTAATATTTACCATTACAGTTACTGTGTTTACCAATACTGCCTCGGACGTAAAGTTTGGTGAAGATGGCATTTTGGATTTTGGAGATGGAACAAGCATGGTAGTGCCAAAAGTGGAGAATACACCGCGCCCTGATTTGGGATCAAATATAGGGATGGCCACGTATACTATAAATCATAGATATGCGGGTGTAGGGAGTTACTTGGTTAGTTACATCGAACCCAACCGAAATGGTGGTGTGCTGAATATGAGCGACTCATTTTTCACAACTTTTTATACCGAAACTTTAATCGATTTTGCTCAATGTTCAACGCCAACATTTGTCGCGCCTCCGCTTTTCATGGGTGGTCTGGGAAATACCTTTGACCTTTCATTGGGTGCGGGATCACCAGACGATTCTCAAATCACTTACGAGTTTGCCGTTCCATTCAGGGATCGCGGAACTCCCGTGTCAGGATTTACACAACCCGAAACCATGACATTAAACCATCTTACCGGTTTGATTACTTGGGACACGGACGTCAGCTCCCCAGGGGAATATAATTTTGCGATAAATGCCGTTCAATGGAAAAACGTCAATGGTACACTGTTGCGCAGTCAATATATCCGGATCGACTTCCAGGTGATTCTAAACGCAGAGGTACCTTTTTACAATATTCAAGATAATCAGGTACTTGATCCATACAATCGAATTTTAGCGCCCGATGGAGAAGAGAAAACTATTAAGATCTTTTTCGAAACGGATGCTGCTAACCAGCCCAAACTGGAAATGTATTCTGCACTGCCTGAAGAAGCGCTGTCGTTCTCTACTTACGATTCCGTCTCTTCTGCAGATGGATCCGACATTAAAGTAGGGGTCCTCAAAATTGCCACTCGGGAACAAGATTTAAGGTCAACAGGGTACATCATCACCGTTCGAGGTCGTACTGCCTTTGGCTCAACAGACATTAACTATCTCGTTTACGCTGCGGACGAACTCCCTCCTTTACCTGTTATCACGGCAACGGAAGCTGATCTTGCCACCGTTCAGGTTTACCCCAACCCGGTTAGTGATTTCATCCAGATTGATGTGGCTGGTGGTGAAACTTCAACCGCTTTAATATATTCTGCTCAGGGGGTGTTATTAACAAGCCATCGCTTTGAAAACAATGCAATAATAGACACACATAATCTGCCGGCAGGCTTATACATCTGCGATGTTCGCAGAAATAACGCGTCAGTCAAGAAAATTAAAATCATAAAATCTAAATAACCCCTGTTATGGAAAACAAACTTCTCTTAACTTCTTTGCTCATGCTAACGTGCCTGGTGGCATTCGGTCAGGAAACCGATCGCAAGAAACCGGAGGCAAAAAATTTCACTGCAGAGGTGAACCTGAATCCCTTCTCTTCTTCACCGATCAATATTAACTATCTCCGGTTCCGGTACTTTACGTCTGAAACATCGGCTGTACGAATCGGTTTTTCGGTAAGTGCTCACAAACAAACACCTGAAGAAGATGTAACACGAAAGACGTTTGAATTCAATATTCGGCCTGGTTACGAGTGGCACTTGGCAGGCACCGAAAGACTTTCACCATACTTTGGAGTAGAGGCCGATTTGGCGATCAAAACTTCTTCGTTCGAGGATCAGGATGTGGATGCAGATACAAAAAAAATCAGTGGCGCCTGGACAGCAACCGGAGTTGAACGCGGATTCACAAGAATAGGGTTGAATGCAATTATCGGGGCCGACTTTTACGTAACCAAACGTGTTTATTTGGGAACCGAATTTGGTTTCGGATTCCAGAGCACAAACTTCAGCGACATCGAAGCAACTTATAGCAGCGACTATGAAAAAATCAGAGGTGGATCAGATCTTCAGGTTGGACCAAACTTTAACAGCTCAATTCGGCTAGGATTTGTTTTCTGATATGAAAAACACAAACCTGCTATTTTGGTTTTTACTTTTTTGCATAGGCGCATTCTCTTGTACCGATGATGGTGGTTCCATTGCTATTGGTAAAGATGAAAGTCTCACGGACGCTGAGTTGGCTTTTAAAGAATTCCTAAAGGAGAATTCTCATCGATTCATTCACACCACCAGCGGTTTGGATTTTGTATCCAGTAATACGTGTTCGTCTAACACCGAAATGCAATTGGATGCGCAAAACTTTAAGTTGCAAGCAGCCGGGTGTAGTCAGCAGGCATTGAATCGAAATCCGAGGTCATTCTTAATTGCGAATCGTATCGAAGGATTTGGTGATCTGGCGTTCATTTCATTTTTTTTCAATTCGGTCTCGGTAGATGCTCCTCCTCCCACCGGAACCTATTATATCGATTGGTCTTGCGGGATTACCTGGTGCTATCCAAGCTTCGAAATTGATATCTACACGGTGGATAGTAACGGTAATGGCACCTTGCGGTTGTACGCGATTCCCGAAAAAGTGGATATCGTAAATGAAAACGGAGTTATCTCGGTAAATTTTTATGCCGAACTTGTTTCAATCGACTCAGACTACAAAGCTGAGATCAGTGCAACGTTAACTTGCTGTCTCTAACCAAACAAATCCTGAAACACTTCAGTAAGCTTACCGAAAGCTTTCACATTAATTTTTGTTTTGTTGAGGTCGACCGATCGTTGACTGTAGCGTGAAACATAAATCTCCGTGAAGCCAAGTTTTTCAGCTTCTGAAATGCGCTGGTCGACACGGTTCACTGCACGCAACTCTCCACCTAAACCGATTTCTGCCGCAAAACAGATTTTGTCGGAAACGGGAAGTTCTTCGAAAGAAGATACAATCGAAACACACACCGCCAGGTCAACCGCGGGATCTTCCACTTTAATTCCGCCCGCCATGTTCACAAAAACATCCTGCACACCCAGCCGGAAGCCGCAACGTTTTTCCAACACGGCAAGCAACATGTTCAGGCGTTTGGGATCGAACCCGGTTGACGTACGCTGCGGTGTACCATACGAAGCCGGGCTCACAAGTGATTGAATTTCGATCAGCAATGGCCGGTTGCCTTCGAGTGTCGCTCCGATAGTTGCTCCGCTCACTTGCCCATCCTTCTGCGAGATTAGAATTTCAGACGGATTTGAAACTTCACGCAGGCCAGACCCGAGCATTTCATAAATTCCGATTTCTGAAGTTGATCCAAAACGGTTCTTGGTTGTTCGTAAAATCCGGTACGCCAAATGCCGGTCGCCTTCAAACTGCAGCACCGTGTCGACCATGTGTTCAAGTACTTTCGGGCCGGCCAGCATCCCATCTTTTGTGATATGGCCCACCAGGAAAACAGGGGTATCTGTTTCTTTTGCAAACTTCATCAGCTCGCCTGCACATTGCCTCACCTGTGCAATGCTGCCGGCAACTGAATCGAGCAAAGATGAATTTAATGTCTGGATCGAATCGATGATAACCAGATCAGGCTTTAATGACTCAATCGATAAAAAAATATTGCGGGTATTCGTTTCTGTAAGGATGTAACACGAGTCATTTCCGGCTGAAGAGAGCCGTTCGGCCCGCATCTTGATTTGCTGATCGCTTTCTTCACCCGATACATACAGCACCTTGGCGCCCTTCAGCGTAAGCGCAAGTTGCAGCATCAGGGTTGACTTACCGATGCCAGGTTCTCCACCAATCAACACGAGTGATCCCGGAACAACTCCACCGCC
Organism: Cyclobacteriaceae bacterium; assembly: GCA_019694875.1. Lineage (GTDB taxonomy): Bacteria > Bacteroidota > Bacteroidia > Cytophagales > Cyclobacteriaceae > UBA2336. The sequence goes on from JAIBBC010000001.1 coordinate 856,459, forward strand.
CAGCACGCGGTTAAGTTCCTGATCGTGCGTTGTGATTCTTACTTCATTAACGGCTTCAACCTCCCGGATTGGCTTGGCATGGTTGCGCTCCGATTTCGTTTCCTGTCGCCATTCGGTTTTTGCAGGCTCTTCTTTCTGTATCAGTTCTTCTACGAATGAATTCCAGGTTCCGCATGATGGACATTTGCCCAGCCATTTGGGAGATTCATGTCCGCATTGCTGACAGAAAAATGTAGTTTTTGCTTTCGCCAAAGGGAAAATATTTTCTTAAAAATACATGTAAGCAATGACTAGTTGTGTCTGAAGATTAATTCGTTATTTTGTAATCTACTCTAAACCCCGTCTATACCAATGAGATACCTGTTGGCTGTCCTGCTCCTCGCAGGACCGATATACACATCATTCGCACAAAAAGATCCGATCAAGTTTGGTGAAATTCCAATGGAAGATCTCCAAATGACAAGCTATGCGGCCGATACGTCTGCGGCTGCCGTGATACTTGCCGATTTCGGGGAAGCCCGGATTTCCCCTTACCAGGGCAAGATGATTTTTGAGCGGCATACCCGGATAAAAATTCTGAAACCTGAAGGAACATCGTGGGCCGATGTGGAAGTTATGTTGTACCACTCCGGTTCAGCCGATGAAAACATCACCAACCTTAAGGCCGTAACCTACAACTTGGAAAACGGAAAGGTTGTAAAAACCGAAATGGACAAGGACGCTGTATTCCTCGAAAAGTTTAACAAGAGTTTCAACATCAAAAAATTCACCCTGCCCAATGTAAAGCCCGGTTCGGTCATTGAATATAGTTACAAACACAATTCCGATTTCCTCGCCAACTTTCCTAATTGGCAATTTCAGCATAAAATCCCCACTCGCCTGACGGAGTATCGCGCGTTTATTCCGAGTTTCTTTATTATGGAACGATACATGCAGGGCTATCTGGCCCCGCAGTACGATACGAAAAATGTTCCGCAGGGTGATTACGAAGATAAGCGCCACCGCTGGGTAATTGAAAACGTACCTGCATTCAAACCCGAGCCTTATATGACTTCGGAAAGTGACTACGTTTCGAAGATAAATTTTGCGCTGGCATACATCAACTTTCCGGGCCAACCCTCAAAAGAAGTTATGGGCACATGGAAACGCCTGGTAGGAACTTACATGGGAAGCGAGTCTTCGGGTAAAGCAATCACCGGAAACAACTTCCTCAAAAAGAAAGTTGAAGAATTAACAGCCGGTGTTACGGAACCGGAAAAGAAACTCCAGATCATTTTTGATTATGTAAAAAGCACGCTGAAGTGGAATGAGATCTGCGATACAGACGCGTATCAGCTTAAGGACGTATTTGAAAAGAAAATCGGCTCCTCTGGCGACATTAACATTGCACTTGCCTCCATGCTCGACAAGGCAGGTTTTGTTGTCGACCCGGTAATCTTAAGCACGCGTGATCACGGCTTTATCCGCACGCAGGTGCCAATGGAAAGTCAGATCAATTACGTTGTTTGTACCGTGATGCTCAATGGCAAGCGTATTTTCCTGGACGCAACGGAACCTTTCATTCCACTAAACATGCTTCCGGAGCGATGCTTAAACGGTCAGGGTATTTTGATTCTTTCGAATGAAAAGACTTTTGACTGGATCAATCTTGAAGCCATGTCGAAATCCAAAACGGTTGTCAACAGTGACCTTGCTTTATCGGCCTCGGGTGAATTAACCGGCAAAGTAACATTCACCCGTGACGGGTATGACGCGCACAAAAGCAGAAAAAAATACGCTGAAGGTCAGGAGGCTTATACCAAAGAGCTAGCGAGTGCAAAATCATGGGAGATCACTAAAAGCGATTTCCAAACAATGGAACAAATCAATGTACCTGCAAAAGAAATACATGAAGTAACAATTGCCGATCATGCATCGGTTGCAGGCGATTTAATTTATATAAATCCCTGGCTTGGCTTCAACATGACAGACAATCCATTTAAGATTGACACACGGCAATATCCCGTTGATTTCGGAAGTCCGTTTGAAAAATCTATCCTAACCAAAATCACCATTCCGGAAGGGTATGCTGTTGAGGAAGTACCGGCAAACAAAATTTTTGCCTTGCCTGGCGGGATGGGCAAGTACATCTGCAGCATAAATGTGCTTGGTAACACCATCAGCTGCACGAGCATGCTGGTTGTGAATAAGGCATTGTTTGTTCAGGCTGAATATCCGATTCTGCGTGAGTTTTACACGCAATTCATCGCCAAACAAGGTGAACAGATCGTGTTGAAGAAAAAGTAAATCAGCATGAAATCTGTCCTTGTAATCATCTGGCTGTTGGTGTGTATTCTGCCTGCATTCGGCCAGAAGGATCCAATGAAATTTGGCGATATCGCCATGGAAGATTTGACAATGACTTCGTACGCCAAGGATTCGTCTGCGGAGGCAATCATTTTATCGGACTTCGGAAAAGTTTCTCCCACCGGGCAGTTCAGCATGATGTATGAACGCCATGTACGAATAAAAATATTGAAAGCTAACGGTACGGGTTGGGCAGATCAGGCCATTCAACTTCCAATAGCAGGAACGAACGGTGAAAACAAATTTCAGTTCAAGGCTTCAACGTTTAACCTCGAGGGCGGAAAAATCGTGGAAACGGCCCTTCCGAAAGAATCGATGTTTCGTGAAAAGTTTACCCGTGGTATTGAACTTCAAAAGTTTACTTTTCAGGATGTTAAAGTAGGGTCGGTACTGGAATACAGCTATTCTATTATTTCCCCGGGCCTGCCAACGTGGCAGTTTCAAAAGAAAATTCCCACCCGGTTAAGCGAATTTTGGGCAATCACACCTGCTACTCTTGTCTTCAAACATTTTTCGAGGGGATACATTCAAGCTTCAACCTATGATGCTAAAGAATCGGCCGCTGAAACTTCGTACCATTGGATTTATCGCGATGTGCCCGCGTTCAGACCGGAACCATTCATGAGCAGCGAGGAAGATTTTATCGGTGAGATTGAATTTTTTCTTACCAAAGTCAGCTCCGGGTATACACTTGAACTGATGGGCACATGGGAAAAAGTGAATGAGTTGCTTTTTAAGTCAGAGTTTGTTGGTGGTCACATTGCGGGCAATCCATTTCTAAAACCAATCACAAAAAACTTAACGGAAGGCAAGTCGGATCCTATGGAAAGGGTTTCTGTGATTTATGACTATGTCAAGAACAAGTACACCTGGGAGAAGCGGTATGCGGTTGGTTCAAGAACGTTAAAAGAATCATTCGAAAAAGGCATTGGAACATGCTCTGACATTAATCTCACACTAGCCTCTATGCTTGACAAGGCTGACTTTAAGGTTAATGTTGTCGCGCTCAGCACGCGCGATAACGGAATGATTCGAAAGCAGGTAGCGATGCCATATCAGTTCAACTATTTGATCTGTGCGGTACAGGTAGAAAATCGTATCATTCTTCTTGACGCCACCGAAAAGCATTTGCCTTTAGGCTATCTTCCTGAACGATGCCTGAATGGAGAAGGTTTTATGCTCGACAAGGAAAATTTCGGGTGGATTCCTACCGACTTTCTGCCGATATCAAAAACGGTTACATCCAGCGACATTAAGCTTGACGGAAACGGAAATGTAGAAGGTAAAATAACCTTCACCCGCGATGGATATGACGCTCTTGACTTTAGAAAAGTATATACCGAAAAGGGTGAAGAGGAATATTTGAAATATTTTTCGAACAAGATGGGATGGGAATTCGAACAGCACAACTTTGAAAACATTGATGATTTGAACAAGTCAACGAAGGAAACTTATTCCGTTCGCATCGACAATCACGCTTCAGGATCAGCCGACATCCTGTATGTGAATCCAATTCTTTGCGAGCGACTTGGGGAAAATCCATTCACCGCTGACGATCGCAAGTACCCAATTAGCTACGGCAAAACTTTCGAATCGATTTATATGAGCCGGATTACCGTGCCGGACGGCTACATCGTGGAGGAAATTCCTGCACCGCTCGTGATTAAGTTACCTGATAACTCAGCAAAATACACGTATTCAATTACGCAAAATAGCAATGTTTTGAGCATCCTTAGCCATTTTAAGATTGGAAAAACACTGTATGTACAGTCGGAGTATCTTCAGCTTAAAGAGCTTTATAATCAAGTGGTTGCTAAACAGGCCGAACAAATTGTGTTGAAGAAGAAGTAGCGAATGAAGGGATGGCTTTTGTTTTTTGCGTGTGAATTATGTGTTCGTTTGGTTTGCGCACAGGACTCTCCAATGATTTTTGGCGAAATTCCTTTGGCAGACCTTACCATGACGAAATATGTCAAGGATTCATCTGCAGAGGCCGTTATTCTAAATGATTTTTTTAAAGTCTCCGAGAAGCCCGGGGAAGGTTGTATTCTGGAACGTCACGTTCGAATTAAAATTTTAAAAGAACAAGGCTTTCGGTGGGGGGATGTAAAAATTCCTGTTTATGCGTATTACCCCCAGCTTATCATCAAGGCAGCTACACATTATATCGAAGAAGGAAAGCTAATTTCAGTCACAATACCCAAAGAGTCTGTCGTGCGTCAGAAAATAAGAAAAGACCTTTCATTCGAAACATTTTCATTTCCACAGGTGCGTAAAGGTGCCGTTCTGGAGTATCAGGTCAACTTCAAGTCGTTGCTATATCCCGGTTGGCAGTTCCAAGCGCCTATTCCGGTAAGGCGTTGTGATTTTTGGGCCGGAATGCCCAACACGGGTGTACTTCACAACTATGTACAGGGGAATTTTAAACCAGCGGAATACTCCTTTACGGAAACAGCTTTGACAAAACTTTATCATTGGGCTTATGAGGATGTTCCGGCATTTCATACAGAACCTATGATCAGTAACGAACAAGACTATATAGGAGGCATAAGCTTTTCTTATCTCAGGTCCTGGGAACAACTGAACTCTGACCTTGTGACTAATAAATTTTTCTTCAATCAGATAGCGGGCAATGGCTTTTTAAAAAAAATTACCTCGCAACTCACAAAAGATGTATCGGATCCCCTGAAGAAAGTTGACACACTTTATAAGTACGTACAAAATCGCTATACGCAAATAAAGGCAGACCCCGACGTGATTAATTTAAAACGTACGTTTGACGAAACCACTGGTTCATCCATGGAAATAAATATGTTGTTAGCATCCATGATCGATAAAATAGGGTTACAAACTTACATCGTTCTGCTAAGTACTCGTGCTAATGGAAAAATCAATAAAGATTTTCCTATCCGCAGTCAATTTGATTATGCAGTTTGTGCCGTTGTTCTTGGCGATAAATATATTTTTCTTGATGCATCAAAAAAATTTCTACCCTTGGGATTTTTGCCTGAACAATTTGTTGATGGTGAGGGATTCATCGTTTCCGATAAAACAGCTGGCTGGGTGTCTCTTAACTTCCTTCCCAATTCCAAAACAACGATAAATGCTTCACTAAAAATTTCAGAAGATGGGAAACTAACCGGGTCGGTCAATTTTTCACGTGAGGGCTACGATGGTGTTGAGGCTCGAAACTTATTTACTGATACTGATGAATGGAGTTTTATCAAAAATTGTGTAAAAGAAGAAACCTGGGACATCAATCAGTCATCTTTTGAAAATACAAGAGCAAGTGATAGACCATTCAAAGATACTTACCAGGTATCGATAAAAAACGAAAATCCGGAAAGTCAGTTCATTTATATCTCGCCTGTTGTCGCGGGCGGTATGAAAACAAACCCCTTCACTGATACAGGGCGGTTGTACCCTATTAGTTTCCCGGCAAACCGAGAATTGATTTATTTAGCGTCACTATCAATTCCCGAGGGTTACGAAGTCGAGGAGTTACCCAAGGGAATAATTCTAAAGCTTCAGGATTCATCTGCAAAGTTTACCTATTCGGCAACCCAAACTGGAAACGTGATTCAAATTCTTTACAGTCTTAAAAGACAGAGATCACTTTATCAACCCGGAGAATATTGGGATTTAAAAGAATTCTATTCGCATGTAACAGCAAAGCGAAATGAAAAAATTGTGTTAAAAAAGAAATAGTTTTGTACAATTTAGGCGTCATATCAAATCTGTTTTGTATCTTAGTTTGATGCCCTACGTCTTTTGAGGATAAAAAGAAATAGATAACGAGAGTTTATATGAGGTTGGTGCCATTTATTATTTCGATCGTGCTAAGCGCGGCTGCCTTTGCGGGTGATCCCAAATTCCCCGTGAGCGACATCCCGGAGGCATTGAAAAAGAATGCAGATGTTGTTTTCCGGCAGGATGAAATGACTTTTACAATTCAATCGAAGAGCAAAGCTTCTTTGCACGTATACGAGGTTGTAACCATTTTCAACGATAAAGGCCGCGAATACGCCACAAAGGTTGTCGGTTACGATAAGCTCAGTAAAATTTCGAGCCTGAAAGCCGTGGCGTATGATGCCAGTGGAAACGTGTTAAAAAAATTGAAGTCAAGCGAACTTTACGACCAAAGTGCATTCGATGGCTTTAGCCTGTACAGCGATAACCGCCTGAAGGTGGCCGTACTGACTCAGGGAGTTTATCCTTACACCGTTGAGTTCGAGTACGAAATTGAATACAAATACTTGTTTATGATCCCCGGCTACGTTCTGCTGCCGGAAGAACGCATGGCTGTACAGCATTCTTCGTATGAACTCATCTATCCGGCAGAATTAAAACCACGGTTTAAAAATCAAAACGTGGAGAAGCTGCCAGTCGTTTCCGTTACGAAAGACGGACGAGAATCAACCCGTTGGGAATTTGAAAACGTACCGGCAATCAAGTTTGAACCGAAAGGCCCGCCACATGCCGATTTGGTTTCAACCATTTCAGCTGCTCCAACAACATTTGAGTTTGACGGATACCTGGGTACCATGAATTCGTGGGATGAATTCGGAACGTGGATTAGTTCATTAAACAAGGGCAGAAACGTTTTGCCAGAAGAAACAAAACAAAAAGTACTTCAACTGGTTGCCGGTAAAAAAACAACCGAAGAAAAAGTAAAAGCGATTTACGAATACATGCAAAGTAAGACCCGCTATGTTAGCATTCAGTTGGGCATCGGAGGATTTCAGCCTTTTGAAGCATCGGTTGTCGATCAAACCGGATATGGCGACTGCAAAGCGCTTTCCAACTACATGGTGTCGATGCTTGAAGTTGCCGGAATAAAGGCGCACTACGCGTTAATACGTGCCGGAAGGGGAGCAGCCGAAATGAAAGAAGAGTTTCCAAGCTCACAATTTAACCATGCCGTTGCAGCCGTACCGAACGGAAGCGATACACTCTGGCTCGAATGTACCAGTCAAACAAATCCGTTCGGCTACATCGGAACTTTTACCGGTGATCGCGAAGCGCTGATCATTACAGAAAAAGGTGCTGAGGTTGTAAAAACGATTTCTTATCCGGAAGAACTGAATACGCAAAATCGTTCAGCGGATGTGTTTGTCACCAACACCGGTGATGCCAAAGCAAAAATTAAAACCGTGTACTCCGGGCTTCAATACGAGAATGATAACCTCGATGGCATTCTGAACAATCAGTTCGACCTGCAGAAGAAGTGGGTTATGAACACGACTGATATTCCTAGTTTTGATATTAACTCATTTAAGTTCGAAAATCATAAAGCGAAAATTCCTTCCGCTACCGTTAGTCTTGATCTGTCGCTCAGAAAACTCGCTTCTGTAAGCGGTAAACGATTAATGCTTACACCTAACCTGATGAATCGCAACGGTTATATTCCGGAAAAGCTTGATGCCCGGAAAACGGATATTGTGGAAAGTTTCGGATTTGTTGATAACGACACGATTCGCTACCACGTGCCGGATGAAATTTACCCGGAGGTCCTTCCTCAACCAGTTAAAATATCTTCGCGTTTCGGTGAATACGAATCCAGTTACACGCTTGATCAAGGCCTTGTGGTATACACGCGAAAGCTAAAAATCAACAAAGGTCGTTTTCTGGCCAGCACATATAATGAATTTATAGATTTTTATAAATCCATTAGCCGGGCCGACAATACCAAACTTGTATTCCTGAATAAAACCTAGTAAAATCTTATATCACAACGTGGTGAGCGCTTTGCATGAGGCGCTCATTTTCATTTTGTGCTGTCGGTTCCTTCCGTAACTTGCACATCCAAAGAAGTTGATGTTTTTTCTACGGCTGATATCGTACTTACCGCTTGGTATTCTCTACCTGTTCTCTGATTTTCTTTTTATAGTTGCTTATTACATCATCCCTTATCGTAAAAAGCTCGTAAGAAAAAATCTGGTGAATTCTTTCCCGGAAAAATCGATCGCTGAAATTAAAAAAATCGAACGGCAGTTTTACCGCAACCTCTGCGACTATGCGGTTGAAACACTCAAACTGCTCACAATAAGCAAAGAAGAACTTAATAAACGCGTGTCGTTCACGAATCCGGAACTGATCGAACCCTACCGGCTAAGAAATCAACCGATCATCGGGCTGGCTTCTCACCAATTCAACTGGGAATGGTTGCTGGTAGCGGGCAATTTTCACTTTACGCTTGACTACGTGTATCAGCCGATTAATACCAAGCTCACCGACAAACTGCTTATCGCCATCAGAAGTCGTTTTGGCGGACACGCCATAAAACGAAATGAGCTTGGCCGCGAAATGGTAAAACGGAGAAACCTCTGGCGGATGATTGCCATCGTATCCGATCAGTACCCGGGTCAGAAAAAAGATAAAAAGTATATCACCCGGTTCCTGAACCAGGAAACAGCCTTCTTTCAGGCACCTGATCAAATTGCTTCACTTACGCAGTATCCCGTGGTGTTTAGTGCGATCCGCAAAGTAAAGCGAGGTTACTATGAAACGACTTTTGTTCCGTTGACAGAACCCCCGTACATAAAAGATCAGGAAAACGTAATTGAGCGATATGTGCAGGAAGCCGAAAAAATAATTAACGAAAATCCTGCGGGCTGGCTGTGGTCACACAAACGCTGGAAGAAGCGACATCTTAAGCAAGCATCTGCGAAATATCCTCCCGCGTCAGCTGTTTCATAATACTTTCCTCCGTTACGATCAGCTCGTTGGTAAGCTTCAATTTCTTTTGCTGCAGCTGAAGAATTTTTTCCTCCACTGAATTGCGGGTGATAAACTTATAGGTAAACACCTTTCTCTTTTGTCCGATACGGTGCGCGCGGTCAACCGCCTGTGCCTCCACAGCCGGGTTCCACCACGGATCGAGAATGAACACGTAATCAGCCTCCGTCAAATTCAATCCTAAACCCCCGGCTTTGATCGAGATGAGGAATGCCTTCGTCTTCGGATCCTTATTGAATTTTTCTACCTGCTCTTTGCGATCGGTGCTTCCGCCATCCAGGTATGCATAATTAATCTTGTTTGCTTTCAAATACTGCTGAACAAGATTCAGATGCTTGACAAACTGGCTGAACACAAGAACTTTGTGATCTTCTGCCATCGCATTCTCCAGCATGTGCGTGATATCTTCCAGCTTTCCTGAATCACCAGCGTATGATGGCTCGATCATTTTCGGGTGATTGGCCAGCTGGCGAAGTTTGGTAAGCCCCTCCAAAATCATGAAGCGGCTGTTGCCCATACCTTCTTTATCGATCAAGTCCAGAATCTTTCCGCGATAGTACGACTTCGTTTCCTCGTACTTCCGTTCCTGCTCAGGCGTCATCTCACTGTACTGCACGTACTCTACCTTTTCCGGGAGTTCAGTGGCAACCTGCGACTTGTGCCTGCGCAGAACAAACGGTTTTATAATGGCGTGAAGCTTTTTCGATTTGGCTTCATCGTTTTTCTTTTCAATCGGCAACTGAAACTCTTGCCGGAAGTACGACTGCGTTCCCAAAATTCCGGGATTGATGAAGCTCATCTGCGACCACAAATCCATCGTGGTGTTTTCCAATGGCGTTCCGGTAAGCACGAGCTTGTGCCGCGATTTTAGTTCGCGAACCGCCTTGGCTATGTTGGACGAAGGGTTTTTAATTACCTGCGACTCATCCAGGATGATGTAGTTGAAATAAAACTTTTGAAGCAATTCGCTGTCAAGCCGGGTGATACCATACGATGTAAGCACCACATCATATTTCTCAAATCGCTTTACATCTTTGTTCCGCAGTGTGCCGGTATAGTTGAGCACTTTCAGCTCTGGCGTAAACTTGCTCGCCTCCATTTCCCAATTATAAATAAGAGACGTGGGCATGATCAATAACGAAGGACCGGCATTTGCTTCCTTCTCCGCCAACAGCATAGTCAATGTTTGCACGGTTTTACCCAAACCCATGTCATCAGCCAAACAGCCGCCAAGCTTATACTCATTCAGAAAACGCAGCCAGTTGTAGCCGGCACGCTGGTATGGGCGAAGTTCACCTTTGAAGCCGGCAGGAACCGGGTAACTTTTTATCCCGCTGAATGAATTTAATGTGCGAAGACGCTCGCTCAAATGAACTTTAGCCAGGTTGCCTTCTTCCAGTTCTTTTACCAGGTTGAGGTGGTGCTTCTTTAACACCGGCCGTTCTTTGTCGCCATGTGTTTCACTCAATGCAAACAAATCGGCATACCTCGTCAACCACGCTTCAGGAATGATGGCGATTTCTCCGTTCGGCAATTTGAATTCAACTTTCTTTTTCAGAATCAGCTTTCGCAATTCCTTAAACGGAATCTCAAACTCACCGAATTTTATTCTCGCATGAATATCGAACCAGTCGATATTCTCTTTTACTTCAACTTCAATAACTGCTTTTCCGACAAAATACTTTTTGTCGTTGCTCTGTGGCTGGCTTACTTCAAACCCGAGATTCAACAGGTTAACCCGGTTCTCGTTCAGCCACGAAAATGCTTCGGACTTGGGAACGGCCACGTTAAAATCTTTCATCGGCAAGCCGAGCTTCTGCAGTGTATGCAGGAAGTTTTTCTCAGTGTCAGACTTGCGCGTTACGCGATGAAATACATAATCCTTATCGTGACGTTCAACCGTCACGCTTACCGGCACACGATTGCGTCCCTGAAACCGATGCTTTCCATATTTGAATGAAAGATCGAACACGATTTTGCCCGACTCATCACTCTTATCTTCAGTTGGAGTGCTGTCGAACAAATCGGCCGCTTGCGAGCTATGAATCGAAACCAGCTCAGAAAGTGTAAGGATAGGTTTCGGATCGTAGTCATTTTTATTGATCTCAAAACCTTTCGCCTCAACATCATCAAATGATGCAATCAATGGAGCTACAAATCGGTTATAGTAGGTTTCTTCCAGGTTCTTTGGAATAACAACAAACTTCTTACTTAAGAAAGGCAACAATTTCTTGCCATCTACATACTTCTCAAAGCCATATAACTTTCCATTCAACACCATCCACGCAGGCCCTTTGCACACCAGGTATGCCGACTCGCTGGGCAGATCAAGTTTCTTGCCCTGATATGTGATGGTTGGATAGTAGTTCGTGGCATCGTTGCTCCGCATGAAATGAAACTGAATGCTTGCCTTGCTTGGCATTACCTCAATCTTCTTCCAGGTTGGCTCACCATCACTGCCCATCTCGAAAAGCATTTTGCCTTTCATCAGTTCAAGAGCTTCCGCCCTTTTGTTCTCGATGTGAATTTCAATTTGCTCCTGCAGCGCCTCGTTGCCTTTCGTTTTGCTGTAAACTTTTGAAAAGAATTCATCCGACTTCATCGGTTTACCGACAAATTTTTTAACCACCGACTCCTGTTCCATGGCGTCCGTGAGTTTGATCAGTTCATAGTCGCGATCGTCAAGTCCTTTTGAAAATTCGCGGGCATTTTTCGAGGAGATATTCTGATGCTGGAAGGTCAGTTTTCCCTTTTCGTCCAAATGGACAATGTACGACTCGATCAACAGTCCCAGGTACTCATGCTGGAAGAGCGAATAGATGATTTGGAACGGTTGTGAGGCTGAGACCTTCATGAGTAGCTACATTTTCCGTCATTTTGAGAGAACGGAACCTCCAAGTTAATCATTTTGGCTGAGAAAAACCTTGAAAATCGTGCAATTTCATACGCGATCCTTACAGATCGGCAGGCGAAAAAGTGCGGGTTGCAACCTGTGCCGGGCGGTAGGAAACCAGAAAAGTGATCACGACCATGGCGAGTGTGATGTAAACAAAGTCAGACAAGATCATCTTAACCGGGTAGCCTTCGGTCACGGAGTTTTGCATCCCCATGGAGATGAACCCAAAGCGTTGCTGGAAAAAACAAAACGTTGCACCGAGTACAAGACCGAGCAGCGTTCCGCCAACAGCAATGAGAGCGCCTTCTGTTAAAAATACTTTGCGAAGTAAATTTTGATCTGCCCCCATCGAGGCAAGCAGTGAAATATCTTTCTTCTTGTCGAGCACAAGCATCATCAAACTGAAAAAAATGTTGATCGATGCAATGCCCAGCAATAAAACTCCTCCACCAAACGCAAAAAGTTTTTCAATCTTCAGCAGACGGTAGAGATCTTTGTGTTGCTCCTCCAGAGACAGAACAGAAAAATTTTTTCCGAGTGCAGCTTGAAGATTGCTTTGAACGCTGGCGGGATTTACATTATCAGCAACTTTTATTTCGAGAGACGTCCGCTTGTTTCCATACTGCATGACATCACGTGCAAACTCAAGCGGCACGATTACATAGTTCTCATCAAAGCTCTGAACGATTGAAAAAGCCGCGCCCACGATAATGTTTTGATGCGAATAGATTTTCGAAATGTCAACAACTCCGGGTTTAACATTGTTGATATAATAAATCTGCAAGGGGTGAAAGTTGTCACCGATCTGAATGGAGAGTGAATACTGTACACCACGACCTACTATGGCGTACGGTGTCTGACCACTTTTTAGTGCGAGCTCACCTTCCGCAATGGCGTTATCAATCCGGTGCTGATCAATGAAGTTGTCGCTTACCCCCTTCAGTTTAACTACCTGGTTCGCTTCCCGGTAACGGGCATATGCATAATCTTCAATCACTTCTGTTACAATCGCAACGCCTGCAACACCTTTTATTTTGGAACGGAGTTCATCGTTCATCTCGAACGACTTTCCTTCTACCGCCTCAATTTTTATCTGCGGATCGAACGATTGATTGAGTGAACGCAAGAGATGTTCCAGGCCATTGAACACCGAAAGCACAATAATCAACGAAGCTGTGCAAACTGCCACCAAAATAAGCGTGAGGCCGGAAATAATATTGATAAAGTTCCTCTTGCGTTTAGAGAACAGGTATCGTTTCGCTATGAAGAACGGCAGATTCACAGTTACTCTTCTTCCCCGCGGTCCGGTTTTGCGGTTGACGGAATGTTAAGATTCTTGATGAGCGAATCCATCCGCTGAGCATTCTCTTCCACTTCATCGAGATAAAAAATCAATTCCGGGATCACCCGCACCTGCTTCCGGATTTTATCTCCGAGTGCTTTACGGATTTCTCCCTTCCGGCTGTTGATCTTTTCAAGCGTGGCTTGTTTATCCTTAGCCAACATCATGCTGATGTAAATTTTCGCCACACCTAAATCAGGGCTAACCTTTACCTCGGCAACGGTAATGAATGCATTGTCGAGTATTCCACGCTTATCGCGCTGAAAGATGTCGCTGATCTCTTTTTGAATCAGTCGGGCGAATTTTAATTGTCGGGTTGAACCTGCCATGAACTTTAAAGTTAAAATATAAAATATTAAAATTATCTTGACGCGTTCTTAAAGTTTCGAAGTGGTAGGTTATTTCAGAATTAATGATCCATACCGGCTGGTCGGGTTGCTGGTAATTATGACATTATTGTCGCTGCCACTTTTCATTGATACACCCGATGTAACCGTTACGGAACTGAAAAGCTTTGTAATCGGTGAGCGTGTTAACGATGGTTTTGGACTTTATCATGGAACGATCGACAGCACCCCCCCGCTGACTTCGTGGTTCTATGGCTTGTTCGACATGGTTTTTGGCAGATCGCTAACCGGTCGTCATATTGTTGCGTTCATCATCCTCTTCATTCAAAGTGCGTTTCTGGGAATCATACTGATTGATAAAAAGGTATTTACCGAAAACACCTACATCCCGTCACTGTTGTTTTCGCTTCTTGCCTTCATATCCTTCGATTCCATTGCGCTAACGGGCGATTTGCTCGCGTTTGGTGTGTTGCTGCTGGCACTGAACAACCTGATCAAGGAAATTGAATTTCGAACACCGCGTGATGAAACCGCGTTCAACCTGGGAATTTTCATCAGCCTGGCTTCCATGTTCAGTTTTTCATACAGCATTTACCTGCCGGGCGCGATTATCATCTTATCCATATTTACCCGAAGCACCATTCGCAAATACCTGCTGGTGGTGTTCGGCTTCCTGCTTCCGCATCTTTTGCTCATTTGCATTTTCAACCTGAAAGGCCACGCCACTGAGCTATGGCAGAACTACTACCTACATAACTTAAGCTTTCCGGCTAACGATTTGATTAGCACCAAGTCGCTGTTGCTGCTTTGCACAGTTCCGCTGTTTTATCTTTTTGTGTCGCTGTTCATCCTTAACCGTGACGCCCGCCTGACTAAATACCAATCACAGATTTTCCAGATGATGTTTCTGTGGTTTGTGATCGCCTTCGCGCAATTTTTCATTGCTGCCGATTTCAGACCTCAAAGTATCATTACCGTGTTGCCTCCCGTCAGCTTCTTTCTGACGCACTTTCTCTTGTTGATTCGCAGAAGAAAGTTTACAGAAATGAACACATTAATTCTTACCGTGGGTATTGTTGTGCTGGCTTATCTCACACGTTATCAAAAAATTCCACAGATCAGTTTCCGGGATCTTATTGTGCGGGAAAGCAACGTGCCGGTTCAGAATAAAAAGATTTTGGTACTAAGTGACGATCAGTCAATTTTTCTAAACAATACTCTTGGCTCTCCTTTCTACGATTGGGACTTAGCGACCGATGTTTTCAGAAATCCCGATTACTACGAAAACCTGTTTCGCGTTCACCGTGCGTTTGAAAAGGAAAAACCCGAAGTGATTATCGATCCGCAAAATCTGATGGCAGGATTCTTCAAGCGTTTGCCCGAACTCAGGAAGTTGTATGCAAAATCTCCGGAAGGCTATACGTTAAAAAAGATCAACAGCTGATCTTATTCACACGCCTTTCATGCCGGCCGCCTTCAAAACTTGAGTGCAAAAACCGGTCAAGAATTTTCTCAGCCTGTTCAACACTTACGTATCGCGCGGGGATGCAAAGCACGTTTGCATTGTTGTGTTGACGGGCCAGCGCTGCGAGTTCTTCGTTCCAGCAGATAGCAGCGCGAATGCCTTGATGCTTGTTAGCCGTAATCGCCACACCGTTGGCGCTGCCGCATAGCAAAAGACCGAGCTCAAACTCTTTCTTTTCAACTGCTTCAGCAACCGGATGTGCAAAATCAGGATAATCGGCCGACTCGGTATTATATGTTCCGAAGTCTTTTGTTTTGTATGCGTTCTTCTCGAGCCACTTTTTCAGGACTTCTTTGAATTCGAATCCCGCGTGGTCGGCACCTATAGCGATTGTTGGCATCATGATTGGTTTTCCTGTGCTTCCTGCTTCAGTTTCTTGCGAAGTACCACAGCAGAAGTAAAGATACTGATCTCGTAGAGAAAATACAGTGGTATGGAGATAATGGATAAGCTGAACGGATCAGCGGAAGGTGTAATTACCGCGCCCAGAACAATAATTCCCACGACAGCATGCCTGCGATACTTGCGCATCAATTGCGGAGTAATCATTCCAATTTTAGTAAGGAAATAAACCACTACCGGAAATTGAAATAAGAGTCCGCAACCCAGAATCAAACTTGCCACAGTTGATACATACGAGGTAATGTCAAATTCATTGACAATCATTTCGCTAACCGAATAGGTAGACAAAAACCAGATTGTCATGGGCGACAAAATAAAGTATCCGAATGCTACGCCAATCAGGAATAAACCTGAAATCGCAACAACAGCACCTTTTGAGAATTTCTTCTCCTTCAACCTCAGACCCGGGCGAATGAACGACCACAACTCCCAGATCACATAAGGAAAGGCTACAATCAGACCGATAACTGCTGCAGCCGTGATCGACATCATAAACTGCCCGGTCATGTTCCGGCTCTGAACTTTGAAGGGCAGACTGGTTACGCAAAGTGTATCCGTTGCTCCTACCCAGTCACCCAGCTTGCACATCCATTTGAAAAAAATGAAATCAACTTTTGCAGGAGCAAATACGATGTTGTCGAAAATCTCTTCGATGTAAATAAAGGCGGTAATCATCAACACCACAATGGCGAGCACTGCCCGGATAATATGCCACCGTAATTCCTCGAGGTGATCGAGAAAGGTCATTTCTTTTTCTTCACTCATCTGCTCCGCTCAAACACATTTAAGAATACAATGGGAATTTTTTCATCAGGTTGTTCACCTTACGCTTCACTGCTTTGAGGTTGCTGGCATCATTCGGTGCCATTAGCACTTCATCGATCAGGTCAACCACTTTAACAGCGTCTTTCTCTTTTAAACCACGGGTAGTAATAGCCGGAGACCCGATGCGCATGCCTGAGGTAACGAAAGGCGATTGCGTATCGAACGGAACCATGTTTTTATTGATGGTAATGTCCGCCTTGATCAACGATTCTTCAGCAATTTTTCCGGTAAGATTTTTTGAGCGAAGGTCAATCAGCATCAGGTGGTTATCGGTTCCGCCCGAAATAACCTTATAACCTTTTGCGGTAAACGCATCCGACATCGCTTTCGCATTCTTGGCAACCTGAACGATATAGTCCAGATATTCATCCGACAATGCTTCCTGGAAGGCAACTGCTTTTGCAGCGATTACATGCTCGAGCGGACCACCCTGTGTTCCCGGGAACACACCTGAATCGAGTAACGAAGTAATCTTCCGGATCTCTCCTTTGGGTGTTTTCAATCCCCATGGGTTATCGAAGTTCTTTCCAACCATAATCAATCCGCCACGAGGCCCGCGCAGGGTTTTATGCGTAGTTGTTGTAACGATGTGGCAATGTTCCATCGGGTCGTTCAGCAAACCGCGCGCAATCAATCCTGCCGGATGCGAAATGTCGGCCATCAGTAACGCACCAACGGCATCGGCTGCCTCGCGAAGTTTTTTATAATCCCAGTCGCGGCTGTAAGCCGAAGCACCACAAATAATCAACTTCGGTTTTTCCCGTTTGGCTGTTTCAATTACTTTGTCAAAATCAATTGTTCCGGTCTTTTCTTCTACGCCATAAAAAGTCGGCTGATAAAGTTTACCCGAGAAGTTTACCGGAGATCCGTGCGTAAGGTGCCCGCCATGCGAGAGATCAAATCCCAGAATTTTGTCGCCCGGTTTTAATACAGCCAGCATAACAGACGCATTTGCCTGAGCACCTGAATGTGGCTGAACGTTAGCCCATTCTGCCCCGAAAAGTTTGCAGGCCCGGTCAATGGCCAGTTGTTCAATCTCATCCACCACTTCACAACCGCCATAATAACGTTTGCCGGGAAGCCCTTCCGCATATTTGTTGGTAAGCACTGTGCCCTGAGCTTTCATCACCTGAAGCGAAGTAAAATTCTCGGAAGCAATCAGCTCAATGCCATGTTCCTGGCGTTGCTTTTCCTTTTCGATGAGGTCAAAAATGACTTTATCTTTTTTCATGGAAAGATGAGATTAGAAATGAAGGCCAAAAGTAAACAGGATTTCGCGATAAAGGAATAAACCAAAATCACTATTTGCTGAGCAAAAGCACGACAGGGGTTGTATACATTACGAGTATCGGCACAAACAGGATTACCGAGAACAAAATAGTTAACAGCAACCTCACGAAGACGTGTTGTTTCTTCAAAAATTCAGACGAAAGAACAATTATGCCCGCCACGACAACTGCGCCAGCTTGCACGAATGTGATTGTCACCGGATCGAACACGAAATAGGTATCATGGAACTGCACATCCAGATTGGAGTATGAAAATCCGGTGTAAACGCCAACAAGCGCGATGCTGATAACGATGACCAGAAGAGCTCTGATCGCTATCACTCCGGGCTTCATTTTGAAACTACCAGCTTCCACTGCTGCCGCCTCCGCCAAAGCTTCCGCCTCCACCGGAGAAACCTCCGCCACCACCCCAGCTGCTGCCTCCGCCAGAACTGAACCAACCGGAACCAGACGACCAACCGCCTCCGCCACTGCCGCGATTGTTTGACGATTCATCCTGCCAGCCCTTGCGTTTAAAAATGGTTCGAAGAATTGGGTATCCGATAATGTAGGCTATCAAAATGCCAACACCACCCTTGTAGCCAACGGCTACGTGCGGAAAAAGCGCATAGAAAGGAGTGAGAAAGGCATACAGTACCCATCCGCCAGCACCCTTGGTTCGCAGTCCGCCTAACGTGAACACGCCTAATATTCCGAAGATGAAAAGACTGATGAAGATTCTTTCGCTAACGCTCATCGATGAATTGTCATCGACTGTTTGTTCAGCTGTGTACTCCCCCGCTATCGCCTGAATGATTGCGTTTGTTGCTAAGAGAACTCCGGCATCATAATCACCACGCCTGAACTCGGGCGCCATTTCGTTTCGGATAATCTGACTGCACAAAGCATCGGTCAGCACACCTTCCAAACCCTGTCCAACTTCGATACGCATTTTACGGTCATCAATGGCGATCAACAGCAGAACCCCGTTGTCGTTCTTTTCAGAACCTAGTTTCCACTCATCGTGTGCTACGTGTATCGAGTATTCTTCCAGTGATTCGCCATTCAGTGATTTTAAAATGAGAATAGCAATCTGGTTGCCCGTGGAGTCCTGGTGAAGTTTCAGTTGATATTCAAGATTCTGAATAGTCTGGCCCGATAAAACTCCTGCCTCATCGTGCACACGTTTACCGGCAAGCGGTGGAACTTCCAATTGTGCAAAACCAACAGTCGATACAATCCAGAAAACGAAAAGCAAAAATGATTTGCGGGAAACAGCCGAACGCATGGGGTGATTAATTAATCCGGAGATCGTCACGAAGTTCATTGATATCGTCCGGTGTTTTATGGAAACCTTTTTCGAGCAGAATTTCTCCGCAGCGCTTTAACGCGCCTTCAAGGCCTTCAACAATTTTATCTCTGCGGATGTGATCGGTGAGATTGATCACAATCTTATCCCATTCCCTCTGCTCAACCACTTTACTGATTCCCGTGTCCGCCATCACGATTACTTCATGTTCGAGAAACGAAATAAAAATCATGATTCCTGTTCGCTGCCGTGTATTGAAAATTTCTTCTTCGAGAAAAGCATTCTCCGCGCGTTGTCGCGTAGCATGATCTTTGTGTTTCTGTTCAATCAGCAGGCGCTTCAACGGATTAACAAAATGCGCGGCCAGCGCGCCTAATCCTCCCACCACCAGTACCGCGAAAAAAATCAGCAATGGATCATAAATCGCAAATGCAGGAACATAACGATCGAAAACGATAATCAGCAGGAATGCAAATGAGCCTGCGAAAAGACTGGCTTTATAATTGGCAATGGTGTAGTGACCGCTTTTACCAACAATAACCGGAACAATCTCTCCGGAAATTTTGCTCTCCGCATCGTGAACGGCCGCCTTGATCCGATTCAGATCATTTTCCGAAAATTTCGAACGAAGATTCATAACCGGCTGGGTTTTAGATTACGAAAGATAAGTTTTTTACTTAACTCTTAAGCTGTCGCAGGTACAGTTGGATGGTATTCTCCAGTCCAAAATATAAAGCATCTGCAATGAGCGCATGACCGATCGAAACTTCTTCCAGATCGGGAATTGATTGTTTCAGGAATTTCAAATTGTGCAGGTCAAGATCGTGTCCGGCATTAACACCCAATCCGTTCGCGATTGCTGCCTGCGCAGTGTTAATGTACGGCTGTACTGCTGCCTCGCGATTTTTATGATAATTACTCGCGTATGGCTCGGTATACAATTCAATTCTATCGGCTCCGATTTTCGCGGCACCTTCTGCCATTGCTTCCACCGGGTCGACAAATAATGAAACGCGGACGTTTATTTTCTTTAACTCCTGAACGATCTCTGTTAAATATACTGCGTGCGTCAGCGTATCCCACCCGGCATTGGATGTGATCGCATCCGGTTTGTCCGGAACAAGTGTTGCCTGAACCGGCTTTGCTTCGCGAACGAGTTGCATAAAACGATCGTCCGGATATCCCTCAATGTTAAATTCCGTTGTCACCACGTCTTTCAACTGAATCACATCGCGGTAGCGGATGTGACGCTCGTCCGGACGCGGATGAACCGTGATGCCCTGCGCGCCAAAACGCTCACAGTCGATGGCAACCTTAACCACATCCGGGTTATTTCCCCCGCGTGCGTTGCGCAGCGTGGCAATTTTATTAATATTTACCGATAGCCGTGTCACCGTTTTATTAATTTCGCACGTCAAACTTAACGAATCCACGCACAAACAAATTCATTTTGTCATGAGCCTGAAACAAAAAATAGATGCCGACATCAAGGCTGCGATGCTCGCCAAGAACAAGGAAGAACTGGATGCGCTTCGAAGCATTAAATCCATGATTTTGCTGGCCGAAACAGAAAAAGGTGTTTCTGCCGAAATAACTTCTGACACCGAAAGCAAGCTGTTGATGAAAGCTGCCAAGCAACGGAAAGAGTCGGCTGATATTTTTCAGCAGCAAAACCGGGCTGACCTGGCCGAGAAAGAATTGTTTCAGTTAAGTGTCATCAGCCGCTATCTGCCCAAACAACTTTCCGCAGAAGAACTGGAAGCAGAGTTAAAGAAAATTATTGCCGAAGTAGGTGCAAAAGGTCCGCAGGATGTTGGTAAGGTAATGGGAACCGCAACAAAAAAATTAGCCGGGCTCGCTGAAGGCAAAGCAATCTCCGACACCGTTAAAAAACTGCTGGCGTCTTGAGTAAGATTGACATCGTCCTCATCATTATCCTGATCATTGGCGCTGTTGCGGGATATAAAAAAGGTTTTCTTTCCGAACTGTTCACGCTTCTGGGAATCATACTGGGCGTATTAGCCGGCTTCAAGCTGATGGGCGCAGCCATGCTAATGCTGGATGAACACTACGACATTAACGAACAGGTTTTACCGTACGTAGCTTTTGCGGTTGTGTTCCTGATCGTAGTAATCGGTGTAACGCTTCTTGGTAAAGCCTTTAAGACTTCACTTGAAAAAACAGTATTGGGAAGTGCCGACAAACTTTTTGGCGCCATTCTCGGAATTTTTAAAGCAGCCTTTATGGCAAGCGTGCTCATCTGGTTATTTACATCGTTAAACATTTTCGCCCCGGCTTCCTTTACAGAAGATGCCTGGCTCTATCCCACAATTGCACGGCTCGCCCCTGCAGTTACTTCGTGGATTGGTGAAATTTTCCCGGTTTTCAGTGATCTTTTCGGGCAAGGCGCCTGAAAACTTTTTTGCGAAGCCCTTTGTTTGATTTTTTTTTCTTTACTTATCGGATACAAATCCTACCGTTATGGCATTGATCGTTAAAGAAGAGGCCGGATTTAAATTTATCGATGAAGGACAAGGTGAAGTTGTGCTTTTGTTGCATGGTTTATTTGGTGCGTTAAGCAACTGGGAAGGAGTTGTTAATCGCTTCTCAAAAAATTACCGTGTGGTTATCCCCATGCTTCCCATTTATGAAATGCCGATTAAGGAAGCGGGCCTCGAAGGCCTTCGGAAGTTCCTCGAAGAATTTGTTGCCATGAAAAAACTCGACAACATGATGATCATGGGCAACAGTTTAGGCGGGCACATTGCATTGGTTTATACACTAAAGAATCCTGATAAGGTAAAAAAACTCATTCTTACCGGAAGCTCAGGTTTATTCGAAGACGGAATGGGAGGTTCATATCCGAAGCGCGGCAACTACGAGTATATTAAAGAGCGCGTAGCCTATACCTTTTACGATCCTTCAGTGGCCACCAAGGAATTGGTCGATGAGGTTTTCGAAACAACCAACAGCATTCCGAAATGTTTGCGCATTGTTGCAATTGCGAAATCCGCACAACGTCATAACATGGCCAACGATATTCCGAACATCAAGGCGCCAACGCTTTTGGTATGGGGTTTGAACGATACCATCACGCCTCCGGCCGTTGCACACGAGTTTAACAGGCTGATTCCCAACTCAACGCTCCGGTTTGTGGATAAATGTTGCCATGCCCCAATGATGGAGCACCCTGAAAAATTTAATGCGCTGGTCGAAAACTTTTTGGCTGCGTAGTGTATTAATAGACAAATACGAACCGTGATAGCAGAAGATCTGATAAACCACATGATTCCGCCCCTGAAGGCAACGGATGATGCGCACAAGGCGATTGTGTGGATGGAGGAATTCCGGTGTAACCAGATGCCGGTGGTTGATAATGGCAAACTGCTCGGGTTTATTTCAGAAGAAATCATATTGGAAGGTAATGATGTTGAAAAACGGTTGAAAGATTTCGACCTGATCGGAGCAGCATGTTACGTTCATATGAACTCACACTTCTACGATATTCTGAAAGTTGCAGCCGACAATAAATTACAGATGGTTGCGGTGCTAACGGAGGAAGAAATTTATAATGGCGTGATCACGATGCAGGACACGCTGAGCTCGTTCGCTCAAACGGCTGCTGTGCAAACTCCGGGTGGTATTCTCGTGCTCGCCATGAACCACAACGATTACTCACTTTCGGAGATAAGCAGGTTGATTGAAGAAAATCACACGCGTGTGTTGAGCAGTTTAGTTAAGGAAGATCCGCTTGATCCGGGTAAGATCAGGCTCACACTTAAGCTTGATCAACTCGACTTAACCCGTATTGTTGCCACACTCGAGCGATTCAATTACAAGGTCATTGGCCGGTATCAGGAAGCTCCGTCAAACGGTTCCGACAAAGAGCGCATCGACATGCTGCTCCGGTATCTCGACATCTGACAATCAAATAATTTTCGGTTTTCGCGTAACGTGCTTATCTTTAAGATTAGGCCTTAACTGCCTTAACGTTTAAATCTGAGCGCGAATGAAAATAGGGGTTCACGGAAAAGAGTTTAACCGACAACTCACTCCGCTTATTGAGAGAATCTTCGGGATTCTCAGCGCACATAAAGCCGAGCTCCACGTTTCTGCCGCCTTCGAAAAATGTCTTAAGCCAGGTATTTTCAAATCATTCAAACGGAAGATTTATAAGGAAGGGACCGATCTTAAGAAACTCGACATTTTTCTCAGCTTGGGCGGAGACGGTACCTTGCTGGAGTCTGTAACCCACATTCGCGACCAGGAAACCCCGATTTTGGGTATAAATACCGGCCGGCTTGGCTTTCTGGCAACAATCAGTAAAGAAGATGTGGAAACAGCGCTTACAAAAGTGCTCGAAGGAGCATTTAAGCTCGACAAACGGACGCTCTTAAGGCTGCAATCAAATAAAAAGCTTTTTGGTAAGCTCAATTTCGCCCTAAACGACTTTACGATTGTCAAAAAAGACTCCTCTTCCATGATTACGGTTCACACGTATGTTGACGGGGAATTTCTGAATTCATATTGGGCAGACGGCCTGATCGTATCCACCCCCACTGGCTCTACAGGTTATTCGCTAAGCTGCGGTGGACCGCTGGTTTTCCCCGGATCCGGCAATTTCATTCTCACCCCTGTTAGCCCCCACAATCTCACGGTAAGGCCTATTGTTGTGTCCGATAATGCAGAATTGTCATTTGAAGTAGAAGGTCGAAGCAAGAAGTTTCTGGTTTCCCTTGACTCGCGAATTGCTATTGTTGACGAGTCGGTGAGGCTTAAGGTGGTTAAAGAGAGCTTTAAGGCCAACCTAATTTCGCTTGAAGGGCAGCATTATTTCAAAACCCTGCGCCAAAAGCTAAATTGGGGGTTGGATGTAAGGAATTGAATTTTTACTAAATTTGTAGTCCGTTGATTTTGAAACACTTATCCAGATGAAAAAAGTTGGCCTCTTGTTATTGATTATGGCGTTTTTTGCAGTCTCTGCGCAAGAGGCTTATAGTCAGATCAATCGCAGAAATATTAAGAAGAGTAACCGTAACATTGGCAATTTCAGAGGCAACAAGTCGAGCTTCAAAAGAAATATTTACAATGCCGTTGGAATTTCGTTGAATGCGTTCAACTATTATGGTGATCTCTCGCCAAGTGCGAAAAAATTAAGTACCGATCTGGCTTTCACCCGGCCGGCGGTGGGTGGTTCATTCGTTCATCGCTTCGGCCCGCGTTATCAGCTCGTTGCAAGTTTTATGTTTGGAGGAATTAAGGGTTCCGACAGCAAATCCGCTGATCCAAACGATCAGGATGCAGCATTCCGGTACGTGCGTAATCTGTCGTTTCGTAACCGGATTCAGGAAATTTCAGTTGTTGGTCAAATTGACTTATTCGAAAACGATGCAACGTACCTGAGCCGCGCCAAGTGGACACCTTACCTCTACGCGGGGATTGCAGTTTTTCACCATAATCCACAAGCAAAAGTACCCGACACTGATCTGACAGGAGCTGCATTCCCAAATGCAGGTGAGTGGGTTGATTTGCAGCCGCTTAAAACAGAAGGAAAAGATTACAAATTAGTACAGGCTGCTATACCATTCGGACTGGGTGTACGTTTTAAGCTCACTGAGGTAATTGACATTGCCGGTGAATTTGGATTCCGTTACACATTCACCGACTACCTGGATGATGTAAGCGGCTATTATGTTGACTTGCGCACACTGGATGGAGAGCTCGCAAGAGCTATGTCGTACCGCTCGAATGAAGTAAAGACAGGCGTTAGCAACAAGGTTGATGCGATTATTGCTAACAAGTATCACGGATACGAAGGTGATCTTGGATACACAACAGTTGCAGGGTTTGGACACGTTAATGAAGATGAACAGAAGTCAAAAAATATTCGGGGTACAGGCGACAAAGACCTCTATATGGTTACATCTGTTCGTGTTACTTACATCATCAACAGAAATTATCACCGGGCCAAATTCAGATAATGCTTAAGTATCTGATCGGTGCTGCATTTTTTTGCATTGCCACAACGGTAGTTGCACAGCGGTCAGAACTTGGATTCGGGATCGGAACCTTTAACTATACGGGCGATCTCGTAAGAAACTACAACTTCAAATACTCGCGGCCGGCAGCAACGGTTATATACCGGTCCAACATCAATAAAATTGTGAGCTTTCGTGCCGCGCTAACCGGTGGCAAAATAGAAGCATCCGAAAAGCCTATTGATGTTTTTGCGGCTCAGCGCAATGCTTCTTTCGACATTTTTTTGCTTGAGGGCTCGATGGGAATTGAATACCATTTTCTCAACTGGAAAGATGGTAAAGTGCCCATGCGTTTTACCCCGTATTTGTTTGGCGGACTGGCACTGTTCGGCATTTCGGGTAACGATACCAAACCGGCTGAATACAGCAACGTTCAGATGGCTGTTCCATTTGGGGGAGGTTTTAAGTATATCGTTAACCCACGCTGGTATGTAGCTCTCGAATTCGGAGTACGGAAAACCTTTTTTGACTACCTCGATAACGTGTCGGATTTCAAGGATCAGGCACAGAAAAATTATCGCTACGGCAACCCCAACGATACCGACACATACTACTTTTTGGGTATCACCCTCACCCGCACGTTTTACGATATTCCCTGCCCCACAAATCCTTATAAATAAGGCAGTTAAGATCAACGGCTTTACGTTAAAATACGCTATTTTTGCCGCCCTTGGCATCGTTTAAAGAACATATCGACTTCAATAATCTGCCCCGCCATATTGCCGTTATCATGGACGGTAATGGAAGGTGGGCGAAAAAGAAAGGCGCGATGCGCATTTTCGGTCATCGCAATGCAGTTCAGGCGGTTCGGGATGTAACTGAAGGATGCGGTGAAATAGGTATCAAATTCCTGACGCTTTATGCATTTTCAACCGAAAATTGGGGCCGTCCAAAGGAGGAAATAGAAGGGCTGATGGAGCTTCTGGTAAACACCCTTAAGCAGGAAATAAAAACATTGATGGATAACCAGGTAAAACTAATTACCATCGGTGATACATCTCATCTTCCGGAGGATTGCCAGAAAAACCTCGATTGGGCCATCAACGCCACCCGGAATAACAGCGGCCTTAAGCTTGTGCTTGCATTAAGCTACAGCGGTCGCTGGGAAATTACCCGGGCGGTAAAGGCAATTGCGGCCGAGGTTAAAGCAGGGAAAGTAAACGAAGAAGACATTAACGAGGAAATGATAAGCCGGCACTTACAAACCGCTGAGATTCCTGACCCGGAACTGCTCATCCGCACCAGCGGTGAAATGCGCGTAAGTAATTTTTTGCTGTGGCAGATCGCGTACTCGGAATTGTACATCACTCCAACGTTATGGCCTGACTTCCGCAAAGAACATTTATACGAAGCTATCTGGTCGTACCAACAACGCGAACGCAGATTTGGCAAAACAAGTGAACAATTGAATCCGGTTAGTTGATGAGACTTCTAGTTCTAGTTACCCTTTTATTTTTTGTCGTTTTCAATTCTGTTGGTCAGATCAACCGGAGAAATCGTGAACGTGCAGTTACGAGTGCCGACAATAACCTGAACTATGCGAATCCTGGTGAATACGTAATTGCTGGCATTGAAGTAACGGGACTGAACGTTCTCGACAAGACTGCCATGATTGCCCTAACCGGTTTACGCGTGGGCGATAAAATCAAAATACCAGGAGATGCAATCACCACGGCTATCCGCAGATTATGGAAGCAAGGTCTGGTGGGTGATGCCGTTATTAACGTCCAGAAAATTGAAGGCGAAAATGTTTGGCTTGTGATTAAGCTTTCCGAACGGCCACGTCTCACCAATTTCTATTTTGTCGGAATCCGCAAAGGACAGGAGAGTGCATTGAAAGAAGATCTTACCCTTATCCGTGGAAAGATTGTTAACGATGCCATGCTGCGCAACACCGAGCTGGCAGTGAAAAAATTCTTCGTGAAGAAAGGCTTCCTCAACACTGAAGTAAAAATTGTTCAGGAGCGCGACACATTCTCAACCGATGGTATTCGCCTCCGCATTGTTGTAAATCCGAAGTCGAAGGTGAAAATCAACCGGATTACGTTAAGAGGCAACGACAACATTACCGACCGTAAACTTAAAGGTAAAATGAAGGGTACGCACGAGTATGCGCGCTTTACCCTTCACCGTGCCATCATTGGCGAACTCATCACGTTAAAGCCAAAAGAATTTTTTGGATCGAATCATCCGGTAACGTGGCGCCAGGTTGGAAAATTCTTTACGGATAACGTAAAACTTAACGTCTTTAAGGGTTCCAAGTTCATCAAAACCGACTACGAAGACGATAAAAAGAAACTCATTGCACACATGAACGCCAAAGGCTATCGCGATGCTGATATTGAGTTTGATACGGTTTACAATTATGACGATCGGTCAATCAACATCGACATTAACATTCACGAAGGGCCGAAGTACTATTTCCGCAACATCACCTGGACCGGCAACTACCTCCACAGCGATAAGACATTGAACAGCATTCTGGGCGTAAAGAAAGGCGATGTATACAATCGCGAGCAGATTGATAACAAGCTCACATTTAACCCGAAAGGACCAGACATCAGCGGATTGTACATGGACGATGGTTATTTGTTCTTCAACGTAACTCCGGTTGAAGTTGCCGTGGAAGGTGATTCGATCGACATCGAAATGCGTATCCGCGAAGGCGCACAGGCAACACTAAATGAAATTACGATCACCGGTAACGATCGTACGAGCGACCACGTAATCAGACGCGAACTTCGCACCGTACCCGGACAGAAATTCAGAAGATCGGATGTGATCTACACACAGCAGCGTCTCGGTCAGCTTGGATACTTCAATGCGCAAAACATTCATCCGAATATTGTTCCTAACATGGCGAATGCCACAGCCGACATCGAATGGCAGGTGGAAGAGCAATCGAACGACCAGATCGAACTCTCCGGTGGTTGGGGCGGATACTTTGGTTTCGTGGGAACACTTGGATTGACCTTCAATAACTTCTCACTGCGTAATGTTCCGAGGATTAAAGACTGGAGACCGTTACCGGTTGGTGATGGCCAGCGCTTGTCGCTGAAGATCACCGCTAACGGAAGAAGCTTCCAGAACTACGGTATTTCATTCACCGAACCGTGGCTTGGCGGAAGAAGACCTCAGTCGTTAACCATCAGTGCCAACAAATCAATTTCACGTTATTCGAACAACGGAACCCTCACCGACCTGAATTCTTCATTGAAAGTTGATAACATCTCCGTGGGTTTCGGCCGGGTGCTCAAATGGCCGGATGATTTCTTCACACTGATGAACACAGTTTCATACACGGTGTATTCGGTTGAAAATGTAAACCCGGGAACATACGGACTGGGTTGCTCCGATTGCTCTTCGTACGGTTTCAAATTGAATACCACCATTGCGCGTAACAGCATCGATGACCCGATGTATCCGAAAAGTGGTTCAACGATCTCTCTTAGCGTTGATTTGACACCACCGTATTCATCATGGAGAAATCTGAACTATGAAACTGCAACCACTGAACAGAAGAACAAGTTTGTTGAATACCACAAGTGGATGTTCGATTCGAAATTCTATATCCCGTTAGATCGTCAGTCACCACACAAGCTTGTGCTGGAGGCAAAGGCTCACTTCGGGTTTATCGGTTCGTACTCGAAGTCCTTGGGCCTCGGGCCGTTTGAGCGATTCTATTTGGGTGGTGATGGCTTAGCCGGTGGGGTTGGCTCGTTCGTGTTAGGTCAGGAAGTGATTGGTTTGCGCGGATATCAAAACAACCAGATTACTCCGCCATTCGACCAGTTGAGCGGAACCGTACGAGGCGGTATAGTGTACGATAAATTCGGCCTGGAACTGCGTTATCCGATTACAACAAGCCAGGCGGCCACCATTTACGGTTTTGCATTTACAGAAGCCGGAAACAATTGGTATAATTATGAAGACTTTAATCCGTTTGAGATGTATAAATCTGCGGGTTTTGGAGCCAGAATTTTCATGCCTGCATTTGGTTTGATTGGAGTGAACTGGGCTTATGGATTTGATCCGTTCCCGCTGGGAAGCGGAAACAAGCGAAGCGGCCCGCAGTTCCACTTCACCATTGGTCAACAAATCAGATAAAATATGAGGTTTTACCTTATTACAGTTTTTTTTGTCATTTTCGGCCTGAATTTTGTCAACGCTCAGAGGTTCGGGTACATTGACACGGATTTTATCCTGAAAAAAATGCCCGAATACGGCAAAGCCCAGGAAGAAATAAATCGTTTGTCGGCCCTTTGGGAAAAAGAAATTCAGGAAATGGCGAAAGGTATTGAGGCGCAATACAATACGCTGCAGGCTGAGCAAGTACTGCTGACGGATGCGATGAAAAAAGAACGCACCGATGCAATCAAAAAGAAAGAAGCTGACCTGAAGGAGTATCAGAAAAAAGTTTTCGGTTTTGAGGGTTTGTTCTTTCTTAAAAAACAGGAATTGATCAAGCCGATTCAGGATAAAGTTTGGGATGCAGTAGACAAGATTGCAAAGAAAAACGGTCTGGCAATTGTGTTTGATAAGTCGGGGGAGTTGGTGATGATCTATACGGATCCGCGCTACGACTACACAGACTTCGTGCTGGACGAACTTGGACTGGGCGACCCAAATGATGTTGTAAAAAATTAATTGAGCATAAATTTAACTGTAATGAAAAAACTAGTTTTCGTATTCGCATTTGCTTTGATAACAGCTGCTTCCATGGCACAGACACCTGCGGCCGTAAAAATCGGCTATGCTGATGTTGAATACATTTTCTCTAAAATGCCGGAAGCCAAGCAAATTCAGTCTGACCTTGAAGGACTTCAGGCGCAATTGAAAAAACAGTACGACACCAAGTACAACGAATTCCAAACTAAGCTTAAAACGTATCAGGATAATGTCAACAATCCAAACATTCCGGATGCAGTAAAACAAAACTCTGCACGTGAACTCGAGCAATTGCAAGCCAATCTGCAGAAGCTTCAGGAAGATTCACAGGCTGATTTGCAGAAGAGAAATTCTGCATTGCTCGGACCTGTACAAGAGAAGGTTGGTAAAGCGATTGAAGACGTTGCAAAAGAAAATGGTTTTTCATTGGTACTTAACAACCAGATCAGCGGACTGGATGTAATCCTGTTCGGTGACGAAAAACTCGATGTGTCGGACCTTGTGCTGAAGAAAATGGGCGTTAACCCTGATGCGCAAACAACCCCTGCTGCCAATACTACTACGACTCCTAAGAAGCCGTAATCACACAACATAAAAATTGATAAGACCCCGTCCCTGAAAAGACGGGGTTTTTTATTTACTTGGAATCATGATTAAACCCGGGTTTCTTCGAAAAGGTGATAAGGTTTGCCTGGTGGCGCCCGGGCGCAAGCTTGATCGCGCAAGCATCGACACGGCTGCTGGTATTCTTCAGGAACATGGATTATCCGTAAGGCTGGGCGAAAATCTTTTTAGTTCCGCACATAGTTATTTGTCGGGCAGCGATGCTGAACGGTTAGCCGATCTGCAGCGCGCATTGGACGATCCATCGATCAACGCAATCATTTGTGTTCGTGGTGGATATGGAACTAACCGCATTCTTGACCAGCTCGATTTTACCCGATTCGTAAAAGCACCTAAATGGGTTTGCGGGTTCAGCGATGTCACGGCATTACATTTGAAATTGCAGGCGGTGGGAATTGAAAGCATTCACGGAGCAATGCCTGTACAGTTTCAAAAAAACGGAGCCGGCCATTCCGCTGAAAGTCTGATTAAAACACTGTTTGGAACGTTCGAACCGCTCACTGCGCAATTTTCCGCAGCAAACCGGTTAGGTGAGGGAACCGGGAAATTAATCGGTGGAAATCTGTCGTTGCTTACTGACTCGCTCGGAACATCCAACGAAATTCAAACTGAAAACAAAATTTTAGTGATCGAGGAAGTTGGTGAATATGCATATCGGTTTGACCGGATGATTGTGCAACTCAAACGCGCTGGCAAGTTGAATAAGCTTGCGGGCCTTGTTATTGGCCACATGACCGACATCAAAGAAGGTGAATTACCTTTTGCAGAAACAGTTGAGCAGATGCTGAGGTATCATACCCGGGAATTCAACTATCCGGTTGCATTCAATTTCCTTACCGGCCACGATCATCCGAATCTTTCATGGATTGAAGGTGCAGATGCACGCCTGACAGCAACCTCTACAGGATCAACCCTTACCTTTTAAAACGGGAGTTTTTCCGAATACTTCGGAATAAGTGTCTTGAATTTTTGCTGAAGGTCATTCAGCAGCGAGCTTCCAGAACGGTTAATTATTTTTCTGCCATCAATTTCGTGAATGGGTGTAAGTTCGCCCATCGTTCCCGTGCCGAAAACCTCATCGGCTGTATAAAATTCTGTTAATGAAAGATTACGTTCTTCAATTGCGATGTTGTGCGCTTTACATAATTCTATCACCAGGCTGCGGGTTATCCCATGCAAACATGCATCCGCATGCGGTGTATAAACAACATTGTTTTTGGTCATGAACAGGTTGATGTCATTCAGTTCGGCAACAAATCCCTGATGATCGAGCATCAATGCTGCATCAACCCCCGCGACGTTAGCCTGAATCTTGGCCAGGATATTATTCAACAGGTTGTTGTGATGAATTTTTGAATCAAGAAATTGCGGATTGTTCCTCCGCATAGAAGACGTGATAACACGAATGCCCGTGTTGTTATCGTACACAAGTGGCTTCCATTCGGCCAGCACAATCAGGCATGAGCCTTTGGTATTCACGCGCGGATCCATTCCCGAAGTAACTTTTTCACCGCGTGTAAGCGTAAGCCGGATGTGGGTTTCATCCTTCATACCATTTGCTTTCAACGTTTCAAAGATCGCTTGTCTGACAGTATCCTTAGTGGGTATATCAGTAAATGCGAGGGCGTGAGCCGAAGCTTGTAATCGGTCAAGATGCTTATCCAGACAAAAAATTCCGCCATTGTAAACGCGCAATCCTTCCCACACCGCATCACCACCCTGAACAGAACTGTCGAAAACAGAAACTTTTGCTTCACTTCTTGGCAGCAGTTTTCCACCTACATGAACGATAATGTTCTCGTTTTTTGGATTGTATTTCTGGAGCATAGGTTAAGGTCGGATCGCGTGAGTTAAGAGTTTTTTATAATATACATCGGCTTCATCAGCCAACGACTTAAGGCCATCCGGGAGCGTGCGTTCGCTGGTAGCCTGCTTTTCAAAACCTGTCGATTTATGAACGTTCGCATACCAGTGCGGAGCCCAAACTCCGTCATACGGCTTCGGGCCGGCAGTCCAACTGAGCATTTGTTTTTGAAATTCGATTCCCGCACGATCGCAAACCTGCTTCAGTACTGACTCCGGATTTTCAAGCAGCAAGCCCGAATCAAGCACGATGCTTTTTGGATCGTTAAATTCATCAAAGAGTTTCCATTCGTATTCGATACCGATATCGCGCATCACCGGCTTTTCAATAACCTGGGCATAGCTCGCAATGATTTGCCGGGGGTTCCGGATTAGAAAAATGTTTACGCACTTCGAAAGGAAGTCATGGTTAGTCATCACTTCAATATGATGCGCCATGTTTTTGATGAAGTAAACAGGTTTGGAGTGCTGCGAAAAAATTTGCGCTTTAACGGTTTCTTCGTTTGCCGATTGGGCTTTCAAAACATCTGACTTACCCGGATGGTTAACATCCGTTTTTGAGAAGTACATCGCATAAAACGGTTCGTCCACCACGGTAGTATCGCTGCGCTGCGCGAACGAATACATTAAGGCGGTTGAAATGTTCCGGGGGCCGGAGATCAGGTGCAGGTATTTCAAACGTAAAAAGTTTGCCGGTAAGCTACAATTTTTTGATCAACCGAACGAGACCAGGTATTTCACAAGTGCGTAAAGGCCGAGTGCCAGCAATATGATGCCGGGTATAAACTTTACATTCCGGTTAGAAGAGAAGGCAACACTCATTCGCTTCGCCAGATACGCCACCAACATTAGCAGCATAAATGCGCCCAGTGATATTCCGAGCAGATAACTATGAACTTCAGCGGCACTTGACAGAGCGATCCAGCCCTGGCTTTTCAAATAAGCCGTTATTCCGATCCAAAATGGCATCGCCAGTGGATTGAGAATGCTTAACACGATTCCTTTTCTGAACCCGCTTTCGCGAACCGGTTCTACTTCACGTGTTTTCTGTGTTGCGCTCCGGAGTGTAACAATTCCGAGTGTTATCATGACCAATGCGCTAATCAATGTAAAGTTTTGGACGATAACCGGTGAAGAAGTAATCCAGTCTTCAAAGATCAATGCAACCCATGCGTAAGGATATTCAATCAGCGCTGCAGCCAGCGCAAAGCGGAAAGCAACATCCATTTTTTGTTCCATACCCAGTCTGAGCATGGTGAGGTTAAGCGTGCCGGGCGGAATTGAGCCCAGAAAGCTGAAGGCCAAGGCAATGAAAAATGTGGCGATCAGGCTCATTGCGGAAGGGTTGCTTCCTTGAATTTTTTATAAATCTCTTTGCCTTCGCGATAGGAGGTAAAGGCAATTCCACGCCTGTGATTTTGCATGCTGATCAAAAAGATATTTTTCCAGTGCGTAAACAAGATACCGAAGGCCTTCCACAACGAAAATCCTGGATGGTAAATATGCGCAGGTTCGGCCCCGCAACCGTTCAGTTCCATGATTTTAATGTCGCCCTCGTATAACGCTTCGATTGATGCACACCGAAGGTCATATCGCCCGAAATAAAATCCATCAATTTGTTTACTGATAACATCAAATGTTTTTGAAAGGCGTTCATTGATCAAATGCTCTCCGTTCACAAAGGTGGTTCCGAGCGAATGATTACCGATGGAGTTTAGAACAAACTTCTCTCCGGCCGGGAGCACGTTAGTTAACCGTTGCGAATGTGCATTTGCTAGTTTAGGCCATTGAAGTTTCGCGCGGGGCTTGGCAAGAATTAGTTCCTGCAGGTTAGACCTACCATCACCGGTTACGGTAAGCATATCTTTAATTACCACCGAAGTTACGTTTCCTTCGCCCTCGTTTGGAAAACGTGTATAAAACACACCCAGCTCTATCGGCAAATCGAGAAACTCCTGAATAAGAAAATCTTTATTCAACGACCCGAGATACGATTCGATTTGAGACTCATATGAAATTTTTTTTACCATGAATCCGCGCTCACCCAAGTCGGGTTTAAAAATTACCGGTAAATGGAAGTTGTGTTTTCGTAGGGTATCAAGCACATCAGTTTTTGTAGCCGGGGCTTTGATCAATACCGTTTTTGGTTTGTACCGATCGGGGATAAGATTCAATACATCGTGTTTTGATTCTCCAAACATTCCACCCAGCACAATGGTGGGGTTAGAGGCCGAAAAGAACAGCAATGACCGCGCGCGAAGTGATAGCCAAAGCCAGTAGATGAAAAGGGGAAATTGAACGATGCCGAACGGCCAGTACTCCCAGGCCGTAAGTCGAATGATAAAATTGCTGTTACGGAATTTCGTCCAGCTCATGAAATTTTATCGTGCCGCCAGGGTTTCCTGATATCGGATGGTGGACGCGGCTATTCCAAAATCATGGGCGAGTTTAACATACGGTGCTGCTTCGCGGATACCGATTTTCATGATGGCCATGTGGTGCACCGCATGTTCGATGTTATAGACCAGTTCGCGCAGGTAATTTGTTTCAATAGTAACGAACTCTTCCTTGTCGAGATCATAAGCTGCCTCAAGCTTCAAGGCTTTGTCGGTGCGATGTGACTTAACAAACTCATCTATTTTACTGATCACCGAAAGTGCTATGAACTTGTCCGTTTCAATTAACTTATCGTGTGCGCGTTTATCGTAGTTGATTACTCCGCCTTCAAAACCATTCTCCAGGCAAATAAAAAATTCCAGTGTGTGACGCAGGTGCTGGCCGAGCGTTGAGTTGCCCAACGCATCAACAGGTTTAACAAAATCCCGCTCTGAAAGCTGACTAACCATCCCGGTAAGGTGACTTAGTATGTTAGAGCATGCGTGATTGATATTCATAATGGGGGATTCTGGCCAAAGATAAGGCAAAACTGAAGATAATTTAACATTCTGGTTACAGTGCCGACAAAAGTTCTGTTTGAACGGTCAGTGAACAATTTTAGTCCAGTTACGGTCGCCTGCATCTTTTAATTTTTGCTCGTTTTTATTCCATTTTTCCAGAGTGTTGTTCGTCCAGAAATTATAAAACAAGTAAAGTTTTCCATCCAGGATCTTATAAGTCTCCGGATCGACTTTCACCTTCTCGCCATTCTCACCCATGGCATAGGCGCACCAGCCGCCATACGCAGGTTCATACTTGTCGGGCTCGGTTTTAAATTTTGTCAGATTGACCTGACTGGCGAAATGATATGTAACGCCTTTGTACGAATAGCTCAGGCTGCTTTTTCCTTCGGCCGGTTTGCCATCAAAATAGCTTACCGGGTCATAGCCTTCCAGGGCCAGGCCATCTTTTACGTTATAGTGCTTTTGGCGGAGGGCATCGGTTTGCGCAAAGGTGGCAACCGAGAACATCATAAACAGGAGCGTCAGACTGAATCTCATCATAGTAACTTACGAATAAAACCCGAAGGTAGGTTTTCGGAAAGGGGGGATTTGTCGCGCACGCTACAATTCGAAAATTAGTCCGGCAATGCGTTTTTCAACGCTTTCCACACAAGTTCAGGCTCAAATCCTTTTTGGATGACCGACTGCGCAATTTTGTTCCGCAAAACGAAGCGATCTTCAGTTTCGGGCTGCTCAAGCTTTTCTGCAATAAGCTTCTCTAACGTCAGCTGATAATCTGCTTCCTCGATGTCTTTCAAACCAATCTGGATACACTTCTTTGAAATGCCCTTGCCCTCAAGCGCATGCACAATCTTGATGCGGCCCCAGTGTTTAATCCGGAATTTTCCACCCGCAAAAAGTTTTGCAAAGCGTTCCTCGTTCAGAAATCCTTCGGTTATCAGGTAACTGAGTAATTCATCAGCATCTGAAGAATTCAGTCCGTACTCGTAGAGTTTATTTTTTACTTCCTGATGGCAACGTTCCTGGTAAGCACAATAACGCAATGCTTTTTGTCGCGCCTGCTCAACCGTTAATCGCTTGCGGGATTGTTGCACAAATTACTTCACCAGTTTTTTGGTTTTTAATACACTGCCCACAAACTTCCGTTCATTATCAGTATTAAAAATCCGGAACGGCAAATAGATCAGTTGTGCCTTGTTGATGAACAGCACAAAGTAATCTTTGCCAATATCAGCGCTTTTAATCTGGTCCCACTTCATGGGCATCCCTTCGCGCGCATTGATTTTCATCACAATCTGCTGGCTGCTGATCTCGTATGAGAATTTTTCGAACAACATTTTCCCCTGTTCGAGCTGAGTTACCCCATAAAACTGAATCCACCAGAATAAAATGTAAAGACCCAGGCCGACACCCGCTCCGATAAACCACCAGAACGTATCCGCACCGGGAATCATGTATCCAAGACAAAGTACAAAAGCACCGAGCGCAGCAATCCAACCTTGCTTCTTCAAAACAGCCTGCAACGCCAGCTTGATATAAATCTTCTTTTCGAGTTTGTAATTTTTTGTTTTAACGATCATAACCTATCAACAATCAATTCTTTTTAAAATGCCTTGAGGCTTAAGTCCATGCTTTTGATGGAATGCGTTAACGCCCCTACCGAAATAAAATCCACCCCTGTTTCTGCCACTGCGCGAATTGTTTCATCCGTGATGCCTCCGCTGGCTTCTGTTTGATACTTGCCGGCAATGAGTGCTACAGCTTGTTTCATATCCGCAGTCGACATGTTATCCAGCATGATCACGTCCACCCCGCTTGTCTCCAAAACTGCCTTTACCTCCTCCAGGTTGCGCGTTTCTATCTCAATCCGGAGATTTTTTTTCGTGGCGCGAAGATACTCTTTTGTTTGATTGATTGCTTGTGCGATTCCGCCTGCCATATCAACATGATTATCTTTTAACATGATCATGTCGTACAGGCCGATCCGGTGATTCAATCCTCCTCCGATTATCACAGCCCATTTCTCAAGCAGCCGGAAGTTGGGAGTTGTTTTGCGGGTGTCCAGAAGTCGTGCATGAGTTCCTGCAATCAGTCCGGACAGATACCGGGTGTAGGTAGCGATTCCGCTCATGCGCTGCATACAGTTCAATACCAGCCGTTCGCATGTTAAGATAGATCGTGCCGATCCTTCCACCACAAAAGCTACATCTCCTTTTTTAACGGGTTGGCCATCAGAAATTGAGCCGGAGACTTTGAGGGAAGAATCGAAATGCCTGAAAATAATTTCGGCAAGTTCAACACCCGCGATAATGCCGTCTTGTTTAACCAGAAGCCGGGCTTTGTGTGTAGCCGATGCGGGTATCGAAGCCAGCGTGGAGTGATCGCCATCGCCAACATCTTCAGCAAACGCTGACGTGATAAATTGTTGCAAAAATTGATCGGTGATATACGCAGGTCTCACGGCACAAAAATGATCAGGATTTTCGGATTTACGGTCTGCCGGATTCCTGTTTGTGCGTAGGCCGCTACTGTTTCACAAAGGAAATTTCCTGAATGAGCTGATCTTTGTTGATCGTTTTGATCTTCATCCACACACGGTATACATCACTTCCGCTTTTGTATTCACCAATTGCGAACGGTTGTCCGCCTTTTGAAGACCCCTGGTGAATAATATTGAAATCGTTTGGTGCGTGAGTTTTGAAAAAATCGCGCAGCACAAACTCCGCCTGTGCCTTGCTGTAATTCTGAAGCTTGCCCTCAATCGTTACATCAACCGTCTGGTTCAGGTATTTCGACAGTTCTTTTGCGCTACCCGCCTTAATAGCTTCTTTTACCTGGTCTACAACCTCGTTTTTCTGTGCCAGCGCAGGGTTGGAGGCCAAAAAGAGCACACCAATTGCCATCGACAAAAACAACCACTTTCTCCTCATAGCGTTGAGATATACCCAAAAGTATGCCATACAAAGGTGATTATGAAATTAACCTGAATATCCCACCAAGAGGCGGCATTTCGAACTAAATTTCAATTTGGTATGTATGCTTCCAGGGGGCCAAAGTAACCTCTTAATGCTTCAATAGAGTTATATTTGCGGCCTAATTTCTTTGCATTATGAATAAAAAGGTGCTGTTGATGATCCTGGATGGATGGGGCATCGCGGTTAATAAAAACGTTTCCGCAATTGACCATGCCCGCACGCCATTTATTAATTCACTTTATCCGAAATATCCGAACAGCAAGCTTGAGGCTTCCGGCCTTGCCGTTGGCTTACCGGCCGGACAAATGGGTAACTCAGAAGTAGGCCACATGAACATCGGGGCCGGACGGGTGATTTATCAGGACCTGGTGAAAGTCAACAAGGCAATCACCGATAAGGAACTTGATAAAAATCCGTTGCTGCTTGATGCGATTCAATACGCAAAGTCAAACAACAGGAATTTCCATTTGATTGGACTGGTTTCTGACGGTGGCGTGCACTCGCACATTGACCACCTGAAAGGCATTTGCTCAATCATTCATAACAACGGAATTAAAAATCTTTTTGTACACGCTTTTACAGACGGACGTGACACCGATCCGAAAGGAGGTATCGGCTATCTGAAAGATCTTCAAGACCATTTACGCCAAACGAGCGGAAAGATTGCAAGTGTTGTGGGGCGGTATTTTGCTATGGATCGCGACAAGCGCTGGGAACGTGTTAAGCTTGCGTACGATTTGCTTGTGCATGGAATCGGTGATGCCGCAACGGATGTTCTGGCAGCCGTTCAAAAATCGTATGATAACAATGTCACCGATGAATTTATCAAACCTATCGTGATGGTTGAAAACGGTAAGCCCGTTGCAACTATTCAGGAAGGCGATGTGGTATTGTGTTTTAACTTCCGTACCGATCGCGGACGCGAAATTACGCAAGCGTTAACGCAGCAGGATTTTCCGGAGCAAAACATGAAGGCCCTGAACCTGTATTATATCACGCTTACCAACTACGATGACACATTCAGGAATGTGAAAATCATTTTTGACAAGGATAACTTGAACAACACACTGGGTGAAGTATTGGCGAGAGCCGGGAAGAAACAAATCCGCATTGCGGAAACGGAAAAATATCCTCACGTTACATTCTTCTTTTCCGGTGGCCGGGAGCAGGAGTTTGAAGGCGAGACACGTATTCTTTGTCCGTCACCGAAAGTTGCTACGTACGACCTGAAGCCCGAGATGAGTGCAAACGATCTGAAGGACAAACTTATCCCGGAACTTGATAAGAAGTATGCTGACTTTATTTGTCTGAATTTCGCGAACCCTGACATGGTTGGTCATACCGGTGTTTTTGAAGCTGTAGTTAAGGCATGCGAAACAGTTGACTATTGTGCGAGTAAAGTAACCGAAGCAGCGTTGCGTAATGGTTATACGATTATCATCATTGCCGATCATGGTAATGCCGATTTCATGATCAATGAAGATGGTACGCCTAATACTGCGCACACAACCAGTCTTGTTCCGTGCATTTTGGTAGATGACTCTTATAAAGGAACCCTTAAAAACGGTAAGCTGGGTGACCTCGCGCCAACCATTCTTACGCTGATGGGAATTCCGGTGCCACCGGAAATGACGGGTAACGTGCTGGTGGGGTAACAAATCGGGCAGAAGTGAGAAGTATATTCTTTTTTCTCGCAGTAGCAGTTTTGGTCGGGGCTTGTAAAAACGAGCGGAAGCAGACCGTCTTTTATTATCCGATCGATAGCCTGATCGAGGCCCAGGTTTTTTATCTGTCGGAATCGCATGCATCTCTTTCCAAAAAAGCAACCATTGATGGTGAACATGATGAGATTGTTACTCCGAAAGACACCACCGGCTGGCGCCACGAGCTGAATGTATTCGCACAGCTCAACGACATCAATAAACCTTCCAATTATCGCAAATACCAGGTGGAAACAGGCAAACGAGACGCAAACAGCAACCTGTTGGTATACTCCATGGAAAGTAACGATTCGTTGCCGGTAGATTATTTGAAGATTTATTATCTCAGCGATCTGAACAACATTCGCAAGATAGAAGCCCGCTATCATGAAGAAAATTCGTTGCTGGGCAACGCGCGATTGCTCAGCAGTAGCCGACTATTGACAATGAATTTTGAAAACATCAACAATAAAATCGTGCTCACATCCTACTCTATCACCGGGGGACAGAAAACGCTCTTGGGCGATACTGTTCAATTCTCGGTTAACGGGATGATTACATTACCTTAATTATGGCTAAACGTTCGCACGAACCCTTACGGAAAGAAGAAAAGCGAAAACTTGATAAGGCCGGCCTCAAAAAGCTGGCGGGCATTTTCCGCTTCATGCTGCCGTACAAGGGCTTGTTCATTCTGGGTTTGATGGCGCTTGGGTTATCCACGTTTACCATCATGGCATTCCCTAAACTCGCGGGCGAACTGGTTGATGTTGCCACGGGGAGCTCAAAGTACTTCTCTACCATCGAACAAGTAGTGATTACGCTGGTAATTGTTTTATTTATTCAGAGCATATTTTCTTTTATCCGGGTGTATACATTCTCCAATGTTAGCGAACGGGGAATTGCAGACGTCCGTAAAGCCGTGTATCAAAAAATACTGTGGTTGCCGATGACGTTTTTTGACTCGCGGAGAACCGGTGAGTTGATGAGCCGGATCACTTCCGATGTAGCTACGCTTCAGGACACATTCAGTTTTACGTTAGCCGAATTCTTCCGGCAAGTACTTTCATTGATCTTCGGTACCATTATAATTTTCTATCTCACTCCATCGCTCGCGCTGTTTATGCTGCTTACGTTTCCGGTTATTGTAGTAGCTGCCCTTATTTTTGGTACCTATATCCGAAAGCTTTCGCGCAAAACTCAGGACAAGCTTGCAGAGGTTAATGTAATTGTGGAAGAATCTTTTCAATCAATCTTCGTGGTGAAAGCGTTTACAAACGAGCTGTTTCAAATCAACAAGTTCACGAAGGCGTTGCAGAAGGTTGTGATGGTAGCCATCCGGTCATCGTTATACAGAAGTCTCTTTGTTTCGTTCGTCATTTTTGTTTTGTTCGGTGGAATTGTTGCCATCGGATGGCATGGTGCTAACCTGGTACAGACACATGAGTTACAACCCGGAGAACTTTTTTCATTTGTGTTCTATACTGCCATTATCGGATTTTCAATTGCAGGACTGGGAGATATCTATGCTCAATTGCAGCGTGCAATAGGCGCATCGGAGCGTGTTCTTGACATTCTCGCATTACAGGACGAAGCGGAACCGATAGATGACCAGCGTTTACAGTTAAGTGGAGAAATTGTTTTCGATAACGTTTCATTCTCTTATCCGTCCCGCGTTGATTATCCTGTTTTAAAAGATCTCAACTTTAAGATAAAGACCGGAGAGAAGATTGCGCTCGTAGGCAAAAGCGGTTCGGGTAAATCAACCATTATCAATCTGTTGATGCGGTTCTATCCGGTTACGGAAGGAAGCATCGTGGTCGATGGTGTCGATATTCAATCCTATCATCTTACAGGTTACCGTCATAACCTGGGTGTGGTTCCGCAGGAGGTAATTTTGTTCGGAGGAACCATTGAAGAGAATATCGCATACGGAAAACCGGGCGCTTCGCTGGAAGAAGTAACAGAAGCTGCGCGCAAAGCCAATGCACTCGAATTCATTGAACGTTTCCCCGAAGGCTTTAAAACCCTGGTGGGTGAACGGGGTGTAAAATTATCTGGCGGGCAACGTCAGCGCATCGCCATTGCACGCGCCATTTTGAAAGACCCTGCTATTCTCGTTCTGGATGAAGCTACCAGCTCGCTCGATGCGCAATCAGAAGTTCTCGTTCAGCAGGCGCTGGAAAAATTGATGGAAGGCCGAACCACAATTGTAATTGCCCACCGCCTAAGCACCATTAAAAAAGTAGACCGCATTTTTGTCATAAACGAAGGCCGCCTTGCGGAAATGGGCTCCCATGCTGAACTTACGCAGGTAAATAACGGTATATATAGTACGCTGCTTAAGTTGCAGCTTCATGAATCATGAACAGTTCATTTCGCATCCTGAGAGATTTCAAGCTTCGGTCTACTCCAAGCCGGGCTGCTATTTTGGATGCGTTTCTCACGCACAATTACGCGCTTTCTCATGGCGACCTTGAAAAAGAGGTGCCGGCTTCGTTCGACCGGGTAACTGTTTACCGGACGTTAAAAACCTTCCTTGACAAAGGACTTATTCATAAAGTACTTGATGGGGAAGGGGGAATGAAATACGCCCTTTGCAGCGAAGCCTGCACCACCGCAAACCATCATCACGACCACGTTCATTTCAAGTGCATTCAGTGCGGACAAACCAACTGTTTACAGGTTGAAATCCCCGAAATTAAGCTGCCAAAAGGGTATCAGGCAGGGGAGATAAACCTGCTCATTCAGGGCATTTGCGGTACCTGCCGTTAAAATTCATTTGAATTCGGTTTCCTTTTCAAGTAATCCCCTATAAATCACCCGTGTAAGTTTTTGGGATTAAATTAAATTAGTACTTTTGAAGGCTGTAGGCAGCTAAAACCGCTAAAAACTTGGCAACTTGCCTACTCCCCTAAATGCTGAACTGAGAACCATTTGCTGAGAACATTCGATATACTCCTCTTTTCCCTTTTCAGTGGCGGTCAGCGAGAGACTATTCTCTTCGGTATTTTCCTTGCTGTCATTATTATTTTCATGGTTGTCGATCTGGGGCTGTTTCATAAACAGGCTCATAAAATCACAACCAAGTCAGCACTGTATCAATCTATCTTCTGGGTATCCATCAGTACGCTATTCGGGTTGCTGATTTATTTCGGTGGTCCGTATGCACACCTGGAGGGAGGAGTTCCTTCAAATCTGACAGGCTCTGATGCTGCAGTTCTTTATTTCTCTACATACTTAACGGAGTACGCACTTTCGGTCGATAACATCTTCGTGATTCTGTTGATCCTGAAGTATTTTAAGGTTGATGAAACATTCTATCATAAGATTCTATTCTGGGGAATTTTAGGTGCAGTTATTTTCCGTGCAATATTCATTTTTGTGGGTGCAATCCTCATCCACAAATTCCACTGGATTCTGTACATCTTTGGCGTATTCCTGATCTATTCCGGAATCCGGATTTACTTTGAAGATGGTGACGAAAAGATTGAGCCTGAGAAAAATCCAATCCTAAAAATCTGTCGCAGATATCTTCCAATTTCTGCAACGGACAATGGAGGAAAATTCTTTTTCACCGAAAACGGAAAATGGTTCTTCACGCCATTGTTTCTGGTGGTTGTTCTGATCGAAACGACCGATCTCATT
This sequence comes from Cyclobacteriaceae bacterium, assembly GCA_019694875.1. GTDB lineage: Bacteria > Bacteroidota > Bacteroidia > Cytophagales > Cyclobacteriaceae > UBA2336. The sequence continues at coordinate 899,870 of JAIBBC010000001.1, forward strand.
TTTGCAGTTGACTCTATTCCGGCTGCCTTTGCGATCACGCAGAATGAATTCCTGATTTATACATCGAACATTTTTGCAGTAATGGGATTGCGCGCCATGTTCTTCCTGCTGGCGGGCATTATCGATAAATTCTATCTCCTTCAGAAAGGTCTTTCAATCATTCTTTTCTTCATCGGTGCGAAAATGCTCCTGGAAATTTTCCATATCGAACTGAACGTGTACCTCTCGTTTACGGTTATCATCGCCACGCTAACGCTGTCGATTATATTCTCTGTGCTGATTCCCCGCAAGGAGAAGGCCGAAGCCGAATAATTTCTATAATTCTTCTGTAAACAGATTCTTAGGCAGAATCTTCATCAACACCGGAAGTGTCAAAAATCGTTGAGGCAGTGAAATAATCACAAATGTTGGTATCGTTTTAAGGATAACGATCAACTCATGCCGGATATGCTCATTTTCTTCAGGCGAAAGCTCTTCGGTTCTCGCCTTTTTGAGTAACCCAACAACTTCTTCCCGGTCCTGAATTTCTTTGATCAACCGGGTTTTATTTTTCTCGGCAATCTTTGAAATACGGCTGATAAAGTCCTCACTAACCTGCTTGTAGTCCTGCTTGTCCTGCAGATAATCCAGCTGTTCCCAGTGTTCCAGAACAAAGCCCTCGATGGCAATCAGGCTGTTATCGAGATCGTCTTCCGATAATCCGAGATAACTGCAGAAGCGCTTCATGAAATTATGTTCGGCCTGCTCCACTTTCTTATCGGCCCATGTAGTCAGAATGGCTATTTCAAGGAAGAATTTTTTAAGTATCCATGAGTTTTCCGAAGGGAGGTTGATCGACTCCACGTCAATACCCTTATCAAACAGGGTCATGGCTTCTTTTCGCCTCTCCGTATTGAGGTCACTGCTGTGAATGAAGAGTTCAAGCATCTTGCGTTCTTCGAAGTCAACGGTGTTATCGCAGTGAGCGGCCGCTGCGATCACCTTAACAATCGAAAAGCGAAGCTCGTCACGTTCATACCGGAAGAAGTCCGCTACGATCTTATCGGCATTCGTGTGAATCCATTGGCCGAAAATAAATACATCCAGAAACAACAGGCTGTTATGGAAGAAGTACGTCCAGAAGTTTCCCTGAAATTCAACCGTACGCTCTACGCGTTTGTCCAGAATTTTTTCGGCTACCTCGACTGGTGAGCGTTTTTTACCAAAAAGACTCTTGGTGGGTATTGCGAGTTCGGGAAAGATGTTATTGTAAAAGTTTCCGATGTTTTCAATCGTCTTCAAAAAAACCTGCGAAAGGTCTTCCGAAGTTTTTACCGGCTTGTCGTAAAACAAAAGTGAACTACTGATCAGACTTTCCGCCAGCAGAATCTTCATCTTATCCTTCTCGCTCCAGTTTTCAGAATTCGGATAATCAAGATGCCCAACATTCTGGCCATACATCAACCCGGTAGGCTGAAGAATTCTATAGAGCGAATGCTCCGGATGCGACCCACGCTTCTGCAGCGAAAGATCTTTAAGCGCATCTTTCTTAAAATCGAGGTATTCTTGTAACCAACCTTTTTCGTTAGGTTTCATGAGGCTAGTGCGGGGATGAGATCAAATTAGACAATCCTGATCGTTGAAAAAAATTTACTTTAACGCTTCGCGCCAGCCTTTTTTCTCCATGGATTTTGCTGACTCCTCCACCTTTCCCTTCAGTGATTTTTTAAACTGATCCAGTTTTTTTGCGACAGCCTTATCAGCGGATCCGATAATTTGAGCTGCGAGAATACCGGCATTGCGGGCTCCATTTAATGCTACCGTTGCCACCGGAACTCCTGATGGCATCTGCAAAATAGAAAGCACCGAATCCCAACCGTCAATTGAATTTGATGATTTGATCGGCACACCGATTACCGGCAACGAAGTTATGGATGCCACCATACCCGGCAAATGGGCGGCTCCGCCCGCCCCGGCAACAATCACTTTTATTCCGCGTGTGCGGGCATCTGTAGCGTACTCCACCATACGAAGCGGGGTCCGATGAGCCGAAACTACCGTTATCTCGAACGGAACATTCAATTCTTCGAGTACTTCGGCAGCCTCCTTCATGATTTTGAGGTCCGACTGGCTTCCCATAATAATTCCCACTACCGGCTTTGTCATGCAATTACCTTGAGAGTTTGTTTTACAAAGTTCGCTTTCTTTTTCAAGCTGTCAATATCATCATCTAAAATGGTCACGTGCCCCATTTTACGAAATGGTTTTGTCTGGTTTTTACCGTATAAATGAACATGTACACCTTTCACATTCATAACTTCTTCAAACCCCGCATACCGGGCAGGTCCGGAAAATCCAGGCTCACCGAGTAAATTCACCATGGCACTGGGCATGATCAAATCGGTCTTACCGAGCGGCAAACCGGTGATAGCACGCAGGTGCTGTTCATATTGAGAAGTTACATTAGCTTCTATTGTTTGATGACCGCTGTTATGCGGACGAGGAGCGATTTCGTTAACCAACACTTCGCCTGAAGCAGTTACAAACATTTCAACCGCCAGTAATCCAACCATGTTGAGTTTTTCAATGATGCTGCGTGCAATTGCGTCAGCCCGTTGAGCCACATCCGTTGATATCTGTGCGGGTGCAAACAAATACTCAACAAGATTTTGGGTCGGATGAAATACCATTTCAACAGCCGGAAAAGTGTCGACCTGGCCATGCGTATTCCGTGCAACAATCACCGAAATTTCCTTTTCAAACGGCACAAGTTCTTCAAGCAACCCGGGTTTATCGAACGCGTGTTGTAAATCACCTGCTCCACGCAGAATCTGAACTCCGCGCCCATCGTATCCTTCTTTCCCAAGTTTATTAACCATCGGGTAGCGCACGTGCCGGGCAACATCATCCTTGTTCTCGGTCAGCACGAAATAGGCCGTGGATATGCCGTTGCTTTTATAAAATGTCTTTTGAACTCGTTTATCCTGAATCAGCTCGATTACTTCCGGTTGCGGAAAAACTTTTTTGCCTTTTCGAACAAGTTCCTTGAGGGCGCTTGTGTTAACGTTCTCAATTTCTATGGTAATGATATCACACAACTCGCCAAACTTCATTACAGTGTCATAATCGGTAAGCTTGCCTTCAGAAAAGGGCGCCAGCGAACTGCAGGGTGCGTTTTTGTCGGGATCGAGAACGCTGAAATTAAAATTGAAGTCTATCCCTGATTGAATGAGCATGCGGCCGAGTTGACCTCCGCCTAAAATTCCGAGTTTGAAATCCTGGTTAAATGTATTCGCCACGTTGCAAGTTAGTGTTAAAATCACTCAGACCATACTGAGCAGATTTCAAGGCGATTGTTGTCAGGGTCAAGTGTTTCGAACTCATAATATCCGTCACCGGTTTTTCGCGGGCCTCGCAAAATCTTGCATCCGGCATCCCGCATGGTTTCGCACATCCTGTCGACCTCAGCCATGCTGCCTGCTGCAAACGCGATATGGATTATTCCGAGATATTGATCAATCGGATTATTTAAATTCTCAGGAACTTCCGGTTTTTTCATGAGTTCAAGGCGAGCTCCATTATCAAACCGGATAAAATAGCTTTCAAATCGGGTTGTTGGATTTATGTATTTAGCAGAACAGGTTCCGTTGAAGAACTTCACATAAAAATCCCTTAGTTCATCAAGCCGCGTTGTCCAGATTGCAACGTGTTCGAGGGTCATTTGATCAACGAAACACTAATGATCTTGTCGCCTACCTCAATCTGGTGAACCACATCCATTCCTGCTTCGGTAACGGCAAAAATCGAATAGCGCCCGTCAAGGTGTGGAGTGGGGGAATGCGTAATAAACCATTGCGTTCCTTCAGTGTCTTTACCGGCAGAGGCCATTCCAACAGAGCCTTCGGTATAATGTCTTTCCGAAAATTCCGAACGGATTGAATAGTCTTCACTGCCCCACCCGTCTCCGCGGTTGCATCCACCCTGGATAACAAAGTTTGGCACCACCCGATGGAAGTTTTTGCCATCAAAGTATTTACTGGTGGTAAGCTGAACAAAGTTTGCCACTGAACCCGGGGCCTCCTCAACCAACAGCCGGAGGGTAATGTCACCTTTTTCAGTTTTTATCAAAACGCGCTGATCCTTTGGAATGCCTTTAACGAGTTCCCAGTTGATCGGGTGATTGAATTCATTCTTCACCGGATCGGCCGCCTTTCTCCCTTCAAAGTATGCGAGTGCTGCCTCAAGCGGTTGCAACGCTTCGTTGTCCTTTGGAAGCGACAGTTTGTTTTTTGCCTCCTTTAAAAAAGTATAGTCGGTTATTATCTCTTTGTATCCGAGCGCAGGATCGGTCAATGCATCGGCCACAATACCAATCACTGCCGGGTCGCCCGTTTGGATAGCTTTGATATAGATATTGGCGAAATCTTTTTTCTGCGCAGGATTGAATGCCGGGTTTCTATTCACGGATACGAGTGCAGTTGCCGCGGTTGATTTAATAACCGGAACAGTCGTCGTTTGCAGTTCATGATCTATGAATGTCACGGCACGGCTGGATTTCCCCAGTGCAGAAAGCAGCGCAGCTTTTCCATAAACATCCGGTTCTGTTTCGTAGAGATGAGTTATCTCCGTAACAACTGCTTCACTATCCAAGCCAGAAAGTGAAGCCTCGTATAAGAGGCCCCGAACGCGTTTGTGAGTCGTTGCTTGGGCAAGTGAGGCAATCTCTGCTGCTTGTTCAGCAGAAGCCTTCGCAAGAATAGCTTCTGCTGCGGTTACTGCTACGTTAACATTTTTGTCTTTCAACGCTTCGTATAATTCTGCCTTTACTTCCGTCTGCGGAAATTCCTGCAACGCACGTACGGCTCCGATGCGCACACGATAGTCAGCATCTGCCCGAAGAATCTGTTTTAGTGCATCACGCGATGAAGGCGACTTTATTCTCCGTAAAGCAGTAGTTACGCATGCGCGAATCCAGGGTGATTTATCATTCTTTGCAGCATCAATTAGTGCTGCTTCGGCAAAATCGAACTGCCGGGCACCGCGCATAAAAAAATTAGCCGCAGCCAATCGGGTTTGCAGGCCATATGCGGGTTTCAGGAAACCGATGGCCTTTAAAGCTATTGTTGAATCAGCTTTGTTTCGCAACCCAAGTCGGTAATATGCCCACGCAAGTCCTTCGCTGATCAAAGAATCTTTTACCGGTAACGTGAGTTGATCGACATCTCCGCCCATAAAAGTCTTTCCGCACGACTCAAGAATGTGTCGCAGAACAACCGGATTTTTCTCTTCCTGAAGCGCCTTCCACAATGCAGCTGCCGCGGGCTTAACTGCTATTTGTCCAAGTGCGATTGCTGCTTCTTTTCGTACTTCAGCTTCCTTGTCAAACCGCAACACTTCTAAAAGCGGATCAACACTTAGCGTATCCTGAACGGAAGCAAAAGCCAGCACCGCTTCCTTGCGGTATTCCGGATTAGCATGTTTAAAAAACAAATGGAGGCTGTCCGCCTGTCTTCGGTCCTGAAACTCAGCAATTCTTATCAAGATTGGATCCGCGAATTTGTTTGTAGGTGTGTTGGTGCAGGCTGCGAGTGTGCCTGCAACAATTATCAATGCAATAGTAATTCTCATGGTCAAATAGAAGAGATAGAAGCCTTAGCGACTACATCATCAAATTCAATTCCCGAAACCTTGATGCAATAAAGCAACAGGCGAACTTCTTTTACATGAACCCGTCCGTCCACCTCTGACATTTTATACAGAATCACGAACGCCCGGAGTTTTTCTTCATCTGTACACCGGTTCATGTATTCGATGCCGGTTTGATAAATCTCCCGACCGCGCTTGGTACGAATCGCTTCCTTAAATTCGTCAAAGATACTTTCGGAAATTCCTTCTTTACTTTTTATTGAATTGAGAGCCTGAGTTTCATTTTCATCAACAACACCATCCGCACTCATTAGCAAATGAACCAGATAGAGTAAGCCAAGCTGATAGTTCCTGTTCATGGACTGGAGGGATTTATGTCCCTAAATATAAAGAAAGGATTGAATGATGTTTCAGGATAACAACTGAAACACGGCAAAAGAGGAAATATATGCCAGGGCCGACATGTAGGCCAGCTGCAGAAGCGGCCATTTCCATCCTTTGGTTTCACGGTAAACGATGGCCAGCGTGCTCATACACTGCATGGCAAACGTGTAGAACACCAGAAAAGAGAACGCAGTAGCCGGAGTAAACCTTGGCCCTCCGGTATCCGGATTGATTTCTTCGCGCATTCGGTCTTTGATAGTCTGATCGTCATCGCTGCCGATGCTATAAATGGTGGCTACGGTTCCTACAAAAACCTCACGCGCTGCAAAAGAGGTGATAAGTGCAATCCCGATTTTCCAGTCGAAACCCAATGGCTTGATTACCGGCTCAATTCCCTTCCCGATAATTCCGGCATAAGAATGCTCAAGCTTGTAGGCTGCCACACGGTTTTCGAGTCCCTCTTCGGTGAGGCGGAGATTGGCTGATTCGATCAAAACATGTTCACGGGCTTTTTCAAATTTCTCGCCCGGGCCATAACTCGCCAGTACCCACAACACAATTGAAATAGCCAAAATTACCTTACCCGCTTCAAATACAAACGTCTTTGTCTTTTCAACAATGGTATAACCGATGTTCGACCACTTCGGCCAGCGGTATGCCGGTAACTCCATGAGCAGGTAGCTTCTCTCCTTTACACGAACCAGGTATTTCATAACCAATGCCGTGAGCATGGCAGCGGCAAATCCTAAAAGATACAGACCCATCAGGGCAAGTCCCTGCAAACTGAATAATCCGATTACTGATTTATCGGGCACGACAAGTGCAACCAGAATTGTAAACACGGGCAATCGTGCGGAGCAACTCATCAGCGGAGTTACAAAAATGGTTATGGTCCTTTCTTTCCAGTTGTCGATGGTACGTGTTGCCATGATAGCCGGAATGGCACACGCTACACCCGACATGAGCGGAACAATGCTTTTCCCATTCAATCCGAATTTGCGCATGATCTTGTCCATCAGGAAAACCACGCGCGCCATATATCCTGATTCCTCCAGAAGTGCAATGAAAGCAAACAGGATTGCGATTTGCGGTACGAAGATTACGATACCTCCAATTCCCGGTATGATGCCTTCGGTAAGCAACCGCGTAAGCATACTGCTTGGCAAAAGCTGGCCGAAATAGTGGCTTATTCCCGCAAAAGCCCGGTCAATTAAATCCATCGGCACCGCGGCCCACGCAAAAATGGATTGAAAGATGAGAAAGAGGACAGCGAAAAAAATCACATATCCCCAAACTTTGTGTGTCAGGATTTTATCAATTGCCGATGTGTGTTTCTTCCAGGGCAAATCGGCCGCTTTTAAGGTAACGCGATCGAGCAACGTTTGAATGAAGGTGTATCGATGAATAGCTTCCGCACCCTGAAATTTCCCCGGAAAGAAATCGTATGTCTCGCTTACATTCTGCAGGAACGCACGACCATCAGCGTTTAAGAACTTTAATGATTCAGGCTGTTGCAAAAACTGGTAGGCTTCATAATCATTATCCAGCTTGAAACGTTCACGCACGTTCTCAACTGCCAGCCTAAGATCTGTATAAATATCAAAGACATTTTTTGCCGGCAACTCAACCGGCTTGCTCACAACGTTCTTCAGTTCTTCGATGCCACTTCCTTTTCTGGCATTAATCGGCACGACCGGAATGCCGAGTTCGGACGACAGTGCCTGCAGATCATAACTGATACCTGCGCGTGCTACCAGGTCCATCATGTTGAGCGCTAAAACTGTCGGTAGCCCTAAGTCGGTTATCTGCGTAAGCAGCAGCAAGCTTCGTTTAAGATTCGTTGCGTCTGCAATAACCACTACTTTATCCGGGCAAAGAGGAGATGCATGATCCAGCAGAATTTCGCTGACAATGCGTTCGTCCAGACTGCGCGGATATAAACTATAAATTCCGGGGAGGTCGATGATCTCCGCATTGGTACCATCCGGTAAAACAGAAAATCCCGAACGTTTTTCAACCGTTACGCCCGGAAAGTTTCCGATCTTCTGATTCAGGCCCGTAAGATGATTGAACACAGACGACTTCCCGGAGTTGGGATTGCCGACCAATGCAATCTTCAAACGTGCAGCAGACATTAATTCAGAATTGAGATTGTTGCCGCCTCCTCCAGGCGAAGTGAAAGTTCATACCCGAGCACACTGATACAGATCGGGTCACCCAGCGGGGCAGTGAAATTAAATCTTACCGGAGCACCTGGCAGGCAGCCCATTTCTAACAGTTTAACAGACAAAACTTCGTCACTGAAGCCTGAGATGATTGCGATCTCACCCGGCTTCATTTGCGCTACGTTTTTGGCTGTTTCCTGCACTTATTTAGATTAATTTCAAACAAAGATATGGGCCGGGTTACTGGAATCCAATGATTTTGGTCAGTAGCTTGGCACCATTGAAAAAGAAAAGTCAAAAAAATCTCAAGCCAAAAGCGAAAGAAAAAAAACAGCCTCCCGTGAAGGAGGCTGAAAAAGATGAGTCTTTTGATTTTGGTGGAATTCCGGACAGAAATCTTAAAAAGAATCTGGGATGCGGATAATCTATTCTACCAACGATGATTTGATTGCTCCGGCTACCCGTTCATCGTCAATGACGAGGTTATAACTGCCGCGTTTAAAGTCGGCCGATGTCCCGATGGAAATTCGTTCACGCGAACGCGCTGTGCTTTTTTGTCGGGTACCACCACCGCCTGTAATGTGATCAATCGCCAGGCTTAACAACTCCTCGCTTTCATCGCCAAGAGGCTTCAACAGCAGGCTATTGTCTTCATCAACAATATCCGGAAAAAAACCCTCGCTGTAGTTCGACTCGTTTGCGCTGTTGTACGATTTGACAACGATCGGTTGCATACCCCATTTGTTTTTTGGATCGTCTTCTTCATAAATGGAAATCGATCCCACATTTTTTCCGATCGTGGTATCACCTACAATGAATACATCCATCGTTGGTTTGAGTCCGTTGATCAGAAGTTCGCTGGCTGATGCTGTTCGTGAGCTGGTCAACACATAAACCCGGCTGTTGTTTAGCAGGGAGCCAACGTTTTGACTTTTGGTAGTAAACTTTCTGATCAATACATCTGCGCCATATTGACTTACCAATGCAGCGGAAAGATCGTTGTTATAACTTCTCTTGGTAAAAACCGTTGTTGCGTCAACGTTATCCCCGATTAGGCTGGCCAGGTTAACGGTGGCTCCTTCAGCTCCTCCACTATTGTAACGCAAGTCGACAATCAAATCTGTAATTCCCTGTGTTTTAAAGTTTGAAAATACAGCATCCATCTCGTCATTGTATTGCGTACTGCTTGATGTTGGGCCGGTGGCGAAGAAATTATATACATAGTACCCGATCTTATGCCCGTTCTCTGTTTCAATAATTTTGCTCATGAAGTTCGGGTTTTCGGCAAATTCAGCGGTATTCAGTGAAAGTGTGCCTTTGTCAACATTCCCTTCTGCTGTGGGCCTGAAATACTCTATCGTATGATTTTCACTCATGGCACCAAGCAGGGTTTGATAGTTTGAAAGTGTCATCAGTGTTCCGTTGATGTGTGTAATAACATCACCGCGTTGTAGGTCTTTATTTTCGGTATCGACTAACGACCCCTCTTTAATGTACATCACCTGTGCAACTACATTTTGAGTACCCTCGAGGTAAAGCTTGAATTCGTATCCGGCTTCCTTGTTCACACCTTGCAGGGAATTTAACAACTCAACATAATTCTCCTGAATCCAGGAGAAGCGATCCTGATCTGATAACAAGGCTTCAAAAAATTTATTGGGATCTTGGGACTTGCCGGGTGGCTTGGGTAGATCAAGATTCCACAGGTAATACAACTTCATGTTGTCGTATATCCAGTTGTTTACATATCTATTCCCGCTATCGGCATTATCGTCATCATTACACGCCATGATTCCGGCAAGCGCCACAACAAGAACAGCAGTAAATGCATTTTTAAAAACAGTCATCTTTGCACGTTTCATCACCTTCTGTTTAGGTAAAAAGTTTTATCAATTATACTTAAATACTCTCTGTAACAAACACCCGCTTTACACGCTCGCTGGTATTGGTCAGGATTTCGTAGGGAATGGTCCTGATTTTCGCGGCCAGTTCATCCACACTTAATCCGTGTCCGAAAACAATAACCTCAGCTCCCTCGTTCGCATCAATTCCGGTCAAATCAACCATGGTCATATCCATACAAACATTTCCGATAACCGGTGCCCTTTTCCCGTTTACCAGCACCTCGCCAACTCCGTTGCTGAAAGCGCGGCTATAGCCATCGGCATATCCGATAGCGATTGTGCCGATACGCATGTCGTTTATCGCCTTCCCCTTGCGGCCGTAACCCACGGTTTCCCCGGCCTTAACGTCCCTAATCTGCGAAATCAATGTTTTTAACGTGTTTACAGGCTTCAAATTGTGCTTTTCGGCAGTAGGATCCACGCCATAAAGGCCTACACCCAGTCGTACCATATCGAACTGGTATTCCGGGAAGCGAAGAATTCCGGGGGTATTTAGCACATGCAAAATCGGTCTGTAGCCCAACGATCCCATAAGCCTTGAAGCTGCCATCTTGAACTCGTTAATCTGCTGGCGCGAAAAATCGTCCAGCGCAGCCTCATCCGAGCCCGATAAATGCGTAAACACTGACGCTACTTTCAGGTTTGAGTTGGCTTTCAGCAACTGAATCAGTTCTGCTATTTCGTCTACTTCAAATCCAAGCCGGTGCATGCCGGTGTCTATTTTAATGTGCACGTTCCAGGTTCTGCCTTTCAAAAATGAAATAAACGATTTAAGGATAGCAAAACCGTACAACTCGGGTTCAAGATTGAAGTTGATCATGGCTGAAAATCCTTCTTCCGTTGGATTCATCACCATCACCGGAGTTTTGATGTTGTTCTTTCTTAACTCCACACCCTCATCGGCATATGCAACACCCAGATAATCTACTTTATGATATTGCAACAGGTTTGCGATCTCAACACTTCCGCTTCCATACGCAAGCGCTTTCACCATAACCATGAGTTTGGTGGCGGGTGCAAGTTTTGACTTGAAGAAATTAAGGTTGTGAATCAATGCGCTCAAATCAACTTCCATCACCGTACCATGAACCTTGCGCTGCAACCGGCTTACAATCTGTTCGAATCCAAATGTGCGGGCTCCTTTTATCAGGATCACTTCATCGTGAAACAAATCGGCATTGAATGACGCAAGAAACTCGTCTGTTGAACTGTAAAACACAGCTGTTGAAGTGATCTTCTTATGATACTTCGATAAAGCTTTTCCAATACCCACAAATTTTGTTACACCACTCGCATTGACAAGCTGTGCAATGCGATCCGTAAGCTGGTTTTCGTCCATGCCCGACTGAAGTATGTCGGATAAAATGAGCGTCTTATTTTTCTTTTGATTTTGATTCGATAACAGGTCTAAACTTATCTGTAAACCACCCAAATCGTTGTTGTAGGCGTCATCGATAAGCTGATTTTGGTTGATGCCCTCCTTCAGCTCAAGGCGCATGGGCACGGCCCGGAGTGAACTCAACCCCTGCCGTATTTGGTCAATATCTGTACCCAGGTAAAGTAAAATTGTCATGCACTGAAATGCATTTTCGACAGATGCTGTATCGGAGAAAGGCAAAAAAACACCAAACTTTTGGCCCTTCCACGATACCTCAAATCTATCTTCAGCTTTTGCTATCCGGGCATCCGCTTCCGGTGAAAAACCCCAGCTTATCAGCGGAAGATTTGCAGCTTTTAAGTGAGCAAATGCGTTCGCCTGATCGGCACAGCAAACCAATGCTTCAACGTTTTTAAACAGCCTGATTTTTTCGCTGATTTTCTGATCGCCTGATTGAAAGTTCTCGTCATGCGCAGTGCCCAGTGTGGTGAATACGCCTATTGTTGGCTTGATGATACGCTGAAGCTTTTCCATTTCGCCTGGCCGTGAAATCCCGGCTTCAAAAATTCCAAGCGTATGATACGGTTGCAGCTGCCAAACCGAAAGTGGCACACCAACCTGTGAATTATAACTACCCGGATTTTTTACAATTGTGTATTGCGGAGACAACAAATGATACAACCATTCTTTCACAATTGTTTTTCCGTTGCTTCCTGTTACTCCTATAACAGGAATGGTAAATCTGTTTCTATGGAACGCTGCTATCTTTTGCAAAGCATCGGTCGAAGAAGTGACTTGAATGAAATTTGCTTCCGGAAATTTCTTAACATCTACAGCTTCTTCAACAACAAACTGGCGAACACCGTTATAATAGAGTTGAGGTATGTATGAATGTCCATTATGATTTGCTCCGCGGATAGCGAAGAACAAAGCTCCGTCTCCGGCTCTCGCTTTCCTGCTGTCAATAATCAGCTCATCAACATTTCTGTCGACCGATTGCTGGACGATGGTTCCGTTTGTTATTTCTTTGAGTTGAGAAAACTGCATACTAAAACAGACGCGACCCGTTTGCTACAGGTCTTTCTATTGAACTTAACACTACCCGATTCTCTTCATCGGGGAAACCCGTAACCAACACTTCTGAAATGAAGTTTGCGATCTGCTTCGGCTCGAAGTTTACAACACACACAACCTGTCTCCCGACCAGTGTTTCCGGAGTATAGAGCGCGGCAATTTGTGCACTTGATTTTTTGATTCCCAAATCACCCAAATCCACCCAAAGCTTGATGGCTGGTTTTTTTGCTTCCGCGAATAATTCTGCCCGGACGATTGTGCCGGCCCGCAGGTCAACTTTGGTAAAATCTGCCCAGGAAATGGTCATAACGAGTAAAATAAGGCGGAAAATATTACTTCAATGGTTAAATATGGTTCATTATAGCCTATCTTTAATTTCCCAAACGAAATTCTGACCTTCTGTGTAACTATGGAAGTTAATTTTGCGTTTAGGCAACATTACCTGATGAAGCTTAAAACCTGCCATACCTTTTCAGCGGCCGTGTTTTTCACGCTCGTTTTGCCATTAACTTCAATGGCGCAGGATGACAGGTTCGGTTTCGATGAAAATTCCTCCAAAGAAGTAGTTAAACAAGATCCGGAATCACCATCCGGCACCGATAATACCCCGGAATCGCGCATAAATAAGCTTCCTTCAGCTTCCGCTGCTCAGGAAACGCCTGTTTTCGTGCGGGATGCGGAAATTAAATCGAAGCCTGCTCCAAAAACAGTCGAAAAAGCTCCAAAAGAGGACGAAAAGCTTCAAAAAAAGGAGGAAGAAGACCCGCTTTCCTTCAATTTCCTGTATTACATCATCGAAAAATTCAAGTTTTCTGACATCGTAGAGTAGCCATTTGTACTATTCGGATGTTGGTTTTTTACTTGAATTTATATATTTGCAACAATGTTGCAGGTACGTATTTTCGCCTTCCTTTTTCCGTTGATTGTTTTCGCGCCAGTTCTTTCTGCTGCGCAGGATTGCACGCTGGTTCTGTCCGGTATCGTAAAAGAAAAAAATGGTGAGCAGCTGCCCGGTGCAACAGTAGTGCTCGTGGGAAGATCAGCGGTTGCCGATGCCGATGGAAAATTCAGGTTTCTGAACCTCTGCCCCGGCACCCTGCAGCTTTCGGTGAATTATGTAGGCTACCGGAATTTCGAGATTGGGGTTAACCTTCAACGCGACACGGTGATTACAATCACCCTCACCGATGATGAAACAACCTTACAGGAGGTTGAGATCGTAGGAAACACGGAGTCTAAAAGCGGGCTCACCAATTCGTCTTACAGTTTATCGAAAGAAGAGCTGGAGCATTTCAGCGGTAAGTCGTTAGGTGAAGCGCTCAAGCGTGTGCCTGGTGTGAGTGCATTGCAAACCGGCCCTGCCATTTTTAAACCCGTTATTGATGGCTTGCACAGCCAGCGTATCCTTATTCTGAACAATGGCATCCGCCAGGAAGGGCAACAATGGGGAATTGAACATGCGCCTGAGATTGATCCTTTTATCGCATCGGAAATAAAAGTTGTTAAAGGATCAGAAGCGGTCCGTTACGGATCGGATGCCATCGGAGGTGTAATTATTGTTGATACACCACCCATGCACCAGGCTCAAAAGTTTGGGGGTGAATTAAATGCCGGTGTTTTTTCAAATAACCGCATGGGCGTTTTCTCCGGTTTGCTGGAAGGTGGTTTCAAAAATTCGGAGAACATGAGCTGGCGATTGCAAAGCTCCGTAAAAAAAGGAGGCGACTATTCAACTCCCGATTATGTACTTTCCAATACCGGTGTTCAGGAAATAAATTTTTCCGGAGCAATCTCCCTGAAACAGGAAGATCGCGGAGCAGAAATTTATTTCAGCAGCTTCAATACCGAGATCGGAATATTGCGCGCTGCGCATACCGGCAGTCTCGAAGACTTCGACAACTCTATCCGCAATCAAAAGCCGTGGTACATCCAAGACTTTACGTACACCATCAATGCTCCGCGGCAAAAGATCAATCACCAATTATTAAAGATTAGTGCGTTTAAGAAAATCGCAGGTGTTGGAACACTGAACATTTTATATGGTGGTCAGTACAACCAGCGCAAAGAGTTTGACATCCGCAGGGCAGGACGAACCGGTAAGCCTGCCATGTCGCTTGATCTGTTCAGCAACATTCTGGATGTATCACTCGATCATACCTGGCGAGGCTTTACCGGCAGCATTGGCGTCAACGGAACATACAAAGACAACTCGAATGTACCGGGTACCGGAATCAGACCGCTAATCCCCAATTACCAGCAACTGAATGGCGGGTTATTCATTATTGAAAAGTATCGTAAAGACAAATGGTTAGCAGAAGCCGGTTTACGATTTGATCATCAGTATCTGAAAGTCATTACGTTCATTAACAATCAGGACCTGGTAAAGCCAACGTTCAATTTCAATTATGTGTCAGGCTCGCTGGGTGTATCGTATTACATGAATGAGTTTGCAAGGTTAACATCACACGCAGGTGTTTCCATGCGACCTCCGCATGTAAGTGAACTATACAGTGAGGGGTTGCACCACGGTACTGCGTCTATTGAATATGGGTTAATGAACCAGAATGGATTTCAAACAGATCAATCGCTGATCAAGAAAGAAATCTCCACCAAATTTACAGAGGGATTCCAGCTAATCAGAAAGACATTTTCGCTGGAAATTTCCGGTTATCTGAATCATATCTCCAACTATGTTTTCCTGAAACCAACCGGAACTGCCCTCACCATTCGCGGATATTTTCCCGTGTTCAATTACAATCAAACCGAGGCCATTTTAACAGGAATAGACGGGTTGATGCATTGGGATGTTACGAGAAACTTTGAGTATGCGGGCACATTTGCTTACCTGTATGCAAAAGACGTGACCAACAACGATGTGCTTACATTTATTCCGCCTGCGCAGATGGAACATGCGTTAACGTGGCATCAAACAACTCCAAAGAGATATGAGTTCTTCATCACGGTTAGTGCGCCCGTAGCGTTTAAGCAAATCCGGGCACCGAAAACAGTGTACCCGCTGGACGCAGCATCGTATGAAGGCGATAAGGTTTTTGACTTCGCTCCCGCACCGGATGGTTACATCCTGTTGAACATGGAGGCTGGCATTAAGTTACCCGTAAAGGATCATTTTCTTTCCATTACCCTGGAAGGAGAGAATCTGACAAATGCTTCCTATCGTGTGTATATGAATCGCCTCCGGTATTTTGCCGATGAACCGGGAACAAATTTTATGCTTCGCCTGAAATACAATTTCCACAGTCACGAATAAATAAACTAAATGTTATCTGATATGAAAAAAGTCCTGAACGCAAAGTTTAATCGTCTTGTGCTCACCCTGGTTGTAGTGTCTCTGTCGCTGATGGCAAGTTGCAGTGATGACCCGGAGGCAACGAATGAAGAGGAGGTAATTACCACCGTTGTGGTTACACTTACGCCAGCCGAAGGCGACCCGGTACTACTAACGTGGGATGATGCCGACCTTGATGCCGTAGTAGATGAATCAGAGGTCAACGTCAGCGCCAACCTGGAGATTTCGAAAACATATACAGCAGTTATTCAGCTTTTGAACAAAAGCGTCAATCCGGAAGTTGACATTACAATAGAAGTAGCAAAGGAAGCTGAAGATCACATCTTTTGCTTCACGGTAACCGGTGCGAACATTGCCATCACTAATCGCAATACCGACTCCAATGGTTTGCCGTTGGGCATCACCTCAACGTGGACAACCACAACACTAAGCAGTGGTACAGTAACGGTTGTTTTGCGTCACCAGCCCGGTGTAAAAACAGGAGATTGCCCCGGTGCAGGCGATACCGATGCCAGCATTACGTTCCCGGTTAACGTGGGCATTCCGGTGTAACAAATAATTTACTTAACGAGAAATTGCTCGAGGTCCTGGAGATTCAGGATTCCTTCATAGTACGCCTTACCGAAAATAACTGCGAACACGCCCATGTCGTTGAGGCGTTTTATGTCGTCAACTCCCCGGATACCTCCGCTGGCGAGCACGCACATCTCGGGGAAGCGATCAATGATGCTCTGGTAAAAATCGAATGCCGGGCCCTCGAGCACTCCATCCCGAGATACATCGGTACTCTTCACATACTTGAGACCGCGTGAATAGAAGTATTCCAGGTGCTCGAACAACGTCAACTCCGACTTACTCTGCCATCCGCGGAAAAGCAGATTCATGGATTTGATGTCAGTAACATCGGCCCCGAGGGTAATTTTCTCACGACCATACGACATCACCCAGGAAGCAAACAACTCCGGGTTTGTTACTGCAATGCTGGATGCCGTAATAAAATCAGCACCCGATTCATAGGCCTTGCTGATGTCGCCATCGTTGGAGATTCCGCCCGTGAAATCAATTTTGAGATCAGTGTGACCTGCAATGGCTTCCACCACATGATAATTGACGGGGCTTCCGCGCTCAGCGCCATCCAAATCAACCAGGTGTACCACCTCGATGCCATGGTCTTCAAACCGCTTGGCGAGGTCCAGTGGATTTTCGTCATATGCCTTTTCACTGGTGGGATCACCCTTGCGCATTTTAACTACTCTGCCCTTCCGGATTGCTATCGATGGAATAACCTGTATCATTTTTACCTGTTCGGATCGCTAAAATACCACAACACCCTTAAACATCAACAGATTTTCTCAATTACTGTCTGATCGCGGCAGGAGTTTTGCCGGATCGAGCATAAATTATCGCTACCTTTAAGTAACCCACGTGACCGCTGAATCTATGAATCGCGCTACCGTAATCGTTTGTTTGCTCGTGCTTTCGCACGTGGCATTTTCTCAAGCCAAAATTCGCAGGCTCCCGAATTCAATCAACAACCCGAGCATAAATGTGCTTGCTCCTTTTATCAGTCTGGATGGTTCTGCTATTCTTTTTACATCGGACTATGCTGATGATGGCACGCTGGTGTATTACAGTCAGCGCGAAAGTGGCGACTGGCAACAGCCCGCGGAACTCCCCAAGCACCTCAACAGCAAGCTTAACTTTTTGAAAGGATATTCTTTAAGTCCTGACGGCAAAACTATGTACATCACATCAGCCAAGTCTGGCGGTGTAGGTGGCTACGACATCTGGTCAAGTGATTTCAAAGGCAACATCTGGTCGCCCATTAAAAACCTTTTCCTTCCCATTAACACTAAGGGTAATGAAGGTTGTGCAACCTTCACCCCGGATGGCAACACGGTTTATTTCATGCGCTGCGAAAAGATGGATATGCAGAAAGCTGATAACTGTAAGATTTTCATGGCGAAAAAGAAGCCGGGAACCGATCAGTGGAATGAACCCGTTGAATTGCCAGCCAATGTAAATACCGGAAACTCGCAAACACCCCGCATTGCAGCAGATGGTGAAACGCTAATTTTTGCTTCAGATAAAATCGGACCTGGGAAACGCGGAATGGATTTGTTTGTAACCAAATTTATAAATGGAGTTTGGTCAAATCCGGTTGCAATTGATGTTGTTAATACTGAAAAAGATGATCAGTATGTGAGTCTTCAGGCCAACGGACGATACCTGATGAAAGAAGCTCCGGGAAAATTCAAGAGCGAGATACAGGAGTATCTTCTTCCCGACAACCAACGGCCGCGTGGTGTAATGAAGGTAGAGGGATTTGTAAAAGATGCCGCAGACAAGCCGACACCCGCGTACATTTCTGTTTTTGATTTATACAGCAATAAGCGGGTTCTCAGTTCGCGACCTGAGGCAGATGGATCGTTCTTCTTTTACCTGCTGGAAGGAAAGGCCTATGAAGTTTCCATCGACCATGAAGAAGGTTCATATACATACTTCTCAAAGCAGTATGATTTGATGCATGATGATGTGTTGCGTAACGACAAGGTTAACGTTGTTCTTAAGCCCGTAGCAGCAGGGGATGAACTCGAACTGTCGGGGCTTCAGTTTGTACCGCACTCATTGGAGCTTGACAACAATGCCGAATCAGAGTTGAGACGCTTAACACGCCTGATGAAGAACGTACCGCTTAACTTTGAAGTACAGGTTTTGCTGGCGGGTTATCTAGAAGACTCTGTACGAACATCCGATGATCTGACGGAAGTTATTGTTGATTCCACCAATGTAGTATTGCAAAAAGTTGATTCACTCGGGCAACTTTCAACGCAAGACAGTATCATCGTCAAAACCCGGTATCATAATGATCGCACGCAAAAAGAAGCTGCTGTGATTATCAATAAACTCACGGCTGCAGGAGTTGAGCCGCAACGGCTGAGCGTATTTGTGAATGCGCGTCCGGAAGATGTTATTGAAAACCGCAAAACGGTTATTAAAGTTGTTGCGCGTCAAAAACGGAATTAGCGCGAGAACGGAACTGCAACCACGGTGTTATCCCACAACAACACCATCTCAGCTTCTTCTCCTACTTTTTCAAAAGCAATGGTGAATTGTTCAAAGGTGCGTTCCTGATTTACAGCGAGAATAGAAAGTGTTAACACATCGTTGGCCGGATTGCGGTTTGCTTCTCCTGTGTGGTTAATCCCCCATTGTCCGTATTCCGAGTTGAAAATTACAGTCCACGTGGTACTGTCAGGGATGGTCCAGAGCGAGTACTTTCCCGGTACTAAATTTTTACCGTCAATCACGAGCGGCTTATTCGTTTCGAATGTTGTTGCCTCATTGGCACCGGTACGCCAAACTTTTCCGTACGGAACGAGTTCACCGAAGATCTTCCGGCCGCGCTTCGAAGGCCGGTTATACAGCACGTTGATTTTTAAATCACCTTCCGTATACGTTACTTCTTCTTCGGGACTTAACGACTTCGTTTTCTTAAGCTGGATGTGCTGAACCAGCAGCAGTATCGCGATAAGCGCCACCCCTACGGCCAAAAAAATCAGAAAGCGTTTCATTTCTTGTCGGTAATTCTCGTTTTAAAGCCAGTCCGGGCGCAAAACATACGATAATTTCGCCTGTTTTCTATAGAAAGTAGCCGAATCCGTTCTATTTTTGGCCTTCTAAAGCTATCAGTTATGTTCGATGCATCCTGGACTCCGTTTTACGTGGTAATTGCATTATTTGTTTTGGCCATCATTTCTCCCTGGATTTTCCCCAACAAGATGGTCAGCAAAAACAAGCACGATAACAAATTCTAACAGGCAATCGCCTACATGAAAATCTGCGTTTTCTGCGGATCTTCTTCCGGTAATAATTCCGTTTACAGCCGTACGGCAAAAGAATTAGGCGCACTCATCGCTCAACGAAATCATTCATTGGTTTACGGAGGCGGTAACGTGGGGCTCATGGGCATTGTAGCCGATGCCGTTCTCGAAAACAAGGGCGAGGTGACGGGAGTAATTCCCCGTTTCCTGATGGATCGTGAAGTAGGTCATTCCGGGCTTACATCGCTTGAAATTGTGAGCAGCATGCACGAACGCAAAAAGCGAATGGCCGATTTATCGGATGCGTTTCTTGCAATTCCCGGAGGATGGGGCACACTGGAAGAACTTGGTGAGATTTTAACCTGGAAACAATTGGGTTTGGTTTCTCAGCCAGTGGGTGTACTCAATACAAATGGCTTTTTCGATCCGCTGCTTACTCAGATGAAGCACATGGTACAGGAGGGATTTCTTCGCGAAGAGAATTTTTCTTCCATTAAAACCAGTCAATCACCTTCAGAAATCCTGTCGCTGTTAATACCGTAATCGGGGGTATACTTCTTTCCATAAAATTTGTTTTACCTTGAAGTAAGACTCTGGTCTTATGCGGTTCCTCCTATCTGTAATCTTAGCGTTTTCTATTTCAGCGTCTTATGGCCAAACCTTAGGATTTTCGTTACCTCCGGGACAGAAGCGAGCCGATATTCCCATTCAAATTCATAATAACCTTGTTGTTGTATCGGTTACGATCAACGGAACATTGCCATTGAAATTTATTGTCGATACCGGAGTTCGCACGGCAATCCTCACGCAAAAAATGTTCTCCGATATCCTGGAGTTAAAGTACACCCGCAAGTATACCATTGCCGGGCCAGGAGGAAATAAATTGGTAGATGCATTTATCACCAACAACGTATCTATTTCAATGCCGGGACTCAATGGCACGTTAGGTGTTGAGGGTAAGGGGCATACCTTATTGGTTCTTGAACAGGATCTTCTGGAGTTACGTAATTATCTCGGGGCCGATGTTCACGGAATTTTAGGTTATGAGTTGTTCAGCCGTTTCATTGTCCGCATCGACTACAGAAGAAAAGTTATGACGTTGTTCGCTCCGGGTAAATTCCATCCGTCAAAAAAGTTCCAAGAGCTGCCGATGCTGATTGAAGATACCAAGCCATTCATACTCACTCCCATCAGCATAGATCAAAACAACATTTTAACTGCTAAACTTCTTGTCGATACCGGGGCCAGTCACAGTTTACTGCTTGAGCCAACATCCGATAAAAGAATTGTTGTACCGCAAAACCGCGTGAGCACCGTTCTTGGACGGGCACTAGGTGGAGTGATAACGGGCAAAACCGGGCGAATACAATCTGTTGAGTTCGGCAAGTTCAAATTACCTAACGTGATTACCCATTTTCCTGATTCCAACAGTTACCTGGATACGCTTAAGCATTCGGTTACATTCAGAAATGGTTCTATCGGTGGCGAAATACTTAGTCGCTTTACGGTTGTACTTAATTTCCCCCAGGGAAAACTGTATCTTAAAAAGAATGCCGATTTCAAAAAGCCGTTCTTTTTAAACCTGAGCGGACTGGAGATGAAGGCAAAAGGTGCACGGCTGGATGTGTATGAGGTTATTGATGTGCGGGAGCTTTCACCAGCACAACAGGCCGGGGTTATGCGCGGAGACCTAATTATCTCTGTGAATGGAATGTCTACGAAGGACATGCGCCTTAACCAGTTAAATGCATTGCTCAACTCCGCTCCCGGCAAAAGGGTTCGGATAGAGATCGAGCGAAACAAAACACATCAGAAGCTTGAACTTAAGCTGGCGAGCCAAATTTAACCTGCACGCAGTCTCACAAACTTTCTTTAGCTTCCGCGGATGGATGCCGCAAACAGAGTAATTATTGCCGGTGGTGGCCTCGGGGGGCTAATCGCTGCGATACGACTCAACCGCGCAGGATTTGCCTGTACGCTTATTGAAAAAAAGCGTTATCCTTTCCATCGCGTTTGCGGAGAGTACATTTCCCATGAAACAACAAGTTTTCTGAAACGCGAGGGGTTGTATCCTGAGGCGTTCAATCCACCCCAGATAACAACCCTTCAATTAAGTTCGGTAAGCGGCAAAACGTCCAGCGCGGCACTCGATTTGGGCGGATTCGGTATTAGCCGGCATACATTCGATCATCATCTCTGCGGGATTGCCGAGAAAGAAGGCGTTAAGGTTTTGAATGATACCGAGATTGAGTCAATCGACTATGGCCATTCGTTTCAGGTAAAAACGATAAGTCAGTTATTCGAAGCGGATCTTGTTATCGGGGCATTCGGGAAACGGTCGAAGCTTGACATTCAACTCAACAGAAGGTTCATTAAAGAGCGCTCGCCTTATGTCGGGGTTAAGTATCATGCACGAACCGATCATCCGGACAACCTGATCGCACTTCACAATTTCCGTGGAGGATATTGCGGTGTAAGCAATGTTGAAGAGGGAAAAACAAATGTGTGTTACCTGACACATCGTGATCACCTGAAAAAAACGGGGGGTATTGAAGCGCTTGAACAAACCGTTCTGTTTGAAAATCCTTTACTGAAAACCTTATTCACCAACGCAGACTTCCTGTTTGAAAAGCCTGAGGTGATTAACGAAATCTCTTTTCAAACAAAGGAGCCGGTATTAAATCATGTCTTGATGGTAGGCGATGCTGCAGGGATGATCACACCGCTTTGCGGAAACGGAATGGCAATGGCCATACATTCAGCCAAGATACTTACTGATTTGATGATCGAACATAATAATCGTTTACGGGATGATCTCGAAAGAGCGTACTCTGCCGCGTGGCGAAAAGCGTTTTCCAAACGTTTGTGGTTTGGCAGACAAATTCAACATAACTTGTTTGGAACGGAGGCTGGTTCAAATTTGGCGGTGAGTCTTGCCGTTAATTCACGTTTCATCACCAATACGCTTATAAAATTAACGCACGGGAAACCATTCTAATGATCACTTATCCGGCAGCAGCACTTGTAACACCTGTGTGTTGTCGAGAAAAAAGTAAATGAAGAAGATATTCAGACAGGTTGCCGAGATAAAATTCAACAGCATGGTATACCGATGATTTGCGAACGACTCGTCCCGGATCACTTTAATAAACCAGAATAAAAAATATCCAAGCACCGGTGCCAAGGCGATGAAGAATGCGATCACATACTTCATGTTAAAAAACTCCGTAAAGTAATAGGTGAACAGTGCCGCAGCCAAGGCGAACACCGTTGCCGTAAAATAGAACGTTCCTTTTATTCCCAGCTTCACGCTGAGTGTTTTATCTCCGCGTTTCATGTCTTCTTCGTGTTGATACACCTGCGTCATCGGGTAATTAGCCCACAACATCACAGTTGTTAACATCGCAGGAAGCAAAACATGCGGGTGCAGACAGGCTTGAAGCGGAAGATTGTTCACACCCACGTAACACATTAAAAATGTAAATGCACCCTGAAACAAGCCGGCCGCTACCCACCCGGTGACGGGCATTTTCTTTAGGCGGATCATCGGGTGACTGTATGCTTTCGAGACAAGTCCGTAAACAAAAAGCATCAGCGCAAACAGGGGGTTGATGAGAAAATACCCCAGCGCCAGCGCGATCAGATCAAAAAGCAGCGATAAATAATACAGGCCTTTGTCAACTTTTGGCGGGTTTTTAAGGCCTCCAATGCTTTTTTCATCTTTATCGAAATAACTGTTGTATCCGTTACTGGCTGGGTACAGAAATAGATGAAGCGTGACGAATACCCATAACAGCCGGGGTTCGCTTAGATTGGGCGAAATGGCTACTGCAAACAGAAAAACAGGCAACAGAAAATATGAGAAGGGTATGCGAAGGTGAAGCCAGGAGGAACGTGAAAGCATGCAGCAACAAAACTGATCTAAATTAAGATATTTTGAGCTATACTTGAACTCCATGAGCTACATTACCTCTGTTGGAATAGCCGTTCCGGATAATTGTTTTGATCAGTCGCAAATCGGGAAATTCATGATCAAGGCCATGCAGCTTGATTACGAAAACAGCCGCAAGCTTCAGGCGATATTCCGGTCGAGCGGTATCGCTCAGCGTTATTCGGTGTTGAAGGACTATGGAAAAGAAAACGACTTCAATTTTTATCCTAATACCTCCGACTTTGAACCGTTTCCTTCAACTGAAAAAAGGTTAGCAGAATATCAACAACATGCCATTAAGCTTAGTGTTGCTGCGGTGAATAACTGCGTTGCTAAACTTTCCGGATTTAATCTTAAAAGTGTAACACATTTAATCGTTGTAAGCTGCACGGGTATGTATGCTCCGGGCCTCGACATTGACCTGGTTCAACAACTTGGATTGCGGCACGATGTTCAGCGGCTAAGCATCAACTTCATGGGTTGCTATGCGGCATTTAACGCAATCAAAGCAGGTGATGCTTTCTGCAAAGCAGATGGTGATACCACGGTACTGGTAGTATGTGTAGAGTTATGCAGCATTCACTTTCAGAAGCAGGCAAGTGAAGATAATATGCTTGCCAACGCGTTGTTTGCGGATGGTGCTGCAGCATTGATGATGCAATCCAACGCACGTTCCGGAGCAAACCTCACACCCACTGCATTTCATAATGCACTTTCCTTTACTGCCGAACCACAAATGGCCTGGCGCGTAGGAAACCTCGGGTTTCAAATGAAACTGACTTCCTATGTTCCTGAGATCATTCAGGGTGGAATCAGAAAACTAACAGAGGAGATGCTGTTGAAGATTAAAATGAATTTTGCAGACATCAGGCATTTCGCCATACATCCCGGTGGAAAGAAAATTCTTGAGGTTATCGAACAGCAACTTGGCATCTCTCATGACGACAACAAACATGCGTACTCGGTCTTAAACCGGTATGGCAATATGTCGTCTGCCACAGTGTTATTTGTGCTGGATCATTTGCTTCATACACTGACTCCCGAGAACAGTGGAGAGAATGTTTTGAGCTTTGCCTTCGGACCGGGTCTCACGCTTGAAAGTATCTTATTTACGATTCAGTATGCCTGATCTCTCAAAACGTTCGGAGGCAATTGAAATCATGGACGACCTGAACTGTTCAGGGCCGGTTATTGCGCAAACATTACAGGAACTTGAATTCATTAACAAATGGCTTGGTGGAAATGCCATTACCTTAAATGGATTAAATAAGGTTCTTGCTACATGCTCAAAGCCGGAGTTGAAAATTGCCGACCTCGGCTGTGGCGGGGGTGACATGTTGTTGCTGATTAGTCAGCAGCTCAAGAAAAAAAATATCACCGGACAACTAATCGGCATCGATGCTAATCCGAACATCATTGCGTATGCCCGTGAGCACACTGCGTCCGACAAATCGATCACGTATAAAGCATTAAATATTTTTTCGGAAGAATTTCAACGGGAACGCTTCGACATTGTTTTCGCCACGCTGTTCTTCCATCATTTCACACGCGGGCAATTGATCGATCTGTTTACACATCTGAAAAACGTTACATCCTGCGGAATTGTAATAAACGATCTGCATCGGCATTTTCTCGCGTACCACTCCATCAAATTGCTGACAAGCCTGTTCTCAAAATCCGATATGGTGAAGAACGATGCGCCTGTTTCGGTGCACCGCGGTTTTTCCCGTGCAGAACTGAAAGAAATCCTGCATGCTGCCGGCATTACAAACTACACGTTAACGTGGAAGTGGGCTTTTCGGTGGCAGCTCGTTATCCGAACCGAAAATAGTCTGGCATAATTTTTCGTAATTTTAGTTCGATTAACCTCCATATATCATGAAATCCATTCTTCGAGTTTCTGTTGTGCTGCTGGCATTAACAGCGTTTGGCTGCGCTTCAGGCGTGTTAGGCAAAAAAGTCCGAGAGCCATTCCAGGGAAATGCATACGAATCTAATAATCGGTTCTGGCGCGGTACCGGAAAGGGATCAAGCTCGCAAGACAATATCGCGAGAAGCAAAGCCGACATTGATGCAAAAGCACAATTAGCAGGTCAGGTCAACACTACCATGAAACAGGTAGCTGATCAGTACCTCGGCCAAACCGAAAACGCACAGGCAGCTGATGTGGCTGATAAATTTCAAAGCCTGGTTCGTCAAATCATGAACACCAGCATTTCCGATCTCCGCAAAATGGGCGAGGAAAAATATTATAACGAGGAAAAGAAAGAGTATACCGTGTTCATTGCGTATGAGATTAAAAAGAATGCGATGTTGCGTTTCATGAAGAAGCAGGCGAAGGTTGACCAAACCATCAATGAACGCCAGCGCGACCTGATTGAAAAAATTGTCGATGAAGAAATTAAGAAGGCAGACGCAGCTGATGAAGAGGGTAATTAAAACCTACATAGATCTTAAAGAAAAAGCCTGAGGAGTTCAGGCTTTTTTTATTTCGAGCATAACCCGATCCGGCCGCAGGGTCACCAGCGGATTAGGTTTGGGGTGAATTTCGGTTGGATCAATTTCGAATGAATGAATCATCGTTTGTAAAAAAATTGCCATTTCGGCCATGGCAAAGTTATTGCCGATACAGAGCCTCGGGCCTCCGCCAAATGGATAGAATGCCTTCGGTTTGCGCTTGTCATCGTTCTCTTTCGCAAATCGCTCCGGAATAAAAGAATCCGGTTCCGGCCAATACCGGGCATCGCGGTGCAATCCATAGTAAAACAAAATAATCACAATTCCTTTCGGATACGTAAATCCATTGTAAGCGTCATCGGTAAGGGCCATACGATCGCTTATCCAGGCGGGCGGATACAAACGCATGCTTTCTTTTATCACAGCCGCCAATGCATCATTCGTTGTTGCCTCGTTTACGGTTAACCCTTGTGTTGCTGCTTTCAGCTTAGTCATTTCGGTTTTATGATTTGCAAGCAAATACAATGTCCAGGAAAGTGCGTTTGCGGTTGTTTCATGACCGGCAATGAGTACAATTAAGATTTCGTCAATTACCTGATCTTCATGCATCGGCTCGCCTGTATCTTCATACCGTGCATCCAACAACATATCCAGCAGGTCATTGAATTTTTGACCGCTTTGTTTTCGGGTATTGATGATGTCCCGAATAATGACCCGTGCATTTCCCGATCGCTGAAGATTCTTTTCTACCTCTCCTGAAAGTTTAAACCACCAGCTTTTGTACGGCTGGCGTAAATCCTTGATTACAAAAGCCTGTACTTCATTGATAAAGTCACTCAGCTGATCACGCGTTTCCTGCGGCACTTTTATGTTGAATAGTGAGTTGATAACGATTTCAAACGCCAGCTTATGCATGTACGGGTAAACGTCTATTCTGCCGGTGGGTAAGGAGGCGAGAAAGTCATCAACCGTTTTTTTGATAATGGCATACAGCGCATGAATTTTATCAAGGTGAAAACCGGGTTGAATGAGCCTTCGCTGTTTCAACCAGTAGTCACCATTTACCGTCAAAAGACCTTTCCCCAAAAAGCGGCCAAGCTCTTCGGTCTGGATGGGCGACTTATGATAATTTTTGTGGTTCGTTCTTAAAACATAATCGATAAATCCTGGGTCTTGCGTAGCGATCAAACGCCTGGTGCCGAGATCAACCGTATACGTACCGTCAAATTTCTCCATGCTTTCCTCCATGGTGCCGATCGGGTTTTTCACTTGTTTATAGGTTCTAACAAGCGACTGGAGAAAATTATATCCGGCAGGCAATGCGTAGTTTTTCACGTGTCAGGGAATTCTATTTGAATATAAACACTTGATTTGGAATTTATGTTTGCGCGTACGGTTCGTGAGGTTAATTTAGCGGTCATGTCTTCGCCTCTCAAGCACATCGCCATTTCAGGCAATATCGGTTCCGGCAAAAGTACGCTGGCTGAAAAGTTAGCTAAACACTACGGCTGGATTCCGTTGTTTGAGTCGGTTGAGAATAACCCTTACCTCCGGGATTTTTACGAGGACATGAGCCGCTGGGCTTTTCACTTGCAGGTATATTTTCTCAACAGTCGCTTCCGTCAGATCAACGAAATCCGCAACAACGATAAAACAATTGTGCAGGACCGTACGATTTACGAAGATGCGCACATCTTCGCTGCCAATCTGCGCAAGAGCGGCCACATCAGCGAGCGCGATTATCAAAGCTATTTCGATGTGTTCAACTCGATGATCGAATTTGTAAAGCCACCCGATCTGTTGATTTATCTGCGGGCCGATATCCCGAAACTCGTTAAGCAGATTGAAAAACGTGGCCGCGATTTTGAATACGCTATTCGCATCGATTATTTAAAAAATCTGAACGAACATTACGAAACGTGGATCAGCAACTACACGCAGGGGAAGTTGTTAATCATTGATGTGAACAAGCTTGATTTTGTTGAGCGTGTGGAAGACTTCGCGTATGTGATCAGCCAGGTTGATTATGAGTTGAACAACCTGTTCAGCTAACCGGGTTCGTTACTTTAATCATTTCCAGAATGTCATCCAGGTATTCGCGTGAATTAGACAATCGCGGAACTTTGTTCTGACCTCCCAGTTTACCGCGCTTCTTCATCCATTCGTAAAAAGTCCCTTCTTCAGCAGCATGAACAACGGGTTTCACAAGGGCCAGATCTTTTTCACGCTTGGCGTCATAGTCTGAATTGATGCTTCGCAACGTGTCGTCCAGCGTATCAACAAATTTTTTATGACTACCCGGCTTCTTAGCAAACTCGATCAGCCATTCATGACCTCCGCGTTTCCCCTGATCGATGTAAACCGGTGCTGCAGTAAAGTTGCTCATTACTGCTCCGGTCGCCTCGCAGGCTTTAGTGATTGCCATTTCTGCATTCTCGACAATTACTTCTTCACCAAATGCATTGATAAAATGTTTTGTTCGCCCGGAGATTTTTATGCGATAGGGAAGGATCGATGTAAACTTAACCGTATCACCAATGTTATAACGCCAAAGGCCTGCGTTGGTGCTGATAATCATGGCGTAGTTTTTCCCAATCTCAACTTCACTTAACTGAACGGCCTTCGGATTTTCAGCTTCAAGTTCTTCTACCGGAAGGAATTCATAATAGATTCCATAATCGAGCATCAACAATAACTCTTCGGAGTCGCGCTGATCCTGAATACCAAAAAAACCCTCGCTTGCATTGTAAGTTTCCCAATAGTTCATGCTCTTTTTGGGAATCAGTTTTTTAAAGAGATTGCGATACGGGCCAAACGCAACCGCTCCATGGAAGAATACCTCCAGGTTAGGCCACACTTCCGTGATATTTTTCCTGCCTTGCGCTTCAACAATTTTTTGAATGAGCAGAATCGTCCAGGTAGGCACTCCGGCAATGCTCGTAACATTCACACTTGCTGTTTCGAGTGCCATCTTTTCGATCTTCTCCTCCCAGTTGTTCATCAAAGCCGTATCCAGACTTGGCGTGCGAATGAATTCCGCCCACTCAGGAAGGTTTTGCATGATTACAGCCGATACATCTCCATAGTATGATGTAGCAGATGAGTCGTATTCGTTAAGCTGGTAGCTGCCACCCACTCCCAAACTTCTGCCGTCAAATATTTTCGTTTCAGGATGTGTGTTCACATAAATCGACAGCATGTCTTTGCCGCCCTTGAAGTGACAATCCTCAAGTGCTTCCGGTGAAACCGGAATAAACTTGCTTCGTGCATTGGTTGTACCGGACGACTTTGAAAACCACTTTATTTCTGAAGGCCAAAGAATGTTCTGCTCGCCCCGCATGAGCCGTTCGATGTATGGGAACATGTCTTCGTACGAGGAAATTGGAACGCGTTCCGCAAACTGTTCGTAAGTTGAGATTGAATCAAAATCATATTTTCGGCCAAATTCAGTTCCTTTTGCAGTTTTTAGCAGCTTCTGCAAAAGCTCATCCTGCACGTCATGCGGGTATTTCATGAACAGCTCGATCTGGTGGATCCGCTTTTTCATTACCCAGGTGAGGATGGAATTGATTAAACCCATAACGAACGAACATCCAAAATACAAATTTTGGATAAGAATGGAGCCTGCGTGTACCTTTTACAGGGAATTGTCGGTAACCGACTTGGATCTGCGAAGCTCGAAGTTCTGGCCGAGATAAACTTTGCGCACTTGCGGGTCACTGGCCAGCTCATGAGCAGTACCTGACTTGAATAATTTGCCGTCAACCATCAGGTATGCGCGATCGGTAATCGATAAAGTTTCGTCTACGTTGTGATCGGTAATCAGGATACCGATGTTTTTACTTTTGAGCCGTGCAATAATGGTTTGAATTTCCTCCACTGCAATCGGGTCGACACCGGCAAAGGGTTCATCAAGCAAAACAAACTTCGGATCAACCGCCAATGCCCTCGCAATCTCGGTTCTTCTTCTTTCACCACCCGACAGCGACATACCCAAATTTTTCCGCACCTTTTGCAGACTGAATTCTTCCAATAGCTGATCTACTTTTTCTTTCCGTTGCTTACTGGTGTTGTCGCGCATTTCTAAAACGGCCAGAATGTTTTCTTCAACGGTAAGCTTTCTGAATACCGATGCTTCCTGCGCGAGATATCCCAATCCAAGCTTGGCGCGCTGATACATGGGCAGCGGAGTTATCTCCTCATTCTCCAGAAATATTTTTCCTTCATTGGGTTTGATAAGCCCAACGATCATGTAGAACGATGTCGTCTTCCCGGCACCATTCGGACCGAGCAGACCCACGATCTCTCCCTGGTTAACTTCCACGGAAACATTGTTAACCACCGTGCGGGTTTTATATTTCTTAACAAGATTCTCTGCCCGTAATTTCATATCAATCAAACTTAATGTCTTTCGCGCGAAGCTGAATAGACGTATATCCGTTATAATAATTTTCTTCTATCGTGAATGCCATGCGGAAAGGTGTTTGCATGGCAAGCTGTTCGTAATGTTCACCCAAATCAAACCCTACTACCTGGAATGCACTGCCGTTTCCTTCCTGCGATGCCGTGAACTTAACATGCCGGTCTTTGAAGTTTGATAAGGAATTCGATACGTAAACATTTTGCGCTTCAAACACAGGCCGCTGATTTTCCGGTCCGAAGGGTGCCATCTGCTTCAGCACATTGATAAACTTAGGTGTAA
Organism: Cyclobacteriaceae bacterium; assembly: GCA_019694875.1. GTDB lineage: Bacteria > Bacteroidota > Bacteroidia > Cytophagales > Cyclobacteriaceae > UBA2336. The sequence continues at coordinate 930,621 of JAIBBC010000001.1, forward strand.
TCGCATCGAAGGAAATGGTTGTATCAATTTCAATCGAAGGTGTGAGCATCTCGGAAGTGATCTGTGCCGTCACAACCTCTTCAAAACGCTGTTGAAAAGCCTCGAGGTTTTTTTTCTCCATGGTAAGGCCCGCGGCATACTTATGACCGCCAAACTTTTCGAGCAGGTCGCTGCACTTGCAAATCGCCTCATACAAGTCGAAACCCATTACGCTGCGCGCAGAGCCGGTTATTTTATCGTTCGATTCCGTAAGGATCACAGTGGGGCGGTAATATTTTTCGATACACCGAGCAGCAACTATGCCAATTACTCCCTTGTGCCACGTGTTTTTAAATAAAACAGTCGATTTCGCTGAGCGGAGCACCTCATTGTTGTGGATCATTGACAAGGCCTCCTCGGTTATGTCAAGATCGAACTGCCTGCGGGTATCATTGTTAAGATTCAATGCACCTGCCAGCTCTAGTGCTTCCGATTCCGTTTCTGCGATCAGCAATTCAACTGCCGCGCTCGCATGTGCTACCCGGCCGGCAGCATTGATGCGTGGACCAAGCGTGAACACGATTCCGGATACATCCAGGTCGCTGCGATTTTGCGACACTTCGCGTAAAGCTTTCAGGCCCGGTAACGGGTTTTCATTCAGCTTTTTTAGTCCGAAATACGTAAGGATTCTGTTCTCACCTGTGATCGGGACAATATCGGATGCAGTACTTACAGCAACCAGATCGAGAAATCTGTAAACCTCCTGTTCATTGCGGTGTTGTCGTGCGAAAGCCTGGATTAGCTTGAAGCCAAGCGCGCAGCCGCTGAGTTCTTTGTATGGATAGTGGCAATCGTTTCTTTTCGGATCCAGTACGGCAACTGCATTTGGGATTTCTTCATCCGGCAGGTGATGATCGCAGATAATAAAGTCTATTCCTTTATGATCCGCCAGCACAACCATGTCGGAAGCCTTAATGCCACAGTCTAACGCAATGATTAAGGAATAACCATTTTCATCAGCCCACTCGATGCCAGCTCGCGATACGCCATAACCTTCTTTATGCCGGTCGGGAATATAAACTGCACAATGCGGATGAAACTCGCGGAGGTAGCTGTAAACAAGGGCCACTGCTGTGGTGCCGTCTACATCGTAATCGCCATACACCAGTATTTTCTCACCCGTATCAACAGCTTGTTTTAAACGATCAACAGCTTGTTGCATGTCCTTCATTAAAAACGGATCATGCAGTTTATCAAGTGTTGGCCGAAAGTATGCTTTTGCGGAGTCGAAATCATTTGTGCCGCGCTGCACGAGAATGGTGCTGAGGTACGGATTGATGTTGATCTCCTGCGAGAGTTTTTCAACCGCTTCGCGTGGGGGAGTTTGCTTATAAATCCAGCGCTTTTCCATACCTGTTTACATCTGCAAGAATACAAAAAGAGCAGCGATGATGCTGCTCTTTGACTGACAGGTTATGTCAACTTATTGCTTTGGCGCATCCGCAGGCTTGGCAGGCACTTTGTCGCCAACCACTCCTTCGAGAACGTCCTTAATTTCTACACGCTGACCGTCTTTGTAAGGAACAATCCAGGCATCTTTCACGCCCATTTCACGCATATACTTTTTGAAAGTGTCTGCTTCCCAATAGTCGCGGAACACTCCGATCGTAAGTTTCTGATCACCTTTATCGGTAGCCTCACCACCAAAGTTCGGATTGTTATCGAAGTACTTTTTAAGGTCTTTGTTTTTGAACGCACCAATCTGAACCTTGAACACCACACCTTTTGAGAAATCCATCGGGTTAATCACCGGATTCTCTTTCAGCTGTGCGAGTTCAGCTTTTGCGGCCGTCAACTCTGAACGCATGCGCGAAAGCTGATCTTCGAGCTCCGCGATCTTTGCGTCTTTGTCGCTGATGGTTGCCTGCAGTTGCTTGGTCTGATTGGTTAATGTAGCCACATTGTCGTCCGCTACCTTTTTTTCTTCGGTAAGCGTTTTCAGCGCTGCGGGGTTCTTCTTGAACTCCTTGGCTTTCTTCTTCCACTCCTTTTTTTCTTGCTTGGAGAGCTGGGCGAATGATTCGGTGCCCGCAAAAAGTAAAACCAGACAGAATAGTAGTGTTAGTTTTTTCATGTGTGTTTTTTTGTTTTTATAAAGTGGTCACAAAAAATGGTCATGAATATGATCTGCCGAAGCAGCATTTAGACCTGACCCGTTCATTGTTAGAGGTTAAATCTTATTTAAAAGTACGAAATATTTCTAAAATCCTAATTTTCAGAGGCTTCCGACCATCTTCTCCGGACGAACCCACTCGTCAAACTGTGCCGATGTTAGCAAGCCGAGTTCAACAGCCGCTTCGCGCAACGTTTTATTTTCCTTATGAGCTTTCTTGGCAATTTTTGCTGCATTCTCATAACCGATGTGCGTGTTGAGTGAGGTTACGAGCATGAGCGAATTCTCCATGTGTTGCTTGATAATCGCGAGGTTTGGCTCAATGCCTTCCGCACACTTATCATTAAACGACACGCATGCATCACCCAGTAATCTTGCTGACTGCAGTACGTTTGCTGCGATAACCGGTTTGAATACGTTCAGTTCAAAATGACCATTCATACCTCCGACTGACACAGCAACATCGTTACCGATAACCTGCGCGCACACCATTGTTAACGCTTCAGGCTGTGTGGGATTCACTTTACCCGGCATGATTGATGAACCGGGTTCATTATCAGGAATGACAATTTCCCCGATACCGGAGCGCGGTCCTGAACTTAACATCCGGATATCGTTGGCGATCTTCATGAACGCCACGGCTGAGCGTTTCAGTGCACCCGACAGCTCAACCATTGCATCGTGCGCAGCAAGCGCTTCGAATTTGTTTGGTGCTGTTACAAACGGATAGCCGGTTAATTCCGCAATCTTCTTTGCAACCAGCACATCGTATCCTTTGGGCGTATTCAACCCGGTTCCAACTGCAGTGCCGCCCAACGCAAGTTCACGCACAACCTCCAATGCGTTTTTAATCGCACGCATGCTGTTGTCGATTTGCTGAACATACCCTGAAAATTCCTGACCTAAGGTTAAAGGCGTTGCATCCATGAAATGCGTACGGCCGGTCTTTACAATGCTTTTGTATTCCTTTGCTTTCCTGTCGAGCGTGTCGCGAAGTTTCTTCATGCCCGGCAGTGTAATTTCCGTTACCTGCTTGTAGGCCGCAATGTGCATCGCAGTCGGGAATGTATCGTTTGATGATTGCGATTTGTTCACATCATCGTTAGGGTGAAGCACTTTCTTCTCATCGGCCAGGTTGCCTCCGCTTAATACATGTGCGCGGTATGCGATCACTTCATTCGCATTCATGTTACTTTGCGTGCCTGATCCCGTTTGCCAGATTACCAGCGGGAACTGATCATCAAGCTTACCGGCAATTATTTCATCGCATGCTTTTGCGATAAGGTCTTTCTTATCGGCAGAAAGAACGCCCAACTCGTGGTTGGCCATGGCCGCAGCTTTCTTCAGATATCCGAAAGCGTAAATGATTTCCTTCGGCATGCTGGCCTCCGGGCCGATTTTAAAGTTATTGCGCGAGCGTTCAGTTTGTGCGCCCCAATATTTATCGGAGGGCACTTTTACTTCGCCCATGGTGTCTTTCTCAATGCGGTAGCTCATGTTGGTTTGTTGTTTGATGTTCAAAGTTAGAAAAAGGCCGAAAACAAAAATGCCGGAATTTACTCCGGCATCCATATCGTTCTGACGAGGTCGTCAACCACCGTCTTTCTTAAAGTACTTGTCTTCATCGAATTCCGGCTGGGCCTCCTCTTCCACAGGCTTGACGCGTTCGCGGACCTCAAGAATCTTAAACTCTGTACGCCTGTTCATATCGCGGCCTTTCGGATTGTCGGTTCCGTCCGGGTTCGTATTGCGGGCGATAGGCTTTTCCTCACCATATCCCCGTGCTGTTAACCGTTCTTGTGAAATGCCATGATCAACCAGGTATCGCACAGTTGATTCGGCCCGGCCTTTTGAAAGTTCGTAGTTGTAGGAATTCGAGCCTACGCTGTCCGTGTGTGATCCCATCTCGATTTTAATTTCAGGGTTATCAATCAGCAACTGAACAAGCTTGTCAAGTTCTTTTGCTGCAACGGATGTAATGCGCACGCTGTCGAATTCGAAGTAGATATTCTCCAGCCGGAACACTTTGTTAATCTCAATTTTATCCAGAACCACAATTGTATCAAGCGTAATGTTGGTGATCAGCTCGGTAAGTGTTTTGGGATCAACCGACTTGCCAAGTGTGGTATAGGTTTGGCGTTTTACCAGATATCCATCCTGTTCACCGATGAGGTTGTAGTTTTCATTTTCATAAACCCGGAACAGGAACTTACCATCGTTACCGGTCACATAATCCTGCATCACATTACTGTTGGCATCAATCAATGAAACTTTTGTATTGGGAAGAATTTGAAGTTTACCGGCTTTATCCGGTGTATAGGTAACGCCTGCGAGATAGTAGTTGACTACGCGCAGGTCAGGATCTTCGTTCACGAATGTATACACATCATCATCACCTTTTCCGCCTTCACGATTCGAAACAAAAAATCCTCTGTCAGGCCGAACGAGAAAAATCCCAAAGTCATCGCCTGTTGAGTTTACCGGTTCCCCCAGGTTCTCAATGGTTGTTTTTCCATTAACCCGTTTCACAACAAAAAGATCAAGCCCGCCAAAGCCCGGATGTGCATCCGAAGCAAAGTAAAACTTGGCATCCTCCGCTACGTACGGAAACATTTCATTACCCGGTGTGTTAATCTCGGGGCCGAGGTTCCTAACACGGGAGAATCTCCCACGAGAATCCATCTGTGCCGCGTAGATATCGGTTCCCCCATAACCTCCTAATCTGTTTGATGCAAAATATAAAGTGCGTCCGTCCGGGCTAAAAGCAGGTGTAGAATCCCAACTATAGTTATTGGCCGTCTCATCATCCTTTGCAGCGGTATTAACACTACCTGTGATAATTTGCGCGTCACCCCACTGACCGTTACGATAACGAGCAATATAGAGGTCCACGTCGGCCGAACCTTTCTTTCTTCCCGAATTCCCCTTTCCGAAAACCATGATCTTCCCATCGGGTGAAAAAGCAACTGTTCCGTTGTTTACATTTTCGGTGTTAATGCTTGGCGGAAGTGGTGAAACGGTTGCCATGTCCACATTCGCTCCGCGCGAAGCGACTTTATAAATATTGGTGAATGGTGTTCCGGTAGCGCTGTAGATTTTTCCGTTGCCACGGGAAGAGGTGTAATACAATTCGTTGTTGAGGTAAGCCGGTGAATATTCGCTGGCCGGAGTGTTCAGCAATTCAAGATTTTTAACGCGGTAATAGCTTGGCTTCTGCCGAAGATTGCTGAGGTAGTCTAATCCGTTAAGCTCAGCTGCTGCACGCTCTTTCAGCAATTCATTTATTGTGCGGGCCTGAAGTTCCTGGAGTTCTTTGCGGGCCTCATCATATTTTCCATTGGCTTTTAATGCCTGAGAACGATAAAACTGAATGGTGTCTTTATCAAATCCTCTTCCGCCCGCTTTTTCATAATACTCCTCCGCTTCTTTTAACCGGTTTGAAAGACGATACGATTCTGCGATAAGAAAATTTGCGCGCCCCGAGTTAGCCGTTTTCGATCCCTTCAATAAGTTAATCGTGTTCTGATACTCTCCGCGATTGAACGACTTCAGAGCTTTCTTCTCAACGCTGCATCCGACAACCAGTAGTACGGCCACTAATGCTATAACAACCCTCATCTTTTTCATTCAATCCTAAAGCTATAAAAAATCCGTTATACAACCGTTTTGGCAAGATAACGCCTGAGCCAGGTTTGTCCGGCCGGGACAAGCCATTCCGTTTCAAGTTGCCCTTTTGTTCCGATCACATTATTAAAGACTATGGAATCCTGATTCCACCTGCCTTCAGTTAACGCCCGGGGTAACTCATTTAGGGGGATAATTTCAATTCCCTGATTCTTCCGGAAAGCAACCTGAGTTCGGTCGAACAATCCCAACGAAAACTGCTGCTCAAGCTGCCGGATCACCTTAACCGATGAGTCAATCGAACAACCACTGGCTTCGTTGAAGTTCTCGTCAGCGGCCAGCACGATAAACTGATCCAGCAAAATCGCAAAAGAAGTTTTCAGCGGATTGCCATGCGCTACCCATGAATGAGTAAACGCTGTGAGGGTTTCTGAAATTGTGCTCTTTTCAGCTTCTGTGAATTTCCGACCGGATTGATAAATCCAGATACGGGCAGAATTATCGAGTGATTCAAAGGGTGCGAACATATGCGAAGATCAAGTTTAATAGCCGATTGCCAAAGGCACCGGCCGTTAATTCAAACCCTTCGCTTCCGCTATTAGTTCGGCCAAATCTTTTACTTTAACCTCGGCTTCGCGCTCCTTGTTTTTCACGCCATCGCTCATCATGGTCATGCAAAACGGACAGGCTACGGCTATTGTATTTGCACCGGTAGCCAATGCTTCTTCAGTACGTTCGATGTTGATTTCCTTTTTTCCTTTTTCAGCATCCTTAAACATCTGCGCTCCACCTGCTCCGCAGCACAGGCCCGTTGTGCGGCAACGTTTCATTTCTACCAGATCAGCATCCAGTGCTTCCAATACCGCACGCGGTGCTTCGTAGATGTTGTTCGCGCGGCCCAAAAAACACGAATCGTGGTACGTGATCTTTTTTCCTTTGAAAGAGCCTCCGCCTTCAAGTTTGATGTTACCTTCGTTGATCAACTGTTGCAGAAATGCAGAGTGATGAATCACATCATAATTTCCACCCAACTCAGCGTATTCGTTTTTAATCGTGTTGAAGCAATGCGGACAGGCCGTCACAATTTTTTTGATACCATAACCATTCAACACCTGAATGTTGCTCATCGCCTGCATCTGGAATAAAAATTCATTCCCCGCTCTTCTTGCAGGATCACCGGTGCATGATTCCTCGGTTCCCAACACGGCAAACTTAATATTCACCGCATTCAGAATTTTTACAAAGGCTTTCGTTACACGTTTGTACCGATCGTCATACGAGCCGGCACAGCCAATCCAGAAAAGTATTTCGGGCGATTCTCCTTTTGCGGCAAGATCCGCTACGGTTGGAACATTCATCAGGTAATGCTTTTAAGATTCTTTTGACCAGTTAAAACGATCGCTCGGTGAAAACTTCCACGGTGCAAAGCTGGTTTCAATATTTTGAAACATGGAGTTCCAGGAAGGCGGTGCACCCGACTCTTCCATGGCTACGTATCGCCTTAACTCCAATATTATTTCAAGAGGATTAATTAAGACCGGGCACGCTTCCACACATGCATTGCAGCTTGTGCAGGCATTGATTTCTTCTTTGGTGATGTAGTCGTTCAATAATGTTTTGCCATCATTCAATCCCGGACCACCTTTTTGTAAACTCTTTCCAACATCTTCCATGCGGTCGCGGGTGTCCATCATGATTTTGCGCGGAGAAAGTTTTTTGCCCGTAATGTTTGCGGGGCATTGTTCAGTACAACGACCACATTCCGTACACGAATAAGCGGCCATCAGATTATTCCACGTCAGATCATTTACATCTTTTGCACCAAAGCGTCCGGGTTCAACAACTGTTGCAGACGCATTTGCATCGGCAAGGCCAAGCATCGACTTAACTTCGTTGGTCACCACGGGCATGTTTGTCATTTTTCCTTTAGGCTCAAGCTTTGCGAAATACGTATTCGGGAATGCGAGGAAAATATGCAGGTGCTTTGAATACGTAACATATACTGCAAAGGCGAGAATGCCGATGATATGGAACCACCATGCAAATCGCTCTATAATTATAAGTGTACTGGTTTCAACATTTTGAAACAGCGGCAACAGAAAACCGCTGAAGAACAATGACCCGGTTGCTGTGTAATGATCGTTCCGGGTTTGAAGAATCTGATCGGATGCATTCATCGTTAAGATGGCGAGCATCAGAATAATTTCCGTGAACAGGATAATGTTGGCGTCCATGCGTGGCCAACGGGTCAGGTCGTGGAGATTTAATCTCTTTGTCCTTACAATGTTTCTTCGGATCAGAAAAATCAGACAAGCGGTAAGTACGGCCACTGCGAGAAATTCGAAGGTGTTCATGAGTGCCGTATAAAATCCTCCGAGGTATGGAGCAAAAATCCGGTGGGTTCCGGCAAGACCGTCAATGATAAACTCGAGCACTTCCAGGTTGATGACCAGGAAGCCTACATAGACGAACAAGTGAAGAAAGGCCGGAATAAACTTTTTGAACATCTTCTTCTGACCGAAGGCCACGAGCAACACATTTCGCAGGCGTTCGTCTTTTCGATCGGTGATGTCTGCCTTTTTGCCAAGATTAATGGTGCTGCGGATAAAGCCGACCCTTTTGGCGATCAAATAACCGGCACCGGCCAGCACGATAAAAAACAGAATTTGCTGAATCATTCCGCGATCGGGGATATGTTTTGCATACAATCTAAAATTATATAGTTTTGTGCCCCTGTTCAACCGCCACAGGTTGAATATCTTCCGGTGACGTAGCTCAGTTGGTAGAGCAAAGGACTGAAAATCCTTGTGTCGGGGGTTCAATTCCCTCCGTCACCACATCAAACCCCTTCTTTACGGAGGGGTTTTTTGTTTTCAGCTCCGCTGCACAAACCCAGTGCCTCAAAAAAAGGCAAAATCCGTGAAAGAATTATTATTTATTGCTTCGGATTCAAAACCATAACCTGAGATGGTTCATTTTGTTTACATTCTGCAGAGCAGGGCTGATGATTCTTTTTACAAGGGAATAACTGATAATCTCGCACGGAGGTTTGCTGAACACAATGCGGGCAAGGACAGTTATACCAAGCAGCATGTACCCTGGGATTTAATTTGGTACACAACTAAAGAAAGTCGGGCCGAGGCGTTTCGGCTTGAACAAAAGCTAAAAAATCTCTCGGTTCAACGAACCCTTGAGTTCATAAGAAAATATCCGGTGGAAGATTCAGTTGTCGGGGTCCCTGACGTGACGCAGCCGCGTCAGTCAGGATGCTGACCGAAGCGTCAGCATTTTTTGTTTTCAGCTCCGCTGCACAAACCCAATGCCTCAAAAAAAGGCAAAATCCGTGAAAGAATTATTATTTATTGCTTCGGATTCAAAACCATAACCCGCGATGGTTCATTTTGTTTACATTCTGCAGCGCAGGGCTGATGATTCCTTTTACAAGGGAATAACTGACAATCTCGCACGGAGGTTTGCTGAACACAATGTTGAAGCAGGCGACTCAAAGAAAGAGCGGAACTGTCAAGCCGAGCTTGTCGAAGCCTGACGCATCAAAGTGTTGCGCTGTGACAGGGAAGTTACGACCTACTGATAATGCTTTAACCGAACAACCTCCTCGCGGGTGAGGTGGCGCCAGTGGCCGCGGCTAAGATCTTTTTTATCCAAACCGGCATACACCGAACGATCGAGCTTTACCACTTCATAGCCGAGCGATTCAAAAATTCTGCGGATAACACGGTTCCAGCCGATGTGAATCTCAATTCCAATCGTTTTGTTATCGGGCGAAACCATCGCCAGATCATCTACGATCGCTTTACCTTCTTCAAGATGAACGCCTTTCTTTATTTTTTCGAAGTCGGCCTTCGTTAAAGGTTTATCGAGATCAACCTTATAAATTTTCTTAACGTTGTGCGATGGGTGCATGAGCTTGTCGGCAAGCTCGCCATCGTTGGTGAGCAGCAACAGCCCTGTTGTATTTCTATCGAGCCTTCCAACAGGGTAGACGCGTTCTTTAACCGACTCAGCAATAATCTGCATCACCGTGTTACGGTCTTGCGGATCTTTTGTAGTCGTTAAAAAACCTTTCGGCTTGTTCATTAAAATGTAAACCGGTTTCTCAGCACGCAATGTTTTACCATCGTACTTCACTACATCCTTGCGGCTAACCTTGTGACCCATTTCGGTAACAACTGTTCCATTAACCGTAACCAGTCCCATCTTGATCAGTTCATCCGCTTCTCTGCGCGAACACACACCGCTGTTAGAGATGTAACGGTTTAACCGGATTTTATCAGAGCCTAAATCTTCTTTGCTTTTTTCAATTGCTTTCCCGTATTCAGGGGCAGGGGCAGCATTGCGCGTGAAGGCTTTTCCGCCTCGTGTTAATTTCGAAAAGAATCCTTTCTTCTCTCCGCGTTCTTCCTTGTCGGAAAATTTCGACCGCTTTGAATCATCACGGTCGTCGCGCGGGCGTGAAAACTTTTCATCGCGACGCTTAAAACCTTCCGAACGTTTTTTGAAATTTCCCTCCTCTGAAGATTTGTTAAAACGTGAAGGACGTTTTGAATCATCCCGGTTATCGCGGGAAAAGCTACCTCCCTCTGAACGTCTCTTGAAGTTTCCTTCGCCTGACGGCTTACCAAAACGTGACGGCTTCTTTACATCATCACGGTTGTCGCGTGAAAAACCTTCCGAGCGCTTACGAAAATTGCCACCGGGTTTGTCCGATTGGTCCTTGCGATCGTAGGATCTGCGCGGCTTTGAAAAATCTTTTGAATCGCCCCGTGAAGATTTGAATGGCCTCTTTGAATCTCCACGGTTTCCGCGTTCACCGCGAGGTGAATCGGAGCGTGATGAATTTGAGCGCGATCTGCCACCGGAAGATTTTCTTCTGTCGCTATTCCGCTCGTTTGATTGATCACGCCTGGGCATCCGGTTCTTTTAAGTCTGTACTTTCTCCGATGATATTGATGTCGCCTGTAAAATCTTTGGGCACCGGCAGTTCACTGATGTCGTTGATGCCGAAGTACTCCATGAATTTTGTTGTTGTTCCGTATAACATCGGCCGTCCGATGGTATCCGCCTTACCGGTGATTTCAATGAGTTGCTTATCCAGTAATTTCTGAACCGCATAGTCGCAGTTCACTCCGCGAATGTTTTCGATTTCTGTTTTTGAAATCGGCTGACGGTATGCAATGATGGAAAGTGTTTCCATGGCCGAAGTCGACAATCTTTTTTTCGATTGCTGCTTCAGCATGATGCCGATGCTTGCCTGGTAGGCAGGCTTGGTTAAAAACTGGTAGCCACCTGCTGCGCGGCTCAATTGAAACGAAAATTCATCCTGGTTGAATTTTTCATCCAGGCGAATGATCGCGTTGGTGATATCTTCTTCCGGAACATCGGCATTAAACATTTCCGAAAGACAAGCCTTGATCTCGCTCACTTTAATCGGAGTGGGTGAACAGAAAATCAATGCTTCAATATGATTTTGAAGGAAATCCATTTTATGAGAATACCAGTTACGTTACCGGTTAAGCAGTCACTGGTAGCTGCCGGCCGGAGAAAGATTTAGTCTTTCTTCATCATTTTAGCTTCGATCGACTGCGTGGTGTGCGGAACGGCAATCAATCGTTCTTTTGAAATCAACTTCCCGGTAACGGTGCAAATACCATATGTTCCGTTCTTAATGCGCACAAGGGCATTCTCCAGGTTTGAAATAAATTTCTGCTGACGCGCGGCAAGCTGGCTGAGGTTTTCTTTTTCAGCAGTTTCTGCACCGTCTTCCAAAACTTTGGTATTTCCGCCAGAGGTTGAATCTGTACCCGAATCGTTATCGCGGCTAAGCGTGTCTTTCAAAATTTTGTATTCACCACGAGCCTTGTCGAGCTTTTCGTTGATCAAAACTTCAAATTCCTTCAGTTCAGCATCCGAATAACGTGTTCTGTCGTCTTCCTTGGAAGCCGATTTCGCAGGTTTGTGCGCGATCGGGCGCTGAGTTAACACTGGGAAATTCACGAGTTGCGGAGGTGCCGGCTTTGCTGGCGCTGGCGTTGCTTTTACGGTCGTAGTCTTTTTTGCGGCTGTTTCTTTCTTCACGGTTATCTTTTTAGTGGCCACCTTTTTTGCAGGCGCTTTCTTTTTAGGAGCTGCTTTTTTCGCGGGTTTTGCCTTAGCGGTCTTCTTGGCTGCCTTGGCAGGTTTTTTTGTCTTCGCCATGTCTTAAAAAAGTTGCGCAAAATTAAACCCTTGGGGCAAACAAAAAAAGTTATCGCGTTAATTCACAGGCAGCTAAAAGCCTGAAATTCACCCCTATTCGCCATTTGCGTAATCCGCTATGATAAAAATGAAAACGTTTGCTAAGATTACGTTAAGCTTTTAACCCGAACCCATGAGGATAGTGCCCCTGTTATTCCTGATTTTGCTTGTATCAGCGTGTTCTCAGAAAACGGATGAGCAAAAACGGTGGGAGGAGCATAAAGCAAACGTCACCATTAGCCGTGACGATTTCGGAGTGCCTCATATCTATGGAAAAACGGATGCTGACGCGGTTTTCGGAATGTTGTATGCCCAATGCGAAGACGACTTTAACCGTGTGGAGCGAAATTATATTTGGGCGACAGGCCGTCTGGCGGAAGTGGAGGGAAGGTCGGAACTCTACAGCGACCTCCGCGCAAACCTGTTCATGACACAGGATGAAGCAGAATACTATTACAAAACAAGTCCGGAGTGGTTGCGCAACTTATGCGATGCTTTTGCAGATGGAATAAACTACTACCTCTTCACGCATCCGAAGGTAAAGCCGAAACTCTTAACTCACTTCGAACCGTGGATGCCGATGTACTTTTTTGAAGGTTCGATTGGTGGTGACATCGAATCGATTTCCACGCGCGGCATTCAGCAACTTTATGATTCCGCTGAAAGGAATATCGCATTAAGGTCTGAAACAACAGAGTCACTTGCTTCGCATTCTCTTGCAATACCGGGTGTTGAAGAACCACAGGGCTCGAACGGGTTTGCCATTTCCGGCAAGCTTACTGAATCCGGCAAGGCCATGTTGTTAATCAATCCGCACACTTCATTCTTCTTTCGGGGCGAAGTACATGTCGTCAGCGAAGAAGGCCTGAATGTATACGGAGCCGTTACGTGGGGACAGTTTTTTGTTTACCAGGGGTTCAATGAACACAACGGCTGGATGCACACCTCATCGTACACCGATGTGATGGATGAGTTTGTTGAAACGGTGATCACAAAAGATGATCAGATGTTTTATAAGTATGGTGAAGAGCTCCGGCCTGTTATTAAAAAACAAATCACGCTTAACTACGTGGAGGGTGATTCTGCCGGAGAAAAAACATTTACATATTATCGAACTCATCACGGTCCGATAACACATCTCACTAACGGCAAGTTAACGGCCACCGGCATGAACTGGAATCCGTCAAAGGCATTGCAGCAATCTTTCCTTCGCACAAAAACAACATCACACGAAGAATTCTTGAAAGTGATGGACCTGAGAACAAATTCTTCCAACAACACCGTGTATGCCGATGCGCAAGGAAACATTGCGTTGTACCAGGGAAATTTCATTCCGAAGCGTGATGTGCAATTCGATTATTCAAAACCGGTTGACGGAAGCAATGCCGCCACCGACTGGAAGGGTTTGCACGATGTGAAAGATGAGATTCATGTTGTTAATCCGCCTAACGGCTGGATTCAGAACTGCAACTCAACTCCGTTTACATCTGCGCTTGAATATTCTCCCAAAAAAGAAAACTATCCGTACTACATGGCTACCGAACCGGAAAACTTCCGGGGCATTCATGCGCAGCGTGTGTTAACCGGCCGGAGCGGATACACACTCGATAAGCTCATTCAAACAGCGTATGATCCTTATCTGCCCGCATTTGAAAAACTGATTCCCGGATTGATTGATGCATTCAACAAAAAAGGTTCGAAGTATCAAACGTTGAAGCCCGCTATCGACACCCTTCGCCATTGGAATTTGAAAACATCGAAAGAGTCGGTGGGCATGTCGCTCGCGCATTTCTACCTCTCCATATACATGCAAAAAGGTGAGCGCGATCCGGAGCTTGAACTCATTGACGTGATCAACTACTTCGGCACGGGTAGTCCGCTGGAAGAACGCCTTGAAATGTTCTCGCTCACGGTTGAAAAACTGAACCATGATTTCGGAACATGGAATACCCCGTGGGGAGAGATTAATCGCTTGCAGCGTTTAACAGGCGACATCAAACAACCTTTTAATGATAGCAAGCCAAGCGTTGCAATAGGAATGGCTTCCGGCAACTGGGGTGCGTTGGCTTCATTTGGAGCACGCGGCACACCGGACACCAAGCGCATTTACGGAACCTATGGCAACAGTTTCGTGGCCGTTGTTGAGTTTGGTGATCGTGTAAAAGCAAAAAGTATTCTGGCGGGCGGGCAAAACGGAGATCCAGCTTCACCGCATTTTTTCGACCAGGCTCAGCGCTATGCCGATGTTCAGTTTAAAGATGTCGCCTATTACAAGGAAGATGTCGATAAACGTGCGGTGAAAGTGTATCATCCGGGAGAGCAATAGTGAAAGCGTTTGCAACAATTATTATTGTCATCCTAACCTTCATGTCAAATGAAGCAACTAACACGTGGTACACGGTAAAGTTCCAATCGTTGTGCGATGAACTTGAACGTCCGGTTACACCCGAGCGCGCAGCCCGGCTGGGCACATTGAAGGCATACGACATCCAACAGAAAAAAATTGCAGCCGACACAACGCTTGTTTCGTTCGATTTCATTTCAAACTGCTGTGAAACGCACAGCGGCAATGCAACGATCCTAAACGGAGTGTTGAATCTTAACTATTATCAAACGAATTCCGAGGCATGTCGCTGTCTTTGCGACTATCGCCTCACATACACCATTTCCGACACAACCCGGCACTGGACTTCGATAAAAGTGAAACGGTTTGAAAAGAAAAACTAAGTTGACGCGCTCGTTTTCAGGCTGTGTTTAGTTTCTTTGCGCCTTCGGTAGCCTCAACCGGAATTACTTTTTCAAAAACTCAATGGAAAATACTGTTGTAAAGGAAAGGCTTTTCAGCCCGTATCAGGTTTTTATTATTGCCGTACTCTCATTTTTGCAGTTCACGGTTATTCTCGATTTTATGGTGTTGTCGCCATTAGGCGAGCAACTCATGAAAGAACTCGACATCTCTCCCTCGCAGTTCGGAATTGTGGTATCAGCCTATGCGTTAAGTGCTGGTGCATCCGGATTATTGGCCGCTGGCTTTGCCGATAAGTTCGATCGCAAAAAACTCCTGTTGTTCTTTTATATCGGATTTATAATCGGCACGCTGCTCTGCGGACTTGCTCCTGATTATAACTCATTACTGATTGCACGAATTGTTACCGGGGTATTTGGTGGGGTAATCGGTTCGATCAGCTTTGCTATCATAACCGATCTCTTTCCGCTGCAAACACGCGGTCGAGTAATGGGGTTTGTGCAGATGGCGTTTGCTGCGAGCCAGATTCTGGGTATTCCCATTGGCCTTTACCTGGCCAACAAAATGGGTTGGCACTCGCCCTTCCTGCTGATCGTTGGCGTAAGCTTGTTTGCCGGTCTTTTCATTTTCGTTTACATGAAACCCGTAAACGCTCACCTTCAGCTACAGACCGTTAAGAATCCGCTCGAGCATTTATTTAAAACCGTATCGAAGCCAAGATACCTTCAGGCATTTGCAGCAACAGCGTTGCTGGCTACCGGTGGATTTATGATGATGCCTTTTGGAACAGCATTCAGTGTGAACAACCTGGGCGTTACGCGTGAAGATCTTCCGATGATTTTCTCGATCACCGGTTTATTCTCCATTGTAACAGGCCCGCTGATCGGATTTTTCAGTGATAAGATTGGTAAGTACACGATTTTCGTGATTGGTTCGGTTTGGAGCATCGTCATGGTGCTCGTTTACACACACCAGGATGTGATTCCGCTGGATGGTGATTATGTTTAACGTGCTGATGTTTATGGGCATTTCCGCCCGCATCATTTCTTCATCTGCTTTGTTAACAGCTGTGCCGAGCCCGGCTGATCGCGGAGCGTTTATGGGTGTCAATGCATCCTTGCAACAAATTTCCGGTGGTATTGCTGCCGCTATCGCGGGAATGATTGTTTACCAGGAAACCAAAACAAGTCCGCTTCAAAACTATCCGATACTCGGGTATGTGGTGTGCGTCACAACCATCATCACCATCATCATGATGTATTTCCTGAACCGAATGATAGCCCGAACACAACCTGATCCGAACAAACCGGTTTAAGTGAAGATCTCTTTACCAACCTGCTGCGTCACTGAAAGCGCGATGCAACAATAACCCGCTTCCGGAACGAATCCACCCGTCCTTTCGAATCAAAAACCTCCATCCAAACAATGTAATAGCCGGTTCGGACTTTAGTGCCATCTGCCGCATCACCATCCCATCGCAAAAAACCGGTTGTTCCCAGTAAAGCATTATTGGCAAGTTGCTTCACTTCACGCCCCTGCCCGTCAAGAATTTTTACGTTTGCCACATAGCCTCCTGTATCAAAGTTGTAATGAATTTGTGTGAACGAAGGCTGACCATTAACGGGTTCAAAAATTTCAGGCTCCACATTAACCCGATCGGCCAGCATTTCGTTCCGGGCATTCGAGTTGATGTATCCGGGCGTTGCAAAGCCGGCAGCGGAACTTGCCGATTGCCAGTTTGCCCGATCGTTCGTTGTCGCTTCCGCTGAAATTCGTTCGAGCGAAACGCCTTCATCATCCTTCAGGAACACCGAGTGGTAATCATCCGAATAGGAAAACAAATCGATCATTGAACCGTCAGCATCAATCAGCGCAACGGTTCCTTCATCGTCATTAAATGAGGGCAAATTTGAAACCTCGAAAACATTCTTCTCAACAGCCTGCACATACTCACCCGGCAGCACATTTTTGTCTTCCGTGAGAACCACATACGCATGAGGTGCTACAAGGAAGTCGTCGGCAGAAACGGGTTTTGCATTGAGAATCGTGCCGTCAATATAGTTCGCGATCGACCAGCCTTTCAGGGAAATGTATTTATCCGAGTTATTGTAAACCTCCACAAAATCAACTCCGGTCGGACGCGGGTTAAACAGAATCTCATTAACGATCAAATCCTTTTCTTCTGCAGGTTCTGGTAAAGCAAATGATGCTGTAGAGAATTCGGTTTGAATTTCGTTGCCGTTGCAATCGAATATCTCATGTACGGAAAGTGCGTAGAGTGTTCTCACCTGAAGTGGTGTCATCAGCGTAAGCTGAAGAGTGGTTAATGTTTCATCTGTAAAATTAGTGGACGTTATCTCTATAGCTGGTGTCAACTGAAATGCGATTGATGCAGGAGCATTGGCTAAAAGCTTTTCATTAAACTTCACAAGCAGCGTTGTTTCCGAAACAGGTACGATGGAGATTAACTTTGGCCCGGTTAAATCCGGTTTGCTTTCCAACACGGAGTTCTGTGTTCCCGGTGTGCCGCCTTTGTCCGCTTCCGATGCAATCCAGTTATCACCTTCTCCGCATGGATTGCCGGGATCAATCAGTTCCAGTGTGTAGCCGCCTTGCTTCTTGTCTTCATCCCGGTACCAGCTATCGGAGTACGAAACCTTGTCGATAAGCAAGTCGTCTTTTCGTTTCAGCACAAGGTTGTCGCCATTGTTGTTCAGTGTGGGGAGGTTCACAACACCGATCGTTGCGCCAAATGATTGAAATTCTGAAACAGAAGTTGTGGCTGTAACAATTCTGTATTCAGCGGGATTCAATAACCCCGAAAGAATTGCTGTTGAACTGCCATCGGTAAATTTCCAGCCTGCCAGGTTTATGATTTTATTGCTTCGATTGAATAGTTCTATAAACTCCGCTTCCGGCAGCCCGATAACGGGTGAGGGATCAGGGAAAATTTCGGTGATGATAACATCTTTGTACTCGGCCGGCTGCGAAGGGTCAACGTATCGATCTCCGTTCACGACAAAATCGTCAAATGCATAATCGTTTGAGCGGGTGGAGGAATAAACGCAAACCAATCCGAAAAAAGCTGTACTGAAAATGTCATTATTCGTGTCAGATCCTTCCTGTACATAACCACTTCCGGCCGCATCCGAAAACAACTGCCAGCTGCCATTCGCATCGCGCGTAACTTTTACTTTTATATTCGCCAGTGTTTGATTCACGCGCCCGTCCGGGCCATCGATAATTTTGGTTTTGGTTGATCCCGTTTGTTCATAAAGCGCTATTTCGTCTGCAGTATTACCGATTCGAACGAAGTAGCCGTTCAGGGGCCCGGTTAAAACCGCTGCATCTGACACCAAATACACATCTGCATAGTTTGCCGATGATGTACTTCCGGTTATGGTTACCAAAAACTCCCACGAGGCATTATTGATTGCTTCGCTTGGTGTTGAGAGATAAGCTGTTTCACTTACCGCTGGTGCCTTGAGCTTGAGTACCCCGCTTTGAATGGTGAACTTTGAATCTGTTCCTGTCCAGGATGGATTAGTCGTAAAGTTACCGTCATTGAAGGTATCGGTAAACTGTGCTTTGCAATCGTAAGCATAAACGAGCGTTAGGCATGAGATGATGAGGCAACATATTATTTGCACTCGACTGAAACGGGGCATAACCAAAAATACTATTTTTGCGCCTTTAAAAGATTGACTAAGAAGATGAAACTTGCAGTGGTAGGAGCTACCGGTCTGGTAGGTCAGGAGGTTTTGAAAGTCCTCGAAGAGAGGAAATTCCAGTTTGATGAGCTATACCTGGTAGCATCAGTAAAATCCGTTGGACAAACGCTCCGTTTTAAGAATAAGGACTATACAATTCTTAGCATCGAAGAGTGCTGCAAACTTGCGCCTGATGTTGCAATTTTTTCTGCCGGAGGCGGCACTTCACTCGAGTGGGCACCCAAGTTTGCCGAAATGGGTACGATCGTGATCGACAATTCTTCGGCCTGGAGAATGGATCCGACCAAAAAACTTATCGTTCCGGAGATCAACGGCCATGAATTAAAGATTGACGACCGCATTATCGCCAATCCGAATTGTTCTACCATTCAAATGGTAATGGCGCTTGCTCCGTTACACGTAAAGTATAAGCTCAAGCGTATCGTTGTATCTACCTATCAGTCCGTGACTGGTACCGGTAAGGACGCTGTTCAGCAGATGATGGATGAGCGCGGTAATGTTGAGGGTCAGAAAGTATATCCGCACCGCATCGATATGAACGCATTGCCGCACATTGATGTGTTTACGGAAAACGGATATACAAAAGAAGAAATGAAGATGGTAAATGAAACGCGCAAAATTCTGGGCGATCAAACCATTGGCGTTACTTCTACAACAGTTCGCATTCCAACCATTGGCGGCCATGCTGAAGCCGTGAACGCTGAATTCTATCACGATTTTTCATTGAGCGAAGTGCGTGAAACGCTTGTGAATACTCCGGGAATTATCGTTCAGGATAATCCGAAAAACAATCTCTATCCGATGCCGATTACTGCACAGGGTAAGGATGAAGTTTTTGTTGGCCGCTTACGCAGAGACGAATCGCAACCCAATACATTAAACATGTGGGTTGTTGCTGACAACCTCCGCAAAGGTGCTGCTACCAATGCAGTTCAAATCGCAGAATTTATGCTTGAAAAAAGCTTGGTGTACTAAACGTCAAGCTCGACTTTATAACAAACCCGGTTTAATACCGGGTTTGTTGTTTTATGACAAATCAGGCTGACGCTATCTGTTTCGCGGCAACATACGAAGTGGTCCACGCAGCCTGAAAATTAAACCCACCGGTTTCTCCGTCAATGTTCAATACTTCACCGGCAAAGAAGAGATTCTTCACTTTTTTACTCTCCATGGTATCAAGGTCGATCTCGTGAAGATCAACGCCTCCGCAGGTAACAAACTCTTCTTTGAATGTTGTCTTGCCCTTGATCTGGAACGGACAACGGATCAGCAGTTCAAGCAATTTGTTTAAGTTCTTATTCGCGAGTTCGCCCCAGATTTTTTCAGGATCAATTTCTGCAAGTTCACATAACCGCACCCACAACCGTTGCGGCAACTCATACAACGGATATGAATAAATCTTCCGTTTTCCGTTTTTGCTTTTGTAATCGATCAAAAATTGCCTGACAACTTCTTCGCGTGTTTCCGGTATCCAGCCCACTAAAACCGTAGCCTCATATCTGTGCTGATAAAAATATTCGGCAGCCCAGGCCGAAAGTTTGATAACCGCAGGACCGCTCAATCCCCAGTGTGTGATCAGTATCGGTCCTTCCTGAAAAAACTTTGCCCCTGCAATTCTCACCACACCTTTCGAAACCGACACGCCCATTAAATCTTTAAACTGCTTCTGCGAATCATTGAGTGTGAAAAGCGATGGGATAAGCGGCAAGGTTGAATGGCCCATGCTTCTCAGAAACGAATAGGCACTCGCGTTAGGGTGGCCCCCGATAGCGACTAAAACTTTCTTGCCTGCGAATTTTTTATCGTCACAAAAAATTGAAAACCCGGTGGATGTGATTTTGATTTCAGTCACGCCTGCGTTAAGCTCGATTTTAATTTGATGCTTTTTTGCTTCACGCAGAAAACAATCGATAATCGTGGCCGAGTTATCGGTAACCGGGAACATTCGTCCATCTGCTTCCGCTTTAAGTTTCACGCCTTGTTGTTCAAACCAGCGAACCACATCGGTCGCCTGGTATTTCCGGAACAACGACTTAAGCACCTTTTGTCCACGTGGATAATGGTGTGAAAGTTCAGTCGGCTCGAAACAGTTGTGTGTAACGTTGCAGCGGCCGCCCCCTGAAATCCGGACTTTAGAAAGTAACTTGTTCGATTTCTCCAGAATTAAAATTTTCAGATCCGGCCTCATTTCCGCTGCCTGAATTGCACCAAAAAAGCCTGCGGCCCCGCCTCCGATAATTATTAAATCAAACACCCCTAAAAATGGCATTTTTCGCGGGAATTAAACTTACCTTTAAGGTCGTATTTGTATACACAACAGTCTAACGTTCGGCATTTAGGTATGTCTTTCATCTATTCACTCGTGGCGCGTGCAGAGGTGGCTTTTCCTCGCAGTTTCAGCATACTGAACCTGTTAAGCATTATTTTGTTCGGAGTCGCGCTGATTCTTCCGGTAACTTCCTCTATCGTTGTTTTGATTATGAGCATGCTTATTCAGGCGGCTTTCTTTCGCGTTATGCACCGGCAGAAAGTTGGCACCTATAAACTGCTTAAGCGTCTCGCTTTTCTGGTGATTTCCTCTTGTACCATTTTCGTGATTCTTTTTCAGCATCATCTGCTGTAATCCCGTTTACAAATCAATTACTAATATTGCGTTCATAATTGCTCGCAATGGTTCGCTTGTTTCTTGTCGTATTTTTTGTTTCCGCAATTTCTTTTGATCTGTACTCACAGAAAGAAAAAGTAAATGCCGAAGGCCATTATGCTTTTACCCCATTAGCCGGTTGGAATGTTCGCTTCAGCGGAAGCGAAAGTTATGCGTATGCGCCTGCTGATGGCGAGATGGACCCCTGGGACGAAAAGATAGAATTCAGCGTTACCGATGGTGAGGGTATTGAATTGACAGATGCCTTTGATTTTTATCTCAACACCGACTTTCCTGAAGTCTACGGGGGTTTCAAAGTTGTAGACCAGGGATCGGAACAAATCAATGGGCTTTCGGCTAAATGGATGACGTTTACATTTGCAGCACAAGGCACGGCCGCGGGAGCAACGGGCACGGGCGACAGCACAGTATCGGCAACTCTTCAGGCTCTGTTCTACGTGATCAAAAAAGACAATTCTCTTTACCTGATTAATGGCGTTACTGACAAAAGTCTTTTTTCCCGATTCGACCAGCCCTTCCGCACCATCATCCGCACATTTCGTGTTAAAGAATGATTGAGAAGCTGCTCCAGGAAAACATTCAGGAATTTATCCGGCAGCATGCTAACGATGACGAGCAAAAGCTTCTGCTCAGGCAACAAACAATTTTCGATGTGCCGGCAAGTGCGATCGCCTGGCAGATTGCCGGAAGAAGAAAAGCAAAGATTAAAATTCCGCTCTATTATAATACTGTGAACATCGTTTATCCGCCCGGAGTAAACCTTGAGCAGAGTTCATCCGAACAAACTGCTGCGTTTAAAGCATCGGTTCTCTCAGAGCAGTCATCGGCAACAAGTTCACTGATCGATCTTACCGGTGGATTTGGCATTGATAGTTATTTCTTCAGTAAGAAATTTGACCGCGTTACGTATGTAGAGCCCAATTCAGAATTACTCGATCATGCTAAACACAATCACGCTGAATTGGGTAGTAAAAACATCCGGCACCTAAACTCAACCGCAGAGGAATTTCTTGAGTCGCTAACAGAAGCTGTTGATTGTTTTTACATCGATCCTTCCCGCAGATCATCTTCAAACACCAAAGTTTTTAAACTTTCGGACTGCGAGCCCAACGTTATTACACTTTTGCCCGGGATTTTCAAGCGGGCAAATTATCTGATGATTAAGGCAGCGCCATTGCTTGACGTGCAGCAGGCTCTGCGAGAATTGATTTTTGTAAAACACGTCTGGGTCGTTTCTGTCAGTAATGAAGTGAAGGAACTTTTATTGCTCTGCAAAAAAGATTACAAAGAACAGGCAACCATTACTGCTGTTAACCTCGAGAGCAGTCAGCCACCCTTCACATTTCAGCTTGCTGACGAACAAAAAACGCAAGCTTTATTTTCAAATCCGTTGGCATACTTGTATGAACCAAACGGCTCCATTCTCAAGGCGGGTGCATTTAAGTCAGTTGCGGAGAAATTTGCGCTGAGCAAACTGCACGCAAACACGCATCTGTACACAAGCGATGCGCTTATCAATGATTTCCCCGGCCGGATTTTCAAAACAGAAGCTCTATTAAAAGCTGATGCCAAAGCCGTGGCATCATATTTTCCCGACAGAAAAGTGAACGTGATCACCCGCAATTACCCGCTGTCACCGGATGAACTGAAGAAAAAACTTAAACTTCAGGATGGGGGTGAGCAATACCTGATTGCATGTTCGGGAGAAAAACAAAAATTTTTGATCGCGGCAGGACGACTGAAATAACCTATGCAAAAAAATAGAGTCCCCAGTAAACCGCATAGCAAAGCACGGCCACTGTGCCATAGACTTTAATTACTTTTCTCCGGTTCTGGATATCTTCCCACCACAGCATTGCCCACGGACGGAAAAGTCCGATCACCAAAAAAATCACGCTGGTAGCGGCAAGTAGCAGAAAGAAAAGCCGTACGATTCCCATGACAGAAAGGTAAAACAAATTTCTGCCTCCTTCATTTTTTGCAGCATCGTTTACACGTGGAACTAAAAAATCTGATTCCTGATTATCTTTGCTGTTGAATTTGAGGGCGCAAGATTTTTTGAACATCTATTGCGCGGATGGTTTGATCAAGACCGTAGCCGCAGGGATTCATGCGGCCAAAAACCAAAACATTCGCCTGAAAGGGCTTGCCGGCAGTTTCGATGCCGTGATCACCGCCAGCTCGTTCAAACTTCACCCGCACGATTATTTTATCGTTCTCCAGGATAAGGAAGAAGCCGCCTATTTTCAGAACGATTTACAAAACCTGCTCGGTCGCGAAATTCTCCTCTTCCCCATGTCGTACAAGCGCCCGTATGAATTCCTGGAAATTGAAAACGCAAACATTTTAATGCGGGCAGAGGTGCTTAACCGCCTTGCAGAGAAAACCAAACCCGAAATTATTGTCACGTATCCCGAAGCGCTTTCTGAAAAAGTAATTAATAAGCGTTCGCTCGCCACAAATACGTTCACTGTTAAGCTGAAAGAGAAGCTTGAAATTCCCTTTCTGGAAGAGTTTTTACACAGCTACGATTTCGAAAAGACCGACTTCGTTTATGAGGCGGGACAGTTTTCGGTACGCGGAGGCATAATTGACGTGTTTTCTTTTGCGCACGAATTGCCGTACCGGATCGAACTATTTGGTGACGAAGTTGACAGTATCCGTTCATTCGATCCCGGATCGCAACTTTCGGTTGATACGCTTACGCAGATCAGCATTATTCCCAACGTACAAACCAAGTTGATGCAGGAAGAGCGTCAGTCGTTGCTTGATTTTATTGCTCCGACCACACGCCTGTGGTTTAAAGACTTTCAGCTTACGCTGGATGTGTTGAAGAAATCATTCGAAAAAGCTGAAGAATCGTTCGATTCGATCGTTCAGCAAAGTGGTGCACAGGTGGTGTTAAAGCCCGAACAGCTCTTTGAAGTTGCAAAAACATTTAAGTCCCGCTCCGAATCTTTCCAGCGGATTGAATTCGGCAGCCGCGCCATACTGAATGATGCAATCGTCTTTGATCTTCCTTCAGCGGCCCAGCCTTCGTTCAACAAAAATTTCGAATTGCTTGCCGGAAACCTGGTGGAACATCAGGCGCAGGGTTACTCCAATTTCATCGCGGCCGATATCGCCAAACAGCAAGACCGGCTGAAAGAAATTTTTGAAGAGATTCATCCGGAAATCCGGTTTCAGCCGCTTGAATTTGCGCTTCGCGAAGGTTTTGTCGATCAGTCGCTTAAAATAGTTTGCTATACCGATCACCAGATTTTCGAGCGCTTTCACCGGTATCGTTCAAAAGAAAAATTCTCAAAGTCGAAGGCTATCACGTTACGCGAGTTGCATACGCTGCAGCCCGGAGATTTTGTAACACACATTGATTACGGAATTGGAAAGTTTGCAGGCCTCGAGAAGAAAGAAGTAAACGGTCACGAACAGGAATCGATCCGGTTGGTTTATCGTGACAACGATTTGCTCTACGTGAGTATTCACGCGCTCCACAAGATTTCTAAATATTCCGGAAAGGATGGCACGCCTCCTCAAATCAGTAAGCTCGGTTCCCAGGAATGGGAGTCGAAAAAAGCGAAGGTTAAAGGAAAAGTAAAAGACATTGCCAAGGAGCTTATCAGTCTGTATGCAAAACGAAAAACAGCTCCCGGTTTTTCTTTTTCACCCGACAGCTATTTGCAGGCTGAGCTTGAATCATCTTTCCTGTATGAAGATACACCCGACCAGGCGCGGGCAACCGAAGATGTTAAGCGCGACATGCAGGAACCGCATCCAATGGACCGGTTGATTTGTGGAGATGTCGGCTTTGGAAAAACGGAGGTTGCGATTCGGGCTGCTTTCAAAGCCACTGCAGACGGGAAACAGGTTGCTGTACTGGTGCCCACCACCATTTTGGCCATGCAACATCACCGAACGTTCAGGGAACGTCTTCGAAACCTGCCGGTGCGTGTTGATTACATTTCGCGTTTCCGTACTGAAAAAGAAATCAAAAAAATCATTGCAGATGTAAAGGAGGGCAAGGTCGACATCCTGGTTGGTACTCATCGTGTTGTAAGCAAAGACATAGAGTTTAAAGACCTTGGTTTGCTCATTGTTGATGAAGAACAAAAGTTCGGGGTAAAAGTAAAAGACCGGCTAAAGGAATTGAAGGTTAATGTTGACGTGCTCACATTAACGGCTACGCCAATTCCACGCACGTTACATTTCTCGTTGATGGGTGCGCGCGATCTTAGCATTATTTCCACACCTCCGCCAAACCGGCAGCCTGTTACAACCGAACTTCATACGTTCGATGAAAAAGTTATCCGCGATGCCGTCAGTTATGAGTTGCGAAGGGGAGGGCAGGTGTTTTTTGTTCACAACCGTGTAAGCGACATCGACTCGGTTGCCAATACGATCTACAAGCTTGTTCCGGATGCAAAGATTGGCATTGCCCATGGTCAAATGGAAGGTGACAAACTTGAGCGCGCGATGATGAAATTTATCGATGCCGAGTACGATGTATTAGTGTCGACGAATATTATAGAGTCAGGCCTTGATATTCCAAACGCCAACACCATCATTATCAATCAGGCCCACATGTTCGGGTTATCCGATCTGCACCAGATGCGCGGGCGTGTGGGCCGTTCGAACAAGAAAGCGTTTTGTTATTTACTAACTCCGCCTGCTTCGTTACTTACATCCGACTCGCGCAAACGTCTCGCGGCTCTGGAAGAGTTTTCTGATTTGGGTGACGGCTTCAAGGTTGCAATGCGCGATCTTGATATCCGGGGTGCGGGCAATTTGTTGGGTGGCGAGCAAAGTGGTTTCATTAACGATCTCGGCTTTGAAACCTATCACAAGATTTTGGACGATGCGATTCAGGAGTTGAAAGAAAACGACTTCCGCGAACTGTTTGCCGTGGAGCTTGCCGAGAAAGCAAAAATCATTGTTCAGGATTGCGTGATTGAAACCGACCTTGAAATCTTAATCCCCGAAACGTACGTGAACAACACGAGCGAACGCCTTCAGCTTTACGCACGTCTCGACAACATTAAAGATGAGGAGCAGCTTAAGAAATTCTCGAATGAGTTAGGCGATCGCTTTGGCGAAATCCCGCCCGCGGTTCATGAAATGATCAACTCGGTTCGTTTGCGCTGGCTGGGTGAAGAGCTTGGTTTCGAAAAGATCAGCCTGAAAAATGATCGTGTACGCGGATATTTTGTCACCGGGAATGACGCCTATTTTAATTCCGAAATTTTTGGACTGATTCTAAAGTTTGCTCAAAACAATCCGCGCAGGTGTAAAATAAAAGATCAGGGCGGCAAGCCACTGATCGTTATTGAAAATGTTCCGTCTGTTGATGCTGCGATCGAACTGTTCGATCACATGATCGGCCGCTTGTCAAGATCCGACAAGGAAATTGCATCCAAATAAGGTTCGAGTCCGGTCCGTTGCTCAAACGCGTTAATCATTAACACTTTCTGATATTTTGCGGAGTAATACACTTCAATGAAGAAGCTGTCGGTGCTGTAGAGAAACACTTTGCACTCTCCTAAAAACCGGTGGGTGAGATACTGTCCGAAATACGTCACCACATCACATTTTTTTTCAAAAGGCATTACACGAAACTCACTGATGTTAATCATACTGCGTTATTTTCCCTACCCTTCGTAAATCCCGTGCCAGCCACCCAAGACGCTAAAAACAGCGTTTAAACTGGTAAAAATGTTCACTTGTCGGCCGTCATATTCTTATTTTGGGACGCCCGATTCCCGAAACAATACGACTAACACTTCACCGTTTAGTAAAAGCGTTTACACCATCAATTCATCATTTAACGCCTACTGCTTGGAAAACATATATTTATCTCTCTATATTAGCATTTGTTTTAAACTGAAAACCCAGATGAAGACTTGTTTCAGACTTCTTTCACTTCTAGCCGTGAGCTCTGCAATCCTCTCAGGATGTGCACTTTTTGGAGGCGGTGGCGGTAAACCCACTTCTACCAACCCAGGACAGATCAGTACCGCAACCGGATTGGCATATAATGACGAAGATGCCGGTACTTACAAGGTTAGCGACTACGAAGGCCAGCCAGACGCTCCAAACATGATTTTCATCGAAGGCGGGCGTGCCGTAATGGGTTCTTTCGAAGAGGATGTTATGGCTTACCGCGACAATATTGAAAGAACTGTATCGGTAGCTTCTTTCTTCATGGACGAAACAGAAATTGCAAACATCCACTGGCTTGAATACATGTGGTACCTGGGCAAAGATTCAACTCAGGAAGTTCTCGCAGCAGCAAAACCTGATACAACTGTTTGGATTGGAAAGCTTGCTTTCAACGATCCCTACGTAGAACATTACCTCAGATATCCCGGCTTCCGTTACTTCCCGGTTGTGGGTGTAACCTGGACACAGGCAAGCGAATATGCAGTATGGAGAACCCGTGCGGTAAACATCGCGCTGGCTAAAGATGCTGGTGAAGAATATGCTGAAACAGATGGTCGCATTCCGTTGGAATCCGGTATCGTAGTTCCTGCTTATCGTCTGCCGACAGAAGCAGAATGGGAATATGCAGCTCAGGCAATGATTGGAACTCAATGGCTTGATGAAATGCAAACGCACCAGCGCATCTATCCCTGGGATGGCCACGCTGTTCGTAACCCGTATGGTAAGCAGATGGGTTATATGCTTGCAAACTTCAAGCGCGGTCGTGGTGACTATGCCGGTATCGCGGGTCGTTTGAACGATGGCGCACTGATCACTTCACAGATTTATGAATTCCCTCCTAACGATTATGGCTTGTACAACATGGCCGGCAACGTGAGCGAATGGGTACAGGATGTTTATCGTCCGATGACGTTCCAGGATTTTGATGACCTGAACCCGATC
Organism: Cyclobacteriaceae bacterium; assembly: GCA_019694875.1. GTDB lineage: Bacteria > Bacteroidota > Bacteroidia > Cytophagales > Cyclobacteriaceae > UBA2336. Next base: position 958,670 of record JAIBBC010000001.1, read on the forward strand.
CGGAGAGATGGCTTCCTGGATGATGCAAAAGATTATAACAACAACCTGATTAAAGACCCTGCAACAGGCCAGTACACTGAACGTAATGCTGAAAGCTTTACCTCATTGGTAACCGATCGTGCACGTGTGTACAAAGGTGGAAGCTGGAAAGATGTCGCTTACTGGATGTCTCCGGGTACCAGAAGATTCCTCGATCAGGACAGTGCGACAGCAACTATCGGTTTCCGTTGTGCAATGATCAAAGCTGGTTCGAACTACTAAAAAACATCGAAATCAATATCAAAAACCCTGACTTAACGGTCGGGGTTTTTTATTTGCCCTCATCAGTATAGGCGATACTTGCGATACTTACGCTCCTGCAGCCGGCCGTGAGTAACATGTTTACGCAAGCCTCAATCGTTGCCCCGGTTGTGATTACATCATCCACTAGCAGAACATTTTTTTGGTACACTTCTTCAGGTTTTGCCACGTGAAAAACTTCTTTCACATTTTGCCAGCGCATCAATTTTGTCTTCCTGGTTTGTGTTTCAGTCTTGGTAATTCTTACAAGTATATCGTCATGACAAGGCCTTTCCAGACTTTGGGATAAACCCTTTCCAAACTCCATGCTCTGGTTATATCCGCGTCTGCGTTTTCGCGAAGCATGCAATGGCACCGGAATGATCGCATCAATTCTCTCATCGAAATGGTGCTGACGAAGATCTTCGCCATACACCCGACCAAGCGTTTCCCCAATCTCGGGATGGTTGTTATACTTCAATTGATGGAGTAAGCGCTGAACCTTTCCGCGTTTGCGAAAAAGGAAAAACGCGGTCGCAAATTGTAACGGAACGCGGCCTTGTAATCTCATAAACAAAGCATTTTCCGGGTTAACGTGATAATCCGTGCGCGGAAGTTCAAGCATACACGCAGTACAAACCGTTTCTTCGCCTTTCGCCAGTCCATGATTGCACGCAAAACAGTAGCGCGGATAGAACAGCGTGATGAAGTCAGTTAAAATTTCAGTTGCAAAGAATTTCATGCTGGGTACATTTGCAGCAACACCTTACTAATATTACTGAGGTTTTTAATCAGGAACAATAAACTTTGTTATGGGATTAGTAGAAGATTTCAATTCATACCGCAGCAAAATGAACGAAAAGATCATGGCTTCTGACGGCCTGATCGTAAAGCGCATCTTTAACCTCGACACCAACGCTTACGCGGAGGGCCACCTGGATGTAAAAAGCAAGGAGTTGATCGGTTTAACGTGTTCTTTGGTGCTTCGCTGTGATGATTGCGTAAAGTACCACCTGGGAAAATGCAAGGAGGTTGGTTTCACCACCAACGAAGTGCACGAAGCCATGGGGGTGGCGACCCTGATTGGCGGCACCATAGTAATCCCGCACCTCCGCAGGGCATTTGAATTCTGGGAAGCTCTTCAAAATGTTTAAGCGCGACCTCGATTTTGAGCGCAGATGGCAGGCGTTATTAAGTTTGCTTCAACAAACTATCGGCAAAAAGCCTAAAGATCTCAACGGTGTGCTGTTCCTGATCGGAGTTCACGAGCTTGGAAAAGGCCCGAAGACATTTTCAAAAGAGGAAAAACAGGATCTGATGCACATTGCTATTTGCAAGGTTTTGAGCCTGGCGGGTTATTATCAGCTGGAAGGCCTTGATGAACAGGGTTGGCCGCACTGGAAAATGATTAAAAAACTGCCACATTTCGATCTGCTTGAACAGGAAAAACTTCTGAAAATGCACGTGATCGAATACTTCGAACATGAGAACGGATGGGTTATCGATTCTTCACCCGCCCCCGAAAACTGATCCCGTCCTTCCATACCAACACCTTTGTTGAAAAATGAATTAGCCTGTATCTTTAGAGAAGGCGCATTCGTTTTTAGTGTAAACTCTGGTCAGGATGGCGAACGGTATCGAGCGGATCCAAAAAAAAATTGATTCCTTTAAAAGAAGATATTACCTGAACCTGTTGGTTCGGGGTATCTTGTTTACGCTTTCAATATTAGTGGCGTATTTTCTTACGGCTGCATTGCTTGAATACGTTCTCTGGCTCGGCACCTGGGGCCGACTGTTAATTCTGATTATTTTCTTTGCGCTGGTTGTCTACTGCGGTTTCAAATTTTTTAAAGATCCGGTCGCGTATCTGGTTTCGAAGCGTGGGCTGAATGATGAGCAGGGTGCGCGTTTGATAGGCGATTATTTTCCGGGAATTAAAGACAGGCTTGTTAACCTGATCCAACTTTCATCGGTAAGCGATTCTGGTTTGGCCCAGGCCAGCATTTTGCAGAAGTCGAAAGAATTCGAGCCGGTACAATTCGAATCGGTTATCCGGATTAACGACAACAAAAAATATCTGAAATACCTGGCGATCCCGGTCGGGATTGTCCTGGTTATTCTGTTCCTCAACAAAACGATTATTACCCAGAGCACCGAACGAATCGTCAATTTCAATCAACAGTATTCGCCTCAGGCGCCTTTCACATTTAACATTGAAAACAAAAACCTTGTTGGCTTTTTCAATGAAGATTTCACCCTGAAGATTTCGCTTAAAGGTGAGGCCATTCCGGAAGAAGCTTATCTCGTGATCGGGAACCAGCAGTTAAAATTGGAGAATGTTGAGCCCGGGGTTTTTCAATACACATTCGAAAAGCTTCAGCAGCCGAAGTCCTTTCAGCTTTCTGCGGCCGGCTATTACTCGGAAGGTTACGAAATAACACTGGCAAACCGGCCCGAGCTTACCCAACTGGCAATTGAGCTTCAGTATCCAAAATATCTTCAGCGCAAAAATGAAAAACTTATAAATGCCGGAAACCTGGAAATTCCGGAAGGCACGTTGGTTACGTGGCGTTTCAACACAGCCAATGCAAGTAGTGTAGCAATGATTTTCGCTTCAGACAGCTCGAAAATAAGCATTCAATCAACTGATAATCAGTCGTTTATACACTCAAAACAATTCCGGAATCCCGATCAGTACGAAGTCTTTCTCAAGAACGAACAAAGTCAAAACAAGGAACGCATCTTTTATTCAGTTGATGTGATAAAAGATCTGTATCCCCAGCTCACCATTAATAATTTCAGGGACTCGGTATTGTATAAACGTATCATCTTAAGCGGTATCACTGCCGATGACTATGGAATCACACAGCTGAGTCTGCAGTTTCACGTGAAAGATGCTCAGCAAAAAATAGTAACACAGCGAACCGTTAACATTCCTGTTTCCTACAACCAGCCTCAGCAAAGTTTCTTTTTCAACTGGAGTCTTGATACACTAAATCTAAAGCCCGGCCAGCAACTTGAATATTTTTTACAGACGTGGGATAACGATGGTGTGAATGGCCGCAAGTCGACACGGTCCGCATTGTACACGTTCTTCATTCCCGACAAGGACCAGCTGGTGACAGATATTTCCAAAACACAATCACAGACTGAAAGCAAAATTGAACAGAGCGCCAAAAAAGCCGAAGACTTTCAGAAGCAGGTTGAAGATCTCAATCAAAAATTAAAAGGAAAACAATCGCTTGACTGGCAGGATGAGAAGAAGATCGAAAATCTGCTGGAGCAGAAAAAGAAGCTCGATCAGATGATCAACCAGATGAAAGAGCAGAACAAATTGCTGGAACAGAAAAAAGAAACATTCACCGAGCAGGACGAACGGCTTCGGGAGAAAGCTGAGCAAATCCAAAAACTGATGGATGAGCTGCTTGATGACGAAACAAAAAAATTAATGGAGGAGCTCGAAAAGCTTTTGCGCGAAAAGAACGATCCGCAGCAGCTTCAGCGCACCCTTGATAAGCTAAACCAGAACTCAAAAAATCTTGAGAAGGAACTTGAGCGAACGCTCGAACTTTTCAAGCAGCTTCAGTTCGATTACAAAATGGAGCAGGCTATTGCCGACATAAAGGAAAAGAAGGAAGCCCAGGAAGCGCTTCAGAAAAAAACGGAAGAACTCGAAAAGCAGTCCGACAAGTCCGGGAAAAAGGAATCCGGAGAGAAAAATCAGAAAAGCGACCCCAAAAAGGAAGAGGGAAAAAATCAGGAGAAATCCGGTGAGCAATCAAAAGAAAATCAAAAACAGTCCGGGGAGCAGTCTAAAGAAAATCAGTCGGGACAGCAGTCTAAAGAAGAAAAGGCTCAGGAACTGGCAAAAGAGCAGCAAAAACTGAATGAAGAATTCAAAAAAACAGAGGAAAAACTCGAAGAATTAAGAAAACTGGGCGAGGAATTGAACGAAAATGGGGCACCTGAGAAGGAAAAGTCCGAATCCGTTGAAAAATCGCAGCAGGAAAGTGAGCAAAATCTTAAGCAAAACAGTCCATCAAAGGCAAAAGAATCACAGAAAAAAGCAATTCAGCAAATGCAGCAAATGCAGCAGCAGATGGAGGATTCGCAGAATAGCATGCAGATGGAAATGGAGATGCAAAACCTTGAATCACTCCGGCAGATTATTCATGGTTTGATCAAAATTTCGTTCGACCAGGAAAACCTCATAAAGAAGTTCCGTGAGCTTGAGCAGAATGATCCGCGTTTCAATGTACTCGCTCAACAGCAGCTCAAGCTAAAAGATGACGTTAAAGTGCTGGAAGACAGTTTGTTAGAGCTGAGTAAAAAGGATGCAATGATGAGTTCATTTGTTACACGCGAGGTAACGGAACTCAACACACGGGTAGATAAAGTAATTGAGGCTAATAAAGAACGAAGACGTCAGCAGGCAGCAACTGAAATGCAATTCAGTATGACAGCGATTAATAATCTTGCTTTGATGCTCGACAGTCATTTCGATCAGATGATGGAGATGATGAAGAATGCCAAGCCAGGCAAAGGAAAATCAAAAGGCGGCAAACAAAGTCTTGGTCAGATGCAGCAGCAACTCAATAAGAGAATTGAAGAACTCAAAGGCAGTGGAAAACAGGGGCGGGAATTATCGGAAGAGTTGGCGGAGATGGCTGCGGAGCAGGAAAGGATTCGCAGGGCACTACAGGAGATGCAGGAGAAAATGAAAAATGAGAATGGCGGAAAGCTTCCCGGAGGGGATCTCACTCAAAAAATGGAAGAAACTGAAACAGAATTAGTGAACAAGCAGTTAACTGATAAATTAATTGAACGTCAGAAGGAAATCCTAACACGTTTGCTCGAATCAGAGAAGTCGATGCGTGAGCAGGATCTGGACCATGAGCGTAAAGGTGAAACTGCAAAGGACCATGAAAAAGAAATTCCGCCTGCAGTTGAAGAATATTTACGTTTAAAGGAAAAAGAAGTAGAATTGTTGAAAACCGTACCGCCCAAGCTGTTTCCGTATTATAAGAAGGAGGTTGGCGAATATTTCAAGCGGATAGGCGGTAATAAATAGAAGAAATGAACACGATCAGTATCCAGATTCCCTCAATCGTTGAAAACATCAGAATGATTGAGAGCTTTATCGACAACGCGAAAGAGCGTTTTCACCTGGATGAGGACCTTTATGGAAATATCATGATCGCAGTTACGGAAGCAGTCAACAACGCTATCCGTCACGGAAACTCCGGCAATTCCGCAAAAAACGTATTCCTGAGCCTTACTCTTCACGACAATCTGTTAAAGTTCATAGTGAAAGATGAGGGTCCGGGCTTCAATTACGAACAGCTGCCCGATCCGACTGCTCCGGAAAATCTGGAAAAGCCGGGCGGGAGAGGAATATTCTTAATGAAACATCTTTCAGATGAAGTTGAATTCCGTGAAAACGGAAAAACTGTAGAGTTGAGCTTCTACATGAATTCTTAATGGCCTGCATTAACTATTTCTCACAAAAGCCCCGCTTCAAGCTCGCCCACCCCAGAAAAACCACCTCTTGGATACAAAGCACGATTAACCGAGAAGGAAAATCACTTTCTGCCCTTACTTACGTTTTTTGTACAGATGAATATTTGAAGGAGATCAATATTGAATTCCTTAACCATAACACGTACACCGACATTATCACTTTCAATTACAATCCTTCTAAAAAGGACATTGAGGGCGAAATTTATATCAGCATCGACCGCGTTCGCGAAAATGCCAAAATCTTCAAAACAGATTTTCCTACCGAATTGAACCGTGTGATGATTCACGGGGTTCTACACCTGCTTGGGTATAACGACAAGACGAAGGCAGAAAAGGCGGTAATGCGTGAAAAAGAGGATGCTTGCCTATCTTTGTGGAAATAGGCTGTTCCACGTGAAACCTTCACTGTGGATAAAGCTTGTGGAATTGTGGAATACACCAAGTTCCACGTGGAACTAATATTATGCTGCCTGAATACGATGTAATTGTTGTTGGGGCCGGTCATGCCGGATGTGAGGCTGCTGCCGCAGCTGCCAAGATGGGCTCAAAAGTCCTGCTTGTTACGATGAACATGGCCACAATTGCCCAGATGTCGTGTAATCCCGCTATGGGCGGAGTGGCTAAGGGACAGATTGTGCGTGAAATTGATGCCTTGGGTGGACAGTCCGGGATTGTGTCCGACAAGTCAATGATCCAGTTCCGAATGCTCAACATGTCGAAAGGACCTGCCATGTGGAGCCCCAGAACTCAAAACGACAGGATGAGATTCGCGGAAGAATGGCGCCTGGCACTGGAGGTGATTCCGAATGTTGACTTCTGGCAAGAGATGGCCAAAGAAATACTGGTAAAGGACGGCAGGGTGGCAGGAATCAAAACTGCCCTCGGAATTGAGATAAAAGGAAAAGCCGTTGTGTTAACCAATGGCACCTTTCTGAACGGCAAGATTCATATCGGTGAAAAAAATTTTGGCGGAGGCCGAACCGGTGAGAAATCCGCGACCGGGCTCACGGAGCAACTTGTCTCGCTGGGATTTAAATCCGGACGAATGAAAACCGGAACACCTCCAAGAGTTGACGGACGCTCGCTCGACTATTCAAAAATGGAAGAACAACCAGGTGACGAGAAACCGGGCAAGTTTTCATACTCCGACACCAAGCCGCTTGAAAAGCAAGTGAGCTGCTGGATCACTTATACCAATGAAGACGTACACGCTGAACTCCGCGAGGGTTTTGAGAAGTCACCTATGTTCAGCGGAAGAATAAAAGGTCTTGGTCCGAGGTACTGTCCGTCAATTGAAGACAAAATAAACCGGTTCGCTGAACGCGACCGTCACCAAATATTTGTTGAGCCGGAGGGATGGAATACCGTGGAGATTTATGTTAACGGATTCTCGACATCATTACCCGAAGATGTGCAGCATGAAGCGCTCCGAAAAATCCCAGGATTCGAGAATGCAAAAATGTTCCGGCCGGGTTATGCGATTGAATACGATTTCTTTCCGCCAACTCAACTGAAACTGACGCTGGAGACGCAACTTATTGATAATCTGTACTTTGCGGGTCAGATTAACGGCACAACCGGATACGAAGAGGCTGCTTGTCAGGGACTTATGGCCGGAATTAACGCTCACAACAAAGTACACGAAAAAGACCCATTTATATTAAAGAGATCAGAAGCCTACATCGGTGTACTGATTGACGACCTGGTAAACAAAGGCACTCAGGAGCCCTACCGGATGTTCACTTCCCGGGCAGAGTATAGAATTCTTCTTCGTCAGGATAATGCCGATTTACGCTTAACGGAAATGGGCCATAAACTCGGACTAGCCGATGATTTCCGTCTGGAAAAACTAATCGACAAGCGAAACGATATCAATCGCCTGACAGAAGAGCTGGCAAAAATTAAGGTTGAACCGGAAACAGTAAATGCCGGACTTGAAACTCTGAACACCTCAACCATCCAGGAAAAAATTGCCGCTGTGAATTTGCTCAGGCGCCCACAAATCAGACTGTCGGAATTCAAATCTATCAATCCGGAAATCGCGACACTCTTTAACAAGTATTCGCAGGAGGTTCAGGAGCAGGTAGAAATCGCAGTGAAATACGAAAGCTATATCGACCGCGAACAAAAGCTGGCCGAGAAAATCGGAAATCTGGATGCATACAAAATTCTCCCGGACTTCGATTACGATAGGGTAAAAGCGCTCTCGGCCGAAGGCCGGGAAAAGTTGAAAAAGATTAAACCAGAAACCATCGGCCAGGCATCACGCATCAGCGGTGTTTCACCTGCCGACATTTCCATCCTAACTATCTATCTTGGCAAATAATGATAGATATTAAAGAATGCCCGGTTTGCCAAAGCCGGACGCTCAAGCCTTTCAGACAGTGTAAAGACTTCACCGTTTCACATGAAACGTTTCCCGTTATGCTATGCGCTGAATGTTCGCTTGGAATTACCAGCCCAAGGCCGGACTCTGAAAAACTTGGGGATTATTATAAGTCAGAAGAATACATCTCCCACTCCGGCAAATCATCCGGATTAATGGGGCCTCTATATAAAGTCGCGCGACAATTCGCGTTAAACTGGAAAACACGAATCATAAGCCGGTATCAAAAAAAAGGGGTGGTCCTTGATTTCGGTTGTGGAACTGGAGAATTTCTTGGTGCGCTAAAAGAAAAAGGCTGGACGACAAACGGGGTTGAACCTTCGGAACTCGCCCGGAAAAAAGCTGAAGCACATACCGGACAACCGATGCACGAATCGCTAAATGAAATAACCGGTAAAAAATTTAATGTGATCACTGCCTGGCATGTACTTGAGCACGTCCCTGATTTAAGCGCGACCATCCAATCATTAAAGAGTTCGCTGGAAAAAGATGGCACTATATTTATTGCTGTTCCGAACTATGAATCCCCCGATGCAGAAAAATATCAAAACTATTGGGCGGGCTACGATGTGCCCCGGCATCTGTGGCACTTCTCGAAAAGCAGCATGACTAAGCTCCTGAAATCGAACGGCCTGTTTGTTGAAGAGATCGTGCCGATGAAGCTCGATGCATTTTATGTAAGCATGCTGAGTGAAAACTATCGCAACGAAAACAGATCCTCTGCATCAACACTTTTCAAAGGATTCGCTTCCGGATTACGATCCAACTTATCAGCAGGAACCGACAACTACTCCAGTTTGATCTACATCGCCAGGCACTTATGAAATTCAGATTAATCTATTTTCTATTGCTGAGTTTCCTCGCACTTCAATGCGCCAAGCAGACTGCTCCGACCGGGGGGCCGAAAGATGAAACTCCGCCAAAGCTGCGGGAGTCATTTCCGAAACACGAACAGATTAATTTTAAAGGTGACCGGATTGAGCTTTCTTTTGACGAGCCGATCCAACTTAATAATCCGAGAGAGCAAATCATTATTACGCCCAGTGTCGGAAAGGACTTTGATGTTACCTTCAACAAAAACAGGGTTACCATCCAACTGAAAAGCAGGCTTCAGGAAAACACAACCTACACAATTAACTTCCGCGAAGCTGTTCAGGATTTAACCGAAAAAAATCCCGCCAATGCCAAAATCGCCTTCAGTACCGGGGATTACTTAGACTCCTTACAGATCAGCGGAAAGGTGATTGATGCGCTAACAGAAGTTGCACCGAAAAGCTATACCGTTGCATTGGCAGAGTACTCCGACACCTTCAACATCTTTAAACATCCCGGAGCCTGGATAACGCAAACAGACAAAACCGGAAAATTTTCGCTCGAAAACTTAAAGCCCGGCAAGTATTTCCTCTATGCGTTTAACGACAAAAGCAAAAACCTTTTGGTCGACAGCAAGTCTGAAACATACGGCTTCATTTCGCAGCCAATTACGCTTGAGAAAAATCTGGATTCGCTTGTTATCCGGACTTTCAAAGCTGACATGAACAGGCTAAAGTTGATGACCGCAAGGCCAACCTTTGCGTACTTCATTTTAAGGTTTTCCAAAAGCCTGACAGCCTATTCAATCACACCAGTTGACAGTACAAAAAAAGTTTATGCCTCGCTAGAACCCGACCTGACAACCGTTAAGCTTTACAATACATTTCCGAACCTCGATAGTATGCAAATTAAGGTTCACGCTACAGACAGTATGAACTTTGCAGCCGACAGCCTGATATACATGAAGTTTCCGAAGAAGGAAGCAACAAAAGATAAATTCACCAGCGGAATTGAATACGCAATATTAACTGAGAATAATTCACTGCTCACCTCACAAATCTCCTTCACAAAGCCCATAATAACGTTTACCCCCGACAGCATCTACATCAAGATCGACTCCGTCACTAACATACCATTTTCGCCAACGGATTTCACATGGAACTACAACCGTACTAAACTTTCAATAAACAAAAAGGCTGACATATCAGTGCTCTTCCCGAAAGACACAACATCAAAAGAACAAGCAACGATAAAAGGCCCGAAGTCCGGACCACCAACACAACCGCCACAGATCGCCTTTACAAAAGCAGCTTTCATATCAGCTGAAGGCGACACATCCATCTCCGTCTCAACACCTATAAAATACGTAACCCTCGAATCGACCGCCATAATTGAAGCGGAGGTAAAGACAACCAAAAACTTCGTGCTTCAACTTGTCACTAAAACAGGTAAAGTTGTTGCCGAGGTTATCAATCAGAAAAAATTCTCTTTTGAAAATCTCAATCCGGAAACGTACCTGTTGCGCCTGATCATTGACGTGAACGGTAACGGAAAATGGGATCCGGGTAACTACCAGTCCAAAACCGAGCCCGAACCTGTCGTGTATTATCGTAACCCAAAAGGCGTTACAGAAATATCATTAAAGGCCAACTGGACGCTCGGCCCATTGTTAATAACTTATTAAGACCGTGTGGAAATCTCTCAGAGAAACCCACATCAACATCGAAAAAGGGCAAAATCCAAAAAAAGAGATTCTGGTTGTGCGTAAAAGAAGAGTTAACCACACATCAAAACATTACGTTTAATCAACATGGGTTTTGTCCACACTCACAAAAATTGTTGATATTGTTCTAACTATCTGACTAATTGGGCATTACTATAAACACGTTTTTCACACGTAACAGACAACGAAAGAGGGGTTCCGGTTATCCACATATCAACATGACTAATAGTAATTATAATATATATATAAATACATTAATAATAAGAGCTATACCCATGTGTATGCTTCTTGTTCTTCTGTGCTTAACCGGTTATTCCCAAAATCAGAGTGAAATACAACTGGCGAACGAATATCTTTTAAAAGGCGATAAACGTAAAGCTGTTGAAGTGTATCGCGATCTTGCCAAAGATGAGATCAACATTCCCTTTATACACAACAATTATCTTAATACGCTGCTGGACCTTAATGAAACTGCCGAGGCCCAGGCGTATTTAAAGCGCCAACTCAAACGCGATCCACAAAACATTTTTTACAATCTTGATGTGGGCATTGTTTACGTGCGAACCGGTGATATGACAAAAGCTGATAAGCATTTTAAAGGCCTGATCGATCAATACAAAGACAATGTGACCATGATCAAAATGCTGTCGGATTATCTTTCCACCAAGTCTCTTGGGGAGTATTCAATTATCGCGCTTAACGAGAGCCGTAAAACCCTGGAGAACCCCGTGCTTTTCAGTTTTGAACTTGCAACCCTTTATCGCCTAAAAGGCCAGCGTGAAAAGATGATTGAGGAGTATCTGAATTTTGCGAGTCAGAATTCCGGTACCATCCAGAATGCAAAAAACATGATGCAGATTCTTCTTACAAAACCGGAGGAACTTGATGCGCTCGAAAAGGTTTTGTACGACCGTATTCAGAAATTTCCGGATGCGGATGTTTATTCCGATCTGCTTATTTGGGTAACGATGCAGCAAAAGAATTTTGGGGCGTCTTTTAACCAGGCCCGTGCTTATGACAGGAGGTACAAACGTTTTGGTGAAAAAAGCCTGGAGATAGCTAAGGTCGCGCTCGATAACGAAGACTACGAAACTGCGAGCAAGGCATATAGTTATGTAATCCGTGAATATCCCGGAGGTCCGTATTATTTGCAGGGGCAGCTTGGTCTGTTACGAACGCGCGAAGCCCGGGTAAAGAATACGTTTCCGGTAAATTCAGATTCAGTAAAAAGTCTTGCAGCCGACTACCGCAAGTTTGTTACGAAATACCCGGAGAATGCCAACTCGCTTGAAGCGCAACGGAGTGAAGCGATGCTTTACGCCACGTATCTCGACAAAAAGGACCAAGCGATTGCATTGCTGGAAGACCTGATAAAGAATCCTAAAGTTTCGCTACAGCTTAAGTCGAGAGTTAAGCTTGATCTTGGAGATATTTATTTGCTGAAAGGCGAACCCTGGGAGTCGACATTGCTGTACTCGCAGGTTGAAAAAGCCCTGGAAGAAAATCCTGTGGGTTATGAAGCCAAGCTTAAGAATGCAAAACTATCCTACTACAAAGGCGACTTCAAACTCGCGCAAGAACACCTGGATATTTTGAAGGAAGCAACAACCCGCGAAATAGCCAACGATGCCATGGAGCTGAGCATCCGCATTAAAGAAAACCTCGTGGAAGATACGCTGGGCGAAGCGCTCAAAGCCTACGCAAAAGTTGAATTGCTTTTATATCAGAACAAACGTGAAGAAGCTCTGACTGCACTCTCACAACTTGCGAGCGGAACTTCGGCAACAACAGACTCGTCAAGGACAGGGGCTGTGTCAAGAATTTCAAACAGTGCGATTAAAGATGATGTTTATTGGCTGGAGGCAAACATTCAGATGGAGCGCGGAGAGTTTCAAAAATCTATCCAATTGTTGCAGCAAATAATCGATGAATATCCGGATGATATCCTGGTTGACGATGCATACTTCTTACAAGGCGAAATTTATGAGCGCCACTTAAGCAACAAGGACAAGGCGATGGAAATCTATCGCAACTTCCTCGACAAATATCCGGGTTCTGTGTTTGCCGCTGAGGCGCGAAAAAGATTCAGGGTTCTTCGCGGAGATTTTAAAGACACACCTGTTCCGCAAAGCTAGCGACATGTCAGCCTGAGCATGTCGAAGGACATTTACCAGGTTTCGACAGGCTCAACCTGACAAGAAATTATTCGCTTCTTAACGAAGTCACCGGATTATTTCTCGCGGCCCGGATCGATTGATAGCTCATCGTTATCCAGGCGATTGCAAAGGCGAACAATCCCGCGACAGCGTAAACCAAAATTCCGATTTCCACTTTGTAGGTATAACCTTTCAGCCACCAGTTGATTGCGTACCATGCGATTGGAGCGGCCAATACAAACGCGATCAGTATAAGCTTGCCAAACTCTTTCGACAATAGGACAACGATGCTGCTAACCGAAGCCCCGAGCACTTTCCGAATGCCGATTTCCTTGGTGCGCTGTTCAGCTGTGAACGAAGTTAGCGCGAATAACCCCAGGCATGCTATAATGATGGCCAGACTGGCAAACACAGCAAACGTTTTACCCAATCGTTGTTCGGTTGAGTACATTCTAGCGAAATCTTCATCCAAAAAGGAATATTGAAAAGGCTGACCGGGAGCGAGGTTTTTCCAGGTCTTTTCAACTGCAGATATTACATCCTGAGAGTTGGCCGCTTCAAATCTGAAAATTACCGTGCCGGTGCTGTTATCAAGAAACAGACCCAAAGGAGAAATGTTTTGCTTCAACGATTCAAAATGAAAATCTTCAACAACGCCAATCACCGTCCATGAGCGCAACGAATTACGATCGGGAGAGCCATCGGGATTGCTGTCGTTGAACGTGCTGATTTTTTGTCCGAGCGGATCTTTTTCGAAATGGAAAAACTTTAACGCGGCCTGGTTCAAAATAACGGCAGAAGAGTCAGACGGAAAATCATCCGAAAAATCACGACCGTCAGTGATTTTCATACCCATCGTTTTCACGTAGTCATAATCCACACTCCAGTTTTGCAAGCCAACCATGGTTTCTTCATTAGGCTCCTTGCCTTCAGGCCAAAATGTGTTGTCGTTTCTCCATCCGCCCGTTACCGGGATGAAGCCGGAAATACTTCCACTTTTTATGAAATTGTTTTTCACGACTTCATTTTTGAATGCCTGAATGTTGTCACCCAGGGCATACGCATCGTTTACCACAAGCACTTGATCTTTCTGAAAGCCGATCTTTTTATTTTGAATGTAATTGAGCTGGCGGTTAACGGTGATGGTTGCAATAACCAGGAATATTGAGATCACGAATTGAAAAACAACCAGCGAACTTCTGATCCACCCGCTGCGCATGCCCAGTGCCACGTTGCCTTTCAACACGTTCACCGGTTTAAATGCGGAGAGGAAGAATGAGGGATAAAGTCCGGCAAGAACCCCGATGAAAACTGAAGCGCCAGCAAGTATGCTATAGAACAGCGGGTTATTTAATGGTAATGTCAGATCTTTTTGAGACAGTGAATTGAAAACCGGCAACGCCATCCATGCGAGGCCGACAGCTACGATAAACGATGCAACGCTTAACAAAATCGATTCAAGCAAAAACTGCCGCACGAGGTGAGAGCGCAATGAACCCATTACTTTTCGAACGCCAACTTCTTTTGCACGATTCGCGGATCGCGCAGTTGAAAGATTCATGAAGTTGATACATGCAATGCCGAGAATGAACAAAGCGATTGCCGAAAACAGGTAAACGTACGTGATGTCGCCATTTGGGCCGAGCTCCGCGGTAAGATCGGAATGCAGGTGAATGTCGGTCAATGGCATGAGCGTATACTCCCAAATGTTTCCTCCGGCCCGGAATTTTTCCATCGAAAAGTCGCCACCCAAAACAGCAGCAGCCTGAGGCCCCATAAACTTGTCGAGATACCCGGGGAATTTCTTTTGCAATTCCTTGGGATCGGCACCGGGCTTGAGCAAAACATAGGTTTGAAAGTTATTGCTCATGAAATTGGTTTGTTGAGCTTCGCTCAGGCCGGCCAGCGCGATGAGAAAATCAAAATGAAAATGCGAGGCACGCGGCATGTCTTCAAACACCGCTGTAACTTTAACATTCCACCGGTTATCAAGAATGAGCGACTGGCCCAACACGTTACCATCGGGGAAATATTTTTTAGCTGCTGATTGGCTGATCGCAATTGTATTGGGTTCGGCCAGTGCGGTTGATGCGTTGCCGGATAACACCGGGATGGAGAAAATTTTAAAGAACGTACTGTCTGTCCAGATGATATCATTCTCTTTAATGTTGTCTGAAGTTTCGTTACGCTTTACCAGGTATGAACCACGCGAGCGAAACCGTACAGCCGATTCTACTTCCGGAAAACCCTGAACCAATGTACTTCCCAACGGAGCGGAAGCAACAGCAAGCTTGTAATGATTACCTCCAAATTTGATTTCACCGTTGAGACGATAAATGTTCTCTGCATTTTCAAAGTGCCGGTCGTAGCTGAGCTCGTGCTGAATGAAGAGCACAATGATCAGGCACGCTGCTATGCCGGTAGCTAATCCGATAACGTTGATGAAAGAATAAAAGCGATGCTTCGTGAGCGAACGAATGGCAATGAGCAGGTAATTCTTTAACATGATTTTGGTTTTTTGATTTTCAAACTGAAGGGTTTGCGTTTGTAGTTCGCGAAGGCCTCCGGTGTGTCCGAATGATTTTAGAACATGATGATAGGCATCGATGAACCGTTTACCCGATTGCATTTCTGTTTCAACTGAACTGCAGATGTGATCGATGATCTCATCTTTCAGCCCATCGACAATAATGCCCCGGTAGTGAACATCTTTAATAATATAATCGATATGGTCCGCAGTGAGCTGCATTTACGCGATAGCAACATTTAATACGGTGCTCATGGTTTTGATGAAAGCGATAAACTCACTCACCTTGTCCTCCACGATGTTTTTCCCAACAGGAGTAAGAGAATAGTATTTCCGGATTCGCTTGCCGATGGCTTCTGTTTCTGTTCTGAGCAAGCCTTCCGCCTCCATCTTGTGAAGCGTAGGATATAACGCTCCCTCCGTGAGCAGAATGGTCCCAGCCGAAAGTTCTTTCACCCGCTGGGTGATTTCGTAGCCGTACATTTTACCGTGATCGGCCAGGATTTTAAGGATGATTGTCTGAAGGGTGCCTTTTAATAACTCCGTAGAATGCATAATACCTAATTCTCTTATGCATAAGACGCCAAACCCGACTTGCGGGTTGCTCGCGAAAAGAAAATTAATTTAAAATGCTCGGCATGCATACTAAATATTTTATACCTTCGACAACGATTGCATGGAATGAGAAAGGAAGAAACCATAGATTATCATATCAAAACTGCCTGGCATGCGATCGCGCGGATGTACAACCAGCAGGCATTGAAATATGGTGGCACGATGTCGATTGGGTTTGCGCTGTTGAATATTGATGCAGACGAGGGAACACCGGCAACTAAAATCGCTCCGCTGATGGGCCTTGAGGCCAGGAGCCTGACACGGCTGCTTCGCTCGATGGAAGAAAAAAAGCTTATCTGCCGCGAAAGCGACAAAACAGATAAACGTTCGGTACGAATTAAATTAACGGAAGAAGGGAAGAAACAACGGGAGCACTCGAAAGCTACCGTGTTACGATTTAATGAAGTTGTGCGTGAACAATTGCCAGAGGAAAAACTGAATGTTTTTTTTGAAGTCGTTCAGAACATTAACCAGCTGATAGAGAAAAATAATATTTATCAAAAGCACTGATTAACCTAATCAAACCTATTCATGAATAGATCAATCCGCAAAGTCGCAGTTTTGGGTTCAGGTATTATGGGCTCCCGCATTGCCTGTCATTTCGCCAACATCGGTGTGCAGGTATTGCTGCTCGACATTGCCCCCAAAGAATTAACGGAAGAGGAGAAGAAGAAAAATCTAACGCTCGATCATCCTGCGGTGAAAAACCGCATTGTGACCGCTGCGTTCGAATCGACTTTGAAGTCGAGCCCGGCCGCATTGTTCAGCAAGAAATTTGCCTCGCGTATCACGCTGGGAAATTTTGCGGATGATATGCCGAAGATTAAACACTACGACTGGATCATTGAGGTGGTAGTTGAGAATCTTGACATCAAGAAAAAAGTTTACGAAGAAGTAGAGAAGTATCGCACGCCCGGAACACTTATCACATCCAATACGTCCGGTATCCCGATCCATTTGATGGCAGAAGGCCGCAGTGAAGATTTTCAGAAGCACTTTGCAGGAACTCACTTCTTCAATCCGCCACGCTATTTAAAACTTCTCGAAATTATTCCGACCGCGAAGACCGATTCAGAAGTGACTAATTTCCTGATGCACTACGGTGACCTGTTCCTCGGAAAGACGACTGTATTGTGTAAAGATACGCCTGCCTTTATCGGCAACCGCGTTGGTGTTTATGGATTGTTGAAAGTTATCGACTCGATGCGCAAGTTCGATCTGAACGTAGACGAAGTTGATAAACTTACCGGACCGGTTATCGGCCGGCCAAAGTCGGCAACGTTCCGAACATCAGACGTTGTCGGACTGGATACGTTGGTGAAGGTTGCAAACAATTTATACGCAGGCCTGCCGAACGATGAGGGCCGCGAAATGTTCAAGCTCCCGGAAGTTGTTGCCAAACTTGAGCAAAACAAATGGCTCGGTGATAAAACCGGTCAGGGTTTTTATAAGAAGACTAAGAATGCCAAAGGTCAAACTGAAATTCTAACGCTCGATCTTAAAACACTCGAGTACAAAGAAAAGGCGAAAGCAAAATTCGCAACGCTTGAGACAACAAAGACGATCGACAATCTTAAAGATCGCTTCAAAGTATTACTCGCGGGTAAAGACAAAGCCGGTGATTTTTACCGCGACATGTTTTACGATTTGTTTAAGTACGTAAGCTATCGCATTCCGGAAATCAGTGATGAATTATTCCGCATTGATGATGCCGTGAGCGGAGGCTTCGGCTGGGATCTTGGTCCGTTTGAAACCTGGGATGCAGTAGGCGTTGAAAAAAGTATCCCGCTGATGGAGACGGCCGGGTATAAACCCAACGACTGGGTTTACGAAATGCTCGATGCCGGTAACAAGTCGTTCTACAAAGTTGAGAACGGTGTTAAAAAATATTACGACATCCCGACAAAAACATATAAACCGATTCCGGGCCGCGAGGCGTTCATCATCCTCGAAAGCAAAAAGGACAGCGTTGTATGGAAAAATGCCGAATCAAAAGTTACCGACATAGGTGATGGAGTGCTCAACTTCTCGTGGCATTCAAAAAGTTATACACTCGGCAGCAGCGTAATCGAAGGGCTGAACAAAGCCATCGATCTGGCAGAAAAAGATTACAAAGGTTTGGTGGTAGGTCACCAGGGACCTGATTTTTCATTGGGTGCGAACCTCGGCCTTGTGTTCATGTATGCCATTGAACAGGATTACGATGAGATTGATTTCATGATCCGTGCATTCCAGAATTCCGTAATGCGCCTACGCTACTCATCCATTCCGGTGGTTGTTGCTCCGCAGGGAAGAACGCTCGGTGGTGGTTGTGAGATGACCATGCATGCCGACATCGCGCAAGCTGCTGCGGAAACCTATATCGGGCTCGTGGAAGTTGGTGTAGGCTTAATCCCTGGCGGAGGTGGAACAAAAGAATTTACGAAACGCGTGAGCGATTCACTGCAGGAAGGTGACGTGGAATTGAATGCACTGCAAAATGCCTTCATGACCATCGCGACTGCAAAGGTTGCCACGTCAGCAGAAGAAGCGCGTGAGTTCGGCATCCTGAAAAAGGTAGACCGCGTAACCATGAATAAAGACCGCCAAATCGCGGATGCGAAACAAGCCGTGCTGGATTTGGTGGAGGCAGGATATACGATGCCGCAGCAGGCAAAAAACATTAAAGTTCAGGGTAGAACGGGACAAGCATTATTCATGGCCGGGTTGCAGGGAATGCAGATGGGCCGATTCATTTCGGAGCACGATGCAAAAATTGCCAAGTGGATTGCCAACGTAATGTGCGGTGGCGACTTAACGTCTCCGCAGGAAGTGAGCGAGCAGTACCTTCTTGATTTGGAACGTGAAGCATTCCTGTCGTTAACCGGTGAACGGAAAACACTTGAACGGATCCAATCGATATTAACGGGGGGTAAGCCTCTGAGGAATTAGTATTGAGTCTATAGTCCTGAGTAAAGAGTTTAAGAATGAATAACTACAAAGAACTTAAGGTTTGGCAGAAGGCGGTTGACTTGGCCGTTAAGATTTACAAGACAACATCCGCATTTCCACGTGAAGAAGTGTACGCCCTAACAAATCAAATAAGAAGGTCGGGCGTCTCAATCGCGTCAAACATCGCTGAAGGCGCCGGTAGAAGTTCAAAAAAAGATTTCAAGAACTTTTTGAGTATTTCAAATGGATCAATCTGTGAGTTGGAAACGCAATTGATAATTGCGAACCGGATCGAATTTTTAGACAAGGAAACATTAGATACGCTTCAAAGGGAAATAACAGAGATACAAAAAATGAACTGGTCTCTTCAAAAAACTTTGAGCTAAGTACTATTAACTAAAGACTAACTACTAACACTATGAACGCATACATCGTTGCTGGATTCAGAACAGCAGTAGGTAAAGCAAAAAAAGGCGGATTTCGGTTCACACGTCCGGATGATCTTGCCTCGGATGTAATTAAATACCTGGTGAAGTCTGTTCCCGGTGTTGAGAACAACATGATCGATGATTTGATTGTCGGTAATGCAGTTCCGGAAGCGGAGCAAGGCATGCAAATGGGTCGCATGATCTCGTTGCTTGCGCTAGGGCTTGATGCACCCGGAATGGTGATCAACCGCTACTGCGGATCGGGTGTTGAGGCGATTGCCATTGCATCAGCCAGAATTCATGCCGGTCAGGCCGATATAATCATCGCAGGAGGCACGGAGTCTATGTCGCTCGTGCCGGTGATGGGTTTTCGCACAGCGTTGAACTACGAGATTGCCAAGAATCACCCGACCTATTACACGAGTATGGGCCTGACGGCCGAGGAGGTTTCGAAGCAATACAAGATTTCCCGTGAGGAGCAGGATCAGTTCTCCTATGAATCGCACATGAAAGCTGCGGCCGCATGGAAGGAAAATAAATTCAAAGGCGAAGTGGTTCCGATCACAGTGAAAGAAGTTTACGTGGATGAGAACATGAAAAAGAAAACCCGAGAATGGGTGGTTGAAAAAGATGAGGGTATCCGCGCGGATACAACCGTTGAAGGCTTGTCGAAACTGAAGCCCGTGTTTGCTGCGGGCGGAACCGTAACCGCGGGCAACTCTTCACAAACCTCCGATGGCGCAGCCTTCGTGATGGTGGTGTCGGAGAAAATTCTAAAGCAGCTGAATCTCAAACCGATCGCCCGGATGGTGAGCTACGCTGCTGCAGGTGTTGATCCGAGAATTATGGGTATCGGTCCGGTGGCGGCTATTCCAAAAGCGCTCAAGTTGGCGAATATGAAACTGCAGGACATTGACCTGATCGAATTGAATGAAGCATTCGCAGCTCAATCGCTAGCCGTGGTGAAAGAATTGAACATCGATAAATCGAAACTGAATGTGAACGGAGGCGCCATTGCGGTAGGCCACCCGCTCGGATCTTCCGGTGCGCGCTTATCGGTTCAGTTGTTCAACGAATTAAAACGTCAGAATAAAAAGTACGGAATGGTTACGGCCTGCGTTGGCGGAGGCCAGGGCGTTGCGGGTATTTATGAAATGCTATAAGGCGTAAGATTCAAGTAGAAAGACGCAAGGCAAATGCACAATCTCAAAGAATTAAAGATTTGGCAGAAGGCGATGAATTACAAACACAATAACGCATTGCAAAAAAACCTGAACTTAGTTAATGCTTAGCTGGATCAATTAGATCAAATCCAAAAGATGAGTTATGCACTACAAATAAAGTTATCACAAGAATAATCTCATACCTGAATACTCAAATTTCAAGTCTTATGACAACAACAGAAACCAAAGCGATAAAAGGAGGCGAATTTTTGATTCGCGAGACGCACGCAGCAGAAATCTTTACCCCGGAAGATTTTAATGAAGAACAGAAAATGATTCGTCAACAGTGCGAAGACTTTCTGGCGAAAGAAGTTTGGCCGAAGCTGGACGAAATCGATTCGATGAAAAATCCCAAGCTGATGCCGGAGATTCTCGACAAAGCCGGTGAACTTGGACTTCTCGGAACGTCCGTTCCCCAGGAGCTAAGCGGCTTCGGAATGGATTTTAATACTTCGATGCTGGTTGCCGAAGTTCTTGGAGCGGGCCACTCTGTGGCAGTTGCAGTTTCAGCACATACCGGTATCGGTACATTACCAATTCTCTACTACGGTAGTGACGCTCAGAAGAAGAAGTACATTCCAAAGCTCGCGACAGGAGAATGGAAGGCTGCATATTGTTTGACCGAACCAGACTCAGGATCGGATGCAAACTCAGGCAAGACGAAAGCTGTGCTGAGCAAAGACGGAAAGCATTATCTGATTACCGGACAGAAGATGTGGATCACCAACGGTGGTTTTGCCGACATCTATGTGGTGTTTGCCAAGATCGATAACGATAAGAATCTGACCGGATTTATTGTGGAAAAATCGTTCGGAGGTATCACCATGAATGAGGAAGAAAAGAAAATGGGTATTAAAGGATCTTCTACCCGTCAGATTTTCTTTAACGACTGCCCTGTTCCGGTAGAAAATATGTTGAGCGAACGCGAGAACGGATTTAAGATCGCGGTAAACATTTTGAACATCGGCCGGATTAAACTAGGCATTGCGGCCATCGGTGGATCGAAAGCTACGCTGAGCAAAGCCATCAACTATGCAAAAGAGCGCAAGCAGTTCGGTACATCTATTTCCAACTTTGGTGCGATTAAACATAAACTCGCGGAAAGCGCAGTTAAAATTTATGCTTCTGAATCGGCACATTATCGTGCAAGCCAGAATATTGACGATGCCTACAATGCGTTTGTTGCGGGGGGAATGGAATCCGGTAAGGCGCGATTGAAAGCACTCGAGGAATTTGCGATTGAATGTGCGATTCTGAAAGTTCATGGTTCGGAAGTTCTTGATTTCGTTACGGATGAAGGCGTACAGATTTATGGCGGTATGGGTTTCTCAGCGGAAGGCCCGATGGATCGTGCCTATCGCGATGCACGCATCAACCGGATTTTTGAAGGAACGAATGAAATCAACCGTCTGCTCACCATCGACATGCTTCTGAAACGTGCGATGAAGGGCACACTCGATTTAATGGGCCCGGCAACTGCAGTTCAAAAAGAATTGATGGGCATTCCGGATTTTGGCGGAAGCGATGAAGAAGGATTGTTTGTAAAAGAAAAGAAGGCACTTGCTAACCTGAAGAAAGCCGGACTGATGGCGGCAGGAGCGGCTGTTCAAAAGTTTATGATGAAGCTTTCGGACGAGCAGGAAGTGTTGATGAACCTTGCCGACATGCTGATTGAAGGTTACGTGGCAGAATCGGTTTTGCTTCGCGTGGAAAAACTCATTCAACAGCGCGGTGAAAAGGCGTGTGAGATCGAAAAAGAAATGGCAATCATTTATCTGCACGAAGCAATTGAAAAGGCGGCTTCGGCAGGCAGGTCGGCCGTGACTTCTTTTGCGGAGGGAGATGAGTTGCGGTTGATGTTACTCGGATTGAAGCGATTTACTAAAATCGATACATACAATCTGAAGAACGCGCGCAGAAAAGTGGCTGACTATATGATTGAAAAGGGTAAGTATCCTTTCTGATAAAAACGAAGTAATAAGAAAGATAAACCCGGAAATCACTTCCGGGTTTTTTTATTTATTCGGTGCGCAAGGTTTCAGCCGGATTGGTCGAAGCGGTTTTGAATGTTTGCGAAGCGATGGTAGCTAAACCCATTGTTAAAAGAATTGCCAGGCTGAGCAATACATCCCAGAAGTTTAAGGTGACGTGATATTCCTGAAGTTTCGGTAAAATAAAGTCCGCCATCCAAATTGTAAGCGGAATCGCAAACAGCGCAGCCCACATCATAAGTTTCAGGTAGTCTTTCGAAAGTAACAGCGTGATGCTCGCAGTTGTTGCACCCATTACTTTCCGAATACCAACTTCTTTGGTTTTTGTTTCAGAGGTATACACGACCATACCCAGCAGACCCAAAAGGGAAATGGATATTGCGAGTATGCCGAGAAAGCCGACTAACTTCAGGAACATCTTGTAGAAGTCGTACGATTCGCGAAGCTCATCGTCAAAAAACCGGGCTTCAAATTTCTTTTCGGGTTCGATCGCTTTCCAGGCGCTCTCCATTTCTGAAAGCGAACTATACGCATCTGTAAAGCGTACACTCAAATTAGAGAGCTGGAATTGGCTGGGATCGGTACGAATCATAAATGCTTCAATAGGTCGCAGAAGACTCGTGTAGTTGAAGTTTTTTAGCACCCCGATAATTTCAACTTCTTTATTTTCTATCAGGATTAATTTTCCCAAAGCTTCGAAGGGTGTTCCTAACTTAAACTGCTTGAGGAACTCTTCATTAACAAGGATGTGTTTTTCACGTTGCCAGATTTCATTTGAAAAATTTTTACCTGCGATGAGTTCGAGCTTCAACACATTAACGTAGTTGTGGTCGGCAAAAATTTGGTAAACCTCAAACGAATCGCGTGAATCAACCGATGCAGTCATTTGAGTACCGGTACCAACACCCATGATGTGAGACGACATCGATATATTTTGAACCGCAGCCAGTTGAGAAAACTGATTTCGGAATTGCTCGGGCTTTACACCCTGCAATTGAACGTCAACAATATTTTCACGTTCAAAGCCAAAATCATAACTGAGGTTATAATGATATTGACGGGTGAAAACAATCAATCCGATAATGAAGCAAAATGACAAAGCAAACTGGAAAATGGTTAATCCTTTTCGGATACGGCCTTGCGAAGACTGTTTGTGGGATTGGTTGCGAAGCGCCTGGATTGGATTGAGGCCTGCAAAATGAAGAGCCGGAAAGAACCCGGCAACAAAGCCCGTGAATAACGCAAATGCAGCGAGCGCGATACCGATCGTCCACGTCAGCGACAAGTTCAGTGATGATCCGCTGACAAGCATAGTTTGGAATTCCCTGCGGATAAAGTAAAACATAACCAGACCACCCAGCAGGGAAACAGATGTAATCAACACCGTTTCGGTAATGAACTGGAAAAAAATCTGATTTTTCAGGCCACCCATTGTTTTTCGCAAACCTATTTCCTTTGCGCGTTTCAGTGCACGCGCGATTGAAATATTGGTGTAGTTAAAGCAAGCGGGGAGGAGAATCAGCAAACAGATTACCCCGAAGATGATAAAGCCTTCATTCTCCCAGGTTGGCCCGAGGCTTCCGCCTAACGTGCTCAGGTCGGGGCCGGGAACAATAGCCGTTAATGCCTGCAAATGAAAATTGATTTTTGCGTCAGCACGTTTGCTGGCTTCTGTGGAAAGCTTGTTTAGCCTCGTCTGGAGTTTTGGAATAACAGCGTTGTCGTTCAGCAAAAGATAAACGTACTGAAAGCCGTAGCTGCTCACGTTCCTGAAGTCGCCTGTGTAGGATTGATATTCAGCCGGCAGTGTGCTCAGTGATATCAAAACCTCAAATGCCATGTGCGAGTTTTCCGGAGGATCAGCGATAACACCCGTGATTTCGTATACCGCAATGGAGTCTTTAGCCCGCCTTACGTTTTTTAACTCAAGTGCTTTCCCCAGAACATCTGTTGTCTTGAAAATTTTTTGCGCTGTGCTTTCGCTGATGATAACGCTGTTCGGGTTGCTTAATGCAGTTGAAGCATTTCCTCTTACCAAAGGAAATGTGAAGACATCGAAAAAGGACGGATCGGTATAAAAACCCCGAATTGGGAGGTCGAGATTATCGGCAACCGCATCTGCGCTAAAGCCTGCACTTATCCGGACTATTTTTTTTACACCTGTAAACCCATGATCCAAATCATCAGCAATTGAAAAGGGCGCGCCCGCTAACTCCCAATCACGCTCGGTGTTATAGTGAGAGGTTACAACACGATAGATTTCTGATTTGTTAACATGAAAGTTGTCGTATGTGCACACATGCAGGTAAAATACAATCAGCAACAGGCTCACCGACATACCGATTGCAAGCCCTAAAACATTAACAATGGTGAAATATTTGTGTTTGTAAAGATTTCGGGCAGCTATCTTAAAATAGCTGTTGAGCATCGACAACGACAGGGTGGAGGAGGCAAACCCGCTTGATTGCGATTGAGTTTTCCGTCTTCTGACAGCATAGGAAAACAAAAGAGAGAAAATCTGTCTCCAGTAAATTAGCTTCGAACGAAAAACGGATTTACCAGTCAGGTTCAGATAAAACAATTCGTCCATGTCGCCCAGCAAATCGTTAACATTCGCCTGTCCACAGTACCATTCAAAGAGTTTTCGTGCGAGTTTGGGAGGCTGAGGCGTTTTCATTTTACAGAAAGTTTAACCTTCGATAAACTCCACAGTTCGTCACGCATACTCTTGATTTCTGACACCGCTTTCTTGCCTGCCTGAGTAATTTCATAGTATCGTTTGCTGCGGCCACCGCGTTGTTGCGTTGCGCCTCCCAGCCAGGATTTTAAAAATCCTTTTTCTTCAAGACGCGTAATGGTAGAATGCAGTGCACCAATGCTGATGCTGCGGTTACAACGTTTTTCAATTTCGAGTTGAATGGATACTCCGTATGCATCGTCACCCAGCGAGGCCACGGTTAGCAATACGAGTTCCTCAAATTCACCGAGGTAGGTTTTCATAGAAACAAGCCTTTACAACGGCCTTAACGGAAACATCAAAGATTAGTTTCTATTTTTCAGAAGAAATGAAAAAATAAAAGGCCGCGTAACGGCCTTGTTTGTTTTTAACGCTTCACATAAGCGGGGTACCCCAGCGCCTGGTCAAGTTGCGCGATCAGCTCATCTCCGCTTGACGGTCGTTTCGCATCGGTCGAAAATATTTTACCATCACGATCAATGACAATGTATCGCGGTATTCCATTAACCTTATACGTTTTGGCAATAACCGAATCAAAATTACCCGGGTCATTTACCTGCAGCCCTTCAAAATCAGGATTTTCATTCAGATACTTCAGCCACGTTTCTTTTTCCTCATCCACCGAAACATAGAGAAATACAATGTCATCGTTTTTCTTGTAGTGCTTTTTAATGTCTTTGGCATATGGGAACTCAGCGCGACATGGTCCGCACCAGGTTGCCCAGATGTCTATATAAACAACCTTGCCCTTTAAATCGGAAAGTTTGAATGGCCTTCCATCAACGTGTGTAGCCGCGAAATCAGGTGCAGGTTTTCCGGCCGACAGAGCACTCCATTCTTCAAACTGTGCAGTAAGGGTTTTGTTATAGGGCGATGATGGATATTGTGCCTGAAAATTTCTGAGTGTTGGTTCAATCTCTTTCACTTTTCCACGCCTTAAAAAAGATAAAATACCTTTTCCAATCATAAGTTGACGACCTTCTTCGGGAAGATGCATGGAATCAACCTGTGCTATGTAACTATCAATTCTCCTCGAAACCGTGTCTGTTTTCGGTAGCCGCGACATCACAACCTGATAAAGCTGGTCTCCAAAATTGAAATTCTTATATCCTCTGGATGAAAGGGACAAAAGTTCATTATAAGCTTCTTCGCGTTCAACAGAATCCACTTCGAAGGAAGGGTACCCGTAAGCACTTAAATATGAACTTAGTATTTGCAGGAAGTACGCAGTTTCCTGCGCTTTACTTGCTTCAAGATGATTTACAAAAGCTTCCGAAAAAAGCGGTTTGATGCTATCAATAAATGAATCGTACTTTTTGAGGCGTTCATGAAAATCGGCCAGCACCAACGCGCTGTCTTTTTTACCGATAATGCTGTAAAAGGCCATTCCGCTTATAAAATTCCCAGCGGAATCCATCACGGATAATTTATTGCTGCCATTTCCACGGAGGTTTTTTGCAGGCGAACGGAACTTACCATCCGACTCGTAATAAATGCTGTCACCAGCTTCAATAAAGATAGTTTGATAGATCTTACCGTTTCCATCGGGTGACTTGGCCTCCAACAATAATTCTTTCGGATTGGCGGCTTCTACCGTGAACGAAAACAATCCGTCAGCTGACGTGGTAACCGTATCGATATAAATCGGAATGCTGAAATTCAACTCACTTCCATGATCGCGCACCAAAAGTGTAAGCGGTTTATCAACACCCGTGTATTTACCGGATAGTTGTGCCGTTGTTATTTTTTTCTCCTGGCACGAAGTGAAAAGTACCACTGCCAGCAGAGTAATTAGCGATAATTTATTTGACATGGTAGAAGGCTTTGGTTATACAGGCAAGATGACTTAAAGTTGATAAAAGTTTTGAGCAGATGGGAGCAGAAGACAGCTTCCCGCTTTTAATCATCTAAAGTCCCGTATTGTCACTGTACACTTTTGTAAAATGTACTGTTCATTTTCCAACAGGTTACAAATGAGGAGGCCGAAATTCAGCGATCCAGAAGGGTTTTTACGTTCTGAACGATTTTTGTAAGCCTTAGCGCGTAAATCATATAACCATGACACGCTCTAACACCCGCTCCGGAACGTCAACCATTTTGATAGTTCTGCTGATCATTTTCACCTTCCCGATCTGGATTGGGTTAGCCGGAGGATTATTCGGCCTCGTCATGGGATTAATTGGAGCCGCCATCGGCATCGTAGCCGGAGTTTTCGGAGCCGTGATTGGCGGCATCGCAGGCGCGTTTGGGGGCATGTTCGGATGGCATGGATCATTTGGCTGTAACGTTCTGCTTGCTGTAGCGCTTGTATTCGCAATCGTGATGCTGGCCAAATCAACCAGTCGCAAGCAGTGATCTTACGTTACCGGATGTTTGTTATACAATCCGGGATTTAAAAAGTAGTGACTGTAGACCGGATAGCGCTTGACAAGTTGAAGTACAGGACGTTTCCCTTTTGAGAAGTCTACTTTGTAGTAGAACTCGTACCCTTTCGTAACGCGAACGTCTTTTCGCAATACATACCACTCTTTATCGTTTGGATTGAGCACCTTCACCATCACGTGGTATAATCCCGGATTACTTTTAATTCGCACAAACGATTGGGGCTGTGACATGCGCAGCTGACCGTTAATGTAAACCTGAAACTTGGAATTTTTTTCTGTTTGAATGGCAATGCCGGAGATATAGGCAAACGCAGATTGAACAGATGCAACGAGAATCAGGACAACAACCAACCGCTTCATAACAACTCTGTTTTGTCGATAAATGCAACCTTCATGCCACCGCAGGAAGCATCTGCATTTAAAAACGAAAGTTTACAGATTAATGTTGCTGAAGTTGTTAATTGAGCTTCATTTCAGCCTTCATGCCCTTAATAAAATTTTGAAGAGCCTGTTGCCAGTTTGTATCAGCATCCCATTTCGTGCCCAGAAACACGTTTCCGGAATCGATATGCCTGACGTAAAACTTGTATACTTCAGTATCAGCCGGAATATTTTTGAGCTGAACCTCCGTGGCGGGATAGGTTACTGAAACAAATGCACTTTCCGATTGTGTAACGGCATAGCCAAGAAGTTCTTTAGCAATGCCGCCACGCGCGTGCACAACACACAAGACATACAGAAAGCCTTTGTTGCGTAGCTCTTTTTCGGCAACACTATTATCCGTAAGCTGATACCGTAACGGGTAACTTTTGAAAATTTCGGAGAGCTCGCGGGTTGCAACCGTGTCGGAAAATTTAGGAATGGCAAGATTGTCGACTTTCAAATCATACGCGAACGTTTCGCTGCGCGAACCTTCGATAATTTTAACAGGCAAATCCGTTTCGGCCACTTCATTGATTAAAAGATTTTTTTTCTGGTAGGCCGACAGAGCTGAGCGATAGATGTCGTTCGTTAGCTGCGAAAGCGTTGATGCACTCGTGCTCCATGCTGTTTGGCCAGCATCAACAAAATCAGGTTTACTATTATACAATGTCAGGTAAGCGGTAAAGCCTGAAGTTCTTTTTTGAATGAAGAGAATACAGGAAATCTCGCGTCTGTTGAAATACTTATTGTATGCCTTTTCGGCATCTCCACCTGCCAAAATCTGATCTGTTGCGAAATAGGCTACCGCATCAATACCGGCCCTTACCATGCCCTCGTGAATGGTTGCGACATCTTTATTCGAGATACTGCCGGTGTGAAGTACAACCGTGCGCTTGCTCATAATCTCTTCCGGGATCGGGCCCGGCTTTAATCGCGCAAGCAGCCGTTCTTCTGAAAGAAATTGCGCTTCCGCGAAAGCGGGAAAAATCAGAAAGGCAAGCAGAATAAATCTCATCATGGTTAAACGCAAACCGGCCGCACGTATTTTAAGCAAGTTATTAAATGCCGATAAAAAAACCTGAGTCGTCAATTTTTACCGGATACGTTTTCAGATCGCGCGAACGGGACGACAATTCCTGACCTGTTTGCAGGTTAAAACAATAGTTGTGCAACGGACAAATGATTTCGCCCAGGTAATTTATTGATCCCTGGCTTAGCGATGCACCGCTGTGTGTGCATGAGTCCTGAACTGCAAAAAAACGGTTATTATGATTTACAAGGCAAATGCGTTGCCCGTTGGCAATAACAAGTTGGGGCTTATTGTTTTGAATCCGTTGCAGTGCCTCTTGTTCTCCGGAAAATACCTTCAGCCATTCCATACTTTGCGAAGATGATGTTTTTTCTCAACTTGATTGCAAACTTGTTGATATGCTGAAAATTTCTTCTGTTACCGCAGGGCTCGTTTTTATAGCGAGTGTTTCTTACGCCCAGGTGAGTACATCGCTCCAGACAAAAATCGACAAGCAGGCTAAAGAGATGGAGCAGAAAATGGTTCAATGGAGAAGAGACTTCCATGAACACCCCGAATTATCGAATCGTGAATTCAAAACGGCTGCGAAAGTTGCAGAGCATTTGAAGTCGCTCGGGATTGAAGTTCAAACCGGAATAGCACATACCGGAGTTGTGGGAATTTTAAAAGGGGGCAAACCCGGACCGGTTGTCGCGCTTCGTGCCGACATGGATGCATTGCCTGTAACGGAACGAAACAGTTTGTCCTTCGCTTCAAAAGAAAAGACAACATTCAACGGTCTTGAAACCGGTGTGATGCATGCGTGTGGCCACGATGCGCACGTTGCAATATTGATGAGTGTTGCCGAAGTGCTTTCGAAAAACAAAAACGATCTAAAAGGAACCGTCAAGTTTATCTTTCAGCCGGCTGAAGAAGGTGCACCCGCAGGTGAAAAAGGCGGAGCGGGGTTGATGGTCGAGGAAGGCGTACTCAACAATCCCAAAGTTGATGTGATTTTCGGATTGCACGTTCGTGCGATCAGCAAACTGGGCGTGATTGAATATCGGCCAAAAGGATTCATGGCAGCATCTGACTGGTTCACGATAAAAGTTTATGGCAAACAATCGCATGGCTCACGGCCGTGGCTCGGTGTCGACCCGATTGTTGTCTCTTCGCAGATCATTGCGGGCCTTCAAACCATCGTAAGCCGTCAAACTGATTTAACACAGGCAGCGGCAGTGATCAGCATTGGAAGAATAAACTCGGGTATTCGCGAGAACATTATACCCGAGACTTTAGAAATGTCGGGAACGATTCGAACATTCGATCCGCAGATGCAAAATATCATTCATGAAAAAATAAAACTTACCGCAACCAACATTGCTGAAAGCGCAGGCGCACGGGCGGAGGTAATTATCGATAAAAAGATGCCGGTGACATTCAACAATGAAAAACTTACCAAACAAATGGCGGCCAGCTTGAAACACGCGGCAGGCGATAACAACGTTGTTGAGATTCCTCCTGACACAGGTTCCGAAGATTTTGCATACTACGTTGAGAAAGTTCCGGGAATGTTTTTCTTCGTAGGCGCCTGTCCACCGGACGCAGATCCTGCGAAAGCAGCCTCCCACCACACGCCAGATTTTATGATGGATGAAGGAAGTATGTTGGTTGGACTGAAAGCTATGCTGCAGCTAACGCTTGATTACATGTACGCACCGGCTAAATAGTACCCGCAAATTCTACTCGTACATATCTTTCATTCGCTTCTGCGAATACATAATGATGCGGATGACGAGGCTTGGAAAATATCGCACCATGAACGCGTTTAGTTTTCCGATAATTGTAAGCACGGTTTTAAACTGGCGGTTTTTAATGGACCGGAGTATTGCTTTTGCAACCTGCTCGCGTGTCTGCTGAAGATAAGGCGGACGTGAAGCAACCGGCACCAGCTCACCTTTAGCGTTTAACACACGTTTGTCGTCTTCATTTTGTGTGAAGCCAACATGAACAATACCGACATGAACGCCTGAACCATCAAGTTCGATTTTCATCGATTGAGCTAAGGCGGTAAGTGCCATTTTTCCTGCACTGTATGCAGAACCGGTTGGCATACCGTGCATTCCGGCCGCGCTTGAGATGAACGTGATGCTGCCTTTTGTCTTTTTAAGATGCGGCAACGCATACCAGGCAGGAAAAGCCGACCCGTTAATGTTACTGTGAATAATCTGCGCAAAAACTTCCGGCTGAAGTTTCTCAAACTTTTCACGCATGCTGACGCTGGCGTTGGTAATCAGAATATCGAGTTTACCGTACGTGTCAATAGTCTGACTGATTAGCTTCCCGCAATCGGCAGGTGATGTAATATCACATGGAATCGCGATCACGTCATATCCTTTGGCTTTCAGCTCTTCGAAAGCATTTTGCAGTCGTTCGGGATTTCTTCCGTTCAAAACCACTTTCGCACCCTGAGCACACAGTTCATGCGCAGTGGCTTTGCCGATACCCATTCCCGAACCGGTGATGATCGCTACTTTATCTTTGAAAAACGACATGCTACTTTAAATATCCGTTTTCTTTTAACCATTCAAACGACTCACGAATTCCGGTTTCAACAGGAGTTTGCGGAAGGTCGAGTTCTTTTCTTGCTTTCGCAGGACTGTAATAATGTTCATCTGCTGAAATCCGCGCAAGCGGATAACTGATGGCTGGTGCGTTGCCGGTGAGGTTCCCCGTCAGCGAACCGATTCGTCCGTACAATTTTGCAAAGAATGAAGGAATCGCCAGCGAAGGCGGTTTAACGCCAACCGTGTTCGCTATTTTCGTAAATATTTCTTTGTACGATAAATTTTCATTGCCAAGAATATAGCACTCACCAATTCTGCCTTTTGTTAAAGCATTGGCAATGGCAACAGCTGCATCTTTTGCACACAAATAATTTCTTCCGCCTTTTGTAAAACCCGGAACCTTCCTTTTGTACAACGCTACAATCATGGCACCTGAACTGGGTGTTGAATCGTACGGTCCGAACATGAAAGTCGGGTTAACGATCACAGCAGGCAATGAATTTTTTTTCACTTCTTCCAGCACAACCCGCATGGCCTTATACTTCGAATCCATGTAGTCTAAACCATACGTGGCGGATTTATACGGATTACCCTCAACGCCCGGTTGCTCTTTCGAACCGAAGCCAAACGAGTTGGCAGTTCCCACATAAATCAATCGTGCAATATTGTTTTTATAAACTGCTGTGATGATGTTCTTCGTTCCTTCGAGGTTTACTTTGTTGATGATCTCCGAGCGAATTGGCCAAACAGCTGTGCTTGCCGCACAATGAATGATGGCGTCACATCCCGCTGCAGCGTTAACTACTTCTTCAGGATTGAGGAGGTTTCCCGGAAACTTTTCAATCGCCAGACCTTCCAGCGTTTTCTGCTGACGGCCGGGCTGAACAAACGCCCGAATGCTGTGCCCGCGTAACAATAACTCGCGAACGAGATTACTCCCTAAAAGCCCATCAGCACCCGTAACCAGAATTTTCATGCAGTGAATTAAGCAGCAAAGATATTTAAAAGGAAGATTATGCCACGTACAGCACGAGCCCCTTGAGGTATTCCCCTTCCGGATGAAACATGGAAACCGGATGATCGGGCGACTGCGTAAGCTGGTAGAGAACTTTAACATCACGGCCCGCCTGTATCGCGGCCGAAACAACCGTATCATAAAACAATTGCCGGTCAACCACCTGCGAGCATGAGAAGGTGAAAAGTATTCCGCCTTTCTTAATCACTTTCATCGCTTCTGCATTCAATCGCTGGTAACCCTTTACAGCCTGATGCCGGGCATCACGATGTTTGGCGAACGCAGGCGGATCGAGAATAATCAGATCATACACATCGTTTTTGTCTTTTAAAAATTCGAACGTGTCAATGGCGAAGCACTCATGTTGCGTTGCGCTGAAACCATTCAGCTCGATATTTTTGCGGGTAAGCTCAATTGCCTTTTCTGAAGCATCCACGGAATGAACTAAAGCAGCTGATCCCTGAAGTGCATAAACCGAGAATCCCCCGGTATAACAGAATGTGTTAAGTACTTTTTTGCCGGAAGAGAATTCACTCAATAATTTTCGATTCTCGCGCTGATCGAGAAAAAATCCGGTTTTCTGTCCTTCTTCCCAGTCGACATAAAATTTATGTGCATGCTCCAGCACAACATGCGGTACTGCCGCCATTCCAAACAAGTATCCGTCTTGCTGTGCTTCCTTAACTTTTCCGGGAAGCGTTGCTTTGCTTTTGTAGTAAACGGCAATGAGTTTTTGGCCCAACACTTTCCGCAACGCTTCCGATATCAGATTCCGGTCGGCATGCATGCCAAACGAATGCGCCTGAACTACCGCAACGCCTTCGTAAAAGTCAATGATTAGTCCCGGCAGGCCATCGCCCTCACCATGAATCAGCCGAAAGGCTGTTGTATCGTTGGATACAATGCCGGCCTTCTCACGCAGTGTGTAGGCAGCTTCGATTTTTTCGCGATACAAATCCGCTGAGGGTTCTGCTTTCAGGAAGCTCAGCATCCGAACTGCTATTGAGCCATTTTGATAATGACCGTGGCCCAGAACTTTCCCCCCGGCTGAGACAACCGTTACCCAGTCGCCATCCATTACCGCGCCTTCCAGTTTGCCGATTGCACCTGAGAAAATCCACGGATGAAACCGTTGGATGGAGAATTCTTTACCCTTTTTAAGCTGGACCCGGCCTTTAATCATGCCGCGAAGTACGAAAAAACAGGAGCGGTTTTCAAACTATTTGGCCGGCTAAAGCCGTCTTTGGTAGTTGAACCAAAGGCCCAGACAAATCGTATTTAGTATACGATCGAAATCGCAGGCGCAGGAGTACAAGAAAGTCATGTTCAGCGCGTTAAAAACTGACAAATTTTCCTTCCGGGTATTTCTGCCCGCTTTTTGCATAAGACGAAACACTTTAAAATAGAGACAGAATATGAAAAGGTTTGCAACATTTTTTATGGCGGCCATTCTGGGCAGCCTTTGCACAATCGGTGCAGTTGAATATTTTAAAAAGGATGAGGTGGCACTTTCCTACATGGCCGAAACGCCTGTTCAGAAAGTATCCTACACGCACGATGAAACCGGGCGCGAAGTTCCTCTCGATTTTACTGCGATTGCCGAAAAAGCAACGCCTGCAGTCGTTTACATTAAATCGACACAATCGAACAGTAGTCGCAACAATGAAATACCCGAAGAGTTGCGCCAGTTTTTCGGATACCGCGGTCAATCCGGTCCAAGCGTTAGCTCAGGTTCGGGTGTGATCATCAGCGAAGGCGGATACATCGTTACCAACAATCACGTTGTGGAGGATGCTGATGCAGTGGAAGTAACGTTGAATGACAATCGCACATTCCCCGCAGAAATTATTGGCACGGATCCTGACACAGATCTTGCGCTGATCAAAATCAATGCAGCCGGTTTAAAGTATATGTCGTTTGTTAACTCCGATCATTCACGCGTAGGCGAGTGGGTAGTTGCTGTGGGCAATCCATTCAACTTAACGTCAACGGTAACTGCAGGTATCATCAGCGCGAAGAGCCGCAACATCAACATTATTAATCGCCAGACTGAAGAGGGAAATGTAGGAATTGAATCATTCATTCAGACGGATGCTGCCATCAACCCCGGTAACAGCGGAGGCGCGTTGGTCGATATGAGCGGAGGATTGCTCGGGATCAATACGGCTATTGCCAGCAACACCGGTTCATACAATGGTTACGGATTTGCAGTGCCGGCAAACATTGTAAGCAAAGTGGTTGAAGATTTGATCAAGTTTGGCGCAGTTCAACGTGGTTGGTTAGGTGTTTCGATCGCCAGTGTAAACAGTGAACTCGTTCGTGATCATTCCCTCGAAGTTAATGAAGGCGCTTACGTATCAGGGTTTGCAGCTAAGAGCTCTGCGAAAGATGCGGGTATCAAGGCCGGAGATGTTGTTGTTAAAATAAATGAGACACCCATCCGCTCAAGCTCAGCATTGATTGAAACTGTTGGCAGTCATCGTCCGGGAGATAAACTTAACATTACTGTAAACCGTGCAGGAAAAGAAATCACGATTCCGGTGGTGCTGAAAAACCGCGAGGGGAATGAAGAGACGATTAAGCGTGAAGAAAAAACCGGCTATGCTTCTCTTGGAGTGACTTTGGAAGAAGTAAACGCTAAAGAACTGAAGGCGCTTAACCTGAGCAACGGTGTTAAAATTAAAAGCCTTGAGAACGGAAAGCTTGCCCGCTTCACTGACGTGCGTGAAGGCTTCATCGTGACAAAAGTCAACGACAAGCCGGTAAAATCCATTAAAGAGTTCAATGAAGCCCTGAAATCTAAAAATGCCGGGGATTTAGTTATATTAACAGGCACGTATGCTGATCTCCCAAGGGAATTCAACTACGCGTTCAGAATGTAAATTTTATTTGAAGTATGAGAAGACTGTTTAGAAAAGGAGAGCGGGTGCGCAACAAGATCGATGGTAAAGTGATGGAAGTGTTGCGGTATTTGAAGAGTAACATCGTTGAAGTAAAGTGGTTCGATCTGGAATCAAAAGAAGTCCGGACCAACACCGTGAAAGAAGATAAGCTGTCGAAAGCAGCATAAGTCGATATCTGTTATTCGTTAATAGTTATTCGTAGTGGATTCCACTATTAACGAATAACTATTAACTTTTATTAAAGCATCCGTTATCAAAAAGTTCGACATCCCTGCATATTATCGGTCGTCCATAACCGGCAAAATCAAAGAATCGCGTAGAGTTAAGGATTTACGCAAGCAGGATTTTTCACCATCACATCTTGACTTCGGGCCGGTTCAGTTTTATCTCGCGCGTCACTTCGGCTTTTGTTATGGAGTGGAGAATGCAATCGAGATAAGCTACAAAGCGCTTGAAGAAAATCCTGACAAAAAAGTTTATCTGCTCAGCCAGATGATTCACAACCAGGAAGTGAACAACGATCTGCAAGGACGCGGAATTAAATTCATCATGGATACGGACGGATCGCAGCTAATTTCATGGGACCAAATTCATCGCGAGGATGTTGTGATTATACCGGCATTCGGAACAACACTTGAGATTGAAAATCTTCTGCTCGATAAAGGTGTTGAAGTGCAGAAGTACAACACCACCTGCCCGTTTGTTGAAAAAGTTTGGAATCGTTCAGAGAAACTCGGCAAAGAAAATTATACGATTATTATTCACGGGAAACCGAAGCATGAAGAAACGCGTGCAACATTTTCGCACAGCGCAAGTAACGGGGCATCGGTGATCGTACGTGACATGGAAGAAGCGCAGCGACTCGCGAAATACATCACCGACTCAAAATCAAAAGAAGAATTTTATCAGGAATTTGCCGGCAGATATTCCAAAGACTTTGATCCTGAAAAAGATTTGCAGCGCGTGGGTGTCGTGAATCAAACCACCATGCTGGCGACCGAAACACAAGCCATTGCGGATTACTTCAAGCAAGCCATGATGACACGGTATGGTGTTGAAACCCTGAAGGAACATTTTGCGGATACCCGCGACACATTGTGCTACGCAACGAATGACAATCAGGATGCCACCTATCGCCTGCTGGAAACGGATGCGGACCTGGCAATTGTTGTAGGAGGCTATAATAGCTCTAACACATCGCACATTGTTGAATTGTGCGAACGGAAATTCCCGACTTATTTTATCAACTCGGACACAGAGATTAAATCGCAGGATGAAATTCATCACTTTGACTATCCCAAAAAAGAGAAACGGGTTACGATGAATTATTTGCCGGAGAAAAATCCGGTGAAGATTATCCTGACCAGCGGGGCGTCATGCCCCGATACGCTGGTGGATAGAGTAATGCTTAAGCTTCTTGGCTATTTCAGCGGCTCGAAGCCGGTAGAAAACGTGTTAGTGGAATTCGAAAAAGCTTAAGCCTTTTTAGCTTTCTTTTTCTCGCCTTCTACTTTTTTCCCGTTGCGATGTTCGCCCAGGATGATAACGTCTTTTGTGTTTTGATACAGACGGGCTGCCAGGTGCATGGCTTCCTCAGTATCGCGGATTAGGACAGTTCCAGTTTTTGCGCCTTTGTTGCGAACTTCAAGATACCAGCCGTCTTTTTTCTTTAACGGTAAGGTTGGTGGTCTTCCCATGATGTTTCTTTTTACAGTAAATAACCCAAAAACGGGCTTTTTTGTTCAAATTCGGGCGCAAGATGCGAAAATAATCCCGTTCTTCCTTGCTCCGATCTGTAAACGACTGGGCGGCAGTTACTAATATGGCAAGCGACAAAAATTCTGAAGCGCAATATTTCATTGCAATTATTCCTCCGGAACCCGTTTACTCGCAAGCTGCGCAGTTGAAGCAATATTTCAAAGATCATTATAACAGCAAAGCTTCATTGAATTCGCCTCTACACATTACGCTGCACATGCCGTTCCGATGGAAACCATCCAGGGAACATCTGTTGATTGAATCACTGCAAAAATTTGCCGCATCACAAAAGGCCTTTAGTGTCACGCTGCAAAACTTTTCATGCTTTGAACCCCGGGTTATCTTTATTGACGTGTTGAAAAGCGAAGCGCTCGACAATCTGCAAAAGCAACTCAAGCGGTTCTGCAAACAACAGTTGAATCTCTTCAATGCAGATTATAAAGAAATGGGATTCAACCCGCACCTCACGCTCGCCTTTCGGGATTTAAAAAAACCGGAATTTTATAAAGCATGGGAGGAGTTCAAAGAAAGGAAATTTGAAGCAACCGTGACGATCGGGAACATCACGCTATTGAAGCATGATGGAAAAGTGTGGGAGGTGTTCAAAGAGTTTTCGTTGACGAATTAGATTTGGTAAAACGTCATTGCGAGGATTTCCGCGAAAGCGGAATGACGTGGCAATCTGATCAACGAAGACTTTAGATCGCCACGCTTTGCTCGCGATGACGGTAGCGAACCTTCGCTCGCGATGACGGTGAGCAAGCTACTTTTCGCAGAACGATCCCTTCGCGATGTAGAGCTTTTTCATTTCTGCTTTCAATGCTCCGGAAACAACCAGTGGATCGGTATCAACGCGCTCTTTCGTAACATCAGCCTTTAAAATCAAAATTCCATTTCCGCGTGTATCAAAGTCCCCGGCACCAATAACCAATCCTTCTTTCGAAAGTTGCTGAATGAACTCTGCATGTTTATTAATCGATTCGGATGATGCAGCTGCCGTGAAGCGTACAAATTGATAAAACACCATCTCGTATTTTTCTCCAACAGGACATATTGAATTAACGGTTGGTGTAAACGGAAACATTTCGATATTCCAGCGCTTTGCTTTTACGCCCGGATCAGTTTCAAGCCATTGCTTCGCCTCATCAACCGAAATCGTGTTAAGAACAAACAATCCGCCACCACCTTCAAAAGGACCAGCGGCCAATAACTTTCCCTCTTTCGCCAGGCGCCCGATATTATTCATATGACCTTGCATAATGCTGTCGGATTTTTCTTTTGACAACACTTCTTTATCGGGTTTGTTGTTAAGGAAAACAAACGTGTACGATTTGGCTTGTGCGAAGGCCGCAACGTCTAACGTAACGAACAAAAACAGAACGAAGAATTTTTTCATAAAGCTTTAATTAATGTGCGGGTGAACTTTTCCATATCTGCCTCACGGTTGTACAGGTGTGGTGAAATGCGAATCGCGCTTCCGCGAACCGAAACATAGATTTTGTTTTTGAGCAAAGCCGCTTTGATTTTTTCAAGGTCGGCCCCGGCCGGCAGCCGCACGCCAAACATGTGCGCTCCGCGCCACTTTTCATCTTCAATAAAAAATCCTTTGGCCCGCAACGTTTCGATTCCGGACTTTGTGATGCCTGCGCAATATTCCTGGATGCGCTCGGGTTTCCATTTGTTTAATTGCTTCAGCGAAGCGATCAGCATGGGCACGTGGACGAAATTACTGTGTTCGCCCACCTCATACCGCAAGGCCGAAGCTTTGTAGTTCGGTTTGTAGCTCACGTCCGAAAAGTTTTCACTACCCATCCTGTTCATCCAGCTTTCTTCAATGGCCTTACCCTTATCGAAGTATTCTCCGTAATACCCGATGCCAATGGAATAAGGACCGAGCAACCATTTGTAGGCTGCACAAATCAAAGCATCCGGTTTAATCTTTTCCAGATCGAACGGCAATGCGCCTACCGATTGAGTTCCGTCAATAATCAGCAAAGCCCCCACATCGTTCGTGCGTTTCCGGATCGCCTCCAGGTCGAACCGCGTTCCGTCAATCCAATGCACGTTTGGTATGGCAACCGCACGCGTGTTTTTGTCAATCGCCTCAAGAATGCGTTCGTTCCACTTCTTGCCCCGATCGGCAAGCGCCTCGGGCGGCAGGATGCTTTTTAATGAGGCGCCCGCCTCATCGGCAATGTTTTTCCATGAATAATAATTGCTCGGAAATTGTTCGGCTGTTACTACGATGTGCTGATCTTTTTTAAGACCAAGATTTTTAGCAACGTTAGCCATCCCGTATGAAACCGAAGGTATGATAGCCATGCGTTGCGGCTCGGACGCGTTAATGAGACGCGCATATTCTTCGCGTAAAATTTCCGACTCGTTAAAAAAGTCAGCGGGCGGAATCGTTACAGGATTTCGCTTTCTGCGCATGGCTTTTATCCCGGCCTTCTCTACATCTTTCATCAAAGGCGACATGTATGCGCAGTTGAGATACGTGATTTGCGGAGGGAGGCTGAATTGTGAGCGCTTGGAGGTGAGCATTTTTTAGGAGTCAGAAGTTAGAAGTTTGAAGACGGAATATCGTGGTAGTGCTAACTTCTACCTACTAACTTCTGTCTTCTTACGCCAGTCGAACGTGTTGATCAGATGCATGATGTCTTTTTTCATGTATTCGATCGCAGGTTTAAGCGAGTCGTTCTGAACTTTGGTATTGAAGTATAACGCCCCGCGAAGAAAGTTTTTAGTTGAATCGGTAATGGTAAACTGCATCTGGCTCGGCACCTCACCATCCAGTTCAACAACTACAGCCGTATGGCCTTTCGGATTGCGGGTGATTACCTCGTCAATTGCATATGCCTTGATCTGGTGTTTGGATGTGAGTACATATGCATCGTTCAGAAATTCTTTCAGCAACTGCTCGTTGTTGAGGATTTTCTTGTACGTCACGTGAACGTTTGCTTTTAGTTCGGGGTAGTAAATTTCAATCCAGAATTTTTCGCTGATCCATGACGTATCGGCCAGCAGCCTGGCATGCTTCGAATACTCAAACGTGTAAGGCAACGTATCGGGCAACGGGCGGTAAGAAGGTTCAGGTAACACCAGCCGGTTGTAGCCTAAGGGTTTTGGAAGATACTCCCGCTCGCAACTAACAATTGTGACGAGAACAAAAA
The DNA here is from genome assembly GCA_019694875.1 of Cyclobacteriaceae bacterium. Taxonomy (GTDB): domain Bacteria; phylum Bacteroidota; class Bacteroidia; order Cytophagales; family Cyclobacteriaceae; genus UBA2336. The sequence continues at coordinate 999,231 of JAIBBC010000001.1, forward strand.
TTACCGCGATCCGATAGAATACTTTTTTCATCGCCCTTATTTACCCTCACCTTGAAAACTGTACGTGTGATGATTCAAAACGTTGTACCCTCTCCCGGGGGAGAGGGTTGTTGCCAATTATATTTTCAAAAACAATGATCATTGGGTGAGGGCTAGAACGGGAGATCGTCCGTTCCGGATGCATCGGCAGAATAATTCTCTTGTGGTTTGCTCGCTCCTGAATAACCACCTTCCGGTGAATAGCTGCTTCCGCCACCACTTCCACTGCGCTGCGTGGAAAGCATAGTCATGTTATCGCCAATTACTTCTGTTGTGTATCGGGTAACACCGTCTTTTTCCCACGAACGTGTTCTCATCTTGCCTTCGATGTATACCATGTCGCCTTTGTGCAGATATTTTTGAGCAATTTCGGCTAACCCGCGCCACAAAACGATGTTGTGCCAGTCGGTGATTTCTTTTTTCTCGCCTGTTACGCGGTCTTTATATGTTTCGGAAGTCGCCATGGTAAAGTTGGCAACAACAGCTCCGTTTTCGAGGTTTCTTACTTCGGGGTCTTTGCCTAAGCGGCCGACCAGGATTACTTTATTTACTCCAGCCATATGTGTAGGTATTTCTTTACAATGTTAAAGGTATGCTCAAAGGAATGTCATCTTGTGACATCAAACGATGGCCTCAAAAGTACATCATAAAATGCCGTAATCCGACAGGAATTTACTGATCAAAACAGGCTTGGGAAGGTCTGCCAGCTTTTTTAACGAGTAGAATTTTAGCCCCGATCCGTTAAGGGCTACATCCCGCGAAAGCGAGATTTGAGTGAACCTCGAATAGATTAACTGGTGACTTAAGATGTGTTTATACATGCCGCTGATGTCGGACAATTTTCCGTTCCGGAATTTTTTCAATGAATCATTTTCCATGAACAGTTTCTCCGGGTCAACGGGCCGTTTCGTTTCAATCGCCACGAAGTCGTACAGTCCATGCCAGATGTCTTTCTCCTCCCGCTTCTTCATCAGGAAAGAATTTCCTTTTTGGATAACGAAATAGTAGAAGTAACGCTTGCGGGCTTTCTTAAGCTGAAGCTTGACAGGCAACTGATGTTGTAAAGAATTTTTAATCGCGAAGCAGTCTTTTTGAAATGTACAGGTTTCGCAACACGGGTTCCGGGGTGTACAAAACCTCGCTCCGAATTCCATCATGGCCTGATTATGTACATCCGGATTTTTTTGCGGAACGAGTTCGTTAGCGAGTTTAAAAAATATTCTCTTGCCTTCGGGCGTGTTGATCGGAATTTCAATTCCAAAGATGCGGGCGAGCACACGAAAAACATTTCCGTCTACTACGGCAACTGGTTGACCGAATGAAATGGAAGCGATGGCTGCTGCCGTGTAGTCACCAATGCCGGGTAAAGTTTTGAGTTCATCAAAAGTACCCGGAAAAATTCCGTTATACCGTGCAACAACCTCCTTGGCACACTTGTGAAGATTTCGTGCGCGTGTGTAATACCCCAAACCTTGCCACAAACGCAGTACTTTTTGTTCGGGAGCGTTTGCTAAATCATAAACTGAGGGAAACGCCTCAACGAATTTCAGGTAATAAGGCAAGCCCTGGCTTACACGTGTTTGTTGAAGAATGATTTCCGACAACCAGATTCGGTAAGGGTCTTTTGTTTCGCGCCAGGGGAGGTCGCGCTTATTTTTTTCGAACCACTGAACGACCTTTTTAGTGAAATATCGACTATCCATCCCCTTGATTATCAGATTTTTTCAATATTCATTTTTAATATTCGGCTCACAAATTAAATTTGCCCTCCCTTAAAAAAACAAACACCTAAAAATATCCAACGTGACTAAGGCAGACGTAATCAACGAAATTTCCGAAAAGACAGGCGTAGACAAAGCGGACGTTACTGCTTCTGTAGAGGCTTTCTTCAGCGTGATCAAGCAAAATATGGCCAGTGGTGAGAACATTTACATCCGTGGCTTCGGAAGTTTTATCAACAAGAAGCGCAAGAAGAAAATCGCGCGTAACATTTCCCGTAATACAGCCCTCGTCATTGACGAACACTTCGTTCCCAGCTTTAAGCCTGCCAAGATTTTCGTGAACAAAATCAAGAACAGCGATAAAGTAAAAGAGTTGGCTGAAAAAGCATAGTCCCCCGGTTTTTAAACCGAACACATGCTTAAAAATCGTATCATTCTTGTCGTAGTTAGTGCACTGGTCATTGTTGGTTTGTTCCTGCTTCCGAAAGTAGTGGTGAACAATGAAGACAAGACTTTAGCCGGGCAGGCCGATACCGTTCAGCAACAAGCCGACCCGCATGCAGCCGCACCTGAGGGGCTGGTTAAACACATCTCTCATATTCGGGGCGAATACGCTGCAGCCTCAGAAAACCAAAAAAAGGCTATCTTTGCGGATTCTTTGGCCACTTTATATGCCGAGGCCGGCCGTTTTGACAGTGCCGGAGTCTTTGCTGAAGAGGCCGCAACGTTCTTTAATACTGAGGCGAGCTGGTTTAAAGCTGGCGACAGCTACTACCAGGGGTATACGTTCGCGCTGAACGCCAACAAACAGGGCAATCTGGGCGAGAAAAGCCGCGAGCTGTTCCAGAAGGTTTTGGATATGAATCCGAAAAACCTGACGGCGAAGACCAAAATGGCGATGACGTACCTGTCGAGCGCACCTATGAAAGGTGTGGCGATGCTGAAGGAGGTGCTGGATGCAGACCCGAAAAATGAACTGGCATTGTTCAATCTGGGGATGCTTTCGATACAGTCCGGGCAGTACGACAAAGCGGTTTCGTGGTTAACCCGGTTAACCGAAGTAAACCCGGCTCATGCACAAGGAACACTACTTCTGGGTCTGGCGTATATGAACACGGGGGAAAAGAAGAAGGCGAAAGAGCAGTTTGAAAAAGTAAAAGATATGGACAAGGATCCGGCAGTACAGGCAGCTGTCGATTCTTATCTGAAGGATTTAAATAAATAACAACAAAGCCGGTGCGGTGCCTGCCGCACAAGCAACAAACCCGAGCATTTATGCCAAGCGGAAAAAAAAGAAAAAAGCACAAAATGGCTACCCACAAGCGCAAGAAGCGTTTGAGAAAGAACAGACATAAGAAGAAGTAATCCGGTCCCGATGGCAATCGGGATCAGAATATTTCTTGTTAGCGCTATACACACATTTTTTACATTTTAACAATTATCGTTTTGAGCAACGAACTAATTATTAGTAGCACTCAAGACGGATGTCGTATAGCCCTTCTTCGAGATAAACAGCTCGTAGAATTTCACCAGGAAGAGGAAGGAAGCAAATTTCAGGTCGGAGACATTTATCTGGGCACCGTGAAAAAGGTGGTACCGGGTCTCAATGCCGCATTTATTGATGTGGGCTACGACAAAGATGCTTTCCTGCACTATCTCGATCTTGGACCGCAGTTCAGTTCGTTGAACAAGTTCACCAAACTGACCCGTGGTAAAAAGATTTTCGGCAAGCTGGAAAAGTTTACCCTTGAACCGGACATTGACAAGCACGGCAAAATTGGCCAACAGTTAGCCAAAGGCCAGGTGCTTCCGGTACAGATTGTAAAAGAACCCATCTCTACAAAAGGGCCGCGATTATCCTGCGAGTTATCATTGGCCGGGCGTTACCTGGTGCTGGTGCCATTTTCGAAAGCGGTTAACGTTTCGAAAAAAATTACCAGCAACGAAGAACGTAAACGCCTGCTGCGCCTGATCCAGTCGATTAAACCAGAAAATTTTGGTGTGATCGTTCGCACGGTTGCTGAAGGAGCCGAAGTGGCTGACCTCGACCGTGATTTAAGAAACCTTGTAAAAACCTGGGAAGACGGCATCACCCGTTTACCGGACGCTCAGCCCAACGACAAACTGATTGGCGAGCTGAACAAAACCTCATCCCTGTTGCGCGACCTGTTGAACGAATCGTTCGACAACATTCACATCGATGACAAGAAGATGTATGACGAAGCGCGTGCATACATCCGCAACATTTCTCCCGAGCAGGAAAAGATCGTTAAGTTTTACAACGGCCGGGCAAAGATTTTTGAACACTACGGTGTTGAAAAGCAAATCAAATCAGCGTTCGGCCAAACCGTGAGTTTGAAAGGCGGCGGCTATTTGATTATCGAACACACCGAAGCGCTTCACGTGATTGACGTGAACAGCGGAAACAAATCGAATCGCGAAGAGAACCAGGAAACAACGGCTCTTTCGGTTAACATTGAAGCCGCCAAAGAAATTGCACGCCAGTTGCGCCTGCGTGACATGGGTGGAATTATCGTAGTCGATTTCATCGACATGAGAAGTCAGGATAACAAAAAACTGATTTACAAAATCATGCGCGAAGAAATGGATGGCGACAAGGCAAAATCGACCGTTCTTCCGCTTTCGAAATTCGGATTGATGCAAATTACCCGCGAGCGTGTTCGCCCGCAGGTAAACATCATCACGAAAGAGGTTTGCCCTACCTGTAACGGAACCGGCAAGATCACGGCCTCCATTCTTGTTTCAGATCTGATTGAAAAAACAATCGATCATTTGCTGGTGAAACAGAATGAGAAAAACCTGGTGCTGGCCGTTCATCCATACCTCCACGCATTTTTTACAAAGGGGCTTATTTCGACCCGCGTGAAGTGGTTTATGAAGTACAAACGCTGGGTAAATATGGAAACCGATACTTCACTGGGCGTAACGGAATTCAAATTCCTGAACAAAGAAGGTGAGGAGATTCAGCTTACCGCGTAAGGGTATTATAACAACGCAAACAAAAAGTCCGGTAATGAGCCGGACTTTTTTATACCGTTATACTGAACTTAAGCAGAAATATCCCCAATCAAGTACCGTTTTCTGACAGGATACTTCGCGTTTGCTCAATGTGATGGTTTAATTGAGCTTTTACTGCTTCGTTAAATCCGGCCGGTCGGGGGGAGGGTTAATAAATGGCGAAGCAGCCTGATGAACTTTGATTGCCTTCCGCGAAAGGATAATTCCTACAATCAACGACACAACCGCGCCAATCCAAATGCCCGGAACAAACGTGATAAACAGGAAGTAATCATACAAGCCGTGGAATACGGTTGCGGAGATAAGCGCCAGCAAACTGTAATACAATTTTTTATTGTGTATGAATTTTGCGCGACCCAGGTAGTATCCCATCAGGATAGCAAAGCACGCATGTGCGGGTACGGCTGTAAACATTCGCATGATGCCAGTCGGGATACCGAATTGATAAACATATAAAATGTTCTCAAGCGTTGCGAAGCCCATACCCACCATGGCTGCGTATACAATTCCGTCAAAAGGTTCGTTAAAATTTTTATTTCTGAACAGGATAAACCGGATGAAAACGAACTTGCTGAATTCTTCCACCAGCGCTACTTTGAAAAAAGCATCAGCAAACAATTCGGCTGCGCTCTGTTTGTTGATCATGATAATTTCCAGCGGCATGCTGATGATCAGCGTAAGCAAAACACTCAGAGCACCATAAAAAAAGCTTATCAACAACAAGCTGATTGGCTCGCGCTCATGTTTGTCTTTCAGGTAGATGTACAGTGCAATGGCAACTCCGGGAGCCAGTGCAAGCGCGAGAGCAAGCATGGTTAATCAATTCAGAAAGCAAGATAGCACTATTCGAATACTTCCTCGATCTCGTCCATTTTTGCTTTTGAGAATTTTCCGGAGGTTGCGTAAATGATTTTTCCTTCTTTATCCAGCACAAAAAAATACGGGATGTCCTTCTTTTCGAAATCAAGCGCTTCTTTGTAGGCCTTTAACTCGCCCTTGTAAAATAAAATGTAGGGAAGCAGGTTTGGGTCTACGTTCTTAATCGCCTTTTTCTTGGCTGTTCCGGTTGCTGCTGCATTGATGCCGGTGAACATGGGTACGAAGTACACGTTCACATCATAGGTGAAGCCATCGAACACACTGCCCTTGCTCTTTTGAATGAATCTTTCGAAGATCGGTTGAAACCAGGAATTCAATTCATCTTCCGATTTCTTCGAATACGCTAAGCCCAGCAAGGTGTATTTGCCGGCTACGCTTTGAGGGAGATCAATTTTCTTATCCTCCACTGTTTCTGCTGTCATGTTTGGAAATACTTTACCGGTAATCTGTGCCGTTACCGCGAACGCGATACAGATCATTACGAAGGCAAGCGCGAGTGCTTTTTTCATACTTTTTGAAGTTATCGTGAGGAATTAAATAACCATGTTTACCTCAATAACGTAAACAAATTGGTTTTCAGATTTGAGATGACGGTAAAAGATCATTACGACCGGTATTTGGGCAATTTTTATTCGTGGACGGTAGGTGATTTTACCGAAAAGTTGGTCTTGCAAGAGAAGTTCTTCCTGGAGAATGGAATAACACCTAGTATTACAGCGCTTGCGTTCGATTTAGGCTGCGGCCACGGAATCAATTCAGTTGCGTTGGCGAATCTTGGATTTACAGTTCGCGCCATCGACTTTAATCAACAATTATTGGATGAATTAAAGTCACGTACCGGGCATCGTAAGATTGAAGCGATTGATGCGCATTTGCTCGAATATTTATATGCTGTGCGTACCAAAGCCGAACTGATTGTTTGCATGGGCGATACATTAACACATCTTTCGGGGCCCGAGCAAGTGGAAGAACTTATCGCGTTGAGCGCGCAAAAACTTGAGCGTGGAGGTAAGATCGTCATCTCATATCGTGAATTGGTGAATGAGCTTACCAACGAAAAGCGATTCATTCCGGTGAACAGTGATGAGAACCGGATACACACGTGTTATCTTGAATTTCTTCCCGGATATGTAAAGGTTTTCGACATTCTGATGGAGCGCGAAGGCACCAAATGGAAACAAACGGTGAGCTGGTATCCGAAACTTCGGATTGCCGTTTCGCGTGTCATCTCATTATTCGAGAAACACGGCCTTTCGCTTGCCAAAAAAGAAGTGATCTCCGGGATGACATACCTCGTTGCCTATAAGTAACGCGGAAACAAACTTATCTTTGTTTGAATAAAACATGAATGTATGTCGTGGATATACCTGGTTATCGCGGGGTTGTTTGAAGTAGGCTTTACTACATGCCTCAAATTCAGCAACAACTTTTCGAACTGGAAATGGTCGGTTGGGTTTTTCATCTGCATTTTCCTGAGCTTTCATTTTTTGAATGAAGCCATTCAGAAGATTCCAATCGGCACAGCCTATGCTGTGTGGACAGGTATTGGCGCTGTGGGTACCGCAATAATGGGAATTATTTTATTTAACGAGGCTTCCGATTTCTGGCGGGTGTTTTTCATTTTCTTGTTGATTGGATCGATCATTGGCCTGAAGCTCGTATCAGCACATTGAAAATAAAAAAGCCCGGAGACTGCCGGGCTTTCTTTAATGTGTTGGTTGATATTAATCTGCCCACTTAATCGTGCATCCGATAGCCTTGGTTTTTGTGGTGGCCGCGGCTTTGTTGCTGGTTACAGCGTCAACTGCGTCTTCTACATAGCGTTTCGTAACAGCTGCAGCGTCTCTTGCGTTATCATCAATTGCTCCGATGTACACAACTTTGAACGCAGCACCTTCTTTTTTCAGAACAAATGCGTGAGGTGTATTGGTGGCGCCAAAATTTCTGGCAACGTTCTGGGTTTCATCGAAGAGGTACGGGAAATCGTAACCATGGTCTTCAGCATACTTTACCATAGCGTCATAAGAATCTCCCGGTGATTTTTCCGGATCATTTGATTGAACCAGAATCAAAGGAAAGGTCTTTGAATATTTTTTACCCAACGCCAGAATACGGTCGTTATAGGCTTTCGAGTAAGGGCAGGTATTGCAATCAAATATTACGATAACGCCTTTCACATCTTTGTAGTCGCTCAATGCAACCATTTTACCGTTCGTGTTCTTCAGCTTGAAGTCGGCAACGGTATCGCCTACCTCGTAGCCCATGCGCACAGGACTCGCAGCCACCAGCACAAACATGCAGACAGCCATAACTAACATTGATCGGATCATATTTTTATGGTTAAAATTCAAATTACTGTACTTCGGCAATCAGTTTCTCAAGGTCACCTTCGTGAAGCTCTTTTTCAACAAATTTTCTTTGACCGGTTTTACTGTTCACAATAATGGTCGCGGGCAGTGCGCCTGACCACGACTTGTCGATGAGTTCGATATACGAATTGGGGTTTTTCTCGTCCAGCATAACTACTTTAGACTGCAGCTTTTTGCGAGAAACAAATTTATAGACCTTGGAAGGGTCAGGATCAAGATCAAGATCCATGCTCACAAACGTAACCTGAACATCGGTCCGTTCCTGACCCAGCTTTTCGAACAACGGCATCTCTTTCACGCAGGGAGCGCACCAGGTCGCCCAAAAATTGATCACTTTAATCTTGTCTCCCTTGGAAGAAATCAGCTCCTGTAATTCAGGAAGCTTAACAATTTTTGCCTGGTCCTGCGCTGCGGCAGCTGTTGAACAGGCAAAAAGTAAAATGGCAATGAATCGGGTCATACGTACTTATACCGGGGTATAGCAAATGTAGTTCCTAAATTTCTATAAACGGACTGTAAGATTTATCGCTCATTGCCCGAAAATGCCTAAAATTCAGGCACTTGCAATTCACCAAAAAACCGCCTGAAAAGAATCCCACAAAATGCACCACTTGTCCACATTACCGCAATATTTAGCTTTAACTATCTGTTTATCAATTAATTACACCTCATAAAATCAATCGTTTCTTTGTGGACAACTTCTAAAGGTATAAAAATCAAGAGCTCGGCCGGTGAAATTTACAAAACACAGATATTCAGATTCATAGCGTACTATTCTGACGGGCTTTTTCTATTTTTTGCCCATGAACAATGCGGAAAACCGGGTTAAGAAACTCTTTGGAATCGATGTGCCTGTAATTCAGGCCGGTATGGTCTGGTGCAGCGGATGGCGGCTCGCATCAGCGGTTAGTAATGCCGGAGGTCTGGGCTTAATCGGGGCCGGATCGATGTACCCGGACGTTTTTCGCGAGCACATTCAAAAATGTAAATCGGCCACGGCCCGGCCATTCGGAGTTAATGTGCCGTTGCTTTACCCGGAGATGAGCGTGCTGATGGACATTATTATTGAAGAGGGAGTGAAAATCGTTTTTACCTCCGCAGGCAACCCCGGCCTGTGGACCGGCAAACTGAAAGAACAGGGCATCACGGTCGTTCATGTAGTATCCAGCGTGAAGTTTGCCAAAAAATCGGAACAGGCAGGAGTGGACGCGGTAGTGGCCGAAGGTTTTGAAGCCGGTGGACATAACGGGCGGGAGGAGACCACGACATTGGTTCTTATTCCGATGGTTCGGGATGCTATCTCGATCCCGCTGATTGCTGCGGGGGGAATAGCGGGTGGTCGCGCAATTGCCGCAGTTGAAGCGCTTGGCGCAGAAGGTGTTCAGGTGGGAAGTGGCTTTGCGGCCAGTGTGGAGTCATCAGCGCATGCGAATTTCAAACAGCGCATCATCAATTCTTCAGAAGGCGATACTCAACTTACCATGAAGCAGCTTACGCCTGTGCGACTTATCAAAAACAAATTTTTTCAGGATGTAATCGAAGCAGAGCAACGCGGTGCCAGCAACGAAGAAATGATGAAACTGCTTGGACGCGCCCGGGCAAAAAGGGGAATGTTTGAAGGAGATATGGATGAGGGTGAGCTCGAAATAGGTCAGGTTTCTGCAACGATCAAGCAAATTCGGCCTGCTGCTGATATCTTGAAAGATTTTTGGCAAGATTATTTAACTACCAAAGCCAAACTCTGTCAATGAAATTTCTCAAGATCAAAGAGACGTGCTTATACATCCGCGACCTGGAACGCGCAAAGAGATTTTATCACGAAACGCTTGAGCTTCCGCTGATCAGTTACGTGGAGGGGAAACATGTCTTCTTTCAGGCAGGATCTTCTGTGCTTCTGTGTTTTAATCCTGAAGATTCGAAATTGAAGAAAAGTCCACCCGCGCATTATGGCGGAGGCAAGCAGCATTTTGCTTTCGAGGTTAACAAGGCTGATTATCCGGCTGCTAAAAAATGGATTACCACGAAAGGAATTCAAATAACCGATACCGTAACGTGGAAGAGCGGTGTGGAATCTTTTTATTTTGAAGATCCTGAGGGAAATGTTCTGGAGATTGTTCCGGAAACCGGAATCTGGGACTAGTTTTTTGAAACAACTTCCTCAGTCAACTCCACTAATACTGCGGACGGAGTTTCAACAGAGGAAACGGATTTCATAAAAATCATAGCGTACCAGTATGCGTAATCTTTATACTGAATGCAATTGCTGCTTACTTTGCCATCGATCAGTATCTTGATGCGCTCCACATCATCATTATGCTGAAGCAACGTTTGTTGATCAGCTGGTAAGTCCTGCAAACAGACGAACTCAATTCCTTTGTATGTGGTGGCCTGAACTTTCATCGATAATTAATGGTCTAAACAAAAAAATGGTAACCTTGGGCCGTTTTGACTCGCAAGTTTACGAATGGTTTAGCGTAGAGGTATTTAAAATGTAAGTATTTTTAAAGAATTCGCACTTTTTTAGCTATTGATGTCAGGCTTTTTCGACACTCCGGTTGAATTTCTGAAGGGCGTAGGCCCGCAGCGGTCGGCTTTGCTGAACAAGGAGCTTAACATTTTCACCTTCGGTGATCTTATTCAATACTATCCATTCCGATACGAGGATCGCACGAAATTTTACACCATCCAAGAGATCAACGATGAGATGCCTCATGTTCAGGTGAAGGGCATGATTATCAAGAAGGAACTGATAGGTGCCGGAGCCAGGAAGCGACTTGCTGCCATTTTTAAAGACGCTACGGGCGAGATGGAACTTGTATGGTTTCAGGGCATTAAATGGGCGCAGGAAAAGCTGCAGCCGGGCGTTGAATATGTTGTGTTTGGAAGGCCGAATCGTTTTGGAAAGAAATTCAGTATTGCACATCCTGAAATTGAACCGGTAACTACCGCCAACACCTCCCATGGATATTTACAACCCGTATACCCATTAACCGAAAAACTCAAATCGCGATACATCGACAGCAAAGCAATTTCAAAACTGTTACGTGAACTACTTGTTTTGGCGAAAGATAAAATCCGCGAAACGTTGCCCGTCAGCATGATCAATCAATTCAGAATGATTGGCAAGCAACAGGCGTTGATCAATATTCATTTTCCTCAAAGCCATGATCTAATGGCTGCTGCCCAACACCGGCTAAAGTTCGAAGAGCTGTTCTACATTCAACTCCGGCTGTTGAAAATGAAATTGATCCGTCAGGATTCGTTCAGAGGCCAGGTGTTTAATGATGCTGCTTTACTCACGAAATTCTATAATGAGTTTCTGCCGTTCCCGCTCACGGACGCTCAAAAAAAAGTTATCAAAGAAATCTACGCAGACCTGAAGTCGGGCAAGCAAATGAACAGGCTGCTTCAGGGCGATGTAGGCAGCGGGAAAACAATCGTGGCGTTTGTATGCGCTTTGATTTCAATCGGAGGCGGAGCGCAATGCGCCTTGATGGCACCGACTGAAATTCTGGCGCAGCAACATTTCAACAACCTGAGCAAATATGCTTCGCTGATGAAAATTCCGATTGCATTGCTAACGGGTTCAACCAAAAAGAGCGAACGCAAACAAATTCACGAGGCGTTGCAAAGCGGAGTATTGAAGATCCTTATTGGCACACACGCCTTACTCGAGGAGGAGGTCAAGTTTCAGAATTTAGGCCTCGCCATTATTGATGAGCAACACCGGTTCGGGGTGGCGCAACGCTCGAAGCTTTGGAATAAAAATGCCGGATTGTATCCGCACGTTTTGGTGATGACAGCCACGCCCATTCCGCGTACGCTGGCGATGACCTTGTATGGCGACCTGGATATTTCTGTTATCGATCAACTGCCTGCGGGCCGCAAGCCCATCAAAACTATTCATAAATACGATTCACACCGGTTGCAGGTCAACCAGTTCTTAAAAGAGCAGATTGCCACAGGCCGGCAGGTTTATATTGTGTATCCGCTGATCGAGGAATCGGAGAAACTGGATCTGAAACATTTAATGGACGGATACGAAAGCATAAGCCGCGCATTTCCGGATGAAGCGATCAGCATCGTGCACGGGCAAATGAAGCCGGATGCAAAAGATTATGAAATGAAACGGTTTCTGAAACGAGAAACCAGCATCATGGTTGCCACTACGGTAATTGAAGTTGGCGTGGATGTTCCTAATGCATCTGTGATGGTGATAGAAAATGCAGAGCGCTTTGGGCTATCTCAACTTCATCAGCTTCGCGGACGCGTGGGCCGTGGCGCTGAACAATCGTTTTGCATTTTGATGACAAGCTTCAAACTATCTGCAGACTCAAAAATCCGGATTGATACGATGGTGCGCACCAACAACGGATTTGAAATCTCTGAAACCGATTTGAAGTTACGTGGCCCTGGCGATTTAATGGGAACGCAACAAAGTGGTGCACTCGACCTGATGATTGCTGATTTGGGAAAAGATGGAAAGATTCTTCAGGCCGCACGCGAAACTGCGATACGATTGCTTGAAGATGATCCTGAGTTGAAAAAACCTGAAAATACCGTTATCCTCAATCAGGTTGAGCGAACAAAAAAATCGGCTGTTAACTGGAGTAAGATCAGTTGATCCGGACGGATTTATTAAATTTACCTTCCCTCTATGAAGAAGCTGAGTATCTTATTGCTTTATCTGTTGGTTGCTGCATATAGTTTTGCGCAGCAGGGAAACTATTTCCTTTCGAACTTTTCACCCAATACTGATCTCGCTGAAAATGTTTGCTTCGATATGGCGCAGGATAGCCGAGGTGTTTTCTACTTCGCTACACAAGCAGGCATCCTGGAATACGATGGTCGCAGTTGGGATTTAATTCATACCAATGGCGCTGCTTATTCAATTGAGTTGGCGGAAAGCGGAGAACTGTATGTTGCCGGACCAAAAGGCTTTGGTAAGATAACGCCTGATAAAAACGGACTGGAGAGTTTTCAATTACTTTACGACAAGCCCGGCTCTGAATACATTTTTCAGATCGCGGCAGTAAAAGAAAAGATTTACTTTCTCAACGACAGAAACTTATTCGTTTACACGCCAGCCAACGACAGCACTACAACATTTTCATCAAGCGCGGTAACCGGGCCTTTTGTTGGCATTACGGAATTGTTCGGATCAATCTACATCAGTACCGAAAGTCAGGGTCTTTTCCGCCAAAGCGGCAATCAGCTTACCAAATCCAAACTGGCTTTGCCCGACAGCACCCAAATCGTGTTTGCATCACGGTTTGAAAACAGCTATTTGCTTGGAACGGCCGAGAACAAACTATATCTGTTTAATGATAAAATGCGCCTTCGCGAACTTCAGTTGAAGGACCCGGGGTACGCCAATGCCAGTGTTATTGTAAATGCCACATGGGTTTCCAAAAACCTGATTGCTTTGGGAACGCTTCGGGGCGGGGTGATTTTTGTTGATCCGGCAACGGGCGTAACAACGGAGACGGTGAATTACGATACGGGATTACCTGATAATGAAATTTATGCGATCACGAGTGACATGGATCGAAATGTATGGGTGGCCCATACCTATGGATACACCCGCATCGCGCCCAACCTTCCGTTCCGGTCGTTCAAACATTATCCAGGCCTGCAGGGTAATTTACTGTGTGCGGCTAACTTCCAGGGCAATGTTTACGTAGGTACCTCGCTCGGTTTGTACAAACTTGAAAAAGAAGATTCGTATGATGAGATAACCTTCTACGTGGATGTTCCGATCAAATCCAAAAAAGAAAAAGAAAAAGAAGAGGCTGCGAAAAATGGAAAAGAACAACCTGAAAAGAAGGGATTTTTTTCATTCCTGAAGCGAAAGAAAAACCAGACTACATCAAGCACTCCGGCTAAAGAAGAATCCGGAGCATCACAAAAAAAGGTTCGGTACAAGAAGGAAAAGCAAACCAAAAAAATTCTTCGTTCACGCTATTACAGCTACAAGAAAGTTAAGGGCATAAACGCGAAGATTGCCCAGCTAGTGTTATGGCAGAATAAATTGATTGCTGCCGGTTTGGAAGGCGCTTTTGAAATCAACCAGCTTGCTTCAACATCTGTTCTTGAAGACCCCGTTCGTTTTTTGTTGGCGTCCGACAGAACAAAAACGCTGTACGTTTCTACGTATTATGACAAACTTCATCATTTAACACTAATTAAAAACAAGTGGAATGATGAGAACCTGATTCAAAACATCGATGACCCGATCAACTACATTTTTGAAGAAGGAGCTGAAGCGATTTGGTTTTGCAGCTATGACAAAATTTATCGTCTCGAAAGCAGTGATGGATTGACCCGAAGTGCGCAAAGGATGGATGTGGTAAACCCGAGCTTTGAAAAAACGGTGGGCGTAAGTTTGAACGGACAAGTAATCATTGCGACATCAGCCGGGTTTTATTTTTATGATAAAGGCAAGAAAGACTTAGTTAAGTCGGATACGCTTGCGGCACCCAAGGCCTTTTTTGCAAACAACTCAAACCTGTGGTTTCGTGATGAACATCAGTGGTACATAGCAGGCAACAGCGGAAACAAAACCAACCTTCAGTTATTAAATCTTTTTACCGACATCCGGTATATTTCGGCAGATGCAAAATCCGGTAATGTTTGGATCATCACGGGTAATAATGAGCTGTTGCGTTTCAATAGCGACAAGGCAAAGCCGATTGAAACGGTGTATCCATTATTCCTGAAAGCAATTTCACAAAATGATGCCACGAGCCTTAGAAGGAGCAGTATAGAAGTAGATCAGGAAAACAGTTCTCTTAAGATAAGTGTTGTCAAGCCTGACTACATTGGTGCCAATGCTGTTGAATACCGCTATTTCCTGGAAGGCCTGCACACCGAGTGGTCGGCCTGGTCAAATAAAGATTATGAGTTTGTTTTCCCCTATCTGCCACCGGGAGAGTATACATTGAAAGTGCAGTCGAAAGATATTTTTGGTAAGGAAAGTGATATGGAACCTGTGAAGGTTGAGGTGTTGCCGCCTTACTGGAAACGTGTTTGGTTCTACGCACTTGAGTTTGCCATTTTTGCTTCGCTGGTACTGCTGTCATTCCGGTTGAGCCACCGGTACAATTTGGTAAGCAGGTTACTGTCGCTTTTGTCAATCATCATCCTGATTGAGTTTATTCAAACCTTTGCCGGCTCTGTCATTTCGTTTAACAGCGGACCGGTGGTTGATTTCATTCTACAGGTTTTTGTCGCATTCCTGGTGCTCCCGGTTGAAGGTTTCCTGAGAAACTTTATGCTTCGATCAATCGAGAAGAACAAAGCTTCGAGAAATAAAGCCTGATAATCACGGCATTGTAAAGTATTTTCCTTAATTTCCTATCGTAAGCATCAGCCGCGATGGGTAAGCCGGTAAAATCAAAACGCTTAAAAAAAACACCCTCAATCAAAGCTGGCAGGTTTGCGGCCATCGTTGACCACCTATCGGACGGGATTATATTGATGGATGCCTCTGGCGTGATTCAATTTGCTAATGCCGCACTTAAATCAAAACTTGGATATTCACCTAAGGACCTTTCCGGACAACCGGTTTCCAAACTTGCATATCATGAAGATGTGCCCATTCTTCAGGAAAAAATAAAGTCATTATCTAACAAGCCGGAACCGCAAACGGTTAGCACGTTTCGTTCCCTTCATAAGAATGGCGCGCCTGTCTGGACGGAATATTCATTCAACAACCAATTGAGCAATCGGGAGATTGAAGCCATTATTGTTACGATTAAGGCGCTTCAGCAAAAACCGGCTTATGAGAATGCGGCCAAGAGCCGGAAACTACTCAGTACGATCAGCGACAACATTGCAGACGGAATTTTTCTGGGCGTTATGGGCGGCTCGTTTCAATTTGTGAATCGCGCGTTCCTCAAATTAAGCGGATACGAAACGCTGGAGCAAATGCGGCACGTTAAACCGTATCATCTGTTTGTACAAACAAGACGATGGAGCGAGATAAAAGGCCTGTTAAAAAGGAATAAAAGTGTTCGAAATGAACAGGCACTTTTTAACCGAAAAGGTGGCGAAAGTTTTTGGGGAACAATTTCATTGACCGCTTTCCGCGATAACGGTCAGGAGTATTTTGTGGGTTCAGTTCAGGATATCACCCGACAGAAAATAGCCGAGAAGCAACTGCACGAATCCCGAAATTTTTTGGACAACGTGATGCGAACCGTTGCTGCGCCAATTTTTGTTAAGGATAGCAAGCACCGGCATGTGATGTTTAATGATGCATTCTGCTGGTTTACGGACTTATCCAGGCGCGAACTGCTTGGTAAAACCGACTATGACTTCTTTTCGAAGGAAGATTGCGATGAATACTGGAAAATTGACAGCCATGTTCTCCGCACGGGAAAAGTTGTGCTGAATCACGAAAAGATTACGCTCAAAGACGGGAAGACCAAACACATGCTTACCGTAAAATCGCGGTATGTAAATGACGAAGGAGACAAGTTCGTGATCGGATTCATTACCGACATCACAGAGATTCGGAAACACGAGGAGGAAATCAGCGCGCTCAACGCAAACCTGATGGGCGTGATGGAAAGTACACAAGAATCGATTTACGCGATTGACACGCAATTCCGGTACGTGGCTTTTAATAAGAATCATGCGCGGATGGCGAAGCTCATTTACGGAGCAACGATTAAAATTGGCAGCAGCTCGGTGGATTATTTGAAAGGCACAAAAGAAGAGACCTGGCTGGTGGCAGAATTAAGACGTGCACTAAAAGGCGAGAACTTTGTTTCGGAACAGCGCATCAATCAAAGCCGGTATCGTGATAAATATGTTGAGACCACGTATAACCCGATTTTCGGTGCAAAGAATACCGTGACAGGGGTAGCCGTTTTTGTACGCGATGTAACGCAACGCAGAAAATCAGAAGAAAAGCTAAAGATATTGAATGACGACCTAGCCGCACAGAACAGGAAGCTTGCCATCCAGGAGGAGGATTTGAAATCAACGCTGGAAGAACTGTCGGAGCGAAACTTTGAGCTCGATCAATTGATGTACAAAACATCGCACGATCTTCGTTCACCCCTGAGTTCAATTTTAGGACTTGTGAACCTTGCTAACCTTGATCCGAATAATTACCTCATCTATCTCAATAAAATTGAAGGACGCATTAAGAAGCTCGATGAATTTATCCGGTCGATGCTCAATTATGGAAGAGTAAATCGTGGCGAAATTCATTTTGAGGAAATTGCGCTCGAAAAACTTATCCATGATTGCATCCGGGAGCTTGACCATCTTGAGAATTTTGCGGCAGTAAAAACAGAGGTCCGTGTAAAAGGTAGTAACAAGCCTTTCAAGAGTGACCTGCTTCGAATTCGGATTATTATAGGGAACATAATCTCCAATGCGTACAAGTATTACAACCCGATGGCCAAAAGCAGGCTCAAAATTGACGTCACCATTAACACAACCTCAGCGCAGATTATTTTCCGCGACAATGGCATTGGCATCAAACGGGAGCACTTGCGTAAGATTTTTGATATGTTTTATCGCGCTACTGAAAAATCGCAAGGTTCCGGGCTTGGCATGTACATCGTGAAGCAGGCTGTCGATAAACTAAAGGGTACCATCCAGGTAAAGAGTACATTCGGAAAAGGCACCGAGATAAAAATTGCCCTCCCGAATAATTAGCGTTTCGTAACCCCGTTTTCTTCAGTACTTTGGCGTTATGAAAACTGGTCCTGATTTTTCCGTTTTACCGAAGTACTATCATCACTACGTGATGCTGGTTCAAAATAAAAGCCTGACAGAAGCGCTTGAAGAATCCGGAAAGCAATTGGCAAGTCTGCTAAGTTCGGTACCGGAAAACATGGGCGAGTATCGTTACGAACCCGGCAAGTGGAGTGTTAAAGAATTGATTTGCCACATGATGGATGCCGAGCGAATTTTCGCCTATCGCGCATTGCGATTTGCCCGAAATGACTCAACCGACCTTCCGGGATTTGAAGAGAACGACTACGCACCCGAAGCGAATGCTCATGCACGAACGGTGGAGCAACTCATTAAAGAAGCGCAACGCCTTCGTCAGACCACACTTGACCTGTTTACGAGTTTTACCTCCGAGATGCTTCAGCGCAAAGGCACCGCCAATAAGAACCTGGTTTCGGTAATTAATATCGGATACATAATAGCGGGCCACGAAACGCACCATTACAATGTTTTAAAAGAACGGTATCTCAAATGATGAGACTGTATTCCGTTATACTGGTTTGTCTTTTAGCCGTTGCCTGCTCACCGGTATCAAAACGTGCGTTAACGAAACGGTTTAATTCATTAGAGACCCGGCTTCATGATCACACCGGATTTATGCTATATGATCCGGAACAGAAAAGAGAACTGTATTCATATCAGTCCGACAAATATTTCACTCCGGCATCAAACACGAAAATTTTTACTTTTTACACCTCGCTTATGGTGTTGGGAGATTCTGTTCCCGGCTTACGTTACCTCGAAACAAATGACTCATTGATTTTTTCAGGTACCGGAGATCCATCACTCCTGTATGAGAACATTTACGATCCCGGAAAGACATTCTCGTTTCTCAGCACCACTAACAAAAGGCTTTTCATGGCTGATGGTAATTTTTATACCGATGCGCTTGGATCCGGTTGGGCGTGGGATGATTTACCTTTCACGTATTCTTCCGAACGGTCGCCTCTACCGATTTATGGAAACTACTTTACCCTTCAGCAATCCGCCAACAAAATAAAAACTACACCTTCGTACTTCTCTTTTGATGTTACGGTGCGCGACAGTACGGATAAATCTTCGCTTGCGCGGGAAATTGGTTCCAACAAAATGGACTTGTACCCGGGCAGAACCGGTTTAAGCAATCAATGGAAAACTCCGTTTAAAACAAGTTCAGCGTTAACCGCGAAGTTGTTATCCGATACACTGAAAAAGGAAGTTACAGTAATTAACCGCACACTTCCGAAATCCGCAAAAACACTTTACAGCATTCCAGCCGATTCACTATTCAAAGAGATGATGCAGGAGAGTGATAATTTTATTGCCGAGCAACTGTTACTGACCTGCGCAGGCGTGTTGAGCGACTCGTTAAAGCCGGAGATTGCAATCCGGTACATGAAAAAAAATTATCTGGCCGATTTACCTGACGAGCCGGTGTGGATTGACGGTTCAGGGCTTTCACGATACAACCTGTTTACACCCCGCAGCATTGTAAGCTTGTGGGAGAAAATCTATTTGCGTGTCCCGCGTGCGCGACTATTTCCGCTGTTGGCTATCGGTGGAAAAACCGGCACTGTAAAACGCGCTTATAAGAACGAACCTCCTTATCTCTACGGGAAGACGGGAACGTTAAGCAACAACCACTGTCTCAGCGGATACCTTGTAACAAAAAAAGGACGAACACTCATTTTCAGTTTTATGAGTAATAATCATCCCGCACCAGCCAGCACGATACGGGCAGAGATGGAAAAAATTCTAAAAGACCTTTACCTGCATTACTGATGAATTTGAATAAGCGTTTTTTTTGCCTCATCACTTTCTTGACGTTGCTCGGCTATGCTCAGGCACAGACGATCGACAGCCTGGATGTGAAGATTGGCCAAATGATTTTGATCGGCTTCCCGGGATCGAAAGTTGATGATAAGGTGTTGGAAGAAATTCGTCAGGGGAAGGTGGGATCGATCATAATTTTTGAGAAAAATATTCCCGCAAAAAATTCTTATGCTGAATTAAAGAAGATCACCTGGACATATCAGCATGCGGCACCGATACCGCTATTCATCTCCATTGATCAGGAGGGCGGCAAGGTTAACCGTTTGAAAGAAAAGTATGGTTTTCCAAGATCGGTTACTGCTGCACGTCTCGGCAAGTTTACGCCTGACTCGGTTCAGTTTTATGCTGAAACCACAGCCGCCACATTAGCAGGCCTGGGGATCAATGTAAACTTTGCACCTGTGGTTGACCTTGCGATCGACCCGAATAATCCCGCCATTGTTAAACCCGAGCGGGCATTTTCCGCACAGGAGGATTCGGTTGCATTATTCGCCCGGGAAGTGATCCGCCAGCATCGCAAACTCGGAATTATTTCGGTACTGAAACATTTTCCCGGACACGGAAGCTCAAAAGATGATACACATCTGGGTATTGCTGATGTTACCAACACATGGAATGTGCGGGAACTATATCCTTACCGGTCACTGATTGATTCCGGTGAAGTAGATGCGATTATGACGGCTCACATTGTTAACAAAAAATTAGATCCAAAGGGAAATCCGGGAACCTTGTCGAAGAAAGTAATCGATAGTTTATTGCGCAAACAGTTTCACTACGATGGCGTTGTTTTTTCTGACGACATGCAGATGCATGCGATAACTAAACACTACGGGTTGGAAGAAGCCATTCGCATGGCGATTAACGCGGGCGTTGATATCCTGACATTTTCAAATAATATCTCCGGCAGCCAGGAGCGGACGGTTGACAAGGTTCATGAGATTATTAAAAAGTTTGTGGTCGATGGAACAATCAGTAAAGCACGAATCGACCAATCGTACAAACGAATCATGAACCTCAAGCGGCAACTTAACGGAGGGCGAGCCGAATATTATCGTATCTCTCTTGCTGAAAAACAGTTAGAAATCAACGCGCTTAAAGATCAAAATGAACAAGCGTTGAAAAATGCACAGGCAGCGTTTGAAAAAGCCGAAGCGGAACTTAAAAAAGTACAAGCCACAACTGAGCAAAAAAAAGAGAAGAAGCGCAAGCGTAACAAAGACTAACCTCCTTTTTATATGGAACAAACCGATCAACTTCGAAAGCAGCTGAGGCGTGCAAAAATTACAACAGTTGCTATTGCCATTTTTTGTGGGTTGCTCCTGATCTATGTGTATGTTCAAAAACTTGTAGCGGACAGAAATTTACTGGAAGCTATACGGATGGAACAGCAAGCCCGCGCAGCACGGATAGAAGCAGAACAACAAAGGGCGCTTGCTTTGCATGAGAGGGAAGTGGCAATCAACATGCACGAGGAAGCGCAAACCGAGAGCAGGGAGAACAAGCAGGCTACAATTGAACAATTGAAAAAGGATCTTGAACATCAGCGCAGACTTGCACAGCAAAATCAGGCTATAGCCGTTGAAAATGAGAAGCGGGCACGGCAGATGGAGATTCTTGCTAAGCAAAATGAAATCGAGGCCAAGAAAGCATTGGAAGAATGTCAGAAGAAAACACACTAGAGTTCAAACTAAAAAGAGCGCGTTCTGTTGCAAGTGTATTGGCAGTTGTGGCCATACTGTCAGTTATATCGGCCATCTACTTTTTCTTGCGAGGTAATGAAGCCGAAAGAAAGGTAGAGCTTGTGGAAAAGCTCAGCAATCTCCAGCTCGACAGTTGCAGCGTGCGCAATGAAGATCTTACCAATTACGTGCAGGAGTTACTGTACACGCTAGATTACGAAAAGAAGAAAAATCAAACCAAATAGTGGAACCCTTTCACATCATTCGACCCACGGCAAAGCGAATTCCGATTCTGTTAAGTATTCCGCATTGTGGCGTTGAATTTCCGGAAGAAATAAAATCAACGTACAAGCAGAATATGATCGTTGCACCGGACGATACCGACTGGTTTGTTCAGTGGCTTTATGATTTCGCCCCGGCTATGGGCATCACGATTATTCATGCTGTATACAGTCGTTGGGTGATTGATTTAAACCGTGATCCACAAAGCAAGCCGCTGTATAATGATGGAAGAATCATTACTCCGCTTTGTCCGGCAACCGACTTTTTCGGAACATCGATTTATAACGATGAACGAAAAGAAGTTCAGCGCGAAGAAGTTCTCAGGCGAACCGAACAATATTACAATCCCTATCACAGCAAACTCCGGGAGCTGTTATCGGGTATCAAAAATGAGTTTGGAAAAGTTCTGTTGTGGGAATGTCACTCAATTCGTCAAAGCGTTCCGACAATTAATAAAGAGAAGTTCCCCGATTTGATATTAGGTGATGCCGATGGAACATCTGCATCAGCACAAGTTATTGACTCAGCCCTTAGCTCACTTCAGGCCTCGCGCTACGAAGTGAGTCATAATCATCCATTCAAGGGAGGCTACATTACCCGCCAGTTCTGTAATCCAAAAAATAACGAACACGCTTTACAGCTGGAGATGACCAAGGTTAATTATTTGGACGATTCGGAAACAAAGTACCATGAGCCACGCGCAAACGAAATGCGGACCTTGTTGCAAAAAACATTCAGTAATTTGGCCTTGGTTTTGGCAAAATAATTTTGAAAAGCATTAACGATAAGTACAATCAAGCCTCAACTCCGTCCGGCAGGGGTGAGGGAGTTAAGTATTTCCACTTTAAATCTTTGCTTCAGAAAGACGGTTGGTTGACGCCCGCATTTGCGGGTGTAGATGAAAACGGAGTTATCCGGTACCTGTCTGCCGATGCCCCTCAACAGCCTGCCGCAATCGAGTCGGTAAGCGGTTTTGCTTTACCTGGATTTCAGAATGCTCATTCGCATGCCTTCCAGTATGCAATGGCAGGATTGGCCGAGACTCATGCTGTGGGAACGGATGATGATTTCTGGACGTGGCGCGAAGAAATGTACAAATGCGCACTGAGTGTTGATCCCGATCAGGCGCAAGCTATCGCAGCCATGTTGTATGCCGAAATGGTGCGCCATGGCTACACGCACGTGGCAGAATTTCATTACCTGCACCATGATAAGGACGGTAAGCCTTACAGCAATCTGGCAGAAATGGGATTGCGCATGGTGGAAGCAGCAAAAACTGCCGGCATAAAAATTACACTCGTACCGGTTTTTTATCAGAAGGGTGGATTTGGTAAAGATCCGCAGCCAAGACAAAAGCGTTTTATTTCACAAACGGTTGATGAGTATTTTCATCTGCTGGATGACTCCGCCCATGCAATTGTTAATCAACCGCATGCCTCCCTTGGCTTCAGCGTTCATTCGCTTCGCGCAGTTGATTTGAATGATATCATTTCAACGTACACTCATGGACCAAAAGAGATTCCGTTTCATGTTCATGTAGCGGAGCAAAAGAAAGAAGTGGAAGACTGTTTGGCGTTTTGTAAAAGGCGTCCGATGGAATGGTTGCTTGAGAATCTTCCGGTAGACGAGCGGTTTCATTTGGTACACTCCACGCATCTCAACGATGAAGAAGTGAAAAAACTGGCTGCATCAAAAGCGAATGTTGTATTGTGCCCGTCAACCGAAGGAAACCTGGGAGATGGAATTTTCAGGATGAAGGAATATGTAAAACTTGGAGGTCATTGGACAATCGGTACCGATAGCCACATCGGACTAAATCCTTTTGAAGAATTCAGAATGATCGATTACCGGCAGCGGCTGGTGACGAACCTGAGAAATACATTTGAAGGCAACGCAGCGAACTACCTGGTGAATGAATCGGTAACGCAGGGCCGCAAAGCGATGGGCCAGATAACACGCGATCATTTTGAAATTGGTCAGCCGTTCGATGCACTGATTGTTAATGCCGGAACACACTTGCTGGCAGATACTTCTGAAAAGAACCGGCTGGCATCTGTTGTTTACACATCAGATTCAAGCAGAAATCTCGGGACGATCCTGAACGGCAAATGGGTTGTTAAAAATCAGCACCACGCAAACGGTCATGAAATAAAAATGGCCTTCTCCAAGGCCATTCGTGAAATGAAAACGCGGTAACGTGTATTACTTTTTCTGATTCAGATTTTCTTCGAATAGTTTCAGAATTCGTTTGTACTCATCCGTCCAGCTGCTGGGCTCAACAAATGTGTGGTCTTCCATGGGATATACCGCTAGTTGCCAATTGTCTTTGCCAAGCTCGATCAATCGTTGCGACAAGCGGACAACATCCTGGAAATGGACATTTGTATCTACCATTCCATGACATATCAACAAGGCCCCTTTTAAACCATTCGCATAATAGATGGGAGAACTTTTCGCATACGCAACGCTATCGGCATAGGGAGTGTTGAGAATGGCCGAAGTATATCCATGGTTATAATGCGCCCAATCGGTTACCGGACGCAATGCTGCACCGGCCGCAAATACATCGGGTGTTGTAAACAAACCCATCAACGTAATAAAACCTCCGTATGAACCGCCATAAATTCCAATACGCTTGGCATCTATGCCATATTCTTTAACCAGCCACGCAGCGCCATCAACATGATCGGTTAGATCTTTACCACCCATAAACTGATAGATGCCGGTTCTCCAGTCACGACCATAGCCTGCACTTGCGCGATAATCCATGTCCAGAACAGTGTAGCCTTTGTCAGCCAACAGGTTGTTGAACATGTATTCGCGAAAGTAACTGCTCCACCATTTGTGTGCGTTTTGCAGATAGCCGGCACCATGAACAAAAATTACAGCAGCGCCATTGGGTTTTGCCGGTTTATAGACACGTGTATAAACATCTGCTCCGTCACGTGCTTTGAATGTGGTAACAACCGGATCGCGCCAGTTGTACGACTTAAACTCAGACGAGATTGAGTTGGTGATTTGTTGTGCCTTTGCACCGGCTTTGTTTTCCACGATGTACAGCTCCCACGGTTTGTTGGTATAGGAATACCGGAACGCAATCATTTTTTCATCGGGAGACACCTCCGCTTCGTTGGCTCCGGTCATGGTTGTTATTCGATCGGCTTTACCACCATCAACGGAAAGTTTGTAGAAATGCTTTTCTCCCGGGTGAACTTCGTTTGTTGTGATGTAGAAAAACTTTTTGCTCCGGTTGAGTTCAGCCTGCTGCACTTCGTACTTGCCGGACGTAAGCGCTTTCTTTGAACGCGTTGTAACATCGTATGAATAAAGATGTGCATAGCCCGACTCTTCGGAAACGAACCATAGCCTGTTGTTATTGATCCATCCGATGTTGAAACCTCCCGGGCCTCCAACCCAGGCATCGTCATGCTGACGATCAACCACAGTTAATTTTTGTGTGGCTACGTCCAGCAAAGCAATCCAGCGGTCTTTGTTATCCGCAGCGCGAAGCTGAAGCGCAACACGTGAGCCATCATCCGACCAAACCGGGTTGGAGAATGAAAGCTGGCGAAGCGTAGGCTTCTTTTCTTTGCTGTCTTTTTTGTTATCCTTTTTTGGATAATTTTTTGTAAACGCAGGAGCATCACCGATGCCTGGAATACTGTCGGTTTTAACCTGAAGGACAGTATCACGCCTGATGTCGTAAACAAACAGTTCGGATGAACCAAGCGGGGCGCCAACTTTTGTTCGGGCGGAAATATCTTCCGTAAAGCCGGATACCGTTACATAGTTCGGAACAATTGTGCTTTTGGAAGACGCGCTTTTCGATAACCGGAATACAACAAAGTTACCATCGGGCGTAAGCCGCGACATATCGACCGACTTGTCATCGATATAAATTTCTTTTGGCCGTTTGGGTTGTTCGTCTTTCTGGATTTTGCGAACGGTATTTTGCCGGTCGTTACGCTCCTTAACAACCTGCATGTATGCCAGCTGATCCTGTCTCAACCATTTTTCCTGATCATTAAGCGCAGGTGATGAGTTTTTCTTTCCTTTTCTAAAATCCGTAAGCTGTGTAATGTTTCCGGTGCCGATTTCCCACGCATAAAGATTTTGATCGGATGAATAAATTATTTTCTTTTCATCACCTGAAAAAGAAGCTCCGCTTTCGCGGGATACGGTGTTAGTGAGTTGGGTAATCTTTCCACTGATAACATTATACAGAAAAAGATCCCCGTTTTTTTCATACACCATCTTGGTGAAGGTCTTATTATATGTGCTGTTGAAGGGTGGCAGCGCGAGTCTTTCTTTTTTCGAAACTTTTTGCGGGGTGCGATTCTGAAGTGTGATTTTAAACAATGAATCAGCGGAGGCATTGTCTGGATTCCAGAAGAAGTAAACTGTTTTACTGTCGGGCGACCAGCTTACACCGGAAGGCGAGGAACCGATCCATTTCGGATCGCGCATGATTTTTTCTACAGTAAGTTCACCTAACGTTTGGCTGAAAGCCGTTGTCGTAGTAAGGATCAGAACCGAGATAATGAGTAGGCGGGAGTGACGCATCTTGCAAAAATTTTGATTCAAGTTAATCAACATTTGAAAGGTGCCTTCTTATTTTTACATGAACGATGGGTACAGTAAGAGCAATTGAAGCGGCTGACAATTCAGCAATTCGGAACATCATACGAACGGTAATGCCGGAATTTGGCGCCAGCGGACAAGGCTTTGCCATTCACGATGCCGAAGTGGAGGATATGTACAGCGCGTATTCACAAAAGCGCCATACGTATTTCGTATATGAAGAGGACGGAAAAATTCTGGGCGGAGGCGGCATTGGTCCGTTGAAGGGTGGTGACGCTGATACGTGCGAACTGAAGAAGATGTATTTTCTAAGCGAAGGCCGGGGCAAAGGTCTCGGACAAAAAGTGCTGACGGCATGTTTGGAAGCTGCGCGTAATCAGGGATACAAAACCTGCTACCTGGAAACGTTCAATACAATGAACCAGGCCATGAAGCTGTACGAGCGAAACGGCTTCCAAAAAATTGGCGGCCCGTGCGGCAGCACCGGCCATTTCGCATGCGATGTGTTCTACAGCAGGCCATTGTAGCGCCTTCTCTTGCTCATGCGAATTTATTTTTACAGCTTTAGAAGCTGATATCAGCATTACCTAACTCTATTTCTTTATGGCAGGAGGATTCGTCTCGTCTAATGCACCGCTCAACACCAGCGGTGAGAACAAAAACTACACATTCGCGCTGTCGATCCTGACATCGCTGTTCTTTATGTGGGGATTTATCACCTGCCTGAACGATATTCTGATCCCGCATTTGAAAGCCGTGTTTACGCTCAACTATACACAGGCGATGCTCATCCAATTCTGTTTTTTCACTGCGTACTTTGTCATGTCGCTGCCGAGCGGATACATCGTTGAAAAAATCGGATACAAAAAAGGTATTGTACTCGGTCTTATTATAGCCGGCATTGGCTGTTTGATGTTCTATCCGTCAGCCAGCATGCGTTCATACGGATTGTTTCTTACGGCCTTTTTTGTTCTTGCATCCGGAATAACTTTGCTTCAGGTGGCCGCCAATCCGTACGTAACGATTCTTGGCCCGCCGGCAACTGCATCAAGCCGGTTGAATCTTACGCAGGCATTCAATTCACTTGGAACAACCATTGCCCCGATTTTCGGGTCGATGTTGATCTTATCGGTAGCTGTAAAATCTGCGGAGGCGTTGAGCGGATTGAGCCCGGAAGAGCTTGCTTCGTATCAGTTGGCTGAAGCTGCAGCTGTTCAAAATCCTTATGTGATCCTGGCGATTGTGTTGTTTGTTATTGCCGCAGTGTTCGCAATCATAAAGCTTCCGGTTATTGAAGCAGCCGCGCCAGCTGAAATTTCAGGAGGCGTTACGGGTGAACGTGAGTCTGCATGGAAATATCCCCACCTGGTGTTGGGGGCAATAGGCATTTTTGTTTACGTAGGAGCTGAAGTTTCTATCGGAAGCTTTCTTGTGAATTTCCTTGGGGAAAAAAACATAGCAGGTTTGGCTGAGGCAGACGCGGGGAAATATGTTTCCTTTTATTGGGGCGGAGCAATGATTGGGCGCTTCGTTGGGGCCGCCGTTATGCAGAAACTAAAAGCCGGCAAAGTGCTGGCGGTAGCAGCCGTAATTGCAGCTCTGCTTGTTGTTATCACGATGTTGTCGTCCGGTCCAATTGCCATGTGGCTTATTCTTTCTGTCGGATTATTTAACTCCATTATGTTTCCAAGCATCTTCTCGCTGGGCGTTGCCGGTCTTGGCAAACATACCGGCCAGGGATCTGGAATCTTATGTATGGCGATTGTAGGCGGAGCGTTGATTCCGCTGCTGCAAGGTTTCATAGCAGACAAGATTGGCATTCAACACGCCTTCTTCATCCCGGTACTATGCTACATGTTTATTGCATACTACGGCTACCGCGGACATAAGATTGTTTAGTAGTCGAGCTGAGAAAGTCGATAGTCGCGTTGATAACTGAACAGCGACCCGAAGACTAATCTTACGCTCAGATAACTTCCGGTTAACTCGGTTCCGCCCGGATTATGATGGTCTACCCAGTGATAGCGGGTTTGTAAACCTGCGTAGCCACCTTTTTTGCCAAACGTGTATTTGAAAGACAGTCCGCCATTTACGTCCAACCCGGGGAGAATTTTGGGATCTTCATCGTCATCATCGGCCGGAACAGCTGTGATACCGTTGTACGCAACGCCCGGAGAAATACCAAACTTGAATTTCTTTGACGTGTAAAAATCGTAGGTGTACTCAAGCCCCAGGTACGCGCTCGTCCACTTATTGTCTTTTAGCAGATTGCCATTATAAACAAATTGATACTCATTGGCTGAACGGCCGAACCGTATATCCATCACGAAATCAAGGGTGTGATGAAGCTGATTGACGCCAAACATTCCCCCAATCCCTGCATGCTGCCCGAATACGTCAAGTTTACCAAATGGCTGATAATAACTCACAAACACCGCCCAATGTATTTGGCGCATTTTCAATGCTTCAGTTAGTTTTTGATCGTACAATCTTTTGAGTTTGCTTTCGTGCGCAGAAGATTTTTTTATATCATTAAATGTGACGGTATCTGATTTGAGAAAATCAGTAAGCAAAGCCTCATCAACCGAATATGTTTGCTGAATATCAGAGGCAATGTTTCGCGTTTCTTGTTGAAGATTTCGGTAGAGTTGCCCGACTTCATTTCGGTACATCACGTAATCAAACATCTGATCGTTCTCTTTATACCGGATCAGTGACGTAAACAATTCGTCTGTTACAGCAGACGAGTCGAAGTTTGCAGTTTTTATATCGAGCAGTATTCGGATGGAACCAATGTATTCGATGTTTCCGCATTTGTTCTGCCAGTAATCCAGGAATTGATACAAACTGTCGGTTTCACCTTTTTCATAAAGTGAATGAATCATATCCGGAGAACTATAACTTACATCTTTGCAGTCGACATATTTTTTCTTAACGATTATATCGTCAAAACTCTGCGCCTGAAGACTCCAACCTAAAAAGATAAAGGGGATTGCGTAGAGAATGGTTTTCATGGAAAGGGTGGTAGGTGTGAGATGTAAACTAACAAAAAGTGTACCCAAAAGGTGGTGGATTTGTATTCCTCAAAACGTTATTAAATTATCTTTGCGTACGAACAACTTCCTCACAATGAAAACCCTCGCTCTGCTATTTGTACTCCTCATTTGCGGCCATTTTTCTGTCGCACAAATTACGTTCGAAAAAGGTTACTTCATTGACACGTTAAATCAACGTACGGAATGTGAGATAAAGAACAGAGATTGGAGGAATAACCCGTCTGAATTTGAATACAGGATTTCGGGCACCGTACGAACAATGACTGTGAGCCAATTACAGGAGTTCGGAGTTTACGACAAATCAAAATACACCGTTGCAACCGTTGAAATCGACAAGTCGCCTGTAGCATTCAATGCCCTGAGCCGAAAACGTAACGCTGAATTTGAAACAAGGCGATTAGCGCTAAAAGTGCTCGTTGAAGGTAGAGCCACGCTATTCATGTATGAAAATCAAAATGTGGTTCGGTTTTTTTATTCTATTAAAGGTGGTGAGATCCGTCAGTTGGTTTATAAAATGTACCACTCATCAACCGGTAAGGTTCTAAAAAATAATGAGTATCGACAGGACCTGTTAACGAAGCTGAATTGTGGAAATGTCTCGCAACAGGATATTGCAAAGGTGCAGTACAAGCGAAGTGATTTGGAAAATTACTTCATCTCGTATACCCGGTGCTCAGGCCAGGAACAGACGATTATTAGACGAGAAGAGTCACGACAACCCGACATGATGATCCGGCCGAACATTGGCGGAGGGGTAACAACGATGAAGTATAAGTATAGTGAAACTTATGATGCGCTGATTATGAAAAACGGTTCAACATATCGTATCGGTGCAGAACTGGAAATGGTGTTACCTTTTAATAACAACAAGTGGTCCATAATAGCCGACCTGTTTTATCAAAAGAGTGAGAATAATGGAACCTTTGAAGATACCGGTAACGTGAAGTTTGCGGCTAAGCATTCATCGGTAAATCTTGCTACTGGAGGCCGTTACCATTTTTTTCTACCTGGAGGGAAAATAAATAAGATTTTTGTCGAAGCAATGATACAGGTGATAAAGCCTACGAAGATTGACATGCGTTATTATACATCAACGTCTACTCTTACTGGCTACACTCCGGGACTGTTTGTTCAAACGGCCTTAGCAGCCGGTGCCGGGGTATCGCTTAACAGATTAAATGTAGAAATGAGATGTTCTTTTGCAGACAAAATCAATAACAACGCATCACCGGGCGAAATTTCGTTCACCAGAACTGCGATCATCTTGAGCTACAGAATAAACTAACCCAGCCGTTGTGCGGTTTAATTTATCGCTTGATTCGCTGGATTTTACAACTTGGCTGGCATATGGCAGGCGCCACAATCTTAGGTCTTTCGGCTATTATTTTTATATTGCATACCGGTTAATTGTGCTACCATGATGGTGTACCTCATCGAGGACGATGAAATATATGCTGAGTTCATTTTGCGTTCCCTGAGCAAGAACCCAAAATATCAGATCAAGACTTTCAAGTCAGCTGAAGACTGCCTGGACAATGGAAAGGCTGTGGCCGATGCATACATTGTTGATTATAACCTCCCCGGCAAATCAGGCATCGAGTTTTACGAAGCAATCAAAAGTAAGCTCAAAGAAAACAATAAGCTCATCATGATGAGCGCTATTGATGACGGTAACATGGTACTGAGTTTTATCAAGCGCGGTGTGCGCGATTACGTTATCAAAGACAATACCATTATTGATTCTCTTACCGCAATCCTCGAAGGTAAGGAAGATGAATACTATCTTTTCGATTAATTATCTGCGGGGAGCGTTGTTATAAACGTGCTTCCTGCTCCTTCAGTTGTTTTGCATTCGAGTGTTGCGCCAATCCGGTTAGCCATTGACCGGGCAATAAACAATCCAAGCCCTGTCGAGCTTTCATTGGCAGTAGGCTGAGCGCGGTACTTTTTAAATTTCGTAAAAAGCGTTTTGTATTCTTCCGCAGAAAATCCGCCCGCTTCGTCCTGAATCTCAATTCTTACTTGAGAATTTGCACAAGACGTTCTGATCTGAACTTTCTGACCCGCTCTTGAGAACTTGCAGGCATTCGAAAGTAAATTACTCACAACGCGATCCAGACACTGTTTATCAGTGGTCACCGATGCTTCGGGCTGATCGTGTGTTACTTCAATGGATAGTTGTTTCTTGTTCGCAACGGCTTGGAATTCGCGCACGAGCCTGTTCACGAAATCAGCCACGTTTATGCGTTCGGTCATCACATCCACGCTTCTAAACTCCAGATTGCGGTAATCCACCAAGTTGCGCATCATTGCAAGCCCGTCTGCAATAACCAGACGCATTCTTTCGAGATAATCTTTTTGGAAATCCGTCAGGTTGCCAACGTCCATCAGCAATAACTCTGAGAGCGCGAACGCACGATTCAAAGGCGAGCGGAGATCGTGCGACACCAGGCTGATCAACTGCTGCTTTTCCGCAGTCAGTGATTCGATCTGTTGCTTCAATGCAGCAACGTCCTCTGTTGAAGAATTTGATTTTTCGCTCACTTCTCTTTGATTAATTCCGAGATAAATTAATCAAAATCTGAAATTAACTGAGCTTTCATAATCAACCGGTACCCGAACGGGTATGCCTTTGTATGTGATGCTGATGGTTCCCTTGTAACGAATCTTCATTTTTTTGCCGCCCAGCATCCCGAACACGGTATCCAGGAAACCCACTTCTTTCATGTTGAGCTTTACCTCCAGCGGTATCGTAAATTCTGCTTCGGCAGGAATAAGCAATGCCGGCTCCTGGTCGACACGGGCAGTTTTCTTGTCATTCACATAAACGTCTACGTTGATCTTCCGGAGTTTCATCCGCTGCTTGTTCGGATTGTACAACACCGCATTACCTTTCAGCAAGGGTTCGGAGTTCGCGTCAACAATCACATCTTTGACATATTTAAATTCGATGTCCTGCTTCGGGCCACAGCCCGTAACGACCATGCAAACGATCGCAGCCAGTAAAAGCGCATTAACTTTTCTCATTTCAGTAAGTATAGACAATCTATTCATAAATTTGTTACATGAATCCGGTATTTGATGCGATTGCGGATGGATTGGCAACAAACGGATATGCCGTAGCAGATCAATTTTTAAGCCAACACGAGGTTGATGCAATTCTCCACGCGGGCGGATTTCAAACCAACGCGGATTTTAAAAAGGCCGGCATCGGCAACAAGCAATCTCTTCAAATTCAGGAAGCCATCCGGGGAGACTACATTAAGTGGCTCGACCGAAACAATTCTCCTGAAGCTATTCGTGTTTATCTTCAACGTCTGGAAGAACTGATTCAATATCTGAACCGTTCGCTGTTTTTAAGCCTGAAAGATTTTGAAGTACACATGACGGTTTACCCGGTTGGCTCGTTTTACAAACGTCACCTCGATCAGTTCAAAAAGGACGATCACCGCAAGCTTTCGGTTATCCTGTATTTGAA
This sequence comes from Cyclobacteriaceae bacterium, assembly GCA_019694875.1. Taxonomy (GTDB): domain Bacteria; phylum Bacteroidota; class Bacteroidia; order Cytophagales; family Cyclobacteriaceae; genus UBA2336. Next base: position 1,031,919 of record JAIBBC010000001.1, read on the forward strand.
TAATCAGTGGGAGGAACAACACGGTGGCCAGTTACGCATGTATTTGCCCGATCAAACAAAAGACGTTCTGCCTTTGGCGGGCCGGTTGGTAATTTTCCGAAGCGATGAAATTGAGCACGAAGTGTTACCGGCAACACGTGAACGACTAAGCATTACCGGCTGGGTGCTCGACCGGCTGGCGGAATTGAAACATATTTAAGGTATTGTGAAAAAGTATTTCTTAAAACTCTACAATTACAACTATTGGTCGAACAAGCGCGTGCTTGGTGAAATTCAAAAGCAACAGGTAAGCGATGCAAAGATTTTGCAGCTGATGGGCCACGTACTCGCTGCGCAATACCTGTGGCTTCATCGTATTAAAGGTCTTCCCGCACCCGATGTAAAACTTTGGGGAGATTACACACTCGATCGGCTGCTGCAAATGGCAGAAGATGTGGGTAAAAAATGGATTGAATTTGTAGAGGTGACTGATAATTTCGACCGCGAACTCACGTACCGGAACTACACCAATGATCCGTACACCAACAATGTCGAGAATATCATGATCCATCTGGTGAATCATTCATCGTATCATCGTGCACAGGTGGCCATGCTTATGCGGCAGAAGGGTTATGAGCCGATCAATACGGATTTCATCACATACGACCGCGTGATTACCGGCCAATGGAAGGAGTAGAAAATCCTCCATTGCGGGGGATTTACAGGTATCGCGAATAAAAGAACTTGATCAATTAAAAATCCATTCATGAAAAAGCTGTTCACACTACTTGCCGGTGTGCTGATTGCTGCACTCAGCCTCGCCCAAACAAAAGACAACATAACGGTATGCCATACCACTGCGATCGACAAGTTCGCGTTGTTTGCATCCAATAAAAATTTTAACCGCGAGCATCCCACGCCCCGTAAATATGTTCACAGAAGCACCGAAGGCGGAGAGATGATTTCGTTCAAATGCCCGGATGGAACTTCTGCCGGCGGATACCTGATCAAGGCAAAATCACAAACTGATAACTGGATTTTTGTTTTCCAGGAATGGTGGGGATTGAACGATAACATCAAGCGTCAGGCGGAAAAGCTTTACAAGGAATTGGGGAACGTGAACGTGATTGCGCTGGATATGTATGACGGTAAAGTAACAACCGCGCGTGACGAGGCTTCGAAATACATGACCGAATTCAAATTCGAACGCGGATTGCAAATTATCGGAGGGGCACAGACGTATGCCGGACCGAAAGCAAAAATAGGGACCATCGGCTGGTGCTTTGGCGGAGCAGTTTCAATCCAGGCTGCATTAAGTCTGGGCAAACAAAATGCAGCGTGCGTTATCTTTTACGGCATGCCCGAAACCGATGTTGAAAAGCTAAAAACGCTTAATGCGGATGTGCTTGGGATTTTCGCTACGAAGGACCGCTACATCACAACGGAAGTAGTGAATAAATTTGCCGATGCCATGAAAGCTGCCGGTAAAACGCTGACCCTGAAAAATTATGAAGCCGATCACGGGTTTGCGAACCCGAGCAATCCAATCTATGATCAGGCCGCGGATCTTGATGCGTGGAAGAATACGGTAGATTTTTTTAAAGCAAGATTGAAGTAACAAGAAATAGGAGAGTGACGAGTTGTTCGTCACTCTTTTAATTTTCCCAAACTACTTTTCCGGGAAGTTGGTACCACTTCGGATATTTTGGAAGATGAATTTTCTCGAGCTCGTTTCGCTTGAGTTTCATCGAAGGAGTCATCAGACCATTCTCAATCGTCCAGTCGTCTTTCATAATCACAGCTTTTTCAATTGCCTCGTACGATTCAAGCGAAGGGTTTAATTCCTGAATTGATTTACTGATGCTGGCGATCAATTCTTCTTTTGATTTATTTTTTCCCGCAGCCGACAACACAATCAACGCCATGGGTTGCGGAACGCCCATGCCCACAACACAAACCTGCTCTACATCTGTATTCAGCGCAAGCTTCATTTCGATTGGTGCAGGCGAGATGTATTTTCCCTTATCAGTTTTGAATTGATCTTTGGTTCGCCCGGTAATCGTCAGAAAGCCATCGGGTGATACTTCACCCATATCACCTGTACGTAAAAATCCCTCTTCATCAAATAACTGCTTCGTCAACTCCGGTTCTTTGTAATAGCCAATGGTGTTACCCGGACTCTTCAATCGGATTTCACCGTCTTCGGCAATTTTTACTTTCAAACCGCTCAACGGTTTGCCAACCGTTCCCGGTCGATTCGAATAAGGCCGGTTGAAGTGTGCATACACGCAATCCTCGGTCATACCATAAGCCTGAAGAATGTTAACTCCAAGCTTGCTGAACCAGTGAATTAAATCGGGCGACAAAGGTGCAGCCCCGCTTACGATGTATTCGGCTTTTGCGACACCCAATTTCTTTTTGATGCTCTTCTGAATTATCGATCGCACAACCGGAATCGACAACAACCTGTCTAGTTTCTTCTGCGGAAGTTTCTCGAGAATCTTTTCTTTGAACTTCGCCCAGATTCGTGGCACAGCAAAGAAGGTTGTGGGTTGCGTGTCCATCAAATTCTTTGGGAACAACTCCAGCGACTCTGCGAACGATAATGTCCCGCCATCGTAGATAGCGATCATTTCAATTCCCATTCGCTCGGCTATGTGCGACATGGGCAGGTATGAAAACAGGTTTGGATGAATTCGAAGATTCAGTTCTTTCGTAGCCTGGCGCACGGTTGCATCGAAGGCATTAACCGTGTGCATCACGCCTTTTGGCTTTCCGGTGGTTCCTGAAGTATAAATGATTGTTAGCAGATCATCCGCCTTCCAGCTTGACGTATTTTGGGTCGGTTGATATTTCTCAAGCCATTGCTCCCAGGTGTTGCTTTCATTTACTCCGTATAAACTGATACCCAATCGAATGATATCTTCCGGAATACCGGTTTGTTGTTCTGCATAATCATCAAGCTTGCCAATGATCACCATCTTGCTTTCACTGTGTTCCAGAATCTGCCGGATGGCATGGCCGGAAAGTGTTGCATATAACGGAACAGAGATATGTCCGCACATCATAATAGCCAGATCGGCCATTGGCCAGTGCGCGCAATTTTTAGAAAGAATTGCAATGTTGCTTTTTTCAGGCAGGCCGGTTGCATTAATACCCGCAGCGATTCTGCGGATTTCATCACCCGCTTGTTTGTACGTCCACGTTCGCCATTGCCCCGAGATCGGTTGACGCAGAAAAATCTGATCGGGAATTTCTTTTTCCCATTTAAGAAATTGGGCTAATGGACTGGATGACATGCCGGAGGAGCGTTTAGGTTATTACTATTTACTCAGAAAAGAGTAAAAACAAAAGGTCTTCTTTTCTACCTTAGCCCCCATGGCCGAAACAAAACGACTTTTTCTTCTCGATGCTTACGCGCTAGTATACCGCGCACACTTTGCATTTACCAAAACACCTCGTATCAACTCAAAAGGAATCAATACTTCTGTTCCGTTCGGATTTACGAACACGTTGCTCGAAGTTCTGACCAAGCAAAAACCCACACACATTGGTGTTGCATTCGATACAGCTGCAAAAACGTTTCGCGACCAGATTTATAAAGAGTATAAAGCCAACCGCCAGGAAACCCCGGAAGACATCCGCTACGGTGTCCCAAAAGTGAAAGAGATTATTCGCGGCTTTAACATCCCGGTGCTGGAAATGGACGGCTACGAAGCAGATGATATTATCGGAACACTGGCTAAACAGGCCGAAAAACTTGGCTTCGAAGTTTTCATGATGACGCCCGACAAAGATTTCGGGCAGTTGGTAACCGAGCATATCCATTTATACAAACCAGCCTACATGGGCAATGCGGTCGATATTATGGGGCCGAAAGAGGTTTGCGAGAAATGGGACATTGAAAACGTGTCGCAGGTGATTGATATTCTCGGGTTGCAGGGCGATTCGTCTGATAACATTCCCGGCATCCCCGGCATCGGACCGAAAACGGCAGCTGAGTTGATCAAAAAATTCGGAAACGTTGAAAACATTGTTGCGAATGCCCATCAGCTGAAAGGCAAGCAGAAAGAACGTGTTGAAGAATTTGGCCAGCAGGCTATTTTATCAAAGCAGCTTGCGACAATCTCATTGGATGTTCCGGTTCACTTTGATGAAGAAGCACTCTTGTATACAGGCCCGGACGAAGCGAAGTTGAAACCAATCATCGAAGAACTGGAGTTTAAAACGATGATGCCGCGCATTTTTGGCGGAGGTACTGCAGCTCAACAGGCGGCAGCTGCGATTGTTTCTCCGAAAGCTGCGCAGTTGTCGATGTTTGGCGGAACACCTGAAGCAGCAGAAACCGAAGCGCCTGTTACAGAAGCAAGAACGTTTTCTTCCGACAAGGTTAATTATAAATTGATTGATACTTCATCGCTCAGGAAAGAGCTTCTTGAAAAACTAAAATTGCAGTCGAGCTTTTCAGTAGAAGCGATTTACAAAGACGCAGCGCTGATCGGCTTTGCGTTTGCATGGGCCCCCGGAGAAGCAGCCTTGCTTTCGTTTGATCCGGAAGATGCGAAAACTGCTTTGACTGAATTAGCGGGTGTTCTTTCTGACGAGCGCAACGATAAAACCGGTCATAACCTGAAAGGTGTGTTGCTGGCGCTAAAAGAATATTCGATTGATTTATGCGGAACATTGTTCGATACAACCGTTGCGCACTATTTGATCGAACCGGAAGCTTCGCATGATCTAAAAACACTTTGTTCATTATACCTGGGCTACCAATTGATGGAAGAAGGCGGGCAAAGCCAGTTGTATTTGGCGTGTGAGCGTGCCGACCTCGTGTTACAGCTTCGTCAGAAGCTTTCAAAAGAACTGGAGAAGAGACGTCATGTGAAGCTGATGAAGGATGTGGAGATGCCACTAATGAAAGTGCTGGCCACGATGGAGTACGAAGGTGTTCGTATTGATGAGAAGGCGTTGGCGGCAATGTCGCAGGACCTTCGGAAAGAAAGCGAGAAAGTTCAGAAAGAGATTTACAAAACAGCCGGTCAGGAATTCAACATCGGGTCACCCAAACAATTAGGCGAAGTGTTGTTTGATAAACTGAAGCTGGGAGAAGGCAAAATCAAAAAAACAAAAACCGGTCAGTATGCTACGGGTGAAGACGTGTTGTTGAAACTGGCAGAAGATAATCCTATCGCCAAAAAAATTCTCGACTACCGCGAGTATGAAAAGTTAAGATCAACGTATGTAGATGCGTTGCCGCGACTGATCAGCAAACGCGATGGCCGCGTGCACACCGATTACCGGCAGGCTGTTGCTGCTACGGGCCGATTGAGCTCAAACAACCCGAATCTTCAGAACATCCCTATCCGAACCGAAAAGGGACGACAAATCCGCAAAGCATTTGTGTCGCGCGATAAGGATTATTTGTTTATGTCGGCCGACTACTCACAGATTGAATTGCGCATTGCAGCTTCGTTCGCAAAGGATGAAATCATGATTGATGCGTTCAGAAACAAGCGCGACATCCACACCACTACGGCTGCAAAAGTTTTCAAGGTATCGCTCGATAAGGTAACGCTCGACATGAGACGTAAGGCCAAAGAAGTGAACTTTGGGATTTTGTACGGCAGCACCGCATTCGGGCTTTCGCAGAACCTGGGCATTTCACGTACAGAGGCTTCTGAAATCATCGATTCATACTTCAAAGAGTTTCATGCGATTAAGCGCTACATGGACAACTCAATTATTCAGGCACGGGATACCGAGTTTGTGGAAACCATTTTAGGCCGCAGACGTTATCTGCGTGACATCAATTCGCGAAACGTAACTACGCGCGGCTTTGCCGAACGAAACGCGATTAATGCACCAATCCAGGGAAGTGCAGCGGATATCATCAAGCTGGCAATGATCAATATTCAGCGCTGGCTCACCAAAGAAAACCTGAAAACCAAAATGATTATGCAGGTACACGATGAACTGGTGTTCGATGTGCACAAAAGCGAAGTCGATAAGGTAAAGGACAATGTGCGAAAACTGATGGAGCATGCCGTAATTCTGGATGTACCGATGGAAGTGGAAGTAGGCGTTGCCGATAACTGGCTTGACGCACATTAACTTGTAATATGATTACCAAACAGGATATTGAGCAGGCGCACGAGCGGATCAAACCGTATGTGCATCGCACCCCCGTGTTAACCTCGCAAAGTATTAACGACATCGCAGGTTGTAGCATTTACTTTAAGTGCGAAAACCTTCAAAACGTTGGCGCTTTCAAAGTGCGCGGAGCCATGAATGCAGCACTGCAACTTCCTGCTGACAAGCGTTCAAAAGGAATTGCTACTCATTCCTCCGGAAATCACGCACAAGCTATTGCACGTGCCGGAAAAATTCTGGGCACCCCCGCCTACATCGTGATGCCGAACAATGCTCCATTAATCAAAAAAGAAGGGGTTAAGGGGTATGGCGGACAAATCTTTGAATGCGAACCAAATCTGAAAGCCCGCGAAACAACGCTTGCGGAGGTCATTGCGAAAACAGACGCTACTGAAATTCACCCGTTCAATAATTATCATGTCATGACCGGGCAGGCTACCGCTGCCAAAGAGTTGATCGAAGATGTGAATGATCTTGATTTTTTAATGGCACCGGTTGGCGGGGGCGGGTTGCTCAGCGGAACGTTGATGGCAGCGAAATACTTCAGCCCAAAAACAAAAGTGATCGCAGGTGAACCTGCAGGGGCCGATGATGCGTACCGGTCTATGCAAAGTGGAAAAATCGAGCAGTCGCAATCGAATACCATTGCCGATGGATTACTGACAACGTTAGGCGACAAGACATTTCCAATCATTCACGAAAACGTGACCCGGGTGATCACGGTAACGGATGCCGAAATTGTGCAAGCCATGCGCCTGATCTGGGAACGCATGAAAATGATTATCGAGCCATCGTGCGCTGTTCCGTTTGCTGCCCTGCTGAAAGAGAAATCATCCTTCGCGGGTAAGAAAGTCGGTATTATTCTTTCTGGCGGAAATGTTGATCTGGAGAAAGCACTGAAACTGTTTAGCAAATAAATGGAGTTTGAACATCAGTCCGAGCCACTGTTACCGTTTGATCAGTTTCTTAAACGGATTATCCGATACACGTTTTTCTCATTTGTACTGATGGGCTTTTCTTTGGGAATTGGTGTGCTCGGGTATCACTTCATCAATGACCTCTCTTGGATTGATGCGTTGCTGAATGCCTCAATGATTCTTACGGGCATGGGACCAATCGACCCGATGAAGAATGACGCTGCCAAACTTTTTGCGTCTTTTTATTCAATCTTCAGCGGAGTGGTATTTCTCAGTACGGTTGCAGTGTTTCTTTCGCCCATCGTTCATCGCTTTCTGCACAAGCTTCACGTAGACGAAGAATAGAGTCAGGAAAGCAGGTAAATGGTAACTGCCAGCATGGCTACCGACATCACGATGTAGTACAATACCTGGATCACCAGTGATTTCAAAATAGTTTTCCACCATCCTTGCTGATAAAATTGTTTCAGTGCGACAACCATGTAGCCAATCGAAAGAAGGATGTACAGGTTCATCGTAAAACTTACGCTGTTATGGTAAAGTACAAATGGGATAATGCAGACCAGCACGTATAACAAGAGTATGTGCGCTATGTACATAACGGTTAACACCAGCACTTCTGCATAATTGAATTCCGACTTCCGGAACATCATCCAAATCAAAAAAGCCATGATCGGAATAAACAAACAGTTGATCAGCTTACCATGTTCTACCAGGTTCTCCTGCAACGCGTTCATTACAACGGTCAGTTTTTGATAGCTGGCGTCATTGCCAATTTTAGTGTCTGCTTTCTGGGCAGACTCAATCTGGTTTACATAATACGTATTGATATCGGTCTTCTTGGTAAGATAGATTTGCAGCGCCATTACCAGCAGCAGATACGTAATCGGGTTGAAATACTTCTTACGCTTTCCTTCATTGAATTCACGGGCGACTTTTCCGGGCCGGACGAACAGCTCCTTTGCCAGAAAGAAAATTCCTTTATCCGCATGCGTGAAAGCGTGAAAAACTTCATGCGCGAAGTGCTTTACCGAAAATCGATGAATGTCGGCCTTTTGTGAACAGTTTGGACAATAATTTCCTTCAAACGAGTTAGCGCAATTCTTACAGGTAGTCATAAACAAAATCGCCCGGGGTAACCGGGCGACTAAGTTCTTCTTTTAGAATTTAAAAACCAGCATCAATTGCCACCGGTTTTTTTAAACTTATCGAATTGTGACGGCTCGTCTTTGCGGGGGAACACGTTGTCCTGCAGGCTTACATCGGCTGTTTCTCCTTTCGGGTCCAGAACGATATTCACCACTTCTTTGTCTTTTACAAAAGTTTTTGTGGCTACCTGCTCATTCAATCGCCAGATTTCGGCTGGAATTTTTTCAATTTCCTTGGTGCCATCTTTATACGTCCACTCGATGATTACCGGCATTACCAGTCCGCCCTTGTTTGCGAATGTTACTTCATAAATGTTTTTTCCATCAAGCTTAGCCAGAATCGCTTTGTCATCAACGCGGCTTTTGAAATCACCGTATGCGGTTTCCGGTGTGTTCGCCACAGTTAATGGCTGCGGACCTGCGCTGAAGTCGAGGTTGCCTGTTCCGGATGCGCTTAGGTCGCCTTCTTTTGCCGTGATGTTTTTATTCTCAATGTTCTTGGTCTCCGTGCTGGTCTTGAACCATTTCACTTTTTCGATCGATTGATTGTTGTTGTCGGTGGTGAAGAACCATCCGCGCCAGAACCAGTCGAGGTCCACAGCCGAAGCATCTTCCAGTGTTCTGAACAGGTCGCCAGGTTTCGGATGCTTGAACGCCCAACGCTCGCAATATTCTTTAAACGATTTATCGAACAACTCAGGCCCCATTACTGTTTCGCGGAGAATGTTCAATGCGGTGGCGCACTTGGCATATTGTTCGTTACCGAAATTAGAACGCACTACTGTTTCTGAATTTACCATCAGGGGGCGTTGAAGGGTCGGATCACTCTTCATGTATGGAACAATCATAGCAGCCGGGCCTCTGCGTGCCGGCATATCGGGATAATAAATAGTTTGTGTGAGGTGCTGAACAAATGTGTTAAGTCCTTCGTCCATCCAGGTGGTTTGGCGCTCATCGCTGTTGATGATCATCGGGAAGAAGTTGTGTCCGACCTCGTGCACGATAACACCAATCATACCCCACTTCAACTGATCAGTATACGTGCCATCTTCTTTCGGGCGACCGTGATTGAAGCAAATCATCGGATACTCCATACCTAAGGAGGCAGCATGTACAGAAGTTGCCTGCGGATACGGATAGTTGATGCTGAAACGCGAGTAACCCAGAATTGTGTTTTTCACTGCCTGCGTTGACTCTTTTTCCCACAGTGGATTGCCCTCTTTAGGATAATACGACATTCCCAATACGGTTTTGTCAGCAATTTTTACCGCTTGTGCATCCCAGATGAATTTGCGTGACGTAGCAAATGCAAAATCGCGAACGTTATCGGCTTTGAACTTCCACGTCTTCTTTTGCGTGGATTTTTTCTGTTCACGCTGCATGGCTTCCTGCTGGTTGCAGATGATTACCGGTTTGTCGAATGAAGTTTTTGCTTTTTCAAAACGTGAGTATTGATCCGGAGTAAGAACTTCCTTCAGATTTTGAACCATCCCGGTACCCGCAACCACGTGATCGGCAGGAACGGTGAGGTTAACCTGGTAGTTACCAAATGACAATGTAAACTCACCCTGACCGAGGAACTGCTTGTTCTGCCAGCCTACGAGGTCATCATACACGCACATGCGTGGGAACCACTGCGCAATGATATACAGGTAGTTTCCATCTTTCGGGAAATACTCCATACCGCTGCGGCCATCGTTGGGTGTTGCTCCGCGCACACGATCGTTAATGTTAAATGACCAGTCGATTGAAAAAGAAACTTTTTGGCCGGTTGTAAGCGGCTGAGGAAGGTCAACGCGCATCATCGTTTGATTGATGAAGTAAGGCAATGCTTTGCCTGACGCATCGGCAACTTTTTTAATTTTAAAGCCACCATCAAAATCATACAGGCCCGCATTACCTGCGATTGTTTTAGTGTTGATATTGCTCGTAACAGAATTGGTGGACGTTTTTTGCGTGTTGTTGTCGCGCTCGTTAATGTTTTGATCGAGCTGTACCCAAAGGTATTTGAGCGGGTCGGGCGAATTGTTGGTATACGTGATAGTTTCAGAGCCGGTAATGCTTTGGTTTACATCATTTAGTTCGGCATTGATGACATAGTCGGCCTGCTGTTGCCAGTATTTTGGCCCCGGTGCACCGGATGCGCTTCGGATTTCATTTGGTGTAGGCAGCATTTGATCAAGCTGTTCGAACTTGCCTTGCCAGCCTTTTTCCTGGGCGAACGTTGCGCCAGCAACTAAAAGACAAATGAGTAAGAGAACATTTTTCATAATAATGGTTTTAGAATCACCAGAAGATTTTGTCTTTCATCAGCAACAGCGCCATACCGGCAATTGCAGCAGAAAGAACCATCTTCCAGTCTCTTCGGTTTACGGTAAATAAATCAACTAAAATAAAGGATATAATCAGGAAGATGCTAACGATAATTATTTGACCTAACTCCAATCCTACATTAAAGGCGAATAGCGGTGTTACAATGTTGCCGCTCTTGCCAAGAATGGTTTTTAAGTAGTTTGAAAAGCCCATCCCGTGTATCAACCCGAAAAACAACGCATACCCGTAGTTAATGTACGTGGTGCGATCGGAAAGCTCGGTAGAACGAAAAATGTTTGACGCAGCCGTAATAAATATTGTAACCGGAATAAGGAATTCGATAAGCTCCTGGTTAAACGAAATGACTTCAAGTGTGGAAAGCGCGAGCGTTATCGAGTGGCCGATGGTGAACGCTGTTACCAGAATCAGGATTTTTTTCCAGTCGCGCATCAGGTAAACTGCGCAAAGCGCTACAATAAAAAGGATGTGATCATACCCGTGTTTATAATCGAGAATATGCTCTTTGCCGAGCTGAAAATACAATTCAAATTGGCCCATAGAGAATCAGGTTGGTAAGGAACCAAATGCAAGTATACGGGTTTTATTAGCTAATTTTATGTTTTGAAAATCGGCCAACGGTCAGCGAAATGCAGCTATTTTCTGTTTTTTTTATTTCTGTTTTAGCGTTCGTTCATCCGCTTCACATTTCGGTTACCGAGATTACACTCGATGATAAGGAGCAGGAGCTGGAAATCATGATCCGGATTTTTACGGACGACCTGGAACAGGCGATTCGTGCGGAGAATAAAAACCCGGAGTTGAACATTATGAAGCCGGCCGGTACCACTACAGACAAACTGGTTTGGAACTATATGCAGACCAGGTTTAAGATTACAGCGAACGGAGAGCAGCTAAACCTGAAATATCTCGGCCACGAAAAAGATGAAGATGTAACGGTGTTTTATGTCCAGGTTCAGCCAATGCAAAAATTTGAAACCATCAGCATCACCAACAGCATCATCACCGAACTTTATGACGACCAATCGAATCTGGTGAACGTAACCTTAGGAGAGACCACCAAAAGTTTAAGGCTTATGCGAAACAATCCGTCCGGCAAGTTGTCGTTCGAGTAATAACTTAATACCCTCATGAAATATTTTCTTCCCTTTTTAATAATCGGCTTACTTTTTCTTTCGTCATGCGGAAGCGAAAAGGAGGAGCAGGGCTGTGCCTTTATTCCGGAAACGTCAGATATCCATATTAATCTTTCACTTACATCTCTTTCCGATTCATTGGTTGGAGTAAAGTCAAAAGCGGATCTTGTTAAAATCCTCGATAAGCACAAGGCGCTTCGCGAATTGTTCTTCAAACGGCAGCAGTATCCCAACGATTCGGCTTTTATCAATGAGCTTTACAGAAGATTCACGCATAAATCTTTTGATACACTGGCTATGGAGGTTAAGCGGGTGTTCGGCAACGAGGATAAACTGAAAGAAGAATTCACCCAGGCATTCAAAAACCTGAAATACTACTTCCCTGAAATTTATATACCGCGCATTGAGACGGCCATCAGCGGTTTTGAAACGGACATGTATGTCAGCGATTCGCTGATTATCGTGGGCCTCGATTATTATCTCGGAAAAGGTGCGCGGTTCAGGCCCAACATGTACGAATACATGCTTCGTCAATACAATCCTGAAAATATTGTTCCTTCAACCATGTTGCTTTTCGGAATAGACGGGCGCATCAACGTAACGGACGAATCGAACAAAACTGCACTGGCTGACATGATTGCGTATGGCAAATCGTTTTACTTTGCCAAGCAAATGATTCCCTGTACACCCGACAGTGTGTTCATTTGGTATTCATCCGATGAAATACAAGGCGCCTGGAAAAATCAGGATTTGATCTGGGCACGATTCATTGAAGACAAGCTGCTGTACTCCACCAGCCATCTGTTGAAGCAACGTTATCTGGGCGAACGCCCGAAAACCACCGAAGTAGGAATGGAATGTCCGGGCCGCATCGGGCAATGGGTTGGCTGGCAGATTGTGAAAAGTTATATGAAAAACAACCCAGATCAAACGTTACCGGAGTTAATGAAGAGCGGCAATCCGGATAGGATTTTTGAAGAATCTAAATACAAGCCGGTGCGAAAGTGATTTTTTCGCACAGCACCGTATCTTTGCGCTCTCTAAAAAGGATAGCATATGCGCAAAAAGATTGTAGCCGGTAACTGGAAAATGAATAAGACACTTCAGGAAGCGAACACACTTGCTTCGGAAGTGCTCGCGATGGTGAACGATGAAGTCAAAGGAGATGCAAAAGTAATTTTCTGCACTCCGTTCCCCTATCTCCAGTCAGTTAAAACAATTGTCGGGAACAATAATCGCATATCGGTTGCCGCGCAGAACTGCAGCGAACACGAGTCAGGTGCCTACACGGGTGAAACGTCAGCTGTTATGCTGAAGTCGATGGACATTCCTTACGTTATTCTCGGTCACAGCGAACGCAGACAATATTTTGGCGAAGATGGAAAGCTTTTAGCGAAGAAGGTTGACGTTGCATTGAAGAACGGGCTGTCACCGATTTTTTGCTGTGGCGAAGTTTTGGAAATCCGTGAGAAAGGAACGCATGAACAATTGGTGAAGCAACAGGTTGAAGAAAGCTTGTTTCACTTATCGGCCGATGATCTTAAGAAAGTTGTGATTGCCTACGAACCGGTTTGGGCTATCGGAACCGGGAAAACAGCCACCGCACAACAGGCACAGGAAATGCACGCAGTAATTCGCAAGCACATTGCCGGTAAATACGGTCAGGCTATTGCTGATGCGATTACAATTTTATATGGCGGAAGTGTAAATGCAGCAAACGCAAAAGAATTGTTTGCGAATGCCGATGTGGATGGCGGATTGGTTGGTGGTGCGTCTCTCAAGTCGCGCGAGTTTACCGAAATCGTAAAAGCTATTTAATCCTGTCCCGAAAGGCACTTCATGTATTACACGCGGCTGCAGGTAATCTGCGATTCTGAATTTTCTGAAATCCTTCAGGCTGAAATTTCCGAAGCTGGGTTTGATACGTTCTTGGAAATTGAGAACGGCTTTGAGGCGTATGCCGAACAGGAGAACTTCGACAAAAACATTCTTCACGAAATTCAGCAACGCTACAGCGCTTTTACTCCGTTAACCTTTTATCAGGATAAGATCGAAAAGAAGAACTGGAATGAGGAGTGGGAGAGAAATTATGAGCCGGTTATCGTTGACGATCGCGTAATCATCCGCGCTGGATTTCATCAGCCCGCCAAAAGCTATCATCACGACATCATCATTACCCCGAAAATGTCGTTCGGAACGGGTCACCACCAGACAACACACTTGATGGTAAAGACGCAACTTGAAATGGATCACACCAATAAGGTGGTGATGGATGCCGGTTGCGGAACGGCAGTGCTCGCCATCATGGCTTCAAAGCTCGAGGCAAAAAAGATCGAAGCATTTGATATTGACGAATGGAGCGTAATCAATGGGAAAGAAAACGCTGAAGTTAACAATTGCGGCAACATCATCATCCGCCAGGGTAAAATCAGCGATCTGACGTTCGAAGATGATTTCGATATCATTTTGGCGAACATAAATAAGAACATTCTCCTCCAGGAGATGCACCAGTACGCTGCCTACCTCAAACCGGGTGGATTGTTGCTGCTAAGCGGGTTTTATGAGCAGGACATTCCCGATCTTTTGAAATCGGCAAATCAGTATGCGCTCACGCAGATAAAATCACACGAACGTGAGAAGTGGGTTTCGATGCTGCTGAAGAAATCCTAATACAACCAGGCAGGTTCTCCGGTGTAATCAATACATCCGTCATATCTTCCGGGAATCGGAACATACCGTAGCGCCTTTGTTGCGCCCGGCTCTGATGTGAAATATCCCCATAACGTCAACTGCTTGATCATTGAAAAATAATGATCTGGCTCCTCTTCCTTTTTTGATTGATTGAAAGCCGATGCTTCGGTGTCGAGTTTTGTTAACAACTCCAGTCTTTTCTCTGTTGGTAGATTCGTGAAGTTGTCGTTGTATGTTTCGCGACACAAAATCATCAGGTTGTTAATGCCGTCAACAAAAGTTTTCTGTTCGATTTCAGAGTAGCAATCGGCCACGATGGTTTTCATAAACTCGCCTATTCGCGCAACTTTTGCACCCGGCGAAGCGGCCGATTCGGGCAGAATGGTGTCGCCAATTTCATCGAGAAGGTTCGTGTCGATATCGTTAAGCGAACGGATGTTTTTCTCTGCGGGTGAACATCCGTTCAGGAAAATCTGTGCCCCGGTAATGGTTACGCCTAACAACGTGGCTGTTGCGGCAAGTGCTTCTCTTCGATTCATAGATTTCCTTTTTTCATTTCTTCCACAGCGTGATTGGCTGCTCGTGCCGTTAGCGTCATATACAAAATCGAAGGGCTTTGATTTCCGGTGCTCGTCATGCACGCACCATCAGTAACAAAAACATTTTTACAATGATGAAGCTGATTCCATTGGTTAAGCATCGAAGTTTTTGGGTCACGTCCCATGCGCACACCGCCCATTTCGTGAATGTCGAGCCCCGGAGGCTGTTTGTTATCGATCGCATTCAAAATTTTTCCGCCGGCCTTGGTGAGCATCTCCTGACTTTGTTCCAGAAAATCTTTCACCATTTTTTCATCATTGTCGTCATACCCAACGGAAGTTACCAGCAGCGGAATTCCCCACTGATCTTTTTCGGTTTCGCTCAAGCGGACGTGATTTGTTTTTTTCGGAACGGTTTCACCCTGCATGTACATATACATTTCCCACGGTCCGGGTTTGCTGATCGCGTCTTTATAGTCAGCACCTAATTGTGGTTTATCTGCAGGTTGCGATGCGCGCGTGCGATACGCAGCCGAGAATGTGGTGAAACCACCAACATAGTCCATCTCCTGTTTGCCGAGGTTACGGTAGTTGGCAAGAATTCCTTCGGTAGGATTTCGGACGTAATAATACTTATCGGTAAAACCTTCGAAGGAAGCATTGACAAATCCGCGATACAAATGAAAGCCAATGTATTTACCGAGCGTATCGTTGTCGTTACCCAAACCGTTCGGAAACCGGTTGCTGGTTGAGTTCAATAGAACAAGATTGCTGTTGAGCGCGGAAGCATTCAGGAATATGATTCGTGAGAAGTATTCTGTCACCTCTTTTGTTTTCGAGTCGATAATGCGTACGCCCGTGGCTTTTTCTTTCAGTTCATCATATATAATCGAATGAACAACCGAAAATGGCCGCATCGTAAGATTGCCTGTTTTTGCTGCCCAGGGCAGTGTGGTGGAGTTGGAACTAAAGTATGATCCGTACGGACAACCCCGCATGCAAAGGTTACGCGCCTGGCATTGGCCGCGTCCTTGCTTGAGATGGATTTCATTAGGCTGCGATAAATGCGCCCACCGGCCCTGAACAAGAAATCTGTTTTTGTATTCTTTTAATAATGTTTGCTTTACATGTTTCTCAACGCAATTGAATTCAAATGGCGGAAGGAATTCACCATCGGGCATCGACTCAATGCCGTCTTTATTTCCGCAAACGCCAATAAATTTTTCAACATGCGAATACCACGGAGCAACGTCTTCGTACCGAATCGGCCAGTCGATTCCATATCCAAGTTTAGCGGGTGCTTCAAACTCATACTTGCTCCAGCGCTGGCATGCCCGCCCCCAGATAAGTGATTTGCCGCCCAGCTGGTATCCCCGAATCCAATCGAACGGCTTGTCTTGTACGTAAGGATGATCTTTATCTTCTATAAAGAAGTGCGCAGTATCTTCACCGAAGCCGGCTGCTTTGCTGATGAGCGGATTTTCTTTCAGAAACTGGTTCGACATTCTGCCACGATGGGGGAGTTCCCATGGCTTCTTCATCATGGTTGGGTAATCTTTCAAATGCTGAACATCACGCCCGCGTTCCAGCACCAGTGTTTTCAATCCAAGCTCACACAATTCCTTCGTGGCCCAGCCGCCCGAAATACCCGAACCGATCACGATAGCATCGTAGGTATTTTTTTCTTTTCCTCCTGAGTTTACCTGGATTGTTTTTGCAAGCATGTGGTTGAGATAATGTGATATAAGAATACACATTAGCCCGAAGGAATGCCAGCGGAATTCTTATGGCCGGGATTAGCAGATCGCGGTGGATTTCACGTTATACTCTTTAATAATTAACCCGGTACCCTGTTTTAGCTTATTTCGCCATTATTTGCGAATTTCAGGGGTTTTTGACTGCGTGAAAAAGACGGTTTTTCATATTCTTTCGGTGCTGCTCACGACATCGGTTTGCTTGGGGCAAAACGATGCCCCCGTAAGCATGAGCTTTGCCGACAGCCTTCGGATCGTGATGGAAAACACGCGGAATCTTGACGCAACCGCAGTGGGTGCAAGCCTTTCCACGGCCTGGAACAACATCAGCCTCGATCAGCAACAGCTTATCAAGCGACAGACGGCTGTCATGCGGAAGAAGGGTTACAAGCTGCGTCCGTATCTCGTACCGTATTTCGGAGCGATTGCTGCAGCAGTTAACATCGAAGGTTCTGATGCAGCCCAATTGGGTAACTTCCTGAAAGTATCGGGTAAGGTTATTGAAAACTATAAGCCAGCCCGCGCACTCACGTTTTTCAATACCTCACGCGATTTTTTTGAACACCACACGCTTTTCGCAGATAAATCGTACCGGCTTTACGCAAAAGAGGGCAGCTACACGTTCGAGTACCTCGAGTTTATTCCGCCACCACCGGATACAACCACAACAGACGATCAAAATAACAATGACGCCTGGGTAGATGAACCGGTAGACACGGTTTATCATGAGCCGCCACCCTACTGGCTCACGCCAGCGCCACAGCCCAATGTGGAAGGAGCGGTGATCCGGTTCACCGGAACCAACCTTAATTTTGTAACGCCATACGACTCGGTATTCCTGAGTAACACCAAAGGAATTTTTTCGTTAACGGATAATCTTTTCGTAGGAGAAGAAGGCAAGTTCGACTGGTCATCGGCATTGTTAGATCCTCAGGAAGTCAGCTGTAATTTTACGGTATACAATTTCAACACCAAGCGCCCTGAACTTAAAGCCGATCTCGTGAACCTGAACTATGCCGGCAAAACACCAGGTTATATCGCGGGCAAGTTTGAATTCAAATCACAATCCAGGAAAGATTCGGTAGCCTCCAGCTACCCGCGATTTACCTCTTACCAAAGCAATCTTGAAATCCAGGGATTTGGTAACGACAAGATGAAGTATTCGGGAGGTTTCTCGTTGTGGGGAAATCAAATCAGAAGCACATCAGTTAACAACGATCCTTCAACCCTTATGGTGATGGACGAAAGCGAGAAGAGATTCAAAGCAATATCAACGGATTTTAACTTCAAAGATTCAACCGTATTATCCGATCACGCCCAGTTTACGATCTATCACGGCAACGACTCGATCACGCATCACTCTGTGCAAATGAAGTATGACTATGGCAAACAGAAATTACTGTTGCAGAGTGAAAAAGGCTTAATGCGCAATGCACCGTATTCGTCATCTTTCTTCAACATGGATTTCGCGGCTCACTCCATTCGGTGGGATATGAAATCCGACAGTCTCGACATTTCTACCCGGGGGGCGCGCGCTACGGTACCGATGATTCTCGAATCAGTTGATTATTACGAACCGGATGATTTTAAGGAACTCGAGGGAATGGGCTTCAATTTCCACCCACTGGCGCTGGTGGCAAACTTCTGTATCAAAAACAACACACGTGAATTGCACACGGGCGACTTAGCTCAACAAACCGGTTACGATATTTTAGCTATCCAGAAAGCAATTGAGTTTTTGTCGCAGAAAGGCCTGGTTGAATATTGGCCGAGGGGCGACCGGGTTCGGGTGAAGGAGAAAGCGATTACTCAATATCTCGCATACAAAGGCGAGATCGACTACGATAACCTGAAGATTCAATCCGTTTCCGGTTCGTATGTGCAAACGGATTTGAAAGCTCCCGTTTATCCGAATGCCTCGCTCAATTTCAAAAAAAGAAATATGGTTGTGCGCGGGGTGGAAGGATTTAACGTGAGCGATTCGCTCAACGTATACATCAAACCCGACAGCAGTACCATTACGGTATTGCAGAACCGCGATATCAAGTTTGACGGAATGATCACGGCCGGGAACTTCGAAATTACCGGCAAACAATTCACACTCAAATACGACAGCTTTTTCATCAGCCTGGATAAGATTGACTCCATCAATTTTTATTCGATGGAAAAAAATGCGCGGGGGCAGATGGTGCGCAAGAAAATTAACAACTCAATGGTTGGCGCTGATTCAACTGCTGCTGCCGCGGGTGGAATGGCGAACGCTGCCAAATCATCAGGAACATTGTATATCAATCGTCCCAATAACCGATCGGGCAAGGAAAAAATACCAAACTATCCACGACTGGATGCGGCCGCAGGTGGGGTGATTTATTTCGATCGCCCGGAGATATTAAATGGTGTTTATGACCGGTCGGTGTTTTTTGTAGTACCACCCTTCAAACTCGACAGCTTGAATGACGCCGATCCCGCTTCGCTGAACTTCGATGGTTCATTTGTTTCAAGTGGAATGTTCCCGAGCTTTAAAGAGAAGCTTCATTCAATGCCCGATAAGTCGCTGGGTTTTGAGCACACTGTTCCAAAAAATGGATACCAGCTATACAAAGGCGATGGAAAACTATTTGGTACCATCAGGCTCGACAAAAAAGGATTGCGCTCACCGGGAAAAATTGAATTCCTCGCATCAACTGTTTATTCAGATGATTTTGTGTTCTATCCGGATTCGGTATCCGCAAAAGGATCCCGTGCTTCCATCGCGGAGAAGCAATTCGGTTCGGTATTGTTCCCGCAAGCATCATTGCCGAAGTATCAAATGAAGTGGTTCCCGAAGCAGGACCAGATGAAAATCCGCAACACCGATGTGCCGTTTAATTTTTATGACAGCACCGCACAGTTTACCGGCACCCTAACGATTTCAAAAAGCGGGATTGCCGCAATCGGTAAACTGGAAACACGTGGCTCGGAGTTGCGCTCACGCCAGATGAATTTTTCCGGAAAAGATTTCAGCGCCCGGCACGCAAACTTCCGGGCAAAATCGGGCGATTCAACAACACCATTGATCGATGGTACGGATGTTCGTGTAAAGTTCAATCTCGAAAAAAATTATGCGGATATCAGTCCTGAAATTGAAGGTGTTGCTGCGATTGATTTCCCATTCGCCCAATTCAAGACATCTATTCCAAAAGCGCAATGGGATTTGAATACGCAAAAAATCACCATGACGAAGAATCCGGATGTACCAATCGAAAATTCTTATTTCTATACAACCCGAAAGGATTTGGATTCACTCGCGTTCAATGCAGAGAAAGCGGTGTATGATTTAAAAACACAGGAAATGCTGGTAAGCGGTATTCCGTACATCACCGTAGCGGATGCACGCATTACACCGGAAAACGGGCAGGTATTGATCCTTGAGAATGCGCGCATTGGTACACTGAAAAACACTACAATTGTTCTTGACACACTTAACGGTTATCACAGGCTTACGGAAGGTGTTGTGGATATTTTCTCGCGCAATGAATTTGCCGGGTATGCTACCTATCAGTACGTAAACTTCCTGAAAGATACATTCGCTATAAAAATGACCGACTTCCACCTTGAGCCGGTGGTGGAAACGGAACAGTCTAAAAGATTTCAGCGCAGAAAAACCAACGCATCCATGCAAACGGTGGGTGTGGGTCACGTAGCGGAGGAAGAAAAGCTTGTTTTGGGTGCCGGTATGTTTTATAAGGGCGACCTCACGATGTTCGCAACCAAACCTGCATTGCAACTGACCGGCTTTGTTAAGCTGGATCTTAAAAAGATCAAAAATTATAATGCGTGGATTCAGTATTCACAAAGTGGGGATGAACCGGAAGTACTGATCAATTTTGATAATGCGCTTACGGAAGAGGGCAAGAAAGTGGATGCAGGTCTGCATTTTTCCGCCCAGGAGAATGATCTGTACATTACCTTCTTAAACGATAAAGGAGAAGATGATGACGATTTATTTGTGCCATCGGGTACGCTCTATTATGATACCGCTTCACGCGAATATAAAATTGAAGATCGTCAGAAGTCAGCCGGCAATAAACTCTCCGGCAAAGTGTTCGCATACAACGATGAAACCTCGCAGGTAAGATTTGAAGGACCCGTTAACCTGTTCAAAGGAACAAAGGACTTTTCAGTTACTGCATCTGCGCTGGGCAGCGGCAACGTGGAAACAAATGACATCCGGATGAACAGCCTGGTGATCTTGAACACGACTGTCATTCCAGCGGCTTTTGATTTGATGGCGCAAGACCTGATGGCTGTTATCCAAAATGAAGGTGCGGATGAAGGACGGGGAGATCAGACCGAACTGTTATATAAGATTGCCGACATTGTTGGCGAACGTAACGCAAAAGAGTTTGAAACGCGCAGTGCACAAGGCTACGTTTCACTCGGGACTATGGCAGAGACAGCCAAGGCATTGACATTTGCCAATGTTAATCTGAAATGGTCTGTATCGCACAAAGCTTTTTACAGTGAGGGCCCGCTGGGACTTTCGAACAGCTTCCGGAATGATATTAATGGAGCGTTTGAAGGCTTTATGGAAATCAAGAAAACTGAGGACGGAGCATCTGTATTTAATGTTTTCTTCAAAGCTTCTCCAGAATCATGGTATTATTTTGGGTTTGAAGACAACCGTCTGCTGATGTACTCATCAAACGAAAATTTCAATACGGTAGTAGCAAAGAAGACGAATTCGGGCAAAGCAAAAATCGGAGAAGTGGTTTTTGTTCCGGGTAGCGAGGAGGAAACAAAAGCGTTTATCAATCGCTTCCGGTTGGAATATTTGGGACTAGAAGTCCCGTACAGTTTGTCAGACGGCCCGGCCGGCAAGAAAAAAGACGATCAGAAGAAGAAGGATGATAAAGAGGGATTTTAATCATCTGCTCATTCCATTCCCATGACCATTCCTTTTGAGCGCAAGTTTTCTCCTGTAACTTGTGGGCAGCTTTGAATTATTGATTATGATAAAAGAATATCTTACCCAAAACAAGGATCGCTTTCTTTCCGAATTGTTCGAATTGTTACGAATACCTTCTGTAAGTGCCGATAGTAAACACTCCGGTGATGTGCGAAAAGCAGCTGAATACCTGCTCGAGAAACTGAAGGCTGCCGGTGTTGACAAAGTTGAATTGTGCGAGACAGCCGGACATCCGATCGTGTTTGGAGAAAAAATTATCAATCCATCCCTTCCAACGGTACTTGTCTACGGACACTATGATGTCCAGCCACCCGATCCGCTTGATTTATGGACGTCACCTCCGTTCGAACCCGTTATAAAAGATGATAAGATTTATGCCCGCGGTTCATGCGATGACAAGGGGCAGGTATACATGCACGTGAAGGCTTTCGAAGCCATGACTAAACTCAATGCTTTGAGTTGTAATATCAAGTTTATGATTGAAGGTGAAGAAGAGGTAGGCTCCGAGCACCTGGCAACATTCGTAAAGGAAAACAAGGCCAAGCTAAAGGCCGATGTAATTCTGATTTCCGATACGGCAATAATTTCACTCGATCATCCGTCTATTACCGTGGGCCTGCGTGGGTTGAGTTATATGGAGGTTGAAGTAACAGGCCCTAACCGTGACCTGCATTCGGGCGTTTACGGTGGAGCCGTGGCCAATCCGATCAATATACTGAGTAAGATGATTGCATCACTGCACGATGAGCAGGGCCGCGTAACCATACCCGGATTCTACGACAAAGTTGTTCAGTTAAGTGCTTCCGATCGTGAGGCAATAAACAAAGCACCGTTCTCTCTAGAGAACTATAAAAAAGATCTTAACATCGATGATGTTAAAGGCGAAGACGGTTACACCACCGTTGAACGCACGGGCATTCGCCCGACACTCGATGTCAATGGAATCTGGGGGGGATATACCGGAGAAGGAGCTAAAACTGTACTGCCATCAAAAGCATACGCGAAAATTTCTATGCGGCTTGTTCCAAACCAGGAGAATAATGAAATATCAGAATTGTTTGCCAAACACTTTAAATCTATCGCGCCAAAATCGGTTAAGGTTAAAGTAACGGCCTTGCACGGTGGTCAGGCCGCTGTTACGCCTACTGATTCAAAAGCATTTAAAGCAGCCAGCGCAGCCTTTGAAGAGGTTTGGGGCAAACGTCCCATCCCGACACGCGATGGAGGAAGTATTCCGATTGTGGCACTTTTTAAGAAAGAACTTGGTTTGGATACCGTGTTGATGGGGTTCGGTCTCGACTCCGATGCCATCCACTCACCCAATGAACATTATGGAATCAAAAACTTTATGCTCGGTATTGAAACCATAACTGCGTTTTATAAGCATTTTTCAAAATCATAGTGATTTTATAACCACTCCCAGTCATTATTCGTTGATCCGATCATGAAACTTAAAAAAGCTCTCCTGCTGTCTTACTTTTTACTGATGTTGCTTGTGCAATCATTCGCGCAGGTGCTTGAACCGGCTAAGTGGTCGTGGGAGAGTTCAAAGAAGACTGTTAAAGTCGGAGAGGAGCTTGAGATAATTTTTAAAGTTTCGATCGATGACAACTGGTACATGTATGCCAATGACTTTGACCCGGAATGCGGCCCTCTCCTGACAGAGGTCAAGTTTCCGAACATAAAAGGTTTTAAAGTTGTCGGTAAGCTCAAGGCAATAAATCCTAAAACAAAGCACGATGACGTTTTCGGATGCGATGTAAAGATTTTTGAACACAACGGAGAATTCCGTCAGAAGATAAAAATCTTGTCTGCAGACGCAGTGATCTCCGGAACGTACGAAGGACAAACCTGTACCGAAGCCGGAAAGTGTATTCCTTTCGATGGTGAATTTACAGTTACCGGCATCAGCATCGCGGCTGATACGAAAGCTGAAACAAAGCAGAATCCCCAAGTAGTAAAAGAAACTACACCGAAAGAGAAACCAAACGAGGTAAAAGAATTACAGGTCGTAGCCGACACGGTCAAAGCTCCATCGGAAACGAAGCAGCAATACAATTCGAAAATCTCGGGCCCGGTGCTCGACAAAACGATCCTCGAAGGCAAACCAACATACGGCAATGATTCGTTCTGGACGTTGCTTGTGCTGGCGTTCATCGCGGGCTTAACGTCATTGATCACACCGTGCGTGTTCCCGATGATTCCCATGACGGTTACATTCTTCTTAAAAGACACCCAAACAAAACGGGAAGGAATCAAAAAGGCCATCATCTTCGGATTATCCATTATTGTTTTGTATTCATCGGCCGGAACAATTTTCGCGATCCTGCTTGGGCCGGATGGCCTTAATGCGCTGGCAACAAACTGGGCACTGAACCTTTTCATTTTCGTTGTATTCCTGATTTTTGCACTCTCGTTCTTCGGGCTCTTTGAAATCAATGCACCGTACAAGCTGGTCAATAAGATCGATCAGAAGGCTGAAAAGGGTGGCCTGACCGGAGTATTCTTCATGGCGTTTACGCTCGTGCTGATTTCATTCAGTTGTACCGTGCCGATTGTGGGAAGTGTTCTTGCACTTTCTGCTGGCGGACAGATACTGAAGCCGATCCTGATGATGTTCTCGTACTCATTGGCATTCGCATTGCCGTTTGCATTCTTTTCATTCTTTCCCGAAGTAATCAAAAGCATGCCCAAATCGGGCGGCTGGTTAAATGCTGTTAAAGTAACATTGGGCTTTGTAGAGCTTGCGCTTGCGCTGAAGTTTTTCAGCATTGCCGATCAGGCGTATCACTGGGGCTTACTCGATCGCGACATCAACATTGCGTTGTGGATTGTTATCTTCGGATTGCTTGGCTTGTACCTGTTGGGTAAAATCAGGCTTCCGCACGACAGCCCGATTGAAAAAGTATCTGTTCCCAGATTAATACTCGCAACACTTATTTTCACATTCGTGGTTTATCTCGTTCCCGGATTGTGGGGAGCTCCGCTAAAAGCATTGGCCGGATATCTTCCGCCACAGCACACGCATGATTTTGATCTGGCAGCCATGATTCAGGCCAAACAAAAAGGCGAGTGTGAAGAACCCAAATATGCCGACTTCCTTCATCTGCCTCACGGTTTAACCGGCTTCTTCGACTATGAACAAGCCATCGCATGTGCGCGTGCTCAAAACAAACCTGTGTTTATTGATTTCACAGGCCACGGTTGTACAAACTGCAGGGAAATGGAAGCAGTTGTGTGGAGCGATCCGTCAGTCTTAAAGAGATTAAAAGAAGATTTCGTGATTGTTGCCTTGTATGTGGATGATAAAACAGAACTGCCCGAATCAGAATGGATAACTTCGAAATACGATGGCAAGGTTAAGAAGACCATCGGTAAGAAGAATGCCGACATTCAAATAGCCAACCTCGATAACAATGCGCAGCCTTTCTATGTATTGGTTGGCCCTGACGAAAAAGTACTTGCCTGGCCGTATGGTTATGATCGTGATGTAAAGGGCTTTGTTGAGTTCCTCGAAAGAGGAAAGAAAAAGTTTAAAGAGCGATATAATTAATTCGGAGCTAAAAAATTTCTATAGGAAGAACAACCTCAAAATCAACAACACTCTCGACTACATCACAATCTCCTGTTTTTGTTTTCGGTTGATGGTAAAGTGTAATTTTTATCGAACCGGTTTTTGGCACAGATGAGGTAGTCCACAAACTGGATAATCCGGTTGGTTTGCCATTTGAATCTAGATCCGAATCCGGATAACCGTTGCTGATCAATACACCGTTCGTCACCTCGAAACAAAAAAGATGGTCATCCATTCTTCCCGGAATCGGTGCAGTAGTCCAATTCCCGTTGGAATCCCGAAATCCAAATCCCCAAAGTTCAAATCTAAACTGAGTTCCTTTTCCAAGCCCCAGCGATGAATATGTCGGTTCCAGAACCCCGTCATCATCGCTGTCGTCAAAATCCATCCATTTCGGTTCAATGCCACCTGCATAATATGCTTCCATAAAAAAAGCGTTTATCAGTTCAGGCTTTGGAGTCTTGCGATCGTTATCGGAAGGCTTTGAATCATCCGAACACGAAACGATAACCGCAACAGTTAGAAGAGAGGCAAGCGAGGAAACGCGTTTCAAAAGAGGATGCATTGGGTATTTTCACTTAAAGATAAGACATGTAACCACACATTTGTAGTGCATAATGTAATTTGGTTAATCCTTATGCATGTGTTTTTTTTAACAAAAACAAACTGTTTTTGCCGCTCATAACTTTTTAAACGGGTATATTTGCCGTTCTATTTTTTGGCAGAATAAATACGTGAGGCGATGAAGAAATATTTAGGAAGGCTTTTTTCTGTTCTATTGATCCTGGCAGCTGCATTCGCAGCGAACATGTTTAATCCGTACCCTGAGGTTAAGAGTCTGCGCAGCGGATACCTGGCCGATGATGTTGACTTGAATTTCAGTCAGCCGGTGTATCGGTATGGCTTGAACGTCAACAAGCACATTGTGATTGAAGAGAAAGTAAAGAAGAATGAATTCCTCGCGGATATTCTCACGGCCTATAACGTTCCTGTAAAGCTGATTAATCAGCTTGCTGCGCTTCCGCGGAATGTTTTCGATGTCCGCAAGATCGCTCCAAATAAAAAATACACACTGTTCTGCTCTGCAGATTCGTTGCGCACTGCAAAGGCATTTGTGTACGAACCGAACCCGATTGATTACGTGGTTTTCACATTTGACGAATCATTAACAGTTGATGTATGCCAGCGTGAAGTGAAAGTGGAAGAGAAGAGCATTTCGGGTGTTATCCAGTCTTCGCTGTCACAAACAATCAACGAGATGGGCATCTCGCATGAGTTAACCAACAAGTTCGTGGATATCTTCGCATGGCAGGTTGATTTCGCGCGTCTTCAGAAAGGTGATGTGTTTAAACTTGTTTACGAAGAAGTTTCGGTAGAAGGCCGTCCAATCGGTGTGCGCAACATCAACGGTATCTACTTCGAACATTTTGGCTCAGGATACTATGCAATTCCATTCGATCAGGGTAACGGTCTTGATTACTTCGGTGAAGATGGTAAAAGCCTTCGCAAAGCATTATTGAAATATCCGATCGAATTTACGCGCATCAGCTCACGCTACACGGGCCGCAGGTTCCACCCGGTTCAAAAGATTTTTAAAGCTCATCTCGGAACAGATTTCGCAGCGCCTCAGGGAACTCCAATCCGTTCGGTTGGCGATGGTATTGTAGAAGAAGCACAATACAAGTCAAACAACGGTAACTACGTTAAGATCCGTCACAACGGAACATACACTACTCAATACCTGCACATGTCGCGTATCGATGGTTCGGTAAGAGCCGGTACACGTGTTCGTCAGGGCCAGGTTATCGGTTATGTGGGTAGCACGGGCCTTGCCACCGGTCCGCACCTTTGCTATCGGTTCTGGAAAAATGGTGTTCAGGTCGATGCCTTACGTGTGGAACTCCCTGCATCTGAGCCGATAAAGGCCGAATATCAGGATGCGTTTGAAGAAGCCCGGGCAGCGGTTATGCTTAAGCTTGACGGAATCGCTTCGCCTGCCCAGCAATCTTTTGCAAAAGTTTTGTAGTAAACGAAAACTTTTAAGCACTCCGCATTCGTTATTTTTAACAATTGCATTTATTTATGTTCTGTCAGGATTCGTTCTGTATGAACATTATCATTTAGTATCGTGCTTAAAAAACTGCTTCTTGTTGTGATGGTATTCGGCATCACTTCTGCCTTTTCTCAAAAGGTGGGGTTGGTGCTCAGCGGTGGTGGTGCCAAAGGCATCGCGCACATAGGCGTACTTAAAGCGCTCGAAGAAAACGACATCCCCATCGACTACATTGTAGGGACATCCATGGGTGGGATTATCGGTGGTTGCTATGCTGCGGGCATGAGTCCGGATGCGATTGAGCGCATGGTGTTATCGGAAGACTTTTTGCGGTGGGTTAATGGCTATCCGGAAAGTAAAGTGAACTATCACTACGCACGTTCGGAAGATGGCCCGTATTTTTTAAAGCTCAACCTTTCGCTCGACTCAACATTTTCTTTTCAATTCAATTCCAGCCTGGCAAACGATGTTTCATTAAACTTTGCGCTGGCCGAAAAAATGGCTCAGGCGGCAGCGATTTCGAATAATAATTTCGACAGCTTATTTGTGCCATTGCGGGTTGTAGCAGCCGATGTATTCACGCAATCAGAAGTTGTTTTGAAGAAAGGTTCATTAAGCGATGCGCTGCGGGCTACGCAAACCGTTCCGTTTTTTTATAATCCGATTCGGGTAGATGGCCGGTACTTATTTGACGGAGGTGTGTATAATAATTTTCCTGTTGATGTAATTCAACGCGAATTCAAACCTGACGTAATCGTTGGGTCGAATGTTTCGTCAAAGATTTTTAACGAATACCCATACGATCAGGATGATAAGCTAATCGCGAACTCGTTATTGTACATGCTGCTCGATAAGTCCGACCCTTCGGCAATTCCGGAGAGCGGAGTATACATTCAACCCGATCTGGAGGGGTACAGCTCACTTGAATTTAAGTTTGCCCGCGCACTCATCGACAGCGGATATGCCCAAACCATGCGCAAGATGCCAGAGCTGAAGAAGAAAATTGCCACACGAACTACATGTGAAGATGTGGTTGCAAAACGCAATGTGTTCAATAATCAGAACAAGCCCTGGATTTTCGAAAAACTCACGTTCAAGTCTTTTAACTCGAAGCAGCGCAAATACATCCGCAGAATCTTCAAGATTGGCTCCGTAAGAAAGAAACCATTGTATTATCACAACATCCGCGAAGGTTATTATAAGCTTGCGTCTGAACCTTACTTCTCGAACGTTTATCCCTCAATGCCTTTTAGTAAAACGTCCAATAAATTCGTGCTTCAGCTAACAAAACGTTCGCAAAAGAATTTTCAGGTCGACTTCGGAGGCGTTATTGCAACCCGCGACATCAGTAACATCGCATTGGGACTTAACTATTATTATTTCAACAACCTGCTCACCCATGCATTTGCCGGGTTTCAGACGGGCAGCTTTTATAAATCGGCAATTCTGCGCACGCGTTTTGATTTCCCGATTCTCGATCGTTTTTATCTTCAGCCCGAGGCCGTGTTTAACGGATGGGATTACACCGAAGGCATTGATATCCTGAAAGAGAAGAATACACCAACCGTGTTAAAGCGTTTCGACAGAAGAGTCGGCCTGCACTTTGGAAAAGCAGTGGGTAAGCAGTTTAAGGTTGATATGGCCTTTGAAGCATTTAACAATGATGACTACTACGGCAACAAAAAGGTTTTTATAAGCTCCGATACACTGGATCATCTGCGATTGGAAGGATTTAAAACCGGCACGACTTTTTCAATGAACGATCTCAATCGGAAGCAATATGCATCGTATGGCAAAGCATACTCCGTCAGTGCGAATTTTTACTACGTGAAAGAAGATTACAGTCCGGGCAACACCGCTGACGACAGTAAGGTTGTAACCTCTGCGGAACACAAGTGGTTTCGTATCAAAGCTACTGCCGAACACTATTTTACCCGCGGCTGGTATCGGCCCGGTGTCTATGCAGAAGCAGTACTGTCCAACCAAAAATTCTTCACCAATTATTACGGAACGATAATTAACGCCCCCGCTTTTTTTCCGCTGCAGGATAGCCGCACGCTTTTGCTGGAAAACTTCCGCGCTTTTAACTATGCAGCATTCGGGGTGAGAAATGTTTTTACGATCAAAGACAAACTGGACTTCCGCCTGGAGGCTTATGCGTTTAAACCATTTGAACATATTATGGAAGCCGGCAATCAGGATGCTGTTGACCAGATGGAGTTTACCCAGGTTTTCTTTGCCGGTACCGGAAGCGTGGTCTTCCATTCACCGGTTGGTCCGGTCGCATTGAGCGTCAACTACTATGATGATGCCGAAAACAAGTTTGGAGTGCTGATGCATGTAGGGTTTTTACTGTTCAAAAACCATATCCTAGAGTAAACACCTGTTTTCCACGGTATACTGACTGAGCCGGGGGCTTATTTTTGACCCTCCAATGTATTATTTTCGGTCAATTTTAAATTTTTGCCTAAGTTTATTGTTTGGAATTTAACCGTCTGGAGACTCATGAAGAGACTACTACCTGTACTCACGATCTTATTAACCTTGTCTTATGGAGCTTCTGCACAGGTGGTGCAATGGGCGTCAAAAGTCATTGATTTTTCGTCAGAATTGACCCACGCCCAATATTCGGCTCAGCAAGCTTTAGGGAAACCCAATGTAATGCCTGCGGGTGGCGACAATCCGAATGCCTGGATGCCTGACAAGGCCAACCGAAAAGAATTTTTAAAACTCGGCTTCGACAAGCCGATGAGTATTAAACAAATCGCCATTGCAGAATCTTTTAATCCGAGCGCGTTGTACCGGATACTGGTCTATGATGAAACAGGAAAGGAGTATGAACTGAGCACGTTTAATCCGATGGCGATTCCAATGAAAGGCAGGATGATGAACTTCTTCCTCGAGCCAACAACATATAAAGTAGCCGCCATAAAACTCGAATTTGATGGCGCGGCAGTGCCGGACTATTACGCTATCGATGCGGTAGCCATTTCGGATTCCAATTACCCTATTGTTGCATTCATTCCCACACCTGAGCTTCTGGCTTCCGGTATTGTTACAGAAGTTCTTGACAAAAACGTGAACAGTGATGTGAACGAATTGAATCCGATTCTTTCTCCTGACGGAAAAACACTTTACTTCAGCCGCAGCAATCACCCTGATAACTCCGGTGGTAAAAAAGACAAAGAAGACATTTGGTACTCTGAACTCGGAGCAGATGGAAAATGGCAGTTAGCGAAAAACGCAGGCGCACCATTGAACAATGAATATCCCAACTTCGTAAGCTCGATCAGTTCAACAACACCCGATGGAAAGTCGGTTATCATGCTGTTGGGAAATAAGTATGATGAAAAAGGCGACAGCAAACTGGCCGGAGTTTCCATGAGCTCAAATGTGGGCGGCAACTGGACAAAACCTGTTGCGCTTAAAATTGAAGATGACTATAACTTCCACGAAAAGGCGAACTACTTCCTCGCGAATAACAGAAAAACGCTGTTGATGTCTGTACAACGCGAAGATTCACGAGGCGATCGCGACTTGTATGTTTCTTTTATGAAGGCCGACAGCAGCTGGTCTCGCCCGTTGAATCTGGGAGCAGTTGTTAACACAGCAGGTGAAGAATCTGCGCCATTCCTGGCGTTGGATGACAAAACACTTTATTTCTCTTCAAACGGGTTCAGTGGCTATGGCGGCAGTGACATTTACGTTACTAAACGATTAGACGACACATGGACAAACTGGTCAGAGCCTGAAAACCTTGGGCCGGATATCAACTCACCTAAGGAAGATTTGTTCTTCAACATTCCTTCCAACAGTGAATACGCTTATTACTCACGGGGCGTGTCAGACAACAACACCGACATTTTCAGAATCAAGCTGCCAATTATGAGAAGCCCGGAAGTGTGGGTAACGGTACGTGGCAAGCTTGTCGATGGAAGAACGGGTGAGCCGATTGGTGCTAAAATTATTTATGAACGCCTGCCTGATGGAACCGATGTAGGTATCGCACAATCCGATCCTAAAACCGGTGAATATGAAATTAAACTTCCTGCCGGCCATCTTTACGGCATTCGTGCAGAGGCAGACGGACACATTTCGGAAAGTCAGAATCTGGATCTTCGTGATGCAAAGGGCGACAAGATTATTACCGGGCAGGATTTCAGACTGCAGCCGATCAACGTAACACCAATCGATTCAGGTGTGCGCGTAACACTGAACAATATCTTCTTTGACTTCGATCAGGTAACGCTAAAAGCCGAGTCATATCCCGAGCTCGATCGCATCATGAAACTGATGGGCGAGCGCGCAACAATGACAATCGAAATCGATGGCCATGCCGATGCAACCGGCCCGGAACAATACAACCTGGAACTTTCCAAGCGTAGAGCTGCAGCGGTTCAAAAATACCTGACGGGTAAGGGAGTGGATTCATCGCGGGTAACGATCGCATTCTTTGGAGAAACAAAACCATTAGTTCCGAATACAACCAAAGAGAACAGGCGCAAAAACCGCAGGGTGGAATTTGTAATCGTGAAACCATAAAAACTTAGCTGTATGCTCAAAAGGACTCTCATTCTCCTGGCTTTTGTTGCAAGCTCATTACACATACTCGCGCAATCGGCCGACAGCACCGTTGTTGCGCAGGGTAAAGTTGTAAATGCAGAAACCAAAGAACCGATTACTGCCAGAATTACTTATCAAAGTCTTCCATACGGAAATAAAATGGGTGTGATTAACAACAGCACCTATTCCTTTCCCATGTTTGATCGCGAACGATACTCCATTTCGGTAGATGCACCGGGATACCTTCCTGCGAAGTTCATGCTTGACCCGGCTGAGGCCACAAACCTGAGCCTGGTAAAAGACATTGAACTCACGCATGGTGAAGCACACGCCAAGAAGAAGCATGCGGTTGGACACGTAATGGTGTTGAACAACCTGATTTTTGAAGTAAACAAAAATAAGATCGACCCGGATTCATATCCTGAACTCGACATTGTTGTGAATATGATGCGCGAAAACCCAAACATGGTCATTCAGTTAGAGGGCCATACCGACTTCGTGGGAAACCCTGAAAAACTAATGAAACTTTCACAGGACCGTGTCGATGCGGTGAAGAGCTATCTCACTTCAAAAAAGGTGAACAAGAACAGAATTAAAACAAAGGCATTTGGCGGAACCGCTCCGCTGTCGCGCGATGATACACCGGAAGCTCACCGGATGAACCGTAGGGTTGAGCTGCGGATTTTGGAAAACTAATTAATTGGCAGCAACGAACGCTGCTAAAGATTTTTGCTTGGAAGAGAGAATTGCATGCATGCAGTTCTCTTTTGTTTTTGTATCCAGTTCGGATTGCTGTAAAGAAAGCAACAAGATCTGTGAAAACTCTTCTGTCCGGAAAGATGAGTACAGCGCGTTTGCCTTCACGAGGTCGGAAGCAGCAGCTTCCAGCTTGCCATGGTTAAATGAGTCGACCGCCTTATTGTAAAAAGAAAGTCCGCGGAGTTCATCGATCGTAACCGTATTGTATAATTCAAACTGGAATTTGTAGTACGACTTATCTGTTTGCTGTGCCTGAATCTTATTTTGCTTGTACGTTGCAATCCGCGTTTCAATGTCTTGTTGGCTTGTTACAAATCCGTTTTGTGAATCAGTTGCCTCCAGCAAAATTTGACCCTCCCTTGTTTCTGCCACAATAAAAATGTGATAGTTGGTTTCAATAACCTCGTGCGCGATGTTGTAGTGATGCAATGCGAGCGACAGCAGAATGGTACCCGTTAAGCAATTGTAAGAGCCTTTTTCAAACGTCTCATCGAGCGTTGCGAACGCTGCATATTGCTTTAAAAACTGTTGGTGGGTTTTGTTGAATATGTGCCGAACAAAAGCGCGTTCACTTTTTGCTGACTTGCTCTTTCTATCGAGCCGATTCAGGAAAGAATCGAAGGCCTGAACGGATTGGCTGTTACAATCGCTTGAAGTAAGAAATGCTTTCAAATAGGAATCAACCGGAAAGCCGCTGTTGGCTCCGTTACCGGCAAATGCCATCCCCGACAGCATCAGAATTATCCCTAAAAAAACACCTCTTCTCAATGTTACGCCAATGTTACCGTTGTGTTAACAAAGTTAATATTCGGGTAACACCAGTCAATAGCACCCCCAAAAACTTAACATTGGAGCGAAATGGCAGGTTATTTACTACCTTACTCCTCATGACCATCATCGAGAGAACCACAGCCCAAAGCGATATTTCGAAGCGTTTTGAGGAGAAAAAGACGGTTTTTCAGTCGTTAAAGATTGAACCGGTTTCTGCACGGAAAGCCCGGCTCAGGAAACTGCGGACGTGGATTAAGGCAAATCAGGCTGCACTTCGTGACGCTATGTATCGCGATTTTCGCAAGCCGGCTGCTGAAGTGGATACGACAGAAATTTTGCCGGTACTCGATGAAATCAAGCAGGCACTTGAAAATCTCGATCGGTGGGCGAAGACAAAAAAGGTTGATGCTTCATTAACAATGCTCGGAACCCGGTCGGTAATCATGTACGAACCGAAAGGCGTCTGCCTGATCATATCGCCCTGGAATTATCCGTTCAACCTTTCCGCAGGCCCGCTTGTATCAGCACTCGCTGCGGGCAATGCAGTGATTCTGAAACCGTCCGAAATGACTCCAAACACTTCGACATTAATCAGTAAGATGTGTAAAGAGGTGTTTACCGAAAATGAAGTAACAGTTTTCGAAGGCGGAACCGAAGTATCGCAGGAATTATTGAAACTTCCGTTCGATCATATTTTTTTCACCGGTAGTCCTTCGGTTGGAAAGATCGTCATGAAAGCGGCTGCTGAAAATCTCACCTCCGTCACACTTGAACTTGGCGGTAAATCACCAACGCTTGTTCTGCCCTCCGCGAATGCGAAAGAAGCCGCACAACGTATTGCAGTAACCAAATTTATCAACAACGGACAAACATGCATTGCACCTGATTATGTTTTTGCACACGAAAATATCGTGGCAGACTTGATCAAAAATCTAAAAGAAGAAATTCCTGTGCGCTTTGGCGGATCGGACGGAAAAATAAAAACCTCCCCCGACTATGCCCGAATTGTTAATGAAAAACATTTTTCAAGATTATCTGATCTCTTGCGTGATGCCGAATCAAAGGGCGCTACCGTGGAAACAGGCGGACAGCTTGATTTTTCGCAAAGGTTTTTTGAACCTGTAGTATTGAGTAATGTTTCAAATGCCTCGCGGGTGATGGAGGAAGAAATATTCGGCCCGATACTTCCCATAGTAACGTATCGTTCGCTTGACGAGGTAGTGCAATACATTAACGCGCGGCCAAAACCTTTGGCATTGTACATCTTCGGAAGGAAGAAATCGGAGATAAACCGGGTGAAAAAAGAAACGTCTTCCGGCACAGTATGCATTAACGATTGTGCAATCCAATTTCTTCATCCCAATCTTCCGTTTGGAGGCGTGAATACCAGTGGCATCGGGAAATCACACGGATATTATGGTTTCCTGGCATTTTCAAATGAGAAGCCTGTACTTCGCCAGCGAAACGGATTGACCGCGTTCCGGTTTTTCTATCCACCCTACACGCCCGGTGTTCAGCGAATGATCGGGTGGATTCTTAAATTGTTCTAATCAATTCAAATTCTTAGAAATTCTGCGCGCAGCTGCGGTGGAGGCGGCCGTTCGCGGGAAACGAGCTTTGTTACCGTCCGGCTGATTGCCCTACCGACAGGCAGGCACGACTTTCGCTGAAAGTTAACCCCAATTAACTCTCAGGTTTAGTAATTTTGAGGTTCAAATTCTGTTATAGGTAAATACCAACGATCACATGAAAAAAGCGCTCATTATTATCGGGATTATTTTTATTGTGCTGCTTGCCGCGGCATTTATTTTACCGATTGTTTTCAAAGACGATATCAAGGCGGCCATCGATAAGGAATTGGCCAAATCGGTTAATGCCGATGTGCTGTATGAAGCCGACAATTTTTCGTTAACGCTTTTTAAAAACTTTCCCAATATCACGGCCGAGATCCGCGACCTGGGTGTGATCAACCGTGAACCGTTTGCGGGTGATATCCTCTTCGCTGCTGAAAATGTGCAGGTTGAAGTTAACCTAAAAGATGTTTTGTTTGGTGATCAGTTGCGCCTGAAGGGAATTACACTGGTAAGACCTATTATCAACGTAAACGTATTGGCTGACGGCCGCGCAAACTACGACATCGCTATTCCTTCTTCCGACACAGTTTCTACAAGTGAGGAGTCAGGCGATTTTTCATTTGGCATCGACCATTGGGAAGTTGTGGAAGGCGACATTAAATACGATGACAAATCTATCCCGATGCTCATCGAACTGAAGGGCGTTAACCATACTGGCAGTGGTGACTTTACCCAAAGTGAGTTCGATCTGAAAACCAAAACAACAGCCGACACGCTAAACGTTGCTTATGATGGAGTTGAATACCTGAGCAAAAAGCAGGCGGACGTTGACATGACACTTACGATCAGTGAAGATTATACGAAGTACACATTCAAGGAAAATGCTGCCAGGCTGAACGACTTTGCGATGAGCTTTGACGGCTGGTTCAAGATGAATGAGAATGATTATGGAATGGACATCTCTTTCAAAAGTCCGGAAAATACATTTAAAAGCCTGCTTTCATTGGTTCCCGGAATGTATTCCGAAAGCTTTAAGAACATTGAAACCAGTGGCGATCTGGCATTCAATGGTTTTGTGAGAGGAACGTACAGCGAAAAGCAGATGCCGGCATTCAATGTTGATCTGAAAGTGATCAATGCGATGTTTAAATATCCTGATCTCCCGACACCGGTTAACAACATCAATCTCGACATGCTGGTCGATAATAAAGACGGAATTATCGATAACACCGTAATTGAT
Organism: Cyclobacteriaceae bacterium; assembly: GCA_019694875.1. Lineage (GTDB taxonomy): Bacteria > Bacteroidota > Bacteroidia > Cytophagales > Cyclobacteriaceae > UBA2336. The sequence goes on from JAIBBC010000001.1 coordinate 1,068,046, forward strand.
ATCAAAAAGCTTCACATGGATTTCGGATCGAACCCGGTAGATGCAAAAGCGTTGATAAGCAAAATTTATCCCACCACGGTTGACGCGAACCTGTCGGCAAAATTGAGCCTGGCCGAACTTAATAAAATGTTTCCGGTGGAAGGACTTGACATGCGCGGGAACTATTCACTTAACCTGACTGCGAAAGGTGTTTACGACAGCTTGAAGAAGACAATTCCGGCAATTGATGCGGCCATGTCACTTTCAAACGGCTATGTAAAGTCATCGGAGTTTCCATTGCCTTTACAGGATCTGAAATTCAACTCAACTATTAAAAATACATCGGGTAAGATGGCCGAAACATTTATTGCGGTTCGCGATTTCTCCATGAATATGGATGGCGAGAAGTTTACAGCCGATATGTTAATTCAAAATCTTGACGACTACACATGGGATGTAAAAGCAAAAGGTGGAATTGACCTGGAAAAAATCACAAAAGTGTTCCCGCTCGAAGGCATGACGCTGGCCGGGCAGGTTAAAGCCGATCTCGAAACAAAAGGTAAAATGTCGGACCTCGATGCCAAGCGCTACGACAAACTCCCTACAAGCGGTTCGGCTACGCTTACCAATTTCAAATATGTTACGAAAGATTTGCCACCGGTTGCGCTCAGCAAAGCGGAAATGGCTTTTGATCCGAAAAACATCAACCTGAAACAGCTTACGGGAACAGTTGGGAAAAGCGATTTTGATGTAAAAGGTTCAGTGAGCAACTACATCGGCTACATGTTCGGCAAGAACGAGTTACTCAAGGGAAATGTGACGTTTAATTCAACGTTGCTCGACCTCAACGAGTTTATGACTGAAAGTGAAACCCCAACTGTTCAGGATACAACCGGGTACAGCGTTATTCCCGTACCGCAAAACGTTGATTTTGTTTTAAGTTCAGACGTGAAGACGATCAAAATGATGGACTACACGATGACAAACGCAAAAGGTGACGTAGTTGTGAAAGATGGCGTTGCCAACCTGAGCGGCCTGTCGTTCAACATGCTTGGCGGTGCATTTGTGGTGAACGGCTCATACAACACAAAAGACATCAAGCATCCGAAGTACGATCTGGCCTTGAAAATTCAGGAACTTTCTATCGCGCAGGCAGCTACCTCATTCTCGCTGGTAAAAACATTTGCTCCTGTTGCCGGGTTAGTGAACGGGAAGTTTTCTACCGACTTTAAAATAGGCGGTGAACTGCTTCAGAACTTTTCGCCAAACCTGAAAACAGTGAATGGCGATGGTCTTGTTAAGATTGCGCAGGCATCACTAAAAGATTCGAAACTTGTTTCCGGTATTACGTCATTAACCAAGCTTGATAACACCGATGAAGTGACGCTGAAAGATGTGTTAATGTCAACGTCTATTAAAGATGGTCGTCTTTCCGTAAAACCGTTTGATGTGAAGTTCGGAAGCTATAAAACAACCGTGGCTGGAAGTACAGGTATTGATGGATCAATCGATTATAATCTTAAAATGGATGTGCCGGCCGGAAAGCTTGGTTCGCAGCTTAATAGTTTCGTGAGCAAGTATTCGGGAACCAAGACCGACCCGAATGCACCGATTCCGGTTACGATCGGATTGGGTGGAACAGTCACAAAACCAACGCCTAAACTACTTGCCAATGAACAGACGCAACAGGTAAAGGATGCTGCGAAAGAGGCAATCAAACAGGAGGCTACGAAGAAAGCGGAGAATCTTGTGAATGACTTACTCAACAAGAACAAAAAGAGTTCAAAAGATACCACGGCAGCTAAAAGTGATACAACAAAAACGAAAAGCAAATCAACTACGGAAAAGGTAAAAGAAGAGGCGGTGAATAAAATTCAGGATTTGCTTAAGAAGAAAAAGAAGAAGCCTTAACAAAGAATCCCGCGAAAGCGGGATTCTTTTTGTCGATATGGGGTCTAAATTTTACGTGAAAGGTAACTACCGCTGAATGGGGTATCGTAATTTTACCCACTTCAAAACCTAAACCAATATGAAAAAATTATTCTACGTTGTGCTGCTGTTCATAACAGCCGGTGCAATGGCCCAGGAAAAAATCGACACCGCCATGGTATCGAAGATAAAAAAAGAGGGCCTCAACAATTCGCAAGTGATGGAGGTGATGAGCATGCTCACCGATGTATACGGCCCACGCTTAATGAATTCACCTAACTATCAGAAAGCGGCTGACTATGCTAAAGCTACGATGGAGCGATGGGGCTTATCATCAGTGCAGTACGATGTTTGGGATGAACATTTCGGACGGGGTTGGGAAATTAAGAAGTTCAGTCTGCAGGTGATTGAACCCAGCGCGAGCCCGTTAATTGCATATCCGAAGGCATGGTCGCCTGGTATCAAAGGCACAGTTCAGGCAGAAGTGGTGTTCCTCGATGTAAAAACCGAAGCTGACCTGGAGAAATATAAAGGCAAGCTGAAAGGAAAAATCATTTTGTTCAATAATCCGATTCTCGCGAAGTCATCCTTCCGCCCGGATGCAAGCCGTTTTAACGACTCTACACTATTGGTGATGTCAAATTCTTCCGGTACTGCTTCGTTCCGTGCAAGACGTTTCAACGCTGCAACAGCACCCCAGAACTTCACCTTCATGAAGTGGGATTTGTGTCAGAAGGAGGGTGCCGTTGCGGTACTCGAATCAAGCCCTGCATTTCCATTGGAAGACGGAACGCTTACAGTAAGCGGAGCAACTGTTCCGTACCCGGCCACAACGCCTTTTGAACAACGTAAAACGGTTCGCAGCGCAGAAGCTCCAAAAATTTTACCGCAAATCACGGTGTCAGCCGAACAGTATGCGCGCATGGTACGCCAGCTTCAAAAAGGACAAAAAGTAAAAGTTGAGCTTACGCTCGAAACTGCTTTCAGTCCTTCAGCTCCGGGATTTAATATCATCGCGGAAATCCCAGGTACCGATTTGAAAGATGAAGTTGTTATGATTGGTGCACACTTCGATTCATGGCACAGCGGAACCGGTGCTACCGACAACGCAGCGGGTTCGGCAGTATGCATGGAGGCCATGAGAATTCTGAAACAACTGGGAGTTTCTCCACGCAGAACAATCAAAATAGGATTGTGGGGAGGCGAGGAGCAAGGTTTGCTCGGTTCCCGCAACTACGTAAAAAGAAAACTGGGTGAGCGTCTGGACAAAGCGTTCCCATACGACTCGATCAAACTTACCGGTGAGGGAAACAAATTGTCGGTGTATTTTAACATGGACAATGGAACAGGTAAGTTCAGAGGGGTTTATCTTCAAGGCAATGAGAATGCACGCAGGGTGTTTAGAGAATGGTTGAAGCCTTTTAACAAAGCAGGTGCTTCTACATTAACACTTAACGATACAGGCGGAACCGACCACCTTTCGTTTGATGCTATCGGTTTACCCGGATTCCAGTTTATTCAGGATCCTATTTCATACGATACCCGCACGCATCATACAAACTTCGATGTGTATGATAAAATCATTGAGGCAGACATGAAGCACAACGCAGTAATGATGGCGGCCTTTGCCTGGCTTGCTGCGCAACGCGATGAAATGTTTCCTAAAAAATAAGCTTACAAGATCAATACGTAAAAGACCCTGGCAATCGTCAGGGTCTTTTTTCGTCTCATTTTTTGATGACCTCCTTGTACCGGAAACAATCAACCACATGATCGTTTACCAGGCCGCATGCCTGCATATGAGAATACATTACGGTACTTCCCACGAACTTGAATCCACGCTTGATCAGGTCTTTACTCAATGCATCCGATTCTTTTGTGGTCGGTGCAATCTGTCCGAGTGCTTTCCACTTGTTAACAATGGGTTTATCACCAACAAAACTCCAGATGTACTTGTCAAAACTCCCGAACTCTTTCTGAACCTCCAGAAATCGTTTCGCATTATTGACAGCTCCATAAACTTTCAGCCTGTTGCGAACAATACCCGGATCGAGTAAAATCTTTTCGCACTTTGCCTCTGTGAAACGCGCAACTTTGACAGGATCAAAATCGGCAAATGCTTTTCGATAGCCTTCGCGTTTGTTAAGAATAGTTAACCAGCTTAGCCCGGCCTGGGCACCCTCAAGCACGAGAAATTCAAAATGCTTTCGGTCATCGTGTACCGGCAAACCCCATTCCTTATCATGGTATTCCATGTAGTTCTCGGTTTTCAAACACCAGCTGCAGCGGACTTTTTCTTTCATTTTGTTAAAAATAATGGTTACTTGATTGAGTTTGGAAATAATTCAGCGGTAAAATAAAAATATGCCACTGACTACGTTATGTCAGTAGTTAAACTCATCCCTATGCGTGTTTTACATATTGTTTTTTTAATTGGCATCTCAATTTGCGCTTCAGCTCAGGATGCTGAAAAGAAACTGAAGGATTTAAAAATTGAGCTGCTCAAACCGGCTGCTCCGATCGGAACTTATACCAAAGCTGTTCGCGTGGGCAATCTGATATTTTTATCCGGGCATGGGCCGCTGAAATCAGATGGCTCATACATGACTGGCAAAGTTGGTAAAGACGCCACGCTTGAGCAGGCTTTCATGGCAGCGCGCCAGACTGCAATTTCCATGCTTTCGACATTAAAGGCAGAAGTTGGCGATTTAAACAAAGTCAAACGCGTTGTCAAAGTTTTGGGAATGGTTAACTGCACAGAAGACTTTACCGATCAGCCAAAAGTTATGAACGGATTCTCCGACCTGATCGTAAGTGTGTATGGCGAAAAGGGCATCCATGCCCGTTCGGCTGTTGGCGTGATTTCATTACCGGCCAACATGATGGTGGAGGTTGAAATGATTGTTGAAGTTTCAGAATAACGGTTTGTTGTAACATTTTTATCAAGCTGGCGTCATTGCGAAAACTTTCACGATGACCACATTTGTCAGATTCATTGAAACGTGCAAGCAACTTTCCTTTTTGCAGGTTTTCACCATTTACCTTCGATACCTGATCGGTGGAGCCTTTGTAATTGCCGCTTTCGGAATGGGTAAGTTTTCCGGCCAGCAGCTGCTCATTAGTAATCCCGGTGCGTCTATCGAAACGCTTGAGCCGCTTCAGCAATTCTTCCGGGTGATGGCCACCTCAGGTTTGTACTGGGAATTCATCGGCCTGACCCAGGTGATCGGTGGAGGTTTGTTAATGACGCAGCGGTTTTCAAAACTTGGCGCAGTAATTTTCTTTGGCTTGATCCTGAACATTTTCATCATCACGGTTTCGTATGGTTTTCAGGGAACACCCGTAGTAACCGGGTTGATGCTGCTGGCAACTGTTTTTTTGCTTTTGTGGGATTTGAATTCGTTTCAATTTGTTTTAACAGCACCCCGCACGGAAACGATTGTTCCTGCTAATAAGCTTTTGATTGCCGATCATCCGTTTTGGACGGCTCTCGGTACGCTCATGCTCATTACTATTTTCACGATGGCCTTTCTGAAATTCAACCTTGTGGTTCAGTTGGTAAGCGTGTTTGTGGAAGGTCTGCTCGCCTTTATCATCTTCTTCAGTTTTCGAAAAAGGTTTCAAGGCCTGTCCGCCATGGTGTGACCCGGTGAACTACCGGGCATGCTGTGGAATTGTTTTCGACCGGGTGTGAAAAAAGCTGGGCTGTGGCACTCCGGAAAACGTCATTCTGCATCAAAAACATACACACCGGCTCAAAACGGCTGAAAACCCTATTATGGCATTGTTTTGTTTTGGTTATCAATCGGTTACAGAAAACTTTTCTGCGGAATTAACGTTAGATTTGTAGTATAACAACCACTAATTGTTATGAATTCAGTTACCGAAAAGCTTCAGATTTTGGAATCGCTGAATGCGCTCGACAAAACTCAGACTGAAAAAGTGCTTGCCTACATTAAGGGCATGCTGGCGCCTAACCAGGAAGAGATCGAGTACAAGCGCAATAAGCGTGAGGCCATGAAGGAGATCCGGCAGGCGTTGAATGGCTCAAGACGATTAAAATTGTCGTTGTAAGCTGAGCGCTGACTTCTTTAACAAGCCGGCATCAAAAAATGCCGACTAGGACTTCTGTCCCCCTTTCCTTAAACATACTTCACGTAGTTTTCCCATTTTTCTATTACTTCCATAAGATCTTTTGGGATTTCTGAATCAAACTGAACCCATTCTTTCTTTACAGGATGCATAAAGCCAAGTGTTTTGGCGTGCAGCGCCTGGCGCGGAATAATCTTGAAACAGTTTTCGATGAACTGTTTGTATTTACTAAAGAGTGTGCCTTTCACGATTTGATCTCCACCATACATAGCATCATTGAAAAGCGGATGACCAAGGTACTTCATGTGCGCCCGAATCTGGTGCGTGCGCCCGGTTTCGAGTTTGCATTCAACTAATGAAACGTATCGGAAGCCGCGTAGCATCTTGTAATGTGTTATGGCGGTGCGGCCCATGTCACCTTCCGGAAAGGCAACCGTAATTCTTCTGTCTTTCAGGCTTCGGCCGATATTAACGTTCACCGTTCCCTGCGGAGGATCCATCTCACCCCAAACCAATGCCCAATATGTCCGCTCAATTGTATGATCGAAGAACTGTTTAGCCAATGCAGTCATCACAGGTTCGGTCTTGGCAATTACCAGTAAACCGGATGTGTCTTTATCGATTCTGTGCACGAGACCCGGCCGCCCATCATTGCCCGGCAACTGTGGAAGCTGTTGAAAGTGATAGGTAAGAGCATTAACCAGTGTTCCGTTCCAGTTATTATACGCAGGATGAACAACCATGCCGGCTTCTTTATTAATTACCAGCAGGTGATCATCTTCATAAACAATGTTGAGCGGAATATTTTCAGGCTTAACATCGGTATCACGCGGTGGTTCGGGCATGGAGATGACGATTACGTCACCCGGATGAACTTTATAGTTGGACTTGATAACGGCATCGTTAACCTTTACAAAGCCCCCTTCTATACCCTGTTGAATTTTTGATCGTGAAACATTGGCCAGGCGTGCATTCAAAAACTTGTCAATGCGGATGAGGCTTTGCCCGGGATCGGCCACAATGCGGTGATGCTCAAACAGCAAATCATCATCATCTTCTTCCGGAGCCTGGTTCATTGGTTTTTAATTGACCGCAATATTACTGAATTTGCGTTCGATTAATAGATTCAAATCAAATGATGCGCTTTACTGTTGTGATGGTATGTTTGTTTTTTCTAAGCTGCACACAGAGAAAAGAAAACACTGTTTCGGAAAAAACAGGCTTTGGAGGGCCGTTGAGTGCAGGTACAGTTAAGGAAGATAAAATCCGGGAAGCGTCAGGACTGGTTGCAAGTGTAGCGAACGCAGGTATGCTATGGACGCATAACGATAGCGGCAATGATGCCGATCTGTTTCTAATTAATGCCAAAGGGGAAATTAAATGCACGGTTCACCTGCGTGATGCTAAAAACCGTGATTGGGAAGACATTACCATTGGGTCAGGCCCGGAGAAGGGAAAAAACTATATCTACATCGGGGAGATTGGCGACAACGCAGCGATTTACAACAGCAAGTTTCTTTATCGGCTGGAAGAACCACGCATTCATGAAGGAGTATCCGATACAACGATTAACCGAACGGAAAAAATTGAATTCATACTTTCGGACGGAACACGCGATACAGAATCACTCGGGTTTGATCCGGTGTCAAACAACTTTTACATATTCTCGAAGCGTGAAAGCAATGTGAACCTTTATAAACTCGCTGCGCCTCTGGATGCCGATAAGCCCATGGTTGCGGAGCGTGTTTTAGAAGCGCTGCCGTTTACGCAGATTGTAGCGCTTGATATTTCGAAAGACGGAACCGAGATACTGGCCAAGAATTATGATCATGTTTTCTACTGGAAACGAAAACCGGGTGAAACCATTGAAGCAGCCGTACTGGCAAAGCCGGAAGAACTGCCTTACAAAAATGAACCACAGGGCGAATCCATCGCGTTTACGCGCGATGGATCAGGATACTATACCATTAGTGAACGCAAGAAGGATAAAGAACAGCAACTGTTCTTTTATAAGCGCAATTAGACTCCGCATTTTTATGCGGAGTCTTAAAAATTGAACGGTGTCGTCATTTTTTAGCATTAATTTGCGTCCGAATTTTTAACTAAAACCCTGTTATGAACCTCAAAAACCTGTTTAGCGCAGCTGCTGCTGCGTCAATCCTACTATTGGCCGCTTGCGGAGACGATGAAAAACCTAAGCCGAAACAAGAATTCACATTTGGTGATCAGACTATTTCATTAAAAGATGCCAATATCTTTATCGACTATAACGGAACATTTAATGGAACACACGTTTATCGTGACTATTATATTACTGATGGTGCAGCTAATGGAAGCGGGGCTACCTATTACATCGAGTTTGAATTGGCAGTTCCGGAAGGAGAGCAAATTTCGGAAGGAGAATACCCAGCATTCTATAACTGGAGTTCAGCTTCTGAAACTTCGAACATCGGATACGTATATGCTGAATCTGGGGAAGACAACCAATATGTTGAAATCGATTTGCTCGAAGACGCTGACGGAAGCGATAAGATTGTTGTATCGGGAGGGGTGGACGATGGTGAGACAATGACTGTTAAATTCAATGGAGACGTTTCGTACTACTACTTTGATGGCACCAACTGGGTAACCGAAACCGTTGCTGGCAAATTTTACGCGAATGGTGTAGTGGAAGACGTAAGTTCTGTACCCACGCGAAAGAGAAAGACAATCCCCGGGGGCGCTGCAGAATAAGCATACTAGAAGTTGAATAAAAATAAAAAAACGCCAGAAGGCGTTTTTTTATGCTCAATAAGTCTTATCGCAATTAAATCACACCCTGAGCCTTCATCGCATTAGCAACCTTCACGAAGCCTGCAATGTTAGCACCAACCATATAGTTTCCGGGTTTGCCGTATTCTTTAGCGGCAGCAAGAGCGGTATCATGAATGCTCTTCATAATTCCCCGGAGCTTTCCGTCAACTTCCTCGCGCGTCCAGTTGGATCCCATAAAGTTTTGCGTCATTTCCAGTCCGGACGTTGCCACTCCGCCTGCGTTCGATGCTTTGCCTGGAGAATACATCACACCGTTGTCAATGAGAATATTGATTCCTTCGATCGTGGTTGGCATGTTCGCACCCTCACCCAAAACTTTAACTCCGTTTTTAACAAGGTTCGATGCGTCTTTTCCATTCACTTCATTCTGCGTAGCGCATGGGAAAGCACAATCGGCTTTAATGCTCCACAGCGGGTTGTGATCTGCCTTCGGATCAACCTCTTTGTACGTGCACTTGTATTTATCTGCGTAATCTTTGATACGTCCCCTGCGATTATTTTTCAGGTCCATCAGAAACGCGAGCTTTTCAGTTGTGAAGCCGGCCTCATCGTGAATAAAGCCGTTGGAATCAGAAGCTGTCACAACCTTACCGCCCATCTGAATGATTTTTTCGATCGCGTATTGCGAAACATTTCCCGACCCGGATACCAAACAGGTTTTACCTTTTAAACTGTCGCCTTTGTTTTGAAGCATATTCTCAGCAAAATAAATCAGTCCGTAGCCGGTTGCTTCCGGACGGATTAAGCTTCCGCCCCAGCCAATACCCTTACCGGTGAGAACTCCAGTAAATTCGTTGCGGATTTTTTTATAAGCGCCAAACAGATAACCGATTTCGCGGCCGCCAACACCGATATCACCGGCAGGTACATCCAACCGATGGCCGATATGTCGCGCAAGTTCTCCCATGAATGCCTGGCAGAACTTCATGATCTCGTTTTCGGATTTTCCTTTCGGATCGAAATCGGAACCGCCTTTACCTCCGCCCATCGGAATCCCTGTGAGGGCGTTTTTGAAAATCTGTTCGAACGCAAGAAATTTTAATACGCTTTGATTAACGGAAGGATGGAATCGCAATCCACCTTTGTATGGACCGATGGCACTGTTCATCTGAACGCGAAATCCTTTGTTTACCTGAACCTCGCCTTTGTCGTCAAGCCACGTCACACGAAAAGAAATGAGACGCTCCGGCTCAAGCATTCGCTCAAGCAATTTCAACTTCCGGTATTCCGGATTCTTATCTATTACAGGTAATACGGAATCAATAACTTCTTCGGCAGCTTGTAAAAATTCAGGTTCGTGCGGGTTGCGCTGCTTAACAAAGGCAAGAATATCAGAGTGGGCCATAGGTTTAAATTTTACTCCAAGATAGCAGAAGGGCAAATAACGCAAACGTTTTCGGGCCGTTTTTGCATCTTGCACACCGGTACGCCCTTCGTATTTTTGACAATGCAGAAAATCAGATTACATGAGCAGGGACCCGAGCTGTCCAGAATTATTGTTGGCGCATGGCGTTGGACGAACGAATCGGTCCCGCAGATCGAAAGGCTCATCCAAACATCACTGGACAAAGGCATCACTGCGTTTGATCATGCCGATATCTATGGTAACTACAGCTGCGAAGAAAACTTCGGCAACGTTCTTCGTGCCAACCCTTTGTTGCGTAACAAGTTGCAACTGATCACCAAGTTTGGCATCAAGCTCGTATCGGATAAACGCCCGGAACATAAAATAAAACATTACGACACGTCATCAGGCCACATTGTTTGGTCGGTCGAGAATTCATTAAAAACACTGGCGACCGGTCACATCGACCTGCTATTGATTCACCGGCCCGATCCGTTGCTAAATCCGGAAGAGGTTGCGCAGGCATTCTCATCACTCAAACAACAAGGTAAAGTTTTACACTTTGGCGTGTCGAATTTTACGACATCGCAATTTGAAATGCTTCAGTCATATCTCCCATTTCCACTGGTAACAAACCAGATTGAGTTATCATTATTCCGGAACGATCCCTTTTTCAATGGCGATACCGATGTGTTGATGAAGCATAGAATCAAACCGTTGGCGTGGTCACCTTTGGGTGGAGGAAAGTTTTTTGAAGACGAACGAATCAGGGAGTTGATGAACAGGTTATGCCTGAAGTATGGCATCAGCGCAATGCAGCTTTTGCTGGCATGGTTATTAAAACATCCTTCCGGTGTTTTACCAATACTCGGCACCACCAAACCGGAGCGGATTCTGGAAGGAGCGGATTCCGTGAACATTGATCTCGACAAACAGCACTGGTTTGAATTATTAAGAGCTGTAAACGGTAAGGATGTTGCCTGAGGTGATCGTTATATTGCAATAATAAATATGAATGTTATGAGAGCAGCCGGGATTATCGTTATTATGTTATTGGCAACGCAACTCTTTGCTCAGGAGGTTGACCTTGTGCGACTGGGGTATGCTTCGAATGATGTTACGGCCAAGCAAATCGGGATGACGGCCTCCGCGGATGGTAATCTGATCGCATTTGTATACAACGACAAGACCATCAAAATTTTTGATGTTAACGCCAATCGTTTTATTAAGAAATTTAAAGGCCCCTATACTACCCTGTTTGATGTTCAGTTGACACCGTCCCGCATCGCGTTGGTGGCTACAAATGAAGTTCAGGTTTGGGACTGGCGTGAAGAAAAACTTGTTCAAACACTCCCGCTGACTCATGCCGCAACCAAGACAGCTTTCTCCGGCAAGCATGCCTTGCTCGCTGTCGGGCAGAAAGAAGGAAACGTAGCCGTCATTAATGTCGATAAAGCTGAAAAAGTCAACGAGATCGTTTACCCCACGCACCACGTCAGCGCCCTGGCCATTCATCCGAACGGCAAAAGTGTGGTTGTAGGTGTAATGACATTTCTAAAAAGTCTGAATCCGTTAAAGCAATTCGATATCGCTACAGGGCAAATGCTGGCTTTTTCGTCTGCGGGCATTTACAGTATGGCTGTTTACAATGAGAACGGCAGCGAACTTGTGACTTCCGGAATGAATGGTCTTGGCCTCAAAACCGTGATCAACGTGCTGAATGGAAATGATCTGTCGTTTAAGAGTCAGGTTGAAATGGATCTCATTATTTTAAACGCGTTGATACCGTACGGGGGCGTGTCGATCGACAATAAGCTTCTTTCCATTACGGGTTCACAATCATTCAATGTAAATGACCTTCAATCGGGCAACCGGGTTTTTACTACAATGTCCGACAAGGTTAAGCTGCCAGCGTATGGACAATTGGGCGTGGGATCGTTCAATGTTTATCCGTTGTCGAAAACGAAACTCCTGTTCAACGGTTCTAAAAACAACATCAACCAGATTTACGATGTTAAAACCAATTCAATTGTCGGCTACTTCTTTTCCGACAGCAATGATGACTTCGCGATTGTTTCGCGTGACGGCCGTGTAGACGGTACACCCGAAGCGCTTGCCAAAGTTTACTGGACATCCCGCAACTCCAACAAAAAAACATCATTGGAGAGTACGTTTGAGAAAGGCTTTGCACCAAAGCTGCTGGTCGGAATAGTGAACGACAAGGCGGCCGTTCTGCAACAGGAGTTTAAGATTGAACAAGTCAAAGTTCCGGTGATCAGCCTGCAGGCTATCAATGGCAAAGCACCGGGTGCTTCTATGTCGACTCAGGCTCAACTTAAGAATGCCAAATTCGATGTGCTGGTAAAAGAGAACCCGCAGGAGATTGTTGAGGTGAAATTGTTTCAGAATGCAAAACTGGTGAAAACAATTCCCGGCAACGGAACAACTAAATATTCATTTGACGCCACACTCAACACATCCTTTGGGGAAGATAATTTTTTCTACATCACAGCAGCCAGCAAATCGGGGATTGAATCTGAAAAAGTAAAGTTTACAGTTTTGTATAAGGGAGCAACGGAAGATAAGCCGAAGCTCTACCTCGTAACGATCGGGGTTAATACGTATAAGAATAATAAATACAATCTCAATTACGCTCAGGCGGATGCCGATGGTGTTGAGAAAGCTGTGAAGCAAAATTCAGGGTCGTTGTTTAAAGAGATTGTCACATATAACATCCGGAATGATAAAGCGGTTAAACCTACCATTCTGGCAGCATTGGATGACATCAAAAAGAAATCACTGCAACAGGATGTGCTGCTGGTTTATTATGCCGGACATGGCGTGATGACGGAAGGTACAAATGGAGAATTTTATATCGTTCCACACGATGTAACACAGCTTTACGGAAAGGATGACGTATTGAAAGAAAAAGGTATTTCTGCTACATCGCTCAAGCAATATGCACAAGAGATTAACGCGCAAAAGCAGGTGTTCATTCTGGATGCATGCCAGTCAGCCGGGGCGCTCGAAACAGTAGCGGTTCGGGGGGCGGCAGAGGAAAAAGCTATTGCCCAGCTTGCGCGAAGCACCGGTACATTCTGGATTACCGCCACCGGCTCAAACCAGTTTGCAACGGAATTTGAAAAACTCGGCCATGGAATTTTTACGTACGCGTTGCTGGAGGGAATAAACGGTGGGGCAGATGCGAATGCCGATAAAAAGCTCACCGTTCGCGAACTCAGCACGTTTATCGAAAATAAAGTGCCCGAGCTGTCGGAGAAATATAAAGGCAGCGCCCAGTTTCCGTCAGCCTACTCGTTTGGGAACGATTTTCCGATCGTCACTTATAAAGAGTGAAAATTTTCAGCGATTATTTTCTTTTCTGCGGTAACATTCCTTCCTTCAATTTTGTATTCATCCTAAACAATTCATGGCGAAGGGTTCAGAAGCGAAAAAGATAGTCGACAGTACAGGCCACGAATACATCGAAATTATCGGTGCCCGCGAGCACAACCTCAAAAACGTAAGCATTTCGTTTCCGCGTAACAAGCTGGTGGTACTCACCGGCATCAGCGGAAGCGGCAAATCATCCCTGGCGTTCGATACTATTTATGCCGAAGGTCAGAGACGGTACATGGAGAGCTTTTCGGCTTACGCCCGAAGCTTTATTGGTAACCTGGAACGGCCCGATGTTGACAAGATCAACGGGCTTAGCCCGGTAATTTCCATCGAACAAAAAACCACGTCCCGGAATCCACGCTCAACCGTGGGGACTGTTACAGAGATTTATGACTTCATGCGTCTGCTGTTTGCCCGTGCGGGCGAAGCATATTCTTACCTCAGTGGCGAGAAAATGATCCGGCAGTCGGAGGACCAGATTCTTGATGCTATACTCAATAATTTCAACGGTAAAAAACTGGTGCTTCTCGCACCAATTGTGCGGGGACGTAAAGGCCACTACCGCGAATTGTTCCAGCAAATCAGAAAACAGGGCTATACGAAAGTTCGCGTAGATGAAGAGGTGCTTGACATTACGGCCAAAATGCAGGTGGATCGTTATAAGATTCACGACATCGAAGTGGTGATCGACCGGATCGTAGCCGACAAAAAAGATCGTGCGCGCATCGGTCAATCAATCAATAAAGGACTGAAAGAAGGCAAAGGCGTTATAATGCTGTTGGAAGAGAACGGAAAGGTGCATCATTTCTCGAAGTTCCTGATGGATCCAAAAACCGGGTTGTCGTATGATGAGCCTGCGCCAAACCTGTTTTCATTTAACTCTCCATACGGTGCCTGCCCCACATGTAACGGTCTTGGCCAGATTGAAGAGATAACCGAAGAGTCTGTAATCCCGGATAAAAATCTCAGCATCAGCCGCGGTGGAATTTTACCGCTTGGCGAATACCGCGACATCTGGATTTTCAAAAAAGTGGAAGCAATCCTTAAGCGATACAAGCTGACGCTGAGCACACCGATCAAAGACATTCCGAAAGAGGTAATAAAAATTTTGCTGTATGGCGATGATGTTCCGGTAGCTGTTGCATCGGTGAAGTATCCGGGCACGGATTGGAATACGAAGTTCGAGGGCATCGTGAACTTCCTGGAGAAGCAGCGCGATGAAGGTTCGGAAGCGATCAAAAAATGGGTTGAAGACTTTTTGATGGTGAAAACCTGCCCGGAATGCAACGGTGCGCGTCTGCGGAAAGAATCGTTGCACTTTAAAATTCACGATAAGAATATTGCTGAGTTGGCGTTGATGGATATTCAGCAATTGAGCACGTGGTTTACCGGCATCGAAAATAAGATTAACGAGAAACAAAGAATTATCGCTGCGGAAGTATTGAAAGAGATTCGTAAGCGTATTGGTTTCCTGCTGGATGTTGGTCTTGATTATTTAAATCTGAATCGTTCGTTGAGAACCTTAAGCGGGGGAGAGGCACAGCGTATCCGGCTGGCTACTCAAATCGGTACGCAGTTGGTAGGTGTGCTTTATATACTGGACGAACCAAGCATTGGCCTCCATGCACGCGACAACGTCAAGCTGATCAAAGCACTGAAAGATCTGCGTGATTTGGGCAATTCGGTGATTGTTGTTGAGCACGACAAAGACATGATGCTCGAAGCTGATTATGTTATTGATGTTGGCCCCGGTGCCGGACGTCATGGCGGACAGATTGTTGCGCAAGGTGATCCGAAGAGCTTTTTAAAAGGAAGTGGCGCTACATCAAAATACCTGAGCGGTAAACTTGGCATTTCGTATCTGAAAGAAAGACGTAAAGGCACAGGAAATAAGATTCAACTCAGCGGAGCAAATGGTAACAATCTTAAAAATGTCGATCTCACAATTCCACTCGGAACATTCATGTGTATTACCGGAGTATCGGGCAGCGGTAAATCAACATTAATTCATGAAACGTTATTTCCGATCCTGAACAGATATTTCTTCAATTCAAGAACAGAGCCACTCGAACATAAGAAAATTGACGGTCTTGAACACATCGATAAAGTAATTGAAGTCGATCAGTCGCCTATCGGCAGAACACCCCGATCGAATCCTGCAACCTACACAGGCGTGTTTACCGACATCCGCGATTTGTTTGCCCAGATGCCCGAAGCGAAGATCCGTGGTTATAAAACTGGCCGATTCTCATTTAACGTAAAAGGCGGCCGTTGTGAAACCTGCGAGGGTGCCGGTTTAAGATTGATTGAAATGGAATTTCTTCCGGATGTGTATGTGCCGTGCGAAACCTGTAAAGGCAAGCGATACAACCGTGAAACACTCGAAGTTCGCTTTAAAGGAAAATCGATCTCGGATGTGCTGGACATGACTGTTGAAGAGGCCGTGACGTTTTTCGAAAATCAACCGAAAGTGTTGCGGAAAATTCAAACCCTCAGCGAAGTGGGCTTGGGCTACATCTCGTTGGGTCAGCATGCAACAACACTGTCAGGCGGAGAGGCGCAGCGCGTAAAGCTTGCAACCGAACTGTCGAAACGCGATACCGGAAAAACACTCTATATATTAGATGAGCCGACAACCGGTTTGCACTTTCAGGACATTGCTCATTTACTTGACGTACTACAAAAACTTGTCGATAAAGGAAACACGGTTTTGGTTATTGAGCACAATCTGGATGTGATAAAATCGGCCGATTATATTGTCGATCTCGGGCCGGAAGGCGGAGCGAAAGGCGGAAAAATTATCGCTAAGGGAACACCTGAAGAAGTTGCCAAAAATCCTGCGAGCTTTACCGGCAAATTCCTGAAAGCGGAATTAAATTAACATGAACGCAACGCAACGACAGTATTTATTCGGGTTGATTTTCTTTGCTGTAGGTGTTTACTACATCACTCATGCCTCGTGGATTGAATCATCGTTGTATATCGTGGCCGGCCTGGCATTTGTATTCAATGGCCTTACAGTTGAGCCACGACTGGAGCGATTTAAAAAACCATTAGCAATAGTTTCGTGGTTGCTGATTATCGGTGCCGGCCTTTTGTTGCTTTACTTGGTACAGTTCCAGTGGTTTTAACCCACTCATGTAACTGCGTTGTCGTGCAGTTTTTGAATTTTTTACCTTTACCATTCGGAAATGGTTAATAATAAAAAGCGACTCTACTGGACTCTTCAAATCACAGGCTGGACAACCTATGTCTTGCTGCAGATTGTTTGGTATAGCTTTAGTAACGTAAATGGAATTCCGTTACGGAGAATCACATTCTTCATTTTCGAAGGACTCATTTGCCTGGGCGTAACACACACCTTCCGGTACTACGTTAATCAATGGAAATGGCTAAGCCTGAGCGTGCCGAAAATGATGACGCGCGTGCTGCCTACCATTTTTGTGCTGGGGTTCGTGATTTACTTTCTACGTGTGCCGTTGAGTATCCTGCTAAATGTGGTAAACGTTCAGCGCTTGGCACTCGATCCGCGCCAGATTCTGTTGGGCGAATCATTTTTCTTTTTCATGCTGTTTCTATGGTCGTTATTTTATTTCACGTATCACTACATCGCTCGCTATAATAAGTCATTGAAGTACGAAGCTTCAATGATTGAGATCGAACTCAACAACCTTAAGAACCAGTTAAACCCGCATTTTATTTTTAACGCACTTAACAGCATTCGGGCGTTAGTGGATGAGAATCCAGACAAATCGAAACAGGCGATTAATCATTTGTCCAACATCCTTCGAAACTCACTGACCTTTGAGAAGAAAGGATTGACAAAATTTGATGACGAGCTGAAAATTGTAAAGGATTACCTCAGTCTGGAGAGCATTCGTTTTGAAGAGCGATTGAAAACCGAACTCGACATTCATTCCGAATCTTCGCGCTTTCTGGTGCCGCCTTTTATGATTCAAACACTTGTTGAAAACGGCATCAAACATGGTATTTCGAAGCTTACGCAAGGCGGAACCATTCACTTGAAAACCCTGGTGGAAAAAAACCGTTTGAAAATACAAATCCGCAACAGCGGGCATTTGCTGAATGGAGCACGTAAAGGGAAATTCGGTGGGATGGGAATAAAAAATACGATGCAGCGTTTAAAACTTTTATATGGTGACGAAGCATCTTTTAAGATCATTAATGAGAACAACAATTTTGTATTAACCGAAATCATAATTCCGCAATCACTATAACTATCTACCCAAAGGATGAAAGCATTAATAATTGACGATGAACGCCTGGCTCGCAAGGAACTGATGAAACTTCTGGAAGAACATCCTTCAATCGAAGTGGTGGGAGAAGCCATGAATGCCGAAGAAGCAATAAACATGGTGAATGACCTGAGTCCCGATCTTTTGTTCCTTGACATTCAAATGCCCGGAAAAACAGGCTTTCAGTTACTCGAAGAGCTTGATGCCGTTCCTTTTGTTGTGTTTACAACTGCCTACGATGAGTTTGCATTGAAGGCATTTGAAGTGAATGCGCTTGATTACTTACTGAAACCCATTCAGGCCGATCGTCTTTCGGAGACGGTAAGCAAAATTCTCGATAAGGAAAAAAGCCGTTCTGCTGCGGTTCGCAATGCCGATAAGAAGCTTGGTCTGAGCGACCAGGTTTTTGTAAAAGACGGTGATCGCTGCTGGTTTGTGAGCCTGAACAACGTGCGGATGTTTGAATCAGACGGTAACTATATCAAAGTCTATTTTGATGGCAACCGGCCCATGATTCATAAATCACTGAATGCGTTAGACGAAAAGCTTGATGAAAGGGCTTTCTTCCGCGCAAGCCGGAAACACATCATCAACCTCAGCTGGGTTGAAGGGATTGAGCAATGGTTCAACGGAGGCTTAATGGTTAAACTGAAAGGCGGTGAAAAAGTTGAAGTTAGCCGCAGACAAGCCGCTAAGTTTAAGGATATGATGAGCCTTTAACTTAATCCATCTTAATAAATTTCATCGTTTTATGTTTACCCTTCGATGTCTTAACCTGCATAATATACACCCCTGGTTTAAGACTTGAGATATCATACTCAAAACCCTCACCGTTACGAACAAGTTTGATAGACTTCAGTGATCCAGTGTCAGAACTATAAAGTGCCGCGGCAGGTGGTTCCTCATCGCAAGGCGCTTTAAGGTATACCACGTTCATGGCTTTAGCATTTGGCATATACGAAACAGGGATTTCCGGATCACAGTCACCCGGATCAGGTTGTGGGTCACCGGGATTCCCTGGGCTTCCGGGTCCTCCAGTATTGGGCAATACCCACCACCAATTCCTTGTGTAAGTATTTTGGCAAGGCGTTGTATAGGTTAGCGTGGCCAAGCCCGTTAGACCGCGAGAATTGAAGGATACTTCCGGCAAATTTTTATTTCCATTAGCAGGGAAATACCAGGCAGGATCAAGTGTCCATTGATAGCTTGGAAAATTTGTTGGCGAGGCACTCAGTTTGACATCGTTGTATGGGAAATTTGTTTCTGTAATGTTAACCTGATGATCAATCTTGATCGTTTTCGAGGAATAGTTGCTTTGCCCGCATGAAGCACTAACGCCCTTTACCTTTATTGTAAATGCTGAAAGCGGAATAGGTTTGCAAGTTGTATCTGAACAGGGTTGGATAGAAACGAGCATTCCCTGATTCGCGACAACGGGGCCTATAACGCCATTAACCCTCCATCCAGCGGGAACCTCCCAAGTGTAAGATGTTGCGTTGGGCAGGGAGCCAATTGAAAATAAGGCCGTTGAACCAGGACAAATAACATCTCCATTAATTATTGTCGGATCAGGGATTCCAACAAAGATGTCCCGCGTTTTTTGGGTGTTAAGTGGCGCGACTGAGTAGGGTGTGTGGAGATAGTAATTAAGTGTAACGCGTATTTTTGTGAGGCCTAATGAAAGACCCGAAACGTTGATTTTGGCTGAGCCTGTCGGGGCAATAGGTACAAATGTTGACGAGAAAAGTGTTTTAACAACAATGCCATTTTGAATAAACTCCCATTTTACACTTTTTACTTCATCGAATGTGGTAAGTGTGTTAGTGAAGTTTAATGCATAATTGACGGTGTAAGTGGTGGTGCTCTGGGGGCAAACGGGACTATTTCCTTCAATCGAGTTTATTTCGGCTGCAAACGCGTTAATTAAACCTGCGATCATAAGGGTACAAGTCGCTAAATTTCTCATGCTAAAACAGATTATGTACTCAAGATAAAATTTTTTTCTAAACGCAATTGAGCGCAAAGCATAAAATACCCAATACCACGTATTGACATATATTAATTTCTTTATATTCTTTGCGGCTTAAACAACTATTATCCCCTATGAAAAAATTGATACTTTTTGCTTTTGTTCTGTTTGCAGGCACAACAGCTTTTGCACAGATTGAAAAAGGCGACAAAAACATTTCCTTCAACGCCTTATACATGGGTACAGAAGGCTTTGGAATGGGAACCATCTCGGGAAAATTTGGATATTATTTCACGCAAAACATTGAAGCTGGTATTACCCCCTCTATTTCGATAACAAAATTTGGGGATCAGTCAGACACATCTCCGGCAATTGGTTTCTATGGAACTTATAACTGGCTTACGCAAGATGCAAAGTTGCTTCCTTATGCAGGTGCGGCTATTAGCTTTACAGAAATTGCAGATGAAATGAAAACTGGATTAGGTCTTTACGGGGGCTCAAAATATTTTGTGACTGAAGCTGTTAACATTGACGGGGGCTTGCAACTTTTGTTTATCGATGGAAACTCTGCTTTCCTTATTCAGGTGGGCGTAGGTTTCTTGTTAGGGAAAGCCAACTAACATTTTGGAATAATTTATAGATAGGAGGGTGTGTTTTGCATCCTCTTTTTTATTTAACCCTTCATCGTATGAGAACCCTGACCATACTTTTCTTTCTTGCAATAGGCCTGACAGCTTCCTTTAACGCCAATGCGCAGGATGTCTACCTTTCGGCCTATAAAAAGTTCTCGGTAAGCTCAACCGATGTAGAAACGATTTCATTTTCAGAAGATTCAAAAATTATTGGCGCAGCTGATAAAAAGGGCAACGTTTCGCTCATAGAAATAGAGTCTTCAAGCGTTCTCAAAAAAATTCCTGCATCCGGAAAAGTTATCTTCCACGAATTTCTCGACAAGGACAAAAAATTCATTGCTGTTCGGGCTAACGGACAGTTTTCAACGTATCCGCTTTCTTCTTTCGAGGAAAGCAGGGGCTCTCAAACCTTTCCTTCACTTGTAAATGTCACACTCGATCCGAATCAGGTTTACCTGACGGTTCTTGAAAAAAATAATCAGATCGAAGTGTTCGATCTGAAAGCCGGTATGACGCAAACGCGGATTCAGTCATCAGGTGATCTGAAGAACGCGTTGTTCCTGGGCTTCGATCGTTTTGGTCAGCAGCTTGCCGCAATCAACAACATAGGCGAAAGTTTTAGCTGGGAATTCATCAATCAGAAATTTCTACGCGAATTGAAACTTCAAAGTGGGGAGTATTCCGGCTCGCGCTCAGTGATTCATTCCGCATCTGCCAGCAAGGGCTCTGATAATTTTGTTGTAGGCCTTCAGGAAGTGTTTATTCCGAAAGGTGGTTTGCAACCCGGCCGTCAGCCGGAACGCAGAAATATGTTAATCGCGTATGACTGGACCACCGGTCAGGAGAAGAAGCGTGTTGCGCTCCGCTACCGCCCCGATGGATTGGCGATGGGACCAACGGCCTCAACGTTATTTTATTACAGCAGCGATTCGCGCAACATCTTTGTCGTTAACCTTGATAAAGGGGAAGTAAACGAAAGTGTTTCTGTTGATGAACGTCCCAGTTCCATTACACTGTCGGATGATGGAAGCATACTCGCGGTAGGTACCGTGAGCGGAATGATTTACCTCTACGAAGTTGTGCGGAACAACCCCGCTGAAATCAGAATTACAACACCAACAATTAATCGCAACTACGGAGAGCAGTTGATTCAGGGCACCTCCGTTACCGTGGAAGGGAAAGTTGAAGGGACCGACCGCATGGCGCAGGTACTGATCAACGATCAAAGGGCTGAATTAAATCCTGACGGCACTTTCAAAGGGATTGTAAACCTTGTGCCCGGCAAAAACCGTGTGCGCGTGGCAGCACAAAACACACAGTCGCAAGTCATAAGCAAAGACCTTTATTTAAACAGCGAGCCTGCCCGGCAAAAGCCAGCAACAAAGGAAAATTCAGTGCAATACAATAAGCGTATCGCACTGGTGATTGGTAATGCCGACTATACAGCTGCCAGCAAACTTAAAAACACACTCAACGATGCCAAAGCGATGACAGCAACACTCAAAGGCCTGGGCTTTGATGTTACTACCATTGAAAACGGGAACTACGAAACGATTAAAAATGCCATCTATGCATTTGGCGACCGTATTCAGGATGTTGACGTTTCACTTTTCTTTTACGCAGGTCATGGAATTGAAGTGGATGGTGCCAACTATCTTGTGCCGGTAGATGCCGACATCCAGTCGCATTTGGATGTAAAGCAAAAGTGCATTCCGCTTTCAGGTGTTTCCAATACGATGGAGTTTGCGAACGATGAAGGTCTTAACATGATTATTCTGGACGCATGCCGTAACAATCCCTTCCCGGCCGGGAAACGCGGAGGTACAGGTCTTGCAAGGATTAATGCTCCAAGCGGAACACTAATTGCTTATGCGACCGATCCGGGCTCTGTAGCGTCCGATGGCGATGGAACAAACGGTCTTTACACAGGCGAACTCATCAAGCAATTAAAAATCTCTCAGCGTATTGAAGACATTTTCATGCACACCCGCAACAACGTTGAACAGCTTTCCGGTGGCAAACAGCGTCCGTGGGAAGAAGCGAGACTAAAAGGAATATTCTACCTGAAGTAATTTACTTCATTACGAGCTCGATCAACTCTTTCTGTACGTTCCAGTCTTTGGCAAGCTTAAGCATGGCAGTTGCCTCCATTTCGGTAACGTAACCTTTCAGGTTGTTCGATTGCCAAACCATGTTGATAAGTTCGGTGCGCTTATCTTTCGGGTAGTCGGCAATAATCTCGTTCAGATATTCGCGTGCGCGCTCAAAGGAAGTGATATAATCTTTCTCAATAAACTTCAGAGCCCATTTGTATTCTTCATGGGCGTCAAGTGAATCGGCAGTTTTTTCAAGGTCAATCCGTTCAGCTTCATCCAGTCCGTGATAGTAGAAAATCACCGACTTCAGCAGCATGTATACCTTCTTCTCTTCTTGCGATCTCATGTGGGGTTGTGCCCCGAAATTACAAAACTTCTGTCAGCTTGTATAAAACAGGCTTTGAAGGACTGGCATCCATTTCGAGGCTGGTGATCTGTAAATTCAGGAGGTAGAGCCCGTCTTCAACCGCCTGATCAACATAAATGAGTTCCGTAATTGTGCTGCCTTTGCGGATGGAACCCGGAAACTTCCAAAACGCTTTGTGCGCCAGTAACTTGCCTTCGTCCGATTCGCGGTCAATGCTCGGAAGATCAATCAGTAAATGTAAAACACCTGAATCCGCAAAGTATTGAGCTGCTTCATGATGCAGATACGGTGGATTCGTGCCGGAATATTGAGCAGTTTTTTTTGATTCGTTGTTGGGCAGCGTGCGAATGACGATTGCTTGTGCAGATTTGTGTTTGATTCTGTCAACAACGGATTGACGTGTAATGACATGATCACCAGTTGAAGCAATTTCAGGTGTGACGGATATTAATTCCGCAACAAAATGAAATTCAGTAAGGCATTGGTTGATGGTTGCATTATCGGCAGAAATGTGTCCGTAACATTCGGTATGTGTGCCATTACCATGGGGTGTTACAATAAGCTTTTGATAATTCACACTTCCGCCCTCATTCACACTTCCAACAAAATCCCCTGAACGAATCGTTTCCATTTTAACGGGTTCGGCCCAGTAACAATTGGGATTTTCCGAGCCTGCCTTTAACGGTAACGAAATATCATAGCCTTTGCTTAGATCAGCTTTGAATGGACGATTGTTAAAACGTATGTCGGCAATCATGTTAAGAAAAGATCGGATGAGATTTTATCTGCAAATAACTTTCCGGCTTTCGTTAATTTCAATACACCGTCATCAAATGTGACGAATTGCTTTTCCAAAAGTTCGGAAAGGTAATTTTTGTTTTCAGTAAGTAAGTCGTAACCGTACGTTTGTTTCAAAAACGAAAGATCAGTTCCCCACGATGTACGCAACGATGTGAGAATGTATTCATTAATCCGGTTTTCGCGCGACAGAATCTCTTTTTCAAAGGGAATGGCATCTGAATTAAGCGCCTTTAGGTAAAGATGATTGTTTGTAATGTTGTACTGTCTGCTTTCGCCATTGAACGAATGTGCACTCGGGCCAACACCAAGATAGTTAACCCCGCGCCAATAGCTGCTGTTATGTTTCGAGTGAAACCCGGGCTTCGCAAAATTTGAAATTTCATAATGTTCATATCCGGCTGCCGGGAGCATTTCCATCAGCATTTCCAAATGCCTTGCTGCCACTTCATCAGATTGTAGATTTAGCTTTCCGGTTGCGGCCCATTTGCCAAAAACAGTTTTAGGTTCGATCGTTAACGAATAACAGGAGATGTGTTCCGGATGCAGATTGATCGCTTGCGCGATGTCGCGCCTCCAGTCATCCATAGTTTCTCCCGGCAGGGCGTACATCAGATCAATCGTGATATTATCGAAACCTGCTTCGCGTGCATCGTTGAAACTTCTGATGGCAGACGCTTCATCGTGAATGCGATTTAAAGATTTTAACCGTTCTGTATTGAACGTCTGTATGCCGATACTCAATCGGTTAAGCCCGATTGATTTGAGTTGCGATAATTTTTCACGTGTGAGATCATCCGGATTGGCTTCAAGCGTGATTTCAGCATGGGGAGATACGGAGTAATGCGATCGGATCGTTCCAAACAATAAACTAAGCTCAACTGCTGTAAGCAACGAAGGCGTTCCGCCACCCAGGTAAATGGTGTCGATAGCTTCTCCCTGCAAATAATCCTTTTGCAGCGTCAGTTCTTTTGCAATGGCCTTGATCAATTGTGGTTTTACATCCTGATTGACCGAGAAGTGAAAGTCACAATAGTAGCATGCTTGTCTGCAAAAAGGAATATGAATGTAAATGCCAGCCATTTAAAGTGTTTCAAAAATACGGTTTTGTTATCCGATCGTGATAATTTTGGCAGAATATGAGAATTGCGCTGTTTGTCGTTCTGGTTTGCCTTACTCACACATTGTCCGCACAATGGGTTGTAAAAAAAGATTTGCGCGATACATGGATGACGAGCGACAGCACGGTTTACAAGCCCTATCAATCCGATAACAATCCGGCAACCGTTTATATCTCGATTCCGGTAAAAACTTTTAAGACTGATTATTTCGTTGTTAAATCAACAAATCCTTTGTCGATTCTTTTAAATGGCTCTGTTGTGTTGGATAAAGTCAGCGAAGTCAGGCTTTCCATCGACAGTCTTGCCGCACGGTATCCTTCTCCTGAGTTTTTCATTTCGCTCCATAGCGAAACCCCGTTATCGAACAGCAATCTTCAAACCTACATAGCCGCTAATGTTCTTCATCAGGCAACGGCACCGGAAGAATCGTATTTAAAAACCAAAACGATTTTCCGCGACTTTTCCATTACAGCAACATTGGTATTGATTATTTTTTTAGTGAGCATCATCAGGCTTAACCCTGGCCTTTCGGCAGATTATTTTTCCATCCGGAAACTATTTTCCAATCGCGAAAGCGAAGACGATCATTATTACTACCGCGTTACCAGTGCAACAATTTTGTTTTATGTTTTCACCAGTTTAATGGCTGCACTTTTTTTTATGATTATTATCCGGTTTACAGGCGTCCGGTTTGGCATTGAAGGCATTGCAACAGCTTCTTATGGAACGCTGCTCGTTACCTGGCTTACGGTTAGCATGTATGTACTGATCTTTTTATTTGTTAAGATAGTTATCATCTACCTGATCAGTGTTTTATTTGGTATTCGCGAAGTAGCAGGCTACCACTTTTTCAACTTTGTCAGAATTCTGCTGGTTACACTAGGCATTCTTTCACTCGTTTTATTGATTTATTTTGTTTTGCACGGACAAGGTCAGGCATTTTATAATTTTTTGTTTGCAACACTTCCGTGGATACTCGGCCTGTGGATTGTACTGGGGTTTTTTAAACTTGCATCACGCGTTCGCCACTCCGCTTTCCATTTATTTTCGTACATTTGTGCCACCGAATTAATACCCTTCTTCATCATAATTGAGGTACTAAATAAGTAGGTGAATTTGTTACGTGCTGATATGAATGAAAATGTGAACGACAGAATGCGGAAAGTAAAAAGCATTCTGGTGACGCAAGAAGCCCCTACCGATCAAAATTCTCCATATCTGAAACTGGCAGAGAAATTCAATCTCAAAATTGATTTTCGTCCTTTTATTGAAGTGCAGCCCGTACCGATCAAAGAATTCAGAAAACAAAAAATCGAAATACTCAACTACACGGCTATTATCTTCACCAGCCGCCATGCAGTTGACCATTTTTTTCACATCTGCCGCGAGTTAAAAATTGAAATGCCGGCCGACATGAAGTATTTCTGCATCTCAGAACAAACTTCTAATTACCTGCAGAAGTACATCGTGATCCGTAAACGGAAAATTTTCACAGGTTTGAAAACGGCACAGGATCTTCTGGAGATTTTGAAAAAACATAAGAACGAAAAGTATCTTTTCCCATGCTCGGATATTCGTAAAAACGACATCCCCGACTTTTTACGGGAAAATGGTTTCGATTTCACCGAGGCGATTATGTACCACACCGTGGCCAGCAACCTGTCTGACCTCGAGAATGTCTTTTATGACGTGCTGGCGTTCTTCAGCCCTTCAGGCATTAACTCACTTTTTGTAAACTTTCCTGATTTTAAACAGAATAACACCCGCATTGCCGCGTTTGGTCCTACAACCGCCAAAGCCGTAACCGATGCTGGTCTGCTACTCGACATTGAAGCCCCGCTACCCAATGCGCCTTCTATGACCGGAGCCCTGGAACTGTACATCAAGAAGGCTAACGGGATTAAATAACTCCTTCATTACTTGGATTTTACTAAGTGTCATTTTTTATTACACTTTAATTACACGGCCGTTGAAAGTGTCGTAAAAAAGAACTTACTTTAAATCCTCCTTTTGGTGTTTTGATGTCCAGACTAGGTTTTTATATCATTTTTTGCCTTCTGACGCTAACCAGTGCGGGTAAGCTATTTGCCCAACAGGATGCCCAATTTTCGCAGTACATGTTCAATTCGCTTTACATTACTCCCGCAGCTGCAGGAGCTGATGGAGTTTCGCGATTCATGGCCATGCACAGAAGCCAGTGGCTCGGCTACCAGTCTTCGTTTGACGATCGTGGCGCACCCACATCACAGTTCATTTCATTTAATGCTCCCATCCACAAATTAAACAGCGGTGCCGGTGGCTACCTCCTTCACGATAAGCTTGGAAACCTGAACAACCTGCAGGTACAGGCGCTTTATGCCTACCACCTAGGCATCGGAGAAAGCAAGCTCAGCTTCGGTATTAAACTCGGAGTTTTTGCCCAAACTGTTGACGGGGGCGAATATCGCTACATCCAGGAGGGAGACGATCTGATCATCAACGGTAAAGAAACTCAGGTCCGCCCGGACGTGGCCCTTGGTATGATGTACCGCAACGAGAAATTCTACGCAGGTTTCGGGGTTAACCACCTTACCAACGCAACCTTCGATTTCGGCAAAAATGGCTCCCGGAACGCCCTTGAAAGACATTTAAACTTCACAGCCGGCTACTACTACGATGTGAGTTTCGACCTTCAGATTATGCCGACTGTCCTTGTAAAAACGGATTTCAACGAATATTCATTCGATCTCGGAGCGATCGCAACCTACCGGAATACGATGTGGGGCGGGTTATCGTTCAGACAATCAGAAGCATTGAATGTGATCCTCGGATATGCCCTTTTAAAGGATAAATCGCTGAAATTGGGCTATTCTATAGACATCGTACTGGTAGATAAACAAGCTAAGAGCGGAAGCTCACATGAACTCATGTTAACCTATGATTTGCCGATAAGCCCGGGTAGCGGTAAAAAGATCATCCGAACCCCCCGCTACAGGCATTAAGCGACAAATAATTTTGGTTTTTTTGAGATTTTGTAGAATTTGGTAGGCGATTTTTATAGAAGTGAAGATTCGGGAACACCTTTCTTCCCCCCAAAACATAGACGTACATACTGGAAATTGAACTATAGAATATGAACAGATCGGTTGCTTCAAAATGTCTTCTCATCCTGGCCGGTGTCGCTGCAAGCGCGTGTGGTTTATTAGGGCTTGGTGGCAAAAAGAACGATTCACAGGGAGAGTTGGTTGGCGTTCCGGGCCGTGAAGGCTGGGTACTGACTGTGCCATACGGTATGGTTCCAATCCCTGCGGGTACATTCCACATGGGTCAGGCAGATGAAGATCCTGCGTCAACCCAAATCAACTACAACAAGCAGGTAACGATCGGTTCGTTCTTCATGGACGATACCGAAATCACCAATAACGAGTACCGTCAATTCACCAATTTCTACCTGGTAGATCAGGGTAACATTGAAGGATTTGAAACAATTGACGCAGAAACATTCCGTCAGAAGTACTACCCTGACACTACTGCATGGGTAAAAGACTTCGCGCACCACATGGGCGACCCAATCCAGGACTATTACTACTGGCACCCGGGTTATGACGACTATCCGGTAGTGGGTATCAACTGGGATGCAGCAACGTATTTCTCAAGCTGGAGAACAGCTTACCTCAATGACTACCGCAAGAGCGTGGGAGATTTCCCGATGCCGAATTTCCGCCTGCCTTCAGAAGCTGAGTGGGAATATGCAGCTCGCGGAGGAAGAGACTTGGCCAAGTATCCTTGGGGTAACCCGTACATCCGTAACGCAAAAGGATGTATGCTCGCGAACTTCAAGCCGGGTCGTGGTAACTTCTACGATGACGGTTTTGCATATACCGCACAGGTTATGATGTACTTCCCGAACGACTACGGTTTGTATGATATGGCCGGTAACGTATCGGAGTGGTGCCTTGATGATTTCAACGCTGCTTCAGTGCCTACTGTGTGGGATTTGAACCCTCAGTATATCGATCCCCGCACCAATCCGGAAAGTCCGAAATACAACGAAAAGATTGCTCCTAAGAAAGTTATCCGCGGAGGTTCATGGAAAGATGTTGCGTATTACCTGGAAACCGGCACAAGAACATTTGAGTTTAAAGATTCTACCCGTGCTTACATCGGCTTCCGTTGTGCGATGACACACCTCGGACGCTCATCCGGACGTGAATTTTAATTATTAAGAAACCCTGTTTATCTTTAAAATACTTAACTGAACCGAAAACTTAAACCAATACTACAATGAGCAAGAAAAAAGGCGGATTTGTTGAACTTCTATTTAAAACCATCATGCCTAAGGTATATGGTATAGGAGCAGCAGTTGTAATTGTCGGAGCCTTATTTAAAATTCTTCACCTCCCCGGTGCTGATGAAATGTTGATGATCGGTCTCCTTACTGAAGCCGCTATCTTCTTCTTAAGTGCATTCGAACCACCACATCCTGAAACGGACTGGTCAAAAGTATATCCAGAGCTTGCTGAAGACTTCGAGGGTCCGGTAGCTGCTCCAACAGTAAGAAAAATCGGTGCTACTACTGATTCTCCGCTGTTGAAAGTTGATGAAATGCTGAAAACTGCAAAGGTTGATCAGAACTTGCTCGACAACCTCGGTAAAGGTTTAAACAACCTCGCAACATCGGCATCTCAAATGAACAACCTTTCAAACGCTGCTGTAGCTACTAACGAGTATGCTACCAACGTTAAGACCGCTTCTAAAGCTTTGTCTGATATGAACGCCTCATACAAGACAGCAATCGAAGCAGTTGGTTCAATGGCTAACGCATCTAAAGATGCTGGTGAGTACCACTCTCAGGTTCAGAAAGTAACGAAGAATCTTGCTGCATTGAATTCAGTTTACGAAATGGAATTGAAGGATGCTGATTCTCATGTTAAGAACATGAACAAGTTCTACGAAAGCCTGACAGGTGCTATGCAAGGTCTTTCTAAAGTTGGTGATAACACTGCGAAGTTCACAACTGAACTTGGCAAGTTGTCGGATAACCTGACTGCCCTGAACAATGTTTATGGCAGCATGCTCACAGCCATGAAAGGTGGCGGTTCTAAATAATATTGATCGAGAATTTTAGTTTATAACATAACTATAAACCAACAACAACATGGCAGGTGGTAAGGAAACCCCAAGGCAGAAGATGATTGGTATGATGTACCTGGTGCTTACAGCCCTTCTCGCCCTTCAGGTGGGAAGCGCGGTACTGGATAAGTTCGCCATCATCAATACCACGATGGAGAAGACAAATGGTGAGAACATTGCCAAAAACACCGAAACACTGAAGACTATTTCAGATGCGGCTGGTAAATCTGATAACCCGAAAATCAAAGGCGCAAAGGATGCAGCTGAAAAAGTGCGCACGTTAACAGATAAGACTTACAAGAACATTGAAGGTCTCAAAGAGGCGATGATTAAGGAATCTGACGGCACAGAGATCAACGAAAAATTGATTCAGAACCACGGTTCTAAGGCTGCTGCTATGATGATCAACAAGCCAATTGGTAAGGACTACGAGAAGTGGTTGAAAGACTATGTTAACGAGCTTAATTCAATTGTTGCCGCAGCAGGTGTGAAAGACACCAAATACGATGACATTGCAAAGGCTCCGAAAGACTTAGATTTGTTTAAGGATAACAAGGATCACGCAAATAAGGACTTCTTAACGTTTACGTTCGAGAACACACCTGTTATCGCGGGCCTTGCTTCAGTAACAGAAAGTCAGGCGCAGATTTTGGACTATGAGAAAGATGCATTGGCGAAACTTGCTGCCATTGCAGATGCCCAGAACATTAAGCTTGACAAATTCATTTTGATGGCGCGTCCGAAATCTTCCATTGTGGCCGCGGGTTCTAAGTATGAGGCTGACCTGTTCATTACAGGATCTTCATCTGCGATGAATCCAACCTTCACTAAGGATGGCTCTAACATCCCCGTAGTTGATGTAGAAGGAATTAAGATGGGTAAAATCGAGTTTACGGCGACAGCAGGTGCTTACGACAAAGATGGTAACGCTAAGAAAAGCTTTAAAGCTGCTGCTAAACTTGGAGACAAGGATATCCTTGGTGACATCGAGTACTTCGTGGCAAAACCTGTTATCAAGGTTACGACGGGTACCGCGCCAACACTTTATATGGGCTGCGGTAACAGCGTGAACTTTGAAGTACCTGCTTTGGGAACCAACTATAAGCCAAGCTTCTCAGCATCGGGCGGAAAAGTGGTGCCGGGTTCTAAAACCGGTAACGTAATTATTATTCCAAGTCAGCGGAAGGTTAATGTAACCGTTACAAATGCGGGTGCAAACCTTGGGGTTGAAGCATTCGATGTTAAGCCAGTTCCACGTCCGCGCATTATTGCAAAAGACAACAACGGTCGTGACATCGACTTGAAAAATGGTATCAAAGCAGGATCAATAGCGGGCTTGCGTGTGAATGCTGAAGCTGAGGCTAACTTCAAAACAGAAGTTCCTAAGGATGCTAACTATCGTGTACGTAATATGTCTGTTATCCTGGCCCGCGGAACAGCCCGCGTACAGGAAATGACGGTTACGTCTGAATCAATCGATCTGGCTGGCTGGCGCTCATTGATGCGCCCCGGAGACAGAATTGTGATTGAACCTAAGAATGTTGTGCGTATGACGTACGAAGGAACACCAGAGCCGGTAACCGTATCTTCGGCTGATCTGGTTCAAATACCTGTTAACTAAGAGAAAAAGCGAAATATGAAAATGCTGAAGAGAGTTGTTCTGTATGCTTTAATTGGAGCTCCACTGGCCGTACTTGCACAGCCAGATGAGATTCAATACAATCCAAATTCGCTTGATCCGATTGCGCGCTATGAGCAGCACTACAAGAGACGCGTTTGGCGAACAATCGATTTGAGAGAAAAGCAGAACAAAGGATTTTTTGCCCGCAACGGAGAAATTAGCAAGCTGATCATGGAAGCTGCTAAGTCCGGTGAGATTGCAGAAATCTTTCAATCAGACTCTCTTAAATCAAAATGGACAAAAGAGGAATTCCAGGGAAAACTTCAGGCGGCACCTCCGCAGAGTTTCCCTGCTTGGGATCCTGCAACACCCTATTATCTGAATGACGTTGTTTCTTTCAATGGAAAGAACTACGAAAGCCAGATCGATAACAATACAGGTGTAAATCCAACCACCGTTAAGAATGGTGAGTGGACTGTAACTAAGCAGGGAGCCGGACTGGATTATCTTCCTAACCAGGTTTATCGCCTTAATCTTGTTGAAGACATGATTTTCGATAAGAGAAGATCACGCCTGTACTACGATATTCAGGCTCTTGAACTTTCTGCGTTCGATGATGCAACGGGTACATTCAAGTCTTTGGGATGGTTTAAGTACAAAGACCTTGAAAAAGTTTTCCGTAATAATCCTGAGAAAGCAGTTTGGTTTAACCGCCAGAATACAGCACAGAACAAGAACTATGCGGATGCATTCCTTCTGAGATTCTTTAAAGGAGTTATCTACAAGGTTGAGAATCCGGATGATAATACATTGGATGATGTATATCGCGCGAACAACAGGCCTTATTACGAAGGTGTTTGGGCACGTGAGTGGGAAGAGATGAAGCTCATGGAAATGGAGCACAATCTCTGGGAATACTAATCCTAACGATTTGACTTTACAAGAACCCCTGGCAGATGTCAGGGGTTTTTTATTGCCTTGATGATAGCTGCTTTACTTTTACCTACCACGGCTTCGAGTTCTTCCTGTGAAGCTTCTTTTACTTTTTTAACAGACTTGAAGTGGCGCAGCAGTTTTTCGGTAGTTGCCTTGCCAACACCCTTTAATTCTTCGATCTCGGTTTTAAGGAACGTTTTACTTCTTTTTTGACGATGAAAGGTGATGGCAAACCTATGTGCTTCATCGCGGACAAATTGCAGAAGCTTCAAACCGGGTGAGCGCTTATTGATCATCAGCGGAAGCGAATCTTCCGGGTAATAGATTTCCTCAAGTTTTTTCGCAATGCCTGCAATCGGGATTTTCCCGTATAGATTTAATTCTTTTAAAGCCTCACAGGCACTCGAAAGCTGCCCCTTACCACCATCAATCAGAATCAAATCGGGCAGGGGTTGATCTTCATGCACTAATCTGAAATACCTGCGATAGACAATCTCTTTCATGGAGGCAAAATCGTTTGGTCCTTCAACCGTTTTGATGTTGAAATGACGATAACCCTTTTTGTCAGGCTTTCCGTTCACAAACCTCACCATGGAAGCAACCGGTGTTGTTCCCTGAAAGTTTGAGTTATCGAAGCACTCAATAACATCCGGCAAGGTTGGCAATTGCATGTCTTTTTGAAGGATGAATAATACTTCGTTCTTTTTCGCCTTCTTCTCAGCGCGCAGCAATTCACGTTCGCGCTGCAGCTCCATTGCATTCTTTTGTGAGAGCAATAGCAGCTTGCGCTTGTCGCCAATCTTCGGGATGATATTCTCCGAGCCCTCGGGAAGCAAATTGATCGGTATATTGCTGAAGACGATTTTATTTCCGCTTCTGGATTGTTCCTGCATTTCCAGTAAGGCAAGACTTACAAGCTCTTCATCGGTTTCATCAAGCTTCTTCTTTAACTCCATTGACTTGGAGTAAATAATCGCGCCTTCGCGAATTACCATGTAATTCGTGTAGCTGTATTCGCTGCTGCTGATCAATGTGATCACATCTACATCCGTGATGTCGCGGTTAACAACCAGCGATTTGGTTTGAAAGCGTTCGAGATAATCGAGCTTTTCTTTAAAGAATTGCGCTTTTTCGAACTGCATGGCAGAAGCAGCCGCGTTCATTTGCCCCGAGAAGTACTTTTCAACAATGCTTACCTGGCCCTTTAAGATCGACCGCAGTTGATCAATATCTCGTAAGTAATCAGTCTCGTTCTGCAGACCTTCACACGGGCCTTTGCAATTGCCAATGTGATACTCCAGGCAAACTTTAAATTTCTTTTGCTCGATGTTATTTGGCGTGAGTAGAAGATGGCAGGTGCGGATCGTATAAAGTTTTCGTGCAAGCTCGAGAATGTTCTTCATAGCCACCACGCTTGAGTAAGGCCCGAAATATTCGCCTTGCTCGGGAATGTACTTTCGCGTGTAAATGACGCGCGGAAAGGGTTCTTTTAAAATGCAGATGTAGGGAAACGTTTTATCATCCTTGAGCAGGATATTATACTTAGGCTGATTTTGCTTGATGAGGTTGTTTTCGAGAAGCAACGCATCAAACTCGGTTCCGGATACGGTGTATTCAATCTTCTCGATTTCAGAAACCAGCCTGAGCGTTTTGCGGTTAACACCTTCAATTTTGTTAAAATAGCTGCCGACACGCTTTCGAAGACTTTTCGCCTTGCCAACGTAAATGAGCGTGTTTTCGGAGTTATAAAAACGATATACTCCGGGTGAATCGGGAAGAATTTGGATATGCTGCTTGAGCTGATCCTTCATGAAACTTGTTAGTGTTCAACATTCCATTCCTGCTGCACCGGTTGGGCGACAGCGGCTGTATCGGTCGGATCAACATAGTATTCATTGCAATCCATCCGGAAATCCTGAACGGCCGGGCGTTTGAATGAGCCTTTTTTGTATGGAAGAGTTTCATCGGCATAAACGCGTCTCATGTACCCCGCCCAAATTGGCCGTGCTGTGCGTGAGCCTTGGCCCATATCCCAACTGCGATAATGAATGCTTTTTTCATCGCCACCAACCCACGCACCCGATACCAGATCTTTTGTAATACCCATATACCAGCCGTCTGAAGCGTTGTTGGTGGTACCGGTTTTACCTCCAATCTCGTTGTCGAGTTTAAGCTCACGGGGCAATCCCTGTGATGTTCCCCCGCTTACTTCAACACCGCCCATCAGCATGTAAACCATTTTGAAAGCAACGGATTCTTTCATAGCCTGACGGGTTTTGGGTACCCTGCTCTCCAGCACATTTCCGTTTTTGTCTTCAATGCGTGTGATATAGAACGGTTCGGTAAAAATACCTTCGTTAACAAATGTTGAATATGCTCCTACCAGTTCGTACAGCGAAACATCATTTACACCAAGACAAAGCGCAGGCACAGCTTCCAGCGGACTACTTATTCCGGCACCGTGTGCAAAGTTTACTACGTTAGCAGGCTGTACCTGCTTAATTAACTGCGCAGTGATGGAGTTGACGGATAAGGCCATCGCTTCACGAAGTGTCATTGTTTCGCCATGGCCGAACGAGCCATCGGAGTTGCGCGGCATCCACGTGCCCCCGCCCACCAAATCAAAACTTGGTGAGACGTCCGCGAGCTTATGACAGGGTACCCATCCGTTTTCCATAGCTGTGCCATACACAAATGCTTTAAATGTAGAACCGGGTTGACGTTTTCCCTGGCGTACGTGATCGTATTTGAAATATTTGTGATTAATTCCACCAACCCACGCCTTAATAGCACCTGTGTGCGCATCCATTGACATGAAACCTGTATTCAGGAAGCGCTTGTAATAATTGAGCGAGTCCATCGAACTGAATAGTGTATCGCGCTCGCCATTCCAGGTGAAAATCCGCATGGGCTTTTTCATATTGAGCATGATGTTTACCGAATCTGAATCTTTGCCATAACGCGCAACAAGGTTTCGGTAACTTTCCGATTGTTTAATGCGCGAATTCAGGTAGCCTTTGATTTCGCGCCAGTTGTCGTCAAGCCACGGGTTTCGTCCCTTCCAGTGTTCGGAGAAGTCCTTTTGCAATTTCGACATATGTTCAACCACAGCATCTTCAGCATATTTCTGCATGCGGCTGTCAATAGTCGTGTAGATTTTAAGACCTGATTCATAAAGGTCGATGCCACGATCGTTTGCCCAGGCGATCAATTCGGGGCCGATTACACTTCTGAAATAGGTAGCGAGGCCTTCATTTTGATTCTGAACTTTGTACTGAAGAACGATCGGCAGCGCCTTGAGTGAGTCGAGTTCTTGTTTGCTTTTTATGTATCCACGACTATAAAGCTTGACGAAAATTTCATTACGCTTCGATAGCGAATTCTCATAGTTTGTTTTTGGATTGAATCGTGAGGTTGCCTGAAGCATTCCTACCAGCACAGCCGACTCCTGGATGTTTAAGCTGTCGGGCATTTTGTTGAAAAATGTTTTTGCTGCAACCTGAATACCGCCCACGTTTCCAAAGGGAACTGTGTTGAGGTACATCGCGATGATCTCTTCTTTTGTAAAATTCTTTTCCAACTGAACCGCGATGATCCATTCTTTGGTTTTGTCGAACACACGTTTCGGATATTTGCCGGTGAAGACGTTTCTGACGATTGAACCATCGAGATTCATGTCGGCATTTTGCGTGTACAGGTTTTTTGCAAGCTGCTGGGTGATGGTACTGCCACCGCCACTGGGGTTAAGTGTAAGCAGACCTTTGGCCACGCGCAGGTATGCCCAGAAGTCCATCCCGGAATGATCGTGAAAACGATGGTCTTCAGAATTGATCAGCGTGTTGATCAGTTCGGGTGAGAGATCTTCGTATTTGGTTTGACTGCG
This sequence comes from Cyclobacteriaceae bacterium, assembly GCA_019694875.1. Classification (GTDB taxonomy): domain Bacteria; phylum Bacteroidota; class Bacteroidia; order Cytophagales; family Cyclobacteriaceae; genus UBA2336. Next base: position 1,104,395 of record JAIBBC010000001.1, read on the forward strand.
ATCGTATCGGAAATAGCGTCCCAGGGAAACACCATCTGCGGAAATTAACTCAGAGGAAAGGTCATTTTCGGGGTTTTCAATAGATTTCAGGCTTGGCATCCCGCCATACAGGCCGAATAAATCAATGCTTACCGTATAAACATAAAGGGGAAACCCGATCAGGAAGACAAAGAAAAGAATCCAGATGGTGATAAATACCTTTCTGAACCAGGGCCGTTCGATTGCGGCAAACTCACGGATTTTGTGAGTTATAGTTTTTTTCGAAGAAGCGCGTGTACTCATCAATTCCCTTTGTACGGTAAAATATATCGAAATTGTCTTTAGTAATTACAAAGTAACTGAATTTATAGTTCTTCAATCCGCTGAGCGACTCACGTTTTTCGTTGAACGTTTTAAGATACTCCCGTGCAGGCTGAAGTCCGCTCAGATCCGATACCAGCGTGAGGGTATAAGTATCATTCAAAATCAGGTTACTGACTTTGAGTTTCCGATCGTTAAAGTTAACCGAGTTGAAGCGTTCAAGTTCGCGTGCTGCCGCGCCCTCGATGGCATCCTTCTTCTCCGAGATCAGCACAAAGAAGTGCGGCTCCTGTAATGACGGAATGTATTGAATTCCTTTTTCCTTTTCCCGTTGCAGCGTGTATGCCCGTGAAGAATCAAGTAAACGCTGTGCATATTTGGCGAGATCACTGCCGCTGTATTCTTTAACAAAGTCTTCAAGCCGCAATTGATACTGACTGATGTTTTCAGTTTTACCTACCAGAAGAATAGAAAGCAACTTAAGATTTGGAGTGAACTCACTATTAGATGCCATCGTTAGTCCTTCCTGGATCAGGATGGCTGCGCTACCCAGATCACCAACTTCATAGTGTTCGTAGGCTTTTTTATAAATCAGCTTTTGCTGCTCCACGACCAAACCCGACTCCTGCAGGTAATTCGGATTAATAAGAATCTTCGCATACGATGATTCCGGATAATTTTTCTTCAGGTCATCGGCAAGCTGGTTTGCTTTTGCAGAATCGGTGTCTTTTAGAATGAGATAAAGTTTGTAAAGCGTTTCGGCACGATATTCTGTTTTGGGAAATCGTGTTAACAATGTTTCGTATGACTTGATCGCATTGTCGGTTTCTTTTAAATCGAAGTAGTAGATGTTGCCCAAATTGAAGTACGCGTCTTCTATTTTGCCGTTGGCAATGGCTACCGTGGAATCAGTTAGTGGCAGCTCGCCCAGGATTCTGTCGAACTCAACTTTAACGGGATCTTTTGCAGCAACATTTTCAGTTGCTGTTGTTTGAGTAGTTTGGGTAGACGCGGTTTGATTGTTCTGTGACCGAACGGCTCCGGTGGATGCTCGACTTGATCTACGCCAGTTATCTGCCAGCGGAATGCCGCCCCAAATTCTGGTAAACTCTGTTTGCCCGAGCGCGACAGCAGTAGGGTTGCCAAAATACCAGTCTGGCAGGTCAAAAGATCCTTCATTGTTAACCGTGGTACTGACTTCGGAGATGGCAACACGGGCTTTTTTAGGCTTTTTTGTCTTAATCTCAGGTTTTTTCTGGCTTTCCAGCACCGCGGCAATGTGCTTGCGAAGCGAGGCAGTATCCATCTTGGCCATCACCAGCAAGCTATCCTGCCAGGCAATGGTATTCAGGTTTTTTACAAACTCGTTCAGGATCTTTTGCCGGGCTTGAATGGCTTTATAGTTTTCGTGGGTTGTGGGTAGTGAAGAGACTGCGCTATCGTAATATGCTTGTGAAAGCTGGAAGTTTTTTATGGTGTCGTAATAGATTTCACCCAGCCGCAGATATGCTTCGCCATCGATGAGCTTGTTTGATCCTTCGCGGACCGCGAGGTTATAATTAGCCATCGCTTCTTTCAGGTTGTGCTGCTTGAATTCAAACACACCCATTTCATAATAAATCTTGTCGCGGAAATCTTTATTCTTGGAGTCTTTCAGAAGTTTACGAAACGATTTGCGTGCGCTTGCAAGGTCTCGGCTTCTTGATATCTCGGCTACTTGCGCCATATACAGTCGCGCATAGAAATCAATTTCATATTCCGGATTAGTTGAAATTGTTTTCTTATAAAAGTTGAAGGCCTCTGCTTCAAGTCCGAGCTCCTGGTAAACCTGCCCGATGATGAAATAAATCCTTCCCCTGCGATCGCCTTTTTTGAGAAGCGGAATTGCTTTGGTCAGGTTACGCACCATGTAATCGTAGTTCTTTCTCTTTTGAAAGTAGTGTGCGCGCTGCAGGTAGAAATTTTTCTGATTGGTTTTGTTGAGTTCTTCTTTCTCCAAAAAATCAAAAGCAGCTACTGCGTTGTTGAACTCGTCATGTTCGGTAAAGGTTCGCGCAAGCTGAATGATTGCCTCGTGCCGGGCATCCGGGTTTTTACTTTTGGTGTTAACGTACTTAAATGTTTGAATTGCATTACCCCAGTCGAGGCTAAGCAGACGAGCCTTACCCACCATGATATAGGAGTCGTCAACCCATTTGCTGTTCGGGTGTCGCTGAATGGCCAGCGAAGCCATTTTAATTGCCTCCTGAATTTCTTTGTCATAGCCTTTGGCGCGCGTTGAATCGAGTGGCGGATACAACAGAAGAATTTCGTTGTAGTCGTCAATGTGCGCTTTCAGGTTATCTTTTTCAATTTTGGTGACTTCCTCTTTCGCGTACCAGTAACCATTAAAGTGAGCTGTGGTATTATGAAAAGCCTTACTGGTAACCGTGTTCGATTGTGACGAACAGCCCGCCAGAAAAAGAGTACAAATCCCGATATAAAAAACCGCTTTTTTCAATTAAACCGGATTAACGAAGACTAAACGTAAAAATCATATATTCAATATTTTAATCGGCCAGAATATCTAATTTTACCCCCCAAAAATAGCGCGATTTGAAGCCTAAAAAAACCATATCGAACTGGCTCACTAACCGGTACCAGCTCGTTATCCGGAATGAGGAGAACTTCGCTGAGAAAACAAGCGTAGGGTTTACCTATTCGAAGGTAATCCTTTTTTCGGTGATCCTGTTTTCAGTGATTTTCATCATCAGCCTGTTTCTTTCCAAAACACTACTGGCAAAATGGTTTGATCCGCGACATGCGCAAATCGAAATGAATCGTCAGCTTGTTCAGCTAAAAGATCAATTTGATTCGCTATCGGTAGAAGTTGAACGCAAGGATCAGTTTATCCTGAACTTTCAACGTGTGTTAAGTGGCGATACCAGTGAGTTTAAAGATCCTGCGGAGATTATGAATGCCGAACCCAGGCAAAACATGAAACCCGCTGAAAATAAAACTGAGCCAACCGATACAACATTCCGCAAAGAATTTGAAAAGTCCGATTTATCATTGGTGTCATTAACAAGTGTAAAGTATCGCGAGTTACAGGAGACATTTTTCTTTTCGCCCATCACAGGATTTATTTCTGATCACTATAACATGAAGCGTGGCCACTACGGAGTTGACGTGGTTGCCAAAACAAACGAAGCTGTGAAGAATGTTGCCGATGGCTCGGTGGTCTTTGCCTCGTGGACACAAGATGCCGGATATGTAATCATGATTCAGCATCGCGGTAACCTGATCTCGGTATACAAGCACAACGCGGAACTCTTGAAAAAAGTCGGTACATTTGTTAACGCAGGAGAAATCATTTCTATTGTTGGCAATAGCGGTGAAATGACAGACGGACCACACCTGCATTTTGAACTGTGGTACAATGGAAATCCGCTTAATCCGGAGGAATTTGTAACATTTTAACGTTTAGACATGCTTACTTCAAAAGAACAAAAACGAGTAGCTGAAGAGATTAGCAACTCAAGCAACACGATCGGAAAAGGCACCGTACTCGAAGGAAACATCGAGACTTACGGTAACATCCGGATTGAAGGCAAGGTGATTGGCAATGTGAAGTCAAAATCAAAGGTTGCGCTTGGCAACTCTTCGAATATCCAGGGAAACATCACTGCGCAGAATGCAGACATCGAAGGCGAAGTGAAAGGCAAAATTGAAATTTCTGAGTTACTCGTGCTCAAAGCAACAGCCATCATCAATGGCGATATCGTAACCGGCAAACTCGTTGTTGAACCGGGTGCGGTATTCAACGGAAGCTGCCGCATGGGAGCTGCTGTAAAAGACATTAAAACCGGTGATGCCAGCCTGCCGTCACGCTCTTTCAATCCTACCCAGGAAGTAAAAGTTAATTAAACAGCCGCGGCATGAGAAAACTTTGCCTGCAATTGATGTTTATAGTTGGCGTGTGTTCACTTGCGGTTGCGCAGGAGAAAGAAAAACCCAATCTGTACAATCCTTCGGCAGATGCAAAAGCAGACATTGCGGCTGCAGTAAAAAAGGCTGCAGCTGAAAACAAGCACGTGATTTTGCAACTTGGCGGCAACTGGTGCAGCTGGTGCATTCTGTATAATAATCTTGTGACTACGAATGATACGCTTAAGACGTACATCGCGAACAACTATGTAACCGTGCACGTGAATTATAGTCAGGAGAATTTTAATGATGAAGTTTTTAAATCTCTTGGTTTTCCGCAGCGTTTCGGGTTTCCCGTTTTTGTGATTCTGGATGGCAAGGGCAATCGTCTGCACACCCAAAACAGCGCATACCTCGAAAAAGGAAAGGGACACGATCCAGATAAAGTGCTTGAATTTCTAACGCAATGGTCTCCTTCAAGCCTTGACCCCAAAAACTACCGGCCCATTGGCAAGTACTGATCATGACCGAACAGGAAAAGGAGAAAGTTAAAAAGGGGGCCAATTCTTATCTTAAATGGAGCGGCCTCGCTTTTCAGCTTTTGGGCGGCATCGGACTTTTCGGTTGGCTCGGATATAAGTTAGATAATTACCTGGGGCTTTCTTTTCCGGTATTTATGCTGGTATTCGGGTTCCTGGTATTTATCGGCATCATGTACCAGGTTTATCAGTCTGTAAAAAATCAATAACATCATTGATCAGGTTCATCATCGCGTCAGTTATTGTTGCCGCTGCATTTGCTGCGGGCGGCAGCTTCGCTTTTGACACCAAACCCTTGTTTTTCTATCAAACAATCGGATTACTGTTCATCAGCACGGTCGGACTTTACAAAGTTCTGGTGGATATGAAGCGAGACAGGCCGGAATACTTTGTACAAATCTATCTCGCAACACTCGGAATCAAGCTAATTGCGTATGCTGCCTACCTTGTTTTTATGGTAAAACGGCAATCCGAAATGGCCGTTGAAAATGTGGTATTTTTTATAATCGGATACGTCATTTTTACGGCTCTTGAAACGGTGTTTTTATACCGGTTTGTGCAACAGGCTGACAAACCCTGAAAACGGGAAAAAAGCAGGGAAAAATTTCTTGGTGATCTGCAAATTAATACCTTTGCGGTCGGATTTTTCCACCCTGTAAAATCATCTAAAATGAGCCTTTTCTCAAGCAAATTCAGCAAAATTGTACCGTTTTTCATCGCGCTGTTTTTTGCTGGAATTTTAGCTTTTGGTCAGGAGCATGAGCAGTCCGTAGCTGTCGACAGCGCAGCAAAAAGTGAGGCTGAGAGTTTTAATGCCAGCGAGGTGATTTTGCATCACGTACTCGATGACCATGTTTGGCATTTTTGGGATGGTCACCATGGCACCTTGTTCCTGCCCGTAATTGTTTATTCATCAGAACGCGGATTGGAAACTTTTTCCTCCCGAAATTTCTATGATGAGCATCACAACGTAATTGTATATAATGGCTATACGCTGGAGCATGGCCATATTTACCTTAACGGCTCCCGCGTGTTCGATGTATCGATCACGAAGAATGTTGCAATGCTGTTTATCACCGCGGCACTGCTGATGGTTGTCTTTCTGGCGGTAGCCCGTGGCTACAAGAAAAATGCCGGCAAAGCACCAAAAGGTATCCAATCGTTTTTTGAACCCATTATCGTTTTCATCCGCGATGAAATTGTAAAGCCGAACATCGGCCCTCATTACGAAAAATATTTCCCTTACCTGTTAACCCTCTTCTTCTTTATCCTTTTTGGAAATCTTTTGGGGTTGGTTCCGGGGTCAGCAAACCTTACGGGTAATATTGCAGTAACTCTTACCCTCGCGGTTTTGACCTTTATTCTTACTAATGTCAGTGGCAACAAAGCTTACTGGGGACATATCTTCTGGACTCCGGGCGTTCCGCTTCCATTGCGAATCATTATTCTTCCGGTGGAACTTATCGGAATCTTTACCAAGCCGATTTCATTAACGGTACGTTTGTTTGTGGCGATAACGGCCGGTCACATCGTGTTATTAAGCTTGATCTGTCTCGCGTTTATTTTTCATAGCGTGGTTGTTGGCGGGGTATCGAGTCTGATTGTATTATTCATTAACCTGATTGAATTACTGGTTGCCGGGATTCAGGCGTATGTTTTCACCCTTTTTACTTCACTGTACATCGGGCAAGCAACTGCTGATCACGACCATCATTAAAGATTTCCCGACTGAACTTGTCAGAAGGGTTGTTTTACTTAAATACTTAACAATATGTTGTTAACAGTTTTATTAGACATGAGCTTGGCTCTTTTAGGTGCTGGTGTTGGTGCTGGTCTTGCTGCAATTGGCGCAGGAATCGGTATTGGCAAAATTGGTGGATCTGCCATGGAAGGTATGGCGCGTCAGCCTGAAGCATCTGGAAAAATCCAGGGTGCCATGCTGATCATTGCGGCCCTCATCGAGGTTGCTGCTCTGTTCGCACTGGTTATCTGTCTGCTCATTTGGACTTTAGCTTAATAAAGTCTTTGAAACTTGTTCGGACATTAGGTCCGGGCAAGTTTCTTTTAATTGACATTAAACATTAGAAACATTTTAATATGGATCTTTTAATACCTGGCGAAGGACTTATCATTTGGCAACTGATCGTGTTTGTTGCACTCGTTTTCCTGCTGAGCAAGCTCGCCTGGAAACCGATCATCAACTCACTCAAAGAGCGTGAAGAATCAATTCAGAACGCACTTAACACGGCTGAACGTGCTCGTGCTGAAATGGCACAGCTGAAGTCAGACAACGAGAAGTTGCTGAAGGAAGCCCGCGAAGAGCGTGACAAGATGCTGAAAGAAGCCCGCGAGGTAGCGAACCGCATGAAAGACGAGGCTCAGACAGATGCAAAAAAGGCAGCTGACAAAATTCTCGCAGAAGCGCGTGCAGCGATCAATGTGGAAAAAGAAGCCGCTATGCGCGATGTAAAAGCTCAGGTGGCTTTGTTCTCCCTTGAAGTTGCCGAGAAGCTGATGAAGAAAAACCTTTCTTCCGATAAAGAACAGAAGAACCTGGTGGAAGGATACATCAAAGATCTAAAACTGAACTAAGCGATGGCCGAAACACGGGTAGCATCACGATACGTTAAATCCCTGCTTGGCCTGGCAGTTGAGCAAAATGCGCTTGATCAGGTTCATCAGGACATGGTTAGCTTTTCCAAACTTGTAAAAGAGAACCGTGAGTTTGCCCTGATGCTGCGTAATCCCATTATCAAGCACGACAAAAAGCGTGACATTCTTGAGAAGATTTTTAAAGGCAAAGTAAACAAGCTTACACTCGCGATTTTCGACATCATTACCAGCAAGAACCGCGAACCGCTTTTGCCTGCTATCGCGGAAGAATTCCATCACGCTTATAACGTTTATAAGAACATTGGCGAAGCAACCGTTACCACGGCTGTTCCGCTGGATGGACACCTCAGAGCTGAAATCGAAAAGATCGTTCAAAAACTCAGCGATAAGAAGGAAGTTGAGATCAAAGAAAAAGTTGATCCTGAAATGATCGGGGGATTCGTGCTGAATGTTGGCGACCGTCAGGTTGATGCGTCCATTAAAAATAAATTGAAAGCGCTGAAGGTGAAGTTCAGCGAAAATCCATACGTAAAAGAATTCTAACGACTACAACATAAAGGTTATGGCAGAAATTAAACCAGAAGAAGTATCAGCAATATTACGCGAACAACTTTCGCAAAGCCGCACCAGCGCACAACTGGAAGAAGTAGGAACGGTGCTTACCATCGGTGACGGTGTGGCGCGTATCTACGGTCTTACACAGGCGCAGGCAGGTGAGCTCTTGGTTTTTGAAAACGGACTGAAGGCGCTCGTACTGAATCTTGAAGAAGATAACGTAGGTGCCGTACTCCTCGGTGAATCGAAAGGTATTCGCGAAGGCGATACAGTAAAACGTACCGGTCAGATCGGTTCTATCAAAGCCGGTGACGGTATGCTGGGCCGTGTAGTGGATACACTCGGTGAGCCCGTGGATGGTAAAGGACCTATCAAGGGCGAGCTGTATGAGATGCCGCTCGAGCGTAAAGCTCCCGGGGTAATCTTCCGTCAACCCGTAAACGAACCGCTTCAAACCGGTATCAAAGCGATCGACTCAATGATTCCGATTGGTCGCGGTCAGCGTGAATTGATCATCGGTGACCGTCAGACTGGTAAAACAGCCGTGGCGATCGATACCATCATCAACCAAAAAGAATTTTACGATAAAGGTCAGCCGGTATATTGTATTTATGTAGCGGTTGGTCAGAAAGCATCAACGGTTGCTGCGGTAACTGCTGAACTTGAAAAAGCAGGTGCGCTTCCGTATACTGTGATTGTAATGGCATCGGCATCCGATCCGGCTCCGCTTCAGTTCTTTGCACCGTTCACGGGTGCAGCGATTGGGGAATTCTTCCGCGACACTGGCCGCCCTGCGTTGGTTATCTACGATGACCTTTCCAAGCAAGCTGTTGCTTACCGTGAAGTGTCGTTGCTGTTGAGAAGACCTCCTGGCCGCGAAGCGTATCCTGGAGACGTGTTCTACCTGCACTCTCGTTTGCTTGAGCGTGCTGCGAAGATCATCAACAACGATTCGATTGCCAAAAACATGAACGACCTTCCGCCTTCGCTGAAGAGCCTGGTGAAAGGTGGCGGATCACTGACTGCACTTCCGATTATTGAAACTCAGGCAGGTGACGTATCGGCTTACATTCCTACAAACGTAATCTCGATCACGGATGGTCAGATCTTTCTGGAAACAAACTTGTTCAACTCGGGTATCCGCCCTGCGATTAACGTAGGTATCTCGGTATCACGCGTAGGAGGTTCTGCACAGATTAAATCGATGAAGAAAGTAGCCGGTACCTTAAAGCTTGATCAGGCTCAGTTCCGCGAACTTGAAGCGTTTGCGAAATTCGGTTCGGACCTCGATGCGGCTACCAAACTTACCATCGAACGTGGTAGAAGAAACCAGGAAATTTTGAAGCAAGATCAGTATGCACCTGTTTCGGTTGAGCAGCAGGTTGCCATCATCACGGCTTCAACGCGCGGATTCATGGATAACGTGCCGGTTAACAAAGTGCGTGAATTTGAAAAAGAATTTGCTTCCGTTATGAATGGTGCACACCGCCAGATATTGGATAATCTCCGTGCCGGTAAGTTCGAAGATGCAGACGTTGCAACCATAAAGAAAGTAGCAACCGATTTAGCAGCAAGATATTAATTGACGTATGCCAAGTTTAAAGGAAGTAAAAAGCAGAATCGGGTCGGTTATTTCAACCCAGCAGATTACCAAAGCCATGAAAATGGTGGCGGCTGCCAAGCTGCGTAAGTCGCAGGACCGCATTACGCAGATGCGCCCTTTTGCGCAGAAGCTGGCGGCTATTCTGCAAAATCTTTCTTCAGCTCAAGAGGCAGGCAGCGACAATTGGTATTCGGTAAAGCGTGAAGAGAAGAGAATTCTCATCATTGCGATCAGTTCAGATCGCGGTTTGTGCGGATCGTTCAATAGCACCGTGTTTAAAGGTGTTAATAAACTGATTGCTGATAAGTATGAGGAGCAGTTCCGCAAAGGAGATGTTACCGTTCTGCCGTTAGGCCGGAAAGCTTTTGACTTCTTTTCAAAGCGTAAGGTAAGTGTGGTTGATAACTACGTTGGAACAATCGGTCACATTTCTTACGAAAGCGTGGCAGATGTTGCTGAATATCTGATTGAAGCTTTCAAGAAAGGCACGTTCGATAAAATTGAAGTCGTTTATAACGAATTCAAGAATGTGGCTACACAGATTTTAAGAACTGAGCAGTTTCTTCCCGTTCTTCCGCCTGCTAAGAGCAACAAGGCGAAGGTTGAAATTGATTACCTCTACGAACCGGGAAAGGAAGAAATCATCAAGGGACTGATTCCGAAATCACTGAAAATACAGTTGTTCAAGGCTGTGCTTGATTCAAACGCATCTGAAAATGGTGCGCGTATGACTGCGATGGATAAAGCAACCGAGAACGCCGGCGAACTTCTGAAAGAGCTTAAGCTTACCTACAACCGTTCACGCCAGGCTGCAATCACGAAGGAAATCCTTGAGATTGTGGGTGGAGCGGAAGCATTGAAGTCCGCGTAAGCAAATCTGCAGGAAATGATAACTTTAAAGTCCTGGCCAAGCGGTCAGGACTTTTGTTTTATGAATAAGCCCGGCCAGATTTACCGAGTCATCAACACGCTGAGTATTGATGTTGCGTTGGGTGCGGTTTGTTGTGCTGCATGGTTTGCGAAAGAGTTGAATGTTCAACTCAGGCCGTACGCATTTCTGGCACTCGGGTTAACGGTATGGATTATTTACACAGCCGATCATTTAATCGATGCTGCAAAAATTAACAAGGAAGCTTCTACCTTTCGCCACCGATTCCATCAGCGTTATTTCAAGATACTGGCGGCATGTCTGTTGCTGGGAGTGGTTGTTGATTTTGGACTTCTCTTTTTCATTCGACTTAAAATTTTATATGCCGGGATCGGGCTTTTTTTGATTGTGATTGTGTATCTGCTGGTTAATCGCTGGCTTAGCTTTGTAAAAGAAGTTATGATCGCAATCGTGTATTGCTCAGGTGTTTTGTTGCCGGCACTTTCGCTGAGGGGTACGTTACTTTCCACTACGGAATTTTTGTGGATTGCTTGTTTCTTTTTGACAACGCTAATCAATCTGATTTTGTTTTCAGTGTATGATGCTCAGTCGGATGAAGCTGATGGCAACAATTCATTCGTGTTAACGTTCGGGTTGGTTTCAACACGAAAGGTGCTGACCTTACTTTTTGTACTGCAATTCGTTATGATGGTGATGATGGCAGCGCTGCAGTTGTGGATAATAGCCGGACTGTTGTTGGCCATGAATGCTGTGCTGTTTCTGCTTTTTATTAACCCTTCCTTTTTCAGATCATTCGAAGCTTACAGGCTGTATGGTGATGTGATTTTTCTGTTTCCTGTCGTTTTATTGATTGTTGGGTAGTTTTTTCCTCAAAACACCCTCCGAAAACCTGCAAAAACGTATAAAATCTTATTTCAGCTATGGAGAATAGCTAATACAAATTATATTTAGAAGCCTTTATTTTAACCCATAGACTACTCCAAAAAATAGGCTCATTGATGCACGATTTTATTCAACAATTGCCAGGAGTAATCTATGAAATAACCATCAACCCCGATGGTTCACGTAAATTTACCTTCATCAGCGCAAACAGTTTTGATCTTCTTGGGTTGAAAGCAGAAGAGATCATGAAAGATCCAACTGCGCTGGATAACATCATCATTCCGGAGGATCGTGAAGGCTTTAATGAATCAACACGTGGCAATCGAAGTCGTACTGAGTTATGGTCGTGGGAGGGCCGGGTACTTGTTCGCGATGAAGTTCGATGGATAGAAGCCCGTTCAAACTTTGAAAAGAACGGTTCAAATACTGTTCGCAGGGGAATAATTCTCGACATTACCGACCGCAAGCACCGTGAGCAGGAGAGTGAAATCCGATATCAGCTTTTGGTGGAACACTTGCCACTTGGCGTGGGCGTGCACGTAAACGGAAAATTTGTTTTTGCCAATCAATACGCTCATAAGATACTCGCAGCTAGGGGTAATGAACTGGTAGGAAAGAGCATAATCGAATTGGTGCATCCCGATTTTCGTGCGCTAGTTCTGGAACGAATGCAAAAAATTGTGCAGGGCGAATCGTTGCCGATGCTTGAGGAGAAATATGTGCGGCTTGATGGCACCGTTATCGATGTGGAAACCGTTGGGATACCGTTTATTTACAAAGGCGAAGCGGCCAATCAGGTAATTATCCGCGATATCACGGACAGGAAGAAGGCTGAGGCTGCGAGCAAAAAGAATGAAACGTTATTCACCCAGCTTTTCAACAGCACACCTATGGGATTGGTAATGCTTGACGAACAAGGAAAGGTTGAGCAGGTTAATAATGGTTTCCAGTTGATGTTTGGTTATCGCCCGCAGGAGTTAAAAGGTAAAAACCTGAATGATTTTATCGTTCCGGAAACATTAACCAACGAGGGCATTGACCTGAACAATATTATTGCAGCCAATGAAATTGTGAGCGTAGTTACAAAGCGCCAGCACCGCGATGGACATTTAGTGGATGTATTGATTTACGGAGTACCGGTATTATTGGACAACAGAACGATCAGTATCTATGGCGTTTATGTTGATATTACCGAGCGTAAAAAGGTTGAGGAGGAACTAAAAGTTCGTAATACAGAGCTGGACAATTTTGTTTACAAGGTTTCACACGATTTGCGTGCTCCACTGTCGTCCATTCTCGGTCTTGTCAACCTGGCCAAGCTTCCGGGTAATGACGACAACCCGATGGATTACATTAACATCATCGGAAGGAAAGTTGAAGACCTTGATCACTTTATCAGTGATGTACTCAGCCATTCCAAGAACTTGAAACTGGATGTAAGCATTTCAAAAGTTGACTTCAACGGGATCATTTCCAAAACTTTTATGGATTTGAATTACCTGGAAGGAGCTTCTGATGTACTGGTGTACCGGAGGGTTGAAGGAAAGGAATTCTATGGCGACCGCTGGCGGATATCGGAAATTTTCCGAAACCTTGTTTCAAATGCGATTAAGTATCGCCAGATAGGCGGCACCAAGCCTGAGATTCGCATTGAGATAATCACCACCCCGGACGAGACGACCATCATTTTCTCTGACAACGGTATAGGGATCGAGAAAAACGACCTTGCCAAAATCTTCGAAATGTTCTACCGGGCAACGGTGCAGTCAGACGGCTCCGGGATAGGCCTGTACATCGTGAAAAATGCGGTTGAAAAACTGGGCGGAAGCATCTCCGTGACCAGTAAAGTTGGGTTTGGTACCACTTTTACTATTAAATTGCCGAATCGGACTGAAGAAAACGCATCGGGTAACACCGTTCAGTACGCGATGTAAAACTATGAGAGCCATCGAGGTAAAGACATCCCGGGACATTCGAGAATTTTTAATGCTTCCGGTGAGGCTTTATAAAAATCATCCCCACTGGATTCAGCCCCTGAACAAAGACATTGAGTGGGTTTTTGACCCCAAAAAGAATAAGTTTTTTTCACACGGTGAATGTATCCGTTGGATACTCCAAAATGATGCAGGCGAGACCATCGGCCGCGTAGCTGCATTTATTGATAACAAGTTACTGAATAAGGGTAACGATCAGCCGACAGGCGGTATGGGATTCTTTGAATGCATACACGATCAAAAAGCTGCCTTCATGCTTTTCGATTTATGTAAAGAATGGCTGCAGGCGAGGAACGTGGAGGCCATGGATGGACCGATTAATTTCGGGCCGCGCGATCGCTGGTGGGGTTTGCTTATTGAGGGTTATAACCTGGAACCAAACTACCAGTGTAACTACAATTTCCAGTACTATAAAGATTTCTTTGAAGCATACGGCTTCCAGGTTTATTTCTATCAGCTTACGTACGGACGGAAAATGATGGAACCGTTGTCAGATAAACTCTGGCATAAATTTGAAGTTGTAGCTGAAGATCCTGACTATACCTTTGACTATTACCGCAGCGGCAATCTCGACAAGCTGGCCGATGACATCCGTTCAGTTTATAATCGTGCATGGGCTAAGCGTGGAGAAACACCTGAATTGTCGCAGATGCAGGCCCGCAACATGGTTAAGCAAATGAAACCGGTTATGGACAAGCATCTGGTTTGGTTCGGATACTACAAAGGCGAACCGATTTCATTTTTTATCTCGATTCCCGAGCTTAACCAGATCTTCAAACACCTGGGTGGCAAACTGAACTTCTGGGGCAAGCTGAAGTTTGTGTGGCATCAATGGCGTAAGACAAGCAAGAAAGCTTTTGGAATTTTATTCGGAATTGTTCCCGAGCATCACGGCAAAGGAGTTGATGGCGGAATGATTTTAGGGTTCCGAAAGTTGATGCAGGAAGAATATCTGCGCTACGAAGATTACGAGTTCGGCTGGATTGGTGATTTTAACCCGAAGATGATGCGTGTTTCGGAGCAGGTTCAAACCCGCATTGTGAAACGGCATGCTACCTACCGCAAACTTTTTGACGAGACCAAGCCGTTCAAACGGATGCCGATAATCGGCTAACACTGATCAAATTTTTAAAACTATCAATCGGTATCATCCCTTTAACACATGCCGGTTACTGATCCATACGCAGCATTACGAATACCGGAATACCGGAGGTTCATCACTGCACGCGTTTTTATCACTATTGCAATACAAATTCAGGCCGTTGTAGTCGGGTGGCAGGTTTATGAGCTTACCAAAGATCCGCTGTCGTTAGGGTTGATAGGTCTGGCGGAAGCCGTCCCCTCCATAGCAGTTTCATTACTGGGAGCAGGACATGTGGCGGATTTTGTCCATCGCAAGAAAATCATCGTAATCACTGTTTTTGCATTACTGGCTTGCTCAGCGGCACTTTTGATTTTTACTACTGACCCCGGAGCGTTTGTTTTTCAGTGGGGAGTGTTGCCGATCTATTCCGTGATTTTCATCAGTGGTATTGCGCGCGGGTTTTTATCGCCAGCGGTGTTTTCATTCATGCCCCAGCTTGTTCCGCGCGAGCTTTATCAAAACGCAATCACCTGGAACAGTACGTTGTGGGAAGCGGCATCAATCACAGGTCCCGCGATTGGAGGCTTGGTGTATGGATTCTTTGGAATAACCGCAGCGTATACATTGGATGCAACACTTGTGCTCGCTGGGTTAACGTTGATCTTCTTCATTCAAAAGAAACCATTACCACCCGCCACTAATGAAGATACGGGTGTAATCAACAAACTTACTGCCGGCTTCCGGTTTGTTTTTCAAAACAAACTAATCCTGAGTGCGATCACGCTCGATTTGTTTGCTGTATTCTTTGGCGGAGCAGTGGCGTTGTTGCCATTCTTCGCAGATGAGATTTTGCACGTAGGTGCCGTTGGGCTGGGCTTTTTACGTTGCGCTCCTTCCATCGGTGCGGTGATTATGGCATTTTATATCACCCATTTTCCGATACGGAGAAATATGGGAAAGACGTTGCTTTGGGCAGTAGCAGGCTTCGGGGCCTGTATGATTTGCTTCGCGATATCGGAAAACTTCTGGCTTTCGCTTGGGCTGCTGATCCTGAGCGGAGTATTCGATTGCGTTAGCGTGATCATCCGCGGAAGCCTCATGCAAACACTTACTCCTGAAAGTATGAAAGGGCGCGTGTCGGCCGTGAACTATATTTTTATAGGCTCCTCGAATGAGCTCGGCATGGTTGAATCGGGGTTTGCCGCCAAACTTTTTGGGTTAATTCCTTCCGTGATCTTCGGAGGGCTTATGACAATTGGGGTTGTTGCAGCAACCGCGTGGCTTAGCAAATCACTGCGAAAACTTCAAAACCTGGATGATCATTAAGATGCAGCAATCTTAAGCACCGCCTCCACAAATCGATCAAGATCTTTTGTGGTAGTATAAACATGTGGTGTTACCCGAACACCGTTGATATTCTCCCATTTCACCGTTGTGGTGTGGATTTGAAACTCGTTCATCAAACGGCTTCCAACCTCGCCCGGATCAATTCCTTCGATGTAAAAATTACCCAGGGCGCATGAAAACTCAGGCTTCAGCGAAATATTGAGTTTCACCCGTGAGTTCTTCGTAACCTTTTCCGCCCAATAGTTTTTCAGGTAGCGAAGGCGTTCTTCTTTACGCTTTGTACCGATGGCATTTTGAAAATCAATTGCCTGGCCGATGGCTTGTTCCGGTGCGAAAGAACGTGTGCCCAGTGTTTCAAACTTTCGGATGTCGGCAATTTGCGGTTTGTCGTTTGGGAACAAAGGCCAGAGTCCGCCAATGTTTTCTTTTTTAACCCGCAGCATTCCGGTTCCGAACGGAGCGCATAACCATTTGTGCAAGCTTGTTCCGAAGTAATCGGGATCGAAGTCTGAAATTTTATAATCGAGGTGTGCAAAGGTATGTGCGCCATCAACTAATGAAATGATATTGCGCTTGCGAGCTTCTTCACATAATCTTTTTACCGGGAACAATTGACCGGTCCAATTGATCATGTGCGTGATATGCCAGATTTTTGTTTTCGGAGTTGTGGCGTTGATGAACTCGTTAACAATTTGGTCTTCACTTTCCATCGGCAATTGGAAGTTCAACCACTTGATCTTGATACCATCACGCATTTCCTTTTGCTTCCATGCCTGGATCATGTTTGGATAATCCTGCTTGGTCATGATGATCTCGTCACCTTTTGCAAGTGTTAAGCCCCACGTAACCGTTGCCATGGCTTCTGTGGTGTTGCGGTTGATGGCGACTTCATCGGGCGAGCAGCCCGCGAGATCAGCAAGCTTCCTCCGCACCGCTTCACGCCCTTTGTCGAGAATCTGCCACATGTAATACGAAGGAGCTTCATTGCTCAATTGATAATACCGGTTAACGGCATCCTGTACAACTTTCGGCTGTGGACTTACTCCGCCATTGTTCAGGTTTAAAATGTTTGACGACACCGTGTACGACTGAGCCATTCTTGCCCATAATTCTTCATCGGTGGCAGCATCCAGTGGTGAAAGTTTATTGAGTGAAAGCATTGCATCCGACACATCTTCGGCAAGCGCGGTTTGCACAAACGGAGTTAGGGTAAGAAACCCAGCAGCACCTAATGTTTTCTGAAAGAATGATCTGCGTGAAGTCATACGGGAAAAGATTAGGCAAGTAAGATAAGATTTTTGAAGGTAAAACCTTAGCGAATTTCCTCCACCGCTTTTACTGCTGCGGCATTGCGCGAAGCAGAATGACCACGAATAATTCGATACCTGACATGGGAGTTTTTCAATTCTTTTTCATACAGATCAAAAAGCTCCTGACGTTTATGCGGATGCTCTCGCAACGGATCGTCTTGCCACGGTAAGTCGATATCGGTTAGCAGATGAAGATCATATTTCTGCTGATGCATGAGGTTAATGATTTCCGGATCGCATGAGCCATACTTGAATTCACTCCATATTTTAATAACCACCAGGTTGGTATCACAAAACACAAAACGGTTAGCCTGTTGTGCGATAACATTTTCCATTTCAAGCTGACCGTGAGCGATTGTTGTAAGATCGGATTTCTGATAAGGTCTGCTAAGGTTCTCTAAATATTCACGTGCAAACTCAGGCACCCACTGTGTTTGATAATGACTTGCCAGGAAGCGGGCCAGTTCTGTTTTACCCGTGCATTCCGGCCCCACAATGGCGATCCTTCTTACCTCCCGGCTGATTTCTGTATCCATAGGGCGAAAATGATCTATATTTCTTTAAAAGTATAACGATCATTATCTTTCTGAAATCTTCACTAAAAGAACCTACGTGAAAAGAAGAGAAGCGTTAAAAAACCTTGGTATGGGCGTTACTGCAGGTCTTGTATTGCCTGCCTGGTTAACCGCATGTTCGGATGATGCATCCGGTCCGGAGGTAAAATATGATGGAGTGGTTGGTATTGTGGGTGCAGGTGCGGCGGGATTGGCTGTAGCCGATTATCTGATTTCAAAAGGTATTCGGGTAAAGATATTTGAAGCGTCCGGCCGGATAGGAGGCAGGATCAAGGCAATCAAACCATCCGACCCTATCTTTAATGAACTCGCGGCCGACTTCCACGTTGAGCTTGGTGCAGACAGAATATTCGGTACCAATTCAGAGTTTGGGAATCTTATTAAGCTGTTGAAAGTACCCACTGTTAAGTTTCGTGAGGAGCCAACCAGTGCGCAGGACTATTACATCATCAATGGCGAATACTTTTCGCAGGCTGAGGCCGAAGCACGTGTTGACTTTCAGGCACTGAAAGCGTTTAAAGAAACTGGCCTCGCAACTTATACAGGCGGTGGGTCTGTTCAGAATGCAGCAGGCGCAAGTACCGACATGCAAGGCATACTGAATTCATGGCTTGGAAATGCGTATGGATCGTCATCCGATCGAATCGGAGCGAATGCGTTAGGGGAAGCACTCGCGATGATCGAACATGACAAAAAAGAGTTCATGCTGGTAACAAATCCGATCAGCGATGTACTCACATCAAAATATGCAAAAGCACTTAAGCGGGTAACACTCAATACTGCAGTTAAAGCTGTTAATTATTCTGACGCAGGCATTGTCAGATTAACGCTTCTCGATACGGTTGCCAATACCGAAAGCACGGTTGAAGTTACCAAGCTGGTAGTAACATCGCCTGTCAATGTTCTTAAAGACTCATCGCTCATTAGCTTTTCTCCTGCGTTGCCCGCATCAAAGACGAATGCGTTAAGCCACATCGGTATGGATGCTTCCATCCGGATTATTCTGGAGTTCACACGCAATAACTTTTTCAAGAAGCCTGACGGCACAGGTCCGGCTCCGGCCTTTATCTATGGGGGGGAAGTGTGTCCGTCCTACTTCTTTCCGGGGGTGGGCAGGAGTGATAAAAACCTGACTGTAAGCGTAACGATCAACGGTCCTAAGGCGCAGGAATATTCAGATTTACTGGGCCCTGAACCTGATGCAACAACAGGGGAACCGTATCCTGAGTTAGTAGTCAATGCTATACTGGATGAAATACTTTCTGAGATGGATGTTGTGTTTGACGGGAAGGCTTCTTTGAATATTCGCAAACGCTTTGAAGATGGGACAATCATTTCTGTCATTAAAGACTGGACCAAAGTGCCCTACATATTGGGGGGTCAATCGTATCCGCTTGTAGGCGGAACAAATGAAGATCGCGTTGCACTGGCAGAGCCGATTGATAATAAGATATTCTTTGCAGGTGAGGCCACCGATTTCACCGGTGAATTCGGAACAATCAGTGGCGCGTTAAAATCCGGTGAGCGTGCAGCAGAAGAAGTTGTTGCCGCTATCCTCGCGGAAAACGAATCATAGTTCACGGAACAAAATCCAGCAACCCATAATCAATACAAACCACCCGAAACTCTTGCGCAGGATTTCGGCTGATATTTTTTTGGAGAGCCGGTCGCCAATGAGAATGCCGATGACTGATAAAGCAGTGATCGATAATAGAAATTTCCAGTCCATCGAATAATTCAACACATCGCCCAGGAAGCCGATCAGTGAATTGATGGCGATGATGAACAGTGAAGTTCCTACTGCTGTTTTAAACGGCAGTCCGGTTAACAAGACCAGCGCGGGTATGATAAGAAACCCGCCACCGGCACCAACGAATCCTGTTAGAAATCCGATGATAATCCCTTCAATGATTACCAGCACCACGCGGAATCGATGGTTGTCGTTCGAAATCTCTTTCCGGCCCCGGATCATCGAGATCGAAGCGAGGATCATCAGCACGGCAAATATGCCAAGGATCAGCACTCTTTTTGAAAGCGTGAATGAATCACCCTGGTAGACGATTTCAGGTATTCCCGGAACAATCCATTTGCGCGTGCAAAAGATTGTGACGATGGAAGGCAGTCCAAAGAAGAAGCCTGTGCGAAGATTGACGAGGTGCTTTTTGTATTTGGGAATGGCTCCGACAAACGATGTTGTACCCACAATAAACAGTGAATACGCTGACGCCATCACAACGTCTACATTCAGCAGGTAAACTAAAATCGGAATGGAGAGAATCGAGCCTCCGCCTCCGAGAATGCCCAGAATAACCCCGATAAGAATACACGCAGCATACCCGATAATCTCCATCATGATTGCGCTGCGGGATTAGAGTTTTTCGTAGTCAACAATAAATGCGTCCGGAAATTTTTTGCGGATTTCGTCACGGAAGGATTCTGCTTTTTCGCGGTTCGAGAATTGCCCGAGAATAAGGCTGTAGTATTTTATTCCGTTCAGAATCTTAACCTGCACAACAACTTTTTTCTGATAGGAACTTTTCAGGTTTTCAGCAAGGCGCATCAGGTTAACAAGTTCCTGGTAAGTCCCGATCTGCAAACCAAAGCCTTTTGGATTACGCCTGTCGACTTTGAATTCGTAAAATTCTTTTTCATCCACTACCACGTGCTCAATCGCGCGTGCCGGATCGCTTACTTTTCCGGTTCCAGCATCGATTACTTCTATCTTGACATCGGCCAAACCAATGTTAACAAACTCAAGTTTTTCAGCGGCTGATTTCGACAGGTCAACTACGCGACCTTCCACGTATGGTCCCCGGTCATTTACTGTTACATCAACCGACAGGTTGTTTTTAAGATTTGTAACTCGAATAACAGTTCCGAAAGGAAGAGATTTGTGTGCCGCTGTAAGCTTGCTGTGCTTGTATTTTTCACCGCTGGCGGTTGGCTTGCCTTCAAATTTGTCGGCATAAAAGGAAGCTTTGCCGGTTTGCGTTTGCGCGAAGCAAAAAGTGGCAAAAAGAAAAAGTACAGTTGAAAAAATGAGTCTCATAGAGTTGAGGATTTGCATCCAAATTTAAAAGGAGTTGTTGAATTTATAATTAGCGAATTCGCCACTCAACACTTATCTTTGCCCGGCAAATAACAGATCGTTTATTTGCCATGGCCTTAGATTCATCAAAATTCCTGTTTGAAGCGCTTACGTACGATGATGTTCTGCTCGTACCCGCGTATTCCGAAGTCCTCCCCCGCGAAACCAGCACCGCAAGCCGGCTGACTTCCAAAATTACCCTCAACATTCCGATTGTATCCGCAGCGATGGATACCGTTACCGAAGCTGACCTGGCGATTGCCATGGCGCTTGAAGGAGGGTTGGGTTTTATTCACAAAAACATGCGAATCGACCAGCAGGCCGAGCAGGTGCGCAAGGTGAAACGTTCGCAAAGCGGGTTGATTCTGGACCCGGTAACGCTTTCGGTGAATTCAACCGTTCAGGATGCCGAAAACATCATGCGTGAGTTTAAGATTGGCGGTATTCCGGTAATTGATGGCAACGGGAAGCTGTTAGGTATTATAACAAACCGCGACCTGCGTTTTCAAAAGGATATGAAAGTAGCCGTGGAGAAGATTATGACGAAAGACAATCTGATCACAGCACCGGAAAACATCACACTCGATAAAGCTGAAACAATTTTGCAGCAGTACAAAATTGAGAAACTGCCAATCGTGAACAAGAAGGGAAAACTCACCGGGTTGGTAACATTCAAAGACATTCAGAAAAAGAAAAATAAGCCAAACGCCTGTCAGGATTCTTACGGAAGATTACGGGTAGGTGCTGCGGTGGGTGTAACACCGGATATTCTTGAGCGCATTGAAGCACTAAAAAATGCAGGCGTAGATGTGATCAGCATTGATACGGCCCACGGCCATTCAAAAGGTGTAATGGATGCTGCCAAACGTGTTAAGAAAAAATATCCTTCTCTGGAAATCATTGTCGGTAACATCGCTACAGGCGAAGCAGCAAAAGCGTTGGCAAAAGTTGGTGCCGATGCTGTGAAAGTTGGTGTTGGCCCGGGATCAATTTGTACAACCCGCGTTGTAGCGGGTGTCGGCTTGCCGCAACTCTCGGCAGTTTATGAAGCTTCAAAAGCGCTGAAAGGTTCAGGAGTTCCGGTAATTGCCGATGGCGGTATCCGGTTCTCAGGTGATATCGTTAAAGCGTTAGCGGCAGGTGCAGACAGCGTAATGATCGGATCACTTCTTGCCGGAACGGATGAAGCTCCGGGCGAAATGATCATCTACGAAGGAAGAAAGTTCAAGTCATATCGCGGAATGGGTTCGCTCGAAGCGATGGAAGTCGGGTCGAAGGACCGGTATTTCCAGGATGTTGAAGATGACATCAAGAAACTTGTACCCGAAGGGATTTCCGGACGGGTTCCTTTCAAAGGCCTCGTGTCGGAAGTTCTTTATCAAATGGTAGGCGGCCTGCGTGCCGGCATGGGATACTGCGGAGCGAAGAACATTGAAGCCCTTAAAAAAGCCAAGTTTGTAAAAATCACCTCAGCGGGGGTAACCGAAAGCCACCCGCACGATGTAGCCATTACACGCGAGGCTCCAAACTACAGCCGGAAGTAAATATGCTTTAATCAGGCTTTTAGGCCCATAAATCAGCGTAATTTCATATACTTGCAAGCCAATCCTGCCAGATTGGCTTTTTTCATGCCGGCAGGGTTGATCCTTCGAAATTATGCGCGCAAAGGCTCTATCCAGAATGTTATTCGTGATCGGTGTGATCACCTGGATTGCCTTGCTTTTTACTGACCTGTCAGTCGTATTCAGCGCGAAGAATAACCTGCCCCAGGAAGTACCTACGTGGTTGCCAGGCATTATTCTGAACCTGTATCTGATCACACTTTATTATTACTACAAGTTTAAAATTGATCGTGATGAGCAATTAAACTTTGTCGATTTACTGTGGCGGGTTTTTGCCACCGGATTAATCGCAACCGTGCTTTCCCTGTTGCTTCGGTTAGTGGAAGGATTGCTTAAATCCACCGCGCTTACCAACAATGTTGTTTACGTTGAAGTAATTTATCTCATTAACCTCGGGTTGATGGCCGCATTCCTGCTGGCTTCTTTTGCTGCATGGAAACGACTAATCCTTTACCAAAAATCGAAATGGTTATTGAGAGGGTGGTCGGTGTTTGAATATGCATTGTTGATTGGTTTGCTGTACACCTGCTTCGACCGTACACCGAACGAAACCCTTTACATGGTGTTGCTGGGCATCTTTGTAGTGATGGGCTTAGTATTGTCGGCAAACATGAAGTGGGTTGCCTTCCTGAACTTCCGTCAGAAATGGACGTGCCTGTTGCTCCTGCTGTTAACTATCTTTTACTTTGGGTACCTGAGCTTTACCAGCAGCTCGCTGGCTGAAACCGTTAAGCTTGGCTTCACCGATCATCGCGCGCATTTGTTCATACAATCAGTGATGATCTTTGTGATCGTGTACAGCGTGTTCTCATTTCTTGTTATCCTCTTCAACTTACCAACAACGTCTGTATTTGAGCAGAAACTGGAAGAGGTGGTGAACTTTCAACGCATCAGTCAGTCGATTCAAACGGAACAGAGTGAAGAAAGCGTTTATAACATCTTGCTGGAAACATCGGTCAGCAGCGTGTTTGCCGATGCTGCGTGGCTTGAAACAAAAGATAATTCAACACATCGCGTTTTCACGTATCGCATTACCGAAAAGGAAGCGTACGACATTATCAATCACCTGAAAACCCAAAACGTTACCGGTATTCTCGATCAGGGGCAGGATAAAACAAAAAACCTGTCGAAACACCTCGGGGCACTAAAGGGCTCGCGCTTTCGTTCCATACTTGCTTTCCCGATTTATGTAAAAGGCGAAAACATCGGTACGCTGGCCTTGCTGAAAGAACTGCCCGATGGATTCAATAAAGAGATGACCAAAATCGTCTCTACGTTTGCGAACCAGGCAGGAATTTCCATCGAAAATTTCCGGTTACTGGAAGAGGCACTTCAGGGCGAACGTTATAAGGAGGAACTAAAAATTGCGAAAACGGTTCAGAAGAGCTTGTTACCGCAAGTTTTGGAGCAGGATGCTCAATTTGAAATCGCTGCGTTTTCAGAATCTGCCGATGAGGTGGGTGGCGATTATTACGACACGCTCCGAATCAATCAACACGAAACATCGCTGATCATTGCAGACGTTTCGGGAAAGGGAACTACTGCGGCTTTTCATATGTCGCAGATGAAAGGAATTTTTCACAGCCTTGCGCAGGATTGCATTGAGCCGGATGAATTCATGGCTCGCGCCAACAAGGCGTTGGTATACTGTTTGGAGCGCGGCTCGTTTATCTCGGCTATCTTTTTCCTGATCAATACCGGGAACAAAACAGTACGATATGCGCGGGCAGGGCATTGCCCGGTGTTGTATTACTCAGCAGCAACCGGCAAGGCCGAATATTTCAAAGATAAGGGAGTGGCATTAGGGATGGTGCGGAACAACAGTTACAAGAATTTTATTGAAGCAAAAGAATTTGCGTATCAGCCGGGCGACATTATGGTGTTGTACACGGATGGTATAACCGAAGCAAAGAGTGCAAAAGGAGAAGAATTCGGTTACGACCGGCTGGCTTCGGTTTTAATGGATGTAAAAGAGCAGTCATCCAGAGAAATTCAGGAATACCTGATCAAAAAACTGTACGAATTTTCGGGAACCGACAATATTAATGACGATTACACAACGATGATCGTCAAGTTTAACAACCGAACATAAACCAATTTAAACCGTTAATAATACATGGTCCACATAAAACGACTGCAGGAAGACGGAATCGACATAATCGCGCCCATTGGCGAGATTGATGCAAGCTCTTCCATTGAACTGGACTTGACCATCGCAAAAAGCGTGGGCGAAGGGTTTTCGAAAATCCTGGTGGATTGCGGGGCGCTGGAATACATTTCCTCAGCCGGTTTAGGGGTTTTCATGTCATACATCGATGAGTTCAAAGACAAAAATGTGAGCATGGTGCTGTACGGGATGAGCGAGAAAGTGGCTAACACCTTTGAAATTTTAGGACTGTACGATCTGCTGACCATTGCACCGGATAAAGCAGAGGCTAAGAAGAAAGTGAATGAAGTATAAATATAAAGTTGGATGCAGCCTTGAGAACCTTCAGGGAATCCGGGATTTTATCCGGACTTCACTGAAAAATCATGGCATATCTGAGCTCGAAATCAGCGAGATGGTTTTGGCATTGGATGAAATGTGTTCCAACCTGATGATTCACGCCCACGACTGCAACCCGAACGAGTTGTTTGACCTTGAAATTGCCATCGACAAGAACAAGCCTGTGGTATTTGAAATCATCGATGATGGAAGTGTTTTCGATATCAACCAGTTCAATGAACCGAGCATGGACAATCTCATCCATGAAAAACGCAAAGGCGGGTTGGGCATCCGGTTGGTAAAATCAATTATGGACTCGGTAGAATACGGCAAATCAGGAAATAAAAACATCTGCCGGCTCGTTAAGAGAGTTCAGGCAAATTAATCCTTACTAAATGACACGAATTTTATTGGCTGCAGCATTTTTTATGGTGTGCGCTGCAGGCTTCGCGCAAAAGAAAGTGAAACCCGCTGTTCTCTTTACGGTAGGAAAAGAAAAGGTTTCCGCTGATGAATTTATCTACCTCTATAAAAAGAATCATCCTGCAAAAGAAGACCTGACGGAACAGAAGATTAATGAGTATCTCGATCTGTACATCAACTTCAAGCTTAAAGTGACAGAAGCCCGTGCTCGCGGCATAGACAAAACACCCGAATTCACAAAAGAATATACATCCTATAAAGATGAATTGAGAAAGCCCTTCCTGCCGGAAAGTAAAATCCTCGACAGTTTAGTGGTGCTAACGTATAACAGACTTCAAAAGGAAGTGAGTGCCTCACACATACTGATTGAAGTAAAACAAGATGCTACTCCTGAAGATACCTTACAGGCTTATAACACAGCTGTTTCTTTAAAGAAGCAGATTCTTGCGGGTGAAGATTTAGGTGCGAAGGCAGCTCTATACTCCGATGACACGTATACCAAAACCCGCGGAGGCGATCTTGGATATTTTACCACGCTGCAGATGGTTTCTCCGTTTGAGGAAGCTGTGTATGGCGGAAAGCCAGGTGATGTTGTTGGGCCGGTTCGCACAAGTTTCGGTTATCACATAATTAAAGTGGGTGAAACACGGCCGGCACGGGGTGAGGTCGAGGTTTCGCACATCATGCTTCGGACGGGCAACCGCGATGAAGCCAAGAATAAAGCATTGATTTTTGAAATTCGCGAAAAGCTGAATAAGGGAATAACGTGGGAAGACCTTGTCAAACAATATTCGGAAGATCCGGGTTCGAAAGACATTGGCGGTAAGCTCCGCCCATTCGGTGTGGGTGCACTGGCTAAGATTCCTGAGTTCGATGCTGTTGCATTTTCGCTGAGGAGCCCGGGTGAGTTGTCTGAACCTTTTCAAACCGCGTTCGGCTGGCACATTGTTCGCCTTGAAAGAAAAATCCCGCTTCCTACCCTTGAAGAATCTGCACCTGCATTAAAAAACAGATTGGCCCGCGATCCGCGCGTACAGCTTTCAAAACAAGCATTGACGCAAAAGTTAAAACGCGACTATGCGTTTACGGAGAATGCGGCTGCCAAAGCGAAAGTGCTGCCCCTTGCCGACTCTACACTCTCAAAAGGTAAATGGAAAATCCCCGGATCGTTTGCGTCCGGTAAGGATGTGCTGATTACACTCCAGGGAAAGAAAACAACCGCGCACGATTTTCTGGTTTACGTGCAGCAAAATCAGCGGATGAATTCCATGGCCGCTGACAAATACATGGAACTTCTTTACAACACCTATGCAGAGTCGATGTTAAGTGAAGCATTTGAAGCCAAATTGATTGCAACCAATCCGGAGTTTGAAATGCTGTTGAAGGAGTACTACGAAGGCATTTTGCTGTTCGACATCATGGAGAAGGAAGTTTGGAAAAAGGCCAGCGATGATTCGGTCGGGCAGCGTGGTTTTTTTGATGGGCATCCTGAACTTTACAAAGCTGGTGAACGCGTTCGTGCAACAATCTATTATTCCGACTCAAAAGATATTATCGACCAGTTGAGCAAACAGATTCTGGCGAACGATTCGGCTAGCGTGCAGGAAATCCTGAAAAGCAAAAATGTGTACTCCGAGGCCGGGACGTTTCAGCGTGAAGATCGCCCTGCCCTGCGGGATATTGAATGGAAGCCCGGTCAGTACCGTTCACAAAATGCAAATACGTATCAACTCGTAGTTGTGTCAAACATGGTAGCGCCCGGATCACTCTCATTCGATGACGCGCGCGCCTCAGTTATTTCGGAATATCAAAACGAACTGGAGAAAAACTGGCTCGCGTCTCTGAAGAAAAAGTACCCGGTTAAAGTAAATGACAAAACCAAAAAGTATGTCGTTGAAAAAATTAAGTCTTAGTCTGCTCGCGGTAACGTGCCTGGCCGGATGCGAGTTCATTAAAATGAAAAATGAACAGGGGGGTGATTCGGGTAACCGGGTTGCGATTGCGCGGGTTAACACAACGTACTTGTATAAAGATGAGTTGGACGACATTCTCACACCGGCCACAAGCAAGCAAGACAGCATTGAGCGGGCCGAGACATACATCAACAGCTGGGTTCGCAAACAACTCCTGATCCAGGAAGCCGGCAAAAAAATTAATATCAACGAGGCCGAAGTAGAGCGCAAAATTCTGGATTATCGCTTCAGCCTGATTGCCTATGAGTACCAGTCATACTATATCAAGCAGCACCTCGACACCGGCATCTCGGCAACGGAAATAGAAAATTATTATACCGGCAACATCGACAACTTTGTGCTTAAGCAAAACATCGTACAGGCAGTGTTTATCAAAGTACCGAAAACAGCGCCCCGTACTAACCGAGTTAAAGAATTGATGTTTTCTGGCCGCGAAAAGGATCAAAACGAGCTGAAATCGTATTGTTTGAGCTTCTCCACAGCCTATCACCTGAGCGATTCGGCCTGGATGGTTTTTGACGAACTGGTTAAGAATTCGCCCCTGGCTGAAATCCCAAATAAAATTCAGTTTTTAAAGGCAAACCGGTATTATGAAACATCTGATGATGGTTATCTTTACTTTTTAAAAGTGGCCAAATACCGCATTTCTGACAATATTTCGCCACTTGAGTTCGTAAAAGACGATATCCGCAACATCATATTGAATAAACGCAAGGTTGAACTTGCCAAAAAACTGGAAGATGAAGTTTATAACAAGGCCGTTCGTGAAAAGGAATTTGAAGTTTTTCAGTAACCTGATCCTCACTGCAGGAGCATGTCTCATGTTCATCCTGGCAGCCGTTGGCGCGCAGGCACAGGATGGAGAAGAATCGCAGGGATTTGTAGTCGACAAGATTGTCGCCAAGGTGGACAACTACATCGTGCTGAAATCGGAGGTTGACAAAGCCTATCTCGATTATGTTACCAACCAGGGCGGACGTGGAAATCCTGACGAAATCAAATGTCAGTTTCTGGCTATCCTCATTCGCAACAAACTTATGCTGGCCAAGGCAGAGATCGACTCAGTGGTTGTTACCGATGATGAAGTAGACGCCAATACCGAACGAAGAATTGGCATTATCACATCGCAGTATGGAGATGTAAAAGAACTTGAGAAGGCATTTGGAAAAACCATGGAGCAGATCAAAGGGGATGTTCGCGATATGGTTCGAGAGCAAATGATTGTGAGCGAAATGGAACGCACCATCACGAAAGACCTTACGGTTACTCCAGCCGAGATTAAAAAATTCTATAATAAGATTCCGAAAGACAGTTTGCCGTTTCTTGATGCCGAAGCTGAGGTTGCGCAAATCGTGCGGGTAGCCAAAATCAGTCAGCAACAAAAAGAACAAACCAAAGGGGAGTTGCTGGCCATCCGTGATGAATTGTTGCGCGGTGCTGACTTTGCAACACTCGCCAAAAAATACTCAGCTGACCCTTCGGTAGCGACCAACGGTGGCGACATGGGCTGGTCGGGCCGCGGCCGGATGGTGCCGGAATTTGAAGCCATGGCCTTTAAGCTGAAACCCGGAGAAATTTCAATGCCATTCGAAACGGATTTTGGAATTCACATCATGCAGCTCATGGAGCGAAGAGGTAACGAATATCATTCGCGCCACATCCTGATGTCGCCCTCACCTTCTTCGGAAGATTTGAAGGTTGCCGAAAAATACCTCGATAGTTTGCGCGCCGTGATCAAGAATGGTAAAATCAAATTCCAGGAAGCTGCCAAAGAATACTCAGACGATATGGCAACGAAGGGTAATGGTGGCTTCTTCGCAGACGAAAACGGTGGTACTAAAATTCCGTACAAGGACTTAGACCCAGTGGTTTACTTTGCCATCGACTCGATGAAGACAGGTAACGTTTCGAAACCACTCGTGTATCGTACCGAGGATCAAAAGGAAGCCGTCCGAATCCTGTTCTATAAATCCAAAACAGCTGCGCACGAACTTTCACTGAAAGATGACTGGAATAAACTGCAAACGGCTACGCTGAACGAAAAGAAGAATGGAATTTTGAACCGTTGGTTTAACAAAGTTCGTCAGGATGTTTTCATCAGCATTGATCCGTCCTACAATTTTTGCGGTATTTTAGATTAGCAGCGGTTGCCGCACGTGTAAAAGCTTGTTGCCGGAACCGTGCCTACGCTATTTTCGTACAAACAAGTTAGTGCAATGAGCAAATATTCATCTGATGTAGAGGCGGCCGATGCGCTGGCGGGCACCTATAAAAATCTTGCAAAGGAAATTTCGAAAGTGATTGTCGGCCAGGACGAAGTGGTGAGGCTGGTACTCACCGCTATCTTTTGCCAGGGTCATTCATTGCTGATTGGTGTACCGGGCCTCGCCAAAACACTGCTTGTTCAAACGATCTCACGTGCGCTTGATCTTCAGTTCAAACGTATTCAGTTTACGCCCGACCTGATGCCGTCCGACATCATTGGTGCAGAAACGATGGATAAGGAGCGCAACTTCAAGTTTATCAAAGGGCCGGTGTTTGCAAACATCGTATTGGCCGATGAAATAAACCGTACGCCTCCTAAAACTCAGGCCGCATTGCTCGAATCGATGCAGGAATATGCCGTAACCATTGCGGGTCAGCGCTACGAGTTGCCGAAACCGTTTTTTGTGCTGGCTACACAAAACCCGATTGAGCAGGAAGGAACGTACCCGTTGCCGGAGGCGCAACTCGACCGCTTTATGTTCAACATCCTGTTAACCTATCCTTCTTTCGCTGAGGAGGTGAACGTGGTTAAGAACACCACGAACGATGAGCCTAAAACACTGAATACGATTTTAACTTCTGAAGATATTATCGCGTATCAGCACCTCGTGCGTAAAGTTCCTGTGCCCGATAACGTAATTGAATACGCGGTTAACCTTGCTGGGAAAACCAGGCCGCAAACAACTGGCGCATCGCAGGTTGCCAACGATTACCTCGAATGGGGTGCGGGGCCACGCGCGTCTCAGTTTTTGGTACTCGGTGCAAAGTGCAACGCATTGTTAAACGGAAAATATTCACCCGACATCGAAGACGTTCAGGCAATTGCAAAGCCCGTGTTACGCCACCGCATCGTTCGAAACTTCAAAGCCGAAGCGGAAGGTATCAGCGTAGATGAGGTGATCAGCCGATTGGTGTAGGGTTAACTACTTCGTACTTCTCGGGGTTCATCGGAAATTTATTCTTGTAGCCATCGGGCCACTGCAGGCAAAACATCCCCCACTCCGCAACGTAAATTATTTTACAAATCACGAACTCACCTTTGTGATAGAGCTTAACCGAATCCCCTTCATGCATCGGTTTCCCGTTCATATCGGTCATGCCGATAAACTGACCTTCAAATAATTTCATTTACAAGCGATCTATTTACGAAACATAGGCAACGGCCTCAGCGGATGTTTTAAAAAATTCTGAACTGTTTTTCTGATTAAGAACCTGTGAAATCCTTTCGTTGCGAAACGCTGTATCAACTCCCGGAATCGCTTTCGCGAAAGCCCAAAGTTCAGAGTACCGAAACTCAGGTCAATCCAATCCGCTTTACGGAAAACCTCAACCGTTTTCGCAAACTCACCTGTGTATTGACTCACCTTATGATGCATGTCGATCATTAACGAGATTTCTGCAGACAACTCATCTTTTTCATGTTGAGCGAGCCATTCTTTTGCAAGGGAAATCGATGGTTCCAGATAATCGAATGTGTTGTTCACCCAGATGCCGAGGTCGTGAAACGCAGCTGCTATCGCAAACTTCTCGTGATCCTGTTTTTTTCCGTGCAGCAAGGCACAGAGCGAGTAGACACGGCAGGCGTGATTCCGATACTTCAAAAAATCACTGCCAAGCTGAATCTTGTAGGTGTCGAGGATTTGATCGATCAGGATGGGTTCTTCCACAAGCCCGAGCTTGAAATTACATCCGGATATCCATCACCTTTTTGTTTTTGCGGCTTTCCTCTGCCATAAAGCCCATCACATGACTTTCGATGGATTGATCGATGGTCGATGTTAACAGCGCAGGATTACGTTGTGCCACGGCCTGCACCCAGTTTTCAGCCAGCCTCCAGTCGCCACCGCCATGCCCATCGGTTGCTTCTTTCCACTCTTCCTTCTTGCCACTTCTGAAGTTAGTAATCGTGAACGAATTCATATCACCAACGATGTCACCATGACTGCCCATCACGCGTGTTCTCCGGCCTCCGTACGATGTAAGCGCTTCCATGCTGAAGCTGGCGGTAACGTTATCGTCAAATAAAATATTGGTAACGTAATGATCGGGTTGATCATTATCCATCCGGTAAACGCAACGCCCGTAGTTGGTTGTCTTGAGTTGCTCCAGCACGTATGCGCTCTGCTTGTCTTTGTCTTCCGGCAAATCAAAAACGTAATTCCATTCGCGCCTGCGATAATAAACTTCAAGCGCTGAATACGGACAAGTACCCTCTACCGCGCACCCATCGGTGCAGCGCTCGGTACTTCCGGCAGGTGCGTTCTTCTTTGTAAACCACGACAAGTCGCCAAACGCATGAATGCTTTTGCTCGGTTTGCCAATCATCCAGCGAAGAATGTCAAGATCGTGGCAGGACTTGGCAAGAATGATGGGTGTAGTCTGCCTGCTGTTGTGCCAGTTGCCGCGAACGTACGAATGGCTCATGTGGAAGTGTTCAATCGGCTCCATGTGCTGGATGCTGATCACTTCACCGATTGCTTTGCTTTGAATGAGTTCACGAAGTTTCACAAAATATGGTGCGTACCGGAGCACGTGGCATACGGCTACGATACGATCGTTTTTCTTGGCTAACGCCAGGATGTCGCGGCATTCTTTTTCACTTGGCGAAATTGGTTTTTCGAGCAACACATCGTAACCCATTTCGAGGGCTTTCATGCATGGTCCGTAATGCAGGTTATCCGGTGTAGAGATGATGATGGCATCGGCAAATTTCGGCCGTTTGAAAACATCCTCCCACGTAACAAAACGGTTTTCATCTTTGATGGCATGTTTTTTCGCATACCGTTCGTTGCGGATAGCGATGGGCTCAGCAACGCCTATGATGTCCAGGTTGTCGGGATAGGCAAGCGAATAGCCACCATACACATTACCCCGGTTTCCGGCACCACATACAATGGCGGTTACGGGCTTATCAAGTTTTTTATACGTTTTGTTTTCCGGAAGCAGGATGGGCTGGCCGAATTCGTTGCGTGCTTCGAGTGCAGTGGGTAAGGCGGTTGCTGCAGCCGAGAGGCCCAACAACCGTAGCGCATCGCGCCTGGAGAATTTTGACATAGGAGAGCGGGTTAAGTTCAGCTAACGGGAGAGACTTGTGTCACTTCACGTTAATCAGAATCCAAGCTACGAATAAGAAAAAGCGTTTACAAGAAATGGGAAGGCAAGTCGAGAATATTGATCAGTTGATCAAATGTGATTTAGCGTAACAATAAGTTTCGGCAGATTTATGGCACAGCAAAGTCCCATAAAATCTGCCGAATTTTTTCTAGAAGTGGCTAATTAACAAGTCTATCTGTTCGTCCGTTACTCCGGCTGGTTTGTTGTCCTTAAGAAGTTGTGCAAGAGAAGATAGGCCATAGATATGTTTTAACATTTTTACTTCGATTTCAGGCAACGTGAAGCCAGTCACTCGGTCATCCACACCTCCAAACCCACGTTCAGGATAAGAAACACCTAATTGATTAACATTATCAACAATATCAATGTAGATCGAAGTGTATTTTTCCGAATGCTTCTTAGTCCAATATTGGTAGGCATATGAATTTGGCTTTACAGGAGGCAAAACTGGAAAATAGTCTTCCCTACCATAATTGACTATCCCTCGTTCGCTATACTCTATATTTGTCAAATACCACTCAATGGCCGTTGCCCAACTTTCCTGTAACTCAGGGGAGACTTGCCAGTATTGAAGTACCGTATTCATTCTTATAACATGGCTTGTATGCCCAGTCTCGTGCGATGTGGTCGAGAACACTTCGTCTGACATGTATTCAGTGTTACTGTCGCGGTATCTCCAGATCTTAAGAATAGGTACGATGATCCAGTTAGTACCACTTGAACTTCCGGTATTATCCACCGCTACGTACACGGTTCGTTTTCTAGTGAATAAGGGACCAGCAGCCCAACGCAATGGCCTTTGTAAGCCCCTAATATCTTTGTAATTATATCTATATCCAGCTCGGAATACATGCCCCGCAAATCTCTGATAGCCATTGTTTAAGTCATAGTTCCAATCGCCTGAGAGTTTAGGGCCGTTCACCCAGAATGTTGTGTTTACTATATTATGTCTTACTGCAAACCTGGTTTGGGCGAACCAAATAGAATAATTACATACCTTACTTACAGAATGATTCATACGGAAATTGCCGTTGAAATCGGTATTGGCTTGCAATACTGTGAACCATCTTCTTGCTTGTACTCTCACCCCCTCCATTCCAATCCATTGCTGGAGCCTTGTATCAAACACCCTGATACGTCCACCCGGCCTGAATCTTCTGGCTGTTGTACCGCTTAAACATTCACTTTCTTCAATAATATCATCTGTATTTCCGGTTTGGAGATAGGCCTGATTTAGAAGCTTGAGCACGAAGCAATCGTCTGTTCCACCATTTCCGTAGTTAAATACAGCATCTTCTTCGGGTATATAGAGTTTGTCCAGAATTTCATATTCAATCTCTTTGGGAAAAGTATAGTCAGCTTTCACTGCCGTATATTGATACGTGGGTACACTATCTGGCAAGCTCGGGTCATGATAATAGTCTCCGTTTAGAATCACCGTGCTTTCGATTGGAAAATCTGAGAATGACAGGGTTGAATCTGCATGCAAAACTTCATACTCATCGGAATTTTTCGGCTTAAATTTTATGTAAAGGTGTGTTGTACGAATAGATGCTGGCGCGTTAGGTCTCAACCCGGTTTTAAGCAGGTATTGCCAAGCTGTTGTCATGTTCTGTACCGTGTAAGGATTTCGTTTGTTTTCCCCCAATATGATGCTCGCCCCCTCCTTGTATGGAGGGTCGCTTGCTGTTCGCGCTACCAAGTTTTGATTTTTCAAACTTTGATTGGGCTTTTTAATTAGCTCGTCATCCTGACAACTAAAAAAAACCAGAGCGAACACCAGTAAAACTAATGCCCGCGATTTCAAAATGATATTTTTCATAAAGTTTTGTGTTTTATGAATCTATCAAACTTTTCTAGTCTTTGAGGGTTTGCTCGCCAATGAGGGTATATCGAGATGTAAGATTAAACATGGTTTTTGGCGATCGACCAACGGCAACCACGTGTATTAGTTAATGCAGTCAACAAGAGTGATGGAAATTTTTTAAAGTTTTTCCTGCGCTAATATCTGCGTGATGATATTAACTGGTGCTAATTAGTGCCAATTATACATCAAACTGTGCGAGTCACGCATCAGTAGATTTTCTTAAATGAGACATCTACCGTATTTGAATTTTTGTAAATATGCGGGGCTCAAATTTTGAACATGAACTCCAGAAATTTTTTATCCAACGCTTTTGTTTGTCTAGTTGCAGTGTCATGCACTGATCAGGTCGATGTTAGCCCGACTCAAAAGTCTTCAGCTGCGGTTGAGGCGACCTCATTAAAAAAGGAACCTGAATTGGAGCACGTGCTTGATCTCGCGGGATTTACCCAGCCTATCGGAGGAGCTACCGCTCGCCTCAATGGGGAAGGCGCTGGGATAGATGTTGACAGAATTCTGAAAATTGTTCAGGAAGACAGCGTACACCACACGTACACATTTAAGATTCAGGATGACGAACCTAGGCGTTTTTCTAACCTTGTGATAGAAGAAACATCACGCGCTTCTTACCTAGTGTTTATTTTAACATATGAATTCGAAGGTAAGTTTACCGACATGAATCATTTTTCAGGCAAAGTCAGCCGATTCGATTTATATGGTAATCCTTTGAGAGAACTTGATTTTTTGGACGGAGAGTTAATTCTGGAAACGAACCACGCGCGTGCGAAAGGGAGTATGACTACAGACTGCCTTACCGGGGTTGACAAACGCGAAGAATGTCTTGAATGGAGAAAATCAAATGCTCTGGGAGATCAGGAAACTTGTGCAAAGAAGGTATTAATTCTGACAATGAAGTACGGAGATTGTTCATCATACGATCCGGGGACCCCATCGGACGGAACAAATAATCAGCCTTATGGCGGGGGAACAACGATAAGCGGCCCAGGCACATCTTCGTCAAGTCCTTCTCCGGCAGAAAATGTTGATGGGTCCAATCCGGTAAAACCAATTCCAGGCTACAAACCAAAAAAGTCTGTTGCGGTTATCCCGGACGAGTGGCCAGGGAGCGATGAAGGCCTTCCTTACCAGTGGTGGCTGGATGACCAATGGCTCGATGAGAATTTCTCACTTAGCCCGGATGATGAGGACTATAACAAACTTACGGCAGAGGAAAGGAGATTGATAAACCAATACCCTATACAGGCTTATGCGATTTCGAAGAATGCTTTGAAGGCATCAGCAGAGACGAAAGCAAGATTTGGTAACGATGGATTAAACGATAAATCAGACGCTTTCAGACATTGTTTTTTCAACGCTATGAATCAGCGTGACTGTGGCAAAGATCCTAATCTTAACAGTATTGCAAAGAAATTTGGAGATGCGCATGAATCGGAGACTCCCGCTGCTTTAGACTTGGAGAGACAAATGGATTTGTATAACAATGCTATAGGGCACATAATAGGAGATGTTATGTTCCCGGCCTTCACATCAGATAAATCTCTAGCGGAAGAGGCCATGACAAGAGTTACAAACGGAGGCTTGAGATATTTGAGCCCACTGGATCACGTTGCCTCCAAAAGGTATGACAGCAATCGTGATGGTATCCAGGACTGTCCGACTTGTCGAAATGGAATCACCTCGGCTACTCAATTGACGCCTACGAATCAGTAATTACACCATGTGTAGTATAATGACGCGGTGCTATGCCTAATGTCGGGAATAAAGTTCACGGATAGGTAATCTGTAGCATCAGTCCACAATTTCTGTTTTTTCTACTTTCGTCACGCGGTCGTTGTCAAACGTTATTATTAGGTTATTGAACTGCCAACCGAATCCAGCCTCCGAAGTACCAAGGTCATAGTCCCAAACGTTCACAGAGTCAGCTCTTGCGTCAGGAGGTCCCAGAATACCCAAAATTTCTTCCTTGGTTTTATTTTTTAGGAGTTCGCTTTCAACGAGATTATCCCGCATCTCATACCTTTTAGATTTGTCCGCAAACCATTTCTCTTTACTAAAATCTCTAGTCGGTTCATAGAACATTGCAGCGATCATAACAACTATTAATCCGGTATAGATTATTGGAGTTAGAACAATTGTACCGATACAGGTTAATATAATTCTCAGAACCCGGTTGGTCGTGATAAATTTCTTAAGAATCCACCGTAAAATTAAAAAGGTGAGTATTCCAATGACAAAATTGATTACATAAACTTCAACGCCCATTTGTCAAATTGTTCTAAGTAGTGGTTCGCAAGGTGCATTCAATTAAAAATAATTATCGTTAGGTGATATTTTCAAACTTATATATTAGCCTTTCTATTTCCAAAAATTACTTTTCATTTTGACTCAAGAGGTAACACTTTAGAATGATTTGCGCAAACGGTCGGCTGCGCGTGTGAGCCTAATGAAGATGATTTCTAACTCTTAAACGTAGTGAGTAAAATTTCATAAAACTTTTCGCTGTTAATTATTGTAAAGTAGTGTAAATTGATATTGGCTAGTAGTTTCAAAACAAACCTTATTAATGCACCCCTGCTCTTAGCGATTATTGCAATGATGTTTTTATTGACTGCAGTTGATAGCCTGTTAGTAAAAGCGTTGAAAAAAAATAAGGAGTGGTATTTAAAGTCTCCGGTTTTGTTGTCATTATTCCGGAAAAAGAAGGCGTGAATTGTGAATTAAGCAGTAACATATTGCCTCCATGGACTAAAAAGCAATGCCGCTGCCGTTGTTGGTTTAAATAATGGTTTGTTGCATGGGACGTAAGCCAGATCTTTTTTAAAACTGCCCCAGGCTTTCAACGCTTATGTTTTCAAACTATGCTTGTCTGGCGACACATCACCCGGTGATGTTGGAACTATTTGCAACACATAAGGCAATATCGGAAAGCGAATCGCTGCTTTTTGCTCTGCGGTTGAAAATATCAGCAAGCGTCTTCAAACAATCAGCAATAAAGTAGTTAAAAACTGCAACGAATGTGTAATTACCCGCAATGACTTCGTTAAAACCTGCAACGAATATGAAAAAATCTGCAATGATTTCGTTAAAATCTGCAACGAATGTGTAATTATCTGCAATGGGGTAGGGACAAATTGCGCTCCGGGAGTGTTTTTTGGCCTACTTGCACGCGTGGGCGCCAAGCCGTGAGGGGAAAGTAAGGACTGAACAATTAACTAAAGCCGAGCTTGCCTCTGCCGGAAGGCAGGTGTTGAGCCCGACTTGATTTGAATATAAACTACAAGTTAACGGGCGTGGCATATGCATTTTGTTGCCCTGTGCCAGGCCTGAACTTAAAATCGTCTGTCGTGTGTTTTGCAATACCAATTCGGGTCGCAGGTAGTCACAAGGCATCCACCTGGTTCAACTTCATGACTCTCCACTTTTTTCAGGAATTCTTTGTCTGCGATAATGAGTCCGTATATTATTGGAACAATATTGTCTTTGTGAGTGCCTTCCGGACAAACCCCAGTTGATTTAGCTTTTTCGTACGGACAGACTTTTGGTGGATAATTTATGTTAGATCCAGAATGACAGGTTCTTAAGCTGTGGATGGCTATAAGAAATTATTCGGTATTGATCTCCGTAATACTAATGATGATAGTTCTATAAATCTTTTAATCTACTCCATATAACTTTGCCCTTTTTAATATAAAAATGACTGCCACAACCCACCTTTCTCCAAATAGAAGGGTAGATGTTAATCCTGCTCCAACGAGTAAAAAATCGCCATCGTGGCCTTACTTTTTTTAGTAGATTTAAAGATATAGTTTCATTACAGCCACACGGACACTGAAAGGCAAGCATCCAATAGTTGGATTTTTCTCCAACTATGTAAACAGTTCGATCATCAAGTTCTTTAGGTAGGTCTTCAGCAAACCTATACTTATAAGTGATTTTATTACTTGAATCTACTGACTTGCTGTAAATAGCTTTTAACCAATTTTTCATAAACTACGCTTGTATGTCCATTGAATCCAAAAAGAGTTTGCGATCCCCAAGTCCCACTTTAGTAGCTAGGTAAGAATCTGTATTCAGTTGGTCTTCATGAGTATGAATAAAACAACCTTCTGTAATATCAATTGTTGTTCGGGCAAAATTTCCCGGATCGTCACTTTTATACGGGTGAAGCCTGTTCAGCATTTCGTTTACAGCATAACTGGCAATCATCATATTCACACTGATTACCGCTGGCCTGTTAACAGATATATTTTTGATATAAGAGTTCTTAACAAAATGAGCAAATTGCTCTGGATACTTCCTCAACAATCCGGCAGCCTTGAGATCCTCCAGATCGTACATTCCGCGAGATTTCAATGAAGAAAGACCTGGTTGCAAATAATGCACAGTTCCGACTATTTTCGATATGCCTCCATTTCCATCAGCTTCAAGTTTAATCCCTAGGTCAAAGTATGGTACGATGTAATATGTAGACAATAGGTTGACTAAATCTCTACCATCTACTGAATCTACACATCCAACGAGAATATCGGAACTAGCCAAGTCCCTTAAAACAGTTACATCTTCATACAAATTCACAGGGTATGAAGTTACTTCTGTGCCTAAATCAAAGTCTGAAATGGCATTCTTTAATACATGTACCTTGTGTTCGTCCTCTTCAGCATGCTTGCGTTTAGAATTGAGTATTCTATTGAGGTTTTTTAATTCAATCTTATCTGGATCCACTAATACCAACTTCCCAACCCCTAACCGGGTGAGTTGTTCAATTACAGGGCTTCCAGTTCCAGAGCATCCTATAACCGCCACCTTCATATTATTAAGTAGATTAAATGTGCCTTCGCCAAACGCTTGTATTGAGCGCTTGTTAACTTCGGCACTTGAACTCGTTTGTTTTTCGAAATTCCAAATCTTGATCACATCACCAGCAACAACGACTTTAGACAACTTAGAAAAGCTTAAGTCTGGATTAAAGATTCTTCCAAAAATTTCGCCATCTGGAAGCATTACTGCACTGGCGTGAGGTGCATCTGAATCCGTCCAACCATAGACAGATGAGAACAGTGCTGCATCTGATTTATCATCTACTGATGAAAATTGATTATAGCCACCCGGATGGCTATGAATTTTAAGAATTGCAAAGTTTGAACTGGAGACCTTTTGGAGGAATGGAAGTAATCTTTCAGTCGGCCACGAAATTAGATCAACTGACCGCTGACACTCATCATGCGGGATCAGAACTAAGTCATGAACCAGTAGTTTATGCAGATCATTAGAAGAGTACCGCCCGCAAAGAGCGACTGCAACAGCCTCTAAGCCATCTCCCGGGAACAAGTGTTCTTTAATGGCATTGTAATGATGACCCGATATGTTAAGCTGGAACTGCATTTGGCTTTTTTTCAAATTCCTGTTTAAACCAGTAACCGATAAGGCTAATATGCGTGCCCAAATTGTCAATTCCTTCACGCCACGGATTAGTGGCAGTGCGATGACGTGACCATCTTTGAAATTGTTTCCCATCGATTGGTTGGGGTGATGTCGCGCCAATAGGTTGCCCATCCTGCCGTTGTAAGGGTGGATAGAAGTAAGCCATATCAAGCTGTGTTCTAGGGTAACCTGGTTCAATCTTGATGGCAACCGCTACTTTTTCAACGTTATAACCTACACATACAGGGAAATTATAGATTATGACCCACATGCCAACAGAATCAGAAAGGGTCTCCCAAGGGAGACCCAGACTGTTTAAAAATTCTTGATCTTCTTCGTGAAGTTCAAATTGTTTCCGGTTAGGTGCTCCCTCCGTTTGATCGAGCGGCAAAGTCATAAACTTCTCGACACCCGGCTTTGTAAAGCAGACTTTCTCGTTCAGTCCAATCACCTCGACCTTTCCACCCTTCAACTTCATATTCAATTGAAATTTTTCAGGTGGTCTTTTTCCTGCTAATTCCAACAGTTCACGACCGGTCATGCATTCCTTTTCAACAACATACAATTCACGGTCGATCTTAATGCGGTACTTCTTTCCTTTCGGCACCGGTTTGCCCTCTTTTGTAAAGGCTTCCAAATCAATAATTTCAGTTTCCATTGTTTTACTTTTTATCCCTAAATTCACAAGCGTGACGATTCAGAAGGACGCAATCGATAGCTTTTATGTCACGCTTAGTTATTTAGGAGAAAGGTCGGTTTTAATGGAAATTCCTGATCAAAAGCGAGCTATAGATAAAACAGGGGTATTATTACCTCTCGTTAGATATTTATCTACCTGTGCTACCGATCGCGAAGGTAATAGACTGAAAACAGCGTTTTATGATCTAATTGCACCAATCTTTTACGACAGATTAAAAAAAGTCGCCTCTAAACTCTATCGAGGTATACCAGATTGGGAAGCTAGAACAGACGAAGTATTTAACGATACCTTTGAAATAGCCTTCGATGAGTTAAGAAATTTTGAAACTGGCTCTGGGTGGGATGATAGAGAATGTGAAAAGGTTATCCTTCACTGGATGGGCAAAATAGCTAACAATCTTCTGCTTCAGCTGACAAGAAAAGCTAAAGCACAGAAAGGTTTATTAAAAGCATACAAGGAAGTACAGAGATTTGATCTTGTTTCGGGAAGTGAACAACCCAGAAAACACGCGAGATTAACTTATGACAAGGAAAAGCTTGATAAATTTTGGGCTAAACTAAATCCAATGTCAAAGGAAATTCTTCTTGCATGCTCAGAACTTGGTACAATACGAGATGAGTCTGGAGAATTTCTTTCTGATGAAGAATTAGAACTGTTGAAACTAAGGAACTACCTTGGCTCCAGTGCAATTCCGAAAGAACTGAAGAAGTTTATAGACAAAGGGAACTTTGAACAAAGCAACTCAGAACACTTGCCAGATGAAGTACAAGAATATTTAATGAAGAAGTACGATGTCGGGCAGGCAGCCATTCGCAAAGCGAAGCAGAGAGCGCTAGAAGGTTTAAGAAATTGTAAACTCTAACTCATGGCAAAAGCTAATAGCAAAGCCGAAAAGGGATTAACCCCAAAAGAGAAAATTGATCTTCAATCCGACATGAAAAAGTTCGGTTATTTACTGCCAACAAATGAAGAAGAGGAAGAAGAATTTAATAAGCTGTTTGGAAAGACTAAAGTTATTTTTCCTGAACACTTAAAGAGGCCTAAATTTTTGACGGATTCTACTTCTGAAAATTTTATCGAAGAGTCACGTTCGGTTGTTGTAAATAATTTGAGCGTTGAGGAAAGAAAGCCACTTAAGGGGAAAAATGACTATTTCAAAAAATTAGTCTTAGCGGCAGAAATTGCAGATCAACTACATGGAGAGCCTACTTTTGGACACGTAAAGTTTGTAAAGGTCTACATGCTTTGTGACAAGGTTTGTAACATGGGCTTGTCCTCTCAATACAGAAAATTTGCTGCTGGTCCACTTGACCCCAAGCAGATGTACATGTTCGATGCCGAATTCAAGAAAAAGAAATGGTTTAAGGTAAGCCAACGATCAGGAGGTGGTTATCAATATAGTCCTGATGAAAACCTAGATGAATACCGTGTTTGGTATCAGCGTTATTTTAAGAATCAAACTGAGGCTATTGCCTTGGTAATTGAGTTGTTTAGAAAAAAAACATCTGATTTTTGCGAGATAGTAGCTACGGTTTTTTTTGTTTGGGCGGAGCACTTGTCTCAACGTAAGATACTTAGTGATTCATCTCTTATTCTAGATTTCTATGAGTGGGATGAGCGGAAAAAGAGATTTAAAGAAGAAGAAATTAAGAATGCAATTCGATGGATGGAGGAGAATCGTATATATCCGATAATTTAGCAGTCGTCCTATTAGATACAGCTTCTTCGACTTTTTGCTCTTCTATATCACGTCCCTTGAGACGAAATCTATTTTTTCAATTACCATCTCGCGCTTAGCGACATTAGTCTGATTTTACATCTCCATAATAGTTAGCCCAACCTTTTTGCCACCTCATCCCAGTTCACAACATTCCACCAGTTGGTGATGTACTCGTTGCGTTTGTTCTGATACTTTAAATAATAAGCATGCTCCCAAACATCCAACCCTA
The DNA here is from genome assembly GCA_019694875.1 of Cyclobacteriaceae bacterium. GTDB lineage: Bacteria > Bacteroidota > Bacteroidia > Cytophagales > Cyclobacteriaceae > UBA2336. The sequence continues at coordinate 1,146,917 of JAIBBC010000001.1, forward strand.
AAAGCGGAGTACCTTTTACTTCTGCAGTGTCCATTAAAGGATTGTCCTGGTTAGGAGTCGAAGTAATCAGAAGTTTTCCGCTGGCATCCTTTACCAGCCACGCCCAACCTGAACCGAAGCGGCCCATGGCGGCAGCATTAAATTGTTCCATGAACTTGGGCACGGAACCGAACGACCCGTCAAGTGCGGCAACTATTTTACCATACGGTGTTCCGCTCGCGCCCGGCTTCATTACCTGCCAGAAGAAATTGTGATTCCACGCACCGCCTGCATTGTTGCGAACCTTGGAGGAGAGCTTTGATGCGTTATCGAAAAATTCCTGTTCTGAAGAGTAGGTAAGTTTTTCTGCAACGATGGCTTCGTTTACGTTTTTGATGTAAGCCGCATGATGTTTACTGTAGTGAATATCCATCGTCATTGCATCGATGCTCGGTTCGAGCGCATTTTTCTCGTACGGTAATGGTATCTGCCTGAATTCAAATGCGGTGTTGCCATTCAGCGACCCCGATGGCTGAGCAAAAGCCTTGTCAAAAATAAGTGACGAGCCAACGGCTGCTCCAACAGTTGCTTTGAGCGAATCGCTCATAAATTTTCTGCGTGATGTTTTCATAACGATGGTTTTAAGTATTATCCGAACTGATTTTTCGGAGCGAGGCTTCTCACAGGTATGGCATTAAATTTAGGTAAAAAATTTTTAGCTTGCAGTAACCAACCGATGAACGGTATGAGCGACATTCTATACAACGAAATCCCCTCGCTTGATCTGAAAGACTTTTATGACGGTGATCCCGTAAAGAAGCAAAAATTCGTTGCTGATTTGGGTGCAGCATACAATACGATCGGATTTGTAGCGATCCGGAATCACTATCTCACAGACGAACTTTCCGATAAGCTGTATGCAGCGGTGAAGAAGTTCTATGCCCTGCCCGAAGAGATTAAGAAGAAATATGAAATTCCGGGATTGGCTGGTCAGCGAGGATACATCGGAAAAGGAAAGGAGCATGCCAAAGGCCGCAATACAGGCGATTTGAAAGAATTCTATCACGTTGGGCAAGAGATAACCGATAACGATCCAATCAAAAAAGAATATCCGGACAACGTTTGGCCCAATGAAGTACCTGAACTTAAAGAAATCGCGCTGGATGTGTACCGCAGGCTTGAGAAAACAGGCGTGCATATGCTTCGCGCGATAGCGTTGTATCTGAATCTTCCGGAAAATTATTTCGATGCGAAAGTCAGACATGGCAACAGCATTCTTCGACCGATTCATTACTACCCGATTGAAGACCCGGATTCTGTTCCGGCCGATGCGGTTCGGGCAGCAGAGCATGGCGATATCAATCTCATAACGCTTTTAATGGGTGCCAGCGCGGATGGCTTACAAGTGCTTCGCAGGGATGGCAAATGGATTCCGATTACTGCATTGCCCGATCAGCTTGTGGTAAACGTTGGCGACATGCTGGAACGCCACACGAACAAAAAACTAAAATCAACAATACATCGCGTAGTAAATCCACCGCGCGAAAAAATGAATACACCCCGTTACTCGATACCGTTTTTCATGCATCCGCGATCGGAGATGGATCTAACCTGCCTGCCGAGCTGCATTGACGCGCAACATCCCAAGTTGTTCGAAGATATTACGGCAGGAGCGTTCCTCGATCAACGCCTCGCTGAAATCGGGTTAAAGAAGAAATAACCATTCTCGCTCAGCTTGTATCAGCAAGTCCGATATGGTGTTTTCCTGCGTGATGTGCTCATGCTTGCGGTCACTTCGTTTGGCGGCCCACAGGCCCATCTCGCACACTTTCAAAAGGTACTTGTTACCAAGCGCAACTATTTATCGGAAGCAGACTTAATGGAGCTGAACTCGCTCTGTCAGATTTTGCCGGGACCGAGTTCTACGCAAACGCTGGTAGCCGTGGGTTTTAAAATTGGCGGAGCAAGCCTCGCGTACTTAACGCTGTTGGTATGGACGTTGCCTTCGGTGATCTTCATGACCATTATGGCGATTTCGCTTTTTGATATCGAACAGAAGAACTGGTCGCTCGAATTCACGCGTTTCATTCAGCCAATGGCCGTTGGGTTTATCAGTTATGCAGCCTATTCCATCAGCGTGAAAACAATCAACACGAAAACCGGCATCAGCCTGATGATTATGGCTGCGGTGACTTCGTATTTCATCCAAACACCGTTTGTGTTCCCGGCTATTCTTTTTGTTGCCGGATTGATCAGCGCACTGAAGTACAGGGCGCAACCGAAGGAGGAAAAAAAGAAAATCAGCGTTCGCTGGACGAGCTTAATGTTATGGCTTGGTGTTTTGGTGTTCGCAGCTTTACTGGGATGGGCAACGAAGAAAGTTCCGGAAGTAACGCGTCCGATCCGGTTGTTCGAAAACTTTTATCGAAACGGAAGTTTAGTATTTGGAGGCGGACAAGTGCTTGCTCCGATGTTGTACACGGAGTTTGTAAAGAAAGACTCAGCGGAAGAACATGTGCGGCCGGTTGAGTTCAGCAAAAAGCCATACTTAAATCACGATGAGTTCCTGACCGGCTACGCGATTGTTCAAACGCTTCCCGGCCCTGTGTTTGCATTCAGCGCATTCATTGGATCATTATCCATGCGAGAGTATGGAACGTTTGGTGAAATCATGGGTGCGTTCATGTCGGCCCTGGGGATTTTCCTTCCGGGAACATTCCTGATATTTTTTGTGATCAGGTTTTGGGACAGCTTAAAAAAATACCGGGCCATCCGGGCATCACTGGAAGGAATAACGGCTGCGAGTGCAGGGTTGATTGCAGCATCGGCTGTGATTTTATTTCAGCCTCTTGACAATACGGTGATGAACTTTGCTTTTACGATCGGCACATTTTGCGCGCTTGCGTTCACGCGGCTGCCAGCTCCTTATATAATTCTCGGAGGTCTTGTGCTCGGCTTGCTGCTGTAATTACTTACGATTTCCAAAAAACAACGTAAGGAAAAGCGTTGGGTAAACGGAATAGTTTTTTGCCCGCGCCATCATATCGATCTTGCGTGTATACGAGTCGACCAGCACACCGGCCTCAAAACCGGTAACCTGGCTTTTAAAAATTCCCAACTCAAAGTTAAGTGCCGCTTTTACATTAAGACCGGGAACGATTTTCGATTCGCCAACGCCCTGAAACAATCGGCCCGGACCGAGAATGTTTTCTTTTGCCATGTTTGCGTTGTATTGCTTGCGAAACGTGATATCACCCTCCAGGTATTCAACGTAATACGGTGCTTCAACGCCAATGCTTGGTCCGGCAGCGAAGACTGCTTTTATCTCAACGCCTTGCTGCGGAGCTTTCTTGAACAAGATAAAGTCGCGACCATATTGAAGACGAAATGTGTAGAGGTAGTTTTTTTTGCCAAACGTAAAGAAGTTTCCATAAGCCGAATTGAATCTTACTTCCTGCGGATGGCGCACGTTCATGATTTCGAGTCCGAAAGTCTGTAATTGACGATCGCTCATTTTAAACGACTTTTTGAAAACGAAGCCGCCAATCAATCCACCTGAGGTGTTCTTATTAATACCCCAGATAAATTCCGTTTGGTATTCGTATCCATCCTGAACCTGCGCTACCACAGGCCCGGCAAATGCTAATAAAGTGAGGGAAATCGCTAAAATTCTAATCAACCGCATGATCCTTCCGGTAACTTTCTGATAAATTTAGAGGCTTTTAAGGTAACGCAAAAAATTAACTTACGGTATTTATGACCACCCTTACTTCTGTTTATAAAGGCTTTTTACGCACGGAAAACACGCATACCCGCTCTGGCCAGGTGGTAATTACCGATGCCCCGGTGGATAATAAAGGAAAAGGAGAGGCTTTTAGCCCTACCGATCTGGTGTGTACCGCGCTCAGCAGTTGCATGCTCACCACCATGGCTATTGTAGCCGATCGGGAGCAGGTAGACATGACGGGCATGACTACAGAAGTGGTGAAGATTATGGGCTCTAACCCAAGAAAAATTGCTGAGATACAGGTTATTCTTTCCCATCCCGGATTAAAAGCGACACCCGAACAAATTGACAAGCTGAAACATGCCGCGCACACATGCCCGGTTGCATTAAGCCTTCACGAATCTGTAAAGCAAACCATCACATTTAACTTTTAGCGATTTTACCTCCGGCCTGACAAATCCGGACATTTTTGATTGTGTGCAACACCCGTGTATGGGTTGTCGTCTTCTCTGAAATTGTTATTATGAAACAGAGATTGATGGTAATCGCAGCGGGTGTGTTGCTGATTTGTTATGCCCCTCATGTTGGCGCACAAATCTCAGCGGATTTGGAGCTAGTAGATCTTTCCCAAAAGGAAATCCGGATCTTCAATCAAACGAAAAAGCTTAACGCACATCTGGCTAATCGTTTAATGATTGATTCACTTTTTCTGCCGCATGAAAAATTCTGGACTAATTACGTTGGTGGCGAAAAGGATTTTCTGAAATGGGTCCGCGAAAGCGTTTACCCGAATTTGAAAGAAATGAACCGGGTGAACAAACGCATTAACCGCGAGGCGATGCTAACACGAATTTCAAAAAACTCAACGCAAACAAAAGTGTATGTTGTGCTCGGCCCGGGTTGCACTGACATTGGAAAATTCACCGATGGAACGAGCGTGATCGACCTGATGCACAAGTCTTCGTTAACCGATTAGTTTTTTACCTTCTCGCGAATCTCGCTGAAGTCGATGCCGTAATGTGAATTGTCGTATACCACTTCCCCGTTACGGATAATGAGCACTTGTGGTGATTGATGTTCAACCTGGAATTGTTCGGCAATGGTGTTTGAAATGTTCCGGTACGATAATAAATCCAGGAAGTAAGGCTTCACATTCGGCACGTCAGCATCTTTCCAGTTACGCTCAAGCCGGTCGAGTGCCGAGCGGCTGATGTTGCAGCGTGTGCTGTGTTTGAAAATCAGAATATTGTTGTCAGCCGATTCGTTGATGATTTCTTTCAGCTGTTCAGGACGTTCGAGATAGTTCCAGTTCATAGCATGCCTTAATCATACCACAAGCCCTGCTCGCCTTTGTCGTAGCGCGGCTTTTTCACCTTTTCTTTCAGGTGATCGGGTTGATTTTCGTTTTTCTTGAATAAACGCGCCCACCATAGTCTAAAGTTCGTGAGCAGGCTTCTTTCTTCATCCGTATTGTTTTTGTTTGTTTTTACAAACCTCGAATCCGGATACAGGTCTTTCTTCCTGAAAAAATCAAAACGCTTCATTTTGATGTTTCCCTGGTACTTCGTTGCGTCAAGAAACGCTTTACCGGGTTCACGTACTCTCAATGCAGCCCGTGCGCTGCTTGGGTTGCGCTTGTAATCCCAGTTCCTACGGATAACCCGTGAATACTCGCTTGCGCGAATCGAGTTTTTGCCGGGAGCAATTCCGGGCATTGACCCATCAGCCGCATGCGGACGTTTTTTATAGTCTTTTTCTTTAACCTTTACCTGTAAACCATTCACCAGGTAGGTGGTTTTATCCGGGCGGTTTTTCTTCAGCGCTTCATCGGCCTGGTTAGGGTTTTTAATAAAGTTTCGCTTGAAGCGTGCGAGCTTGATGTTTCCGGTATATTCCTCGCCCTGATCGCGCATGGATGGCTGAAAATCAAACTGCCGTTTTTTCTGCGGGAAGTAATCAACATCAGGTTTATCTTTCTTCTTCGCTTTGATGTTGCCCTGAAACGATGCCATTCCGGTGCTCCGGTTGTCTTTTACGGTAGTAGGCTGTTCATTATTGTTCCAGTGTTTTCCACTGACACTGCCACCACCTTTTTCTTTTGGTTTGAATTTTAGGTTCCCCTGGTAGTATGAAACATTCTTATCGCCCCCGGGATATCGTCCTGCAATTGCACGACCATTATTATTCCAGCTTCCGCTGATGCTTCCACCGCCTTTTTCTTTCCGTTGATACTTAACATTGCCCTGATACCGCGAAACAGTTGGGTCACCACCCGCATTTCTTCCCGCAATAGCGCGGCCATTGTTATTCCAGCTTCCGCTGATGCTTCCACCGCCTTTAGCTTTTCGTTGAAACTTTACATTGCCCTGATACCGCGAAACAGTTGGGTCACCACCTGTATTTCTTCCGGCAATAGCGCGGCCATTATTATTCCAGCTTCCGCTGATGCTTCCACCGCCTTTGGCTCTTCGTTGAAATTTAACATTACCCTGATACCGCGAAACAGTTGGGTCGCCACCCGCATTTCTTCCCGCGATAGCGCGGCCATTGTTATTCCATGAACCGGTTATGCTTCCGCCACCTTTCTCACGCTTTCGTGCTTTAATGTTGCCGGTATACGTTTCGCCTTGCGGGGAATATCCTCTGCGCGGGCGCACATTTCCCGAATAAAACCCAAGATTTCCATTAGCACCTGCATGCTTGCCGGCAATCGCGCGACCGTTGTTGTTCCATGCACCGCTAATGCTTCCGCCACCGGTTACCCGTTTGCGTGCTTTAATATTTCCGGTATACGTTTCGCCTTGCGGAGAATAACCTCTTCGCGGCCTCACATTGCCTGAATAAAATCCAAGGTTTCCGTTTGCACCAGCATTTTTGCCTGCCACCGCGCGACCATTGTTGTTCCATGCTCCGCTGATGCTTCCGCCACCTTTAATTCGTTTACGAGCTTTAAGATTGCCGGTGTAGGTTTCGCCTTGCGGATTATAACCTCTGCGCGATTTAATATTGCCTGAATAAAATCCAAGGTTTCCGTTTGCTCCGGCATTTCTTCCGCTAATCGCTCGTCCTTTATTGTTCCAGCTTCCGCGACCCAGTGATCTTACTGGATTGGCTGATCCGCCATTGCTTATTTTTCCGGAAACCGATCGATAACCGCCTCCGGGCAACGAAGCCGAGCGGCCACGGTTTCGCCCGCTGATGGATGTTGGTGGCGGGAAAATTCGTTTACCACCCGGAGCCGGCCGCTTGGTTGAATAGTTTCTGCCCTTAATCTTTCTGCCGGCAATATCACCTTTCCAGGGTTGTCCTGATTTTGTTGCAGATACATATCCACCGCGAATTGGTCCGCTGTACGGACGGTCGCTCCGCGATGGCCTTACCCGATAGGGGTTCGCAGTCGGGTTAACGATAACAGGTTTGCGTGTTTCAAAATTTTTGGTGCGCAGCGGCCTGCCTGCCAGATCGCCTTTTGTGTATGGTTTTTCTCCTTTGGGTTTTTGATTCCAAAATCCTGCGAAAGGTGTTGTGCTTTTGCGTGAAATGAACGGACGGGAAACAGTTCGGGGTGCAGCTGTGCCTTTAACGCGTGGCGGATTTTGTTTTGTACCGAAACGCTTCGCGCGTGCAACCTGACTTCGGTTTGAGTAAATCCTGTAGCGTTGCGATCGTTGTGATGTAGACCGGTTGTTGACGAACCGGTTTCGCTGTGAAAAGAAATTTCTGGTTCGCCCGGAAGCTGACCCCAACGAAATTCTTCCACCAGACCGTGTGTTCTGTCGCGATAGTTTTGCGCTTACGGACTTATTATTGGAGTATACGTTTCGGCTATAAAAATTACGATTGGATTTTGTGGGCTGTGACAATCGTGCACTGCTTGCCGGTGAAAACCGTCTTGGGCGCAGGCGATTATATTTTGGTTTGGATTGATTTTTTCTCCGCTGAATTTTAAATCGATTCTCACGTTTGGCACCCGACCGCACTTCCGGCCGGTCACCTTTTGTGTTTTGGGCGCTTGCATCAAAGGCATTGAATCCTATCAACACAATCACGAAGCCCAGGCACAGCAGGGCTTTGCGTAAAAGTTGGAGATATGGATTGACTGGAGTCAAAAAAATAGCTGTGAAAACAGGCTAAGATAGCAATTTTCAGTCATTTCGACCCTGATGCTTCAAGCCGTGATCTAAAACGCCAGCAGTTCTTCAATCTTGTTTTTCAGGCGGCCTTTCGGCAGAAAATTTTGCTCGAGTGTAGGTGCAAACGGGATGGCTGTATCAAGGCTTGCTACCCGCATTACCGGGGCGTCAAGATCTGCGAAACAATGCTCGCTGATCCAGGCAGCAATTTCACCACCTATGCCACCCGTTAACGTGTCTTCATGCAGAATCAGAACGCGATTCGTTTTTTTAACTGTTTGTTCAACGGCTTCCTTATCCCAGGGCAGCAAGGTTCGTAAATCCAGAACATCAGCCTTAACGTTTGGCATGGTTTCAAGAATTTCATTCGCCCAGTGAACGCCCATTCCATAGGTAATAATAGACAGATCGCTTCCCTCGCGCACGAGGTTTGCCTTCCCTACTTCTACCGTGTAATAATCATCCGGGATAACATCTTTAATGGAACGATATAAAAGTTTATGCTCGAAGTACAAATATGGATTTGGATCTTCGATGCTGGCACACAGTAAACCCTTTGCATCGTACGGATTGGACGGATAAACTATTTTTAATCCGGGTGTGTGGAAGAACCATGCCTCGTTGCTTTGTGAATGGAAGGGTCCGGCTGCAGTTCCGGCTCCTGTAGGCATACGCACTACCACATCGGCCTGCTGGGCCCAACGCCAATGTGCTTTCGCGAGATTATTTACAATCTGGTTGAAGCCTTCTGTTACAAAATCTGCAAACTGCATTTCAACCATGGCTTTCATGCCTTTGATGGAAAGACCAAGCCCGGCCCCGACAATAGCCGATTCGCAAATTGGTGTGTTGCGTACACGCGGTTTCCCAAACTTTTCAACAAACCCATCGGTGATCTTGAACACTCCGCCATACTCGGCAATATCCTGGCCCATCAGCACCAGGTTATCGTAGCGTTCCATGCTCTGCCGCAAACCATCGCTGATCGCATCGATAAAACGCTTTTCAGATTTCTTCTCTTTTTTTGGCTCAACAACTGTTTGCACAAAAGGCGCATACATGTCGGCCATTTCTGTTTCCGTGCTTGCTTCCGGATGCGTTTCTTCAAATGCCGTTGCAAGCCCGGTTTCAATTTCTTTCTTTATTTTTTTGCGGACTGATTCCGTGTACTTCGAATCGATCACTCCTTCGTTTAATAAATACTGTTCGTAGTTTTCAACCGGATCTTTCTTAGCCCAGGTTTCCATGAGTTCTTTGGGAACGTATTTGGTACCCGAAGCTTCCTCGTGTCCGCGCATGCGGAAGGTGATACACTCCAACAATACAGGCCGTGGATTTTTACGAATAGATTCTGCAAGCGTCTTTACCGTGTGGTAAACTTCGAGTATGTTATTGCCATCTACCTGCACGCCTTCAATGCCATACCCGATCGCTTTATCTACAAACGCTTTACAGCGAAATTGCTCCAGGCTGGGTGTTGACAAACCGTAACCGTTATTTTCAACTACAAAGATCACCGGCAGATCCCACACAGCAGCAACGTTAATGGCTTCATGAAAATCGCCTTCGCTCGTTCCGCCATCGCCATTAAAAACAACGGTAACCTTTTTTTCATTCTTGAGCCTGGAGGCCAGCGCAATTCCATCGGCCACACCATTCTGCGGACCGAGATGCGAGATCATTCCGACAATATGATGTTCATTCGTGCCAAAGTGGAATGAACGGTCCCGGCCTTTTGTGTAGCCCATCATCGTCCCCTGCCACTGTGCAAACAACCGGTCGAACGGCATGTTGCGCGAAGTGAAAACCCCGAGGTTGCGGTGCATGGGGAGGATGTATTCATCTTCTTCCGCCGCCTGGGTAATGCCAACAGCAATGGCTTCCTGACCGATACCGCTGAACCACTTGCTGATTTTGTTCTGGCGCAGCAGAATCAGCATTTTTTCCTCGATCATTCGCGGTTTTAGAATGGCTTCGAAGAGTTGTTTGAGGAGGGTATCGGGGTAGGCCTGCCGGTTGAAATTCATGCAATAATTTTAATGCACGAAGGTAGATGTTTGCAGGGCATTTTTAAAGCCGCTTATAAATACAAAAGCCCTGATTAACAGGGCTTCTGAACTTAATTATTTGGGTGCTTACGGATTCGCATTCATACCGATGTTGGAAGATGCAATGTACGTAGTTGGCGACCCCATGGTGCCCACGCCCACGTGTCCGTCAAATGTATTCAATTGATCGTATGTGACCGCTCCGCCTGCATCAAGTGTTGAAATGCTGGTGGTGCTCATCGCGGTTGAGCCCGTAGTACCGTTTACGTTTGTTAATGCAATAGCGGATGCACCGGGAGTTGTAAGGGAACTGTTATAAATAGCCACCGGATAAGTTGTTCCGGTTTCAGTCCCCTCCAGGTTGGTAGTTACCAGCGTAGTTCCATTCATGCGCTTGGCAAATGTTACGGTTCCGGAAACATCGTTGTCACCAACCGATGAAAGCGTATACGTTCTGGAAGTTGCCGTAAGTTCATTTGTACCAATATCAGATTGTGACACAACAGTTTCCCCGCTGTTTGAAACAACAAGAGTTCCGTTCAAGCCCATCAGGTCATCGTATGTAAACGAAGTTCCGTTGTCACGTTCATCTACAATCGTTGTGCTCATGCCGGTTTCACCGTTAACAGGTTCGAGCTGTACCACGGTAGTTCCGGTTTGATTGGCAGCATTTGTACGGATGTATACCGGATACGATTGACCGGAAGCAGTTCCTTCCAGATTCACCGTTACTACCATTGAACCATCTGTGCGTTCACGGAATTGTGCTGCACCTGAGATATTGCTGTTACCCTCTTCCATCAGCGTGTACGTATGAGTTTCACCGGTGAACCCCGGAGCATTGTCCTTGTTATCATCATCATCGCTGCAACTGAACACAAAAGCCGATGCTACAAGGGCGAGTGCCGTCATTTTTAAAATTGATTGAATGTTTTTTTTCATAATATTGATGTTTATGATTTGCTGTTGTTAGACCTGTGCAGGGGAAATTTTCATGCCATGAGTAAACCATTCGTTCAAACGCATGAATCAGCATACCTGACAAAAAGACGGGGCATATGTTCAACAATGATTCAACATCCTGTTGGGATGTGTACGTAATTCAACACAACCTGAAATGATTGCTTTCGAGGAATTCAACTTAACGAACGGGCTGCGCGTGATTGTGCATGAAGATCAAACCGTGCAAATCGCGGTTATGAATATTTTGTACGATGTGGGGTCGCGTGATGAGCAGGAGGATAAAACCGGATTTGCACATCTCTTCGAACACCTGATGTTCGGAGGCTCGGTGAATATTCCAAATTATGATGAACCGCTTCAAATTGTGGGCGGAGAAAACAATGCATTCACCAATACAGACATCACAAATTACTACCTCACTGTTCCGGCAGCGAACATTGAAACTGCGTTCTGGCTTGAGAGCGACCGGATGCTCAGCTTATCATTTGATCCAAAAGTGCTGGAGGTTCAGCGCAAGGTTGTGGTGGAGGAATTCAAGCAGCGCTACTTCAATCAGCCGTATGGCGATGTATGGCTCAAACTCCGGCCTTTGGCGTATCAGCGTCATCCTTATAAATGGGCTACGATCGGGAAGGAGATCAGCCATATTGAAAATGCCACCGATGCGGACGTAAAAGACTTTTTCTTTAAGCATTATGTTCCAAGCAATGCCGTGCTGGTGGTGGCCGGCAATGTTATGGTTGAACAGGTAAAGGCGCTGGCGGAAAAATGGTTCGGTCCTATTCCGGCAGGAAATAAGCCGGTTAGAAATCTTGTAAAAGAGCCTGCGCAGAGCGGCAAGCGTACCGAAGAAACAAAAGCAAAAGTTCCGGCTAATGCCGTGTACAAAACGTTTCACATGGGTGGCCGATTTGAGAAGAGCTATTACGCAGCCGATTTGCTGAGCGACATTTTAAGTCGTGGCCAATCGAGCCGGCTTTACAATCGCCTCGTAAAAGAACTGGAAATTTTTACGTCCATCTCATCATTTGTTATGGGTACGATCGATCCGGGGTTGCTGGTAGTGAGCGGACGGGTGAAAGATGGCATCCGGCTGGAAGATGCTGAACGTGAGATCAATAAGATACTGGAAGACGTAGTAAAAAACGGTGTGACGGAAGAAGAGCTTGTGAAAGTTAAGAACCAGGCTATTGCTACTGTTGAATTTGGTGAGGTAGAAGTGATCAACCGCGCAATGGCGCTTGCATTTGCGGCACTTTCCGGAAACACCAATCTCGTTAATACTGAAAAGAGCGAGCTGTCGGCTGTAACCGTAACGGATATTCATGAAGCGGCAAAAAACATTTTGCGGGAAGAAAACTCCAGTGTATTGTATTACCGCAGTGCTATGCAGGGATCGCAAATGTAAAGACAGATCCTTCTCCGGGCGTTGATTCGATCCAGATTGTGCCGCCCATTTTTTGTAAAGTCTCTTTTACGATATAAAGACCGAGGCCCGAGCCTTCTGATTTTGTTGAAGCCCGGAAGAACATGTCAAAAATCTTTTGATGATAGTCGGGTTCGATACCGGAGCCATTGTCCGAAATTTTTATCACCACCGAACCATTACTTTTTTGTGCGCTGAACGCAATAAATGGATCGTGCTGATCGAGCCGGTGATACTTGTATGCATTCGAGAGCAGGTTGTTAAGGATAACTTTTAACCGGCTTGGATCGGTGAGTAAAACAATCTGTTCCGTCAGGTTAATCTCTATCCGCACCTTGCCGGAAACATCGGCCAGGTTCTGTGCAACTCCTCGAATCAGTTCTCCGAGGTCGGTTTCTTCCAGCGAAAGGTCAAGGCGTGTGTTGCGTGAGTAATCCGTAACCTCCCGAATAAATCCTTCCATGGTTCTGATCCTTCCCTTCATCATCTGGAGGTAAGAATGCAGCTCATCAATGTTGTTGGTTTTTTCGGAGATGTTGATGAGGCCGAGCAAAGAGCTCAACGGGGCACGCATATCGTGTGAGGCACTGTACACGAAGCGATCAAGCTCTTCGTTGGTCTTGGCTAGCTGGATGTTTTTGGAGAGAATTTCTTCTTCGGCCCGTTTCCGGTCTTCAATGTCAACGATTGATCCAACCAGGGTGGCCACATTTCCATGCTGATCTGCCTTAAAACTACCGCTATCCAGAAACCATCGATAAACACCTTGCTTGGTCTTCATCCGTAATTCGTTTTGGTAGGGAGCAAGTGTTTGGGTGTGTGTTTGCATGATAACCTGCATCTTCTTCAAGTCTTCCGGATGAAGAATCTCCGCAAACTTTTCGGTTGGGATAACGTCCGGATCACTGTCGGAGTAGCCCATCAACTGTTTCCAGGTCTTGCTTACATAGGTGGTGGATTTCGCAATATTCCATTCATAAATACCGGCATTCGATCCCTGCACCGCAAGTGCAAAACGTTCGTGACTTGCTTCCAGGTCGGCAGCAATTTGAATCAGGTTCTTTTCACTTTCACGTAACGATTCTTCCGATTCCTGATTTCGGTTAATGAGAAATGAAACTATAAAAATATTGGAGAGTATTCCGATGATAAAATTCACTACGAAGTTGATCTGAATAACAAGCGGGTCGTATGAGGGCGGGGGCATAATACTCAAATCGCTCGTGTACGCGATGTATCCGAGAACAATTGGGAGCAGGGCAAAACCAAGCCCCATATAGCGGTTAACGTGGCCGGCTAAAATCAAGCCGGCTACCGAGCAGGTCATGAAAAAAAAGTACACCCCCCCATAGGGATGGTCGTTGGTGCAAAACACAAACACCATGGCATTCACGAACGTCAGCAAGATGAAGCTTGAGGTGTTGTAGTAGTGTTGGCGGTTCAGCACCACAATGATGATCGCCATGGTAATCATCAGCGCGTAGGCGGGAAGGAAACTGTATACTCCATTGACAGGATCGAGTACGCAATAAAATGCTCCAATCAGAAAAATGATGACCGCGAACTGTCCGCGAAGCAGCGCATATTTAAACCCGAGGCGGGAGGGAATAAAATCCCGGCCCACCAATAAATCACGGAAGAATGATCTTTTTCCAGCCATTACTATCGACAAAATAGAGACAAAAAATGATTGCCTCCACATCCTTAATATATATTTCCGGAGGGTGGTAACGGCTGCCTGGGTATATTTGAGAATAAATTTTTACCAATGAACCTGCGAATCGGAATGGGTTTTGACGTGCACGAGCTTGAAAAAGGCAAGGCATTTTTCCTGGGTGGAATTGAATTGAAAGGCGCTCCGCACGGGGCGGTTGGCCATTCTGACGCTGACGTTCTCATTCATGCCATTTGTGACGCCCTGCTGGGAGCAGCAAACATGCGCGACATCGGGTTTCATTTTTCAAATAAGGATGAACGCTGGCGCGGGGCCGACAGCAAAATTTTTTTACAAGAAGTTGTTAAAATGCTTTCGGAAAAAAACTGGTCTATCGGCAACGTAGACTGTACCATTTGCCTGGAAGCGCCCAAAGTCAATCCGCATATCCCCGACATGCAACGCGTGCTTGCACCTTTAATGAAAATAGATGCTGATTGTTTGTCGATCAAAGCCACTACGAACGAGAAACTCGGATATGTAGGCCGCGAAGAAGGTGTTTGTGCCTACGCTGTCGCATTGATCTACAAGGCAGGCTTCCCGGTAGAGCTTAAGTTCAAAGACTAATACGTGTGCTGCAGATTATTAAGACCAAAGATGGTTCTGTATCGCTTCTCAATTCTGAGCTGAACGAAACGTATCACTCTATCCATGGTGCGCGGCAGGAATCGATGCACGTGTTTATTAAAGAAGGCTTGAAATTTTTTTCGGATCAGAATAAAAAAAATCCTGTGCGAATTTTAGAAATAGGATTTGGTACGGGACTCAATGCGCTTCTTACCGCAATTTACGGGGCTGAACATCGCATCGGAATTGAGTATTCAACCCTTGAAGCGTTCCCAATAAATGAAAGCCTTTGGCAGCAATTGAACTTCGCACAATCGAGCGAAGAAGCTAAAATCTTTTTTAAGCTTCACCACGAACCCTGGGAACAGTGGACGGAAATTGTTCCGGGCTTCATGCTGAGGAAAATTAATACCACACTGCAACTTGCTTCGTTCGATCATAATTACTTCGACCTTGTTTACTTCGATGCTTTTGCACCGAACAAGCAACCCGAGATGTGGACGTTGCCCATGCTGCAAAAAACCATCGAGTCACTTACACCCAACGGTGTGTTTGTTACCTACTGCGCGAAGGGACAACTCAAACGTGATCTCGCGTCATTTGGTACAACAGTTCAAACGCTTCAGGGGCCTCCCGGCAAGCGCGAAATGATCCGCGCCATTAAACACTAACACAGTCTCCAAAAGTATCAAGCGGTGCAATCGTTTTCGGAAGTATATTCTGTATAAATAATTCTATTCGGATTAAAATTTTGTCAGAAAACGCGTTGCATAAAATATTGAACTGTTATTTTTAACTTCTCAATATTTAATTCTGTCCACTACAGATGAGCAACAACCACGCTAACCGTTCCGGTAAAGGTCTTTACACACCCGAACTTGAACATGATGCCTGCGGCATCGGCTTCATAGCAAACATCAATGGATTAAAAACCAATCAGGCACTCTCGGATGCACTTACCATGCTTGAAAACATGGAGCACCGCGGAGGAAAAGGCGCAAGCCCGAAAACCGGTGACGGTGCAGGAGTACTGTTACAAATTCCCCACGATTTCTTTGTGGAAGAAGCAGCACGATTGAAGTTCACGCTTCCCCAGGCTGGTAGTTATGGTGTTGGGATGGTGTTCTTTCCGCGCAACAAAAAAGTAATGAACGCGTGTCGCGAGTTGTTGCGAAAAAATATTCAAACGTTAGGGATGGACTTGCTGGGTTGGAGATCGGTACCGGTTGATCACAGTATTCCCGGTCCTGGCGCTGCCGAGGTTGAGCCGGTAATTGAACAATTTTTTGTTAAGCCTAAAGATGAAGCGCTGGATCAGGATGCATTCGAACGCAAGCTTTTTGTACTGCGCAACTTCACCGTGCATTCCGTTACGCGTGAGATAAAAGGAAGCAACAAGGAGTTTTACATCCCGAGCCTTTCCAGTCGTACGATTATTTATAAAGGTCAGCTTCGTACCGAACAGCTTCGCGCATACTTCGATGATCTGCAGGACAAGCGACTAACAACCGCACTCGCACTGGTTCACTCCCGTTTTTCCACCAACACCTTTCCGAACTGGAAACTTGCCCAGCCGTTCCGCTACATCGCACACAACGGGGAGATTAATACGATTCGCGGTAACGTAACCAAGATGAAATCGAAAGAAGCGTTGTTTAAATCAACGCTCTTCACCGATGAAGAACTGAAAATGCTGTTGCCGATCACCAATCCGGAAGGATCGGATTCAGCCAACCTCGATGCCCTGGTTGAAATGCTTGTGCTATCCGGGCGAACCATTCCGCATGCGCTGATGATGCTGGTGCCGGAAGCCTGGCAGGACAACAAGCTGATGGATAAACATCGGAAGGCATTTTATAAATATCATGCATCAATGATGGAGCCGTGGGACGGACCCGCGGCACTTGTATTCACCGATGGTTGTCGCATTGGTGCAACGCTCGACCGGAACGGGCTTCGTCCATTGCGGTATTGCATCACCCGAACGGGCCGGGTGATTGCCGCATCTGAAGCTGGCGCATTGCCCGTACATCCGAAAGAGATTCTGGAAAAAGGACGGATCACACCCGGTAAAATGCTGATGGTTGATCTCGAGAAGGGAAAGGTTCTGGGCGATGATGTGGTGAAGCGTACAGTTTACGAAGGCAAGCCTTACTTCGAATGGATTAAAGAAAACCGACTGAAGCTGCGCCTCGAACCGGAGCAGAAATCCTTCAAAAATGTTTTTGACGCTAAAACTTTATTGCAGCGGCAGAACGCATACGGATTTACCTCGGAAGATTTGAAAACAGTTCTTACCCCGATGGCGGCTACAGGCTATGAAGCAATCGGTTCCATGGGTGACGATACTCCGCATGCGGTGCTCTCAAAAGAAAGCCGGCACATCTCGAACTATTTCCGCCAGCATTTTGCGCAGGTAAGTAACCCACCCATTGATCCGATCCGCGAGCGGCTGGTGATGTCGTTGTTTACTCGCATTGGCGTAAGCTTGAATGTGCTGGAGGAAACTCCCAAGCACACCAACCAAATTCACATCGGGCAACCGGTGTTGCTGAACTCCGACCTTGAGAAGCTCAAGCATCTTCCTGCACACGGATTTGAGTATGCGGTAATCAACTCGGTATTCAAAGCCGATGGAAAACCGGGTCGCCTTGAGGAGGCAATCAAAAAGATTTGTAACGAAGCCGAGAAAGCCGTTAAAGAAGGCAAGAAGATTATTGTTATCTCCGACAAAAATATCAACGCTGAGTTTGCGCCAATTCCTTCGCTGATGGCGATTGGTGCGGTTCATCATTCGTTGGTTGAGAAACGACTAAGGGCGCTGACCGGCTTGCTGGTAGAGGCGGGCGATGTGTGGGAAGTGCATCATTTCGCCACCATTATCGGGTATGGCGCGAGTGCCGTTAATCCCTACATGGCGTTCGAAACCATTCACCACCTGAATCAACAGGGTGCGTTCAATAAAACAATTTCTGACGACTATGCCTTTGCTAATTATCAGAAAGCCATCGGCAACGGTTTACTGAAAGTGATGTCGAAGATGGGTATCAGTACACTGCAATCGTATCAATCATCACAAATCTTTGAGGCGCTGGGGATAGGAAGTGATGTTATCGAAAAATGCTTCCGCGGAACTATCAGCCGCATTGAAGGTATGTCGTTTGATGATCTGGCAAAAGAAGTGCTGGTTCGTCACAACCTGGCGTTCAACAATCCAGGAACGGAACTTCCGGTAGGCGGAATCTACCAATGGAAACGCAGGGGCGAAAAACATTTATTCAGTCCGGAGATCATTCACCTGCTGCAGCACTCCACAAAAAGCAACAACTTCGAACTGTATAAAAAGTACGCACAGAAAATCAACAACCTTGCGCAGGACACGATCACATTCCGCGGATTGTTTGAATTCAAGAAGCGAAATGCCGTTCCGCTGAACGAAGTAGAACCGGCCGAAGAAATTTTCAAGCGGTTTGCAACAGGCGCGATGTCATTCGGGTCGATCTCACACGAAGCCCACACAACGCTGGCGATTGCCATGAACCGGATTGGCGGCAAGAGTAACAGTGGTGAAGGCGGTGAAGATGAAATCCGCTATGAGCGAAAAGAAAATGGCGATTGGGAACGATCCGCGATCAAGCAGGTTGCTTCCGGACGGTTTGGCGTAACGAGTTACTACCTGACCAACGCAGAGGAACTTCAGATTAAAATGGCGCAGGGCGCAAAGCCGGGAGAAGGCGGCCAGCTTCCGGGCGACAAAGTTGACGAGTGGATCGGACGTGTGCGGCATTCAACTCCGGGCGTGGGATTGATTTCACCGCCACCGCACCACGACATTTATTCGATCGAAGATCTCGCACAATTAATCTATGATCTTAAAAATGCTAACCGCCACGCGCGGATCAATGTAAAACTCGTATCACAGGCCGGTGTTGGAACGGTTGCAGCAGGAGTGGCAAAAGCCAAAGCCGATGCGATATTGATTTCGGGTGGCGATGGTGGAACGGGTGCTTCTCCGATAAGCTCGATTCGTCATGCCGGTTTACCGTGGGAACTTGGTCTCGCGGAAGCACATCAAACGCTTGTTAAAAACAACTTAAGAAACCGGGTCACACTTCAAACGGACGGACAGATTCGTACCGGTCGCGATATTGCCATCGCAGCGCTGCTCGGTGCAGAGGAGTGGGGCGTTGCAACGGCAGCACTCGTGGTGGAAGGATGTATCATGATGCGCAAGTGTCATTTGAATACCTGTCCGGTAGGCATCGCCACACAGGACTCAGAACTGCGCAAGCTCTTTACCGGTGATCCGGATCATGTGGTGAACTTCTTCACCTTCCTGGCCAACGATTTGCGTGAAGTGATGGCCAGCCTTGGCTTCCGCACGGTAAATGAAATGATCGGTCGGGCTGATGTATTGCGTGTCCGTCAGGATCTCGACCATTGGAAAATCAACAAGCTTGATCTCTCACCGATTTTGCACCGCGAATCTGCGCGTGATAATGTCGGGCTGTTCAAACAAATCGAACAGGATTTCGAGCTTGAAAAAGTACTTGACTGGAAACTGCTCGAAGCTGCGCGCACTGCGTTGGATGAAGGCGAGCCCGTGCAGGAGAAATTTTTGATCTGCAACACCGATCGCACAACAGGTGCCTTGCTTTCAAATGAGATTTCAAAAAAGTATAAAGGCAAAGGTCTGCCGGCCGATACCATTCAGTTTTCATTTAAAGGTTCAGCCGGCCAAAGTTTCGGAGCCTTTGTTGCACCTGGCGTAACGTTCCGCCTGGAAGGCGAAGCAAATGATTACTTCGGAAAGGGATTGTCGGGCGGAAAACTTATTGTGTATCCCGATAAAGAAGCATCGCTGATGGCGGAAGACAATATCATCATTGGTAACGTGGCGTTTTATGGGGCTACTTCTGGTGAAGCATACATCCGTGGTCAGGCAGGAGAGCGCTTCTGTGTTCGTAACTCGGGCGTTAAAGCGGTGGTAGAAGGCGTTGGCGATCATGCATGCGAATACATGACCGGAGGCCGAGTAGTTGTGCTGGGAAAAACCGGAAGAAACTTTGCAGCGGGTATGAGTGGAGGCGTGGCGTACGTGTATGATCCGCAACGAAACCTGGAGCGACTAACCAATCTCGACATGGTTGAATTGGAGCCAGTAGCAGCAGACGATGAAGCTGAGCTGCGTAATATGATTAAGCAGCACTACGAGTACACGGGCAGCGATCCGGCAGAATGGATTCTTGACAACTGGACTACCGCCATACCGCTGTTTGTGAAAGTGATGCCGAAAGATTACAAAGCTGTTCTTGTAAAACAGAAAAATCAGGTAAAGGAAAAAGCAGTAGCTGTTTAATTAAGACATCAAAAACAACAGACATGGGACAAACAGACGGATTTATGAAGTTCAATCGCGAGATGCCACAGTCGCGCGATAAAAAGGAACGTCTGAAAGATTATAACGAAGTTTATACACCACTGCCGAAGGAGAAAGTCCATCAGCAAAGTGCGCGCTGCATGGATTGTGGCGTTCCGTTCTGTCACAATGGATGTCCGCTGGGCAACAACATTCCTGACTTCAACGATGCGGTTTATCAGGGAAAGTGGGAGGATGCGATCAAAATCCTCAGCAGTACAAACAATTTTCCCGAATTCACCGGACGAATCTGTCCGGCACCGTGCGAAGCGAGCTGCGTCCTATCGATTAACAACAAACCGGTAACGATCGAGTACATCGAAAAGACAATTGCAGAAGTTGCGTTTGAAAAAGGATACATCAAAGCCAATCCCCCAAAAACAAGAACAGGAAAAAAAGTTGCTGTCGTTGGCTCGGGGCCTGCAGGACTTGCTGCTGCTGCTCAATTAAATAAGGCCGGTCATGAAGTAACCGTGTTTGAACGCAATGACCGCATCGGAGGGCTGTTGCGTTATGGTATACCGGATTTTAAACTCGAAAAACACGTAGTCGACAGACGGGTGAAACTGATGGAGAAGGAAGGTGTGGTGTTCAAAACAAATTCTCACATCGGGGTAAATGTTGATGCGCAGAAATTAGCCGATAAGTTTGACGCGGTTTTGGTGAGTGGAGGCGCTTCCGCTCCGCGTGATCTTCCGATCCCCGGAAGGAATTTAAAAGGTGTTCATTTTGCGATGGAGTTCCTGCCACAACAAAACAAACGTGTTGCTGGCGATAAGCTTTCCGATACCATTCTGGCTACCGGAAAGAATGTATTGGTGATTGGCGGAGGTGATACGGGTTCGGATTGCGTAGGTACGTCAAATCGGCACGGAGCGAAGTCGGTAACGCAAATCGAGTTGCTGGTGAAACCACCGCAAATCCGCAATGCCGATAATCCATGGCCACTGTGGCCGATGGTGTTGATGACGTCTTCATCTCATGAAGAAGGATGTGAACGTCAATGGTCTATCCTGACAAAAGAATTTGTAGGCGATGCGGAGGGGAATCTGACGGGCCTGAAAGTGGTCGAGATAAAATGGGGTTTGAATGCTCAGGGTAAAATGGGCTTCGAAGAAATCCCCGGAACCGAACGCGTACTGCCTTGCGAATTGGCGTTGCTGGCAATCGGCTTTGTGGGCGCAGAAAAGACCGGAGTTGTTGAACAACTGCAACTCGGGCTTGACGAACGGGGCAACATCAAAACAGAGAACTTCATGACTACCCGCGAAGGTGTATTCGCGGCCGGTGATATGCGCAGAGGCCAGTCGCTGGTGGTATGGGCAATCTCGGAGGGTCGTGAAGCGGCACGTGCAATCGACACTTGGTTAATGGGCGAATCACATCTTGAAACAAAAGATGAATCGTTTGTTCATCTGGAACCGGAACGGTGATTTTTTACTTCCCTGATCACTCGGAAATTTTGTATTCTTGCCGATTACCACCCGGATCGGCCACATGGATAAACGCTACGAAGAAGGAAAAACGTTTGATCGAATTGACGCAATCAATAGTCCGCTGGAAAAAGGCGACTACGAAAACTGTTCTTTCATAAATTCCGACTTATCCAATCAGGATCTTTCCGGCTTTGTTTTCATCGACTGTCAGTTCAAGGATTGTAATTTAAGTCTGGCTAAACTCAATCAGACTTCTTTCCGGGATGTTCAGTTCATAAATTGCAAGTTACTTGGCCTGCATTTTAATACCTGCAATGCGTTGGGTGTTACGTTTTCGTTCCGCCACTGTACCTTAAACCATTCAACTTTTTTCAAAGTGAAGGTCAGGAAAACCACATTTGAAAACTGTCAGTTGCATGAAACAGATTTTACCGAAACCGATTTGACAGGTTCGGTATTTGCTTCCTGCGACCTCAAGGATGCAGTTTTTGATAGCGCAATCCTCGAAAAAGTTGACTTCAGAACAGCAATTCACTACACGCTGGATCCTGACCGAAATAACATTAAGAAAGCAAAGTTCTCTGCTGCGGGTGTGATTGGACTGCTGAGCAAATATGACATCTCCATTGAATGATGACTCCCCGAATTGAAACATCTAGGGAAAAAAAGCTGGTGGGGTTGAGCCTGCCGATGAGCTATGCCGCCAACACAACCGGATTACTTTGGCAAAAATTTATGCCAAGGCGTAAAGAGATTACAAACAACGTGTCCGGTGATTTAATTTCGCTGCAGATTTATCCTCCGGGATTTGATTTTGGCCCGCATAGTCAATTTGAAAAATGGGCCGCCATTGAAGTCACCGATTTAGATCACGTCCCAGATCAAATGAGAACATTTGTTCTGCCTGCAGGCACTTACGCGGTTTTTGACTACAAAGGCTCGAGCACCGATACACGCATCTTTCAGTACATTTTCATGGAATGGTTGCCCAGTTCGGGATACGTGCTTGACAACCGTCCGCACTTTGAAGTGCTGGGTGCGAAATACAAAAATGCCAGCCCTGATTCGGAGGAGGAAATCTGGATTCCGGTTAAGCCTGTGAATTAATTCAATCTGCCGTTTTGAACCTTTCTGATCGTTCCAAAGTTTTTACCTTTGCAAATTCAAAACCAAGCACATTGAGCAAGAAAGTTAAGATCGGAACGGTGCAGATGAGCTGCACGAAAGAACCAAAGGAAAACCTCGCGAAGGCGATTGAACGCATCCGCGATGCGGCCAAAAAAGGCGCGCAAATCGTTTGCCTGCAGGAGCTTTTCACTTCGCTGTATTTCTGCGATGTGGAAGACTACGACAACTTCAAGCTCGCGGAGGCTATTCCGGGACCATCAACCGAGTCGCTTTCAAAAGTTGCGAAGGAATTAGGCGTGGTAATCATTGCTTCGTTGTTTGAAAAGCGCACGGAAGGATTGTACCATAACACAACTGCTGTTATTGATGCTGACGGAACATACCTCGGCAAGTACAGAAAGATGCACATCCCGGATGATCCTGCGTACTACGAAAAATTTTACTTCACACCGGGTGATTTGGGGTATAAAGTTTTCAAAACCCGTTTTGCAACCATCGGTATTTTGATTTGTTGGGATCAGTGGTATCCGGAAGCATCGCGCATTACCGCCCTGATGGGTGCTGAGGTTCTTTTCTATCCAACCGCCATCGGCTGGGCCACATCTCAGGACGAAAAAACCAATACTGAACAGTACAATGCCTGGCAAACCATTCAGCGCAGTCATGCTGTGGCAAACGGACTGCACGTGGTAAGCGTGAACCGGGTAGGTTTTGAGCAAAATGGTGCGATGAAGTTTTGGGGCGGTTCATTTATTGCGAATCCGTTCGGAAGCGTGATCTACAAAGGTTCGCATGAAGCGGAAGAAGTACACGTGGAGGAAATTGATCTTGCATTGTCTGATCGCTACAGAACACACTGGCCATTCCTCCGCGACAGAAGAATTGATTCGTATCAGCCGATCACGAAACGGTATATTGACGAAGACTAACCTATAAGCAGTAGGCAGGTGGCAATAGGCAAATCTATTGCCTGTTGCTTATTGCCTGCCTGTTGAACATGAAAACTCCCAAAGAACTCGGTTTCTACTTCCCTGCTGAATTCGCAAAACATTCCGCTACCTGGCTGAGCTGGCCTCACAAAGAAGCTTCCTGGCCGGGCAAGATTGCAACGATCTATCCAAGCTATGCGGAGTTCATCAAACGTGTTGCCGAAGGTGAGCGTGTAAACATTAACGTGGCGGATGATGCGATGACCCATTTAGCCACCCGTTATCTCAATGAAGCCGGTGCCGACTTACGAAACATCCAGTTTTTTATTCACCCCACCAACGATGCGTGGTGCCGCGATCACGGGCCTGCGTTTCTCATCAACCCGAGGGAGAAAAAGAAAATGATTGTGGATTGGGGTTATAACGCCTGGGGAGGAAAATATCCTCCGTTCGATCTGGATGATGTTATTCCAACACGCATTGCCAATCACTACAACATTCCGGTTGTTGAGCCCGGCATTGTTATGGAGGGTGGCTCGGTTGAATTTAACGGCAAGGGAACGTTGCTGACAACACGGGCATGCTTATTGAATCCCAATCGGAACCCGCATTTAAATCAGGCACAGATTGAAAAGTATTTGACTGATTATTACGGGGTCGATCACATCCTCTGGCTGGGTGATGGGATTATCGGGGATGATACGGATGGGCACATTGATGATCTTACCCGTTTTGTAAATGAGGACACGGTTGTGACGATCATTGAAGAGAACAAGCAGGACGAGAACTACGAAATCCTCCAGGATAATTTGAAAGAATTAAAGACGCTTCGGCTGGAGAATGGCAAGCAGATGAATATTGTAGAACTGCCCATGCCTTCACCGGTGGTATATGAAGATCAGCGTCTGCCCGCTTCGTATGCGAATTTCTATATCGCTAATAAATATGTGGTGGTACCTACGTTCCGCGACAAGAACGATGACCGCGCCATCGACATTCTTCAAAAATGCTTCAACGACCGAAAGGTTATCGGCATTGATTCCACCGATATCATCTGGGGATTGGGGTCATTCCATTGCCTGAGTCAGCAGGAGCCGGAAGTATAACCACTGAGCAAAGTTTTCCGGAAAACTGGCTTTTGTCATGTAATTCAGGTTTTATCAAAAGGTAAATTGCATACTGCCATTATTAACCGGATTGTATGAAAGTCACCTTTTTCTCCGCGAAGCCTTACGACAAGAAGTTTTTTACAGAACTGAACGCGAAGTATCAGTTTGAGCTCGATTTTTTTGAAACCCACCTCGGCCCGCACATTGTAAATGCCGTTAAGGAAAATACATTTTGCGTTTGTGTGTTTGTGAACGACAAACTCACAAACGAGGTAATCACCGTACTTGCAGCGAAGGGAGTTAAGCTGATAGCCCTGCGGTGTGCCGGATTTAATAATGTGGATCTGGAATCTGCGAAACGAAATAACATCAAGGTGTGCCGTGTACCGGCCTATTCACCTGAAGCCGTGGCAGAGCATGCAGTAGCGATGCTGATGACCTTAAACCGGAAGACGCATAAAGCTTACAACCGCGTTCGTGAACAAAACTTTTCGTTGGATGGGCTGCTTGGTTTTAACCTGTACGGAAAGACCATTGGAGTGATCGGAACGGGTAAAATCGGCAAGGCATTTATTAAAATTATGCTCGGCTTCGGTTGCCGCGTTGTCGCCTACGACAAATTTCCGGATTCAAACCTAAAGGCTACCGGTTTTCCGTATGTTGATTTTGATGAGCTGCTTCGCGAATCAGACGTCATTTCCCTGCACTGCCCGCTTACTCCTGAAAATCATTACATGATTAACGAAGCAGTGCTTTCGCGGATGAAGCCCGGCATCATGATCATTAACACCAGTCGGGGCGGGTTGATCAATACCGATGACATGATTAGAGGTTTGAAATCCGGCAAGGTGTCTTACTTCGGTCTTGATGTATACGAGCAGGAGGAGAAACTTTTCTTCCGGGATCTTTCGGCAACTATTATTGAAGACGACCGCATTCAGCGACTCATGAGTTTCCCCAATGTTTTGGTTACCGGCCACCAGGCATTTTTTACAGCGGAAGCATTAACCGAAATAGCAACTGTCACGCTGAACAGCGTTGCGTTGGTAGCTGCGGGAAAAGCTGATCAGGTGGCCGATGGCGTGATGCTCGCGTAACTGCAGATATTTTGTCTGATTTCATATTGGAAGGTCCGCTTTCTCTATCTTCGCGGCCGCAATGAACAATCGCAAACATTACGCAGCAGCGATATCCGCTTTTGTAGTCTGGGGATTTTTCTCAATTCCGCTTCGGGCGCTGAGTGATTATACAGCAGGGGAGATCTTATACTTCCGCATCACGTTTTCGCTGATCATCCTATTAACGATCATGCTGGTGTTCAGAAAGAGTGCCATCCGCAACGATCTCTCGCTTTTTAAGTCGTTCGAAAAACCACAGCGCAGGCAATTGGTTGCATTGACCTTAGGCGGTGCGGCATTGTTAATCGTGAACTGGCTGATTTTCATTTATGTAATCAATGCCATCAACATCAAGACGGCCTCGTTCTCGTATTTTATCTGTCCGGTGCTCACGGCCGTGTTGGGTAATTTTATTTTGAAAGAGAGACTTACACCACTGCAATGGATTGCTGTATTGTTGTGTGCGGTAAGCTGCGTGTTGCTTGGACTGAATTCCGTTCTTGAACTCGGCTACAGCTTCGCGGTGGCGATTTCGTATGCACTCTATCTTGTTTCGCAACGCATAAATCATGGATTCGACCGGCTGGTTATCCTTACCGTTCAAATAGCCTTTGCCTTTGTTGTGTTGTCTTGCGCGTATCCGCTCTTAGTGGATGCTGTGCCGGCTTCCGGTTTCTTTTACGGTATGATTGCGATCGTAGCCGGAGTGTTTACGGTTCTGCCATTGTTTCTGAATCTGTTTGCGCTTAACCGCATTAATTCAACAACAGTCGGCATTCTATTGTACATCAATCCGCTGATGAATTTTGTGATTGCGTTTGTAATTTTTCACGAAACCGTAACGCAACTCCAGATTGTGGGTTATGCCATTATTTTGATTGCGCTTGTTCTGTTTAATTATCCCAACCTGCAGAAGCTAAGGGCAAAGGTTATCGGCTAACTAAATCGGATTACGTCAGAGGGCGTAATGCACACATCCATTTTTATATCAAGCTGATTTGCGTCACTGATTTTTTCTTCCGCCCCGAAAAGAGATAACCCGATCTTTTGGCAATCAGGCCGGCAGGTTGCCAGAAACTTATCGTAAAAGCCCTTTCCGTACCCCGCCCGGTTGCCGTATTTATCGTAGGCGAGTAACGGTATCAGCACAATATCAATTTTATCGGGTTCGGTAGGAATGCCCTGTTTGGGTTCCTGGATTCCCCACTCGTTTGTTGCAAGCTGATGCAGACCTTCGAAATAAAAACTATCGAACACGCCCGTCTCACCATTTACTTTCGGGATCGAAATTCGCACATGCGGAAACTCTCTTCTGATGCGATCCAGAATCAGCCACGTATCCACTTCTTTTTTTTTGATGATGGGAAGAAACGTATGCAAAACCTTTACAAATGAAAGGTCGACCGTACTGAAAAAATTTTGATAGAGTTGGAAATTCAACTGACCATATTGCGCTTCCGATAAAGCAGCACGTTTCTGCGTGTAGATTTTTCGCAGCTCCTGCTTAGTCATGGTATTGCAGCACGTTAAACCGGAAGTCGAACGGATCGAAAGCCGCAAGGATTTTTTGAATGAACCCGGAATCCTGAAGATAGAAATTTAAAAAATTGTCGGTGCGTTCCTGCAGGCTGCCGTTGGGGAACAGGTAGTCTTTAATTGCCTCAACCTGTTTCAGCTTGTCGGACTGGAAGCGTTTTTCCGAACGCAATAACTTGCTTTCAATTTTTTCGAGGCTTTTGATGGCACGTTGTGTTTCGGCAGCTACCATCGGCCCGAGTGTTTTGTCAAACGCTTCTGCCTGCTGGCGGATGGTTTGAAAATAATTTTGAATCGCTTCCTTCTCTCCGTTGAGCCGGATTTTGTTTCGCGAGAACTTGATGGCAAAATGATTGAACAGGTAATTCTTTTCAAAAAATAATTCCTTCAACTCAAGCCCGGTCTTTTCGAACTTACGAACCGCTGGCGCATCCATTACCATCGCAAAATTGCGTGGCATCAGCATCGGAAACGGAATGCTGAAGTGCCTGAATACTTCTTTCAATTGAAGCCAGTATACCACTTCAGCCGGACCGCCCACATAGGCAAGATTCGGAAGAATAACCTCCTGATACACGGGCCGTAAAATCACATTCGGGCTGAATTTCTCGGGCGAATTTTCGATCATCTCTTCAACCTGCTGTTTCGAAAACGAAAGATCGGTGTCAACGATTCTGAATTGATCATTCTCGCGTTCAATTCGCGCCCTCAGGTTATTCTCAAGATAAAAGAAATTGATCTCCCGGCTGTGAACCTGTGGATGGTAGCCGATCTTTTCCAGTTCAGCATTCGTACTGTCAACAAGTTTATGGGGGGTGTGAATGAAAACATCCTCGCGGATTACATCACGGAAAAGTGATTTCAATTCTTTTGAATCGGCATCTACAACAACAATTCCCTCAGATCCGAAAAGCTCGTTCACATAAAAACGAACCGCTTCGCTAAGTGTTTTATGTTTAAGATAAGCCTGCTGAAATATCGAAAGGCCTTCGGGCAACTCTTTCAATAATGGTTCAAGTTCTTTGGGATTGAAGCGACCAACGGCACCGGTCTGTTTGCTTTCCCATGTGTACTTTTTTCCGTTGAGTTTGAAATATTTAATCTCATCGAAGTCGTGATCTTCGCTCGCCATCCAGTAAACGGGAACGAACGTGTATTCGGGATAGGCCTGCTTTAATTGTTTACAGGCATTGATAACCGTCACAATCTTGTACAGAAAGTAAAGCGGTCCGGTAAAGATGTTTAACTGATGCCCGGTTGTTACGGTGAACGTCTTCTCATAGCCTAACGAAGCAATGTTACTTTTAACAGATTCGCTGATCGTGAGATTTTTGTATTGCGATTGCAGCACATCAACTAATACCAGACGATTCTGCTTCGGGAACGAAGCCGACTTTTCTTTTATCTGATCCCGGAAGTTACTGATCTCGGGAAAGCGTCCGTAAAATTTTTTCAGCTGATCGTTCCTGCCAATGTAGTCGAGAAAAAAACTCGTGAAGGAATTCGTTTCAGGGAAGGCGATCTTCTGAACCTGCATATCAGCCGGGCTATGGTTTTGCGTTGCTATACCGATAACGGCAATTACGCGATAAAGTTCCTCAAATTACACAACCTCGCCTGTCAGGTCAAACTCGGTGGCGCCCGTTATGTTTACGTTAACAAAATCACCAATCCTGAGGTAGTTTTTCTGCGCATCAAGAATCACTTCGTTGTCAACTTCCGGTGAATCGAATTCGGTACGGCCTAAAAATTCACCACCTTCTTTACGGTCGATGATTACTTTTTGTGTGCTGCCAATCTTTGCCTGGTTCAACTCGAGTGAAATTCCTTGCTGTAGTTCCATCACGGCATCAATCCGTTCCTGCTTCACATCTGCCGGAACATCATCGGCCATTGAATAAGCATGTGTATTCTCTTCGTGCGAATAACCGAATACGCCCAGACGTTCGAAGCGCATTTTTTCGATGAACGTCATCATCTCCTGGAATTCTGCTTCGGTTTCACCGGGATGCCCGGCAATCATGGTTGTGCGAATGGCAATACCGGGAACTTTCTCACGAATGGTGTGGATCAACTCTTCAGTTTTTTTACGTGTGATTCCCCTGCGCATGATCTTCAGCATGTTGGTTGAACCATGCTGCAAGGGAATATCCAGATACTTGCAAATATTCGGGCGCTCAGCCATCACATCAAGTACATCCATCGGGAAACCGGCCGGGAACGCGTAGTGCAGGCGAATCCATTCGATACCTTCAACATCCGAAAGATTTTTCATCAGCTCAGCCAGGTTTCTCTTTTTATAGAGATCAAGTCCGTAGTATGTGGAATCCTGCGCGATCAGCAACAGTTCTTTCGTTCCGCCCTTCGCGAGATTTTTTGCTTCTTTTACCAATTCCTCAATCGGCCTTGAAACATGTTTACCCCGCATCAGCGGAATGGCACAAAATGAGCACGGACGATCGCAACCTTCCGATATCTTCAAATACGCGTAGTGACTGGGATTGGTCAGAATCCGTTCGCCAACCAGTTCATGTTTATAATCTGCGCGGAATGTCTTTAAGATTCGGGAAAGATCGCGGGTACCGAACCAGGCATCTACATCCGGAATTTCTTTTTCCAGGTCGGTGCGATAACGTTCCGAAAGGCAACCCGTAACATAAACCTTGTCAACAATCCCTTCTTCTTTAGCGTCCACATACCGCAGAATAGTATCGATTGATTCCTGCTTGGCATTATCAATAAAGCCACAGGTGTTGATGACCACCACATTCGCATCGTCTTTTTCGGACTCATGTACCGCATCAATGCCATTGCCACGCAACTGCGTAAGCAATACTTCCGAATCCACCAGGTTTTTTGAACAACCCAGTGTTACGATATTCACCTTCGTCTTGCTGTTTCCCTTTGTTTTCACGTCAAATCCCCGCTTCGAACCGCAAATTTACTAAAAATAAACGGGGTACAGATTTTGCCTTGAACAGCAAAACTTATCTTTACGGCCGATGCAAAGAGCCTGTTGGGTATTGATCATTTTTCTCCTCGTGTTGGGCGGCTCGTGTCTGGACAACGACATCTGTTTACGCGGAGCCGACAATGCGCTGGTAATCGAATTCAAAAAATTTGTGGAGGGAATTCCGGTAACTGATACCGTTACATTTCTCAATATTGAAGCGGAAGGGACAAACGCGGTTTTCTACCTGGAAGACCCGGATGTAACGGATACGCTCAGGTCTAAGGTGGTGGTAACGATCAACCCTTACGCCAACGAAACCCTTTTTACATTTAATGACTTCAAAGGTGTAACGAAGACGCTGCGGGTCGGCTATAAAACAGAGGTAAGGTTTGTTTCGGAAGAATGCGGAAGTGAGCGCCTGCAATACGATTTGAAAGTACTGGAAACCTCGTTCAACACAGTGAATGTAATTCGGAAGAACCTCGATAAAGGACGATCGACAAACATTGAAATTTTTAATTAACATAGTACTGGTGCTGTTGCCTGCTATCGCAGTCGCGCAAGACAAAAGTGATCTTGAAAAGCTTGATACGCTGATCAACAACAAGCTGCGGTTTGTTCCCACGGCTATTCGCGTGGGGATGGATATCATTCCCCCGATCCGCACCTTTACCGACAGCAAGTTCAAAGGCCTTGAATTCAATGCCGACATGGATTTCTACCGGTATTATTTGAATGTTGAATTCGGCCGTTGGGAACGCGATCTTGAAACCAAACTCGAAGAATACACCAATCATGGTAATTATTTCAGAGTGGGGATTGATGTGAACTTTCTAAAAAAAGACCCGGATAAGAATATGTTTTTTATCGGTGCCCGCTACGGGCACGGAAAATTTTCAGAGAACTTAACGATCACATCAGAAGATGATGTGTGGGGCACAAGCACAGATTCTTATAGCAATACCGGTGTTCAGGCAAACTGGGCCGAACTTACCACGGGATTAAAAGTTCGGATGTTCGGCATCTTCTGGATGGGTTATACCGCCCGCTATAAATTCTGGCTAAGTACCGATGCGGAGAAGGGATTTATCCCGCACGATGTGCCCGGGTATGGCAAAACGTACAATGAGCATACGTGGGGCTTTAACTATTATATTATTTTCCGGATTCCTGTCAGGAATGACAAGATCGTTTCTAAAATCCTCAAGAAAAAAATCGAGTGATTAATCGAATGGAAGCAATTGGCTTTCTTATTTCAGCAGCGATTTTTTTTGGCGTGTGTACAGCAATCGCCAATTGGGGCAGATCAACGGGTTTGCGATGGGGTCAGATTTGGCTGATAGGAATTGCGCTGAGCCCGCTTGTTGCAGCGGTTATTGTTTTATTCTACAGTACAACTGTAAAAATTAAATCAGCCCTTTCTAAATAGAGAATCGACAAATGCAGTTTTGTTGAATAGCTGCAAGTCGTTAACTTTTTCACCCACTCCGATATATTTTACCGGAATCTTGAATTCGTCTGAGATTCCGATAACCACACCGCCTTTTGCAGTTCCGTCAAGCTTGGTGATCGCCAATGCGGTTACATCGGTTGCTTTGGTAAATTCTCGTGCCTGGATGGCGGCATTCTGACCGGTACTTCCGTCAAGCACGAGCAGCACTTCGTGCGGGGCATCGGGAATAACTTTTTGCATCACACGTTTAATTTTCGAAAGCTCTTCCATCAGGTTCACTTTCGTGTGAAGCCTCCCAGCTGTGTCGATAATAATAACATCGGCATGTTGCTCAACACCCGCTTTTACGGCTTCGAACGCCACAGCCGAAGGATCGGTGTTCATTCCTTTATTGATCACCGGAACGCCTACACGTTCGCCCCACAGTTTGAGCTGATCTACTGCGGCTGCACGGAAGGTATCTGCGGCACCAAGCACCACGTTGTTACCCGCATTTTTGAATTGCGCAGAAAGCTTACCGATGGTTGTTGTTTTACCAACACCATTCACACCCACCACCATGATCACGTAAGGCTTCTTAACACCTGTGAGTGCAAAGTCCTTCAGTTCTACTGACTGATTTTCGGAAAGCAGTGCAGCAATCTCTTCTTTCAGAATTCTGTCAAGCTCGGCAGCGCCTAAATATTTGTCGCGGGCAACACGCGCTTGAATGCGTTCAATGATTTTCAGGGTTGTTTCAACACCCACATCAGACGATACCAGAATCTCTTCCAGGTTATCGAGCACCTCGTCATCGACTGTTGATTTGCCCACCAGTGCCTTCCCAAGCTTGCCGAAAAAGCTCTCGCTGGTTTTTTGCAAACCCTTGTCGAGTGATTCTTTATTTTCTTTTGAGAACAATCCGCCTAAAAATGCCATGGCTACAACTTAATGAAAATTATTGATGGTCTGAATTTGCCCGCTTATTGGTCTGTGTCACTTGTCCTGGGTCTGTGTCACACAGCCCCGTGGCATCTAAACAAAAAAAGTCCCGCGGAGGGACTTTCATAACTAAACCTTTTCTGCGGCTTACTTCTTCGCCAGAACCTCTTTTACAAGGTCAGCCGGAACGATTTCCTCGCGGAAGGTATAAGCGCCAGTCTTTTCAGACTTCACGGCACGGATCACTTTTGCAAAGCTCTTTCCGTCAGTTTTCTTTAACGATGCAACTACTTTCTTTGCCATGGTTATTTAATTTCTTTGTGAACGGTCATTTTTTTCAATACCGGGTTATACTTCTTAAGCTCCAAACGCTCAGTTGTATTCTTACGGTTTTTCTTGGTGATGTAACGGCTCATGCCGGGCAGGCCGGTAGCCTTGTGCTCTGTGCACTCTAAAATCACCTGGATTCTGTTCTTACTTCTTGCCATGATTCCTTCTGTTTATCGATTAAGCAAACATTCCTTTTGCTTTCGCTTCTTTCAAAACTGCTGAAATGCCATGCTTGTTGATGGTCTTGATTGCCTTGGTAGACACTTTCAGCGTTACCCAACGGTCTTCCTCAGGGATGAAAAAGCGCTTTTTCTGCAAGTTCGGATAGAATCTGCGCTTCGTCTTGTTGTTTGCATGCGAAACGTTATTTCCAACCTGCGGTCTTTTTCCGGTGATTTCACAAACTCTGGCCATACTCAAATACTGTTTACCCCCTAAAAAGGGACTGCAAATATCGGGAAAACGACCCCAATTATCCAAACACAACCTTAAAATAACCGTAGAGATTTGGGCTCAAATCCCCTTTCTAGTCAGCGAATTACGATTTTCCGACTGTAGGTTTTCCCTCGGATGTCGAATTTCAGCAGGTAGACACCTTGTAAGCCGTCAACCGGCTGCCGGAAGGGTTGGTTTGGAGCAAGCTGAACCGCGGGCCCAACGGGCTGGCCAAGCGCGGTTATAACCTGAAACCGTGCCGGGGCGTCAACTTCTACGGTCAGCAGTTGGGTTTGAGATACCGGATTCGGATAGACGCTGATAACCGGTTCGGATGTTTCTTCGGGTAGCCCGGTTGTCGGGTACCGGTTTTTAAGGATATGGAGTCCGCCCAGTATGTTGCCCGTTACGATCTCCGGCTTTGGAAAGCTATACAGGTTAGCGATTGCCGGCCAGATGCGACCACCCAGGTTTTGGGCAATGTAATCATCAAGCGTACTGTTGTAAACGATATTCGTTTTGCTTTCGGATGCATCTGTAGCTTCACGATAGTTACCGATCACCGTAACCTTTCCGGTTTGATCGCCATAGATCAACTCATCTTTTCCATCATTGTTAAGATCACCGGTTGCAACCGAAGGACTCTGCCGCAACACAGACGATGTCAGGTTCAAATAGTTTGCCTGTTGCAAAGTGAAGGCTGGTGAAGATGCAGTACCCGTATTTCTCCAATAGTCCAACGCTCCGTTAAGCCGACCGACAATAAGATCGGTAAGGCCGTCCTGGTTTACATCGGCAGGAGTGATGTTCTCTTCGCGCCAGAGAACGGTAAATCCGGTTACGGTAACACTTCCGGAAAAGTCGGCAGTGGTTGTCCCCGTGTTCAGAATGTAATAGAGCTGTGTAACGGTGCCGGTTTGTGCGGTGAACACAAGATCTTGTTTAGTATCACCATTCATGTCGGCAAATTTCGGTTTGATGTTCACATGCCCGCGCGCGCTTAAGCTCAGGAAGTCATCCGTAACAAACTCAAACTGCGGCTCGGTGGGTGAACCTGTGTTTTCGAAAAAGTAAACAGATGCTGCTTCGTAAGCATGATTGATGTAACATCCGATAAACATATCCTGATCACCATCGCCATCCACATCAAAAAATGCAGGTACCGCATTGTCTCCCACATCCAGCATGTCGCCTTGCAAAAATTCTTTATCTGCGGCTGCATAAGAAGGTACTGAATTGGTTCCGGTATTTTTATAAAACCATACCGATTGTTTGAAGTTGGTTTCATTGAATTCGCGGAAGAAAAGGTTCGGAGAAATGATCAGGTCGGTGATCCCGTCAAAGTCAAGGTCTTCACGATAAGGATTTGCATAGTTTACCATGCTAAAAGTCTCCGGATACGGAACGGCTGAGTTCACGACCGCATTCGCGGGATTGCTGTCGCCACTTTCGTTTTCGAAAAGGAACAGTTGATCGCATGCCGCTTCAGCGAACAGCATATCGATGTCACCATCGTTGTCGGCATCAAAGGCGAACAGACTTTTTCCGCCCGCGTGGTCTTCTCTTCCGCTTGAAGGGCATGTGCTGCTGTTAAACGCGAAGACTCCGCATGTACACTCACGCACTCCGGCCCATCCAAGCGTAACGCGTTCAAATTCGAGTGAGTCGCGTGAACCATATCGCTCCATGCTGAAATTTTTATGGAATTCAATTCTTGATTCGCCCGGAAAATCCATACTAAAAATATCGAGGTCGCCATCGCCATCTGCATCTGCGATGGAAGGCAGGTCGTCATAGCTCATTTGCAGCGGAGCTTTCGATGTTTTTTTTGTGAGTAATAACGGGCCTTTTGATGTCCCATTAAAGAAAAGAAAAGGCTGCCAGGTTAATTGCCCGCCTGTCTGCGTTTTATTGACGTATACTTTAACGCCAAGCGCATCACCTGTGAAAATGTCCTTGAGTCCGTCTCCATTGAAGTCGCGAATCAAAAGCCAGTTGGTAATTCCTTCCGGGAAAAGAACTTCATATTCCGGTGCATGAACGTACTCTCCGTCTTGTTGCAGGAACGTAAGTACGAGATCGCCCATCCGCTCGAAAATCACCAGATCTTCTTTGGCATCGTGGTTTAAATCCATCGTGCTGATCTGCACGGCATTGAGGCCGCCACTCCAGGGGAATTTTAGCGGTACGTTGCCTTCACCCGTAACGGGAATGGATTGATCAAGTTCATACAGGAATTGTGCGCTTGCCAGAGCAGGCAGAAACAGCAACAGAAAACTCAGCGCGCGCATCAAATTATTTTTACTAACAGATAACGCTGCCCCGTGCCTAGCTGTTATCTTGGCGGTTAAGATAATGATGGATATCGACAAATTATATCAGAAATACCGTGAGTCGGGGAAGGTATCAACCGACACCCGGCAGATTTTACCCGGCTCGGTGTTCTTTGCACTAAAGGGCGACAAGTTTAATGCGAATGAGTTTGCCGCAGAGGCGCTTACCAAGGGTGCAAGTGCTGCAGTAGTTGATGAAGCAAAATACGCAGTTGACGACAGGTACTTCCTGGTAAACAATTCGCTTGAGGCGTTACAAAAACTTGCGCGTCATCATCGCGACCAGTTGAAAATTCCGGTTGTCGGTTTAACGGGATCCAATGGTAAAACCACCAGCAAGGAATTGCTGAATGCCGTACTCAGTAAAAAATTCAAGACGTTCGCCACAAAAGGCAATCTCAATAATCACATCGGGGTGCCGCTTACGATTCTTTCGATTGATGATTCAATTGAGTTGGCCATTATTGAAATGGGTGCAAACCATGTCGGGGAAATTGCGCTCTTGTCTTCCATTGCGAATCCCACGCATGGATTCATCACGAACATCGGCAAGGCACACATCGGAACGTTTGGCGGGTTTGAAAATATTATCCGCGGAAAGTCGGAATTGTATCAGCATCTGATCACGAACAACGGACAGGTTTTCATTAATTCGAAGAATGAAATTTTAAGCAACATGGCCAAGCGGTTCAGTAAGCCTTTGTTCTATCCTGCAAAAGGCGACTTCTATCACTGCGAGCTTTTGGCGTCCGATCCGTTTTTGAAAATCAAGGCCGAAAACGGTGATGAAATTACAATGCAGCTTGTTGGTGGTTACAATTTTGAAAATGCGGCTGCTGCGCTGTGCATAGGTAAGTTTTTCGGTGTTGATGAAAAACTCGCCAATCGGGCCGTGGCGGAATATGTGCCGGGCAACATGCGCTCACAGATTGTAAAGAAAGAGTCAAATACCATTGTGCTGGACGCATACAACGCAAACCCGAGTTCGATGGGCGCAGCCATTGAAAACCTGGCGGCCATGAAAACCGACAGCAAGGTTGCCATTGTGGGCGACATGTTTGAACTGGAAGAGGAGGCCGAAGCCGAGCACCGCGCCATTGGAAGACTGCTGAAGCTTAAGAACTTTAACCGGGTTTACCTCTGTGGTAAATTGATGCGGTGGGCAAAAGAAGAATGCCCCAATGCACTGCTGTTTGAGAAGAAGGAAGATTTGATTGCGGAATTGAAAATGAACCCGGTTAAACAGTCAACAATCCTGGTAAAAGCATCTCGCGGCATTGGATTGGAGACGGTTGTTGACTTTTTGTAATGAGATTGCTTCGCTTCGCTCGCAATGACGCGGTGTACGTCATTGCGAGGGAGGAACTCCCGAAGCAATCTGTTTTCAGCCGATCCCCTAATTGCGTTTCCGGATGAACAAATACCCGGTAATTCCGATCACGCCCAGCGACACGATCACCGCCCACCAGTTGAGCTTGCGGCATTCGCCATACATGGTGTAGTCTTTCAGCAGGAATTTGATCGTAGGCGGAGCCCAGAACAATGAGTTGCCGGAAACTGAATCAGCGTTGGTCTTTACCACATCCCACGGGAGATTGACGCGGTTTACAAATTTGCCATCATCTACCATTGAAATAAAACCGATCTTCTTCCAGAATTTCTTTTGGGCAATTTGAAACTCGGCCACTTTTGTTTGATCGATCGGAATTTTAAAACTATCCAGCGTTATTAACAATGCATTGGTTTCATCCACGCCCTTTCGGTCGTCCAAATTTTCTATAGCCGCGCGTAAATCTTTTTTACGTTTTTTCAGCGAGTCTAGGGCCGGCTTCGCAGTTACCACGATACTTGAAAGATCAAAAAGCTCCTGATAGATCACCTCTTCCCCGTATTTTGAAAACACCTTATCATGCAACAGGCTTAAATACAGTTCATCGGCTTTTGAAATCTTTTGCCCTTCAGCCGGCAGGCGATCGATGAACGCGTAATCTTCCTGAGTCAGATAATCCTCCGGACTGACCTTCAATTTGTTAAGCTTGTGATAAGTTTCGGAATAGATGATGTACGTGTAAAACCACCGAAACCTCTTCTCAAACTTGCTGGTAACCTGGAGAATTGTATCACTCACCACGGAAAGATCAGTGTTCGCCTCTTCTGCGGAAGTAAACTTCTTATGAAAACGGGTGAACTTTTCGTATTCAACAGAGTCGGTTTTAGCGGTGTCTTTTCGTTCTTTTTTGATGACCGACCTTTCCCAGTCACTTACGTTAAAAACGAAATTCGCTGAATCGGTTCTCTCAACGGCAATGGTCTTGTCGAGCGACCCGTCAGGATAAACCGTGGTTTCTGTTGCCACATCAAACTCACACGAAGCAAGTGTAAGGATGATTAACAAACTGAGTATTAACAGGGGGAGCTTTCTCATATCAGAATGATTTTTTTACAAAATTTTTGATGAACACATTGTCACAACTGCCCGACTTCACGCAAGCGTAAAGGGAAGGCTTGGTTTCAGATTTCTGTTTTCTGTTTAAGAAAGTTTTTGAAATAGACGTTGATTCAAGAACAACCGTGTGTGCAACAGGTATCTGTTTTTTCAACTCGTATGGTTCCATCTGTTCTATCCCAAACAAAACAATCAGCGTAAGCGATGCTGCCACCATGGCATATTTTAAAACCGAACTATTAAACCAAACTGACGTCTGCTTTTGTTGACGGCCAATTGCCTGCATGATGTTGCTGGTCAGTTGTGCGTGATTAGCAGGTTCGGGTTTTATTGCAGCGACTTTTGCGATATGTTGCTGTATGGATGTGAAATCCTGAAATAACTGTGCGCAGGCAGCACAATTTTTAATGTGTGCTTCAAGAGATTGTCGTTCCGCTTCGGAAAGTTCGGAATACAAATAAATGCGCTCTTCAAAATCCTTGCATTTCATAGGAAAATTTTATCCGTTGTTTGATAAACCGCTTTCAATTTCTCACTGATCTTTTTTCGCGCGTGAAACAGGTTGCTTTTCACATTTCCTGCCGACATTGATAATGTTTCGCTCACCTCATCAGGCGATAAACCTTCCAGGTCGCGAAGAATAAAAACCGCCTTCTGTTTGGGCGTAAGTTCATCCGCTGCAGCGTGAATGATTTTTATTAACTCATGCTGCTGATAGTCGCGCTCAGGTGTTGAATAGTTGGTCAGTTCCCGTTGCTTCTCCACATCCACAGCATTTTTTTGCTGCCTTTTGTGCTTTGATTTCAAGAAATCAAGACAGCGGTTTGTGACGATCTTGTATAACCACGTGGTAAGCTTCACTTCCGGTTTATAGTTGTG
Organism: Cyclobacteriaceae bacterium; assembly: GCA_019694875.1. Taxonomy (GTDB): domain Bacteria; phylum Bacteroidota; class Bacteroidia; order Cytophagales; family Cyclobacteriaceae; genus UBA2336. Next base: position 1,185,899 of record JAIBBC010000001.1, read on the forward strand.
AAGATTTTTCCAGAGCCGTACAAAAACCTCCTGCGTAATGTCTTCCGCCTCGTGCGGATCATTTACAAACCGAAATGCCAAGGCATACACAAATCCCTGATTGGCCTCCACGATGGCCCGAAAAGCCGGATGACTGCCGCGTGCGGCTTCCTGGATCAATTCGGAGGTTATCGGCTCAGGCATTTACCATGATACGACCAAACTTTACCCCGGTCAAATGCCCGGCTAAAATTTTATTCGCTCACCTTTTGTTGTTTACTTTGAGCATGGATTTCAGCACGATTCTCAAGTTTTTAAAAGACCTGTCGAAAAACAACGACCGGGCGTGGTTCGAGAAAAACAAAGGCAAATACCTGGAAGCAAAAGATCAGTTCGATCAGTTTGTGACAAAATTGTTGCATGATCTTACCGACTTCGATCAGTCGCTGGCAGCACTTGATCCGAAGAAGATTACGTTTCGCATCTATCGCGATGTGCGCTTCAGCAAAAACAAGTTGCCCTATAAAATAAACATGAGCGCGGGCATTTCGCCCCGCGGAAAAATGGTGGATGAACCCGGTGTTTATTTGCACATTCAGCCCGGCAACAAAAGTTTTGTAGCAGCCGGGCTTTGGATGCCGCAGCCTGAACCGCTTGCAAAAATCCGTCAGGAGATTGACTACAACGGTGATGCGCTGAAGAAAATCATGAATGACAAGAAGTTCAAAAAGATGTACGGTGCTTTCGAAACCGAGTACGCGCTAAAAAATACTCCGAAAGGTTACGAAAAAGATCACCCGCTTGCCGACTGGCTGCGACTGAAAAGCTTTGTCGTGTCGCACAACTTTACGGATGAAGAAGTTAAGAGTAAAAACTTTATGAAGTCTGTGATTGATACGTACAAAACGGCCAAGCCGCTGAATGATTTTTTGAAAGACGCAATCGCTTAGTTATCCCAGTCGAAATAATCGTCCTTCTCGAGTTCAAGTTCTTTTTGTTTCTGCTTGCCTTTTGTTTTGAACGCATCCTTTAGTTCCTGAACTTCTTTCTTTAACTCACTCGCAAGTTTTTTACGGAATGATTCGGTGTCATACTGGACTTTGTAGTTGTCGGTTGTGCCGGTAATCTTCAGGAACAATTTCAGCTGACCGTTATTTTCTTCCAATGCGTTGGCGGCTTCGTTGATGTCAATGTTCTTTTTTGAACGTAACGGTGTGATCAGCCGGTAGTCAATGTGCTGATCGAACGTGTGTGTGCCGCTGATCTGGATGGCGGTAACGTTGCTCCGAACCTGCATTTGTGGAATGTAAATCGTTTTCTTTTCGATGTGGATGTCATTTTTCAGATCAGCAAAACGCAAATGGCTAAGTCCTTCATCGTCCAGGTATTTGTTCAGGGCTTTTAAAGGTTCGAAGTTATTCAGTTCGCCATTTTTAATGGTCATGCTGATATCGGCAATCAAAGTTTCCTGGAAAAGCTTAAGCTTTTCATTCAGTGTCATCTCCACACTTACGTCGGCCGTGGCCTGACCTTTCAAATGCTTGTCTTCAATAAAATTCTGGTCGAAGTTTTTAAATACATAGAAGGCGCTGTCGAGGTAAATGCCATTCAGCTTGGCTGACGTGAGCACGTCAATAGCTTTATGATTTTTAGAATCCACAATTGCCGAGAAGCTAAGGTCACCCCCCATTGTTTTCAGTTGTGTGTTCCGCGATACGGCAACTTCATCTTTTACCAGGAGATCACCTTTTAGTTTATGCGCGATAAAACGCTGATACCGCAGCGACTTAACATCGCAGTTAAAATTCAAATTCAGGTTAGGGGAGATACTGAACTGGTATTCGTCTGTCTTATTTTTTTCAGACGTAAACCCAATGGCGAACAACTGATCGGCATCGACAAAATTCGATTTCACGTCTGCCTCGATACCGATCGGTTGATTTTCGAACAACAAAAATGTGATGATGTTTTTAAAAAATCCGTTCACAACAAAATCGCTGTTGCCGGCCTTCAGTGATACATTGCTCAATGCCAGATCGTTGTTACTGAATTGCAATGAGCCATTTAAATCACTTACCGGCAGTTTGCTTTCGCCATACAGAAAGTTCAGGTTCTGCATTTCGATGGTACCGTTGGTGGTGGCTTTTTGGGCGGTGCTTTTGCTTTTGAGCCACGACATTTTTCCTTCGAACGAAAAGTCGGTGAGCAATGATCCGCTTACATCTTTAATGTTATCAACGGGATAAAATCCGATTAACGATGCCGCATCAAGCTTACCCTTGAATTTGAGAATTACATCCGAGTCGAGAAAATCCTGAATTACCAGGTTTGCCTCGAACGGATCCCCGTTTAGTGTGCCGGTCAGATTTTTAAGAATAAGCGATGCCTTATGCAAGTCGGCCATGTTCGTGCTGGCGAAAGATCCTTCAACGTTAGCGTGATCGATTTGCGCTTTTGTGTCAGGATGGAAGATCGTTGCATCGCGCAGGCCAAATTCAACGGAAAGCCCGGGATTACGGGTTGATGTGATTTGTCCTTTCAACGCAGCCGAAAAGTATGTCTCGCCTTTGCTTTGATATTGCGCCAACTGACTGGATGTAGATTCAGGAAGTAAAGAAAGCAATGTTTGAATGTTGGTATCCTTTCCATCGACCGTCAGATCGATTTCAGGAACATTCTTCCAATTGTAAGTTCCTTTTACTGCGAACTCCGATCCCTTCAGTATCAGGTAAGAAGGCTCGATGTTCAGCGCGTCTGCTTCGTCATCGTATTTAAGTGTTGTGGTAATGTCGAACGATTTACCTTCAAACAGTGAAGTGCGTTCGATTCTGATCTTTTGCGTGGAAAGTTGCCCGGCAGCCTCGATCGTATATAAACTTCCGGACGACTGAATCGAAGCCGAAAGTTTTTCGGTGCTGAAGATCAGATCTTCATCATTTTTCAGATCCACATATCGCACCAGCGCATTTTTAAGTTGTATGTTCTTGAGCTGGAAGCCAACTGTTTCGCTACCGGTTTTCCGTTCGGGATTTTCTTTTACGATCGTATAGTTGTTTTGGCCTCTGCGGTTAACCTTCAGATTAGTTTCGCTATTCTCGATCTCCAGTCCTTTGATATTGTACTTGCCCTGATATACTTGGAGCGGGTTGAGCTGGAACGAAACCTTATCGGCCGTTAGCAATGGGTATTGGCCCTCGTGGCTGTCTTCCACATATACCTTTGTCAGGACAATGGATAGCTGCGGGAATTTCTGAAATACCGACACATCGAACTCCCCTACCGTAACCTTGGTGTTGAGATCCTGGTTGATGGCTTCGATGAAATTGCGGATGATTTTATCCTTAAACAGGAATGCTGAAAGGGCCAGTGAAACAACAATCACCAGCAATCCCAGCCCGGTATACAGGAGTATTTTTTTTACGATCCTCAAGTTTAAAAAATGGCTTGTCAAAGGTACGAGAAGCCATAAATCGAGCCAAACCTATAATTAACCTCGCTCACGAATGCAGCTCCGCATGTTTGAAATGAAAAAAGCCACCGTGAGGTGGCTTTTTCGTGGGAGCTGAGGGGTTCGAACCCCCGACCCTCTGCTTGTAAGTTATTTCCTTACGTTTATTCAACGTCTGTTAATCTTTGTCTATCTTTGAAAAAAAGCCTTTTTGGCTACAATTAGGTTGTTATCAATTGCCACCGTTTTTGACCTGATTCCAAAAAATGTTTTAAAAATGTTTTAAAGTTCAAACATGGATAAAAAGCAGTTCACAGTCGAACCGATTATCTGGATTCATTCCCAGAATAAAAAAGGACTAAATCCCGTAAAAATTAAGCTTACCTATAACCGAAAAACCAAATACTATCCGGTACAGTTAGATGGTAAAAACGTGTTTCTAAGCCAAGAGCAATGGGACGCTATTAACGAAAAGACAGTCCGTAAAGAAAATAAGCGCATAAAGGAAGCCATCGGGAGCGCCGAGGCAAAAGCCAGAGAAACCATTCAAGCGATCACTTCCAATAAAAGGGCATTTACCTTCGACCGATTCGAAAGGGAGTTTATCCTTAACACGTCCTCAAAAGGCTTTCTGAGGTTCTTTCAAGACTACCTGAATGAGATTAAGCAGGAAGGGAGAGCGGGTACCTACCATACGTATAACTGCGCCCTACAGGCCTTTATTAAGTTTAGAAATGGGACGGAAATTGATCCTTTAGACCTCACCCCCGATTTATTAAGGAACTTTGAGAACTACCTAAAAAGGGAGAAGCCTATTCGTACTAAGGCCGGAAAAACTGTGATCATCAAGGCCGGAAAGACTACCGTTTCGATTTATATGCGCGCTTTGCGGGCCGTTTACAATTACATAGCCGGAAAGCTTCCACACCTCAGCGATCACTATCCGTTTACAACCCATCAAAGCGATCGAACCAAATACAAAATAAAGTCAGGCTCCGGGAGTAAGGGGGATGCGTTAAACATAGAGCAGTTGCGACAATTTCAAAGCATTGAAGTAATTCCCTCTTCTCCAGAATGGAGAGCCAAATTGCTTTGGATGTTCTCCTTTTATTGCAATGGAATGAATTTCAACGACATCGCCAGGCTTACTTATGCCAACGTAAAAAAGGACTCAATTAGCTACATAAGACACAAAACAAAAGAAACGGAACGAAGTGAGGAGGTAATTGAAATACCTCTAAGCGATTCCATTCGAGAAATAATTATTGAATTAGGCAATCCAAATAAGCATCCTTCAAGTTTCATCTTCGATATTCTCACAAAAAACCTGTCTCCTTTACAAGAACGTAAGACGATAAATCAAAAGATCAAGATTGTCAACAAGTGGCTAAAAAAAATTTGTGAGGCAAACGAATTGCCTCCTATCACTACCTATTGGGCAAGGCATAGTTATGCATCCTTGTTAAAACAGGCTGGACATTCAGTAGAACTTATTCGCGAAATGCTTGGACACAGCGATATAAAAACGACCGAAAGCTATTTGAAAAGGTTTGATCTCAGCAAAAAGAGGGAGGCGAACGAAAGATTGCAATTATGGATGAAAAAAGCAGGTTAGCACTTGGGGGGGGTAGGTCAAAACCCCCAACTAGCTTATCGAAATCGCGGTTTTAAAAATTTTTGCTCCCGATAATTTTGTGCGAGGGGGGCTAGAATAAATCCTAAATAGTGTACCCATGAATATTTCGGCAATTAAAAAAGCTGTAAGAATAGTAAGTTACTATTCCTCGTCAATAAGTGAGGAGGATAAAATTGTCAAAGAGTTACTTGATCCAAATAATGATATTCTGAACAACTATCTGTATCCATTTTGTGACGAACTTAACATCAATTTGTTAACCCTAGAGAGCGCAAATGCGAAAATGGATTTCATTAAGTTTTGCGTTTTCGAATTCATTGAATTACAAATGTTCTTCAAAAGCAATCGCAAACTCTTAGAGGACGGTTACCGAAGCGTCGATAATACAGGTAAAAAATTTGCTTCATCGAAAGACGATAGGGAGTTTGAAGAAATCGAAAATTATATAGTTATCAGTTATGAGCTAATAGATATGCTGTTCAACGAGATAGCGCTATGCTGTTTTAAATACAAAATTGATTTATATGGAATTTGCAAGGAGTTACAATTTGATCATAGCTTTATTGATACCAGTCTCTATGCTCATTTAGTAGGAAGAACTGACGGAAAACGTAACAGTACCTCTGGTTCCGGTTTTCAAGCTTACCTAAAAAAAGACAGAAAAAATCTTAACTCACGACTAGTGAAGTTGTATAAAAATTGCAAACCTGAGTCGATTGCCTACATGCTCTTCGCACTAGTCGAACTTCACCTGCTAGACAAAGCCGTTCTAACAAACAAATCAAAGTTGCACTTCGTACTGGTGGAAAATTTTGGACGAATTGGTACTCGTCAAAATCTTAATGCTAATATCAATAAACTTTGGAATCCTGATGACTATCAGATCAATCAAATTGAAGTCTACAAAAAGGAAATCCAGGCAGTATTAAGACAGAAGTAACTTGCTATTTTTTTGCTGAAAAAATTGCAAATCGGATTTTGCAAACCTTGCCTACGCTTAAAAATGACAGGCAATGACAGAGAATCCATTTGAAACCATTGACGGCCGACTAATTAAAATAGAAGGTCTTTTGCAATTTCTAACTCAAAGCGTATCTATTGAAAAAGACCTATCAGCTAGGGATGTAGGCGGACTGGAGATCGCAGTCCAAGAAACGGGCCTATCAACTCATAGCATTTACCGCCTAGTCAGCGAACGAAAAATCCCGCATTCCAAAAAAGGCGGGCGACTGTATTTCAGCCGTAAAGCTTTACAAAGGTGGATTGAGGAAGGGCAGCGGAGCATCAAAAAGTGAGTTCTATACGCTCTAACGCATCGCGAGATGCGATCCTCCTCGATACATTAGCACAAAAGCGGACAACTTCAAACTCGGGCTTTGAAAGACCGCCTCTTGTAATGTATGGCGATGGGTCAGATTTGAGAAATGTTGAAGCGTTAGCGAGTCGGTCGAAACGAAAAGCAATTACGCGAGTGATGGTTTTGAGCCTCATTGACGTTGCAACAAAAAAGAAGAAGGGAGATCGCGTTAAGGCTTATTGGAATACCTATCACTGCCAGAACAGGATAGTCACGCATGACGGCAAGTTGCATACCACATATTGCAAAAACAGGTTTTGCACCGTATGCCTGAGCATACGCAAAGCAACGATCATGAATAACTACTTGCCATACTTACAGACGTGGGAAGACGCGTATTTTTTGACGCTCACGGTTAAGGCGATTCCCGCGTATAAGTTGCCGAGGTATGTAAACGGTATGTTAGAATTGTTCGGAAAAATCATTGATAAATATAGGAAGAAAGATAAACGGAGGAAGGGCTTTGCACTGGAGGGTATACGTTCGTTAGAGTGCAATTTCAATCCCGTAAAAAGAACGTATAATCCTCACTTCCATATTCTGGTACGAAACAGAGAGATGGGGGAAATTCTGCTCACGGAATGGCTCACCAGGTTTCCGAGAAAACACGTTAGTCCACTGGCTCAAAAGCTTGTAAAAGTCGAGGACAGGGAGCGAGCATTGATAGAGATTGTTAAGTATGGAAGTAAAATATTCACCGAGCCGGACTTAAAAATGGCGACAAGAAAAACGAGCAGGTATATATATGTTTCAGCATTGGATAACATTTTTTCTGCTATGCAGGGGCGAAGGATTTTCGATCGATTTGGATTTAACTTGCCTGAGCAAAGGACGCCAGAACCCAAACAAAATTTTAGGATACTGGTAGATTACGAAAATTGGCTTTATACACCGAAGCTTTTTGATTGGGTTAACATCGACTCAGGAGAAACGCTATCGGGATACCAACTGACCAACGAATTAAAGGATATTTTGAGTAATCGAATTGATTGCGACTTACAGTAGACATTTACAAGCAGCACCCTGTCAATGCTGAACAAGTGATTTTCCGGATATTATATTCCATATTCATGCGATGGCAGCGGCAGGATCTATCGATGAACTATTTGGGTGCAAGTTTCTTATTCAAATATTCGTGCATCTGGTAGACCGAAATTGTCTCAAAAATTACCTTATGATTTCTATCAAGAAGAAGATAAACTGGCACGGCCTGTATGTCAAGTGTCTTTTTTAACAAGTAATCCTTATCTATAAATTGCGCCCATGAGGTGTTGTCCTTTGCTACCGATGCCTTCCATTTTTTAGCGTCAACGTCAATCGTAATCCCAAGTATTTCAATCCGATCATTAAACTCTTTGTAGAGTTGCGGCAGTTCATTTCTGTTCGCATATCGACAGGGTGAACACCACGAGGCCCAAAAATCGATTAGTAAGTACTCTGATTTAAAATCGTATAAGTTTTTTTTCTTACCTGATGCAGAAATCAGTTGAACGTTGGGTAGTAAAATATCCTTTCGATCAGACCGTTTTGCTCGTGAGAGCTCCCGTGTAGTCCTTACCAGGATTAGATCTTGGTTGGAGACTTTGGCCAAGTATTTTTCTGTGGTTGCGCTATCAAGTTTTCCAAAATTTGCTTCAAATAACAGTTGAAGCCCCATCAGGATAGATGTTGACGACTTGGCTGTATCAAGGGCTGCCAAAATCTTTGGTTTGAGTTGGTCAACAGTTTTCATCCAAACCGGCATCAGACGTTGTTTATATTCCTGCTCACGCGTCGGATTTCTATGAATTGAATCCACTAGCGTTTTCTCAAGATTATAAAATGGCTTCTGAAGGTCTGTGAACCATTGAATGCCGGACGTTGCGGGGCCGGAATATTTAGAAGAGTAAAATAATGAATCTGCGAAACCGTGTAGAGTCACTGCCCTTCCACTTTCTGTAGAGACGTATACGAAATTCTTTTGCAATGTCCCATAAGTCGAAAACAGACTACCGCCTTTAACAGGTAAATGCAGCTTGTAGAGAAGGTCTTGGGGACTCGTTTTAGGGAACGCATAATAAAACGAACCGTCAGGCCTTATTTCAATACTGTCATAAAGTTCTGGTGGATGTGGATCAATATAATTGTGTTTCAGTATATAAAGTTTCGTCTGGAAATTCGCAGAAGGTTTAATTTGACCTTTGATGATGGTTTGAGCTATTATAGTGTTAGAGTAACAAATGAAAAAAAGTGCAAGAAGAACTCTCATAAGGTGAAATTTAAAGGGTTCAGGTAGTTCCTGAACCCTTATTTATCAAAACTATTGCGCAAAACCCTAGCTAGGGCCTTCCACTCAGATCGTCTAAATGATCTTTCCATCACTCGGATTTACCAATGCATGAGGCATTTTCGAGAAGAAGAAATGTTATGAACCCTCTCCTACTCGTGAAATACCATTTTTGTGTTTTAGATAAAAAATGATAAACAAAATAACGGCAATTGGTGGTGCCAGTATGGAAACAACATACAGAGAAACTTTAAGATCACGATTGATATTTGACCTGTAGGTAAGAACTATTGTAGCAATCATTAGAATGATGGTGACAATAAACACGATATATATTTCATTCATAAGATTAATCGCTTAAGGGTTTAAATTGAGTGCTTGAGAAAATACTTCTAAATAGAATAAGCCCGACAGCACAAACGAGTACTAGTGCAACAACCTCGAGTAAATTGGATGAGAGCGCATTAAAGTAAACGGTTGACCGGTGTGTCTCAAATTTTGTGTATAAACTTTTTGGTATCTGCATGGGCAAATACTTGAGGTGAATGCCGTAGAAACCTTTAACCAACGTTACAGCAATGCTTTCAACAAATGACCATCCAAGGTAAATTATAATCGAAACTGTCGCAGATCGCAAAATTAATACGAGAATCAGAAGAATCGCGCACTGTAAAAAAGTTGAAATTGCGAACTGTGCTATAAACAATCCGAAATAGGCAGGGTCAACTGAAAGGAATTTGTACGGTGAAAACTGAATCGAAATAAAAAATGTTAAAGCTGCCAGAATTGTAAAGATGAAGGTTACAAGTATGCAGTAAAGCAGTTTTGAATCGAAGTAGTACGTCCGGGATTTGATGAAAACAATCTTGTTCACATGACCGTTTGCAAACTCGGTTCCGATTACTAACAATATCCAAACAGGGACAAAAAAGTAAGATTGAGCATATACCAATATTGCATTGGCCACCTTGTCAGGAAACAGGCCTTCCGGAACATTGTCGGTTGTCGCTGTAAGATGAGAAACGATTTTCAAGATGACAGGGAACAGGCAGACCGTGAAGATCAGTAATATCAGAGATAGACGGGATCGAAATAGCTTATGTAGTTCAAGCCTTAGCATTCACATTGGATTTAAAAATGGCAACGTAACCTTCCTCCAGGGTACCATAGTCCCGCAGCAAGTCTTTAACAGTCGTACTACGAACGATTTGACCGTCTTTCAAGAATAGTATTCTATCGCAAACTCTCTCAAGGTCGGAGAATACGTGACTTGTTACCAAAAAAGATGCCCCCCCGTTACGGGCCTTAGCAATGAGATTTCTCAGGGAGATTATAGAATCGATATCCAGATGGTTTGTTGGTTCATCAAGCAAGAACAATGAGTATTGTTTCATAAAGGCACATGCTAAGGCAACACGTTGCTTCATTCCCGCTGAAAGTTCACCGAACCTTTTGTTACCAAAGTCGATGAAAAACTCGTCTTTGGCAGTGCTTACGGACAATCTGTCTACGCCAATAACATTAGCATACATCAAAAGATTATTATCAACAGTCATATCTGTGAAAAAACCTTTTCTCGAAATAGCTGCTGAGATAGCGTGCTTTTCTGAATAATTTAAAGTTCCGCTCGTAGCTTTAACCATTCCAATGATAATGTTAAGAAGTGTAGTTTTTCCGGCTCCATTTGGGCCGACCAAGCCTACCACTTCATTATCCTGAATAACAAACGATAAATTATTCAAAACGACTTTGCTGCCAAATTTCTTGTTTATTGAATTTACCTCGAGTTTCATTCGTTCTAAGAAAAAGAAAGCTAAGGGCTAAATGCCTTAGCTTTCATTTGGTATTTATGAGGCTGGTACCGGGTTTACTACGCAATCGTCAATAATACATGATGCTACTTCCATAGCGAGACATTCCATAAACACAACATAGCAAGCAGTTTTTTCCAGCCAGTTCATTTGTTCAATTCTTGCTCCTGCACATCCAAGCGGGCCATCATCAGCAGTCCAATCACCACATTCCGGCTCGGCCTCTCTGGCAAGTTGGTTCTTTATGGTGACTTTTGAAACGATTTTTGATTCTTGTAAATCAACCTGAAAGCTGCCGGAACGGTCTCCGAACTTCAATGTACCGTCAAATTGTTCGTTCAGCATTTTGTCCAGCACTTGCTGCGGGGTAATTGTCGTGACCGCTTCAAAGGAAAAGACCTTACGGATGCGTTGTTTTTCGTCAAAAATAGCCATTACAAACTTTTCACCATCGCGGCCTTTAAATGGAACAACTAAAGCTTCCTCCGTTGGGCTTGTAAAATGTGAGTGACTTGTCTGCAACTCATTAATATTCACTTCAATCTCATTGAACTTTTTAGAGGATAGTACCATGTCCGTAAGTTCATCCAAAGATTTCCGCCTCGGTGACAAATCCTGTTGCGGGTCACAGGAAAACGTTACTACTGCAATCAACAATAATGTGATTGCTTTACTTGATAATTTTACCATAGGTATTTTGGGTTTAGCTGCCAAAAATCTGTTTGGCGCAGTTACCCACAAGAAATAACAAATGTTCAATCTATAAATGGGAGTAACTCCCATGACATTTAGGCGCGTCAAAATTTGTCCATTAAAGAGCCTTCTTGACCCTTAAATAAGTCGTTTGAAGAAACGCCTCTGACAACTTATCCGAATTATTTCTTGAATGAGGTGTAGTGATTGAGTAGACTTTTAATACTTCAATAATATGGGCTGGCCTGTTCGATAAACTCGGCTTCTAAGTCTGCTTTTAAATCCTCTACGTTGTGGTATTCCGTTTCTTTGTAGATGATACGCTGATGTTGCCTAATTAATTCAGCGGCAAAGCGCAAGTATTTGTTTCGTATAACGTAATCCCAATCGCCATACGTCAATAAAACTTCTGTCAGGTCTGGAAAAATCATCTGTGAATGAAATAGAAATTCAAAAAAGCCTAGCCTGCTATAGGAGTTACTCCTACCGGAAAATGTTAACGAGTGCCTATTTGACCACCGTCAACGGAAAATTCTCCACCTGGACTTACCCCTGAGGTTGCAATAAAAGTAGTATTTTTAAAATCAGTCGAAAACTAGATGAAGAACTTTAAAGAAAAGGCAAACTTCCTGTGGAGCATTGCTGACCTGCTCAGAGGGCATTACAAACAAGCGGATTATGGAAAAGTGATTTTGCCACTCACAGTTTTAAGACGACTTGACTTTGTGCTCGAACCCACCAAAAAGAAAGTTTTAGAAGCATATCAACAGCACAAAGGGAAAAAACCGGAGGTACTGGAGGAGGTGCTAAATCGCGTTGCAAAGGTAAAGTTTCACAATCGAAGCAAGTTCGATTTTTACGAGTTGGCAAAAGATCATAACAACGTTGCAGCAAACCTCCGCAATTACATTAAAGGCTTTTCGATCAGCGCAACTGAGATAATTGAATATTTCAGTTTTGATGACCAAATCAAGAAACTGGACGAATTCGATTTACTTTACATGGTTGTAAAGAAATTTGCCGAAGCGGGCGAAATGTTCAAAGATGTTTCATCGCTCGAAATGGGATACATCTTTGAGGAACTTATTCGCAAATTCGCTGAACTCAGCAACGAAACAGCCGGAGAGCACTTCACCCCAAGAGAGGTAATTAGGCTAATGGTGAATTTGCTTTTTGTGAATGACAAAGACATTCTCCGCAAGAAAGGAATTGTAAAAACACTCTACGATCCAGCGTGCGGAACAGGTGGAATGCTAAGCGTAGCGGAGGAGTATTTGCAAGAACTAAATCCCGATGCAAAACTGGAAGTGTTCGGCCAGGAACTAAATCCTGAATCGTATGCAATTTGCAAATCGGATATGCTCATAAAGGGACAAAACCCCGGCAATATAAAATTCGGAAACAGCTTTACACAGGATGGTCTGGAGGATGAAACCTTTGATTACATGCTGAGCAACCCACCTTTTGGCGTGGAGTGGAAAAAAGCAGAGAAACAAATCAAAGATGAATTTGCCACAAAAGGTTTTGCCGGAAGGTTCGGCGCAGGGCTTCCTCCTATCAGCGATGGTTCATTGTTGTTTTTGCAGCACATGATTAGCAAAATGAAGAAGGAGAACAAAGGCGGTAGCAGAATAGCCATCGTTTTCAACGGTTCTCCGCTTTTTAGTGGAGGCGCGGGAAGTGGGCCGAGCGACATACGTAAATGGATAATAGAAAACGATATGCTGGAAGCGATTGTAGCACTTCCAGACCAGCTTTTTTACAATACGGGTATTTCAACGTACATCTGGATTGTAACAGACAGAAAGGAGCGAAATCGAAAGGGAAAAGTGCAACTTATAAACGCAACGGGCAGCGGCCAGGACGACAAAGCCAATCCGTTTTATTCGAAGATGCTGCGCAGTTTGGGGAATAAGCGAAAAGAAATTCATGAACAGGCCATTCAGCGTATCACCGAGATTTACGGAGAGTTTAAAGAAACCCTCTATTGCAAGATTTTTGACAATAACGATTTTGGTTACTTGCGGATAACAGTTGAACGGCCAAAGCGAAACGAAAAAGGGGAAGTCGAAATTGACAAGAAAGGAAACCCGCTTGCAGATTCAGACATGAGAGATTTTGAAAACGTGCCTCTAAAAGAAAATGTGGAGAGCTATTTTAAGCGCGAAGTATTGCCACATTTGCCCGATGCATGGATTGACCACAGCAAAACCAAAACGGGCTATGAGATTAACTTCACCAAGTATTTTTATCAATACAAACCGCTTCGCAGTTTAACAGAAATACGAAAAGATATTTTGGCATTGGAAGAAGAAACCGTTAACATAGTCAAAGAGGTTATTAACGGATGAAGCGTTATCAGAAATATAAGCCAACCGGAATCGATTGGATTGGAGAAATTCCAAGTCACTGGGAACTAATTAAGGGTAAATACATTTTTGATTTTATAAATGGATTTCCATTTGATTCAAAAAAATTCAGTTTTAATCCAGAGTCAGGATTGCCTTTAATTAGAATAAGAGATATTCAAAATCATTATTCGGAAACTTATTGGGATGGAGAAGAGATCGTTGAAGCATTAGTTGACAATGGGGATATTCTCATTGGAATGGACGGAGATTTCAATATTTCAAAATGGCGGTTTTAAAAATTTTTGCTCCCGATAATTTTGTGCGAGGGGGGCTAGAATAAATCCTAAATAGTGTACCCATGAATATTTCGGCAATTAAAAAAGCTGTAAGAATAGTAAGTTACTATTCCTCGTCAATAAGTGAGGAGGATAAAATTGTCAAAGAGTTACTTGATCCAAATAATGATATTCTGAACAACTATCTGTATCCATTTTGTGACGAACTTAACATCAATTTGTTAACCCTAGAGAGCGCAAATGCGAAAATGGATTTCATTAAGTTTTGCGTTTTCGAATTCATTGAATTACAAATGTTCTTCAAAAGCAATCGCAAACTCTTAGAGGACGGTTACCGAAGCGTCGATAATACAGGTAAAAAATTTGCTTCATCGAAAGACGATAGGGAGTTTGAAGAAATCGAAAATTATATAGTTATCAGTTATGAGCTAATAGATATGCTGTTCAACGAGATAGCGCTATGCTGTTTTAAATACAAAATTGATTTATATGGAATTTGCAAGGAGTTACAATTTGATCATAGCTTTATTGATACCAGTCTCTATGCTCATTTAGTAGGAAGAACTGACGGAAAACGTAACAGTACCTCTGGTTCCGGTTTTCAAGCTTACCTAAAAAAAGACAGAAAAAATCTTAACTCACGACTAGTGAAGTTGTATAAAAATTGCAAACCTGAGTCGATTGCCTACATGCTCTTCGCACTAGTCGAACTTCACCTGCTAGACAAAGCCGTTCTAACAAACAAATCAAAGTTGCACTTCGTACTGGTGGAAAATTTTGGACGAATTGGTACTCGTCAAAATCTTAATGCTAATATCAATAAACTTTGGAATCCTGATGACTATCAGATCAATCAAATTGAAGTCTACAAAAAGGAAATCCAGGCAGTATTAAGACAGAAGTAACTTGCTATTTTTTTGCTGAAAAAATTGCAAATCGGATTTTGCAAACCTTGCCTACGCTTAAAAATGACAGGCAATGACAGAGAATCCATTTGAAACCATTGACGGCCGACTAATTAAAATAGAAGGTCTTTTGCAATTTCTAACTCAAAGCGTATCTATTGAAAAAGACCTATCAGCTAGGGATGTAGGCGGACTGGAGATCGCAGTCCAAGAAACGGGCCTATCAACTCATAGCATTTACCGCCTAGTCAGCGAACGAAAAATCCCGCATTCCAAAAAAGGCGGGCGACTGTATTTCAGCCGTAAAGCTTTACAAAGGTGGATTGAGGAAGGGCAGCGGAGCATCAAAAAGTGAGTTCTATACGCTCTAACGCATCGCGAGATGCGATCCTCCTCGATACATTAGCACAAAAGCGGACAACTTCAAACTCGGGCTTTGAAAGACCGCCTCTTGTAATGTATGGCGATGGGTCAGATTTGAGAAATGTTGAAGCGTTAGCGAGTCGGTCGAAACGAAAAGCAATTACGCGAGTGATGGTTTTGAGCCTCATTGACGTTGCAACAAAAAAGAAGAAGGGAGATCGCGTTAAGGCTTATTGGAATACCTATCACTGCCAGAACAGGATAGTCACGCATGACGGCAAGTTGCATACCACATATTGCAAAAACAGGTTTTGCACCGTATGCCTGAGCATACGCAAAGCAACGATCATGAATAACTACTTGCCATACTTACAGACGTGGGAAGACGCGTATTTTTTGACGCTCACGGTTAAGGCGATTCCCGCGTATAAGTTGCCGAGGTATGTAAACGGTATGTTAGAATTGTTCGGAAAAATCATTGATAAATATAGGAAGAAAGATAAACGGAGGAAGGGCTTTGCACTGGAGGGTATACGTTCGTTAGAGTGCAATTTCAATCCCGTAAAAAGAACGTATAATCCTCACTTCCATATTCTGGTACGAAACAGAGAGATGGGGGAAATTCTGCTCACGGAATGGCTCACCAGGTTTCCGAGAAAACACGTTAGTCCACTGGCTCAAAAGCTTGTAAAAGTCGAGGACAGGGAGCGAGCATTGATAGAGATTGTTAAGTATGGAAGTAAAATATTCACCGAGCCGGACTTAAAAATGGCGACAAGAAAAACGAGCAGGTATATATATGTTTCAGCATTGGATAACATTTTTTCTGCTATGCAGGGGCGAAGGATTTTCGATCGATTTGGATTTAACTTGCCTGAGCAAAGGACGCCAGAACCCAAACAAAATTTTAGGATACTGGTAGATTACGAAAATTGGCTTTATACACCGAAGCTTTTTGATTGGGTTAACATCGACTCAGGAGAAACGCTATCGGGATACCAACTGACCAACGAATTAAAGGATATTTTGAGTAATCGAATTGATTGCGACTTACAGTAGACATTTACAAGCAGCACCCTGTCAATGCTGAACAAGTGATTTTCCGGATATTATATTCCATATTCATGCGATGGCAGCGGCAGGATCTATCGATGAACTATTTGGGTGCAAGTTTCTTATTCAAATATTCGTGCATCTGGTAGACCGAAATTGTCTCAAAAATTACCTTATGATTTCTATCAAGAAGAAGATAAACTGGCACGGCCTGTATGTCAAGTGTCTTTTTTAACAAGTAATCCTTATCTATAAATTGCGCCCATGAGGTGTTGTCCTTTGCTACCGATGCCTTCCATTTTTTAGCGTCAACGTCAATCGTAATCCCAAGTATTTCAATCCGATCATTAAACTCTTTGTAGAGTTGCGGCAGTTCATTTCTGTTCGCATATCGACAGGGTGAACACCACGAGGCCCAAAAATCGATTAGTAAGTACTCTGATTTAAAATCGTATAAGTTTTTTTTCTTACCTGATGCAGAAATCAGTTGAACGTTGGGTAGTAAAATATCCTTTCGATCAGACCGTTTTGCTCGTGAGAGCTCCCGTGTAGTCCTTACCAGGATTAGATCTTGGTTGGAGACTTTGGCCAAGTATTTTTCTGTGGTTGCGCTATCAAGTTTTCCAAAATTTGCTTCAAATAACAGTTGAAGCCCCATCAGGATAGATGTTGACGACTTGGCTGTATCAAGGGCTGCCAAAATCTTTGGTTTGAGTTGGTCAACAGTTTTCATCCAAACCGGCATCAGACGTTGTTTATATTCCTGCTCACGCGTCGGATTTCTATGAATTGAATCCACTAGCGTTTTCTCAAGATTATAAAATGGCTTCTGAAGGTCTGTGAACCATTGAATGCCGGACGTTGCGGGGCCGGAATATTTAGAAGAGTAAAATAATGAATCTGCGAAACCGTGTAGAGTCACTGCCCTTCCACTTTCTGTAGAGACGTATACGAAATTCTTTTGCAATGTCCCATAAGTCGAAAACAGACTACCGCCTTTAACAGGTAAATGCAGCTTGTAGAGAAGGTCTTGGGGACTCGTTTTAGGGAACGCATAATAAAACGAACCGTCAGGCCTTATTTCAATACTGTCATAAAGTTCTGGTGGATGTGGATCAATATAATTGTGTTTCAGTATATAAAGTTTCGTCTGGAAATTCGCAGAAGGTTTAATTTGACCTTTGATGATGGTTTGAGCTATTATAGTGTTAGAGTAACAAATGAAAAAAAGTGCAAGAAGAACTCTCATAAGGTGAAATTTAAAGGGTTCAGGTAGTTCCTGAACCCTTATTTATCAAAACTATTGCGCAAAACCCTAGCTAGGGCCTTCCACTCAGATCGTCTAAATGATCTTTCCATCACTCGGATTTACCAATGCATGAGGCATTTTCGAGAAGAAGAAATGTTATGAACCCTCTCCTACTCGTGAAATACCATTTTTGTGTTTTAGATAAAAAATGATAAACAAAATAACGGCAATTGGTGGTGCCAGTATGGAAACAACATACAGAGAAACTTTAAGATCACGATTGATATTTGACCTGTAGGTAAGAACTATTGTAGCAATCATTAGAATGATGGTGACAATAAACACGATATATATTTCATTCATAAGATTAATCGCTTAAGGGTTTAAATTGAGTGCTTGAGAAAATACTTCTAAATAGAATAAGCCCGACAGCACAAACGAGTACTAGTGCAACAACCTCGAGTAAATTGGATGAGAGCGCATTAAAGTAAACGGTTGACCGGTGTGTCTCAAATTTTGTGTATAAACTTTTTGGTATCTGCATGGGCAAATACTTGAGGTGAATGCCGTAGAAACCTTTAACCAACGTTACAGCAATGCTTTCAACAAATGACCATCCAAGGTAAATTATAATCGAAACTGTCGCAGATCGCAAAATTAATACGAGAATCAGAAGAATCGCGCACTGTAAAAAAGTTGAAATTGCGAACTGTGCTATAAACAATCCGAAATAGGCAGGGTCAACTGAAAGGAATTTGTACGGTGAAAACTGAATCGAAATAAAAAATGTTAAAGCTGCCAGAATTGTAAAGATGAAGGTTACAAGTATGCAGTAAAGCAGTTTTGAATCGAAGTAGTACGTCCGGGATTTGATGAAAACAATCTTGTTCACATGACCGTTTGCAAACTCGGTTCCGATTACTAACAATATCCAAACAGGGACAAAAAAGTAAGATTGAGCATATACCAATATTGCATTGGCCACCTTGTCAGGAAACAGGCCTTCCGGAACATTGTCGGTTGTCGCTGTAAGATGAGAAACGATTTTCAAGATGACAGGGAACAGGCAGACCGTGAAGATCAGTAATATCAGAGATAGACGGGATCGAAATAGCTTATGTAGTTCAAGCCTTAGCATTCACATTGGATTTAAAAATGGCAACGTAACCTTCCTCCAGGGTACCATAGTCCCGCAGCAAGTCTTTAACAGTCGTACTACGAACGATTTGACCGTCTTTCAAGAATAGTATTCTATCGCAAACTCTCTCAAGGTCGGAGAATACGTGACTTGTTACCAAAAAAGATGCCCCCCCGTTACGGGCCTTAGCAATGAGATTTCTCAGGGAGATTATAGAATCGATATCCAGATGGTTTGTTGGTTCATCAAGCAAGAACAATGAGTATTGTTTCATAAAGGCACATGCTAAGGCAACACGTTGCTTCATTCCCGCTGAAAGTTCACCGAACCTTTTGTTACCAAAGTCGATGAAAAACTCGTCTTTGGCAGTGCTTACGGACAATCTGTCTACGCCAATAACATTAGCATACATCAAAAGATTATTATCAACAGTCATATCTGTGAAAAAACCTTTTCTCGAAATAGCTGCTGAGATAGCGTGCTTTTCTGAATAATTTAAAGTTCCGCTCGTAGCTTTAACCATTCCAATGATAATGTTAAGAAGTGTAGTTTTTCCGGCTCCATTTGGGCCGACCAAGCCTACCACTTCATTATCCTGAATAACAAACGATAAATTATTCAAAACGACTTTGCTGCCAAATTTCTTGTTTATTGAATTTACCTCGAGTTTCATTCGTTCTAAGAAAAAGAAAGCTAAGGGCTAAATGCCTTAGCTTTCATTTGGTATTTATGAGGCTGGTACCGGGTTTACTACGCAATCGTCAATAATACATGATGCTACTTCCATAGCGAGACATTCCATAAACACAACATAGCAAGCAGTTTTTTCCAGCCAGTTCATTTGTTCAATTCTTGCTCCTGCACATCCAAGCGGGCCATCATCAGCAGTCCAATCACCACATTCCGGCTCGGCCTCTCTGGCAAGTTGGTTCTTTATGGTGACTTTTGAAACGATTTTTGATTCTTGTAAATCAACCTGAAAGCTGCCGGAACGGTCTCCGAACTTCAATGTACCGTCAAATTGTTCGTTCAGCATTTTGTCCAGCACTTGCTGCGGGGTAATTGTCGTGACCGCTTCAAAGGAAAAGACCTTACGGATGCGTTGTTTTTCGTCAAAAATAGCCATTACAAACTTTTCACCATCGCGGCCTTTAAATGGAACAACTAAAGCTTCCTCCGTTGGGCTTGTAAAATGTGAGTGACTTGTCTGCAACTCATTAATATTCACTTCAATCTCATTGAACTTTTTAGAGGATAGTACCATGTCCGTAAGTTCATCCAAAGATTTCCGCCTCGGTGACAAATCCTGTTGCGGGTCACAGGAAAACGTTACTACTGCAATCAACAATAATGTGATTGCTTTACTTGATAATTTTACCATAGGTATTTTGGGTTTAGCTGCCAAAAATCTGTTTGGCGCAGTTACCCACAAGAAATAACAAATGTTCAATCTATAAATGGGAGTAACTCCCATGACATTTAGGCGCGTCAAAATTTGTCCATTAAAGAGCCTTCTTGACCCTTAAATAAGTCGTTTGAAGAAACGCCTCTGACAACTTATCCGAATTATTTCTTGAATGAGGTGTAGTGATTGAGTAGACTTTTAATACTTCAATAATATGGGCTGGCCTGTTCGATAAACTCGGCTTCTAAGTCTGCTTTTAAATCCTCTACGTTGTGGTATTCCGTTTCTTTGTAGATGATACGCTGATGTTGCCTAATTAATTCAGCGGCAAAGCGCAAGTATTTGTTTCGTATAACGTAATCCCAATCGCCATACGTCAATAAAACTTCTGTCAGGTCTGGAAAAATCATCTGTGAATGAAATAGAAATTCAAAAAAGCCTAGCCTGCTATAGGAGTTACTCCTACCGGAAAATGTTAACGAGTGCCTATTTGACCACCGTCAACGGAAAATTCTCCACCTGGACTTACCCCTGAGGTTGCAATAAAAGTAGTATTTTTAAAATCAGTCGAAAACTAGATGAAGAACTTTAAAGAAAAGGCAAACTTCCTGTGGAGCATTGCTGACCTGCTCAGAGGGCATTACAAACAAGCGGATTATGGAAAAGTGATTTTGCCACTCACAGTTTTAAGACGACTTGACTTTGTGCTCGAACCCACCAAAAAGAAAGTTTTAGAAGCATATCAACAGCACAAAGGGAAAAAACCGGAGGTACTGGAGGAGGTGCTAAATCGCGTTGCAAAGGTAAAGTTTCACAATCGAAGCAAGTTCGATTTTTACGAGTTGGCAAAAGATCATAACAACGTTGCAGCAAACCTCCGCAATTACATTAAAGGCTTTTCGATCAGCGCAACTGAGATAATTGAATATTTCAGTTTTGATGACCAAATCAAGAAACTGGACGAATTCGATTTACTTTACATGGTTGTAAAGAAATTTGCCGAAGCGGGCGAAATGTTCAAAGATGTTTCATCGCTCGAAATGGGATACATCTTTGAGGAACTTATTCGCAAATTCGCTGAACTCAGCAACGAAACAGCCGGAGAGCACTTCACCCCAAGAGAGGTAATTAGGCTAATGGTGAATTTGCTTTTTGTGAATGACAAAGACATTCTCCGCAAGAAAGGAATTGTAAAAACACTCTACGATCCAGCGTGCGGAACAGGTGGAATGCTAAGCGTAGCGGAGGAGTATTTGCAAGAACTAAATCCCGATGCAAAACTGGAAGTGTTCGGCCAGGAACTAAATCCTGAATCGTATGCAATTTGCAAATCGGATATGCTCATAAAGGGACAAAACCCCGGCAATATAAAATTCGGAAACAGCTTTACACAGGATGGTCTGGAGGATGAAACCTTTGATTACATGCTGAGCAACCCACCTTTTGGCGTGGAGTGGAAAAAAGCAGAGAAACAAATCAAAGATGAATTTGCCACAAAAGGTTTTGCCGGAAGGTTCGGCGCAGGGCTTCCTCCTATCAGCGATGGTTCATTGTTGTTTTTGCAGCACATGATTAGCAAAATGAAGAAGGAGAACAAAGGCGGTAGCAGAATAGCCATCGTTTTCAACGGTTCTCCGCTTTTTAGTGGAGGCGCGGGAAGTGGGCCGAGCGACATACGTAAATGGATAATAGAAAACGATATGCTGGAAGCGATTGTAGCACTTCCAGACCAGCTTTTTTACAATACGGGTATTTCAACGTACATCTGGATTGTAACAGACAGAAAGGAGCGAAATCGAAAGGGAAAAGTGCAACTTATAAACGCAACGGGCAGCGGCCAGGACGACAAAGCCAATCCGTTTTATTCGAAGATGCTGCGCAGTTTGGGGAATAAGCGAAAAGAAATTCATGAACAGGCCATTCAGCGTATCACCGAGATTTACGGAGAGTTTAAAGAAACCCTCTATTGCAAGATTTTTGACAATAACGATTTTGGTTACTTGCGGATAACAGTTGAACGGCCAAAGCGAAACGAAAAAGGGGAAGTCGAAATTGACAAGAAAGGAAACCCGCTTGCAGATTCAGACATGAGAGATTTTGAAAACGTGCCTCTAAAAGAAAATGTGGAGAGCTATTTTAAGCGCGAAGTATTGCCACATTTGCCCGATGCATGGATTGACCACAGCAAAACCAAAACGGGCTATGAGATTAACTTCACCAAGTATTTTTATCAATACAAACCGCTTCGCAGTTTAACAGAAATACGAAAAGATATTTTGGCATTGGAAGAAGAAACCGTTAACATAGTCAAAGAGGTTATTAACGGATGAAGCGTTATCAGAAATATAAGCCAACCGGAATCGATTGGATTGGAGAAATTCCAAGTCACTGGGAACTAATTAAGGGTAAATACATTTTTGATTTTATAAATGGATTTCCATTTGATTCAAAAAAATTCAGTTTTAATCCAGAGTCAGGATTGCCTTTAATTAGAATAAGAGATATTCAAAATCATTATTCGGAAACTTATTGGGATGGAGAAGAGATCGTTGAAGCATTAGTTGACAATGGGGATATTCTCATTGGAATGGACGGAGATTTCAATATTTCAAAATGGCAAGGAGGGAAAGCCTTGCTGAATCAGAGGGTATGTAAAATACTTGGAACTAAAGTTCACAACAGCTACTTACTCTATATTCTTCCATTTAGCTTAAAAGTTATTAATGATTTGACTTATTATACCACTGTCAAGCACTTGTCCAACGAAGATTTGTGGAATGATGTTTTTCCAATACCAGAATTAGAAGAACAAACTGCAATCGCCAATTTCCTTGATGACAAAACTGCAAACATTGATAAACTCATCTCCAATAAGCAGAAGCTAATTGAGCTTTTGAAGGAAGAAAGGACAGCAATAATTAATGAAGCAGTTAGCGGGAAAGGAAGGAATTGGGGGAAGAAAAAGTTGAAGTATGTGGCAAAGAAAGTTCAGACAGGAAGCACACCACCTTCTAACGAGGAGCAATATTATGTTGACGAAATCAAATGGTTTACTCCCTCTGATTTTTCCGATGATTTGTTTCTTCAAAATTCAAAACGAAAAATTGCGGAGTTGGCTGTAACGAATGGAATAGTAAAGAGATTTCCGGCAAACTCCGTTTTGTTTGTCGGCATTGGTGCCACACTTGGAAAGGTTGGTTTTATTCTTGAGCCTGCTACATCAAACCAACAAATAAATTGCCTTTCATTTCACAGTGAAGAAGAAGCGATCTTTTACGCAAATTATTTTTATTCAAATCAACCAAACATTATTGCACTTGCTAATGCGGCAACTTTGGCAATCTTAAATCAAAGTCAAATGAAAGATATTATTCTTCCAGTTCCATCATCGTTTGATGAATTGAAAGAAGCGGTTCAAAATATTCAAACCGAAGCTCAACGCATTGACAACACCGTTTCAAAAATTGAGAGAGAAATAGAATTGATGAATGAATACAGAACAGCATTGATTAGCGAGGTAGTAACTGGAAAAGTAAAAGTAGCATGAGCACCAACTCCATTCACACCGAAGCCTCCTTTGAGGGCGCAATAGTTGAGCATCTTTCCAACAATGGTTGGGTGCAGGGAACCTCAAAGGAATACAACGTTGCAACGGCATTGAATGAAAAAACCGTTTTGCAATTCATTCAGCAATCACAAAACAAAGAATGGGAAAGACTAAAGCAACATTACAAGGAGGAAACGGACAGTAAGTTCATTCAACGTTTGGTTAAAGAACTTGACCTACGAGGAATGCTGGACGTAATCCGCCACGGAGTTAATGACAGCGGGTGCAAATTTAAACTGGCATACTTCCAACCCGACAGCAACCTTAACCCCGATACGGTTGAACAGTACAAGCAAAATATTTTTACGGTAACCAGACAGGTTTATTTCTCAGAGAAAAACAAAAAGAGTATTGACCTTGTTTTGTTTTTGAATGGATTACCGGTTGCTACTATTGAGTTGAAAAATCATTTCACAGGTCAACGGGTAGCGGAGGCAATTGAGCAATATAAATCAAGCCGTGACCCGAAAGAGCTTTTATTTCAATTCAAGAAAAGGGCATTGGTACATTTTACAGTCGATCCAGACGAAGTATATTTTACTACCAAACTTGAATCAACCGGCACAAGGTTTTTTCCTTTCAACAAAGGATATAATAATGCAGCGGGCAATCCGCCATCGAAAGAGTATGGCAAACACCGCACGGCCTATTTTTGGGAGGAGGTTTTAAACAAGGAAAGCTGGCTCGAACTCATTGGCCGTTTTCTGCATTTGCAAAAGGATGAATTTACGGTTGATGGGAAAAAATACTGGAAAGAAAGTCTGTTGTTCCCGCGGTACCACCAAATTGATGTAGTGCGAAGGTTAAATGCCGATGCGAAAGTTTCAGGAACCGGGAAAAACTATCTCATCCAACATTCCGCAGGGAGCGGAAAGAGCAACAGCATTGCCTGGTTGGCGTATCGCCTGAGTAGCTTGTATAATGCAAACGACCAAAAGATTTTTGATTCGGTTATCGTGATAACCGATAGAAATGTTTTAGACCAACAACTGCAAAATACTATCTACCAGTTTGAACACAAGCAGGGAGTGGTTCAGCGGATTGACAATGACTCGGAGCAGTTGGCAATCGCCATCAAAACAGGAATAAATATTATAATTACCACTCTGCAGAAGTTTCCTTTTGCATTGAAGCATCTTTCAGAGATTCCCAACCGAAAGTACGCAGTCATAATTGATGAAGCGCATAGCAGTCAGGGCGGTGAGTCCAGCCGTAAAATGAGCGAAGCATTGTCGAGCAAGAATGTTTCATTGGATGAAGCGGAAAAAGTCACAACTGAATTAGAGGCGGAGGAAAAGGATTATGATGACAATATCCGAGAAGTAATTTTGAAGCGGGGGCAGCAGCAAAACATTAGCATCTTTGCCTTTACTGCTACACCAAAGACAAAGACTTTGGAAGTATTTGGGGTTAGAGATGCGAGCGGAAAACCAAAGCCATTCCACCTGTATTCAATGCGACAGGCAATTGAGGAGGGTTTTATTCTGGACGTGTTGAAGAACTATACCTCGTATAAAGAGTTTTACCAGTTCACAAAACAAATCGAAGACGATCCGGAATTAAATAAGCGCAAGGCAGTAAAGGCTATTGGCAGATTTGTATCCTTTCACCCCTACAGCATTGCGCAGAAATCCGAGGTAATGATTGAGCATTTTCGGTCGGTCGTGATGAAGAAAATAGGAGGCAAAGCAAAAGCAATGGTTGTAACCTCCTCACGAAAGCACGCTTTACGGTATTACCTGGAGTTTAAAGACTATATCAAAGAAAAGAAGTATTACGATATAAAAGCATTGGTTGCGTTCTCGGGTTCCGTGATTGATGATTTGTATCCCGAAGGGGTTACGGAGTCTCAACTGAACGGGTTCGGGGAAAAGGAATTGCCGGAGAAATTCGCAACCCCTGAGTATCAAGTGTTACTAGTAGCCGATAAATATCAGACAGGATTCGACCAGCCGCTTTTACATACGATGTATGTCGATAAAAAGTTATCAGGGGTAAAGGCTGTGCAAACACTCTCCCGATTAAATCGAACACACATAGGGAAAGAGGATACATTCATTTTGGATTTTGCAAATGATAGGGAAACGATTATCGAATCGTTCCAGCCTTACTACGAGCTCACAACCATGAATGAGACAACCGACCCAAATCATTTATATGATTTGAAGGGTAAGACAGATTCAGCAAACGTCTATTTTCAAGATGAGTTGGACGGGTTCGCAAAAATTTTCTACAGACCGGGCGATGTCGTGTTAAAAGATCAGGGTAAACTATATGCCTTTATTGATCCGGCTATCGACCGGTTCAGAGCTATTGAGCAAGAGGAGGCACAGGATGAGTTCAAAAAGTCTCTTACATCTTTCGTTCGCCTTTACTCGTTTCTTTCGCAGATAATGCCGTTTCAGGATGTCGAATTAGAAAAACTTTACTCATACGGTAGGTTTCTGTTAACCAAACTGCCGAGAACTGATTACAGCGAGCGACTCAAACTTGATAACGAGGTTGCTTTAGAGTATTACCGTTTACAAAAGATGGCCGAAGGCGACCTTGTTTTGCAAATACAGGGACAGGCAGCACTAGACCCCACCACGGAGGCCGGAATCAGCAGACCAAAGGAAGAGAAGGAAAAGCTCTCAAGTATTATCAATGTCCTCAATGACAAGTACGGAACAGAGTTTACCGATGCCGACCGGTTGTATTTTGAGCAATTGGAGCAGGCTCTATTTGAGAACGATGATTTGAAGGTCAGGGCGCAGAATAACCCGATCGAAAACTTCAAATACGCATTAGAGGAGGTCTTCATTCAGACCCTTATCGACCGGATGAAAGACAATGAAGAAATCTTTGATAAGATCATGGAAAATCCGCGGTTTAAAGCCGATGTCAAAGACTGGCTGACCACGCGCATGTATCAAAGATTTAACAGTTAAGATTAATCGAGACTCCTATTCCAGACCTTCCCCGCTGCATCTTTAGCGGGCCGAAATGTTTTTAAAATGTTTTAAAGCCCGAAAAATAAAAAAGCCTCTACGGATGTAAAGGCCTGATTATCAACGTGGGAGCTGAGGGGTTCGAACCCCCGACCCTCTGCTTGTAAGGCAGATGCTCTGAACCAGCTGAGCTAAGCTCCCATGTTTTGGGAGTGCAAATGTAGTAGAGATTTTATTTTATGCAAAACCCGGCACGAAAATCAGTGTTTTCGTTACTCTTCCTAACTTTCGTGTCATGAATCCCATTTTCAAAAAGCTCAACTATAAAGCCCAGCCGCAACTCCATATATTGAATGCACCCGCAAGTTTCGGGAAGGATATGAATGAGATGGCTGGCATAGCGGGCATCAAAACAACCCTGGCGGGGGCTAAGCAAGTCGATTTTTTTCTGGCGTTCGTAACCAAACAAAAAGAGGTGGATGACCTGACGGGCAAAGTTGCAGCACTGGCTTCGGCCGATGCAGTGGTTTGGTTCGCCTATCCGAAAGGAACTTCTAAAAAATATACCTGCGAGTTCAATCGCGATAACGGTTGGGCTGAACTTGGCAAAGCCGGCTACGAACCTGTACGCATGGTGGCGATTGATGAAGACTGGAGCGCGCTGCGCTTCCGCAAGGCAGAGAATATTAAAGTGATGAAGCGGAGCTCAGCCATCAGTGAAACCGGTAAGAAACGGATTGCCTCAAAACCTGTGACTAAAAAAGGAACAAAGAAAAAATGACCCTCGATCTGATACGCGAAATAGCCGGAAAACTTCCGCACGTAAAGGAAGACATCAAGTGGGGAAACGACTTGTGCTTTTGCATTGCCGAAAAGATGTTCTGCGTTACCGGACTGGATGATGGCTCGAAGGTTTCGTTGAAAGTGACAGACGAAGAATTTGACGAACTTATCGAACGTACCGGATTTACACCCGCACCTTACATGGCGCGTAACAAATGGGTGTTGATCGATTCATCTTCCAAAATCTCAAAAAAGGAACTGAGCCACTTCATTCAGCAATCCTATAACCTGATAAAAGCAAAGCTTCCCAAAAAGCTTAAGGAGAAGCTGGGTTAACCTTCAAAATTTTTATACTCCTTCATCATATCCGTAAAATTCAAATGCTTACTGAAGGCGGTCAGGCAGAACGCAATTCGTTTTGTTTTTGTATGTGCCGATTTTGCGGTTTCAATCCATTTGCTGTAATATTTTTGGTGTGATCCCGGCAGCGACTTGAAGAATTTCATTGCCTCCACATCGTCTTTCAGGCAGGTCATCAAATCGGCTGAAAGAACAATTTTACTTTCGTCAAGCATTAACGATACCGTGATTTTGTCGCCCGCTTTTTTCCCGGTCGCCTTGCGGATGGCTCCGTTGACCGGCAGCATAAATCTTCCTTCCCGGATCGGCAGCAAGGAAGTTCTCTCAATTCGGTGTTTGTCGAGCGTGCCCTTTACGCGGAATGAAGTTCGTGTACCGGGCTTCAGCTTCTCAGCATGTTTCTTGTCGATGATGATATAGCTCCAGCCGCCTTTGTCAGGAGATTTTTCAATCCGGCAGGTTAACGTTACCATAATCAAAGATAATCATCCGGTTTGACCATAAATATTGTAGCTACAACTATTGTCGGTACTTTTACGTTATCGTAAAAACAGCCCGCACCACATGGCTCTTGAGGACGATATCCGCCAGGACAAATTTGAGAACGAACATCACAAAATGGCTGTGAACATTTTGTTCACGGGAAGCTGGCTGCACAACCTCAACGCTCTCCGGTTTAAGCCATTCGACATAACGCCCGAACAATACAATGTGCTCCGCATTCTGCGTGGCAGCCATCCGAAACCGTTAATGCTTGCGGAAATAACCACCCGCATGCTTGATAAAAGCAGTAACGCAACGCGCCTGGTGGAAAAACTTCGTCAGAAAGGTTTGGTAAAGCGCGAAATCTGCGAAACTAACCGCAGGCAGGTCGACATTATTATCACCGACAAAGGCTTGTCGCTGTTAACGAAGATTGATAAAACAACAGACGACTGGATGAAGACGATGAAAAATCTGAGTCGTCAGGACGCACAGGAATTGAATCGTTTGCTGGATAAGCTTCGGGGGTGAAGGTCATGTTCGCACGCCAACGTCATTATTGAGCGAAGCGAATAATCTCCTTCGAGATCTCGCTTCGCTCAGCATGACATAGACAGGCTATTCCTTAATTACCTTCCGCGTATGCGACCTTCCGGCAATGGTTGCCCGAATGATGTACATGCCACTTGGATGAGGTGTTAAATCAAATTCTAACGTTTCATTGGTTCTTGCCTGTTGGCGGATAATGCTGGAGCCTGTGGCTGAAAAGAACTCAATGCTTACCGGTTGATTCAACGGAGTACCAACGTTTACCTGTACTTTGTCTTTCACAGGGTTTGAAAAAATCTGAAACTCGGGTTCGCCAATTTGTTCTTCCAGGTTAATCAGTTCAGCCTGGCCAACCCGCACACCCGGATCGCTGAAGGCAACGTATTCGCTCTGCTTAACATACACGGCATATCCGCGTGACGGAGCAGAAAGATATACGCGACCGTCTGCCTGTACCGTTACAGTCTCAGAAGAATTAAATGCGTTCACAAGTGTTGTGCTTGCCCAGCTTGTCCAGCCCGATGGAGATGAGTCAACCCAAAGTCCTTTGGTAGACGAATCGTGGTTATTGATCACTACAATCGCTCCGCTCTTTGTGCCGTTGCCCGCTCTGCGCGCGATATAAACATTGTATGCATCTCCGGATGGATACGGATTACCCACTTCACTTAACACGGTAAGAGTTCCGCCCAAATATGTTTTACGAACATGGATAAGTTTTCGAATATCTGTGCCCAGTGTGCTTGCAGGTGTTACGGTTAATGAACTGTTATGTGCATCGGTCATAACATCACCGAAGTAGTGATTGTAAAACACGCAAGGTCTTCCTTCATGTGTGAGGATGTAGGCATAACCCATCTTCCAGTCTTTCGTGATCCACTTGTCGTGTTCTTTACCCGTGTCGTGATTGTCGAGCCAGGTAACAACAGAAGTGCCCGGAAGGGAGTTACCGGCATTGTTGCGAACCATACCCGAATGGTTTAGCCAGCGCATATCCCATGAGCTTCCATAACCGTTGCACATTCCGGTGAGTGTGGATTTCAATGGAAAGTCAAATCCGTCCACGTCCGCACCATACGAAGCAACATTGTTTACCCAGTTTTTGATGCGATAGTCTGCACCCCAGTATTCACCAACGATGAACCGCTGACTGCCGCTTTTCAGCGGAAGGTTGTTAACCCATGCCGCCACGTAACTTTCCTGGAATCCGCGAACGAAATCAAGACGGAAGCCGTCAAAGCCGATCTGGTTACACAGCCATGTGCCCCAGTCTTTATAACGTGTTGCGACCGTTGTGCTGAAGGTGTTCAGATCGTTACCGAAGAATTTTGTGTTGGTGATGATTTCATCAGATCCCGGATAACCGAGCCAGTCAGAATTATCAACCGGATGGAAGTCGCTGTACGTCCATGTATAATTAGGTTCACCCGTACCCGTGTGTGTGGGATAAGTGATTCCCGTGTTGGTGTGCGCTTCGAGCTGTGATGTTGTGGCGATGTTGGTTGAACCTTTCCAGATTGCCTTTGGATAATAACCATTGGTTTGATCAGCCCATTCCCACGACCATGATGGACTTGTAACTTCTCTTCGGGCGGTTAACCGGATGATTACATCGCGCGTGCCACTTACCGTTATTTTATATTCATCGAAATCATTTACCTCCACATGGCCCCGAACGGTATTGCCTGAAGCCGGAAATACGTTAAAATTTCCACTTCCGTTGTTGGGTTCACTCTCCCAGGAGTAGGTGTTGTTGAAGCCTGTGCTGTTGTAGTCGATCTGTAAATCATAACCCCGTTCTGCTTTTGCGGTGGAATACTGATTGTATCCGTGAATCTGGATGTAGTAGTCGCCCGCGGTGGCATTTTTAATAACCCATTTAATTTCGTTTGTAGGGTAGGGCGAGTATTGAATTCCGCCCCGGTACGCTTGATCAAAAACATATTGTTTGACAGCAGGGTTTGATTGATCTTCCGAATCGCCTGTGTACAAGTGATTCAAAACGATGTCTGCATATACGTCAATTCCATCGGTGTGAAGCTGGCTGATCATCTGCGTAAGCTCGGTGCGGGAACCGAAACGCGTTTCAGTCGAACCTTTCTGATTATAGTTTCCCAGATCGTACGGATCAAAAATGCCATAGCCCATGTCGTAGATTCCGAAGTTTCCTTTTGACGGAGGCGGAACCCACAGTCCTTTAAATCCTGCATTCTTAAGAATGGTGGATTTGTTTTTCAGATTGGTCCACCACGAGCCGTTCAGGTTCGCAGCATCCACAGGAACATCCCAATAAAAGCCCTGCATCATCACATCATTCTGTGCGAAAACAGGCGATGAAAGCCAGATTGTTAGCAATAGACAAACGAGTAAAAATTTCTTCATAGTCAGTTTTGTTGTTTTGTGGGGTTGAAATTGACCAGAACAAAACCGGCAAACGTCCTATTTTCTTAAAACCAGCCCAATTGGACTGATAAAAAGGGAGCAGTTTAAAAATTCAGGACGTTCAGAAACTCCTATGCATGCGTTTTAAAGTATTCGCGGGGGTTCTGTCGGGTAAGTTTTTTGAATGCCAGGTTGAAAGTCGATTTGGAGTTAAACCCAACTTCCTGCGCAAGGGCCAAGAAGGTATAGTGCTTGTATTGCTGATTGTTGGCCAGAGAAATGAATTCCTCAACCCGGTAGGTGTTTACGAAATCGCGAAAATTCTTGTGATAATGATCGTTGATCACGCGTGAAAGTACGTGTGGCCGGGTGCCGAGCATCTCCGCCAGATGAGAAACAGAAAGATCGGGATGGCGATATGGTTTTTCGGCCTCCATAAGTTCGTTCAGCTTAATAAGCCATTCGAGATTATTTTCTGAGGAAGCAGGCGCGATCTTTTCTTCGCGGATGATTTCTGGGTAACGCCAGAAGAAATAGGCTTCCATGAAAATCAAAGCCGATAACGCAACACCTATCATTTGGAAATCCTCAAAAAAAGGGTGAACAAACCCATTCATAATCAGTAGGGCGTTAACCGGAATCAGCAATAGCGCTACAAACGAGAACCAGAAGAAATAATAGCCGAATAGTGTTGATTCATCACTTTTTAATGCACGGTTCAGTTTGAGTTCCGGATTAATCCACAAGGCCTGCAAAAACACAAGCAGGTTAAACAAAAAGCTTATGATGATAAAAAGCGTATTTCCCAGCGTTAAAGGCGGATGAATAATAACCGATAGAAAATCGAGAAACCGCAAATTGAATATTCGAAGCAATACAACAAGTGTTGCTACTGCAGCAGGTGCAAAGTACCACCGGAAATTGTCAGGATTTTTTCTGTCGGAGAATGCATTAAGAAATAATATCATCACGGGAGCCCAGCAGAAAGCCGCGATATGAAAAACGAAGACGAAATAGTTCTGCTGAATGGGATTAGCAATTTCGTGCAACACGGCCAGCAACAGCAAGGTGATAACCAGACCGTTGACAAGCATAAACGACCGAAATTTTTCTTTGTCGCGTTTTGGAATCCGCGAAACCAGGAAACACAATGCAATGCCCTGAAACGCGCACGCGAAAAAGTAAAAGATCAGGTAATTAATCTGCCGCGCACCGCCCAGGTCGAGCCAATTTTCAATTTGAACATGAACGGTATCGCCATTGCCGAAGGTGAACTGCCGGTTGGGAATCAGTTGATTCGTTTCATCTGTTTCAACTTTATTCCAGCTGCCGCGCGTAAACTTGTATTCAATTTTTCCGGTGCCGGCTGGAATAGTAACACTCAATTGACCGTTTAGCTGCTTGCCGACAATAAACCGCTTGTCGTTCGGGATCCAGTTGTTAAACGATCCGCATAAAAAAACGGTGTCGCTGTTGTGGGTTGCTCCGGGAAGATTTTCAACCACGAATGTCACCTGGGCCTGGGTAAAATGCGCCCCTAGAAAAAGCAGTCCCCAAAGTGTTCCTTTTTTAAGCATGGCGGATTGACCCTATTCAAAGATAGAAAGAAGCCCTCGTTGCTGGTCGGGCATTAGCGCCTCGTTATCGGTTGAAAACGCAGAAAAACATACATCTGGTGTTAAAAAAGCCATTTTCCTTCAAATAATTGTATATACAACAATTGTTGCAACTTTAATTAGGCTGGATGCGTTAACCTGTTAAAAGAAATTAACTTACCATTATGAAAACCATACTCCATAAAGCCGAAACCCGCGGTCATGCAAACCATGGCTGGCTCGATTCACATCATACCTTCAGTTTTGCAGGATATTACGATCCGTCACGCGTTAATTTCGGTGCGCTGCGCGTATTGAATGATGATGTTGTAAAAGGAGGCGCTGGTTTTGGCCGGCATCCGCACGATAACATGGAGATCGTTTCCATTCCGTTGTCAGGCGCGCTGGAACATGGTGATAATGCAGGCGGCCATGGTGTTATCCGGGCAGGCGAAGTGCAGATTATGAGCGCGGGTTCAGGCATTACCCACAGTGAGAAGAATGCATCCGCTACCGAAACCGTTAACTTTTTACAAGTATGGGTTTTTCCAAAAATGCGTGACATCCAGCCACGGTACGATCAGAAATTGTTTCCCGCTGAAGAACGTATCAACAAATTTCAAGTCGTGGTATCACCACAAAAGGATGGCAAGAGTCTTTGGATTAACCAGGATGCATGGTTCGCGCTCGGCAAATTAAATGCAGGCAGCTCAACCGACTATGCATTCAACAGAAAAGAAAGCGGTGTTTATGCGTTTGTCATTGAAGGCAGTGTAACCATCAATGGCGAGAAACTGAACAAACGTGACGGCATGGGCGTTTGGGATACCGACAAGCTTACTGTTGTTGCAGACAGCAACTCGGAAGTTTTATTGATGGAAGTTCCGATGAATTAAAAAACGAATGGTTCATGGTCAATGGTATCGACTATGAACTATTGATTAAAACACAATAGCTATGAAAACAAGAACCGTTTCTCATTTATTATATGCGGAAGTTGTGAGCATGGGCGGTATGCCGATCCGGCAGCCATTCCCGACAAACAATGTTCAGCAAATCGATCCCTTTTTGTTATTGCATCATCATAAAACAACGGCAGGCGAACCATTTGAAGGTGTGGGAGCACATCCGCACCGTGGCTTTTCTCCGGTGTCGTTCATTTTTGAAGGATCGCTTCGCCATCAGGACAGTCGTGGAAATGATAGTGTGATTTCAGCCGGAGGTATTCAATGGATGAATGCCGGCATGGGCATTATCCACAGCGAACGTCCGGTAAACACCGATGCCGATCTGGAATTGATACAATTGTGGATCAATACTCCTGCTGCGCACAAAATGGACCAGCCGGTTTACATTCCGGTAAAATCAGAAGAAGCAGGAATCTTTACCAGCGATGATAAACGAGTGAACGCAAAAGTATTTGCCGGGGAAGTTTTAGGCGTGAAGGGAAAAGTTAAGTCGCTCAGCCCGATTAATGCAGCAACGTTTGACATTGATGCGGGCGGAACTGTTTCAATTCCAATTCCGGCCGACCATAATGCATTCCTATATCTCCTCGATGGGGCGATTATCCTGGATGGTTACGGACTGGTGGACGGCAAGAATGCAGTTGTGTTTACGCGCGATGGAGACGGTATTGCATTTACCGCAAAAGAGAAAACACGCATTCTATTTATGACGGGGAAACCACTGGAAGAAAAGGTCGTGTCATACGGACCATTTGTGATGAATACTCAAACCCAAATTATGGAGGCTATGCGCGACTATCAAATGGGAAAAATGGGTGTGCTAATTGAATCTTAACCAACAAGTATGGTAACCGCAGTTATTGGAACGGACAAGTATCGCACGGAAATTACAACCGGGAGCAAAACATTTGCAGCGGATGAACCCGGTGAGTTGGGTGGAGCAGACACTGCTCCCTCACCACCGGAATATCTCATGAGCGCATTAGCATCGTGTACCGCTATTACACTTCGCATGTATGCCGACCGCAAGAAACTTAACGTAAGCAAAATCACCGTTCAGGTAACGCATTCCAAAGAAGAGTTCAAAAGTTTATTTACCGTTGAGGTTTCGTATGATGGCAAAATGGAAATGGATCAGGAAAAGCGTTTTCTGGATATTGCGAAGATGTGCCCGGTTCACAAAATATTGAACAGCCCGATACAGATTGAAACCAAATTAGCCATCTATTGATTAACTTTCCTTTGTGAAGGACATTACCAAAACATATTCCAACGGAGAAGTAACGATCGTCTGGCAGCCCGCGCGCTGCATTCATTCGGGTATTTGCTTCAGGGGATTGAGCGAAGTTTTTGATCCGCGCAAGCGCCCCTGGATTACGCCTGAAAATTCAACCTCCGAAAAAATCATCGCCCAGGTTAACAAATGCCCTTCCGGAGCCCTGAGTATTAAATAAGTACCGCCTGAAGGGGTATTTCTGACTTTTTAGGACAGGCGGAACGGGATTAACGTGTTTCAGTTTGTATTATTAATGAACCGTGAAAACGATCTGGCTGATTGGAACCGTGCTGTTGATATCCATGTCCGGATACAGTCAGACTATTACCATCAGCGGAACAGTGAAAGACAGTGGAGGAGAGTTGCTTCCCTTTGCGTCTGTTTTCTTACTGCCCGACTCTTCGAATACGCTTACCGATTCAAATGGAAAGTTTCTCATCCGTACACAACCGGGTCTCAAAACAGTAAGAGTTTCCTACACGGGCTACAAAACTATTCAATCGGCCTTTACTATAAATCGCGATACCAGTATTCGTTTTTCACCGGAACGGGAAGCCGCGCAACTCAAGGAAGCGATTGTTAGCGACAGGCGGTATTCGCAACGCGACTGGATTGAAACTACACGCACAGGAACAACCACGCTTACACCTGAAGAGGTAAACTCGATTCCGGTTTTAGGTGGAGAAGCGGATGTTATTAAAGTGTTGCAGCTGCTGCCCGGAAGCGTGCGCGGAGTGGAAGGTAGTTCTGATCTGTTTGTGCGTGGAGGGGCTGCCGATCAAAACCTGGTTCAACTTGATGATGCGCCCATCTACAACACCAGTCATTTGTTTGGATTTCTGTCGGTGTTTAATCCCGATATTTTACAAAAGGTGGAATCGGTCAACGGTGGCTTCCCGGCCAACTATGGCGGAAGACTCTCTTCGGTACTCAATGTTGAAACACGATCGGACGTTGCTGAGAAAACCCATGGCTCCGGAAATATCGGTTTAATTGCTTCGCGTCTGTTTATTGAGCAACCGATCGTAAAGAACAAAGCTTCTGTATGGATTTCCGCAAGAAGAACATATATCGACAAGCTCATGAAAGCGATTGGGGAAGACGTACCGTATTTCTTTTATGATGTGAATGGTAAGATCATTGTAACGCCCACGAGGCACGATAACATTCAGTTGAGTTTTTACGGTGGAAGGGACGTGCTGTCAATTTTCAGGGATCGAAACAACGATGGTGAAGGCTTTCTGACTTCCTACAAATCGGGCAACAACAGCCAAAGCCTGCGCTGGCAACGTGCGTGGTCTTCGGGATGGAGCAGCACGGTTTCTCTTTTACGAACCGCGTACAGCTACGACATTCTAAATGCCTTTCAGGACAATCGATCGGTTGCTTCTTCAGACATTGAGGACCTTGGACTGAAAATATTGTTGAGCAGAAAACTGACTCCCGGCATTTCAGTTATGTTCGGAGGCGATTGGATCCGGCACGATGTAAGCCCGAGTATCTTTACCGTATCCGGAACCTTTACTGAGTTTTTTGAAAGCTCATCGGCAGCTGGGCGCGTGGCCGATGAAATTGCCACTCATACCCAGGCAGAATGGAGCGTTGCTAAACGATGGCTGATCAACACAGGGTTGAGAACCTCGATGGCCGTTACCACGAATCGAAAGTATATCATTCCCGAGCCCCGATTTTCCGCGCGCTATAAGCTGGCAAAAAATGAAAGTCTTAAGTTCAGCTATTCGCGCATGGCGCAATACGTTCACCGGATTTCGAACTCGGCAATCTCCTCACCGACTGACATCTGGTACCCGGTAACCGACAGTATCCGGCCACAAACATCGCATCAGATTTCGGTTGCATGGCAAAAACTTTTCTCCGGAAAAATCTATGCAAGTGTAGAAGGCTATTACAAAAGCATGAACGACATTATCGGGTTTGAGGAGGGAACAAACCTTTTTTTTACGACCGAGTTTCAATCCAAACTTATCCAGGGGAAAGGTTCAGCATATGGACTCGAGTTTTTAGTGAAAAAAGAAACCGGTCATTTATCAGGCTGGTTGAGTTACACGCTTTCGTGGGCATGGAGAAAGTTCGATGAATTGAGTGATGGCAATCGCTTTCCATCGCGATACGACCGGAGGCATAACGGTGCCATCGTTATGCAGTATGCGCTCAACAAAAATTGGTCGGTGTCAGCCGTTTGGGAATTTATTTCAGGTTCACGCTTTACCCCGGTAGTCGGTCAGTACGCAATCTCATCGCCCACAGGCATAGGGGTAGATTTACTTCCTGTGTATGCACCGCTTAATTCAGTGCGCCTTGCGGATACGCATCGGCTGGATCTTGGGATAAAATTTAAAAGCGGCTCCGACAAACGCGTTCAGTCAGAAGTTTTTTTAGGTGTTTACAACGCGTATAACCGGGCCAGCCCGATTGGAATTAGCGTGGAACAAAAAGCGAATGGAGAATTGAAGTACACTCAGCCGGGTTTGTTTGGAACGATCCCGTTTGTGAGTTATGGATTTAAATTTTAGGTCATGAGAGTAGTTAGCGTGTTATGTATTTGTGTGTGTGCCGGGTTAGTACTCGCATGTTTTCCTGAGCCTTTGCCGGTGGGCAATATCCCCCAGCTGAAACCGAAAATTGTGGTTTCCACACAAGTCACATCCAGTCAGTCGGTGGCCGTGTTGCTCACAAAAAGTGTTGGCGCCCTTGATGCCAGTGAAGATTCCGACCCGCAGGAATTACTTGATCAAATAGCGATTAACGATGCCGTGGTAACGGTGCAGTTTCAGGACGTAGCCTATGAATTCTTCTTCCTTGGGAATGGTGTGTATTCAAGTGTCGATCTTCCGTTGATACCGGGATATGAATACAAGTTAACAGTGGAAAGCATGTCGATGGGGGTGGTAACAGCATCAACAATCGCGAAAAAAACTGTTCCGTTTGATTTTTTGCAAGCGAACATTTTCTATACCGGTTATGATACCCTGGCGGAGGTTAGTTACAGCTTTACCGATCCGCCAGAAAAAAACTTTTACATGTTTAACGTTCAGCGCTTAAGCGGTGAGCTTGAGGCGGAAGATATTTTGAATCCCGAAGTCTTTGTCGATTTGATAGACGATCAGGATATTTTTGACGGAAGATATCAGGGCCGAAACAGGGTTGAGTCGAAACGCGACTTTATGCCGGGCGATACTGTGGCGATAGTTTTGTCGAACATCAGCGAAGGATACTATAATTTCATGCAGGTGCGCAAAGATGCCCGATTCAACTTTGCCGAATTTCTGGGTGAACCGGCCAATTACCCGACAAATGTTAACGGAGGCCTCGGGTTTTTTAATCTCCACGTTCCCGATGTTCGTATTTTGCGTCTCGAATAGACTTTTAAACCAATTTGTGCGTTTTGGTGTCTAATAACAATAGGTGAATTATTTGTATGAAGAAAATAGCTGGAATACTCGTGATAGCATGCCTGGCCGGATGTGCGCGTGAACCGGAAGTGGCTGATTTAGTGAAATATATGGTAGTTGAAACCCGGTATGACACGGAGGAGGTTAATGAAAGTGCAAATGTGTTTACCGATTACTCCACATTTGTGTTGCGTGAGGACACACTCGGATTTGTTTCCACCTATGCAGGATCGGATACTATTTTATTGGATGAAGCAGGTACGCGCATCGACTTTGTTAACAGCACCATTGAACGGGTAGCCGAACATGTTACTGACCGCGGATTTACCCGTGTTGAGGAAGACGAAAATCCTGATTTTGCCGTGAAGATTGTTGTGCTTGAGAACTTCAGTTTTTTTCAGACAGTTT
Organism: Cyclobacteriaceae bacterium; assembly: GCA_019694875.1. Classification (GTDB taxonomy): domain Bacteria; phylum Bacteroidota; class Bacteroidia; order Cytophagales; family Cyclobacteriaceae; genus UBA2336. Next base: position 1,224,603 of record JAIBBC010000001.1, read on the forward strand.
CGTACCCGGGATATTACTCGGGATATTACGGCTACTATGGTGGCTACTACGGCCCGATTGTAAACACATATTCATCAAACTTCGTAACCATGGTGATTGAAGTAGACGATATCAAACACTACGCGGAGAACGGAAGTAAGTACAAGGTTATATGGTCGGCTTACATTGGCGACTTGCTAACGACTGATGACCGGAAAAATAAAATTCTCGTGGCGGTCGACAAGGCCTTCGAACAATCACCGTACTTCTCAAACAATTAATGCCATGATCAGAATTTGCATCATACTTTCTTTGGTAACCTGTTCATTGCTCACTAACGCGCAGGAGTACAGTACAGCCTTTCATTTGGGATGGAACACCATGGTTCCTTTTTCCGATAAGGATTTCACCGGCAGCACAAGTTCAGCCGGCATCCGCCTGGGCTATTCAAAATTTGTGAACGAAAAATTCGGCTTCGGATTTGAGGCCGGATATTCAACCCTTGATGACTATGTTCCGCCTACCACGTACGAATATCCGGGTGGTGCAATCACAACGGACATCTACAATTATCTCTACTACTTTACACTCATGGCCAATGGCCAATATTATTTTGCGCAAGGCGAACACTTTATTCCCTACACTTCATTAGGAATGGGTGTGGCATTCAGCGAATACAAGATTTTCTACAACGTCTATCAGGAAAACGACAATAACACAGGCTTTGTGATCAGGCCGGAGATCGGAACATTGTTTAAAATAAAAGAGTATTCCAGTTTTGGATTAAAAGCTGCGTTGGGTTTTGATTACGCAACCAACAAAAGCGATTACTTCGAAACCAAGAATCTTGCAGCGCTGAATTTTCAGATCGGAATTGTATTCCTGAACCGTTAACCGGTTACAAAGTGGTAGCCGATTCCCTTGATGGTGATAATCTCGATGGAAGGATCGTCCTTTAAGTAGTCACGGAGCTTGGTGATGTACACGTCCAGGTTGCGCGAATTAAAAAATGAATCGTCACCCCAGAGTTTCATGAGAATATCTTTTCGCTGAACCGTAGCGTTCCGGTTTTCGGTAAGCATTTGAAGCAGGCTTGCCTCCCGGTGCGAGAGCTTTTTAACAGAATCCCCGTTTTTTAATTCATAGCGCAGCGGACTGAATTCAAACTTTCCCAGCGTAATGTTCTCCGGAAGCGTCTTGCCGGATTTCTGAGAAAGGTTTAACAGGTTCGTTACGCGAACGATCAACTCTTCCATGCTGAATGGCTTGCGCAGGTAATCATTGCCGCCCACTTCAAAACCCTTCAAAACATCTTCGGTTTGATTTTTAGCCGTTACAAAAATGATCGGCACATTTGGGTTAACCTGTTTGATGTCACGCGCGATAGCGTAACCATCCCGGGAAGGTAGCATCACATCCAGCACACAGATATCGGGCTTGTCGCGTTCGAAAAAACTCAATGCCTGCTGGCCGTCAGTAACCATCGCTACTTCAAAGTCGCGACTCTCCAGGCTTTCCTTTACAATCCGCCCCAGGAAAGGCTCATCTTCAACATACAGGATTTTTATTTTGCTCATGAGTGACGCTTCGGCCAGCGTATAATAAAGGTACTGCCTTTTCCGGACTCGCTTTCAACTTCAATCGATCCCTGGTGCGCTTTCACAACTCCAGAAACGTAGCTGAGTCCCAACCCATAGCCTTTAATATTATGCACGTCACCGGTAGGTACGCGGAAGAATTTTTCGAAAATTTTCTTTTTGAACTCAACCGGAATTCCCAACCCCTCGTCCCGCACGGATAGTACCACGCTGTCCGAAATTTCTTTCAGATCAATCGAGATCACCGGCATTTCCGGACTGTATTTTAATGCGTTATCGAGTAAATTGTAAATCACGTTGGTGATGTGGGCATGCTCCCCCTCAACAATAAAACTTTCGCCCTCAGGAGTGAACGATACCTTAGCCTGACGCTTTTCAAATATCAAACGCATCGAATCAAGAATCTGCGTAACTGTCTTTTGAAGATCAACCGATTCTTTCTGTATCGTGATCCCCTTGTTTTCAAATACCGAGGCTTTCAGAATTTTGTCCGTCATCAACGTAAGCCGGTTCAGTTCGTTCCGTGCGATGTCGAGGTACTCATTGGTGAGTTTTGGATCGTTAAGTGCATGAAAATTTTTGAGTGCTTCTAATGCAACGCTAACCGTGGCTACAGGAGTTTTCAATTCATGCGTTACGTTGCTGATGAAATCATTCTTAAGTTCCATTAAGCGTTGTTGAGCCCGAAGATTCCGGTACAAAATGATAAATGCAATAACGGTAAGAATTGTCAGGAAGAATGAAAACAATATTTGCGGAGCTATCTGCCGAAGAATAACATTTTGAATGGGGAAAATCGAAGCGTTGTACCGGCTTCCGGGATTGAAGCGCAATCCTTCCAGGTGAATTGTGTCACTGTAAACGCGTGGCGGGTTATCATTCAGTTCGTTACTGTCAGGCCTTCTGAACATGTGAAACCGCTCAGGCGGAGTAACCTGATGCTCAACCGAGAATTTTACTTCAATGCTGGCCTTTTTTAAAGCAGTATTGAAATTCTGCTTCAACGTATCAAGACTTACTGTATCGGGCGCCAGCCGGATCATAAAACTTTTTTGACCGCCTTCGATACTTTGACGCAACTGACGTGTCATCGGCCGGATGGCTTCAATTATTGAATCGTTGCTGAGCGACTTGCCCGAAACAATAATCTGTACGGTAGGAGCTTTGGTTGTTACAATCATGCTGTCGGCAATCTTCCTGCCTTCAACTTTCTGTTTTAAAATACTGATGGATTGGATGCTACCGGGGGAGATTTCTCTTAAGGTATCTCTATTAACCGCGCGTATATTACTCTGGTAGATCGAATCCCGCATGGTGTAAAGGGTGTTCCGGAAAATATAATTCGCATCCCTGCGCAGGCCGAAATAAGACCGTTCATAAGAATCGCGCAGCCAAAACAACTGTAGAACCAGCAACAATGCTATGCTGCTGATCATCAGCGTAAGGGCAACTACATTTTTCGACTTATTCATCACACAAAAATAACGCGCGGAAAACGCTTAAGATCACATCGTTAACGTTAATTAACCTTCCTTTCAGAACTATTAACCCTGCCATGCCGTCCCTTGCCGTAGATTTGTTGAGGAAATTTTTTAAATGAAACTATCCAAAAACATGAAGAGAATCATTCTGATGCTGGGGATGCTGGTTTGCATCCTGGCCGCACATGCTGTCTTTGCCCAGCAAACTGGAGTAATCACTTATGAAAATCGGGTTAATATGCATCGTAATATCCCGGCTGACCGCCAGGAGATGAAGGCTATGGTTCCGGAATTCAGAATCAGCAAAATGCAGCTCTTCTTTAACGGAGAAGAATCACTTTACAAGCCTGTTATCGAAGATGAAGAAGAACAATTCGGTGGAGGTGGTGTGCGGATGTCTTTCCGGATGCCGAAAGTTGAAACCTATACCAATGCGTCAACATCGATGATCCTTTCATTACAGGAACTGATGGGTAAGAAGTACCTGATCACCGATACAGTTAAAATGTCTCCCTGGAAGCTCGGCACCGAAACCAAAGAAATTATGGGTTACACTTGCCGGATGGCATACTTTACGCAAAGCCAGGAAATGACAACGATGAAAGTTGAAAATGGAGTGATGACTCCCGAGAAGAGAACCGTTACACAGGAAATTACGGCCTGGTATACTGATCAAATCCGCCCGTCACTTGGCCCTGAACGCTACAATACATTACCCGGAACAGTACTGGCGCTTGACGTGAACAACGGTGAACGTGTAATTGTCGCGCGCAATATTGAACTGCGTGAGTTAAAGAAAGATGAGCTCAAGGTACCGGATGCCTCTACCAAGGTAACACAGGCTGAATTCCGCAAACTCCAGGAAGAACAAATGGAGAGAATGCGGGCGAACGGAAGAACGTTTATGCGCAATTAATTTACCCCTTCTAAAAATTTATGAGAATACTTTTACTGCTGACAGCCGTATTGGCGGCACAGGCATTGTACGCCCAAAAAATTACTGTAAAAGGTAAGCTGGTCGACTCCTCAGGCAGCCCCCTGCCGATGGCAACCATTCTGTTTCTTAACCCAAAGGACTCAACACTTCTAAACTTTGGCGCCACAAACAAGGACGGGTTGTTTGAAGTGAAAAACCTGAATCGTGCCGAATACCTGTTTAAGGTAACGTATGTTTCGCAGGCTCCGTTATTTGTTAAAATTTCTCCAAAACCCGATGACCTGATAATTGATCTCGGTGTTCAAAAGATGGAACCCGCCAGCACCATGCTCGGTGAAGTACAGATTCGCGGAGAACGCGCACCGGTAACCATCAAGAAAGATACCATCGAATTCAATGCAAGTTCTTTTAAAACCCAACCCAATGCAGTGGTGGAGGACTTGTTAAAAAAGATGCCGGGCATGGAGGTTGACAATGACGGAACCATTCGGGCTCAGGGCGAGCAAGTGCAGCGCGTAACGGTTGATGGAAAAGAATTTTTTGGTCGTGACCCTAAACTCGCAACGCGTAACCTTCCCGCGGATGCGGTAGATAAAGTACAAGTGTTTGATAAAAAATCCGATCAGGCTGCCTTTACAGGAATCGATGACGGCCAGCGCGAGAAAACAATCAACCTTGAACTGAAAGAAGAAAAACGAAATGGAATGTTCGGAAACGCAACCGCGGGTTACGGAACACCGAATGATCGCTTCACCGGTCGCCTGAGCCTGAACCGTTTCTCAAAAGGTCAGCAGCTTTCCATCGTAGGTACTGCTAACAACGTAAACGAGCAGGGATTTTCGATTGACGATTACATGACGTTTACCGGAGGAGCAAATGCGTTTGCCGGAGGTGGCGGGGGTACCCGTACGATTACCATCGGTGGAGGTGGTGGCGGAAGCAGTGGCGGAATGCAACTGGGAGGCGGCCAAACCAATGGTATCATGCAAACCTATGGTGGCGGATTAAACTTCAACAAAGACATCGGGAAGAAAACCAAGTTCAGCGCGAATTACTTTGTAAATTATCTGGTGCATGACATCAAGCAGGAAACCGAACGCGAATATTTTTTCTCAGACGAACAGTCTGCAGGTCCGATTGAACCAACGAAGTTTTACAATGAAATTAGTACGCAACACAGTACAAATCTCAATCACCGCTTCAATTTTATTGTGGACCATGAGCTTGATTCTGCGAACTCAATTAAGTGGACCAACGGTGTAACCTTAAGTGATACTGAATCAGAGCAGGAAAGTTCTAATGAGAACCTTTCAGAAGCTCTCTTTGAACAGAGTTCAACGCAACGGACCTCAACTTCTACAGGAACCTCGCTGTCGTATAATAGCGAATTGCTATACCGTCATAAATTCAACAAGAAAGGGAGGACGTTTTCAACTTCTTTAACCTTTGGCGTAAGCGATAGTGATCGTGATGGAGTGATAGATGGCGAAACGAGAGTAGCCGGACGTGATGCGACCACTTTGGATCAAACCAACAATCAAACAACAAAGAATTTAACATATGGTGCGAATCTGTCGTATACGGAACCGCTGGGCAACAGAAAGTATCTTGAAGTCAATTACAATATCCGTCAGAACAAAAATGATGTAGATCGTAAAGCATACGATTCTGAAAAGCAGTTTATGGACTCGGTTAGCAACAAATATTCAAGTACATATCTGTATCAACGCGGAGGCCTGAATCTAAGAATCAATCGTGACAGCTACAGTGTAACATTAGGAGGAGCCTTTCAGCAGACTATTCTGGATGGAGAAATTTTTCGTCCTGAATCGCAGGCAACAACAATAAATCGTCCTTTTACCAACTTTCTCCCATCTGTGCACTTTAACTATGACTTTGATAATAATGTGAGACTGCGGGCAGACTATGAAACATCGATGCAGGCGCCCACAATTCAGCAATTGCAACCTACACAGGATGTTAACAACTATCCGAATATTTCTGTAGGTAATCCAACTCTAAAGCCCTCTTATCAGCATTCGTTGCGATTGAATTTTTCAAAGTTTGACCCTGTAACATTTATTAGCTTCTTCAGCTTCATCAATGCCACCTATACAACAGATGCAATAACTAATAGTCAAACTTTCAGTGTAGTGGATTCAACCCGAACAACGATAACAAAACCGATCAACGTTGACAACAACATAAACGTAAGCGGAAATGTTAACGCGAGTTTTCCGCTGACAAAGCTTTTTAGCCGTTTCAATATCGGATTTAATGTCAGAGGTCAGCAAAGTGTAAACGTTTCACGTTCAGAGGAAAATGGTGAGCAAATAAGCGAATCACAAACTAACGTTAATCAATTTACGTTGGGTGGAAATTTACGATACACGTTTACATACAAAGAGTTTTTTGATCTTAGCCTGTCGACAAACTTGAGCCGGCAAAAGACGACCTATGAGTCGGGTCAGAACGATCAGAAATATTTCAATAAGACGTATACGGGAGAAGCCAACATTAACTTCCTGAAAGTGTACCGACTTTCTGGCACCATGAACTACATGGAGTATCAAAACCAATCCAACAACAGCACGGTTTCTATTCCTATGCTTAATCTCTCCTTGTCACGATATGTGTTGAAGGCGAATGCAGGCGAAATTAAGTTTGCCGTTAATAATGTGCTGGATCGCAACCTCGGTGTAACACAAACCGCGAATGCCCAATACTTCGAACGCCAAACAATGAACTCACTTGGCCGCTATTATATGGTAACATTTACGTACGCCATCAATCGCCACCTTAACCCGATGGGGGGCGGTGGCCGCAGAGGCGGTGGTCAGCGTATGATTATCATGGGCGGGTAATTTTCGAGGGCCTGAATCAAGCTTAAAGTTTTATCTTTGACCGGATGAGGTTAGGGGTAAAACTTTTTGCTTTTGTACTTATGGCTGGCTCGGCACATGCGCAATACATTCCCAAGTTCGACCTGCAGGGCCATCGCGGTGAACGCGGCCTGATGCCCGAAAACACCATTCCGGCCTTCCTGGAGGCTCTTAATTACGGAGTTACAACCGTTGAGCTTGACGTAGTCATAACCAGCGATGGCGAAGTGCTTGTTTCACATGAGCCCTATATGTCGCACGAGATTTGTCTCAAGCCGAATGGAGAACCCGTAACAAAAGATGAAGAGCTGAAGTACAACATTTACAAGATGTCGTATGCTGAAACACAAAAGTTCGACTGCGGACTAAAGGTTCATCCGCGCTTTCCGGAGCAGAAAAAATTCAAGATCACCAAGCCCTCGCTGCGAAACGTGATCGCGGCAGTCGAGGATCATATCAAAAGTTATACGCTTTACGAAGTTGATTACAATATTGAAATCAAATCGGTGCAAGGCGAGGAAGGAAAATTTCAGCCTTCGGTAGAGGAGTTCAGCGAAAAGGTTTTCGAAGTAATCAATCAATATCTTCCGTGGGAACGCATCGTGATTCAGTCGTTCGATTTCAGGGTACTGCAATACTGGCATAAAAAATATCCAAAGGTTCGGCTGGCTGCGCTGGTGGAAAACAAGAAGTCGGTTGAAATGAACTTGCGCGAACTCGGATTCAATCCATCGATCTACAGCCCCGAGTTTATACTGATAAAATCACAAGCCACGGTAGCAAGTTTGAAGAAGAAAAAAATCCGTGTTATTCCCTGGACGGTTAACGATCCTGAACAAATGAAGCGGATGCGAGCCTGGGGTGTGGATGGGATTATTACGGATTATCCCGACCGTGCTGCAGCGTTGGGCATGGGCATCAAGCGTACTACGCCCCTTCCTCCGGGAGCTTTACCGAAATTATAGAAACTCAGTCGGGCTTGCTGCCAAACATTTTGTTGATCTTGTACCTGCGGTAAAGATTGAGTTTTCGCTTTTCAGGCACACCGAATCTTTCAATGTACTGCTGCGTTGCCTCAATCATCCGCTCTGACGATTTTCCGTCTGTGTATGGATGATACATTCGGATAGTATTCAGTCGGGCATTTCTAAATTCGTCATGAGTCAATTCGTGCCTAACCGCATCGGTCAAGCCTTCCGCTGCGGGAATATCGCGCCAGTTGATTGTCTCCGCTGTAGAGCGTATCGTGACAACAGGCTTGTTCAGTAAAATAAATTCATAAACAACTGACGATGTATCGCTGATCATCATATCGGCCATGATCAGGTATTTGAGAATATTCCGGTCTTCAACAACCGAAACATTGTCAACCTGCTTCGCAGCAGTTTTATACTCGTTCACAACCTGCGTATCCATCAGGTCGTGAAATTTGATCATCACATAAATATCATCCTGCGAGGCGAGATGGAAAATTTCTTTTTGCGCAGTTACCGCTGAAGTAAGAGAAGGTGAAAATGTTGGTGCATAAAGAATCAGTTTTTCCCTGCCGCTTTCGCTGAGCAGGCGGTCGCGCTCCTGCCGGTACGCTTCATGATTCTGATAGAGCGGGTCAAGCTTGCTCCAGCCTGTTTCCATTACGGTAAAATCACGATGTTTTTTAGCAAGCTGCTCAAAGCGCTCGGTAAAGTAAGGACCCTGTGTGAGGTATAAGTCGAAATAATTGCGGATTCTGAAATGACCTTGCTTTTCTCCGGCCAGGCCGTGAAAAATCTGAACCTTAACACCTCGTAAATAATGAGGGACTTCGTTACCGGGAACAAAGATTGCATCACTTTTAAAACCATAAACATCCTTCATAGAATCCGTCACGGTAAACGTTCCAGCGAACGGAAATTGAGAAGCGATTTTTTCAGGTATGTACCACAATACAGTGTGCTGCAATCGAACCAATGCATCATGCAAAGGTTTCATAATGCCAAAAGCGTAGGGGTTAGCGCAAAACAGAACAACCCGCATGGAAGGATCAGAATAGTTTATTGGCGTTGTCGAGGTCTTCCTTGAAGTCGATCTCCATGCAACGGAATTTCGAAATGTCGATAGCAGAAACTTTCATCGCATCTTTTTCAATGGCCATTTCAATGCCGCGCTCAAAATAGTCGTTATCAGCACAATCCTCGAGGCGTGCGATCAACGTGTTGATGTCCTTGCTGCTGATGAAGTTTATACCAACAGCTTCACCGGCACCGTTTTTTACCTTTTTCGAAAGTTCGTTGATATAGCCCTGACTGTCGAGGGTATATTTTACTTCTTCATCACCCACTTTCTGTGTGTTCACGCAAACAAAAGATTTATTTGCAACAATCGTGGGCATAAGTTCTTTGATGATGTCCGAATCAAATACAACATCTCCGTTCAGCCATAAAACCGGTTCGCGATGATTTTTCTTCAGCGCTTTAAGCAGGCTTTTTGACGTGTTGGTTTGATCGAACAGCTGGTTGTAGATGTACGTGATGTCAGGAAAGCTTTCCATGATCAGGTCTTTTTTAAAACCCACCACAATGTTGATGTTATCGATGTCAAAGTGACGGGTAAGATTGTCGATCTGCTGCTGCATAATCGTTCTGCCATCCTTTAACGCAGTCAGCGGTTTGGGTAACGGATTACCGAGTCGTGAACCTATGCCCGCTGCCAGAATAACAATCTTCATACTTATACCTTTTTCAAATACTCTTTACCAAGAAATATCTTTTCCTCAATGCACTGCAGGTTATTCAGCCCGCCCGAAAAAACGGTAATTCCTTTTTTGAATCGGATCGATTTAAGCAAATCGAGCATCTCTAATGGAAACCTTCTCGGAATTTCCGTAAAGGTAGGAAGGATTTTGCCATGATAGTCTGTTTTCTCGCGTGGGTGACATTTAACATACACGCTCAAGCCCTGAGCATATTGCTGAAGCAGGATATTGTACATTGTAATTTTTTCCTGCTCGGTTAAAAAACCGTCTTCCGAAAGAGGCTGTGTAATCAGCAGCGCATTATTGTCGCCATGAACTTCAATCGCCTGACCATTCATAAAGATGCTTAGAATCTTTTCCTGGTCTGTAGCGCTCAACGCTTCCTGCATGTTCTGAAGTTCAAGCGTTCTGCCTTTAAACCTGACGCGTTCGTGCAGCCGGTGAACGTGTTGCACTTCTATTTCTTTTATTTCCGGATCAAGGCCTTCACCCATCACGGTTTTTAAAATATGCCTGCGCTTGAATGCCTGAAATCGTCCTACCCGCGGTAAATAGTTATGTTCGCCATCCTCCAGCATTCTGAAAAAATTGTTTCTGTATTTGGTGATGAAGTAGGAGGAGGAAAGACCAAGATTATAAAAGAGGTTTATCTCCGCATGGCGGATAAATTCATTGTATTGTGCGATTGCAGAATTTTGCTCTACATATTCAATCGCAAGGCGGTTTCGACTAATAACTTTTTTAATGAATCCGGTTTCATCTTTGATTCTGCGTTTCAGCTTCACGAAAGGCACTTCAATCACAAAGTCGAAGTAGCCGCTTGCGCGCAGTGCCGGAACAATTTCACTTAAACCGGGCGTGTGATCATTAAGGATGAGCAGGTTTTTGGAATCGCGATCGGCCCTGAAAATGCTCTTCAGGATGCTGATGTAAACATGAAAGTATGTGCCGCCAACGTAAACCTGATTCATAGTTTCTTAACAACGGTAAAAATAAAACAATTTTCAAGGAGTGTTTATCGGGCGATGAGCATAAAGCCGTTTAACCGACATCGCTTGTTTAAGTTCTTTATCGAACGCATATTGAACGATAAACCAGGCGTATGGCACTTGTATACCAGACAAAAAACTTCATTGTTGATTCAGTCGATAAGCCAATGATCAGCCGGATGGATGGCGGACATTTGATTATTAATCCTGTCGTGCGCGTCTCCGACCGGACTAAGCTCGCGCCTGCGCTCGCGATCGAATTCATTCGCTTGAGTATGATTGTAGGCAAAGCCATGGAAACCGCGCTCAATAAACAGGGGATTGATGTCGGCCGGATTAACTACCAGGATAATGGAAACTGGGCTGTGTTCAGTCCTCAAGGCCCGCACTTCCATTTGCATTTGTATGGTCGCGCCAAGAGCGCAAAAATCCAAAAGTACGGTGAAGCGCCTCACCTTCCGCTGCCAAATACCGGCTTTTATGAAGGCCTTGAACCTTTGACGGACGCAGACGTACGCGCTATCCGCGAAGAAATTGAAAGACTGGAGGCGTCAGAAAAGTACGCACTCAGCAAATGGCATTTGTAATTACTCGATCTTTTTGATCAGCTGATCAAGCACCTTGTTTCTGCTCAGGTACGTACGAATCAGTTTCAGGTCAGGATGGAAATCCAGTTCGGCCCAATCCGATTCCTTGCACATCGAGTAGTGCACTTTAAAACCTTTGTCGATTATATTCTGAATGGCCTGCAGATAAAAGAGGTTGCGGTTTTGAAGGTCACGCACCATCGTGTCAAGCATATCAACAAAAATTTTCGGGCCCTTATTGCTGTACTTGATGATCCCGATTGATTCACCGTTAGCTTCCACAGCCGGAATTTTTTTACTCACACGCTGTACTTCGCCATTTTTATGAATGACCTTCATATCATCGTCATCATATTCTTTCTTCTCATCGATCACCATGGTGATGTCGTGCGTACTTTTAAGAAGATTGGCGATTACTTCCGGTGAAAAAATATCGTCACCATTGATGGTAATAAAATCTCCCGTCATGTGATGTCTTGCCATCCAAACCGAAAGCAGGTTGTTCGAAATGTCGAAGAAGGGATTGAATACGGTAGTGATATTCATATCTTTTTGATACTCCTTCACCTTGGCTTCAATCTGCTCCGCTTTGAAACCGGTGATGATCACAATCTCTTTGATCTTATTTTCCGAAAGGCTATAAAGCTGGGTTTCCAGTAGCGTATACCCGTGCCCTACTTCCAGCAGGCTTTTCGGAGTATTCTTTGTTAACGGATATAAACGTTCACCTTTACCGGCTGAAATAATAATCGCCTTCATACTGCTTACTTCTTGTTTAGAATGCTAAGATCGTCTTTCGTATAATCGTAATCCTTGACCGGAGTTCTCCAGTCGCCATAGCGTGATGTCAGGTACTCATCGTATTCTGCAGGAATGCTGTACAACTTTCCCTGGAATTCAATTTTAGTTGTATCCTGATAATATTTTTTTAGTGTCGATTTCAAAACCCGCTTCTTGTCGGAAACCATCCAGAACACTTTCTCGTCAATCGTGTCCTTGATGAAAATGTCCATCAAGCCAAAATCCTTGACAACAAAAAACTTGCGGGTCTGAACAATCAATAACCGCGGACTGCCTTTTTTAAAATGCGGAGTATCTTCTTTGTGATAGCGAATCCGCGTGCGGTATCCCTTTAACCATAACCTCCAGCGCGCAGCGATCAGCTTATCGGCATGCTCGCGGGTGGTGGTAATGTCCATGTCCGTATCCCACGGCAACAGTCGCTTTTCGCGAACAATCCCCAACAGCGTTCCGCCCTCCAGCACATAGGGAATTTCCTGCGAATCGAGCACGTCAATCACATCGCGCAGCATTTTTTCGGCAATGGTAACGTACTTACCGGTTAGTAATTTGGTGCCTCCCATGGTTTAGGTAATCGGGGTATTTGCAAAGGTGATAAAAAGCGGATTAGTTTTTCGCAGCAGTTTTACGAAACTTCAGTTTTTCACGCTGTACGGCTTCAATGTCAAGGATGTCTTTTTCCTTATGACGAAGCGCTTTGTTCACCGCTTTCAAGTCACGGCACAACCTGCGCATTCCGTCCGGCTCAAGCGAAGCCGAGTGATCGGTCCCCTTCCAGGTACGGTCAAGTGTAAAGTGACGTTCGATGTAAACAGCACCGAGTGTGTAGGCAGCGATGTCAACCGAGATGCCCAGGTGGTGGCCCGAGAATCCAATCTCTTTCACATCATGACCAAAAGAATCTTTCATGGTGTTAATATCCAGCAAACAGATGTCTTCAAAAGGAACCGGGTAACCGGAAGTGCACTGGTACAACACCACATCTTTATGCCGGCCGTGCTTCTTGAAAAAAGCAACCAGATCGGTGGCTTCCTGCTTGGTAGTCATACCGGTTGAAACGTGAATCTCGCCTTTGTAATTTTTGCAAAGCCATTCCAGCATTTCGTAGTGATTGTTACAGGCAGATGGAATTTTCAAAAATCGTGGATTGATAGAAGCAATCTCCTTGGCGGATGTCAGATCCCAAACCGATGTGGAATATTCAATACCAACTTCTTCACAGATCTTTTTCAGTTTGGCGTGCTGATCAACATCAAACTCCAGGAACTCGCGGTGCGCACCGTAGGTCTCGCCATACGAGTGCATCGGATTGGGGTGCGGAGCGTTGTATTGAGCTTCCGTGAGCAACTCACGGTTATTCCGTTTTTGGAATTTTGCCACATCTGCGTGACAGAACTCTTTCGCGGTTTTAATCAGCTCGACAGCAATGTCAAAGTCACCTTTATGATTACAGCCAATTTCAGCAATTACTACTGCTTCTTTCATATAATTCGTTTGTTCCAGTTAATAATAAATTCAATTGCCTCGCGTGCTGCACCTTCTCCGCCCTTTCTTTTCAGAACGTGATCTGCCTGAGCCTTCACCGCAACCACCGCGTTGTCCGGGCAGATACCAAGGCCTGTGGCACACAGTCCCGCAAGGTCATTAATATCGTCTCCCACATAGGCGATTTCGTTTTTGGAAACGCCAAGAGTCGAACACAAATGTGTTAACAATGCGTATTTATCTTTTACCCCCAGGTGAAAGTTCTCGACTTTCAGTTTTTTCATTCGCTGCGCAACAATTTCCGATTGCTCGGATGTAATCACAATCGGGGTAACTCCGTGCTCACGTAATAACTCAAAGCCCATTCCGTCCACAAAGCTGAACGACTTCGAACCTTCACCGGAAGAGGTGTACGCAACGGTTGCGTCCGTCAGCACACCGTCTACATCAAACACCATAAACCTGATGCGTGCCGGTTTTTTGTTCTCTTTTAATCGGTTTACGATCAGCGATTCGATAATGGTGAAATCGGCAAGTGAGTCAATCTCCACCAGCGTATCTTCTTCCATTTCCAGCACTCCGATTTTTCCTCCCAGCCGGTTGCCACCGCTCTTGAAAATTTCTTTTTTGGCGGTATACACTGCACCGTTCTCAATAAACGTTCCCGCAAAATCCTGACGTCTCGGGCGCTTCATGTAATCGTAGTTAACGCTTTTGCCTTCTTTCGTCCAGATGAAACGATGTGTTTTCACAACCGATAAAACCGAATCGTAACCGGATTCAATCATCCGGATAGACTCATTAATATCGGCTTTGGTTGTGAGCGGAGATGTTGCCTGCAGAAGCGTAATCGAGTCGAACTTGTATTGAAGCGATTCGGCCAGTTCTTTCATAGCCATTTCGGTGCTTGCTGTATCGCTGGCACTTTCAGCACTTCTTTTTACAGCCTTAACCTTGCCGGTCCAGCCATAATTAGCGGCCACATACTCTTCAATCCATGTGTCGTCTGTAAAAACATATACCGTGTCGAGATCGCTGAAAATTGCTTCAGCCAAAACCCATGTAAAAAGTGGCCTTCCAAGCAGTTTTTTGCGGTTTTTTTGAGGAATACCCTTCGATCCAGCCCGTAAAGGAATTATGCCGATTTTATGCATGCAGGGTAACTGTAAAAATACGTTCCGGTGGATTTATCAGACTTCAGCGCAAAGATAGCTAATTCTTCGGCACCCAAATTCCTGTTGCGCGTCCACAGACATCGGCACCATATGCGAATACGTGAACTAATGCTTTTATTTGCAGGATAATACGAACCCGCTTCATGAATTTGAAAAAGTATGACGTTTATGGCATCGGAAATGCCATCGTGGATATTGTTACGGAAGTTGAACATGACTTCTTTGAGAAAAATGAAATAGAAAAAGGCGTGATGACGCTGGTCGATGAAAAACGTCAGCATCATCTGATGAAGGCCATCGATATGAAGCGCAGTCGTATGTCGGGAGGGGGTTCAGCCGGCAACACCGTTGTAGCGGTCAATCAGTTTGGCGGAAAGAGTTTCTACTCATGCCTTGTCAGTAACGATGAGCTCGGCAAATTCTTTCTCGAAGATTTAAAGCGTAATGGTGTAGAAACGAATCTTAAATATGAGCAGTGTCCGGATGGCATCACCGGAAAATGCCTGGTAATGACAAGTCCTGATGCGGAACGAACCATGAACACATTTTTAGGAGTGAGTTCATTCCTTTCACCTGAACACCTTGATGAAGACGCGATCAAAAACTCAGCATATGTTTACCTGGAGGGCTATCTCGTAGCCAGTCCGAAGGGTCTGGAGGCAATCAAGCAGGCAAAGAAGATTGCCGAGAAGAACGGAGTGCACGTTGCGCTTACATTTTCGGATGCAAGCATGGTGAAATACTTCTCGAAACAAATGGAAGAAATCGTAGGCGCGGGGGTGGATCTGCTTTTCTGTAACGAAGAGGAGGCAATGATTTTCACCGGCACGGATTCAGTGGCGGAAGCACGCGAAGCGCTGAAAAAAGTAGCGAAGCGTTTTGCCATTACGCTGGGTGCGAACGGCGCGTTGATTTATGATGGCGACACCTTCATTCAGATCGAGCCTTACAAAGTAAAAGCGATCGACACGAATGGCGCTGGCGACATGTTTGCGGGTGCTTTTATGTTCGGGATCACGCACGGCCACAGCTATGCCGAGGCCGGAAAGCTGGCTTCCCTGGCATCTTCGCGGATAGTCTCACAGTTCGGCCCCCGGATGGAGAAAGCGCAGGCAAAAAAGGTTTTAGAGGATTTAATCGCGTAAAGCGGCTTAAAATCCTATAAATCAATCCGGTGAATCTTGGAAATAAAAAAAATCCTGTTCATTTTTGCACCCCTTAATTTAAAGGGCAAACGGCAAGTAATATGAAACGCACATTCCAACCTTCTAAAAGAAAACGTAAGAATAAGCACGGTTTCCGTGAAAGAATGGCTTCTGCCAATGGCCGCAGGGTGCTTGCTAACCGCAGAAAGAAGGGCCGCAAGAAACTCACCGTTTCTGACGAAAAAACGTTCAAAAAGAAGTAATACCCTTCAGGGCAGCTAACCCCGGAGGAAACTGATAAATTCACCTCATGGGATCGTTCAGCTTTCCTAAATCCGAAAGACTTTACCGGAAGAAAGACATTCAGGAACTCTTTGATAAGGGTTCCTCTTTTTATTTATATCCCTTCCGGGTGATTGTGCAAAAGCTGGCTCCGCAAAACACCAATCAGGTGCTCTTCTCCGTTTCTAAAAAAAACTTTAAAAATGCGGTCGACCGGAACCTGATCAAACGCAGGATGCGCGAAGCTTACCGCCTGAATAAGGCCGAGCTTCCGTCAGCATCCGGATGGCAAATGGCGTATATTTATACTGCGAAAGACATCCTGGAATTCGCGAAGATTCAGGATAAAATGGCGGCAGCACTCAAACGAATAAGCGGGCATGAACAAGCGTAGATGGATTTTACTGATGGTGGTGGTGGCAGGCGTTTCGTTTGCGTTCACCAAGCCGGCCGAACGTTACTTCGAAATCGCCAAAAGCCTCGACATTTTTGCCACCCTGTTTAAAGAAGTGAACGCACACTATGTGGATGAAGTTGAACCGAAAAAACTGGTTCAAACGGGCATCGACAATATGCTGCAGTCGCTTGACCCCTACACAAACTATATTCCGGAAGAAGAGCTCGAAAACTTCCAGATTCTTACCACCGGCCAATATGCGGGCATTGGCGCATTGATCAATGTGGTTAATAACAAAACGGTAGTTACGTATCCGTATCGCGACTTTCCGGCCTATCGTGCCGGCATCCGCGTAGGCGATGAAATTATTTCGATCAACGGGAAAAGTATGGTTGGCAAAATGCCGGCTGACGTAACATCAAGTCTCAAAGGACAGGCACGCACCGAAGTTGATTTGAAAATAAAACGCGCTGGCGTTGGCGAACTTTCTTTTAAAATCAAGCGCGAAAAAATTTTCATCAACAACATTTCGTATTTCGGTATGCTCGGCACTACGGGTGTCGGGTACATCAAGCTCGATGAATTCACACCGGGAGCAGCGCGTGAAGTAAGGGATGCCGTGGAGGCGCTTAAAGCGCAGGGCGCACAGAAATTAATTCTTGATCTGCGTGATAACCTCGGTGGCTTAATGCATGAGGGAATAAACATCGTCAACTTGTTTATTGCAAAAAACCAGGAGGTTGTTTCAACTAAAGGCAAGGTGAAAGACTGGAACAAAACCTATTCAACGCTGAACAATCCGCTGGATACTGAAATTCCGTTGGCAGTTCTTACCAGCGAGTCAAGTGCATCAGCTGCAGAAATTGTTGCCGGTTCGCTGCAGGATTATGATCGCGCTGTGCTTGTCGGCCATAAAACCTTTGGCAAAGGCCTGGTTCAAACAACCCGCGAATTGCCCTTCGGAGCAGAATTGAAAGTGACGGTAGCCAAGTATTATATCCCAAGCGGCAGATGCATTCAGGCACTCGATTATGCGCATCGCAATGCCGATGGCTCGGTAAGCAAATTTGCCGATTCGGTTCGTAGTGAGTTCAGGACGAAGGGCGGCCGCAAAGTTTTTGATGGTAATGGAATTGACCCGGATGTATCCGTTGACGATGAATTCCTTAGCGCGATAACAGGCTCACTTTTGCAGCAGGGGTTAGTTTTCGAGTATGCCTCCAAATATGTTGGTGAACACCCGTCTAAGCCTGATTTTAAGACGTTCCGCCTTTCTGATGCGGAGTACATGAAGTTTACGGAATGGGTAAAACGGCAAAAGTTTGAATATAAAACCGGCCTTGAAACAACCGCTGCGCAGTTAAAAGATGCAGCTAAGCAGGAGCGGTACTATACTGAACTTGAAAATGAACTAAATGATCTCCAA
>JAIBBC010000001.1:1247500-2107798 GCA_019694875.1 Cyclobacteriaceae bacterium
AATCAAACTGGGAAATAGCTCGTACTCCCCGAAATGCCTTTAGGGGCAGCGTGAGGGTTAAGTTTAACACAGGTAGAGCTACCAATTGGACTAGGGGGAGTCACATCCTACCAAATCCAGATGAACTCCGAATGGTGTTAAATATACCTTGCAGTGAGGGCGCGGGTGCTAAGGTCCGTGTCCGAGAGGGAAAGAACCCAGACCAACAGCTAAGGTCCCAAAATCTACACTAAGTTGAACTAAGGCGGTTCAGTTGCATAGACAGCCAGGATGTTTGCTTGGAAGCAGCAATTCATTTAAAGAGTGCGTAACAGCTCACTGGTCGAGCGACAGAGCATCGATAATAATCGGGCATCAAGTGTAGTACCGAAGCTATGGATAATCCGTAAGGATCTGTGGTAGGGGAGCATTCTAACATCGGAGAAGCAGTGAGGTCACTCATCTGTGGAGAGGTTAGAAAAGCAAATGTAGGCATAAGTAACGATAAGGCGGGTGAGAAACCCGTCCACCGATAGACTAAGGTTTCCGCGGCAATGCTAATCAACCGCGGGTAAGTCGGGACCTAAGGCGAAGCCGAGAGGCGTAGTCGATGGCCAACGGGTTAATACTCCCGTACTACCGTAATGAGCGAAGAAGTGACGGAGGAGTGAAAGCTGCGCGCCCTGACGAAATAGGGCGTTGAAAGGCGTAGGTATATGACCGGCAGGCAAATCCGCCGGTTTTGCTGAAACCCAATAGTACCTGGAGGCTTCGGCCAAAGGGATAGACAGCGTAAGCAGACTTCCAAGAAAACCTTCTAGCGTTAATCATTATGGTACCCGTACCGCAAACCGACACAGGTAGTCAAGGAGAGAATCCTGAGGTGCTCGAGTGAATCATGGCTAAGGAACTCGGCAAATTAACCCTGTAACTTCGGGAAAAGGGGTGTCACTAGTAATAGTGATCGCAGAGAAATGGCCCAGGCGACTGTTTAACAAAAACACATGGCTATGCGAAATCGAAAGATGAAGTATATGGCCTGACACCTGCCCGGTGCTGGAAGGTTAAGGGGGGACGTTAGCCGCAAGGCGACGCGTTGAACTGAAGCCCCAGTAAACGGCGGCCGTAACTATAACGGTCCTAAGGTAGCGAAATTCCTTGTCGGGTAAGTTCCGACCTGCACGAATGGTGTAACGATCTGGGCGCTGTCTCAGCCATGAGCTCGGTGAAATTGTAGTCACGGTGAAGATGCCGTGTACCCGCAACGGGACGGAAAGACCCCATGCACCTTTACTATAGCTTCACATTGACATTGGGTAAATGATGTGTAGGATAGGTGGGAGACATTGATCCCGGGCCGCTAGGTTCGGGGGAGTCAACGGTGAAATACCACCCTTTATTTTCTTGATGTCTAACCTCTAATCAGGGACAGTGTGTGGTGGGTAGTTTGACTGGGGTGGTCGCCTCCGAAAGTGTATCGGAGGCTTTCAAAGGTATGCTCAGTACGCTTGGTAACCGTACGAGGAGTGCAATAGCATAAGCATGCTTGACTGTGAGACCGACGGGTCGAGCAGGGACGAAAGTTGGATATAGTGATCCGGTGGTTCTGTATGGAAGGGCCATCGCTCAAAGGATAAAAGGTACGCTGGGGATAACAGGCTGATCTCCCCCAAGAGCTCACATCGACGGGGAGGTTTGGCACCTCGATGTCGGCTCGTCACATCCTGGGGCTGGAGAAGGTCCCAAGGGTTGGGCTGTTCGCCCATTAAAGTGGCACGCGAGCTGGGTTCAGAACGTCGTGAGACAGTTCGGTCCCTATCTGTTGTGGGCGTAGGAAGTTTGAGAGGCTCTGACCTTAGTACGAGAGGACCGGGTTGGACTAACCGCTGGTGTACCAGTTGTGGCGTCAGCTGCACCGCTGGGTAGCTATGTTGGGACGGGATAAGCGCTGAAAGCATCTAAGCGCGAAACCCACCTCAAGATGAGATTTCCATTAAGGGACGTCAGAGATGATGACGTTGATAGGCTGCAGGTGTAAAGTCAGTAATGGCAAAGCTGAGCAGTACTAATAACCCGAACGCTTCAGAATACGATAGATAATTAAATTATCATCTTATACGGTACGCACATTCCATTGTGCTCGCACACACTCTACTATTCTTTTACCATCTATGTCAACGATATTGAAAACCTTAAGGTGACTATAGCGGTGGGGTTCACCTCTTCCCATTCCGAACAGAGAAGTTAAGCCCGCCAGCGCTGATGGTACTGCAATAACATGCGGGAGAGTAAGTCGTTGCCTTTATTTTATTAAAAGCCTCGTGTTAACGCACGGGGCTTTTTTTATGTCCTGACGCTACCGTCAGGATGCTGACTGAAACGTCAGCATCGTTGCCTTTTTTATTGCCCACTCGTCAAATCAAGAATACTAGTAGTTGATTACATTATCGGTAATGGTGAGCGTTGTGCCACTCACGTGAATTTCGTACTGACCCAACGGCCTGAATGCAAGCCCTCCGGTAGGCTCACCCTCATAATTGAAGATCGATCCGCAGCAAGCATCCTGCATGTACAGTGCATACGCCTGAACGCTTGCGCAGGCATCGTTTGGTTGAAATGAGCAGTTCTGTTCAAAAGCCCGGAATGTTGTTGAATTCTCCCGGTAAACGATAAGGCCCTTTATCCCCGCAGGTACAGATTTGCTATAAGGAATCGTAATGTGCCCGCCATCAATTTGCAATGCGCTGTATGCCGGCAATGAGTAGTTGATCACCACGTCTGCAAATGGCTGAAAAGGGATCGGGTCATCAACCGGATTATCTGATCCGCAGGAAGCCAATGTTCCCAATAGGAAAAAATGGATCAGTTTTTTCAATTGCTAATAGTTATAAAATCCCTTCCCGCTTTTCACTCCAAGGTGACCGGCATCGACCTTTTGTTGCTGAATCCGGCTTGGCCGGAATTTTGGATCCTGATGAAATGCATTAAACATCGAACTGGTTACTGAAAAGTTTACGTCCAGACCAATCAAATCCATCAATTCGAAAGCTCCCATTTTAAATCCTGACGCTCTCAGGAGATGATCAATTGTCTTAACGTCAGCACTATTTTCCTCCAGCATTTTCAGTGCTTCAACATAATAATGCCTGGCCACACGATTAACGATGAAACCCGGAGAATCTTTCACCAGAACTGAGGTTTTTCCAAGCTTAAAAGAAAAAGATTTAAGTGTTTCGATCGTTTCTGAAGATGTTTCTGTACCCTGAACGATCTCAACCAATTTCATTAGTGCGGCAGGGTTGAAGAAATGCAATCCCGCGAAGCGGCTTCTCTCATCAAGTCCTGCAGCGATCTGCGTTACCGGGATGGACGAAGTATTGGTAGTGAGAATTGATCCCGAGTTATTCTTTTCAATCGCCCTCAATAACTCGCGCTTGATTTCGAGTCGTTCAACAATGGCCTCAATCACGAGATCTGCTCTTAACTGATTGAGGTCGTTACAACTCTTAATCCGCGAAAGCGTATTCTTTTTCGCGTCCGCGGTTAACTTATTTTTGTCAACGCTTTTTTGAAGAGAGCTTTCAATGGATGCAATACCTGCTTTGACTGCATCGGCTTTTACATCATAAAGTGCAACATCAAAACCAGCCAGCGCACACACCTGAGCAATTCCCTGCCCCATAGTTCCGGCTCCGGCAATCGCAACGGTTTTGATGCTTTCAACATTCATGTGTTAAATCACGGTTTGAAATTGCTTCAGGAAGCGAATGTCATTTTCGGAATATAAACGAAGATCGTTCACCTGATATTTTAACATGGTAACACGCTCGATACCCATACCGAATGCAAACCCGGTGTATTCTTCCGGATCAATACCACAATTCTTTAACACGTTTGGATGAACCATTCCGGAACCGGCAATTTCAACCCATCCGCTGTGCTTGCAAACATTACAGCCTTTGCCTTTGCAGATCAGGCAGGTGATATCGATTTCCGCACTGGGTTCAGTGAACGGGAAGAATGAAGGGCGGAACCGGATTTTCACATCTTTTCCATACATCTCTTTCGCGAAGTGATACAGCGTTTGCTTTAGATCTGCAAAGCCAACGTTCTTGTCGACATACAGTCCCTCAACCTGATGGAAAAAGCAATGTGCACGCGCAGAAATAGCTTCATTGCGATACACGCGACCAGGCATAATTGCCCGAACAGGAGGCTTTTGCTTTTCGAGCAGTCTGATCTGAACATTTGAGGTATGTGTGCGAAGCAGTAAATCGGGATTCTTTTCGATAAAGAATGTGTCCTGCATTTCTCTTGCGGGGTGATTATCCGGAAAGTTTAATGCTGAGAAGTTATGCCAGTCATCTTCTATCTCAGGGCCGTCCGCTACATTAAAGCCAAGACGTTCGAAGATCTCAATAATCCGGTTTTTTACCAGCGTAAGCGGATGCAGGTTACCCACCTTATTCGGAACAGGTGGTAGTGTCAGATCAATATCTGATGAAGAGGATGTGTTGTTGTCGATGTTCTCCTGTAAAGACGAAAACTTTGCTTCGGCTGACTGCTTGAGTTCGTTCAGTACTTTGCCCAGGCGCTTTTTCTCCTCAACAGATACTTTTTTCAGTTCTTCAAAAAGTTCGGTAACAGCACCTTTACGACTGATGAATTTTAGGCGGAATGCTTCCAGTGCATCTTTTGTCTGCGCATTGAACGCCTGAACTTCCGCAAGTAATTTTTGTATTCTTTCTTCCATGAAAATCGGATTTCAAAGATACAATTTTAACTGTATCGAAATGTGTTAATTCTCCTTGGGAACCTTGTTTTGGATGGCCCTGTCTAGCACAAAGCTCATAACTGTACAGAGGATTAATAATCCAAGCAGAACATAGTTGTCGTTGAAGGAGCGTGTGAAAACAACTACCACCACAAATAGCGCCTGAGTAACCCCCAGAATCATGGCAGACTGGCCATGCGAAAACCCGAGGCGCATGACATTGTGATGAATGTGACTCTTATCGGGTGTGAAAGGAGATTGTTTTCTAATAATTCTTAAAATGAAAATCCGAAGCGTATCGGCTAATGGAATCATGATAAATGAAACTGCACCCGAAACAGCTGCTTTAAACTTGTAAGGATTTTCAACCGGCAAATTGTACTGCAAATCGATAAAGTGGATGGCGGAAATGGCCAGCATCATGCCGATTACGAGTGCACCGGTATCGCCCATGAATATTTCAGATGGATCCCAGTTAAAAAAAAGAAATGCAATCACTGCACCAACCATAGCAAAGGACAATACTGCGAATACGGTATCGCCCGCGAGGTAGAATGCTATTCCGAAAGAAAGAAGTGCAATGCCGGCGATGGTTCCGGCCAAACCATCAAGTCCGTCAATGAGATTAAAAGAGTTTGTAACAACGATGATTGTAAACAACGTTATAATGTAGCTGATTACCAGTGGTACTTCGTAGATTCCAAAAAGACCATAAAGTGATTTCAACCGGAGATCAAAAAGTGCGATCAAAACAACGGCAGCCATGATCTGCCCAAGCAATTTCATAAATGGGCGCAAAGGAACAAGATCATCGCGAACGCCAATAAAGAAAACCATAAAGAGTGCGATGAGAATAAATCGCATGTCTGTCCAATGAGAAATTTCTGTCCAGATAAGAGCGGACAGCACAAAACCAATGAAGATGGCTATACCACCCATGGAGGGCGTTATTTTCTTGTGGATTTTTCTACGGCCCGGTATGTCGACCAGGTTTTTTTCAAGAGAATACTTGATGATGACCGGAATGATCAAAAAGCAAATGACGAAAGACGTAACGGCAGCTGCGAGCTGTGTGGCCATGCGGATAAAATCCTATAAAGTTACGGATAAATGGCTGCTGCCCTGTGCTTTACCCTAAAAAATAGTTTTTGACATTTTGGGCCACGGTGTTTACAGCATCGGGTGTCAGGCCAGGATATACCGGGAGCGAAAGAGCTTCGTTTTGAAGGGAGGCGGTTACCGGAAAATCTTTCGGGCTGTGGTTTTTATGTCTGTATGCTTTTGTGAAGGGTAAGCCTTCGGGATAATGAATCAGTGTCTCGATACCATTGTCAGACAGAAATTGTTTGAGTGCATTACGCTGTTTTGTCCGAATGGCAAAAATATGGAACGTATGATTTGAATTTTCCCGAATTGCAGGAGCGATTATGTGCTTGTTATTCTTGAATAGTGTAGTGTAGCATTGCGCGAGTTCGGCGCGTTGAGTATTCCACTGCTGCAGGTGTTTCAACTTTGCTGACAAGATAGCAGCCTGCAGTGTATCGAGCCGACTATTAGTTCCCTCTATTTCATGGTCATCACGCCTGAGTGCGCCATGATTTGCAAGCCTGCGAATTTTTTCAGCGAGATTGTTATCGTTTGTGATCACGCAACCCGCATCTCCATATGCCCCAAGGTTTTTAGTTGGGTAGAAACTGAAGGCAGAAGCAATTCCGAATGTTCCTGCGAATTTGTTATTCTCTTTTGTGAGGTGAGCTTGCGCACAATCTTCAATCAAAAATATCTTATGCTTATCGCACAGTGATTTTAAGTGTGACACCGGTGCTGCCTGACCGTAAAGATGTACAGCAATAATCGCTTTTGTTTTAGGTGTAATCTTTCTATCTACTTCGTTCGGATCGATTGTATAGAAGAGATTGTCGACATCAGCAAATACAGGCGTTGCTCCCGTCAGGGTGATGCATTCAGCGGAAGGTATACAACTGAAAGCCGGAGTTATCACTTCATCTCCCGAACCAATACCTAAAGCTTTTAGAATCAGAAAGAGCGAATCGGTTCCGTTTCCAGTGCCTATGCAGTGATTTGTTCCCAACAACTTTGCGAATTCTGTTTCAAATTTCCTTACAGGTTCGCCTCCGATGAACTGCGATTGTGTAAAAACTTCTTTTACCGCCTGATCGATCTCTGCCTGTATCGATTCGTACTGCAGCCGAAGATTAACAAACGGAATCACTATTTTTTGTTTTTGAGCATGGGGTGATAGTCGCCCACCAGGGGCGCAATTTCCTGATTTCTGATTTCGTATACGGTTTGAATGGAGGGACGAGCTTCTTTCAAACCAAACCCGGTGCCGAGCAAAATCTGTTCGTAACTCTTTGTGTGGAGATCGGTGAACCCATCGCTGAACTCTATTTCGCGACCTTCCATGGTTAACGAACGATACGTTCTTTTCCCCTTTGCTTTCAGATCGTCAGGAACGTTGTTGTAGTCAATACTCAGGAACCAGCGAACTTTGGCTTTGCCAAGTTCCAACACTCCGGCAGCCGAATCTGCGCTAAGCAAATGAACTGTGTTTTTCTTAACGTCACCGAAAACCCAGGCAAGCATATCGAAGAAGTGAATGCCAATGTTAGTGGCTACACCGCCCGATTTGCTGTTGTCGCCTTTCCAGCTGGTTTGATACCAGTGACCCCGCGAAGTAATGTAGGTAAGATCAACGTCAAAGGTTTTGTCTTTCGCGCTCGCTTCGATCTCTTTTTTTAATGCGATAATGCTGGGATGTAATCGGAGCTGAAGGATGGTAAACACCCGTTTGCCGGTTTCTTTTTCTATTTCTTCGAGTGCGTCAACA
This sequence comes from Cyclobacteriaceae bacterium, assembly GCA_019694875.1. Lineage (GTDB taxonomy): Bacteria > Bacteroidota > Bacteroidia > Cytophagales > Cyclobacteriaceae > UBA2336. The sequence continues at coordinate 1,255,105 of JAIBBC010000001.1, forward strand.
TTCCATGGGTTGAGTACGAGCGGCTTTTCGCAAATGGCATCCGCCTGATGACGCAATGCAAAACGAATATGTGAATCGTGAAGATAGTTAGGCGTACAAATGCTCACGTAATCGATTTTATTTCCCAGCCTGCGCTGCTTGTCGAGGTGGCGATCGAAACGTTCAAACTCGGTGAAGAAATCGGCTGACGGAAAGTATGAATCAAGAATACCAACCGTATCAAACTTATCTAACGCAGCTACGAGGTTATTTTTTGTATCGCGGATTGCCTGTAAATGACGCGGGGCGATATATCCGGCAACGCCTATGAGCGCAAAATTCTTCATCAGGATATTTTTGAAACCTTTCCGTTTTCTAATTTATATTTTTCTTTACTCTCTTCACACACTGCAATACCGGAAGCATCGAACTTTAGTTTGTGACCATATTCACTCATCCAACCTGCTTGACGTGCGGGGTTCCCGATTACTAACGCATAATCCGGAACATTTTTCGTGACTACAGCGCCTGCTCCGATGAATGCGAACCGGCCGATATCGTGACCACATACAATCGTTGCGTTTGCTCCGATTGAAGCTCCTTTTTTCACTATCGTCTTTGTGTACTGACCGCGCCTGTTTACTGCGCTGCGTGGGTTAGTAACATTTGTGAACACCATGGAGGGACCCAGGAACACATCATCTTCACACGTTACACCAGTGTAAATCGATACATTGTTTTGAACCTTCACATTTTCGCCCAGTACTACCTCAGGCGAAATCACCACGTTCTGACCGATGTTACAGTTCTTACCAATCTTACAATTGGGCATGATGTGAGAAAAGTGCCAAATCTTTGTGCCTTCGCCAATTTCGCAGCCTTCGTCAATAACAGCGGTAGGATGTGCAGTGTACGCGGCCATGGCTAAAAATACTTTCGGATAATGGTGCAAATGTACTCCAATTGTTCCGCATTCATTTCGGTGTGAATGGGTAACGACAGAACTGTTTTTGAAAGTTTTTCTGTTACCGGGAATGCACCCCGATCAACTCCCGGCTGTTTGTATGCTTTTTGAAGATATAATGGAACCGGATAATAAATCATGCTTGGAATCTGACACTTGTCGAGGTAGAGTTTAAATTCGTCACGATCAACTCCATCCACCTTAATAGTGTATTGATGAAAGGCATGCGTTGAATAGGAAGCGCGATAAGGTATTGTAATTTGTTTGATGCCTGCCAGATTTTTGTCATAGTAATTAGCAACATCATTCCGTTTCGAGGTATACTCGTTCAGGTACTTCAGTTTCACACTGAGGATTGCGGCTTGTAAAGTATCCAGCCGGCTGTTTACCCCAATCGTTTCGTGATGGTATTTTACTTTCTGACCATGATTGGCCATCATGGTAATTTTTTCAGCAAGCGCTGAATCATTCGTGAAGATTGCTCCGCCATCGCCATAGCAACCCAGGTTTTTGGAAGGAAAAAAAGAAGTTGTCCCGATGGTTCCGATCGTTCCTGATTTTTTTCGTGTTCCGTCAGGAAAAATAAACTCTGCACTTAAGGACTGTGCGGCATCTTCAATAACATGAATGCTATGTTCTTTTGCAATATGCAGGATCGCTTCCATGTTCGCGCACTGACCGTACAGGTGTACAGGTACAATGGCTTTTGTTTTAGCTGTTATCTTCTGCGTTATTTGGTCCGGATTGATGTTGAATGTTTGCGGGTCAACGTCTACAAACACGGGTGTCAATCCCAACAGCGCAATTACTTCCGCGGTAGCAACATAGGTATGAACCGGAAGAATGATCTCATCGCCCGGTTTATATTCCAGCGCCATCATGGCGATTTGCAGGGCATCGGTGCCGTTCGCACACGGGATAACATGTTTTGCGCCTGTGAAATCAGCAAGCTCTTTGGCAAAAGTTGCAACCTGCGGCCCCTGAATGAAAGCTGTTGAGTCAAGCACAGCCTGAATGGCTGCATCTATTTCAGGTTTAATGCGTGCATACTGGGTATGCAGATCAACCATTTTGATTTTTTCCATGCTTTGCACCGATCAAAAAATGACCGCGCAAGTTAACATTACTTAGTGAGTTTTTTCTGCCAGTTCCAGGCATCCGACAGGGCATCTTCGATCGAGAGTTTTGCATCCCAACCCAGCACCGAATTGGCTTTTTTAGGATCGGCATACACTTTTTCAACATCACCGGGCCTGCGTGCACCGATGCTGTAGGGAACGTTGACACCCGTTGCGCGGACAAATCCCTTTACAAGTTCAAGAACGGAAACGCCTTTGCCCGTGCCTACATTAAAAGCTTCGTACAATTTATCGTCTTCGCGACTGTCAAGAAATTTGAGCGCTTGGAGATGGGCGAGTGATAAATCCGTTACGTGGATGTAATCACGCAGGCATGTGCCATCCGGTGTGTTGTAGTCACCACCGAATATGGTGAGCTTGTCGCGCCAGCCTGCTGCAGTTTGTGTAATGTATGGGACGAGATTGTTTGGATTACCGAACTGGATTTCACCGATCAATGACGACTTATGTGCACCGATCGGGTTGAAGTAACGAAGTGAAACAATCCGGAACCCGTCAACAAAAGAATCCTCCAGGATGCGTTCACAGATTTGTTTGGTTGCTCCATACGGAGACTCCGCACGCTTGAACGGAGCACTTTCATTTACCGGAATGTGATCCGGCTGACCGTAAACCGTGCATGACGATGAAAAAATGAAATCACGAACATTGAATTGCTTCATCACTTCCAGTAACACCAGCAGTGATTCAATATTGTTTTGATGATAAAGCAGAGGCTTCTGAACCGATTCGCCCACGGATTTTAATGCAGCGAAGTGAATCACACCATCGATCGGTCCTTGCGTCTTGAATAAATTAGTTAGAAACTCTTTGTCACGGCAATCGCCTTTGTGAAAGTTTACTTTTTTGCCGGTGATCTTTTCTATTCCGGTAATCAGAGAGCCATCGCTGTAAATAAAGTTGTCGATCAAAACGGCTTCATACCCTGCCTGAATCAATTCAACCGTTGTATGACTGCCGATGTAGCCTGCCCCGCCTGTTACCAGAATTTTTTTCATAGCTATAATCTTGCTGTAACGATTGATTTATCGAGAAACCCCTTCACATCGTAAACAACTGTTTTTTCGTTCCGAATCTTATTCCAATCGAGTGTTTTGAAGTCGTCATGACTAACAGCAAGTACAATGGCATTATACTTTTTATCAAGCTTGGTCACCAGCTTGAGCTTGTATTCGTGTTCAACTTCGCTGGCATCCGCTTGCGGGTCATACACATCAACCAGTGTGCCGTAGCTTTGCAGTTCGTGAATAACATCAACGACTTTGCTGTTGCGGATGTCAGGACAATTCTCTTTAAAAGTAATGCCCAACACCAGAATGTTTGCTTTCGATATTGGCTGATCGTGCTGCGCCATCAGTTTAATCACACGGCTGGCGATGTGCGCACCCATGTTATCGTTAATTCGCCTTCCGGCAATGATCACTTCCGGACGATAGCCTACGCTCTCGGCTTTGTGAGTCAGGTAATAAGGATCAACCCCGATGCAATGTCCACCCACCAGACCCGGTTTGAAGGGAAGAAAGTTCCACTTTGTGCCGGCAGCTTCGAGCACCTGCTGGGTATCAATGTTCATTCGATCGAAAATCAGGGCAAGCTCGTTGACAAATGCTATGTTGATATCGCGTTGGGCGTTTTCAATCACTTTTGCAGCTTCCGCAACTTTTATGGATGAAGCTTTGTGTGTGCCTGCGGTCACAATCTTTCTATAGAGTGCATCGACCTTGTCAGCAACTTCGGGCGTACTGCCGCTGGTGATTTTTTTAATAGTGGTTACGCGATGCAGTTTGTCGCCCGGATTAATCCGCTCGGGCGAGTAGCCACAGAAAAAGTCAACATTAAATTTCAGACCGCTTATTTTTTCGAGGATCGGAACACAATCTTCTTCTGTGCAGCCCGGATATACAGTCGATTCGTAGATTACAATATCGCCCTTTTTAAGAACGCTGCCCACGGTTTTAGAAGCGCTGAGAATTGGTGTGAGGTCTGGCTTTTTATATTCGTCAACCGGAGTGGGAACGGTAACGATGTAATAATTGGCAGCCTTCAAATCGTTCAGACTTGACGAGTAACTAAGTTTTTTTGCCGCAGCAAGGTCAGACGCTTCAACCTCGCGCGTGCGATCAAAACCTTTTTTTAATTCTTCAATTCGTTCTGTGTTTATATCGAACCCGATAACATCAATGACTTTACCGAATTCAACCGCCAACGGCAGGCCGACATATCCTAAACCAATAATTCCTATCTTTTCCATTAAGCCTACTTCTTGTAATACTCTTTGTACCAGCTTATAAAATTACCAATGCCTGTTTCAATCGATGTGGAAGGCTTAAAGCCAACAGCTTCGGTAAGCGCATCTACATCGGCATATGTTTCCGGAACATCTCCTTCCTGAATCGGCAACAGATTTTTTACCGCCTTTTTTCCAATTTTATCTTCGATCACTTCGATGAAGTGCATTAACTCCACCGGGCTGTTATTGCCTATGTTGTATAGCCGGTACGGAGCAAAGCTGGATGCAGCATCCGGTGTGGCACCATTCCATGATTTGTCGCCCGTCGGTATAGTTGGAATTAAGCGAACAATGCCTTCAACAATATCATCCACGTATGTGAAGTCGCGCTTCATCTTTCCGTGATTGTAAACATCGATCGGTTTGCCCTCGAGGATTGCCTTTGTAAAAATGAATAACGCCATATCGGGTCGGCCATATGGCCCATACACGGTGAAAAAGCGCAAACCCGTTGTCGGCAGATTGAACAGGGCCGAATACGTGTGAGCCATCAGTTCATTTGATTTTTTCGTGGCGGCATACAGCGAGATCGGGTGATCGACATTGTGATGCACCGAGAATGGCATTGTTTTATTTGCTCCATACACTGAGCTTGATGAAGCATAAATCAAATGTTCCACTTTATTATGCCGGCAGGCTTCAAGAATGTTCAGAAATCCGTGCAGGTTGCTTTCGAGGTAGGCGTATGGATTGGTAAGTGAATATCGAACCCCGGCCTGGGCAGCGAGGTTGACAACGTACTTAAACGTTGATTTTTCGAACAGGCTGTCGATCGCTTTTTTATCAGTGATATCGAGCTTATGAAAAGTGAATCCTTCCGTGCTTTTCAGAATGTTCAACCGGGCTTCCTTCAGGCTTACCTCATAGTAATCGTTCAGATTATCGATTCCCGTAACTGCGTATCCGAGACTGCAAAGTTTCCGGGAAAGGTGGAACCCGATAAAGCCGGCTGCACCGGTAATTAAAATTGAGTGCTTTTCAGCCATTTGTCAGTAATAAAAGGACAGCAAAACTAATAAATTTGACCTGCATTTAAGGATTTCGGGATTTGCACGATAATTTGCCGCCTTACAGGCTACATGGTTCCAAATGAGTGTTTTTGAACTGATCAGGAAGGATTTTTTGCTTGAGCTCAGGCGCAAGTCGGTAATTGCCGGTCTTGGCTTATACCTGTTTAGTCTGATTTTCATCTGCTACCTCACGTTTAATCTTCGTGTTAACAGCATTAATGCGATGACGTGGTCGGCTTTGTTCTGGCTGGTGATTTTGTTTTCGGTTGTGAACAGTGTTGCCAAAAGTTTCATTGGCGAGCGCAAGGGTGTACTGATCTATTACTATACAATAGCCAGTCCGCAGCAAATCATACTTTCAAAAATCATCTACAACTCATTGTTGTGTCTGCTGATTTCGGTTAGCGGTTATGTTTTGTTCTCCATCTTCATTGTCAATCCTGTCCAGGATCATCTTGTGTTTTTTGCAGCGCTGGTGCTGGGCTCGGTGGGGTTGTCAACTTCGCTGAGCATCATTTCCGGCATTGCATCTAAAGGAAACAACAGCAACGTGCTGATGGCCGTATTGAGCTTTCCTGTTGTGGTATCTATTCTATTAATGACCATACGCGTAACAAAAAATGCCGTTGACGGTATAGAACGTGCGGCAAGTACCGATGAAATTCTTAATCTGCTCGCAATAAATTGTATCGCTGCTGCCCTCGGGTACATACTCTTCCCGTATATTTGGCGCAGCTAAACGAAACGGTTTTGAAAAAGCTCTGGTGGAAAATTCTGGCAATCGTTCTCCTCGTGTATGTACACATCGGGGGATTGTTATTTGCTGTTCCGCGATTGCGAATCCATGAAACCATTCGGTCGCTTTATTTTCATGTGCCGATGTGGTTCGGGATGACATTCATGTTCCTGATCTCATTTGTTTATGCCGTTCGGTATTTAAGAACATCCTCCAAAGAAGATGATATCCGCTCGGTTGAGTTTGCCAACGTAGGTCTTGCGTTCGGAACGTTGGGAATGCTGACGGGAATGGTTTGGGCTCACTATGCATGGGGATTGTTCTGGCATGGCGATCCGAAGCAGGTTGGCGCTGCGATTGCGTTGCTGGTTTACCTCGCATACTTCGTGTTAAGAGCATCGTTCGAGAATCAGGAACAACGCGCACGGCTGAGTGCGGTTTACAACATCTTTGCTTTTGCCTCACTGATTCCACTGATTTTTATCATTCCAAGGCTCTACAGCAGCATGCACCCCGGTGATGACGGAAATCCTGCTTTCAACGCTTATGATCTGGATGGCCGCATGCGCCTTGTATTCTATCCGGCAGTAATCGGGTGGTTTTTTATGGGCCTTTGGATCACATCTTTGAGGATACGATACCGGAACATCAACGAAAAAATTTCAGAAACTGAACTATGAAAAAACTTGTTTACCTCGTGTTATTGGTGCTTTCGGGCACTGCGGTTCAGGCTCAGGATTTTGAAATGGCCGATGTGATGCGGTCGAACGGCCAGATTTACGTTGTTGTGGCCATTATCCTGATTGTGTTATGCGGATTATTTGCATTCTTGTTTATGCTGGAGCGCAAAATCAGACGCATCGAAAACAAGCTCGACAACAAAAAATAACCCCGCCAGCTCCTGTTAATAAGCTGTTAAAAAACCTGTGAATTAGCGGGTTATCGCGTAATTTTGCCCCGTATTTTGAGCGCGGATTTATGAAGAAAAGCCACATTTTTATCATTATCGTGATTGCAGCAGCCATAGGTGTAATTATCAGCACCGCAGGTGATGCAAGCAGCTACGTGACGTTTGACGAGGCGCACAAAATGGCGGCTGACGGAAAGTCGCAAAGCATCCATGTTGTTGGCGAATTGAAAAAGGACGGGCAAGGCCATGTAGTGGGCATCATACCGGGAGCCGATCAGGTTTCTTTTTCCTTTATCATGATCGATGACAATAAAACAGAACAGGTGGTAATTTACAATGAGCCTATGCCCCAGGATTTCATGAGGTCTGAAAAAGTGGTGGTTATCGGTGGGTACTCAGGCGATACGTTTGTAGCCAACAAGATATTATTAAAATGTCCTTCTAAATACCAGGATCAGAAACTCAACGCAGGTATTTAAAATTCTTTAATGCACTATTTCATAGGCCACCTGGGCCACCTGTTTGTTATCATTTCGTTTGTGGCGGCAATTGCCACCGCGTTCTCGTATTTCAAAGCGACAAACACATCCGATCTTTCGCTGAAAAGTCAATGGCTGATCAATGGCCGCGTTGGTTTTTACATTCACGCAACCGCGGTATTGGGTATTTGCGTTACGCTCTTCGCGATTATATCCAATCACTATTTCGAATATCACTACGCATACTCACACTCCGATAAAAAACTTCCCACCTATTATCTGATCTCTACATTCTGGAACGGGCAGGAAGGCAGTTTCTTGTTGTGGATGTTCTGGCATGCCATCATTGGCATTGTGCTGATTTATGTAAACAAGTTCTGGGAAGCACCGGTGATGACCGTGTTCGCACTCGTGCAGGCATTCCTGGCTTCGATGATTTTAGGCGTTGTTATTCCCGGAATCGAATTTAAAATCGGCAGTTCGCCATTTATTTTGCTTCGCGATGCATTGCCTGATCCAATCTTTAAAATTCAACCTGACTTTATTCCGGAAGACGGCACAGGCTTAAATCCGCTGTTGCAGAATTACTGGATGGTGATTCATCCGCCAACCTTGTTTTTGGGTTTTGCTTTAACGCTCGTTCCGTTCTCCTTTTGCATTGCCGGTCTGTGGATCAAAAAATACAGCGAATGGATTCGCCCTGCTTTACCGTGGTCGTTGGTAGCCGGAGCAATTTTGGGGCTCGGCATTTTAATGGGCGGTTACTGGGCATATGAAACATTGAATTTTGGAGGCTACTGGAACTGGGATCCGGTTGAAAATGCAGTATACGTACCGTGGCTGGTGCTCATTGCGTCTATTCACACCATGATTACATACCGCAACAGCGGTACTGCATTAAAGGCATCGATGATTCTTGTCATCATGGTGTTTGTGTTGATTTTATACTCTACGTTCCTCACGCGAAGCGGAGTGCTGGGTGATGCATCGGTGCATTCATTTACAGATCTTGGCCTTTCCGGGCAATTGCTGATTTACTTGTTCTTCTTTGTACTGATCGCGATTGTATTCACTACAATACGCTGGAAACAAATTCCGATAACCGAAAAAGAAACGGCTGTTTGGTCGCGTGAATTCTGGATTTTTATTGGTGCTACGGTGTTGTGCCTGATGGGTTTCCAGGTTTTGATCCCGACCTCCATCCCGGTTTGGAACCGGTTCATTGAAGCTTTTGGCGGAAGTTCAAATCTCGCTCCTCCGGCTGATCAGCTGACGTATTATTCCAAATTTCAATTGTGGTTTGCGCTGGCTGTAGGCTTGTTATCAGGCGTTGGCCAGTTTTTCTGGTGGAAGAAAATGGACCGCAAGGTACTGCTCAACGAATTGTTTGTTCCCATCATTGCTTCGCTGCTGGTTTCTGTAGTGATCATCAACGTAGCCAAAACCTACAACATCGGTTATTCGCTGCTGTTGTTTGCCGGATTATTCACATTCTTTTCAAACCTTAAAATTCTTTATTCGGTCCTCCGTACCAGTCCGTCACTTTCGGGTGGCGCGGTTGCACACATCGGTATCGGGTTGATGCTGATCGGAATCATGTTCTCTTCCGGGTATTCAAGAGTGGTGTCGCTGAACAACACCGGGATGTTAATCTCCAAACAACTGAGCGAAGAGTTTAATCGCGAAAACCTGTTGTTGTTCGTAAACGAGCCGCGCACCATGGCGGGTTATGACATCGAGTATGCCGGGGAACGGGTAGAGCCCAGGAACAAAAAGGGTTACGTTGACAAAAACGACATTGAGACCACTCCCGATAAACACATGGTGATCGCGAGGCGCGACATCTATATCGATGGTGAGAAAATATTTATCAAAGGTGAAAAGTTTGAGATTTTCGGTGAGAATACATTTTACGAAATTCTGTTCAGTCAGGGTGGCAAGCACCGGTTTACGCTTCGTCCCCGCTTGCAGGTAAATGAGCAAATGGGAACGGTTGCTTCCCCCGACATCAGTCATGCGATAGGCCTTGATCTGTATGCGCACGTTTCTGCTCCGATGACCGAGGAGGCACGTGAAGACTGGAAGGAGCGCGAGGAAGTCCGCGTAAAGCGTGCAAAGGAATTTTATGTTAACGACTACGTTGCGGTCGTGGAGAAACTTACGCGGTTGTATCAAATCGGAGACGAAAAGATTGATTCAACTTTTGTGGCGATTCAGGCAAGCATTAAAGTGCAAGGCGAACGCAAAGATTACTACTTTCAGCCAATTCTGATTTTAGGGACCAATTCGCGGGGAGGAATTGTACCTGATGAGATTGGTGACTTGGGATTGAAGATTTCATTAATGAATGTCCACCCGGAATCTGATGGACTGACACTTGGCATTCAAACACGTCAAAAAAACTGGGTTGTTATCAAGGCGATGGAAAAACCTTTTGTGAACGTGCTATGGATCGGAACTCTTATTCTGATGGCCGGCTTTGGAATTGCGCTTACACGAAGATTCAGAGAGTTCTCAAAAATGAAAGCAAAAGGACAGGAATAATCCCATCCTTTCAATCTCTTCATTATCCGGTAACAACGTTCGAATTTGCTTTTCTTTTCAGGATCAACGCGCTGATCAGCGAAACAATCATCGCGATCGGAAATACTTCCACGAATGTTGAAATGATCACAAACAGTGGATTTTTATACATTTCCTTAAAGTTGGCCATGCTCTTCGCGGTTTCCGCCAGCTCTGCCTCCGTTGCTCCGCCCGTTTTGGTTTTATACATCACATGCGAAACATAATAATCAATATAATCGGGGATGAATACGTAATAATCCACCAGCCAAACCAACACGTACAGTGTTGACGCAATGAGTGACATAAAGAATCCGGCTTTCAGAGCTTGTCCGAAGGTGATTTGTCCACCCAGATAATGATTGCGATAATTTCTTATTCCGACAAAAATCAGCGAGAAGATTACCAGCATGGCTGTATAGCCGAGGAAATCATTCGTTTCAAATTCCGGGTTGGCGCAGCAAACCCAAGCCATGTAGTTGGCGATTGCGGAAATAAGTGTACCTGCAATCAGGCCGAAAATCCAAATATTTTTTTTCATGTGTCTTTTGTGTTATGGCTCAAAAGTGGCGCGTGACCGTAAATTTTCGCTCAACCAAAAGGTTGATTCGGGTTTCCCCCAGCGGATTAATACTTCCGGTCGAGTCAGGGAATAAGCCCGAGTTGCTTGCCCTTACTGATCGCCAGGGTTCTTCGCGTCACGTCCAGTTTGCTGAAAAGGTTATTTGCGTGAGTTTTAATGGTGCTTACCGAAAGGAAAAGTTTGTCGGCCATTTCCTGGTTGCTTAGTCCTTCGGCCATCAGCTGCAGTACTTCAAGCTCGCGCTTGCTGATCTGAAGTTTATTCAGTTCGTGTTCGTTCAAAACAAAGTTCTCACGTGAGATGTAAACCGGTTGTTCGATCACTACCGTTTTTACTTTTGGTTTTGTGAGTTTGAGCGCCAGCCAGATGCCGAGCCCGGTAAAGATGATGGCAATAGCGCCCGCATAGATTTCAAAAGCATGATCAATGATTACCAGGCGCAGCTTTAACCAGTTGAGCACAAAAAGCAGAATGCAAAGCGAAAAGCTGTACCAAAAAATGTGCGTTTTCCTGTTGAATATTCTTTCTGCCTTCATTTGCCGGCCGATTACGGCATAAATATAATTTGTATCTTCAGATTTAAATCCAAAACCCATGAAACGATACTTTTCAGTCTTTTTAATGATTAGCTGCTCGTTGGTTGTGTTTGCGCAAACGCCTGAATCGGCCGATAAAGTAATGTCGGATGCGTATGCCTTGGCCAAAAAAGAGAACAAGAAAGTTTTTGTGATGTTTCATGCATCGTGGTGCGGCTGGTGTCATAAAATGGATGCGTCTATGAATGATGCATCGGTAAAGAAATTTTTTGACGACAATTTTGTCATCCGGCATTTAGTAGTGATGGAATCGGAAGGAAAGAAAAACCTGGAAAATCCGGGTGCTGCCGACATGATGGCGAAATATCATGGCGATAAATCGGGTATCCCATATTGGCTGGTGTTTGATACAAACGGTGTATTGCTTGCCGACTCGAAAATGCGACCGGAAGGCGGTGGCCCCGAAACGGGCGATAACATTGGATGCCCTGCTACAGAAAAAGAGGTCGCTTATTTTGCAGAAATTCTTAAGAAGACAACTTCACTGAAGGCGGCTGAACTTGATTTGATTACGAAGCGGTTCCGGCAGAATGAGGCGCATTAAGCTTTGAAATACGCCTCCAGTTCTGCGAGCATGTTTTGATTGCCCCTGAGATCCTGAATCACCTTTCCTTTTTCAAGGATTACAATTCTTTCGCAAATTTCGGTAACGTGATTGAGATCGTGACTTGAAATTAAATATGTGATGCTGCGTTGTTTGCGTTCTTCCAGTAGAAGATTTTTTACACGGATTTGTGAAGTCGGGTCGAGGTTTTCAAACGGCTCGTCAAGCATGATGATTTGCGGAGTGCCCATGAATGCTGCCGCAATCCCCACCTTTTTCAAATTACCTTTTGAAAGGTCGCTGATGTATTTGTCTTTACCGATTATTTCTCCGTTGAACAGTTCTTCAAACTTTTGATAAAAGCTCTTCATGTCCGCATCGGAGTAATTGTGCAACTTGCCAACGAAACGGAAGTATTCATCGGGTGTGAGGTAAGGAATCAAAAAGCCCTCATCCAGAAATGATCCGAGATACGACTTCCACTCATCATTTCCCTGAACGTTTTTTCCATTTATCTCAACCTTTCCTTCTGTTGGCCGGATGAGATCAAGCATCGTCCGGAACAAAGTTGTCTTTCCGGCACCGTTGTTACCTACGAGCCCAAAGCTTTCATTTTGACCGATGGATAGTTCTGCGATGTCGAGAACGGTAACATTCTTATAAACCTTTTTGAGTGATTGTATGGAGATCATAGTGTTTTAATCTTGTCTGAATCCTTCTGCGATAGAATATTTTAACCGCTCGAGTCGTTTGACGGTGAGATTTAAGAGATAAGGCCGCAACACGATTCCCAGTACTCCGGTTAAGCCGATTGCGATGATACCCAGATCGGACCGCCCAAAGCTTGCAAACGGCACATAAATAACATACGGACTTAACAGAAGGGGAATGCCCATAACCCATTGGGCTGCACCAACTCCCTGGTAATTCATGGAACCGCCTTTGGTCAGGTTTATTTTTTTCGGCCCCCACATGGCCATATTCAATATGATGAAGATGTTTACACCCAGGTTAAACAGGGTTAGCATTGCATTTGCGAAAATGATGTCCCATCCAAACCAGGCATAGGGTATGCTTAATAAAAAGCAAAAGACCGTTACTGTATTCAGCAACCAATACTTCGATTCAACGAATTGACGCAGCGAGACGGGGCGTGTAAGTGTAAAATCCAAATGACTGGCTTGCCAGCTATACAAGTACTGCCCGTAGTTGATCATGAAGATACCGGTGATAAACAAACCAACGAATAGCAGGAACCAGGGCATGCCTTCGCGGTATTTATCCTGCGTATAAAAAATAAGACCGTATAGCAAAAAAAGCCCGGACATGTATAAAACGGTGCGCGGCCGCTTGTTGCGGAAGATGAGCTTGAGTTCGAGATTGATCCAATCCCCGACATTCCCGAAGCCTTGCAGAAATGAAAAATCCTGTGCTTTACGTTTAACCGTGCTGATTTGCTGTTCATCAGTGTAAACGCCTTGAATAAAAAACCGGTAGCAGAAGAAATATAGAGTACACAGCAACAAAATGATTAGCAACAGTACACTCGCCCCACTGGCAGCTCCTGAAAACAATGCTGCGGAGATGTCAGACAATTTGAACCAACTGTAATAATCGGCTGCTGCAAGCAGCGAGAAGAAGATTACAAAAACCAGGATGCCCCAGATTGAATCATCAAGCTGTTTTTTAAAAATTATAACGAGATAATGTAAGGCAAGACTTATCGTCCAGATGGAAAGGATCCATGTACACGCTCCACCCAGACCGAATTTGCCAGCCACTACCGTGAACGCAAAAGGCGTAAATAAGAGGAGCACCAAAAAATTCATTACATGAACCAACGATTTGATAAGCAGAAAGTGCATGATGCCTGATCGCTTCATCGGCAAATGCAGATAGGGTTGAATATCTATCACGGGCAGGTTCTGAATCATATAGCGCATCACAAACTCTACTACGAAGTAATAGAGCAGCAGCATGTTCAGAAATGTGAAGCTATCGTCCTGACCGAGCCCTTTAGTGATAAGGGTGTTGAGCGTGAAGCCGAATGCCAGTGAGTACCCTACCATCATCAGTGCCATGATGCCCAGGAAAACGGACGTAGCTACATCTTTGTTAAAGGATGCTGACCGGGTGAATTTTTTCCAGCCGTGGTCGAGAAGCGTTGTAACCATGTTGCTAAAAATAGTAACTGTAGCGGCATAAAAAAAGAGGCTGTGGTGCAGCCTCTTCAATGTTATTTCAAAATCCCGTTACGGATTGTTCTTCAATTTGCTGCGGTGTCTGCTGTAGGTAAAATAAACTACCAGACCGATGGCCATCCAAACGGCAGCTACCGTAAGCGTTTTGCTGTCGATGGCTGCGATCATCGCGGTACAAATTATCGCTCCCAGGATTGGCACTAACGGGAATGATTTTGACGACAACGGTGACTTAAACGGCCGATCGATGTTTGGTGATTTGATTCTCAGAATCCAAACGCCAAGGCTTACCAGTACGAAGGCGAATAACGTTCCGAAGCTTGTCAGACCTCCCGCAACGTGACCGGGCACAAATGCCGCAAACAATCCAACGAATACAAACAGAATCCAGTTTGAGCGATAAGGTGTTTGAAAACGCGGGTGCAGTACACTGAATACTTTTGGAATAAGCCCGTCTGTGCTCATCGTATAAAACACGCGGCTCTGACCCAACAACATCACCAGGATCACCGATGAGAATCCGGCAAGGATAGCGATGGTAACAGCTGTTGAAAGCCACTGATACCCCGGCATGTAATGGCTGATGGCATACGCCACAGAAGCTTCACCTCCTTTTTGCGGATCAGCAAAATCCTGCCATGGGGCAACACCGGTTAACACGTGACCGAACAAAATGTATAAGACTGTACATACTACCAATGATCCGAGAATACCGATCGGCATATCGCGTTTCGGATTTTTTGCTTCCTGCGCTGCAGTGGAAACCGCATCGAAGCCGATAAAGGCGAAGAACACAATCGCGGCACCACCTAACACTCCGCCCCATCCGAACTTGTTCCATTCGGTATATTCACGGATTACTTTTCCGGACTGATCGATTACAGGCGCTGCGCCTTCCGGAATCATGTAAGGTGTATGATTTGCCGGATCAATGAACTGCCATCCGATAAAGATGAACAACAATACGATTGCTACTTTGATAAATACAATGATCGCGTTTACGAATGCTGACTCCTGCGTTCCTTTGATCAGAAGCAGGGTTAACAACAAAAGAATGATTAATGCGGGTGCATTAATAATACCCTGATGGAAAACTCCGGCCGAGTCGGTAATACTTTCGAACGGAGAGTGACACCACTCGTATGGAATCCCCCCTCCCAGAAGCCGGTTTAGATATTCACTCCAGGCAATACTCACGGTGGCTGCTCCCAATGCATACTCCATGATAAGCGCCCAACCGATAATCCAGGCAACAATCTCGCCCATGGTTACATAGCTGTAAGCATATGCACTACCCGCTACCGGGATCATGGATGCAAATTCGGCATAACACAATCCCGCAAAGGCACAACCTACAGCGGCAATGATAAATGAAATGGTAACAGCAGGACCGGCAGCCTGGCCGGCAGCGGCAGCAGTACGAACAAACAGTCCGGCACCGATGATCGCTCCGATTCCGAGCGCGATCAGGTTGGCAGGACCCAGCGTTCGCTTCAATCCTTTTTCATTACTGGCTGCCAGTAACTGTTCAAGAGGCTTCTTGACAAACAAACTCATTGATTATACGGTTAGGTAAAACTTCAGTAGCCCTAAAAGTACTAAGAATAATGAATTTGCCTATGCCACAGAATGGGCTAAGACTCAATTTATTACGCAAGCGGCACGATTTCCTAAGCCGATTGCTCTTCGGCCTTGGATTCGCCTGTTGGGGGAATGGAATCTGACAATGGCTGAGTATCTTCGATATAGGTAACGGGTTGTTCCTTTTCTTTGAAGAATCGCTTTTGCATGATTAAAATGATCACAACACCGATAAAAATAGATGAGTCAGCAATGTTGAACACCGGGCTGAAGAATTCAAAATAGTCACCGCCAATAAACGGTACCCAGTGCGGCCAGATCAAATCGAAGATCGGGAAATAAAGCATGTCGATTACTTGCCCATGAAACCACGGGGTGGGTGCATCAGCTGGAGCATTGTTAAGAAACACCCCGTAAAATGTGCTATCGATTACGTTGCCTACGGCTCCGCCTAAAATCAGTCCCATGCAAATGAGAAAACCGTTGTGCGCTCCGCGCTTCGCCATCTTTAATAAATAGTAACTGATGCCAATCATCGCACCGATGCGAAAGATTGTCAGAGCCAGTTTTCCAAACTCGTTATCCCACTTAATGCCGAAGGCCATGCCGGGATTCAACAAATAATGAATCCGGAACCAGTCGCCAAATACATATATCTCTTCGTGGAGGTACATGTTATTGTACACCAGGATTTTTGACGCCTGATCGATGAGAATGACGATGAAGGCAACGAGAAAATATTTTAGAATCTTCATTTAGTATAGTATAGCGATCCACAGACAAACGTTAATCTGTCGTCTGTGGATAATATTATTTACGAGTAACCTTAACCTTCAGGTTGAAATCTTCCATTTCGATTTCCACCGCATCGCTTAAGCTGGATTTAATTTCCAACGCCAATGCCTGCGTTTCCGTGCGGATGTAATCCGAAAATTCCGTAATGGCTTTATCGACTTCTGCAGAACTCGCTTCCAGTTCAACCGAAATCTTATCAAGCACTTCCAGACCCATGTCTTTGCGGAGATTTTGAATGCGGTTCACGAAATCGCGGGCCGTTCCTTCTTTCCTCAACGCATCCGTCAGGGTGATGTCGAGCGCCACCGTAACATTGCCTTCGCTGGCTACCGACCAGCCCGGGATATCTTCCGAAGAAATCAAAACATCTTCTCCTACGAGGTCGAATCCGCCTTTGCTGAGTTTGCCTTTCTTCTCGATTGTCTGAATATCCTCTTTTGCGAAGGAAGCAATCACGGCAGAAACTTCTTTCATCTTCGGACCGTACTGCTTGCCGAGCTTGGCCAGGTTCGGTTTCACTTTCTTCACCAGCAGATCTGACGTGTCATCGATATACTGAATCTCTTTCACGTTAACTTCTGCCTTGATAATATCTTCCACGCTCTTTACCCGCTGCGCAAATTTTTCATCCAGTACGGGAAGCAACACCTTTTGCAGGGGAGTCCGTACTTTAATTTTGCTGTTTTTGCGGATGGAGTGCACCAGCGAACAAATGCGCTGGGCGTAGTCCATCGAAATCTTAAGCTCGGTATCCTTACGGTTCGGCTGAGCCTTCACCAACAAGGTATGGTGCACCGATTCGTACTGCAAGGGAGTATTGTTGGCTTTTGCCTTTTGGCGGATGTTGTCTGTCAGGTTCTTATACAGCCACTCGCTGAAGAATGGCGCAATGGGCGACATCAATTGGGCTGTCACAATCAAACATTCGTACAGCGTTTCGTAAGCCGCTTTTTTATCGACTGACATTCCAGCCGTAGTTCCGGCAGAGGTCGGTTGCCAGAAACGCTTCCGGTTGAGGCGAACATACCAGTTCGACAGGTGATCGTTGACAAACTCCTGGACAGCGCGTGCAGCTTTCGTTGGCTCGTAATCGTTGTACGCAGCTGTAACCTCTTCGATGAGTGATTGTTCTTTTGTGATAATCCACTTATCGAGCGGGGTCAGCTTGTCCCACGCCACGTTATTCATTTCGTCCTTTTCGAAGCCATCGATGTTCGCGTAAAGCGCAAAGAAGGAGTATGTGTTGATGAGCGTTCCGAAGAACTTCCGCTGGGTTTCAACGATTCCGTCAAAGTCGAACTTCAGGTTATCCCAAGGCGGTGCATTTTCAATCATGTACCAGCGCACCACATCGGCTCCGTATTTCGAAAGGCTTTCGAACGGATTTACCACGTTGCCTTTGCTCTTACTCATCTTGTTGCCGTTTTTATCGAGCACAAGACCGTTCGAAATCACGTTTTTAAACGCTACGCCCGGATTATTTACCTTTTTGTTAACCGCTTTAATCTCCTCACTCGATTCGCTCAACAGGTTTGCGATCGCGTGAAGCGTAAAGAACCAGCCGCGTGTCTGATCCACACCTTCTGCAATGTAATCGGCCGGATAACTTTTTTCGAACACGTCTTTGTTCTCGAATGGGTAGTGCCATTGTGCATACGGCATTGCGCCTGAATCGAACCAAACGTCAATCAGATCGCTTTCGCGATACATCGGCTCGCCCTTGCTGCTCACGAGGATAATTTCGTCTACATAAGGTCTGTGAAGATCAAATTCCGAATTGCGAATGTCGAATGTCGAATTTGCTATGCCGGCCTTCCTGGCTTTTTCAACTTCCTGTTCAAGTTGTGCTACCGAGCCGATGCAAATTTCTTCTTTACCGTCTTTCGTTCTCCAGATCGGAAGCGGTGTTCCCCAATAGCGTGAACGCGAGAGGTTCCAGTCGACCAGGTTCTCAAGCCAGTTTCCAAAGCGACCCGTTCCGGTTGATTCCGGTTTCCAGTTAATGGTTTTGTTGGTCTCCACCATTTTACCCTTCAGCGCAGTGGTTTTGATGAACCAGCTGTCGAGCGGATAATACAGTACGGGCTTATCGGTGCGCCAGCAGTGCGGATACGTGTGTTCGTACTTCTCTACTTTAAAGGCCTTATTCTCTTCTTTCAGAATGATCGAGATAATTACATCGGTGTTTTTGTAATCTGCGTTGCTTTCATCTTCATTCGTATAATTCTTAACATAGAAGTCGTCATCGCCCAGCGGCTTGTGGGTTTTGATGCTGTACTTCGCTACGCCTTCTTTCAGTTTGGCACCGATCGCGGAAATAAACTTTCCTTTCCGGTCAACGGTGGGTACTTCGTTTCCGCCTTCATCTTTCACGGTCATGGCCGGGATGCCGTTTTGTTTTGCTACGCGGAAGTCGTCTGCACCGAAAGTCGGAGAGATGTGAACAACACCCGTACCGTCTTCGGTAGTTACGAAGTCGCCCGTCACTACATGGAATGCTTTGTTTACATCCGTTAACGGCTGAATGTACGGCATGAGTTGCTCGTACTCAACGCCCGCAAGTTGCGATCCCTTGAAATCCGTAACATGACTTTTTACTTCAAGGCCTTCTTTCTCGAGGTTCTTGATGATTGATGCCACACTGCCCTCAAATACACTGGCTGCGCGGTCTTTTGCTACGATAATGGTTTGCGGAGTTTTGGTGTACGGGTTAACCGTGACAAACTTCGAATACACAATGTTCGGCCCAACCGCCAGTGCCGTGTTTGACGGAAGTGTCCACGGAGTGGTTGTCCAAGCTAGGATGTATAAGTCACCGACTGTGCGTGAATGAAACAGGGATTCTGATTTTGCATTCCGCTTCACCTTAAACTGCGCAACGATAGACGTGTCTTTCACATCCTTGTAGCAGCCGGGCAGGTTGAGTTCGTGCGAGCTGAGTCCTGTGCCGGCAGCGGGTGAGTAGGGTTGAATGGTGTATCCTTTATATAGGAGTTGCTTGTCGTAGAACTGTTTTAAGATCCACCACAACGATTCGATGTATTCTTTTTCGTAAGTGATGTACGGATTTTTCAGATCGACCCAATAACCCATCTTCAGGGTGAGGTCGTCCCACTGATCTTTATACATCATCACCGTTTCGCGGCACTTTTTGTTATACTCTTCAATAGAGATTTTGCGGCCGATATCGTCTTTGGTGATGCCGAGTTGTTTTTCAACCTGCAGCTCAACCGGGAGACCGTGCGTATCCCAACCGCCTTTGCGTTTTACCTGGTAGCCCTGCAGGGTTTTGTACCGGCAGAAAATGTCTTTCACGGTACGGGCCATCACGTGGTGAATGCCCGGGGTTCCGTTGGCCGATGGAGGGCCTTCGTAGAAAGTAAAGGTCTCGGCACCCTCGCGGTTGGACACCGATTTTTCAAAAATTTTCTCCTCTTTCCAGAATTTCAGGATTTCCTCTGCGATTGTGGCAAAATTGACGTCTTTGTGCTCTTTGTACGTGCTCACGGTTCAAAAAAATAGAGCGCAATTTAGGATATTTTAGGCATTGGGAATCAGGCGGTGGCAATCTTCTCGACCAATACCAGCGGCCCAAAATTCTGAGGCGGCCGAGGAATCATAATGAGTGAATGCTATTTTTATTATCTCTAGCTTTTTAATCCGTTGAAATCGAAATGGATCATATTTGTTTTCCTGTTCGGGTGCTCTGGCAACAAGGCATCCCACGAAGTGGAGATTGATTCGACTGGAATGGTTGAGAGCACGGCAACTACGGACGAAATTCCGCGCTATACCGACCGAGGAGAGAGATTTGAAGTCAAATTTCTGAGTACTGATGACTCAGTCGCCAGATATGTTTCTTTTCTGAATGAGGACGTGTCAATTGAAGAAATACAAGCCCACGTAAGAATTTGGCAAATTGAAAGCGTAAGAGAAATTGGCATTTATGTAAAAAAGCGGGCGATTGAACTTGGGCAACAGATAGAAGTTGTGACCATGCTCGAAGAAGAGCCGGGAGAACAATCAGAATTTTATGTTGTTGCAGTTTATGAATTTCACGATCAAAGTCATTTAACGCGAGTTGCTACTTTTCGTATTGTCAGCAACAATTTGATCGAACAGTATAATGCTGTTCAGAATGTTTGGGGGAAATACGAAGAAAACAACGATGAGCGTTTTGAAATTTTCTTTGAGAAATTCAAACTGGACTCAGTTTTTCAGCATGTGCGCGTACAATTTCCTTTTTTGGATGAACGCGTTAATTTGGATAATGACTCTGGGCCTGATGAGTTTATTACAGACTCTATAGAAGAAGATGATTGGACGTTTGCAAATTTTAATTACGATGAGTCGATCGCAAAGCGCGGATTAGATGCCTACACGCAAGAAGTTAAGGTTGAAAAGGATCGAGCCGTAATTGAGATTCGTGGCGTTGATAATGGAATATGGATTGACTACTACTTCGAAAGGCAGAACGGGAAGTGGGTGTTAATTTCTGGAAAAGACTCTTCGAATTAACACTTTTTGAGTATATGAAATTCTTCTTTTTCATATCGACTGTTTTCATCAGCAGTTGGGCATTCGGCCAATCCGATAGCCTGAACGTTACGGTCGTGGAAGAAATAGATGTGCGAGAGGATAAATCTGGAAAGTATTTGCAAGCATGCGAAGCTGAGCGACAAGCGGCACGGAAAGATATCCTTGCAGGAAAACTCACTGTGGAGTACTATGAAGGCATCACTATCGCGAAAAGGAATTTCGAGTTCGATGGATTTTATCGCAATTACCTGATCGCCCGCTATGGAATTGAACAGCGGACAACTGGCTGCATGACCGGCCGGGCCACGAGTTGCTATTTTGAGGAAATGGATAGGGCCATTTCCGAAAAATATGGAGAATCATTTTTGGACACGGTGAGAGATCATGCCCTGGAGGAATACAAAACGTTCAACACACTGGACGCGCAACGCAAGAAAAAGTACATTGATTTTAACTACGTTTATTTTTGGGTTGATCAACCAGCAGCGTACGAAACCGGCATCGAAGACTTGCAAAACAGGGTCAAACGAAAGATCGACTTTAATAAGTTCGATCTGTCCGGATATAAGCTAAAGGGTTTTCACGCAGAACTTGTTATTAGCGAAGCGGGCATCGTCACAGATTGTACCATAGCTTCAAAAAAATTTCCATTGGATGCAGCCAAAGCTGTGCGCGAGGCTGTTGTGGGAACCGGTGGCTGGAAACCGGCAGTACTTTATGGCTCCAACGTAAAATCCAGGACGGGATTTTCTGTTATATTTTGAACATGAGCTTTAAGCAAAATCTACTCAATCATTTCAAACCAGCGCTTGTTATCGCGATCATCGGACAGCTCCTACTGATTTTATTGAATTGGTCTGTTACCCAATTTGAACAAGACCTCAGAGCGGTGAATTTTTTTGTTGCAAACCTAATTCTTCTGGCGGCAATTGTTGTGTTCTATAGACGAACTACAATTTTCAATGTAGGATGGACCATTCTAAGCGTGATGTTAACGATAGGCGCAGGTTTCTGCGAGTTTTCCATTCTATCGGTTTTTGAGGATTCACCTTTGTTCAAAACAAGAATTGTAATTCAGATTTGTTTAATGCTCCTATTTTCATTCTTACTGGCGTTAAACAAAGTAATACTAGACGAGATGTTCCTAACATTTGGAGCAAAGCAACGAAACCTGAAATGAACAGAAACAATCACTCCGCTTTCGAAGGTCTGATCTGGATTTGGCTACACCACTATTGTTAATCCTTCTATATTCTGAAAATCAGATTTATTAACCGTTGCGATGGTATCAATGCCGTTGACGAGACATATCGCTGCGATTTCAAGATCATGAATTTTTAATCCCTTAGGTTGATACTTAGTTGCAAGCTGCATTAATTTTTCGTGACTGATGGGGGAGGGGTACCACACCTCCAAGACGGAAACGAATTCACTGATGTCTTTTAAGGCTTCCAGTGGCGAAAGCAGAGGACTATTTCCTTTTGTTACCACTGCGTAATATTCTGACAGGTTTTTAGATGTTGTGAAGAGCTTAGCATCACTCGTGATAATTCTTTCAGCGAAATCATGGAAGACTGAAGAAGAATCTTTGGAGTAGATTAAGATATTTGTGTCGACAAGCAGCTTACTCATAGGCCGCTGATCGAATATCAGGTTTGTCCAGTTTGCCCTTAAAGTCTCTGATTGTCCAATTTTTATTGGTGCTTTTTTTAATGCCTGTTATATTTCGCAATAAGGCATACGCAATTTCAAGCAGATTATCCGGGAGTTTATCCACTTCTTTCTTGATTTCTTCCTTGGTAACCATATAAGCAAAATACAAAAAAATTCTCGAATAGGTTCCTACTCCGCTTCCGAAGCATTCCGGCTGTGAATCCTGATCTTGCTTAAATCAATCTCCTCATCCTCCTGCTCCCCATAGAAACTTGAATCGAAATCATCGATCAGCAGTTCACCCTTCTTACCCTTCGGCCGGTCGAACGTCATGATCAAAGCGGGCAACAGAATCAGGTTCGTGAACATGGAAATCACCAGCGTGGTGGAGGTTAGCAAGCCCAGGGCAATCGTTCCGCCAAACGAAGAGAACGCGAAAATGATAAAGCCCGCAAACAATACAATAGACGTGTAGATGATGCTCTTGCCGGTTTCCAGAATGCTTTCACTCACCGCTACCGGAATGAAAAAATTATTCGACAAAATTTCCTGGCGATACTTCGCGAGGAACCGGATTGAGTTATCGACCGAAATTCCAAACGTGATTGAGAAGATCAAGGCTGTACTCGCTTTCAGCGGAATGTTAAAATAGCCCATCAGTCCGGCTGTAATCATCAACGCCAGTAAATTCGGAATCAGCGAAATGATAATCATCCGAACATTCGCAAAGAGAATTGCCATCGATAATGTGATCAGGATGAACGCCAGCAGTAAACTCTCCTGAAGGTTCGCGATCAGAAACTTGTTTCCTTTGATAAAGATTTTGGTCGATCCGGTGATTTTGGTTGCCACAGAGTCTTTTCCGGTTGGCACGAAGATTTGCTTCATACGCGGTTCAATCACATTGTTAACCAGCGAGTCCAGACGCGTTGAGCCGATGTCGGCAATTTGCGTGGAGATGCGAACGGTAGTAAACGTTGAATCGACAAATGAATTGAGCACCCCGCGTGTAGCCTGCCGAGAAACGGAATCCGGTTTAGGTGACGAGACCGAATCGGGCTTCGACCAGCTTGTGTTTTGTTTGAACAGCGAACTGTTCTTAACATATCCCATCAGGAAAGCTCCCTGATTTTTTGTGGGCAGTTTGTATTGACGCGGATTGCCATTGTAGAATGCCTGGTTCAGGCCTTTAACAAAACTTACCACCGACACCGGCCGCGACATCAGCGGAATTGAATCCAGGAATGATTCAAACTCTTCGATTTGGCCCAGGTTTCGTACATCCAGTACCGGCCGTTTCTTTTTGGTGACGAACTGAACAACAATTTCAAGCGGCATTACTCCGCTGAAGTTCTGTTCAAAAAACTGAAGGTCTTTCTTCACCTGGCTTTCTTCAGGAACATCATCGGCCATAAACGAAACCGATCGCAACTGCATCATTCCATAAACTGAAAATAACACGAGCAACAAAGACGCTGCATAAATGCCCGGGCGGTTTCGGTGAACGGAAAGATCAATGAGCTCCAGAAATTTATTGAGGATGCGGAAGTTCAGATGTTTCAAATGGCGTTCGTTCGGAACAGGCAGCCATGAGAACACGCTCGGGATCATCACCAGGCAAACAAAAAACAGCGCGAGGATGTTGATGCCGGCCACGATTCCAAATTCGCGGAGGATGGTAATGTCGGTCGCCAAAAGCGTAAGAAAACCGATGGCCACCGTCAGATTCGTCAGGAACATCGCTAATCCCATTTTCTTCACTACCGCCAGAATGGCTTCGTGTTTCTCTTTCGTTTTCTGGAATTCGAGGTGGTACTTATTTAACAGATAGATCGCGTTCGTAATTCCGATGGTTACAATCACGGGTGGAATAAGCCCGGTTAGTAACGTGATTTTATAGCCGAACAAGGCCAGCGTCCCCAACGTCCAGACCACCAGAACTCCAATGATGATCATGGAGAACATAACAGCCCTGAACGACCGAAAGAAGAGCAACATGATCAGCCCCGTTACAACTGCAGATGCAATCAGGAAAATGTTCATCTCCTTGCGTACTGAATTCGCAACCACGGTTCGCATAAACGGCAGGCCCGCATAGCGGAGCTTGATACTGGTTTGATGTTCAAAACGCGTTCCGGCAGCAACGAGCGAATCAGTCATCGCTTCGCGTGCTTTGCTGTTCATCACTTCTTTTTTAATCGCCACCAGCATCATCATGGCGCCATTGCCCGGGTTGATGATTTGGCCGGAATAGATTCTCTGATCCAATGCAACCTGGAGCAGACTGTCAAGCTCGTTTTGAGAAGAAACTTGTTCAGGAAAAATATTCCGGAAGTAAAAATTTTTCTGTGCTGTATCCTTAGCAATCATTTTCAGATTCGGCAGTGAAATCACTTCTGTTACGCCATGAACCTTTTTAATGCTACTCCCCAGTTCTCGGTAGGCCTGAAAATTATTGAGCTGATAAACAGAACTATCCTGCATGCCAACCACGATGATGTTTCCATCTTCGCCAAACTTTTGCTTGAAGCTATTGAAGTAAAGCAGATCCGGATCTTCAGGCGGAACGGTACGCGCGAAGTCATAACTCATCACAATTTTGGTCGCCTGCCAACCCATAAATGCAGTGATGACGGCAATCACCATCAGGAAAACTAAGCGGTACTTGATAATGGCTTCAGCGAGGGAGTTCCACATATGTCAAAGCTAACAATTTTTGGGTTTTTGCCTTGACGATGGCTTCGGTCTGCCTGTCTGGCCGATTAAAGCTTAATCTTTTTGTAAAGACTGATTGCATATCGGTCGGTGAGGCCGGAAACAAAGTCAACCACGTACCGGGCTGCTGAGTAATAATCGGCAGCCTGTTTTATGTTGAGGCGAATATCTTCCGGAAAAAGCAAAACCAGATTTTCGTATTTGCGGGATTTCTTATTCTCGTAAAGATGTATCCCGGCTGTCAGAAACTCTTCCATCAGCCCCGGTAAAACCTGATGACCGGAGGCTTCGATTTCGACTACGTTTCGCGAGCGATAAATTTTTTCTACCGAGATGTCGATAATTGTTTTTAACGCGTCCTTCGAAGTGCATAAATCTGCAAGTGCTTTATTAAACCTGCCCTCCAGAATTTCTTTTTCACTGTCGAGGAACAAGTTGGAACACTCATCCATCAGATCGCCAATCGCTAACGCACGAAGAAACCCGATTTTTTCCGCTTTACTGTTAAGCTGATCGAGCTTGCCGAGCTTTGATTTGTTTTTCGTGATTACGTTTTCGAAAAGTGCCTTTGCTTCTTCGTACGAAATCAGGCCCAGGCTGCAGCCGTCCTCCAGGTCAATAATACTGTAGCAGATATCGTCCGCAGCTTCAACCAGATACGTGAGCGGATGACGTTCATAGGCATCTTGTGCAACCTTTGGCAACTCAAGTGCGCTGGTAACTTCGTTGAAGATTTTCTTTTCGGATTGAAAAAATCCAAACTTTTTCTGACTGCGTTTTAATTTGTCGCGCTGTGGAAAATATGCAGGACAGGGGTACTTGGTAAACGCTCCCAGCGTGGCGAACGTGAGCTTTAAACCGTATTGATTTTTATTAAGAATGCGGAAGCCCTGTGCATTACCTTCGAATTTAGTGAGGTCGGTCCACTCAGCTTCGCTCATCTTATCTTTTAACGACAAACCTGTCTTGCTCTGCGCAAAAAAATCGGAGATCGCGTCTTCACCCGCATGACCGAATGGTGGATTGCCTAAATCATGCGTCAGTGAGGCTGCCGCAACGACTGCCCCGAAATCAAAAAGCGAAAAATCTTTTGCCAGTTCCGGATGGCGCTGGATGATCACTTCACCAACGCGTTTTCCCAACGATCGTCCTACACTGGAAACTTCCAGGCTGTGTGTAAGGCGCGTGTGTACAAAGTCGTGCTCAGGGAGCGGGTGCACCTGTGTTTTGTCCTGCAGCTTGCGAAAGGGGTGCGAGAAAATGATGCGATCGTAATCCTGTTCGAATGCGCTGCGTGAAGCTTCTGAAGAAGCCGATTGCTTTTGGCCGCTTCGTTGTGACGACAGGAGGGTTTTCCAATTCATGCCGCAAATTAACCAATGCGGATAAATGATGATTATTGTTTA
This sequence comes from Cyclobacteriaceae bacterium, assembly GCA_019694875.1. Taxonomy (GTDB): domain Bacteria; phylum Bacteroidota; class Bacteroidia; order Cytophagales; family Cyclobacteriaceae; genus UBA2336. The sequence goes on from JAIBBC010000001.1 coordinate 1,281,787, forward strand.
CCTCGGGATGACAATAAAAAAAGAGACGCAATGTTTTGCGTCCCGGCTTAATATTATCGTCATACGTTTGTTGGGTAATGTATTCGGTTAAAAATCAAATCAATTGGGATGTAATGGCGTGGTATTAAAAAAAGAGACGCAATGTTTTGCGTCTCTACAATGTTTTGTCCGAAGTCTGTGCCTCGTCCATGGTCGGTGGGACACAGACCATGGACACTATTCTTTCAATACCAAATCGATGCACATCACCGCGGCAAGAATAAGAACCCGCAACGGATGATCGGAAGGCACCTCTGAACTGATTTCCAGCACGTAGTTATCCGCGGAGGTGAACAGCTCTTTACCCAGCCCGCTCCATTTCTTGGTAACGGCCGCGAAATCCTTTCCATCGTTGGAAACAAATTTGAATTCCCAGCTCGTCCACTTGCCGCGAAGCATACACAACGGTCGTTCGCTGGCATCCAGCACTTCAAACTTTCCACCAATGCTGAAGAACTTTTGCTTGAATTTGCCTACCAGCATGTTGTTTGAGTCCAGCACTTCAACTGTTGACAGAAATAACGAAACTCCACGCTTAACGGTGAACAGTGTGTTCCCGTTCATGTCCTTTACAAGCATGTTAAAAGGCGTCATGCGTTTGTAGTCTGTGAAGCGGAACATCTTGGTAAAAAAACCGAGATTTTCTTCCTGGCATTGCAGCACCTGCTGTTTGGTTTCCGGATCGAAAATATCGAAGCTGTTAGCAGCTTTGAAAATTTTAACGTGTTCCTTGACAAAAAAGAGATTTTTATTGAGTGCGGGGTGCATAAAGTTTGATTGGGTCTTGTTTAAATAAAGTTACCATTGTTGCGTAAAGATCAGGAAGTGCGGTGCTGAATTGAACAGGACGTTCAAAAAAATTTTCAACGGCAACCGCGAAAAATTCTTCATCATTTGTGAGGGCGTACCGCCTGAAAAAGTGCTCTTCACCGGAACTTTGCATGTTAGCTTTCGTGACAGCTGCCATCACTTCATACGACTCGAGTGCCTCGGCCTCAAAAATTTCGTAGTCGAACATCTTGTTCTCAAGCCACAACGCATGGGCCAGCTCGTGCATGAGCAGGTTTATGCCGTCAGCATTATTCGCAAATCCGGAGTTCAGACTATTCCATGAAAGTATAATGTAGCCGGCACCCGGATTGGTTTCGCCTTTGTGATATTGACCGGTAATCGGTGAATAATATTTATCGGGATAGATGATGATTTTGTGAAATGCATCGTAGCAATCTTCCGAAAGGAATAATGAAATCTGCGAAGCACAGGAGGCGATCAGGTACCGGGCAGCGTTGTAATTAATCAGTTGCGTGGGTTTGAACTGCCGGAAACTGATCTCTGTGGAGGTGATGAAATAATACACGAGCCATTCAAACCGCTTACGTTCTTCCGGTGTCAGGGCCTTGTAGTAAACATTAACAGGCTTTAGGCCGGGAGTTAACGGAACGAGATACTTCGGGAAGTAATAGAATAGCAGCTTTTTATACCAACGCTGTTCGCGGATGATGGGCAGTGCAATAAGTGAAGACAAAAGAAAAAGAGCGAACAGAATTGTCCAGAACTGCCCGCTTTTTTCCATGAATTAAATCTGTTTTAGCAAGTTATTGATTGAACACGCTGCGGATAATTTTGCATTCAACTCACTTGCCTTCACTCGTTCTTGCTTCATGGTATCGCGGTCGCGAATTGTAACGGTATTGTCTTCCAGTGTTTGATGATCAACGGTAACACAGTATGGTGTTCCGATGGCATCCTGCCTGCGGTAACGTTTACCGATAGCATCCTTTTCTTCATAAAAGCAACGGACATCAAACTTCAGGTTGTTCATGATCTCCATGGCCTTCTCAGGCAGTCCGTCTTTTTTCATTAACGGAAGAATTGCCACTTTATTGGGCGCCAGTGCAGGCGGAATGCGCAATACTACGCGCTCGCTTCCGTCTTCCAGTTTTTCTTCTTTGTAGGAAGAAGCCAGCACTGAAAGAAACATGCGGTCCAACCCGACAGAAGTTTCTACAACATACGGAATGTAATTCTGGTTGTCTTCCGGATCGAAATATTGAAGTTTCTTGCCCGAAAATTTTTCATGACTCTTTAAATCGAAGTCTGTACGCGAATGAATTCCTTCCAATTCGCGGAAGCCCATCGGGAAATTAAACTGAATGTCACACGCTGCATTGGCATAGTGTGCCAGATTCAGGTGATCGTGGTAACGGTAGTTGTCGTTGCCCAGACTCAAAGCCTTGTGCCACTTTAATCGTTTTTCTTTCCAGTATTCGTACCACTTCATCTCTTCGCCCGGCTTTACGAAGAACTGCATTTCCATTTGCTCGAACTCGCGCATGCGGAAGATGAACTGGCGCGCAACGATTTCATTTCGGAAAGCTTTACCAATCTGCGCGATCCCGAAAGGAATCTTCATGCGACCGGTTTTCTGAACGTTCAAAAAGTTTACAAAAATACCTTGTGCTGTTTCAGGGCGGAGATAGATTTTATTGGCGTCATCGGCCACGGAACCCATTTCGGTTGAGAACATCAGGTTAAACTGGCGAACATCTGTCCAGTTTTTGGTTCCGGAAATCGGGTCAGCAATTTCAAGATCAACCACCAGTTGCTTCATGGCTTCCATGTTGCTGGTGGCCATCGCTTCCTTCAGGCGGTTATTGATATCGTCAATTTTCTTTTGATACTCTACTACACGGGCATTGGTGCTGATGAACATGGCCCGATCGAAGTTTTCGAAACGCTTGGCAGCCTTCTCTACTTCCTTTTCAATTTTCTCCTCGAGCTTTTCAATTACACCCTCAATCAGCTGATCAGCCCGATACCGTTTTTTTGAATCTTTGTTATCGATCATCGGATCGTTGAATGCATCCACATGCCCGGAAGCCTTCCATGTGGTCGGGTGCATGAAGATGGCCGCGTCAATCCCAACAATGTTGTCATGCATCATGGTCATGAACTTCCACCAGTACTCTTTAATATTATTTTTCAGCTCGGCACCGTTCTGACCGTAGTCATACACTGCGCTGAGGCCGTCATAAATTTCGCTGCTGGGAAAAATAAACCCGTACTCTTTCGAGTGGGCAATCACATTTTTAAAAAGGTTGTCTTCCGAATTCGCCATAAGGCGCAAAGATAATCATCTTGCCCGAATCCGCTCAGGAATGCGGTGCTTTCAGGATGAGCACGGATGCTGATTGAGCGAGCAACAGTTGGTGCTCCTCGTCTGAATCCCCCCAGGCGTTGTAGCTGATGATCACCAGGTTGAACCCAGCCAGCATGTCGGCCTGAAGGAGTTCATTTTCCGGTAACGAAGCAGCTGGCGATTCTGGCGTGCCCAGCTTTTCGACCGCTGGTTTAAACGCAGGATCATTTTTCGCCAGTTGCGTGGAATCTACCAGCGTAATTTTTGCATTGTTGTTTTGAACAAACCGTTCAGCAAAGGAAAGCAGGAACAGATCGGCAGGGTTATGTATAAAAACAAGTATGCGGTCGGCAACTTCAAAGTCCTTATCAACAAGAACACCTACGTGGCCGCGTGTTTCCTCCAGGAATGTTTTCACTTTACCACCCACAACATCGTCACTGAATACGGACCGGGATGATCCGACCAGTAACAAATCATACCTGCCCTTTTTCGTTTCGCGAGTTACTTCCTTGCCGATGTCGTTCGTGGCGCGATAAATTGTTTTGATACGGATGTTCAGATTGTCGGCTTCCTGTTTTACCAGTCTGAAGCTTTCTTCTTCATAGGTGCCGGCTTCATTGGGATTGATGTCGGCACTGGGTGTTAAGTGCATCGTGGTGATGGATGCTTCTGCATGGTTTTTATGTGTCAGCTGATCCGCAAGCCGCAAGAGTTTTCTTCCTTTGGCTGACGGACCGAAGAGAATAAGAATTTTATAAAGTCTGGAGGCTGCACCTGCTTGTTCTTTATCCGGGAAAAGGTAATTAATAAGATCAAGTGCAGGAGCCGTCATGAAAGTTGTTACCAGCGCCATCAGCACCATCATCGAAAATACTTCGGGCGACAAAATGCCCAGATCATACCCGATGTTAAGCACAATCAGTTCCATTAACCCGCGGGTGTTCATCAGCGCACCGATCGACAGACTGTCTTTCCAACTCTGACCGACAAAGCGTGCCGCGAAAGCGCTGCCGCCAAATTTTCCGGCAACAGCCGTGAGGACCACGAATCCGCACATGCCCCACAAGTGTGCCTGATTAAGTAAGCCAATCTGTGTGCGCAAGCCAGTGAACACAAAAAACAACGGCAGCAGCAATACAAGACTCACATCCTCCACTTTGCCCATCAGTACGCGCCTGAAGTTCATGTTTGCGGGCATGATGACACCGGCAAGAAAGGCTCCGAACAACGCGTGTATGCCGATGATCTCAGCTACATATGCGGAAATCAACAGCACTAGAAATGAGAGCGCCACGATCATCTTGCTGATTGTTTCGCGGTTGGAATAGATGTTTCCAACTTTTTTAAGAAATGGCTGTATGACGAACAGCATGACCAGTACATATAATAGAGCGGCACCGATAGTAAACAATGCGCTAACAAATGTGCCAGCCTTTACAATCGCAATCACGGCTGCGAGAATACACCATGCCGTAACATCATCGGCTGCAGCACAGGTAATGGCAATGCTGCCAAGTTTTGTTTTAGTGAGATCCCGTTCCTGGATAATTCGGGCCAATACCGGAAATGCAGTAATGCTCATGGCAATTCCCATGAACAATGCGAACGACAAGAAAGAAATGTTGGCAGGTGCAAACTCCTGGTACATGTAATAGGCTAGGCCCATACCGAAGAAGTAAGGAATTACAATACTCGCATGGCTGATAACCACCGCATCGTGTGCCTGGTTGCGAAGAACTTTCAAATCAAGTTCCATCCCGATCACATACATGAACAGAATCAAACCCACCTGACTCAGAAATTGCAAATTCGGCAATGATTCTTTTGCAAAAAGAAACGCGGATGCTTCCGGAAAAAATAACCCGAGCAAAGAAGGTCCTAATACGATACCCGCAACGATTTCTCCGATTACCGTGGGCTGGCCGATTTTATTGAAGATGTAGCCAAAAGCGCGCGACACAATAATAATCGACACGATCTGCAATAGCAGGATCGACAGCGGATGAACGAGGTTTTTGCTAAACGCTGCGGTGAACTGATCGAACGGAGAACCTGATTGAGGTTGAACCGGAGCAGAAAACTCGCCAACCTCAAGCTTTGCCCCCTGTTTTGTGATCAGGTACATCAGTGCACCGAAAACCACAATAATGGCGATGTAAAAAATAAGGTTTCGTCCTTTTCCCATTTAAAATGTGTGGCTCGAATGCTAAAAATACACATTCATGTTCAGGAATGATATTTAAATTATTTGTTAGAAAATAATGGAGTGGATTTCAACCTAAGATAAATTTCCACAACAATTAGATTCACCGTCCAGCTTAACCATGCAATTATTCCATAAGCTTCGGGTGCCGACATATCGTACGAACTCGTAAACAGAAACACGTAGAGGCGGAGGGTAACGGCTGCAAAGGTTAATGCGTAGCTTCGCCACATCCACCGGCCATGTTCTTCGATGTTGCCTGTTTTAACAGCGCGCACTGCAAGCGCAGTGAATACAAACCAACATGTACTCTGAAGAATAAAGCTGGTAAGCACCCATACTCCGCGGTTAATGAAAAAGCTCATCACCAGGCCGCCCGGTGCTGCGAAGAACAAAATTCCGTACGCATAACATTTACCGAGAAAGCGATGAAGCTTACGCCACCGGAGACTTAATGTTGTCCTCAGTTGAAATAATCCAAGTATGAGGATTAAACCCGCTGCAAGCACATGTGAATAATAAGCCGGCAGGTACCAACCGGTAGCGATCGCGGCCTGCTTCAGACGCAGAAAGCCATACGTGAAATTAAAGTTGAAGTATGATAACGCATTCAGCGAAAGCGAAACAACCAGCAGAAGAACAATGATACCGAGCAGCCACCGAATGACTGTCCTGACAAAGTTCATCAGGACGGTTGTTTGACGTCAAGTGTGCCGATAATTCTCTCCAGAAATTGAAGGTTATGTTTATCGATTTCACTCATCGAATCATAAAAGTCGGAATAATGTGAATACCGGGGAACGTACCACTCCCGGTAACGGAAATTCTCGCGTGTTTCTGCGTCCGGGAACTCATACTGATATTCGGCAAGAATTTCATCTCGCATCAGTTCCAGGGTACTGTTGAATGGAAAGTTTTGAGTTTTTATGCCCTGCGTCTCTTCATCCCAGGTTGAGAACGTGCCTTCGAGATATGAGCTGTCGATTTTTACGAACTGCGTGAAAGCGTAATTTCTGCGTGACTCTAATGCTGAAATGGTACCATCCTGCAGCCGGAAGTACTTGTAATACGGAGCGAACCAGTCGTCTTCATCCATTTCGCTGTACTCGTAATCTGCCGGTTTACCTTCGCGCGATAAGCGAACTTCCATTAACGTACTGTCAATTCTGTTGAAAGAAATTGTTCCGCTTGGCATCGTAAAAGATGTGGTGAGCTGATGCTGATCGTCAACGAACGTCAGATTGGTGCGTTGATAAAAGCCTTCGCGGCCTTCCAGGTAGTGGTCATTCAGCATCACCAGGAGCGCAGAGAACTTGTCGGATATTTTTTCAAACATCGATCCTTCTGTTTCAATCTTCTCTATTCCGCCCCAGCCAAACGAATTTTCACCGGTATAGATATCGGAGATAACCTCATCCAGCACTCCGGCTTGTACGAAGTATGTGGGTGGCACAACAATGCCGCGGCCCATGTAATCAACATGAATTACTTCTGCGGTTGGCATCGCGGTATAGCTGATTTCAATGTTTTTACCGAGGTAGCCAAACTCATGGATATATTTTTTCGCCTCATCGGAAGGGAAACCGGTATGATGCGTGTAGTTATTGTCAAGCCAGCCAATCTCGCTGTCTTTTTTAACGAGCGCATATACGCCATCCTGTTCATAGGGGATGATCCATTCATACACCGCAGGCGCTATCTCTTTTCCGTCCATGGAGAAGTGGCCTACCAGATTGTCTTTTTTAACTTCAACAACGTTCTCTGTTTCAAAACTTATTGTTCCCACCAGATCGTAGGCGGGTGGTACGATTACCCGACCGGATTCACTGACCAGTCCCATCTTAGCGTTGTTTGATCGTTCACGATTGTCACCCATGAAGAAGTTTTCCCATTCGCCATTCACCACATAATAATAAACGCTGTCGTTATATTGTGTGTACCAGATCACGGTGTCGTATGTTTCCTGCAGCATACGGGCCTGATCAAAAAATATTTTGCGTGATGCCAGGTCGCGTTCGCGGTTTTTCAAGCTCTGCAACTGGAAGACCGCGCCATTATATTCGTTGTAAAAATTCATTGCGTCAATATTCGTAATCACCAGCTTGCCCTGGATATTCGAAAGCCACAGCGTGAATTGTGCCTGTTGCTGAAGAATGTTGTTTGGGTCAATGGATGAGAACTGAGCTGTAAAATCTACGCGGGTGTCACCGGATTCCTGAGTAATCGAGGGTGCATCAAAATTGATAATGCACGTGATACTGTCTTTTGCCTGGTCGGCATTTTGCATGATGCGGATGGCACGCATGATTCCGTCTTCCGACACGTTGGCAACGGCCGACACCTGGAATTGTGCTTTGATAATATCGTCTGTTGCGGAAAGGTTACTCCTGAAGTCGTTGATGAACGCCATAACCTTTTCGTTCGGGTCATTTTGCCTGAGCGAAGAACAGCTCTTCAATGCAACGACACCAATGAGCAGCATAACAAGAATCCGTGATCGTGACATAACCGGGGGGTTAAAAATGGCTAAGTGAAGGTACAGAGAAATTTAAAAACGATAAATGCGAAAATCTTACAGCAACTTGGCTTTGTTCCAGTATTGGTCCATTTCTGCAAGCGTCATTTCGCCCATTTTTTTACCGTCTTTGGCGGATTCTGTTTCGAGATATTGAAAACGCTTAATGAATTTCTTATTTGTTCGCTCAAGTGCTTCTTCCGGATCGATATTGATAAACCGCGCATAATTCACCAACGAGAATAACAGGTCACCGAATTCGGCCATGACCTTCTCTTGATTAGTAAGCTCGTTTGATCCGGCATTGCCCTGAAATTCCTTTTTAAACTCCTGCATTTCTTCTTCAACCTTTTCCCACACCTGCTCTTTTTTCTCCCAGTCGAACCCAACGCCCCGCGCTTTATCCTGAATGCGGATGGCTTTCACTAATGCGGGTAATGATTTGGGCACGCCTTCCAGCACCGACTTGTTACCGCTTTTCAGTTTAATTTTTTCCCAGTTCGATTTTACCGTTTGTTCATCTTCAGCAATTACATCGCTGTAAATATGCGGATGCCGTTCAATCAGCTTGTCGCAAATCGCGTTCAATACATCGGCCACATCAAACGCTTTTTGTTCAGAAGCGATGCGCGCATAAAAAACATTGTGCAGCATCAAATCACCCAGCTCTTTCTTTACCTCTTTCAGGTCGCCCTCCAGGATCGCGTCCGACAGCTCGTATGTTTCCTCAATGGTGAGGTGCCGGAGTGTTTCCATGGTTTGCTTTTTATCCCAGGGGCAGTTCTCGCGAAGCTCATTCATCACGGTAAGTAATCGGTCAAAAGCCTGCAATTTTTCAGCACGGTTCGGGTCAGGTTGCGAGAAGGGTTTTTTCATGTCAGAAGTTTGTTTTGCGAAGGTAAGCCAGCCGTCAGACAAAAGCAGTTCTTTATTTATGATAGCCCGAACATTCCATATCTTTGCGGGCACGTTTATTATAAACTCAGCTTGTGACGTTAATTAAATCAATTTCAGGCATCCGGGGTACCATTGGCGGAAAAACCGGTGATAATCTCACTCCCGTGGATGTGGTAAAATTTGCCGCAGCATTCGGAACATTGCTAAAGAAAAACAGATCGAAAACGAAGGTTGTTATTGGCCGCGATGCGCGGATGTCGGGGGAGATGGTAAGCACATTGGTATGCTCCACATTGCAGGGACTCGGAATCGATGTGATCGATCTGGGATTATCCACTACGCCTACCGTTGAAATTGCGGTACCCCTCGAAAAAGCTGCAGGCGGAATCATTCTTACCGCAAGCCATAATCCCGGTCAGTGGAACGCGTTGAAATTATTGAACGCAAAAGGGGAATTTATTTCAGGTGCCGAAGGACAAGAGGTTTTGAAAATTGCCGAGCGTGAAGATTTCGATTTTGCTGCGGTTGAAGCGCTTGGAAAATATACACGCAACGATTCATACATTAAGAAACATATTGACCTGATCGTAAAACATAAACTGGTTGATATAAAGGCTATTAAGGCTGCGAAATTTAAAATCGCGGTTGATGCAGTTAATTCCAGCGGAGGTATTGCAGTACCACAGTTGCTGAAAGCACTGGGTGTTAAAAAGGTTGTTGAATTGTATTGTGAACCAAACGGAAAATTTCCGCACAACCCTGAGCCGCTGCCGGAGCATCTAACGAAGATCAGCAGCGTTGTAAAAAAAGAAAAGTGCCATCTCGGAATTGTGGTTGATCCGGATGTGGATCGCCTGGCGCTGATTCAGGAAGATGGGAAACCTTTTGGTGAAGAGTATACACTGGTGGCAGTTGCCGATTACGTGCTGAGCCGCAAGAAAGGGAATACCGTATCAAACCTGTCGTCAACCCGTGCTTTGCGTGATGTGACGGAAACCGCAGGGGCTAAGTACACGGCGGCTGCAGTTGGTGAAGTGAATGTGGTTACGGCCATGAAAGATTCGAAGGCGGTAATTGGCGGAGAGGGTAACGGTGGAATCATTGTTCCGGATTTGCACTACGGTCGGGATGCATTGATTGGTATTGCCTTATTCCTTTCGCACCTGGCGCGCTCAAAAAAGAAGGCTTCGCAACTGCGTGCATCCTATCCCGCTTATTTTATCTCGAAGAACAAAATTGAACTTACCCCTCAGATAAATGTTGATAAGGTACTGGAGGAGGTTAAGGCCCGGTATGCATCCGAAAAGGTTAATACGATCGATGGTGTGAAAATCGATTTTGAAGCTGAAAAAGAGTGGGTGCATTTGCGCAAATCAAACACCGAACCGATCATCCGTATTTATGCGGAGTCGCAAAATGAAAAGAAAGCCGATGCGCTTGCCAAACGCATCATATCCGATATTCAAAAAATTATTGCTTAACGCGTATGAAAATTTATCTCGATAACGCTGCCACCACGCCCCTTGATCCGGAAGTATTCGAAGCGATGAAGCCATTTATGCTCGAAGATTTCGGAAATCCGTCATCGATCCATTCGCATGGCAGAAAAGTTAGAGCAGCCATCGAGTCGTCACGCAAGAAAATTGCCGAACTGCTTCACTGCACTCCGGGTGAGATCATTTTTACTTCAGGCGGAACAGAAGCAGACAATACGCTAATCGTGAGCGGCATCAAAACATACGGTCTCAGGCACGCCATTTCAACACCCATTGAACACCATGCAGTAACCCATACGCTGGAGACACTTGAGAAGCAGGGGCAGATTGAACTGCATTACGTTAAGATGGATGCAAAAGGTCATGTTGACCTGGCCGATCTTGAAAACCTGCTGAAGCAATATCCGAATGCGTTGATCTCATTGATGCACGCCAACAATGAAATCGGCAACCTGTTGAACATTAGAGCAGTGGGTGATCTGGCAAAACAATACGGAGCATTTTTCCACTCCGATACCGTTCAAACGATGGGGCATTACCGCCACGACATGCGTGAGTTGCACGTGTGCGGCATGACAGCCGGAGCGCACAAGTTTCACGGCCCGAAAGGCGTGGGCTTTATGTACATCCGTAAAGACCGCAAGCTTGGCCAGTTTATTCATGGTGGATCGCAGGAACGCAACATGCGCGGAGGTACCGAAAACACCTACGGAATCGTAGGTCTTGCCAAAGCTTTGGAAATCGCCTATCGCGAAATGAATGAGCATCAGCAATACATCACCGGCCTCAAGGCGCGCATGATTGAAAAGCTGAAGCAGGAGATTCCGGGCGTTGAGTTTAATGGCGATTCAGCCAATCTTGAAAAGAGTTTGTATACCGTTCTGAATGTTTCCCTTCCTGAATCGGAAGAAAATGAAATGCTGCTGTTCAATCTCGATCTTCAGGGCATTTCCGCATCGGGTGGCAGCGCATGCTCAAGCGGTGCGTCTACCGGCTCGCATGTGCTGGGCGCATTGTACCCGGGATCAAAACGCGGGGCCGTGCGGTTCTCGTTTAGCAAGTACAACAAACCTGAAGAAATCGACTTCGTGGTAAGCAGACTCGCTGAGCTCTATAAAGTGCCCGCAAAAGTCTGAAACAGGCAGAATATATCACCCAGACTTAAGAATCCTTTGCATCCGAAAATCCTGAAATCCTTAAATCGCGATAAATCTTGATTCGGACTACGTTTATTGGTGCGGGCAACCTCGCGTGGCATCTTGCACCTGCGTTGGATAACGTAGGTTATCCGGTTCGGGAAGTGTACAGCCAAAACCCCAAGCATGCAGCCGCGCTGGTAGGACGTTTATACGAAGCTCATGTAAACATCTCACTCGACTTTTCAGCAAGCGCATCGAAGGTATTCGTCATCTGCGTAAGCGATGACGCGATTCAGGAGGTTGCGCAAAAAATTATCCTTCCGGATGAAGCCATTGTTGTTCACACGTCCGGCAGCCAGCCGCTGAGCATTCTTGACGACTCTGGCTCGCAAAACATGGGCGTGTTTTATCCGCTCCAAACCTTCACGAAAACGAAGAAGGTTGACTTTAAGAACGTTCCGATTTTTGTTGAAAGCGAAAACGCTGACGTTGAAAAGACCTTAGTGAAAATGGCGAGGGCGATCAGCGGAAACGTGAAGAAGATTAATTCAGAGGGGCGGAAGGCGTTGCACATCGCGGCTGTGTTTGCTTCGAACTTCTATAATCACATGCTGCGTATCGCGAAAGAAATTGCGGAGCAAAACAATCTCGATTACGATTTACTCAAACCGCTGATCGCGGAAACGCTTAACAAAAGCCTGGAGATCGGTCCTGAAAAAGCGCAAACCGGCCCGGCTGTGCGGGGCGACTTTGAAATACTGGAACGGCACATGGAGTTCCTGAAGGAGAATCCCGAACTGGCCGAGATTTATAGAATTGTAAGCCAGCATATCATTGATTCATCGGGTGAATAACCAGCGCCTGGTGTAAACATGTGGGCCTTTAATTCCTTAATTTTAGCTGCCTAACCTCCGTCATGAGTCACAAGAAATATCGTCAAGAGACAAACTGCCTGAACTGCGGGGCCGAAGTAACCGGAAAGTTCTGTTCCAACTGCGGTCAGGAAAATATCGAAGTCCGTGAAAAATTCGGGCATCTGGTTTTCCATACGTTCGCGGATTTTTTTCATTTCGACTCCAAGTTTTTCAGAACGCTCGTTCCTCTGGTTACGAAGCCCGGGTATCTGACTAAAGAACACCTGGCAGGAAAACGAATGCGGTACCTGCACCCGTTGCGGCTTTTCTTTTTTGTTACGATTGTGATGGTAATCATTGCGAATGCGTACTACCATAAATATGAAAAGCAGATCAAGGCTGAAAAAATTAAAACCAGCACAACAACAAATGGGGTTTCAATTTCAGAGGAAGACCAGAAAGTTCAGCAGCGCCAAGCGAAGAAGATTGTTACAGGAGTTGGTAAAACATTCGACTATGCAGCAGCTTATCTGAAATACATTTCGTTTCTATTGCTGCCGTTTTATGCGTTTGGATTCCGGCTATTGTATTTCAGGCATAAGAAGTTTTACATTGATCACCTGGTGTATACGCTTCATCTTCAATCGTTCGTATACATTGTGGTGAGCCTCGTGCTACTGATACCGTTATACATTACCCCTTCCGCACGCGAATGGTTTATGAACGTGATCTTGTTAGCGACAGTTGGATATGTGCTTTTTTCGTTGCGCTACCTATACCGTCAATCATGGCTAAAAACAGCCGTGAAAGCGATATTGGCTTTCGTTTACATCTTTCTCTTCACCACGCTGTTCCTCGGTGCGGTAATGTTTATCAATGTCGTTTCTCAGTAATCAGAACGTTACCGAAAGCGTGAGCACTTCGTCACCGCGTTTTACTTTCGCCTGAACGGTTTGGCCTTTTTCGAACTTGCCGAGCGCATCCATGTACGTATACACATCTTTGATCTCATAGTCACCCAGTTGAATGATGATGTCGCCCGTCTTTATTCCGGCTTTTTGACCCGGCTTGCCCTCCGTAACTCCGTCAACCTGCAACCCAACCGCAGTAGAAGAATAACTTGGCATCACACCCATGGTCACCTTAAATGCCGAGCGGCCAGCCTGTTGTTTTGATTTAGTTTTCAGGAATGCAAGCTTGGTTTGTGTCTGCGGACTTTCAATGATTTTTACGATCAGCTTCAGCACTTCAGCTTCTCCCGCATAATTGATTTTTTGCCAGTCGTCAGAAGGCTTGTGATAATCGCTGTGTGATCCTGTGAAAAAGTGCAGCACCGGAAGATCTTTTAGGTAGAACGATGTATGATCGGAAGGTCCTACGCCTGAAGAGTCTGTTTTAATTTTGATGTTATCATTTTCAAAGCCCTTCACCAGCGTTTCCCATACCGGGCTGGTTCCTGTTCCGTGTACAACCACTGTTTTGGTTTGTGGATCAAGACGACCAACCATATCCATGTTAATCATGTAATTGATTGTCGACAAATCTACCGGAAGGTGATCGGCAATGTATTTGGATCCAAACAACCCAAGTTCCTCACCCGAGAAACACAAAAAGAGAAAGTTATTTTTTTCTTTGACCTTGTTTTTGGTGAAATAGCTGGCAAGTTCAATGACCCCTGCAACACCGGAGGCGTTGTCGTCTGCCCCGTTATGAATCATTCCCTTTGAATTGGCTTCCAGTGACCCGCTTTGTTCACCCAATCCGAGGTGATCATAGTGAGCTCCAATAATAATGGTTGTTGCCGCACCATTGTCGAGGTAAGCAGCAATATTATTGGCGGTTCCTTCCGCGCCTTCACCATGCGCACCACTTTTGAAGGTAAAACTTTGTAAGTACCCGTTGTTGTCGCCTTTCGGCTGAAGCTTTAGTTTTTTGAACTGGCTTTCAATGTATGCAGCAGCTTTCTTTTCACCCGCAGTGCCGGTCCCGCGACCCTCCAGCTTATCATCAGCCAGCGTTTGAATATGCTTCTTGATACGGCCCTGATCGAAATCCTGTCCGTTTACAATAAGTACGACAACAAACAAAAGAAGAATTGAAAGCGGGAGTTTCATAATTTTTGGATTGATGGTGCAAGATAAACAAGGGGTTAGAAATTCGAGAAGGATTTTAAATTATTCTAACTTTCGGAATGCCGTACCGGATCGACCTTTTTGCGCTGTTTATATTTTTAGGAATTGTACAGGCATTTTTTCTGGCTTTCTTTTTTCTTTCGAAAGAGAACCGAAAAGTTAAGGCCAACCTGTTTCACGGCATCATGCTGCTTTCGATTGCCCTGTGCGTGCTGGAAATCTTTTTGAATTACACGGGCTACATTCGGGAAGTATTGTTCCTGGTTGACTTTTCGGAAACATTTTCTTTTCTGATTGGGCCCGCATTTTACCTGATGGTTTTGAGCCTCACCCGGGAGAAAGTCTCAAAAAAACAATACCTCCATTTATTGTTTGCACCGGTATACCTGATTCTGCAGCTGCCTTTTCTGCTTGCTTCCAACGAAGTTAAGTACCACGCGTACATGCATTCGTATTACCCCGACTTTCCGCATCCACAACATTTTGGTGATACGCGCTGGTTTTGGGTAACGGATCATCATACCCAAACAACGCTGATCAGTCTGGCGGTTTATGCTGTGTTGAGTTTGTATGAACTCATTCGCGCATTCCGTATCCGGAAAGAGTCATTTCTGCGCCCGGTGACGCCCGTGCTTTGTACGCTTCGTGCGGGGTTGTTCCAATTAGTTTTATTGCTGGGCCTCATTATACTTGTGAAGGCATTCAACCGGAATGATACCGGTGATCATTTGTTCGCAGCTTATCTTGCCATCCCCGTTTACCTTACAAGCTTTCGAGTTATTCGCCAATCCGGATTTTTCAAACAGGCCAATATTACAGAACAACAGAAGTACAAAAGTTCAACACTAACGGAAGATCAGCAAAACGCAGCACTGAAGAAACTGAAAACAATCATGCAGGATGAACGGCCATTTCTTCAGAATGATTTTTCGTTGCCTCAGCTAGCGGAAAAGCTCAGGCTATCAGTACATGTTGTGTCGCAGGTAATCAATGACGGGCTTGGGAAGAATTTCTTTGAAATGACAGCCGAGTATCGCGTGGAGGCTGCCAAACAATTGCTGAAGGATCAGCCCAATATCAAGATCGAAGAGATTGCCGAGCAGGTTGGCTACAATTCCAAGTCATCGTTTAATACTGCATTCAAAAAAATTACCGGCCTGACTCCTTCGGAATATCGGGCTTGAGTTTTTGGAATAGTTTTAGCTTCAATTCCCAATTATATCATTCCCCACATTCTATGCGATTGCTGATCCTAATTTTTATGCTTTTGCCCGGCAGCCTGTTTTGCCAGGTCGTTCAAAAAGCGAAAGCACTGTACGAAAATGGGAAGCCTGACGAGGCGGCCAAACTCCTTGAACCTGTTGATGACGACAGCCATGAGTATGCTGAAGCTCAGTTTTATCTGGGCAGGATTTCATTGGATAAACAAAACCTGGACGATGCGGCTGATTACTTTGAAGAAGCTACGGAAGCGAACGATAAAGTGGCTTCATATTTTGAATATCTCGGAAACACCTACGGAATGATCGCGCGTGACGCCAATGTAGTCAGGCAGGGTTTTCTCGCACCAAAAATGAAGGCTGCCTGGGAAAAGGCAGTCGAGCTGGATCCAAAAACGATTGGTGCGCGACTTTCTCTCATTCAGTACTATTTGCAGGCACCCGGTTTTATGGGTGGCAGCGTTGACAAAGCAATTGAAACTGCGAAACAAATTTTGAAGCTTGATGCTGCACAGGGTCACCGGCAGCTTGGAATGATTTACGAACATGAAAAGAAAATCGCGGAAGCTGAAAAGGAATACCTGGCAATGGTGGTAGCCGATGTTAGGTATCAGTCGGTGCTGATAAATTTTTATACACTTCAATCACAAGCCGACAAAGCATTTACGCTGCTCGATCAGCAGTTACAGAAAAATTCAGAGGATATGATGGCCGCCTATCAATACGGCAAAGTTGCCGCACTTTCCGGCAAACAACTCGACCGTGGCGAACAGTATCTTAAAAAGTATCTGGCATATGCCCCGAAACAGAACGAACCTTCACATGCCGGAGCCTACTTGCGCTTGGCAATGATTTTTGAAAAACGCGGCAACAAAGCTGAGGCTAAAAAGAATTATCAGGCGGCTTTGAAGCTCGACAAATCATTGAAGGAAGCTGAAGACGGACTTTCGCGTGTATCAAAATAAAAAAAGGCCGTGATGAGCGGCCTTTCCAAATTATTCTTTTTAAAATTATTTCTTGATCGACTCAAGGGCGGGTAATTTGAATTTATCCAGCGGGCTCGATTGCTTCATCATCGCCTCAATCTCTGCCACTGTGCGAGGGGCATATCCCGACAACAATTCGCAGCCTTCTTTGTTTACGAGGTAATCATCTTCAATCCGTACTGCGATGCCCCACCATTTTTTGTCACATTTGCTATCATCCGGAATATAGATACCCGGTTCGATCGTAATGGCCATGTTTTCCTGAAGCGTTCTTCCACCTGCGTCATGCACATCAAGGCCAATATGATGTGAAACGCCATGCGGGAAATACATATGTTTTTCATCGGCTGACTTAATAATACCAAGATCAGCGAGGCCTTTGTTGATTACTTCCCGTGATACGGTAGTGAGCTGGCCCATGTCAACACCCGGTTTGCATGCTGCCATTGACGCTTCCTGAGCCTTGAGCACGAGTTCATAAATCGCTTTTTGTTCGGGTGAGAATTTTCCGTTCACCGGAACCGTACGCGTGATGTCAGCCGTGTAACCATGGAACTCTGCACCCAAATCCATCAGGATTAATTCTTTGTTGGTAAGCGATGGCTTGTAGTTATCAATGTAGTGCAGGATACAGCCGTTATGGCCGCCACCTACAATGGAAGGATAACCCAGATCTTCGGCCTGATACTTTTTAAATACATACTCGTGAATACCCTGCACTTCGCGTTCGCTCATGCCCGGTGTAATGGCCTTCATTACTTCCGCCTGGCCGATGCACGAAATCATTACTGCCTTGCGCAACATCTCAACTTCTTCGGGAGTTTTAATACCGCGAAGGTCAGCCATCAGTTTAAACAGGCCGCGTGTATTCAAATTATTTTTCGGTTGCTCCGGTGCAACATTTAAGGTAGTGGCATCTTTGCGCGGGTAGTTTACTTTTACTTTAAACTCTTCAATCAGGCTGTACAAGTCGGCTGAGTCGCGCACATTGTCGCGCACATCGTTTTTGAAATCATAAAACAGGATTTCAGCAAACTTTGAGAAATCGACCTTGTACTTTTTAAAGTCTGAACCATTAAAAGCCTGATCAAGTCCGAGTTGAGTTTTAGTTCCTTCGGCTCCCAGTCTGCGGCCGGTCCACATTTCGCGCATGGCATTGCGTTCCTGCACAAAAATGATTTCATCATACTGAGTTCCGTTGGCCGCGGTTTGCTTGTCTTTGAAGACGAACAGAACTGCTTCCGGTTCGCGATAGCCGGTCAGGTAGTAAAAGTTCGGGTCTTGATGATACACATAGTCGACATCGTTTGCCCGGTTGCGTACCGCGTTGGCGAAAAACACCGCCACCGAATTTGCCGGCAAACTTTCACGCAATTTTTGTCTGCGTTCTTTATACCAGCCTTTATTGAGGAAGTCTGCTGGCAAGTCGGAGTTTTGGGCATAACTGCCGATAACCGTCAGGAGAAGAATAAATATGGAGAGTAAGCGCTTCATAGAGTTAGGTTTGCAGTGAAATACGGAAAAAAATCCGGCTTCGGGAAACAGAGAGTGATGAGCGGTTTCCGGATTTATCATTTATTGTATTTTCAAGGACAACTATAAATGATTATCACATGAACATTGCATCTGTTGTGAAAAATAACGCGCTGAAACATGAAGTAACGGTCGTCACCGAAGGCAATGCCAAAATCATTTCCATTCCAGGCAAGCCGATGGGAGGGTCGTCCGTGAACGGTGGTGAATTACTATTCCTGTCGCTGGCCACCTGTTTTTGCAACGACCTGTACCGTGAGGCTGCCCGCAGGAATATGAAACTCGATGAAGTCGAAGTTGCTGTATCCGGAGAGTTCGGAAAGGAAGGGGAACCGGGATTTAATATTCAATACGAAGCCAAAGTAACATCTTCAGGAAGTACCGACCACGAAATCAATGATTTGATCCGTGACGTGGATCGTGTGGCGGAGATTCATAACACGTTACGCAAGGGCGTTGCTGTTACGCTGAGGCAATAATTAATTAGCTTCGATAAGTTTATTGAAATGCTTTGTGAATTCTTCCGCACTTCTTTTATCGCGGAAAGGTATAATAAACTCGGCACGTCTCCATGCTGGATCATTCACATCCGTAACGGCCGTTCCTTGCTGCATGGCAAAGTGTGCAGAATTCTTGTCGGTCCGGACCAGCGTGTTTTTCGAGACGGGAATGCGATAATTTTTAACCGACAAAACTTTTGTATTCGCATCGTAGCTAAGATCACCTGCATCTGTCCAAGAAACATTTTCGGTGTATACCTTTTTCAGCTGTTCTACGGTTGCATCTGTCTGGGCTGATGTCACCGTAATGCAGGCAAACAAAATAATCACAGCAATAAAAGACTTCATAAATTCTCTTTTTACAGAGACGACCGTTTAGCCCAAAAGGTTGCGCACATCCGATTGCTTTTGAATCCGCGCATAATTCGCTATCTTAAAATACCCTATGCCCCCCTTTTTCCGCCATTTGGTATTTTTTTTACTGTTTTTATTGGCCTGCAGCCGGCCGAACAATGCGGTAGTGCTTGCGCCTGCAGTTGAGGTGGATCTTGAATTGATTCAAAAACGCGGGTACATCACGGCACTGGTCGACAACAATTCTTTCAGTTATCTTATCTACAAGGGCAGGCCGATAGGCTATGAATATGAATTGCTCAGGCTTTTGGCGAAAGAACTGAAAGTCGATTTGAAAATAAAACTCATTTCAGGAGTTGAAAACGGAATACACCAGCTCAACACGGGCGTGGGCGATGTTCTCGCCTTCCCGCTTACCGTAACCGAGGAACGTACGCAATATGTCAGCTTTTCGCGACCGCTTTTTAACTCGTATCAGGTTCTTGTGCAACGCAAGCCCGATAACTGGAAGGAGTTAAAGCAACCTCAAATCGATTCACAGGTTGTTCGCGATCCACATGCGCTTGTGGGCAAGGAAGTTCATGTGATGAAAAGCTCAAGCTTTGCAGAACGACTGCGTACATTATCGCAGGAGCTTGGTGCTATCCACATCATGGAAGACAGTGCGAATGCCGAAACAGAATCACTCATCAAACAGGTCGCGCTGGGAAATATTGACTACACCGTGGCCGACCATCCCATCGCCATGGTTAATTCGAATTATTACCCAAACCTGGATGTGAGTACTATTCTTTCCAACCCGCAACAGATCGCGTGGTCGGTCCGTAAAAATTCACCAGCGTTATTAAATGCGATTAACACGTGGCTTGTGAAGATCAAAAAGGCATCAACCTTCATGGTGATTTATAATCGGTACTTTAAGAGTCCGCGTACCTCACTGCTTCGGGTGAACAGCGATTACTCCTCACTGGGGGGAAATAAAATTTCGCGGTATGATGAGTTAATTAAAACCGGAGCACAGAAATTAGGATGGGACTGGCGATTGCTGGCTGCCATTATTTATCGCGAATCGAAGTTTGTTTCGAACGATGAATCATGGGCGGGAGCCCGCGGACTCATGCAATTGATGCCGGAAACAGCCAGACGATTTGGTGCTACCAATCCCGATGATCCGCGCCAAAGCATTAAAGCCGGAGTTAATTATTTGCGTCATCTCGATAAAATCTGGGCTAAGAAAATTTCCGACCCCAATGAGCGATTAAAATTTGTGCTGGCTTCATATAATGCAGGCCTGTCGCACATTATGGATGCAAGAAAACTTGCTAAAAAACATGGCCGCGATCCGGCTGTGTGGAATGACGTGGAATTCTACCTGTTAAAAAAATCCGACCGCGCTTTCTATCGCGATCCGGTTGTAACTGCGGGTTATTGTAAGTGCGAAGAGCCAGTAAATTATGTGAAGAATGTACTCCAGACGTTCGATGAGTACAAACTTCACATCGCTGTTTAATTCGGATTATTATTCCGAGCGTAATGTTTTTACCGGATTTGAATTGGCTGCCTTGAATCCCTGCAAGCCTACAATCAGTGCAATCAGCAATAACGTCCCTGCAAAGGTCGTGATGTAAATCATCCACGGCATGTTGATACGATACGCAAAACCGGAAAGCCACCGGTCAGCGCTGTACCACACGAATGGAATGGCGACAACGGAAGCGACAAGAATAATAATCACAAACTCTTTCGTTAGCATACTGAGTATGTTTGTAACCGTGGCTCCGAATACCCGCTTGATACCGATTTCCTTTTGCTTGCGGATAACATTGTAAGTAGCGAGACCAACAACACCAATCACGGCAATTACTAGCGAAATGATGGTGAAGATCACAACCATATACGAAGCCGTGGTCTCGGTTTTATACATATTGTCGAATGTTTCGTCCTGAAACCAATAATTCAGGGTGAAGTCAGGCTCCATTTTTTTGTACGTTGCCCGAACAATTTCCATGGCTTGTTGGGTCGATTCTGATTGATACTTTACGTAAATCGCTGAACATTGCAACACAGATTGCCTGTAAATGACCACGGGCAGTTTTTCATTCCGGAGACTTTCTGTATGAAAATCATCCAACACACCGATGATAACGCACTGCGATGAGCCGATCGTAATTTTTTCACCAATCGGATTGGTCATGCTCATGACCCGTGCAGCTTCTTTGGTGATCATTACTTCATTGCCGAGTGTGTCTTTTTTCGGGTCGAACACCCTTCCGTCCAGCAGCTTAAAACCAAACGTTTCCACCAAATCGTAATTACCCCCCAGGGTTTGAAAAGTTACCCGGGTATCTTCCGATTTACCTTGCCAGCTAACGCCCGTAGTATGCCCCTGAAGGCTGAGCGGATTTCCGTTTGTAGCCGTAACACTGGCAATTGCGTGGTTTTTTAACAGCTCGGTTTTGAAGGCATCATATTGCTTGAGCAGCTTATAGGTTGGTTCCAGACGCACCATGTTCTCGCGATCGTAACCCAGGTCTTTGTGAATAATGAAGTCAAGCTGATTGAAAATAACTCCGCTGAAAATGACAATACCAATAGACACGCTGAGCTGTACCACGAGCAGAACTTTTCTTAAATATTTCACACCTGATGCGCGGGTCGACAATTCACCCTTCAGGGCGCGGGCCGGCTGGAACGATGACATCACCAGGGCCGGATACAGGCCGGCAGCCAGCGCCACCAAAATGAGAAATGCAAGAAGATAAACCGGTATTACGCCACTGAATAACTGAACGCTTAGCGTTTCACCAATCATTGAGTTGAAGTAAGGAAGCAAAAGTTGGGTGGCGATAACCGCCAGCACAAAAGCAAAGAACACAATAACCAATGACTCACTCAGGAACTGAAAAACAATGCCCGACCGCAGCGCGCCTGTCGTTTTGCGAATACCAATTTCTTTAGCACGATTGGTAGCACGGGCCGTGCTTAGATTAACAAAGTTGATCACGGCCATGGCAAGCACAAGTATGGCAATGATAATAAACAGCGTTACGTATTGAATTTTTCCACCGACACTTTTCCCGTTCTCAAATTTGCTCTTCAGCCTCCAATCGGTAAACGGGAAAGCCTGATAACTTACTTTGTCACGTTTGAGGCTTTCTGTAAGTGCAGGTGCGGTATTCAACTTGGCGGTTAATACCTCGGCATTTACATCGCTTCCCGTTTTTATCAATGCAGAAAAAAAGCTGTTGGCAAGACTTTCGTCAGAAAAACCCCGAAGCTTTTGAAAAACTCCTACTGGCATGACAAAATCAAATTGCAGCGATGAATTGGTGGGAACATCTTTGAAAACTGCCGTGATTGTCGCCTCATACCAAAGATCGATTTTGAGTGTTTTACCGATTACATCGATACTGTTGAACAACCGATTGGCCATATCCTCCGAAATGGCAACGGTAAACTCGCGATCGATCGGATTTTTTTCACCGCGCAGAATGGTAAAGTTGAGCATCTCAAATAATGCTGGCTTCGAATAAATACCCGTGATGTAAATGCAATCATTTTTCGGATCGCCCCGGAAACAGAGCACATTCGGCCAGCGGTCGCCAGTGATTACAGGAGCCTGCTTCGTTATTTCGGGTATGCCGGAGACATCGATCCCGAACGAAGCAGCATCGTACGTTTCAAAGGAACCATTTGATTCCACGTGACTCATTACTTTAAATATTCGCTGCGAATCATCATGGTAACGGTCAAATGATGTTTCGTGCATTACCCAAAGCATAATAAGGAAAGCTGCGACAAAGCTCACCGTTAATCCAAACACACTGAGAAATGAATGACCCGGCTGACTGAGGAAGTTTCGGATCGCTACTTTAAAGATGTTTTTAACCATACCTGAGGAGATTAAGCTGTTGTTGTACGATGATTTTTTCTTATGAATATTTTTCCATCGGAAGAAACGCAACACGTTCCACACAAACGTGAAATCAGCCTTGCGTTTGTTCTGTTTGGCTGTGCGGTCATATAGTTCATAAACATCTCCCTGGATTTCTTCCAGCAAGTCGTGGCGGCAATACCACGCCAGGAACCGGTCGGCCCACTTGGGAGGAGCGTGTTTCATGGTTTAATTGTTACGCAAGTCGGAATTGCAAAGCAATTCTTGGAATCTGGTTGAAAAGCTGCGTGCGCATTTCGTTTGCTTCTTCAAGTGCACGTTTGCCGGCAGCGGTTAACAGAAAAATGCGCTTTCTGCGACCCCCGCGTTCATCGGTAGGCTCACTCATCTTCGATTTGAGAAAACCCTTCTCTTCCAAGCGGGTAAGTACGGCATGGACCGCACTGATGTTGAGGCTGCGGCCGGTCTGCTTTTCGATTTCATCCATCACGCCCACGCCATACGCTTCCGGGTACAAAATTCCCACGGTTAGCAATACAAGTTCTTCGAGTTCTCCGAGGTACGTTCCTTTCATAGGTTCGGGGATTATTAGTTCTACAAACGTGAAATTAATCGATATGTTTCATTTTTGTAGAAATAATCTTGGGTGTGTCATGCACACCAAAGTTTGCTAGCTTGGGGGCATGGCAGCCCTGACCGTGCACAAATGCGAATTATCGGAAATCGCTGATCTACGCGAGCAATTTCTGAAGGAGGCTGGATTTCAATTTATCCACAACAAATGCCATCAGTATGGCTGGGCCGATGTTTACCAGTTCACCGAAAACGGCTCAAAAATCGGCTACGGCTCCGTTTGGGGAAAGGACAATCGTCAGGACAGAGACACTATCTTCGAATTTTTTTTGATTCCTGCTTATCGTAATCACGCATCCAGAATTTTCAGGCGACTTGTAGAGGTTAGCAAAGCGTCATTCATGGAGTGTCAAACAAACGACAGCCTGCTGGCTGCTATGATGTTTGAACATGCGGAAGACATTCACGCGCAATCCATTTTATTTGAAGATCAGTCGCAAACAGACTTGCATCCTCATGGTATCATCTTTAGCAGACAGCCATATGAGACCAACCATCCGGATGAGCGGGGAGGATATGTACTTGAGAAAAATGGCGAGGTAGTGGCAACGGGCGGGTTCTTTCTTAATTATAATTTCCCGTATGCCGACATATACATGGACGTACCGGAACCCCACCGCAATCAGGGCCTGGGCAGTTTTATCGTTCAGGAATTGAAGAAGGAAATTTATAAGACGCAGCGTGTTCCTGCAGCGCGCTGCAACATCAAAAACACCATTTCACGGGCAACATTGGTCAAGGCCGGGTTTGAGCTCTGCGGATACCTGCTCGAAGGTTCGATCAAGAGGCAGCCGTTAATTGATTTACAATTGCCTGAAAATTAAGCTGCTGCCAGCTATGCTCCAGGTTGGGAGTTTTCATCACCTCATCCATGATTCGTTTTTGTTTCTGACCGGTGCGCAGCGCGTCCGAATACCGCATATTGTCCATGAATGTCACCATCGGATAAAGCGGAATCCATTTGTCGGGAAAGAGTTCGTAAAGTTTACCCTCGATCTTTTTACGAAGCAGGAAGTCCGCATCGGCAACGAGGTCGCGCATTTCAATGAAGTTATCCAGCGCAAGCTGGGCAATGGCATCGGCATCGGGCTTGCGTAACTGTTGAAACTCCGGAAGTACGGTAGTCCAGTTATCGTTATGCTGACTCAATAAATCGTTCAGAATCCTGCAATCTTCGAAACCCGCGTTCATGCCCTGGCCGTAGAACGGAACAATGCCGTGCGCAGCATCGCCAATCAGTAACGTATTATTACGGACCCACGGATAACATTTAATCGTCACCAGCGAGGAAGTGGGATTGGTGTTGAAATCTTCCAGTAATGTCGGCATCAGCTTTCGGGCATCCGGAAAGGTCTCTTCAAAAAATTTTTCCACATCAGCGTTTGTCTTCAGCATGTCGAATGACGGGTTTCCGTCAAACGGAAAGAACAGCGTGCACGTGAAGCTTCCGTCCGGATTGGGTAATGCGATCATCATGAAACTTTCGCGCGGCCAAATATGCAGGTAATTTTTTTCAAACTGAAAGGAACCGTTTGCGCCCGGAGGAATGTGAAGTTCCTTGTACCCGTGATGGATGTAATTCTGCTCGTAGTCGAACCGGTCGGTGAATTGAAACGATCCACGGACAGCGGAGAAAGCCCCGTCTGCACCAATGATCAAATCAAATGGTTCACCTGATTTCCCTTCCACAAAAAGCTGAGTCTTTACAAAGTCAACTTTTTGAATCCGCTGATCGAACCAAAACTGAACACCGAGCCGTTCAGCCTCATTCATCAACACAATATTCAGTCCGCTGCGCGACACCGAGTTGATAAACTGACCTTCCTTTCCATACGCGAACGAGCTGAGTTTCCCTTGCCGGTCGTGCATCATTCGCCCATGCATGGGAATGGCCACTTTTTTTAATTCATCCGCGAGACCGACTTCTTCCAGTGCTCGAATGCCGCGGTTGCTTAGCGCGAGGTTGATTGAACGACCACCTTCCGCACCGCTTTTCCGCATGTCGTGCCTGCGCTCAAACACCGTAACATCGTAGCCTCTTTTTCTGAGGTAGATAGCGGCTAGGGAACCGACCAAACCGGCTCCGGATATGGCAATTGTTTTTTTAGCACTCATCGTAATGCTGTTCGGAAGATTTCAATAAAACGATACACATCTTCAAATGTATTGTATAACGGAACAGGCGCAACGCGGATTACATTGGGTTCGCGCCAATCGGCAATCACACCTGCTTTGGTCAGCGCATTGAATACTTTTTTCCCTTTCTGTTTCATATAGATTGAAAGCTGGCAACCGCGTTCAGTTTTATTGGAAGGAGTGAGGATGCGAAACATTGTTCCGGTTGAATCAATTTGGTTTAACAAAAATTCAAGGTAGCCGGTGAGTTGTTTGCTTTTGTTAACCAGGTTTTTCATCCCGGCCTCCTGAAAAATCTCCAGTGATGCCAGTAATGCTGCTCCGGGAAGTACCGGGAAGTTCGACAACTGCCAGCCATCCACTCCGGACATGGGCTGAAAACCTTTCTTCATCTGAAAGCGCTCCTTTTCATTGTGACCCCACCATCCTGCAAAGCGCAACAGTTCGGGATTGTTTGCGTGACGTTCATGGACAAAAGCACCGGCTACTGCTCCGGGACCGGCATTCAGGTATTTATAGCTGCACCACACGGCAAAGTCTACATTATCACGATGCAGGTTGAGCGGAACATTGCCAACCGCATGCGCTAAGTCGAAACCTACACGCGCGCCTGCGCTGTGGCCGGCTTCGGTAATTTTTTTAATGTTGAAGAACTGACCGGTATAATATTGAACGCCTCCGATGATAACGAGAGCAAGCTGATCTTTATGCTGATCGATAGCTGCCAGAATATCCTCTGTGCGCAAGGTGTACTCACCTTCGCGCGGCTTCAGCTCAATGATTGCGTCTTCCGGCTTAAAGCCGTGCAGCTTCACCTGCGAATCGAACGCGTATTGGTCGGAAGAAAACGGACCCGTCTCTGTTAAAATCTTAAATCGTGTGGATGTTGGTCGATAAAACGTGACCAGCATCAAATGAAGATTTACAGTAAGGTGATTCATCGCCACTACCTCCGATGGTTTTGCCCCGGTAAGTGCCGCCAGACCTTTCTTGGTGAACTTATGATAATAGAGCCACGGCCTGCGCGAATGAAGGTGACCTTCCACCCCAAGTGTTGCCCAATCGTCAAGCTCTTCGGTAACGAACTTTTTGGTCGACTTGGGTTGTAATCCCAGCGAGTTGCCCGTAAAATAGATGGAGGTTTTGCCGTTTACTTTCGGAATGCTGAACAGGTTTCTGAATTTCTTTAGCGGATCTTTCTTATCCAGCTTTTTGGCAAAGGCAAGCGAATTTTCGAATTGCATGCACAATATTAAACAATCTCATTATTCGAGATTGCTCCGCACCTGCTTTTCGTGATGACCCGCGTGGTAGATGGTGAAATAAATCATTTCGCGAAGGGTGAGCTTGCCCAGCAGCGGATGGGGGAGCAGGAGCACATCCAGTTGTTCTTCTGAATACCCCGCTATTTTTTTCGCCAGTGCGGAAACAGTGCCGTCCAGTTTTTGAAACAATGCTTCACGCTGATGCAGGTGAACCAATTCCGGAGTAAATCTGCGGGAAGCGCGCCCACCCTGACGCAATTTTTCCTGGTATTTGATAACAAGTTCATCAAATGTTCGCGAAGGGCGATTGGCCTTTCCAAACAGTAATCTAACGACAGGCCGTGGTAGTGAAAATGCCAGGGTTACGGGAGAAACCGCTTTAACAATGTGTTCCAGTTGTTGGCCAGCACTCCACTTGCTATCAACGGATTTAGTGAAGTCACCATCCGACACGTTGCAAATAGTCGTCATGAAATGCGCATGACTTTCTTTCAGCTTGTGTTGCAACTCCGGAATCTTCATGCTTATACAAATTTCGGATCAGCTTCCATTACGGTTCCGCATTTCTTGCAGGTTCGAAGTTCTTTTGAGCCGTAGAAGTCACGGAAACGCGGGAGAAAGTCTTTCTCGATATTCTCGAGGTGAAATTTATATTCGTGAAGTTTGTTGTTGCAGTTTTCACAGAACCACATCAGCCGGTCTTCAAACGAAGGATTTTCACGTTTGCATTCGATCACCAGACCGATGGTGTTCGCGGGGCGTTCCGGGCGGTGTGGAGTGTTTGCGGGAAGCAGGAACATGTCGCCTTCGTTGATTTTCATGTCAACCGGTTTTCCATCTTCCTGGATGCGGACGTTAATGCTGCCTTCCACCTGATAGAATAGTTCTTCTGTTTGATTGAAGTGGTAGTCTTTCCGGGCATTGGGTCCGCCCACAATCATCACGATATAATCGCCTGCATCGGCATACAGGTTTTTATTTCCGACAGGAGGCTTCAACAGATCGCGGTTATCGTTGATCCATTGTTTGAGATTGAACGGTTTGCGGATGGCCATAAAATTCAAAAATATGAGTAAGCTACTTTAATTTTTGTTGAAGAATAACATCAATTTCTTTAATCGTGCGATTGACTTCTAAAATGTTCCCGGTCTCGTCAACCAAATAACTAAAAGGGATAGCCTGAATGCCAAGTTCATTTATTGTTTTGCTTTCCGTATCCAGCAAATTTTCCCAGGAAAGGCCATCTTTCACGATAGCGTTAAGCCACGCAATTTTATCCTTATCAATGGAGATACTTATAACGGTGAAATTTTTTCCCTCATATTTATTTTGGAGCTTTATCAAGTCGGGATGCTTCGCTCTGCAGGGCCCACACCAGGATGCCCAAAAGTCAAACAGGACAATTTTTCCCATAAATGTTTTTGACTTAACAAGCTGCTCGTATTGATTCGGTAATTCGAAAGCGAGAAAACGTTCCCCTCTTCCATACTGCACCATGGTGCTAAGGCCTGTTTTTACCATCCCGATGTCGTAAGTGTGCATTGCGCTTGTGTCGAGTAGGGCATATAATTCTTTGAACTCGGCATAAGAATAGATCGGATTGTTTGTTGCCAAGTCGCCTAAAATCCAGCCTGTTACAGGTGAAGTAGGATTTTGGGTAAACATCCGCTTGAGTTCCATGAAGCGCAGTTCGTTGAAGTCCTCTTTTTCACGATTCTCACTACAGAAGGACCGATAATGGTCAAGAATTTTTTGAGAATAAGAGCCCGAAATATTTGTAACGCGATACAGGTTGATCTGCTGATCTTTTTGAATCGTTGTGCTGAAATCGCCTTCCATGGTTATTGCACTGTTTTCTAAAAAGAGCCAAACAATATTGGCGTAAGGTCTTAAGTTCAACCAAGCCTTAACAGGTTTATCGACTCTGCCAATGAACCTGAAAGAGTTGTTTTGTACCAGTGCGCTATCCTTAACTTTTCCGTAAGACAAATATATATATCCGGAATAGTTCCCACGTATAGTGCCGTTTAAAACGTAACCCCCCTCTGCCAGTGATAGCGTGGCAACTGCAGAAAACGCAAGAATCAGAATGAATTTCATAAACGTGCCTGACGTTTGGTAACTAACGTGCCAGTTAAAATTACAAACGTTTGACGTTGTAATTTTTATATTTAAGGAATTATTAAATATGAATCTTGATTTAACCGGAAAAAGAGCGGTTGTGTGCGGCAGCACGCAAGGCATTGGAAAAGCATCAGCCATTGAACTGGCATTGATGGGTGCAGACGTGACCCTGATTGCGCGCGATGAACAAAAACTTAAAGCTGTTGTGCAAGAACTTCCCGGAAACGGCAAGCATAATTATCTGGTGGCAGATTTTTCTTCACCGGAAGCATTAAAGCAAAAGATTACAGAGTTCGCAGCGAAAAATGTTGTTCATATTTTGATCAATAACACGGGCGGCCCTCCGGGCGGACAAGCCATTGACGCCCAGACAGAGGATTTTGTAAAAGCGTTTTCCAGTCATTTGCTGTGCAATCAAATTCTTGTACAGGCTGTTGTTCCATCAATGAAAAAGGAAAAATTCGGAAGAATTGTTAACATCATTTCAACATCTGTGAAAATTCCGATTCGCGGATTGGGTGTGTCGAATACCATTCGCGGTGCGGTAGCCAACTGGTCGAAAACACTTTCGCTTGAGCTCGCGCCTTTCGGCATTACCGTTAACAATGTACTTCCCGGAGCAACGATGACCGGCCGGCTTGAACAGATCATTAATACCAATGCACAGAAAAACGACAAAACGTTTGATGAAGCGAAGGCTGATATGATCCGCGAAATCCCGGCAGGAAGAATTTCCGAAGCGCACGAAGTTGCAGCTGCGGTGGCATTTCTCGCTTCGCCCGCTGCGAGTTATATCAATGGAATTAACATCCCGGTAGATGGTGGACGCACCGGCAGCTTATAAGCGATGGAAAAAATTCTCAACTATATCAACGGAGTTTTAACCGAGCCTTTCAGCGGAACGTATCTCGATAACGTCAATCCTGCGGAAGGGAAAGTTTATAGCCTGATTCCTGATTCCGGCAACAAAGATGTTAATCATGCGGTGGAGGCCGCGAGACGGGCCTTTGCGAAATGGTCGGCTACGCCCGCTGAGCAGCGTTCAGCTATCCTGATAAAAATTGCGGATTTGATTGATCGGGATCTCGACAAGCTTGCGCTTGCGGAAAGTGTCGATCAGGGCAAACCGGTGAAGCTCGCCAGGACAGTCGACATTCCGCGTGCTTCCGCAAACATGCGGTTTTATGCTACCGCGATTTTGCACAGTGCATCGGATGCGCATTTCACCGATCAGCAGGCTATCAACTACACGCAGTATCAACCCATTGGTGTGGCAGGCTGTATTTCACCCTGGAATCTTCCGTTGTACTTGTTCACATGGAAAATTGCTCCCGCGTTGGCTGCGGGCTGTACGGTGGTGGCGAAACCTTCAGAAGTTACACCGATGACCGCATACCTGTTTTCACAATTGTGCATCGAAGCCGGTTTGCCGGAAGGTGTTTTGAATATCATTCACGGATTGGGATCAAAAGCCGGTCAGGCAATTATCGAACATCCTGAAGTTGCCGCGATTTCGTTTACAGGCGGAACGGCCACGGGCAAGAAGATAGCTGCGACCGCTGCACCAATGTTTAAGAAGCTTTCGCTTGAACTGGGTGGAAAGAATCCGAATATCATTTTTGCCGACTGCGATTTTGAAAATGCAGTCAGTACCTCCATTCATTCTTCCTTTTCAAACCAGGGTGAGATCTGTTTGTGCGGATCACGAATTTTTGTGGAGCGGCCGTTGTATGAAAAGTTTCTGACTGAATTTACATCACGCGCAAGGGCGCTTGCCGTGGGCGATCCGCTTGACGAAAAAACAAAACTCGGGGCGATTGTGTCGGAAGCTCACATGAATAAGATTCTTTCCTACATTGATCTGGCGAAGAAGGAGGGCGGAACAATCGTGCTGGGCGGCAAGCGAGTTACGGGCACCGGCCGGTGTGCGAACGGATATTTCATTGAACCTACGATCATCACAGGTCTCGAACATTTATGCCGCACCAATCAGGAAGAAATCTTTGGACCGGTTGTAACGATTATGCCGTTCGATACCGAGGAGGAAGTGCTGGAATATGCCAATAGCACAACGTATGGATTGGCGGCAACCATCTGGACGGAGAACCTGAAGCGCGCACATCGGGTGGCAGCGCAGGTGAAAAGCGGAATCATTTGGGTGAACTGCTGGCTGTTCCGTGATTTGAGGACCCCGTTTGGCGGAATGAAACAAAGCGGAGTAGGGCGCGAAGGCGGTTTTGAAGCGCTGAAATTCTTCACCGAAGAGAAGAATGTGTGCATTAAACTTTAATCCTTAATTAGCGTTCGATAGTACTCGAACATCTTCAAAACATCTTCTGTTTTTTCAAAGCTCAGTTTGTTCGCATACGCCCAGTCATCAATCTGGTAAAAATACGGTTCAGTGTATTGTTGAATAATCACGTCAGTCATTTTTGCAAAGCTCCTGGTCGTTTTACCATCAATTAAAAGACCGTCACGTTCGCTGTGATACGACAAGAGTAATGGCTGCACGCGGCCACGCTTGTCAAAAATGTATAATGCTTCGCGTTGCGAATACGTGGTAGAGGGTGGTTTGATGTTAGAGGCATTCCACATTCCGGTAATAACCGAGAAATGTCCGATTGATCCGCCTTGCATCAATACGTTTATAGGCCCGACAGAATGAAGAACAGCAAATGTTGGGAACTCCATGAGAATCTCGAAGAATTTTCGTTGAACTTTAACGGGTTTCAGGCCCCTTGCCTGCGCGATGGAATCTATTCTCGATTTTATGCTTTCAAATCCATATGAGATGAACTTGCGCATCTTGTGTTGCGAACTATCGTAAAAATTGAATCGCAGAACCGTTGAAGGTGTTAACGATTTCGAGATATCGCCATTTTCAAATTGAAGCAGACTGGTCATTTTGTTATACCGGATCATTCCGTGGAGTTGCTGACCGTCTTCCAGCTCAACATAACCCTTGCTCCACACAGCGGTTGAATCAATTAGCCGATCTGCCTTCACCTTTTGCGCAAGTATTTCTGCCGAAAGGCTCAGCATAATCTGCAGGGTAAAGAAAAACACAAATTTTTTCATGCCTGACGATTGAGGGAAACCGAAATCAGTACGTTTAAACAACGCGTTTGTAAACAGAAGATTTTATAAATCCACGGTAAAAATTCTGCGATGTAATTTGCTGCAGCCCTGCATTTTTGAGTGCAGACTGCCAATCCGGTAACGTGTTCGCTTCAATGCGGGTTACAACCCTGAAGAAGGCGTACATGACTTTGGTAAAAAACTTATGCCAGGGTTTTTCAGAAATGAAATCAGTAGCCAGCCAGGTGACATTTGTGGCCAGGTGTGGTTTGATTTGTGCAATCACCCGGTCCAGTGTTTTATCGATGAACAGATCGAGATAGAAATTAGTGATCACCACAGAATATGTGTGTGCCGGAATAGTATCTTCTGTTCCGATAATAAAGTTGACATTTGATAGATTACCGCTTCTTGTTTTTGCGAGTTCAATCATCCGGGGCGATAGATCGATGTAATCGATTGTTACATGTGGATGCTTTTGCAGGAGTGATTTTAGGAATTCGCCAGAACCACCGCCCAGGATCAGGATGCGGTCACGTGAGTTGATTAACGATAGAAAACATTCCTGCGATTGACTGATGCTATTACCGAATACAAGTTTTGAAAGACGTCCGTAAATGGGTGCCAATTGATCAAATCCCGATGCAGTTCGGGATTTCATAAGCCTTCCGCCGCCAGCAAGTGGTCGTATTCGTCCAGCACTCTGATTAAGTCACTTTTACGTTTAGGCTTTAGATCATTGTCTTCAATGTATGCGTTAAGTGTTGGCCAGTATTCTCCCGTAAAGGTTGAAAGCAGGTTAGCCTTTACTACCTGGGTTTGGCTTTTGTTGTAATCGAGAAGCATTCCATCAACTGTTGTACTTTTTGTCAGTGTATAAAGTTCGAGCTCGTTATCTTCTCCGAGGAAGAATACTCCTTCTAGTTGGACGATCTTCTTCTTTTTCACGAAGTCGTTTATTACGTCACCAAAATCTGACGGTCCTGTGGGAAAGAAAAGAACGGCTTTTGTTAACCGCGAAAGCACCGCGAAGTTTTCGTACTCACGAATGACTTCGAAAAACAGATCACCTTCTATGCCATCATCTTTTATTTTATAGTGCAGCGTAAGATAGTTACGGGTGCGATTAAGGGCGGTATCAAAAAAAGACAATGCGAGCACATTTGCTTCCTGGTAAGAGGTCACTTGGCTGTTTTCCTTTTGTTTGTATTGAATAGTACCAAAGTTAGAATTGTAGTACACCAGTCCTTCTAGCACTTTCCCACCATCGAGTGTGATTTTGCCAGTGCTCCAGGCTGCATTAATCCCAAGATCTTTATTAAGTTTTTTGCCGTTCTGTCCAAACCCCACTACTGTAAACAGAACCCAAAGAATCATAATTACTACACACCTTTTCATTAGTTTTCGGAGAATTATAGTTTTTGGAAAAATAGCACAATCCGGTTAAAGTTACTGCGCAGCAAAATGTCTCTGTTCGATATTCGAAATATCTTTTTTACCATACTCGGCTATGATCTGAGCTATCTTGAATTCTTGGGTGTTATTTCAGGAATTATCGCTGTGTGGCTTTCGGCACGGGCAAATGTGTGGAGCTGGCCGATTGGAATCATCAATGTCACCCTGTCATTTTTTCTCTTCTATCAGGTTCAGCTCTATCCCGACATGTTCCTGCAGGTTTTCTTTTTTGTTACCAATCTCATCGGCTGGTGGCGCTGGCTGAATCCGAAAAAAGGTGAAGAAGACAAAAAAGATGAACTGAAAGTAAGCTGGATGGACCGCAAACAGCTGATCGCTATAACCGGCATCGGAATCGCAGGGACAATCGCGTTTGGATTATTTGCCAGCCGGCTGCATGATTTTTTTCCGATGGTGTTTACCAAACCGAGCGCCTCACCTTTCTGGGACTCATTTATTACCGTGATGAGCATCGTGGCCACGTATTACATGATTCAGAAAAAAATCGAGTGCTGGTTGATCTGGATTGCGATCGACATTGTTGCAACGGCACTTTACTACATTCGCGACATCAAATTTTATAGTTTGTTGTATTTGGTGTTAACAATCCTTGCTGCTTTTGGATTTTATCATTGGCGGAAAGAGTATAAATCATATCCGGCATGATTGATCAGATCAAACTGATGTGTTTCTACGGACCGGAAAGCACGGGTAAATCGTACTTAGCCTCAAAGCTTGCTGAACGGTACCGTACGGTTTTTGTTCCCGAGGTGTCCCGCGAGTTGATCACCGGAAACAGTTTTAACCGTGAAGACATCATTGCCATTGGCCGGGAACAAACAAAACGCGTTTTTACCCAGGCAAAAGTTGCGAACCGCATACTTTTTTGCGATACCGATCTCATCACCACGCAAATTTATTCACGCGAATACCTCAAAGTTGTTCCACCCGTATTGTACGAGTTCGAAAAAATGGTAGCGTACGATTTGTACTTTTTCTTCGATATCGATGTGCCTTGGGTAAGCGATGGCGTCCGCGATCTGGGTTCGGATGAAAACCGGAAGCGCATGCACGCAGTTTTTAAGGATGAGCTCGACCGGAGAGGAATTCGTTACATATCGGTGCGTGGTAATTGGGAACAACGCGAGAAAATCGTCACGCAGGCCATTGACCTGATTCTCTCGAAGTAATCAAAACTCAATGACTTTTCCCTGTTGGGGGAAAACAAATTTTACACCCAGTACATTTAATTCATCAAGCTGCTTTTTTATTTTTTGTTCCCGGTCTTTGTATGGCTTCATGTGTGTGATCGCAATCGGGAAATTTTTTAATGCATCTTTTCCACAATAGTTGCTGAGCGCATTTAATTCTTCTGTCAAAAGCCTGGGCGTAAGATGTCCGAACAGCAGATTCTCCGGCTGGAGGTTATCAAACGACACTTCAATAAAGATTGCTTTCAGTTTTTTATCCCGGATCAGCGGTCCTATTGCTTTCCACAGCTGATTCAGGTTGTCAGATTTTTCGATGCGGTCTGAGCCCGTGTCACCCAGGTATAAAATATAGTTCGCTCCATTTCGAACGAGGAAAGCAGTACTCTCATTCGGTGAAACATGACTGAGTACAAACGGAGTCGCGTAAAGCGATGTGTTTGTGAGTGGAGTTTCTGTTGCGGGGATGAGGGTTTGGTATGTGTATTTATTGAGCGTGGGTTTTTCGCCTTCGTTGGCAAAGTTCGCCCAGCTTTTCCAGCTAAAGTGTTTTTCCTTCAGAACGGAGAGGCATGATTCGATTCCATAAATGTATTTGGATGAATCTTCAGGTGCGTTCATGATCAATCCGGCCACATGATCAAAATGCGGATGTGAAATCAGGTAACCCTTCACGTTTTTCCTGAGCCACGAAGTTGCATCTCCCTGCAGCGTTTTGTTCTCAATAGATTTTTGAATACCTGCGTGCAGTGTTCCTGCATCCAGGCATACGTAATTATTGCTTCCTTTAGCGGCAACCGCATACGATGAAAGATTGCTTTCATCGGTTCCGCCTTTCACGCCCAGCGGAATTACAGTGAACGATGATTGTGCCCGGCACGCCGTGGTAATTACAAGCAAAAAGAACAGAAGTCGCTTCATAGCTCAAAGGTAAGGCTCAAGCGTTTCAATTTTGGTTTTCAGTAAATCAATTTCTGATAACGACTTTGTTAACGAGATTGCCTTTTCATAGCTCGCTTTTGCGGATTTCTGTTCCTTCAGCCGGGAATAAAAATCACCCAGTGCGGCATAATAAATAGAGTTGCTCTCAAGGCCCTTCACGGTTTTTAAATACGCCAGACCCTCTTCTGCACTTTTTCCATACCCGGTTGCAA
This sequence comes from Cyclobacteriaceae bacterium, assembly GCA_019694875.1. GTDB lineage: Bacteria > Bacteroidota > Bacteroidia > Cytophagales > Cyclobacteriaceae > UBA2336. Next base: position 1,317,745 of record JAIBBC010000001.1, read on the forward strand.
TGGCTTTGTTCAGTTCGATGATCGGATCGGATTTTATCTGCGAAAGCAAATCATACAATAATAAAATTTTATTCCAGTCGGTTGTTTCAAAGCTTGTCGCGCGCGCATGCGTTGCAGCAATTGCAGCTTCAAGGTGATATTCGCTCAGTTCTTCTCCGCTTGTGGCCTGATCTAAATACAAATTGCCCTTATGGATAAGCGCTTTGTTCCACCGGGTGCGATCCTGATGCTGCAGTAAAATGATATTACCTTTTTCATCCAGCCGGTTATCGGCCCGCGAAGCCTGGTAACACATCAGCGCAAGCAAGGCATTAACATTTGATGAATGCGTGAGTTTATTTTTCGTCAGCAGCAGGCAAAGGCGCATGGCCTCTTCGCATAGATCGTGACGGATCAACTTATCGGGATGTGTGGAATTGTATCCTTCGCTGAACAATAAATACAACGTGTGATGAACCGTGTCCTGACGATCAGTTATCGTTTTCGGTGAAATAATTTCAAGTTCGATTCCTTCTTCGCGGATTTTTTCGCGGGCGCGGTAAAGTCTTTTCGTGATGGTTTCATCGGTGGTTAAGAAGCTGTGCGCAATCTCTGAGATGCTCAATCCGCATAGCGTTTTCAGGATTAGCGCGATCTGTGATTCATACGGAATTGCGGGATGGCAACACGCAAACATCATTCGTAGCTGACTGTCTTCAATCTCATGATCGAAAAACAATTGACTGATAGCAGGTGAAAGTGTCCATTCCGATTTGAATGCCTGCGCAAGTTCTTTTTCAATGTGTGCGTGTGTGGTGCGCTGCCGGACAACATCGATTGCCTTTCGTTTGGCAACGGTGTAAAGCCAGGCGGGAGGATTTTCGGGAATACCTTTTACTTTCCAAACGTTCAGCGCCTGAAGCAGGGTGTCCTGAACGATGTCTTCTGCAATGTTTAATTGCTGCAGGCCAACCATCCGCGTAAGCACGGCAGCCATCTTTCCCGCCTCGTGACGAAAAAGATGACTGACGAGCTGATTAACGGCAGGTTCGGACATTCATAAAAATAGAAATTTTAAAGATCGTAGTAGGTGGCGTCTTTTACGATCAATCCGTTTTCAATCGTCAGAACAGTTACAATCGGCAGCCTAAATGAGGCTCCGTCAGGCCCTGTACCGGTTGAAACAAATTCAATAACTATTGTTTTTTCATGTGGATACATGGCAATTACGTTATCGTGAATGTCAGGAAACATTTGCTGAAGCTCGTTGTACTTCGCAACTGTCTCGGATCGTGTTTTGGAAACAAATTCTTTTCCAAACGATGGATCGAGAAACAAGGCGCTATCCGCATACAACGTTGCCATATCTTGCCATCGGTGTTCGTTGAAATTTTTAAAGAGCTTTTCCGCGATAGCAACATTTTCTCGTGATGACGAAGAAGATGAGCATGTCGCCAATGTCAGCAACAAGCTCAAAAACACAACCTGCCGCATATTACATGTTGTCGAACTTCATGACCTCGCGAACCTCAACTGCTCCGCCAAGTTCGAAGTCGGGATATTCTTTCGCGAGTTCGGTGGCTTCTGCGAGATCTTTTGCTTTTACAACAAAATAGCCACCCACAATTTCCTTACTCTCGGCAAACGGACCGTCTGTAATGGTTTTCTTAGCACCCTTGATTATTTTTCCTCCCGGTAACAGCGCTTCACCGGAGTCGTAGCGGCCCTGTTGCTGGAGCTTTTGTACCCACGCAAACCACTTATTCATTTGCGCTTCCTGCTTTTCAGGTGAAAGATGGCTGGCATCGCCTCCGATGAAAATGAACATGTACTTTTCCATAATTTTTTGAGTTTGATTGAACATAATTTCTCCTATGACGGGCGAGCTTTCCCGGCATGGACAGATTTCTAAAAAATTTTTAAGCCTTCCCGACCCGGTGGCCTTTTATTGAGAAATAGAGGATATACAGGTAGCAGGGCAGCATGATTACAAAGAATACCCATTGAAAATCATACTGGTCTTTCAGGGTCGCAAAAATTTTTGGAATAATCGCGCCTCCCGCGATGCCCATAATCAAAAGAGCAGAACCTCGTTCGGTAAATCGCCCTAACCCTTCAATTGCCAAGGGCCAGATCGCGGGCCACATCAACGCATTGGCTAACCCTAACGCGGCAACAAAACCCACCGACCAGTAACCATGACTTACCAGCGCGGCCGCGGTGAAAATTATTCCAAGCCAGGCCGATATCTTGAGAGCGGTTTGTTGCGAAATAAGTTTAGGAATAGCGCCCAACCCAATCACATAACCTGCGAGCATCGCGACCAGCGTGAATGATGTGAAGTATTTTGTCTGGTCAGACGAAATGTTAAATCCTTTACCATATGTACCAATGGCATCGCCCGCCATTACTTCAACGCCTACATAAACGAAAATGCAGAATGCACCCAATAATAAATATGGAAATTGCAGAATGCTGGTTTTGTTGCGTTGAGTTTTGCCAACCGGCTCTGCATTTACTTCTGATGCTTTAATTTCCGGCAGCGGTGACCGGGTAATCCAGAAGGCAAGCGCCACGAGGATCACCGCCATGATCATGTAAGGCCAGTAGATGCTGGATGCAAATTCGTTGAGCACTTGTTCCCGCGCAGCGAAGTCGGCCGCGTGTTTTACTTTATCTTCCAGTGAACTGACATCTTTCAACACAAAAGCTCCCAATACAATCGGGCTTAGAATACCGGCTGTCTTATTACAAATTCCCATCACGCTGATGCGTTGAGCTGCACTTTCAATGGGTCCGATGATGCTGATGTAGGGGTTGCATGCGGTTTGCAGAACGGACAAACCAGATCCGATAATAAAAAGTCCGAGTAATGAAATGGAATAGTTGCGTTGCGTAGCGAAGTGACCGAAGATGAATGTACCCACAGCCATTACCAGCAGGCCAAGTGCCATACCTTTTTTCATGCCTGTTTTTTCCAGTATCCACGATGATGGAACAGCGAGGAAAAAATACGCCATGTAAAAGGCGGTTGTTACCCAGAAAGCTTTTGAATCCGTATCGAGATCGAATGCAAGTTTTACAAATGTGATCAGCGGGCCGTTCAACCACGTCACGAAGCCGAAAATGAAAAACAAAATACCGATTATCGAAACCGACTGAATGTACTGGCGGGAGTTGTTTTGCATAGCAAAAGATTTGTAGCAACTTAGCGAAACAGTTTTACACATAATATATGAGCAATAAAAAAGACTTGACGTTGCTGGTGCTGGCAGCCGGGATGGGAAGCCGCTATGGCGGGATCAAACAAATTGATGGTTTCGGGCCGAGCGGTGAAACAATTATGGACTATTCGCTATTCGATGCCATCCGGGCCGGATTTACAAAAGTTGTTTTTATTGTTCGCGAAGAAATAAAGGAGACCGTAAAAGAAATGTTCCTGCCGCGACTGGAGGGAAAAGTTAAAGTTGAGTTTGTGATCCAGGCGCTAGATACCAAAGTGCCGAAGGAATTTCAAAACCCTGAACGCACCAAGCCATGGGGAACAGCTCACGCGGTGCTGGTAGCGAAAGATGTTATCCATGAACCATTTGCCGTAATTAATGCAGATGATTTTTATGGAAGAAACGCTTTTAAGTCAGTTGCTGACTTTTTCAATGGCGACACAAAAGGCGCGCATGCCATGGTGGGCTATACTTTGAAAAATGTTTTGTCGGATAACGGAAGCGTTTCCCGCGGATGCGGTGAACAGGATGCACAGGGCTACCTGAAATCGGTCGTGGAACGCACCACAATTGTTAAGGAAAACGGAAGGATCATCGCAAAAGAAAAAGATGGTGATATCGTGATGGACCCGAACACACCTACATCCATGAATTTCTGGGGTTTTCATGAAACGATCTTCCCGCTGATTGAAAAATTCTTTCTTGAATTTTTGAAAGAAAAATCAAAAGAACCCAAAGCAGAATTCTTTATACCGATCATCGGTAACGAAATGATCCGGCAGGGATTGGGTAAGGTAAAAATTTTGGGTGGAGGCGATATCTGGTTTGGGGTCACGTACAAGGAAGATAAAGATGAAGTTTCCGGCAAGATTAAAGAGTTGGTGAAGAAAGGAGAATATCCGGATAACCTGTGGAAGAAGTAATGACGACTCAGCTTTAAATAAAAAACTCCCGGACGATTTGCCCGGGAGTTTTTGTTTTCAGAATCAATCAATACCTAGAACTGCTCGAACTTCGAGAAGAAGAAGCTTCCTTCGATACCCGCGTTCTCATCACTATCCGAACCATGAATCGCGTTAGCGTCAATTGACTTCGCGAACAAATTGCGGATCGTGCCTTTTTCTGCTTTCGCAGGATCAGTTGCTCCGATCAGTTTACGGAAATCTTCAACTGCATTTTCTTTCTCAAGGATCATCGGGATGATAAAGCCCGAAGACATATAAGCCGTCAGGTCGTTATAAAACGGACGAGCCTTGTGAACTTCATAAAACTGTCCGGCCCGCTCTTTGGTGAGCTGGGTTTTCTTCATGGCTACGATACGAAAGCCCGCTTCTTCAATCATTTTGATAATTGCACCTGAATTTCCCGCGCCCACTGCATCGGGTTTAATCATGGTAAATGTTCTGTTTCCGGCCATTTTTTAGAGTTTTTTTTCTAATTCGCGGGCAAAAATAGCGTTTCCCTGCATTAATCCTCTAAAAATCTGGTGTTCAAGTCAATAATCCTGAAATGCTGAAAATCCTGATTATTTTTGCCCCTTCGTAATTGCGGAAATGCAAAATATCCAACTCTTTAAGGCTTTTATGGGTCAAACACGGCAAGTCGTGATTGTTACCCACCATAAGCCTGATGCCGATGCGCTGGGGTCCTCCCTCGGCCTGGCCGGATATTTAAGGAAGAAGGGGCATTCCGTTACCGTGATCACACCAAGCGACTACCCCGAATTCCTTCACTGGATGCCCGGAAATGCCGGGGTGCTGGCGCTTGATAAGGGAAATGAGAAGTTGATTCATGACAAGATCAACGCAGCCGAAATTATTTTTTGCCTGGATTTTTCCGCGCTGAAGCGCATTCAGGACCTGACCGATGTGGTTCGTAATTCAGGTGCTAAAAAAGTGATGATCGATCATCACCTTGATCCCGAAGACTTCGCTGATTTTGTCAAGTGGGAAGTTAGGTCGGCATCAACTGCACAGTTAATTTTCAATCTAATCCGTGAATTGGGCGATGAGCAATTGATTGATGCAAATATTGCTGATTGTCTGTACGCGGGATTGATGACCGACACAGGCAGTTTCCGTCACTCCAACACCCATTATGAAGAATTTGCTGTGGCTGGCGAGCTGGTAAGGCTTGGTGCTGATCCGTCAAAAGTTTCCAAACTCATTTATGATACCAACACGCTTGAACGTTTGCGGCTTATGGGATTTGTGCTGAGTGAAAAACTAAAAGTGTTGCCGGAATATCGCACAGCATACATGACACTTTCGGCCGATGAGCTCAAGCGGCTTGGGTCGCAAACGGGTGATACGGAAGGGTTGGTGAATTATGGATTATCGATAAAGGGGATTAAACTTTCGGTGATGATTCATGAACGTAAGGACAGTGTTAAACTTTCGTTGCGCTCACTGGGCGATTTTTCAGTAAATGAAATGGCGCGCAGGCATTTTGAAGGAGGTGGCCATCGCAATGCGTCAGGCGGGAGTTCCTCGCTTTCGCTGGACCAAACGTTGCAAAAATTTTTATCCATTCTGCCGGAATACAAAGAAGAACTAAACAGAGACTAATAAATTTTATAAAACAATAATTATGAGAGTTACAAAAATGCTGATGGGGTTAATGCTTGTTTTGTGTGTTGCCTGCGACAAATCAGAGAGAGAAACCCCGAGCGGTTTAAAATATAAGCTTGTGAAAGAAGGAACTGGCGCACCTGCTAAAGTGGGCGAGGTGCTGGTCTTTAACTTCGTATTTAAGGATTCAAAAGATTCAGTATGGCGCAATACCTACGAAGGAGATTTTCCTCCATACATCGTAATGCCGGATACAGCAGGCTCGAAGCAGGAAGATGGTATGACTCAGATGCTGCGCGCATTGAAGCCAGGCGACAGCGCTATTGTGAACATCCACATTAAAGACTTTTTCAAGGATATCGTTCGTCAGCCAATTCCGCCACAGTTTGATTCAACCCTGACCTTTACGTACCAAATCAAGGCTGAAAAAATCATGAATCGCGACTCATTCCAGATTGAAATGCGAAACCTGGAAATGGCTAAGACAAAGGAACAGTGGGCGAAAGATTCTGTTGCTATCGAAAACTATCTTGCTAAAAACAACATCAAAGCTCAGCGTACCGAGTCGGGTGTATATTATGCAATCACACAACCCGGCAAAGGTGAAAATGGAAAAACAGGCCAGTATGCTTCAGTAAATTATACCGGTTATACGCTTGAGGGCAAATATTTTGACACCAGCGTAAAAGAGGTAGCGATGAAAAACGGCCTTTATAATGCCGAACGCGAAAAATATCTTCCTTACGCACCCTATGAAGTTACCATCGACAGGAGCGGTGTAATAAAAGGATGGCACGAGGCGTTAAAAGTGCTGAACAAAGGTGCAAAGGCAACTATTTTCGTACCATCCGCTCTGGCGTATGGTCCGCAACGCAGAGGTGAGGTTATTAAGGAAAACGAAGTGTTGGCGTTTGATTTGGAAGTTGTGGATTTGAAAAATGAAAAACCTGAAGCTCCGGCCAATAAACCCGGTTCAGGAAAAGGCGATAAACGTGGATTCAAAAAGTAATAAAATGAAAAGTAGATTATTGGGTAGTTTGATTTTGTTGACGGGACTCTCATTTGTACTGGGCTCATGCCTGAACGATGACAGCATTACCCCGTATCAACAGTTGCAGAAGGATATCGCAAAGATTGATGCTTACCTCGTGGCAAACCCTCCGGCTGAGTCGGATGTTGTAGTGCGGGATGCTTCCGGTGTAACCCTGGTTATTACCGATCGTCCGGCTTATGACATCACCGGAACAGAACCGGTGCCCATGCAGCCTACTCCGGAAAACATCATTCGGGTAGCTTATGTAGGCCGGTTATTAAACGGAACGCAATTTGACGCAGACGATTCGTACACATTCACGCTCACGAATACAGATGCTAATGGTCAAGACGTTATTTCAGGATGGAAGATTGCGCTCGGTATGATGACGGAGGGTATGAAGGCAACCGTTTTCATTCCATCGGGCTTGGCGTACGGATCACGCGGTTCAGGTTCTATTGGGGCCAACCAGGTGCTTATCTTTGATCTTGACCTGAAAGAAATCGATCGTTCAAACGAAGAGCCTCGCTTTACAACCGATAAAACAAAAATATCAGCGTATCTGGAAGGAGTAGAAAATGTAATAGTTCACCCGAACGGCTTCAGCTATATTCTTCAGTCAACGGGATCAGGTCAACGGCCAGACATGTATGACGGAGTTAAGGTGAAGTTTACCGGCAAAGTATTAAATGCTGATAATACCGAAACAACCTTTGCTCAGGATGTAACTCAGGGACCTGTTAACATTTTCAGCAGCCGACCTGCCAACTATATTCATGGCCTTGGTATGGGACTTCAATTAATGCACGAGGGTGATAAAGCAAAGTTTTATCTTCCTTCAGCGTTGGGATACGGTCCGGGAACAACTACGGGTGTATCGGCAAATTCGAATCTTGTTTTCGAGATCGAACTTCTTGAAGTAATACCTAATGTAGAATGAAAGCACTCTGCTTCGCAACGAACAACAATAACAAAACAGAAGAAATCAGGGCCCTGCTTGGGTCCTTTTTTCTGCTTAAGAACCTGAAAGACATTGGGTGTGCTGAGGAACTGCCTGAAACGCAGCCCACGATCGAAGGCAATGCTCATCAGAAAGCGCAATATGTTTTCGATAACTACGGCATCGCATGCTTTGCAGATGATACCGGCCTTGAGGTGGAGGCTTTGAATGGTGAACCCGGAGTTTATTCTGCACGATATGCCGGCAGCCAGCGGAACGATCGTGATAACATGTCACTTTTGCTTTCCCGGCTCGAAAAAAGCAATAATCGAAAAGCGCGGTTCAAAACTGTGATATCGTGGGTTGAAAATGGTCGAACAGAGAATTTTGAAGGACTCGTTTACGGAACAATAATCGACAGTCCGCGTGGATCGAATGGTTTCGGGTACGATCCTGTATTTGTGCCTGACGGATTTGATAAGACCTTTGCCGAAATGGAACTGGCCGAGAAAAATTTAATCAGCCACCGGGCTATAGCTGTGAAAAAACTGATTAATTTTCTTCGCGGGAAATACGCATGACAAAACCATTCACCATTGGCATTACCGGGGGCAGCGGATCAGGAAAAACTTTTTTTCTGAAAAACCTGGAAAGCCGTTTCACCGACAGCGAACTCTGTTTGATATCGCAGGATAATTACTACCATCCACGCGAGATGCAACAGCACGATGAACGCGGCATCAAAAACTTCGACCTTCCGGAGTCAATTGATTACAAGCAATTTCAGCTCGACATTCAAACATTGAAGCGTGGAGAAGTGCTGAAGAAAAAAGAGTATACGTTCAATAACCCGAACGCGACTCCGAAAATTCTTGAGTTCAAGCCCGCACCCGTAATTATTGTAGAAGGCTTGTTCGTGCAGTACTTTCCCGATTTGGAAAAAGAACTTGACCTGAAAATATTCATCGAAGCGAAGGATCACGTCAAGCTCAGCCGCAGAATTAAAAGAGACAATGAAGAACGCGGGTACGATCTGGATGATGTTCTGTACCGGTACGAGAATCACGTAATGCCAGTTTATGAAACCCTCATAAAACCCTTGAAACACCGGGCGGACATCGTTATTCCTAATAACAGCCACTTCAACCGGGCACTCGATTTTCTTACTTTGGCCATTAAAGACAAAATTGCAGGCTAATTTTTCCCGGCCCGACTTTCATTTTTAGCGTATTTCCCTACTTTTGTAGCCCCGTGAAAACTTTCGGAAAATATCAATCCTTTACACTCGTGGCCGGTATGCTCACCGCTGCGGTGATTGTATTTTCCCAGCTTTTCTACTTTCAGGCAGCTACTTATTGCCAGGAAAAGGCACAAACCCAGCAAAAGGAAAAAGAAGCACCGGTAAAAGGCGGAAAGGAAACCAGCCAGCAGGCGTACATTTCTATTCCTTCTAACACCATCACTTCTATTTCTGCTATTGAACTGAGTGATGGGATTTCGTTTGTACAGGAAATTCTTTGCGAACCGCGCGAGGACGAAATGGCAACCGAAACACCTGCACTTGCGAACAGATTCTTCTATACGCTGTTTCGCTTCATCATAGCCTCAAACGCGCCCTGATTTTTTTCGCGTAATTCTTTTAGCCTGACATCCGGGCCCTCATTTGTATTTAATCAATTATCAAATTTATAACCATGCAAAACAAAGGACTAGTCGTTATTCTAACGGTTGTTATTTCGCTGCTTTGCTTCTACTACCTGTCGTTTACATTAATATCACGCAGTGTGCAGAAGGATGCCGTGGAATACGCCACCACATCAAAAGGTGAAGTTGATCTCATCAAAAAACAAGCATACCTCGATTCAGTTTGGAACAAGCCTGTATATAACATGCTTGGCATTCGCGAGTACACGTATAAAGAAGTTAAAAACAGCGAGATCAGCCTGGGTCTCGACTTACAAGGCGGTATGCACGTAACGCTTGAAGTTTCTCCGGTTGATATCATTCGCGGCCTTGCCGGAAATTCAACGGATTCAGCTTTCGTAAAAACGCTTAACAAAACCATTGCTCAGCATAAAACAAGTCAGAAGGCATTTGCTGATTTATTCTTTGATAACTTCCGCAAGGATTATCCGAACAGAAAATTCGCATCAATTTTCGCTAACGCATCCACCCGCGGCCGCATCAGTCTGCAGGACACCGATGAGCAGGTAGTAAGTACTGTTAACAAAGAAGTTGAACAGGCGATCGATCGTTCATACACCATCCTTAGCAATCGTCTTGATCAGTTTGGAACCTCACAGCCCAACATCCAGCGCCTCATTGGTACAGAACGTATTCAGGTGGAAATTCCGGGTGCTGAAAACCCGCAACGCGTTCGCAAGTTATTGCAGGGTGCAGCACGTCTTGAATTCTGGGATGTTGTTGAGCCTAACACGCTCAACAGTTCTTTTATTGCCATGAATGAGCTGTTGGTGAAGGAGCAAAAAGCAAAAGCAAAGAGTGCAACCGAAACAACGGTGAAGCCTGATCTCTCCAAACAACTCGCTGCACCAAACGACACTTCGTCACTGCAAAATCAACTTAACAATGCTGTTGACAGTGCAGCAGGTGGCCTCGATTCATTGCAAAAACTGAACGTATCACCGTTGTTTGCCTTGAGCAAGCCGGCAGGTAATTTCCGTTACGAATTGAAAGACACGGCAGAAATTAATTCAATCTTAAAACGTCAGGATATTAAGTCGCTGTTACCGCGCAACGTGAAGCCGTACTGGGCAAACAAGGCTGAAAAGTTAGGCAACCTTCCGGAGGCACTTGAGCTTCACTTCCTCGACATTGGAAGAAACGGGCTGCCTCGCCTGACGGGTGAAGTAATCATTGATGCAAGCAACGGCCTGGATCAGAAGACACGCCCGGCAGTGTTCATGCGCATGAATGCAAAGGGCACGCGCGAGTGGGCAAAATGGACCCGTGATGCAGCGCAGAAACACTCACGTATCGCCATCGTGATGGATAATTACGTGTATTCAGCGCCCGGTGTAAACGGAGAAATTCCAAACGGAAGCTCTGAGATTGCCGGAAACTTTACTACGGATGAGGCAAAAGATTTGGCAAGCGTTCTAAAGGCGGGTTCACTTCCTGCACCTACCCGTATTGTTGAATTTACTTCAGTAGGGTCTACCCTCGGTCAGGAAGCTATCACCAACGGCTTAATTTCAATCGTGGCGGGCTTTATTGTGATTATCATCTTCATGTTTGTGGTGTACAGCAGCGCAGGTTGGGTTGCCGACTTGGCCGTTATCCTCAACTTGATATTCCTGTTAGGCGTGTTGGCTTCGCTCAACGCTTCGCTCACACTTCCCGGTATTGCAGGTATCCTGCTCTCGTTGGCGATTGCGGTTGATGCGAACGTGCTGATCAATGAACGCGTGAAGGAAGATCTGGCCACCGGAAAAGACTTCACTGCTTCAGTACGGGCGGGTTACAAAAACGCATTCTCTGCGATCATTGACTCGAACGTTACAACCCTCATCAAAGGTGCTGTGTTGTTGATTTTTGGTTCGGGTTTGATTTATGGTTTCGCGGTAACGCTCGTAATCGGTATTCTCTGCTCGTTCTTTACCTCGGTGTTCTTTACACGCGTGTTGTTCGAGGCGCTTATTAAACGCAGAAAATCAGTGAGCTTCTCGCAGGCATGGTCGCAGAACCTGTTCCGCTCCATCAGCATTAACTTCATTGGCAATCGTAAGATTTACTATGCGGTTTCATTGTCGGTGATCGTAGCCGGAATGATTGGGCTTGCCATGAAAGGCTTGAACTATGGTGTCGATTTCAAAGGCGGACGCAGTTACATCGTTGAATTCGAAAAGCCTGTTGAAGCAAGCGCTATCCGCACAAACCTCACAGCAACGTTTGGTTCGGCCCCTGAAGTAAAAACCTACGGTTCTAACCAGCGTTACAAAATCACTACTGATTATTTAGTTGAAGACGATTCAGAAACTGCAACCGTGCAGGCTGAACAGGCGCTTGAAACCGGGCTTGGTAAATTTGAAGGAAACAAATCGACAGTACTCAGCCCGATTAAAGTCGGTCCAACAATTGCGAACGATACAAAACTGTCGGCCATAAAGTCACTTACGGTAGCGGTTGTGTTGATGTTCCTGTACATCCTTATCCGCTTCCGCAGATGGCAGTTTGCTATGGGTACCATGATCAGCCTGGTGCACACCGTATTAGTGGTGCTTTCAATCTTTATTCTGTTAGAAAATGTAATGCCATTCTCGCTTGAAATTGATCAGGCGTTTATTGCTGCAATCCTGACGGTGATTGGTTATTCCATCAACGACAGCGTGGTGGTATTTGACCGGGTGCGTGAGTTCCTCGCGGCCAAGCGCAGCGATGAAGATACGCCTTCGGTTGTTAACCGTGCGTTGAATGATACGCTCAGCCGTACGCTTATCACAGGTATGTCGACTATTTTCGTAATCATCATCCTGTTCCTGTTTGGCGGAGAAACCATCAAAGGATTCACCTTTGCCATGCTGATCGGTGTATTGATCGGTACGTATTCATCCTTATGTATCGGTACCCCGGTATTAGTTGACTTGTCGAAGAAGAACGATAAATAACACTAAAGCCACTTAAGATTAAATGCTCCGGTCTGAAAAGATCGGAGCATTTTTTTATATTGGTCTATAAAGCAGTCTTTTATGGATGAAATCATTGACACACCACAAGTTGAAAGAAGAATCTTTCACTACGCTGGATTCTGGATTCGCGTAGCAGCGTATCTCGTTGACGCGATTTTATTATGGGTGGTTGATGTAATTGTCTCCTACAGTTTATATGGCAACTATGGCTTTTTCGATGCCAACTACCTGCAAAGTATAATTTCATTTGTTGTCGCTGTGACCTATTTTTCAATGATGGAAAGTTCGGAACGACAAGCTACAATAGGAAAAATGGCTGTAGGGATAAAAGTCGGGAATGAACACGGAAACCGGATATCATTTGGCAACGCGGTTGGTCGGTATTTAGCGAAAATTCCTTCCGCAATACTTTTGGCTATCGGATTCCTGATGGTTGCATGGGATGATCGAAAACAAGGCCTTCACGACAAGCTTGCAGATACCTACGTATTTGAACACTAAGTCGTGATTTAAATCAATCCTCGTGACTTTAATTCAAGGTATTTGTTAATGGTGTTGACGGTCAGATTTTCCGGCTTGGTGAGGATGCTCATGATGCCGAACTGTTTTAATTGCTGCACGAGCTGCATTTTTTGGTATAAATGATCTTCAGCCGTCACCTGGGCGTAAACGTCTTCCAGCGTGTAGCTGGGTTTTTTTGAGAAGTCACTGATCTCGGTGTTTTCAAAAAACACAACAACCAGCAAGTGTTGACGGTTCAGGTTGCGGAGTTGTGGGATCACGCGCTGAAGCGCATATTCGCTCTCGAAGTTTGTGAATAAGAATAACAGGCTTCTGCCTTTGATAAATCTTCTTGCCCCCACATACATCAGTTCATAGTTCGCTTCAACGGGCTGTTCTTCTTCGTTGTATAGCGCTTCTAGAATTTTCTTTAGCTGCTGTTTACTGCGCTCGGCTTTTATGGCTGTTCCGATCCGGTCTGAAAACGTGAGCAAACCGGATTTGTCCTGCTTTTGTAACACGATGTTTGAAATCACCAGCGAGGCATTAACGGAGTAATCAAGCAGGCTCAGTCCGCCAAACGGCATGTGCATCACACGACTTCTGTCGAGGAGGCAGTACACTTGTTGTGATTTCTCATCCTCGTACTGGTTAACCATCAGTTGAGCCCTGCGGCCGGTAGCTTTCCAGTTAATGCTCCGGAAATCATCTCCCGCCACATAATGTTTGATATGCTCAAATTCGTAGCTATGCCCAATCCGCTGCATCCGCTTGACACCGTATTCAGAGGAGGTTCGGATGAACGACTTCAGCTCAAACCGTTTCATTTGAATGATAGACGGATAAACCGGTATCATTTCACCAACTGGAAACGTAATTCTGCGCCTGACCAATCCCAGGTCCGTTCTTACGAAGCAATGCAGATCGCCAAAGAAATACTCTCCCCGCGTTAACGGTTTCAGTTGATATTCAAATTCCTCCGATTTATTGGCAGCAAGTTTTTTTATCCATTTAAAGTTGCGAACCTGAAATTGTTCAGGCAGCTCGTCAACCACCGCCACCGTGAGCGCAACGGATGAGTTGTTCCGGATATTAATTTTAATCGGGTTGTCATCACCCAGCGAAAGCACCTTCGAAACGGCCCGCGTTGCATTCAATGAAATTCGCGGCCCGTACAGTACCAACGTATCGAAAAGCACCAGCAGTAAAAAAATTAATATACTGGTCAGTGCAACGGGCAATAAAACTTCGAACGGAAAGGCGAGAACAAGTACTAACAGGATGGCTCCACCCACCCCGAAGAATCGATTATTCAGAAAAAAACTTTTGAATGAAAGTCTCATCTTGGAATTTCGATTCGCTCGGTTATTTCTTTAATTACATCTTCCGATTCAACCCCTTCCATCTCACGTTCTGCCGTTAAGATGATCCTGTGGTTGAGTACAGGTGCAGCTACATACTTAACATCATCGGGCGTAACAAAGTCGCGACCGCTCATGGCTGCAATTGCTTTTGCTGCGCGCATGATGGCGAGTGATGCCCGGGGCGAGGCGCCCAGCGACAGATCGCTGTGCGACCGCGTGCTGGCAACAACCTGTGCGATGTAGGAAAGAATCTCGTCCTTGATATGAATTTTCTCAATAATCTGTTGGCAGCGGCTCATATCAGATTTTGACAAAACGGCTTCGACTGAGCTCATAGCCTTCATGGTAAAATCATCGCGGAAGCGTTTTAACACTTCGGTTTCCTGTTCCACTGTGAGATAATTCAATTTTATTCGGAACAGAAAACGATCGAGTTGTGCTTCGGGCAACCGGTATGTTCCTTCCTGTTCAATCGGATTTTGCGTGGCAATGATCACGAAGGGGAATTCAAGCGTATAGGTGGTGCCGTCAACCGTGATCTGACGCTCTTCCATAACTTCAAACAAGGCCGACTGGGTTTTTGCAGGAGCGCGGTTGATCTCGTCAACAAGAACAATGTTTCCAAATATGGGACCCCGGTTGAACGTGAACTCAGAAGTTTTCAAATTGAAAACTGATGTTCCGACAACATCGGTAGGCATAAGATCGGGTGTAAATTGAATACGCGAAAAATCAACCGATAATGTTCGGGCAAGGAGTTTAGCCGTGAGTGTTTTGGCAATTCCGGGAACACCTTCCAGCAGGATATGGCCACCGGTAAAAATACCGGCCATGATCAGATCAATTGTTTTTTCCTGACCCACCACCAGCTTCCCGACTTCGGTCTTTACTTTTGATATGTGTTCGTTCAGCGTGTCAAGATCGTTTTGGAGCGGACTGCTGGTTGATACAATGTTGTCTTCCATACTTATTTAGCCTTATTGTAAAAATTCTGAATTGCGTTGTAGAGATTCGCCAATGGAGCTGAATCAATATCCTGAAAATTATTAATAATCCTGTACTGCTGAAAAATCAAATCAACCTCGGCCTGACTGACTTGCGACTTTGCAGCAAGCTTTTCAATAAACGATTGATCGATTGTATGCGTGTGCAGCCCATAGCGGGTTCGGACGGTATGTAAAAAGAATCTCATTTTCTTCCGGGCCATTTCGCCATTGTTCTTATTTTGAAAATGCAGCGATGAAACCATCTTCAAAAACGCCAGTGACGTGTTTGTCTTTTTCTCAACAACCGGAATGAACCGCTGCTGACGCTTGGCTGCAAACAGCACGTACAACAATGCGAGCCCTACCAGCAACCACCAGGCATAACGCAACGCGGGCTGATCCATGATGTAGTACAGCGGATTGGAATAACTGTTCGGATTGCGATTAAAGGAAAACAAGCTATGATATTCATCCCAGATAATTTTGCGATACGATGTATGGGAGAAAACAGAGGCAGCATAGTCGACTTTGCCTTCCTGCACCATATAAAAGTTGGTAAATAAGATCGGATCGGTATGGATGAATAAATTCCCTTTGCCAAACGGGATTTTAAAGAAGTTCACGCGATCCGGTTGAATGAAACCCAGCGGCACAACAGATGAATCTGAATCGCACAATGATTCTTTGTTCAGGTACTGCCACAAGTAATCAATCTTTTCATTTTTTACCTGGTGCACAAATGTGTACGGCTCGGACACTGAAAATTCGGGATGATAAAAATTAACCTGGATTTCTTCCGAGCTTGTAAAAGCGAACTCAAGACTCTTCACACACTCTGCCTGGTACAGATCGCGAAGCAGTTTATTAGGCGGATACCGGCAAATAATAAATGCATCGTTTCCGGCAGCAATAAACTTTTGAAGCGCCATGCTGCCTAAAGAATCGTCATCCCAACCGTGAGAAAGTGATACATAAGCTGTCTCTGAGATGTGTTCCGCAGAATCGAGGAGAACCTCTAACGGCTTTTTCTTATTGTGTGTAAAGCCTCCGGTGGCATAGGTGTTTAATAATTCATAGATGTATTTGGTGCCAAAGGGCTGATCGCTTTTGGACGAATAGGATTCATTCCAATTGTAGCGAGTTTTATTGAGCGTAAAGTACAGGAACGCGAGAACCACGATGCCCAATATTACCAACACAACGATAACCGGTCTCTTCATGATCGCTGTGTCTGGTAAAGTATTTTAAAGTTCGACTCCAGTACTTTAAATTCTTCAGCTGATGGAGTTCGTTCGCCATACCAAACGTATTCATAGGCGATCATGATCTTTCTGAATTGGCCGCTGATGCCGTTGGAGACAAGTTCATTTGCGTAATCACGGTCGGTTTTGTTTTTCTCCCACCGGATAAACCCTTCGCGGTTAAGGTGCTTCAGAAGCTTGAGGTAGTACAAGCGTACTGCGAGGCGCAGGTTATTTTGAGCGAGCGCTTCGCGTAACAGGTTTTCAAGATCAAGATCAGCGACATGCTCAGGATTGGTCATATCGGTAAACAGCGCAGACCCCCGCTGAATGTTTCTATTCGGATCCTTCATGGCCTGCTTAATAAAAAGGTAAATGAGGTAAGCAAGTAAGCCGAAAATTACTGCGTAGCCGATAACCTGAATAATTCTGGGATCGATGGCCATATTCGGCAGGGTACGATTTTGCTTTTGTTTTTGTTCTTCGGCCTCTTCTGAATATGAAGTGTTACCCACAATTTCTTTCCACTTCTTTTTGTCGAAAGATTCTTTTCGATATGTTTTTTCAAGCTCCTGTCGGGTTACGGAAAGATCTCCGGGAGCCTGCGTGTATTGAACTTCATAAACAGAATCATAATCAGCAACATATGCTGTATCGAGCACAGCGGAATCGAGCGCCTGTTCAAGCGAAAGCGAATCATACGTTTGACCTGAAGCATGAAAACCAGAAAAAAGCAGAACAAACAAGCTAAAGGTTCTCATGAGTTTCGTGCGCGGGATTTTTTGAGAGTTATTTTCGCGATCGACAGTTTCAATTCGTTTGCAAAGGAAATTTCCTGCAGCGAATAGTAAATGAAACTCATGCTTGCGCAGACCAGCGGTAAGATCAGGTTAAACATAAGAAGCTTAAAGAATATTTCAATCAGGTAGGTGATTTTCTCAATAATACCTTTTTCACCGCTGAGGTTCCATGCAACAGCCTCTGTATAAAGGTACATGAGAGGTGAAACGGCCAGAAATAAGAAAACCATGGCGGTAAAGAGAAGTACAACCTGTAACCCGAATACCTGCCCGAAACCCTGGCCGAGAGCAGTCCATGTCGCCTGAAATGCATCTCGTTTAACAACTCCGAAGGCGATAAAAAATATCAACCCGAAGGAAAGAGCAAGAAGTGTGTATCCAAAACCACCCCACCAAAAAGGCATTGCAAAGAGTAGTGCGATGATAACAAGGTTCTTTATGAAGGCCTGTATCCTTACGCCAGCCGTGATTTCTTTCACACCACTATCTTTCATAATCAGCAGCGATGTTACGGTAGCCAGCCCAGCAGTAGTAAAGCCTGCCACAATTAGTTTAGGCAGTGTGTCAAGTTTGATTCCAAAAAACATTTCACCTAACCAATATCCCATCGGATCGGTATAGGAGAGGAGGAGTTCTTGTTCGTAGGTAAAGTAGTACACTACAGTTCCGATGATACTGAATAAAAGTGTCCAACGAAAAATTAACCCGAAGTTACGCTTGTAAAAATTAAAGCTGTCACCCAGTATCTCCGCCTGATTTTTAATTTTTGCGTAGTTAATGTGATAGGGCTTGTTGGCCTGCAGTTTGGTTTCGTGCAGCGGTTCCGGGAAACCTTTTTTCATCCGCCACCAGGGGTACACAATAAAATATCCAACAATAAATAAAGCCGATAAAATGATCAGCGTAAGCTTGATAAATGCAGGAACCTCGGTGTACCGCGTTAGGAAACTTTCAATAATGCCGGCAATAACAAGAATTGGCGCAATACCAAACACGAGCTTCAGCGAACGGACAGCGGATAATTGAAAGGCTTGCAGCCGCGTGTATGTACCGGGGAACAGTAATCCGCTGCCGAGCGTTAATCCGGCACCCCCAGCAATTACGATAGAAGATATTTCAAGCGTTCCATGCAGCCAAACCGTCATGGCAGATGTAGCCAGTAAATCCTGCTGAGCGAAGTAATACTGGAAGGTGCCGATCATGATTCCGTTGTAAATCATAATTAACAGCGTGCCAATCGATAAAAAAATTCCCAATACGTAAGTTCTGAACGCCACTCCAATGTTATTGGTAATAATACTCCAAGCCATTTCAAGCTGATTTTGATCTTTGTAGACGGCCATCGGGTCTCCCTTTTTGATATTCTCCTTGGTCATTTCCATGTATTGGTCGCCCATGATATAGGCTGGAAAATTTTCATCCCTGGCGGTAGAGAGTACCCCAATTGCCGCGGCCAGCAGGAACACAGCGAGTGATATCAAAAGCTCTTTCCGACAGTAGATCACAATCTGCGGAAGCTCACTAATCCAGAAATTCTTGAAATGATTTTTATTGTCTCTTCGTTTGTTCGACAGAACCGAAAAGAAGTTCCGCGCAATGTTGTTCAGGTAAACCCGTACCGAGCGGTTCTTATAGTAGGTTTGAGAATAACTTAAATCGTCAACAACCTGCGTAAAAAGTGTACTCAGCTTTTCAGGATCTTTATTTTCGCCCTCCAATAATTGTTCTGATTGGAGCCACTTTTCCTTATTTTGCCTGACAAACCGGGTTTCTTTCATACAAAGTGAAAGTATTTCTTTTTACACCGAAATGAAAAGCATTGAAATAAAAACCGCACAAAATGTTCGGCTTGAGTACGAGTTGGCCAGCTTGCGCGAACGGATACTCGCCTTTTTGCTGGATTTACTCGCCATGGGATTGGCTACCCTTGTGCTTTCGTTGATTTTTAATGGTATTCTGGGTGTTACCGGCACGCTTGAAATTGTAACATCAATCATTACCGGATCGGTGATATTATTTTATTCGCTGGCGTTGGAATACTTCAATAACGGACAAAGTGTGGGTAAAAAACTCATGAAAATTCAGGTGATAAAAATCACGGGTGACAAGGCTACGTTCTACGATTATTTTGGCCGGTGGATTTTCCGTATGCTGGATATCTATTTTTCGTTCGGAGCAATTGCTTCTATATTGATTGCCTCTTCATCACGCGCACAGCGTATCGGTGATATTGTATCGAACACTTCGGTTATCAAGCTGGAATCTTCCGTATACCTTTCGCTCAACGATATCCTGAAAATTCAGTCACGCGAAACGTATCAACCGGTGTATGCGCAAGCCAAACACCTTGCCGAAGATGATGTTATCCTGATCAAGAGCACAATTGATCGTTTTAAAAAGTATAATAACCATGCGCACGCTGAAGCTGTGGACCAGTTGACCGATCGTATCAAATCTGTTCTTGAGATTCGCGACTCAATACCTGATAATGTCAAATTCCTTCAGACGGTAATTAACGATTATATCGTGCTTACTCGATAGAAGCAGTCTCCAGCCGGAAACCTACTGCGTGAATGCCGGCAAGCGTATCCGTTCGCATAAACTGCTCGAATTTCATGCTGTATTTGCCGGGTTTGTTAAACTTGAATTTTTTAAGAACAGGCACCTGTTGATCGTACACATCGCCCAGACCGCTGCTGCCAAAGGGCTTTCCTGTTTTTTCTTCAAACAAAAATGCGCTGATCAGATTTTTTGAAACAGAGGTGCCGGTTGAATCCTGCAGGGAATAGTTTATAAAAATTCGTGAGTATGGATACTTGACCGAGTTACGGATGTTGCAATACAAATTGTATGTCTTCACCGTGTCGGTAATATCAAAGTCGAACACCGGCTGATCGGAGACAATCCAGGCGCGCTCTTCAAAATCATGATTCTTTTCATATAACCGGCTGCGATCACAGCCTGATAGGAATACGATCAGCAAAAGAAAAAAGAGTATTCTCATGAATCGGTACGGGGTTGTCCGCCCTCAGGATTTTGGTTGCGGTTTGGGTTATTCGGATTGTTTTGATTCCGGTTTTTGTTCGGATTTTGGTTTCGCTGCTGATTCTGATTGCCCTGCTTGTTCCGGTTCGGGTTCTGTTGGTTCTGATTGCGATTCGGGTTCTGCTGATTTTGGTTCCGGTTCTGATTTTGTCCTTGTCCCTGACCGCGATTTTGATTTTGCCCCTGGCCCTGCGGACGATTGGTATTTGGATTTTGACCCTGAGTGCGGTTCGGGTTTTGATTTTGAGCCTGACCTTGCTGACCCTGATTATCGCGGTTTCCTTTCTTCTTCTTTTTCTTCTTTTTCGACTTATCGCGGAATTTCTGATCCATCCGTTCGAGGTCGCTGTTCAGTTTCTGTACCGGAATCTTTTCCGCCAGTACATCATCCTGAAGCGTGGCGGGTTTCTTTCCTGCGCGGTTCATTTCCAGGATATGATTCACCCGGTCAACATTCAACGGATACCACGTATTCTCTTCGTTAAAACCGAACCACATGATTTTGCGGAAAATGTCAGTCTTCTGCAGCTTGGCTTCACCGGCTTCGGTTAACAGGGGGTTTTCAATTTTTGGAATATCCTGCAGCGCTTCCATGTAGGTTTCCAGCTCGTAGTTCAGGCAGCATTTTAATCTGCCACACTGGCCTGAAAGTTTGCTGGGATTGAGCGATAAATTCTGATAGCGCGCTGCGCTGGTAGCAACGTTTTTAAAATCGCTCAGCCAGGTTGAACAGCATAATTCGCGTCCGCAAACACCGATCCCGCCCAAGCGGCCCGCTTCCTGCCGCAGACTGATCTGCCGCATTTCAACCCTAATTCTAAACTCTGTTGCCAGACGTTTGATTAACTCACGAAAGTCAACGCGATCATCCGCAGAATAGAAAAATGTTGCTTTGGTATTGTCGGCCTGATATTCAATGTCCGATAATTTCATCGGCAATTTTATCTCACGCAGAATTTCGCGTGTGCGATACAGTGTTGGCATTTCGCGCTTCTTCACCTCTTCATATTTCTCGAGGTCTTTTTGATGCGCGAGACGGTAAATTTTTTTGATTTCAGAATCGTTGGCAATCTTTTTCTTCTGCATTTGCAAACGAACGAGTTCGCCCTGAAGCGATACATGCCCCAGGTGATGACCATTCGGTACTTCAACTACCACCGCATCGCCTGTGGTGAGGTTAAAGTTTTCAGCATTTCTGAAAAATTCTTTCCGTCCGTTCTTAAACCGGACTTCAACAACTTCAAACGAAGAAGAGGAAGGCATTTCCATGTTCGACAGCCAGTCGAATACATTCATTTTATTACAGCCACCTGTTTGACAGGCGCCATTATTTTTACAGCCGGCAACTTTGCCGCTTTTCGATGTTCCGCACGCGCAACCCATGTTAATAAATCACAATAAGATCTAAATCTTTAAATTGTTCAAAACCCTTATCGAAGGTTAGGAGGGGAATGTCAAGGTGCATTGCACTAGCAGCAATGATGGCGTCCGGAAGTTTTACTTTGTGTTTCTGTCGCAGTTGGATGGAGAGTTCTTTAACGGGATTCGTGATACCGATTATTGAACAATCACTCAACATATTTTTGAAGTAGTTCTTTTGAGGTGAGGTTATTTTGTGCCACCCCAGCAGTTCTATTTCGGATATAATGGAAACAAAAAGATTATTACTTTCCAGATATTGATCTACTCCACTTTTTCCTTCGGCCAGGTTAATTAAAACATTGGTATCTACAAAAAGGTCAATTCCATTCATTTCGAACCTTTTTTTGATACGCTTCTCCATCAAGCGCCCTCACCAGTTTTCCGAAGTATTTTTTTGCATTAAAGCCTGTGCTGGCAGGCTTGCCGGAAAGTTTTTTCAGCTCTTGCCGAATTTTAGTAGATGAAGCTTTTTTGGAAATCTTAATTACCATGACGACTTGTTTCTGATTCTAAAGTTAACAAATCCAGCCCAATATCTTTCCTGAAATATAGTCCATCCCACCCAAGGATAGAAGCACCCCGATAGGCTTTTTCACGTGCTGTGGCAAGATCGGCTCCCATTGCCATCATGGAGATCACGCGACCGCCATCCGTCAACACTGAATTTTGATTCTTTTTGGTTCCGGCATGAAACGCCACGGCATCCGACACCTTCTCCAAACCTGAAATGACTTTCCCTTTCTCGTAATCTCCGGGATATCCCCCCGACACCATCGAAAGTGTAACGGCATACTCGGGATGAGTTTCAATTGAAATATCTCTTAACGCTCCGGTGGCAGCAGCGTACAACAACGATACGATGTCTGTTTTAATTCTGGGAAGTACAACCTGCGTTTCCGGATCGCCCATCCGTGCATTGTATTCGATTACGAATGGTTCTCCGTCAACATTCATTAATCCTATGAAGATAAATCCTTTGTAGGCAATGCCTTCTTTTGCGAGGCCATCGATTGTAGGCTTGATAACCTTTTCTTCAACTTTCTTCAGGAAAACTTTATCGGCAAATACCACCGGAGAAACGGCACCCATGCCGCCCGTGTTCGGGCCGGTATCGTGATCGCCAATGCGTTTATAGTCTTTCGCTTCGGGGAGAATTACATAATCTTTTCCATCCGTTAACACAAACACGGAAACTTCAATGCCTTTCAGAAATTCTTCGATTAACACTTTTGCGCTGGCGTCACCAAACTTCTTATCGACCAGCATCTCTTTGATCACTTCTTTTGCTTCGACTTTGTCTTCGGTGATGATTACTCCCTTACCGGCAGCAAGGCCGTCTGCTTTCAGCACGATGGGAGGCGTGCACAAATCGATGTACGTGAAAGATTCATTAACCGTTTCCGGGAAAAATGTTTTCGCTTTTGCAGTCGGCACGTTGTTACGCACCATAAACTGCTTCGAGAAATCTTTACTCCCCTCAAGCTGCGCCCCGGTTTTACCCGGACCAACCATGGCAATATTTTTCAATTTCACATCGCTTTCGAAGTAGTCACGAATACCCTTTACCAGCGGAACTTCCGGCCCAACAACCACAAGCTCGATGTTATTATCAAGACAAAACTGGCCCAGCTTGGCGAAATCGTCTACAGCGATCGCTACATTCTCGGCCACGGTACCCGTACCCGCGTTACCGGGGGCTACAAAAAGCTTATCGCACTGTTTGCTTTGCTTGATTTTCCACGCGAACGCATGCTCACGGCCGCCATTTCCAATGATCAGGATATTCATAAGACGCAAAGATAAGCGTAAATAAAAAAGTCACCCCGAAACTTCAGGGTGACTTTCTGATTTTTAAAAACTGTAATTGACCTGGTCTGCGTCTCACCGACCGTTTAATGGGCGTGCTCGCTCATAAACTGTACCCGGATCAGACGGATGTCTTCTTCCGAATAATCCGAAAGACTCTCATCATTTAACGCTGCATCCAGGCTATCCGTATCGGCATTCATAAAATAATCATGAATGTCGTCCTGCTTGCTCTTATCCAGGATGTCGTCCAGGTAATACGTAAGGTTAAGCTTGGTGCCTGAATAACTGATGTTTTCTATTTCCGTCAGCAATTCGTTGAAAGTAAGGCCGGCAGTCTGAGCAATCTCTTCAAGATCAATCTTCTTGTCGATTTGCTGGATGATCAGAATTTTGGTTTTCGATTTATTAACCGAGGTCTTCACCACAATTTCCGAAGCCGTTTCAATGTCGTTGTCGTCAACGTACTTCTTAATCAGCTCCAAAAACTCCTTCCCAAACTTATTCACTTTACCCATGCCCACACCGTTAACCTGCGCGAGGTCTTCTTTGGTGGTCGGGAATGTAGTAGCCATCTCTTCCAAAGACGGATCCTGAAAGATTACGTACGGAGGCAAATCTTTCTGCTTGGCAACCTTCTTGCGAAGATCTTTCAGCATCTCGAAAAGCTTGTCGTCATACGCTTTGGTATTGGCCGGAGCGCGTTCGGTTGATACTTCTTCGTTCTCCACATCCGTGGTGAAGTCGTGATCGCGTGCCATTTCAACTGCATGCGGTTTTTTCAGGAACGCTTCACCGCGCGCAGTCATTTTCAGCACGCCAATGTTTTCGATGTCTTTCTCCAGCAACTGGAAGATCAAGGTTTGGCGGATAACAGATTTCCAGAAGTCGGCATCCTGATCTTTTCCTTTACCATAAATCGGCAGGCTGAAGTGTCCGTAGCTTTTTACGTATTCGTCTTCTAAACCACGTAACACATGCACGAGGTGGCCGAGCCCGAAGCGTTCATTAGTTTGCTTTACGGCCTGCAACACCATGGCTGCATACTCCATGCCATCGAAGCGTTCGCGCGGATGCACGCAGTTATCGCACATGCCGCAATTGTCTTCCTTATACTCTTCCCCGAAATAGTGCAGCAATTGTTTTCTGCGACATACCGGTGACTCGGCATAGAATTCCATTTCCTGCAAAAGGATGCGGGCGTTCTCGCGTTCCTGTACGGATTTATCTTTGTTGAATTTCTCAAGCTTGTTCAGGTCATTATGACTGTAGAACATGAGGCAATGGCCTTCAAGGCCATCACGACCGGAGCGACCTGTTTCCTGGTAATAGCCTTCAAGCGATTTAGGAACATCGTAATGAACTACAAACCGAACATCCGGCTTGTCGATACCCATTCCGAATGCAATGGTGGCTACTATAATGTCAACTTCTTCGTTGAGAAAGTTGTCCTGATTTCGTTCGCGCACTTCCGGATCAAGGCCCGCATGATACGGTGCGGCTTTAAAACCATTCACCTGTAACAGTTGTGCGATCTCCTCCACTTTCTTCCGGCTCAGGCAGTATATAATTCCTGACTTGCCTTTATGCTGACGCAGGAAGTGAATGAGTTGCTTTTTTGTTTCTTTCTTTGGCCGAACCTCGTAGTATAAATTCTTACGGTTGAACGATGACATGAACACGTCAGCGTCTTCCATTTGTAAATTCTTTTGAATATCAAGCTGCACTTTCGGAGTTGCGGTAGCTGTCAAGGCTACGATGGGCAGGTTTCCGAACTGCTGAATAATTGATTTTATTCTTCGGTATTCCGGACGGAAATCGTGTCCCCACTCAGAAATACAGTGGGCTTCATCAATCGCTACAAACGATACGTTTACTTTTTTTAAGAACTCGATGTTTTCTTCTTTGTTCATCGATTCAGGTGCTACATACAACAACTTCACGATGCTGTTCATGCAGTCCTTCTTTAACCGGGTAATTTCTCCTTTTGAAAGCGTTGAATTTAAAAAGCGTGCGTTAACTCCGTATGCGTTTAACTGATCCACCTGATTTTTCATCAGCGCGATCAAGGGCGAAATAACAATTGCCAGGCCGTCATTCATCAATGCGGGAAGCTGGTAGCAAAGTGACTTACCCGCCCCGGTAGGCATAATCACAAACGTGTTTTTGCCATCCAGCACGTTGCGAATTACCGTTTCTTGGTTTCCGCGAAACTGGCTGTAGCCAAAAACTTCTTTCAGCTTTACTTTTAACGCATCTTTCTCTTCAACCAACATCATATTGCTTTCCTAACAGTAGTAAGTGTCAAATCTTTATCTTTGCAGAGTAGAATAGTCTAATTCTCTAAGAACATTGAATATAACAAAAAATATCAAAAAAATTGCGAGGGATGTCTTAAAAAATGAATCCGAAGCAATTGAAAAATTAGCGCAGTACATCGATGACAACTTTGAAGCTTGTGTGCAGGAAATTTATTCTGCAAAAGGCCGGGTTGTCATTACAGGAATTGGCAAAAGCGCAATTATTGCAAATAAAATTGTGGCCACACTAAATTCCACCGGAACACCTTCGCTATTCATGCATGCAGCGGATGCAATTCATGGCGATTTGGGGATGATCCAGCAGGATGACATTGTGATCTGTATCTCAAAAAGCGGCAATACTCCTGAGATCAAAGTACTGGTTCCCCTTCTGAAACGGAGAGGTTCGAAACTTGTTGCACTCGTGAGCAATGTAAGTTCATACCTGGCGCAGCAAGCCGATTATGTACTGAATGCGACAATCGGAGAAGAAGCTTGTCCGAATAACCTGGCACCAACAACCAGCACTACCGCCCATCTTGCGTTAGGAGATGCGCTTGCAGTTTGCCTGCTTGAGTTAAGAAATTTTACAAGTGAAGATTTTGCGAAGTATCATCCGGGCGGTGCATTGGGCAAACAACTGTATCTGAAAGTATCGGATGTATTTGTTAACAACCAGTTTCCGATTGTCAAGCCAAATGCCCCATTAAAAGACGTTATTCTTGAAATTTCTTCGAAGCGACTGGGATGCACTGCTGTAGCGGAAAATGATCGCGTACTGCTTGGAATTATTACGGATGGCGATCTTCGGAGAATGCTTCAGAAGGATGTTAATATTGGCACTATTACGGCATCGGATATCATGACCAAAAACCCGAAAAGCATTGCCAGGGATGAATTTGCTGTTAAGGCCCTGCATCTGATGCAGGAAAAAAGCATTACACAATTAGTGGTGATGGAGGGCAATAAAGTGGAAGGTTTTATACATTTACATGACCTTCTGAAAGAAGGCATTGTCTAGGCTTTAATTACGGGCTGTTTCAGCATTTGCCGGTGGAGAAAAACAAAAATTTGTACGTAGTGCTAATGGCAGGCGGGGTAGGTGTGAGGTTTTGGCCCTACAGTCGTAACTCGATGCCCAAGCAGTTTCTGGATGTTCTTGGAACAGGTAAAACACTGTTGCGTTCGACCTACGAAAGGTTTTTATCGATTTGCCTTCCCGAAAACATTTATGCCGTAACCAATCAGGAGCACGCACACCTCGTACGGCAACAGATACCGGAGATGAATCCGGAGCAGATTCTGGCAGAGCCGATGCGAAAGAACACCGCACCGTGCATTGCGTATGCGAGTTATCGCATCAACAAGCTGAATAAAGATGCAGTGATTGTAGTCAGTCCTGCTGATCACCTCATTTTGAAAGAAGAAGAATTCCGCGAGATTATTTTAAAGGCAGCCGACATTGCAAAAACGCAAGACAAGCTGTTGACACTCGGCATTACGCCCACGCGCCCGGAAACCGGTTACGGATACATCCAGTTTATTCCGGACAAGAAAGTGGCCAAGAAGGTTAAGACCTTTACGGAAAAACCCGAGTTGTCGCTGGCCAAGAAATTTTTAGAGAGCGGTGACTTCGTATGGAACTCCGGAATTTTTATCTGGGGAGTTCAGGCAATTATCAAGTCGCTCGAAGAACACCAGATGGAAATGGCGGAAGTTTTTGAAGAGTGTGTCCCGGCATTGGGAACTCCGGCAGAAGCAGAAGCAGTTGAGAATGCATACGCTCAGTGTAAAAGTGTTTCCATCGATTATGGAATCATGGAAAAGGCAACGAATGTTTTTGTTTGCCTCGGAAATTTTACGTGGAGCGATTTGGGTTCGTGGAGTTCCATCCATGAACTTTCCTCGAAAGACAGTCATAATAATTCGGTAACCGGAAAAACACTTCTGTACGATACGCGCAACTCCATCATCCGTTCCGATACGCCCGGCAAGCTCATCGTTGCACAGGGATTAAACGGTTATCTCGTAGCCGAATTCGGAAACGTCATCATTGTATGTGAAAAAGATAAAGAAGATCAATTCCGCAAGTTTGTAACCGATCTGAAGGCGATGCAAGGCGGGGGAGAGTTTCTTTAATTTCATACTTAAGAACCCTTATAACTATATATGAAAAAATTTAGTGCAGTTTGTTTAGTGATTTTAGCGTTTACAACTTTTGTTTCTTGTGGTGACGATGAAAATTCTGTGAGTATTCCGAAAGTGACAACGGGTGAGATTACCGATGTGACAGAATCTTCTGTTCATATCTCGGCTGAAATCTCAGACAATGGTAATGCCAAGATAATAGAGCGAGGATTTGTTTATAGCAGTGTGGTGAGTGAGCCAACGCTTATTAACGAAAAGGTCGTGTCTGAAGATACTGAGAATGTTTTCAATAGCATGCTTGACGAACTTGAGCCTGAAACCACTTATCACATAAGAGCCTATGCAACAAATAAGAGAGGTACCGGCTATGGCGAAAGTATATCTTTTACAACCGAAAAACCTGGGCCAACAACCAATGGCTTGGTTGCCTACTACAATTTTGAGGATAATACAAATGATCAGTTTGGAAACAATGATGCTGTGCCGGGAGGTGGCGCCATGTTAACGTATTCATTTGTCAATGAATTGCGCGAAAAGGCAGTTAATTTTTCTGTTGCTGACGCAAATTATGCAGTTATTGACAATACCTTCGATTTTGAGAATAAGACCATTTGCTTTTGGGTTAAGGCCGATGTTATTACCGACAATATTATGGTCCCTTTTGTATCGGATAACCCGAATAAACAATTTGGACTTGTAGGGATGTACGTCATGCGGGATGCAGGCCAGAAGGTTTTTCTTCTTAACGTAGGCGGCAATCCAGTGACCTTTCCTGCAACGGAAGGAGTCTGGTATCATATCACTATGGTCGGTGCGGCAAAATCTTACAAATACTACATTAATGGATCGTTAATGGCTCAAGGAACTTTTGACACATACCTGAAGTCATCCAACGGTGTTGAAGATACGATTATTGGATCGTCAAGAATTTTTAATCTTTTCTTTTCGGGGTCGATGGATAACTTAAGAATTTATAGCAGAGCATTGAGTGCTGAGGAAATTGCAATTATTGCTTCTTATTAAAGAGTTTTTTCTGGCGCACCACTTCATAAATGGCAACACCGGTTGCGAATGAAACATTTAACGATTCGATTTTCCCTTTATTGGAATTTGTCATCGATCTGAAGGCGATGAAAGGCGGGGAAGAGCTTCTTTAAGTTTACCTTTGTCTTTTGTAATTATTAAACATCTATGAAAAGAATTTGTTTATCCAGCTTCATTATTTTAGTAACTATTTTTTCGTGCTCCGAGAACGATAATAAAGACAATGATCTTCAAGCTCCTTCAGACGGCCTGGTTGCCTACTACAATTTTAACGGAAATTCGCTGGACCGTGAAGGATCAAACGATGGTACGGATACCAATGTCACCTATACGTTTAGGGATGATGAGAATAAGGAGGCTGCTCATTTTGCTGGCGATAATAGCTTTGTTGACCTCCCGGATGATTTTGATTTCGAGGATAAAACAATTGCATTAAGTTTTTCAGCTGAAAGTATATCTCCTACACGTTCAGTGCTCTACGGTTCAGATCATAACAATTTGGAATTTGGACTGACTGTTATGACTTTAATTGACAATGGCGGGAATAAAACCCTTGATTTAAACGTATCCAATGAAGTAGTGTCGATACCTGTATCGGAGAACACATGGTACAATGTGATTATGATCTCAGACAGCAAAACCTACCGGTATTATGTTAACGGAACATTAGTTGGCTCGGGGACATTCGCGAATTACATCCATTCAGGGAATGGAGACGCGTTTGCAACGATCGGTCGCGCAAGAGTTCCAGTTCTCTTTTATGATGGACTGGTCGATAACGTGAGAATATATAACCGTGCTTTGACTGAAGAAGAGGTGGAGATACTAGCGGACTTTTAAATGAGTTTCTGACGTACCACCTCATAAACCGCAACACCCGTAGCCACCGAAACATTTAACGATTCGATTTTTCCTCTCATGGGAATTTTGACGAGCACATCAGACTCCCGTAACAAGAAGTCTGAAATCCCGTCTTCTTCCGATCCCATGATCAATGCTACCGGCTGGTCAAATTTTACTTCGTAAATATCTTTCTCGGCTTTTTCGGTGCAGGCAACTACCATGATACCGTTGTCGCGAAGAAATTTTAACGTCTTCTTCAAATCCGGCTCACGACAAACGGGTAAATGATTTAACGCACCTGCAGAGGTTTTCATGGCATCGCTCGTGATGGGTGCATTGCCCTTGTCGCCAATAATGATCCCGGTAACTCCGGCACACTCTGCTGTGCGGGCTATGGCCCCGAAATTTCGGACATCGGTTACCCGGTCAAGCACAATAAAGAAGGGTTCGCGACCCTCCGAATAAGCAAAATCAATCAAGTCATTAACCTGTGAATAGCTGATGGCCGAGAGCATGCACACCACGCCCTGGTGATTTTTCGTGGTTAATCGATTTAGTTTTTCCTGGGGTACGTACGTAATGGGTACGTTATGTTCGCGTGCAACACCTGTGAGTTCGCGAATCAGATCATTGTTTAATCCGGTTTGAACAAGAATTTTTTCGATTTGCTTGCCGGCACGGATCGCTTCAATAACCGCGCGTGTGCCATAAATCATGTCGGTGTTGGAAATCATAGCTGCAAAGCTACGATTAAATGACGAATGACTTAAAACCGGGCTTTACGCCACAAGTCGATCATCTGGTACCAGTCGGTAGCAAAACCTTTCTGACGGATCAGTACAAAATTGTCCGGGTCAAAAATGGTGGCAGACTTTACAAACTGAAAACGCTCTTTGAGATTTTCATTTCTATACTCCCAAACTTCGCGATCGTCAAACAGGTAAACCTCATCGGGAATGCCATAGATGATATAGATCATGCCGCGGTCGGTTTTCCAGCCCTCTTTGTATGAGCTGAAATATTGATTAGCGGCTTCCACCCGTTTGAAATAATTGCGCATAAAAATTCGAGCCCGTTCGGTATTGCCGGTAATGCTCAATATAATCTGGTCGAATTTCTTTTTATCGTTACCCGCAAGTTTGATCTTTTCGTACTCCTGCTTGGTGCAAACATAAATGAGCGGTCCGGCAAGGCTTTCAAGTTTACCCAGCTTCGGATAATCATCCTCCACCCGGAAGGCAATTCCGGCAGCGGATGCAGTGTCCTGTTGCACCAGGTATAAACCAGTTCGGCTCAACGTTGTCTGCGCCTGGGGGTCGATAAAAAATACTGAATCAGGCTTAATCGTTTTGGCCACACGTGCCTGTGCCGTTGAGAAAGCTGGTGCTCCGGCCGGGAATGCATCTTCATAGTAAGAAACCTGCAAAGGGCTGGCGCCTGTAAAACCGTGAAACGCGACAGGTTTACCCCGCTTAACGAATGACTCTCCGATTATATCATTTCCGGTAGTCGCATAAATTGATTCAGCGGTTGGCAGTTGTTTGTAAAAAAGAAATGCCCACGACTTCTTCCCTTCAACAATACTCACCTTTGTGACAACAATGTTTTGGTCGGGGTCACCGGTAAATTTTATTGCACCCGCTTTACGCGAGGCAGAATTTTCCAGCACCATTGGTGTTCCTGTTTTCGCTACGCCCGATTTCTCGGATGGAGATTTTCGCAACTCCCAACTCAGGTTAAAATCGTTGTAATGCCTTGCAGTATCGTTGAGCTTGAGGTCATAAAAAACCGTGTACGTATCGGATTCTTTCACAACATCCCACGTGAGGGAGAAAATTTCGTCCGGGTTATACAGGTATCTGAAATTCATATTTCGTAACACCTGTGCCTGCAGTCCGGTGCTGACAAGCATAAACAGTATTGGAGCGAACTTCTTCATCGTACTTAAATTAAAGCCGTTTCGGAATATTCCGGAGCATTCGGTTATTTTTGCGGCTCGGCTCGGAATTATGGCGAAAATATACACAACCGAAATTACTTCGGAGAACATCCCATCGGACAATCCATTGCATCAACGATTATTTAAAGCATATGTTGTGGCGGAACAGTATGTTCATGGCGATGTGCTGGAGGTTGGCTGTGGCGAAGGACGGGGAGTGGAGTTGCTGATGAGCAAGTCTGACTCGTTTACTGCGGTCGATAAAATTGAGGAGGCTCTTGTTGAACTGCGGAAGCGGTTTCCGGCCGGAAAATTTATCAGCATGAATATTCCTCCGCTGGGCGGTTTAGCTGACGACAGCTACGATTGCGTGGTAAGCTTCCAAGTGATTGAGCACATAAAAAATGATGTGCTTTACTTAAAGGAAATAAACCGCGTATTAAAACCGGGCGGGATTGCCTTGTTAACCACCCCGAACCGGAAAATGTCGCTTTCGAGAAATCCGTGGCACATCCGGGAATACCTGGCGCATGAGTTAAAAGCTTTGGCTGCCGGAATTTTTTCCACCGCGGAAATGAAGGGGATTACCGGTAACGAAAAAGTGATGGCGTATTATGAACAGAACAAAAAATCCGTTCAGCGCATCATGAAGTGGGATATCCTCCGACTGCAATGGAATTTACCTGCTTGGATGCTCCGGGCTCCGTATGAATTTTTAAACCGCAGAAACCGTAACAAGTTGCAAACAGGCGATGATGCTCTCGTGAAAGGCATCCGGCACGAAGATTATCGGGTAACTGATGATGCTGACAACGCGCTTGACTTGTTATTAATCGTAACCAAGAAATAGGAACAATAAAAAAAGCCGGCTGTTAACCGGCTTTCTTGTTCTTTTCAGGAAATCATTATTCGCCTGCCGACTGGAATATGCCGGCATTCTTTTGATAGGCGTCTTCAAATTTCTTCGCCAGCTCAGGCTCTCCATACTTATAGAGTACGCGTTGCAGTTCACTGAGCACCACAATGGCATTGTACGTATCGTTTCCGAAGTTACGCTTGCTGATGTTAAACTCAGCCATGTCAATCATTCGGTTACCAAGTTTCGTTGCTACTTCAATTGCCTTTTCTTTTTCTCCTACTTCAAACAGACTTTCAACATTGCGCGCATTACTTACATCATACGGAATAGACGAGTTCGGCATCATCGTCAGGCTATACAGAAGTAGTTCGCGCGCTTTGTCCTTTTCACCTTTTACCAGCAGTGCATCGGTAACCTCGTTTACTGTGCCACGATGGTTCAAAACAAAGTTCCGATAGTCTTCGCTGTAGTAAACGGTTGAATCCTGCAATCCGCGGAAGCGGAATTTTTTCATCACATTGTTATAGGCTACCTCAGTATTTACGAGGCGGTTGGCCGGATCGGGATTGCGCACAGGAAGAATACGGAATGTGTTTCCTTCCATTACCACGTATGGGCGAAGGTCAACATTGAACTGGTCGAGTGAAGTATAGTTCACATATACCGGACGTTTCCAGTTATTTGTCAGCAACACATCAAGTAAGGCAAGGTCTTTCTTTTCAAGCGCCCGACCCTTCAGGCGCAACACCATCTTGGGAACAATCAGGCTGTCGAGTTCTGCCGGAACAATTCCGGAAGCTTTAACCTGATCAACATCCACATCCAGGATAATATTTTTGGAAGGAATAATGTTGGCATCCGGATAAAGTCTCAATGCCTTGTCATCTTTCGCCAGCAGGTTTATGTATTCCTTCAGGCTCATGTTCGGGATTTTCAGATCCTCGAACGGCAGATAATCGTTAGGACCGCCCTGCAGATAGTTTGTGGCACTGAGTGTGTATGGCAACGGCTCTGACTCATAGTGCTTGCGCATGCTTTGCTCGATGTACCAGTCGGTGTTGTAGTAACTTAGAACCACTACACGCATGTCGGTACGAACCCCTTCCACTTCCTGTGCATACCATAACGGGAACGTGTCATTGTCTCCGCCCGTGAAAAGTATCGCATTCGGGGCACATGATTCCAGGTAATTCACTGCAGAGTCTACCGAGAAGTAGCGATTGGCGCGGTTATGATCATCCCAACCTTGCTGAGCCATGATGGCCGGAGCTGTTAAACCGATGAGTGTGGCGGCAACGAATGCCATCTTAGGTTTAATGAAGTTTGCAAGTGCTTTTCCTAGGCCGATCACCGCAAGGCCAATCCAGATACAGTACGCGTAATAAGACGCAGCATAAATGTAATCGCGTTCACGCGGTTCGGCCGCAGGTCCGTTCAGGTAAACAACCAGTGCAACTCCTGTAAGAATAAACAGCAACCCAACTACAAAAGCATTTTTCCCGTCCTGCACGAGTTGGAAATACATCCCTATCAATCCCAATATGAATGGAATCATAAAGAAGTTATTGTGTCCTTTGTTGGCGAGTGACGCAGGAATTTTTTCTCCCCATGCGCCTGGCCCTATCCAGTCTGCACCCTGCTCGTCACTTTCGCGCCCTGCAAAGTTCCAAAGGAAATAACGGCCATACATCCAGCCGATCTGGTGCTTGAACATGAAGCGCAGGTTGTCGCTGAAGGTTGGTTTTTGTCCTTCGCGCAGGTTTAATATCTGTCTGTACTGCCGCACTTGTGCCGGATCAGTACTGTAAATGCGGGGCAGAATGGTTTGCTGACCCGGTTCGTACACCAGCTCTCTTTTATAGTCGGAGATTTCGTACTTGTCTTTTCCTTTCCGGTACTCAGGATCTCCTTTTTTGATGTCGATCAACTGAGCGGTAAAATACTGTCCATATAATAAAGGTCTGCTGCCGTACTGTTCACGTTTCAGATAGCTTACAAAGCTCATGACATCTGACGGATCGTTTTCATCGATTGGTGTATCGTAGTTCGAGCGGATTACGATGATAGCGTACGATGCGTAACCAATTAGAATAAAGGCTGATGAAAGCAATAACGTGTTGAGTACAGGTTTTGCGTTTCGTTGTGTGAAACGTATTCCCCAAATCAATCCTGCAATAATCAACAGGCCAAAGAAAGCAGCGCCTGATCCGAAGGGCAAACCTATCGAGTTCACGAAGAACAATTCGAAACGGCCCGCAATGGATGGTAAACCGGGAATAATCAAGTCGTTGATAAGTAAGATCAATGCTCCGCTGATGAGCAACGTTGAAACTATACCCCAGGTAGTAGGTTTGTATTTTTTGAAGTAGAAGATTAACCCTAATGCAGGCAAGGTTACCAGGTTCAGCAAGTGCACGCCAATTGAAAGACCAATCATGTAAAAGATCAGAATCAGCCAGCGATTCGCTTTCGATTCGTCTTCGATAACATCCCACTTCAGCATGGCCCATACAACGAATGCCGTGAAGAAGGAAGACATCGCATAAACTTCGGCCTCAACAGCTGAGAACCAGAACGAATCGGAGAATGTATACGCCAATGCGCCTACGGCTCCGGCACCCATTAGCAGCCACGTGTGCGACTCAAGCTCGGTTTCATTAGAAACTTTCAAAAGTTTACGGCCGAACAATACGATCGACCAGAATAAAAACAGGATAGTAAAAGCGCTTGATAAAACACTGGTAAAGTTGATCCAGTAAGCCACCTGCGTTACATCGCCAAATGAAAGAAAGGAGAATAACCTGCCGATCAACAGGAACAGCGGTGCACCCGGAGGGTGCGGTACTTCGAGCTTGTACGACACCGCAATGAATTCACCACAGTCCCAGTAACTACCGGTTTCTTCCATGGTGAGCCAATACACTGCCAGGGCGATCAAAAAAATGATCCAGCCGGTGATGTTATTCGTCTTCTGAAAATTCATGAAAAGCTTTTTTTGCAGGATTAAGGGGCGAAAATAAGCAATAATGTCAAGAGTCCACAGCTTGAGGCTATGGTCGGCCGGGGCCGAGTAATAACGGAATTATTTGTAAACTATTACGTAAAAACCCAGCCAAAGCAGGAACAGGAATACGTATGAACTGAGCACAATGAACCACACCACCTTTTTGTCTTTGCGTGCATAGTGATGGATACCGGCAACAAGCGCGAAGCAATACGCGATCTCGAACAGGTTTAGCGCCCGCAGGGGATAAGCCCATTTGTGATCAATCGAGTAATAGTCGAAAAAGTGCATCAGCGAAAGCGGATAAAAAGCTCCAATGTCTGTGTACGTGGGATCAGTCTCGATAAAAAAGAAGTAAAAGATTTTGATCACTTCGGGGATCAGGAAAATGAACTCGGCACCAATTACTACACCCCAGCATTGTGCGAACGTGACGCGGTAGCCATACGAAAAGCAGCCGATCCAGATCACGAACGCGATCACGGTAAACTTCCAGAAATAGACGAGCGGAATGGAGAGAAACTGAATCATGCTGAGCACCTTCAGTACGAATCCCTCGGGCCGGTCCTGGAGAAACTCGAAGGCAGCGGTCTCATACTCGATAAAGGTTTTTTTGAAGTACAACAGGAAAAGCGTGAGCACGCACAGTAAAACGAATAACAGCCTTTTGTCTGTAGCGAATATTGACTTAGTTTCGTTGTTGGATTGCATAAAAAGGCAGGGAAAGCGTTGTACTGGTCTATGGTTAGGTTTTCAAAGATATTGTTGTCGAGGTATTTTTTACTGGCTCTTCTGTTTCAGTTGGTCGCTGTTTTTGCGGTTCAGGCACAAAAGACTGCCAAAAAAGATACGACTATTATTTTGCTGAACGACCTCACGGTGCAGCTTCAGTGTTCCCAGGCGTTAAACGACCTCTATAATTTTAAGTTTGACAAGGCTGAGGAAAATTTCCGCAGCCTGCGACAGCAATATCGCTGGCATCCGCTGCCGTACTTTTTGATGGGCCTGATCGAGTGGTGGAAGATCATGCCAAATACAAAAGATACTTCACACGACAAACGATTCCTGTCGTACATGGATAGCACAATCACCATTGCCGAAAATCTGTACGACAATTATTCAGAGTATAAAATTGAGGCCGCGTTCTTTCTTTCGGCTGCTTATGGATTTAAAGGCCGGCTGTATTCCGATGAAGAAAGACGCAACTGGACGAAGGCCGCTTCCGCGGGAAAAGATGCACTTGATTATCTTGAGGAAAGTAAAACCAAACAAGATCTGAGTCCCGAGCTATTATTCGGTGATGCGCTATTCAATTATTTTTCTGTTTGGGTACCTGAAAATTATCCTGCCCTGAAAATTGTTTTATGGATGTTTCCGAAAGGAGATAAGGCGCTCGGGTTAAAGCAACTAAAAGAAGTTTCATACAATGCATTCTACACGCGCACCGAAGCAATGGTTTGGCTCATGCGTATTCTCAACAGCTATGAAAACGATCAGCCGCGTGCATACGACATCAGCAAGTATTTGTACGAGACTTATCCCGACAATCCGTTCTTCCACCGGTATTACGCCCGCATTTTATACTCGATGGGAAGATTTTCGGTAGCGGAACCGGTTTGCCTGAATATCCTTGAACGCATCGATAGCGCACAACTTGGCTATGAGGCTACCAGCGGCAGGTATGCAGCGTTCTTCCTCGGACAGATTTATGAAACACATAAAAAGTATGAGGATGCGAAGAAGTACTATAAGCTTTGCATCCGGTTCGCGGATGAAATTGACGCGGGTGAAACAGGGTATGCATTATATTCCCTGATTGCACTGGGTGAAATTGCGGAAAAGGAAGGGAAGAAAGCGGAAGCAAAAAAGTATTTCAAGGAAGTTAAGAAGAAGTCGGGCCGGAAGGATGAGGCGTTTAAAACGGCCAAGCAGCGGCTGAAAAAACTCGAAAAAGGCGACTAATGAATCTTCAGGAGGGTCTTGTAAAAAAAACGATCCGTGCGGTGGGTATGCTCGCTCCGGTGTTTGATTGGCTGTTCTTACCCTTTACGTTACTGGCGGCAGTTTGGTTTAGAGTGGTTCGCTATTGGGGAATGCGCAAGATGCCGGCTACAAAAACTGTGTTTTTAAAGCTGGGTGTTTTTCCGATCGTTAATCACTATTACGAACCGTTGTTTGATTATCGCCAACTGAGTTCGCGAAAACGTGAAAGCAAACTCAACTACAACGATGCCGAACAACTCAGTTTTCTTTCGAAACTCACATTCGACACTGAGCTAAACACCGTGCTTGCGGCCCAGCAAGGCGACTGGAAGTTTCATTTTAATAATGGTTCGTTCGAAGACAAAGACGCACGCGCATATTATTCTTTAATCCGTCAGAACAAACCGTCCCGAATTTTAGAAGTTGGCAGCGGTTATTCAACGCTTGTTGCGTTGGCAGGCATCGCGAAAAATAAACTGGAAAATCCATCTTATTCGTGCGAGATGACCTGCATTGAGCCCTACGAAATGCCGCGGCTTGAAAAATTGCCCGTCACATTGATTCGTAAGAAAATAGAAGACATTGATCCGGCAGTTTTTGCTTCCCTTCAGGAAAATGATATCCTTTTTATCGACTCATCGCACATCATCCGGCCTGGTGGTGATGTCAATTACCTGTTTCTGTCAGTCGTGCCTTATTTGAAGAAAGGTGTATGGGTGCATGTTCACGATATTTTCCTTCCGGAAGATTATCCATTGAGCTGGCTTCGCGATGAATTCAGGATGTGGAATGAGCAGTATCTTCTGGAGGCGTTGTTAACAGGAAACAACGACCTTGAAATTATGTTCGCGCTGAACTATCTGTACGTCAACCATCGGGATCAACTGGAAGCTGCTTTTCCGGGGAATCCCAGCGGCCCTGACAAGAAACCAGGATCCTTCTGGATCAGAAAAAGATAGTCTATGGAGCTCCGCGATTTTCTGGTAACGCCCATTCTTATCATGTTTGTTTACATCACGGCCTATATCGTAAGGCCATACGTTACAAACGAGCTCACCCGTAAGTATTTCTTTTGGGCATTAACTGTTCGTATCGCAGGGGCTTTGTTTTTAGGCATTCTGTACCAGTTCTACTATTCGGGTGGCGATACCTTTAATTACCATACGCACGGAAGCCGGGTAATCTGGAATGCATTTATGGAAAGCCCTTCCGATGGCTTGTCACTTATTTTTTCCTCGGGCGAGGATCAGCAAATCGCCTATAAGTATTCATCGCAAATTTTGTTTTGGGGCGACCCGGGTTCCTACTTTATCGTGAGGCTTGCGGCAATTTTCGATCTGTTTACATTCTCCACGTATTCAGCAACAGCCATCTTGTTTGCGCTGCTCAACTTTACCGGCATGTGGATGTTCTTTACGGTGTTTGCTAAACAATTTCCAAATCAACGAAAGTGGATTGCGCTTGCAGTATTATTTATTCCATCCGTTGTGTTTTGGGGTTCGGGCATCCTGAAGGATTCGGTTGTGCTGGCCTGTATTGGTATGCTTACGTACTGTGTTAAGAAACTCCTGATCGACAGGCAATTCAAATTGTTATACTTTGTTATTCTGATCGCTGCAGTTATTGTTATTTATCAGGTTAAGATTTACGTACTGCTCTGCTTTTTGCCAGCCATGTTGCTGTGGATTTACGCCAGTGAGTTTTACAAGATTAAAT
The DNA here is from genome assembly GCA_019694875.1 of Cyclobacteriaceae bacterium. Lineage (GTDB taxonomy): Bacteria > Bacteroidota > Bacteroidia > Cytophagales > Cyclobacteriaceae > UBA2336. Next base: position 1,357,141 of record JAIBBC010000001.1, read on the forward strand.
CAACCGTGCTGAAGGCGCTTCTTATTCCGTTTGTGCTTGCGCTGATCGTTGTTTCCGGATTTTATGCAATTGTTAAAATCGGTGAAGACGATAAACGGTATGCGCTTGAAAACATCACGCGCACCGCCCGTATTACTGCGTACGACATTGGATTTTATACCGGGAAAAATGCAGGTAGCGGGTATTCGCTTGGAGAGCTGGATGATTCGTTCACGGGAATGTTGAAGCTTGCTCCGGCTGCAGTGAATGTGTCATTGTTCAGGCCGTACCTGTGGGAGGTACGAAACCCGCTGATGGCTTTGTCGGCAGTGGAAAGCTTTGTGCTGATGATTTTAACGCTCTATATTTTAATGAAGAAGCGGTCGCTGTTTTTCCGGGCGCTGGGCGATCCAAATGTTTTGTTTTGCCTGGTGCTTAGCATTACGTTCGCGTTCGCAGTGGGTGTATCAACTTTCAACTTCGGAACACTGGCCCGCTATAAAATTCCGTTGTTGCCTTTTTATGCGCTTGCGCTGATCCTGATCTATCACTATCAGCGTCCTCAGCCGAAGGAAGAAGAAAACGGATAGATTAACTAAACAGCTGCAGGAAATTAGCAGCGTTCGATTTCACCGAATATTCGGCTTCAACCTTCTCACGGCCCTTTTTACCCATGGCTTCCCGCAATTTCTGATCGGCCATCAGCCGTTCCAGCTTTTCGATCCATTCGTTTTTCGTAGTGGCAAGAAACCCGGTAACTCCATTGTCAACAATTTCTGAATTGACTCCAACCGGTGAAATAACACAAGGAACTCCCAGTGCCATGTACTGCAACGCTTTAAAACCGCATTTGCCTTTTGCCCAGATGTCATCTGTAAGTGGCATCACACCAATATCGAGCTTTAACAGGTCCGGAATTTCAGTTGATTTATTCCAGGGAATAAATTCAAGCGAGTGCAATTTCAAATCCGGCTTTTTGTTGGCGATTACCAAAAAGCGAACCTGTCCCGGAAATTTTTGCTCAAGCGATTGAAAGATTGGCTCCAGAAAGTCGAGATATTTTAACGTTGAATGCGTGCCCGTCCAGCCGATCGTAATTCGCGAATCTCTTTGAACAGGATACAATGTCGGGTTGTGTAAATGTTCCGTGTCGATGGTGGTTGGATTGAATACAACATTTTTATTGTACTGTCTGGCGTACGAACACAGAAACTCATTGCCGCAACTTACCTGGGTGCTCCAGCGACAAATTGAACTCACCTTACGATGCCACTTTAACCAGCCCGCGATCTTGTTTTCCGCAGATGTATTGGGAAGCCAGATGGCGTCATCGAAATCATAGATTATTTTTTTGCCGGACAGGTATGCGATCCACTCGAAGATGGGCGGTCCCAGCGGCATCGCTTCACGATGGATAAAAATAAAGTCGTATGAGCTTAAGGTGAATACCGATGCTATCCTTCTGAATATTCCCCGCACGAAGCCCATAAGTTTTTGAAACGTTTTTCCCGGCAGGTATAAGATTTTCCAGGATTGGTCATCCCAAAATGTTGAAAGCTTGTATTGAATGCCGTTCTGCGAAAGCAGGGAAAGGTATTGTTCGAACCTGAAGCGCTGCGAGGGCGATTCAGCTTTTGGATAGGGAACCCAGAACAAAACCTTCATGATTTAAAGTGTTACCTTGCAAAGGTATTTAATCGTTAAGAATAGATTGAAAATTCTTCTGGCCGTGGAAACTCTCTACCCGGGCGGGGCTGAAATGTTCGTGCTCAGGCTGGCTTCAGCGCTCAGCACACAGCATGAAGTGATTTTGTTCCGCGTTTACCCGGAAGCGGTTGATGACACGCTCGTGGCGCGACACCCGGGTTTGTTTACACTCGCGTGGCCCCAGGTACCGTTTGACAAACTTTGGCGGAAGATCGATCGGGCCATCAGACTTGCTTCCATTGATTTTTCGTTTCGGGAATTGTGGGCCAGGCGTTCACTCAAACGACTGATCAATACATTCAAACCGGATGTCATTCACAGCAATCAGATAAAAGTCGACTATCTGATGGCGCAGGTTGTGGAGCACGAAGCGTTTGTTATTACCCTGCATGGTGATTATAAAACGTTTGGTGAGCTGAAGGCCAACAACCGAAGTATTCTGAACGTTAGCAAAAAACTCGAAACCATCGCATCGAAAAGACCTGCGTTTGTATATATCTCGGAAACGCAACGTGCTTACATCGAATCAAAAAATCTCGGGGCAACATCGCTGACAAAAATCTATAACGGTTATCCAAACGTGACGGTGCAGGCTGACCGAGGTAATGTTTTTACGTTTGGTATGATTGCCCGTGGAATAAAAGAGAAGGGTTGGCAGATTGCCATCGATGCTTTTTTGAAGGTGCATGAGCAATTTCCGAACACGCAATTGCTGCTGGCCGGAGACAGCGACTACATACAAAGCCTTCAGTCAAAATATTCATCGCATCAAAACATCCGGTTTGCGGGACAGGTAGCCGACCCGCTTGCATGGATATCACAGCTACATGTTGGACTGTTGCCGAGTTATTATTCTTCCGAGAGTTTACCAACTTCGGTGATTGAGTATTTACTGGCCGGAATTCCGGTTCTTGCCAGCAATGCAGGTGAAATTGAGCAAATGATCTCTACGCCAGAAGGTTCGGCAGGAAAGACGTTCAGGATTCATCAAAATAACTCAGATGCTGAAGCGCTGGCTGTCGAAATGAAAAAATATCTGGCCGACAATCATCTATACCAGCAACATTGTGAGCGTGCCCGCGAAGCTTTTAAGAAATTTGATATGCAAACGTGCGTGGAGGCCTATGAAAATCTTTACCGTACCGAATTGATTAAACGATGAGCGTAAAACAATCCTTACAGAAACTGGCACTGTATCGCTGGGCGGTCGATACGCTATATTCGGTTGTAATCAATCCCTATCGTGCGTGGCAGATTCGCAACCGGCATAAAAATCTTTCCGGAGAAAATGAGAAAGAGATTTTTAAGAGCATTTACGAGTCAAACACCTGGGGCGACAGTGAATCGGCAAGCGGAACAGGGTCGTCATTAAAAGCAACCGATCATCTGCGCATTCAACTTCCTGCACTGCTGAAGAAATATAACATTTACAGCATGCTCGATTTGCCTTCCGGTGATTTTAACTGGATGCGTTCGATTGATCTTCTAAATATTCAATACACAGGTGCCGATATTGTACCGGAAATTGTTGAGCGCAATCAGGCGTATGCTGATAACCATCGGAAATTTGTTGTACTTAATTTGATTGAAGATCAGTTGCCGGCAAGTGATTTGATTCTGGTGCGCGACTGTTTGGTTCACCTTCCGTTTGAACAGGCGTTGAGAGCCATAGAAAATATTAAGCACAGCCCGATTCAATATCTTTTGGTTACGCAATTTGCGGGTTCAAAAAACGAGGATATTCCGATGGGCCGCTGGCGTCCTCTCGATTTATGTGCTGCGCCATTTTTGTTTCCGGCACCGCTTGAAGTAATTTCGGAGAACCTGCCGGGTAAGTTTAAAAATAAGAGCCTCGCGCTGTGGCGGGTAAAAGATTTGTGATATGCGGTTTGCCATTCGTGATGACGATACAAACTTTTTTACGTCTCCGGGGGAGATCGAGTTTTGCTATAAAGAAACGTGGGATGTGTGTCCGCCTTCACTGTCGGTAATCCCCTTCGTTCAGGGCAACTGGCGGGTATGGCAGGACGAATTTTATGCAACCGGAAAAATAACCGATTGGGCTTCGTGGGAAAATGATAACGAAGTTCATCCGATCCATGAAAACCGCAAACTAGTTGAGTTTTTAAAAGATAAAGTCAATGAAGGCAAAATTGCATTGACGATGCATGGGGTAAATCACCGCAACACAGACAAGCACCGAAAACCCCTTGCTAACAACCTGGTTCAGTATGCAGAGTTTTATACTGATCAGGATCTGACTGCCAAACTCAGAGAAGGAAAAGCATATCTTGAAGAACTTTTCAACCAGCCGTTTACCGTTTTTACGCCTCCGCAGAATGCAATCACAACAGAAGGATATAAGGCGATTGTTAATAACAACCTCGGCCTGGTAGGTGGAGGACTTTCTTTTTTATCGCGTCAAAAAACGCCACGCTGGTTTTGGGAGTTCATGATGTGGAGTTTCTTCCGGGGATCAAACCGTAATCAGTACTATCCCTATGTCATCAACCTCGGAAAGCGCAAGGAAATTATGGTGCATTTCCCGTTACAGGAGGTAACTCGCTTGGAGAGCCTCATTAAAGCCTTCGACTTTGTAAAAGCCATGAACGGGGATTTTATATTATCCACTCACTATCATGGTTTCCCGGTTCAGCATCGCACATACAGAAAGAAAAACATGAAATATGTATATGACGAGTTTTTCGACTACGTACAAAAAAGCGATGTGGAGTTTTGTTCGGTGAATCAAATGCTTTCATAAATCGCGAAGTGTATTTATTCATTTCATTTCAATCGCTTACATCAGCCGGTGCGGGGGGCACAGGAAAGATCGCGTATGAAGTAGCCCGGGATTTGTTTGATAAAAAGCAGCCCGTTAAACTCATCGTATCCGCAAAAGGAAAGTTTACGACAACATTTCCTTCTGCGCCCGTGAGTGTTTGGTCGCGGTATTACCTTTTTCTACTCAACAAGCTCATCGCGCCCTGGCTTAAGCCTTATCAAAAGCGGCACCTGGAAGAAAAGATTTTCGATTTCTTCTGCAGCTTTCACATTCAGCGCGATCAGAAACTTGTTTTTACGACAACGCCCTTTATTCCGCGAACATTAAAGAAGGCAAAACAACTCGGTATCCCAGTTGTGTTTTTTCCCGGTACACCGGAAGAAAATCATATCGCTGAGCTTGTTACCCGAGAAGCTAACCACTGGAACGTAAAAGCTCAGGATGTTTACACCTATCAGCCCCGACTTGCTGTTTACAACAAAGGGATGTCTCTTGTGGATGATGTAATTTGTCATTCATCGGTTATCGAATCAACCTACAAGAAAAATTGGCCGGGAAAGAAATTTATTTCGTGCGCGGGGTTGTTAAAGCCGGTTTCAATTAATCATGAAGAAGCGACTCCGAGTGCATCATTCACCGTTTTGTATGCGGCTCACACGGTATGGCTTAAGGGATTGCAGTATTTACTAAAGGCATGGAGTGAAGTATCAGTAGACGGAGAATTACTGGTTGTCGGAAGTATCGACCCAACAGTTCAGCGAGTAATTGACCGCGAATTCAGCTCGCTGAAAAATGTATCGTTTACGGGTGCCGTTTCGGGGATTGATGCTTACGTTAAACGTTCAACCGTGTTGATTTGCCCAAGTTTGATTGATGGCGGACCGGTGACTGTAATGGAAGCGATGCGGTATGCCGTTCCGTCTATATTGACAAGCATGTGTGGAATAAAGGATTTTATTCGTGAAGGCGAGACAGGCTGGATCATTGAAGCCGGAAATTCAAAAGAACTGGCCGCGCGTATAAAATGGTGTTACGAGAATCCCCTGGCCACACGCGAGGTTGGTCGTGCAGCGCAAACCATGCTTAACCAATACGATTTTAAGGACTTTATTGAAAATATTGCTTCAGAAACACTTGCTTTGCGGAATCTATGATAGGGAAACTCCGGGCACTTTATTTATTGGCATTAAAAAAGCTTCTGGGCCAAAAGGTCACCGTATTAACAGTGATGAAGGGTCCGCTGAAGGGCTATCGTTGGCAGTTCACCGGCCGCACGAATAACGAAATGATTCTCGGAACATGGGAACCTGAAATGCAGGATATTTTTTCGAGATACATTAAATCCGGTAATGTTGTGTATGATTTAGGCGCTCATCAGGGATTTCTCACTGCGCTGGCAGGTAAACTGGTGGGCGACAAAGGCAATGTATACTCCTTTGAACCCTTTCCTTACAATTTTCAATTTCTGAGCGAGAACATTAATCTCAATGAGCCTCGCAACATTACGTTGTTTCAGGCAGCCGTTTCCGATAAAGCCGGTACGCTTGAATTTTCGAACTCGATTCACGATACAGCTAATACGTACCTGAAGCAGTCACCGGAATTTAACGAGAACCTGTTGCAGGTAAAGGCTGTCAGCCTCGATGGACTGATTGATAACAAAACTATCCGGCCTCCTGATTTTATCAAGATTGATGTGGAAGGTGCTGAATGGGACGTACTGCAGGGCTCGCAGAAATTATTTTCATCCCATAATCCCGTTGTTTATCTTGAAACACACAACGTTCACAACGCGGGTGTCGATCAGCAGTGTCTTGATTGGTTTGATGCACAGGGATACAAAATCACCGAAACCATCGCCATCAGACCTAACCGTGAAATGTGTTCGTACGTGCTGACGCGAGATAAAAATTCATAACTAAAAGTTTCTTTTTGGCTGATACGGTTAACCATGCTGCCGGCTTTCGCTGGACAATCATCGGGCAGGTTGTCGGGCAGGGCGCGTTGCTGGCTGGCTCTATACTATTGAGCCGGGCACTCGGCCCTTCCGACTTTGGACTGTTTGCTATGGTATCGGTTATCGGAAGTATTTCCGGGATTATCGTCAGCTTTGGCGTTACACATGCTATCGTTCAGCAGCAAAAGCTGAGTCAGGTTCAGCTGTCGTCATTGTTTTGGTTCAATCTTGCGCTCGGTATTTTGTTTACAGCGCTTTTTTTTCTGGGCGCACCGTTACTGGCTGCATTCTATGATCAGCCTGAACTGGTAACTGTAAGCCGTTGGTATAGCGTTGTTCCGTTACTCACTGCATTCGCAAACGTACCAGCCGGGGTTCTTACGCGCGATTTAAATTATAAAAGTCAGGCTATTGCGGTAATTATTGCTGTTGCAGTTTCGTATGCAGTGAGTTTGTTCTCGGTATTTCAGGGTGCGGGCGTGCTGGCATTCGTGATTCAGGCGGCATTGTATCAGGCTGTGCTGGCAATTATTAATTTCATTTGGTCGCGGTGGCTCCCTTCTGTCACGTTCAGCGCGTCATCCATCATTCCTGTAAAGAAATTTTCTGTTCCGTTGCTCGGAAGTCAGGTAATTGACTTCTTGTTTTTCAACCTGGATGTGCTGCTGGCAGGGAAATTTTTAGGCAATCGCGAACTCGGTGTGTACGGTCGCGCGAACGCGCTGGTTATGCTTCCTGCGAACAACGTAGGACAGTTACTGGCTAAGAGTTTCTTCCCAATTTTTTCTGCGAATCAGCAACAACCCAAAGTTCTTACCGATTACTATCTGCGGTCGACAAAAGTTTTGTTGATGCTGGTGTTACCAGCGCTTGCGTTGCTGGCGTTTATTGCGCACGATCTGATCTTGTTTCTGCTGGGCAAAGACTGGCTTGATTCAGCTGATCTGGTAGTGTTGCTGGCGGGCCTCGGAATTTTTGGTACAGTCAACACATTCAACGATTCGCTCATTATATCACAAGGCAGAAGCAAGCTGTTGTTAAAAATCACGATAGCGGATAAGGCCATTCTTGCAATTAGTTTGTTCGTTGGACTAAAATATGGCATTGCCGGTTTAGCGATTGCAAAGGTATTTGCTGTTGTACTGGCTTCGGTTCCGCGCGGATTTGTTGTACTCCGGCTCACCAATATCAACTTTTTTGATTTTGTGAAGCGCTTCAACGCGGTGCTGATTGCTTTGATTGCGATGGTGCTGGCGGAACTCGGGTTAATCATGATTTCAGGTCAGCTACCATTATTTTTGAGACTTATTGTGACAACCATTCCGGCTGCGGGAATTTATGCGGCAATTTTGTTTCTCATGAAAGAACCTGCACTTGACGATTTAAAGAAGCTCTTCAGGTTTAATAAAAAATGAAACGGAAGAAGATTTTAATGATTGCCCCTGATTTGGGTTATGGCGGCGCTGAAAAATCTTTTTCGCGTTGGGCTGATTTGTTTTCGGAAGAGCATGACGTAACGCTTGTGGTGTTCAATACGGCTTCCGAGAATGTTTATGTCCCGAGTCACAAGCTGATTTCATTGAATGTTCCGGCCGGAAGAAATCTGATTTCAAAAATTTGGTTTTTCGTTCAGCGCGTTACCCGGCTTCGCAAAATAAAAAAGCAATTTAGCCCCGATGTTGCCATCAGTTTCCTGGAAGGGGCGGACTATGTAAACGTGCTGTCGAAGCAATCGGAAAAAGTGGTGCTTAGCATTCGCGGATCGAAGCAGTATGATTCAAACATCAGCGGACTGATCGGCTGGTTTCGGCACAAGGTACTGATGCCGTATTTGTACAATCGTGCCGATCTGATCACGGTAGTAAGTAAAGGAATTGAAATTGAACTGCGCGAATTCTACCAGGTAAAAAATACAGTTCCCATTCAGGTTATTTATAATTTTTATGATACTCTGAATCTGAAAAAGTCGGGCAGCGAGCCCCTGTCAGAAGGGTGGGAGAATTTGCTGAACAATAATGAAATCATGATTTGCGTAGGGCGACTGGCCCGGCAGAAAAATTATCCGTTCATCATCCGGGTGTTCGCGAAATTGAAAAAGCTCCGCCCTCAATTGAAGCTCGTGATTTTGGGAGGCGGTCAGTTGGAGCCGTTGATTACATTGTCGCACAAGCTGGGGCTCTCAACTTTTTCAACAGGCGATAAATTCACAACCGATAGAGACATTTACTTTGCTGGTATGGTTAAAAACCCTCACGCTTATGTGTCGCGTGCTTCGCTGTTTGTTCTTCCTTCCTTATTTGAAGGTTTCCCAAATTCGCTGGCAGAAGCCATGGCGGTTGAAACAGTATCCGCAGCAGCGAACTGCCCGTACGGACCGGCTGAAATTTTTGATCAGGCAATTCAGGAAATTCAAGAACCTAAATTTCTTGATTTTGGATTGTTGCTTCCCACAAGCGAGGAGCGCGAAAACGATCAACTTGAATCATTGTGGGCAACCGCTCTGATCGAGGCACTGAAAAACGATTCCTGGCGCGCACGGGTGATGCAAAACGCTGCTGCACGCTTAACGGAGTTTAATGTGCAGAAGTTTAGATCAAGCTGGAGCGAGATGCTCAATTGATGGGTGCAAAGAAGAACATATTGATTATTGACAACTCAACCGGTTGGACAGGCGCGTTCAAATCAGTTGTTACCGTAGCACAGCATTTGTCGGGTTCGTACAATTTTCATTTCTGCATCCCGAAACAATCCACCAACAGGCAATTTCTCACGGAAAAGAATATTCCGGTTGTTGAATTGAATTTCATTGAAGTCAGCAGGCGATTGCCCGTGCTTTTTTATTTGCCGCAGCTTTTGATCAATTCGTTACGGATTCGCACTTATTGCAGGCGAAACAATATTGAAGTAATTCATGTAAACGACATTTATAATCTGACAGGCGCAGTTGTTAAACGTTTTAATTCAAAAATTAAATTAATCCATCACATCCGGTTGCTGGAATCATCGTACGCGCGATCGTTATATAAAACATGGATCAAAATCATCGCGAGGTATGCGGACCATCTTGTGGCTGTTTCACAGATTGCACGAACGGATGCTGCCCGTTATACACAAAAACCGGTTGATGTTATCCATGATTGTATTGAAGGCGCACCGGCCCTTGTAAAGCGAAACTATTCCGATAACGTTGTATTTTTATATCTCGCAAATTACATCCCCGGCAAGGGGCACGATGTTGCCCTCAAAAGTTTTTCAACAGTATTCCGTCAGACCCCGAACGTCAGAATGATTATGGCGGGTGGTGACTTGGGTGTTCCGGCCAACAAAGTTTACAAGCAGTCTCTCGCTGAGTCGATTTCGAAACTTGATCTTTCGGACGCGGTGGAGCTCCGCGGTTTTGAACCTGACATTCAAAAGGCCATGAGCGAGTGCGATGTGTTCTTGAATTTTTCGGCTTCCGAATCTTTTTCAATGACGTGCCTGGAGGCGATTATGAATGGAAAGCCGGTAATTGCAACGGCCAGTGGCGGCCCTTCCGAAATTGTAAAGCACAACTACTGTGGAATTATCATTCCTGTCGGAGATGTTGATGCGGCATCGGAAGCGATGTTACAATTGTCAACCGATGCGTATAAACGTGACTATTTTGGCAAAAATGCGTTACGGCAGGCGGCAGAGAAGTTTAACCTTGACATTGAAGCATCGAAGCTTTCGGCTCTGTACAATGCGTAAATTTTTAACCGGGGGATTATTCTTTTTGTTGATGGTCGCACATCAGTATGCGACAGCGCAGTGTGCGGCTTCATTTGATGTCGATCCGTCTGTTTGCAGTAATTCAAACCTTACATTCAACAATATCACAGCAGGAGCAACCTCGTATGAATGGGATTTTTGTTCCGGAGATTTAGCTAACACGCCTGCGGCTCAGAGTGCTGTTTCTTCTTCACTGCTGTTTCGTGCGCGTTCGGTAAAGGTTAAGCGGGAGGCTTCGGGAAATTATGTTGGGTTCGCGTTGAGCGAGCCCAATGGTCAGCTTATCCGCATGAATTTTGGAAACAGTTTGCTGAACACGCCTTCGCTCACGAACCTTGGAAATTTTTCAAACAATATTGAACGCGCGTGGGGCTTTACGCTGTATGAAGAAAATGGCAACTGGTATTGCTTTGTTCCGGATTTTGCGGACGGATCGCTGATCAAACTTTCATTTGGATCAAGCCTGCTGTCAGCACCTGTAATGCAAAACCTGGGAAATTTCAGCGGAGCATTAAAGTTCCCTGGCGGTATGTCGATTGTTAGTGAGGGAGGAAATGTATTTGGATTTGTGTGCAATGCCGGACCAGGCGCTTCTGAAGTATTAAAGCTTGATTTCGGAAACTCAGTAAATAACGCGCCTGCTGCTTCTGTCATTTCTGTGCCGGGTGGAAATTTTCTGATGGACATCTCATTTATCAAAGAATGCGATGAATGGATTGCACTCGCCACGTCCTTCGATAACCGGAAGGTTTTTTATCTCGACTTCATCACGGGCCTTGCGAATTCACCCACTGTCGGTGAGTTAAACTTGCCAAACTTGCAATTCAACCCGTGCGCTATTTCCGTTCAGCGCGAAGGCGGAAACTACTATGCATTTACTCAGCATATTGATGGCTGGGTATTCCGGATTGATTTCGGAACCAGCATTCTTGATCATACAGGTGTTGAAACTAACCTGGGCACGCTCGGAATTTCAAGTTCCAACTTTGCGCTGGATATCATTCACGAAGGTTCCGACTGGTACGGATTTTCTATTGACCTAAGTGGTTCCGTAACGCCCGGTGAGGGCAGGTTGATGCGATTGCATTTCCCCGACACGTGTAATGTAAACATCAAGACTTTCGTTGGTCAAACACCGCCCATCATTCATTACACTTCACCTGGTACATATACCATAGCACTCACAACTCAAATCGCTGCAGGTTCCATCGGAACGATCTCCAAACCTGTGGTTGTCTCGGCATTGCCCGCGCCTGACATCGATTTCACTTCGCAGAACATTTGCGTTAATCATGATGTGTTGTTCGCGTCTCAAAACGTTTCGGGAAATATCAACACATATGCATGGACGTTCGGTGACGGTGGTAATTCAGCATTGGACAACCCAACGTATCAGTATACGTCAACCGGAACAATCAATCCGAAACTTACCGTCACGGCAACAAATGGCTGCCAGAATTATGCAACCAAGGCAATCACTATTTATAACCAGCCCGTTGCAAATTTCACCGCTCCGGCTGCAAGTCCGCTGTGTACCAATCAAAACCTTCTCTTTACTAACACAACTCCTGACATTGGAATTACACCAACATGGGACTGGAGCATTGATGGTGTGCAGACTGCTGCCACGAAAGATTTAAGCCACGCATTTACCTCTACGGCAACTCAACAGGTTACCCTCACGGCATCTATTCCTGGCTGCCAGACACAAAAGAATACCTCGATCAATAGTTTGGTAGCCGGACCGTTGGTATCTTTTACCGTAACCGGAAGATGTGAGGACAGTCCGGTTTCTTTTGCAAACAACTCTTCAGGCTCTGTAACGGGATATCAATGGAACTTTGGCGATGGTCAAACTTCTGTTTCAACAAGTCCTGTAAATACATTCGGCAGTCCCGGAATGTTTAATGTTATTCTCATAGCATCCAATGCTGCGGGTTGTAATAACTCGGCTTCACAACAACTCACAATCTACTCCGCTCCACAGGTAAACTTTGCGGCATTGGCTCCGCCTTTTTCCTGCAGTGGTACCACAACACAGTTTAATGATCTCACTCCGCCTCCGTCTGACAGCAACCTGAGTTCATGGCTTTGGAATTTTGGGGATTCAGGAAGTCCGTCTAATACTTCGACACAAAAGAATGCACAGCACATGTATGCCACTGCAGGTGATTATAACGTCTCGCTAACGGTCACCTCCAATTTTTCCTGCAGCACAACCCTTCAAAAGGCCGTTACAATCTATCAGACACCGACAATAGATTTCGCCCGCTCTGCATTGTGTGAAGATTCAGGCGTTACGTTTAGTGATGCAACTCCAGGTCATACGGCATGGAACTGGCAGATTGGTTCTTCTTTCTATACAACCGAAAATGCAACGCATATTTTTTCTAATCCGGGAACATTCAATGTCACACTATCCGCTACCGCATCAAACAATTGCATCGGTGCGACTACCAAACCGGTAACCATTGCACCGAAGCTGGCGGTTGATTTTTCGTCCACGAAAACCTGTGTTAATCAGGACACCCAATTTACTAACCTGACAGACGATTCTACCGATCCAATCACCGCGGTCCAATGGGATTTTGGTGGTTTGGGTACCGCTTTGTCAGATCCTGCAACTTTTCGCTTCGTTGACATCGGAACAGCGAATGTTACACTTACCGTAACGACCACTTCAGGTTGTCAATATCCGATAACCAAGGCGATTGGAATTACAAGCGGGCCGCTGGCCGCCTTTACGGTTGATCCGAATTTGGGTGAAGCTCCATTGGTAGTTTCATTCACCAACACATCATTAAACGCTAACAACTTTACATGGAAGTTTGGTGATAGCGCGGAGTCAACCAGCATTATTCAGTCCCCTTCTTTCACCTACACGACCGCTGGGGATTATACGGTAACGTTGATTGCAACTGACGTAAATAATTGTGCGGATACAACCCGGCAGTTGATTCAGGCATTGCAACTGCCTGAAGTAACCAATCCCTACCCCAACCCCGGACCCGGTAAATTTTTTATCGAATGGAATACCGCTAAGGCAACGCCAACGGTGGTTGCGATAACGGATGCCACCGGACGCCAAATCCGGGAATTCGAGATCGCGGCCGAAGCCGGCCGTAACCGGTACGTTCTGGATATTACCGGTGAGCAGCCCGGACTCTACATCCTCACGATCAGGTATTTGAAAAACGTCAAGACATACCGTTTGATGGTTGCCGAATAAACCTTCTGGCTCTAAAATTTTCTCAAGGCTTTTTCCTATTTTTGCCAAATAATATTTGGTAACCAGCCTGTACCCCATGAAAACTATTAAGCTTGACGCCACCGACCGGAAAATTCTGGAGTTGCTCCAGAAGAACTCAAACATCACGAATGCCTTGCTGGCCAAAGAGATTGGATTGTCACCGGCTCCAACGCTTGAGCGGGTAAACAAGCTTGAAGCAGCCGGTATTATTAAAAGCTATCATGCGGTAGTTGACGGCAGCCTGATCGGTTTGGGTGTTAGCACGTTTGTGATGGCTTCGCTGAAAGGTCACAACAAAGACAACATCGAAAAATTTGTAAGCGCCATTCAAAAGATTGAGGAGGTTGTTGAGTGTCACCACATTACAGGTGCAGGCGACTTTATTTTACGGATTGTTTGTGCCGACATTGCTGCATACCAGCAATTGATGTTGGAAAAAGTTTCTAACATTGACGTGGTGGATGGCCTGCAGTCGATGGTGATCTTATCAACCTTCAAAGACAGCAAGGTGTATCCGATACCCAATGCATAGTCATGGTAGCTGATAAAAATTTAATTCTCGATGCCGCGCAGGTGAAGCAGAAGATCCGCAGAATGGCGTTCGAGATTTACGAGAACAATTTTAAGGAGAAAAGTCTTGTCATTGCCGGTATTGACGGTCAGGGATATGTGCTTGCAAAACTTCTGGCTAAGGAAGTTGAAACCGTTGCCGGGATTGAAGTAACACTGGTTAAAGTAACGCTCGACAAGCTTGCCCCTCAGCAGGGCGAAGTAACGCTGGATTGTGACATCAAAGCGGTAAAGAAAAAGTGTATTGTGATGGTGGATGATGTGCTGAACACGGGTCGCACGCTGGCGTACGGGTTAAAACCCTTCCTGGATACCGAAGTAAAAAAAATCGAAACGGCCGTTCTGGTGAACAGAAGTCATACGCTGTTTCCAATCTATCCGCAATACACAGGCTATGAACTGTCTACCACAATTAAAGATCATGTGGTGGTTATGCTGGGCAAAGACGCAGCTGTCTATTTGAAGTAAATCGGCAATCAAAATTTTAAAATCTTAAATCGGAATGTCTGTTCATCGCTCGCAGAACGAAAAAAAGATCACTACGCATCAGCTCCAGGAGATGAAGAACCGGGGCGAGAAGATTGCGATGCTCACGGCCTACGATTACAGCATGGCGCGGATTATTGACGATGCCGGTATTGATGTAATCCTGGTGGGTGATTCTGCCTCCAACGTCATGGCGGGTAACACAACCACGTTGCCGATTACACTCGACCAGATGATTTATCACGCTTCAGGCGTAGTACGTGCTGTAAAGCGCTCGCTGGTGGTGGTTGACTTACCGTTTGGAACCTACCAGGGAAATTCAAGCGAGGCCTTGCGTTCGGCTATCCGGATTATGAAAGAATCGGGCGCACATGCAGTGAAGATGGAGGGCGGCAGTGAGATTAAAGAATCGGTTGACCGGATTTTAAGTGCCGGGATTCCTGTAATGGGCCATCTGGGATTGACACCTCAATCGATCTATAAATTTGGTACGTATACGGTTCGCGCGAAAGAAGAAGCGGAGGCGAAAAAACTTCAGGAAGACGCGCGTTTGCTCCAGCAATGCGGATGTTTTGCTATCGTACTCGAAAAAATTCCGGCCGAACTTGCCAAAAGGGTGTCTAAAGAACTGCTTATCCCAACCATTGGCATAGGGGCAGGGCCTGACACGGATGGCCAGGTGCTGGTTATGCAGGATATGCTGGGTATCAACAAAGATTTTAAACCGCGTTTCCTGCGGCTTTATGCTGACCTGCACACGAGCATTACCGAGGCCGTGAGCAACTACGTGAGTGACGTAAAGGCAAAAGATTTTCCGAACGAAGAGGAGAAGTATTGATTAAGGTTTGTGATCTAATACGACACGGTGATTCCGAATTTGGCTGCAAGCGGGGTTCTCCTCCCGTCCCGGCTAACCAAATCTACTGTTGACCATGAGGTTCCAAAAAACTTTTCGAAAGTGTCCGAAGTTTTTGCGTCAGTAAATTGTACATAAATTTTTACAGGTGAATTCTTCCTTCCGTAGGGTATGAACGAGCCTTGTTCGTTATAGTATCCGATAAAGTCAATGCCTATAAAAAAGCCCTCTGGTGGAAAAGTAATTTCGAGGGACGTCAAATTGAGATTGATTTTCTTTTCTCGTTTGCCAAGTTGCATTGCTACATTCTTTTCCAGTATGTCTTTACCTGGCATTCCACTATCATTCGTATAAATGTGAAGCAGCAGAACAGCGTTAAACTTTTGGTCTTTGTAAGGTTGCTCAACACAAAAAGTAATTGTTTCCAGTACCCCGGTTTCGTTGCGTGGATTGGTAAATAACTTCGCGTATTGATTAGAACCACCCGCAATCATAATGGTTTTCGCTTTGGCATCACCAAGCGAGTTTTTTTCCCTTTTTCGGTGAGCAATCACTTTCACTTCTTCGAGCGCAGTGATTTCTTCCTCGAGAAAGATATTGGTATCCGAAAAATCAACGCGAACCGTTAATTTTTTATAACCGACTGAACTGAAAACTAACGTATCAGTTTCCTTAACGGATATTGAAAATACTCCGTTCACGTTGGTAACGGTTCCATTTGGGGTGTGGAGCACGCCAATTGTAACAAATGGTATTGGTTCTCTTGTGCCGGCCTTGTAAGCAACTCCAGACAGTGGCTGAGTTTGCCCGAAACAGGACAAACTCACTGATAAAAAGACAATAGTGCTAGTTATTGACTGGATCGGGGCCATTGTTATCACAGTCTACAATTACATCAACAGTTCGTGTTTTCCATGTTATTCCTAGTAAACGCCACTCTTGTGTATGAACATGGTGCATGCAGCCTCTTTCATCCGAATACGTGTATCCGTCATCAACATCATTCCAACCGGTTTTTGCTTCCGCAAATCTTGGCATTGCAACGGTTAAAATAACAAACAAGATTAACGTAGTAAACTTTGTTTTTCTCATAGCCTTAGGTGCTTTGGTTAACTTAACTAAATGTACCTAAGAGTGATTTCAAAAAGCAAGGCTTCGTAAAAATAAAATCTTGATTATCAATAAGTTAGGTTTGTTAAAAATGGATAATAGCGCTTATAAACTAGCAACCAGGATCAATACCTGTTAACACCATCTGTTGCATAAGAAATCTTGACATATCCAAAAAGTCTAAGAGCCAGAACTCAAAAACTCATGAATGAACAACTTATTATGACAAAAATCTCCGAAAAAGCTGAAAGGGAACTTACAACCCGTACTTCTTAAAAATCTGTTTCATCTCCTCGGTGAAGAGGGGACTGCGCTCGGCAAGCTCCGGGTTGCCGGTCTTTTTAATTTCGGTAATTAAGCTTGAGTAATGAACCAGATCAAGTGATGAACTGCGCAATTCGGCCAGGTCGCGCTTCATGAACTCTCGCTTTACCGGGCTGATAGCGACCGTGTTATAAAGTTCTTCGAGTAAATCCATCAGTGCATCATCATGCCGGCTGAGTTCGAGCAATCGCTTGTTGCGAACAGAATGAAGATACGTGATGATTGATTCAGTAGAGAGCGTGGCGCTGAAGTCAGTGCCAGGGAATAGTGGTGATCCGTGCATAGAACGGACACAAATATAAACTTCTTTGTTACTCGTTCAATATTATTTACAAACTTCTATCGGAGTTTCATCTGTTACATCACCAAACCACACAACACCATACTCCTTGTAGAATCCGATACCAATCGCATTCCATTTTATTTTTTTCCAGATACCATCGTTGATTATCATTTGGTTATGACCTGTGCTTTGCTTCCAGCCTTCAAGTCCGCTCTCTGCATCAGCACCCGCACTGAAGTAGTAACTGATCTCATAACCGTTACTTGGATAACCCGCTATCTCGCGCGGCTTGTTCCACATACACGCTGCCTGCTTGTGATCGGCTGTGTAACAGCATGATGTCCAGCTGCCTTTCTTCGACCAGCTGTGCAGATTACAACGCTCCTGTGTCGGGTCGTGATTTTCCGCCAGATCTTTTGCGTGAACGTGAGCAACTTGGGTCAACTTGGCGGAAAGAGGAATGGTCTCGAGTCCCTTCGACTTCCGGTAGGCCATCATCAGGTCGTACAGTTTTTTTTCTTCAGCGGATAAGCAAACGGTTTCGGTTTGACGGATTTCTCCGGCAGCGGTCAGAATGAGTGTCAGAAACAGCAGAACTGAGGTTATTTTCATGGTTTTTAGGTTATCAAATAACGTTCCGGATATCGAAATGTGTTCATTTCTACAGCGAATTTCATAATTTCGAGTCCCTGAATTCAGGGTTAAACAAAACCTTTATGAGCGATCAGAAAATAAGCATCAGCAACGGCAAATTAACGGTACCCGATAATCCAACGATTCCATTCATCGAGGGTGATGGCACAGGCGTAGACATCTGGCCTGCATCCCGCCACGTGTTCGACAAGGCTATAGAAAAGGCCTATGGCGGCAAACGCAAGATCAACTGGAAAGAAGTGTTGGCCGGTGAGAAGGCTTTTAACAAAACCGGTAACTGGATGCCCGAAGAAACGCTGACAGCTTTCAAAGAATACCTGGTCGGCATCAAAGGTCCGCTCACAACTCCGGTTGGCGGAGGGATTCGTTCGCTCAACGTTGCACTTCGTCAGGATCTTGACTTGTACGCTTGTGTTCGCCCGGTGCAGTGGTTTAAAGGAGTTCCTTCTCCCGTAAAAGAGCCGCATAAAACCAACATGACCATCTTCCGTGAAAACACCGAAGATATTTATGCAGGTATTGAGTTTCAGGAAGGTTCTGAAGACAATAAGAAATTCATGAAGCTGTTTCAGGAAAATTATCCGAAGCAGTATAAAAAAATCCGTTTCCCGGAATCATCCGGAATCGGCATCAAGCCGGTATCGAAAGAAGGTACCGAGCGTTTGGTTCGCGCTGCGATCGATTATGCCATTGCGCAGAAGAAGCCTAATGTAACGCTTGTTCACAAAGGAAACATCATGAAGTTCACCGAAGGTGGCTTCCGCGACTGGGGCTATGCACTTGCCAAAAATGAATATGGCGCAGTTGAGATTGATGGCGGCCCATGGATGGAAATTAACAAGGGTGGTCACAAGATCGTTGTCAAAGATTCAATTGCCGATGCATTCCTTCAGCAGATTCTGTTGCGTCCGGATGAATATTCAGTAGTGGCAACGCTCAACCTGAATGGTGATTATATTTCTGATGCGCTTGCCGCAATCGTGGGGGGTATCGGTATCGCTCCGGGAGGTAACATCAACTATAACACCGGTTTCGCAATTTTCGAAGCAACACATGGAACTGCGCCAAAGTATGCCGGTCAGGATAAAGTAAACCCGGGTTCGGTAATTCTTTCAGGTGTGATGATGCTTGAATACATGGGCTGGCAGGAAGCTGCTGACCTGATTATTAAAGGTTTGGAGGGCGCCATCTCTTCTAAAAAAGTTACGTACGATTTCCATCGTTTGATGGAAGGTGCTACGCTGCTGAAGTGTTCAGAGTTTGCGAATGAAGTTGTAAAGAATTTCTAAGCGGAATCTTAATCATGAAATTGGCCCCGGTTCTAAAAAGGATCGGGTTTTTTTTTTGCTCGCAAAAGAAAAAGGCACCACGAACGCTGCGCACCTCCCCGCTGCTAACCGCCTTCCATCGCTCATTCTCCGGTTTGCGCCACACCGTTCGTGGACGTCCGCGCTGCGGCTTCGAGAGGAGTGGCAGGTATTTTATATTTTTGATTGAACTAAACTATGAAGTCAGTACTGTTAATATTTCTGTTGCTTGTTAGTCTGATAGCAACATCGCAGTCACTCTTTCGACTAGAATCCCTTGGCGGAAACATCACGGTTCAGATTTCCATCAAAGACACACTGAAATATTCCGTTTCAATTGAGAATACTCCTGTCATTTCAAATGCTCACGCGGCTATGAAATTAAGCGCGGGTGAGTGGCTCGGGGTTAACAATAAGTTGAAGAGAATTAGCAAGCGTAGCGTAAACGAGGTAATCGAAAACCCTGTTCCGTTCAAAAGGAAACTTATCCCGGATCATTACAATGAACTTACAATCGAATTTAAAAATCAATTTGAGGTACAGTTCAGGGTGTATGACGATGGCGTTGCATACCGGTTTAAAACATCAAAAAAAGATTCGATTACGGTCGTAAAAGAAATTTCTACGTTTGATTTTACCGATGGCGGCACCGTGTATTGGCCGGAAGTTCAGAAGCGTGAGGATTGCGATATCTATCACACCAGCTTCGAAGAACCTTACAAAATATTGCCGGTCAGTGAAGTTAAGTCGACCTCTATGGCGTTTAGTCCGGTGTTGGTTGATGTCGGAAAAGCAAAAATCTTATTAACGGAATCTGATCTTCTTGATTACCCCGGAATGTTTTTAAAAGGATCAAAGGGGAAAATTTTACAAGGCGAGTTTGCGGCATACCCGGATCAAGAAATTGTTCAGGGCGGGGAATTCAAACAATGGGTAGTGAAGTCGCGAAAGCCTTACATCGCCAAAACAAAAGGAGCACGAACGTTTCCCTGGCGTGTAATCGGCATCGCGCAGCAGGATAAAGATTTGCTGATGAACGATATAGTATATCGCCTTGCCTCACCACCTGCACAAAAAGACTGGAGTTGGGTTAAACCGGGTATCAGTACGGAAGAGTGGATTAATGGAATCAACCTGCACGGCATTGATTTCAAAGCCGGGTATAATACTGCTTCTTACAAGTACTATATCGACTTCGCTGCAGATGCTGGATTGGATTACGTAATGCTTGATGCGGGCTGGTCGGACGTTAACGATTTATTCAAAATCACTCCGGGCATGGATCTGAAAGAAATTGCTGCGTATGCAAAATCAAAAAACATCAGCCTTGTGATGTGGACACTGGCGATGACGCTCGACCGGCAACTGGAGGAGGCATTGAAAATGTTCAGCGAGTTAAACGTAGCAGTTGTGATGACGGATTTTATGGATCGCGATGATCAGAAGATGGTTAACTTCTATTCCCGGGTCGCGGAAGCAACTGCGCGTTACAAAATGATGACGATGTTTCACGGAGCATTTAAAAGTGCGGGCTTCGAACGCACATGGCCAAATGCAGTAACACGCGAAGGCGTTATTGGAACCGAGTACAATATCTGGAGCGATAAGGCGAATCCCGAACATGATTTACTGATACCCTTTATCCGTATGAGTTCCGGAGTTATGGACTATGAACCCGGGCTGATGAGCAATGCAAATAAAGACAGTTTTAAATCATCACGTGATCTGGTGATGTCGCAGGGTACACGGGCACATCAGCTTGCCATGTTCATCGTATATGAAAGCCCGCTGCAATTGTTTTGTGGTAACCCGTCTGATGCCTGGAAAGAAAAAGGCTTTATGAAGTTCCTGGTATCGTTCCCCACCACGTGGGATGAGACCATTGTGCTTGACGCCAAGCTTGGCGATTATATTCTTGTTGCGCGAAGAAAAGACAGCGAGTGGTTCATTGCCGCCCTTGGCGATTGGACGCCACGTGAGTTTAAAGTTGATCTCGGTTTTCTTGGCGAAGGAGAATTCGATGTTACAACGGTTATGGATGGTATCAATGCGGAAAAATATCCCGCTGACTACACGATCAATAAGCTTAGCATTTCCAGAAAAGACGAACTAAACGTACAAATGGCACCCGGAGGGGGCTACGTTGCGCACCTTACACCTCATAAATACTAGGAGTTACTCCTATCGCAAATTGCTCTCTTTAGCTACCGCTCTGCAAACAGCGTATTATGTGTGTCTAAATACCTTGTTTTTTCGTCAAACGGAACAAGCTGAAACGCAACCAAAGGTTACTGTTCCCGTATATTTCGTATTCTAACCAGGGAAAAACCTGATTAAACAACCAAAACAAATTAACTAATTTAAAATGAACAGATTAACAAAATCAGTTGCAAGTGTGATGCTTGCTGTGTCGGCTTTAACATTCTTTAGCTGCGATGACGATTCGACAAACGTAATCGGGCTTAACGATGCAGCGCAGTACGGAAAAATTACGGTGAAATTAGAGGGCAAGCGTCCGGATGGTGTTGATTTTACCAAGAAGATTGAGTTTCGCTTTATGCCAGAAGAAGGGCCGCAGTATTCCTCAATTTCTTATGACGGAAATGCATACTTCTTTGTACAGCGTCATCATGGAGCGGTGAATGAGTCGCATAACGACAACTATGCAGGGTTCAATCTGCAGGCGGATGTTGACACACAAACTCCGGTTACAGGAAGCTTCTATATGTACACTTCGGTGATCGATGAAGATGACAACGTTTATTTCTACCTGAATGATGAATTCACCGTGGACATGGCAGACGTAACAAACTTCAACTATAGCGAGGGTACCGGTAAGCTTAAGTATTCATTTACTACCCAGCTTGATGCCAACAGTAACAGTACAGGTAATGACCTGACCGTTACCGTTGAAGCTAATGTAAACGTATTTGAAGGCCTGAATGGTAACTTTGGTGGTAATCTTTAATAACAGATTTACGAAACATAAGAAGGGGTGCTAAGGCACCCTTTTTTTGTGACCGGCTTGATATAAAAGCCTCCGTTAAAAGAGATTTGCGGGATTTCACTATTTTTGCAACCGTTTTCGAACACAAATTTTTATGGGTTATATAGAGCCGGCACCCCTGTTAGACAAGGAGAATCCATTTGAAGCCATGATGTCCCGTTTCCGGGTTGCTTCGCAAATCCTCGGTCTGGAAGAAGAAGTTTACAACGTATTGAAATCGCCTGCACGCCAGGTGATTGTGTCGCTTCCAATTACCATGGACGACAGCAGCATTAAAGTATTTGAAGGTTACCGCGTGGTGCATTCCACTATCCTGGGACCGTCAAAGGGTGGAATCCGGTATGATCCGCATGTTAACCTCGATGAAGTAAAAGCCCTCGCGGCATGGATGACATGGAAGTGCGCGGTAGTTGATATTCCGTATGGCGGAGCAAAGGGTGGTATCACCTGTAACCCGCGCGAAATGTCAGCCGGTGAAATTGAACGCTTGACCCGCGCGTATACCAGCGCGATGATTGACATCTTCGGACCCGATCGCGATATTCCGGCACCCGACATGGGAACCGGTCCGCGCGAAATGGCTTGGTTGATGGACGAATACTCCAAGACACAAGGTATGACTGTGAACGCGGTTGTTACCGGAAAGCCGATCGTACTCGGGGGATCACTCGGAAGGACAGAAGCAACGGGTCGTGGCGTAATGGTTTCTGCGCTCACCGCGATGGAAAAAATGAAAATCAATCCTTACAAGGCAACGTGTGCCGTGCAGGGATTTGGTAACGTAGGCTCATGGGCAGCACGATTGCTGTCAGAACGGGGCTTGATTGTACAGGCAGTGAGTGATATCTCGGGCGCTTATTACAATGAGAAGGGTATAGACTTCGAAGCCGCTATCAAATACCGCGATGCCAATAAAGGTTCGCTCGAAGGTTTTGGTGGTGCTGAAAAAATAAAAGGTGATGAATTGTTGACTTTGCCGGTTGACGTACTGGTACCTGCAGCAACAGAAGACGTGATTACTGCAACGAATGCTCCAAACATTAAAGCTAAATTGATCGTGGAGGGAGCTAACGGCCCGACATCATCTAAAGCTGACAGCATTCTGAACGACAAAGGAATTGTGGTGGTTCCTGACATTCTTGCGAATGCTGGCGGTGTAACAGTTTCTTACTTCGAATGGGTTCAAAACCGCCTCGGTTATAAATGGGAAGCCGAGCGTGTTAACCGCAGATCAGACCGGATTATGAAAGATGCGCTGAACAACGTTTATAAAACAGCACAGGAATACAAAGTGTCTCTTCGCATTGCTGCGTACATGGTTGCCATCGATAAGGTTGCCAAAACGTACAAGTACCGCGGAGGTTATTAATTTAATTTGACTTTAGCTTATCAGGATGACTATTCACAAAGAAGGAAGAACGCTGTTGTTTGTTTTACTGCTGGTTTTTGTCGGCATTATCTGGGCAAGTGACCATTATCTTTCAGAGGTTGTTCGAAATATCATCATTGGTGTTTCTGCGGTTCTCTATCTGATCGTCCTGCAGTTTTTCCGTAATCCTGTTTTCACTGTTTCGAAGAATGCCAGGCATGTGATTGCCCCGGCTGATGGAAAGGTGGTCGTAATTGAGGAAGCGGAAGAGCCAGAATACTTCAAAGGCAAACGCAAGCAGATTTCAATTTTTATGTCGCCTTTTAACGTGCATGTGAATCGCATGCCGGTAGAAGGAGCCATAAGCTATTATAAATATCATCCCGGCAAGTACCTCGTGGCATGGCATCCCAAGTCCAGCACGGAAAACGAGCGTACAACGGTTGTGGCTAAAATGAACAATGGAACCGAAGTGCTGTTTCGTCAGATTGCCGGTGCGCTTGCACGAAGAATCAAATGTTATGTTCAACAAGGCCAGAAGCTTGAGCAGGGCCAGGAGTTTGGTTTTATCAAGTTCGGTTCACGTGTTGATATTTTTTTGCCACTTGATGCTACCGTTAAGGTAAACATCGATGACGTTACAAAAGGAGGAAGAACGGTGATTGCGGAACTTGCGTAGTCGGAGTTAAACTTCGATTTCTGCCTTAATTGTCACATTATCAAATAAATACACCGCTAACGGTCGTTTTAACGGCTGTATATCGGTACCTTTCAGGAAATTCCCCCACGGATGAATAGATCCAAATCATTACGTTTCGCAAAAGATCGCCAGGACTTTTTTGTCACGCTGAACAAGCGGGTGAATGACTATTTCAAATCCAACAATATCAGCCGCCACGCGAATATTGAAATGATCGCCAAAACGGTCTTCATGTTTGCGCTTTACTTTGTTCCGTTTGTGCTCATGCTGACCGGAGTGGTATCGGGAACATGGCCCATGATCGCGATGTGCGTGTTGATGGGTGCAGGAACTGCCGGTATCGGACTTTCCATTATGCACGATGCCAATCATGGTGCATATTCCGGTAAACCGTGGGTTAATAACCTGATCGGTTATTCATTAAACGTTGTCGGAGGAAATGCATTCAACTGGAAAATCCAGCACAATGTATTACATCACACCTATACGAATGTGTACGATGCCGATGAAGATATCAGTCCCCGGGGAGTTTTGCGGATGTCGCCCTATTCAGAATGGAAGACTATGCATCGCTTTCAGCACGTGTACGCGTGGTTCATCTACGGCCTGATGACATTTGTGTGGGTATTGTTTAAAGACGTAATCCGCCTGATAAGCTATCATAAAGATGGTCTGATCAAAAAACAAAATGCGAACGTAACGCAGGAGATCGTAATTCTTGTCGTGACAAAACTTATCTACCTGGGCTATATTTTTACCTTACCCATGGTAATTCTGGATCTATCCTTTTGGACAGTGTTCGCGGGCTTTTGCATTATGCATTACGTGGCTGGTTTCATTCTTGCGGTAATTTTTCAACCTGCACACGTTATTGAAGGCACAGAATATTTTGAGCCGGATAGGGAAGGTAATCTTGAAAACAACTGGGCGATCCATCAGCTTCACACCACAACCAACTTTGCCAACAAGAGCAAATTGTTTTCGTGGTATGTTGGCGGGCTCAACTTTCAGGTGGAACATCACTTGTTCCCGAACATCTGCCATGTACACTACCGGAAAATTGCACCAATCGTAGAGTCAACAGCAAAAGAATTTGGTGTGCCCTATAAGTCAGCTGAAACATTCCTGGATGCGCTTGTAGGTCATGGGCGACTGCTCCGCGAACTCGGCAAGAAACCTGCTGAGGGAACAGTTGCGGTGGCCAACGCTGCTTAAGACACTACCGTATCAAACATTTTGGTGAACGCTTTCATCTCGTCAAGCGTGCCAATGCTTACGCGGCACCATTCCTTTCCGAGGTAATCCCAGACACGAATTTCGAAACCTTTTGCTTTGGTTTCGTCAAGAATTGTCTTTCCATCTTTCGGGGCAGGAAAGAACACCACGTTAGCCTGAGATTTTCCATATTGCCATTTTTTGGAATCGAGGTATTTGAACAGATGCTCACGGGCCTCCGCGTTTTTCTTTCGGGTGTACGCCATAAATTCCTCGTCACCTAAACTTGCCTGCGCAGCTGCGATGCCGGCCTGGTTGTAAGAACCCCAAATCTGTTTAGCACTCATTTTCTTAATCAGATCAGGATGCGCTACTACGTAACCCACACGCAAACCCGCAAGACCATACACTTTTGAAAACGTTCTCGAAACGATCACGTTTTTATTTCCCTGCTTAACCAGTTCACTCATCGATTGCTGCTCAGAAGGGTCAAGGAATTCGAGATAAGCTTCATCGGAATAAACCACGGTTTTCTTCGACATCTCTTCACAGAAAGCCTTGTACTTCGCCTTTTCGACAACGGTACCTGTGGGGTTGTTGGGATTAACGAGGAACATAATTTTTGTATCCGGCTTTACGGCCGAAGCCAAGCCCTCCAGGTCGTGCACCAGATATTCGTCCAGATTTACAGTATCCCAACGGGCATTAAACTTTGCCGCATAGTCCATCAAAAGTCTGAACACCGGAAATGCAGAAAGAACCGCGCCACCTTCAAGCCCAACCGACATCCCGGCCAGGCAAAGCAACTCAGACGAACCGGCACCCATTAAAATATAGTCGGGGCTCACGCCTTCTTTCTTCGCCAGTATTTCTTTGAATTGTGCTGCGGAAGTGTGCGTGTAGCGGTTTCCTTCGCTCAAAATGTTTTTTACTGCTTCGCGCGCTTTCGCAGACGGTCCGTAGGGATTTTCATTCGACCCGAGTCGGATCAGCGTATCAGGCTTAAAGGACGACAGGTTGTGCAACCGTTCTGCTTCGCTCACCGGTGCGGCCATCAGACTGTCGAGTAGGGCAGGCGTAAACGCCAGCCCAGTGCCTAATGCAAACGAAGATTTAAACCAGTTTCTGCGGGATAGCGTTTTTTCCATGCGGTTATCTCCAGGGAGCTTTTTGATATTGTGTAACATAGGTTTGTCCGTCAAGCACGATCATCGGATCGTTGTTCTTCGGGTGATTTCTTTTTTCGAGCAAATAAGATCCGGAGCCATTACCCATCGAAGAGTTATAATAAATCCGTGATCCATCGTACGACCAGGTGCCACGATCGCTGCCCTGTGAATTGGTTCCGCCTGCGTACGCATTGGTGTTCACACTTCGGGAAGACTCGCTGTAGTATTCATAGGTGCCGTCGGCCTTGAGCGTAATGCACTGTTCGCTGCTGCTTCCGCCATTGTTGTAGCTGTTTACATTCACATAGCACCACTTTCCAACCAGTTCCTGAGCGGTGTTGCCATTTCCCGCCGCGGGTTGCGAATAAGCAGGAGCACTGTTGTTCATACCCGCGGTTGCGGAAGGGTCAGGAATTGCTCCGTTTTTCGCATAATAAAATGTTTGACCGTTAATGGTGAGCGCAAGTTGGTTGCCATTCACCGCATATTGCATTGAACTACTGCCTTGTGCGGTTTGAATGCTGATGGTGTTACCGGAAGTTTGGTAGGGAAATACCTGGCCCTGATAAACG
The DNA here is from genome assembly GCA_019694875.1 of Cyclobacteriaceae bacterium. Classification (GTDB taxonomy): domain Bacteria; phylum Bacteroidota; class Bacteroidia; order Cytophagales; family Cyclobacteriaceae; genus UBA2336. Next base: position 1,384,194 of record JAIBBC010000001.1, read on the forward strand.
CACTGGTTAGCCTTTGTGAATTCAACGGTTTCATTGTTACCAAGCCAAACGCCCACAAGCGTGTTGGTTGAAGACGTTGACTTGGCTACCGGTGTCGCTTGAGGTTGCTCACTACCAGAAGTGCCGCGGGTAAAAACTACTTTGCCGTCAATATCTCCACCTGAAACAGTTAATGAATTGCCGGCCAGTGTATACGTATAGTTGGTTGTTGTTCCACCGGATGTAATCGAGAGTTTGTTTCCTTGTGCAGTGAAAGAAATATCGCTGCCGTCAAATTCTCCGTGACCATCGGCATTCAGAATCAACGTCATTTGCTGACCGTTGCTGGAATTTTGCCAGACACCGAAAATTTTATTTTGCTGCGTCTTCGCGCCAATCTGTGCAAAAGCCAGCGCTGGAATCATGGCAAGCAGTAGGAAGGCAAATTTTTTCATGGCAGTGGGTTGACACTGACCAAGATACGGATTTTTTGAGGCTAAAAATCAGAGAAATTTTTCAACGGTGCGCATCAGCTTTTGAAGGGCCGCTTCGTCTGTGGCATCGAAATCATTCAGTTTATCGCTGTCTACATCCAGTACAAGAGCCACTTCGCCATGCTTAAAGGCCGGCAACACAATTTCTGATTTGGATGCCGAACTGCAGGCAATGTGTCCGGGAAACTGATCGACATCCGGCACGAGCATCACTTTTTTCTCCTTCCAGGATGCACCGCAAACACCTTTCCCAAACGCAATCCGGGTACAGGCAATGGGTCCCTGAAAAGGGCCGAGTACCAGTTCGTTGTTTTTTACAATATAAAATCCAACCCAGAAAAAATTCATGGCCTGTTTTAAAGCTGCCGCGATGTTTGAAAGATTGGCAACCACGTCTGGTTCACCCGCGACAAGAGATTCAATCTGCGGAAGCAATGCATCGTAACGTTCCTGTTTGGTTGCAGTTTCGGGGATAACAAGTTCTTCGGCCACGGTTGAATTATTGAGGTTGATGATTGGTATAAACTGACAGCGTATCGCTAAATACGGATTCCTGCGAAATTAAGTTCCCGGAAATTTTTGGTGCGGCAATTCCCAAATCAAATTTGTTTTGAGCTGTAAATATCCTCGCTTCATCCCACAATCCTTTATTCATAAACTGTTGAAGCGTGACAGACCCGCCCTCTATCATCACCGACTGAATATTTTTTTTGAACAGATCACTCACAAGCTCTTCGATAAATGATTGTTTATTGAGTTTTACGAACTCAAGATTTTCCCGTGTTTCGTTTTGTGTTGTGGTGTAGCAAATTGTTTTTTGTTGTCCATCGAATAACATAAGCGTGTGCGGCAATTTTCCATACCGGTCGATTACAACCCGAACCGGATTTCTGCCCGACCAATCGCGAACGGTTAATGCAGGATTATCGTAAAGGGCAGTTCCGGAGCCGACAAGCACTGCGTCTTCTTCGCTGCGCCATTTGTGAACAAGCTTGCGCGAATGCCCGTTACTGATCCATTTTGAATCGAAATTTTCACGCGCAATAAATCCGTCAACAGTCTGTGCCCATTTTAAAATGATGTAGGGTCGTTTCTTTTCCATGAAGGTGAAGAAACGTCTGTTTAGTTCGCGGCCAGGTTTTTCGAGTACACCGGTGACGACTTCAATGCCGGCATCTTTTAATTTTTGAATACCCTTTCCGCTGACTAACGGATTGGGATCGGTATTGGCAATGACAACTTTTTTAACCTGATGACTTACCAGCATATCGGCACAGGGCGGAGTTTTGCCAAAGTGCGAGCAGGGTTCGAGGTTAACGTATACCGTACTTTCTTTTAAAAGCGCTTTGTCGTTCACAGAAGCAACAGCATTTACTTCCGCATGCGCGGAACCGTAAACTTCATGTCGCCCTTCACCGATAATCCTGTTTTCATGAACGATTACGCACCCCACCAACGGGTTCGGACTGACCGATCCCAGGCTGAGCTGCGCGAGATCAATCGCCCGCTGCATAAAAAGCTCGTCCGGGGAGAGGGAATTCATGTGTGAAACAATTGGTATACTTGCAAAGATTGTCAGGCCATGATCAATTCCAAAGACTTATTCCGGGATTTGCGAAAGCGGATCACACTCTTGCAGGATGCATCGGAAACCGAGAGCATTCTGTACCGTGTGCTGGAAGAAGTTCCTGGGATTACACGCTCTGACATTATCGGTCAAAAGGCTGTATCGCTGACAGCGAAGGAAACTTCTGCCCTGGATTCCATTATTAACCGGATCAATCAAAATGAACCGGTTCAATACATTTTAGGTAAGGTGGATTTTTTAGGACGTGAGTTCGCTGTGAATCCGTCTGTATTAATACCACGCCCTGAAACTGAATTGCTGATTGAGGCGGTGTTTAAACATGTAACTCCTGCTCCCGGGAAAATTTTAGATATCGGTACGGGAAGCGGCTGCATTGCCATCACACTTTCGTGTGAGCTTCCGCAAAAACAGGTCTATGCGTTCGACATCAGTGAAGCTGCACTGAAAACAGCCAAAGGCAATGCTGATAAACTTAATGCCCAAGTCACCTTTCAACAGGCGGATATTCTCAACGAGGAAATAACACTCAATGACTTTGAATTTATTGTGAGCAATCCGCCTTACGTGGCGGTATCGGAAAAGGATACAATGAATGCAAATGTATTGAATTACGAACCACATCTCGCGTTATTCGTGCCTGACAATGATCCGTTAATTTTTTATAAGGTTATTGCAGAAAAGGGTGTGCGTGCGTTAAGATCAGGCGGAAGAATTATTATTGAGATCAACGAGCGATTCGGAAAAGAGGTGAAAGAAGTTTTTACGAACGCGGGACTGAACGATGTCCGCATCTTAAAAGATTTAGAAGGTAAAGACAGAATTGTTTCTGCAGTTAAATGACACATTCGGTTTTACTGATTCATGGCGCACTGGGTTCGGCTTCGCAGCTTGAACCCGTTAAGATTGCTCTTCAAAATAGCGGTCTTGCTGTTCACAGTATGGATTTATCCGGCCATGGTGGGGCAGCATTTCAGACTCAGTTTGGGATCGAACAATTCGCATCGGATGTTCTGAAGTGGCTGGATCAGAATTCACTCCGCACCGTAAACGTGTTCGGCTACAGCATGGGCGGATACGTATCGTTGGAGTTTGCCAGCAAATATCCCAAGCGCGTTGGTTCAATTGTTACGCTCGGAACCAAGTTCGACTGGAGTGTGGAGTCTGCCGCGCGCGAAGTGCGCAAGCTCAATCCTGAAAAAATACTGGAGAAGGTTCCCGCGTTCGCGAGGATACTCGAAAAACGCCATGCACCCAACGACTGGAAAGAACTGATTCAAAAAACATCAGCTATGATGATTAGCCTTGGCGGGAAACCTTTATTGACACCCGAAGTTCTCGGGGCAATCGTCAATCCAACATGGATTTGTCTGGGCGATCAGGACGACATGGCCGACCGGCAGTATTCAGAAGACGTTGCTGGCTTTTTGCCGAACGGAAAGTTTTTGCTTCTGGAAAATACACCTCATCCCATCGAGAAAGTTTCGATTGGCAAACTAATCGACATCGCTGCACAAGCTTTTCACTAAAAGAACCGGATGGCTCCTTTAAAGCCCCACCACATCGTCAGGTGTGTATTGTTATTGTAGTTGTGTTCTTTGATGATTTCAGGCCGATAGTCGGTGAAGATGTCGTAGTAGCCATCGTATGAATTTTTCGTCAGATACCCGTTCAGCGTGATGCCAAATGCAATTCCAATCCGGTCGAACGGCTGAACTTCCAATCCCAGGTAAGCTTTGTTGAGAAGATTGATTGCTTTGGTAAACTCTCCTTTGTTCAGCTGGTTGCAGGTCAGATCAAAATTCCAGTAAAGCCAATCAAAGATTTGTGGAGCTGTACCGAATCCGTAGCCAAAGGTCCATTCGGTGCTGCGATCTGTATCATTCGGATCACTTTCGGGTTTTATACCAAACGTAAAGATGTTGTAAAATTTATGCGTACCGGTGCGGAAGGCAATGTTGGTGTAGAAAATTTCATCTGCTGAAATTTCAAGCTTATGATAACCGTTTCGAACATAGCTCACAAATCCTATGGGAACTCCGCGCAACGTGTCTGCCACGTTTACTAGTCCGATCTGCATGCCTTTGAGATTGCTCGCATAGTTTGCAATTGGTGCGATCTGAATGCCTTTCATTCTTCGCTTGCTCACGTTGGCGATCCCTGATATCTGTGCACCTTTAAATTGTTTAGTCTGGATATTGGCAATACCGGCAACTTGCGCTCCGTACGACCGGCCATTGTTCACGTTCACAATCCCTGCAACCTGCAGACCTTTCATGCCCTTACGGTTGGTGTTGAACAATCCTGCCGTTTGAAAGCCACGCATCCGGCCTTCGTTAAAATTCATCAATCCCGCAATCTGCACGTATGAAACGTCCAGCAGATCGATGTTAAACAATCCGCCCACTTCCATCACTTTTGTGCCTGCTGAGTAGCCACCCAGCACATTAAAAGAAAAATCATTAATGGTTCTGGCAGATTCCTTTGCATTGGTTCCCACGAATGGTATGAATGAAACCTGTCCTTTGCGATACTGAAGCGTATCGCGCATGCCTTTGGTATTCCAAACCGGTTCGATGGTACGCGCGGTATCCTCCGGAATCGTTTCGACTACAGGCGGTGGCGTTACAACGTTATCTTGCGTTACAGTCGCGACAGAGTCGTAGTGAACAACCGCGCGGGGAACTTCCGGTTTTATTTCGGGCGATAGTTTAACGTTCACGAACACATACGTGTCTTCTTTCAGCACAATCAGTGTGTCGGTATAATTTTTCCGACTGATAGCAATGCGGTTTTCCTCCTGCGGATCTTTCAGCATCATATTGAAATACCCAAACTCATTGGTTACTGCAGCGGTAAACGTACGCGTATCGTAGAGACTTACACCTGATATTTTTTCGCCCGTTACCGAATTGAGAACATAGCCGTTAATGAAGAACGGATTTTTCGGTAGAACCGCTGATGAGGTCTTTTCAGGCGCAGGCGGAACCTTGGCCAGGATAATGTATTTACCTTTTTCTTTGAAGGACACCTTTCCCTTGAACAGCTGTTCCAGGATTTCCCGTACTGTTTTTAACTTGTAGGAAGCAGTAACATTCTGTTCGATGTCGATATCGGAAGACGTGTACGAGAAAGTGATCTTCGCTTCTTTGGCAATTTTTTTCAATGCCTTTTCTACCGGCTCTTCATGGAATTCGATCGTGATCGTCTTTTCAAGCAACGGAACGTTCTGTGCATTGACTCCGAGGGTATAGCACACAGCCAAGAGTGTAAGGCAAAACTTACTTCGCACAGCCATTTCCTTTAAGCGTGATTTCATGTTCGGTTTTTTCGAGGGTGAGGGATAATGTTTCAGCGATCACTTCAGCGATCATCTCAATGGTTTCATGGCGGAACGTTACCGTGATGCGGCAGTTTTCAAGAGCAGGGTTGTCAAGCTTCAGTTTGATGTCGTACACCTCGTTGATAGATTCAACTACTTCACTCAGTTGTGTATTATCGAATACGAAAATTTGTGTCTTGTACGCAAGCGTATTTTCAGAAGCCTCAGTCAGTTTGGTGAACTTGCCCGTGGTTTTTGTATAAATACCGGTTTCGTGTTCTTTCAATCTCAAGCCGGAATCCAGCGGAGTGTAAAAAATTACTTCCCCGCTTTCCACGTAAACCTCCACCGTATCACTTTCCGGGTAAGCCTTTACGTTGAACGATGTTCCAATGTCTTTGATTAGAAGCCCGTTTACCTCCAGCAAAAACTGCTGGTCACGCTTTTCAGCGATTTTGAAATAGGCTTCACCCTTCAGCCGCGTTTTTCGCATGCGCTTGATCGGATCGTAGTGGTAGTTAACCTCCGTGTTTTTATTTAAGAATACAGCGGTACCATCAGGCAATGAATTTTCCTTTGTGGCCGTTTGCGCAACAACAATTGTTTTATCCTGTGGTGTTAGGAATTTCTGATAGGCAAAGATTCCAATCGCCAGTACGACTGCAACAGAAGCCGCTATCCGCCAGCTGAGGCTAATGACCTTCGCCTGATTTTTCTTTTGAATCTTTTGCTTGAGCTGAATCCAGGCTGCGTCGGTATCGAATACTTCGTGATGCTTCAGTTCGAGACTTTTTTCGAAGACGGTTTTAAAATGTTCGTAGTGCTTTCGGTTTTCGGCCGACAGTTCAACCCAGTGGTCAAGCACGGTTTTCTCTTCTGCGGAAATTTCTCCCGAGAGCGCCTTGCCAATAAGTGTGTCAATATCGTTGTAGTCGAACGTCAAGTTTTCTTATCGGATCAGGTTATCAAGCATCAGCAGAAATAAGATCGGCAGGTAGTCGCGGAGTTGTTCGCGCATAATTTTCAACGCTTTGCCAATCTGGTTTTCGACCGTTTTCACCGATAGATTTAATTCGGCTGCGATCTCGGCATATTTCAATTCTTCGAAGCGGCTCATCGTAAAAATCACGCGGCATTGCTCGGGTAACTTTTGCAGGGCTGCTGCAATGCGTTTCGAAAGCTCGTCCGACTCCACCGGTTGCGCAGAGTCGACCGGGTTGGTCGTCAGTAATTTTTCCTGGGCGTATTTTTCCTGCATCTTCTTTCGGGTTAAGTGATTCAGGCTGGCATTACGCACCATACTGAACAAATAAGCCTTTACAGATGTGTGAACATCCAGGGAGTGGCGTTTCTCCCAAAATGCCAGGAAAACAGATTGCACAATTTCTTCAGCTTCATCGCGGTCGCGGAGATACGTGCAGGCGTAGTTGCACAGCACTCCGTAGTGCTGGCGGAAAACTGCTTCAAAAGCAGCCTCGTTGCCCGGTACCGATTCTTTTTGCGACAATTCCACTGCACGTTAGTTCATGCAAGTTACCCAAAGCATTTGGAGCTAAGACAAGCGAAAAGGTAGATACCCCTATCGAGGTGAATTAATTTATTTCGCAGACCCAGAAGCTGTGGTCGCGGGTAATGGTTACGAGACCTTCTTTTTCCAAGGGCAGTTCAGGGTGAGCATCCCGCGGATGGAAGTTTAAAGCAGTTCCGGCTGGCAACCATTTTTCGAAATGGCCCGATCGGATGAACACCCACCGTTTTCCGTTGCGGATTACGCTCAGATCCAGAGTCTTGAACCCCTCAAATGTTTCGAGATCAGCACCGGATATAATGTTAACAGACTTTTGTTTCGATGCGATCAGAAAATGCAGTGCAGTATCCCTTGCATCATTGGTTGCTGTGGTGAGGATTTTCACCGGGGCCTGTTCGTGTAAGGCAAATTTCCATTTTTCCAGACCGTCTTCCGGTACAATTGCCACATCGATCTTTATCCCCCACGTTAAAACCTGTTCGAGTGCGCGTTCCGTTACAATCACAGTCGGGCTCCACTCCAGTAATTGCTGAATGCTCTCGAAGTTCCCGGCTGAGGCGTCATCAATCACCAAAGCCGGCTCCTGATCCTCCCGTATAATATGGTGTGACGACATGCAGGTAAAATACGTAACTTGCGCTATAAATGTACGTGCATGCTTAACGCCAATCAATGTTACGAAGCTTTCCAACGAAGTATTAACGATTATCACATAACCGATAACGTAGATGCTTCGGTAAAAAACCCGTATCAGGCCGGTAGTTTTGAACATTTACTTTATGCAAAAAACTGGATTGATACCGTTCAGTGGCATCTGGAGGATATTATCCGCCTTCCGGAGATTAACCCGGTAGAAGCGTTGCAAATCAAAAGGCGCATTGATAAATCGAATCAGGACCGCACCGACATGGTTGAAAAAATGGATGATTATTTTCTTGATCAGTTTAAAACGGTTACACCTAAATCATCTGCAAAGATTAATTCCGAAACACCTGCGTGGCTGCTTGATCGCATGAGTATTTTGTTGCTGAAGATTTATCACATGAAGGAGCAAACGGAAAGAAAGGATGCATCGCCTGAGCATATCGCAAAATGTAAGGCCAAGCTTGGCGTTCTCCTGGAACAGCGCAGCGACATGCAGCTTGCGTTTGATCAGCTGATGGAAGACATCAAATCGGGCGACCGTAAAATGAAAGTATACCGGCAGATGAAAATGTACAACGATGCATCGCTCAACCCGATGCTGTATCAAAATTCTTCCGCGAAGGGCTAGTGTTACTGATATGAAGAAAATCCTTGTTTTACGTTTTTCAGCGATGGGCGATGTGGCACTGATGGTGCCGGTGATTCGCTCGTTGGTGGCCGAACACAAGGATGTGGAAGTTACGATTGTTACCCGGCCACGATTCGCACCTTTTTTTGCCGGTATTGAACGGGTTGTGGTGTTTGATGCCGATGTTGACCAGAAGTTCAAGGGCTTCTTCGGAATCCGGCAACTTTTCCGGGCGCTTATCCTGAAGAAGAACTTCGATGTGATTGTTGATTTACACGATCATTTGCGCACGGTTATCCTCCGGAACCTTTTTAAAATCTTTGGCAAGCGTGTTATTGTTTTCGACAAGGGTCGTAAAGAAAAGAAGGCTTTTTCGCGGAAGGATAATAAGATTACAAAACCGTTGCCACACACAGTCGAACGTTACCACAAAGCTTTTGAAAATGCAGGCTTTCAATTCAAGCTGCTCCAGCCACCGTATCTGTTACCAACTGAAGAATCAAAGAAACTGATTGAAGCCTGGTTTGTAAAGAAGGAGTTAGTTAAGAACGAAAAATGGATCGGTATTGCTCCTTTTGCGATGCACAAGTCCAAGATCTGGCCCGTCGCGAATTACCCAAAAGTCATTGATTCTATTTTAAAAAAGATGCCGGCCAAATTTTTTCTGTTTGGCGGAGGCGATGAGGAAATTCAATACTTCGAGGATTTGCAATCTCTTTTTCCGAATAACTGCATCATCGTGGCGGGCAGGCTTAAGCTTCCACAGGAACTAACACTGATGCACCACCTCGATTTAATGGTGTGTGTGGATTCCTCCAACATGCACCTCGCTACACTGTCGAATACCCCGATCATGTCCATTTGGGGAGGTACACACCCCGATGTTGGATTTGCACCGTTTGGTCACAATAATAAAGAGAGTGTTCTTCAAATAGGCCGCGAGAAGCTGTCATGCCGTCCATGTTCTGTTTATGGCCGTGAAACATGCCTGAGAGGCGATTTTGCGTGCCTGAACTGGATCACCCCGGAAGTGGTAGCACAAAAGATTTTAACCCGGATTAGTAACCCTTGACAGGCGTTTCCGGTATACCACACAAACCAATGCTGTCTTAAACCGCCATTTCTATGCTTAGAAATTTCTTCGTTATTACGATCCGCAGCTTTTTCCGTCAAAAATTTTATTCGTTCATCAACGTTTTGGGGCTCACCTCCGGACTGGCTTGTACACTGTTCATTTATTTGTGGATTAATGATGAGGTAAGCAAAGACAAATTTCACAACGATATTGATAACATCTACCAGGTTGTCACCAACATCAAATGGGATGGTGAGATGATCACGTGGGAAAGCACTCCGGGCCCGTTAGCGGATGAAATCAAAGCAAATATCCCGGAGGTTGCAGCTGTAGCTCGTTACTCCAACGATGGTGATCAACTGTTTACGGAGGGCGAGCGTAATTTTCTGGAGCACGGCTATTTTGCCGATCCGGAATTCTTTAAAGTTTTCAGTTTCCCGGTCATAAAAGGAAATTCAGCGAACCCGTTATCACAGAAGGGTGATGTAGTTATCACGGAGCGACTTGCCAAAAAACTCTTTGGTGATCAGGACCCGATTGGAAAAACGGTTCGGGTTCAAAACCGGTACGATCAGAAAGTTTCAGCAGTTCTGGCCGATATTACCGATCAGTCATCAATCCAGTTTGATTTCATCATGCCATTTGATATTCACAAAGAATATCGTCAGCCGAACTGGGATAATGCCGACTACAATTTGTACGTAAAACTTAATGATCCCGCACAGGCATCGCTGGCAAGCGACAATATCAATGCGATGGTTGATAAGATCACGCTGCAACAAGACCCAAAGGCGAAAAGCGATGAGATCAATTTCTACTTACAACCTTTTGCCGAGCACTACCTGAACTCCACATTTGAAAATGGACTGCCTGCCGGTGGAAGAATCAAATACGTTCAGATATTTTCCGTAGTGGCGATTTTCATTCTGGTGATTGCCTGCATCAATTTCATGAACATGGCAACGGCAAAAGCCGTAAATCGCGCGAAAGAAGTTGGTGTTCGCAAAGTTATTGGCGCGCAGCGCAAGTCTTTAATTTTCCAGTTTATCGGGGAGTCGATTTCCATCAGCTTTATTTCGATGGCGCTGGCGATTGCCATGGTATACCTCTTGCTGCCTTTTTTTAATGTACTCGTGGTAAAACACATTGCGTTGAACCTGACCGATCTGAAATTACTGGGCATGCTGGCAGTGATCGTGTTAGTAACCGGAGTGCTGGCCGGAAGTTATCCTGCTTTTTTTCTTTCCGCTTTCCAGCCTTCGCAGGTTTTGAAGGGAAATACGAACAAGAGTTTGAGCGGATCAACTTTGAGAAAAGCACTGGTGGTATTCCAGTTCTCGCTCACCGTAATTTTGATTGCATGTTCACTGGTGATTTACAACCAGATTGAATTTATCCGCTCAACCAACCTCGGATATAACCGTGAGTCGGTGATCACATTCAACGCACGGGGAGGCTTGTCGCGGCAGTTTGAAAGTTTTAAACAGGAAGCATTGCAATTCCCTGCTATCAAAACAGTTTCGAAGTCGAATTCATCGCTGGTTGAAATTGGCAATCAGAATAGTTCGGTTCAGTGGTCTGGAAAACCTGAAGACAGCGATATATTTTTCAGAACCGTGGTTGTTGACTATGACTTTGTAGAAACCATGGGCCTCACCCTTTTAGAAGGAAGGTTTTTTAAGAAGGAGTTTAACGACACCAATAATTTCATTGTTACGAAGCATGCAGTAGAAATTATGGGACTTGAAAACCCGATCGGGCAAGAGATCGTGCAATGGGGTACTCCGGGAAAAATTGTTGGGGTCGTAGAAGACTTTCACGGAAGGTCGCTTCATGAAAAACTCGACCCGATTGTGTTGATGTGTAAGCCGGAATGGACTGGCACCGTGTTCATTCGCATTGATGGGGACAAAGCTCAGGAGGCTATTGCTCATCTGGAAAGCCTGAGCAAGAAATTCAACCCGAAATACGACTTCGCCTACTCGTTTGTTGACGATGACTTCGAACGACTGTACAGCAACGAAAAAGTTACAGGTTCGCTTGCACTGAGCTTTACCATCATGGCGATTATCATTTCCGGATTGGGATTGCTTGGATTGGCTGCTTACACCGCTGAACGTAAACGTAAGGAAATCAGCATCAGAAAAACCATGGGTGCTTCGGTAAGCGGAATCGTTACGATGATGTCGGCCGACTTTGTAAAACTGAGTTTATTAGCTGCGCTGATCGGCTGCCCGACCGCCTGGTACTTCATGTCAAAATTTTTGGAAGGATATGCCTATCACACCGAGCTTGGCTGGGGATTGTTTGCCCTGACTGCGGGGTGCGTGTTATTGATCTCACTGGTGACGGTTATGTTCCAGGTTGCGAAAGCAGCTATTGCCAACCCGATTGATGCACTGAGAAATGAATAAAAAAGGGACGCAGATTTTGCGTCCCGTTTAAACTATCTCGATCGATTGTTACGAGTCCATTTTCAAAACACACTTTTCGATAACATCACAGCATTCGTGAATCTGCTCTTCGGTGATCACCAAGGGCGGTGCCAGACGGATGATGTTGCCATGCGTAGGTTTTGCCAGCAAGCCATTCTTCGCAAATTCAACGCATAAGTTCCACGCAGTTTCACTTTCCGGTGAATCGTTGATAACAATAGCGTTGAGAAGTCCTTTTCCGCGCACAAGCGTAATCAGCTTTGTTTTTTTCATCAGTGCTTTCATCCGGTCGCGGAACACCTGCCCGAGGCGTTCTGCATTCTGCGCAAGCTTTTCATCGGCAACAACCTGTAATGCTTCAATACAAATGGCAGCGGCAAGCGGGTTTCCGCCAAAGGTTGAGCCGTGTTCACCGGGTTTAATAACTAACATGATCGGGTCATCGGCTAACACAAGTGAAACGGGCATCACACCTCCGGAGAGCGCCTTTCCCAAAATCAAAATATCCGCACGAACGCCTTCATGATCCGATGCCAGCATCTTTCCGGTACGGGCAATGCCGGTTTGAATTTCATCCATCATCAGCAACACGTTGTGCTTGCGGCATAGCTTTTCAGCTGCTTTAAGATATCCGTCTTTCGGAACATACACACCAGCTTCCCCCTGAATGGGTTCAATCCATAATCCGCAAACATTTGGGTTCGCCAACGCCTTTTCGAGCGCAGCCTCGTTATCGTATTCAACAATTTCAAAACCCGGCATGAACGGTCCGAAGCCTTTACGAGAAGAAGGATCGGTAGAAGCGGAAATAATCGTGGTAGTGCGGCCGTGAAAATTTTTGCTGGCTGCAACAATTACCGCCTGGTTATCGGGAATGTTCTTTTTGGTGTAGCCCCATTTGCGGGCAAGCTTAATGGCAGTTTCATTCGCTTCGGCACCACTGTTCATAAACAGTGCCTTTTGATATCCGAAAAGGTCACAAACAAATTTTTCAGCAACGCCCAGCTTATCATTATAGAATGCCCGTGACGTAAGCGTAAGTTCTTTCGCCTGCTCGATCAGCCTGTGAATAATGCGCGGGTGACAGTGCCCCTGGTTCACGGCACTGTAGGCCGAGAGGAAATCGAAGTATCGCTTGCCCTCAACATCCCACAAAAAAACGCCTTCGCCTTTGTGCAATACTACGGGCAGGGGATGGTAGTTATGCGCCCCGTACTTTTCTTCAAGATCGATTGCCGCCTGGCTGGATAAAATAGTGTCAGTCATATGCTTAGGATACTCCCCTAAAAGTACCGAATCCGCCAGTGAGAGGCAATTAATTGAAGGCTGACACAAATTGTCCTGACGGATAGCGTTCTTGTTACGGTTACGCTATTATTTAAACTACCTTTACAGACATGGAAACTGGGTTTGATAGCATTAAGCGACTGGTTAATGAATTGAAAACACTAACCTTTTGGGACCGGATTTTTAAGTGGGGAACTGTTCGTGCAACGCTGGTAGATGCCAGTGCTGACCTCCAGCGGATGATCAACGGATATGAAAGCCAGTCACAATTACGCCATGAGCTCGAACTGGAGAAAAACCGCAACAAAACCATTCAGGAATCGCTCGAAGAATTGAAATTTCTCCGCACCGAAAAGGAGTCTTTAATGAAAGACAAAGTTTCGCTTGAAAGCAGGAATGATAATTACCTGAAACGCGGAACAGAACTTTCCAACGAGGTGAGCGCGCTCCGTCAGAAGATCGAATCGTACGAGAATGAATTGAAGAGCTTGCGAAATGAAAATACGTATCTGAAAAGCTCCGATGAACAACGGCTAAAAGAATACGAGAGCCGGATGAGTAATCTTACGGAAACCATTAAACGTTTCGATCGCGATCGAATTCAGGAAAAAGAGGATCGCCATGCCCGCGAGATCGAACGCTTACGGCTGATGAAACAAACGTGGATCAATCACGAAGACAACGTAAAAAGCCGCATCAAGCTGATTTGTAACAGACATGGTGTTGAGTATGCTGATCAGGTTCCATTTAAAGGGAAGCCTGACAACACGTTAAAGATCAATGACGAATACATCATTTTTGATGCTAAGAGCCCGGCTAATGATGATCTTTCAAATTTTCCTTTATACCTGAAAGCTCAAACGGAACAGGCAAGCAAATACATCAAGGAAGAAAATGTACGTAAAGAAATATTTCTGGTTGTTCCGGTGAATACGTTAGAGGCGATTAAAAATTTTGAGTACCGGCTGAGCGATTATAACGTCTATGTGATTTCAGTTGATGCCCTTGAGCCTATAATTATTGCTCTTCAGAAAATTGAAGCGTACGAGTTTGCGGATAAGCTAAGTCCGGAAGACAGAGATAATATTTGCCGTGTAATCGGAAAATTTGTTCATCTCTCTAAACGCAGAATTCAGATTGACGGCTTCTTTGCCAAGCAGTTTTTTGAATTGTTGTATCGAAAGGACGCTGAATTACCGGCAGAATTCTTGGAAAAGGCAACTGAGTTTGAGAGAAACGAGGTATTGAACCCTCCAAGTGACAGACGCACCAAACAAATCAGTAATCGGGATTTGCAGCAGGAGGTAAATAAGATCAAGAGTGATGCAGAACAGAAAGGCATCTACACCGAAGAAACACACCTGTCCAAGGGACTAAATCGCCTTCCTTTGTATACTGACGACTCAAGCCCCGACAGCCAGGAGCAGAAGGAATTGTTCTAATAAAAGTCAGTTGAGCGTAGTCGAAGCCTGATTACCCACTCCCATTTTTTTAAATTAGCTTTGTGCCATGAATCCCACGGCACTGATTACTGAATTTTACGCAGCATTCGCCCGGCACGACTCCGCGGGAATGACGGCGTGTTACCACGATGAAATTGAATTTCACGATCCGGTGTTCGGGACACTGAAAGGGATTCAGGCGAAAGCCATGTGGCAGATGCTGCTGGAACGTTCGAAGGGAAATCTGAAAATTGTTTTTTCGGATGTGAAGGCATCCGGATCATCCGGCAGTGCGCACTGGGAGGCATTTTATCCGTTTAGCAAAACCGGTCGTAAAGTTCATAACATTATCGATGCGGCATTTGAGTTTAGAGACGGCAAGATTATTAAACATCACGATCATTTTGATCTGTACCGTTGGTCGCGGCAGGCGTTTGGTGTAACGGGAACTTTACTCGGCTTTACGCCCTTCTTTAAAAATAAAGTGCGCAAAACTGCGCAGGACTCATTGAAAACGTACTTGCTGAAGTACACGTAAGCATTGTAATGCGAATACACCGGTCTACTTCCGAAGCGATTATTGAATCTTTAAAGCAGATTTTTCAGGAGAAAAAGTATGCGGACAAGGTTATAGAAAAAACCCTGAAGCAAAATCCAAAATGGGGGTCACGCGATCGGAAATTTATTGCTGAAACTACGTACGACATCGTTCGCTGGTATCGGTTCTTCAGAAGTGTAGCGAATGCAAAGGGTGATGATTTCTGGACGCTGCTCGCGGTGTGGTGTGCAGCTCATGACGTTCAACTGCCCGACTGGAAAGAATTTGACGAGCTCAATTATGCTGAGCTGCAGCGAAAAGTAAACGAGAACCATCCTGTGAGGAAAATTCATGAGTCGATTCCTGATTGGCTCGATGAACTCGGTGAACAGGAGCTTGGCAGTCGCTGGGATAAAGAACTTGCCGCGCTTAATGTTGAGGCACGTGTGGTGTTGCGGGTGAACACGTTGAAGACTACGTTGCCGGAGTTACAGCAAAAACTGCGGGAGCACGAAGTCTTCACACACACCGAAAAGAATTATCCTGACGCACTTGTGCTTGAACAGCGCCAGAATGTTTTTCAGCTTCCCGAATTTAAGGAAGGGTTATTCGAAGTGCAGGATGCCGGCTCGCAATACATCAGCCAGTTTACGCATGCGAAACCCGGCATGCGCATCATCGATGCCTGTGCAGGCGGAGGCGGGAAAACGTTGCATCTTGCAGCGCTTATCCAGAATAAAGGGAAAATTATTTCCATGGACACCGAACAGTGGAAACTGGATGAATTGAAAAAGCGGGCGCGCAGGGGAGGGGTGTCTACCGTAGAGACACGGCACATTGATTCATCGAAAGTGATCAAGCGTCTTGAAAAGTCAGCCGACCTGTTGCTGCTGGACGTGCCGTGCTCGGGAACAGGAGTGCTCCGCAGAAACCCGGATGCGAAATGGAAACTCTCACCCGAGTTTGTCGACAGCGTGAAGACCGCGCAGCACGACATCCTTGCTTCATACAGCGATATGGTAAAACCGGGCGGAACGCTCGTCTACGCAACGTGTAGTATTTTACACTCCGAAAATGAAGACCAGGTGAAGAACTTTTTGCAGACTGATTCTGATTTTGAGCTGAACGAAGAGAAACGCATCTGGCCGAGCGAGGGCTTTGACGGATTTTACATGGCACGATTAACGCGCAGGAAGTAGCATGGCCGGATTATCATTCGATGTTTTACGCGTAGGCAAAAAATACAAACTCACGAATTTCGGAGAAACCCGTGAGTTTGAAGTAGAGAGTATCCTTACCAATCACGACTTCAAGGTGAAAGACCTTTTTACACTTGAACGGTATCTTTTGAAAGATTTGATCAAGTACGGAAAGGGCAACGACTTTGAGATTCGCGAGCTCTATCAGTAATTAGCTTCCCTTTTTCGGTTTCATGCCGAATAAAAACCGCATAACATTAAACGGCCTGATAAACGCCAGGTAAAATCCCACACAACTCAAAAGTGTTAAGGAGCATACGGTCCAGTATTTAGCGGAAATACTCCAGTCAAGTTTACAGATGTAATAGCCAATCACGATGATTACCGTTTGATGCAGAATGTAAAACGGATATAATCCTTCGTTGAATGTTGTTAACCATTTGTGTGGTTTGTTCAGGTAATGCTGCCCGTAACCCACAATTGTGATCACAGTAAACCAACCAACAAATATTCCGCTTATGCTGAAAATGATTTCAACGGTTTCCTCACTCCACGGCAGGGTAATTAAATCACGGAAATCGAAGAAACAGATGTAAAACGGAATCAGGGAAAAGAAGGTGGCAACCAGCAGATGCTTCCGGTTCTGCGCGATGGATTCCCACAACGGCCTGTACGAGTAACATAAAATTCCGAAAAAGAAGAAGAGAAAATAGAAGGTGAAGTAGGCCCAGTCGTTCGCCAGTCCATGTGTTTCTTCCGGGAAGTATGGACGCAGAACAATTTGCGTAATCAGAATTATAAATGACGGGATGAAGAGTATGCCTGCCGGACTAGATAAGATCTTCCCGGCCTTCAATTTGAAGTTTTCTGATTTGGGTGACCGGATATATTTCAAAAATGGAATCGCAATTAGCGAGAACACAAGAAGGTATAAAATGAACCAAAGGTGATGCCAGCTGAAACTGCCGGTTGGCACCGGGCTTCCGCCTTTGTAGGGCCTGAATTCAAACACGGTTTTATAGAAATCCCAGTAGTTTGCGTAGTGCGTGATATACTCATAATAAATCTGTGGAGGCACCACTACGAACATTCCAAAAATAAGCGGAATAAATAGTCTGCGGAATCGCTCACCGGCAAATTGCCCGGGTGTTCGTTTACCCAAGGCCATGTAAGTACCGGCTCCTGAAATGAAAAGCAACAGCGGCATCCGGAAGAAGTGCGACCACACCATCCAGTAGCTGAAGGTGGTAGATGTTTCGGAGTTTTTTACGTGCCACTCCCACTGGTTGAACAGCATACCGGTGTGAAAAAATAGCAGTACTACAATGGCAATGAAGCGCAGCCAGTCGAGGTCGTAGCGTCTTGGGTTGGTCGATAGTTCGGTCATAGTTATTTCTTTTGCTGCAAATGAACGGCAGCAGGAGGTGAAGGTAAGGCTGTTTTTATAGGCTGGGAGGTCGATTTTATAAAGTCGAACGTGAATTTGACATTATCTTTGGGCCATGGATTATAAAATTGAACCGGCTACGCCCGCAGATGTTGCTGTGCTGAATAAATTAGTGAATTCCGCGTACAGGGGAGAATCTTCCCGGAAAGGCTGGGCCACCGAAGCTGACCTCATCGAAGGAACAAGAATTGATGAGGCCGCCATGCTCGACCTGATTAACGATAATAACACAACCGTTCTGAAGTATGTTGAGCGCGGAGAAATTCTAGGTTGCGTGGAGCTGCGAATTGAAGGTGACAGTTTATACCTGGGGATGCTGACCGTAAATCCCGAACTGCAAGCGAGAGGCATTGGCAAGATTTTGATGTTTGCGGGCGAAGATTTCGCACGAAAAAAGGGATGCAAAAAAGTGCGTATGACGGTCGTTTCTGTTCGTGACAAACTTATCGGTTGGTATGAGCGTCATGGTTATGTGTTGACGGGCGAACGCAAACCGTTCAAAATGCCTGATGAACGTTTTGGTATCCCGCGACAACCACTCGAGTTTGTTGTGATGGAGAAGAAACTTTAAGTATAATAGTCACTACTTTTTACTTTACCAATATGAAAACAAAAAGCAAAATTTTTCTTTCTGGCGTTTTAGCGCTTCTTTTTTTGGGATCGTGCAGTAAAGATGGTGATGTTTCCTGTAATGAGATTTACGTAAAGATCGCAACCAAATCGCAGGACCTTGCCTCCACAGATTGTACGGTAGTGGTGGCTACGTATGATAAGCTCATTGATCTGTACGAGCAGGGGAAAGATTGTAAGGTGATCAGCGATGCCGTGAAAGATAACGGTTATACGAGTGTGGATGATTTCCTTGCCGACTTCCGTAATCTAAGAGATCTGGAAGCAGCCGATTGTAATTAAAAGCCGCCTTTGAAGATTTCCAGGTAGGCAACTACGAAAGGAGCGGAGATAAACAGGCCATCGAACCGGTCTAGAAATCCACCGTGGCCGGGAATGGCTGTACCTGAATCTTTGATTTCAATGCTGCGCTTGAGCAGTGATTCAACAAGATCACCAAATGTTCCGCCCACAACGATGATGATGGTAATGACTATCCAATCGATGGGCGATAGATAATGCAGGCCGTAATTATCGAGTATCAGGTTAAATACAAATGCAATAATTCCCGCCAGTACGGCTCCGCCAACAAATCCTTCCCAGGTTTTTTTAGGTGAGATTCGTTCAAACAGTTTGTGCTTCCCGAAAAATGTTCCGGCAAAATATGCGCCTGTGTCGGTTGCCCAAAGAATCAAGAGTATTCCCAGGATCGGTTCAAAATTATATCCCCCTATGATGGTATGCCACTCTGCCTGAGTAGGTACAAAGACAGCATGGTTTAACAACGAAATCGGAACCCCGATATAAAATATTCCTAAAAAAGTAAAAGCGATGTTGGTAAAGGGTTTATGTTCTCCTTTTTTATAGAGCTTGATCATGTACACCAGCGCCATCAGCGGGAAAATGACAAAGTAATATTTGGGATCGAGGTCTCCGCGTTCAATAAAAAACGACAAACAAAAAACGGCCATCCCAATAACGATGCCCACTGTCTTCAGCGGAAGCAGTCCATCAAATGCGGAGAGCTTGTAAAATTCGCGCAGCGAGAAAAAGCAAATGATAAAGAAGATCGCGAAATACGCCCACTCGCTCACAATCAAACCATAAATAATGAGCGCTGAGCCCAGCAAACCGGTGATAATGCGCTGTGTTAAATTACTGTATTTCGAAAGAGGCTTGTTCACGAATTCTCCGGGGAGCTTGAGTACTGTTTTTTGAAAAAGTAAAGTAGTGCAAAGACGGCAACTGCGCAACCTGCAACTAAAGAAAGTGGTGCCGAGGTTTCATCGATATTCATTTCAATCTTGCCAAGACTCTTCATATAAAATGCCGTCAGCACGAGCGCATTGTTAAAAAAGTGCGTAATGATGGGAACCCATAGATTGCCCGACCAGTGGTAGAGATAGCCCAACAAAGCGCCCAGCAGCAATCGCGGGAAAAACCCAAAAAACTGCATGTGAAAAGCACTGAAAATAAGAGCTGATGTCCAAATGGCAACATGAATGTTTCGACTGCTACGGTAAAGTTCGTTTTGAATCAATCCCCTGAAAACAAATTCTTCTCCGACTCCGGCAAAAACTCCAATCACCACAACAGCAAGCAAAAAATTACCGAACGATGTAAAGTTTGTAATCATCGTGGTAAGCTCCGCAGCGCGATGCTCTTCTCCGCGAAGGTAGTCCTCTAAATTTTTCAGGGCTTCGGGAAATACGAGTCCCTGGTTCCACATTGTGATGGGTGAGATCGCAAACACGAACGTTACCAGGATCAGAAAAAGTATTCCAACCTTAACTGGAAAGTTGGATTCTTCCCTAAAGAATCGGTTGATAGGCTTTAACTCAGAAAACCGGATATAAAGCATCGGCATGACAATTAGTCCGATGAATGTTACGCAACCCTGAACAATGAGAAGCGGAACGGAAGCTTCGCCTTTAACCGAACCGCTTATCATATCCGTCATAAGACTTTCACCCTCATAAAAGGGCTGGGCAAGCATAAACCCAATCATGGGGCCAACAACCAGAAAACCCATGAGCGCAACCGCGAGAATAAGGAGAATTGAAATAAGAGGCGGCCGGTTAGACACCAAAGAATCGCGAAGCTCAATCATGACGGATTTCTACAAACTCAAAAGTCAGGAAAACCTGCGAATAGTCTGTTATCTTTGTGGATAAATCTGAACTGAAAACAGCGTTTTTGAGTTCAAAATTGACGAATGGTAAAAATCGGTAACATAGAATTGGGCGATTTCCCGCTGCTTCTTGCACCCATGGAGGACGTGAGTGATCCGCCCTTCCGGGCCGTGTGCAAGGAAAACGGAGCCGATTTGATGTATACCGAATTCATATCGTCTGAGGGGCTCATCCGTGACGCGGCCAAAAGCGTGCAGAAGCTTGACATCTTCGAATATGAAAGGCCGATCGGAATCCAGCTATTCGGGAGTGATGTGGAAAGCATGCGTCAGTCGGCTGAGATTGCCTCGGCTGTCAATCCAAACCTGATCGACATCAACTACGGATGCCCGGTGAAGCAGGTCGCTTGCCGCGGAGCAGGTGCTGCATTGTTGCAGGATATTCCGATGATGGTGAAGATGACGGAAGCTGTTGTGAAGGCAACTCATCTTCCGGTTACCGTGAAAACACGGTTAGGCTGGGACGATAACACAAAGAACATTCTTGAAGTAGCAGAACGGTTGCAGGACATCGGCATTCAGGCCCTAACCGTTCATGGCCGCACACGCGCTCAGATGTATAAAGGTTCAGCCGATTGGACGTTGATCGGAAGAATTAAAGAAAACCCGCGCGTAACCATCCCCATTTTTGGCAATGGCGATATCGACTCGCCTGAAAAGGTTGTTGAATACAAGCGTAAGTATGGCGTTGATGGCGTAATGATCGGTCGTGCATCGATCGGCTATCCGTGGATCTTTAACGAGATCAAGCATTACATGCAAACCGGTGAAAAACTAACCGCACCGGATATTGCCGAACGTGTTCGGGTAACAAAAAAACATCTCGACTTCTCCATTCGCTGGAAAGGTGAAAAGGTTGGCGTGCTGGAAATGAGAAGACATTACACCAACTATTTCAAAGGCATCCCTGATTTTAAACCGTACAGAACGCGCCTTGTGGAAACTATTAGCCCGACCGATCTGTTTGCCATTCTTGACGAGATTACTGAAACGTTTTCGAACAAACTGGTTGAAGCATAACATGACAGTTCGGGCCTGCCTGCACGCATGGTTCATTCAAAACTGACAACTCATGACGCTTCGCAAGAATCAGGTTTGAAATCGTTCTGTGATTGTCAATCTTTGAACCCGTTAAAACCCCTTTCATGCAAGACTCCACACGCGGCAATGCCATCGTTCTGTTAATTGTTTTAACGCTCATCTGGGGCACGTCCTTTATTTTAATTAAACACGGATTAAAAGTATTTGCTCCGAATGAAGTGGGCGCGCTGCGGGTAACTGCAGCAGGATTGTTTTTGCTGCCTGCCGCGTTAGTCAGGATTAAAGAACTTACAAAAGATCACTACTGGAAACTTTTCCTTTCCGGGATGATGGGAATTTTTATTCCGGCATTCCTCTTTGCAACGGCTCAAACACGAATGGATAGTTCCGTTGCCGGAATGCTGAACACGCTTACACCAATCTTTACATTGATTATCGGTTCGGTCGTTTTCAAAATAAAATTCAGAAACCTGACCGTGATCGGAATACTGCTTGGTTTTATTGGAGCCATTGTTTTGATGTTCGCGCGAAGCGGAGGCGAACTGGGAGCGATCAATGTTTTTGCTTTGCTGATTGTGATTGCCTGTATTTTTTATGCATGCAACCTGAACTTCATCAAATACAAAATTACCGATCTGAATGCCCTTACCATTACCAGCACCTCGGTATTGTTAATCAGTCCGTTGGCGATTATTTACCTGCTTGGCTTTACGGAATTTACCACTAAGCTTGGCTCCGTGGAGGGCGCCTGGCGCGCATGCGGCTTTGTCGTGCTCCTGGGTATCATGAGTACAGCCATCGCAACGTTTTTGTTCAACCGGCTGGTTAAAATCAGCACCCCGTTGTTTGCCAGCTCGGTGACTTACCTGATGCCCATTGTTGCTGTTGGCTGGGGTTTGCTGGACGGAGAATCGCTGGGACTTGGTCATTTTATCGGAATGGCGGCCGTCATTACAGGCGTGTATCTGGCTAATCGTAAATAGAAACCGTTTCCGGTAATTTTTACGAAAACTGACTTACGAATCCCGATTTAAGATTGTAGAATTGCGGCTTGTTTCAGGCCTGTAATAAGTTCGTTATCCTAAATCGCCACCGTCATGTCAAACCGTAAGATTACCCGTGCACTCATCTCCGTATTTTATAAGGATAATCTCGAGCCAATCGTTCACCTGCTCGGTAAGGCAGGGGTTGAATTTGTATCTACGGGCGGTACACAGGAGTTTATCGAGAAGCTGGGTTACGCAGTAACACCGGTGGAAAAGCTCACCGGCTATCCGTCAATTTTCGGAGGGCGTGTAAAGACCCTTCACCCGGCAATCTTCGGTGGCATACTCTATAGAAGAGATGATGCAGGCGACTTAAAACAGTCGGCTGAATATAAAATACCGCCCATCGACCTCGTGATTGTTGATTTATATCCGTTTGAGGAAACCGTGGCGAAAGGCGGAAGCGAAGAAGATATTATAGAGAAGATCGACATTGGCGGAATTTCACTTATCCGCGGAGCGGCCAAAAATTTCAATGATGTGGTGATTATCGCATCGCGCAACCAGTACACTGAACTGCAGTCTTTGCTTGAATCGAAAAACTGTTCGTCTGATTTGGCCGATCGTAAACGTTTTGCTGCAAAGGCGTTTGATGTTACCTCGCATTACGATTCAGCGATTTTCAACTGGTTCAACCACGAACAGCAGATTCCTTCTTTCAAAAAGAGTTATGGTGAAGGAAGAACATTGCGTTACGGTGAAAACCCGCACCAGCAAGGCAAGTTTTTCGGAAACCTCGATGAACTTTTTGAACAACTTAACGGTAAAGAGCTCTCATATAATAACCTGGTAGACGTTGACGCTGCCGTAAACCTCGTGCAGGAATTTTCAGGCGAGACAGCTTTCGTCATCATCAAGCACACCAACGCCTGTGGAGTCGCAACGGGATCGTCAGTTAAAGAGGCTTACCTGAAAGCATTTCAGGCCGATACCACTTCGGCATTCGGAGGAGTTTTGGCGACCAACAAAAAAATTGACCGCGCTGCCGCGGAAGAAATCAATACACTCTTTTTTGAGATACTGATTGCTCCGGCATACGATGCGGATGCACTTGAACTTCTGAAATCGAAAAAGAACCGGATGATTATGGTTCAGAAGAAACAGTTGGCGGAGAAAATTCAGTTCAAAAGTTTATTAAATGGAGTAATTGAGCAAGACCTTGACTTGCATACCGACTCAAGCACGGATCTTAAAGTCGTTACTAAACGCACGCCAACCGATTCTGAAGTACGTGCTTTATTGTTCGCCAGCAAGATTGCCAAACATACCAAGTCGAACACCATCGTTCTGGCCGTTGAAGGTCAGCTCCTGGCCAGTGGGGTTGGACAAACTTCACGCGTGGATGCGCTCCGGCAAGCGATTGAAAAAGCAAAAACGTTTGGCTTTTCCCTTAAGGGATCGGTGATGGCCTCCGATGCATTCTTTCCGTTTGCCGATTGTGTGAAGATCGCGCAACAACAGGGTATCGAAGCCGTCATTCAGCCGGGCGGATCGCTACGTGATCAGGACTCAATCAACTTCTGCGACAGCCACAATATGGCTATGGTGACCACCGGTATCCGCCACTTCCGGCATTGATCCTACAAAAGCTGCAAAATGAAGGCAAAATCTTACAGTGAGTAAGCACGGTGGCAATATTTATGTAAATTCAGCCCTTGAATTATTCCGTTTAATTTCTAACAAACGTTCATGGCATTTTTTGACTTCTTCACCAGCGACATTGCGATCGATCTTGGTACGGCAAATACCCTGATCATATATAAAGACAAGATTGTGGTTGATCAGCCGTCTATCGTGGCGATCGATAAAGTAGCGAACAAGGTGCTGGCCATCGGTCACGAGGCCATGCAAATGCACGAAAAAACCCACGACCACATCAAAACCATTCGTCCGCTGAAGGAAGGTGTGATTGCCGATTTCCAGGCAGCCGAACTTATGATCCGCGGACTTATTAAAATGATTGATACGGGCAAGCGCCTGTTCCCGCCTTCATACCGGATGGTGATCTGCATTCCTTCCGGGATTACAGAAGTTGAGAAGCGTGCCGTTCGCGACTCAGCCGAACATGCCGGAGCCAAGGAAGTTTACATGATTTTCGAACCGATCGCTGCGGCAATCGGAACGGGTATCGACATCGAACAACCGATCGGTAACATGATCGTTGACATTGGTGGAGGTACAACCGACATTGCAGTTATTGCACTTTCCGGTATTGTTTGCGACCAGTCGATCCGCGTAGCGGGTGATACATTCAATCGCGACATTCTGGATTATATGAGACGTCAGCATAACCTGTTGATTGGTGAGCGCTCCGCTGAACGCGTAAAAATTGAATGCGGTTCGGCCTTAACGGAACTCGATGACGGTCCGGATGATTACGAAATCCGTGGTCGCGACCTGATGACCGGTATTCCGAAGACTATTAAGATATCTTACTCTGAGATCGCGTTCGCGCTTGATAAATCAGTATCCAAACTTGAAGAAGCGGTGTTGAAGGCACTTGAAACTTCACCTCCGGAACTTTCGGCTGATATTTATGAACGTGGAATTTACCTGACCGGTGGCGGTGCATTGCTCCGCGGGTTAGATAAACGCCTTGCGCTCAAAACAAAATTGCCAATCCACGTGGCTGACGATCCGTTGCGTGCGGTTGTTCGCGGCACAGGTGCTGCACTGAAGAACCTTCATCATTTCCGGGGCGTATTGATGACGTAAGTTCATGGGGCGGATATTTTTATTCATTTACCAATACCGCGCATTCTTTACGTTTTTATTGCTTGAGCTTTTTTGTACCTGGCTGGTTATTCTGAATAACCGGTACCAGGGCGCCAGTTTCTTCAATTCTGCGAATAGCTTTGTTGCTTCTGTTAACGGCTTTTCTCAAAACACACGAGAGTATTTTTCGCTGCGGGAGACCAACAGCATGCTCGCAGAAGAAAACACTGCGCTTCGCAAGAAACTTGAGCAGCTGAACCAGCTTGCGCTGAAAACGGATACGCTTGCCGGAGCAGACTCAACCGTGATCAAGCGGTTCGATTTTATCAGTGCAAAGGTCGTTAACAACTCTATCGATCGGTTAACCAACTTCATCACCCTCAATCGCGGCAGCGAAGACGGGATTAAGCCTGGCATGGCGGTGATCAGTTCAGCGGGCGTGGTGGGTAAAATCAAAATTACGTCCGAACACTTTAGCGTTGTTACCTCGGTATTGAATGTCGATATCATGGTTTCGGCTCTGATGAAACGGACCGGATATTTCGGCACCATTCAATGGGATGGGCACGACCCCGACTACGTAAAGCTTAAGTTTATTCCATTGCACGTAAAACCGCAGGTTGGTGATACGATAATGACTTCCGGATACAGCGGAGTTTTCCCGGAGGGGATCATGGTCGGCACAATTGCCAAAATAAATCCCGGAAGGGAAACCTCCTTCCACGACCTGGATGTGAAGCTTTCGCAGGATTTCCGGAAATTGTCGTACGCAACCATCATCCGCAGTAATTTATTGAATGAGCTGGATTCGCTGGAAATGAAAGTCCCCAACATGCAGTAATGAACCGTTCTATTATCATTCAAGGCATTTCGTTCGTGATCTACTTGTTTTTGCAAGTGCTGATCCTGAAAAATTCGGTCCTGTTCGGTTCGGCCTTTTGCTTTGTATACATCGGCTATCTTTTACTGTTGCCGGTGGAAACAAATCCGCTTTGGCTGATGTTCATTGGTTTCGGTATGGGGCTGTTCATCGATATGTTCTACGACAGCGTAGGCATCCATGCCGCGGCAAGTGTAGGGGTGATGTACCTGCGAAACTTCTGGCTTGCCCGGGTAACTCCGCAGGGCGGTTATGATAACGGGGCTGTGCCAAGCATCGCTGCCGATGGATTGCAGTGGTTTATGATTTACGCTACGCCACTGGTGTTTATACATCACGCGTTGTTGTTCTTTATTGAGGCGGGTGGATTTCAGTATTTCGGGTTTACGCTCGTGAAAGTGATTTTCAGCACGCTGTATACAATGCTCGTTGTTTTGATTATTCAGTACCTCTTTCCGGGTGAACGAAGAATATGAACGAAGGAAGAAAGGAAATTGTACAGATCATTTTTGTGTTCGTAGGGGTTCTCTTTACGATCAAGCTATTTTTTGTGCAGGTGCTCGACAACCGCTATGCCGACCTCGCCAATAGTAATGCGATCTTGCGTGAAGTGGAATATCCCTTCCGGGGATTAATTACGGATCGTAATGGTAAGCTGATCGTATACAATACGCCTGAATACGATTTGCTGATCACAAAGAAGGACGTTAAGGATTTTGACTCAGCCAAGTTCTGCCAGGTTATCGGCATTACCCACGAACAGCTTCGCGAACGGTTTAAAGACTACAAAGCCCGCAAGGCCAAAAAGGAAGTTTCCGATGTAAAACCCGCCATCTTTATCCGTCAGCTTTCAAATCTTGACTTTGCCCGCATCCAGGAGCGTATCGATGAGTTCAGCGGATTTCAGATTCAGCCGCGTACCACACGGGCTTATGCGACTTTCGCATTGGCAAATTCGATGGGTTATGTAAGTGAAATCACGAAGCGACAGCTCGAACATGATTCCACAAAGGTGTATAAGCAACGGGATTATATCGGCCAAAGCGGACTTGAATCATACTATGAAAAAGATTTGAGTGGAAAACGGGGAGTACGCTTCAAGTACAAAGATGTATCCGGAATCGATAAGGGAGCATTTCTGAAAGGCAAACTCGACACCTTATCTGTGCCGGGCAAAGACCTGACAACAACCATCGACATTGCCTTACAAGAGTACGGTGAACATCTGTTTAAAGGTAAGGTTGGAAGCCTAGTGGCGATTGAGCCTTCAACCGGAGAGATTCTTGCCATTATTTCGGGCCCGTCTTACGATCCGACATTATTGACCGGCCGGAAATTCAGTTCAAATTTCTTAACCATCAGCAGCGATACTACCAAGCCCTTGTTTACGCGACCGTTGATGGCGATGTATCCTCCCGGGTCAATCTTTAAAATCATTCAAACACTAATCGGTCTGGAGGAAGGTGTGTTCAACTACGATACGCGCTTCCCGTGCGATAAGTCGCTCGTGAATTGCCACAACCATCCAAGTCCTGCCGATTTGCACGGAGCAATTCAATATTCCTGCAATCCGTATTTCCATCAGGCGTTCCGCAGAATTATCAATCAGGGAAAGTCGCCCAACACCTTTACCGATTCCCGCATCGGGCTTGACCGTTGGCGCGATTATGTTTCGCGTTTTGGCCTGGGCGCTCCGCTCGGAGTTGACTTGCCGAGTGAAAAAGGAGGATCTATTCCGTCCAGCAGACTTTATAACCGTATTTATGGTGAAGGCCGCTGGAAGTTTTCAACGATTTACTCATTATCGATCGGGCAGGGCGAGATGCTGGTAACGCCAATGCAAATGGCAAACCTGGCAGCTATTCTCGCCAACAAAGGATATTTCTATACTCCACACATGGTAAGGTCGATCAAGGATGATCAGATCGATCCTAAGTTCAGAGTCCGTCATGAAACCGGAATCGACACCGCGTTCTACACATTTGTAACAGACGCTATGACCGATGCCATTTCGGGAACAGCTCCGCGTGCCCTTATTCCGGGAATGACTATTTGTGGTAAGACCGGAACTGCACAGAACCCGCAAGGCGAAGATCACTCGGTATTCATGGCTTTCGCACCGAAAGAAAATCCGAGGATTGCCATTGCTGTATACGTTGAAAATGCCGGTTGGGGTGGTAGAGCAGCAGCTTCCATTGCCAGTTTGATGATTGAAAAATATGTAACAGGCGAAGTGAAACGCCCTGCGCTTGAGGAATATGTTCTCCGGAATGAGTTTGGCGACAGGCCTTCGCGCACGCGCGCAGCCGAACCGGGTATTATACTGGAATGAGAAACGAAATCAGTATATCGAACAAGATGGACTGGGCAACCGTTGCCATTTACATGGTGATGCTGTTGTTCGGGTGGCTGAACATTTTTGCAGCCGTGTACGATGCTGATGCCAACAATTCGCTATTTGCCGCTACGCTGGATTTCGGGGTGATGCCGCTGCAGATGAAGCAGTTTATCTTCATCGTTACCTCGCTCATCATTATCCTGATCATTCTGATTGTGGACATGCGTTTTTATGAAACGTTTGCTTACGTAATTTTTGCCGGTATCATGTTTCTGCTGCTACTGGTACCCTTGATCGGTAAGGAAGTGGCAGGGAATAAATCCTGGCTGGGCGTAGGTGCATTCGGTATTCAGCCTTCCGAGTTTGCCAAGTTTGCTACGGCCTTGGCAGTCGCAAAATTTATCGGGTCGGTCGGGTTTCGAATGGATCAGGTACGCAACCAGGTGGTATTGTTTGTGATTATCGGCATACCCGTGATGCTGATCCTGTTGCAGAAAGATTTCGGAACAGCCATGGTGTTTGCGGTGTTTCTGCTGGTTTTTTATCGCGAAGGCCAATCTCCGTTCTTTTTGTTGGTAGGAATCGGCATGGCTATCATTTTTATCCTCACGTTGCTCGTTAAGAATAACTGGATATTGTTTGCCATTATTGGCGGAATCTGGCTGATTGTAATCTACCTGAATCGCAAAAGAAAAATCAAGCAACTCATCATCATTACGCTGGGCGCGATTGTATTGATTGGAACGATGCAAAGCGTAGAGATCATTTTTTCCAAGCTGCCCTTGCACCACCAGAAACGGATCATGGTGATGCTTAATCCCGATTCTGACCCAACCGGTTACGGCTGGAACGTAACGCAATCAAAAATAGCCATCGGCAGCGGAGGCTTTGCAGGAAAGGGTTTTTTGAATGGCACCCAAACCAAGTTCGATTTCGTGCCGGAGCAAAGTACCGACTTTATTTTTTGCACCATTGGCGAGGAGCACGGCTGGTTAGGCAGTTTGCTGGTGGTAGGATTGTTCATGGGCTTGCTGGTGCGACTGCTATTTATTGCCGAGCGACAAAAAAGTCGCTTTGCGCGATCGTATGGATATGCAGTTGCAGCGATCTTCTTTTTCCACTTTGCTGTGAATATCGGCATGACACTCGGACTATTCCCCGTAATTGGTATTCCGCTTCCGTTTTTCAGCTATGGCGGTTCTTCGCTATGGGCTTTCACCGTGTTGCTGTTCATCCTGCTGAAACTGGATGCACATCGTGGTCAGGTACTGGAACGTTTGTAGTTCTCACTTTTGTACCCCAAACTGCGCGTAACGCAATCTCACCCAACGCTAGTATTGTTCATAAAACATTTTTTAAAAAATATAATTGATACGGTTATCACAACCTTATTCGAAAGACCTATGTCTAACGGATATGTTCAATTAAAAACTCTTTTTATGATTAAAATCAAAAGCATCCTTGGTCTGTTGTTTGTGGCTTTCATGTTTGCATTTACTGCGTGTAGTGATGATGACGATCCGAAAGTGAAAACGCCTGCTGCCCCTACACTTAATAATGCAAGCGAGATTACCGCAACTGGTTTTAAAGTGACATGGTCAGCGGTGACGGATGCGGACGTTTACCTGTTGGATGTTTCGAAGGAGGCTGATTTTGATCCGGCTGTTACGGGTTACGCAAAGAAGGAAATTACCGGCACTTCACATGTTCTCGCGGGGCTCGACAATGCTACTAAGTACTATTTCAGAGTCTATGCAAAAAATGGCTCAAAAGTATCGGTTGCCTCTGCTGTGAAAGACGCAACTACATTGACAGCGCCTTAATCAGCGATGAACTAAGAAAAAGGGACGCAAATTATGCGTCCCTGATTTTTTAACTTGTTTAAGAAAACCTTCGTTCAATGATCTCCATGAACTCATGGAACTCCTGGCTCTCTTTATCCCAGCCGGGATAGTACTTTTCTAACGACTTCAGTGCATCCGGCATGCTGCTTTGCTGATCGAGCTCATCAATCGCTTTGCTGAAAACTTCAAAGTCACCTTTAAAGAGCACTTTGGTAAACATGAACTTCTGATTAATCGTCAACCGTTCTTTAATGCGCTGAATTTTTTGTGTGCTGTTAACCGTATTCACTTTCGCAGGTTGCGATTGTGTTTCTGTTTTTGCAGGCTTTGGAGTATTAACCGGAGCTGCTTTCACCGCAGGCGCGGGAGGAGTCTTTTTCACATAGAATTTTTCCGGATCGAATTTTTCAACGGCTGAAAATTTTTCTACGTAGCCGTCAACATCATCCGGGGTGAAGCTGACCTCTTCCAGTATCTGATCGAGAATGGCAAATGCTTCGTTGCCGCTGACTTCTTTTTGGTTCTTTTCTTCCAGCTTTTGCAGCATGCGCTCCAGAGGCGCTTTATTGATTTTCAGATATTTAATTTCTTCGCGAAAGCCGGCAACGTCAAGTTTGTTGTTGGTGCCGGAAACCAGCATCGAGAAGTAATCGTACGGATCAAGTACAAGTAATACCGTTTGACTTACGGCTTTTTTGAGCAACGGTGCAAAGTGCTGCCGGTCAATAGAAATGTGCTTCGACAGCGTGCCCATGAACGTTTCGAGTGCCTCTTTTACTTCAGCATGCTCATAATCGAAATAAGGGCTTTTCAATTTCTTGGTCTCCTCTTTCCATCCTCTGAACAAATCACGAACGATAAAAAGATTGATCTGCTGAACATCGCACAGCGACAAAATTTCCTGACCGTTTATTTTCTCCTGCGAAGCAAAAGCGCGCTTCAGGACTTTTTCGGCATACGCATCACTGTAGAGGGCAATCGCTTCCAAACTGATCTTTTCATCCATGGCGAAAACTAAATTAATCGCGAATTTAGAGGCCTAAAGTTAACCGTTATCCTGAATCAGCACCACCCATGGCCTCAATTGTGATCCGGAATCTCGACAAAAAAACAATCCAGAATCCCGATTTGTCGAAACCGCTGCTTTGGATCTTTCTTGAAAACGGCCTCGACTGGATGCATGCCTGTGGCGGGAAAGGTCGGTGTACTACATGCAAGGCTGTTATTTTGAAGGGTGGTGAAAACCTCATCCCGAAATCACCTGCTGAAATCCGGTACGAAAGTCAGAATCAACTCGGGCCGAATGAGCGCCTGTGCTGCCAGGCAAAGCTTACCGGGGGCGAACTGGAAGTTGAAGTGCCGGAAGAAAGCAAATTGCCACACATTACATATTCCTCATAAAGTTGTCGCGCCTAATCAATAAATTGCACGATGTTCATTGAGCCATCCCTTGGAAAAAATGATTCCTCCGAGCGTACCGGATGGATTGAAGTGGTATGTGGCTGTATGTTTTCCGGTAAAACGGAAGAGCTTATCCGCAGATTAAACCGTGCACTGATTGCCAAGCAAAAGGTTGAAATCTTCAAACCCAAAACGGACACCCGCTATCACGAAAACGATATCGTTTCTCACAACGAACGCGCTATCCGCTCCACCCCTGTAAACTTTGCAAGCGATATCTTATTGCTGGCCGGGGATTGCGATGTTGTCGGGATTGACGAGGCGCAATTCTTTGATGAAGCCATCGTTGATGTATGTAACACGCTTGCGAATAGCGGCAAACGGGTAGTGGTTGCCGGGCTCGACATGGATTTTGAAGGTAAACCGTTCGGTTCCATGCCTAGCTTGCTTGCCGTGGCTGAATTTGTGACAAAAGTACATGCCATCTGCAGTGACACAGGCGAGATTGCTTCGTATTCCTTCCGCCTTTCCGACAACAACGAACAGGTGATGCTGGGTGAGCGCAATCAATACGAAGCCCGCAGCCGCAAGAGTTTTTTTGAGGGAATGAAGAATCGCAAAAAATCCGGTGAATAAAATTTTACGGGTTATCGGTATTCTGGCCATATCGTGTCAGATGTTCACAGCCTTTGGTCAGGATATTCCCGTAGGCACATGGCGCCTGCATGTTTCCTTTTTTGATATTCGTTCCATTTCTATTACGCCTGAAAAAGTTTATGCGGCCGCTGATAACGGTGTGATGATTGCGGATGTAGCAGATGAAAGCATTGCCACCCTGACAAAACTTGACGGCCTGAGCAGCATTAACATTACGCAGGTGGCCTTCGATCAAACACGCAATCAACTGCTGATTACCTATGCAGACGGTAACATCGATATCATCAAAGACAACCAGATTATTAATTTCAATACGCTAAAAAATGCGACAACCATTTCCGGATCAAAACGGATTAATCACATCTCCATTCAGGGCGACTTAGCATACCTTTCCACCGATTTCGGAGTAGTTGTATTTGATTTGATTCAACTCGCGGTCAAAGAAACCTGGCGTGATCTCGGGGCGACCGGAACTAAAATCAAAATCAATCAAAGTACATTTCACAACGACAGCATCTTTCTCGCCACAGAGAAAGGCGTGTTGGCCGGCAAGCTTACCGATAACCTGCTCGATTTTAACAACTGGCAACGATTTGACACCGGAGTATTCAACAGTTCGATTCCATCGGTCACAACTTTTAATGGAAGTGTGTATGCGGCCATCAGCGGATCAGGAATTTATAAATACGATAATTCTGCGTGGACATTGCAGCCATATCTTCAGTCGATGCAATACGGAATAATCACTGCAGACCAAAATCTGCTGGTCGTTTCACAGGGATCATTATTTCGCGTTAATGCTGCAGGAGTTGTTACTGCTGTTACCTCGGAATTGATTTTTGGCGCCAACCTCGCGTTTGAAGATGCCGGTGGAAAGCTGTGGATTGGTGACTCCGGGAATGGCTTGATCTCTGACCATACGGGTGTGTTTTCGGTTTACACGGCTAACGGCCCGACTTTTTCGAATGGCTTTCGATTACACTATGTTGAGCAAGGTAATTTGATGTACGCTGTGTCAGGCGGATTCAGTGCTTCACTCGCACCGCTTGGTAAAAACCAGTATGTAAACTTTTTTTTGGATGGAGTTTGGCATGCCAACTTCGATGTTCTGAATCATGATGTTACTTCTGTTTACGCGAGCGCAAACACGTTATATGTTGCTTCGGCCGGATATGGCTTGCAGGTTGTTCAGCCTTCAGGAACAATCTTGTTTGACGAAACCAACAGCCCGTTGCAGAATGTTGCTGCCGCAAGAAACGTTCGCGTTACCGATATCGCAACCTCTAACCAAGGCATTTGGGTTACCAATGCGGGCGCAACGCAACCTTTGCATTTGCTAAAGAGCGACAATACCTGGGAATCGTTTTCGTTTCCTGCAGTTGCTGCCGCACGATATCCGACCAACATCGAAGTTGATTATCTCGGTAACGTGTGGATGTTGCTCAATCCGGCAAACGGAGGCGGCATACTTGTGTTCAATAAAACATCCGGGCAAAGTGTCTACTTAACCGATGTCGCAAATTCAGGCGGACTTCCGAGTCGTGATGTGTACTCAATTGCCATGGACCGCGATGGGTTTGTTTGGGTTGGCACGAACGAAGGCGTTGCCTATTTCCCGGATCCGTCAGCTGTTTTTCGTTCGGGAGTTAATGCGGTGAAGCCGGTATTCGGCAATCGTTTCCTGTTGCGCGATGAACGTGTTACTTCCATTGAGGTGGATGGAGGCAACCGAAAGTGGATGGGTACTGAAAACGGCCTCTGGCTTTTTAATGAATTTGGAGAGAGACAGGTCTATAATTTTAACGCTGAAAACAGCCCGATGCTGTCGAACAAGGTTGTTGACCTCGAAATAAACGATAAAACAGGCGAACTGTTTGTCATCACCGATGCCGGGATCGCTTCCTTCCGTTCGGATGCAACCACAGGCGAATCAGTTTTTAACAAGATCAAAATTTTTCCAAACCCGGTTACGAATCAGTTTAACGGATCGGTTGGAATCTCGGGACTTGTTACCGATGCGATTGTAAAAATCACGGATGTTTCCGGAAAGCTTGTCTGGCAGACAACCGCCAATGGCGGAACAGCCGCATGGAATGTGCATGATTATAATGGCAGGCGCGCTGCTACCGGTATTTACCTGGTATTCTGCATCACACAAGACGGAACGGAGAGCATGGTTGGCAAAATCGCTGTCGTGAATTGAGATGTTGCACAAGACGCGCGGTATCGTTTTCAGGTTTACCAAGTATGGCGAGTCGTCTATCATCGTCACCATCTTTACCGAACTTTTCGGCATCCAAACCTATATTGTAAACGGTGTCCGCAGCAAGAACGCGAAAGGCAAAATAGCGCTATTCCAGCCGCTGACCCTGCTTGACCTCGTGGTGTACTACAAAGAAAACGCAAACATCAAGCGAATTAAGGAAGTAAAGTGTGTGCATCAGTATCAAAGCCTGACGGCTGATGTTCGTAAATCAACCATTGCCATTTTCATTTCGGAGATGCTGAACAAAACTGTGAAAGACGAAACTCATGCACAGGAGATTTTTGAATTTCTTTTTCATGCCCTGATACTGCTCGATCATCAGCAAACCGCGATCGAAAATTTTCACCTGATCTTTCTGATCAAATTGAGCCGGTTCCTCGGCTTCGGTGCACATCAGGCCGATGAGATTTTGGGCGCAAGAATGCTCGATGCAGATGAGGAAGAAATTCTGAAGAAATTACTGCAAACTGATTTTGCCGGTCAAATCGTGATGACCAATACACAGCGCAGAAATCTACTCGAAGCGATTCTGCGTTTTTATACCCTGCACATCGAGTCACTGGGTGAGATAAAATCGGTGCAGGTGCTACGGGATATTATGAGCTAGGCGCTTCCAGTTTAAAGCCTACGCCATGAAAATTTGTGATCTGCACATTCGGATCATCCTTCAGGTACTTTCGGATTTTTGAAATGAATACATCCAGGCTTCGACCCAGGAAGTAGTCGTCATTGCCCCAAACAGCCAAAAGAATTTCTTCGCGTTTCAGAACCCGGTCGCGATGCAGGTAAAGCTGTTTTAGAATTTCGGCTTCGCGCGAGGTAAGCACGCGTTCATCATTTTTATGCCTGAGCGTAAAATTGGCGGTGTCGAACTCATATTCCCCGATCGGCAGCGCGCCCAGAGTGTTCTTCTGAGTCGAATTGCTGCGCTTCAAAAACACTTCGATGCGGCAATACAGTTCTTCCAGACTAAAAGGCTTGGTGATATAATCGTCCGCTCCCGTGCCGAATCCTTCAAGCTTGTCTTCGACCATTGCTTTCGCTGTGAGAAAAATAATGGGGATGTTTGAATTTTTTTCGCGGATGGTGCGCGCCAATGAGAAGCCGTCTTTTTTGGGAAGCATTACATCCAGCACGCACAGGTCGAACATCTTGCGGTTGAATTCCTGCTCACCTTCGGCACCGTCTTTACACAGGGTTACTTCGTAGCCTTTCAGCAACAAGTTGTCCTTCACCACAAACCCCAGGCTGGGGTCGTCTTCAACGAGTAAAATTTTTGGTTTGGTCATCGTGGAAAATAAATTCGGAACGTACAGCCTTCACCCAGGTGGCTTTTCACGGTAATCTTTCCGCGATGCGCATCCACAATCTGCCGCACATAGTTCAGCCCCAACCCAAATCCTTTAACATTGTGAACGTT
Source organism: Cyclobacteriaceae bacterium (assembly GCA_019694875.1). Classification (GTDB taxonomy): domain Bacteria; phylum Bacteroidota; class Bacteroidia; order Cytophagales; family Cyclobacteriaceae; genus UBA2336. The sequence goes on from JAIBBC010000001.1 coordinate 1,420,206, forward strand.
ACCTGTGGGCACCCTGAAAAATTTATCAAAGATTTTCTTTTGGTCGTCTTCTTTTACCCCGATTCCATTGTCTTTCACTTCCAGCACAAGGTGTTTTTCAGCCTGTTTAACACTGATCCAGATTTTCGGATTTTCAGCCGAATATTTAATGGCGTTGTCAAGCAGGTTGTACACAACGTTGGTGGCATGCAATTTATCCGCCTGGATAACCGGCTCGACTGCCTGCAGGTCAAGATCAACTTCGATCTTTTTTTCCTGGATAGACGTAGCCATGCCATTAGTAACTTCCTGAACTACCTCGTGAAGGTTAACGGCTTCTTTTTTCAGCTCAATGGATTCTTTGTCAAGCTTGGCCATTTGAAGTACGCGCTCCACATGTTGCTTGAGTCGTTTGTTTTCGTTCTCAATGATTGTTGTATAACTAAGCAGACGTTCGGGCTGCCGAAGTATGTCGGGGCTTTTTAATACTTCCGTGGATAAGGCTATCGTTGCAATGGGAGTTTTAAACTCATGCGTCATGTTATTGATAAAGTCCTTCTGTATTTCCGAAAGCCTTTTCTGTTTCAGGATTACAAAAAGTGTATAGGCAAAAAATACAATCACCACCAGCAGTACAACCGATGAAAACGACCATATGCCCATCTGGTTAATAATCTGTGCTTCTCGATTTGGAAACTGCACCCCGAAATAGTACCCTTGTGTGTTCCACTTGGGTAAATTTTTACTGATTTCCGTTTTCGACTTGCCGTCATTCACCTGTACGTAATTTCCGTACATCATCTTTTCATTCGCACAATCGTAGATGCCATATTCAAAGTCGGCCTGAATTTTCCGCTTGTCGAATTCCGTGCGTAACATGAATTCCAGCAGGCTTGCATCAATCTGACTGTTTACCATCACCACAAAATAGTTGGTCGACAGCTGTTTTACAGGATTGTGCGTAGGGGCAGGGCCGTGATCGGCAAAGGAATAAATCTGTTGTGCGACATTCAGCAACGCGGTGTTGACGTTCCGCTTGAATTCATCTTCCTTCAGGTCAAAAGCACGCTTCACCCAATACACCTGCGTGATGGAAATGCCCACGATGGAAAGCGTGGCCAAAACAACAATAAACCGGATGGTGGAGGTTTTCACAAGGTAAAGGTACTGCAAAATACCTTCCTTATGGCCTGTTTAACAACCTGTTAACACTTACGGCATGAATGATTTACTTGGTGCCCACGCCCTGATTCCACTCGTAAACCTTTTCCGAAATCTCGATTAAAAGGTCAGGATGTTTCTCGAGCGCATTGCCGATTACGATCATATCGGCTCCGGCTTCAAGTGCGGTAAAAGCTTTTTGACGGGTGTTGATTCCGCCTCCTACGATCAACGGAACCGAGATTGATTTTTTTACGGTAGTAATCATTCGTGCGCTGACTTCCTTTTCAGCTCCGCTGCCGGCATCCATATAAATTGCACGAAGGCCCAGCATTTCACCGGCCATAGCCGTGCAGGCAGCTAATGAATATTTGTCATCCGGTATTGGCGTAGTATTACTGATGTATGCAACCGAAGTTGTTTTACCCGAGTTGATCAGCATATAACCTGTTGGGATAACTTCAAGGCGAGTATTCTTGATTATGGGCGCGGCAATCACATGCTGCCCGATCAGTAATTCCGGATTTCGCCCGGAGATTAAAGACAGGAATAATAATCCGTCTGCAGTTGGATCAACCTGCATGGAATTTCCCGGAAACAAAACCACCGGAATGGAGACGCTGTCTTTGATCTGCTTGATTACTTCCGCCATGTTAGTGGTTGTAACCAGGCTTCCGCCCACAAGAAAAAAATCTACCAGGTTTTCGCTGGCGAGATTAATCAGCTGCTGAAGCTGGTTGGAATCTGAGATTTTGTCAGGGTCAACCAATACAGCGATGGATTTCTTCCCACTGCGTGCGCGATCCGTGAGCGTTTCAAGGATTTTCATGAAGGTTGATTTTTATCGGCCTGTGCGCGCAGGTATTCGGTAAGTTTTTCTTTTGCGAGGCTCAGCAACAATGCTCCGCCCTGCGCGACAAGCGCTGAACCCACTTCTGAAAGCATATTGCTGGCAACGGAGGGTGTTTCGGTTTCCTCTTCAACACCTGCATCGTTTTCAGCTTTCTTCTTCGATTTTTTCTTCTTGGAGCCCGAAATCTGGGTGTACAAAAAGTACGTCAGTGCCAGTGCGCCCCCGATAACGATGGCGTTGGTGATAATTTTTTCGGTTCGGTCTGCGATGGCCCGGGTTTCCTGTTCAAGCTCTTCGCGGTGACGCGCTGTCTTCATCAGCAGTTCACCTTTGATCGGATCGTCTGTGTCGAGTAGTTCCATCACTATGAATGATAAGGTTCTTCAATTTTTTTTCGAGGTTTTTGCTGATCGGATTCCGAAGCAATATGATTATTGCCAGTAACACAAAATAAAACCCTGCCACAATTCCAAAGCCGCTGAATTCGCCCATCGATTCGCTCAATTTGAACGCCACCGCTACGCTGATAAAGATCAGGAAGAATGTAAACAGTAACGCGCCCAGCATCAGCAACGAAACTTTCGCCAGTCCGCGCGCCAAATCTTCCTTTATCTCATACTTCATGAGCTCAATCCGGCCCTCGAAATAGCCGGTAAGGCTATCCAACAGGCTGTCGAGCTTCAATAATTTCAAAATAGTTTCTTTGATCATAGGGCCTATGCAATATAGCCAAAGATCATAAAAAGTAACCGTGCGAACGTCTGCTAAAAGCCGGCCTGAAAGGTCTATTTTTTGGCAAATCCTGTTATTTCTTCGGTTTCCGTCAGGGTTCCGCGAACGTGATGTTCACGTCTGAGAATCAGTGGATAGAATTTACTGATGTAGATGTTTGCGTAGGCTGAATCGGGGTCGTTATAGAATTTTTGCGAGTATACATAAACTGAGTCAAACGAAATCGCCCGGAATTCACGCGATGGGATAACCTGCTCGATGCACATGCGGTATTTTCGATTGTTTGATTCGCCATCCCAGCAGAAGCCGGGTGCGTTGAACATGTACATTTCGTTATTCAGAAACAGAATGTTGTTTTTCCGGTACATCGGAAAAATCAGTGAAGGCTCATCATCCGGATTGTTGTACACGAGCATCTGGCCCGTTTTGTTCCAGGTCTGAAATTTTGTCGCGATCGTATACGTGCTGATGGCACGTTCTGCCACTACGTTTCTTTCATAGGTAGCTTCTACAACTTCCACCGAATCTTTATTCAGATAGATGAGTGAGAAAGGAATGAAGAAGAAAATCATGAGGATGTAAACAAAAACCGTAAGCCGGTATTTGGTGGTAAGCTTACCCAGCCGGCTGGCGAGTTCGAGCGGCACTTTTCTGAGAATTGGTATCGGATAGAAAATCAGGACACCAATCAGGTTGAACAGGAAATGCGCGATCGCAATGCTCACAGCTCCGGCTGTGTTTGCGTTAAAGAACGCGGCAATGAATGCAGTGATCGTAGTTCCCATGTTTGCCCCGAGAATAAAGGGTGCCGCTTTCCGTAAGGTGACAATACGTTGTGCAACAATGGGAACAACTACCGAGATGGTGATGGTGCTGGAACGAATGGCGGCTGTAGTCACAGTTCCCCAGAAGAATGACTTCCATGCATTTTTGAAAAAGAACCGACTGAAACGTTCCGGTGAGCTTGCCAGCAATAAACCGGATATTAATTTTCTGAAAACGAGAATTGATGTAAACAGCAAGACAAACGAAAGTGCGGCTAGTAAAAAACCATTAGGAATTAAGTCTACGAGTCCTTTAACAATCGGGCCGAACATGTACCATTTCTGGGAGAAGGCGTTTGACGTTGCGGTTGCACCCGGATGAAACAGATATGTTGCAACCCATTGTGATAAGTCTGACAAGAATCCGTAGTAGTATTCCAATGGAAACAGAATCACCACGATAAGAATGTTAAAAATTCCGTCATATGTTCCTGCGGCAGCGGCCCTGCGGAATTCCTTTTTCCGGTTGATGAATCCAAGCGAAACGATCGTGCTGGTGATCGTAGTTCCCACGTTCGCACCCATGATGATCGGAATCGCACTTTGAATCGTAATGGAATTTGAAGCAACAAGTGCAACAACCATGGCCGTTGTAGTGGAGCTGCTTTGAATCATGGCCGTGATTAACAGGCCGATGAAAAGAGCCGTGAACGGATTTGACGTAGCCTGGATTATGGTTTCAGCGGCTGATTTGCCAATATGCTGCAGCGAAGAAACCATCAGGTCGAGCGCAAATACAAACAGCACCAGCGTGGCGATGATGTAAATGGCCGTCTTTAAATTGTTTTTACGTGACTGGACAGGCGGTATGGGTGCGGTTGGTTCCAATAAAAAACAAAGATAGCCGAACGATGTTGCCGGCTGCGGAAGTTAACAATAATTTAATATTAACCGGCCAGCTCGCATACGGCCATCCAGGCCATTAAACCAATGGAAATGGTAAGCGAATCTTCGTCAATATCAAACGTGGATGTGTGAACGTACGACTTTATTCCTTTTGCTTCGTTGCGCGTCCCCAGCCTGTAAAATGAAGCAGGTATAACCTGTGAGTAAAACGCAAAATCTTCTGAGCCGAGTGTGATGTCGATATCCACTACGTTGTCTTTGCCGATATAATCTTCTGCAGCTTTACGCAATCTTCTCGTCAGGGCGGGATTATTTTCCAGGTACGGATAGCCGTGAGAGATTTCAACTTCGCAACGTCCGCCCATACTTTCAGCAATACTCTCGGCCATTTTTTTGATCTTCTTCAATCCTTCCGCACGCCAGACTTCATTCATTGCGCGGAACGTTCCAACGATCTTCACTTCATCGGGTATGATATTAGTTGTTGTGCCGCCTGCGATTTTTCCGATCGTCAAAACGGTTGGCTGTTTAGGCGATGCATTGCGGCTGATGATTTGCTGCAGTGCGATAACAATATGCGAAGCAATCACAATCGGATCGACTGTGAGTTCGGGTGCTGCACCGTGTCCACCTTTGCCGATCACGGTTAAATACAGTTCATCGCTGCTGGCCATGTACATGCCTTCGCGGAAGCCGATTTTTCCAACCGGCAACAGCGGGAACACATGCTGACCGATGATTGATTCCGGAATGGGATTTTTTAACGCACCATCACGGATCATATACGAAGCGCCACCGGGATTTTTTTCTTCGCCCGGCTGAAACAAAAAGCGCACCGTTCCTTCAAACTGATCGCGAAGCTGATGCAGGATTTTGGCGGTTCCCAATAAGGATGACGTATGAACATCATGTCCGCAGGCATGCATCACTCCCGGGTTCTTGGATTTGTACGGCACTTCATTGCTTTCCTGAATTGGCAATGCATCCATATCCGCGCGAAGCGCAATAGTTTTTTTACCGGGATTCTTTCCTTTCACTTCCGCTACTAGGCCTGTAGTTGCCATCGGCTGGATTGTATCAATTCCAAACGACCGAAGTGTTTGCTCAACAAATTTTACTGTGTTGAATTCCTGGTACGACAGTTCCGGATTCGCATGAAGATGTCTGCGCAAACCGATCACTTCCTCCGTGAATGACTTGGAAAGGGCTTTTATTTTTTCAGGCGTCATGATTTACAAACGTACATAAATTTTTAATCCCGAAATCAGATGCGATTCGGGATTAAGACTGAATGGTAAAACTCAGAAATGATTTGTGTCGCAATTAGGCGATCAGTTCATAACGATCTGGCCGGGCACGACAATGGCTGTCGGGAAGTATCTTTTGATCAGCTCGAAATCCTTTTGCGCTTCCAGTCTCGTAAAGTATTTGCCCGATTTCACTTTGAAATTTGGCTGCTCATACTGCACTTCGGTGGTCAGGTTGGGAGCGGATTGCGTCAATTGTTTCTTTACATTCAGCGCTTCTTCGCGATTCTTTCCCGAATAAACCTGGATGGTGAATCCCTCAACAAATCTTGCGCTCAGGTTAATCTGATCAATGCTGTCGAGTACCGCATCAAGCTGCCTGTTAACGGTAAATTTTGCCTCAACCGATGCCTTTGGATCACGTTTTACGTGATCGGGTGTTGTAGTGTTATCCGGCAACGTTTCTGCCTTCGGACGCAAGCCCGACAAATCTTCTGAATATTTGCCGTCCTGCGCGGAGGTTGTTTTTTGCGTTTGCTGACTTGGTTTACAGCCAGTGATTAAAAGCCCTGCAACTACGACAAACAGAAGAAGTTTTTTCATGATCAATCTATAACGATGCAACGGTTGTTCAGAATATCGTCTTCAACTTTTTTGTATTTCACGTCTTTCAATACGCGGCCATCCGTGTACTGCACATTTACTTTGTCGTTCCGGTTAGCAATCTTTTCTGATTTTACCGGCATTACTTTTTCCTGCGGAGGACGGCCGGTTTGCTGACCCGGTTGCTGTCCGCCACTACTGCTGCCACCGCCACCGCTTAACAGTGACTGCGATTCATCTTTTTGTTCTTTATACCGCGTATTTCGCTGAACTCGTGCTTCTTCAACCTGATCGGCCTTTTGAACCGGAATATCTGCTTTCATCAGGAACGTGATGGTTTCTTCATTCACTTTTCCAATGAGGCGCTTAAACAATTCAAACCCTTCAAACTTGTAAATCAACAATGGATCCTTTTGTTCATATACAGCCGTCTGTACCGACTGCTTCAGGTCGTCCATTTCACGCAAGTGTTCTTTCCAGAGCTGATCGATAATGGAAAGAGAAATGGCTTTCTCCATCGATTTCACCAGCTCCACGTTATTGGTATCAACCGATTTCTTCAAGTTAGCACCAACACCGATGGTTTTTGTACCATCAGAGAAAGGCACAAGAATATTTTCAACTGTTGCTCCGCGTGTTTTATAAATGTCACGGATTACCGGCAGCGCCTTTTCCGCTACCAGTTTATTCTTTTTATGATAGTGCTCGAGTGCCCGCTCATATAGATTTTCTGCGAGCTTTCCGGCATCGGTCTTCCGAAAGCCATCTTCAGAAATTTCAAAGTCGATACCGAGTGTACTCAGGACATTCAGTCGCAAGCTGTCGTAGTCTTCGGAATTTTTCGCACTGGTTGCAATTTCTTCACTCAGGTCGAACATCATGGTTAAGATGTCCAGCTCAAGACGCTCGCCATACAATGCATTCTTTCTGCGCTTGTAAATTACTTCGCGCTGTGAGTTCATCACGTTGTCGTATTCGAGCAAACGCTTCCGGATACCGAAGTTGTTCTCTTCCACTTTCTTTTGCGCCCGTTCGATGGAGCTCGTCACCATCGAATGCTGAATCACTTCGCCCTCTTTCAATCCCAGGCGGTCCATAATCCGCGCAATGCGTTCCGGCATGAAAAGACGCATCAGGTTGTCTTCCAGCGAAACATAGAATTGTGAAGAACCCGGATCACCCTGACGACCTGAGCGACCGCGTAACTGGCGGTCAACACGTCTTGATTCGTGGCGTTCCGTACCGATAATCGCCAAACCACCCGCAGCACGTGATTCCGGAGTAAGCTTGATATCTGTTCCGCGACCTGCCATGTTGGTTGCAATTGTTACGGTGCCCGGCTTACCGGCTTCGGCAACAATTTCAGCTTCGCGCTGGTGCTGCTTCGCGTTCAATACATTGTGCTTGATCTTGCGCATCTGAAGCATTCGGCTAACCAACTCGGAAATTTCTACGGAAGTAGTACCCACGAGTACGGGTCTTCCGGCTTGTGTGAGCTTCACGATTTCGTCTGCCACTGCGTTGAATTTTTCACGCATGGTTTTGTATACGTAATCGTCATAATCTTTACGGGTTACCGGCTTGTTGGTTGGAATAGTTACCACATCAAGCTTGTAGATATCCCAAAATTCACCCGCTTCGGTTTCGGCTGTACCGGTCATGCCAGCCAGCTTATGATACATACGGAAATAATTTTGCAAGGTGATGGTGGCGTACGTTTGGGTAGCGTCTTCAACCTTTACATTTTCTTTTGCTTCAATCGCCTGGTGCAAACCATCGGAGTAACGTCTTCCGTCAAGCACACGACCGGTTTGTTCGTCAACGATCTTAACTTTTCCGTCAACAATAATATACTCCGTATCTTTTTCGAAAAGCGTGTAAGCTTTCAGCAACTGGTTCACACTATGAATGCGTTGCGATTTAACCTGGTAGTCGCGAATGATTTCTTCTTTCTTCTGAAACTTCGTCTGGTCATCCAGTGACGAATCTTTTTCGAGTTTGTTCAGCTCGGTCCCGATTTCCGGCATGATGAAGAATTTCGGATCTTCACCTTCACCGGTGATCAAATCAATTCCTTTTTCGGTAAGCTCAACGCTGTTATCTTTTTCATCAATGATAAAGTACAACGGCTTATCAGCCTCCGGCATGTTACGTTTGTTATCCTGCAGATAAAAGTTCTCTGTCTTTTGCAGGATCGCGCGATTACCGGTTTCACTCAAATACTTAATCAAAGGCTTGTTTTTAGGCAATCCGCGGAAAGCCCGGAACAACGCAGTACCCCCTTCTTTTTCATCGCCTTCGGTGATTAATTTCTTCGCATCAACGAGGTATTGCCCTACAATTTTCTTTTGTGCTTCAACCAGTTTGTAAATACGTGGTTTCAGATCAGCAAATTCATGCTGATCGCCTTTCGGCACCGGGCCGGAGATAATCAACGGAGTACGCGCTTCGTCAATCAAAACGCTATCCACCTCATCGACCATCGCGTAGTGATGTCCGCGCTGAACGAGGTCAGCCGGTTCTTTGGCCATGTTATCGCGCAGGTAGTCGAAACCGAATTCGTTATTTGTTCCGTACGTGATGTCAGCCAGGTATGCTTTTCTGCGTGCAGTGGAGTTTGGCTCGTGCTTGTCGATACAATCAACCTGTAATCCGTGAAACTGGAAGATCGGTCCCATCCATTCGCTGTCGCGTAGTGCCAGGTAGTTGTTTACAGTTACAACGTGCACGCCACGTTTTGCCAACGCGTTCAGGAAAGCAGGGAAGGTTGCCACAAGTGTTTTACCTTCACCGGTTGCCATCTCTGAAATTTTACCCTGGTGCAAAACAATACCGCCAATGATTTGAACATCGTAGTGCACCATGTCCCATTTGATCATGTTGCCGGCAGCTTTCCATTGGTTAGCCCAGATGGCTTTATCACCGGAGATCGTTACGTTTTCATGCCGACCTGAGAGTTCACGGTCAAAATCGTTGGCAGTTACTTCAATGACTTCGTTTTCCTTAAAGCGTTTCGCGGTTTCGCGAATAATCGCAAAGGCACGCGGCAACACTTTCATGAGAACTTTTTCAAGTTCCTTGTTCCGCTCCAGTTCCAGTTTGTCGATCTGTGCGAACACAGATTCTTTTTCCTGAATGTTGAGATCGGGGTTATCGGCAATCTGCCTGTGCAGAGCAGCAAGTTGCTCGTCAATTTCCCTTAATTCTTCGTTGATGATGTTCTGGACTTCGAGGGTCTGACTTCTGAGTTGATCATGCGAAAGGCCGGTGAGTTTTTCACCTTCCTGGCGGGTTTGTTCCACCAGCGGCATGATCTGCTTAATATCTTTCTGAGACTTGGTTCCGAAAATTTTGGCAATGAGCTTTAGCATACTTCTCTTAATCGTTAATGGTTAATCGCCAATAATACAGACCGAAAAAACCGATCAACTATTAACGAATAACCCCAAAAAGGGGCTTAAAGTTAGTTTGTTTTTTGAACCTGCCTACCAGCAGGGACGGTTGGGAGGGACAATTATAGTTCCAACTCTCCTTTAAAGACCATTTTGGCAGGTCCCACAAGGAAAATCTCCTCAAATGCCTCGGTAGATGCGGCAGATTGGCTGATTTTGAACTCGACCGACAGTTCGCCACCGAGCGTTTTGATTTTGACGGGCGATTTATAGCCTTTTGTGGTGGCGGCCAGTGCGGCCGCTGTTACGCCTGTTCCGCACGATAAAGTTTCGTTTTCAACGCCACGTTCATACGTGCGGACAAAAATGGTATTGTCAGGCAACAGCTCTACGAAGTTCGCATTGGTGCCGGCCGGTTTAAATGTTTCGCTGTAGCGAATGGTGCGGCCTTCTTCAAAAACATTTACAGAGCGAATATCTTTCACAAATCGCATCAAATGAGGCGCGCCTGTGTCGATCCAAAGATCATCGCCATAGCGCCTGATGCCATGCGTGTCGTTCATCTTCAACCGAACAATTCCGTCTTTGCCGAGGGTTGCATCGTGCCGGCCATCATAGGCATTGAACGAAGCACTTCCATTCACCATTTTCAGATAAGAAGCAAAGCTCATGGCTGCGCGACTTCCGTTGCCACACAGGCTTTGTGAACCATCCTGGTTATAATAGACAAGATTGAAATCCAGTTCCGGATGTTTTTCGATCAGCATCAGACCGTCCGCGCCAACACCAAATTTTCGGTCGCAGATTTTTTGGATTTGCTCAACCGACAAGGAAAATTCACCCGACCGGTTGTCGATCATTACAAAATCATTGCCGGTGGCCTGATATTTATAAAAGTGAATTTTCATGTTCGAAGCCTGATGAGTGAAAGTCAGAAATTCGAAAATCAACTGTCGAACTTCTCAACTTCGATTATTTAATCTCTTCGTAGTCTACGTAGTCGCCACCCTTGAAGGTTGAGCGCTTTTTTTCTTTTGACGGAGCGTTGTCGACATTCACGTTGCTGTTGGGCGGCTTGCGGTACTGATCTTTTTCATTGTATCCGCTGGAAAGCGACCTGAAAAACCCCATTTTATAGAGCACGTAGCCAATAAGCGTTCCTATAATTAACCAGCGTAAAAGCATACTCTAAAGATAATACTTTGTCTTTAACGGCTCAGGTACAGGTTTCGTTCACTGTAAATCTTCATGAAATAATCGTCCATGAGATCGTCAATAAAGTAAATCGCTTCCCCGGTCGACTTCATTTCAGGGCCCAGCTCCTTATTTACATCAGGGAATTTGCTGAACGAGAACACCGGTTCTTTGATCGCGTATCCTTTTTTAGTCGGGTTGAATTTGAAATCCTTCACCTTCTTTTCACCGAGCATAACCTTGGTGGCGTAGTTAACATACGGCTCGTCATATGCCTTGCAAATGAACGGCACCGTGCGCGAAGCGCGCGGGTTTGCTTCGATGATATACACCTTGTCATTCTTCACCGCAAACTGGATGTTGATCAGGCCAACGGTTTTTAAGGCTACCGCGATCCGCTTGGTGTAGTTTTCAATTTGCTTGATCACCAGGTCGCCCAGGTTATAAGGAGGAAGCACGGCATAGGAATCGCCTGAGTGAATACCTGCAGGTTCGATGTGCTGCATGATGCCGATGATGTAAACATCTTCCCCATCGCAGATCGCGTCCGCTTCGGCTTCTATCGCCCCATCCAGGAAGTGGTCAAGCAACACTTTATTTTCAGGAAGGTGTTTCCAGATGTCGATGATGTGATCTTCCAGTTCTTTTTCATTGATCACAATCTTCATGCTTTGTCCGCCCAATACGTACGAAGGACGAACCAGTAACGGGAACCCGATCGTTTTTGAAACTTCAAGTGCTTCATCCGCATCCGTGGCTACGCCAAATTCGGGGTATGGAATACCGAGGTCTTTCAGCAAGGTTGAGAAGCTTCCGCGATCTTCCGCTAAGTCAAGCGCTTCGAACGAAGTGCCCATAATCTTCACACCATATTTATGAAGCTTTTCCGCAAGTTTAAGTGCGGTTTGTCCGCCAAGCTGAACGATAACGCCTTCCGGCTTTTCAAGCTGGATGATATCCCAAAGGTGTTCCCAGAATACGGGTTCGAAATAAAGTTTATTCGCAATGTCGAAATCGGTGGAAACCGTCTCCGGGTTGCAGTTGATCATGATCGCCTCGTACCCGCATTCTTTAGCCGCGAGGATACCGTGAACGCATGAGTAGTCAAACTCAATCCCCTGACCGATGCGGTTCGGGCCCGAACCCAACACGATGATTTTCTTTTTGTCGGAAACTACCGATTCGTTTTCCGCATCGAAGGTCGAATAGTAGTACGGAGTTTTTGCTTCGAACTCTGCTGCGCAGGTATCAACCAGTTTGTATGTTCGGTTGATGCCCATTTCTTTGCGCTTGTTATGCACTTCACTTTCAAGGCAGTCTAACAAGTGTGCAATCTGGCGGTCGGCATAGCCTTTTTCCTTTGCAGTGCGCATCAAAGTGGCCGGAATGGTATCCAGCTCATATTTTTCAATCTGCTGCTCAAGTTCAATGAGTTCCCAAATTTGTTCGAGGAACCACTTGTCGATCTTGGTAAGCTTTTGAATCGTCTTCATCGAAATGCCAAGCTTCATCGCATCGTAAATGTGGAACAAACGGTTCCAGCTCGGATGCTCAAGACTGTATAGCAAATCAGCCTGCTTGGTTAACTCTTTCCCGTCTGCACCTAAACCGTTTCTTCTGATTTCGAGCGACTGACAAGCTTTCTGTAATGCTTCCTGGAAATTTCTTCCGATTCCCATTACTTCACCTACCGACTTCATCTGCAAGCCCAGCCTGCGATCGGCACCATGAAACTTGTCGAAGTTCCAGCGCGGGATTTTTACAATCACATAATCAAGCGCAGGTTCAAAGTATGCTGTTGTTGTGCCGGTAATGGCGTTCTTTAGTTCATCGAGGTTGTATCCGATCGCCAGCTTGGCAGCAATCTTGGCAATCGGGTAACCGGTTGCTTTTGATGCCAGCGCTGAAGAGCGCGATACACGCGGATTGATTTCAATTCCGATGATGTCGTCTGTTTCCGGATTAACTGAAAACTGGACGTTACATCCGCCCGCAAACTTGCCGATTCCGTTCATCATTTTGATGGCGAGGTCGCGCATCCTCTGATACACCGTATCCGGAAGCGTCATTGCGGGAGCAACGGTGATCGAGTCACCTGTATGAATCCCCATCGGATCGAAGTTCTCGATCGAGCAGATGATGATCACGTTTCCGGAACCATCACGCAAAAGCTCAAGCTCGTATTCTTTCCAGCCCATGATACTTTGCTCCACCAGCACTTCATGGATCGGTGAAGCATGCAAACCGCGGTTGAGCGCCTCATCAAAGTCTTCCGGTTTCTCAACGAAACCACCACCAGTTCCACCCAATGTGTACGATGGACGAATTACCAGCGGGAAGCCGATTTCCTGGGCAATCTCTTTTCCGAGTAGGAACGATGTTGCCGTTCCGCCTTTACAAACGCCTACGCCAAGCTCAAGCATTTTCAGGCGGAATTTCTCGCGGTCTTCGGTCGTCTCGATGGCCTTAATATCAACCCCGATGATTCGAACACCGTAGTGTTGCCAGATGCCGGCTTTATCGCAGTCGATGCACAGGTTAAGGGCGGTTTGTCCGCCCATGGTCGGAAGAACGGCATCGATATTATGCTTTTCAAGAATTTCGCGTATCGATTTCTTGGTGAGCGGCTTCAGGTAAACATGGTCTGCCGTCACTTTGTCGGTCATGATCGTTGCCGGGTTGGAATTGATCAGCACGACTTCAATGCCTTCTTCACGGAGTGAACGTGAGGCCTGTGAGCCTGCATAGTCAAATTCACATGCCTGGCCGATAACGATCGGACCGCTTCCAATAATTAAAACCGAGCGAATGCTTCTGTCTCTTGGCATTGTAGTAAGTAGTGGTTGGTGAAACGAAGGAAAAAAATCAGGCCGGAAGGAGTTGTTTTGCGGGTCAACTCCGTGAAATCAGTGGAATGAGTGGTTCTTGCGCTGAATTTCAATAAAATCCTGATCTAAAATCCTGCAAAAATAACCACAGATTTTAATCATTTGCCGGTTGGGCGGATTATAATTTCCGGGCATAAAAAAACCGCCCGGGTAAGCAGGCGGTTTGAAGTTCACGCGGTGTCGGATTAACCCCGTTTGATAATTTTTCGCACAGTCGATTTGGTACCATCGGAAACCTTTAACAGGTACATACCTTCGGACAATTGAGTTGCAGCAATCGTGTGCACCATCCGGCCGTTAGCCGCACGCTCGGTAGCCTCGTAAATTTTTTGCCCCTGAAGCGATAACAATTCAATCGAGAAATCAGCCTTTGATGCGCTCGCTAATTCTACCCGGATGTTTTCCGTTACCGGGTTTGGATATATACTCAGTTTTGCTTCCAGCGCATCTTCAGCCTGTGTGATTACGGTTTGAATGGCGAGGTTGTCGATTGTCCAGCCCCATCCAACAGCCAATTGATCGACAAACATTCTGAACCGGATTATTATTTCGGTGCCACTTTCAAAGTTCTGAAGCATGTTGATCTCGTGAATCCGGTAAAGTTCCGGAGTCGCAACGGCAGTTGAGTTACCATCCGCATCTGATTTACTGTTATACCGGGTGAGCCAGGCACTTTGTGTACGTGCATCGTAGCCCGGAATCAGCGGTACCCAGGTTTCGCCCAAGTCGTCAGACCCTTCCACAATCACGTAGTCGAAAAAGTCACTGTCCCCGAAAACAGAACCCGAAGCTCCGGGCTCAACCAGCGCAATCTCATCGAACTTGATGGTAGCAGCGGTTGGTTGAACAATGATCGGAATTCGCAATTGATAGATCAGGTTACGTTCGTTGCCTTCAAAGTCGTTGCCAGTAACGTAAGGGTGTTCTGAATTGAGCGAGCGGTTGGTAAAACCAGTTGCAGTTGAAATGGTAAAGCCGGTTCCAAAAAATTCCTGATCGCGATCGGGATCGGTAAAGGTGTTTTGATACGTGGCCTGTGCAGCTTCAAAGCCAACAATCGGAACAATATGAAATCCGTCTGCCGGAGAACTTTTTTGATTGTGGTTGGATGAAGCATCCGTAGCAACAATCTTGTATTTGATTTTATCTCCATTGACGAGGCCGGCAAAATTGATCGTTGCTGTATAAACCGAATCTTCTCCCGGCTCGGAAAGAACAAGCGGAATATCAGTTTGTGAGACATCGTTGATTGAATAAACAATTTTCGCATTGAGTGAACCAATGTTATCGGAGATAATTGCACTGATGTCGAGTTCTGTATCGGAGTCCATTTTATACAGTGCAGGAGTATGTGTGATAATTGGCTTTTCGGTATCAGGACCTGTCGCGAAAATGTAAATGTTCTGCAATTGCGGAAGCAAAACCCTTACGATTTTACCCGGATTAGCATATGATGCTCCCGCATCGCTTTCCGCGGAGATGAAATAACCGAACTCCCGCGCAACACCCGGGTTGGGATTGACGATGTTGGCTGAGAAATCATTGTTGCCCAGGTCGGTCATTACAACGCTGGTGAAATTTGAACCGTCAAGTGTATAGTTAAGTTTTACTTTGGCCGGATCGAATCCGTTATCAGCCGTAACATTAGCCGTTACGGTGAAAGGACCGTTAATATTTTCTGAGTCGGGCAGTTTAAAGTGATTGATGTACACCATTTCCCAACCCAAATCTTTAAGTATTTCCAATGCAACTCCCGGGTCACGAATTCTTTCCTGTGAAGCAATCTGGGGTGTCATCAGCGCATCGGGTGTTCCCGTAAACGTAACTTCATCGAGGTGACTCACGCTGGAACCTCCGTTGAACGTACTGGGCGCGTAAAGTTTTGAAGTGCCGCTATGGCCGTTAAAGAACAGAGAACCACCAATCAAATTGGCATTCATCGTAGCAGAAGGAGATGATACCGTGGCAATCAGGTTTGAACCTGTTCCGTTCTGCAAGTGAGAGTCGTAAACAATCGGTACACCGGATCCTAAAAGACCGTATGAGCCCTGACCGCTGGATGATGTAAACGTTCCTGAAAAACCCAACCCGTGTCCGATTTCATGTAATACTACCGTGGTGAGGTCGTACTTGCCTGCCGGAATGTTCGGATCATCCGGATCAAAATGCCAGTTGAAGTTGCTGTTGAAGTTTGCAAAAATGTCCGGGTTGGTGCCATTCAGATTTTGCCCGGTAATTTTTTCGGCAATTGCTACCGGATAAAATACATTCAGTTTTTGCGCACCCTTAAAGTTTGCATACGCTGCGGTGTAATTTGCCGAGCCCAGCACGTTTGCCGCCAGTGGCACCCACCGGGCCTCAATGTGAATGGGTACGGGTGAAACAAGAATAGATGCCCAGATGTCGACCGCTTTTTGAAAGGCGGCTTGTGCCTGTGGCACTGCATCGAAGCCAATGTAGGTTACATCAATTTCGGTTGCGTTGGTGAGGTTGGCGCCAGACACTTTTTTCTTCGCTGCATACGCCTGAGGCGGAGCTACATAGTGCGGATGATTTTCGGTGGAGGCGTAACAAATAACAGGGTCCTTGATTTTCATGCTCATCGGCTTTTGCGCCCATAGCGCAATACCGCAGCACATCCAAAGGACAATCAGTAAACTTCTTCTCATATCAACAGGTTTAGGGGACGGAAGCGGCAAAAGCTTTTGAAACTTAGCAGCCTCAATTTTGTGAAGGTAAAAAAAAGAAGCCACTTAATGGAGCGGCTTCGAGGTAAAACAGTTTTATAAATTTCAATGATCTGACGCTTCAATAACCGCATTCCAAACGCGGAACACGTTTTTGGAGCAGATTTTCTCAATATCCTCAGGGCTGTAGCCTCGTTTCAAAAGTTCAAAAATCAAATTGGGGTATTTTGATACGTCTTCCAGTCCGGTAGGCAAATCGCCATCCACACCATCATAATCGGAGCCAATTCCTACGTGATCAATCCCGGCAATTTTGACTACATGATCGATGTGATTGGCTACAATTTTAACATCGGTCTTTAAAGACGGGTTATCTTTTTCGAACTGTGCGATAACTGGCTTGGCCAGGGAATCATCCATGGAAAGTTTTTTCTCCGCAAGAAGCGCTTCGAGTTTTTTGCGGTTCTTATCATTTTGATTTACAACAACAGAATCAAGAAACGCATTGTAGAAATTGATCATGATCACTCCGCCATTCTCACCCATTTTTTTGATCATGTCATCGGTCATGTCACGTTTTACAGTTGGAGCGAAGGCACGGCATGAAGAGTGAGAAGCAATGCAAGGCACTTTGGTTAGCTTCATCACCTGATAGAAGGTGCTGTCGTGCACGTGAGAAATGTCAACCATAATTCCCACCCGGTTCATTTCTTTTACAACTTCTACACCAAACGGGCTTAGCCCATTCCAGAGTTGTGTTGTGTCTCCGCTGGAATCGCAGATTTGGTTGTTCTTGCTGTGCGACAAGGTTATGTACCGGACTCCGCGATCATAGAAATACTGTACGTTTTTCAAATCGTTTTCAATCGGTGCTCCATTCTCCATCCCGAAAGGCAATGAAAGTTTACCGGCCTGCGTGTTCTTAATGATGTCATCAGGCGTTCCGGCTGCAGCGAAATTGTCCGGATGCTCGCGTACAATGCCGTCAACCATATCCATCAGTGAATCGGCCAGCGCTTTTGCAACCCCGGGCTGCTGTTGTGCTGTTGGAATATAAATCGACATAAACGGAGCATCCAGTCCGCCTTTTTTTGCGCGTTCATAGTCAAAGTCACCTTCTTCCGAGCGGATCGGAATCCCCAGGTATTCCTTCTCAAGCCTGAAATGACTTACTCTCAGGCGATAGGGCAAATCAACATGACCATCCACCAGGATGTATGCCTGCGCCAGTGAGTCGGCCACCCGCATAAGTTTATCATCCGGCATGGATGCATAATCGATTTTCTTTGACGTGCAGGCAGCGGAAACTGCTATTAACCCGATCAGAAAGTATTTACTTTGCATGGCGTACGATTTTCACTCAAAGTATTCAAAAATCCACCGCGTTACAAAACCGTTCGAATGAACAATCCTGATACAAGCGCTTTACCTGTGTACTCGCGAAGCCAGCTGGCGTTACGCAACGGTCAGGATAAGCCGCAAATCTGGATTGCGCTGAACGGAATCATTTATGATGTTACTGCTTCGCGCTTGTGGCGCGATGGCAAGCACTACGAACATTGGGCCGGTCAGGATTTAACGCACGAGCTGATAGATGCGCCCCACACCGAAAAGGTATTCGATAAATTCAAACCGATTGGCCGGCTAATGCCTGATTCCTGATCGGTAATGCGTAATTTTGTAATATGATTTTAATTGCCGACAGCGGAGCTTCCAAAACAGACTGGAGAATACTCGATGGAAAAGGAAATATCGAGCAGGCTCAAACCATCGGATTCAATCCGTACTATCAGCCCATTGAACAGTTCGACCAGGAGGTGCGTGAAGTATTGGTTCCCCAGGTAAAACAGCCGATCGAAAAAATTTTTTATTACGGAACCGGTTGCTCGTCCGATAAAAACAGGAAGTTAATTCGCAACGTGCTTGAAGTTTTTTATCCGGAGGCACACATTGAAATCTGGCATGATTTGCTGGCCGCAGCCCGTGCATTGTGCGGACAAGAGGAGGGCATTGCATGCATTCTCGGTACCGGTGCGAACTCGTGTTATTATGACGGCACACGCATTGCCGACAATGTAACTTCGCTTGGATACGTATTGGGTGATGAAGGGTCTGGCGCTTATCTTGGAAAAAGAATTGTAGCCGATTATTTACGGAGAGATCTTCCGGAAAAACTGTGGGATCAGTTCAAAAAAAGATTTCCGTTTGATCGGGATGAAATACTCGACAAAGTGTACACACAGGAAATGCCAAGCCGGTTTTTGGGCAGTTTTTCGCACTTTATTTTTCAGCATGTAAAAGAACCGTACTGCTACAAGCTTGTGTATGACAGCTTCTCCGAGTTTTTTGAAAAAAATGTAATGAAGTACAATGGCTACCAGAATCTCAAAGTTCACTTTACGGGTTCGGTAGCATTTTATTTCAGCGATCTTTTACGTCAGGTGGCTAACGACAAAGGCATTACCGTAAAAAATATTCTGGAAAACCCGATTGCCGGATTAACCTTGTATCATCAAAAGGATTTAAACTAACGTGAGCACGACCGAATCATCTTCCAATTATTCCAATCTCGAACAGATGAGCGTGCAGGAGCTGCTGCGCAACATCAACCGGGAAGATAAACGTGTACCGGAAGCAATTGAAAAGGTAATCCCGGCCATTGAAAAGCTTGTGCAA
This sequence comes from Cyclobacteriaceae bacterium, assembly GCA_019694875.1. Taxonomy (GTDB): domain Bacteria; phylum Bacteroidota; class Bacteroidia; order Cytophagales; family Cyclobacteriaceae; genus UBA2336. The sequence goes on from JAIBBC010000001.1 coordinate 1,439,288, forward strand.
GTAATTGCTGAAAAGATGAAAGCTGGCGGGCGCTTATTTTACATCGGGGCCGGAACAAGCGGGCGGCTGGGAGTTGTTGATGCTTCAGAGATTCCGCCAACGTATGGGATGCCGTTCGATCGCGTGATTGGCTTGATTGCCGGTGGTGATCAGGCAATCCGCAAATCGGTTGAGCACGCGGAAGATGACATCAGCCAGGCCTGGAAAGATTTACAGCAACATAACATTTCTGAAAAAGATGTTTTGATTGGCATTGCAGCGTCAGGTCGCACACCCTATGTAATTGGCGGATTGCAAACCGCACGCACGAACAAGGTTGTTACGGGCTGCATAGTTTGTAATTCCAATTCGGAGATTGCAAAACATGCTGATTATCCGGTTGAAGTGATTGTCGGGCCCGAGTTTGTTACCGGCAGCACGCGCATGAAAGCCGGCACGGCACAAAAGCTGGTGCTGAACATGATCTCGACAGCCGTTATGATTCGTCTTGGCCGCGTAAAGGGGAATAAAATGGTCGACATGCAGCTGACCAACAACAAGCTGGTAGACCGCGGTACCCGGATGGTGATGGACGAACTGGGAATCGAACACCAAAAAGCTGAGGCACTATTGAAAGAACACGGCTCCGTAAGAAAAGCAGTTGACCATTATCGTAGAAATTCATAGCAATTCCGGATTCAAATTTTGAATTCAGATCTAGGTCTGGAATTTGCAATTCGAAATTTGAATTAGCTGAACCGGAATGCATCAAATCGAGCCCTACTACAACTGGCTGAAGTACTACAATCCCGCGAAGGATCCGCAATCACCGTTTTACGGAAAGGAATATAACTTCGACCAATATTCGGATACCATTTACGGTTACTAGATTGATCCCGCGTGGGACTTTATGGGTTCCGATACACTGTACATGAAAATTCTGTACACCGATTATGATAAGGGCTTTACGGTTATTGAATTTCTGGGTGAATGGAACGATGCGATCAACAACGACATCATGCACCTGAAGCGCAACGTGCTGGATGTGATGGTACGCGAGGGCATCAATAAATTCATTTTGATCGGGGAGAACGTGTTGAACTTCCACGGGTCGGACGACAGCTATTACGAAGAATGGTTTGAGGATGTGGAAGACGGGTGGATTGCTGCAGTTTCATTCCCGCAGTTCATCCGCGATGAAATGATGAAGTATAAAATCGACATGTATGTTAACATGGGCGGCACGCTGGAGATTACGCAATGGCGAACCATGCGGCCCGAGGTTTTCTTTGAACTCGTGAGCCGGTTGATTCAGAGAAGACTCAACTGAACATGTGTTACTTCCGCTTCCGCGGGAACCAGGTATTGCCGTTTTGTTTCCAGTTCTTTACACAACACGCGGGTGCGTTTCAGTTTACCCTTCTGAAAAAATCTTTTTTGAAACTTAAAGATGCTGCCTTCCGGCAGATCGGATAGAAGCGTGGCCTGACCGGCATGCGCATCAAAATTGCGAAGGGCTTTGGTGAGCGTAACATCCGCAAAGGAGCTTGCCTTCGGATTTTCCATGTGATCCATCAGCGGAATCAATACTTCTTCAGGAAAAATATCCGGCCTGAGCATCGGGCTCATCAATCTGCGGAAAGCATATTTCCAGTGTTCGCCATGAGGTTCGGTATTGCGACTAAAATTCAGAAACACAAACAAGTGAGCAACCTCGTGGATGTAGGTTATTAAAAATGAATATGGGTTCAGGTCACCGTTTAATGTAATCTGTGGCCGTGTTGCGTGACCTTTACTGGTGAAGTCGCCAATCTTCGTTAACCTGCTCTTGACAATTTTTAAGGTGAAGGGTTTTTCCTTCCAGAGCTGAAGGCAATACGACACCGCGAGTTGCGGTAAATGACGCTGTAGAATGGTAAGAACTTGTTGCTCGGTCATCGAGCCGAAAGGTAGTTTAAAAAATTTCTTAGTTGCCTTGAGTTATAGGACACTTTTGAGTGTTTGACGGTTAACAAAAAGGCAATAAAAAAAGGCTTTATCACTAAAGCCTTCCCGGGAACAATCTTGCGATTGGTTGATTACTGAGCAGCTGTTGTATCAGCAGCAGTAGCAGTAGTGTCTTGAACAGTAGTAGTATCAGGAGCAGGAGCAACAGCTGTAGTGTCCTCAGGTGTTGTTTCAGCTTCTTTCTTACCGCCACATGCTACGATAGCTACCGCGAAAGCGCTCACCATCATCAATGCGAATAATTTTTTCATAGTTTACAGGTTTTTAAAAATCATGCAAATATAACAGGAATTGGCCATTTTCAAGGGGGGTACCCCGCCAAAAAATTATTTTTTTCGGAAAATGAGCCTCACCGGAACCCCCTCAAAGTCGAAGTGTTCCCGCAAACGATTTTCCAGAAAGCGTTCGTACGAAGGCATGATATATTGAGGGTGGTTGCAGAAGAATGCAATCGATGGAAAACGGGCAGGCACCTGTGTTATGTACTTAATCTGTACAAACTTGCCCTTCATGGACGGAGGCGGGTTCCGCTCAATTTCAGCCAGCATGGTATCGTTCAGCTGGGAGGTTGGTACCTTTTTAGTCTTGTTCTTGTACACCTCAACCGCCTTCTCCATTACCTGGAAAATCCGCTGCTTGTTCAGGGCTGAGGCAAAAATGATGGGAATGTATTCGATAGGGGCAATCTTTTCGAGGATTTCCTTTTTAAATTTCTCAGCCGTGCCGGTCTCTTTTTCAACCAGGTCCCATTTATTTACCATAATTACCATGCCCTTTCCCTGTCGCTGGGCCAGGCTGATAATGTTAACGTCCTGCGACTCCAGGCCGCGTTCGGCATCCACCACCACAATACATACGTCACTTTCTTCCAGCGTCCGCAGTGACCGTAGCACGGAATAGAACTCAATGTCTTCATGCACTTTGGCCTTCTTCCGGATACCGGCCGTATCGATCAGGATAAAATCCTGGTTAAACATTTTATACCGCGAATGAATAGCGTCCCGGGTAGTCCCCGCTTCGTCTGTAACAATGCTCCGCTCGGTCCCCAACAGGGCATTCAGCAATGACGACTTGCCTACATTCGGCCGGCCGAGAATCGAAATTTTCGGGATGCCCGCATCGGGATCTTCAACGCCTTCTTCTTTGAATGTTCCCACTACCGCATCAAGCAGTTCGCCTGTTCCCGAGCCATTCTCTGCAGAAATCGGGAAAACTTCGCCCAGCCCAAGCTCATAGAATTCGGACGCATGCATGGCTTTTTCTGTTGTGTCGGCTTTGTTGGCTGCCAGGAACACAGGCTTTTTGGAAGCACGGATTACATTCGCAAAATCTTTATCGAATCCGGTAAGCCCATCGCGGCAGTCGACCATAAAAATTACGCACGAAGCTTCGTCAAGGGCCATCTTCACCTGCTTGCGGATTTCGCTTTCGAACTTGTCTTCCGAGCCGGTTACATATCCACCCGTATCAATCACAGTAAAAAACTTGCCTATCCATTCGCCATAGCCATAGTGGCGGTCACGCGTTACCCCGGCCACATCATCCATGATTGCCTGGCGCTTTTCAATCAGCCGGTTAAACAGGGTCGACTTACCTACGTTTGGTCTTCCTACGATCGCTACAATGTTTGCCATTCGCTAATCATTCAAGTATCCGAAGTGTTTTAATTTGTTCTGCTGCTTCCGCCAATCACTGGCCACCTTCACATGGGTTTCCAGAAATATCTTTTTCTGGAAAAAGCTTTCCATGTCTTTGCGGGCATCAGTTCCCAGTTTTTTTAAGGCAGCTCCCGCTTTGCCGATGATAATGCCTTTCTGTGAATCACGTTCCACATAAATCTCCGCGCGGATGCGAATGATGGCTTCTTCTTCTTTAAAAGAAGTAATCGAAACCTCTGTGCTGTACGGAACCTCCTGCTCGTAATTGAGAAATATTTTTTCGCGAACGATTTCCGAAGCGAAGAAGCGCTCGGTGCGGTCGGTGAACTCATCCTTTGGAAAGTAGGCCGGGTGCTCGGGCATCATGGAAGCTACCGTATCCAACAGTTCTTTTGTGTGATCGCCATTCTTTGCTGAAACCGGTATGATGTTAACCAGATTCGGAAGATGTTCTTTCCAGTGCTGGATTTTGTCGTGAACCTGGCTGCCCTTCGCCTGATCGATTTTGTTGATTACGAGCAAAATGGGCGTCTGGATTTTCTTGAACCGGTCGAACAAAAGCGCATCATATTTTTCACCCAGCTCAACCACCAGCAAAATCAAATCGGCATCCTCGAGCGACACCTTAACATAACTCATCATGGCGGTGTGGAGCGCGTACTGCGGTTCCAGAATGCCGGGGGTATCCGAATACACAATTTGATAGTCCTCGCTGTTTAAAATCCCCATAATCCGATGGCGGGTGGTCTGGGCTTTGGGCGAGATAATAGAAAGCTGCTCGCCCATCAGGCGGTTCATCAGCGTGGATTTGCCCACGTTGGGCTTGCCCACAATGCTCACAAAACCTGCTTTAAACGCTGCTGGCATACTTTCTGAAAATAAAAAACCCCTGACCGTTGGGTCGGGGTTTTTGTAGTAGCGGGGACAGGCCCCCCAACCCCCCGTAATGATTTTAAGTTCATTTTAGTTCTCTACAACTCCGGATCACCTTCATTGCTGCGCAAAGGTAATTCTTTTAGTAAAGAATTATGTAATGGAGTAGTAAGCATTATAAGCTCCTTTTCCGAGATTCTTCCGAAAGGTATTGTTGTGAAACAAAACGCATAATCATGGCAACATTTAGTTATTACTTAGACAAACCTTTTAAAAAGGGAGTGAATCATCTTGAGGTGAAGAAAATCATAAAGGCGAATGGCAGCTACTCAAAGTTTTTGAATCCACTGGATAATGCCATTTATGCGTGGCTCACGTTAGAGGGAGGGATTTATATGAAAGTAAGAACTACAGAAAGAATAGCGCCAAAGGACTGGCATTTTGTTCTAAAAAAAGCCAAGCCTACAATGGCGGGCGGTGCTATCTTGAATGAACGTTTAGATGATCTTAAATCTGAAGTCTTGAAGCAGTACAGGTATTTGATAACGGTAAATCCTAACCCCACACCAACTGAAATTAAGAAGGTGTTAATAGATGCTGTTAACGGAAAAACTCCAAATTTTAATAGGAAGACTTTTCTGGAACGATATGATGAATATCTGAATGATGTTAAGACACAACTGAAAAGGCTAAGCTATAATAAATTAAAATCCTTCAAGATCGTATTTGAAGAATATTTAGAGCATACAGAAAAAAATCCTCGGCACTTTTTCCTGGAGTCCATTGATGATGAATTTAATATTTCCTTTAGAAATTATCTACTTGAGGAACGTGGGATAGTGAATAATACTGCATCAAAGTATTATGAAATTTTGAAAACATTCCTTCGCTTCTGGAAACGAAAAGGAGTATTTAAGCAGGTTAATGGTGATTTTGAAAACTATTCCATTAAACGAGATCATGCGGATATAATATACTTAACTCAATTTGAAGTCAATAAAATTTTGGCGCTGGATTTATCTGAGACGCCCTCGTTAGATAAAGCAAGGGATTGTTTTGTTTTTCAAATCTTTACTGGTCAAAGATATAGCGATTTGCGTGGATTACGTTCTTCGGATTTAATGTTAAATCTGGATGGTAGTATCGATTGGCATCTTCACCAAGTAAAGGGAAACAAAACGAAAAAGGTTATTATCCCACTTTTACCAGAAGCCCTTAATGTGGTTCAGAAGTATGGACTTGTTGAAAAATCAGGTTTTATCAAAAAATTACCCGTAACCTCAAACCAAAAGTTGAATGAAAAGATTAAGGTTGTTTGTAAAAGAGCTGAGATAAATCAAACAATTACAATTGTTAGATATAGTGGTAAGAAACGGATAGAATTATCTGGAGAAAAATGGCGGTATATTGGAACGCATTGTGGTAGAAAAAGCTTCATTTCACTTTCTCTGGAAAAAAATATGCCCATGCACTTAATTATGGAGTTGAGCGGCCATTCAAATATGCGTGTAATCAAAAATTCTTACGCTGGCTTGTCTTTAAGTCATCTTCGATCGAGCCTTTTCTCGGCTTGGGCAATTGATAAACCTACTGATGATGAGAAAACTAGAAAATTACAACATTCTTGACATAGACTATACGTCCCCTCTTTTTGTTCCAGAAGTAAACCCTGAAACTATAGATGGCCTATCTACCCCCAATTATGAGTTTGTTATGATTGCGTCTTCAAGATTCAAATTGGAGAAAGCCAAGAAACAACTTGAACTAATTAAATCTAACACGCAGTTTGTTAACCTATACAATAGTGTAGATCACAAGGTTGATAAACAGACCTTTCAAATGTTTTTGGAAAAATATGGTTCACAAGTGAAATTAACTCCACTATTGATTGATGAATTTGATGATGATCCTTTTCTAAAACATTTAATAGTAAATAAAGATGTTTCGGACTTGTTGGATAGTGAATTGTCGCCTTTAGAAAAGGGTCTGCATAAGAACTTTTACAGCGACTATAAGATCATTTCAAACTTGATAAGTCATGAATTATTTAATGCTCTTTCAATTTGTTCTGAAAATTCTAATCTGATTGATATTCTGAAGTCTAAACATCAATTAAATCAGATTTTTAAAATATACGAGACCTCAAAAACGAAGAAGGTAAAGGCATCGGTTAGTCCTTCAAAACAAACTTCATTAGTTCCCATATCGACTCTAATTAAGCGTAATTCTGAATTGTTATTGCTTAATGAGAATTTAGATAAACTGAAGCTATTGAAAGATAGGAGTGGCTTTAATTTATCAATAAGTGACAAGAAGGTCGCAATTAATTTGAGGGTAAGTGGTGGAAGAGCAAAATTTCTTCTTGAATTTATGACAAAGTATTTTGAATCGGTTAACACCACAAATGATTACTTTGCTGAATCTACTCAGGAAATCAATGCGACAAAATTTGTTTCTAAATGGATTCCAATTATCCTGACCTTCTGCGAAGACTACAAAGTAAAGTATAATCGTAAAGGTGGTTATAGTGAGGATCACTTACTTGCTGTATCGACAATGCTGAAACATCATAATTTGCTGCAAGAAAGATTCATTAAAAATGACGATTATGGTCCATTCCGAAAATGGATTAAAGAAATATTACATAACAGTTCTACAATAAATTGATTTTTTTTTTAGAATCTAATTCCTGCCAATGGAAGGTGTAAATCTTCAATTCTTATAGAATTTGAAGGTTTTATCATTCAATCAGTCTGTTTGAATGGCTGATTTTAACCCCATGTTATTCTAAACGATTCGAGGTCATTAGGCGAAATACTTTTGACCATAATCCTTTAGGTATGGCCAAATTTTCTGCTGAGATAAATTTAGATGCTTTCGATCAAAAGTTAGATGCCATTCAAAAAAGCTTGGCCAGACTAGAGCAGTTCATACCTAATGTTAGCGAGAAAGCCTATAAGGCTTTAAAGCCCATCCCGCAAAAGGCAGCCATACAAGAGCTGGGTACTACATTCCCAACCTTCAAGAAATTATGTGTTGAATTTCGAGTAAAGGAAATAAAACGCAATGGGCGAATATTCTATAAGCCTAGTGATGTACAAAGAATGCTTGATGGTAGAAAATAATCAAAGACGCATGAAAACAAGTAGTAATAAGGTGAGCGATTTTGAAACTCTGATAATCAAAATCGCAGACAAGAATGTAGATGGCATGACGCGATCTGAGGCAGAGAGAATAATCCGTGCGGTATCTAAATGCCGTAAGCCAATGTTTTGGCTTATCTGTGTAATGATGGGATTAAGAGAAGGCAGCTCATACGCTGTAGGCGCCCGCAAGATAAGGAAGGATTTAGGCTGGTAATAAATGTGATTATGTTTGAAAGCGATAATGATTCAAAGAGTATTGAAAATGAAAGCCTTCATGCTTCACTTGATGCGTTTGTTAGCGATATAAATCCAAAACAAGCTTTAGATAAGGCAAAGGTAATTTTTGATCCGATGTTTACGGGCTTGGTGGCTTTGCTTTCTATCGCATGGGATATCGAATTGATCCCCTTGTTCAATGAGAGCGGAATTTCTACGATAGCCTCTCATGTCAAAAACGGAAAAACAAAACTTGTCTGGATGCTGACAGAAATTCTTGCTCTTAAAATGCATCAGCATCTTTTCGTATCTCATTTAGAGGACGGTGCGAGGGTTGCCATTTTTGATTCAGAACAAGGCAGAGATAGGGTGCAGCGTAGTGTCAATAAGTACTTCCCTGAAGAAAAAGGAAAACGAATAGATGTTTTTTCAATAAGGCATCTCTCTCCAAGAGAGATGTTTATAATTATAGAGCATTATATCAACGTCAGTCCAAAAACACGAATTGTATTTATAGATATTGGTACTGATCTGGTAGCAGGCGGAGTAAATGATCTGGCTGAGTCAATGTATGTTTTAAATGCCATTCAAGGTTTGGCAGAGAAATTCAGAGTTCATTTCTGCTTATCAATTCACTTAAACAAAACAACAGGTGAAGCCACCGGACATTACGGTAGTCTTCTTTTAAAACGATCAGAAATTGTCATTACTGTTAAAAAGCAGGCTGAATGTTTTGTTGTAAAACCTTTGGTAGCCCGTGATCTCCCTTTCGATCCATTTGCTTTTACTCTTAAGGACGGCATGGCTGTGCCTGTTGAATTCATGCCTCTAATGGCTGTTAAAAAAATTAATAAAAGTGACTTTAAAAAGATTGAGCCACATATTCATAAGGAGGTTCTATTAAGCATTTTTAGAAACCATAAAAACCTGAAGCCTGCTGCCTTTAAATCTGTGTTAAGAGATGAGTATGGCAAAAGAATAGGATCGATCGGTATACTCTTGACACGAGAACTTTTGAGGTTCTATGTAAATGAAGGCTACGTCAAGAAGAAGTTAGGCTTTGTTACGATGAACTTTCCACCACCTACTGGTGAATCCGGACAGGATGAACGCGATGGGCTGAGCGCCCCATTTCATGGGGGCGCATCCATCCATCTCAATGATTCTAGTATTTCTTAGTAACCTATAAACAACACATATATGACTGAACTAACGCATGAACTAAAGGTGTATCTCCCACAAGAGCAAGACAATTACTTGTCTGAGCTACATGACAGTATCAAAAGAAATTCGATAGAAGCATGGGAAGCCCATGCCGACCCTAAAGCTCAGGGCGTAATCACCCAGCATATAAAAGAATGGAGCGAAGCTGTCCGTTGTGTCACATTTGTGCAGCACGTGGAGGATGGCAAAATTGTCGCTGCTGATGATGAAGAAATGGACAAGCTGCAATCTCTGAAAGATGCTGCCAACGATACCATTACAAGTTTCGTGGAGAAGTATGGGCATCTAGCGCCTCATATGCGGCCTCAAAACCTTGTAACTGAGTTCTTAGAGTTGGCCATCGTTAAACTTTCTACCCTCGACCCACTAACACTTTGTTTACGACTTGATCTTGATCCAGTTAGAAGTGAGGCCGATCTCGTTGTTAAGTTTGATACTAACCCAGGCTGGCTGGCAGTAAAGGAACTTGATCCTGATTGCTACAACCGTGTGCGCAAGGAAGCCGCCAAGGCATTGTATTGGAAGCAGCAACTTGAAGATAATGCACAAAGAATAGTTCCGATTGAGGTACTGGGTGATGTGCTTAATCTATGTAAGATAGCTGACAACATCACGGCAATTCAGATGGATATCAAAAAGAGTGAAAGAAAAGGTAAACGGCAAGACATAGCTGCCTTGCATTCTATCCTACAATCAGAAGCTGTTCAGTTCACCTCCATCATTAGGAAGTATCCTCAGGAAGTGCAGCATGAAAATTTTCACTACTCTCTTACTTTATTATCACAACGATACGCTGTGACACCGGATGAAATTATTGCAGAATTTGGTCCTGGCTGCTTATGTGTAACGTGGTCTGAAGAACAAACAGAAACCAATGAAGAAAACTTAAAATTTGAACAACTATGATAAAAGAAATTATTGAGAAGTGGACTCCAGAGATTACTGGGGTCCTTTACAGATTAGGTGAAAAGCGTATGACAATAAAGTACATGAAGATTCATGTGCAGTGTAAGTATGAATTCAAAGATGATGTCGAATTGTTCCAACTGCTGGACGCAATTGATAATGCCGAGTATGTGAAGCACGGAATTTTTCCTAGTTCGCTGGCGCTACGAGATACTGGTAAAAGGCTTCCGAGTGAAGCGCAATTCGGTAAAGTTTACCAGTGTTGTAAAGATTCCAGTGCTGCAACTTATACCGATGTGTGTATTAAGGAACGGGAAAGAGCTTTCCGAGTGGCAAGCGAACTTGCACAAAAGAGGAAAGCATCAATACCCTCTCTCTGGTAAAATGCGGTCATTAAACAGCATGGCCTAAAAGAAAAAAGCTACCATGTAGGTAGCTTTGATTGGATCGCAAGAAACTTCGCTGGGCCACAACGTTATATCTCAGGATTTGACTTTGTAGTTTGCAACCTTTACTTATCCTGAAGCACTTGCGGATGCTTTAAATGACATTACCAGCGGAAAATAAAAGGACCATACTGCTAACAAATAACGTTAAGATTATTTGAGCGAGTTTACCTTTGTTGTTGGTGGCAAATTTCTTTACCGTAATTATAGATTTTTGCATATTCGTTTCCATTAGAATAAATTTTGATTTCAGATTATTAATAAAAGGCCTCACTCGGTAAAAGCACCACGTGAGGAATCCTACACCAGCTTCCTCCATAAATTCACAAACTACATTGTCAAAGAGCGCAGAGAACGTCATATTTTCAAGACAATCCTTAAAAGGAGCGTCATTATGAGAATCTCGACCTATTAATACTATTGGACCTTAAAAGGTTCCTAAGGAATAGTAGATTTTCTATAATTTTTTATTGTAAAGCCAAAAAAAGATGATTTCTGGTTCTTTTACGCCAAGTTCCATGCATTTTCCGTGATTACGGCCCCATTATTTTAAAAGATTGATTGCATTAATGGTGTTTTCGATACCGTCTGAATCATTAGAATATTTGATCGTTTTGAATATGCTTGGTATGCCTAATGCCATAAGGGAAACGAAACCCTCACCAATTTGAAGGTTATGCGTTTTATGGTCAGGATTTTCATATGATACTGGGTCTGCCTTATTATTTCCATAATCACGAAAGCATAAAATAATTGGAATGTTCTTTGACTCAGCTATTTGTAATTCTATACCCAACCCAGTTGAAGGGAAACTAACTTCAGCAATTAGAACGTCCGCTTCTTCTACCATCTTTCTATCCCATAAGTAACATAGCTTTGCTTTTTCTAATTGTGGTTTCTCTTCTAATTGTGGATCGCTGTTCACTAATGCATACTTCACTTTATGATCTTGTGTAGAAGATAATGTTCGCGCTAGTTCATGAATAAAATTTGTGTACTCCTGAAACATATTTCTTGGAACATGGGTTAGTCCTGAGGCAATGTATATCTTCATCAGGCTGCAGGTCTAATATTTGGAACTAGGAACTGATATCCGGTGATTTCACTAGCAATCTCATCAAGGAATTGTAGTGGAGCTTGTTGAATGAATTCAGATAAAAGCCAGTTTTTTTGACCTGTAAGGAATGAGGACAATTCTATTGGTCTGTATCGGCAGAGATCACTTAAACAATGCATGGCAGCTAATGTTAATGTAAGTGGAAACCGTGATAGACGCCTTGGGCCATTTACGTTAGATTTGGCATACCAAAGTGTTTGAACCCCGTTTATGTACTGAATGTCCTGCCTCAAACCCTTATGAAATGATAATAAGTTTTGAATGTCGCCATTTGTTGGCCTTGACGCCTTGGTGAAAGGAACTGAAGCGACTGATTTAACAACATAATCTTGGCCAATAATGGAGTCAAGAATAATCGTTGAAGGCAGTCTTTTTACAATATGTTGAGATGAAAAATCTTTAGATAGTTTAGCTCTAAAAAAAGCTGTCTTTGCTCTGTTGTCATGAACATATTCACATTCCCTCAAAGGAATAAACATGTCTTTCTGATTAGAATAAGTTAAGCAATAAGTGCGGTGAATGTAAGGTAGATTAAAAAAAATTTCCTGTAGTGAATGGGTTTTTAATGTTTCAGATTCACCTAAGTAAGCTGAGAGTGCAGGAAGAACTCCATCAGGCTTTATCTTTACCCCTTCGTTTGAAATGGATATCTTCGGAGATGTGCTTGATATTTGAGTTGGAGAGACTCCATGGTATTTGTTATAGGTAACTCCTTTCGCGCTTAGTAGTGCTTTGGTGGCATTCATGAAAGAGTAATAGTGTAGAAGGGGAGCTGATTGGGTAGGCAGGTCAGTTGATGCTTTGTTAAACTCTCTTGCTTGATTCCAAAAGAAAACTGCCTCCTCTTGTTTCTCCTTCCTTAACCATAGGTCAACAAAATCCCAAGGTGCATTTGTAAGAACATTTTTTGAGTTTAGAATGGGAGAAATTATTGCCTTATGTGGTTTAATACTTTTGCCATTCAATTTAATTGGAATGATAGCCATAAGTGTTGAAGTGATTTTGTCAAAGTGCCAAGAACAATTTTGAATCAGCGTCAGTCAAATCTTCTATTTTAGCTGCTTGTATGGAAGACATATCTGATCTGTAGCAAACCTCAGAAACTTTATCAGGAATATTAATAAGTTCAATTTTATCAATGTCTTGATGTCTATAGAATTTAAGTGATTGTTTTGCTAAATCATAATCGAAGCTCATTGTCAATGAGTATTCCAACGTATTTGCCAGAGTTGCGCAGACAACACTGTTTAGCTTTTCCATTGCTATAAAATTTTCAGAGATTTTCTCTGAAATGTTATCAATTAGCTGTTGAATACTACATCCTTTACCTTGTTGTCGAACAAAAATTGAAGCAATTAATACCTGTGTTTCTTCGGGCGGATTCAATTGCTCTGATGAAAAAACATGACTTCGTTCCAATGATGAACTGCTTTTAACTTCGACTTTTTCCGGCCCGGCATTGAAGTCAAATTTTTCTTCCGGGCTGCTATGCCAATAGTCAATTAGTACTTCTGGGGTTTTGCAGTTATCAATTAAAAATAATTCACCCCAAAGCCCTGCTACCGTATTGGTTGGAGACTCGGAGAGAGCTTTAAAAACTTCAATTATTCTCTTTAGAGCATCAATAATTGCTTTCTGAGAAGGTGTCTTACCTATAACTTTAATGAAAGTCTCCGCAACGCGTAGAAAGTATTCCTGAAGATTTCGATCTGTGCTTCTAAAAAGAATGACCGTAAACGCTTGAGAGCGTGTGGTGTTGTTCTCAGAAATGCTACACTCTACATTCTGCTCAAGTTGAAGATACTTTAGTCTGACATTCTTTAAGACAGAATCTTTCAATTGTTCATTAATAGACAAAAGAAGAACTGCATTTCCGTCTCTATCAATTCCGAGCCTGAATTCTGGATATTCAGGAATTACAGTGGCGTTAAACACTTTCCTGTCTGTTTCAGGGATAGAAAGAGAATCGTAAAGACCTATCAAATTCATGATTGTCTGATTATATCTTTTCCAATATGTTCAGGAATCCAAATTGCAAGCGTTGATACGTTCCTAAATTGAGTGTCTCGAATATCTAATAGATGAACCTGAATAGTTAATAACCTGTCATCTTTGATTTCACCGTCACCGGGATAAACTACTTCTCCAGTTCTTGGGTTTCGACCTTGAAACAGTTGCTGAATTTCATCATTCCTATCAAGCCTACGAGTTCTTGCAGGCCAGTCAGTGGTGCTTCTTGCACTCATTAGATATACAAGGCACTCTTCGTCTTGATGCTCCTCGATATGGCGCTTAAGTATTCCTCTCAAACTGGAGTAGGTTGCTGAATCACTCTCGCGAGTGTAGCGAAGCTTATTTAATAGACTTTCAAGACATAACTTGATCGGAAGCCTCGCAACCAAATGCTTCTGATCTTCAGTTCTTCTTGCGTGTCCTTCGTCTTGATTAAACGCTTCAGTATTCTGAGTAATAAAACTCATTAAGGACTCTCTGTTTGTTTCTATAAGTTGTTCAGTATCATGCGGTGCATGAATTCTAACCCAATCATCTCCAAATCTATCTCTATCTAAATCATCGTAGATTACAGACCTTCTTGTCAGGCTTAACATTTGATCAAGTACAACCTCTCTATCCCAGTCATTCAAATTTCGATTGTTAAGATCAAACTCCAATAATCTTCCTCTAACATCTTCCTCATGTTCAACAATAAAATTGTATGAATCAATAGTCACTTGGCCGAGAAAAACTCGACAAAAACCTAAATAGCTTCTCTTATAGCCAAAGAATCTGGCACGTTGTTGTATAGTATCAACGTTGCCATTTCCGATGTCTCTTGGCATATAGGTAACTGTTAAGCCTTCAACTGTGAAGCCTCTATCCATTGATTGACCACCAACCAAAATCCAAGAATAAAAATCGTTCCAAGGAATTTGAGGAGTTTCGCCATTTCGAGAATTAACTTCAACAACTTGACTATAACGAATCGAGTGTATTAGGCTTGTACCTGAAAGCACTGCGAATTCTGGAAGATCAGGTGCGGTTACACTTAGCTCATCATAAGCAATTCTGAAATCAGCAATTAAATCAGCCCTATCTTCGTTATCTGGTCCAGATAATAATCTTTGCCAGCTATTGCATGTATCCCTTATCCAATTGATAAACTCACTATGATCATCTTGTAATCTTGATGGATGTACAAGCATTGTTCTATTTCTCTGATCAGCTTTAATTTCTCCAGCAACCACTCCTAAAAAGAAAAGTCGCAAGGCTCGTTTTAAACTTTCTGGTATTTCATAAAGAATATTTTCAGGCCCAGGAATTTCATCTGGAGGAATTTCAATAATTAGTTGAGGATTGTTTACAAAAAACTCTTGACCACCTGTGTACTCTTGCCCCGGTGTAAGGAGTCTAATGAAATTAGGGGATAATCTATCCATTATGTTAATGAAAAGATTCGCTTGAGGGGTTGCTGTATATTGTAAGAATGTATGATGCGGAAATATAGAGCGGAGAGAAGTAATACGTCTGTAAATCGTTGAAACTTGATTTTCAGTCAGGCTTTCGATATCAATATTCTGATTGGCGGCCCATCTTGCTCTGGTGTTTAGACTAGCTTGATCCCCCTCGTCATCAATAATCAATGTTGGAACATTCTGTAATCTAATATCTTGAAATAAAGCTGTTAAGTTATTGAGATGCGAGGTGTTTTTCATTACTGTTATAAGCAATGTTCTGCATCTATCATTGGGAAAAGTTGGATCGGCCCATTGCGCTAAAGTCGTTTCAATGGTTTCGCCTTGATCTTGCCTGCTTGGATTTTGAAGTAACGTCCATTTTCTATCAAAGCGAGTATTCAATCGCAGATCGTTTGACAACCTTTGTGTAGATTGATTTACCAAAGAGGTAGAAATTCCCGCTATGACAATCACAATCTGATATCCATTGTCTCTTGCTAAAGCTGCAAGAGTCGTGAACGAAAGTGTTTTACCGCTTTGGACATAGCCAATAACAATCCCTGTTTCGTTATTTGTTCCGCTATTTGGATTGCCGCACACTTGCATAATGCGATAGGTTTCGTCCAATATGCGTTGACCGTTTTGATTGATGGTTCGATCGGGATTCGTAAATCCCTTACTGCGTAGTAACTCGTTAGTCTCGTCACCTACAAAAGGTTGCCATTCACCGGTAGGGTTCTGGGCTTGTACTTCAATTATTTCTGGCATATACTGTTAGGGGTGTATGTTAGCCTGCAGAATTTATTTTGATAAATGCGCTATTAGTTCGTTAAAATTCCTGCGCACTTCTCCTTGATTTTTGTAACTGCCTTTTGCGATAATCTCAGATAAGCCAAACGCAGCAGCCATTCGAAGAATCGGCTCAATCTTGTTAGTATCTGCTCCGGCAAACTCAACCATAAAAGGATGAGTCAATGATAACCGTATCCCAATTTGCCGTACAGAACCACCACCTGTCTTGTCCTTAATAAAACTATCTCCAATTTCAATAAGCTCTGATAAGGAGGGATCAAATGATAATTCGATTGACACTTTCCAGTCTGTTTTATTGAAGCGAATATCGAATTCCCGGTGTAGGGTTTGCGGTGTTGGAGTAAGTAGTTCTTTTTCTTGAGTCTCGGATTTGCCATAGGCAATCATGACATCCTGAACAGCCTGAGGAGCTTTCTTCTCAAAATCATAAACAGTTTCATCGAGTGCTTTGACTGCTGCTTTGTACTCTTTTTCTGTGGCTCTGGCTCGATATTGTTCAGCTTGTTGCAAAAGCGGAAATTCTTTTGTGCTGATATCATCCTTTAACAATCGAAGGAAAATGTCAAGATTCTCGTCCCACTGAATTCCTTTCTTCGTAAAGTTGACGTTGAAGCCTTCGAGATGAAGTTCTCCAAAGACCCGTTGATACCGGTAGCTGTTTGGTGCACCAAAAATGAAATCGGGACGAAAACCGTTGTCGAAACTTCCCTCGATTACCCGACCTCTTCTGAATAAAGCAAATCCAGCTTCTGCAGTTGACGCTTTTTCTCTTATGGCGACAAATCCACGAACACTTAAGCCATTCTCAATTGGAAAATCTATTTTCTTTTTCCACAAGACCGGACTACCATTTGGATCATCATGTCTGGGTACATTTAGGATTTTAGGATCATCAAATTTCAGTTCTTCACCGTTGAGCGTAAGTTTTAAGACTCCCTTGCGAATAAATTCTCTATAAATGCTCCTAAGGTGATCCTTTACCTTTGCTACTCCCTTTCGCCTTGGCATTCGATTAACATTAAACAATTCAACTATTGTGTAATGCTGACCTTTGTTGCATGGTTGACTTTCAACCTCAAGTTCCTCCAATTTGTCCTCAAAGATTTTTTTCATATCAAAGAAGACTTTCTTCACCTGATTTTCACCTAACGCTGTGGTGGTGACACACCAGCTATCGGCAAACCAGCATGCGGCAGATTTCATTCCCATCCCAAACTCAGATAGACCGGAGTTTACTGGTGGAACTTCGGCTGCTCTGAAAGCTCTCGCATAATCTTTCTCACTTATTCCCCCAGCGTTATCACGAATTGTTATTTTGCTTTCTGGCTCATTGATCTCTACCTTGACTTCAAGGGTAGCTTTAGACCCGTCAATACCTTTTATAAGGTCTTCGTTGCGTAGATAGCTTTCAATTGCATTATCAATAAATTCAGCGAGTGCATACCATGTTTCGTATTCTAAATATTTTAGAACAGAGAGCATAGTTACTTGTGGGCGAATGTTAACCTTAGGCTGCTGACTCATAGGCTTTGGAAATAGAATTAGATTTAATGTGTCGAGAACTCACACCATTCACCTTCCTTTCTTCCACCAAAAGATTTGCTGCTATTAGCTTTACAATCTTTGCATTCACTGCGTTACCCAATGCCTTAAACGCGGCAGTGTCATTCTCGGGTAAGCTCAAGCCATTAAGGGATTGAAGTTTTAATCCTTCTTTGCGTGTTATATAACGATTCTCCCAACCAATTATAGGAATTTGAGTGTTTGTACAAACAAGAGAGGGAAAGAAATCTGCCTTCTTAACTCTGATCCCTGATGCTCTGAATTGCAAAATATACTTATTGATCTTTCTCTTACCTTCAGTTCCAACATTCCATTCAAGTTTTTGCCAACTTTGAGAAGGTAATTCGGCAATTCTATTGACAACATCCTTTATGAATTTTTTATTGTCAGCGTAAAATGCTCGGTTTTTTTTGATGTATTGCCGCTTCCAATCAGGAAACTTGTCTTCAACTCTTGCGTAGCTTGGGAGATTTGCAAATTGTTCCTCTCTTGTCATACCCTTTAAAGAAATACCGAAATTACCCTTATACCCACTAAGTTGTCGCTGGGATAATAGGGATGGATAGTCTTCTTCAAAAGGATAATCAGCTCCAAACTCCATTCCCCATATAGGGAATCCCGGTAGCCCTGTTTCCTTTGGTAGAGCATCAATTAGCTCTTGCCACAGTTTAATACAGGCTTGATTTGCTTTCGGTAATTTTTTGTATCCCGATGGATTCTCTTCAATAAAATTTGCTAAATCAATTACAGGTTTTTTGCGCTTATCAATCTCCTCAAAAGAAAAATGACTCAGTGCATTTTTTCCCAAAGCACCTACGATAAAAATTCGCTGTCTATGTTGTGGGATTCCAAAATCATGAGGTGAGTAGTCGTTATGATCCACATCGTATCCGAGTCTTTGAAATTCGGCTTTCATAGCTTTCCAAGTTTCCTCGTTATTATGCTTCGCGATAAAACGAACATTCTCTAAAATGAAGTACTTAGGAGTTTTGGCTTCAAGAATTTTAACTATCTCATCGAATAAAGTTCCTCTTTCATCCTTACGGCCCAGTTGTTTACCTGCTTTGGAGAATGGTTGACATGGGAATCCAGCACAAAGAATATCGTGATCAGGAATTAGATCAATGTTTTCCTTAACAATCTTTTTAATATCTCCGTGGATATTAATATTGTTACCCCAGTTTCGTTTATAGTTCTCTCTCAATACTGGATCAAGTTCACTCACAAATACACATTCATGACCTAATTCGTGTAAGGCTTTGTGAAAACCTCCAAGTCCGGCAAACAAATCTATAAATCTCATTTAGAAAGGGGCAGATACTAAGTCAACTAATAGCTGTTTGCACAAAATTGCGACACATAAAGTGTCATATAGTGTCACAGCAAAAAAAATCCACAATGCATTTACAGCCCTTGTGGATGGCCGTAAGCTACAAAAAATTAAAATGGGCTGGAAAACGGTTTTGAGGATTTATTTTTTACAGTCCGATTTTGAGCCTGAATCAGTTTTAACCCAATACTTGTGTGACGCGCTCTCGCTGCTTTTTTTGCAGATGCTAAGTGTTAGATTTTTTAAGCTTGCTTTTTTCTTTGTTTTCGTTTCTCATTTCTGAGAGGGAGTCCAAAACCTCATTGCCCTGCTTTGAGTTGCCAGGATATACCTTCCTTAAAGTCGGAGATATATTTCTGAATTAATGGTGACCCTATGTTAATATAACCTCCTGTGTTTTGATGCGTTCTGAGTTTATACCAGAGGCGAACGAGTTCCGTTCGCCTTTTTTCGTTAATCCCCTTCCGTTCCTATATCGAATGACCTATCGAAATGCCAAGAAAAGGCAAGGTGAGATTACCTACAACTCTCCTCATGAAGTCATTCTCAACCTGCACGTCTTTGCAAATGACGACACAGTAACCTACATCAATAAGGAAACTGGTAGCCCGGTATTTACCATCACGATTGATCGGTTCAAAGTCATGATTGCTGATTCTACGGTCAATGCAACACAAGATGATTTAGAGCAGCTTTACCTGAGATTGATCCTCACAAACTGTCATAGCAAAGCTGTTGTGGACAAAGGTAGGCTACGGCATTACGATAGTGTGTTCCGCAAATATCTTATCACAATCAAATCCGGATTTGATGCTTATCTCACCTACGAGAACAAGAAAATGGTATTATACTTTAAATACCGCAGATTCTCTGCACTTCATTTATGTGCAGTGATTCAGGAATGGAATTGTAAAAATGATGTTCAAGTTAATCATATCAATATTCCGCACGAAGTTTCTTGCAAGAACTTGATCTACGAGTTCTTCCGAATGGAGTTCAACAAGAACTTCCTAAAGATGTACACTTACAAGCCTGTGCCAGATGATAACGTGCTAACCACTAAAATAGATTCTGAAATCAATCAAATAATAAACCAGTTAATTAAGTAACCATGAACAAAATCGTATCCGCAACAGCAGACCTGATTACAAGCCTTGGTATGATAATTTTTGTATTACTCATGACCGTAATGGCAATGATATTTGTTGGTCATGGATTGTATCACCAAGTGTTCCTCAAGTGTATGACTCCATGGCAAGCTGAGGCTGCTTCGTGGGTTTTAAGTTTCGGGGTTGAAACCACAGTTTTAGTTATTACCTGTAACGTCAAGCACCTTTCCAGCAATAAGCTACCCTTATTTTTTGCGATCTGTTCGGGATTCATTGTGCTGTTCTTTATTGATGCCTTTGACTTTACACAATCTGGATTGGATATAGCAATCCGGTGGTTCATTGGGTTACTTGTCTCGGGAGTCAATTACGTGTATTCCGAACTGTTTGTTAAAAAGCTAAGCGATGCAAAACAGTCGGCTGATCTGCGTTTTGAAATAGCTAACCTCAACCAGCAAAACAATTCAATCTCACAAGAACTAATCAATACCAAATCATCCCTAACCAAAGCCAATCTTGATATTGAACGGCTGGTGGAGTATGTAGCAGAACTGGAAACCTTTAAGAAAGACCAACTGGATAAGCTTAAATGTCCTTATTGCCAAACAGCTTTCGAAACTGTATTTAAGCTTAGTTCACACAAAGGAGTATGCGAACATAATCCTAAGAAAGGTCAGAAGCAATCCATTTTCGAGGAACATTTAAGATGATATGAACTTGGATTGATTTTTAAGGAAAAGTCAGATGATTTAAACAATTTATAATTGGAGCTTTTGGAGAAATACTCTAAGAAGGTTAAAGGATATGAACGGGATATTCTTGCCAAGCAAGTATTAAATTTCTACATCAACCTGATGATTGAAGCGGAAGAGATTATGTTTAAAAAATTAATTCGATAGAATTCAATTTTTGCTAAGCCTTTTCATTCCCCACCATGCACAAGGAGCAAGCAACAACACACTTGCCATGCCTGGGAAATATCCGTACGGCTCATCTGTAAAGAATGGGAACACAAAATGTGTAAGCTCTGTAACACCCATGGCTGAGAAAAATGTCCAGCTTAGGTAGTACCCAAAGGCATACTTGCGCTTAATCAGGTAAGGGATCGCAAGCCAGGCACCAACAGAAACAACCACCAATGCAATCACTTCAAAGGATGCAATGTCAGGCGTGGGAACATTTGTGATTTCGGAAAGCCGGTCGAAGAACTTCATAACCTTTTCTTCAACCCTGTGAATAATGAAAAGTAGCAATGTTCCCCAATACGGAATTTTTATCCGGTCAAAGGATGGCTCTCCTTTGGCGAACAACCAAATGATAAAGCCAGTCAGAAAGCCGGAAGCAAAAATTAAGTCGGTTACCAGGCCAAACGCAAGATAACCGACCGTCAAGATAACCCCAGTGAAAAGAAAAGCGGCAGCAACAATCTTCGAATTCTTTTTCATAAGCGTTTAGAGTTTCATGCGTTGGATTCGAACAGCATTCAGAATCGCCAGTAATGCTACCCCAACATCAGCAATGACTGCTTCCCACAGATTCGCTACACCACTAGCACCCAGAATCAAGACGATAGCTTTAACCACCATTGCGAAAATGATATTCTGCCAGACTATGCTTCGGGTGATCTTTCCTGCTTTGATAGCCGATACAATCCTTGATGGTTGATCATTCTGAATCACAACATCCGCAGTTTCGATGGTAGCATCGCTTCCTAATCCACCCATGGCAATTCCTGCATCCGCCAATGCAATAACCGGTGCATCGTTCACCCCGTCACCGACAAAGGCAATGCGATAACCTTCATCTTTCAGGAGTTGCACTTTTTGCACTTTGCCTTCCGGCAACAGATCTCCGTAAGCTTCATCAATCTTGATTTCCTTTGCCACAGCATCGACTACGGATTGCTTGTCACCGGATAGCATAACAGTTTTGATTCCTAATTCATGCATGGCTTGGATCGCAGCTGCTGCATCTTCTTTAATCTCATCGGCAATGGTGATATAACCGGAGTAGGTGTTGTTGATCGCAGTTACTACAATCGTATCGGTGATCTGCTCGACCTCTTTGGGATAATCAATGTTAAACTTTTTTAACAACTTGAGATTACCAGCAAGCATTTCCTTTCCGAGAATTGTTCCTTTCAGACCATGACCGGAGATCTCTTCTACGTTCGTTACCGTGATCTCACCTAAATCTTTTCCCGCATGTTCGACAACCGCTTTGGCGATGGGATGGGTGGAATTCTTTTCAAGCGCGGCTGTCATTCTGACTAAATCCTTTTCGTCAACACCTGCCGGGACAACTTTCTGAACTTTGAATACGCCTTTGGTTAACGTTCCGGTTTTGTCCATGACAACCGCATTCACTTTTGTCATGACATCAAGGAAGTTGCCGCCTTTAAATAATATCCCGTTACGCGATGCGAGACCAATGCCTCCGAAGTAGCCCAACGGAATTGAAACTACAAGTGCGCACGGGCAGCTTATCACCAGAAATACCAGCCCACGATAGAGCCAGTCATGGAAGACATAGTTGTCTACAAAGAAATAGGGAACACCCACTAATGCAATTGCCAGGAAGAATACGATTGGCGTATAAACTTTAGCGAAGCGCGAAATGAACAGTTGCGTCTGTGATTTCCGCGCAGTCGCATCCTGAACCATTTCAAGAATTTTGCTAAGCTTGCTGTCTTTAAACAGGGCTTTGACCTTGATCTCGCTGACGGTATTCAGGTTGATCATTCCAGCCAACACTTGCTCACCTTTGTACTTGGTGTCAGGTTTACTTTCACCTGTCAGTGCAGCGGTATTAAAGGATGATTTATCAGAAAGCAGTTCTCCATCGAGCGCGACTTTTTCACCCGGCTTTACCTGAATAGTTTCATCGAGTTTTACTTCTCCTGCCTTGACTACCGCTGTTCCGCTTTCCCGGACAACGGTAACTTCATCAGGTCGGATGTCGAGCAATGCTTTGATACTTGCTTTCGCACGGTTCACAGCCGAATCCTGGAACCACTCGCCAATCGAGTAAAAGATCATAACGGCAACACCTTCCGTGTATTCACCGATATAAAATGCGCCAAGCGTAGCAACGCTCATCAATACAAACTCATTAAAGAAGTCTGCACGCTTTGCTTTTCGAAAGGCCATATACAACACATTGCGTCCGGCTAATAGATAAGCGACAACGTTTATGATGAGATCGAATGGCTTCGGTAATTCATACTTAAACCCGTATTCAGCGATCAGCATTCCGGCCAGTATGACCAATGCAGTGAGCAAATCCCAATGCGCAAGCCAGCCTGTTTTTTCTTTACCCGCATCACTTCCGTGATCATGGCCGTCATCTTTGGAATGATCCCTTTCAACTTCTTTGTTTTCTGCCCGGCTTGCTTTAAGCTTTATATCTTCTTGCATAGAAAGTCTGTTAGTTTTTTAAATAAGGTTCCATCATCGCTTTAATATCCTCGGGAATTTCCATCGGTCGGAGCGGGGGAACATTAGAACCCCCGGTGTTACCGACCGGTATCTTACCCACGAAAGACTTAACACCGCCAAATACAAGTCGCGGCAATTGTCCGGCAATTTCTTTCCAGTCTTTAATCGCAATACCGAACTTCAACATCTTCCAATGAATCTCCGTATGCTCGACTGCCCACGGCTGTCCCAAAATGTGTGCCCGTTCCAAATGCCGCCACGCGAGCATCCATTTTTCCAGCAGATAGTTGTCTCGCGCAGCTTGCAATTCTTTTATATAGTGCGGTCTCAGTCCCGATGGCATTCTCCAGTAGGTTTTCATACCACAGTTTTAATGTGCATGTCCGCCTTCTTCCTCGCTGTTCTTCATCTTGGAGAGCAAAGCGTATGCTCCTTTGATTACAACCTGTGAGTCCGCTTTGAAAGCTTCAGGAACAATAACTTCTGTATAGCCTAGTTCACTATTACGGATCTGTACCTCAATCATTGTAAAGTGAGTTCCTTCTTCATGTTCTTCAGCATCCTGTTTATCGGCCTTTTCGGAAGATTCATCTTTATTTCCTTCGTGTACTTCTTCGCTCGCGATGAAGATGTATTTCTTGCCTTCAAAGTCGATGATGGCTTCGTTCGGCAATGCCGGAACCTCAGCACCTCCGGTCTCAACCATGGCTTTTAGATACATGCCGGGTAACAGGTCTTTATCTTCCTGATCAATATGGCAATGGATTTGAATCGTTCGTTCTGTGCTGATCTCGCGCCCGATGAGATAAACAGTCGCCATGCGTTCCTTGGTTTCATTAGCCAGTGTGAAGCGGACCTTCTGACCGATCTTAAGTTTTCGGACATCCTTTTCAAAAACAATCAGCTCAGCGTGCAAATGTTCGGTGTCAACGATCTCGAACAGCACGTCTGTCGGATTGACAAACTTGCCGCGATTTACATTGACTTCCGTTACGTAGCCGTCAATAGGAGAGTATAAGTTGATTGAGCTTTTCAGGTTCCCGTCATCCAAACCATTCGTGCTGATGCCAAGGACTTTCAACTTCTCGGCCAGCCCGTTGTACTTCGCTTGCCACGTCACGTACGTTGTCTTAGACTGTTGCAAGGTCTTGGCGGAATTGACATTCTGATCGGCAAGTTGTTGCTGACGTTCGTAATCAGCTTTTGAAAGTTCAAACTGGCTTTTCGCTTCGAGATAGTCCTGCTGAACCTGAATGAACTCCAGATTTTCAATTCGTGCAATGGCCTGACCTTTCTTCACACGCGACCCTTCGAGCAGATCAGTGTCTTTTAAGAATCCGCCCATGGGCGCGGAGATGCTCACCAACTGTTGAGGCGGAACATCGAGCACACCATTCACCTGAATGGTCCCGCTGATCTGTCGATTTGAAAGTGTTGAAAGCTCGACACCGGCATTTTTAAACTGAGCTTCTGTCAGTTCAACTGTGTTTGACTCTTCATCGTGATGTTCTTCTGTCGCAGCCTTTTCTTCTGTTCCAGAGTCTTTACGGCATGAAGTTATTGCCACCGCTAAAACAAGCAGTACAATTACCAGCGATGAAAGTTTGAATGAATTTATCTTTAATGATTTCATAATCTTATTGATTGCCTGATAAGTATTCGATGTAAATGATGCTTTGATTATAATCCCGAAGGGTAGAGAGGTAGTTTTCCTGAACCGAAAGTGCGTTCCGTAGCCCCATCAAGTATTCGGTGTAATTGATATCACCACCTCTGAATGCAACCTGTGATTGTGTGAGAATCAACTCTGCATTGACAAGCGCGGACGACTTGTAGTAATCCAAGCTGTTGCGTGCAGCATTGTATTGTTCCAACGCCTGTTGTTGCTGACCTTCCAATGTTCGCTGATAGTAGGTGTATTTGTTTTCGGCAGCCTGGCGATTGTACTCAGCTGCTTTCACCCGCGCACGATGGGGTGTAAACCAAAGCGGAATGGCAAGCCCAACCTGGAAACCAGTGAATCGATCACTCCTTGAGGCAAAGAAACCATCTTCTGTATTCTCAACACCAATTAATGTTTGAGAAAATCCACCAATCACAATATCCGGAGCAAACCGTGCAGCTTCAAGCTTCTTCTGACTGGCTGCAACTTCAACTTGCTGATTCATAAACTTCAGCGAAGGATTGTTGGCAAGTAAAACGGAGTCAGCTGTGGTTGCTGGAAGTTCGCTTAGGGCATCACCTACTTCTGGTAACAAGGAACTGTTGATGTAAGCCTTAAGTTGAGATTGAAGTCCTGCAATGGTTGCAGCATTCTGTCGCAGTTGATTTTTTACTTCATTGGCTTGTGTTTCCGCAGTAGCTTTTTCTAATAAGTTGGTTTCGCCACTGGAATACCGCGCAGTTGAAGCTTTTAAAAACCCTTGGTAGATACTGTCCTGTTTGAGCAATAACTTCTGTCTTGCCTTTGCGTATGCCAGATCAATGTACACTTGCTTAACCTGGTAGATCAGGTCGTTGCGCGTAACATCGACATTCAACTCACTTGATTTAAGCGCTGCCCGGTTGTAACGACCCTGGCTACCAAATGCAGTGAAGGGGATTGTTTGCGTTACCGTTACGTTGTTGTCATCCTTCGCATAGCTGTTGTACTGGCCGCGCATCAGTGTAACGCTTGTTTTCGGCAAATCGAAACCAGTTCCCTTAAGACTGCGTTGCGATTCTGTTTCGAGCAATGCAGCTTTTAAGGAAATGTTGTTCTTCAGGGCTGATTGAACAGCCTGATCCAATGTGAATGATTCCTGAGCTGAAACATTTCCTGCCAGCGCCAGAAGCAACACGATCAATTTGATGTTCAGATATTTTTTCATGGCTGACTTAGTTGAATGTTTCACAATAGAGTTTATTGAACAGAATCCGTTTACTCATCACCGGTTTGAAGAGTGACTGGTAATTATCTTTCATCACCGTGCGTAAGGCCGGGTAGAATTCAGAATGATCCTCGAAATCTTCCTTGAGCTCTTTCCGGTAAGCATTTCTTAGCGGAGAGGTCAGGCTTTCACTATAATAATATCTGTATGGCAGAGCAGATCGTGGTGCGCGATTCTCGCGGGCATACGTCACAACACATGAATCCTCAAGTATTCTGTAGTACCCGTAATTTCGGAACAAGCCCCGTTCACCGGAAGCCCGATACCGATCACCCTTGAATGAATAACCCTTAATGTTTCCATAAGGGATAATGGTTTCTCCATTCGATGTGCTGACAATTAAATCCTGACGCTGGGTGACTTTAACAGCGCCTTTATCATTTTTTGCGAGTAATATTTGCGAAGGATTATTTTCAGCAAGTTCCTGGTACGTTTTAAACAGACCTACTTCTTGAGGATTATCCTGTGCAACTGCATTTCCTCCCAACACCATCAACAACACCATTGTCATGACTGCTGCTTTCGGTTTTTTACCGATGCGTTCGAAATAGATATACAGGCATGGTAAGACAATAAGTGTAAGGGCAGTCGAACTAACGAGTCCACCGATCACAACGGTAGCGAGTGGTTTTTGAACTTCCGCACCGGCACTGGTTGCTAGCGCCATCGGCATAAAACCTAATGAAGCAACGGCCGCAGTCATTAACACGGGGCGAAGCCTGATCGATGTTCCTTTCAGTACGATGGTTCCCAGATTAGTTTCACCTTCTGCTTTTAACCGGTTAAACTCTGCGATGAGCACGATACCATTCAATACGGCTACACCGAACAGCGCGATAAATCCGATACCCGCAGAAATACTGAATGGCATTCCGCGCAATAGCAACGCAAGCACTCCGCCAATCGCAGCCATTGGAATAGCAGTGAAAATTAGAATGGATTGCTTGATCGAATGGAATGTGAAGAACAGTAGGAGGAAAATCAGCAACAAGGCGGCTGGCAATGCAATGGATAACCTTGCCTGTGCTTCCTGCAGATTTTCAAACTGACCGCCATAGGTAGGATAGTAGCCGGTCGGGAATTTTACCTGCTTATCAATTTTTTCCTGAAGCTCTTTAACAATGCTCGCAATGTCCCGGCCACGGGCATTGAACGCGACAATGATTCTTCGCTTTGCATCTTCCCGCTGGATTTGATTCGGCCCGATCTTGAATTCAACTTCAGCTAATTGCTTGAGCGGAATCTGTTCACCTTTAGCAGATGTTATAAACAAGTTTCGAACATCTTCGATACTTTGACGACTAACCGATGCAAGACGCACCGTGAGATCAAAACGCTTCTCACCTTCAAAGACAGTTCCCGCTGTCTGTCCGGCAAAGGCGCTATTGATGGTTTGATTGACGGATTCAATGTTAAGGCCATATTTGGCAACCTCATCCCGATTGATGCTGATTACGATTTGAGGAAGCCCGTCAACCTGTTCAACATAAAGATCTTTTACGCCTTCAACTGTTCCGGCAATTTTACCAACCTCGTCTGCAAGAGACGCAAGTGTAGATAAATCTTCACCGAAGATTTTCACAGCAACGTCTTGTCGAACTCCGCTGATGAGTTCATTGAAACGCATCTGGATTGGCTGTTGAAAACCGAACAGTACACCCGGAACCTCTTCCAGTGCTTCGCCCATTTTTTCGGCAAGCTCTTCCCGTGAACGGGCTTTTACCCATTCATCTTTGGGCTTGAGGATTACCATTAAATCGCAAGCTTCAATCGGCATGGGGTCGGTCGGGATTTCTGATGATCCGATCTTTCCAACGACTTCTTTTACTTCATTCGGAAACTCGCGCAAGAGAATCTCAGCAGCCTTTGTAGATGCTTCAACTGTATACGACAAGCTGCTTCCGGTAAGCACTCTTGTCTCTACGGCAAAGTCGCCTTCTTCCAAGGTTGGCAGGAATTCACCTCCCATCCGGGAGAAAATAACGAATGCGATAATGAGAAGGCCAACTGCACTTGCGACAACAATGAACTTCATCCGCAACGCGCCTTTGATGATCGGCTGATAAATCCGGTTAAAGAAATCCATCATCTTATCCGAGAAATTGCGCTTGTGAGAAATGTTCTTGCTTAAGAATAATGCCGACATCATGGGCACATACGTCAGGGAAAGAATGAAGGCTCCAAGAATGGCAAAGGCAACTGTTTGTGCCATTGGTTTGAACATTTTTCCCTCAATACCAACCAACGCGAGAATTGGCAGGTAAACAATCAAGATGATGATCTCTCCGAATGCTGCTGATGTCCTGATCTTGGAAGCTGAGTCATATACTTCTACATCCATTTCTAATTGTGTAAGCCGGATTGAAGATTTTCGCAGACCTAAGTGATGCATGGTTGCTTCAACAATGATTACAGCACCGTCTACGATCAACCCGAAGTCAATCGCACCCAGACTCATTAGATTTCCGGAAACTCCGAACAGATGCATGAGCGCGACAGCAAACAACATGGCTAACGGAATAACGGAAGCAACGATCAATCCCGCACGTAAATTTCCCAGGAACAGAACCAGCACAAGGATAACAATCAATGCTCCTTCGATCAGGTTTTTCTCCACCGTTCCAATAGCTCGGCCAACCAAGTCACTTCGGTCAAGGAACACATCTACCGTAACACCTTGCGGCAGTGTTTTGCGGATTTGGTTCATCCGTTCTTTCACTCGGCCAACAACTGCACTGGAATTTTCTCCTTTCAGCATCAATACAACTGCCCCAACCACTTCACCTTCGGCATTGTAGGTCATTGCTCCATACCGGGTGGCATGGCCGAACTGAACCGTGGCAATATCTCTTACGAGTACAGGTGTGCCGCTTGCAGTATTAGTAACGACAATCTTTCCAATGTCTTCCGTTGAACCAATCAATCCCTCGCTTCGAATAAAATATGCATTCGGCTTTTTATCGATGTATGCTCCGCCCGTATTCTGATTGTTCTTTTCAAGCGCATCAAATATCTGCGCCATAGAAAGACCATAGCTACGAAGCTTGTCGGGATCAATCGCGATCTCGTATTGTTTCAGATAGCCGCCAAAACTGGCAACGTCTGCAATTCCAACCGTACCTAACAATTGCCTGCGAACGATCCAATCCTGGATGCTGCGCAGCTCCATCGCATCGTATTTCTTTTCATAACCTTTCTCGGGCCGAACGATGTATTGGAAAATTTCACCAAGGCCAGTTGTTACCGGTGACATTTCAGGGGTTCCGATACCCGCTGGTATCTGGCTGGCAGCTACAGTTAGACGTTCGTTCACTTGTTGTCGCGCCCAATAGATGTCAGTCTTGTCATGAAATACTATGGTCACTACCGATAACCCGAATCGCGAGAAACTCCGTATCTCCTGAATGTTTGGGATCGTTGCCATTGTTTGTTCAATCGGGAACGTAACCAACCTTTCGATGTCGAGTGCAGATTGTGATGGCGCACTGGTAATGATCTGTACCTGGTTGTTGGTAATGTCCGGTACAGCATCGATGGGAAGTCTCATAAGTGAATAGCTTCCCCAGATCACGAGCCCCAGTGTAAACAGGCCGATGATCAGTTTATTCTTTATGGAATAATGAATGATTTTATCAAGCATAACTTAAACGTGATTTTTAAAAACATGGATCAGCCGTGCAGTCAGTGCGATCAGCACTAAAGCAGTCAGAATCCAGATCATAATTTTTGATACCAGTCGTGAACGGCTGGTTGTTTTCTTTTTCCCCATGAGAGAAAAGAGTTTGAATAAGGAACACGGTAAACCGGAACGCTTATTCGAGTGAATAGAATGATTGATTAAAAAGGGCAGAACTTGCCCATAGGATAATTACGATAGCCTGGGCGGTTGCCAGATCGCGTGGATGTTGCTGAGTAGATGACCCTCAGCGTATGGAATTGTATGCGTTGTGTTGTGAAACGTTGCTGGAAGTAAAACCTCAGACACCGTCAGACGGATGGTTGCTGAACAGCACGCACAAATGCAAAAAGGCGTACACTGATCACTCTCGTCTTGTGAATGATCATGACTTGCTAATTCAACTTTTGCTCGCGAATCAGAATCATCAGCACACGTCTCGGCATCTGAGCACGGGTAAAGCGCCAGCGCCAGCAGGTATAGGGTGAATACGAGTGCTCTGATTTTCACTTCTCAAAAGTAGGTAATTCTAATGCGCAATAAGGTTGCAGGTAGCGTTTTTTATCAAATTCTTTTCACGTTTTCTTCTCACGTTGTGGACGCAAAATTCGCCCAGTAGTTGTTAATGCAACAAAACCTACCTGCCAACGTCTCATCCTTATCGTAATTGTACGATTGCAAGGAATCTGGGATTAACCGAGACCGAAGAATTCACTAAAACACAATATGAACTGGTAGTGTTGACCAAAACATTAGGTCATCCTGCCCGGATTGCCATTCTTCAGTTTCTTATTAACATAAGGTCTTATTAACACAAAGTCTTGTGTTTGTGGCGACATCGTGGATGAATTGCCCATATCTCAATCAACCGTTTCCCAATATCTTAAAGAATTAATTAATAATTTGCTGATATCCCCATCCCAAATCCCATGTCACTATCATAATGTGTACGCAAACCAATGTATCGGTTGAGAATATACCGCGCTTCAACCATATACTCAATATCGCTGTTCACCATAAAGCCCATGCGGATACGTTTGGTTACTGGGATATCTTCGCGCATAAGCTGTAGTCTGAAGGTCCCATTGTGGAATACTTCTGTCTGAAAATCGATCAACATCGGCAGCTTGTACACAAAGCCAAGACTGGCTAGTGCACGATCGTCTTTGGTATTGCGCTGACCGAAGACATTCTGCTCCTGCTCATCAATCCCTTCCTTTCGGTATCGCCAGTCAAATCCGGCAAATACCATCAGCCATTGCATCTTTCCAAAATATCTTCCGATGTGCGTTTCCGTTTCATAACCATGCATATCGTTATAGCCCAAGCGCCATTCAGAGCCAATACTCCACCGGGTGTTCTGAATCATCAACATTCCGTCATTCCCATTGGTGGCAAAATCATTTTCGGCCATCACATGAAAATGTCTGTCGTCCGAGAAAAGCTTGCGCTGTGCATAACGAGGATTTTTAATAAGTGGATTTTTTGGCTGACCTTCGTAACTGATTACTCTACCCATTCCGCTCATCATGTGATACAGTATGTGGCAATGGAAGAACCAGTCTCCGTACACATTGGCATTAAACTCCAATGTGTCAGTTTCCATCGGCATAATGTCCACAATGTTTTTGAGTGGCGCATATTCGCCTTTGCCGTTGATTAATCGGAAATCATGGCCATGCAGGTGCATGGGGTGTCGCATCATCGAATTGTTGAACATAATGATCCTGACATTCTCACCTTTTTTGATCATGATCTTGTCCGCTTCCGAGACCACTTTATTATCCAGGCTCCAGACATAGCGGTTCATGTTCCCGGTAAGTTCAAAGCGTAGTTCTTTAACAGGAGCATCTTTGGGAAGCCCTGTTTCAGTGGGTGACTTCAGCATGGCATAGTTTAGCGTCACAATATTTGAAAGCTTGTTGGAGTTGTATTGATCACCAGAATGCTCAGCATGTTCATTTTTACCGGCCTTACTTTCCATATCCATGCCTTCCATCTTTGAATTCTTATTCTCATCCTTCGTTTCGCTGCCTGTGATTTCCGGATACATGACAATATTCATATCCATTTGATTCAGGCTCATGTTCATCCCCATGTCATCCAAATCGCCATTCATTTTCATCATCCCGTTCATCATCTTCATCCCTTCAAAATATTTAAGCCTGGGAAGTGGGGAAATCAATTGCTTGATTCCGCTGCCGACATAAAGTGATGCTGACTTCGTGCGGTCTTCTGGCGTTGCTAAAAATTCATAGGCCGTATTTTCTCCTGGGATGCTTACAATCACGTCATACGTTTCTGAAACAGCAATTAACAAACGGTCAACTTCGACCGGTTCAACATCGTTGCCATCATTGGCAACAACTGTTATCTTACCGCCTGCATAGGTAAGCCAGAAATTTGTGGACGCGCCTCCGTTAGAGATTCTCAGCCTGACCTTGTCACCGGCTTTAAACTGAGAAAGTGTACTCTGATTTTTTCCGTTCATTAAGAACCGGTCATAGTACACATCGCTAACATCCATGGCAAGCATTCGCTTCCATTCGTTTTTAACCTTGGTTTTAAAATGACCGGCCTTGATGGCTTCTCCGTAACTTTGCGTTGCACCTTTTTTTATGGCGAACCAATCTGAAGCATTGTGCAGCATTCGTTCTACGTTGTGCGGGTTGTAATCTGTCCATTCACTTAACACTACGGGTACTGTAGGCAAATCATCGATACCCTTTCTGAAAGTTGGATCGTTTGTTCGTTTGTTCAAGATCATTGAACCGTACATTCCCAGTTGTTCCTGAAGGCCGCTATGACTGTGATACCAGTGTGTGCCATGCTGAATGATGGGGAAACGATAGATGTATGTTTCTCCAGGTTCAATGGGCATTTGTGTTAAGTAGGGGACCCCGTCTTCCTGATTCGGCAGAAACACTCCGTGCCAATGCAATGACGTCTTCTCCTTCATTTCGTTATGAACATAGATCTCTGCGGTATCGCCTTCGGTAAAAGTCAGCGTGGGCATCGGGATCTGTCCATTTACAGCGATTGCTCTTTTTTCTTTTCCTGTAAAGTTGACCAGCGTATCTTTTACATATAAGTGATAGCGAACAACTTTTTGACTGTAGGATATGTGTACTGCAAACAATGCTATTATCGCTGTCAGTATTATGCTTTTAGACATTTTGTGAGAAAGATTCATACGTGATTAAATTTTTACTGTCCGTAACCTGAGGGCGTTTACAATTACTGAAACTGAACTAAGGCTCATGGCTAACGCTGCAATCATTGGCGAGAGCAGTATTCCAAAGAATGGGTAGAGTAATCCGGCAGCGACCGGGACACCAAGCGCATTATATACAAAAGCAAAAAATAAGTTCTGCTTAATATTTTTCATGACAGCATGACTAAGCTTATGCGCTTTTACGATACCTTGAAGATCGCCTTTCACTAACGTGATCTTTGCACTTTCAATAGCGACATCTGTTCCTGTACCCATCGCAATTCCAACGTTGGCCTGTACCAAAGCGGGTGCATCATTTATGCCATCTCCGGCCATCGCAACGATTTTACCCTGAGTTTGGAGACTTTTGATTTCCTTAAGCTTATCTTCCGGGAGACATCCTGCCTTGAAAGAGGATAGTTTCAGCTGGTCTGCCACAGCCCTGGCGGTGTTCTCATTGTCACCGGTGAGCATAACAACTTCGACTCCCTGAGCCATCAATTCTTTTATGGCTTGCGCACTGGTTGCTTTAATAGCATCGGTGATCGTAACAAATCCTCGTGCTTTGCTATCAACTGAAATGTAGGATACAGTCTTGCCCAACTTCTGTTCATTGACAACCTGCTTTTCAAGCTCACCTGTAACAGTTGCGCCTACTTTATCCATCAGCTTCCTGTTGCCAAGGGCTATCTTTTTAGAACCCACCGTTCCGATAACACCCATTCCGGTGATTGCCTGGAAATCGTTTGCTGCCAGTACCAACACTTTTTTTGTTTTGGCAAAATTCAAAACGGCCTGAGCCAGCGGATGTTCACTGTACTGATTCAAGGAGGCGATGTATTGTATGAGCTCGATTTCAGGATAGTCGGTAGTAACGACTTTCTCAACAGAAGGTTTGCCTTCTGTGATCGTGCCGGTCTTATCCGTGATCAGGACATTTACCTTATTCATCTGCTCAAGCGCTTCTGCGTTTTTTATGAGCACGCCTGATTGGGCACCCTTACCAACCCCAACCATAATGGACATGGGAGTTGCAAGTCCTAATGCACACGGACACGCAATAATGAGTACCGCAATAGCATTGATAAATCCGTAAACAATCGCTGGCTGCGGTCCAACAATTGCCCAGGTGGCAAAAGTTGCAGCTGCAATGATCACCACAAGCGGAACGAAGTAGCCGGAAATATTATCCGCTAACTTTTGAATTGGCGCTTTGGACCGGCTTGCATTGTTGACTAACTGGATGATTTGCGCGAGTAAGGTTTCAGCTCCAACCTTTTCAGCGATCATTACGAAAGAACTGTTGCCGTTAATGGTCCCGGACGTAACCCTGTCGCCCGTTTGCTTATCTACGGGAATTGGTTCACCGGTAATCATGGCTTCGTCTATGCTGCCTTCGCCTTCAGTGATCTTGCCGTCAACCGGTATTTTATCACCTGGCTTTATTCTTAAAAGATTGCCCGCGACAATATCCTGGATAGAAATCTTCTGATCGTAACCATCCTTTATGATTGTGGCCTCTGTGGGTGCCAGCTTCAATAATTCTTTAATTGCACCACTGGTTTGACTATGAGCTCGTGCTTCTAGTAATTGGCCGAGCAGCGCTAACGTCAGGATAACAGCCGTAGCCTCAAAATATAATCCGATTGTACCGTGATGCGTTTTAAATTCATCCGGAAAGACTCCTGGAAAGAATAGTGCAAAGATGCTAAAGACAAATGCAAGCGAAGTACCCATCCCGATCAGGGTGAACATATTCAGGTTCCAGGTTTTAACCGAAATCCATGCCCTGACAAAAAACATCCGGCAGGCATAAACTACTACAGGAATTGTGAGCAGCATTTGAACATATCCCCAGTACTGTACGTCCATGATGTTGAATAAGGGATTATTCGGAATCATTTCCATCATGGAGATCATGAAGACTGGGACCGAAAATGCAGTTGCCACGATCATCTTTTTCTTCAGATCATTATAGGCGTGCGTATCATCAGAATCTGTTGGAGTCATCGCCACCAGGTTCATTCCGCAGATCGGACATGATCCCGGTTTGTCCTTGATGATTTCCGGATGCATGGGACAGGTGTATTTCGTGCTCAGGACTATCTCAGGAAGCTTGACCAAGTGCATTCCGCATACCGGGCAATTCCCCGGTTTATCGTACACCTTGTCGCCTTCACAATGCATCGGGCAATAGTATTTTCCAGGCGTTCCCGTATCCAGTGGTTTGTTATGGGAATGTTTTTTTGAGTCGTGACGGACAGTTGACTTTCCGTGCGTATGTGAACTGATCCCCGCCTCGTTAATGGATATCGTATAGTCCCCAACCTCTGTTAACGCTTTCTGAAGCTTATCTGTCGGGACATGGGTATGCATGGTGATGGTTGCTACCGGTGGGTTAAGTTCAACCTTCGCCTGCACCCCGTCAATATTATTTAATGCCTTTTCCACGTTCGTACGACAGCCATCACAGCTCATCCCGGAAATGGTATATGTATGTTCCATGATGTTACTTTTTAAGTTCCTTGAGTTTGGCCTTCATTTGTTCTATTTCTGCTTGTTGGCTGACGATGATCTTGTTGGCCAGTTCCTGAATTTCAGGGTCATGGATAGCGGTTTTCTCAACCATCAGAATGGCTGCTGCATGATGCGGGATCATCGACTTCAGAAACTGCTTGTCCCCAACACCAGCTTGCTGACGGATGCACAGATAGAAAACAATCAAAGCAATGGAGCTCGATGCGAACAAAACGATGTTCAGCTTTTTCTTTTTATACATGCTTCCCATTACAATAAGCTCGATGATCATCATCGGCATAGCCATTAAACCGGCCATATAGAACTGGTTTACGTTCGGAATTACGTTAGAGAATTTATCCACCATGGCATACATGAGAATGTACATAGCGACAAAAGAGAGAACGACCATTAGTGCAAGCTTTTTGTACATCATCCCGGTGTGGGATGATGTTGAATGGTCATGAGATTTATGTTTCGTTTCCATAGTTGCTTATTTAATGGTCTCAACTGTTTTACCGCAGGAAAGCATTTGTGATCCGTAGTACGGATTTTTGATTGCGCTTTCTTTGCTAAGCCAGTCAGCGCCTTTGCCATCATTGTACATGGGGCAATGCTGATAATATACAGGCGCATCATTTTTAGATACCTTGATGAGCTGATACATATTTTTGGACAGCGTAGTGAAATGATCCCGTTGATGCGAAACCTCTTTTGTTTCGGTGATATGTTCTGCATCTGTGGTCACGTCTTCTTTTACTTTCATCCAGACAGTATGCTCTTCTGGTTTCAGCGTCTCCATTTTCACAGCATTGATTGCAGCAAGCAGATCCTTGGCTATTACTGATGCAGCGCTTCCGTCACTTTTTACCAGTGCGTCTTTGAGGGAGAAATAACCGTCATAAACAGCCTT
Organism: Cyclobacteriaceae bacterium; assembly: GCA_019694875.1. Lineage (GTDB taxonomy): Bacteria > Bacteroidota > Bacteroidia > Cytophagales > Cyclobacteriaceae > UBA2336. Next base: position 1,475,817 of record JAIBBC010000001.1, read on the forward strand.
CAATTGATTTTTATCCTGACTGGTCATTGCCGAGTGGTCGTGCATTCCGGCCTCAGGTTTATCGGCCTTTAAGCTAGCCATTGCTTCATCTTTATGAGCTGATGCTTTGGCTCTTTCGTAGTGGCAACATGCCGGAAGCTTTGCATAGGCCTCGTCTGGCGCAAAGAAATGTTCGCTGTCATATCCTGCCAGAGCAATACGTCTCAGGATTTCGTTCTGGTTGGTTTTAACACTGTCGTAGGTTAGCGTGGCTATTTTGGAGTCCTTATTCCATTCGACTGCTGCAACCTTTTTGACATTACCTGCTTTTTCAATAGCGCTTTCGCACATCCCGCAATTGCCGTAAATCTTTACTGTAGACGTTTTTGAATTATCTACTTGAGCACTGAATGATTGGAATGATAGCAGCATAGAAGCTGCCATCAATATTTTTGATATTGATTTCATTTGATAAGAGTTAAAATTCTTGAAATAGATGATTGGAAAGCAAGTTTTGCTTTCGATTGGACAGACCTGTGGCTGTCACGGCAAGAAGTTAGCTTATTTTTGGCGGTTGCCAGATGGAATGGAAGCCCGCAGACAGATTATTTTCTGCATCGATGGAATTATGTTTTCGGGCTGCGAAATTTATAATCGTTTCTTTCAAGAAGTTCTCTTGCGTCAAGGCGATGTTGACTGTAGAATGTACACACTTGCAATTTGAGTGATTGCAGTTTGAACCGCAGCCTTGGTCTTTCGTGGAGTGCTCGCTTTTACAAGGTTCTTTTTTACAAAGACTTTTTTCTGAGTTCTCTGTTTTGGATGCTGATTCCTTTTTAGCGCAGCTTTTTTCGGTCTTTTTGTGATTTTTTTCACAGGCGTGCGTGTCCGCTGGAATCAGCATCAACGCGAACGTTGTCAAAAACAGCGCTATGGAAAGCCTTGTGATCATTAACTATGATTCAATATAGAGAATTACCCTCAGTTTCATCAAAATAAACACCAATTGTCGACTATTTGTAAATACGGCAGTCAAATGACCCATCCTTACACCAAATTCTTGTTCCCAGCCACATCATCGTAAATTTTATATTTTCCACCACCCAGGGCCGTTTGCAGATCATCGGTGTTGATATGCGTATCCATTTCGACAACAGCGCTCTGTGGATCAAGGTTCAACTCCACGGATGTTACGCCTGAATGGGCTAAAAGTCTTTTTTTTACCGTAGCCATACAATTGGTGCACGTCATTCCGGAAAGTGTATAGGAGTGTTTCATAGCCAGTCTGAAGTATTTCTGTTATTCAAATTAACGGCTTTCAGTCAGAAGGGTATTTATATAATTACTTGAAAATGTTATATCTATTTCCGATCCCCCAACAGCTGAGCAGGATCGAACTATTCTTATGCCTAACGGCTCTTTTGGGATAATAGTTTTGAGTTTTGAAACCTTTATCGTAATTTTACGATTATAAGGAATATGGGATTAACCAAGACTGAAGAATTCACTAAAACACAAAACGAGCTGGCGGTATTGACCAAAGCATTAGGTCATCCAGCCCGGATCGCTATTCTTCAGTTTTTGATTAAAACAAAATCTTGTGTTTGTGGCGACATCGTGGATGAATTGCCATTATCTCAATCAACCGTTTCCCAACATCTCAAAGAATTAAAGAACGCTGGCCTGATCAAAGGTGATATTGATGGTCCGAGCGTATGCTATTGCATTGATGAGAAAGCCTGGAACCGAGCAAAGAAAATGATAGGTGACTTGTTTGAAACTTACAGAGGACAAGACTGCTGTTAATGACTATTTTTTTACACTAACTGATCGCAATATTACGATAACTATACAGATACAATGGAAAAACAAACCTCAGATCAACTCAAAGAACTCGTAAAAGAGAAGTACGGCAAGATCGCGTTACAAAGCAAGGATGATAACGCATCCAGTTGCTGTGGCGCAACTACTGGCTGCAGTACGATTGATTACACCGTGATGGCAGACGACTACACACAGCTTGATGGCTATGTAGCAGATGCTGACCTGGGGTTGGGTTGCGGACTTCCAACGGAGTTTGCTAAGATCAAAGAAGGAGACACTGTTGTTGATCTTGGTTCAGGTGCAGGTAATGATGCGTTCGTAGCAAGATCAATAGCAGGAGAGAAAGGAAAAGTTATCGGCATCGACTTCACGGACAAGATGGTTGAGAAGGCAAAGATCAACGCAGAAAAGCTTGGCTATACAAATGTTGAATTTCGTCAGGGCGATATTGAGAACATGCCGTTAGCCGGAAACATCGCAGATGTTGTTGTCAGCAATTGCGTACTAAACTTAGTCCCGAACAAGCAACAAGCCTTTGCAGAAACCTTCCGCATCCTGAAGAAAGGTGGACATTTTAGCGTATCGGACATTGTATTGGTCGGAGATCTTCCTGAAGGCTTGCAGAAATCTGCGGAGATGTATGCCGGATGTGTTGCCGGAGCAATACAGAAAGATGATTATCTATCAATCATTCAGCAAACTGGATTCTCTGCAATTACCATTCAAAAGGAAAAGCGTATCACGCTTCCAGATAAAATCCTGAAAGACTATTTATCCTTTGATCAGATCGAAGAATTCAAGACCGGAAAGACCGGCATCTTCAGCGTTACTGTCTATGCGGAGAAACCAGAGAACTGCTGTTCACCAGGTTGCTGCGATTAATTCAAGACTATGGCAAGAACTACATCTCATAATTCACTATTTCCCAGTTTACAGCAAACCACGGATAACCTGATCAGCCGGTTTGACACGATCTGTTTAGAACGCAAAGACTTGCTCAAACAGCTGACAAGCTTTGTTCAGCAACGGGTTCAGGCCGGCCAAACGGTCTACCTCAATTTTATTTGTACGCATAACTCAAGGCGAAGTCACCTTTCACAGCTTTGGGCGCAGGCGGCTTCGCACTACTATGGAATCAAGAGCGTGCAATCATATTCAGGTGGAACCGAGGCGACTGCTTTTAATCCGCGTGCCGTTAAAGCCATGAGTGAAGCAGGCTTTGATATTGCCAAAATCAAGGAGGGAGATAACCCGATGTATGAAGTCCGGTTTGCCGATGGAATTAACCCGGTGACATCGTTCTCTAAAGTTTACAACGATCCTTTCAATCATAACAAAGACTTCGCAGCTGTAATGACGTGTTCACATGCAGATGAGAATTGTCCGCTCGTCTTTGGGGCAACGGCACGAATTGCCTTAACCTATGATGATCCTAAAGAGTTTGACGGAACACAGCAAGAAGCAGAAAAGTATAAGGAAAGGGTAGAAGAGATTGGAACGGAGATTCTATACGCATTCTCACAGGTAAACAAAGCAAAGAATGAGTCAGCCCTCTAAGCTTGGATTTTTAGACCGTTATCTCACGTTGTGGATATTTCTGGCGATGCTGACCGGCATTCTATTAAGCATGTTCCTGCCGGTAGCTGAATCGATACAGGTGTTTCAGGTTGGAACAACCAATATCTTGATCGCAGTGGGATTAATCGTCATGATGTATCCGCCATTGGCTAAAGTGAGGTATGAGCATTTAGGAAAAGTATTTCGCAATGTTAAAGTGATCAGCTTGTCACTTGCGCTCAATTGGATTATCGGTCCGGTCTTGATGTTCTTGCTGGCGATCATCTTCCTGTACGACAAACCGGAATATATGATCGGTCTTATCCTAATCGGTCTTGCACGATGCATTGCGATGGTTCTCGTTTGGAATGATCTGGCAAAAGGCGATAAAGAATATGCAGCCGGTCTTGTTGCACTGAACAGCATCTTCCAGGTTATTTTTTATGCAGTCTTCGCTTGGATGTTTATTACTGTATTGCCACCATACTTCGGCATAAAAGGATCAATCGTTAACGTCAGCATGGGCGATGTGGCCGAAAGCGTCTTCCTGTATCTTGGCATTCCTTTCCTCGCGGGATTCCTGACACGTTACTTTTTCGTGAAAGCAAAAGGTGAAACTTGGTATGTAAAAAATGTGATCCCGAAAATCAGTCCCTTAACACTACTGGCGTTGCTGTTCACAATTTTTACGATGTTCAGCTTTAAAGGAAAAATGATCCTGGAGATCCCGTTCGATGTTATTCGCATCGCGATTCCTATGATAATCTATTTTGTACTCATGTTTGTCGTCAGTTTTTTACTTTCAAGAAAACTTGGTGCGAACTACGAAGAAAATACTGCGGTGTCGTTTACGGCAACAGGAAACAATTTTGAATTGGCGATCGCTGTAGCGATTGGAGTATTTGGGATTAACTCAGGACAGGCTTTTGCCGGGGTCATCGGGCCATTGATTGAAGTACCAGCATTGATCCTGTTGGTGAACCTTGCTTTTTGGTTCAGAAATAAGATGTATGCAAGAGCCGGACAGACTACATAATATAGAGTATATGCATGATGCGCGCAGCTTATACCGACAATGCCGACAGGAGATCCGGCCAGTGATGGAAATGCTAAAGTATAAACACACTCAGCTCGGTAACCTCGCGTGGAAAGAAGTCGGTTTAAAAACCAGGAAGAAAGTACTGAAATCTCCCAATCAGTACTTTTCTGATCTGCCGGAAAAGCAGGTTTTGGCGACAATGATTTATCGGATGTTTGAAGAGTTTAAAAAGGAAGTGTCTTAAATTACATCTATGACCATAGCTCCACTAACTCAGAACCACTACCCAGAAGTCAAGAGAATTTACGAGCAAGGGTTGGCAACCGAAAACTCAACGTTCCAGACATCCGCACCTGACTGACAAGAGTGGGACGGTTCGCACATTTCTAATTGTAGAATTGTCGGTATTGAAAATAATCAAGTGATTGGCTGGGCAGCATTAACTCCTGTTTCTGGAAGATGTGTTTATGCTGGTGTGGCTGAAGTTAGTGTATATGTGGATGAGAAATTTCGCGGCAAAGACTATGGAACAATGTTGCTTGATGCGTTGATTCAGGAAAGCGAGAAGAATAATCTTTGGACACTACAAGCGGGAATATTCCCTGAGAACGTTTCAAGCATTCGAATCCATGAAGAACTTGGATTCCGGGAAGTAGGCTATCGCGAAAAGATCGGTCAATTAAAAGGTGTTTGGCGTAATACGGTTTTATTGGAACGAAGAAGTAGTAAGGTTGGACTTTAAAGAGTATTTAAAATACAATTAAATCAGATTAGAGAGACTTCTTGAACATTTGTTCATCGCATAAAGTAAAATTCCCCCTCGAATGGGATAATTTATAGTCCCCATACTAATGTTAGACAATATCTTGTGTGACATTTATCCGATAATTTTTTTTGTTGTTTTCAGGACGGGTGCCTTGAATATAGGGGTACGGATGCCAGAAAATTCATAAGAGTGGATCGAAGAATTTTCAAGTCAATAGAAGAACCACTTTTTTTGCCTCAAAGCTTTCTCCGATAGGTGCCGGAGGAAGCTTTTATAGTTTAAAGGCAATGGCACCCGTCCTTAACATAGATTTTTTGAATAGTAAATTCTTCGGCAATTCTTTGGACCTAATGAAGTATGATCTGCTTACGTTCATTCTCACCCAATCTACTCGGTTGAGTTTATTCTATGTACCTATGATTACTGAACCACAGCCCAAAGAGAGAAATTTAAAATATACAACCTACGAACTGGGAAGTTTGAACGATACCTTATTCCAGTTGATGGTAAGGGAGTTCAATAAGGAATATTCAGACATCAGTTTGATTCGTGATTATTTTCTTTCACGAGGAATACATCTTTCAATTCTCAATCCAGACGGCACAGATAATGGAGTAGCTTACTTTGAGGAGCAGATACGTAAAGGATATTTTGATCAGGCAATTCAGCATTATAAAAGTCTGGTTAATACTACGCTTGTCTACATTGATCCAGATGTTGGCTCAGATGTCGGAATTACGAGAAGATACAGATCGAACCGTAAACTATACGTTCGGAAGCTTGAATTGCTAAGGGTTAAGAATTGTCTTAAAGCGGGAGATTTCATGGCATACTTCCAGCATTTAGGTAATTCAAATTACACTATTGACAAAAGGCTAAAAGACTTGAATGAGTGCTTTGGCGACTGGGTTCTATTCATAGGCTATTCAAGAATCCAGGCAGGAATGGTTTTAGTGTTCAATGATGAGGTGACTTATATGGATAATAGGAAGTTGATAGAACATTACTTTCGGCAATACGATCATTTAAAACATAAGGATAAGTTTATAATCAAAGGGAAACCGCTCAAGTCGAGCGGTTTTTTTGCTTTATGACACTGGCACCCGTCCAACTTTAACCAAACAACAATTATATGCAAGTAATCCTCATCATCCTGTTCATCATTTGGCTCATCGGTGTCGATCGAATTGGGAGAAAACACTCCAAAGAAACCCTGAGCTCATTATTCGGTTTCAGTCCTGCTCAGACAACTTTCAAGGGTTGGGTCTACCTTGCTTTATGGGCAGTGGTAATGTTCTTCATTATCGGAGTTCTGGGGCTGGCTGCTGGATATTAATACAAACTTCAACATCTAAACAATGTGTAATATGAAAACAATGAGAATCTTAATTGGATTAATGCTTGCCACAATGCTTCCCAATTGTTCCGATGAAGTTGCAGTAGAGAGAGTATGGCGTATTAAGTCGGTTGTGGGAACTGGAGATAGAGGATCAACCATCAATCTGAATTATAACAAACAAGGTGTAATCACCAGTGTTGACCAAGTGACTGATGGAATATCGGTAACATTTTATCCGTCACTATTAGATAAGAACATTACTCTGAGTTATGAGAGCACAAACGGTGCTGCGGAAAGAGTTTTTACATTCAATGCGGATTCAACGCTTGCTTCAATTTATGATGCCACAGCGACTGATGTGAACCGCAAGTTCTTTTATGAAGAATACGTTGGCTATAACAGAATGGCAGGTTTTTACCGTGAAAGCAATGGTGATACAACAAGCTTGCGCAAATTCTTGTGGAGTGGTAATGAAATTCCAAACTTGAAAAGCTACGGCTACACTGATGGAGTACGTGATCAGGAATACGAATTAATTAACATGATCAGCGATGAGGTGTTAAATCCTACTTACGCCCAGTTCCCGGTTGAGCTTTCTGCTGTGTTATTCGATCAGGAGGAATTTTTGATGTACGGACTCGCTAACCCTGCTAAGTTTCAGACCTACGCAGAACGCACGATTTATTCTGATCTGCAATTTGATAGTTTCGGCCACTGGACTGGCTATACAAGAAGAGTAATCGGTTCAAGTAGTCAAGATGTCATTATCGTTTGGGAAAACGCAGCTATAAGTCATTGACCGAATAGGAGAAACTCCTATACCAACCGTTCGTCTAAAATTCAAACATTTATTTTGCCCCAAATTCAAAAAATGACAACCGAAAGCAGATTAGAACTTTTCAAACTTGATCCAATAGACCAAAAAACGCTATTCTGGATGATGGATAACAAACCTGATTCTGTGCGATCTTGGATAAACTATATTAGTAACACGTACAAGAGGAATCGAACCAGCGTTATAGATGCTGAGAAGTTTTTCAACGAAGTAGCTCCGGAACTTGCAGACAACGATATGCAGCCTTTGCACCATAGAACAACTAAGAGTATTCTGCTTGTGGATGATGATAAGACGTTTAATTTCCTTCATGCGAGAATGTTGGAAATATCAGGAATTTCAGATCAGATTAGGACTACGCTAAATGGTGTTCAGGCTTTAGAGTTACTTAAGAAGTCGTCACTTGAGGAGAATTTGCCCGATGTGATTCTCCTTGATTTAAGTATGCCTGTAATGGATGGTTTTGGCTTCCTTGAAGCATTTAAGAATGCAGATATTCCTGACAAAGACTCTATCTCAATTATTGTGGTAACTTCTTCGAGTGACAATAGAGATCGAAATAAGGCTAAAGAACTGGGAATTGAACGTTTTTTGACAAAACCAGTGAGTGAAAAGGAATTAATTGAAACAATATCAGAACTTACCCCTTAATCGCTTCATCGCACATCACAATGATTTTTTAAACTTAGACATTCCATAGCTGGAGGTCAGTTTGCGCTGCCAATTTCTCGGTATTTTTTTTGTAAAGGACTCAATGAAATTAAAAAATGACTAATAGTAATTTGAAAGTATCCTTTCCTCCGATCCTCTTCCGAACAGAATTTCTGGGAAAAAGAAAACCGCCAGAAAAACCTCGGAAAAAGGCCTCTGGCGGTAGTTTAGTAGCGGGGACAGGACTCGAACCTGTGGCCTTTGGGTTATGAGCCCAACGAGCTACCAACTGCTCCACCCCGCGATGTTGGACTGCAAATGTACAGCTTTTTGGAGTTAAAACAAAGATTGACCTGAAACGGTTCCGATACTAAAACGCTATGAAACATATAACTACGTACTCCTTTTTGACATGCCTGTTGATCAGCACGTTCGGTGCGTTCGCGCAGCACCGGGTAAAAATTCTGGCCGAAGTCCCGGTTCAATTTGGTGTAGGGTATGAGGTTAATGTGAGCAAACGTTTTTCAATAAGCGCGCAGGGCGGAGTGTTGAGTGAACCCAACAGTACCATCATCATCAACATTCTTGAAAAACTTGGAACAACGCCTGAAATTATCGACATCATTCGCGATTCATTCAAGTTCGGGTTGATAGGAGAGGCTGGTGTCAACTATAACTTTGGCAAAAACTATGTTGGCGCTTATTCGCAATTCATTAACCTCCGCGGACGCGGAACAGCACCCGACCCGATCGAAGAATATTTCGATGAAAATTTTTCAGGATTCCCCATCAAGCCGGGCAGCGACCCTGACGACCGCAGGGTTAGCGTGCGCTCATCCCTCTGGCAAGTGGGCGTGCTGTACGGACGAAGATTCCCGCTAAAAAATGAACACCTTGAGATTGATGCTGAATTTGGTGTAAGCAAAAACATCTGGTCGAAAAGCAAGCTTTATTCTAAAAACCGCGACCTGAGTGAAATGGACGATGAGGTTGACGAAACACTCGATTATTACTATTCCCGTTACGGATACATCCCGAGCGTGACGGTTGCCTTTGTTTACAAGTTCCTGTAACGCACTCTTTTCGGTCGCTCACCGTTGATCTAATTGACAGCCGGGTTTTTCGGCAAAACACCTATTTTGCATGTCCATGCTTTTCAACAGCAAGCCACCGTTAGCAGAACGTTTACGCCCAGTCAGATTAGACGACCTGGTGGGCCAGGAACATCTTGTGGGTGCGAAAGGCGTTATCCGGAAAACGATTCAGTCGGGAAATATTCCTTCCATGATCTTCTGGGGCCCACCCGGGGTTGGCAAGACTACTATTGCGAACATCATTGCCAATGAGGCAAAAAAGCCATTCTATATTTTAAGTGCGATCAGCGCAGGCGTAAAAGATATCCGGGAGATTATTGATAAGGCCAAATCGTCACCCCGTTCGATTTTGTTTATCGATGAAATTCACCGGTTCAATAAATCGCAGCAGGATGCGTTGCTGGGCGCAGTTGAAAAAGGAATCATTACGCTGATCGGGGCAACCACTGAAAATCCTTCGTTTGAGGTGAACTCGGCTTTGCTTTCGCGATCGCAGGTTTACACGCTCAATGCGCTTGAGGAAAAAGATTTACTGAAACTGGTCAATCACGCATTAAAAAAAGATGAAGAGCTTAAGAAGCGTGATGTGGAGGTGAAAGAGCACCAGGCATTGTTTCAGCTGTCGGGTGGAGATGCGCGCAAAGTTCTGAATTTGTTGGAGCTCGTAGTCGACTCGGTTGAAGAAGGAAAGGTTGTGATCACGGATGAACTCGTCACGAGCGTTGCGCAGAAAAAGATTGCGATCTATGATAAAAGCGGTGAACAGCATTACGATATCATCTCGGCTTTTATAAAATCAATTCGCGGAAGCGACCCCAATGCAGCTATTTATTATCTCGCCCGAATGGTTGAAGGGGGAGAGGATGTAAAATTCATCGCACGAAGAATGGTAATCCTCGCTTCGGAAGATATTGGTAATGCAAACCCTACCGCTCTTGTAATGGCCAACAACACATTCCAGGCGGTGGATGTGATCGGCTACCCGGAGGCAAGGATTATTCTGGCGCAATGTGCGGTGTATCTGGCCAGTTCCCCCAAAAGCAATGCAAGCTACATGGCCATCGAAAATGCCATTGGTAAAGTTCGTGAAACCGGAGATTTGCCCGTACCGTTATCGGTACGGAATGCGCCCACGAAATTGATGAAGAATATGGGGTACGGAAAAGGCTACCAGTATGCGCATGATTATGAAGGTGGATTCGTGAACATGGAATTCCTTCCGGAGAAAATCAGCGGTGAAAAATTTTATGAGCCCGGAAACAATCCCCGCGAAGATGAATTGCGAAAATACCTCCGGTCGTTATGGAAGGAGAAGTACGGATATTAATTGACTAAGCCCCGGTGAAAAACATTATTCTGGAATCTAATCCCGCCTTTATCCTGCTGTGTGTAGCCATTGCGGTTGGGTATGCGTATGTGTTGTACACCGCTAAACATCCGTGGTCGGGAACGCTCAATAAAATTCTTTTTGGAGTACGAACGGTGCTCGTTTTCCTGCTTGCGTTTTTGTTGCTCGGCCCGATCATCCGCCAAATCAATAACCTGTATGAAAAGCCAGTATTTGTAATCCTGCAGGATAATTCGGTATCCGTTAAGGAAACAACCGATTCGGTTTCAAGGAACAATCTTCAGCAGGCACTTACTTCGTTGAAGAACTCATTAAATAGTAACGGCTACGAGGCATTCAAAAATGATTTAACAGGTGAAGAGGTTTCGGTAGTAAAGTATACCGAACCGGTTTCTGATCTGCAGGGTGCGTTGCGTAAAATTTCCAATCAATATGAGGGTCAGCAGGTAGCAGGTGTGTTGCTGGTATCTGATGGAATTTATAACTCGGGCTTGTCGCCTTTGTACACAGCGTACAGCTTTCCGGTTTACACGCTTGGCGTTGGCGACACGGCTCAACGCCAGGATATATCAATAAAAGAACTGATTTATAACAAAATTGCCTACCAGGGAAATCAGTTCCCGATCCGTGCCGAAGTTTTAGTGAAAGGATTTCCGAATCAAAATATCACGGTGTCGCTTGTCAGGTCGGGTAAAGTGATTGACCGCCAGACAAAAAATTCAGGTACCGATCAGCTTCTTCCGGTGGAGTTTAAAGTTGCCGCAACGGAACAGGGACTTCAGCGCCTGGATGTTCAGGTGGAGGTGATGCAGCAGGAGAAGAATGTGCGCAATAACAAATCAACTGCATTTATTGATGTGGTGGAAGGCAGAAAAAAAATCCTGGTGGTGGCAAGCGCTCCGCATCCCGATATCAAAGCGCTCCGCGCGATTGTTGACAAAAACTCCAACTACGAATTTATTCTTCACATCCCGGGCGTGGAAGAAACAGAAACAAAAAACATTCAGCCTGCCAACGTTGACCTGGCTATTTTTCATCAGTCGCCTGATAAGACGGGTCGCACACGCGATCTCTTTCAACGATTTGCCGCAAGCAAAACTTCCATGCTGGTGGTTGTTGGTCAGCAAACGGATTTGAAAGCCATGACCGATGGAAAGATGCCGCTTGCATTCGATCAGCCACCGCGCCAGTATGACGATGTTATGCCGGTGATCAGTCCGACATTTCCATATTTCCTGTTGTCGCCTGAAGCGAACTCTGTTTTCTCAGGCTTTCCACCGGTTTGGGTTCCGTTTGGCAGAATGCAGGTTCCGGCTTCAGCCGTAACATTATTATCACAGCGTGTAGGGAGCATTGCAACGGATAAATCGTTACTGTGGATCGATATTCCCGACAATCATAAGATCGCAATCATGCTCGGTGAAGGGTTCTGGCAATGGCGCCTGGAAGAATATTCCAAGAATGAAAATACCGAGGCGTTCGACGAAGTATTCGGTAAGCTGATTCAGTACCTGAGCACCACCGATGACAAGAGCCGCTTTAAAAGTTATCCACTGGAACAGCAATTCTCGGATACCGAAGCCGTGGTTTTCGAAAGCCAGGTGTACAACGAAATTTACGAGCCTGTGTTTGGCAATCGAATCGACCTCGAAATCACCGATGATGCCGGGAAAAAATTTAAGTACAACTATGTGGTGAGCCCGGGCAATGCACGTTACCAGGTTGGCGGATTGAAAGAAGGAATTTACAAGTACACTGCTTCTACCAGCATCAACGGAAAGGAAGAGAAAGTACGCGGACAATTTCTCGTTACTGCACAGCAGGCTGAACTGCAAAATCTCACGGCCGATTTCGGGTTGCTGCGTAAGCTTGCCGGTTCAACCGGTGGAAAATTCTACACCGCATCGCAAACCGATAAGTTGAACGCAGACTTAACGCAGAAAGAAGCAACCAGCGTGATCCACAGCGAGGAGAAGTTCGATAACCTGCTAAACCTGAAGTGGGTTTTCTTCCTGTTATTGGCGCTGATCAGTGCAGAGTGGTTCCTGCGGAAGTATCACGGAGGATATTGAAGTCGTAAGATCAGGCATGGTTATCGTACTGCCACCTCAGGCATGCTATCGAGATTATACTCCACACCAATTGCAAAACTTGCCTTCAACTGGTTATTATTTATTGTGGCGGCTATCCAATTGCCTGGAATTTTTTTGAGCGCGGCAATAACTTCCTGATCACACTCGCGCATGATACCTTTTATCAACTGAATTTCCCCCAGCGTATTATCTTCGTTTACCCAGATTTCCACAAAAACAACACCTTCAACACCCATCTGTTTCGCCTTCATGGGATATTTGATCACGTTACTTAACTCCTGGGCCAGCGCTATTTTCGAGCCAATGTAGGAAGGTGGGGTATCGACATTTAGAACCGTTATGCCTGAGCCTGTATTTACAGAATATTCAATATCTGTTTTTTTATGAAATGTAATTTTTTGAAGGTCATAGTTGTAAGTCTGAATAGCCTCTTCGTTTTCGGAATATGTCCAATCACCAACCGGACGATTGTGATCAAATTGTCCGCTTAACTTGCGCGTGCCAGTCAAACTTTGCCTGGAATAGGCTCCGTGGTTGATTTTTTTTTCGTCTGCAAGAACGTTGTATTCTTCACTGTAAAAATGACCGCGGCTTTTCTTTGCCTTAAGCTCCTGGCTGAAAACATTTAGCTGAACCAGAAGAATAGTCAGCAGCGTGAATAAGAGGTGTTTCATAGACTAAATATAGTCTGCGAATTTTTCATCTCAAATTCAAACACATCTTTAGGTAAGACATGAATTTCGCTATGGCGAATCTGATCAGCGGGACATTTCTAAGCCTTACGCAAAATAACGGGCAATCAAATTATTTCATTTCGAAGCACCGCATGCTCACGCTCGCATTTTGAATTTCTTCGTACGTAAATCGAATTTCATCCTGATCGTTAACCAACCCCAAACTGTAAATCATCGGGTAATAGTGGTCGGGTGTAGGCACCGACATCAATGCAGCCTGACCCAGTTTTTCGTAGTTCACTAAATCCGAAAACTCGCGACTGATGATTCTTTTTTTGCTGATGTCGTCAAACTCCTGCGCCCACGGGTATGGATTGGCAGAAATGTTATGAAAGTCGGCTGCACGCAGGTTATGAACGATGTTTCCGCTGCCGATAATCAATACACCTTTGTTTCGCAAAACCTGTAGCTCGTTCGCCAGTGCGAAATGATACGCTGCCGGCTTCGAGTAATCAATGCTCATTTGAAACACCGGGATGTCGGCTTTCGGGAATGCGTGTTTCAGGATTGTCCAGGCACCGTGATCAAGGCCCCAGTCTTTGTCGTCCTGCACTTCGGTTGATGTGATTGCCTTTTTTACTTCCTGCGCATATTCGGGCGAGCCGGGAGCAGGATACTGAACATCATACATCGCCTGAGGAAAGCCATAGAAATCGTAAATCGTTTCAGGCTTTTCCGTAACGGCTACAAATGTACCCTTGCGTGTAAGCCAGTGCGCTGAAATTACCAGAATAGCATTTGGTTTATCGGGCAGTGAATTGCCCATCGATTGCAATGAGCGTGTGAAATTATTATCCATGAGCACGTTCATCGGACTGCCATGTCCGATAAACCAGCCTGGAAAACGATTTGTGTCTTTAAATGCAGAGGTTTGTTTGTGGAGGTCTTGTAATTGCATACTGAAAATACAACGCTGCAAACAAAATAGTTTACGCGCACAGTTTTACTTAAACCAGGTTAAGATCGGTGAGTCGGCCGACTGCTAAACAACGCTGACAACTACTGTCTTGTTAAGGAAAAGTAATGAATGTTTTGTCTGGTTGACGCTATCTTACAAGCTTTCGAAGCGGTTATGGTGTGGGAACGGGTGCAGGAGAAGCTTTCGATTTTATCGGATGCTGCAAAATATGATGTTTCGTGTGCTTCCAGCGGAAGCAATAGGAAGAATACAAATAAAGGTTTGGGCAATTCAAGCGGTTCGGGTATTTGTCACACGTATACTGAAGACGGCCGGTGCGTATCGCTGCTCAAAATCCTGCTAACCAATTACTGCATTTATGATTGCCTGTATTGCGTATCGCGCAAGAGCAACGACATCAAGCGCGCTGGTTTTACGGTACAGGAAGTAGTCGATCTGACGATCGGTTTCTATCGCAGAAATTATATTGAGGGGTTATTTCTGAGCTCAGGAATTTTCAAGAATCCTGACTACACCATGGAGCGTCTGGTTCGCGTAGCCAAAAAATTGCGGACCGAGCACCGCTTCAATGGTTACATTCACCTTAAAACCATTCCGGGTTGCAGCGAAGAACTGATGAAAGAGGCAGCGTTGTATGCAGACCGACTTTCAGTAAATATCGAATTGCCTTCCGAGCAAAGTTTAAAATCACTGGCACCGGAAAAGAAGCGCGCAGACATCATCAAACCGATGAAATACCTGAGCGAGAATATCCAGAGATTTTCGCATGAACGAAAGCTGATTGGCAACGCTCCTTCCTTTGCGCCTGCGGGACAAAGCACGCAAATGGTGATTGGGGCGAGTCCCGAGAATGATTTGCAAATCATGTCGATTGCCAACGCGCTTTACAAAACATATCAGCTGAAACGGGTTTACTATTCCGGCTTTGTGCCGATCAGCAATGACAACCGATTGCCTAAGCTCGGGACGCCCGTTCCGATTATCCGTGAGAACAGGTTGTACCAGGCCGACTGGCTGCTGCGGTTTTATAAATTTTCGCTGAAGGAAATCATTAATGAAAAGTTTCCGCAGCTCGACCTTGATATTGATCCCAAATTGTCGTGGGCGCTGCGCAACCTCGATCAGTTCCCGGTCGACATCAACAAAGCGGATTACGAAATGATTCTGCGCATTCCGGGCGTGGGAGTATCGTCTGCATTGAAAATTGTTCACGCAAGAAAATTCCGGACGCTTGGCTGGGATGAACTGAAACGATTTGGGTTGGCCTATAGTCGTGCGAAACATTTTATTGTTTGCAAGGATCTGCACTCGATGCCGCGCGATCTCCACGAAGAAAAACTTCGTCAGGCTATTCTTGGGCAAAGCAAGTACGCAAAATCTCTTTCACCGCAATTTTCGTTGTTTGCATGACGCGGCTGGTTTATGATGGAAGTTTTGAAGGCTTTCTGACATGTGTGTTTGAAATATATGAACGAAGACTGCAATTGGCAGAGATCGTGAGAGCAACGTTGTTTCAGCCGTTGCTGGAAGAAGAAGTCCTTCGCATTGCTGCGGCAGCGAACAAAGCCGAACGCGTTTGGTCGGGATTGAAAAGAAAAATCTCGCGCGAATCACGGAACGATGTCTTCAAAACTTTCTTGTCGGAGTTACCGGATATGGAACGCCATCTGCTGGAATTTATCGGGAATGCCTTTCAATCGCCCGAATCCGTTGAGAAAGATTTCAGCAACCGCGCAACGTTATACGTTTCGCAGACCGCCCGGAAGGTTCATCGCGAAAAGCACCGGATGGAGGCATTTGTTCGGTTTCAACGCACGTCTGATGATATTTATTATGCATCAATCGAGCCCGACTTCAATGTGTTACCGCTGATTATTAAACATTTTAAAGACCGGTATGCCGATCAGCATTGGATCATTTACGACCGGAAAAGAGCGTACGGCATCCGTTACCACCATGATTCAGGAGCAGTGGAAGAAATTCAAATCAAATTCGAAGAAAATTTGACGGGTACATTTCTCCCGGAATCTGCTGTGGCGGAAGAAGAGCCGCATTATCAGCAGCTTTGGCAGCAGTATTTTTCGAGTGTCAACATATCACCCAGAAAAAACACAAAACTTCACGTCAGGCATGTCCCGCTGCGGTACTGGAGGTATTTGACGGAGAAGCGTAATAAATAAAAAGAGGCGAGCTTTTGGCCCGCCTCGTATAATTGATTTATAAAAACTAAACTGTAAACTTTTATTCGCTCTTCTTCGAAGCCGCTTTAGGCTTCTTCACTTTCAACGTCAGCGTTTCAGATTTGCCATCGTGGTCAGCGATGATCGTACCGCCTTCCTCGATTTCGCCTTTCAGAATTTCTTCCGCGACCGCGTCTTCCAGATATTTGGTAATCGCACGGTTCAACGGACGCGCTCCGAACTGCTGATCATAACCTTTCTCTGCCAGGAAGTCTTTTGCCTTTTCAGTCAACTCAACGTTATAGCCAAGCTGCACAATGCGGTCGAATACTTTCCGGAGTGTGATGTCGATGATCTTGTGAATGTCTTCGCGCTGCAGCGAGTTGAACACGATAACATCATCCAAACGGTTCAGGAATTCAGGACTGAACACCCGCTTCAACGCGTTCTGAATGGTTGACTTCATGTTTTCTTCCACGTTCTCACGTTTCGCAGCTGTAGCGAAACCAATTCCGCTTCCGAAATCTTTCAAATCACGAACTCCGATGTTAGAAGTCATGATGATAATGGTATTGCGGAAATCCACCCTGCGGCCCAAACCGTCAGTCAGGATACCGTCATCCAGTACCTGCAGCAGAATGTTGAAGATATCCGGGTGAGCCTTTTCAATTTCATCAAGCAACACCACAGAATAAGGCTTGCGTCTCACTTTTTCAGTAAGCTGGCCACCTTCTTCGTATCCAACATATCCCGGAGGTGCTCCCACGAGGCGTGACACTGAGAATTTCTCCATGTATTCACTCATGTCGATACGGATGAGTGAATCTTCCTTATCAAACAAGTACGTTGCAAGTACTTTTGCCAATTCGGTTTTACCCACACCGGTTGGACCGAGGAAGATAAATGAACCGATAGGTTTTTTCGGATCTTTCAAGCCAACACGTGTACGCTGGATTGCCTTCGTTAATTTCCTAATGGCATCATCCTGCCCGATCACCTTGCCGCTGAGTTCAGCGTTCATGGTTAATAGCTTGTTGCTTTCCTTCTGCGCGATACGCTTGGTAGGAATACCCGTCATCATCGCGATTACATCGGCCACGTTGTCTTCGTTAACCGTGTATTTCTCGGTGCGGGTTTTTTCTTCCCATTTTGCTTTCGCGATATCAAGCTGTTCGAGCAATTTCTTCTCTTTGTCGCGCAGCTGTGCAGCTTCTTCGTACTTCTGGCTCTTCACCACGCGGTTCTTTTCTTTCTTCACATCTTCCACACCCTCTTCAAGCTTCACGATTTCTTCCGGCACGTGGATGTTGTTAATGTGCACACGCGCACCAGCTTCATCCATTACGTCAATAGCTTTATCCGGCAGGAAGCGGTCGCTGATGTAGCGGTCTGAAAACTTCACGCATGCTTCAATAGCTTCTTTTGTATAGATCACATGGTGGTGATCCTCATATTTTTCTTTGATGTTTTCCAGGATCTGCACGGTTTCTTCCACGGAAGTGGAATCTACCATCACCATTTGGAAACGTCTGGCCAACGCACCGTCTTTTTCAATGTACTGACGGTATTCATCTAACGTGGTGGCACCGATACATTGAATTTCTCCGCGTGACAACGCAGGCTTGAACATGTTCGAAGCATCGAGTGAGCCTGACGCACCACCTGCACCCACGATGGTATGAAGTTCATCGATGAACAGGATTACATCCGGAGATTTTTCTAGTTCATTCATCACGGCCTTCATACGCTCTTCAAACTGACCGCGGTATTTGGTACCGGCAACCAGTGAAGCGAGGTCAAGTGTTACAACGCGTTTGCCAAACAACACGCGCGACACTTTCTTTTGAATGATGCGCAGTGCAAGGCCTTCTGCGATGGCAGTTTTACCTACACCGGGTTCACCAATCAGAATCGGGTTATTTTTCTTTCTGCGCGAAAGAACCTGCGCAACACGTTCAATTTCTTTTTCACGACCCACGATCGGGTCGAGTTTTCCATCTTCAGCAAGACGGGTTAAATCGCGACCGAAATTATCCAGCACGGGTGTGCGTGATTTCTCGGTGCCTTTTTTCTCTTTACCGCCCGCAGCGCCCTGGCCACCGCCCTGCGCACCACCGAACATACGGGATGAATCTTCATCCGGATCATCGGTGTCAGAAGAAGCCTGAGGTCCTTCAGACTGGTATTCGAGCATTTCTTTTACCGTTTCGTAGTTCACATCAAACTTGTTAAGGATTTGTGTGGCAAGATTATCGGCATCACGCAGAATAGACAGCAACAAATGTTCTGTACCGATCAGCTGCGCTTTGAAAATCTTTGCCTCGAGATAGGTGATCTTCAAAACTTTTTCGGATGCTTTGGTTAACGGTATGTTTGCAAGATTCTTTACTTCATGTGTAGCAGTGCCTTTCGATACTTTTTCGATCTCTAAACGCAGTTCGTCAAGCGGCACACCTAATTTTTTCAGTACACCCACGGCCACACCTTCACCTTCGCGGATAAGTCCCAGCAAAAGGTGTTCAGTTCCGATATAATCATGGCCCAGCCTGAGGGTTTCTTCACGGCTCAGTGAGATAACTTCTTTTACGCGGTTGGAAAATTTAGCTTCCATAGATAAGGGATAGAAAGAATAGTGTAAATGTAAACTTTTAAGGGATTTTATGCCCCCATTTTCGGCTAAGAATTTAAACGCACGCTGTCCTTAATTTGTTCATTCGGTCCTGGGCCGGGAAGTAATCAGCTGTCGTGCATTCGGGCCTTCGCAGAAGATCAGGTCAATAACGCTCATGTTCTCTGCAAACGTGTGTCCAAATACCTGCGTGTAGGGCGCAGGTTTGAAAAATTTTTCGCAATCGGCTGGTTTTTTAGCATTTACGAGATTTCTGAGGTCGTCAGTTCCCGATTGTGGTATTTTTTCATACGCCAATGTTTCCGTAACGGAGTTTGTCAGTTTGAGCCAGCCCCGACAGATTGTCAGCAATTCGAGGTTCAGGTCGTATAAAAATTTGTGCTCTTTATATAGAGCATGATGCAGGGCATCGGAATAATATTCGAAAAAAGGAGCGTTGTTGTAAGCCGACACGATCGACCGCCAGTGGTTGTTCACCCACTTTTGGCTGTGATCGATTTGAATGTCTTTGATGATTGTTTTACCGTGCTTTCCCGTAAGCGGCACCGTAAGTTCCTGAACGCCCTGTGAAGTTACAATGCGGCATCGGCTGCGATACGTTTGTTTAATGAAGTGCTCGTGCTTTTCGAGAATGATTGTATCGAACGACTGCGTTGCAGCGAACCACGCGATGGAAGGAAGGTAATGAAGTTCGATGAGGCAGTTCAAATAGACGTGTTAGACTTTAGACGTGAGACTTAAGATCTATTTTGTAATCAAGATTTAAAAATAGGAGAATCGAATCCAAGCTGCCGCCACACCGATCACTATCGTTGAAACAAATCCGACAATAAAATTAATAACCTGTTTCGATGCCGAACCCTGTGAATAGTGTGATGACAATTTTCCTCTGAAACCTGTGAACATCCAGCAGATAAATGCTCCAAAAAACTCAACTTTATTTTCCGGCATAAGTTCTACAAGTCAGTAGTGGTTTTGAAGTTATCAACCTGAGTTTACCTGCCGCAGGCAGGCTTGTCAGGCTGTTTATGTTTATTACAAATCAATTTCACCCAACCCTTGCCGCACAAGCACCAACTCTTCACCGGTGCAATCCACTACCGTGGATGGAATGTTTCCGCCAGCTCCGCCATCAATCACAACATCCACCAGGTTTTTAAAGTCTTCGTAGATCTCTTCCGGATCGGTGGTGTATTCTTTGATCTTGTCATCGTCTTTAATGGATGAGGTAATCAGCGGATTTCCTAACTCGGCAACGATGGTACGCGGGATGTTGTGATCAGGAATCCGGATGCCAACGGTCTTCTTGGTTACGTCCAGAATCTTCGGCACCTTACTGCTCGATTCTAATATAAACGTGAACGGCCCAGGCAGTGATTTCTTCAACACTTTGAATACGGGCGTTTGAAGATTCTTTACATATTCAGAAATGTGCGTGAGATCGTTGCAAATAAACGACAGGTCAAGCTTGTTAGGCTTAATATCCATTACCCGGCATAACCGCTCGATCGACTTCCGGTTCATCAGATCACACCCAATACCATAAATTGTGTCGGTCGGGTAAACCACAATTCCGCCTTTGCGTAAAATATCCACAACGCGGTTGATCTTTCGCATTTCGGGATTGTCCGGATGTATTTTGAGTAATTCGGCTGCCATTTGTGTTTCAAATATAACATCAAACGTTTCAATGTAATTCCCCGAACGCGTGTTCATCTGCGTGACAGCTAACGATAACGGATGAGTGGGAAAGTTGTATTTTTGAAGTCTGATAATGCCCTATGTTTAAAGGAAAGCTAAAACTTATCGTATTTCTGGTTTTGTCGGTGCTGATGATTTCGTTCACGTACTATGCTTACCAGATTTGTTATACACCAAATATTCTTGTGGGGAAGGAGAATCGTGTGATTGTTATCCCCGACAGCGCTGATTTCAAAAAGGTTCAGGAAATTCTTCACGAAGGCGATTATGTGCAGGATTTGTTGTCGTTCAGTTTTCTGGCCAAGCTGATGGATTATGACAAAGCTGTTAAGTCTGGCCGGTACACACTGCGCGCGAACATGACCAACCTCGAAGCGATCCGGTATTTGCGCCTGGGTTTGCAAGAGCCTGTTGATGTTACGTTCAACAACGTCCGGCTGATTCCGGAACTCAGCGAGAAGATCACTAAGAACCTGGAAATAAGTTCGGCACAATTTGAAGCCGCGCTGATTAAATTCGCCATGACGAACAAATACGGTTTCAACAAGGATAATGTGTTGTGCATGTTTGTGCCGAATACCTATGAGGTGTACTACAACTCATCTGCTGAACAGTTGATCGATAAAATGCATGATGAGTACGAAAAATTCTGGAATACCGAGCGTCAGGACAAAGCAGCGGCATTAAAGCTTACCCCGATTGAAGTTTCGATTCTGGCTTCTATTGTGCAAGCCGAAAACACCAAGGGAGATGAAGCACGCAGAATTGCCGGTCTTTATATCAATCGTCTTAAACAAGGCATTCCGCTGCAAGCCGATCCTACACTGGTATTTGCTTCGGGCGACTTCTCCCTGAAGCGCGTTTTAAATGTGCACAAGGAAACCGACTCTCCTTACAATACGTATAAATATGCCGGTTTACCTCCCGGGCCCATCAACATGCCGGGGATCAATGCCATTGACGGAGTACTTAACTACGAGAAGCACGACTACATTTACATGTGTGCAAAAGAAGACTTTTCCGGTCACCATAATTTTGCTGCATCCTACTCCGACCACCTGAAGAATGCACAGCGCTACCAGGCTGCGCTTACGCGTGAACAAAAAATCGGTGCGGCATTGCGCGCAAAAGAAGCAGCTAAAAAGAAATAATGTACCGGTCCGAGACATCTATCCGCGTTCGTTACGGTGAAACCGACCAGATGGCGTATGTGTATTATGGAAACTACGCCATGTATTATGAAGTAGCCCGTGTGGAGAGTCTGCGTCAGCTGGGTGTAACCTACAAGGAACTGGAAGCGTCAGGAATCATGATGCCGGTGCTGGAAAATCACTCCAGATTTCTCGGTCCTGCCCGGTATGACGAGTTGCTGCGCATTGTTACCACGATTCGGGAAAAGCCGGGAGTAAAGATTAAATTTGAATACGAGATATTTAATGAGCAGAACAAGCTCATCAATCAGGGCGAAACACTGCTGGCGTTTGTCGACAGTAAAACGGGCCGGCCGGTTCGCACGCCTGAGATGATGACGCGCGTGCTCAGTCCTTTTTTCAGTAATGAAGTATAAGTTTAAACGTTACTTTTTTTCCTGGTCGCCTTCGCGGATCACCATCCATTGGATGCGCAAGATCCGCTTCAAGCGCTGGGATAACGTTTCGCTGTACCGTCTTGTAAAACTCTTCATCAAGAATTTACAGGAAGATGAAATCCTCAACCGGGCAAACAGCGTGGCATACAGTTTCATGCTGGCCATTTTTCCTGCGATCATCTTTTTGTTCACACTGATTCCGTACATCACTACGTGGATACCTTCGGTGAATACCGACAGCATCATGCAATTCCTTTCCGAAATGATGCCACCCAGCATGTACGATGTGGTGAATACCACCATCCGCGATATTCTGAGCAATCAGCGTGGCGGGCTGTTAACATTGGGTTTCGTTTTTTCCCTATGGCTGGCTACAAACGGTATGATGTCGCTGATGAGCGCGTTCAATGCCTGCTATAAAACCAGCGATCGCAGAAAGGGTTGGAAGATGCGCCTCGTGGCCACCGGACTAACAATTAACCTGGCGATTGTATTGTGCCTGGCCGTTGTGTTACTTGTGGTTGGTCAGCTTACGCTGGATTATGTGTTGTCGCACCTGAACCAGTTCGAGTGGCTGAACGGCATCGACAAGTGGACGGTGAACCTGCTGCTCGTGCTGCGGTTTATTGTAATTTTTGTGGTATTCTTTCTTGCGGTATCAACGGTGTATTACTTCGGCCCGGCAATTCATTACAACTGGCGTTTTTTTTCAATCGGATCGTTTCTGGCAACGCTGTTTATTTTAGGTGTTTCGTACGGGTTTTCGTATTACGTCACCAACTTTGGAACATACAACAAAGTGTATGGGTCCATCGGGGTGCTGATTGCGCTGATGGTTTGGGTGCAACTGGTTACGGTTGTATTGCTGATCGGATACGAAATTAATGCCAGCATTCACGATGCCGCGCGCATGCAGGCGCTCTGGCATGGCCGAAGATTTAAGTCTGAAGAAGTGGTATAGGTTCAGTCCTTCAGACTGTAAAGTATCTTTTGAAAATCCGCTTTGAACTGGTCTTTTTTATCAGCCGCACTCCAGGCCAGTACTTTGTAAAATGATTTTTTAGTCTCTACCACTCCCACGTGATAATAGATTTCTGTTTCAAGCTCTTTATCGTAATACGTGGCATCGGCTTCGATAAAATTGATGCCGGCTTTTGTTTGAGAAACCGGCTCAGAAACTTGTCGGTTTTCCTGGTCCGTTAAAAAATCCGCGATGAATCCGTCATAAAACTCGCGTACAGACGCGAACGTAACTTCAGCAAGCGCCAATTCTTCTTTTGTATCATAGATTACAAAACCCGCCACATCTTTATCATCGCTCTTGTATTGAATGGACGCAACATCATTCAGCCCAACCGTTCTGATCATGTAATCGGGAAGGCTGATCGTGAATACGTGCCCACCCTTGTATTCTTTCATGGTTTGAGCTTTTGAACTGAAAGCAACAGTCAATGCAACAAAAAGAAGGACAAGGTTTTTCATAGCGGGATTTAGATGTGCGTAAATAAAACTCAAAAGTGTGACTTTTCAATACTGCGGATTACCATTCAATAATCAAATTGCTTTTTGGCTTACTTTTTCTCCAAAGCCACCAGACAATTGTGACGATTACTAAACCGAGTCCAATGCTATATAAATGGAACGTGACGAATATTGCTTGATCATAACTCGGTCTTCCAGCACTGTGCGACCATGCGATGAATGCATCGGCCATCGGGAGTTTACCAAACAGGTACCACCTTTCAGTTTGATTCTCAAGCGGAAAGCCTAATGTTTCAATAGTTCCGTTGATTTTGCGGCTTACTTCAGGTTTATCAAAAAGCAGAAATGTTTGCATGCCAACGATCGTTGCAGCCCCGCCCATTTGAAAAATAACGGGACCTGAGTCAACATCGCCCATGCCGAGATCACCTTTTGGATATTCGCGAATGCCACTTAATCCGAAACGGCTGTCGATAAACAACTTCTCGTAGATTTCATATTGACTGCGCGCGAACTTCGGGTCGATTTCTTTCAGGAAAATCAGCATCAGACTTTGAGATGATCCCCGGGCAGTCTCTGCGGGAGTTTGATCACGATCATTGATCGAATGCGGAATTAATCCATTCTTATCGACCTTGCCCTTAACTTTTTCAATCCA
The DNA here is from genome assembly GCA_019694875.1 of Cyclobacteriaceae bacterium. Classification (GTDB taxonomy): domain Bacteria; phylum Bacteroidota; class Bacteroidia; order Cytophagales; family Cyclobacteriaceae; genus UBA2336. The sequence goes on from JAIBBC010000001.1 coordinate 1,500,233, forward strand.
ATCTGCGATGTCCGGTGCGTACTTCGGTTCAAATAGCTTATCGTGCAGCGCCAGCGATGCGGCACACATCATTACATCTGCCGGCCATACCTGACCGTAATAGGTTGCCGGATATGTTTTTTGTTTTAAGGCAGATGCAATTAAATCACAACGGGATCTGAATTGAGCGATTTCAATGCTATCCCGGACTGATGGATCTTCGACCAATAGCTTTCTTCCCAGCAAATAATTGCACCAGCCGTTATAGAAAGCTCCGTAAGGAAGCGGTAACGTTTCGTCAAAATTTGATCGCCCTGTTTCACTGTCTAGTTTGTTGTATGCATTTTGAATTTCTGCAATACCCTTCGTGCGAAGCGAATCATTAGACTGCAACTCAGACAAGACATTGCACCATGCCAGTCCATACAGAGCATTCATAAAAACATAGCCTTCCGGATAAATGGTCTGCATGTTCAAGTCTGCATCCTCATCAAGAGCGACTTCCAAGAACCTGAGTTCCTTGAGTAAATCGAGATTTAAAGAATCGTTTGCACTGATTTTGATCTCAGGAGCGTGATATACACGAATGTTGAGCGTCAATAGTATGGCGGCAAATACCGCCAGGCAAGCTGTTAGAAATATTTTCAGCAGCTTGCTCATGAGTTCCAGGTATCCCTGAGTTTAATGTCCATCAACGATTCGGTTACCGGATGTTGAAAAACCAACCGATATGCAATCAGCGCGATAGAATCTTTCTGATACGAGACAGGTGATCCGTACAGTTCATCTCCGATGATCGGGCAACCTGTACTTGCCAGCTGCGCGCGGATTTGGTGATACTTGCCGGTGTGCAGTTCAATATTCCACAGAAATTTACCTTCCGTTGTTTTTGTAATCGTATAATCGAGAATGGCCTTCTCGCTGTATTCGATCTCGTGATTATACAAAACGGCTTTCTTTTTTTCCTTCCGATGCCAGTGTTCGAGCCGCCCCTGAAGTTGAGCGGGAGCATATTCTGTAAGAGCCTGGTAAAATTTTTTAACCTTCCGTTCGGCAAATTGTTCGCTGAGATTTTTTAACACCTCTCGTTTTTTGGTGAAGAGAACCAGTCCGCGAACAGGCCGGTCGATGCGGTGGATATGTTGAACGTAAACTTCCGCATCGGTTTTTGTTTTCAGATAACGTTTAACTTCGTCCAGCAAATTCGGGTTTTGATTCCGGTCGGGCTCAACCATTAACCCCCCAGGCTTATCGATAACAAGGATAAAGTCATCTTCATATACGATATCATTTGGGAGGCGTGTCAGTGGAATGTATAGTTAATATTCGCTGCAGCCGCATTCGCTTTCTTACGCGCATCTTCAATGGATGCGCCCCGCGCCAGGCACACCCCCATTCTTCGTTCACCCCTAACTTCAGGCTTGCCAAATAACCGAATTTGTGTGTCGGGCAGCTCCAATGCTTTTTCTATCCCGGAAAAAGTAATGTTATCCGAATCGCCCTTAACAAGAATCACGCTGGAGGCGCTTGGGCCGTGCTGAACGATGTTCGGGATGGGCAGACCTAAAATCGCACGAACGTGCAGTGCAAACTCCGATAAATCCTGTGAGATCATTGTAACCATGCCGGTATCGTGTGGGCGTGGCGACAGTTCACTGAAATACACCGTATCACCCTTTACAAAAAACTCGACTCCGAAAATTCCATGTCCACCCAATGCATCGACAACGCTGGCTGCAATGTGTTGCGCGTGTTTCAACGCCTTTTCGGACATCGGATGCGGCTGCCACGATTCCTGGTAATCACCATGTTCCTGGCGGTGACCAATTGGCTCACAGAATGAAATTCCATTTTTGTGGCGGATGGTGAGTAACGTGATCTCGTAATCGAAGTCGATAAAGCCCTCGATTATTACGCGCCCGCCACCGCTGCGCCCGCCTTCCTGCGCATATTGCCACGCGTGATCGATATCTTTTTCTGATTTTACAACGCTTTGCCCTTTGCCTGATGAACTCATAATTGGTTTCACCACGCAGGGCATCCCAATAACTTTTATAGCGGCATCAAACTCGGTTTTGTTTCCGGCAAATTTATAAGGAGATGTCTGGAGCTTTAATGTTTGTGCTGCAAGTGTGCGAATACCTTCGCGATTCATCGTTAACCGCGTTGCGTTGGCACACGGTATTACTTTAAATCCTTCGCGTTCAAGTTCTACCAGCGTGTCGGTTGCAATGGCTTCAACTTCCGGAATGATGTAGTCGGGCTTTTCCTTTTCAATCAACGTTCGCAACGCTTTGCCATCCAGCATGGAGATCGCGTACGACCGGTGAGCGACCTGCATGGCAGGAGCATGTGGATAGCGGTCGACCGCGATTACTTCAACTCCGTAACGCTGGAATTCAATGACAACTTCTTTGCCCAGCTCGCCTGAGCCGAGCATCATAATTTTTATAGCGGATGATTTCAGTGGTGTGCCGATGTGCAGAATCGAGTTCATATTTCAGAATTGGATTTTCAAAATACAAAAAATTAGGCGGTCGCAGCCGAGTGAGACTACACGAACATAAACTTTTGAAAAAGCGAAGCGTTAACGCGCCCGGATCGTTTCAATCCGATGAAGTAACTGCTCGTCAGAGAAGCTATCGAAAATGTAGGTTGCTTTCGATAGATCCTGGGTTCCGGAGTCAGGATTTTTGTATCCCAAACAATGCATGCCTGCCCTTTTGGCGGCAGTTACACCATTGTAGCTGTCTTCGATCACCCAGCAGTTTGCGGGGGGCTGTTGATATTGTTTTGATACCTTGAGAAAGATGTCAGGATTGGGCTTGCCATGTTGGACATCTTCACCGCTTACGATAAAGTCAAAGTAGTGAGTCAGTCTGAGTTTGTTCAGAATCAGATTGATGTTCATGCGCTGGCCTGACGAGGCAATAGCACAGACGTAGTTTTTTGCCCGAATTTTTTCCAGGAATGCAATCAGCCCTGGAGTGGGTGTTAGTTCTTCCGTAAGGAGCGCCTGATATTTTAATTCACGCTCTTTTTTTATGTACTCATTTACGTCTATGTCGAGTTTATTGGTCGCTTTAATGTGGTTCCAGAATAGAGTAGCTGATGCACCAATGAATTTTATGTGCTCATTGATCGGCAAGACTATTCCAAGTTCCTTGAACCATTGTTGATTTTTTTCGAGGTATAGTTTTTCGGAGTTCAGCAGTACCCCATCAACATCAAAAATGATAAGCGGATTCCGGGATGATATTTTCATGATTGGTAAACTTAGACTTCTGTAACCCGGAGTTCAATTTTTTATCCTGAAATTTAGTTATAGTAATTATGATTAAGATCAGCCGTTCAAAAAATGAATCATGAATTAGATTAATCGATATCTGTAATTATTTTCATCATCCATAAAGTTCTGTCACCTTGCTTCTGATAATTAGTCGTACTATTTTTCTTACAACAAATCCTGTAATTTATTCGTCAATAACGAATCTCTTTTAGGTGATTAAGTGTGTTCTTTTTCTAATAAACTCGCTGGAAATGAAAGCCGAATACGAAATGAGGCCAGCCGGATTTTGGATTCGCGTTTTGGCGACCTGGATAGATTCGCTCGTGGTTTATTGTTTTTGCTCAGTCCTTTTCTACGTTTTATTGATGATCGGGCCTCATTACTTCCCTTTCAACTTTGCCTTTATTACGACCTACCTCATTTACACTTTGGTCGCCACGGTGTTTTTGGGTACTACTGCAGGTAAGTGGTTTATAGGAATTCAGGTGATACCTAATGCTCACCGTGGAGAAAAGCCCCTGCTTTTTTTACGTGAGTCTTTATTCAAAATTATAAGCATACTCTTATTCGGTATTGGATTGTTTTGGATTGCCATAAATCGGAAGAAAAATGCATGGCACGATTATTTTGCGTGCACAAGGGTATGGGACATCGGCACTGCGAACTTAAACTATGGTTCACGCATTGTTGCTTCTATAACCCTTTTTACAGCAGTTACCTGGTACCTGACAGGCATCGTTCGCCCAATTGTGACAGCAAATCGTAATACAATTGATGCTTCAAATCGTAAACTGGCGTTCTTATTTCGTCCGCCTGACTCGGTTGAAAGCGCACCGGAATTGAATTTAACGACTTTTCAAGATTGGTTGAAACATAATTCGCAACCGGCAAAGCAGTATGCGATCGAAATGGCCCGTACACATCAGGTTACATTATTTGGGGAAGAGCACCTCGATGCGGGGGCTGTTAATTTCTTTACATCACTAATACCCGGTCTTTATCATCAGGCTGGTGTTCGCGTACTGGCTCTTGAAATTGTTCCCTCATCTTGCAATCGGCAATTGAGTGAATTAATTGACTCAAATGTGTATAACTATGAACTCGCCCTTGAAATAGCGAGAAAAAATGTTTGGCGATCGTGGGGATATGAAGAGTATTGGAATATACTTTATGTGGTATGGCAGCTTAATCGTCAACTTCCACCTCAGGCAGAAAAGTTGAAGGTGATTGGTCTTGAAGGAAACTGGACTATGCCAGACATTTCGTTGCTTGGAATTTCTCAAGACTCAAAGGGCGACAGTCCATTTGTGGAGAAGTTTCGCGTTTTTTCGGCCCTCAACGACTTGCCTGAAGTCGTTTTTCGAGACAACCTTATGGCGCAGAAGATTGAGCAGTTGGCCTTTGATCAGCACAAAAAAACAGTGGTGTATATTGGCTTTGAGCATACAATGATAAATTACGCTCGGTGCGTTGTCGGGAAGGAAAAAATCGTTCCTGTTAAGATTGTAGTCGGGCTTTTGCTTTCACAGAAACACCCAGGAGAAATCTGGCAGATTAAACTCAACACTAACCTTGCAGTCAGCAGAAAAAATGCCACCGGTTCTTTGAATTCATTTTTCGACTCAACGTTTGCTGTTGCTGGCTATGGATTAGGATTTACCGTGAGAGGATCACCATTCGAAAAAATTCGGGATGAGTTCTGTGATTATTTTTCGGGGCTGCCCGGGTCATGTTTTGGAGATATTTGTCAGGGACTGATTGCGTTGAATCCATCTTATGAGAATGCAAAATGTCATTGGATGTCCGGGTACTTCTCAGATATCATGATAATGGAGAATAAACCCCTGTATGACTTTCAGTTGAGGTTACTGACAGGGGAAGAACAAAACAGCAAAAAAAACATCGACTACTCGAATGCGGCCGAGCTAAATAAGTTGTTTCAGAAACTTAACTGAACGAGGATGATGGGCAGATTGATATGCGGAACAAGTCAAAAAAAGTTATTTTACTGACAATGAAATTGATCTAATCATGGAGATACGTCATTTGCGACTGGTGAAGTCCATCGTGGAAGAGGGAAGTATTACCAAGGCTATCGATAAACTTCACCTCACGCAATCGGCCCTGAGCCATCAACTCAAGGAGGCGGAAGAACAACTCGGCACAAAAATTTTTCACCGGATCAATAAGAAACTAATTCTTACTAAAGCGGGAGAGAAACTATATGAAACTGCAATAGACGTTCTTCATAAACTGGCAGACACGAAAAGCCAGATCAAGAATCTTGTATATGGTGAACACGGGGAAATAAGAATCAGTACCGAATGTTATACAAGCTATTACTGGTTACCGGGTTTGATACGGGAGTTTCAGGTAAAGTATCCAAACGTTGAGTTGAGAATATTGATGGAAGGTTTCAATAAGCCGGTGGAAAAACTACTTGATGGCAAGTTAGACGTTATCGTGACCATCGAACGTCTGACTGAAGATCATGTTGAGTATCGCGAATTATTTCAGGATGAAATAGTGGCTATCGTACCGGACACCCATCCCTGGGCTGAAAAGAAGTATGTTAACCCGGAAGACTTTAGGGATCAACACCTGATTATTCATTCAATGCCCATGAATTCTGTTGCTGTTCATCAGTATTTTTTGGAACCTGCAGGCGTAACTCCCAAAAAAGTGTCAGTACTGCCCTTTACCGAGGCTGCTGTACAAATGGTTAATGCCGACATGGGCATCGTAGCCATGGCCCGGTGGATCTTGAAGCCTTATTTGAAGACACCGTCTATCCGGACTGTAAAGCTTGGCAAAAATGGGTTGAAGCGTATGCACTATGTTGGATTCCTGAAAAATAGAGAACGGCCCAATTACTTCGACAGTTTTATCGAATTTATGCAACGTGAAATTAACATTACCTGACGCCCGCTTGCAGTACGCCCATCGTTGTTGTTTTTGTTAATTGGTATTCTTCGGTAAGATTGCATATCCGGCCCAACCGCTGCGAGGCCGAAATAAATGTTATGAATGCGCATAGCGCTGAAATCTCGCGATCATTGAATTCTTGACCGAGGATAGCGAAATGTTGACGAGTAATGGATGTGTGATCCGCAACGAATAAGGCGGCAAATGCAACGGCAACGGAAGTGCGGCTGTCAGCAAGTTCGGTATCGGCACGTCCAGCCTTTACCATACAGTACTCGCACTGATTGCCAAAAGCCAGGGTTCTCCTGACCTGTTCCAATAGATGGCTGTCTAGCCCGGAAGCGGTAAAAAGCGAAAGCTCGAGTCTATTCCATGCATCGAGAATCGCCAGATTGTGGCCGAGTAATTGTTCAAAGGGTGTAGCGCCCAAATTGGAAAGTGCTAAGTATGTGCCCATTTTTTTCGTAGTTACTGCTTTTAAGAAAGCGCTTGCTGTAGCTCATTTTCAAAATTTGCTTAATGGCCTTCTTTTTATCAGGAAGTGATTCATATAGACTTTTGCAGACTTGATACCCGATGAAATAACCCATATCAGGAGTTGTGGCACTTCCTCCATTATAAAGCCATTTGGAGACATCATTTTTCATCATATCTTTTTTGAATTCCTTCCATAAAGTCTCTTCGTATCTCAGGCCAAATTCCATGCGTGCGTTATTGATATGCTCTCCAATAGCGAGTTCACTTACAAAATCGGCAGCACCTTCACTTAGACTCAGGGTAAGGAGCCGATGGTTGAGGTATCCCCAGATAAATTGAAACCCGAGTAGTTTTTGTTGCGTATGAATAGCCTCGTGCGCAACCATTGCAACGATGTCACCCGTGTGGCCTATCACGGATCGTTGCCAATGCGGCAATTCATGTGTCACGGTGGCAGAATTAGCAGCGGCCAGTTCTGAACCGATAACAATTTGATTGTTGCGGGTTGTGCCTCCGCTTTTGAGGCAACCGATTATGAAATATACATCCGGTGTTTTAAACCCCTCACACAACGTCTTGACCTTTTCCAGTGCTGATTCTATTTCTTGTTTTCTTCGGGAAATACCGAGGGTAACTGATCTTATAGATTCCCAATATTCGGGGTATGCCCGGATGATAGCAACATAGTCCCTCGCAGAATAGCCGTATTGGTTAAGAAACTTTGTTAGCGTGCGACTACCGGTGTTGATGTATAACGATTGGATCGTACCAATTGAATCAGATGAATATTTCAGGCTGTCGTAAGCAATCCAAAAATTCTCAACGTCCCGTGTACTGATAATTGGTTTGGACTGGCTGCGTACCGTACCCGTCAGGCACAGCATGACGGACGAAAGAATTAGGAGTCTAAGCATTCTCATCTATGCAACACGTTTTTGATTGGTGATGAAAAGCCCAAGTACAATGAGCGCGGCTCCCGCATACACATTCCAGTAAATCCGTTCATTCAGGAACACGATTCCAAGTATCACTGAAATCACGGGCATCAGATAAGTAACGAGCGTTAGAAACGAAGCTTCCGCGCGTTCGATGATCTTGAAGTAGACAATATAAGCCATAGCCGTGCCGAAGAATCCGAGTGATGCGATCGCTAACCAAAAAGCTGAATCAACCTGGGGTAAGGATGAAGGATTTCCGAATGTAAGAAATACCGGCAACAGCATAAAGGAGGCATACAAGAGCTGGTAGGCCGGAGCGATCAAGGGTCTTAATCCTGTAAGTTTCTTCTTAATGAACACAGCAGCAAGCCCATAGCTGGCCGCGGCCAGCGAAACCAGGAAAATACCGAGTACAGAGCCGAGATTTCCAGTATTTATGTACGGAACCAATAGAAAACACAGTCCCCCGAATCCCATCAGCGTACCGATAATTTTATAGACTCCGAGTTTTTCTTCTTTGTTCCAGAAAAACGTAATGAAGAGTGTGAAGAATGGAGTAAGGCCATTAAGGATACCTGCCAGCGCACTATCGATGTACTGCTCGCCCCAGGATATAAGTGAATACGGTAATGCCATGTTCAAAAACCCGCTGATAGCGAAATAATACCAGGGAATTGTACCCTTGCGTAAGGAGGCTTTTTTAATCGCAAGGATGATAAAAAGAATTGTTGCACCGATGACAATGCGAAATGTTGAGATAGCCAGGGGTGAAGCTTGTTGCACAGCAATTTTGATAAACATGAAAGAAGGCCCCCACAGACAGGCGAGCAGAAGTAAAAGCAGGTAATTTTTGATTTTCATATACCTATGTTTGATACGTGAAACTTTGCAGCAGCGATACTTATAGCGATACTTAATAAAGGGTGTAAACGACCGTTGAAAAGCCTTGACATCACCGCGACAAGATACTGTAGTGCCGTTCATGTCATGATGAAATAAATTCACAACATGTGTGAAAGGATTTCATTTGTAACGCAATTCCGGATGTTTGAACATTGCATCAATGCCAAACCGCTTTATGCCAAATGTTGAGTATTATTCGAAACGTATTTACTTTTTTACTACTGCCATGCGCCAGCGTGTGTAGCATGGCGCAAACAGATTCCGACACAATCCGAGCAATTTCAATTGGGAAAATTCAGGGTTCGATTAAAATTGATGGTCAATTGCTTGAAACAGAATGGCGGGGAATTGATGTCGCAAGTAATTTCTACAATCAATTCCCGAGCGATCAGGGATTCGCCCGCAATAAAACGGAAGTGCGGGTACTTTTTAACGAAACGTTTCTATATGTCGGCATAGTCTGTCACTTTAGTCAGGGCTATAAACCTGTAATTCAGTCTCTCAAACGCGATAATTTGTGGTGGTTGAGTGACGCGGTTTCTATTATTGTTGACCCGCAGGGATCCCGAACCAACGGCATGATGTTCGCGCTTAACGCAAAAGGCGCTCAGGGCGATTGCACGGTTAGCAATCAGGTGACTACAAGCGCTTACAATATCAATTGGGATGCACAATGGTTTTCTGCTACGCAGGAGTATGCCGATAAATGGGTTGCCGAAATGGCTATCCCCTTTCGGGCGTTGCGCTACAAGCAGGAAAAGCAGCAATGGGTTGTGCAATTCATCCGGTACGATATGGAATATAATTCCATTTCAACCTGGAGTCATGTTCCGATAAACCTGGCCAATTTCAACTTACTCAAGGCAGGGCGGCTGGACTGGATGACATCGTTACCTAAGTTTAAAGGCAACGTATCGTTGGCCCCATTTGCGACTACAGGCGTAACACAGCAGGCTGGACACAGCGAACCGGGCCGCTCTTTTGAGTTGGGCATGGATGCTAAGGTTGCGTTGAGCACAGCGATGAATCTTGATGTTACCGTTAACCCTGATTTCTCTCAGGTAGACGTTGATCAACAGGTCGTTAACCTTACACGATTTAGCCTGTTTTTTCCGGAACGGAGATTTTTCTTCTTAGAAAATTCAGACATGTTTTCGAATATGGGCGTACCGTTTATTCGGCCCTTTTTTTCGCGAAGAATCGGACTTAAGAATGGAAATGTTGTTCCGCTGGCCGGAGGTCTTCGATTAACCGGAAATGTGAACCCCAACTTGCGCATTGGGCTCATGAACATGCTCGAGCAGCCCACGGATACTACATACAATAACTTTACGGTCGGTGCTTTTCAGCAAACACTTTGGAAGAATTCAATTGTTCAGGGATTATTCACGAACGTGCAAACCCTCGGTGATAGCGAAACAAAAATACTCAAGTACAACCGCACGGCCGGTCTTGAGTTTAAATATCTCACGGAAAACAGAAAATGGAACATCATTGGCCGATACCATCAGGCTTTTCGTGAAGATATTGAGAACGATAATCGCTACCTGCATCTGGGAGTCGCCTATAATACTCAGAAATGGTTTATTGACATAAACTATCTGAACCTTGGCCAAAACTACGTGAACGATCTGGGATTCGCACCACGACTCTTTCAATATGACCCGGCAAGCGACAGCACATCCGGATGGGTTTTGTAGAGAACTTCTCAGAGGTTTACTACCGAATCTTTGCTAAAGAAGGAAGCGCTGTTTCCTACCATGGACCGAAACTGACTTCGGATATTTATTTCAGAGGCGGAAATTCAATCAACGAATCTGACGTACTGTTAGTCTATGAAGTTAATTTTCGCAATCAGAGCTATCTGAGTTTTGGAATGCGTGACAACTACGTGGATCTCTTTTACCCGGTTTTCTTATTGTCTGGAAACCTTGAACCCTTACCTGCAAAGTCGTATCATTTCACAGCGACAGAATTTAACTATCAGTCTCGCCCGGCAGATATTTTTTCCTATCTATTGAACGTAAGCTATGGATCGTTTTATAGTGGGAAAAGGCTGGGGATAAACCCGGAAGTAAAGCTGAGAATTCAGCCGCATGTAAATATTCGGGCTTATTATGGCTACAATGAAGTGCGCTTCCCGAAGCTGGTCGGGGAAGGGAAGTACCATCTAATCGGATCAAGTGTGGAAATACTGTTCTCGACAAAGATGTTTTGGACAACATTCTTTCAATACAACACACAAAGCGATAACGTGAACATCAACAGCCGGTTTCAGTGGCGGTTCCGCCCCCTGTCTGATTTGTTTGTTGTGTACTCGGATAATTATACGAACGACTTTGTTAACAAGAACAGGGGAGTGGTCGTAAAGCTGATCTATTGGATCAATGCGATCAATCGATAAGTTTTTGCAAACTATTTCAGAAAAGCTATTTCCTGTAAAATCAACGTTAATTCCGCTGGCTGACTGAAAAAGGGTGAGTGGCTGGTGTTCATTTTATACACTTTCCGGCAGGGAGTTTCCGTATACATTTTTTGTTGAATGAATGGCGTAACGGCCCGGTCTTCCGTGCACTCAATGTAATACCGGGGAACGCGCCCGAAATTTTCATCCGACAGGTTCAAAGGCGTCACGCCCGTACCAAACGGTTCGGGCCCAAGCAAAACTTTCGCGAGCTCAACAATGTCTTCCGGGCAGTCGTGGTAAAGGCCTTCTTTATAAATTTCAGTGCGCAGCGTTGTACTGTTAGTCGCCTGATTAAAATCCACGTGTGGCTTTAACACGCCTTGTGTGTCCTGCATGGAATATTCGCGCTGGGTTTTTCCGTGAGGAACCAGATATGCGGCCAGGTAAACAAGGCGTTCAATCCGGTCCGGACGATATTCGGCAGCTTGTGAAATCATAATACCATTCTTACTGTGACCAACGAGTATGACGGGTCCTTCGATTTTATCAATTAGTGAACAAATTGAATTAACCGCCAATTCAAGCGTTACCTGTTCGACCGGAGTTTTGTCGCGCCCCATGCCCGGAAGGTTAATAGCATGTACCGTGTGGCCACTTCTTTCCAACAAGGGTGTTACTCTATGCCAGTTCCAGGCGCTGTGCCATGAACCATGAACAAGAATGAATGTTTTATTTTCCATAACATGCGGGGATTGGTGGTAATGCTTTCTGTTTGTTTTCTGAAGCAAACGTACGGCAGGCATGTTGGCGCAGAAACCTGATTCTTGCTGAAATTGTATCCACATGCTGTCACGGCATTTTTCGGTCAATTGCGTACTTTCGCGCTCGTTGGAATTAATCTAAAAGCACATGAACAATAAAATGCGGGTTTATCACCGGTACCTCGGTTTCTTTCTGTCGGGCATTATGGCTGTTTACGCACTGAGCGGTGTTACCATGATTTTCAGGAATACTGATTTTCTGAAATCGGAAGTAAAAACAGAAACATCTCTTTCACCCAACCTTTCAGATGAAGAGATCGGGAAGGCGTTGCGGATACGTGAGTTCAAATCAGAAAAGACCGAGGGCGATACGGTTTACTTCAGGGATGGCAAATACAGCAAATCATCCGGAGTGGCGATTCAAAAGTCGAAGAAACTCCCCTATGCACTGGATAAGATGACAAAACTTCACAAAGCGAACACAAACTCACCACTCTTTTACCTGAACATTTTCTTTGGCGCTTCGCTGTTATTTTTTGTGATCTCAGCTTTCTGGATGTTTATGCCGGATTCACCCATGTTTAAAAAGGGACTTTATTTCGCTTTGGGCGGATTGGTGCTTACACTGATATTGATTCTTGTTTGAAAGCGTTCCTGCTGAATCAGATTATGCATCGGGATTACCTGCGCTGATGCCTTGAAGGGGAGAGTCAAACAAATAAGCACCTCGCTTCGCTCGCTTTATTTTTCCATGCAGTCTCGACCGAACGAGACGTTCGGCCCGCCTGCCTGAAAAAACAAAAGCCCGGTTTCCGGGCTTTGCTTATTTGTTTGCAGAGGAGGAGGGAGTTTTTACCCTGCTATATACTCTGATTATCAGCATTTTACATCAATGAAAAAAACGTGGCCAAGAGCGTTTTCAAACCCCTACGATTTTGGACGATTTTGAATGTGGTTGTATGAGTTGTTTACACTATGTGCGAGAACAACAAAACTCAACATTCAAACGCAGTAAGAACATTGGTAATTTCAATATCAATGGTGAATCGATAGTGAGATACAGCTGCGGATTAAAAGAACGAATTTTTGAGCAACTCGCCAATACCGTTTCATTTTCTGGTATGCTTTACCGGCAGAATTGACTGCGGCAAACAATGAGATAGGTAGAAATATCTTAAATTGAAATATTAGAAGCCATCACTAAAAACATATGGAAATACCTATACAATTTTTAGATCTGGATAGGCTAAGAGTCTTACGAGTAATTCGCATTGACGGCCCTGACTGGAATTCGTTTACTGGGTATATTCACTACCGTAGGCACTTTACCAAGGACTATAATTGTAAAACTTTAGACCTTCTTGATGATTTGATATTTGAAGGAGTCAAACAGATGTACAAAAGCTCAACAAGATATATTGATAAAGACATCTTGTTTAAAGGTGAGTATGAGGACTATTTGCGAATAATTCAGGGGGGAAAAATGATCGAACTTACTTTAAAATTGACTCCCCAAATCCCACACGACAAAATCTGGGATTTAGTGGGTCGAGAATTTACGGAATATCATTTGACATTTCCGTTTAATCTTCAACTCCTAGGGGAAGATAAGCGATTGAATCATGTGTTAAACTTTGGGGCAGTAACTTTCCCTTTCGATTCAATTGAAAACATTCCGAGAATTTTAAGAACATTTGAAAAGGGAAATAGCGCAGGGACGGAACAGTTACCATTGGGTACTTTATAACCAAACATTAACCTCATCATTATGATCCAACTAAACAACCTCGCTGATAGTCGATTGATTCGCGGATGCATCTATTGCGGTGGTCCAGCTGATACACGTGATCATGTGCCCTCAAAATGTCTCCTAGAAAAACCTTATCCCGAAAATCTACCTGTAGTAGGTTGCTGTGTTTCTTGTAATCAAGATTTTTCGAAAGATGAGCAATATCTTGTTTGTATAATAGAAAGTGTGCTTTGTGGTTCAACCGATCCGGAGAAGATAGGTAGACCATCAGTTGCTAAAATTATGCAAAACTCACCTGCTCTTCGACAACGTATTGAGAACTCAAAAACCGAAGTTGATGGTAAAATTGCTTTTGTACCAGAGATGGAACGCATTTGCAATGTTATGCTGAAGCTGGCTCGGGGACACGCAGCCTTTGAACTCAGTCAACCCTGTGACGCGGAGCCAGATCATTTTTGGTGTGGTCCCCTTTCGTCACTCCCTCAAGAGGCTCAGGATGAATTCCATTCTGTTCACTTTCAACAAACACTCGGTGAGGTGGGATCTCGAAATATGCAACGTCTCATGGTAACGCAAATGGCTGTGAAGACTGAGGAGGGAGGCCAAAAAAATATTGAAGTGCTGTTCAATGATTGGATTGACGTTCAGGATGACCAATATAGATACATTGCAATTGATGACATGGGCACAATGGTTATTAGAATTGTTATAGCTGAATACTTTGCATGCGAGGTGGCTTGGGGAACATAAAAGGCGGAACTGTAAAACACCCAACTTCAGGGGTGAGCATTTTTCTTTTGAGCTGAAAAACTGGGTCACAATATTTCAAAGAACGCATGATTCTAACTAAGTAGCGACACTTTGCTCCCATTCGGATCAAACGAAGGCTGGTAATTCACATAGCCCAATAACTTTAGGTCATTGATTACTTTGTGGTATGTGGTTTTTGATTTGATCCTGGAAGCACGCATGACCTGCTTACGTGAAATGGTAAACGTCCTCTTGCTCCCATTCACGAGCCAGGCTAGACACAACACGGTAAACAAACTTATGTGCGTCGAGCCGAGGCGAACATCGGATGTCACTCTGGTCAAATACCCGATAAGTTGTTTTACAATGTCCATTAGTCAATCAGAAATCTTCAGACTTAGTTTCCATCAGTTTTGCAATTTCATCATAGCTGAAGTAGAGCGTGCCACCTATTTTGTTAGGACTGAGTTTGCCGTTTAAACGCAGCGTGAACAGTGTGCCATTGGAGATTCCAAGTAGCTTTTTGACTTCGCCAGATTTCAGCCACTTCTTTTTCTGGGTGGTGGCGTTGGCAATTTGATCCAATAATACCTTGATCTTGTCCAAGAGTCTTTCTTCCAGACCTTGAAGATCCTCAATGGTAGCCAACTGTTCCCGGTAGATTTTTGATCGTTCGTTCTTTTCCATGATCGGTGAATTTTACTTCGAGAAAACTATCCATCCCAACGCCATAGCAGCAGATACAGACAAAGCCGTGACCAACCTCTTGATAGTTACCTTTCGCATGGAGCGAAAATCGACAAGTGCATAAGTGAAGCTGTTGCCGTAAAGTTTTCGATGTTGTTCGCACAACGTCATGAACTGCTCGAAGTCATGCGCATTCTGAAACACCTGGCATCCGGCTGAGTACTTGTTAATGAGCTTTGTCGTACCGGTGCTCTCGGCTCGATGGATGTTGATGCCGAAGATTCCAGTTTGCTTTTCACCATTGTAGAAATCCAGTAGTGCATCACGATCGTAGTCGCGAATGACGGTAACTGGCTTTGTTTGCACCAGAGCTTCATACAATCCTTTGTGCTTGCCAATGGCGTAACTGTTTTGGTACTGACCTTGTGCGAGTATGGCAGTGCCTTGTTCGTACACCGGATTGTTTAGCCAGAAGGTTCCCGGATCGGTGGTGGCCGGCCAGATGTGATAATTCCATGCCCCATCGGACTTGGCGTAGAACACATGGATCTCGTCATCAAATTGGTTAGGCACAATGCTCTCGCTCCGCAGCCCGACAATGTTGAGCCGATAGGGTTCGGTATAAAGCTCATAACCGTTTTGTTTTAATATGGATTTGATCCTCCCGAGCATGACTACTTCTTACGAATAGTTAATTCAAATTCGCTAGGCATCAACTCGTAAAGCTTTTTGAGCGTTACGGTGGAGTTGGCAACATCCATTAACCCGTCCTTGTCAAGGTCGATATGTTTATCGCCCACTAGTATGCAGCCCAGGATTTGCCGCGAGTAGTTGCCGGTGTGAATAAGGATGTAGGAACGATTCGGCACATTCAACACATGAAAGTGATCATACTTCCGCTTTGCGTGTGCGAGTCGCTTCACTACTTTGTATGTTCCTTCCGGAATGCAGCTCTTGCTTCTGGTATTGTCGAGCCATTTCAGTTCGAGTGTTTTACAGAACTCAACCCCATCGATGATTAACTCGCCAATGGTTTGCTTGGGTTGATAGATTCTTAGTATTTCTGCTTTCATAATATTTTAGTTTGCGTATTTCACATCTTGCGTTGGTACTCTTAGTATTCCACTGTCAACCGTCCTGAACCACGTTGTCCCATTGGCAATCTTGACTTCATCACCAAGAATTGTATTTCGTGGAACGGTGATCCGATGATTGTAGGAATCGATCACTACTGTTGGTCTTATCGTGATCAGGTCTTTGTAGAGCCGGATACCTTGCAGACTCCACACACCGGAGTCGTTTACTTTCAAGCCAATTCGGGTAAACTCGTTTTTGATTTGATCTTTGGCCGATTCATTATTGGCGAAAGCGTAGTTGAGCAAGTCATTCACAATTGTTTTGGAGATAATCGGTATCGACTTGTAGTAGTCATTCACTGACGAGTAATCCGAGACCGACTTGATCTGCTTCAGGGACGCAATTACATTCACGAGATTCTTTGCCTGCGCTGCACGATACAGGTTTTGTGCAACCACACTCGGATTGATTGCAACCGAACCGGAATCGGCTTTGCTTACTATGGCATTGAATGTCGATTCATTAATTGTCTCGCCATAGCCCGCGATCTTTAATGCGTTCGCTGTTCCCGGACCATATTGTCCATCAATACCACCATTGGTATTCATCGTTTCCATACCAATGATCCTGGCAAGTGCCTGTTGAAGCGCAGTAACCCTGGTGCCTCGGCTACCACGCTTCAACGGAAAGTTGTCATTCCGCCCAGACACCGACTTCTGCGCTGGAGTAGAAGTCGGGAGGTTATTATTAATGATGATGTCGGGTGTTTCCTGTGTATTGTTGTACACCGTCACTTGTTTCTTTCTTAGTTTGTCATAGACTAGGTATGCGCTACCACCGAATGCAACCACACCAAGTGCATATAGGAATACCTTCGAAGGTGTTACTCCCTTGCCTTTAGTCGATGCAGGCTTCTTCCCTCGCGTCCTAGGTTTATGCACCTTCGCGTTCTTTACACTCAGCACTATCGTTTTACTTCTTGGCATTCAGTATGCGGATCAGTTCGTTGTATTCATCGCTGCTCAGTTCGTCTTCCAGGTCAGCATTGAGATTTCTTCCATACATATTAGAATACTCTTTCTGCACTTTGCTGTACATGCTCTTCGATGGAATCTCTTCAAATACCCTTGTGACTGCTTCTTCATTCGTTCCCCATCCAAAAGCAACATCATTATCAAAAGCCATCTTCAATTGTTTGGCGTAAGTCGCGGGATCGCCTTCGTCCATGCTGTCGCTTTGCGATCTGTTCGATACAGTCTTCTTAATGAAATGACGGGCAAGCAGAAACAGACCGGTGGCCGAACCTATTCCTAGTGCAGAATAGATTGCAATCACCTTCAGGTTCTGTAGCTTTTGTTCTTGCTTCGTCATGTGTCATTGTTATAAACCGAGGGCTTTCTTGGTGATAGCTGTCTTTATCGGATCGTTCTTCACCACCTCTGCAAGGCGAGCGATTTCGTTCGGCTTTAATTTTTGCATAAGTACAGTTGCTGCCTTCACCTTCGCCAACGCCTCTTCCTGCGAGTTCGCTTCAATGGTGATATCGTAAGAGAACTTGTTCATGCTATTACTGTTTAATGTTTACATGATTGAGGATGAGATCAATCTTACTCTTATCATCGGCCAGTGTCTGGAGTATGAGCAGAACTTTGTCAAACTCTTCCCTTTGAAACTGGGTCTTGAGTTGGTTGACAAACGTGATGGCGTTCTTTTCATCTTCAGTCAATGAATAGCTTTCAGACTTTGGCTTGAAGTTCACTTCGCTGTCCGGAGCTTGCTCTTCATTTTCTTTACGCTTGTTGTCTGTTTCGATCAGACCGGCAAGTGCTTCTCCTCCAGGTAGACCTTTGATCACGTTAGGATTTCTGCGAATGAAACTTTCTACGAAGCTGGAGCCTATTTCACCTAGGAAGCCTTTCAGTGGTGACTGACTGTTGATAAGTTCTTCGTTAGCCTTTTCGAGGTCTTCAATTTCTTTCTCCAGTTCCTCGACCTTTCCTCTCAGTTCTTTGTTCTCTTTTTGGATTCGCTCATGTTCGAATTCTTTTCGTAACTGCTCCCTGCTTTCCTGGATACGGGTATCGACTTCGACTCCACTCAATCCTTTCTCCGGCTCATCATCAATGAAGGTGAACATGCGTTTTTCGTTCACATTACTGTTTCCGTTGTAGAAGATGATCTCTACGTTTTTAGTATCTGCCGTCACAAAATTTTCGAAGATGAAGAACATCTCCGGGTCGCTTGTCCTGCGAACCACTTTCAATCCATCGACAATGATTTCGTAATCGAAAGGCTGCTCGCGATCACGATAAAGGCGAATCAGGTCGGCAAGCTTCTGTACCTGGGCTGGATCGTATTTCTGTTTGCTTATCAGTGCCATGTCAATTCACAATTATTACCTGCACGAACTTTATGCGTTTGCTTCTGCTTGATTTATTCCTGATCACAATCTCTCCGCGATGCTGATGCATATTCTCTTCTACTAGATTCTCAGTTGAGTCGTAAATGCCATAGTCCGACTCGACAATCACATCTGAAGGATCATCTACAATGAAGTACAATTCATTCCAGGCTGTTACAGTCATCGATGATTGCTTACCGATCATCAGGTCGCGGTAGCGGAGGTGATAGTCAGTAAATCCTAATTGTCTTATCCGCTCCGGCACGTATTGTATGATCAGTTGCTCAGTCATAAATGAATCTCCTGTGGTTCCAGGTCGCAGTTCTTGTCGCGGTTTAGTTCTTTGCTATTCTCCACCACAATTGTTTCTGCTTCTTCGTACTCCACGTAAATGCGTAACGTATATTCTTTATCAAAACACTCGCCTTTGAACAGCGCATGAATCTGAATCGTATCACCTTCAACATTCACCGGAATCAGTCGAGGTAGATTTCCAGTCACCCAAGGCATATCGCTGTCGAACTGGAGATCTTTCACTTTGATCAAAGCTTCATCCGACATCGCTTCATCTTCCTTTCTCGCTTCAAGCACCTGGAATACGTCAAGGCTATTGTTCGCCTGGAAGCTTATGGTCCCGTATCTACCTCCATCCACGCAGCTTGTGTTGTTACCAAGACTCCCGTTACTCTCTTCACATTGGCCGGGAGTTTGATCGTGATGATGCGGAATCGTTCCATGCGGGTGATGTCCACCGTGGTGATGATGACCTTTCGCTTTGTCCATGTTGTGATTACTTCATCTCGCATTGCAGAATTATTATCACCTTGTAGGTAGTGAAGGAAGCATTCGGGTTGTGTGTGTCCTTATACTGAATCTTCACTTCACCGTTTCCCGCGATCACTCCATTTCCCAATGTGCGATACTTTTGATCCGGTGCCACAGCAATGCCGCTCATCAGCAGTTTGCTTTCGAAGTCTTCTGGGAAAATTTCATCCCCGCTGATCTCGATGCGCTGCGATCCGCGATAGAACATGAGGTTCGGTTTGTCTGAACTGAGAATGATACCGCGAACAAGTTTCACATTCTTGTCCAGGTCGAACTTCTTGTTCACGGGCGCATTCTGCGACTCCACCGCGAAGCTGTACACCTTATCCACCAACCGTGCTTCCATCTGCTAAGGGATTGTAGCCGTTCCGGCAAGACCGATGTAGATCACCGTGTTCGCATTGATACCGTTGATCGTTCCCAACTCAATTTCAAATTCAATGTCGATGTCATCGTGAATTAGACGAGGGTTTGCCAGTTTGTAGAATCCTTTTGGAACCATATCAAACTGAGTAGTCACAAAATTCCGGTTAGACGTATCACTGACGAGTTGTTTCTTATTGGCCTTCAGTTTGAATTCACCGTTGGCCAATGCGCCAACATTCTCAATGGTTTCAAACTTCACCACCTTCAGATCATCGACTCCTTGCGATGCAGCTTCCCCTTGCAGCATGTAGATGCCTGATACAAGCAAAGCCATGTTCTTGGGAAGTTTCGCATTGCTGATGTTTCGCAAACCGACTTCTTTTACATCCTGGCTTTCAAACATCTTGATCGTCTTAGCTCCGTTCACCGCTTTGATGGTATAGATCAGGTGATCGGCAAGGCGCAACTTGCCTTGCAGCAATTGTTCTTTGATGTGCTTGGGCAGTTCGACAAAGAACTTCTCGAACTCTGCACGCGATCCTTGTGAAGGAATCGGTTTCTTCATCAGCTTCTGCATGGCCTTCACTCTCGCCAGAGGATTCAGTCGCTTAAGGTCGCCCAGCAACTCTTCTTCTACTTCACCGAATCCCATCAGCTCGGTGGGATTGGTGTACTCACTTTCCATGAGTTGTCCTAATGCTCCTAACATAGTTTCTATTGTTTATTGGTTGATTTAGAATTCACGCTCGATTTCACTGAGACCAACTCCGTTCATTTGGGCGATCTGTTCCTGGACACGATCGATGGCTGACATATCCAATTCCTTGTTGCTGTAGGGATTCACGAAGTAGGTCACGTTATCGTCATCACCGGAAAGTCCGGCAATGGTTTGCTTGGAGAGGTAGAGCTTCTCTCCAAAGTTTTTGAAGAATGTTCCTACTCTATCTTTCGCTTCACTTGCGATCTGTTTGATGTCAAAGCCTTCGACACTTTCAGTTGATGTTTCAGTAGTTGCCGCGCTGGCTTGCTTTTGGAAACCGTTACTCAACACCAGGCCGAGTCCCGCAGCGATCACATACTTATTTCCTTTATGTACTCCTATCAGTGTTACCGGAATCCCTGCAAGAAAGGAGTGCCTACCAAGTGCCGCACCGGCTCCACCGGCAGCTATTGCGGCAAGTAACATGAGTCCACCTTCCTTTGCAGTTTGTACATAGGGAGTGGCTGCCTTTGCAGTACCTGCGAGTCCAGAATTCTTTTTACCCTTTGCCATAATGTTAAAGTTTGATGGTTGCTACTGTTTCTTTCTTTGGTTTACTCTTCCCTTTCTTCTTAGCCTTTTTAGGAACTCCATTGACAGTGTTACCTTGTTTGTTGCCACCTCCTAAAACTTTGGCGAGTACAATTCCACCGGCAACTGTAGCTCCTGCTATGAGGATCGACTTACCGGGATTTGCTTTTATCCACGTTGTCGTCTTTTGAACAATGCCCGCATTCTGATCCATTGTAGTTTGTAAAGCAGTACTCTGTGTTTGTGTCGGAACACTCGTATCAATTCTTCGGCTGGCGGAAGCGGATGCTGGTAGTGCATCTCCAGCAGACGTAGTAAGGTTTGCAGAAGACGTGTCATACTCTTCCTGGATAATTTGATCTTCCTGGGTAAGGACAGCCTCCGATGATGCTTCATTTCCCGCGTTGTCGGTTTCACTTTGAAAGGAAGCTTCCTCTTTTCCGCCTTTGTTGAATAGTCCTTTGATTTGTTTCAGTGCTCCGGCTATAGCAGCCACTGCACTCGTAGCGGCAGCTATCGCTGCACCGCTTGCCGGATCACCCAGTTCTCCAAGCTCATTAAGATCACTATGTATGATGCGATACTCATCCGGATCGGCATAGACATCATCGAGTCCGAACAAACCGTTCATGGGGACTTTCTTGTCTTTGTTTCCTTTGCCTTTGAGGATTGCCTTCTTGAGATTCTCTTTCTTTCCACCGGCTTGCCAGTAAACAGTCTCTGCACGATCCTTGACTTTTCGAAGCTTGTTAAGCGAATCGAGATTCATTCCCAACTCTTTAGCCTTGGCATCGGTCAGGTAGGCATAGCGTAATTTTCCTGCGACGTTCAGCAGGTTCACTTTCATGGCGAGTAGAAATCCGTTCCTCAACAGGATCGTTGCAGGATTGGTAAAACGATTCAGGAATCGTACTCCCTTGCCCACGGCATCGCCAACTTTCTTTGCTACCTTCTTGATACCGGCTCGCAGTTTTTTAAGAAAGCCTAAATCACCATAGAGATCTGCCATCTCTTCGGCATCGACCGTGTCGTACACTACGTCGTTCAGCGTGAGTTCTTCCTCTTGCTGTTCATCTTCTATTCCGTCCAGGTAATCGAGTTGCATATCGTAGTCTTTACATTCCAGAAAAGGTTGCTCTTCATCATAGTTGTCTTTCACACAGTCGATCACGATGTAATCATCACGATCAATCAAGTCTGAGTTTTCTTTTCGTAGCACAATCGGGTACACATGCTGCCATCGCGGTACTTCCGGTGGTCTCTTCGGATACTTTGTGATCCGCGCCTTGTGTGGTATCCGCAGATTGCAGAGTATCGAGCTGATAAATTCAGTGTAGCAGTCACAGTCAACTCCGGCTTTTCTTTCCCACCACGTTCTTCTCGGACTCCGTACTTGTTCTACTCCTTCCTTGTCGCGCGTATATTGAATGTGCTCATACACAAAGTGCCAGATGTTCGAGCACGTTTCATCCAGTGTTTTTCCTTTCAGCTTCTTCGCAATCTTTTCCGTTTGCCAAAGCGTTTTCGGAACAGTGCGCTGAATGAGCTTCATCGTGTCTTCTACATCACCACTCCTTTTTATAGTGATGTCCTGGTCACTCGGTGATGGAAAGAGATGGTCGAACTCTTTGCCACTTTGTATCAGGCGTTTTCTTGTTTCCATGCTTACGACTCATGCTTCTTTTCCACCGCCAAGTGATATGTTGTCCGTTTTGGTGTAAGGCAAACTGTCGTTGATCGTAGTGATTGTTTTCACTGTGATTGAAAGTTTGCCGGTGTTCCGGTACTCTTTGAAAAGACCAGGTACTGTAGTTGCCAGATTCATGAACCCGATGTTGATCATCACCGGTTCAAGGTTTACTTCGCTATATTTCGGGATGGTGATGTTTACATCCCTGATCTGTGACGATGCAACGGTAACGCCACCGTAGATCATCTTTACGAAAGGGTGTTTCACCTTCACACTCCCGCCGCTTGGGTTCTTCAGTGTTACATCAATGCGCAGGTCAATCCCATCAAGGCTCACTTTATGAATAGAGATCTTCGTAACAGACTCCAGTTCATTTGAGAGCCGGTTGAGCTTGAGCAGGTACGATGCTCCGAACAAAGCAGCAACAGCTCCGGCACCAAACAATATGTGTTTAGTTCCTATCACTGTCTTCTGCTTTCAGCCAAGCAATGAATTGTTTCCACCACGATTTGAGAAGTGGCGAAAGAAAGTCACCAAGGATTTTAAACAGGAGACAGACAAGACCACCAGTGATAGCTTGTGCAGCATAGTCGATGACATGCCAGAGGTTGAAATTGGCCAGTATGTTGAACATGGCCCCGAACAGGAAGGCAATCCAATTACCCGACCCGTTGCTATGGTTTATTTGCGTTTCCATAGGGGAAAGGTGCAACGAGGCTGGCTATTGGGTTAACGATTTTGAGTGAATTGGAAGGATTGTGATAACATGCGAGGGAATTTGAAGGGATATTTTGCTATTTTCACTTTGTCGATTCCTTGACCCACCTGATCGATTCAGATCAAAGCCCACCTGGAATCGCCTGACATTCGTTACATAGTGTTAAAACAGATAGCGATAAAATGGATTGGCTAACCGTAAAGAACTTTGGTAGAGTAAAGTACTTCAATATTTCCTATGTAATCATGATTGGTGTACCCGTTTTGGCTACCATATATCAATCTATTGATTCTACATGGTTGAAAGGGTACATAGATTTTTCATTTCCTCCTTCATTCAAATGGATGTATGGAGCCAGTATTTTGTATGCTGTTGGAATAGCTGTATATCAAATATTTTGTCCCAGCGAAGTGAAACGCTTTGATAACTCGGATGAATACGTCAACGTATACCAGCATCTATACGAAAGAGCCTACCCAGATAAGAAGTACAGCATTATTTTATCGCAATTAACTGAGACCCAAAATGACACGCGAGCTAAAATTCAGCAACTACATCAAGCTCTACAATCTCCACAACGGGACGGAGAGCAGAGGAAAAAGATGGAGATAGAGTACGAATTCCTTGTGAATCTTGTCTACCCGGGATGTGTTCAGAATTTTCTCATTGACAGATTTGACAGAAAGGTCAAATCGAAGTCAATCGCTTTTTACGTATCAACGCTATTTTATATTGCTGGTACTGGAATTCTCTCCTATTTAATATTTCAGCGTGCGTGTTTAGTATTCTCAATTTAATGCTATGATTATCTACCATGAAATCCTTCCGAACTTAAGTCTGATTTTAAGAGCATACACTTTTGACAACTCAGAGTATGAACCCCTTCAAAATGTGATGCGTAGGTCAGTGGGGGAAATTCCTTGGGCTTTAATCAGCAATGACTCTTTTGGACGACCAGGAAGAGAGTATACGATCGCTAGACTTCTGGTATCGAAATTTCAGTCATACTTAGGAGTTGAATTTTTTCCAGAGAAAGTCGTGTCATTAGATAAAGGTCAACCATATCGGTGTAAGGAACTTAAACTTGGTTCTCGTGCCGTTGGATGTAAGACCTTTTATGCTGAGGACATTGATAGAGCAAAAACTAAATGTTCTTTGGTTATAGCAAGAGCCGAGGGATGGTTTAGTGGCGAGGCAGAAGAGGGTGAGTGCATCAAAAAGGGGTGGTGGTAGTTAGAATAATAATTTGGTTTGTCGCGAACGTTCAAAACTATGTTTACACATGATATTTTTTTAAGTCACAATGGTGCTGACAAAGCGTGGACAAGACATTTGGCGGATCAGTTAGAGCAAGACAAGAATGGGCGAAAGCTTAAAGTCTTCTTTGATGAATGGGACATTTTTCCAGGTTCGGATGTGTCTAATGAAATTGAGAAGGGAATAAAGGAAAGTAGATACGTTGGGCTTGTAATGACTCCGGAAGCCTTTAAATCAAAATGGGTAGCTTTTGAAATGTCTATGGCGATCTATCGCGACCCAGCCGCAAGGGAACGAAGTATAATACCGTTGTTTAGAAAATCTTGTGAAATTCCCTTGTCGATTGAAAGGTTGACCCGAATAGACTTTAGAAATCGGACCGACCACCAAAAGCATTTGGAAATTCTCCTAGCAACTCTCAGAGGGGCGCCGCTACCTAGGGGAAATGGAGGCTCAAGTGCCGACCTAGAGCGAATCGAGGATCACTATTTACTTGAACAACACATCCAAGCATTTGAGAGGTCCGCTTACCGAGTTTCATGCATTTATGAATTATTTATAGATGATTTAAATCAAGCAATTGACGATACCCAACTTGCAATTAACACAGGAAAGTTGGTGTCACGAGAAAAGCATGAAATCGCAACCTACTCTAGTGCAAGGCATTTCAGGACAGTTAAGTATTCAAACTCATTTGATAGCATACTTGTAGAGTTGCAAAAGCTGAAGTTCGAAGTCGAGCAGTTTACATTTACATACATGAAAAATGGCTCAAAGTTTCGAGGGAATTTTTACTCGATATTTATGGACATAGTTAACAAGGGGGATGCTCAGAAAATCCGATCCGCTATTAAAGATATGGATGGAATTGACACTAGACGAAACAAGATTTTAGAGATACTTAATGACCTCCAGCCCGATCCAAAGTTAAAACTAATAGAACTTTCAAGTTCTATCCTAAAAAAAGGTCAGATGGGTGGATCATCTTTGTCACAATATTTCAAATAGTGATTTACGACTAAGCACACGAAGGACAATCTAACAGTTTTTTAAGAAGTGATAAATGGATAAACGAGTTTATTATGGCGAATACTCGCTACGTCATTGGATAGATTTAATACTGAAAGAAAACGTTGTGTTGCCTTGGTATCAACGATCTTTTGTTTGGGATAAAGCTCAAGTCGAAAACTTGATAAAAACTCTGGATAATAATCAGTTCATCCCTCCTGTCATCATCGGTGCAGTACGCAAGGATGGAGAATGGAAAAATTATATACTTGATGGGCAGCAACGATTAACTTCTTTGCTCTTTGCGAGTATCAATAAATACATTGACACGAGGGAGTACATTTATCAGAAACCAGATACTGAAATTCAGCAAATCGCAGATGATGTCTCAGGTGCTGATCAAGAAGATGATTTTGTGGATGAAAGAATAAAGATGATAAACTGGAATTTTGGTGAAATCATTAAGAACAAGAAGCTTAACACGAAGGAACTTGAAAGTTCTTTTTATAAACAACTGCTTGATAAAGCTAAAGAAGAAAGATGGTTTAATGAGCATTTCCTAGGATTCGCCTATATCAAGCCAAGCAATGATGTCAATGACGAAGATCAATCCAAATTCTACTCAGATATATTCCGGAATATCAATATCGGAGGCACGAAACTAACTAGACTCGAAAATCGGAAATCATTGTATTTTTTAAAGGAGAATTTGAAGAATTTCTTTGTCCCAGAATTCTTGAATGCAATAAGACTTGAAACAAGTAGTCGAGAGAGCGGCTTGATAGATTTCATTAAGTACCTATCAATCCTTTCCCAGTATAAGGGAAATAATTTCACTTTGCTCAAGTATGGTGGCAGAGATTGGGAAAAGAATGAGAATTATTATCAAAAGTATATTATGGCTGTTGTTGATGCTAATAAAGAGAACGAATTAAAGTTCGATGTATCGTACCCAACCATTCCTTACAATAGTGATCGGATTGACAGGGTGAAGACGTCATTAACCAGTCTTGAGGTACCGAAGTCATTCACATCAATAATTGACATGGATATGTATTTTTTTGGACTGGTTAACGAAATAGTCTTTCTAAACCATCAGTTAGATTCAACAAAGAAAGATGCCCTGCACAAAGAACTAAATGCAAAGATTGAAGCATTTAAACTGGCGGAAAATCACAAGGACAATCCGAATGCATTGAAGTACCTAAAGCCTAGGATTGCTGATTCACTAAATATCTATAAAAAAGCTAGGCTAAAAAATGGGTAGTCACACTGAGTTTATTCTATCTCCAATTACTGAAATTTTGAAGGATGTAGTTTCAGCAAGTGCTGGGATTGGCAGTGGTATAGAGACATATCCCCTGTGCGATTACGTAATGCAGTCAGCGTTTCTGAAAACGACTGGCTTCCAAGAGCAGAAAATGAAATGTATTACCTGGGAGCTAGCAACCATTGACTTTGATTATAGGCGAGCCCTCCTCGGGAATGACGACAATTTAGGGGAGTGTTCTTCGTACACAGACAAGAATAAGATATACAAAAGACTAATGATCCAAATTAAGAAGCATGATCCAAGTTTCGATTTGGCGAGTGATATTGATCGCAAAGCGATATTGAAGGAAACATTAGCTTTCATTAAGAGCGTGTTCGAGAATACAAATTTGGCTATATGGGCACAGAGCAATTTCAGTTGGTTTTTAAATCAGAAACATCTCATTAAACCTGAACATTTCCTTCATCAAGACGGAAAGGGCAGGCCGAACTTGTTTGAGAATGTTCTTCAAGACAAATACGAAGTACTATACAATCATAGGAACAGGATCGCTCACAACACGCACTCCTATCAGCAGAATTTGCCGACTCTAAAGGCCCTTATAAACGATGATCATAAATACGAAAACTATTTTCTTTATTTCTCTATTCTACTGTTGATAGATAAAATTTTCAGAGCTTTGTATTTGAAGTACCTTGATGCTATTGAAGATATAATACGGTGATTCGGCCTTTCACTAAGCCGCAACTATGGAAAAACTGACGATCGATGAGTTATCAATAACCCTGGCTAACCTAGAAATGATCTACCTTTGAAGTGAAAGATAATGTGCAAAGTGAACACCACATTAATGGGAAACCTCAATGATCTGTACAACTTAGATACATCTAAAAAGCTCTTGGCAAAGCTCTTGAACACTTCTGTGCCTCTCAAGTTTGGTGAGGGAAAGGTTGCGACTGTCGCTGAAAAAGAGATTGTTTCCAAGAAAATAGCATTACTCATTAATGACGAACAGTGTAATCTTTTATTACGAGGGCTAAGAAAGTCAACGGTAAAGAAAACATTGATCTCAAAATTAAACTCTAATGATAGTCTTTACGATGGTTTATTTTTGGTTGGCGACAAAGCCAAAAACTTTCTAAGAGAAAGTGAATCCATCCCGCATCCAATGAAGCTTATTGGTAGTCTAGGAGTTGAGACTGCTCAATGGATTTTTGATTGTTATGGTAAGCTGACAAACGGACCAATTGACTTGGCTTTTTTTCGAAATGACAAAAACAAAAAGGCATTCGCAGATAATGTCAAGAATGATGAGGAATTGACGGACTACTATTTATTTGGACTACACACTCATAACAGCGATAGCTTAGTAAATTTTGTTTCCACAACATCCTCGCCACGCGTGGCGAGAAACAATGAAGTATCTGATAAATTGGTATTGTTTCTGTGGATTCCCACTAACTTCATGCTTTTTATTAGTTTGGACAAACTGCGGAAACTAAAGAGCAAAGTTGAGGGCAAGAGTCTCCCTGTTCTGGCGGACAGCTTTTATCCGGAGGAGAAGGAATTTGCTTTCAAAGGATTCATCTTGCCTCATATGATAATTGGGGTCCATGATTTACAGGAAAACGAGTTGATTTTGAATCCAGCATTACTGAAGGACAAAGTCGACTGGCGAGAAGAGGGATTTGAGATTGATCAATCAAATTTCAGGACATTCATTAGACAAACTAAGTACAAACGTTTTTTGACTCTGACCGACAAACTAGAGGAAGAAACGGTTGAATCAGGGTCGCAGTAGAGCATAACTGGCGTACTTTCACTCTTCCTCATTTTTTCCCAACTTCCTCTCCAAAATCCAATTCCTATGATTCTTCAAGAACGACAGGAATGCCTGAATCCGATCTATCACGAGATCGAAGGCATTAACAGAAGACGGGCTTTTGTGTCAACCAAATACATCCTTGCTCATGAGCAATTCGACCGCACACTGAGTGAGGCAGACAGACATGAAATTGAAAAGTATAAGGCTGAACTTGATACGATTGATACGCAGATAAAGCCGTTGTACAAGAAGTTACGTGACATACAGACGCGTTACCTGGTGGAATACGAAGGTGAGTTGGTCGACCCGCATACAAACAAGGCTTCCATGAACCGTTACAGGGAGGAGCTGTATTTCCTGATCAACTGCAAGATCGACACTTTCAACAATGGATGGAACCTGGAGCAGTGTAACAGCCAGGAGCTGCTTTACGAGATCGCTGACTTTCTCTTACAACATCGCTTCTCGAAATTCTTTGTCAAGAATGTAAAGAAACTCTGACTCAGTTTTGCTCTGAAAGGTGAACGGATGGATATCCCAATTTTTCAAAAATGATTTCAACCTGACGGGTGTTATAAAAATGTCCGTTCTTGATACCAATGTCCTGCTCGAATGGTTTTAGCCACTTCTGGAAGGTCAACCACGATACTCCATAGAGAGCGGCAAGCTCTTTATGTGTATAGGGTTTGATCACTGTTCCATTGTGTTTATTCATCACTATCAGTGCGTTAGCGTAAATGAATTTAACGTTTACCTGAATCAACATAAACGACTGTGTAAGATTCTGAATGATTTTGATAGAATCTGAAGTAATGCGAATGATTTGCTCAGGTCATTTGCTATTTGGTACAACCTAGTTGGAGCATCATTGATTTGAAAGTCAGCGGAGTTTATCTACATTAAACAAGTGAGCCCATCTATACGCTTTGTACTCATTGTACAAAGTGTGTCGATGGGCTTTGTGTATTTATAAGAGAGAACAAAAGTGACAAAGTTGGCTTATGCGGTAGGTAATTTGTTTTATGCAATCAGGATAAATTATGTGCATTGAGAGAATGCAGGTGACGTCAAAAGAGTTTGGCCGACTATACTTTGAAGAAGTACCAACCGGAAGTAACTATGGACTTCGCTTGTGGTACGCTTCATATCCGTTAGGTGAAATTTTCTTCAACGAAATACGCGAAGAGTATTTCAGTGTCTGGTATTTTCATTATAAGATGAAAGGTGCAGGTAGCATCAACATTCAGAATGAAGGTTCCTCGTCTATTGCTTTGTCGTTCACACTGAAAAAGAACATCCAGTTCGGGATCAAAAGTTTGGGTAGCGGACTAGCTAAGCGAAATCATTATAATCTTACCTATATCCCGGAAGTGAACTGTGATTATGATTTCAAGAAAGGGGAATATGCATTCTTTGGAGTTGAGTTTAGCGAAGCATATCTCAGTAGTCTGAGTTCAGATGATTCCGAAGCGTTCTCACAATTTATCAGAAACATAGTTGAACGAAGAGCGGCAAGCATTACTGCAGTTCAGCATGCGGCCACATCGAAGATGATGGATATTGTGGATGATCTTTCAAATTTCCGAATCCCTGGAGAGATGAAGAAACTCTATATCAAATCAAGAGTTATGGATTTACTGAGATTATCGATCGAGAACATAATTTCGGAAGCCTCAAGAAATTCCGGAGACGTAGCTCCGGCTGATGAGAAAAAACTTTGCGACATCAAAACCTATCTTATTGAAAATCTTTTCAATCCTGGTACGCTGCCGGAAATTGCACATCGCTTTGGTATTAACGAGTTCAAACTTAAAGTGGGATTCAAAGCCCTCTTTCAAAGAAGCGTAATCGCATTTGTTCATGAAGAGCGACTCAAACTTGCAAAGGCTAAGATCGGTGAAACCGGGTTACCTATGAAGATCATTGCGAATGAAGCGGGCTACAGAAACATTTCGAATTTCACAACTGCCTTTCGGAAGATGTTTGGATATCCACCCGGATACCTGAAGAGAATGCGTTTGAATGATGACGAATAAACCCATATCCGATTTACATAATAGAAAGTACTTATTGCATAAGCGTTACTGATGTATGTTTTCACATCTCCTACATTCCGCATAAAAGTTACTACCCCTTCCATAACTGTTGCCAGCTAGATTTACAACAAAGGCAGATGTTGTCGTTTATCTATGATCCGTCAAAAGCAAACCTGGATTTCGCTGGCTTCAGCATTTTTGATTTTGCTGTTCACGTATGCAGCGTTAAGTAAACTATTAGACTATCAAAGATTCTCAGGGCAGATAGAGTCATCATTATTGTTGAAGTACTGGGCAGGAGTACTTGCCTGGATGATTCCTGGAATTGAATTGTGTGTTGTAGTTCTTTTGATTGTTCCTTCTTGGCGGAGAATTGGATTTGTGTTTTCTGCATTACTGCTACTGATGTTTACAATTTACATAGCGATGATGCTCATCTCATTCGATACCCTTCCGTGTTCATGTGGCGGAGTGTTTGAACGAATGTCATGGACGCAGCACCTTGCATTCAATATTGTATTCACTTTGATAGCCGTTGCTGGAATATTTGGCATGAGTAGGAAAAAGATCTTATCGCGATAGAGCAGGAGAAGCCGAAAACCTGAAATAGAGTAGGCGAAAAGTCCTCCGAGACGGTTTGTTACTTTTTGAGTGTTAAAAAAGTATCAGCAACTATGAGAAAAATCAAGTTGAATCTTATGCTTGTTGCACTGGTAGTTGGTGCAATGAGTGCTTTTGCTTTCAATGTACCGAAACCTCCGGTTCAATTGTTCGGACGTGTAACTGCTCCTAACGGAACATTCATCCGCTGGGAAGCTGTGTCAGCTTCGTACAGTTGCAACGCAGCTTCCGGGACGTGTACTGCACAATTGCAGAACAATGATCCAATGCTGGGTCAACCAATTTCCGGAACAGAGACATCAGGAAAGTACGTTCCTTAATTTTCGGTTCCAAAGAAAAACCCCTCTCGGTCGAGAGGGGTTCTTTTTTATCATCCATTGAAAATGGTCCTTAAATATTCGGGTGATAGTGGCTTGGCGAAAAAATGGTGAACACCCAGTAGCCTCGCCTTCTCCATGTCACCTGGATCATGCGATGATGTTACGAGCGCAACTGAAATGTATTTTTTATTCACACACTCCAATTCCTGAAATGCTTCCATAAAAGCAAATCCATCCATGACCGGCATGTGAAGGTCAAGCAGTATCACATCCAGTTTTTCACGAACGTTTTCACAACAGAATTTGAGAATTCGCAGCGCTTCAAGTCCATTGAAAGCTTTGTATATGTGATTCGCTAATCCCATTGAAGTTATCAGCTGTTCATTAATGAAGTGATTGATTTTGTCATCGTCTACGAGGAGGATATTTTTTTTGAGTTCTTTCATTCCTGTCGTGTGTTTTGAGGAATTTGACTGATAAGAATCTCATCTGGTGGAATGGGATACGTGTAACGCGGGTCATTGGGAGGCAGAGTGTATATGGATCCATTCAATGTTCGCGTGAGTGTGGTTGCAAAGGCAGTCTCTTTATTTAATCTCCGTAGGTCAGACCAACGTGTATTTCTGAAAAGCAATTCCTTTCTTCGTTCGTTGAGAATAATCACTAGAGCCTCAGCTGCTGAACTGGCGGTAACTGGCGAAAACGTACCAGACACAAATCGGTTTCGTAGTAGCAGGTTCAGATCGTCTAACGCTTTGTCTTTATCGCCCATGCGCGCGTAGCATTCGGCACGATTCAGGTAAAGTTCGTCTGTGGCAATACCACTGAAGAGCCTGCTCGATCCCG
The DNA here is from genome assembly GCA_019694875.1 of Cyclobacteriaceae bacterium. Classification (GTDB taxonomy): domain Bacteria; phylum Bacteroidota; class Bacteroidia; order Cytophagales; family Cyclobacteriaceae; genus UBA2336. The sequence goes on from JAIBBC010000001.1 coordinate 1,532,653, forward strand.
TGTACCATCCTTTGAATATCGGTACGCCCCAGTCATTGTTTACAAAGATTGTCTTTCTTAAATCATTGTTGTCATACGAAGCGTAGATATCTGCATTCACATATGCGTCTGTACGGATACCGTATGTAACCTGTGTGCTGTGCAAAATAACCTCGTCATTGAATTGCACTATTGGCCGCGACTTTGATGGATCGAGCGAGTTGTAATCCATAAGACTACCCGTGATCGATAAGCAGGAATCAGAGTATTCTTTCGCTTTTTCATAGTTCCGCATTACCAGATATACACGCGAGAGTAAGCCATAGGCGGCAGCCTGAGAAGGTCGTGTTTTGTAATCAGGTAGAAGTGGCAACAACGGAATGGATTCTTCTAAATCAGCAATCAGCCGATCGTAGCTTTCTTTGAGTGAAGCTCTGGTAATGGTTGCATTTACATCTGCCGTCAACCGGAGAGGAATTCCTAATTTTTCCTCTAGGTCACTGACATCGTAGGGCACTGCATAAACCTGGAGCAGATTGAAGAACGCCATCGACCGGAAGAACAAGGCGCTACCTTTTAGCGTATTCCATGTTTCTGTTTCTGCATCTGAGGGGTTGAGTTCTGTCAATCGTTCGAGTATCACATTGCAATAGAATACCTGTTTGTAAGGCGTGTTCCAGTCAATTCCAGTTTCTCCTTCGTAGATCTCAGCATTCCATGTATAGCCATTTCGTTCTACAGCCGTGTACAAGTACTCCCAATACATCTCTTCTATGGTATAGTCGTCAGAGCCGATGAACCCGAGACTGGGATCAATATTGAATGCATCTACATTGTTGTCGAGAAGCGATTGCAGATCTTTGTAAGTCGTAGGGATGATAATTGATTTGTCGGATTTCTTTTCAAGAAATTCATCACTGCAGGATGAAAAACAAATCAGTAGTACTAGTATTAAAATGCGTTTCATAATTTTCTGATTTGGGTTAGAAGTCAACTTTCAATCCGATGGAATACGTTCTTAATGGTGGAGTGATCAGGTAGTCCGGATCAGGTACTTTGTCCGTTGCTTTCCAGAGTATGCCAATGTTATTCATGTATGCATACACTTGTGCTCGTTGAAAGGGGAGTTTCCCGAATGACGATTGATTAAGTGTGTAACTCAACTGAATATCCTGGAAGCGGATGTGATCTCCTTTCTCTGCGAGTGCATCGCTGAATAAATAGAACTGATCGCGATTGGCGTCAAACGTAGTGGGCAGGGAAGGAACATCCGTGCGCATTTCGTCGCCGGGATTTTTCCATCTTTTGTAATAGTCACCATGCCCGCCAAGCCCGAGTGTATTGCTATACGAAATAGAGTTTCTCCGAAAATAATAGCCAAGACGATAACTGATGTTGAATGACAACGAAAGATTGCGCCACGAGAATGTATTTCGGATAGCCCCGAAATTAGTTGGCCTTGCCGACCCATGATAGACAATCTCTTCGGGTTTAGTTGTCTGCGTGATCTGTAAATAATCTTTGCTGACTGCTCCTTCTACGTATCCTTGTGGATCTCCTGTTGTCGGATCAAGTCCACCTGACTTATAGCTGTAGAGTCCGAAAAGGGTATTTCCTTCGCGTAGGTATCCGCCAGTGTATCCATAGTTCAACAGATACCAGGTGGTGGCTTCATCCTTATAGCTGGTGACTTTTAGTTTAGATGCGCTGATCAAAAAGTTTGTCTGCCATTTGAAAGCACCGTTAATATTATTTGTATTTAACGTAATGTCGAATCCATTTCCGCGTGTACTCGCTGTGTTCCCTTTATATCGCGTGAGACCTGTTGATGGTGCGATAGGCGCAAAACCAATTAAGTCACTTCCGTTTTTCTGATAGTATTCGATGCTTCCAGTTACTATGTTTTTGACTACTTCAAAATCAAGACCGAGGTTAACAATTTGTATGCGCTCCCATTGTAAAGACGGGTTTGGTGGATTCATGATTCGGGCATAAGGCAAACCTGTGATGGAGTTGGTTCCAAAGGTTTGTGCAGTGGTGTAAGCCGTAACCGATTTATCGATGTTGCCATTGTAACCGTAGGTTGCCCTCAGTTTCAGGTAAGGCAGGAACGATATTTTATAGAATGGTTCTTCGCTGATGTTCCACGATACTCCGGTTGACCACAGTGGAACACCTTTTTGATTTGCCTTAACACCAAACAGATTTGATTGATCCTTCCTTGCGCTGACGGATAATGTATAGCGTTGACGATAAGTATAGGCTGCGTTTCCGTAGTAGGAAAGAAAACGGTCTGTGAGATCGAACTGACCATCGTTGGATGGAATTCGGGCTTCTCCATACTGATAGTAGTATTGCTGAAAGAGTGTGGTATAGTCAACGGAAGAACTGTTTGCCAACTCATCATTGTACCCGTAGTAGCGATACCTTGTTCCAAGTGTTTTTACTTCTTTCACTTCATATCCGCCAATAGCATTGATCTGATGGTTACCTAAAGTTTTACTGAAGTTGAGTTGTGCGCGGAGGTTGTTGCTGGAGGCTGCTTGATTATTTACATCCAGTATTCCTCCTTCAGGAATAGGCCTGGTGAGTAAGCCTGTTGCGCCTTCTTGCGTGTATTGGTTGACGAGGTTTCGAGCGAAATAACTCTGCTCAGAGTAATTGTTTCTCCCCTGGATATTGGAGTTCCAGAATTGATACAACACATCAGCTGATAATCCCGGAATGATCTGGTATCGAAGAGAAGTATTGATACGATAGTCGGTGTTTTTTGTGGTACGATCAATTTCATTCAACTCCTGCAATGGCCTGTACGACCAGTCGAGTAGCCCATTACTTTCGGCCTGTGCTTTGAAACTTTCGCGGTAGTCCTGTGTCACAGGAAGTGCATAGCCATTATTGTCGGCAAACCTTGCATAAGGATAAAGAGGATCGTACGTAGTCATCTTGAGAGCGTACGGGTCGATGCCGTTGTTCTGGTTGCTGGTTCGCGTATAGTACAAGTCTCCAGAAACAATAAACCTGTCTCGCAGTAGTGTCCATGTGTTTTTGGCGTTCAGTGTAAAACGATCCATTTGGTTCCCAACCAGATTGCCCAGGTTCTTATCGTATCCTGCGGACAGAAAATATGTTTGCTGATTTGACCCACCACTGATATTAACAGCATATTGTTGGTTCACACTTTTCTGATATAAATATTTGCTGTAATCGTTGCGTACGTCACGCTGCTTTAGCGCATGGAGTTTTGTATCCAGTTCTTCAGGTGAAAGAAGTCCGTCACGATTTGCAATCAACAATTCCACTGCCGGAGTAATTGCGCGGTGAGCCAGCTGATTTTCTATGGATGTGTAGTATCCATTGCTGAACAATTGTTTTTCCGTATCGATGTAATCCGAAGTGGACATTAAGGGAACGTAAAACGGATCGATCTTTTCCCCGACGGTGACATTTGAATTGAAGGTGATTTTTGGAGCATTTCGATTTGCTCCTTTTTTCATGGTGATAACGATTACTCCGTTACCTGCCCTTGCTCCCCAAATGGAAGCAGCGGCTGCGTCTCTCAATACGGTGATGCTCTCCACATCGTTTGGGTTAATGTTTGAGAGGTCACCATCATACGGAAAATTGTCGATCACAATGAGCGGATTTGCATTTGCAAACAATGTGCTTCTCCCACGAATGCTGATCGGATCAGTAGCCGAGCCACCTCGATTGAATATCAGGCCACTGGTTACATCCTCAAGCCTGTCGAGCACGTTTGTGCTTACCTTCCTGTTGATAAGTTCATTATCGGCTTTAACGAATGATCCGGTAGCGCGCTCCTTCGGTAGTTGTTCATAGCCGGTTGAGTAGATCATTACTTCGCTCAGGGTCGTGACGTCCTCTGTTAAGGAAATATTGATCACATTCTGATTGCCAACATTAATTTCCTGGCTGGTGTAACCGATAAAAGAAAATACCAGGACGTCTTTTTCACTTGCCAATATTGAGAAGTTTCCCGAAGCATCCGTGGAGACACCCTGCGTAGTGCCTTTCACGATCACGTTCACACCCGGTAGTGGTTGTTGATCGGATGATGAAGTAACTTTTCCCTGAACCGTCCGCGACTGAGCAAACGAAGTCAGGTTGAGGACAATCATTAAGAGTACGAGTAGTCTTTGTCTCATAGTATTGTAGGTTAGGTTAATGAATTGAAAATGCGTTAGGGCTGTTTGCGACTGTCGGTGATGACCAGTACTTCGATTTCATGTGTCCCCGGAACCAGATCGAGATCGTAGAGCGCCAGTGCTTTCCGGATAGACGAGAGATCACTCATGTCAGCATTCAGGTTCAGATCGACCGTGTTACTGTAGTTGGTCTGATCAATTACGGGCTTTGACAGGTGCGCGAGATACTTTACGTTCAGCTGATAAATGAATGGTAAGAATTTATGATTGTGAACCTGTGCACCGAATGGTGTCACATCTGTTGAAGCGGCACCACCTGCCGATTTGATCTTATCGCGATTACTTGTCCGTACTAGTGCTAGGCAAGGAAATGTTCTTTTCTCGATCGATGCTTTGTACTGTGGAAACATCCGTGCAAGATCCTGTTGCATGATCTGCGCCTGCTGGCCATGCATGGAGGGCGGTACTATCAACTCGTAACCAAAGCCATGTTCGCCAAGCCATTCGGAGTAACGTGCGCCGGTAAGACGTGAGTCGCAGCACGTTGTATCTTGCATTTCGAGCACGATGGTATTGTCACTGAAGATTCTTCCCTGAAGAGAACCGTAAGCAATCTTGAACAGCGTTGAAATGCGCGTATTGGTCGCCACTACGCGATGACTTTTCCCTGGCTCAACCGGAAAAATTGTGAAACTGCTCGGAAGTCCTTCTATGAAGCCGGTGAATACAGACTGATAAACAATGTTCTTGTTCGGGATTTGTTTGTTATCTGCGATCAGTAATTGTTCCCGACTGTAAGGAACTGATTTGTCGTTCTTTGTTTTTACTTCGAGCGATCCGGTATTGAGCAAGCGTTGAATGTTCTCGCGTGTTACATCTTCGTGGCCAGTAACAGCTTTGATTATTCCTTCACTATCGATCCATACATAATGCGGGATGTAATGATGAGCAAATAGCGAACGCAGCACAGTATCGGACACAGCAATGGGCAGTGAGATAGGAATACCTCTTTCTTTGAGTTTGCCCAGGAATTTTTCGACATCTGCTTTTGATTGATAGGTGACTGGAAGGAATTGAATTTGTTTACCAAACGCCCTTTGTAAAGAATCGGTCTTTGGCAACAACGATCCACATAGTGAACACCATGTTGCCATAAAATCAATGATGAGAAGTTTGCCTCGATAAGATGATAGTTGCGCTTTTCCATTAGGATGATTCATTACGTTGTAGATCATCAGGTCGGGTGCTTTATCACCGACAGAAAAAACGGGCGTGTTTTGTGATTGACTGTATGCGCTTGTGAAAAGGCATAGCAGTGCCATGAAGCACAATTTTCGTTTCATGCTTGATAGAATTATGGTTTAGAAAAATTGAAACAAGAGAACCGGGCGACTCACGCGCACTGAAGAGAATGCAGCGTTGTCAACCCGGCTGATGGACTCCATCTACTTTATTAACCTAAACGTCAGCTTGGAGGCCGTTTACAGTGGGTGAATATGTTGTCAGCGCGGGTCATGAAACTGTAATTTGACTTGACTCACTCGCCAATTCCTTTTGTAACTGCCGCTCATTCTCAATTACCTCTTCTTTGGTTTGTAAGTGAGACAGCAAGTTGTAGATGAGCTTTAAATCAGATTTAATTTCGGGACTGCAATTCCCGATTTCAACTCGGGCCAAGAGACTAAGAATGCCTTTTCGATATTCAGCTAGGTCACGTAGATTTCTACCGGGAAGGGTTACAATCAAGTGATTTTCTTGGGAATTATAACTGGTCATCTGAAATATTTTGCAGAATATATGCTAATATATACAGATAGTCTGCTAAAATCAACCACGTTAACCTGATTATCTTAAAAAATTTGCAGACATTCTTTAAATTGATTCAGAAAATCATCAAAATATGACTAAACTGGGCGAATACCTGACCAAGAAATCTGTTAACAGGTCTATGGTAGCCAGAAAGACGGGGTTGAGCAATCAACGACTCGGTGAGCTTTCTTCAAAACCTTCAACTAAGCTACGTGCAGATGAGTTATACTTGATAGCTCTTGCCATTGGATCGGATCCCGGTGAACTACTCGAATATGTTTGCGGTCATTTGACTCTGGAGAAGGACGAAGCATAGAATCACTATGAAAGAAAAGAATCTGCTTCGAAAGCTTGGGCAAGAAACTATTTACTCAGCCAAAGGGCACTTTAAGTCCGCTGACATCAGAAGAATTCAGACTAAGTGGACCATTGTGCTTTGCATGATTCTAAATGTAATTGGCATCATCGGTATCTCTGAAATGGTTGATAAGTGGCTTTCAGCGTTTGGTCTCCTCGGAACTTTCTTCCTTTTTTATTGGGACGCAGAAGAAGGAAAAGACTACAGAGCAAAACACAAAGCAATTGGTGAACGCTATCTAAGTCTACACAAAGAAATACGTGAATGCTATTTTCTCTCCGAATGTAAAACCGAGGAAGTAAAAAGACTGAATGACCGAGTAGTAAAACTGGATCAAGAGGCCAGACCGGAAATTCCGCATTTGGCAAGAAAGTGGGCGCAACGAGCTATTGAGAAGGACGATGAAACAGATAACTGGTTTTTAAAAAGCAAGCAATGATGACCGTTAGCATCAACAATAGATTAATCAATTTTGCGCAACAAGAATTGGTTATCAAAAACGATTCTCCCGAACGAGAGAGAATAAAGGGGTCATTGGAACAGTTGGAAAAAATTCTAAAAGATCAATTTCGAGGAGAACTTCAGGAAGTAAAACGATTTGGGTCTTTTACTAGAAATACTATTCTTCCAAGGAAGTACGATACGCACGCAGATGTTGATCTGATGGTTGTATTTAAGACAGACAGCACCAGGTACACACCTGGAACTTATCGAGAACGATTGTTGAGAGTCTTGAATGGTGCTTACCCTAATTCAATCTCAAAGAAAGACTTTCCTGCGGTCAAGCTCGAATTGAATCACATTATGTTTGATGTGGTGCCTGCCTATCAAGAGAGTTATTCTTGGGATACAAGTCTTTACATACCCGGAGCTGCTGATTCCTGGAGAACAACTGTTCCAAATGACATTAATGATTCGTTGACGAAAATGAATCAATCCTATGGCGACAATATTGTAAGGCAAGTGATTCGCCTATGCAAGCACTGGAATTTTGGAGCAGGTTATCCCTTTGAATCATATCTCATGGAAAAGAAAATTGTTGAAATGTTCTTCTGGTGGGGTGACAATCTATATGAAAAATTTATGAGCGTACTCAGCAACCTCGCTGGTGATCGAGCCGGAGTGCGACAGGCTTTAGAGTACTTACAACAATACGAACGGCAGGGAAATGTGGCTAAGCAAGCGGAATGGCTGCAAAGATTGCTGCCGGGATTCAATGGTTAATTTATTATGGCAATTAAAAAATCAGAACTTTACTCTTCACTTTGGGCAAGCTGCGATGAGCTACGGGGTGGCATGGATGCCAGTCAATACAAGGACTATGTTTTGGTAATGTTGTTCATTAAGTACATCAGCGATAAGTATGCTGGTATCCCGTATGCGCCCATTACAGTGCCGAAGGGTGCAAGCTTTAAGGACATGGTTGAGTTGAAAGGCAAACCATCCATCGGCGATGACATTAATAAGAAAATCATCGGGCCCATTGAGAATGCTAACAAGTCTCTTGGGAAAATTGATGTTGACTTTGATAATCCTGATAAACTTGGCAGTGGTGACGAAAAAGTAAAGAGGCTTTCCAATCTCATTGCCATATTTGAAAACCCTGAATTGGATTTTTCAAAGAATCGTGCAGAGGGCGATGATATTTTGGGCGATGCCTACGAATATCTGATGCGTCACTTTGCAACTGACAGTGGGAAAAGTAAAGGACAGTTTTATACACCTGCCGAAGTTAGCCGTGTTATTGCTAAGATCATCGGCATTAGTCAGGAAACTGGAAAGGTGACTGTCTATGATCCTACGTGTGGATCGGGATCGTTGCTTTTGCGCGTGGCGGCAGAAGCTGAGAAGAAGGTGGACATCTATGGTCAGGAGAAAGATATTTCTACGGCTGCACTTAGCCGGATGAATATGATTCTTCACAATCATCCTATTGCTGAAATTAAATGTAACGGCAATAGTACGCTGAGCAGTCCACTTTTTCTTGACGATAAGTCTGGCTTGCTGCGTCAGTTCGACTATGTAGTAGCGAACCCTCCCTTCAGTACCAAGTCATGGAGTAGTGGCGTTGATCCGATCAACGACATTCACAGAAGGTTTCAGGATTTTGGAACGCCTCCGGAAAAAAATGGAGACTATGCTTTCCTTCTGCACATAGTTCGTTCTATGAAGAGTAAAGGCAAGGGCGCAGTTATTCTACCTCATGGGGTGTTGTTTCGTGGCAATACAGAAGCCGGCATTCGTGAGAAACTCATTAAGAAAGGATACATCAAAGGCATAATCGGCCTGGCGGCCAATCTATTCTATGGCACAGGCATACCGGCTTGTTTGATCATCTTGGATAAAGAAGAAGCTGAAATACGGAAGGGCATCTTCATGATTGATGCCAGCAAAGACTTTGTTAAAGACGGCAATAAAAACAGGTTGCGTGAACAAGACATTCATAAAATAGTAGATGTGTTCACACGGCAACTTCCTGTGCCCAAGTATTCCCGTCTCGTTCCTATAAAAGAGATTGCCAGCGAGAAGAATGATTATAACCTGAACATCCCACGCTATATCGATAGCCAGGAAGCGGAAGATATCCAGGACATTGAAGCTCATCTATTGGGTGGAATACCCAATGTTGATATTGACGCCCTTGAAAAATACTGGAAAGTGTACCCATCGCTCAAGGAAGTACTATTTGGAAAAACGAAACGTAAACATTATAGCAAGCTGAATATTGCCGAGGCGGACATCAAACAAACCATTTTCACCCATCCAGAATTCACCGCCTATTCTAAAAAGGTAAACACCGTATTTACGAAATGGAGAAATCGGAACACCGAGATTCTCAAGAATATAAAGATGGGTGTTAAACCCAAGAAGCTCATTTATGAGTTGAGTGAAGACATTTTGGATTCATTTAGCAACTTGAGCTTGATTAACAATTACGATGTGTACCAGTACCTGATGGCTTACTGGCTGGAAACCATGCAGGACGATGTATATGAAATCGCCATTGACGGTTGGAAAGTGGGAGGACAGGTTTACCGCATTACCAAAGAAACGAAAGATAAGAACGGTAAAGTAAAGGTAAAAGAAATTGAAGGTATCGATGGAATTGAAAGTAAACTATTGAAACCTGCTCTGCTGATAGACATGTATTTCAAAGCCCTCAAAGAGAATATTGAACAACACGAAGCCGAACGCGATTCATTCACTGCTCAGCTAGAAGAGTTGGAAGAGGAGCATATTGGCGAAGAAGGTTTTTTTGCAGATTACGACAAAGTAAACAAAGCCAGTGTACAAAAGCGATTGAAAGAAATCAAAGAGGATAAAGCCTATAAGGAAGAAATAAAAATACTCGAAAAGTACCTGGATTTGGTTGACGAGAAAGGCTCTATTGAAAAAATTCTCAAAGAGCTCCAGCGCGAACTTGAAAAGTTGGTTTGGGAAAAGTATGGCAAGTTAACCGTGGAAGAGATCAAGACTCTGGTAGTAGATGACAAATGGATGACTACGCTTCATTTGGGCATCCAGAATGAAATGCAGCGGGTAAGTCAGCGACTAACACAACGTATTAAGGAATTAGCTAGCCGATATGAGATACCAATGCCTGAGTTGCTGGAAGGGGTAGTCGAATTGGAGGCAAAAGTTTTCCACCACCTTAAGGGAATAGGATACTCATGGAATTGATGACAGTAGAAAACATGGATACAGAGCTTGGTTCAATTCCGTCTGATTGGGTCAGTTGTAGGTTTGAAGATGTCATGGACGGATTTTCCAGCGGGCAGACTCCATATAGGGAAATTAAAAGATACTATTCAGGGGATATTCCCTGGATAACGAGCGGTGAATTGAATTACAATATCATAATTAATACACTTGAGAAAATTACTCCGGAAGCTGTTCAAAAAACCAGCTTAAAAATAATTCCAAAAGGAACGTTTCTTATGGCAATTACTGGTCTGGAAGCTGAAGGCACGCGAGGTAGCTGTGCAATCACAGGGGTGGATGCGACTACTAATCAGTCGTGTATGGCTCTGTATCCAAAGGCAGGCCTCCTTACTACTGAATACCTTTTTCATTTCTATGTAAGGTATGGCAGCTTCCTTGCTTTTAAATATTGCCAGGGTACGAAGCAGCAAAGTTATACCGGAGCCATTGCAAGAACGTTACCTATCATTTTGCCCCCTACAATTGAAGAACAAGCCGCCATTGCTGCAGCTCTGAGCGATGCCGATGCACTTATCACCTCACTGGAAAAACTGATTGCAAAGAAGCGGCTTGTTAAACAAGGCGTGTTACAGGATTTACTTACTCCAAAAAACGATTGGAGTAAGATAATTGTCGGGGATATTGGCAATCCCTATGGTGGACTTACCGGCAAATCAAAGAATGATTTTGGAGATGGAAATGCCATTTATATTCCGTTTATGAACATCATGTCTAATCCAATAATTGATTTGAAGAACTTAGAGCAAGTCAGAATAAAACCTGGAGAATATCAGAATCGTGTTCGAAAAGGTGATCTTCTCTTCAACGGTTCTTCGGAAACTCCGGAAGAGGTGGGAATGTGTTCAGTACTTATGGAGGAATTTGAAAATTTGTATCTGAATAGCTTTTGCTTTGGATTTAGATTGAATTCTGAAAGACAATTAAACGGACTGTTCCTTTCCTATTTCTTTAGAAGTAGTTTCGGAAGAGATATTTTCTTCTCGTTAGCACAAGGGGCAACACGGTATAATTTATCGAAATCAAATTTTCTTAAGTTAGAGATTGATTTACCATCAGTAACAGAACAAAATAGAATTGCGACCACAATAAATGACATTGACAATGAGATAGCTGTTCTTGAAAAGAAACTCGCTAAACAACGTCTTCTCAAGCAAGGCATGATGCAGAACTTGTTAACTGGAAAAATTCGTTTGGCATGAGTAAAGAAAGTCAGAATATCGAATGGAAAGAAAGCTGGCGCGATGAGTACCTGAAGTGGATCTCTGGCTTTGCCAATGCTCAAGGCGGCAAGCTGATTATTGGTATGTATGATAGTGGTGTCGTGAAGGGTTTGGCGGATGCGCAGAAACTCCTAGAAGATATTCCGAACAAGGTTAAAGACATACTCGGCATTTTGGTTGATGTTAACCTGCTCAAACAAGGCAGTAAAGAGTATTTAGAAATCATAGTAGAGTCGTACCCATACCCCATTAGTTACAAAGGTCAGTATCATTACCGCAGCGGGTCAACCAAGCAAGAATTGAAAGGTGCTGCCTTAGATAAATTCCTTCTTCAAAAGCAAGGGAAGCGTTGGGACAGTGTTCCGGTCTCTGGGATAACGCTGAAGGAATTGTCGAAAAACTCTTTCGGTTATTTCCGCGATCAGGCAGCAAAGAGCAAACGATTAAGCAGTGATTTTCTCAAGGAGACTGATAAAAGCTTGTTGGAAAAACTTCATCTTCTGGATGGTAAGGATTTTAAGAGAGCAGCAGTTTTATTGTTCCATCCTGATCCTGAAAAATTTGTTACAGGTGCATTTATAAAGATCGGCTTTTTTAAAACAGATGAAGACCTTCTTTTCCAGGACACCATTCACGGAAGTCTTTTTGAGCAAGTAGAAAAAACGATGGACTTGTTGCTCACTAAGTACTTGAAAGCAGCTATTCACTACGAAGGTATTAATCGAGTTGAAGAATATCCTTATCCGGAAGCAGCATTACGAGAAGCTTTGCTGAATGCAGTAGCACACAAGGATTATAGCTTAGGTCATCCTATTCAGATCAGTGTTTATGACAATAAGATCATCTTCTGGAACGAGGGTGAACTTCCGGATAATTGGACACCAAAAAAGCTGAGTGTAAAACACCCATCCCGCCCATTCAATCCCGACATCGCTTCAACGTTCTTCCGTGCCGGTCTTATAGAAGCTTGGGGACGAGGGACGTTAAAGATCATCAGTGAATGTAAACAAGCTGGCCTGCCAGGGCCTGTGTTTTCAGTAGAAGGTTCCGATATCACAGTAGAGTTGAAAGTTTCCCATTCGAAAACTGTGGAAGAAACTGTGGAAGAAACTGTGGAAGAAACTGTGGAAGAAACTGTGGAAGAAACTGCGAAAAGCAGAGAATTAATCTTGAAACAAATTTCCGAAAATTCATCCATCACAGCCGTAAAGCTTCGCGAAAAAACAGGGTTAACTAGAAGAGGAGTGGAATATCATTTAGAAAAGTTAAAACAGGAAGGAATATTGACACGGATAGGCTCAACAAAAAGCGGCAAATGGAAAATTAAAACTGATCAAAAATGAATGATGTAGGTCAGATCGAACGCAAAACCCAGCAACGCATTGTGAAATTATTTCACGATACCCTGGACTATACTTACCTCGGTAATTGGGAAGAACGACCCAATAACAGCAACATCGAGGAAGAGCTTTTGAGAACCTACCTGATCGAACGGAAATATAACCCAGTACTGATCAACAAGGCCATTGCGGAACTCAAAAGAGTATCGGTTAACTACCAACTTGATCTTTATACAAATAATAAAAATGTTTACAGTAAGCTTCGGTATGGGATTGAGGTGAAAGAAGATGCCGGAGATAGAAATGAACGGGTCCACCTTATTGACTGGAAGCATCCGGAGAAAAATCATTTCGCTATTGCTGAAGAAGTAACAGTACAAGGCGAACGTGATAAACGACCAGATATAGTCTTATATGTTAATGGGATTGCCTTAGCAGTCTTAGAACTAAAGAGAAGCACTATCTCAATTGCCGATGGCATTCGCCAGAGCATCGTTAACCAGCAACGCGAATTCATTGAACAATTTTTTACTACCATCCAATTTGTCTTTGCCGGCAACGACACAGAGGGTTTGCGTTACGGAACCATCGGGACAATCGAGAAGTACTTTTTGAATTGGAAAGAAGACGAGGAGAGCAACGCTCACTACAAGCTCGATAAATACCTTATAAAACTCTGTAACAAAGAAAGATTCCTAGAAATTATATATGACTTTATCGTATTTGACGGAGGAGTAAAAAAGCTACCTCGACCACATCAATATTTTGGAATTCGGGAGGCACAACTCTATGCTAAACGTAAAGAAGGCGGTATCATCTGGCATACACAAGGTAGCGGAAAGAGTATTGTCATGGTTAGCGGAAAGAGTATTGTCATGGTTCTCTTTGCCAAATGGATATTGGAGAACAACTCCAAAGCCAGGGTGGCTATTGTAACTGACCGCGAAGAACTGGATAAACAAATCAAACGGGTATTCGAAGACGCCGGTGAAGAAATCCACCGCACGCGAAGTGGAAAGGATCTGCTCAAGCAGCTCAACCAGGCGAAGCCAAGATTACTTTGCTCACTGGTTCACAAATTTGGACGTAAAGACGTTGAAGACTTTGATGAATTTATAAGAGAACTGGAAGCCAATCCCGTCAAAACCAAAGGAGAGATTTTTGTTTTCGTTGACGAGTGCCATCGTACACAGAGCGGTAAACTTCACAAGACAATGAAGAAAATGTTAGGTGACTCTATTTTTGTTGGATTCACGGGAACACCACTATTAAAGAAAGACAGGCAAACCACACTTGAAGTTTTCGGCAAGTACATTCATACCTACAAATTCAACGAAGCTGTCGATGATGGTGTAGTCTTGGACTTGGTGTATGAGGCTCGTGACATTGACCAAAAGGTTTCTTCGCCTGGTCGTGTGGATGCCTGGTTCGAATCCAAGACGCGAGGACTGAATGATTTTCAAAAGTCAGCCTTAAAGCAAAAGTGGGGCACCATGCAACGTGTTCTTAGCTCAAAGAATCGCATGGATCGAATTGTCAACGACATTGTTCTGGACTTTAATACCAAGCCGAGATTAAATAGCGAAACAGGTAATGCCATTTTAGTGGCAGGGAGTATCTACGAAGCTTGTAAGTATTTTGAATTGTTTCAACGCACTGAGTTGGGTGAAAAGTGTGCTATCATTACTTCCTATAACCCATCGCTTAAAAATGTAGTAACCGAAGATACTGGTGAGAGCACGGAAACCGACAAGGAATTTATTCAGCGTGTCTATGATTCCGTTCTTAAGGCTTATACAATGGATCATGAAACCTATGCTGACAAAGCAAAAGAAGCATTCATAAAAACACCGGCAAAGATGAAGCTGCTTATCGTGAGAGATAAACTACTCACTGGTTTTGACGCTCCATCATGCACGTATTTGTACATTGATAAAAACATGCAGGATCATGGTTTGTTTCAAGCGATCTGCCGCGTAAACCGGTTGGATGGTGATGAAAAGCAGTTTGGATACATTGTAGACTACAAGAATTTATTTGAAAGTGTAAAGGGCGCAATAAGTGTTTACACTTCCGAGCTGGACTATGACACCTTTAATAAAGAGGATTGCGAGGTACTGCTTCAAAGTAGGCTTGAAAACGGCAGAGAGCGATTAGATGGTGCTTTGGAAGAAATTTCATTGCTCTGTGAACCAGTGTTGCCTCCGAAAGGAACATTGGAGCATATTCATTATTTCTGCGGTAATACCGAAATACAGGAAGACCTAAAAGCCACGGAAGTCAGACGCACTGCACTCTATAAAGCTACTGTAAATCTAATCCGTGCCTATGCCAACATCGTAGAGAGTATGCCTGAGGCTGGATATTCTGAGCAGAGTATTTTATTCATTAAAGGCCGAATAGATCACTACCTGAAGCTGAGAGAAGAAATAAGAAGAGCAAGCGGAGAAGTACTTGATCTAAAAACTTACGAGGCGGATATGCGCCACCTGATAGATAATTATATCCAGGCCGATGATCCTCGCATCATTTCACCTTTTGGCGATATTCCTCTCCTTGACCTTATCTTGAAGTTTGGTATTGAAGAGGCCATCGATAAGTTACCAGAAGACATACGAACAAATAAGGAGGCTGTTGCCGAAACAATAGAAAACAACGTTCGGCAAAAAATCATTCGTGAACATCTTATCGATCCTGCATTCTTTGAGGAGATGAGCAAATTGCTTAAAGAAATCATATCACAGCGAAAGTCGGCCGCCATTAATTACGAAGAGTATTTAAAGAAAATATCAGAGGTATTCGCAAAGGTGAACCGAGGAACACGAGAGGAGACACCAGAATCAATCAAGACTCCTGCACAGAAAGTTCTGTACAACAACCTTGGTAAGGATGCAGCACTGGCGATGGAAATTCATGATAAAATTATTGAAGTGAAGCCGGATAGCTGGAAAGGAAATGAATTAAAAGAGCGCGTTGTAAAATCCGGTCTATATGAAATCTTGCGCGATGAGGCTGAAGTGGAGCGGATATTTGAGATAGTTAAACAACAACCAGAGTACTGATGAACGAATTGACGCTGGGAGATGTGAAGGTTGAAGTAGAGTTTAAGAACATTAAGAACGTTCATTTAAGTGTTTATCCTCCAAAAGGACGAGTACGTATTGCTGCGCCTTTGCACATGAGTTTGGATACAATTCGGATTTATGCAATATCAAAACTTGGTTGGATAAAAAAGCAGCAGACTAAGCTAAAAAGTGCCGAAAGGGAATCATCAAGAGACTACATATCAAAAGAGAGCCACTACTATTTGGGTAAAAGGTATTTGATGAGGGTTGTGATCCAAGATTCTAGTCCTAGGGTTGAGATTAAGCATAACTGCCTTGAGCTAACTGTGCGTCCAAAAACATCAACACGAAAACGGAAGGAAATTCTTGATGATTGGTATCGAAACAGTCTGAAGGAACTGATACCAACGATCGTCAAACGCTATGAAAAATTGATGAAGGTTCAAGTAGAGGAATTTGCTATTCGGAAAATGAAAACGAAATGGGGAACTTGCAATATTGAAGCCAAACGAATTTGGTTGAATCTTGAGTTGGCGAAGAAGCCAGCCTCCTGTATAGAGTATATTGTGGTTCACGAAATGGTTCACCTATTGGAAAGACGTCATAATGATAGGTTCACTGCCTATATGGACAAGTTCCTTCCGAACTGGCGGCTTATAAAACAAGATTTGAACAGGCTTCCGGTGGGGCATGTAGAGTGGGGATACTAACGAGCTGTTGCAGATTAATCCCTTAATTGTGTTGGCCTCATTCTTATTTTAAATCCATAAATAGAATTAGATAGATGCGGTTCGATCAACAGATTTACATGAATCAAGATTTGATCACTGAAATCATCAACGAATGTTGGCCGGAAGACGGAAAAGATACACTTGCTGGAGTAGAAGACGTCAAGCTGTTTTACAACAGGTGTTACGATAGCTCTTTTCAAAGACTTCATAACCTTGTCGATAGTTTCCATCCAGGTTCGTGCATTGTTGTTGCATACGCGCAACTTGAGTATTGGACCGCGATCTTCTATGAGATCACACCAGGCCCAACAAGCATCGCAGGCCAATGCCGATATGGTTGGCGGTATGTTGTAGAACGTTCCTTGGACAATCTCAAAAACGGAACAGTTTCAGACACTACCGAAATTAACCAACAGAAAATTGAAGAAATATTTACGCTGATTGTAATCGGACTTCAATGCGCGGAACTTTCTAATTACTTGCATTATTTACCGCTAACCTTTCAGTCAGTTTCAATTGACAAAATGCCCACTGCTTTAAGCGGGTTCCCTCGGCTTAACGATAAAGAATCGCGCACTTGGTCAGTGCAACGTGAATACATTGGCAAAAGGCGTGATCTAGCACAGTTCGAAGGTCGATTTTCTCCTTCTGTCAATCCTGACTTTCAAAAGGACTTGAATACCTTCTTATCGGATTTCTGCAATTTCAACCTTGAAGTCGTGGGAAGTGTAATACAGCACATTGGTGCTATTAGCTCGTTTTACAATGCATCAATAATTGTTCAGCCCTTTGAACAGTTTGTTGACTTGCTGCTGAAGATGACCAAGCTTCCACGCCAGGTAGTAGAAAGCATTATTATGTTTTCTTTCATTAGCACTAGAAACCCATTCCATCAATCTCGTGAAGTATTAAAACGAAGTCAGTCAATTCGCCTACTCAATTTTCCAGGTATTATCGTTGAACTTGATAAGAACCTGCATTCAATATATGGGAGCGATGCGGACAAACCTTATATCACTGGGACGAAAGTGCATGTGATTGTAAGTCCCTTGTTATTGTCTGATTGGCTAAATCTGTTTCCATATCGCATGGCTTTCGGGCAACGGTCTGATTTAAAAGGAATCAATGATAACTTCAAAAAAGCACTCTCAGTACTAGAAAATCGTTTTAAGCAAGACATTTTTGAATTTCAGGTTGCAGAAATTTATCGACAACATGGCTACGTCTGTATTAAACTCAAAAAAGTCAATGGAAAGGAAATACCGTGTGGTGAGATTGATATCATCGCGTTTAATCCTTCAACATCAAGCCTCGTTGTCACAGAATGCAAAATCCACGCACCAATTTTGGATGCAAAGTATATGAGGCAAGTAATCTTAGATCATTTTGAGCAGAAAAATTATCACGCGAAATTCTTAAAGAAGATTAACTGGGTGTCTCAGAATGCCATAATCATCAAAGATCAATTTAAACAGCATCATGGAGTGGTTATTCCAGAGGTCTATAGTCTTACGGCACAGTTTATTACTTGGTCTCCTAGTATCATCAAGTTCATGGTGAAAGAATATGAGGTCTTAACTTATGATGAGTTAGACAAATTACTCAAGCAAGTTTAAAACAGAGTCGCTGAAATTCAAATTCAAGTAACTTTCCGCACCTAAAAAAAGTCTTGATAAACATTTGAATGATTCTTTCACGCAAGATTCGGAGAGGATTACTCAATTTCACCTCTTAGATGCCTCCAGTACTTACCCATTACTTCGTCAAATTCCCCTTCGGTCATTCTCAGGTCGGTTCGATCCTTTGGAACCTCATAAGCAAGCAACTTTTGGGTTTCTGAATCAATAACAGGGTTAACAAGGGTGGTAAACCACATGAAGTAGTTGGAGTGCTCCTCATCGCTATCGATCCAGTCGAAAAGCACATCATCTTCCTCATCTGTTGTGAGGCCAAGTGCGTACTTGCGCATCAGCAGGGTGTAGATGTTTTCCTTCATTGAAAAAGCAGTGATGTTCTATTATATACTTGCAGAAAGAGGCCTTTCCCCTATGCCCCTCCCGATATTTGTTTTTTAGCGTCCGAAAACATTCGTAATCATTCGGATTCACTCATAATCATTAACCCATCATCGTCAGCGGCCCTACCTTTTCTACCTAAAAAGACCTACCATGAAAAAGAGAGCAGTGAAATTACATCGCTACGAGCTGGAGCGCGAGAAGGCAGTTTTCGGTCTCGGCCTGATTCCTGAAGAAGGCGTTCCTGAAATTCAGATCACCTACAGCCGAACCCGAAACGAGTTCCTTGGTAAGATCACCAGCTCACGTGACGCAGCAGATTTTATCCGGAGAACTTTCCGTGCTGGGTCGCTGGAGCTACAGGAGCATTTTATCACGCTGTATCTGAATCAGGCGCATGAGATACTTGGATATTATAACCATACCGTTGGCGGGATCAACGCCACCATTGCAGACCGAAGGCTGATCCTGGCGACTGCACTGGCAAGTGCAAGTGTGGCGATCATCGTTTCTCATAATCATCCCAGTGGTAACCTCACCCCAGTTGATCACGACAGTGACCAGGAAATAATAGAACGTGAGCATGAGCAAAATGTACTTCCAGGACTGAACACTGAGTGTGAAGTTTTTACCAGCGAACTGTGAATCTAATACGAAACGGAAAAACACTCCTCTGATGAGTGCAAAGGAGACGAGAACAACTGCAATAAAGATGATACTCTTGAAAAGGATCAATTGCCCCATCGGTCGTCTTCTAAGGCTTCGTTTATCAAGAAGGTAATCGGTTACCCCCAGCAACACTCCATATATTACTCCCATGATACCGCTCAATACAAACAGCTCAATGGGTGAGCTTAGCCTGGGAAAGTTAAATGTGTGGCCAAGTGCAAGTTCCTGGAGATGAAGAATACTGAACAATATGATGTTTGCCAAAGTCCAGCAAACTATTTGAAATCTTAGATAGTGAGGCATAGGAGTGGTTTATCGTGAAAAAAGCTAAGGATCATTTAATCCTTAGCTCTGATTTGAATGGTGAATATGCTTAGGCCTTTTACATCGGCATCGCTTTCAGTTGAGTGTCAATTTCGATCAACTGATTGTAGAAGCGTCCCGCATACTTGGTCAATAGTTTATCTTCTTTTTCATTGAGATCTGAAAAGAATACACCTGCATTGCTTTTTATCTTGTCCTTCTCATGACACTGTTCAGATATTTTGTCTGACAAAGTCATTGTGCTTCGGATCTTATGCTTGGGAAAGTAGTTGAGCAGGATGGGTGCCGTAGCTCCTGCTGCAAGTCCGACCAAAGGCGTAACACCATTTGCTATGTACGCTGTTGTGCGGTGTCTTTTTGAAATAAGGGATGCTTTTGAAAAATGAAGCTTTACGGTCTCTCCAGATTGTGCTGTTGCCGTGACAAGATCGAAGTTGCGCTCTTCCGCATTAAAGCGTGCTGTAGTGATGCTTACCACTGAGTCGATCCTGTTCTTAAGTCTCAGATCAATGTCTTCATCATACGTCACCTCCAGCCCGAAAGTGGTGATTTGCTTTTTTGATTCTTGTTTGTCGAGGCGAATGCTTGAACAGCTAGTTAGTGAAATACCAATAGCGAGCATAACAAATAGTCGTTTCATGTCTTGTGAGTTTGGTGATTTGTTTGAAACAAAATTACCCTACTCAGCAGGCGCTCTACTTTCGCGAGAAGGTCAAAGAAGTTTGGTCAGCAGTTCAATACCAACGATGTTTAGATATTAAGCCACTCTTTGAATGTGGCAGCATTGTTTTTACTGATGAGGATGACCTCCGGTGCGTCAGGAATGACAGTGATCTTCAATTGATTCTTCCCGTACCGGTATATCTTGTCGATGGCATGTATGGAGACAATAAATTGTCGGTTAGCGCGAAAGAACACAGCAGCGTTCAATTGTTTCATCAGGTCATCGAGACTGTCGTTGTGAATGTATACTTTGCCATCCCTACAGTGTATGTGGGTTGCCGACTCCTGTGTATAAAAGAAAGCGATGTTCTCTATAGTGAGTGAAACAAGTTCATCTCTCCAGTAGGTAAGTATGCGTTTTCGGTTTACTGTGCTTTCAATGCTGTCATCGGTTTCTCTTTCTGAAGTGACATCCATTCGTTCAATTTTTTCACGATAACTAACAAGGTCTGCGTTGAGCAGCGAGAGCTTTCTCAGATCTTCCTGTAACTGCGACTTTTCGGTTTCGAGTCCGGTCTCATATCGCCCACCTATGAATCGCACCAGGAGAAAAGAAAACAGGATGATGAGTACTCCTGCTATTATATGCGTGAACAGAAATTTGTTACGCAGATCATCAAGCTGACTATTAATAGCGACAAGATTTGCATGAGCAGCTACCATCCAACCAGTTTTCTGAACCGGGTACACGTAAATGATTTCAGATTCGCGCTTGTCTCCAAACGTTCTCAACCCACCAGAAGCTTCACCCTGCATCAATACTTTAAAAAGAGATTGAGATGTGTTTTCACCAAGTCCGTTGACCTGCGAGTTACCTTCAGTAACCATCTGCCCGATTCTCGAACGATCCGGATGACAAAGCTCCATTCCGGTTGTGTCGTACATGCAGATAAATCCTGATTGAGAATCGGTGTTTTCTATGCTGCGCTGAAGGTTCTCGGTCACAGCGGAGGGAGCGCTGCCATCGGCCAGTTGCTCTTCGAGTAGTCTGCCTACCTCACGGGCTTCGCGTTTACTGGTCTCAAGTTGTGCCGTCAGGAGACGCTGTCGGGTGCTGGAAAAGAGGTAAGATTCTGCAACGCTGATAATAGCGACAACGGTGACCAACAAGCCAAGTAGTGTCCAGATATACAAATGCTTCTTCTTCATCTCATCAGGCGGATCGAATGGGCAAATATCGGATTTGAACCAGTTTTTCAAGGCCATATTTTCGGCTTGATGTGGATTTTTGGCCTTTTCCAGGCAATTCCGGGCTTTCTGACAATCCCGCCGCCTACGTTTGCTCCTGTCAAATCAACACGCATTATGAAAACCTGGAATAAGAGAACATTTATGATAGTGGGGTTTCTGGCCTTGATTCTTGCACTTGTACAGCTTTACAGGCCATTACTTGAGAACCCTCCAGTCACTGGTGAGATCGAAGTCCCTCCGGATGTAGCCCAGATTCTTCGTAACTCCTGCTACAACTGTCACTCCAATGAGACCAAACTAAAATGGTTTGATGAACTGGCACCAGCATACTGGCTTGTGACTTCACATGTCCAACAGGCAAGAGTAGCGCTCAATTTTTCTGAATGGGATAAACTGGCTCCTCCTCAGCAGAAGGCAAGGCTGTTTTGGGGATTGAACAGGATTTTAGCGAATGAGATGCCGCTTCCTGAATATTCCCTTTTGCATCCGGAAGCAAAATTGTCAGGTGATGATATTGAGGTTATTAAAAAGTATCTCATGAAAATATCACCGCGAGATACTTCTGTAAAAGCAAGTAGTTCATCAGTAGTATCAAAGCCCAAAAAGGACTCGATCATCTCCTGGTCATTGCCAACGGCAAATGGAATTGAGTTTATTCCGGATTATCAACAATGGAAAGCGATCAGTACTACAGACCGTTTTGACAACGGCACCATGCGCGTCATCTACGGCAATTCAATTGCCGTCCAGGCTATTGCCGACAACAACACCAACCCCTGGCCAGACGGAACTGTGTTTGCTAAAGTTGCGTGGGCGCAGGCCGCTGACTCAACGGGCTTAATCCGAGCGGGGGAATTCAAGCAGGTTGAATTCATGATCAAGGATCAAAAGAAATATGCCGACACGGAAGGTTGGGGCTGGGCACGGTGGCGGGGAAAAGAATTGACACCTTATGGTAAAGACGCACTGTTCACTCAGGAATGTGTCGCGTGCCATAAGCCAAGGAAGGAAAGTGATTTTGTGTTTACTCAACCTTTAGTTTTTAAGAAGCCATGAAAAAGTTTAACAGATTAGTTTTCATAATAGGTCTGCTCATCGCTGGATGCGCGAAAGAACAACATCATGATTTGTACAATGAATCAGCTTCACGCCTCGACGTCTCCGAAATAGGATTTAATCCGCTTGAAGGAGAAGTGATCTCCACTTTTATAAACACAAAGGACACTACAATGTCAACACTTTACGCCAACGATTCAGCGGCACGTCATGCGGAACAGCGGACACCTTATGCGGATGGTGATCTTTTGTCACTTGTCACGTGGAAGCAACGGGAGGATCCGTATTGGTTTGGAGGGAATATTCCGGACAAGGTTGCTACAATAGAAATTGTAAGATTTGAATCGGGTAGACCTGTTTACTCTACATTCGTAGATAACCTTCTGAAATCACATAATGAAGAAGATAGAATAAAATTCATGACAGGAATTCAGCGGTCCGAATTTCCCTAGTGTTAATAGTCTTGCAGGTTCGATTAAAAACATTTGAAATCGTATAAAATCATAAACCCATGCTCACGCATGAAGCTACATTTGGCTTCATGGACGCAGACAGCATGGTTGATACAAATAATTACTTTGTAGAAATAGAAAAAATTGGAGTGTCAGCTTTGCCTGATACCCTTCGTAAGAGTCATGACTTTGTTGTTAAAAGTACCAACAATGACAGCTCTTGGGAAACCTACCACAATAACGATACGGTACGAAAAGTAATTAACCTATACTTAGAAAAACTGAATCAGTATTTAGGTAGACGGCCGGCAAACAAAACACAATCACAAAAATCTGACTCTGTACCAGATCCGGTTCGGAAGACGGCTAAAGCCCCCAAGCCAGTATCCAAACCTGGCAATGCAAAGACCAGTAACAAACCAAAGAATCCAGCAGGTAAACATGGTAAGAAGGTCGAGCACCTTCGTGAGGAAGTAAAAATTATCAAGCGCTTTGTTTCTCTTCACAACAAGGTAAAGTCACCGAACAGTGTCCTCGCTTTGCTCAAAGGTTTGCAGAAGGCAATTATTCAGAAACTAATTCGCAAGACCTCACCCTTAGCGAAGGAAATTCAGACCATCCAGGATAAGCTCGTCAACCTCTACAGCTCCATGAGGGGAGATCTTAGAATTGAGATCAATGGTAAAGAACTCTCCAGGTTCGTAATGATTGCTGGTGGTGAGTCGGTGTACCCTTCTATCAATATCATGAAGCGTTATATCGGTATGCAGGGAAAGGAAGTAGAACCGAAAAAGATTGACACGTTTGTCAAACAAATTGAAAGTTCCCTATCTAAAAAGAAGGTGAGTGAAGATGATCCCTACCTGGATAAAGTCCGCACCATTCTCAATACCCTTAAAAAAGCGAAGGCTGGTACTACTCTCAGCACAGCAAAAGCTGAATTGAATGGACTCGAAGGAATAGTAAAGGAGTGTGGTTGCAAAACAGGTAAATCGCTTGGCAAGATTTACGATACCGGAGGCAGGACTCTCCGACGATGTAAAAAGGGAACCTACTCGGACGCGAAAAAAGGAGCTTGTTCTCATAATCGAGGATTGAGCGGAGTTCTCACTGCAGAGGAAATTGCCAATCGTAAGTTTGAATATCTGGAGTTCACGTCACCGTGGTCGAACCTGGTCGGGAAACCGGCAACGAATTTCACGATGATGCTGCACGGTGAACCGGGTGCTGGCAAAACAACATTGCTTCTGAAGTTTGCCAAGTATCTGGCGAATACATTCGGAAAAGTACTCTATGTATCTTCTGAGGAGTTTGCAGCTTCAACTATGACAGAGAAAGTAAACACGCTGCTCAATCCTTTTCCGGCCAACCTGGAGTTTGCTGAAAACCTCAAAGATCCTCGGCTTTCGAATTACGCCTTCATCATTCTTGATTCCGTTAATGACCTGGGCTTGCAGCTTCAGGATTACAAGGGTCTTCGAGCCAAATATCCGAACGCAGCATTCATTCTTATCCTCCAGCACACCAAAGCGGGCAAATATCGTGGAGGTAAAGACTGGGAACATGAAATAGAAATAGGTGGAGAAGTTGTGAATGGAGTGATCACCATTTACCGTAACCGCTACGGAGTGAGAGGCTCCATGAATTTCTTCACCGATACACCAGTAACCAATTATACAATATCAAAACCATAACTGATTATGCCAGGATTTATCAAAAGCCTTTTGAATGGCGGGAAGCTGTTGGAGGGCGCAAAGAACATTATTGATGAAATCGTTACAACGAAGGAAGAAAAGATTCAACTTCAGGCGAAGTTCCAGGAGTTGATCAACCAGCATGAGCAGGCTTTGGTTAATGCAGAGGTAGATGATCGTAAATCTGCTCGTCAGCGCGAAGTAGAGTCGCTCAAAGCAGGTTCAAAAAACTGGACTCAAAATGCCCTTGCGTATCTTGGGGTAGGAAGCTTCTTCGGCATCACTGCGTATATGATTTCGCATGGTCTCGGAGATCTAAATTCGGAGGCTTCGTTTATCATTGGTAATGTTACTGGTATGGCTGCCGCCATTGCCAAAGATGTATATGGTTATTATTTCGGAAGTAGCAAAGGAGAACATGATTCGCAAAAATCGATCAAGAAATGAATTGAATCGCTAATCATATTATCTGAATCAACTTTTCAGCTGCTTTCGAAGTTTCCAAAGCACGTTGGTATTTTTCTATTACTTGTTTTGCATGACCTAGTTCTTCAATTGTGGAAAAATCGCCAGCATCAATTTTATCAAAGGTCTTTAAAACCTCGTCGGCATTAAAACGGGAGAAATTGTCTTTATTCCGAACCACATACCAGGATGGCAGGTGAATAATATGTCCAGAGTATCCCGCTATTTTTAATACTAACTTGGCTGCCAGAGTGTGAAGATGGTGAGCGATATTCAAAAGCTCCATTTCGGTTTCTGCACTTTTGGGTCGATCGCCATGGAGATATCGATTCCTTTCATCCAACATTTTCTTATCTTCATCTGATAAGTTGATGGACAGTAATTCGAATGGCTTAGTAAGCTTATCCTTGTTGGTTGGGCTATTAATGTTTGCAATTTTTCTTTTAAGAGTTGTATAGTCATTCGAAGCCAGTTTTGATTTAATCGTCTCCAATTGTGACTCCAGAGATTCAGTGAATTCCTTGGCTACTACCTTGTCTTTGACAGGCTTGAAGACTTCCTCGTTATTTGCTTTATAATATTCTGTTAAAGTCTCTAACGCCACGGAATATAGCGCACCCTTTTGTACCGGATCTTCTATTGATCCCGCGTTGACAATCAACTCCACAGCTCTAAAGAGTTCAGTTGAGTCAAAGAGCTTTTCACAGAGATTTGAAAAAACCGCCGCCGAGAAATTTCGGAGATGTGGACCCCATAGCTTTTTCACATCGTCAGATCGGGTATCGTAACCCTCACGGAAAAATCTGGGGTTTGTTATTTGATT
Source organism: Cyclobacteriaceae bacterium (assembly GCA_019694875.1). Classification (GTDB taxonomy): domain Bacteria; phylum Bacteroidota; class Bacteroidia; order Cytophagales; family Cyclobacteriaceae; genus UBA2336. The sequence goes on from JAIBBC010000001.1 coordinate 1,558,456, forward strand.
TTCAGTAATAATACTCTGAGGTTCGCATTGTATTTCAAAATTTGATATAGTCGTGAACTCAACTTCGGGAGCACTGAAGTACACAACCTGATCTCTGTAGAATTTACCAGACAGAAACGCAAATGATGTGCGAATAGCAAGGCAAGTCCTGAAGAATCTATCTTTCTCAATTTTAGCAGTTGAATCAATTACAAAAGAATTAATAGGCTCAAGTGCGTAAAAATGAAAATGGTCTTCTTTAATTGTTACGTTCACGAACATGCCTTTTGTTGACACAAATGGCAATCCTATTAACGACTTCTGCCAATCCCAATCACTGTCGTCAAATTTCATATAGTTTTTCCCAAATTCAAGAATACTTGTGGGATACATCATATCAGGATCATCCACTCTAATCAACGTCCTCCTGAATGTTTTCGCATCCTCAGCATTATCGGACTGAAAGTGGCTAAAGCTGCCTGTAACGATTGATGGAATACTTGGAAAGTTGTTAGAAAAATTGAATACTGAATTTTTATTGACGCTATAGTTTTTATCATCCTTGGTCAATCTTAGACTGAGATCGAGGCCATAGCTTTCTTTATATTTTACTCCTCCGACAGGAATTCCATCAAGCGCAGTGATCTTAAAATCAAGTCCTTTATTGATAGATGGTTGGATGAACACGTCATATGATTGGGTTTGCGGTAGGTCTGTGTCGCGATGTGTATAATTAAGGACTATCTCAAATGTGCCTCCATCAGCAAACTTATTAACGAGCTCAAGGCAGGGAAGGAAATTCTTTCGTGTTGCAGTTTCTAGTTTTTTCTTTTCAGCTTCCGATAACTCCCACTTAAACGTATCAGCCTTCCGGAAATATAGCGTCAATCTGCGCAGGACCTCTTTAAGATAGTAATACATATATTTTGCTTTTCTCAGATCGAACGGATGCTTCCGTCAGTACATAGGGGAATGAAGACTAAATTAGCATAAATTGGTCTTGTATTTTTTAGATCTCTGAGGCTATCGATCAAAGACATTTTTGGTAACCTTGAAATGCCTTACCAATTCACTGCACATGCCTTGCGGAAGAGTTCTTTTTTTATTCAGAACTTCCAAGACTAACCCACGACCCACGCCAACTATATCCGCTATGTCTACTTCCCTCAACCCATGCTCCTGCATTAAGAAACGAAGTATAGTTACATCGTCGACATTATCTATGGAATTATGATCGTGGTCCCAGGATTCAATCAAAAGTGTCAGTAACTCAATCTCATCTTCGTATCCAGTTGTAATAAGAAATTGCTCAAGGGTATCGCAATACTTACAGTATTGCACCTGGGACTTAATGACTTTGTACTTCATTGGCTTGAATATGCCTGACTATAATATGAACGCGATGGGTACAGAAGTAGTACCTGCAGGTGATTGTGATATTAGCTGATGGAATTTCAAATTTTACCTCGCGTGACTCTTTCGAAATAAAAGGAAGAGCAAAGGTATGATCAATGTCGGATAGGCGATGCCAGTCAGCATGGTTCATGAGTTTCACCCAGATGGATATATCTTTTCTGCATTTGGGATTATTGTCAAGAAATCCTGTGATCAGACCTTTGTTTATCAGGTGGACTTTCATTGTTTGTTAATTCGATTCTCAAGTAACAGATGTGTTGGTTTCACTCTTCTTATATTTTGATTTGAGAACCATCATGTCTTCACTCACTTTCTTGTCCAGGATCTTAGCGTAATGCTGTGTAGTCTTCAGATTCCTATGCCCAAGCATTTTGCTCACAGTCTCAATGGGCACTCCATTTGTTAATGTCACTGTAGTAGCGAACGTATGGCGGGCTGTGTGAAATGTCATTTTCTTTGTGATGTCGCATGCGTCAGCGATTTCCTTAAGGTAGTTGTTCATCTTCTGATTAGAGAGCGCTGGCAAAAGTTTGCCCTTTGTGGCACATTCAGGGTGATCAGTGTATCGCTCGATTATCTCCAGTGCTTGAGGAAGCAAAGGGATTCTTGATCGCGTGTCAGTCTTCTGGCGGTTTGTCCAGATCCACTTCTCACCATCAATTCCGATTGTCACCTCTTCTCTCGTGAGTTTGGCCACGTCAGCATAAGCAAGTCCGGTAAAGCAACTGAATAAAAAGATGTCTCTAACTTGGTTGAGCCGAGGTGCCACAAATTCTTTCTGGCTGATCCTGGTCAGTTCTTCATCTACTAAGAAGGGACGCTCTATCTCTCGCTTCACCATTTTGTATCCAAAGAAAGGGTCCTTTGAAATCTTGCCCATTTTCACGCAGATGTTCACGATCTTTCTGAAGTTCGACAGGTACTTCACTGTTGTGTTGTGATCGCAGTTCCGCACAGACTTGAACCAAAATTCATATTCAGCTATAAACTCATAGTCTAACTTCTTGATATCAAAGTCGTCCTGCTGAAATTTATACCTGATGAATTCCTGCGTATGCTTTTTAGACGTCACATATCGCTCATACGTAAGTGGTGAGAACTCCTTTCCGATAAGTTGTTTCATCTTATCGTTGTGGTCTTCAAAGATGGGCATGAGCCAAATCGGCTTTTCGCTGGTATGTCCATACCATTTGCGTTTCATGGCATCGATAGTAATGTCTTCACCGGAAGTCATTAACTGCCGTTGCATATCAAGTGCTTTGAACATGAATCCCTCTAATACTTTGTTGGTTTTTCTTGCATCATCATCAACGGTCTTTAATCTCCCCTGGCTTCCATCCCAGAGCTGGGCATGTGCGAATACTTTTGTTTGTACATCGAAATAGTCCGGGTCAAGTTTTATTCTCATGTAGATAGGAGATTTGCCGTTTGCCCTAGTGCGATTCTTTCGCATGTAAAATGAAGTTGATATTACTGCCATAGACTTCTTTGTTATCATACAAAGGTCTTCTTGTATGCAACTCAATTCAAGATGTCCATTTAATGGTATGGTCACCGTTGATTTAGTGACAATGTCGTTGACCAATGTTTTGCAAGTCTTGTCACTGGAAATTGAGGGAGTGAGAGTTCGAGTCGCTGCAAATTTGAAAGGGAGTCGAACCTAAAATTGGTGACGTTGTGTGATCAGGAGTATATGCGAGTCGAACTCTCACTCGCTTCGATTGATGAAATATGAAATCGCTCCAGTGACACTGTTTTCGCAGTTTGGCCTTGTCACTAATAGTGTCACTGAGAATGTTCTAAAATGGGTGTTTTTGTGGGGTGGCTAAAAAGCAAAAACCCCGAAATCAGCGAGATTTCGGGGTTTTGAATGCCTTTGGATGGCTCTTGGCAGAGGAGGAGGGTGTGATTTTCGTCTCACAACGACCTCGCTATTAGTCTCTTAGATGCTTTTCAAAATCGTGGTTACCGTTCGGTTACGGCCTCCAATTCAATACGGAATTTCTTCGAAATCCCCTGATATTTCAAACATACAAAAAGCGAACCGAATTGTGAAATCACAATTCAATTCGCTTCCGAGTCTGAGGACAAGCTCCTGTTTAGAGTATCACAATTTGACTTCCTTTGGCGGGATGGTATGAAGGCCTGTATTGCAGATATTTTAGCGCGATCAAGTCAGTAATTATTTTGTGATAGGTTGCTGTCGATTTGATTTTTGACGCAGTCATTAGCTGGCTCCGTGAAATATTGAATGGATTAATGAAACCACTGTCAATCCAGGCTACGGCCAATGCAGTACAGACACCAACGTGAGTTGTCGTGAGGGCTGCATCGGATGTAACGCGAGCGAGAAAACTACTTAATTTGCCAACGCTGTTCATTGTTCTTCAGAAGCTTCGCGATTTCGTCATAGTCGTAGTAGGCGGTACCTCCAATTTTACTATAGGATAGCGTGCCGTTGATTCTCAAGTTCTGCAACGTCCCAGTTGAAATGCCCAGGAGTTTTTTGACTTCTGATGATTTAAGCCATTTATTGGTTGGAGTAGTGGTCGAACTAGCCAGCAGGGTCTTTATTTCCTGTATAAGATTTTCCTTAAATATTTCAAGATCACCCACAGTGAGTAGTTGATCTCGATTAATTCTTCCCTCGTTCCTTTCCCTCATAATTATTGCACATTAAAATTTAAAATGTTCATTGCCTCATCGTCATACCCTGGCTTGTAAGAAGGGAGGCATTTAATCCAATACTTCGTTCCGGTTGTTTCATCACCGGTGATATTGGTGTTTATCCAAGTTTGAAGGCTTGTCAGAGTTGAATGAACTGACCAATTGCTTGATACGTCAAGCCGACTCTTGTACGTCACCGAGGATAACTGGTGAGTAAAGTCGTGAGCTATGGAATTGATCTTTCCACGAAGCACGAACATATCCCTGTCATGGTAGTGATTGTAATGCTCATCATCATCCCAGTCACCAGAGAAGAAGAATTGTATGCTTCTTTTCTTAAGATTTAGTCCGATAAGCGCATCTGCCAAATCCTGAACTCTAACCAAATCACCATCGGTTACAAGTGCATTGAGTTCTGAAATCGTATCGATGTCCTCCCGTTTCAAAAATGAAAACCCTTGAATAAGACTATGCAGCTTTTCTAGAGTATTGCCATTTACCGGAACATTTCCTTTGATACCCGTTATCGCACTTGTTAAGTCTTCTGTTCTAACCAAGTCTGCATCCTGGACAATCGTATTCAGTTCAGCCAGGTGATCAATGTCCTCGCGTCTTAGATAAGTAAGACCTTGGACAATGTTGTAGAGCTTCTCCAGGGAGTTGGCCACCACCGGCACGTTTCCTTTTAAAGCATTGATGGCAGACATGATATCGTCTGCCTCCATGAGCACCGCATCCTTTAGAAAGGAGTTGAGTTTCGCTAGCGTATCAATGTCATTTGGCGTTATCCCATTACCATTTCCGGTTGACACTTTCAGATAGATATTGTAGAGTAACTCTTCGCTAATAGAACTGAATGGAGGCTTAGGTGTGTTCATAAACCTTTGGCGTAAAAATCCATCCGAGTGCCAGTGCGGCAAATACAGTTGTTGCCGTGATCACGCGCTTGAGTGTGATCCGTCTAAGCGACCTAAAGTCAACCAACGTATAGCTGAATGAATTTCCATGATGTTTCGCATGGAGCTTGCATAATTGCATGAATGCATAGAAGTCATCTGCATCTTTGAACACCTGGCACCCTGCGGAATATTGGTCAATGAATTGCGTTGAACCTGTGCTTTCAGCGCGGTGGATATTGATTCCAAAATTTCCAGTCTCTTTCGTCCCGTTGCTGAAATCCAGGATTGCGTCCCTGTCGTAGTCACGGATGACTGTCACCGGCTTCACTTGAACCAGAGCTTCATACTTTCCACGATGCAGACCGATAGCATACGCATCCTGATTTTGACCTTGCGCGAGGATCGCTGTTCCCTGTGGATAAGTCGGGTTGTTCAACCAAAATGTTCCTGGATCAGTGGTAGCCGGAAAGATGTGGTAGTTCCACTTTCCATCAGGCTTAGTATAAAACACATGTATCTCATCATCGAAGCTATTTGAGTTTACATTCTTGCTTCGAAGCCCGACAATGTTTAGCTGATACGGTTTTGTATAGAGGGTGAAGCCGAATTCCTTCAATATTTCTTTGACGCGAGATAACATGTGTTCTACTGTTTAATTTGTTTGCTTAGGCTGCCTTGTAGTTGAATGAATTGACCCGATTCATCCAACCATCATAGAAAACAATCTGATCGGGTCTGCGCTTGATGATTGCATTCAGGAATACTTTGCGCTCAATCTTCAATGCGTTAAAGAGCAATTCCTGGTCAGCGCAGTTGATCGCGGTGACGGTCTGCGGACCTACAATACCATCAACTGTTGCCTTCACAACCCGCTGAACAATCTTCGCCACTGTCTTGCGACCAGAGTTATATCCCCAATCCACAATGAACTCAGCTAATGATTGATTCAGTATCAGGTCAGCCAGGAAATAATCCCAGAAGATTTTCTTCGCGATGTACTTGGCATCGCCTTCACTTAGTTTCTTGATATCTTCCGCATCAATGTCTCCATCGCCATCCTTGTCGTGACCGTGTTCCTGCCACACTGAAAGAATGACTCCATACTTGGTCGGGCCACCTCTGTCCAATGGATGATTCACATACCCTCCCTCTAATCGCAGGAGCTTGCCTGCGAAACTTTCAAACTTCGCCATTATAAATAATTGTTTAAGTGTATTTGACGTCCTGTGTCGGGACTTTGAGAATATTGTTGTCGATTGACTTGAACCAGGTCATTCCATTCGCTACTTCCAGTTCGTCTCCGAGTATCGTATTCCTGCGCACGGGTATCCGGTTGTTCTGTGCGTCGGTCACAACAGTTTCGCGGATAGTGATAAGGTCTTTGTAGAGCCTGATTCCCTGCAAGCTCCATGTGCCTGTGCTGCTCACTCTTAAACCCATGCGCAAGAATTCATTTCGTATTTGGGCCTTCGCTGCTTCATTCGATTTGAAAGCGTACTCCAACAAGTCTGTTACTATCGTTTTGGCAATGAAGCTTTGTTTCTTATAATATTCATTGACTGACGAGTAGTCACCAACGCTTTTCAATTGCTTCAGCACGGAGAGCACTTGTTCAATGTTCTGCGACTGTGCCCCTGAGTATAGACTAACTGCCAATGCGGAAGGATTAAACACCACTGTCAATGATCCAGAACCACCGGTGATCTTGTTGAACGTTGCTTCGTTCACAGTTTCCGGATAGCCTGCTGACTTTAACGCATTGGCAGTTTGTGGGCCGAATTGCCCATCAACGGAAATGCCTGGCGAAGTCTTTGCCAGTGCCTGTTGAAGCATTGAAACGCGAGAACCCTTGCTTCCTCTTTTCAATGGAAAGCTATCGCTACCACTGGATACAGCTCGTGATGTAAAAGAAGCATAAGATGTTGGAAGCGTGTTGTTGATGATGATTGTATCTGAAGAAGCCTCCGATGGAATCTGATTTTGCTCCATCATCTTCTTTTTCTTCAGACGATCATACACCAAGTATCCACCGCCACCCAGAGCGGCTAACGCAAGCGCATAGATAAAGACCTTGGTTGGCTTAACTCCTTTCTTTTTTGCCGGAGCTTTCTTCGCAGGACGCGCAAGTTTCTTTGGCTTCTTTGCCTGCACTTTCTTTCCCTTCGTTACCTTCTTAGCCATTTACTTCTTTGCGTTTAAAAGCCTTATCAGCTCGTTGTACTCATCACTGCTCAGCTCTTCCTCCAGGTCAGCGTTAAGACTTCTACCATAGAGATTGGCATACTCCTTCTGTACTTTCGTGTACATACTCTTTGATGGTATCTCATTGAATACTTGGATTACCATCGGTTCGTTGGTGCCCCATCCCATGTAGTTGTCGTTATCAAACGCCATCTTCAATTGCTTCGCGAAGGTTGCCGGATCACCAACTTCAAGACTGTTTCTCTGAGAAATGTTCGCCCTGGTCTTTTTATAAAGGTGACGTCCGAGAAGAAACAGACCCGTTGCCGTGCCAAGACCGAGTGTCGAGTAGATCACCACGACCTTGAGATTTTGGAGTGTCTGTTCGTCTGCCTTCATTCAATTCTTTTTTAGAGACCCAATGCCTTCTTCGCTAGGGTAGTCTTCATCGGATCGTTCTTCACCACATCGGCAAGCTTGGCGATTTCCCTTGCCTTTAACTTCTGCATCAAGGTTGATGCTGCTGACAGTTTTACTTCTGCCTCACCTTGCGTTTGCGCCTCAATACTCACCTCAAAACTGTACTTGTTCATATTATGTTTGTTGTTTAATGTTTACATGATTTATGATCAGGTCGATCTTGCTCTTGTCATCGGCCAGGGTTTGAAGAATGTGAAGCACTCTTTCAAATTCGTCTTTGGTGAATTGTGACTTGAGTTGATTGACAAACTGGATTGCGGCCTGATCCTCTTCGTTGATTGCGGAAGAAGGACTCGATTTGGGTTTGAAGCTTACCTCGGATTCCGGCAACTGTTCTTCAGTTTGCTCTTCATTGCTGGATTGCAATAAACCCGCGAGAGCTTCACCACCAGGAAAGGCAGCCATGAGTTTTGGATTGCGTTTGACGAAGCTCTCGACAAGGCTTGACCCTATATCTCCCAAAAAACTATTCAAAGGAGATTGTTTCATTTCAAGTCTGGCGTTTTGCTTCTCCAGTTCTTCCACCTCGCTCTCCAAATCGGCTATGTGTTGCTGAAGTTTTTTATTGTCGTCCTTCAGCGTCTCATATTCCTTCTCGCGGAGCTTACGCTGGACTTCTTCATCAACGATGTTCTTCACGTCCAATCCGGAAAGGCCTTCTTTCGGTTGATCACCGAAATAGAAGATGCGCTTTTCGTTGTTGTTGCTACTACCCGTGAATAGCAACACTTCGATAGACCGCGTATCGGCAGTAACAAAGTTTTCGAACATGGTGAACATATCCGGATCGTTCGTTCTGCGAACAGCCTTGAATCCATCCACCAGGATTTCATAATCAATGGGCTGGCCTTTGTCATAGTAAAGGCGCAGGTATTGTATCAGGTTGTCGATCTTCTTCTGTTCGTATTTCTCTTTATTCGGTAGTGCCATAATTCAATTGACAATGATTGCCTGTATAAATTTTATCCTTCTCTTTTCGTACCCTGGATTCGCGATCCTGATTTCGCCCCGGTGAACGTGAATGCTCTCTGGTATTGGATTGTCGGTCGAGTCGTACATTCCATATTCAGAGTCAACCACAAGTCCCGGAGGCTCATCGATGATGAAGAACATTTCGTTATAAGCCGGAATAGTCATTGTTGTCCCGCCCTCGATAATGAAGTCCCTGTGACGGAAATGGTATTTCGAATACCCTTGCTGTTTTAGTCGCAAGGGCGCAAACTCCAAAATGAATTGTTCCGTCATAAGTGTATCTCCATTGGCTCCAGCGGATCAATCTCGCCTCGCTGTTCTTCTTCTTTCTTCTCATCCGCCACCACAACTTCAAGCTCTTCAACCGTCTCGCATTCGACATAAATCGTGATGACAAAAGGCACATCGAACGTTTCTCCTTTAAACCATGCGTTGATGATCGATGTGTCTCCATCAACATTCACAGGTTTGATCTTCGGAATGTTCCCCGTGACCCATGCCTTATCGCTGTCGAATTGAGGATCGTCAACTTTGACCAAGGCCTCGTCAGAGGTTTCAATTCCTTCTTCTTCGACCCTGGCCACATAGAAGACATCCATCATATCGTTGGCCTGAAAGCTTACGGTCCCGGTTCCCATTTGCCTGAAGTTGTTACCGCTATTCCAGTTACTTTTTTCACGTTAGCCGGAAGTCGGATTTCAAATGGTTTGAACCGCTCAAACTGATTGATCTCCAACTTGGTCATGATGATTCTCCGCTTTGTTTTCGTTACAATCATTTCATCTCACATAAGAGGTTGATGATAACTTTGTAATAAGCAAAGGGAGCGTTGGGATTGGCCGTGTCCTTGTATTGGATTTTGAGTTCACCGTTTCCCGCGATGACTCCGCTGCCCAGTGACTTGTATTTGTCATCGGGAGCCACGGCCATTCCACTCATAAACATTTTGCTTTCGAAGTCCTCGGGAAAAAGCTCTTCTCCCGAAAGCTCGATGCGTTGAGAGCCTCGGTAGAACAAGAGGTTCGGCTTGTCAGAACTCATCATGATGCCATGGACCACTTTCACGTTCTTGTCCAGGTCAAACTTCTTGTTCACCGGTTGTCCCTCCGCGTCTACTTGGAAGGTGTAGATCTTGTCCACCCAACGCTTCTCCATGACCTACTAAGGAATGGTTGCTGTTCCTTCAAGACCTACATAGAGGACAGAGTTGGCATCAAGCCCTTTGATAGTGCCGAGTTCAATCTCAAACTCGATGTCCACATCGTCATGGATCAGACGTGGGTTAGCGAGTTTATAGAAACTCTTCGGTACCATGTCAAACTGAGTCGTTACGAACTTCCGGTTTGAAGTATCGCTCACGAGCTGCTTCTTGTTCGCCTTCAACTTGAACTCACCATTCGCCAACGCACCAATGTTTTCGATGGTATCGAACTTGGTTGTTTTGATGTCGTCAACATCCATCGATGCAGCCACTCCATGCAGGAGGTAAATTCCAGACACAAGCAAAGCCATGTTCTTCGGCAGTTTGGCATTGCTGATGTTGCGCAGGTTCACTTCTTTCACATCCTGACTTTCGAACATCTTGATCGTCTTTGCGCCTCTGATCGGTTTGATCGTATAGATCAGTTGATCGGCCAGGCGCAACTTGCCCTGGAGCAATTGCTCTTTGATGTGCTTGGGTAGTTCAACGAAAAACTTCTCAAACTCTGCGCGTGATCCCTGTGAAGGAATGTGTCGTTTCACGATCTTACTCATCGCCTTAGCCCGTTGTACAGGGTTCAGTGCGTTCAGATACCCTAACAACTCGGTATCCATCTCTCCATTCAGACCCAACAACTCTGTCGGGTTTGTGTACTCACTCTCCATGAGTTGTCCTAATGCTCCCAGCATAATCTTACTTTGTGTTTAATTGTTACTCTTGATTTTAAAACTTTAAAAAGGCGGGAACGCAGTTGGAGAAAAATGAGGACTAAAAAACTCCCCTGTATTCCCTTGCCTTTAGAATTCTCTTTCCACTTCGTTCAAGCTTCCGTTCATTGTGGCGATCTGCTCTTGAATCCTGTCAATGGCCGACATATCCAGTTCCTTCGTTTCGCTGTAAGGATTCACGAAGTAGGTCACCTGTTCCTCGGTTTGCTCCCCGGATAATCCCGCAGTTGCTGAAGGTTCCGCAGCCTTGCTGATGTAGAGCTTCTCCGAGAAATTCTTGAAGAATGTTCCCACACGATCTTTCGCTTCTTCAGCAATCTGCTTCATGTCGAATCCATCGACCCCTTGCACAGTTGGCTTGTTCTGATTCTGAAAACCGTTGCTCAGTATTAAGCCGAGACCTGCCGCTGTGATGTATGCGTTCTGCTTATGAAAGCCCAGTAGTGTCACCGGAATCCCCGCGAGCAAAGAATGTTTACCCAATGCTGCACCGGCACCTCCCGCTGCAATGGCAGCCAGAATCACCAATCCTCCCTTCGTTACAGTCTGCGCTACCGGATGCTCCATCACCTGGGCAGTCCCGAAGAGCGCGTTTTGTTGTTTATTTTTCTTCTTCGCGTTTGCCATGTTATAGTAGATTTTGTGCTTTCACTTTTGTTTTCGTTTTCGTCTTTGCTGTCTTGCCCTTTTTAGCTTTGCCCTTCTTGGGTGGAGTTCCATTCAAACCATTCGTTGCCGATCCACCTCGCATAGCTCTCATCAGAAGAACTCCTCCTGCGATCACCCCACCGGCAACAAGCAGAGACTTGCCGGGATTATCTTTCACCCAGGTCGTAGTCTTCTGAATGAAGCCAGTTTTCGCTGCATTGTCCTGAGTCTGTACAGCACTGCCTGGCGATGCGCTTTCACTTGGTACAAGCATAGCTCCACTGGAGGCAGATTCATTTGATAGTACAGGCTGAGTAGTTTCAGCAGTACTGGAATAATTTTGTGTCGTTTCATTTGTTTTCACTGTTGACGCTGGAAGACTTGGAGCCGAAACTTTCGGAGCCGTTTGAGTTGGCACCAGCGTTCTTGCGGCAGACACTAAAGGCTTTGCAGCGGACACAGCACTCGTGACTTTTGAAATCAGCGATGAGGAACTGGGTTGCGCTGTTGGCGCTGTCTCCGAGTAGTCATCTCTCATTTCATCTTCTGCTACAGAAGAGGGTAGTTCTGAAGCTGTTCCTGCGTTGTCTGTTTCACTTTGAAATGACTTCTCTTCAGCTCCACCCTTGTTGAACAGTCCCTTCACTTGCTTCAAAGCACCTGCGATGGCGGCTACCGCGGACGTAGCAGCCGCGATAGCAGTACCACTGGCGATTTCACCTAACCCTTCGAATCCATCACTGTGGATGATGTTATACTCATCTTCGTCCGCATACACATTGTCCAACCCATCCACTCCTTCAAAACCGCTCAGTGGTACCTTTTTGTCTTTGTTACCTTTGCCACTCAGTATCGCCTTCTTGAGATTCTCTTTCTTACCTCCGGCTTGCCAGTAAACTGTTTCCGCTCTGTCTTTCACTGAGCGAACCTTCTTCAATTCGTTCAGGTTTATTCCTTTCGCCTGCGCTTGAGCATCGGTGAGGTAAGCGTACCGTAGTCTTCCCGCTACGTTCATTAAGTTCACCTTCATAGCAAGGAGAAATCCGTTGCGCAGAAGGATGGTAGCTGGGTTTACATAGCGGTTCAGAAACCGGATACCATCACCCACCTTGTCGCCAACTTTCTTGACAACCGTTCCTACTTTCTTCGCAGCAGTCTTTACCGCACCACCGATCTTCTTGAAGATGTTCCCCATCTCCTCGTCATCATAAATTGACGCAAGGTCAGATAGGTCAACATTGTCGTAATCCGAAAACTGCAATTGTTCGTCTTGCTCGTCCTCCCCATCAAATCCGTCTAAATAATCCAGTCTCATATTGTAGTCTTTACATTCTAAAAAAGGTTGTTCATCATCAAACCTGTCCTTCACACAATCCAGCACGATGTAGTTCTCGCGATTATCCGAGTAATCATTCATGTGACCAGGCTTCGGCACGATGGGATACACATGCTGCCATCGCGGAACTTCCGGATACCGCTTCGGGTATTTCGTGATCCTCGCCACACTCGGAATATTGAGAGACCGCAGGATGGAGAGAATAAATACGCTGTAACAGTCACAGTCTACTCCCGATTCACGATCACCCCACGCACGCCTGGGACTTCGTACTTGTTCTACTCCTTCCCTGTCTCTCTTGTACTGAATGTGCTGGTAGACAAAGTGCCAGATATTCGAGCACGTTTCTTCCAGCGTTCTTCCCTTCAATACTTTCGCGATCTTTTCTGTTTGCCATACCGTCTGTGGCAACGCCTTGCGAATGAGATTCATCGTATCTTCTACATCCGCGCTTTTTCTTATTGTTGTGTCATTACCACCTGGTGGAGGAAAGAGATGATCGAACTCCCTTCCATCCTTCAACCTCCTCTTTCTGTCCGCAACCATACGCCTCCTTCTTTCTTCATCATCTCTGCCTATGCTGGCTTTCCTCCGCCTAAAGTGATATTGTCAGTCTTTGTGTAGGGCAAGCTGTCATTGATGGTTGTGATTGTGTGTACAACCAAATTCAGTTTGCCTGCCTCGCGATACTCCTTTACCAATGCCGGAACTGTTGTAGCAAGGCTCAGGAACCCAAGCTTGATTTTGATCGGATCAAGATTGACTTCGCTGAACTTCGGTATCTCGATGTTTGCATCTTTTACTTGTGATGACGCTATGGTTTTGTCTGCATAGATCATCTTCACAAAGGGATGTTTCACTTTGATACTTCCACCGCTTGGATTCTTGAGTTTCACATTGATCGAAAGCTCAATTCCGCTGAGGCCCACGTTATGAATAGATACCTTTGTATCAGATTCTAGTTCATTGGAAAGCCTGTTGAGTTTGAGCAGGTAGCTGCCACCAAAATAGATGGCTGCCACCGCTCCGGCTCCGATCAACATGTGCCTACTCTTGATCATGGCGTTTCTTCTTTCCGATCTTGATGCCTCTGATCTTTTTCATCTTGGCAAAGTCCTTCACCTTCTCTTTGTGTCGTTCCCAAAGTGGGCTCAATACATCGCCAAGAACTTTGAAGGCAAGACAGATGATACCACCCACTACTGCTTGAAGTGCATAGTCAATCAGGAACGCGAGATTCACGTTACCTAAAAGATTAAACACTGCCCCGAACACGAAAGCAATCCAATTGCTTCCTGATCCATGATTTTGATTTACTTCTGCTCCGTTCATGGGTCAAAGATGTAGCGACCCGAAAGCATGAGTTAAGGATTGTTAATTACCATTAACGAGTGTGTGATTTTATGAAGGAATGTAAAAGCTTGTGAAGGATTGTAAAGGAATTTGAATGAATGTTCCTCGTGAAATGGACATCTGAATCAAGGAAAGACACTCGCTATTAAAAATCAAACCCTTATCTTTAATTTAATAAATAAGCCTACAACCTTGGAGGATGATACTGCCTGATGTACTAAAGAAAGATTTAAGCGTTGTTTTTTGTGGTACTGCCGCAGGAAACAAATCTGCCGAACGCAAGGCATATTATGCCGGTGCAGGTAATTTATTTTATACAACCTTGGCGAGCTGTGGCTTTACGCCTCGTATCCTAAAGCCCCACGAATTTCAAGAATTGCTTAACTATCAAATTGGATTGACCGATTTGGCGAAATTTACCTTCGGCATGGATAAAGATTTGAAACACGAAGATTACGACGCAAAAGGTTTTGAAGAAAAGATACGGATACATCAACCAAGGTTTGTTTGCTTCAATGGCAAAACGGCTGCATCAAAATATTTGGGTGTTACGGATACCAAATTATTACAGTACGGTTTAAATGCATCTACAATAAATAAAACCAAAATATTTATAGCTCCTTCTACTTCGCCTAAAGCACTTGCTTATTGGGATGAAGCCATTTGGCAACAATTAAAAACTCTAATTAACTAAAATGAAACCAAGCTGGGCAAACCAAGATGTGTATAATCATTTTGATGCTTTTTTGAAGAAAAGTATCCTCAATACCGACAGTTATATAACCGACAGTCCAGGTATCTTCAGTATTGACAACCTCAATGCTTGTGTAACAGCCTTTGTTGACAATCCAGATACAGGCGACCGAAATTTTGACGCCAAATCAAAGGACCAGTTTTCAAAAACACCAAAAGCTGTCCAAGAAGTATTTGCACATTTCATTTGGCTTTGGGGTATGCCCGCCTCCGACATGATAAGTTCTGGAAAGAAAGGAGCAGTTCTAAGATTTTTGGGTGATGACTATCACGACAAACTCACTAATGCTTTTGTAGAGGGTGGTATAGGTTCAGCAGGTCAACGCCATAAGCTAAACAAGCCCTTTGAAATTTCCTACTTGCTTTTGCTTTTCAGAGATGTAAAAAGTAATCTACAAGCAAAGCAAATCAATGACACTGCTTCCTTGAAAAAATACATTGAAGCACTTTGTCGAGAATTATACTATAACAATGAAACGACGACAGCCACCGCAGACGAAAAACTGAAAAAGGCAGGAAAGGAATTTCTCGCTCTTCACCATATCCTCTTACACTTATGCGATCCTGAAAGATATGAGGCTATTGCAGCACAAAAACATAAGGATGCCATCATCAATACTTTTTTTAGTCTATTGAACAAAGAGAACACAGAGGGACTTTGGGGTGATATTGACGAAAGCATTTTGGCTATCCGCAAAAAGCTTGATGAGGTTTTGGGTTATGAAGTTAGTTTCTATGATGAGGATATTCAGGATGCCTGGAACTTTGGTGAAAGTAAGGACGATGTTTCAGAAGTAACTTTGTTTGAGTACAAAAAGGCAATTGTGTTTTATGGTCCTCCGGGTACATCTAAGACACATTCAGCTACCCGTTTGGCTGAGTTGCTAATCACAAAACAATATTTCCGCAACAAGCAAAACATCAAAAAATATTTTGAAACTTCAGATAAGATCCTTGAAGAACACATACATCATTTGCAATTGCATAGCAATTACAATTATGAAGATTTTATTGCTGGTATGCACATTGAAGATAAAAGCAGTGTAGTAAAACCCGGCTATCTTTTAAATCTCATAGATAAAATAAAGGCCGACCCACTTCCTCATATTCTAATACTCGATGAAATAAACCGTACAGATATTTCGAGGTTGTTTGGTGAACTTTTTTCAGCATTGGAATACCGAAACAAAAAGATAAGACTTTCAATTGGAGATTTGGAAATTGCTCTTCCCGCCAATCTGTATTTCATTGGCACAATGAATGAAATAGACTTTTCACTTGAACGTATTGACTTTGCTCTTCGCAGAAGATTCCTATGGCAATTTAAAGGTTTTGATAGGGGAATCCTTTGGGCTATGATACATCAGAAGAAAAAGGAACTGCAAATGAATATAAGCGATGCAGATATTGAAACCTTTATCAATCGCTGTGAAAGGTTAAACAAAGAAGTGTCTGCCATGCCTGAACTAGGTGAAAATTATCAGGTAGGTCATACATTTTTCGCGGAAGTGGTTGACGTTTTCAAGTCGTTAAAAGGTGTTCATTCAGGTCGCCTTCATTTTTTAAAACAACCTGTAAACATTCTATGGGAAATTAGCATTAAGCCAATACTACAAGCTTTTCTAGGGAATATGGATGCAGATTCTAAACGCGATAAAATAGACGATTTGCAAAAAGTATTAACTAATGACTGAAACGATTAAACATATAACAGCTTTTGATTGCTTGCCTTTTGACACTGAAGCGGCAACGGCCGATGTAATGCAGGAGTTCATACAATCGCAGAGCAAAAATGTGTTTTGGTTTTCTACTGACTATAACGCGGATGATGATTCCAAGTTAGCCGAGTATGATTACAGAAATAATGCTTGGACAGCCGGAAGGTTTGTTGGAGAAGCTATTTTCAACCACAACCAAGTACATTATAAAATAACCATCAAACCGAGATTTGGTGAAAAAATGTTATTCAGGATGTTGGAAGAGATTTTTAATATTCGGATAACCACTTCAGCAAGTCAGGCCAGTAAAAGCATTGATTGGCAACATTACATTAAGCGGATAATTGCATTTATCTGGCTGCAAAAATTATCCAATGCCAATTTACATGGTGTTCCTAAAGTGCAGTTGAAAGGAGAATACAAAGGGCAAACCGTCAGGGGTCGTTTGGATGTAAGGAAGTCTATAAAGCCCTTGCACCGCAATAACGAAGTGATTTCAGCCTTCAGAGAAAAACATATCGATGAAAGTATTGCTCAGATCATATTTCAAGCTTACCAAAGTTTGAAAACAGACTTTGAAATGGGAAGGATCAATATACCCGATTCCGCAAGGGAGGCCATCAATCAGGTTCATAGCGTAATTCAAAGAAAGAGACACATCAGTGAAATAGATTATAAAAACATTAAGTACAAAGATATTTACTTAAGTTGGAAACCATTAGTTGATTTGTCTTGGGATATTATCAAACGAAAGCAATTCAGCTTAAAACAGGATAAGGAAGAAAAAGGTTTTGGTTTTTTTATTGACATGGCCGAAGTATGGGAGCAATATTTAAGATCAATTTTAAAGAAAAAACTTTCTCCATTGGGCTGGTATTATCGCGCCAGTGAGAAACAGATTGCTTACGAGGGTTTTTTTTATAAAAGGGAATTAAGACCAGATTTAGTTTTTCAAAAAGACAATGATATCGCTATCTGGGATGCTAAGTATAAAAGGATGATGGGAAGATATTATGACGTTGATCGTTCAGACTTTTTTCAGATTCATACATACATCCAAAATTATTTGAATCACAGGTGTGTTAAGGCTGGCGGTTTGCTCTATCCAATTTCAAATATCAAAACAGATGTTGAAAAATTTAAAAGTCCATTTTTGATCAATGAACAAGGAGTGAGGCTCAATTTTATTATCGATGGAATTGAATTGGCAGAAAATAGAGAAGAACTGAATTCAAAAGATAAGGAGGCGGAATTTTTGAGCAGGATAGCTAAGTCAATTAGTTAAACACTCGGAGTGAAATCTTAGTGAGCATCCAATAAGATTAAATTTTAAGAGAAAAGATTATGTCAGGATTGAGAGTTTATAATTTTAGAGAAGGTGATCGCTCTGAATACC
Organism: Cyclobacteriaceae bacterium; assembly: GCA_019694875.1. Taxonomy (GTDB): domain Bacteria; phylum Bacteroidota; class Bacteroidia; order Cytophagales; family Cyclobacteriaceae; genus UBA2336. Next base: position 1,576,183 of record JAIBBC010000001.1, read on the forward strand.
TTGCCAATTATATTTTGTCAGGGATTGGACTAGTAACTCCAGTGCCCAGGCAAGAGGATATTGGATTGGACTTCTATTGTCAAATAGCTGATCAGGAAAAAGGCAATTTAACATTTGGCAGCCCTTACGTGTTACAAGTTAAAAGTGAAAGTGAAAATTCAATAGTATTTGGTAATGATGATGCCAAGGAATGGAATGAAGATAATGTGGCTTGGCTTTTTAAATTACAGCAACCGTTATTTTTTGGATTTGTTAACAAAGAGAAGTTTGAAATATCTATTTATAACACTTCGCCGATTGCCTTTTGCTATTACAATGGTTCTACGCCATCCGTAGTTGAGTTTAGAAGGCGAGAGAAAGCTAACAATAGCGACATAGGCTCTCCACAGAAAATTCAATTAGCGAAATGGGAACAAGGTAAGGGAGATGGTTACAAGCACATAATTGATTTAGGGCAGCCACTAATAACAATTAACAACGATGATCTATATGACAAGGAAGTGCTGAAGAGAAAAAAAGAAATATTACGTTCAGCGGTGGAAGTAAAAAGGCAAAACATTACCTACTATGAGTTTGGACTGCCTTACATCAACTGGCTACTAAGGGTAGAATGTAACAAACCATTCGTGCAAGCTTGGTCTCATTTTAAAGCTAGTGACAAAAAAATATTGGAACATTATTACAATGCACTTGCTCAAAGTTTTATTTCGCTTGGAATGAATCTCAAGAATTTTGGAGAAAAGGACCTCCTTAATAATCTGATCCCATTCTTAAAGAAAATTCCAATGACTCAAGTGCCAAATGAAATAAAAAGGGATTATCCAGAATTTTTTGAAAGGTAACGGCGAATGTCCGTTCGAAACTGTGAAGTCTACCATTAAAACGTTGTTACCCTACTTGGAGACTATGAGCGCCTTATCGCAGTTAATTCAGATTCACGTTGTACTGTACCGCTTCTCCTAATACGTGTTTTTCGTACAGTGTCCGTTCCTCGATAACTGACTTCAAAGTCGACAAAGTTAATTTCTTCGTCTAACCCCTTAAAGCAGGTGTGGAGAGCTTGCAGGAACTCGACACTATTTATCGATTGAGCTGTTGGCGTTGGATTGGTTCTGGGATGGGCAATTGTCGATGGAAGAACATAGATGCATGGCGGTGGAAGTAGAAAAGGTCCAACTTCAGTAGCCCGCGATTTGTCTATTGAAATCTTTGGACATGGTCTGCCTATTGTACCACACACCATATCCCAGATAATAACCCCATCTACTTGTTGGGCTCTTGATATTATTTCCGCACTCAGGCGAGTATGAATTCCTGACCAAACGTTATGTCGAGGATCCGCTCCTGGGTTGGTACACACACTCCAGATTATAAATTCTTTAGCTTGAGCGGGACGCTCAAAAATATTGGTATTGTTGCCGTCAAGGCAACCTTTTAGTTCTATTGCCGCAATATTGCCGCTATTCAATTCTACTGCGTAATCATATCTATTTGCATCGCCAGCGATTTCCCAACTTTTTATGAATTTTCGATCCTCCATGAAATTGAGAACATGCTTAACAAAATCCCGTTTCGCTCCCATGGTTGCAGAGAATTGCCCTCGAATACGTTCAATAGCGCCTCGAAATAAACCACTATTGTAGAACTCTTGTTCATCTAATCCGTGCGAACCAAGTTTATGGGCCTCAACTTTTAGCGTTTCAGCGAACGCTTCGATTTTGCGAATGAGTGCTTCATTTTTTTCGCAGGGTATAATACTCATGCTACTTTTTTCACGAAATTGATATTGCTCAATAGGGGCCCAATAATATTAGCAGACAAGTGTCGGACCACAGGCACTACTACTCCATCTCCTGTAAGGTGATACGCTTCATTATAGTTTTCCGGGAGTTTATATGATTCAGGAAGCCCCATCAACCTCGCAGTTTCCCTGGTGGAGATAAGTCGTGACCGGACTTTGTTTCCATCAACGACTATAATTACTTGACGGCTAGAGCCACCGGCAGGTGTCCGTAGACAACCTGCGATATTGTCAAATCGAACCTCAGCGCGTTGAACTTTCTCACCTTTTTCATTAGTGCGAGTACGTTTATATATAGTGCCAACCATTCGTTTACCAGACTTTTTAGCGGCTTTGATTTTTTCCAAGTTTACACTACTCATTTTCTCAAGCAGTGTCTTTGTTTCCTCCTGTGTGTGCCATGAGACACTAGTGGGTGTTTCCTCAATGATGTCTGAAAAATGTTTGTTCGCTTTTTTTGGAACTGGCAAGTTCCACCACACCCAGGATTTTTTCACTTTAGCGGGTAACTGTGAATGAGATTTCTGAAGGGTGCGTGAATGCCACGGTAAGATTGGCTGATCGAGTTCAAGATCCGAACATATTGGAACTTGTTCATGAACACCTACTATGAAAAGTCGTGGTCTTGAATGCGGGACGAACAGAGCGGCATCAACTACAAGTGCACCAAACCGATATCCGGCAGAATGAAATGCGCTACAAATTGCAGCGAAGTCTTTTCCATCGTGCGAGTTTAACGTACCGCATACGTTCTCCAGAACAATTATTGATGGTGACCTACCGTCTCGCATTAGCGATCTCATCAATTTCCAAAATGGCCAAAACGTCCCTGAACGTTCACCTTCTAATCCAGCTCCACCCCCAGCGAGCGACAAATCTTGACAAGGAAAGGAAGCCCAAACTGCATCTGCAGACCCCGGCAAGTCTTTAGTACTTAAAGTCCGGATATCGCAGGTCTTTATTTCCTTGTCACCCCAATTTGCTCTATAGGTTGCACTCTTCTTATGGTCAAAATCATTTGCAAAAAGACACGACCAGCTTTCTCCAAGACCGGCCCTAGCCATACCTCCACCAGCAAAGAACTCATAGAAATTGAACATGCTTACTTATTTTAGGAATGGGACTACGAGATTTAGCATTTCAGTCCACAAACTCGGAAAATGACTTAATTTAATCAAAAATAGCACTTTTTTAACTAAAATAAATAGTATTCGCCAAGCTCATCGGAAGAAAACTCGTCTAGATTAAAAAACAAGGGCAAGTAAGACTGAATTAGAAGCTTCAAAGACTTCGCCAAGCTGCGAAGGTATTTTTCGGGTCTGATGCAGCAGCTGTCCTAAAACTGTGATGAATACCATTAAAGTCCCTCTTGTCTACTTCTGAGAAGTCGTCAAATGCTTTTCGAGCATTTACGTCAATTGTTGCAAGGTCAACGATTAGAAATATGGTTAGTACAGCCGCCATCCTTGGAAAATTGTTTATGTAGCTGTCGGAAAGCAGTTGACCTCTCATTTTCTCAAAGTGCTCGATCGACACATATCCGGAGTGAGTGTGCATTGATGCATATCTGTATAAGTTGAAAAACGCTCTCGTAGGGCACGTGTACTCAACTAGATCAATTATCTTAAGAATTCGGGCTCGACCATTTTTGTGAAGAAAACGCCAAACAGCTTTCTTTTCTTTAAGACCAAAAATCCTGGAAAATTCCGAGGAGGTTAACTCGCTTCGGAAAAGATGATTTTCAATGGTAGCTGCGATAGAAGCAATCTCAATATCATCTTCATTCAAAACACTGGCTGCATCTTGAAAATCCCCTTCAAGAATTCGAAATTTCTTTTTCTCAAAATGCCCTTCCAATTTCCAGAGCAAGAGTTTAAATTCTTTTTCATCAGGATTTTGGGGATGAACAAACAGATGGTGAAACGTAACGTATGTCTCCATTAGTACTCTAAGAAGAGAATTGATGGTGAAGACGTCTATGGCCATCTTCTTCGCGTTTTCACTAGAGCCTTTGGCTTCAATGAGTCCATTCAGAAGGTGAAATAAAGTGCCAGCATGGATTGCAAATTTGTCGATCAATAGGTCGGAATATTTATCCAGCCCTTCACGTTTCGAAGTCTTTCGCGCTTCATAGACTTTAATCAGATGAAGTAGCAGTAACTCTTCAAGTTTTCTTATCGGGTGTTCAACTAATGCATCCATTTGTTCCAATTTTGATTGCCTAAAGGTCTGTTTTCTTTGAGTCAAATAGTGTCACGGATTGACGGTCACATTGGCTATATCTATTGATTTTATTATAAAAAACGCTATTTTGACTTACTCAATACACTTTTTATTACTCCTATCTTTATGGAGTACTTTTTGCAACCCTAGCCGCCAAACGAACGATGGAACTCCATTACAAAGACTATTACCTCCGAACAATTCAAGAACACAACGTTGGGCTAAAGCTCGTCTTGGGAGGAACCGGATTAGGAAAAACGTTCGGATACCGACAGGCCGTAACGGAGTACCTTACGTCAGATATCGCTAATAAGAAGAAGTGCATCTACATCACAAACAGGCACAATCTAATCGCTCAACAAGTAAAACAGTTCAGAGCTGCATCAATCAATTGCTGCTATCTAAAGAATAACCGAGAAATAATAATAGGTCTTTTAGAGAGTAACGAATTCTCAGAGATAGTTTCGGAACTGGAAAAGAAAGACTTTTTTAAGTACGATGAACTACTGAAGAATAAGCATCAGCGAACGAATCACATTAAGAAACTCGTATCAAGCATAGGTGGGAAGCTTGAGTTAATTGAATCCCAGAAGGACAAGAAATCTTCAATTATTAAGACCCTAGGTAATGAAATAGATTTTGACTGCAATGAGTTGTTCAAAATCTTCAAGTCCCAAATGATACTTATCTCAAGAAATGAGCCTGATCTCCATCAAAGATTATTGGCAAATAAGTTTGTTTGGAAGTTATTTCCCTATGTCGAGTTTGAGAATAATCCTGATGCAAATATTTTACTTGTTACGATTCACAAGGTATTAATGGGATTCTTCGATGGAAAGAAGGATATCAAAATTGCATCCATTGAAAACAAAATAATTTTCCTCGATGAATTCGATTTTCTTGAGCAAGAAATTCTAAAGATACTTTGTGATGAACCTACGGTAATCAATCCATTGGAATTTGTCAGAATTTTCTATGAAAAATTTAAGCACTGGTCAAAAGCTGATTTTTGGAATCACGATAAGAAAACTCAAGAAACAAGGGAGAAGTTTAACGAAGTAATAAACTTCATAGAAGATCAAGCTGCCAAAAAAGGAATAACATTTCCTCAAGTTGTGGATTTCCGTGTGTCAAACGACAAAGATGAAAAGGAAGCACCAGGCACGTATCTTTTGTTTCAAACTAATGAGATAATAACTCCAAGACCATTTTTCCTTCATGAAAAAGACTTTTCATGGTTTATCCAACTTGAAAAAACTAAGGATACGGTTTCACCATATCAATTGTTTAACATTTTAGCAATTGCCACAAATAAAATATTAGGGGTATTCCATTACTACCTGAAGGATGTGAATCACACTTCTGAATTGATCCAAACGATATGGAATCAAAAGAATGACAATACCGCAGGTCGTTACGAAAATTACATAAATGAGAATTGTTTATATCATCGAACAAAAAGCAAGAAAGGCAGAGACCACGAAGCGTACAAAGACAAATCACCATATGAAATCGGTTTTCGGCTTGTCCGATTGGCAAAGCGCATAAATAGCTTTGACCCGGCAAGTGCGGAACTGAGTCAGATAGAACTCTTTACTTCCCCTGAAGCTGTAATTGCAAAGCTTGCAGACACAAATTTGGTATTTGGTCTTTCGGCAACGGCTGATATACATCGTACTTTGAAATGTTTTAATGTGAAGTGGCTGGAGAGAAATGCCAACTTTATTCCAATTGATGACACTGACCGCAAAATCATCAAGACGAAGCGAGACGAAAAAGCCGGGAAAAGACAAGCGACAGTAAATCTTAAACTGGCAGAACAGCTTTCTGAAAATCATCCCCTCGGAATTATTTGCAAATCCCTTCATAAGAACGGAGCATTCGACAAAGCAAATGATGTGGAGAATTCAAGTCAATTCCGCTATGAAAGAATACTGAAAATTTTTAATAGTCTCTACAGTGCAGCAGATGGTAACAAGTTCTCGCACTTGATGTTCGTGACTACATTTGATGATTTAAGTAAAATCCTCGACTATCAGTCAAATAGCAATAATCTTTTGTTTGCGAATTGTGATCTTAGGGTGTTTAGCTGTAAAAGATTCTATGAAAATAATGGGAGGTTTTTTCGAATTCGACTGAATGGGAAGGATTGTTCTTTGTTCCTTCTGGACGCAAAAGATGCCAGACGCCTTGAAGAAAGTAAAGAGTTTCTGGAGACATTTAAGAAATGCTTCAACATGGCTGAGAAGGCGATCGTTATCACACAATATAAATCAGCCAGCAACGGAATAAATCTTCCATGCTTTCCGCCAATGGGCGATGAGGAATGCGATTTCCAGGCAATTCATTTGTTGGAAGAGAATCATTTTTGGTTTGACAGTGGCGATGATGCGACAAAATTTAAAAACTTTGAAAAGCAGGCTCTCTGGTATTTATGGAAACTAAAGGATGATGGACAAATTTACAGCTCTGATTTTAAGTCTTGCTTAAACGCGCGTGATCCAAGGATGCACGGCCGAATTGATATAAACAAAATGAATAGATTATATAAAAATGAGGCCGATGAAAAAATTCTGAATTCAATTGCTCTATTTCATCAATCGATAGGGCGAATAGAAAGAAGAGATGAGAGAGTAGGTGAGGTTGAGGTCGTTTTGGATGCAGCTGTTTTCCGGAATTTTTACGATTTCGTTTCCTCTGAAAATTTTGCCGATATGCTTAAAGGCAGAGAGGAGATTACCTCGTCTCTGATTTTAAAAGTTCATGAGGCGGTTCTTGTTGAAGGAAAGAAAATTACAGTAAGAGGCGAACTTGGTGCGAATCAATCTTTCTTGAAGGCCAACGATAGCTCCAAACAATTGATTCGCGATGTTTTGGACGAGATATCAAAAGTTAATAAACAAGAATATGATCCAGTTGTATGCGATGAAATTAAGGAATCATGGCTTGATATCCGTGATGGGCTCCTAAAACACGAGTTCCATAAAAGGATAGATATCGAAACGCTTGGCAAAACCCTCAGCATAAAAAGAGACTTAACGTTTGAAACCAAACTGGTAAATGCTAATAATGAATTATTTGTAGATGTAGCAAATCACAAGATCTATAAAGACAACCTTCCTACGAAGAAATTAGCCACGTGGAATATAGATCTGATCTATACAGCGGTCCGGAATAATCCCTTCTTGCTCAAAGCGTTCAACGATAGAGGCTATAAAACAAAATTTGAATCCAAGCCTGGAGTCGTGGGTAACATCCCAACCCCTTACACCTACCAAGCTATATTGGCGGGTGCGGTTGGAGAGGCGGCAATAAGTTTAATTCTCGAAAAAGAGGGTGTAAAACTGAATGATTGTAAATCCTTGCATAATCAGTTGTTTGAAGTATTTGACGCAAAAGTTAATGACCGAGCCATCTACTTTGATTTCAAAAACTTCGGAACAAGTACCCTTGATAAGTTTGCTATTTCGCTTGGCGATATGAAATCTGATCCAGACTTGAACTCTATGGAATTCTTAAATAAGTTGAAGGCTAAGTTTATGATTCTAAAAGAACACCATGACAATCCGATTATATATGTTCTTAACCTGTATTCTCAACACAAACGAAAACCTGATTTTTTTGATAGCAATTTTAAGCCCGTCGATTTTGAGTCGCAGGCGAGTATTAGAATTATCCCAAGTATTTTGAACTCGGCTGACCTTACTAAATACTCACCTGAATTCGAATCAACACTCAAAGCTCTAAGCATCCGTGAAACAGAAAATGTCTAAAACCTCGTCCCTTATCATTGATCTAAAAAATTCATCTTTCGAAAAGCTGCGAAATGAGTTTTCAGTTTGTCAATTTCATTTGCCGTCAAGTATTAAGGAAAAATCAAATGCCTTTCCATATCTACACAATTGGGCAAAGGACAGTCTCGACCTTCCATACTATCTAAATTTGCCTGACAAAAGGCTTTATGTTTTAAAACCACTTTCCTCGACAATGCCGGACTTAGAGTTTGAGAATGTGGGTTTGAGGAGTGAACCATTCAATGATTGGAGTAATCCGATGAAAACCCACGTCATCTTAAAATTGCTTACTGCGAGATACTTTGAAATTCAAGGCACTTTTGTCAGCAATGACAAGTTCTATTTGTATGCTTCTACCAATAGGAGTAATTCCTGGGCGACTGTTTTAAAGGTTGAGATCTCACATAACTATAAGAACAGAGAAAGTTTCGAGTTCTTTGTAAAAGATGAAGCGACCAGATTAAAAGCAATTTCGCACGAAGAGTTCGAAAAATACCATTCGAGAGACATCATCTACGGACAATCGATTAATGAGGGACAATCGTATTTCAAACAATTGAAGCGAAAGGAGATCCGTGGGTTTACCGGTAAGTTGTTTACCAAGCCTTCGTCAGCACTCATTAAAAACACAAAGGCAAAAATTCATTTTCATTCCATCCTTGACTCGGAGTCTCACGAATCTTCAAAAGGCTTTCTGCTTGAAAGATTTGTTTCCAACTTCCTAAACTTCATAAATGATTATGGAATCAAAGCCTACCAAAAAGAGCTAAAGCTTTCAAAGGTGTTACTTCACAAAGAGGTAGCTCAATTAGTGGTATCGAATATAGATATAACATTAGTCGATGGTAGGAAAAACAAGCAGAAGCCGTTGGTGGAGTACTTTGATTCCACGGGTAATATAACGTTTAATCAAAAATCGTTCGACCTGATTCGACCAGATGATCGTTGCCTTTTTGTGATGGACTACAACAGTGATGATTTTCAAGAACGGTTCAAAGGTGAAGAAGACCCTTACAAATCATTCAAGTCCCAGCCTGAGTTGAGGGTAAACGCCAAACAAGGTATCTGCGTTAACGAAAAAAGTTTTGATTCGGATTTGGCTACTGAACCAGTTTCTTCATATCTGAATTATAGTGGATTGAATTCAGATGACCTTCGAAGGAATCAAGAAATTTGCATTTCTCAGCTCCTTTTAAAGGAGGCACTCATTAAAAAGGATGCATCTTACTTACCCAATACTGATAGCTTACGGAAATATGCGTTCGCATATAGAAACCATTTAATGTGGTTGTTGGGAAATCAACTCGTCGTCAAGCAATTTGAGTCAACGCGTGACTTGTTAGATCAAGTTCAATCCATATACCCTGGTTTAGAATTAGAAACAATAGTTTCCAATGTTTACGACTATCATAATCCTTTCGGATTGAAGGATGGCTTTGATTTGCTCAACAATAGGTTGATGATAAGTGAAGGGTCTGTTTTCGAAATTGTCGATATACCCGAAAGGTCCTTTTATGATGAAGAGGAGCTTAGTCTCCGTATTGCAGAAAGAAATAGAAGGCGGCTTGTTAAGGAGTTCTTTTCGTTAGGCGATGACAAGGAAAGCGAGGCTTATAATTCATTCTTAGTTGAAAATGTTAAGGAGATTGTACTGTCGTATGAAGAATTAAAAGCGATCTATGGCAAAGGCGAGTCAGGGTTCTTGAAGCAAGTATTCAATACCAAAGATGAACGAAAATATGTGCAATTTTTGAACCAGCATACGACCTTACCAATCAAAGGCATCAAGCAAGACAATGTATTCAGTACTTATTCGGGCGTGTGGTTTGATTCTGATCAATCGCAGTATTACGTTGGAAAGTCACTCGGCTATAACCAAAAGCAAGACAAGGGATTTCAAATGAAAAAAGTGGTGAGCCATTACGGAACATTCCCACAAGACGATTTTTTTAAACTTCTGAATGTAGACTTCATCCGGTATAAAGAAATAACAGTAAACCCTTATCCATTCAAGTTAATTGAGATGTACGAAACCCTTATTAACGAATCCACCCTTTAGTTCTAGTGGAGTTAAGCCGATTCGCTTTTTAGAAGCACTTGACTATCTCAGGAGATACCATTGTGGCCGATATGAACACGGCTGATTCAAGCGATAGCCAAAGGCAGTAGGAATCAATCGATACTCAATCGAATTCCGATCACCTCTAGCAAAAATGAATTCGCAAAAATGCGTATGTAGTCTTTTTCCTCTTTCATATTATGGGAAATTGAATGCGTAATTTACGAAATTTAGACCGATAAGGTGTTATCCTAAGAGACCACAATGGATGCAAAGGACAGAGAAATCAGAAGACTAAAGAAATTGGTTGCAGAACTGTCAGAGGAGAATGAAAATTTAAAATCTCCACTACACATGTATACAATCATTGAAGGAATTCTAGGCACCTATTCGCCGCTTTTAAATCCGCCTGCCCAAGAGCTTAAGACTGTTAATGAGAAATCGAAGGGATGCGCTTTTCAAGTTGTGGTAAACGATATAATCTGCGTTAAGTCAGATCGTAACATTAAATGGATTTACTTTTCCAAGAAGCAATTAAGTTTTGCGGGAGAAAGACATGAGTCAGACAAACTGCAATTCACCGGAACCATCGAACATTTTTGCGAGACCTTCGATTCGACAAGAATTCATCTTTGTATTGTGTCAAAGTCAGTAGCCGTGAATCCTCATTATTATCGTCTCAACTCAAAGCATTTGGAGTTAGTTGGAGATGTAAATTCACATGAAGCTTGTAAAAACATAGCCGTAGGTCCTAAATATTTGGAGAAATTCATCGTTCAAAAAGATGCACTTAACAAAGTGAAAGATGTCTTCGATAAAATGAGGGATGCCCTGGTTAAATGATTTCGTCCCAAATATTCGTATTTCGGCCTAAATTAATTTTACGCCTTTGATCAAAACCTACTTTTGATTCACAGTTAAATAAATGTTCAACAATTAAACTTTATGACCATGAGCAAAGGAAAAGGTGGTTGGCCTAGCACAACCGGAAATCCTTCTGGCGGTGGACGCAACAACGCGGCACCTAAGTAGCGGTTAGACAACAAAGTCCAGCGGTCGGACTTTGTTGTCTTTATCAACTTTCTTAACTCCCTGGAACAATTTTCCAATGTTAATTCAAGGTCATTTCAACATTTTTCAACTAGTGGCCGGAATGTCATTCTTCATTCATAATCGAATGAATTCATAAAAAATCATTTACAATAATTCATTTTTCTTAATAACCATTAAGTTGGCCTTTTGCCCTGTAATACTTTTATCTCTCAATAGAAGAAAAGATGAAATCGCAGGGATTGGAGAAGCAAGAAACATTTGTGTTGAAAGCACTGACGCACAAACAACTCGCACAGATGTATGGGGTGAGTTGGCTTACGTTTCAGAAGTGGATTAAAAAGGTGGAACAGGAAGTAGGAAGAAAGACCGGGCACTTCTATCACATTCACCAGGTAAAGAAAATCATTCAACTCTTCGGTTTGCCGAAGCAACTTGTCATCTCAACTGACGATGTTGAAACGATATTTAAGAACTAATTCTGAAAAGACTTCTTCAATTGTTCTTTAAGCAGAACCATGTCACCTTCGAGCGAATTGATTCTTTCGTACAGGCCTGAAGGCTCTGGTGCCTGTCGAGTAAGTTTCACTTTGAATTTCCAAACCTCTTTGATGTTCTCCACTGGAAGCGGAAAGGTTGGATACTGTGGATCTTTATTGTCGGATTTGCAAATAATGACACCACCCTTGTCCAGGTAGTTAAGGCAACGCTTAAGAACAATGTTGTCAACATCATGTGCATTGTTCACAAGAACATAAACGAAACCGTCCTTAATGTCCTCAAGCTTTTCAACAAGCTCCGCAATGACTACATCACCAGGAAAGAATCCTTGGCGATCTGCAAGCATGCTATAACCGCTCACTTCGAAGGCACGGAAAGAACCTGGCCCGAGTCCGGGAAGCCAGAATGCCGGAAGGCTTTCAATGTATTCATGATCTTGCGCACCCATTAAGTATCCCGCTTGGGCTTTGATGGGCACCAGCACAATGTTGTCTTTTCCGGAATTGTCAACGGTTGTCACAACCGTGCGAACTTCACGTAATCCCTCGGTTTTAGACGGTTTAGCATTTCCAGTAAGAAGATCCCAGGTTGTTGAGTAATGCTTTACAATCTTGTCAATTGTCTCTAAAGAGGGGTATATCTGGCCGCTTTCTATCTGGGATATAGCAGACCGACTTAAATCCACCGAAACGCCAAATTCCTCCTGAGAAAGGCCTTTTTCGAGCCTCAAGGCCTTAATTTGATTGCCTACGACATCTTTTGACAGCATAAATTTATTTGTTTAGTAAAACTTGACAAGATTAGTAAGTATTACTTAACATTGCAAACCCTGATGAGAGAATTAAAACGATAAAGTATATGAAGCGCGAAATCACAAAAACCGAGGAAACCGGAAACAAACCAGAAATCTTTGTATTGAAACCCTACAATCACAAGCAACTGGCGGACTTCTACGGTGTATGCTGGTTAACGTTTCAGCGTTGGGTGAAGAAGCACGATGAGGAAATCGGAAAGAAGAATGGCCACTTCTACAGTATTAAGCAGGTACTTGTTATCTTCAAGATATTCGGAATGCCTAAACGCTTTAAGGTATCGTTGTCTGAAGTGGAGGAGATGTTTAAGGCAGCCTGACGCAAGTCTACACGGAAATATGAACAATGCTTATATTCGGATGCTGGCAGTTTAAATAGATTCTCCTCCGATTCTCCCACGCATTTGGCGCATGCCATAGAAGCGCGCTGCAGTAACAAGGCATTGGACAAATTACATTGACGAAAAAATTATGAAAAAGCATTACACGAGCCTTTCCGAGGCTACAAACGATTTGAAAGCCCGTGGCTATTCAAATGACTTTAATATTAAACCTGATTGCCTTGAATGCCCCACTTTGCATTTACAAGTCAATCCCGAAAATTTCACGGTGGACGAATTTCATCGTTTTGAAGGGATGTCCAGTACAGACGACAATAGCATTGTATTTGCCATTACGTCAGATCAGGGCGTAAAGGGCGTGCTTGTGGATGCCTACGGAGTCTATTCAAGTAGCTTGAATGATGCCATGATTAAAAAATTATCAATCAGAAGATAGAATATTAGTTATCTATCTATTTGATGGTAAGGTGACACAGATAACTAACTGCTGCAACAAGAGTTATCAGGCAGGAAACATCGATAAGTACTTGATCTCCCTTAATTCGCTTTTATGCATCAGTTTGAGTTCCAACAACTGTCCAACTAACCCTTGACACTTTTCCTTCAATTGTTAATTGCCCCGTCAATCGTTCAATGACACTATCCTGCCTGATTTTAGACATTATCGCTGCAGTAATTACGGCAATTGTTGGATCGTTACTATGGTCACTCTCTAATGATTTGAGCAATAGGGTGTCCTTGTTATCCAGGTACTGCATTAGCACAGTTCGGATATGATTTTCAACATCTGCTTTGCACTTAACTATCAGGTTATACTCGGTCTGAACATGAGACGATTTTTGGAAGGACAGGCTGCCAATCTTCTGCCCAATGGGGCGAAGCACAAGATGAGAAAGTATAACCGCAAGCGCTACAATGACAGCTTGCAAATAAAGTCCAACACCCACTAATGACCCCACTGATGCCGAGCACCAAATGGTAGCTGCGGTATTAAGTCCTCGTACAGACAGGCCATCTTTCATAATTACACCTGCACCAAGGAATCCAATACCAGTGACAATTTGGGAGGCTATGCGACTAGGGTCGCCTGAACTCCCTGTAATCGAAACTGAAAGAAGGATAAAAGCAGCTGAGCCTGTTGAAACAAGAGTATTTGTGAGAAGTCCAGCGCTTTTCTGTCGCCATTCTCTTTCAATGCCAATAGCTGCCCCTAAACCCAGTGCAAGACCAATTCGGAGTATAAATTCAAAGATGCTCATGATTTTGTCTGATTTGGAAAACAGTCGGGGAAGAGACTCAAAAGCCCCTCCCCCAATGCCCGACCGGGCTTCAGAGGACGGATCCTAAGCGTAATGTAGTCCTTCTCCTTAGTTTATCCAATTGTAGTAAAATCCAGGGCTTTTAATTCAGGCACTTATTATCGTCAAGATATCGGAATGCCCTAACGCTTCTAAGGTATCGTTGTCTGAGGTGGAGGAGTTGTTCAAAGCAGCGTGATGCAAGTCTATAAGGAATGCCTATATTGTATGCTGTAGGCAAGCAAGCATAAAAGCTAATTGGAGATGTCGCGTCAGTGAATCCAGTTTATCAAAAGATCCTGCTGAAATAATAGAACTACTTAACAACGGTCATTTGCTGATCTATAAGACTGAAACCCTCAAGACAAAGGAAGAGTTTGTTGACAAATTCTTAAGGCATCAGTATGGATTCATAATTTTAGATATTGAGTTAGGGAATTGATTCGCTATATAGAAGAATGAACATCGACAACCTTGAGTTGAAATCCAGTATTGGGATCCGAATAAACTTCAATGAGATTATAAATAAGTTCATAAAGTAGGGCAATGCATCTTTGGAGGAGCAACAGCAACAACAGCAATTTGACAACAAGTGATGTTCCTATGATTCACGAGATTCGTTTATTGAACCGGCCCGCCACTTTTAAGATCATAAAACCTATTGCTCCAGCAATCATTGAGGCAAGCATAATTGCTATTTTTGACTGTTCAATGATTGAGGTATCCGAAAATGCCAGCAGTGTAATGAATATTGACATCGTAAATCCGATACCGCCAAGAAATCCGGCTCCCAGAATTTTTTTGAAATTCAATCCTTCTGGAACGGAACTTATCTTGAGTTTGACAGAGAGGTAGCTAAACAAGGTGATACCGATTGGCTTGCCAGCCAGAAGGCCTAAGATAATGCCGAGACTATTCGTCTCGAGTAGCACCTGATACCAATTAGGAGTAATCACAAGACAGGTGTTGGCCATGGCAAACAAGGGCAAAATGATAAACGCCACTGGCTTGTGCAGAAAATTTTGCAATATAAAAGAAGGCGACTTTTCACTTCCATTACCAAAAGGAATTACAAAAGCTAATAGCACACCTGTGATAGTGGCATGAATGCCGGAATGAAGCATAAAGTACCACATGATAATTCCTCCAACCAGATACGGCACCAGGTTATATATTTTTAATCGGTTGAGCAAAAAAAGGAAAAGTAACACTCCAAATGCTCCGAGTAGATACAGCCATGTTAGCGACCCCGTGTAAAAAATCGCGATTACAAGAATTGCCCCAAGGTCATCAATAACCGCTAGAGCAGTCAGGAATATTTTCAGAGGTGGCGGCACATTTCTTCCAAACAATGAAAGGACTCCAAGCGCGAAAGCTATGTCAGTTGCCATCGGGATTCCCGCTCCCGGCTGAGTAGGTGTTCCGCTATTGATTGCGAAATGAATGCCCGCAGGCACCAGCATTCCACCAATTGCCGCAAATATGGGGAGCAGTGAATTTGTCAGGCTCGATAGTTCTCCAATGTAAACTTCTCTCTCCAGCTCCAGCCCGATGAGCAGAAAGAAGATGGCCATCAATCCATCGTTTATCCAATGCGTTACGGAGTGATCAGCAATCTCAAAGTTCCAAATTGATAAATATCCACTTTGAAAACCGGAGTTCGTTAGTACTATTGAAAGAACCGTACAAGCTATAAGCACTATCCCTCCTGACTTCTCGCTATGGAAAAAATCGTTGAATAGCCGGGTCAATTTCATAGCCCCAATTTAATAAAACAATCCTTGCAAAATCTTTATGATTTGGCGGCTGTAGGGAACCTTCATAGCAAAGGAAAGGGTGAAAGGCCAAGGAAGCTAGGTGAGCCACATGGCTAGAATCATGACAATCCACAATACTATACAGATGGGAAGAAAATCTCGAAGTTTATATTCAGATCCTGAATTCATAATTGTCGGGCTTAAAGTTTAATAATAATTACCGTCATGAGTAAACGTAGTTTCTTTAATGCGCACATCTCCAAATCAATAAGATATTGGCTATGACTATGTACGCGAGTATCAGGTACGCCTTTAATTGTTTCTTCACAAAACTTAATTTTTAACGACAGAGAGAATCTACATATTTGTTGTAACAAATTGTCGGCCACCTTTGCAATTGTGATACTGCGGAGTGAATATTTTTTATAGCAATATTCACTGAGGCATTCCTCCTCAATAGTACTTTTCGCCCCAGCACGTTTCAATGATGAGTTACTGATCGACACCGTATTCAGAGTAACACCCGTAAAAACATGTTGGCATGCTTAATGCGATCTCTTTATTGGCTCACAACCTAGCTGAAAGTTAAGTTATGAAAGGAATAAAGTACAAGCAGAGTATGTTGGAGTATTCAAAGATTATTCTAACAAAAATGAGTTTTAGTAAGGCCCTATTCCGGAAGGAGTATAAAAAGGCAATAGATATTTTGACTGTTGATGAACGAGGTCAACTTGAGAACTGGGCGCGGTTGCAATGGAAAATGATGTTCAACTAAATAGAAAAATCATGGATGCAAGGAAAACACAAGATGAGAATGTGAATCGCGCTAGCGATATGATTCGCACGATGATTATGCTGTATCTGGGAATTTTTTTGACAGATCTGGTCACCAGCAGTATAAACCTGTACTGGACGATTGGTGCAGCAATTGTTGTTGGAATGCTGTACCTTTTCAATTGGGTAGGTGCTCGTCCAAGAGCGGATAAAACTAAAGTCTTTAACTTTGATTCGGAAAAGTACAGGGAGAAAAACCCTTCTGATCTTTGCGCTAAGAATGTTTAAAGGATTTTTCTGTTCCCTGGGTACCTAAAGTTATCTGAAGATCGCCATTAGTATTGGAGTTATCCAATATAGTAAAATAATTATAATTAGCGCGTAGTCAATCCCTGGTTTTTCTATTGGTGTGTACTTCAGAGCAGTTAATTTTCTCTCGTCACACATTTCCATGTGTCTATACGGCATCGATTGTGTCTTCGATTTGGATGTCGTTAACGAAGTATAAGTTGCTTGCATTGTTTCCATGTTCATCATATATTTTAAAATACCCGACTCTTTGACCCATTATGAAATTACCTTCACTAAGAACCTTGCCATTCGGATGAAATGAGGCAAACCGCCCATGCGAGATTCCATTTTCATAGTTCTCCTCAATCATAATACTGCCAGTATGGTCATAAAATTCCCGCCACATCCCGTGCTTTTTGTTGTTGAGAAATAGGCCCTCAGCAATTAGGACACCTCGTTTATTATACTCTTTCCATTTTCCATTTTTGATCTTTTCTTTCTGATGGTTAGTCACTGTTAACATAAGCTCTTTTGTTTTTTTAAGAAAATTCCTCACAACGCCAGACACCTTGTGCTCTCCCTGGTAATGCGCAGTCGTTGGCATGGTCGCACGATATGCACAAACCACGCGTGGGAAAATTATCGTCATGGTTGATGTGGTCAAGTTCAAATAGTTCGCACTGAATTACTGCCTTCAGCGATGCCCTTCGGTAAACACAGTCTACTCTGTTAACACAGGTACCGCAAATAGACTTTAGTTCGCGGGCTATCAGGTCTTCGATGATCGTGTTCATATTCATTCTGTTTCGCTTTACAGCGAATCCAAAATGCATACCACTTAAATTCCGATATTAGAGTTGTAATTCGCAGATTGCTTTACCAGTAACTGGTGCAGAAATCTTCGGTGGGTAAATTCTCCTCAACTATTTACTAGGTATCTTTTTCAATTTTTCGCGCAGTGTTTTCCGATCGATTCCAAGTACCGATGCTGCTTGGGAGATATTGTTTTTGTTAACGGCCAATACATCAGCGATGTATTCTCTTTCGACTTCCGCTAATTTTCTATTAAGACCACGAGTGCGTGCTGCTGAAAACCGCAATTCCTCCGGTAGATCAGGTGTGTCAATTGTTTCATCATCAGCCATAATAATGAGACGGTGAACCAGGTTTTGTAACTCCCTCACATTTCCGGGCCATCCGTATTCCATTAAGGATTGCAATGCTTTTTTTGAAAAATGTATCGTGCTTTTACCAAGTTCGCGGGCATATTTTTTTAAAAAGAAATCAAGCAGGAGCAGCATATCATCCTCACGCGCACGTAACGGTGGCAACTCGATGCTAATGATGTTCAAGCGATAGTAGAGGTCTTCCCGGAACAACCCTTTCTTAACAAGTTGCATGAGTTCAACGTTGGTGGCCGCAACGATGCGAATGTTTACCTTGATCGACTTCTTGGAACCCACCATGTAGAATTCTTTTTCCTGAAGAACTCTTAACAGTTTTGCCTGCATGGCCAGACTTGTATTACTGATCTCGTCAAGAAAGATGGTGCCCCCGTCAGCAGTTTGAAAAAAACCTGCACGTGTTTCTGTTGCGCCAGTAAAGGCCCCCTTAACGTAACCAAATAATTCACTCTCAAGTAATGAATCCGGAATGCCACCGCAGTTGATAGGGACAAAAGGAGCGGCTGACGCATTGCTGCCATAGTGAAGGGCCCGGGCTACCAGTTCTTTCCCGGTTCCACTTTCTCCATTAATCAGTACAGTCGCATTTGTATTCTTTGCTTTGCTGATAGTTTTGAAAACTTTCTGCATCCCATCTGAATTGCCGATGATGCCATAATTGGCGGGTGAATTCGTTACAATATCTCTTTTAAGTTTCGATGTTTTTTTCAGCGCTCGTTCCACGGAATTAAATAACTCTTCATCCGTGAACGGTTTAACAAGATATTCTTCCGCGCCAATTTTTATTGACTCAACAGCTCCCTTGATTGTTGGAAATCCCGTAATGACTAACGTTCCTACTCCCTTGCAATTCTCTGTAACGTGACGCACCAATTCCATTCCGCTCTCACCAGGCATATTCAGATCGGTGATGACAAGATTGACGTTCAAAGTCGTCAATAATTTTAATGCTGACTGAACGTTTGAAGCGCTGTATATTTCATACCCGATACTTTCCAGGTTCCGTTTGATCAACTCGATTGTTTCAGGAGCGTCATCAACTACTAAGATACTTGCCTTATTTTGTTGTTTTGTCTTCATTTTCTTTTAAGCTGTCTTGGTAATCTGATTTCAAAACTGGTTCCTTTACCGGGTGTTGTATTTACAAGAATCTGTCCCTTGTGCGAATCAACGATTCCGTGAACAACGGATAATCCAAGGCCGGTACCCTGACCAACAGGCTTTGTGGTGAAGAAAGGTTCGAATATCTTTTTTCTGATCTCTGGTGTCATCCCGCTTCCCGTATCCTTTACAATGAGGGCTACGGATTGCCCTTTGACTTTTGTTACTATTTTGATGATTCCTCCCCTTGGCATTGCAAACACAGCATTCGTTATAAGATTCACGAGCACTTGACTCATTTGAACTTCATCCGCAAGTATCACTGGAAGGGAGGGATCAAGGCTCTTTGTAATACGAATGTTACGACCCTGAAATCTCACATCAATAAAATACAAGATGTTTTCGACAACAGTATTCAGATTAACCCTTGCTACTTGCTGCGGCATCTGTCTCGAAAAGATCATAAGTTTTTTAATGATCTCCCGCGAGTACAATGACGCTTTAATAATCCTTTCCAGGTCTTCAGCCTGTTGCTCGTTTAGACTTCCTGCCTTTTTGATTAGCTGGGCAAATCCGAGCACTCTGCCTAAAGGTTCATTCAACTCATGAGCAATGCCAGCGGAAAGTTCACCAACGAACGCCAGCCTTTCAGCGTGTTGTAATTGAATCTGAAGCTTACGCTTGTCGTCTTCGATTGAAACGCGATGAACCAACAAAGACAGCTCTTGAGCAACCGTTTTGACAAGGTTCCTTTCCTCAGCAAGAAAGCCTTTACCTGATGAAGAACGCCTGTAACCAACTTTGACAGCGCCAAACTTTTTTTTGTGAAGGGCCAGATCACCGGTAATCAGGACCGTTGCTTTTTTAAACCCTTTGGTACTATAATTGCGAGTTCCGATTGAAATGCATGCTTCAGCCAAGTCTGGGAGTTGCATAGCATCTGGTAGAATATCAAGGGTCTTTTGGATGATTGCATCCACATCGTTATTTGCTTCCCATGCTATCCTCGACAGCTTATAAAGGCAATTGAGTTCCTTAACCCGCTCTCGAAGCTTTAACTCATTCTGATTCATTCGGGATAATTTTTATATAAAGTTAAAGCTATCCCAAGGATAACTCCCCTTTCCCGTTCAATATTTTGTCAGGTAATGAGGAAAAATTACCCATCGGGGAATTACGCACATCTACAGGGAACCGAACAGTCGCATTTTGGGTCTGGAGCATTGTGGCATGGATCATGCAATGTCTGAAACTTATAAATGATGTAATGATGGAAGACAGAATAATAGTTACAAAAAATGACTATGAACGCTTAATGGGTTTATTAGGGTTCTCATCAATAAAATCTGAGAGCAAACACGTGGCCGATAGATTATCCAGAAATCTGCAAGCTGCCCGAAAAATGAATCAGGAAAATATTGATAGAACCGTTGTGACCATGAATTCACGCGTAAAGCTAAAAGACACTGCCAGTAAAAGGGCAATGGAAATAACAATTACCTATCCTCAGGATGCAGAGCCCCAGGAAAGACGTGTCTCCATCATTTCGGAGATTGGCCTTGCCTTATTTGGAAGAAGAAAAAAAGATCTAGTATCATGGCGAGTCCCAAATGGGGTTGGGCATTTCGAAATTGCCGAGGTCACGTATCAACCAGAGGCATCCGGGCATTATTATTTATAGTTCCCGACATCTGCAAATATCAAAGGATACTCATTAACTTTAGGATATTGGGTTTAGCGCCTTTAGAGGAGCTAGACTTAATATCCAATCCAGTTCGTGTCAATTTCATCTGAGAAAAAAGAATATGAGTGAATCATTCGTCCTTTGGGGTAGTTTTAGCTTGCTGGTGATAATTATGTTATCACTTGACATGGGCGTGTTCCACCGCAAGTCTCATGTGGTATCTGTACGTGAGGCCCTCATCTGGACAGCTGTATGGATTACTTTGGCAATGATTTTTAACCTTTTTGTCTATGCCTACTATGATAAGGCAAAGGCACTTGAATTTTTTACCGCCTATGTGATCGAAAAGTCATTGAGTATTGACAATATTTTTGTCATGATCATGATTTTCTCATACTTCAGTGTTCCTTCAGCGTATCAGCACAAGGTTTTATTCTGGGGTATTTTCGGTGCGCTGGTTATGCGTCTGATTTTCATTTTTGCTGGGATTGAACTCATTCATAAGTTCCATTGGCTCATATATGTCTTTGGTGGATTTTTAGTGGTAACGGGGATTCGCATGGTGTTCGGAAACGATAAACCAATGGACCCTTCCAGGAATCCTTTGGTAAGGATGGTTAGGAGGCTATTTCCTGTCACTGATTCATTTGAGGGGGATAGATTCTTCATCAAACGTGACAACCGAATATGGGCTACTCCCTTATTTATTGTTGTGATTCTAATTGAGGGAACTGATCTGATCTTTGCTGTTGATTCAGTTCCCGCAATCATCGCTATTTCAGAAGATCCATTTATTGTGTACACGTCCAATGTTTTTGCAATTCTTGGGCTACGATCACTTTACTTCGCATTGGCCGGTGTTGAAAAGTATTTTGAATACCTCAAGTACGGACTTGCGGTAATCCTGATATTCGTAGGCATAAAAATGTGTATTATGGATTTTTATAAAATCCCTGTAGAGATCTCTCTTGTCGTAATTTCATTTCTACTGGTCATTTCCATGATTGCATCGGTTATTCTTAGAAAGAAATCGCACTAATCTTTCAACAATCAAATAAATTCAAAAAAGGCCATGCACTACTAGAGTGAAAGAGGCATACTATCAAAAATTGCTACGCTAAAGTTCAGCCTTCAGAAAAATTTGCCTTAAATTAACCAGGGGATACTTGAACAAATTCAGTATAAAGGGACTCATGGAAAAACACCACCTAAACCTTAGTGAGATAACTAATATAAAGACATTGTGGCATGCAGCTTGGCTATTTTCAGATAAACGGAACACTGAAATTATTCTCCGCATTGACTATCAAAACCCACTGACAAGAAACTCCGGAATATTAAAAGCGCAGTTCATGATCTTATGTGAGGGAATACTCAATTCCAGCATTGATGCATCCAAAGAGCGACATGAAATTGACTATAGTACGGTAGAGATTAAGGATGTTGAAACCCTTGCAAGCGAACTCTCAAGGTGGACAGGGTTCAAATTTGTTGTCGCTAAAGATTATTAAGAAGCATGGCCGAGAAAAGTGTTGTCCTGACTATAGAAAACGTTGAGAAGGCCATTGCAGCGTTTGAATCAATTGATCCTAACGATGAATTTGCCTATGAGAAGGCAGTTCTCACTTACTTGACAATTAAGTTTCTGCCAATATTCATTGTAGATATACCCGCTGACACACCACTTTTTCGATCAAGAACACATGAGCGTGACACTCTATTTGAGCAAATCTCTGAAATCTCACTTGCTCCTAATAAGGTTGTATCAAACTTCGCTCGTTGTAACAGACCCTTTCAGTCAAAATTTTATTGTTCTGAAAACAGGCCAACCTCATACATGGAACTGGTTGAAAGTTGGGTTGACACAAAAAAGGTTGGGGACAAAGTTTGCGTGACTATTAGTGAGTGGCTTTTAAAATCTAGCTTACCCTTCATCATTGTCACTAGTCCCGATAAAGAAAAACGAGCTTCTAAATTTGATCAAATTCACGGGAAAATAATTGACACATTCATCGATCGGCACACGGGAGAAACAAGGGAGGCAAACATTATCTTTTATCGCTACCTGTTTGAAAAATTCCGGAAGTCTGCTAAAAAGGATTTGAAAACATATATCATTACATCAGCCTATTGTAACGTATCCCTGCACTTAGCGGGCGACAAAGCTTCCGGTGTATATTATCCAAGTATTCCTTTTAAAGAGCAAGGAGTGAATTTCTGCATCAATAGCAAATTTGTTACTAAGGAGCATCTTGAATTAGTGTCCGTGGCGAGGAATGAATTTATGGTTGAAGAAAATGAAATAGGAAAATTCAATTTTCAGGAGACCGAATTTCGTCAATCAAAGGGGCTTGATTTGATAGGAGGGACAATAAAGTGGTGAAAGAGTCACAATAATCGAATATTATCTTTTAGAATCGTCTATTATCATTGATGTTCATTAACAATCCTTAACTCTCTTTTTGTCCTCATTCTACATTTGGTGGAGTGAAGGACAAGACAATCATAAAATCACAATTTCTTCAGCGCGTTCGAAACGAACTTGATGCAAAGAACAAGCACAATAGAAAAACTATTGAACGCATTGCTGCATCTTGTGGAATCACCGATAAGTCCGAAGTAAAAGAATACACCGAGCTTGCCATCGTTCTCAAAGCAAGAAGTATCGCTCTTTCACAGCTCCCACTTGAAGGGAAATACCAAAGCATCGTTGAACTGTATCAAAGCCAGGTAAACATTTCTCACCGCACAAGTCAAAGCATTTTACTTCAGCAATACAGCACACCGGCACCCATTTCTTTCCTTGCTGGAATTTTTGTTAATGCAGACGAGAATATTTCAGTTTTCGAGCCATCCGCCGGAAACGGCCTTCTCACAATTGCCGCAAATCCTTCAATAGTGGTCGTGAATGAAGTTGACGCCCTAAGACGATCAAATCTCCTTGACCAAGGATTCAAGCAAATCCTATCACAAGATGCCACGCAACCGTTCAAAGGATTTGAAAAGAGGTTTGACGCAGTGCTTACAAATCCACCCTTCGGATTGCTGGAGCACGATGTTAAGTACGAAACGTTCGCTATTGAAGTCCTCGATCACTTGATGGTTTTAAGAGCATTGGACTGCATGAAGGACAATGGTAAAGCGGCAATCATCATTGGAGGGCACACTCGGTACGATAAGAAAGGAAGGGTACAAAAAGGAAAGAATCGTTTCTTTTTCAACTATTTGTTCAGTCGATACAATGTGGTTGACATCATTCCCATTGATGGTCACAAGCTTTATTCCCGTCAGGGGACATCATTCGATACTCGCCTGATCCTTATTAATGGTCGAAAGTCTAAACCATACGGAGCTGCACCAACGAGAGATGACGAACGAGATAAGGTTGTCGATTCATTTGAAGAACTGTTTGAAAGAGTAACGCGGGTAACAACTCCGCGAAAAGAAATTGCCATGACGAAGATTGAATTGGAGGCTCAGGCACTAGCCCTGGAGCTTGAACTAATGAGTTTTGATGAACTTGGAATGCCATACACTCCGGCATCAAGTAGCTGTGTTGTGTTAAACACTGTTGTGCCAGACTCAATGGGGTTTGAAACACATGCAGCACTCCAAAGAATCAAAGAAGCCGTAGGTGGAGACATTGATGAGTATGTGCGAATCAAACTCAACTACCGTAGCCATGTTGATCTGTGTAAGGCACTTTCAGCCGAACAGATCGATGCCGTTGCTATGTCGATCTACAACATTGAAGAACGTGGTGTCGGAATGATCATAGGTGATCAGACCGGAATCGGTAAAGGACGAATTGCAGCATCCATAATCCGTTATGCTGTGGAGCAAGGAGTCCAGCCGGTATTCATCACCGAAAAGGCAAATCTGTTCTCTGATATTTACAGAGACCTGGTCGCAATTGGATCTGCCCATCTTGTACCGTTCATTGTAAACTCTCGCGAAAGCAAGACTGACATCAAGAACGAAGATGGAGAGATCGTTTACCAGGCACTGCCTGTCGCAGACCAGAACAGAATCTTCGAAAGTAAACGAGTTCCAAAGAATTTCCACTTTACGGTAGCTACTTATTCTCAGTTCAATTCACCCGATAAGAAGCCGACAAAGCCCGCCTTCCTGAATGCAATCGCGGAAGACCACATTGTCATAATGGACGAGGCTCACAACTCGTCTGGTTCAGGCAACACGGGAAATTTCATGCAGTCTGCTCTATCGAAAGCAAAAGGAGTCGTATTCCTCTCTGCCACGTTTGCGAAACGTCCCGATAACATGCCCATTTATGCAATGAAGACTTCTATCCGTGATGCAAGCATGACGCGGGACGCACTTATTGAAGCAATCACAAAAGGTGGAGTCGCCTTGCAGGAGATTCTCGCGAGTCAGCTTGTGGCCGAAGGTCAGATGATCCGAAGAGAAAGATCCTTTGAAGGTGTTGAGGTAAACTATGTTACCCTGGAAGACAAAGAGCAGGAACATAAAGCCATTGCTGACAACATAACATCAATCATCCGCGACATCATCAAATTTCAAACAAAGTATGTGGATGAAGTTGTTGATGAACTTGACAACATCGCAGTGGCCGAAGGCAAGCAGGTCGAGATAAGAGAGGGAACCTCGCAGGCCGGTGTAGATAATCTTCCATACTTCTCAAAGGTCTTCAACGTGATTAATCAAATGCTATTCAGCATCAAGGCAGAAGCCGTTGCTGAAAGAGCGATTGCGAGATTGAAGGAAGGGAAGAAACCCGTCATTGCCTTTGCCAGCACAATGGGGAGTTTCATTGAACAAATGGAAAGTGATGCAGGACTTGCTGTTACCGATGGCGACAATATTAACGCTGACTTTTCGGTTGTACTTCAAAAGGGACTTGATGGAATACTCCGCTACACTGAAACTGATACCGATGGTCAAAAGGTTTTCAAGACGTTCGACATCTCAGAATTTCCGCCTGAAGCGCAAGCAGAGTATCATCGGATAGGAGATCGAATCAGCGAAGCAACAACGGGGATCACTATTTCTCCTATTGACGTGATTATCCGCAAGATTAAAGAAGCCGGATACAAGGTGGCTGAAGTCACAGGGCGAAAGTATGAGCTTCAGATAAATCCGAAGACAAACAAAGCCCTGGTGATGACACGGAAACGAGTCAATACCAATGATGCCTTTCGGCAGTTCAATAACAACGAAGTGGATGTTCTTCTGATCAACCAATCGGGAAGTACGGGTGCATCTGCGCATGCAATAGTTACTCCCAAAGTTTCCAGGGAACAGGTAAAGCAAAGGGCGATGATTGTGTTGCAAGCAGAACTTGACATTAACACAGAGGTTCAAAAACGTGGTCGGATAAACCGCACCGGTCAAATTTTCAAACCAATCTACGATTATGTGAACTCCGCGATTCCGGCAGAGAAGCGTTTGATGATGATGCTCCAGAAGAAATTGAAATCCCTCGATGCAAACACAACGTCCAATCAAAAGTCATCAACGAAAATCCTAGACGTTCCTGACTTCCTGAATAAATATGGTGACCGGATCGTAGCGGAGTACTTAAAGGAAAACATGGAAGTAAACATACTCCTCGATGATCCACTTGGGTTGGCAACCCGCGAGGTTGACGGTGTAGAACTGGAAGATGCCGCACACAGAGTATCTGGTCGTGTCGCTGTCCTGTCAACACTCATGCAACAAGACTTCTACAATGAAATCTCCAACCGGTACAATGAGTATGTCGAGTACCTCAAACAGATCGGTGAGTATGACCTGGAAGTGGAGGCAATGGATCTTCAAACTGAAACCAAGTCGTTGAGGCCCGTGATTGTCGGCAAGGGTGGAACTAGTGAGTTCGGTGATGATAGTATTCTTGAAACAGTCATGGCCAATGTGCTGAAGAAACCATTCTCAACACAGGAGCTTAACAATCTATTGGCGGAAGCTCTTCAAGGCCGCGATGGCCGCGAGATGCAAAAGGAAGTCAAACTGGAATACGAGGGATACATCGAAGAACAGCTTAAGAAAGAGATTGCCGATAACGTGAAGTACTATGAGGAATTGATGCAGAATGTTTCGCAAGAGAAGAAAATCCAGAAGCTGATCGATAAAGGAAATACCAGCGAAGCACAAGAGGCCATCAAAGCCAGAACGAGTGAACTTCACAAGGCGATGGCAGATGCGGAAGAGAAGATTAAGAAAGGGTACAACAATCGGAAACTGTATCTCGAATCGATCCTCAATTCATTCTATGTTGGTCGAAATCTTAACTATCCGGTGAACAGCTATGATGGAGGTCAGGAACTTGCTCCCGCTGTTTTCCTGGGGTTCATCATCGACAAGAAAAAAAAGAATCCCTACGCTCCCAGTGCGATACGACTCCGTTTCGCTTTGGCAAGTAGCAATAAATACATTGCTATCCCCGCGAGTTATGCGCAAGATGTGAGAGCGATTATTGGTGCAAGTGTCGGGTTGCCGCACCTTGAGAAAGAAGCATTACTTGCTAAATGGGAGGCATCAATAAAAGAGAGCACTGTGGATAGAAAGATAAGACACATGATCACAGGAAATGTGCTTCAGGCTTTCGGTGTTTATAAAGGAAAACTTGTGAGCTATACCACACTGGATGGATCGATCAAGAAGGGCATCCTCATGCCTGAGTTTTGGGAGCCAGGTAACGATGTGCAGCAGAAGACGATCGTGCCCATTTCAAGAGCAATGAAAGTTATCAGGTCACTGACAACTGGGGGCAGCATTACTACAAAGAATGGTGTTTCCCTATTCCGACAAGCTGGAAAATTCAAGATCGTGGTTTCGGCAGCGCGTTCACGTGGAGGTGATACCTATCTCGATCCTGACCTGTTGAAACTTGTGGATCGAAATAATTTCGAGAAAGTGTCAGATCGAATGACAGCCTCCCTGGATGAAGATTTGATCGATGAATTTGTGCAGCTGTTGCAGGAGAAATTTAACGACAGTGTTTCGCTGAACCCTGCTCAATACGAGTTGATCAGAAGCGAAATCCCAAAGAAAGAACCTAGAGTAAAACCCACGATGGTTGTATTGCCTAAGCAATCACAATCGCAAGTAGAGCAACTGGAACTTGAAGCCCTTGCTCTGGAACTGGAATTAGAACTATTAAACTTTGCAGCGTAATGATAACGGCTAGTAATTATTTTGAAGAAGTGGAGCGTATCGGGGTAAGTACTCTGCCGGAGACGCTGAAGAAAGGACACGACCTGGTTGTGAAAAGTACATCCAACGGTACGAACTGGGGGAACTACCATAATAGTGAGGGGATCAAGAAAGTAGTTGACCTCTACTTTCAGAAGTTGAATGAATATGCAGGTCAGCACAGTCCCAAATCTGTAAGTACCGAGCCGTCAAAGCCAGTGACCTCAACGGCCAAGAAGAAGGAATCGAAGCCAAAGGAGAAAAAGGCAAAACAACCAGAGAAGACCAAGAACGTAAAGCATGTTGAGCACATTCGTGAGGAAGTGAAGTTCATTAAACGGTACGTTGGACTTCACAATAAAATACGGGCACCGAAAACGATTCTCTCATTTATTAAAGCTTTACAAAGAGCAATCGTTCAAAAACTAATCCGCAAAAATTCACCTTTGGCGGACGAGATCGAAATGATTCAGAACAAGCTCGTTCAGGCATACAACAAAATGAAGGGTGAGGAATCGTTCGCCATCAATGAAAAGGACTTGGCCCACTTGGTTGCAATCGCAGGTGGGGAAGCAGTGTATCCCACCATCGCGGTTATAAAGCGATACATCGGTTTGCAAGGACAGTCCGATGAGAAGAAGATTCACAGCTTTATGAAGTACCTGGAAAATCTTGTAGAGAAAAAGAAGATCACAAAAGACGATCCTTATGCCGACAAAGTGAATGCTATCTATAAGAGTGTCAAACAACGCACAAGTGCCAAGATTTCAATTTCCAAAGCAGAGCTAAATGGTCTAGAAGGAATCGTGAAAGCTTGTGGATGCAAGCATGAGGTAGGAAAAATCTATGATACTGGTGGCCGTAAGCTAAGACCGTGCAAGAGTAAAACTTATTCCGATGCAGGTCGTGGCGCATGTTCCCACAACCAAGGGTTGAATGGCGTGCTTACGGCAGAGGAGATGGCGACCAGAAAACTCGATCTGTTGACCTTTTCCTCGATCTGGCATTCTTTGTTTGGCAATCCTGCCCGGAATTTCACAATGATGTTTCATGGAGAACCGCACAACGGGAAGACCATTTTCTTGCTTAAGCTTGCACAATACCTTGCTTCGAATTTTGGGAAGGTGCTCTACGTGTCGTCAGAAGAATTTGCGTCACCTACCATGACCAAAAAGGTCAATGAATTCCTTAGTCCGTTACCATCAACGTTGCACTTCGCTGAAAACTTGCAAGACCCAGACCTTTCAGATTATCAGTTCATTATTATGGACTCGGTAAATGACCTTGGTTTGAAGATTAATGAATACAAGGAACTTCGGAAGGAACATCCCGACACGGCGTTCATTTTCATCCTTCAGCACACCAAGGCAGGTGACTTCAAAGGTGGAAAAGATTGGGAACACATTGCCGAGATTGCTGGAGAGGTACACAAAGGTGTTGTTAACATTACCAAGAACCGCTACGCACCTAAGAATACGTTGGATTTCTTCCGTCAGTTCGGTATGCAATGGCAGGAACCAATGGAAAAGAAGAAATTAAAATCAATGCCTATCAACGGTGACATGATCACCAGTGATAGCCAACACTACTAACAGAAATTTACTTAACAATTTATATTACTATGGAGGCAGGTGAAGTTGTAAAAAAACCTGGCATCGGAGGATTTTTGTCTAAAATTCTTGGTGCCGGTGTAAAGGAAACGGTTGATTCAATCGGAAACGCGATTGATAAGATCGACAAGTCGGATGAGAAACTTGAGCTTCAGTTGAAGTACAAGGAACTTCTCATGAACATCGAAGGAGCGTGTATCGACTACGAAAGCAAGCTCCTTGATACAAAGTCAAAGATCATTGAATCAGAGGCCAAAGGCGAAAGCTGGTTGCAGCGGAACTGGAGACCGATACTTATGTGCATTTGCATGTTCATCGTCTTCAACAACTATGTACTGGTTCCGTACTTTCATCTTCCTGTGACTACACTCGATGATCACATCTGGACATTGATGGATTTGGGTGTCGGGGGCTATGTGGCGGGAAGATCCCTGGAGAAGATCACGGAGAACCTGGGACCGGTACTTTACAATGTGAGAAAGAAAAAACGCTGAGGAAATCCTCAGCGTTTCGCCAGATATGAATTGGGCTCACATTTATTCTCTTCATTGCTGCAAGCTAATAATTTCTCACAAACTGATACTATTCAAATGTGAGCCCTTACCGTTTTCCGAAATCTTCTTATAGTACTTGTGTGCCTTCGAGATATGGCCCTCCATAGATCTTTTGTTTGGGAACGGACCAGCCTCACATTCGGGGCACCAGAATTCAACGACTTTTTCTCTGTCGGCTCTAACTCTTTTGAAGAACAACTCACTTAGTTGCCAAATGGAAACGGAGTGCATAAGACAAATTAAAAAACTAGCTCCCATCATCTTCAAATTTGAAATGCTAGGATCGGAAATGGCCATAAACCAATAATCGTAGTATAACGCATTAATAAAGAAGCTCAGTAGCGCGTAGGCTTTTCCGGTCTTTTGGTACCCATTGATAATAAAGATTAGGATAAGCAATTCAATTATCGCGGCCAATGCAATAGCGTACACCCAATTCAAAAAAGAAAATCCAAAGAAGGTCATATCCAGGTGCTCAAGCTCCTTGAATAAATGACCTGCATGTGGGACGTATAAGGCAATCAGTAGTAGAGCACCGTGGAATACAACTTCTTTGCTTTCGAGATATGTTACAATTCGGTTCATGGTTAGTCGTTTTTAGAGGTGATAGATTCGTTTTTAGATGCAGATGCCTTTTCTTTTGCTTCGAGTATTTTTCGGAGGTTATTCATGTCCTCACTGACTTTCAGATCAAGGATGCGTGCATAGTGCTGAGTAGTCTTTAGGTTTCTATGGCCGAGCATCTTGCTCACTGTCTCGATCGGTACACCGTTTGAAAGTGTAACAGTAGTGGCGAACGTGTGACGAGCCGTGTGAAAAGTCATTTTCTTGGTAATGCTGCAAGCATCCGCGATTTCGTTTAGATAGTTGTTCATCTTCTGGTTGCTGAGAACCGGGAGTAATCTTCCCTGATTCACGCATTGCGGATCATCCTTGTATCGTTCAAGAATTTCCAATGCCCTTGCCATGAGCGGAACACGAGTTGTAGTTTCAGTCTTTTGGCGGCTTGTCCAAATCCATTTCTTGCCATCAATACCCGTGGTAATTTCTTCCCTTGTCAGTTTCTTCACATCGGCATAAGCGAGACCGGTATAGCAACAGAAAATAAAAATGTCGCGTACTTGTCTTAGTCGAGGCATCTTGAAATTCTCATCGAAAATTCTGGTTAATTCTTCTTCAACCAGGAACGGGCGCTCCACTTCGCGCTTGGTCATCTTAAACCCAACGAATGGATCTTTGTCAAGCCATCCGTGCTTCATGCAGATGTGGACGATCTTTTTAAAATTGGATAAGTACTTGACTGTGGTATTGTGATCGCATTTCCGAACGGACTTCAGCCAAAATTCATAATTGGAAATGAATTCGTAGTTCAGCTTTTTTATGTCGATGTCATCGATCTTGTATTTCCATCGCATGAACTCTTGCGTGTGACGGTAGGATGTCTCATAACGCTCAAATGTGAGCGGAGAGAATTCTTGTCCGATGAGGGCTTTCATTTGCTCGTTATGCTCCTTGAAAACATCCATGAGCCTTTGCACCTTTTCGAGCGTAAGGCCATACCATTTCGCTTTCATGTTTTCAAGCGATACATCTTTTCCTTCATTCATCAACTCGCGCTGATAATCAAAGGCCTTCATCTTGAAAGCCTCAAGCATCTTGTTCACTCTGCGAGCTTCTTCGGAATTCGTTTTGAGTTTTCCACCTTCATCTGACCACTAATTTGATTTGACAAAGATTTTTGTCGCGAGTGTTAGTCGTTTGTTCATGAGTGAAATCCTCATGAAAACTGGCTTCAAACCATCATCTGTCGCTCGATCTTTTCGAGCGAAGAACGTAACTGAAATTGTTTGCGTCATATCCCTTTCTTAATTGGTTAAAGTATCCAATTCAGGGTGCCGTAATCAAGATGTTCATTTAATGAGCATGTTGATTATCAACACCTTAACTCGATTTCGTAACCAGATTTTCAAAAGAAGTTCTGGTTACGGATCGGTTACCAAGGGATTGCGAATTATTAGTTGTTTTTGGT
Source organism: Cyclobacteriaceae bacterium (assembly GCA_019694875.1). Lineage (GTDB taxonomy): Bacteria > Bacteroidota > Bacteroidia > Cytophagales > Cyclobacteriaceae > UBA2336. Next base: position 1,608,218 of record JAIBBC010000001.1, read on the forward strand.
ATGCCCTAAAGGCAAAAAACCTCGAAATCGTGATGATTTCGAGGTTTCCGTTTTGATTGATTTGTACTTGGCAGAGGAGGAGGGAGTTTTTTTCACTTCACAACCGCCTCATTTATAATTTCTTGTGCGTTTTTCCAAAATCTGGTACCGCTATGGGTACTGTTTTCAGAATCAAAGGAAATTTCGAAATCCCTTTGATATACCAAACATACAAAAAGCGAACCGGATTTTAAAATTCAAAATCCAATTCGCTTTCGAACACGAGAACAAGAAATTATCTTTTACTTAGTGACTATCAATACCTGGCTTCCTTTCCCCGGATGAAAGGATGGTACATATTCAAAGTACTTGAGCGCCTTCAAATCATTTAAGATTCTATGGTAAGTTGAAGTCGATTTGATTTTCGAGGAGGCCATAAGACGCCTCCGTGAAATGTTAAACGGATTATTCAATCCATTCTCAATCCACGCTGTGCAAACAGCCGTACAAAAGCTGACGTGACTTGCACCGAGCGATGCGTCCGAAGCTACTCTTTTGAGAAAACTACCTACCTGTTCAACCTTGTCCATTGCTCTCAATCAGTTTAACAATGTCCGCATAGTCGTAGAAAATTATTCCACCAACTTTGCTATAAGTAAGTGTGCCGTTCACCCGCAAGTTTTGAAGTGTGCCAGTGGAGATACCCAGGAGTCTTTTTACTTCAGATGATTTTAACCATTTCTTTGCAGGTGTAGAACCAGCTTCCTTAAAAAGGCTTTTGATTTCATTCAAGAGCTGAATTCGAAATGTCTCTAAATCCCCCACTGTTAAGAGCTGATCTCTATTGAGCTTTGTAGATGGCTCTGTTGTATTCGGTTTATTCTTCCCCTCCATAATCTTTTATCTTGACCTAAAGATGCAGGAAAGAGAAAGTGAAGGTTAAATCTTTTTAATGGATGTTAATTCCAATTAAATATTATTAACGATTTCCATTGATTTATGATAGATTATGAAGTTTGGAAATTGGCTTCAAACCCGTTTAAGGGCTTAATTTTGAAGAAATTAGAATGATTTTGTGTTTTCAATAATTTGATTGAGTAAAGAATTCCTCAATCGATCAGAAGGACGGTTAATCGAAACGATTTTAGCTGAGTCAGTTTGATTAGTAATTGATTTAACACTGAAGTTAATCGGCAACTGGCTTGTGCTATTTTGTTGATTTTTAGGCGCTTGCTTCTTCATCTTGTTGTGTCATTAATCCCGATTCATTTAAGGAATGAATTGCTTGTTGCTCTAAAGTTGAGAGTGCTTGAAGCGTCATTTTAAATTTAGGCCCAATTTTAGGCAATTCATAATTAATTTTAACTCCTTTTTTATCTTTTCTATCTCTTTGCTTCGAAAAGAACTCTAAATATCTCCTTGGAGCCACCCCATCATATACCAATACCTTAACTTTTTTATTTTCCAATTCATCTTCAGTAATAGCATCATTATGCAACTCAAGGCATAAGCTTTTAACGTATGGTTCAATATAATACACCTCGGTAATCCCGGCAACAATTATATGTCTGGCGCAATTATGACAGGGATAAGTTGTAGTAAAAAGCATACTTCCAACTATTCGATTTCCACACATTTGGCTACCAGTTATAATAGCATGCATCTCTGCATGAACTGAGCGTGAAAATTCAATTAAGTCTTTAACACGAGAGGTTCTTACAATTTCTTCTATTTTAAGAATGGCTTCATCCCAAAGCTTTTTTGTCTCATTCTTTTTGTTCAATTCTTCAATAATTTTTTGAACAGAGTTCTCCAGCCCTATTTCTTTAATAATCTTTGTTGTAAGCTCATCTTTCTTTCTATCATTGCTGCAATGACCATGATTAAAACATCTATGATCATTAGTATTTTGCTCATTGTAAAGATTCCCTCCAAATTGTGGAACATCATTCCAACCCTTAGAAAGTATAATGCCATTTTTATCCATTATAGATGCTCCTACTTGACGCGAAAGACAAGCTGAATTTCCTGCGGCTGATTTAGCAACATACATTGCATATTCATGTGGAAGGGGAGTAACAACTTTGCTTTCAAAAATGATATGGAAGAAGCGGGTGATTTTGTCTTGTAATGTGGAAAGGGTTCTATTTGAGACCCGAAGAAAAAAATCTGCTTCTGTAAATGTATTACGAACATCTTGTCCGAATTGATCAATTTCAAAATCATCCGTTAACATCAACTCCCTAATTTCATTTTCAGAAAGCCCCTTTGATGTAAGTAGTTCAATTCGTTCGCTTTTAGGAGAAAAAATACTGAAGCAGTAGAACAGTTCTTTATAAATTGAACGAAATAGAAGTAATTCCTCTTTGTTTATTAAAGAGTCAATAATGTAGCATTTTCTTCTTGAAGTTAAGTCAGTCGCATCAGGTAGTTTTCCATCAGTGGTAAAAAATTCACTACGATCTAGATTTATTTTTTTAATGGCTAGTTCAGCAAGAACAGATCGATTTTCATATTTTTTCCTAAGAAAATTCCCGCCATCAATTTTATGTTTCAGTCTTGAATAAGCTTCTGTTTTTCCAAGAAGAAGTGTGTGGTCTTTTTTATAATGATCAATTATTAATGAACTTAATGAAATGACTTCAGTTTGATATCCGTATGACTTTAATGTATTCGACATTTCTTGAATAACTTTATCCTTTGGCGTTCCAATTGGCGTACAAATACCAATTAGAATCTCCTCAGTGTAAGTATTTTCAATTTTCTCGCGCGTAGTTTTGCCTCTTAATTTATTATCTCCAAACTCTTTTTTTTCAAGTCTAAGTGATTCCATAATATTCGTTTGATAATTCAATTTATGAAAAACTTATAAAGACTCTATTTCGAAGAGTATGTTATTTCTAAATCACCGTCATTAATCCACGAATAAATCCTACTTCAGTCAGATATTCGACTTGGGGATCGCTTAGACCCTTTTTATCGGTCGTGGACACGATTTCAAAAGGAACGATCAACTCGCTATCCATGAATTTTTTGAGCTCCTTAGAGAGTGCCCTTTGGTTGTCTTTGGTAAAAATATATTGGCCTCTCGGATCACGGATGATGTTCCCTTTATCATCCGTACTACAATAATCAATGTTAAGGTCTTCCAGTTTGTCATTGTAAGCCTCGACAAAAGCAGAGGCGTTTTTCAATGTTTGATTTCTGGCGTGTTCCAGTTTGGTGCCAGCGGGTGCAGGTATTTCCAATATTGTTGTAATAAGTCTGTAAGCTTCTTTGTTTGTCATGATTCTCGATGTTTAATATTTCCCTTCTGCATGTCCTTTCAAGATTGATTGCTCAATAAGCCAGTAAACCAGATCTGAGATTTTCACTGACTTCAGCGTCTCCTTGATTTCAGCAGGTAATGAGGCAAGACCTGGATAAGCAGTTAAGTCAATGTTCTGCCAGTACTCCAGTTCGCTCACTGCGTTTGGTGAATCAGGCAGAGCTTCGATTCCGGTTAACAGGTTAGTGGATTTACCATCTGTTTCTTTGGTGATTTGCTTTGGAAGGAAGAGCTGTCGTTGCAGTTCATTCGTTGGAATGATTGCACTTCCGTCTCCTTCGGTAAACTCCAGGATGATACCATGCCTCATCTCCAGGTTGTTTTTGATGATGAGAAAGTCATGTATCACCTTCTTGCGTTTGTTTGTGGTAGAGTCTATTTGTGGAAGCTCCACTACGATTGAATTTTTAGTCATAAATATTCTATTTTAAAATTTTACTGTTCTAACTACTCCAGAGGGTGTAACAAATTTGAGATCTTCACCCACGAAGTATAATCTTCCAACTCCAGCGATACTTGCTGGATCAATTGTTACTTGCCCAATTGAAACCACACCATCTTTATTAACTGAGAATTTTAATTTTAAGGAATTACTCACAGTGTCATACTTGAAAGCTTCCAAGAATGGCCCTGTTGAGCCAATGTTTTCTTCTAATCGGATGAATGCGCCTGTGTGGTCAAAGCCATTCAAAACAGCATTGTGCTTTCGAATGAAGAGCATGGGCTTGCTTGTACCCGCAAGCATGTTGTTACCAGTGGTGCTGTATTGCAGCCACATGAGATAGCCATCGTAATTAAAGGTGCCAAGTGCTTGTTGTGGACTAATGAACAATCCATTGGATTGAGCTTGTCCAGGCGAAATAATTAGTCCGGTTCGTTCTGAACCTTTTGGAATGATAAAGAGTGCGGCACTGGTAACAAAACTGCCATTGGATAGCAATGCTGTTGCTCCGGCATGAGCAGAGCCATCTGTTGTGATGGTTGTGACGGGCACAGTAAATGTCATTCCGGTGCCGTCAAAGTTTATGCGGCTTCCCAAAGAACGAAAAGCAAATACCTGAGCATTTACATCAGTGCCTCTCACATCCGCATAGAATCCATCGATGTAATGATTTGTTACGGTAGCTTGTGCAGTGAATATTTGGGCTCTGTTATAACTAGCAAAGTTGTCATCTACAGAAAGATTTATCTGACCATGAAAAGCGGATATGAATCTGCTTTGTAGACCGGTATTGACTCCCTGAAGAATGTATCGAAAGCCATAACCAGTATGATATAAATCATTTGGTCTTACCAGAATAGCTGTGTTCGCATATCCTGCCGGAGTCAACCGAAGCATCTCGGTCTTTGTGCCTCCAAATTGATAATCGGTTATTTCAAGAGTCGCATTTGCATTGTTTGAACTTAGTAAGAATTCATATGCGCCATATCCACTGATATAACTATTGATACGAAATGAATTCCTAGCAGTACTGCTTCCTTCCTCTCCCAGGTTAACGGAGAAACTTCCGTCACGAAAAAATGATGAGCCCGATACACCCAGCGCTGCACTTCCGGGTTTTACAATCTGAAATTTATATCCATTGAAACCAAGATTGGCGGTCACTCCAGGCAATTGATAGTTGCAGCTCTCTGCACCAACAACAATCTGGTCGCTCAAGACACGTCCTATCACAATGGTATTTGCCGTTCTTACAATTGCACCTGCACCAATCGCAGTCATATAGCTTTGACCACCACCATTACTAATCAAATCTCCTAAACTATTGTAAGCTCTAGTGCCGGAGCCTAACAGTGTATTGTATGAATTGGATCTCGCATTCTGTGCATCGTATCCCACTAGGGTATGGTCTGTTCCACCTTGTGATGCAGTTGCACCTGCTGAGGCACCAATCATGGTATTTCTCTGTCCTGTGTTCAGATTGATTTGATACCCGGCACGATAACCTACATACACGCAGTCGGTGTAACTAGAACCGTTGTTATCGGATGAGCCTGCTTCCGAACCGATAACGACATTGCGAGCAATGCTCCTTGCAGGACTAACGCCAGAGCTTGATGCTGCGTTATATCCAACGATAGAATTGTCGTTGCCTGAATCAACGAGTCTTGCACCAAATGCTCCAGACGTGAAAATAAGATTTCGGATTCCGGTCATTCCAGGCCAACCGCCATTAACCAAAACATTCGCCCGATCTTTATTCAGAAATACCTTACCTGAATTTGTCAACCCAAACAAGATGTTAAAAGTGGGATCGTCAATGTATGCTGCGTAATTCGTTTCTAACGTGTCGTTGGTGCGCAGATGAATCTTTCCATTGGCAATGCCATTAAAGCCAATAAGAAAGTTTCCACTCAAGTCAAACCTTCCTCGCTCTACGTTACCTGTAATAAAAGGCAACGGAAAATTATCCTTCGTTCCAATGGTCCTGGTGGAACCAACATTGTTGCCATCCTGAACCCAGGCATTTAAAATTGGTTGCAACAAATTGTAAAGCTTCTCCAAGGTGTCGCCTGCGACAGGTGCATTTCCCTTTATCGCGTTTACAGAAGATTGTAAAACTTCCGTATTGATAATGTCGGCATCAGTGAGAATGGCATTTAACTCTGCAAGCGTATCAATATCTTCTGCTTTGAGATAAGTGAAGCCTTGGATGATGTTGAATAATTTCTCCAAGGTATTCCCAGCATCCGGGACATTTCCCTTAATGGCATTGATTGCCTGAATAACATCATCCGCCTTCATCAAGTCTGCATCGGTGAGGATAGCATTCAACTTTGCTAGTGTATTAATGTCGCTCTCCTGGAGGCTATTCATCACTTGTAACTTTAAGTAGATATTATAAAGCAGTTCTTCTGAGGCGGTATGAAAAGGCGGCTTTGGTATGCTCATAACTCTTTCGTCTTAGGTGTAAATACCCAACCCAGGGCAATGGCTGCGAAAATGGTAGTCGCTGTAATCACTCGTTTCAACGTGATTCTTCGTAAAGACCGGAAGTCGATCAGTGTGTAGCTGAATTTATTTCCGTAGAGCCTCGCATGTTGTTTACACAACTTCATGAACATCGCGAAGTCATCTGCATTTTTGAAAACCTGGCATCCGGCTGAGTATTTGTCAATGCTCTTGGTTGTTCCTGCGCTGGAAGCACGATGAATGTTAATTCCAAATGTTCCTGTTTGTTTTGTACCGTTGTTGAAATCCAATACGGCATCACGGTCGTAGTCACGAATCACCGTCACCGGCTTTTGTTGTACCAATGCTTCATACAATCCGCGATGTTTACCAATGGCATACGCATCTACATTTTGACCTTGTGCCAGGATTGCTGTGCCTTGCGGATAGGAGGGATTGTTCAACCAGAATGTTCCAGGGTCAGTGGTGGCCGGATAGATGTGATAGTTCCACTTTCCATCGGGCAATGTGTAAAACACATGGATCTCGTCATCAAATGAATTTGACTCCACGCTCTTGCTGCGAAGGCCTACAATATTTAATTCATAGGGTCGTGTATAAAGCACGAAGCCAAACTCTTTGAATATCTCTTTAATGCGTGATAACATGTGTCGTCTTTAAAATTGATTTTTACTTACGCAGCATTTTTGAATTGGAATGCATTCACCCTGTTCATCCAGCCATCGTAAAACACGATTTGATTTGGTGTTCTTCTGATGATGTTGTTAAGAAATACCTTCCGTTCAATCTTTAGCTGGTTGAAAAGCTCTTCCTGGTTCGCTTCATTGATGGCTCGGAGGGTTTGAATCCCTACGGTGCCATCGACCTCGACATTTAAAATGCGCTGTACAATTTTAGCAACCGTCTTGCGACCGGAGTGATAACCCCAATCCACAATGAACTGTGCTACTGATTCATTCCGGATGGAGTCTGCCAGGAAGTAATCCCAGAAAATCTTTTTGGCGATATAGCGAGCATCTTCTTCACTAAGCTGCTTGATGTCTTCTGCATCAATGTCGCCATCACCGTCCTTGTCATGACCATGTTCCTGCCACACAGAAAGGATGACTCCGTATTTTGTCGGGCCACCTTTATCGAGTGCATGGTTGACATAGCCTCCCTCTAATCGCAGGAGCTTGCCTGCGAAGTTTTCAAATCTTGCCATTAAGTCTTTTAAGTTTAAGTGTACGTGACGTCCTGTGTAGGGACTTTCAAAATGCTGTTGTCAATGGATTTGAACCAGGTCATGCCATTGGCAACTTCTACTTCGTCTCCAAGAATTGTATTACTGCGCACGGGTATCCGGTTTCCTTTGTTATCCATGACAACACTTTCCCGAATCGTGATTAGGTCTCTGTAGAGTCTGATTCCCTGGAGACTCCACGTGCCTGTACTGCTCACTTTTAAACCCATGCGCAGGAATTCATTTTTTATCTGCGCTTTGGCAGTCTCATTTCCTTTGAAGGCATACTCCAAAAGGTCCGTAACAATGGTCTTTGAGATGAAGCTTTGCTTTTTGTAGTATTCATTGACTGCGGAGTATTCTGAAACCGTTTTCATTTGTTTCAAGACACTCAACACCTGCTCAATACTTTTTGCTTGTGCTCCGGTATATAGACTCAACGCCAAGGAAGCCGGATTGAACACTACGGTTAAAGCACCTTTCGCATTACCTGTAATTCTATTGAATAGCGTTTCATCTACTGTCTCAGAGAAACCGGATGCTTTCAAGGCGCTCGCAGTTTGCGTTCCAAACTGACCATCAATCACCAGTCCAGGGCTTGTGCGAGCCAGCGCTTGTTGCAGTTGTGTCACTCTCGTCCCACGACTGCCTCGCTTCAAAGGAAAGGAATCGCTAGCAGAAGAAATCAGTCGTGCGGCTGTAGTGCTGGTTGATGCAGGGAGACTATTGTTGATAATGATAGTATCTGAATTGCCCGATGAGGATGTTGCTTCACCTGATAACTTTTTTCTTTTAAACTTATCATACACCAGATAGCCACCGCCACCGAGAGCTGCTAACGCAAGCGCATAGACAAACACTTTCGCAGGTTGAATTTTTTTCTTACCCGTATGCTTTGATTTACCTGACTGCTTTGCTTTGTGCTTCTGGCTTTTCGATTTCACCTTTCTATTCGCCTTCTTTGCCATCACTTCTTTGCGTTTAGTATTCTTATCAGCTCATTGTACTCCTCACTGCTCAACTCTTCCTCCAAATCTGCATTCAGACTTCTTCCATACAGATTGGCATATTCCTTCTGAACTTTTGTGTACATCGTTTTTGAAGGAATCTCATTGAACACTTGCAACACCATTTGTTCATTCGTGCCCCAGCCCATGTAGTTGTCATTATCAAATGCCATCTTCAGTTGCTTGGCAAAGGTGGCCGGGTCACCCACTTCCAGACTGCGCCTCTGTGAAACGTTCGCTTTGGTCTTCTTATAGAAGTAACGCGCCAGAAAGAACAATCCGGTAGCTGTGCCAAGACCAAGGGTAGAGTAAATCACAATGGACTTGAGGTTTTGTATTTTCTGTGCGTCTGAGCTCATGTATGTTTCTTCTCGTTGTTAAAGTCCCAATGCCTTTTTTGCGAGCGAAGTCTTTACCGGATCGTTCTTTACTACATCAGCAAGCTTTGCAATTTCTCTTGCCTTTAACTTTTGCATCAACGTAGAGGCAGCCAACAGTTTTACTTCTGCTTCACCTTGCGTTTGCGCTTCAATACTCACTTCAAAACTGTACTTGTTCATAACTTATGCTTATTTATTGTTTACATGATTCAGAATCAATTCAATTTTACTCTTGTCATCAGCAAGTGTTTGAAGAATGTTTAATACCTTCTCAAACTCATCCTTGCTGAACTGTGATTTCAGTTGATTGACAAATTGTATCGCAGCCTGTTCCTCGTCAGAGAGCGATGCCGAAGAAGAACTTGTCTTTGGCTTAAAGCTTACCTCAGATTCCTGAGTCTGTTCTTCCAAAGGTTCTTCGTTATTCGATTGCAATAATCCAGCAAGCGCTTCACCGCCTGGAAATGCTGCCATCAATTTCGGATTGCGCTTGATGAAGCTTTCCACCAGTGAAGAGCCGATGTCACCAAGGAAATTGTTTAGTGGGGATTGCTTTAACTCCAATCGCGCATTTTGTCTCTCAAGTTCTTCTACTTCGCTTTCCAGGTCAGCAATGTGTTGCTGAAGCTTTTTGTTTTCATCCTTCAATGTCTCAAACTCTTTTTCGCGCAGCTTGCGTTGCACTTCCTCGTCCACGATGTTCTTTACATCCACACCTGACAGTCCTTCCTTTTGCGCTTCACCGAAATAGAAGATCCGTTTCTCATTGTTATTGCTGCTGCCCGTGAAAAGCAACACTTCAATGGAACGGGTATCCGCAGTCACGAAATTTTCAAACATGGTGAACATGTCCGGGTCACTGGTTCTGCGTACTGCTTTAAATCCATCTACCAGAATTTCATAGTCGATGGGTTGCCCTTTTTCATGATAGAGGCGCAGGTATTGTAAAAGGTTATCAATCTTCTTCTGTTCGTATTTCTCTTTATTCGGTAGTGCCATATTTCTCAGTTCACTATGATTGCTTGTATAAATTTTATTCTTCGTTTCGCATCGCCTGGGTTGGTGATTTTGATTTCGCCCCGGTGTATGTGTATGCATTCTGGTATGGGATCGTCTGTCGAGTCGTACATGCCATAGTCTGAATCAACCACTAAACCAGGAGGCTCATCTACAATGAAGAACATCTCGTTGTATGCCGGAATGGTGATACTTGCTCCAGCTTCTACAATGAAATCTCTGTGTCGCAGATGAAAGCGGGAATAACCCTGTTGCTTCAATCGCAGTGGTGCAAAGTCCAGAATGAATTGCTCGGTCATAGATTAATTTCCATTGGTGCCAGGCAATCGTCTTCCGGATTTGCAATGTTCTTCAACTCGCTATCCGAAATCACTGCTTCGAGTTCTTCTGCGGTCTCACATTCCACATACACCGTAATCACAAATGCACTTTCAAACACCTCACCTTTGAACCAGGCATTGATAATTGACGTATCACCTTCTACATGCACTGGTTTTATGGTGGGAACATTTCCTATGACCCACGCTTTGTCACTGTCAAACTGCGAATCTTCAATCATCATGAATGCTTCATCCGATTGCTCGATTCCCGATTCTTTTATTGTGGTCACATGAAAGACATCAGTCTTGTCATTGGCCTGAAAAGTGACAGTGCCCGTGTTCATTTTGCAGCGATAGTTACAGCGATGCCAGTTACTTTCTTCACATTAGCCGGAAGCCGGATTTCAAAAGGCTTGAATCGTTCAAGCTTTGTGATTTCCAGTTTCGTGATGATGATTCTCCTTTTGGTCTTCGTGATTATCATTATCTCATTTCACATTGTAGACAAATGATCACTTTATAAGCTGTAAAAGGAGCGTTCGGATTGGCCGTGTCCTTGTATTGGATTTTCAATTCACCGTTTCCGGCAATCACTCCATTACCAAGTGACTTGTATTTGTCATCCGGAGCTACGGCCATTCCACTCATAAACATTTTGCTTTCGAAATCTTCAGGGAACAACTCTTCACCCGAAAGCTCGATACGTTGAGAGCCCCGGTAGAACAAGAGGTTCGGTCTGTCAGAACTCATCATAATGCCTCGCACCACTTTCACGTTCTTGTCCAGGTCAAACTTCTTGTTCACCGGTTGCCCATCCGCATCCACCAGGAAGGTGTAGATTTTATCTACCCAACGCTTTTCCATTCTCTACTAAGGAATAGTTGCTGTGCCCACTAAGCCCACCATGATGACTGCGTTCGGGTCAACACCGGTAATGGTGCCCAACTCAATCTCAAACTCAATGTCGATGTCATCATGAATCAATCGCGGATTGGCGAGTTTGTAAAATCCTTTCGGCACCTGGTCAAATCCCGTGGTGATGAAATTCCTGTTCGAGGTATCGCTCACCAATTGCTTCTTATTGGCCTTCAGCTTGAATTCTCCATTGGCAAATGCACCAATGTTGTTGATGGTATCGAAGGTGGTGACTTTGATGGCATCAACGTCCTGCGAACCTGCGATGCCTTGTAACATGTAAATACCCGACACAAGCAATGCCATGTTCTTCGGAAGCTTCGCATTACTAATGTTGCGCAAGCCTACCTCTTTCACATCCTGGCTTTCGAACATCTTAATGGTCTTAGCACCTTTCACCGGCTTGATGGAATAAATCAAGTGGTCGGCTAAGCGCAGCTTGCCTTGCAGCAACTGTTCTTTGATGTGCTTCGGCAGTTCTACAAAAAACTTTTCAAACTCAGCACGTGATCCTTGTGAAGGAATGTGTCGCTTCACCATTTTGCTCATCGCTTTCGCCCGTTGCACAGGGTTCAGCGCATTCAGATACCCCAACAATTCGGTATCCATTTCTCCATTTAAACCCAACAACTCAGTCGGGTTTGTGTACTCACTCTCCATGAGTTGTCCTAATGCTCCCAGCATATCTCTTTTTGTTTATTAGTTACTTGATTGATTTAAAATTCACGCTCCATTTCATCCACGGCATTCATGCCGCCATTCATCGTTGCGATTTGTTCCTGCAATCGGTCAATCGCTGACATGTCAAGCTCTTTCGTGTTGCCGTATGGATTCACGAAGTAGGTGACTTGTTCACCGTCTTGGTCTCCTGCAAGTCCGTTGGTCGCTGATGGTTCCGCAGCCTTGTTGAGATAAAGTTTTTCAGAAAAATTCTTGAAGAAGGTTCCTACTCTGTCTTTCGCTTCTTCAGCCATCTGCTTCATATCAAATCCATTCACTCCCTGCGCGGTTGTTTTGTTTTGATTTTGAAAACCGTTGCTCATTGTTAAGCCTAATCCCGCAGCAATGATGTATGGATTCTTTTTATGAAACCCGAGCAACGTCACTGGAATACCTGCGATTAACGAGTGCTTACCGAGCGCAGCGCCTGCACCACCTGCGGCAATTGCAGCGAGTATTACCAGGCCTCCTTTTGTTACGGTTTGTACCACCGGATGTGCCATTACTGGTGCGGTGCCAAACAAGGCTTGACCTTGTTTCTTTTTGTTCTTTGAGTTCCTTTTCTTTCCCATGTTATAATAGTATTTGTGCTTTCACTTTTTGTTTCTTGCTGCCTGAGTCCTTCTTGTACTTTCTCTTCTTCTTTTTCGGAGGAAGTCCTTCAAGACCATTGGTAGCCGAACCACCACGCATCGCTCTCATGAGTAAGAAGCCTCCGGTAATAATTCCTCCGGCTACCAGCAATGACTTCCCAGGATTTGCTTTCACCCATGTAGTTGTCTTTTGAAGGAGGCCACTTTTCTCAGTCCCTGTCGAAGTCTGAGTCTCACTGCCAGGTGATGCACTTTGACTTGGTACAAGCATAGATCCGCTGGCGGCAGGTTCATTTGATAATACAGGCTGAATAGCCTTAGCAATAGTTGTGTTAGTAGTAATCTTTGTCGTGTCATTGGTTTTAGCAGTGACTGCGGTCGTAACGGGTGTTACCGTTTTGACATGTGCAGTAGTAGTTGTCGTGACTTTCGGTTGAGTCACAGTTTCAAAAGTCTTTGGCGGCAACGCTTGGGTAACATTAGCAACCACTGGCTTCACGGTGCTTGTCACTTTTGCAATCAAGTCCGTAGCCTTTTGAATGATGGGTGCCTTTAAAGGTTCATTGTAACTGAAGGCGTCTTCATCTTCTGGAATAGTAGCCGGTGCGGTGGAAGCAGTACCTGCATTGTATGTGTCACTTTGAAAAGTATTTTCTTCATTGCCACCTCGGATGAATAATCCTTTCACTTGTTTCAAGGCAGCGGCAATCACAGCAACCGCAGAAGAGGCAGCGGCAATGGCAGTGCCACTGGCAAGCTCACCTAACCCATTTACCCCGTTGCTATGAATGATGTTGTATTCATCCAGGTCTGCATAGATATCATCAATGCCATTTAATCCATTCACGGCTACACTTCGGTCGTTATTACCTTTTCCCTGGAGGATGACCTTCTTCAGATTCTCTTTTTTACCACCTGCTTGCCAGTACACCGTCTCTGCGCGATCCTTAATGGTGCGTAGTTTCTTTAGTTCATCGAGGTTAATCCCTTTTGCCTGGGCTTGTGAATCGGTGAGGTATGCATAGCGCAAGCGACCGGCCACATTCATGAGATTGATTTTCATGGCGAGAAGAAATCCATTTCTTAAGAGCAGTGTAGCAGGATTCACATAACGGTTAATCACACGAATGCCATCACCGACTTTATCTGCCACTTTGGTTGCTGTCTTCTTCACTGCCTGGCCCACCTTCTTAAAGATGTTGCCCATTTCTTCATCGTCTTCAAATGATGCGAGGTCAGACAAATCAACATTATCGTATTCGGTAAATCTCATTGTTTTGTTTGCTTCGTCTGCGTCTTCAATTCCATCTAAATAATCCAGTCTCATGTCGTAGTCTTTACATTCTAAATAAGGTTGCTCATCATCGAACCCATCTTTCACACAATCAATCACGATGTAGTATTCACGGTCATCAATGTAGTCCTCCAGGTGCCCTGGCTTAGGCACAATGGGATACACATGTTGCCATCGTGGTATCTCCGGATAAGGCTTGGGATATTTTGTAATCCTCGCCAGACACGGAATTTTCAGAGAGCGAAGGATGGAGAGAATAAATACGGTGTAACAGTCACAGTCAACTCCCGTGCTTCTATCGCTCCATGCCCGCCTGGGACTTCGTACTTGCTCAACTCCTTCCTCGTCTCTCTTATATTGAATGTGGTCATACACAAAGTGCCAGATGTTTGAGCACGTTTCTTCCAGTGTGCGACCCTTCAATACCTTTGCAATCTTTTCCGTTTGCCACAACGTTTGTGGCAACACTTTGCGAATGAGCTTCATCGTGTCTTCTACATCCGCACTCTTTCTTATCGTAGTGTCACTATCACCAGCCGGAGGGAAGAGGTGATCGAACTCCTTCCCATCTTTCAAACGCCTCTTTCTGTCCGCTACCATACGCCTCGTTTGTTCTTACCTCTTTTACCCTTATGCCGGTTTCCCTCCGCCTAATGTGATGTTGTCTGTTTTCGTGTAAGGGAAGTTGTCATTGATGGTTGTTATTGTGTGTACAATCAAATTCAACTTTCCTGTTTCGCGATACTCTTTTATCAATGCCGGAACTGTTGTTCCCAGGCTTAAGAAGCCAAGCTGAATTTTTATTGGCTCCAGATTTACCTCACTGAATTTTGGTATTGAAATGTTTACATCTTTCACTTGTGAGGATGCGATGGTCTTGCCACCGTATGTCATCTTCACAAAGGGTTGCTTGACGTTGATGCTTCCACCGCTTGGGTTCTTAAGCTTGACACTAATGGTCAATTCAATTCCGCTCAGGCTCACATGATGAATAGAAGCTTTTGTCTCAGTTTCTAATTCAGCGGAAAGCCTTTTGAGTTTGAGCAGGTAGCTGCCACCCAAATAGGCAGCCACTACTGCTCCAACACCAAGCAACAGATGCCTACTCTTCATTGTGAGATCTCTTTCTTTTTAGCCTTAGACTTTTTGCCTTCTTGAGCCTGGTGAAATTCTTTACACGCTCTTTTTGTTTTTGCCAAAGCGGACTGAGTATGTCACCGAGTATCTTAAAGGCAAGACAGATGACGCCACCTACAATTGCTTGCATGGTATAGTCCAGCAGGAAAAAAAGATTTACGTTGGCGAGTAGATTAAATACTGCACCGAAAAGGAAAGCAATCCCATTGCCCATCCCGTGATTCTGATTTATCGTTGCGTTCATGGGTCAAAGATGTAGTGACCCTCAGTATCAGATTAAGGATTATAAATGGAGATTAATGACTGTGTAGTTTTATGAAGTTTTGTGAAAGCTTGTAAAGGAATGTAAATGATTTTGAAGGATTGTTCCGCGTGGAACTTTAGTAATTTAGCCCATGACGCTCAGTTTGGCTTTTTGATAAGTCCACTTAAATCATTTATGATTCCTTCATAAATTTTCTTATCTAAGTTGGGCCCCTCAATTTCGTCAGTAAATATTTTAGGATATTCAGTCATTACTTGCATTAGAAGAGGTGCGACTGCTATATCATGTACAATTAAATCAAGACAGCACCGTCCAGAGGGTATATCAGTTGAATCAAAAATTAAGTCCAGAAATACATGACCCTGTATCTGGGCCTTTGCAACCCAAATATATCTAGGATAGTTGGCCGTAACTTTTTTTATTTTTAGATCTTCGTCCAGATTAGATTTTAATAAATCACCCTTGTACTTATTACTTTCTTCTAAATACACATCCCATTCCAGTTCAACATTAAATATATCGAATTCAAAAAATGTTCTATCAAAATTGTCAACACGGTCAAAAACATCTTCAAACCCAACTCTAATTTTTGGGTATACTGGAATAACAACAGCATGAATCCAATAGGAGAGATAATTCTTTTCACCAGAGCTATTCCAATGGTGAGTTTTCAATGCTGTCTTTCCGGAAAATTCATAGCTCGCAAATGGGCCCAATTGATCATCGTGGACATAAAATTTATCAATACCATCTGCAATCAGTGTTATTTCTTTTGAAGGGTTACTTGCCTTTGGCTTTGGCTTAGAATATCCGATTATCGTTACTGCATGACCAACTGAAACACCAGGTGCTGAACTGGATTTGATTAATAATAAGATTGGGATACCGCACTTTAAATAAGCGTAAATAATTCTGGATGCTAAAAATATTTCGCCATCAAATCTTTTTGAAGACCTGACCTCTGAAACAAGGCCTATTGCGTCAATTGCACGGCAGACTTGAGTTAAATCTAATCCATGGTTAGGATAAATTCTACCGTAGTTAAAAAAGAGATTCCCTGCCAACTTGGTAATTTCACCAGGTGACGGCAAGGCTGTTTTAAACAACGAAGACGTTTTGTGAAAAGCACTCCAGATTGCTACGGATGCACATGCACTAACAACCGTGTCTTGTTCTTGATAGGCAAGTGATTGAACAGCGAGTGTTTTGCCAAAAAAATTTACATGATATACTTTACAAGCGGGGAAAAATCGTTGATGATCATTTTCCCTTTTTCCATATGTAGCAAGTAATGTAGGCCCAATAACGCTGTCTGGTAAGGGCTTTACAACAATATAGCCAAGATAATGATTGTTCAAAAACTCTGACTCACTCAAAAGTTCTTTGCGAAGTCTTTCATCATTAAATTCAACGTTGAAGAAGTGAACTCGCTTGCACATTCTTTCATATTCTTGAAAGCATGTAGCGTAGTAGTTGGAATAATCAGTTATGTAGGCTTTTGATACGTAGTCTAATTCGACTACTATCGTTTTAGCATTAATACCATCAGTTGAGCCAAGATAATTTTTTAGGTATAGGAATTGAGCCCTATCTAGAATCCTCCCTTCTGGAATCTTTGAGCTAAGTGCTTTTGCTAGATTTTCATTTGTAAAAGGGAGTATTTGATAAGGGCGCATACATAGTACTGAGGTTTAACGACCGGCTCTAAAGGCAAGTGTGTCTTTATCTATCTTAAAACTCTCCCTGATCTCTTTGTTTTTTTTATTTACTTCGCTCAAAGCTTTTTTCAAATCACTTTCACTCACCTTTTTAATTTCAGTGTTAACGTAATTTGTTTTTTGATTTTTTGACATAAAATTTAAGAATAGATTTCTGGAGAAACTCGAAGTAGTCAAATTAGCATACCCAAAATTTGGGACCGATGCAACCGATATTTCAAGAAAAATATTCATATTATTTTTAAAATTCAAAATTCTTTCTTTAATCTCTTTTTCTGGCCTTTTTTGGGCCTTT
The DNA here is from genome assembly GCA_019694875.1 of Cyclobacteriaceae bacterium. Classification (GTDB taxonomy): domain Bacteria; phylum Bacteroidota; class Bacteroidia; order Cytophagales; family Cyclobacteriaceae; genus UBA2336. The sequence continues at coordinate 1,625,322 of JAIBBC010000001.1, forward strand.
TTCCTTTCTCTTTTTGCTTGCTGCCAATAGAAAGGGGTTAAACTCTTCCTTTGTTTCCTGGTTTAAGCTAGAAACTGCAATTGTTGAGTTCAGCTTTTCAATTTTCTCGCGAACCTTTTTAACTAAATCGGTAGGATCAATTCCTAATTCTACTAATTCGTTATCAAGTTCTTTTCCTGTTAGGTCGATCTTTTCAAATTCGTTGAACGCATTTGAAAGACCTTTTGCATTTTCCTTTTTTTTCATAGACAATTACTTAGCGATTGTCATCGTTTTCCATTTTAAAATTCTTGCCTTCAAGCGTTTTAAGGCATTATCATAATCAGATGAGCTGATATCCAATTTTTGAATAATTTCAATCCTCTTCATTCCAATCAATAGTTGGTCGAATATCTTCAAAAGCAGATCGTCATTAAGCGTTTCTCGAATTCCCTCTATTGTCAAGCGGGCATTCAATTCATCCTCTATACTATAGTCATTTTCAGCCTCAACACCATCATCAACTTCTGTGGTCAAAATTTCTTTGTTCTTTGCAAGATTTGCCACGAGACCATTAACCACATGAAATTTTAAATAGGTTAGTAAATCAGACTTAGCAGGATCCCAACTCCACTCTCCAGAATAGACTAATGATATTGCCTCTAATGCAATATCTTGAGGGGAATATCCCTTCAGCGCTTTCTGCTTTAGCAGACCCCAAAATTTGAATCGAGAATAGGCGTGCAATGTCAATTTCTTGACCATTGTATCCCAATCTTGATTATCTAATAATCTCCTTACCTCTACTTCCATTAACTTAAAATAAGGTCTCAATAGAGTATGTTAGAAAGTGATGGCGTTTTGCCGTCACATAAATTTATTTTTTTCATCTGGCAAATTTGACCTACTGGCTAACATACTATTTCGAGGGCATAATAAAAATAATGGAATCAGAAATCATCGATGTGGAGCAGTTCTCCAAGGAAGGGAAAACTCCACCAAAAGCTAACAAATACCGCATAAAAATAGACCGGGAGGTTTATGTGGTGGAAAAAGGGTGTATGACCGGAAGGGAGCTTTTAGCTTTAGCTGGTAAAAATCCGCCCGAAAGGTTCCAGCTAAATATGAAGCTAAAAGGCGGGAAAGTAGAGCCTATCGGCTTAGATGAAACAGTTTGTTTTACTAAACCAGGAATTGAGAAATTCATGACCTTACCGCTTGATCAGACAGAGGGGGAGGAGCGAAAGCAATTTCATCTTCTTGAAGAAGATGCTGAATACCTTGATAGTTTGGGTCTCCCTTGGGAGACCCTTTCTGATTCTACCGGTATGTGGATAATTGTTTATAACTATCCAGTCTGTTCTGGATATAATGTTGAAACAGTAACCGTTGCAATAAAAGTAGAGCCTGGTTATCCTAGGGCACAATTAGATATGGCCTATTTCTATCCAGCACTAAGCAGAAAGGATGGGCAACCTATTGGAGCTGTTTCAGGACAACAAATAGATGGAAAAGCATTTCAAAGATGGTCACGACATCGCACTGGTGAAAATCCCTGGAGAGAAGGAATAGATAATCTGGGAACACACTTGAGTTTAGTTAGCTTTTGGTTTAAACAGGAATTTGACAAAAGAGCCAATGCAGTACCAGCTTAATATTTCCGGAATTCATTTTGACCTTCTACGACATCATCTATATCCAGGTGATAATCTGGAGGCAGTAGCGGTTGTTCTTTGTGGACGATTAAATCACAAGGATGTGCATAAACTATTAGTGCATGAAATCGTTCTAATCCCTTACACAGAATGTGAAAGAACATCTGATTATGTTTCATGGAAAACGGATAGGATTAAATCACTTTTGGAGAAAATCTTAAAATACGATTATGCTATTTTGAAGATACACAGCCACCCAGGTGGTTACGAACAATTTTCGTCATTAGATGATGAATCCGATTCAAAGCTTTTTTCTTCTGTATTCGGTTGGGCAAATAGCGATTTTCCACATGGAAGTGCCATCATGCTACCAGACGGCAGAATTTTTGGAAGAATTTTTCACCCTGATTTAAGGACGGATGCATTAGATAAGATAAGTGTAGTAAGTGATCGGATTTCAATTTGGAATTATTCAAATGGATTTTCTCCAGAAATCGAAATTGGTAAAAGAACTGCTCAAGCTTTTGGCGAGGGTACATTCGATAAACTAAAACAACTAAAAATTGGAGTGGTAGGGTGTTCGGGCACTGGAAGCCCAGTCATAGAGCAATTGGTTCGATTGGGAATTGGAAAGCTTGTGATTGTTGATCCTGATAAGGTGGAACTAAAAAACCTCAATCGAATTTTAAACACAAAGCGTAGCGATGCGATTAGTCATAGGCAAAAGGTATTGGTGCTAAAGGAGGCTATTCTAGCTTTTGATTTGGGCACCGAGATTGAAGCTTATCCAACAAATTTATACGGTAGTATTTCATGTTTGAAGAACCTTGCGACCTGTGATATCTTATTTGGGTGCGTAGATTCAGTTGATGGGAGAGACTTATTAAATCGGTTATCAACTTATTACTTGATACCGTATTTTGATTTAGGGATAAAATTAGAAGCAGATGGTATTGGGGGAATTTCTAAAATTGTAGGAACAGTTCATTACGTACAACCAGGCAAATCTTCATTATTGTCAAGGAGTATGTATGATTCAGAAGATTTAAAAGCATCGGGTTTACTTCGAAAGTACCCTGATCAGTTTCCTGACATGGTGAAGAATTCATACATCAAAAATATAAATGTTAACAGACCTGCTGTTATTAGTGTAAATATGATGATTGCTAGTTATGGCGTAAACGAGTTCCTTAATCGCATTCATCAATATAAAACTGATGCTTGTATTGATTTTGCTCAATCCACTATAGATTTAACTGAAGGGTGTTTTATTCATGTGTCTGAAGACAGATTGAAAGAAGACAGTTTTCTTAAGTCGAAGGTGGGGAAGGGCGATTGCAAGATATTTCTTGAACTAGTGGAATTAACAACAGCACTTTGATGAAAGATTGGATTGAGAGGATCAGCAATCACTTTTTGAAAGAAAAAAAAGATGAAAGAGTTTATTATAAATTCAAATTTTGCAAGGATGAACCGGAAACGATTATTTCTAAAACGATATTCATTATTGGTGAGCGTCCAAATTTTTGGAAAGTTTGCTTCCAATGCCCCTGTGGATGCAATGATGTTATCTCTCTCAATCTATTAAAGAAAGCAAGTCCGTGCTGGCGCTTTTCAATTCGTTGGAGTAGGATAACAATTTATCCATCCATCTGGAGGAGTGTAGGATGCAAAAGCCATTTCTATATTAGGAGAGGACAAGTCAGGTGGGTTTACTTGTAATAATTCATCATAATCCCACTATAATTTGAAACTCATTACCCCATATTCTTATAAGTACAGAGGAAGAGGGTTAAGCAACTATTAAACTCTAAGCCATTTAGGTGATTTCTTGCTACCCGAGAGAATTCAGTTTTAGATTATGTTTTTACAGTTAGCCTTTTCATTTCTTTTGCTCGTATGCCTTCCTAAATTTTGCCAGTTCATTCTCATCTTCTTCTCCAATTAAACCCTTCTCCTTAAACCATTTTAAAAACTTTTTATCACTTAGGTCTTCAATTGTTAACTCATAATAATGAACTTCAATGCTAATCTTTGAAATGAGGTCTATAGCATTTGGTAATTTTATCTTGCTCAAGATTCGGTTTATTTCTTTTTCTATTTGGCGCTTAGCATTTTCTGATGAAAGACCTTTTATCATCTCCGGGGGATTGGCCTTAAAGAAACCCAGCAATTCATTGCGCAATGTATCTTCGGAGTTATTAATGGCCGTTTGAATTTTATCTTGGAGTTTCTTCAAGTTGATTTCAGATTTATTCCTGACATCGTCAATCGCATTCTGAAATTTATCTTTAAGCTCTTTCTTTAAAATACTTTTATCGTTTCTCAAGCTACAAGAAACCAAATAAGTCTTTCGAATGTCATCTATCTGTTGCTTGATTTCAATCAGTTCTGTCCAATCTTCTGTAATTTCTTTTGTAAATAAGTTGAGTTTTGTCTTAATACGTTCTTTGAGTTCTGCATTATTAAATGGCAGGGCCTTAGAAGGTATTGTTATTGTCTTTGCTGACAGATTCCCGCCCTCAAAACGCAGCTCTGCAAATTGAAACAAAGTGTTATAAGTACTAATCTGTCGTTTTAGGTCAGGCTCACCGGGTGGATTAATTTCTAATTTTTGGTTAACAGCATATAGTTCACTCGCGCTAAGTTCCTCAATTGGCAAACTTGTTTGTTCGGGCAGAGTTGATAAAAACTTCTCAGGAAAAAATGTTTTAAGAATTTCCTGATATGCGTCTTTGGAAAGTAACATGGCATTGGGTCCATCAGGGTTTCCAGAAATAATCCTGCTTTCAAAATGGAAGGAGTAGCCAATATCATCAATACCAATAAACCCAAGTCTCAAACCCTTGCATTGCTTAATTGTTGCATGCAGATAGACCAATTGATTAATTGCTTCTACATCCCCATAACCAGAGCGAAATACATTTTCCTGGTTATCAAAGCATATCCACAATTCGGGGACATTATCGCGAGTTGACTCAGCAATTACATCAACCCATTCTGAATGAATTGCTGGCATAATAAGTACTATTCGATCCTTTGCAGATGTGAGCAGATTTACAATTTTCTCCCATGTGAGCGTTTCAATCAATTGATGCATATAAGCACTATTTAAAATCAAGTATTCTAAAATTGTTTTGATCATCACATTGCACCACAACATTTTGATCCGCCTTCCAGTATCTGTTCTTATTGAAATCTCGAATTACTTGAGAACTCTTTAATGAGGGAATCTTAACTACTAGAAATAGCTTTTCTACTTTAACTATGCTTCCATTAAATAACCAAGAGCTTCGGTCTAAATCTTGTTTCTCTTCTTCGTTAAGTGGCGGTAAGCTATCAAAATCAATACTACCAGTAGTATCGGTTCTATAGTATGTTGCTCGTTTCCTTAATATTTCGTCCGTAATGCGTTCATATTTTTCAAAATGGATATAGTTATGCTTGCAATAGTCACGAGCTACTTCAACACAAAGCAAAGGATCTCCTGAACGAGCAATTGCTTCCCTCAATCCACTTTTAAGACTGCGATTATCGACTTCAACCGCATCCTTGATAATGGAATAGATGATGCCAAATCCTAGGTCAGTCGTCAAATGACTATAACGCCTTTGAAAGTCATCATGCTTATAGTTGAATACATCTAAAGATTTACGACCATTAGAAATTAAAGATACCGAGGGGTCTAGATCACCCAAATTAGGTTTAAATGGTTGGTATGTACTAACCAGTCTGACAGACTCATAGCTTTCTTTGTCAACTAAGAGTTTCGGGCCATCTTCATATAGATCAAACAGAGATCCCTCATCTCCTCCGGCTTTCGAAAGACGTTTAAGAAAGACTACTCCCCCAACATGAACCTCTTGTTCACTTATGATTGACTTTTTACTTCTTTTTTTTCGGAAGAAAAGTGAATAGAGAAAGTCGCGTATGTCCTTAATAATATTCATTTACTCAAGATTACCTCTGCAATAAAGACTGGATTTGTTGTCCACATTTTGCATTTAGTGCGCCAGAAGAATCTAAAACTTCGACAAAGGCTAATGTGCAACCATGTTCTTCAGTGAGTCCCTCTTTGTATTTTCCGTACAAGGAAACTCCGCTCATTGCTGTACTAGGATAAAGCAGGATGCTATGATAACTTTTCCAATAAAGATTGTAGGAGAATATCTGCTTTAAATCTTCATCGTCTGGTTTTAATGAATCAATGACTTTCCATTTAGTGTCGATGATAAAGGTGTCTTCTCCTTTCTTTATTACTAGATCAGGGCGAATGGTTTTAGAAACTCTATCGCTTTGCCAAAAGGTTTTTGAATTTTGAAAGTTGACTTTAATACCACTATTCTTTTCCTCGCGAACGAGTATTCGATAGATGTATTCCTCCCATAGTTTATTCATGTCAAATAGCAAAGCCAGCATGTTTTCATGACCTGACTTAATATCTGGTGAGTAATTCAAAATAATCATTTTGGCAATCTTTATTGCCTCGGCATAGTGTACAGATTTTCGATTTTCGGTTAGTAGATTGAAGTGATGTTCCTGAATCTTCTCTTCCTTGATTTCCGGAAAATCTAATTGAATCCGGGCCAAGCGATCCTTAATGAAGGGGCTTGTTGTAATCTGATTAAGTACTACTAGCGCCCGGAGCAAAATTTGATTAATCAAATGATCCTGGTCGTATACCTGATGGGTGGTATAGAATCGCTCTTGATGAATAAGATTCTGCTGAATATTCTTATTGAAGTTGATAGCTCCTTTCAATACGTTAAGGTTCCCCTCAGACTTTCTATATTTTTTTATGAGTCCTCGATGCAAAAGTGTTTCTACTTCATCCAGAAAAAGCTCGAAGTATAAATCTAAAATGGAGTGATGGCGTTTTTCAAGACTAGCTTCGGAGACTGCATCAACGCGAATATTCCTACAAACTGCTAACATTCGCAGCAAGGCGTTGTGCCACTTCTTTGCCTCGTTCTTATGACCTTCTGTAGTTAACGTTGTTTGCTTGTCTGCTTTAGGTAATATTTCTAATGTGAGGCCACCAATCTGTATTACTCCCACATAGTTTTTGAACTTCACACCGTCACGGATTCCGGTGAAATAGATATTATCATTCTTGTCATTGAAGGCATAAAGCTTTTCCAGTTCAGGCATTGTAAGTTGCTCACCCCATTGATTTGGATGGAGTGTTAGCTTCTCATGCTCAAATACCTGAATAAGTCTACTCATAAATGGATTGGAAGTTCCATTTGCTTTTATCTGCGATCTTATAGATAGGCCTTTCTTTTAAATCGGTGCTTACGGATGAATCGTAACCATCAAATTTTGCAAACTCAAAATTATCGTTCACTTTTTCTACAAAGCTATTGCCAAGGACTAACCCAATCTTTCCAAAATCACCAAAGAAATATTCTTGAAGTAATGGAAGGACTTTGTTGTTAAAGGTGTTCCTCAATGAATCTTCTGTTGTATCCTCCATAAAGTAAGCATGGCCTATTTTATGATCTTTGTCTATGAGCTTTTCTATTCGCTGATTGACTGTGGTCAACAGCTTCACCAGGTCGATATTTCCTATTTTACCTTTCGATGTACTTTCTTTGATGAGTACATCAGGTTTTGATTGCATTTCTCTAAACGAGAATCTTCTACGCAACGCTGTGTCCAGTGCTTCAATGCTTCTATCAGCAGTGTTCATGGTGCCGATAATATACACATTGTCTGGAACCTTGAAAGGTTCTTTTGAATAGGGTAATGTTACCTCCAACTCTTCTTCACCACCTGCTCGTTTATCTCTTTCAATAAGCGTAATCAGCTCCCCAAAAATGGAGGATACATTGCCACGATTTATCTCATCAATTACAATTACATAATTCTTGTCTTTGATTGCACTGGTAGTTATTGCTTCCTGCGCACCTGCAATAAAAAAGTCCTTCCTTATACCACTACTATCTAATTTATAAATGGTGGACTGTGAAAGTTTACGATCATAAATATTGTCAATAGGAATAGTTTGGTCAGTAATTAACCATTCAACTTTTCTAAAATGATTATATCGTATTCCTGCGTCTGTATTGTAATAATACTCACCTGTTACTCTGGCAAGCGCACGAACATAATGGTTACCGTAACTAATCAGCACATAGTTATCACGCTTCAAATAGTGAATAAAATAATTCAGTGCTTGAGCGGCAAAGTCTTTCAAGCCCGCCTCTTTACATTTCTTTACAATACCATCCTCATCGAGTCCTGTGAAATCGTTCATACCTCCATATCCAAGGGCAATACAATTGTTTTTGATACAATAATCAAATATCTCCTGGTCCTCAGGGATGTTAGCATCACCCAATGAAATTTTATAGAAAGCAGCTTTACGAAATGTTTCTTCATCCCATGAAATCAATCTCTCTGTTTTTAGTTGCTTGGACTTGCGACTATCTTCTGAAAGTCTACAAATGCGCTTAAAGATGCCGTCTTCTACGATGTACTTTAGATAATTATCACCTTCAATAGGCTTCACAGGCTTTATGCCTTCAACGAAATCCTCATAGCCAAACGATTGGTGAAATGTGCAGAAGGCAATTTGCCCTTTAGTGTTATCCCAATCTTTAATGAGCAGCTCCCTGAAGCGCTCTTTAAGTTTATCGCGATTGTGTTCATTGGCTTTGAAGAATTCTGGGTCTGTAATTCTTACAGCTTCGTTAACCGTATGATAGGTTTTGCCGGTGCCTGGCGGGCCAAAGAAAATTTGATTGAGTGCCATATTTGGTGAGGTAACTATAGTGTCTTCTTCATGGGGATCTTCAGCCTCTTCCTGTTCACTTAAATAGGTTGTGACCGAGTATATAAAGTCCTGTGTAAGTAAATGGTTATTATCATTGAATGTTATCTCCGCTGGTAGTCGCTTCTTATGCAACGCCATTAATTCATTGTCTGTCTCAAGTGTTGGTCGCAGTGCCTCACACATTTCGGTATAGGACATTACCTTGGTAAGTGTGTCACGCTTCTTTACTTTAGGGAAATCCCAAAAACCCGTGAGTTCACAAAATGTCTTGAACATTTTGGATTTATACAGGTAGTATTTTTCTGGGTAACGAAGGGTTAAATACAGAATCAATACACGATCACTTTGATAATGCACTTTATCACCTTGAGGAAAGCGTACTTTCAGTAACTCTTCCGACTTTGCATAGAAAAATTCAAATCGTTCTGCTAAAGGAATGTTCTCATCATACAGTTTTTTAAACATAGCTGACACTGTCGCTCCGTCTCGCTCAGCAAAGCCCAGCAACATGGCAAATGGAAAGAAGTTTTGACCACTCCACAAATTGTTGTTCTCTTTGTTGAATGACCTCTTGAGCACTTCTGCTATGGTTACTGCATCATGAGCATCTGTCCAATTATCCTGAAAATGTTGTATGGTTTCCCACTTATAAATTTCATTATAGCTAAGTTCAGGCAGCTGATTGCTGATAAGTTTTTTATACAACTCGATATAATGATCTACACCTTTTGATGTATTGCCTATGGGCTCTATATCTTTATCCACTTGAATGGTAAGTGTAATCGGCTTTTGTTCATTTGTATCGCGATGTGATATTTTAACGAGGAGAGTTTTATCAGCCAAATGCTCTTTGAAATAATCAGTGTTTTTAAATACATCAAAAAAGTAGCGCACGTATGTTCTTGGCGCTTTGGCTTTCTCTTCATCATTGCCAACAGCGTAAAATTTCTGATTAGCTATTTTAAAGCTTACACCATATTTGCGATCACTTGCTTTGCTCACTATATCAGTGATATCAATCGGTATATTAGCCTGCAAGCCGGCAATTACGGCAGGCATTTTGGTGTTCCAATATTCAAGATATAGATCGGCTTTGCTCATATAAACTCTGGCCGCCAGAAGCCCGATGGGGGTTGATTAATTCCAATGACGCGCAACATAGACATACTAAAATACAATTAAGATAGTGCTCGGTAAATATCCCCTGATAAAGACCAGTCTTTAGAGATAGTTACAAAGACCATTTTCTTAGGGCTTTTTATCTGTTCCATTACATCTTCCTGTGTTTCTTCTACAAAGCAAACGGTATCTAAAGCGAGAGCGCTGCCTTGGATGTTATTTACATCGTCAAAAACAATTGGCTTGTTTGCTGAACTTGCTAGTTGCTCTGTCAATTTCTTGAACTGGGCCATATCGTGTTCACTCGCTTTCTGAAACCGATCAGTTTGCATTAAAAGATCACAGATTTGTGAAAATGTACCAACCACATCTATAAACAGGCATCTTTTATTTTTGAAATCAACAATAGACAACTTCTTCTCATCGATTGTGGTTGGAGCATACATTTCTTTATAATACCACATACCCGTAATACGAGCGCTTTCCTCTGATTCGCAGCTTGCTCTGTAGATTAACATACCTAAAGGAAACTCCATACCTACTTGTTTATAATTGCACTGTGAGTAACTCCACTTTAAATGGCTATAGCATCATATTCCTCCTTTGACAATAAATAATTTGGCTCAACTACTTTTACTTCTTCATAACTCAAGTCATAAAGTCTGTATATTAAATTATCGATTTCACCTTCTAAAGCACTAACCGACTTACCATTGTACTTGAGTTTTAGAATTGCTTTTGTGCGCATTTCAATTTCTGAAATAAGATAATTACTTGGAGAAGGAAAGCCAAGCTGTTTAATATAATCTGCCTTGATGGCTAGATTCAGAAATTTTGTTGAAAAGAGGTAATCAATCAATCTGGAATTAATGATGCCAATTAAAAAGTAGACGGAATACTTGTTTGTCTTTGGAACTACAAAATTGATTCCTTGTGAACCATAAATTCCTAGTTCATCAACAGTAGCTACTATCCTTGGCTTTAATCTCTCATTTCTAGTGTTCTGGATAATTATTTTGGGAACAATCTCAAGTAATGATTCGTCTCTAGCCCATTGCAATGAGTACCAAGGTATTGCTCCATTCATGCATTCTCTCCGTTTCGATAATTCTTCTTTGAATGGTAAAATGTACTTTTTAGTTAAAGGATAGTTCGAAATATTGGTCTTTGGGTTTAGGTAAAGTATTCTTCTTTCAGAATTCTTAATAAACCATTTGCCAAAATCTCTTCCATGGAGCAAAGGTTTCAATAACTCCTTCTCAATTAATTTACTTCTCCATTGATCAGGTTCATCAAAAATAAAAATCGGATTATTTCCTGTAACAATTCCTTGAAAAACATCAAAATGAGTTTCTATGTTAATATTTACCTTATTGAACAGCTTTTCAAATAGACCGTTTGAGTCAGCATCATTACTTACACTAATTACGTTATCGAACTTCTCAAAGTAATTTGGCGAAACAATAGTTGTCCTAGGCTTCTTGAAGTCTAATGCTTCAGTTAGCTTTATTTCATTATTGCCCTTTTTATTTAGTAATAGAATTACTGTATCCACTGTTACTTCTGAAAATATATTATTTCCAGTGTAGAATACTGTGTTCAGCCACCTGTTATTGAGAATCTTATTTCTTAATGGTTTATAACTCAGATTATTTAAAACAATTGACGGAATAATGTATGCGAGTTTACCATCAGGCTTTAATAATGAGGTTAATGAAAAATCTAGAAAGATTCCAAAAATGTCTGTCCGCTTATAAAACGTATCAAATCTCAACTTTAAAGCTTCTTTTACATCCTTTTCAATTAGTTCAACATTTATGTAAGGAGGATTCGCTATAACTATATCAAAGCCTGACCGATCTATTAATTGGTCATTCATGATTTCTGGAAAGTCTAGCTTCCAGTCAAAAAAATCCAAGTGTTCCTTCTGCTTTTGCTTTTTGACGTTGAGTCTTTTTATTTGAGCTTTCCAGCCCAACACTTTGTGATAATTTTCGGTTGCTTTAGCAAATTTCTTTTTATCCGTAAAACTGGAAGCTTTTGGCTCAGAATCTTGGTTGGCAAGCTTAATCATCAACTGCAACTGGTTAATAAGCAAGTCAATTTTCAGATTGCGGATATCAGCAGCTAATTTCTTTTTATCGCTATCTGGATTAAAGCTCTCCTTTTGCTCAATACTGATTCTTCGCAAAAGTTTCTTTTTGGTTGCAGCAAGTTCAGCACCAAACAAACCATGGCTGGTATCATTAACTTTCCAATCAATATCAATAATATCATCGTTCAGCTTACTCACTAATGAGTTACCCACTACTATTTTATAATCTAGATTAGGGAGTGCTGTTGGCACGGGTTCATCTACAATTAAGCTTAACCAAAACCTCAAACGCGCAATGTCTACTGCACCCTTTTCAATATCCACTCCATAAATACTGTTTTGTATAATGTTCAACTTTACTTTATTGGGTTGCCAGATTTCCATCTCCCAAACGCTACCTACTATATCTGGGCTTGCATCATATAGCACATGTACACAATGAAATATCTCATTGAGTAATCCCATTGGGAATGCGCCTGAGCCAATGGCAGGGTCGCAAATTTTTACTTCCTTTAAGGCTTTGGAGAGTGGCTTATCGAATTCAATCACTTTACCCGCTGCCTTTTGAGTTACAAAGTTGTGTAGTGCTCTTTCAATTAAAGCAGCATCACGATCCGACTGAGGCCAAAAATTATTTTGGGCTAAATAGGTCTTGAGGTATTCAAATAAACTCTCCTGGCACATGTAGTGCACAATTTCTTTAGGTGTATAAAAAGCCCCCTTGTCTTTATTGTCTTCCAACAGGTTTTCAAAAATGTGGCCGAGCATTTCGGGGTCAACCGCTACTTCTTTAAAGTCAGGGTCATCTTCAACGATGGTAAAGTTGTAGTTGTTCAGTGTGTCAAAGAAGGCCGCAAAGATTTCCCATTTTATCGTAAGGCCGTGAGGATGATTTTCATCTTTCTCAAACAAACCACCATTGAGGTAAGGTACTTTGCCAAAGTTGGTCTTTTGAATGATGCAGTCCTCGTCTTGCCTGCTACGTTTGTCATTAAGTGTATCAAAGAAAAGTGGCTCCAGGTAATGATGATAAAACAAGTCATTCTGTTTTGCCTTCTCTACAAAGGTTTTCATAAAGGCTTCATCGCCACCTTCCCATTTGGTTTTGCATCCAAGCCAACCTTTCTTTTGCAAGAAATAGAGAAATACCACACGTCCCATCATTTTCTTTACAAAGTCGCGTGCGCTTTTTTCCTGCTTTTCTTGACTTGTTTCTTTAAATAGCGACAACCGTGAAGGACTTTTTATAATGTCATCTACAAAGTGCTGGTAGATATCTTTATACTCTTTAAAGAATTTTTTCGATAATGCCTCTACTGAGAAAGCTTCTTCGAGGTCTTTAAGTGTTTTATTGGGATTACTAGCCAGTTTCAGGAAACGATCTGCGGCAGTGCGACCTTTTTCTCCAACGCCAAAAACGTAAGTGTAACTGTCTGGTTTTTTGTCAAATGTTTTGTGGTCACCCGTAAATTCTTTTACTACCAGCGTGAAACGCCATTTGGTATTATCGGCATTGTGAAAAACGGCAATTACAGCCTGGTAATTTGGTATCACTTCTCCAGCCACAAGACTGCGCACCGATTTTACATTGCGGTCGAGTCGTATATTATCTTTCACAAGTACCTCACAAAGCATCAGTGTTTCATGGCTTGCCAGTTCTGTTTGGCCATGCATTTTTATGAACCCTGCTTTTTCTTCTTTCGCTTTCGTATCGCGGGCGAGGTCAGTTTGTATTAAATTGAATTGAAATTCAGGGAACACGAAGTTCATCACCTTCTTCCAGTTGTTCCAGTTGAATTCAGATTCAAAAATTTGTTGGAGTTCTTGTTGGGTCATAGATTAAAGCACTCATTTAAACAATACAATTAATTTTAACCAGAGAACGATTCGGAGATAATGATCTCTGGTAGCTGACTTTCCTTTATTGGTTTATCAACTTCATCTATTACTTCTTCTACTTCCTCACCCTCAAGCAAAGGATAGGAAGTTAGAATTTTCATTAATCCATGAAACTGATCTACGCGGTTCGTTTTGCCTTCTTTTACTTTCTTTAAAAGCTTATTGATTTCTCGTGGCAATTTTTGAAAACGGCCAACCCTTATTGCTTGGCGTGCCGCAATGATTGTTTTCTTTTCATCATCATTAACAAAATCGAAGGTTAGCATAGCAGAGACAAATGCAATTGCCCTCGTTTCATTTGGGCCTAACTTTGCAAGTATACGTTCACCCACACCCTTTACCAGCATCTCCAACTTAAATGTTTCAAGAGCTAATGACACATGATCATAATGATGCTGGTGTATGGGAATTGCCTTTTCTGTTACCTTCGCTTCGAAGATGCGAGCAGCCTCAACAAAAGTTAACTCACTTAGTGAGTTCGTTCCCTGGCAATAATAGAAACTGTCACGCTTATTGTTTTTCAAATAGGCTATTGTGGCATCCGTGCGAGTTTTTTCTTTCCGCCCAGCTCGTGCGCGTTTGGGCATATTCTGAATCTTCTTGAATTGCTCAGGATATTGTTGTTTAAATTTTCGTAGCTCACTTAAAAAAATGAGTCTTTCATCTCGATCCTCTTCGGGTATGCGTTCAAACAAGCCAAAGCTGTTGTACTCTTCTTCCTCCGTGTAAATCTGGCTGTCTTCACCCAACGCGGAGTGGAACCCCTGGAGTTTTACAAATGCTTTTTTATTGAGGTCAATATCATTATCAGCCTGCGTGGTGGGGAAGAAGTTGTAGATATAGATTCGCTTTGACTTGGTACCCACTCTGTTTACACGGCCAATTCGTTGCATAAGACGTGTGGCGTTCCAGGGTATATCATAGTTCACAATCATATTTGAACGATGCAGGTTCACGCCTTCGGCTAGTACTTCAGTTGTTATGATGATATTGAAATCGTCTTTCTGTTTCATCAAATCATAGTTGGCATCGAAGTTTTCAGCAATGGTGTCTACATAATTGCTCATGTTGCTGCTATCGATGGCCAGCATTTTGGTGAAGCCGTGTTTCTTCAGCTCTTCATATAGGTAGTTGGTGGTCTCTTTTGATTCAGAGAAAAGAACCAGTTTACCATTATCGTTAATCTCCTTTGAAAAGAACTCACCTTTAAGTTTGCTAATTAGCTTATCCAACTTTGGGTCAGTAGTTACATTGCCCCAAAGACTAATTAGTTTATCAAGCACTTCCTGATCGTGTTTTATGCCTTCCAGAAAGCCAGGTTTAAAATCATCCGCGTTAAATTGGCGAATAAGGTTAGGGTCATCGCTTTCTTCGAGTATTGCAACTAGCTCTTGCTCATTATCGTCATGAATAAACTCGTTGACGTTAAGTTTAGGTGCAATAAAGATTCGGTTGTTTTCAAACATTTTCACCATCGCGCTATTAGCCTGGTGATAACGATGCAAACTCATTTTAAAAGCATGAAAGCTGCTGTCGATACGCTTTACCAATAGTGTTTTCATGAGCATAGCCAACTGCTCAGAAATCATGTCGGCCTGCTTATAAACACCTTTCACATCTTCCTTTAAATACTTGATTGCCTGATACCGGAAATATTTGAGCCCACCATTTGCACCACGAATTAACGTGAATGATTCTTCATAGAGCTGGTCTAAGTGTGTATCTAATTCATATAATACCTGACGTGGCGGAATGATATCAGGAAAAGCAACGCCTTGCTGTTGAATGTCAATGCGATACTCTTCCGTTTCGCGAAGGTCGGTGCGTGTTCTTCGCACTATTAAAGGTTGCAACACCTTTACCCGAATCTCATCATAAATGCGTTTTACTTCCTGAGCAATTTTTCTTCTGTCCTGTAGAAATCTAATTTTTCGATAATCATCGATTAATGGTCTGAAGAAGTGCTGCAAGTTTCCAATTTCCAATGTTGATTGCTTCGAATCCTGAAAAAGATAAATCTGATTTCGAATATCTTCTGGCCTGTTATTAAGGGGTGTAGCAGTAATAAGCACCACTTTCTTTTCAGTTGTACCATCAGCTGCTGGTCTTCTTCGAGGTGTCTTGCAAAGCTTTTGCAGTTTGTTGAACATTTCTGATTCATCACTGCGGAACTTATGCGCTTCATCCACAATGATTAAATCGTAATCATCGGGATTCACCACTTTATGTAAGCTTCCATTGGTAATAAAAGTTACACCCGGAACATCGAAATCATAAATGACTTTTTGCCAAGCCTTTTCTAGAGGAGGTGTATGAATAATGAGTGTCTTTGTTCTTGGGCCAGTGCGCCAGTAGAATTTCTTGGCGATGATAGCTGCAACAATAGTTTTCCCTAATCCGACAACATCAGATAAGAAGAAGCCATTGTGCTTCATCAATTTTTGGTAGCCCTCATTTACTGCATCGACCTGGTAGCGGAGTTTGGTGTAACCTTTTGGGAGGTCTTCAATGGATTCGGGGTCGTACTCAATACTTTTTCCGAAGTATTCTATAAGAAACTTGATATAAATTTCAAATGGCGTAAAGTTTTCATTCAAATAGGTGGAGTCTTTTGTTGACTCAACGTCTTCTGGACTAATATCTATTGATTCTTCCCACAGTTCATCAAAAGTTTTAGTGGCATACGCTACATCATCGAAGTCGCGGAGCTCTACATTGAATTCGAAATTGGTTTCAAGTCCTGGCACAGTAAGATTGCTGGAGCCAGTAATTACTGAACCAGTATTATGTGAATTGAAAGGCTCTGGTCGGAAAATGTAAATCTTAGCATGAATGTTTTTATCTGGATGGGCTTTTATCTGAATCTTGCCTGCACTCACATCATGAATAAATTCCAAGATACCATCCTCTACATCTTTTGAATAGTCGGCAGCCTGGATATCGTTCTTTAATCTTTTAAAAAACTCATCGCGGGTTTCATTCGCATTGAATTTAAACTCAAGACCCTTCACGGCAGCCTCTCCAATCTTATCGTCAACATTAATCCCCACCAGAATCCGAACCTGCTTTACATCCTTCAAGTATTGGCGAATTCTGAAGTATCCGGAAGAGCGAAAATATCCAACCAATGCATCAAAGGCGGCTACCTTAGTGTAGGTAAATACACCCTTAAATTTTTCTAATAGTGTGTTCTCCTTAGAGTTAGTAAAAAATTTGGTAGACATAGATCACTTCAATCCAAAAAATAGCAAATAACCATCAAAAAACACATTTTTTGAAGGGGTTTGTTGATAAATGAAGATTAAATAATGGATTAAAAGAAGCGGGTATTTGCTATGTAAGTCACTAGTGCGTATAATTTAGTTTTTAGTTCATGTAATATCATCACTTCACCTTTATGATCGGAATAAAGTCAGATAGCAATTTGATTTTTTCAGTTAAGGGTTTATTGTATATCTCTGGAGAATTTGGGAGGCGAATAGGGGCCGGCATGACATCAATCAAATTTTTTAAGTAAGCTGACTTAATCGCGTAGTTTACGTTTTCAGAATTAAAGTATTCTTTGTTGAGAGCCGATGAGGTTATTCCCACCAGATTTCCTTTGCTATCAAATAATGGCCCACCGCTATTACCAGGTTGAATTGGCACCGAAATTTGATAGACTGTGATATCTCCCTGAATCCCTGTTTTAGAGCTAATCTTGCCGTCCGTAAACTTTACTTCTTCGCCCATTACGTTGGCCAACGGATAGCCCAACGCAAACACATCCGTTCCCACATCTTTTGTTTCCGTGTTAAATACGTAAGGGATTTTTGCCAGCGATTTAAATTGAGTATCGGAAACCTGAATAACAGCTAGATCATTTTGTTTGTCAGTAGCCACAACTTTAGCTGAATAAACATGCTTCGTGCCCTTTTGGTAGAACTCGACCTGTATTGAACTTGCGTCTTTTATTACATGATAGTTTGTGGCAATGTAACCTTCCTCATTAATGAAGAAACCTGATCCATTTCCTTTCCACTCACCTGAACTGCCGGGAATGTATTTTGGCTTTTTCTTTTGAATATCATCCGTTGCGAGAAATTGTTTAACCTGCATGGCCTCCAGTATATATTCACCAGAGCTATAAGCAATCATTCCAAAATTATTACCTCTTAGGTCTTTAGCTTTTAGTTTTTCAATTACTCTGCCGTTGATAGAGAAAATGAAAGTGTCGTCTAGTTTTATGATTTTTAAATGATTCCGCTCATTACCAGTATTTATTGCATCAGATCGTGTCCACTCTTTTAACCGAATGTCTATGCCCTCAAGTCTCTCAAGTATCAGATAGGAGCCATACTCAGAAATAAGAAACTGGAAATAATTTCCCCAATCTTTAAAACCGAAGAACATGCCGTATGCTTCTTTTCCCTTACCTGTTTTCTTCTGAATGATTGACTCGATAGAGTAATCTGAGGTTTGTTCTAATGGAATATAATTACCTCGTACCGCAGTTTTGTCTTTGCTTACTACAAGCTTTACCTCATTGTCTGAGGTTATGGTAGATTCACTGCCATCAGTTTTGTTCTCCCAGGTCTCTTTGTTCAATGCGAATATTTGATTGTAAACCAATGCTGCCTGACCTAACTCATCATACTCAATGAAATTTCCATCTGTTAATTTACCTTGATCATAAGTTGCCTGAACTTTAAGGTTGCCGGTTCTATACCATTCGGTGTATTCTCCATGCATCGTGCCATGATCATAGTTAGTCTCACTTTTCACCTGACCATTATCATAATAAAAAGTGTTCTTGCCATTTATCTTGTTATTGTAATAATATCTTTTTTGCTCGGTGTTGCCATTTTTAAAATACCAGGTGGCTTCGCCTTCATGAAAGTTTTTTCCTTCATCATCATAGTCCAGATAAACAGCAGTAAACTCGGATTGAAGTTGTCCGGTTATGTAATAGTCCTTAACAATTCCAGTGGGTTTGTTGGGAGCTTCATACGTTACCAAGCGGTAAAATGCAGCCTCTTTTTGCGCACAGCGATTCCAGTTTTCATCAAAGTATTCCGTTACTCTAACTCCGAGCGTTGGTTTGTAGCCCGTTGTCTTTTCAGAGATTTTAGAAACTGGATAGTATGCCTGTAGATAGGTGATTGTGCCATCATAATTTGTGAGTTTGCCCGTATACATTCGGTCGGAAACGGAGAACCCTTCGAACTTTGCACCGTTTGCAAAGTAGACTGTGCCGTATCCGTGAATGCGATAGTTGACAAATTCTCCACTGTACCTTTGACCATCTGCTGAATACATGCTACCCTTACCCATTAATTGACCATTTACAAATTGGCCTTCTCTAACTGTACCATCTTTATGAGTAAACTTGCCCTTGCCTTCACGTATACCGTTTTTGAATTCACCTTCGTAGGTGGATTCATACTCGCCATTTTTATATTTTAATAATTTTCCAAATCCATTCGCCTTTCCATTAATGCAGTCTCCTTCCCAGGTGAGGGTGACACCATCACTGAAATAGGGGTCAAGTAGTTTGCAGCCTTGTGTATTACAAACTACCCATTCATCTTTTAATGTTTGAGCCTGAGCTAATGTGAATGTGAGTGCTAACGAAAATGATAGCGTGAATTTCCTTATCATATTTTCTTTGTTTACATGTGGTGAGTGACACTGCCATTTCTTTAATGGCGTAAACAAAGGTGATTTTAGGCTAAAGGTTTATCAAATCTCTGCAAGGTTGCAGTTATTATAGTTAGGATTCTTTAACAGAACTTGAACGCTGACTTGTATTTGGATGTTGTCGTTCAGTAAAATTGATTTATGTATAACTCACAAGGCAACGTAAAGTATAAAATTAAATTTTGAATGCACCTTCAGCAAATATGAAATTTTGATACTTTACATGTTATCAGACTAGGAATAAAATATCTTCAGTTGCGAAGTGTTACTGAAAGACTTCGAATTAATCTTCGTAGTATTCTTCACCATTTTTATCAATATAAAATCCGGGCTTTCTGTACCAATCTTGGTTACTATTGACATAAGCCAATCCATTTTCAAATTCAAAACTCGCATAATAATATTTAGGTTTTATTACAGTTTCGTTATTTCTATTTATAAATCCCTTAAACTCATCTTTTTGTATTTGAATAAAACCTTCTTTCATAGGGGGACAATAAGGTATCTGTTCATCATCAGACCCTAATAAATATCCACTGTTAATGAACGGAATAATTGTCTTTCCTTTCTTATCAATGTAGCCCCACATTGCAGTTTTGTCAGAAACCTTTTTCTGCACAGCCGCGTGACCTTCTGAAAAAGGCATAGCATTTTCATATATGCATGGAATTATTAAAACCCCACGTCTATTAATAAATCCGAATTTTTCATTCTTTTGAACAACAGCTAAGCCTTCACTGAAAGAACCAACACTTTCAAACTCACATGGGATAACTTCATTTCCCATTTTGTCAATAAAGCCCCATAAATATTTATCAGTTTCTTCATCGTAGATTTTGTGCTTTACTTTTTTTCCTGTTTTTCTTCCTATGCCATGAAGACCTTCAGAAAATGAGGTAAATGAGTGTAAATAGTCACCAGGAAAGGGACGAAATGGAATTATGATTTCTTCGTTCTTGTTTATAAAGCCTATAGAACAATTTGTATGATATCCAGACACTTTAGATTTTCCATCTATTAGAAGCTCCAGCTCTTTCCATTGTCCTGTTTCTACTAAGCATAGTCCTTCTCTGAAAAAATAACTGTTCTTATACCAATTTTGGTTGTAGTTTGTTCTTGCATACTTAATATCTATGCCTATAACTACATTGCCTTCTGTATCAATGAATCCTCTCTTTTCATTAAGTTCAACCATTGCTAGACCATCTGAAAAGGAATTAACATTGTCATAAATTAGAGGAACAACCAGCTCCCCATCTTGATTAATAAAACCAAATTTATATTTCTTATCTCTAACACAGGCTAACCCATTACTGAAAGCATCTATATAGTCAAACTCAGTTTCTGTTATCGCATTACCATTTTCATCAATTAAGCCCCATAATCCATTTTGGCAGACACGTGCCCTTTCATCTTTAAATTGAGCTACCTTATCATATACACAATCAATCACAATTTCCTTTCTTAAATTACAGAATCCCCATTTATCTCCCTTCCTATATGGAATAAGCTTTGGGCGATTGGAAATTATATTCCCTTCTTCTGTTGATTCACTTACTGTAGTCTGTTGCATTACATCCTGATTGCTCACTTTCTTTAAGGCTTCAAGTTTTTGGGTTATTAAGAGATCAGCATCAAAATACTCTTCATTTGTTAGTAGTAACACAATGGAAGTAATCGACCTGTGTACCGAGAATTCTTTTAGCTTATTTATATGACTTTGAAGTGAATCATATTCTTTAAGGGAAATCAAATTTTTTATTATTTCCAATCTGCTAATTAATGACTTATGAGAGTATAAATCGTTCATATGTAAATTTAACCTAGATGCTTTATGAAATTTGAAGGCCTTGCTGAAATCGAAAAACACTTGATTAATCTATTCATAGTCACCCTACTGATTTGACTAATTTAAATTCACCCGAATTTGAATACTTAATTTCGATAACTCCTCATGCTTCTCCAAGTGAAACTTAATTGAAAAGGCCGGGGTGACCTAATAGTCGTGATGTTTGAGACACACAACTTCGGCCAGTTCATCTTCGGTATAAGTATTATACTTATTAAGTAAATCTGAATGGTGTCTTTTATAGCATTCAATAAAATTGTCTCGATAAACTTTGATGTGAAGTTGTTAAAAACCATGTTTTTCACCTTCACCATTTTCTAAATCTTTCATAATATTCCTTTCAGAAAATGGGTCTTCTTCAGTTAATTCTCCGAGATCTAAGTTTGAATCACTTAGTTGATCATTAATTGGTTTATTTAGAGTAGGCTTTGAATTTATCCTTTTACTTTTTATTTCATTAAGGATTTTTTTCCTAACAGATTCTTTAAGTTTTTGCTCTTCTAAATCTTCTTTTTCTTTCGTTAATTTTAGTTCTTCTCCACTAATATTAGAACGGCCTTCATTTCTTTTAAGAATTTTTAAAAGTCCTTCATAGATGTAAGACAACTTTATTGGAATACCCATTTTACCGATTATTTGATCATATATAATCCAACCATTGGGTCGATCAATAATTTGAATTTTAATGTTATAACTGTAGTTCAATTTCTTTCTAAAATTAACCATACCTTCATCTGTAAATGTCACATTCAAACAATTGTTGTCTGCGAATAATTTATCTATTTTGATTACTAATGGGTCATCAATTAAATGTGTTGTATCATATTTATGAGCTTTTAGAATATCAATTATGGATAATTTCATTAGATTAGATTAAAGTGATTTATATATTGCGCAATATTTGTTTTTATATAGAACAATTTACAGATTCTTTGCTATTTCCTTATTTTATCTAATTGTTTATTGAACATTACGGTTTATACTCTCTCGAATTTAAATCTTCTTCTATATAACCATTTAAATTAAAAGGAATTTGAACACCTAACCCAGCTGCCTCTACTCTTTTCTCCAGATGAAACTTCAGAGAATATACTGGGTTAATTGCATAATCGTATTCCTCATGCCCAATTATTTCCGGAATCTCATCCGCGTTGTAGATGCCATATTTATTCAATACAACTAAATGATGTTTCTGGTAAGTGGTAATAAAGCTAAAACCCTCTGTGAATAGTGCCCCCGTAAAGATTATTGAATCAATATGTTCACTTGTATAGCCTTCTCCGTTATTCATAATACCAAACCTGAAATAATAAGGTGCTTTTGAAAACATAGTTTCATATTCCAGCATCCAGGTAATTAAATCTTTTTCTTCCGCTACCAGCTTATAATCATGATTCGCCTTGGTAAATGTGTTTTCATAAACGGATAAGTATTCTCTGAAGTCACGGAATTTTTCATATAGGTTTGTAAACATGCCCCATCTCATTAGGGAATTAATAAAATCACCGTTAGCGATATTTTTAATAGTAAAGGCATGCTTATCCAGCCAGTAACACATGTCATGATAACTTAATATACGCGGCTGATTGGTCATTAATTCCTCATACGCAGCAGTGGCTGCATTTACGTTTGCCAAATATTCCGGTGTTTTGTTAAACGTAATCTGGTCATCAGTATTAATATCAATTGAAGCTTTGTATTGTAGTTCTTCATGATATTCGGTGGTTTTAAATACAGAACAGTTGAATATGTCTTTTATATCATCATCGTGCATGATAAAAATCAGATCAAGATAATTTCTGGAGTGATTACCGACAAAGCGAAACCCGCTCTTGTTACAATGTTCACATACCACACCAGCGCATTTGCCTTCATAAATAAGCAGTTCCGTATCACCTGCTTTTTTATGTTCTTCGAATATCCTTTCCACCTCGTTTAAAAAAAATTCTTTTGTAGTATCCTGATAAGAATATTCATTTTTCAGATAGAATTGAAGTCTTTTAATATCCATCGAAGCAAAGCAATTGAAAATGATTTCTGGATAGGTTTTTTGCTGCATGGTTATAAACCTCAAAATTTATTATTTCAAAAGTAGACAGGTCTTGGGCATAGATACTAATCTCTGCAACGTTGCGGTTGTTCATGAATTTTACTTTTGGATCGTTATTAAATCACGTGGCAGGGCAATACTTTTTGGTTCTCCGTTGCTGCCATCAATGTAGTAATGCTTTGCTATGTGCTCATCCATTATGTTTCTGAAAGCTTCCCTTATTCTTGCACATTTCTGATTGATAGAAGGCTTGGTCATATCCACCAAATCATCAATAGCCCGCTCAATTTCGGCCTTTTCATATTTGTTTGTTACCTTATTGTAGATTTCGAGAAGTTCGGCCTTGTATTCATAAAGTTCCTTAAACCTAATGCCATTGGGGTATCGTAAGAATAGGAGGTACACAGTTTTTGGCAGTGCATGCATTTTTACTTCAATATTGCCATAAGCAGGAAGGAATATATTGTTATGCTTATCTATTACCAGTGGGCTTAAAGTTACGTTTGATTCGAGGAGTTTCCTCTTTTCGAGTAGCGGCTTAACCTTATCAATTATTTCAGGTTTATCTTCCTTAATCGTTTCAAGCATGTACATGATGGCTTCAACCAGTGCGCCATATTTACCCTCCTTCTTGAATGCATCAATTTTCTTTTTTAGCTCTTCGCTTTCTTCTTTTGAATCTTTATTAAAATACCAATCGGCATCATAGTCGGCAGGTGGCTGAGCCAAACTATAATAGATAGTTTTATTATTTGCAGTTGAGACTTTTATTTGTTCGATATACCAGTTGAAAAACTTATCGAGGTCAGTCTCAGTTTGATATTCGATGGTTTTATAAGTAAATGTGCTTATCTCTTCATTATATTCAGAAATGTTTCGGAGCAGGCTTGGCTTTTTAAAATAAGGTAAATCCAAATCTTGGATCACCATTTCATAAAATTCTTTAGGGGTGATTTTATTAAGTATAGTCGAGATTGCATATTCAATTTCATTATCAGCCAGCGAATTCAAAACCGGAAGACGATATTTGATTAACTCAACAATAATCTTTTGCAAAGCAGAACTTTCTGATTGAAATGATGGGAAATAAATAAATTCAAATCCTTTTCCTTTTAATCTTTCACAGACACTTTCATGGTTTCTTAGAATGTAGTTATTGAGGATAGGATCGTGAGCATCTTCAATAAACAAAATTAAGTTATTGGATAAAAATGGATTGGCTTTTCCTTTAAGGTAGTATTCAACTTTATCCTTTAAGTCACAAAGTGCTTTTCGACTATTCCATTCAATCTCCCCGCCACCGATAAAATCACTATCCCCCCATAGATGTACGTTTCTTCTGTCTCCGTTCCCTGTATAAAAGCCTAGTAAATTAGCTTCACTCTTTTCGGTTGTATTTGTAATTATCATAAGTGAATTCCGTAGCGAAATATTCTCCGCTGCTAGTAGTGGCACTAAATCAGATAATTTGGAAATAACAGCACACGAATTAATGTGACCTTCTTGAATCAACTTCTCAACCTTCGATGCATCTTCTTCTGAAAACAAATCATAGGAATATAGATAAACGGTTACGAGGTTCTTTTTACAATGGTTCAGGAATGCCGGAATATCTTCCTTGAATATATCTTCATATTCTTTCTTTAAAACTTGTTTCTTTCGTTTTGTCTTCTTTTTGGTAGAAAGAAACCTAACAACTCTATTAAGTCTAGGCAATATTTTGTCTAAAGTTTTAGACCCCTTGTTGAAAATTGATGCGATGGCAGCAATAACTATTATGAATGGGAATAGAGGAAGAATAAATATGACTCTTAAAGCTATATCAATTTTGGAAGGGTTGTCATAATCAAGCTCATCATCAATTTCTGTGTAGAGATCTTTTTCACTTTTATTCAATAGTTCCCCATTAAGAATGTATCCCTTATAGATATTAATTAATTGCTTGTTGGCTGGAAGGAAGACGGCCCTTATTTTATCAGTCATTTCAGTACAAAATAGAAAAATCCTTCCATTTTTGATTGAATTTTAACTTTTGGCAACCGAATTTCAACTCTAAGGCAACTTTAAGGTAGAGGTAGTAATTCCTACATTTTCATTTGTAATAGTTTACAATCATTTATAAATGTTAATTGTAGACTTGGCCTTGATGCATATTTACATCTGGAGGAGAGATTAATATGTTTGATAATAAGCAAAGCAAGCAGAATATAGACCTAATCAGCTTAAGGGCATTAACACACAAGCAACTTGCGCAGATGTATGGAGTTAGTTGGTCAACATTTCGGAACTGGATGAAAAAGGTTGAGCTCGAAGTCGGAAAAAAGACCGGCCACTTCTATCACATTCACCAGGTGAAGAAAATATTTCATCTATTCGGAATTCCACAACAGGCAATTCTCACATCAAGCGACATTGATGACATCCTGAACTCAAAAGGTTAATTGTTGGATGGACTTTTCTTTAGTTGCTCCTTAAGCAAAACCATGTCTCCTTCAAGCGCATTAATTCGCTCATACAGTCCAGAAGGTTCAGGAGCCTGGCGAGTAAGTTTCACTTTAAATTTCCAAACCTCTTTTATGTTCTCAACCGGGAGAGGAAATGTTGGATATTGCGGATCTTTATTATCCGACTTGCAAATGATCACTCCGCCTTTATCGAGGTAATTTAGACAACGCTTTAGGACTATGTTATCAACCTCCTGTGCATTGTTGACTATTATATATACAAGGCCATCTTTTATGTCTTCTAATTTTTCAACGTATTCGCCAACAACAATATCACCAGGATAAAAACCTGCACGGTCAGCTAGCATACTATAACCGCTCACTTCGAAAGCTCGGTATGTTCCATTGTTCAGGCCTGGAATCCAAAACGTTGGAAGTCTTTCAATGAATTCTGGTTGATGAGAGCCGAGCAGATAACCGGCTTGTGCTTTTATTGGAATCAGTACGATGTTGTCTTTTCCGGAACTGTCTACGGTGGTTACGAGGGTTCGAATCTGAGGAGTCTCAGCGGTTTTTGTTACAGATATTCTTCCGATAATCTTATCCCAACTTGTTGAGTAATACTTAACTATCTTGTCAATTGTTTCCAAAGATGGGTATATCTGACCACTTTCAATTTGTGAAACGGCCGACCGACTTAATTCCACCTGAGCTCCAAATTCCTCCTGAGAAAGCCCTTTTTCAAGCCTGAGTGCTTTAATTTGGTTTCCAACGACATCTTTTGTCAGCATAAATTAATTTGTTTAGTAAGACTTGACAATATTAGTAAGCATTACTTAACATTGCAAACCGAGCCGAGAAATAATAACACGACAAATAATATGAGACGCGAATTCAACAAAACCGAGGAAACCGGAAACAAACCAGAAATCTTTGTATTGAAACCCTACAATCACAAACAACTGGCGGACTTCTACGGTGTATGCTGGTTAACGTTTCAGCGATGGGTGAAGAAACACGAGGCCGAGATCGGAAAGAAGACAGGACACTTCTATAGTATTAACCAAGTAATAATTATCTTCAAGATATTTGGTATGCCTAAACGCTTTAAGGTTTCAATGACTGAGGTGGAAGAGATGTTTAAGGCTGCATGATGGTTATATTGGTAATATAAGTAACTTGATTTATACGACACGACAAAGAGTCTTAGAGTGAAGGACTTGGCAAGTTCAATGGGCAACAGAATCCTAGAATAGCGGCATTATTCCTATTAGGTAAAAGGAGTTCAATATGATAGAGAGAATTGCAGTTGAGACTTTGACTTTGAAGGAGATTTCAGAACTCTTTAGAAAATCACTCGAAATTGCTTTTCCTAAAGTAAAGCGCTCAATGGCTATTACGCTAAAAAAGATTTCAAGAGCAAAAATGAGCGAGTACAAATGGATAAAATCGTATGAGGAATTCAAAGGCGCAAAACTGAATTTTTATTGCCAAAAGGTCCCCGGCAAAGATAGCCCTGTTGTTAGCATCGGCATGACTTATAGAACGACTCAAGGATTAATATTGATTACCGTTGATCCGTCAAATGGTGGAATTTCATCAACTAGCATAATCAATAGTGTTGGTTGGGATAAATGGGTAAAAATTTTTAGCGCTCATTTTTGTGAGAGATATGCCAAGAGAATAATGAAAGTTGAAACCCCGACATTCCAAATAGGTATTGAGGGTCTCATGTTTTCTGATATGTTAGGTCCCGTTCGCATAACGGACACAATCTCTGAAGGAGTAGAGGAAATTGAGTTTCAATTTAAAGAAGGTCAGTGTTATGGTTATCGTGATAGCAAGAGTAAGATATGTTATTTCAAAACAGTGTATTCAAATGACATGTTAAAACGTGACCGATTAGATTTCAAAAATGAATGGCAAGAGCCACTTAACCAACTGTATCAACTATTTGGATTTAATTCATAGCAATATTTTCGTAAGTTTATCATAATCGATGGTTTTGCGACTGTTTACGGAACATCACATGCTTTTAAGGGGCGGACTGACACAATTACAATATGTTTCGCGCAGTCCTAGTGAGTTAATGCAATTTAAATTTGGCATGCAAAATTGAGTATTATGGAATACAAGGAAAAAATCAATCGCATTCTAAAATCTGAAATAAAAGACTTTGCATATTTTGAGGACAGAAGGTTTCTAAAATCACCAAGTGAAAGACACATTTTTATCAGAAAATTATACTTAACATCTCATTATCCCGAAATAGCTCCAAAGATCAGGAATTATAAATCGCTTGACACTCCTTTATCCTTATCTGAAGAAACAAGAGAGCTATTTATTTCCCTTATTGAACTACAGAAAATCTTAACGATTAAGACATTTAATCTATTATTACAGAATTTATTAATCAAGGCAAAGGGGTTTGACCAAATTAACATTGTATTTGATTTCCTTTTTTCACATAAGGATTACGATGGTGATACGATTAATTTTATTATTAATTCAGCAAATAGTAATCATGAAATTCGCGGCTCCTTTCAGGCACAAAACGTGATGCCTACAATGATTTTAAATAATATTCAATTTGTTGACGCAAGTTTGGTTCTTAAGTTCATATCTAACTTTCCGAAACCAAATAATTTATTAACGAATGAGCTTCGAAATAAATATGAATTGACAATTGAGACGATAAAAAGATCAATTAAAGGAAAGGAAAAAATTAAGCCAACCGTAAGGAATACGAACCTCTACTCGAATAGGCGGAATGATTGGAATGCTGAAATTGAGGCTGGAGAAGATGAGTTAAGGAAATGGGATGAAGAAGACCCTTCTTGGAGAGTGGCAAATGATTTTGACTAATCTTTAATGCTGGATTTATTAAAAATCATATATCTGGGTTCAAATATCAAACTTAGCATTGAGTGAGACTAGAGTTGAAAACTCTATAAAATCTTTCATATTCGTTAATATTCTTTAATCATAATTATTATTCTTTAACCTCTTTTTTGACCTCACCTAAATTTGATAGAGTGAGGGCCAAAAAAAGAATAAAGACTGAATTCCTTCTGCATCTTCGTAACGAATTGGATGCAAAGAATAAGCACAATAGAAAATCTATTGAGCACGTTGCCGCATCCTACGGTATCACCGATAAATCAGAAGTAAAAGAATACACAGAACTTGCTATCGTACTAAAAGCAAGAAGCATTGCTCTTTCACCTCTGCCACTTGGATCTAAATATGCAAGCATAGTTGACTTGTACAAAAGCCAGGTAAATATTTCCCACCGCACAAGTCAGAGCATTTTACTTCAGCAGTACAGTACACCCGCACCAATTTCATTCCTTGCTGGAATTTTTGTTAATGCAGAGACAAACATTTCTGTTTTTGAACCCTCTGCCGGAAATGGCCTACTCACTATTGCAGCACAACCATCACGAGTTATTGTCAATGAGATTGATGAGCTTAGAAGATCGAACCTTCAAGACCAGGGATACAGACAAGTCTTATCTCAGGATGCAACTGTAGCCTTTAAAGATTTTGAAAAGAAGTTTGATGCAATAATTACAAATCCTCCGTTTGGTTTACTTAACCATGAAGTAAAGTATGATACTTTCGGAATAGAGGTACTCGATCACCTCATGGCGCTGAGAGCATTGGACTGCATGAAAGACAATGGAAAGGCAGCAATCATCATTGGAGGACATACCCGATACGATAAGAAGGGACGGATTCAAAAAGGAAAGAATCGTTTCTTCTTTAATTATTTATTCAGTCGATACAATGTGCTCGACATCATACCAATTGACGGTAAGAAACTCTATTCTCGTCAAGGCACTTCATTCGATACAAGATTGATTCTGATTGATGGCCGAAAGTCAAAACCATCTGGAGCCGCACCATTGAAAGATGAAGTGCGAGATAAAGTGGTTGATTCTTTTGAAGAACTGTTTGAACGTGTAATGAGTGTTACCCGCCTGCGTCAAGACTTTGGCGGACAGGCAAATCCTCGAAAAGAAATTTCTATGAACAAATTTGAATTGGAAGCCATGGCCACCGAAGCTTTTGCGAAGGAGGCACAGGCACTTGCCCTGGAGCTTGAGTTAATGAGCTTTGATGAACTCGGTATGCCATACACTCCGGCATCCAGTAGTTGCTTTGTATTGAATACCGTTGTGCCGGACTCAATGGGCTACGAAACCCATGCAGCGTTGCAACGAATTAAAGAAGCAGTAGGTGGCGATATAGATGAGTATGTAAGAATCAAGCTCAACTACCGAAGCAAAGTAGAACTATGCAAAGCACTCTCTGCCGAACAGATTGATGCAGTAGCCATGTCGGTTTACAATATTGAAGAGCGAGGAGTCGGAATGATTATCGGTGACCAAACCGGAATTGGTAAAGGTCGTATTGCTGCATCTGTTATTCGCTATGCAGTCGAGCAAGGTGTTCAACCCATCTTCATTACAGAAAAGTCAAACCTCTTCTCTGATATTTACCGAGACCTGGTGGCTATCGGTTCTGCACATCTAATTCCTTTTATCGTCAATGGCCGTGAAAGCAAAACCGATATTAAGGACGAAGATGGAAACATCATTTACCAGGCATTATCAGCCGCAGACCAAACACGGATTTTTGAGAGTCACCGTGTTCCTAAGAACTTTCATTTTGTAGTTGCAACGTATTCGCAATTCAATTCACCAGAAAAAAAGCCAACCAAGCCAGCTTTCCTGAATGCCATCGCGGAAGATAACATCGTCATCATGGACGAGGCGCACAACTCATCTGGTTCCGGTAATACCGGAAACTTCATGCAGTCTGCACTATCGCGCACCAGAGGTGTAGTGTTTCTTTCCGCCACATTTGCCAAGCGTCCTGATAACATGCCCATCTACGCGATGAAGACTTCGATTCGGGATGCAAGTATGACAAGAGAAGCACTCATCGAAGCAATTACAAAAGGTGGTGTTGCACTTCAGGAAATTCTGGCCAGTCAGCTTGTGGCCGAAGGTCAGATGATTCGCAGAGAGCGTTCCTTCGAAGGTGTGGAGGTAAACTACATTACGCTGGATGAGAAAGAGCAGGAACATAAAGCTATAGCCGATAACATTACTTCCATCATCCGGGATATTATAAAATTCCAAACAACCTACGTGGATGAGATTGTTGAAGAGCTTGATGATATAGCAGTAGCAGAAGGAAAGCAAGTGGAGGTTCGCGAAGGCACTTCCCAAGCTGGAGTAGATAATCTTCCTTACTTCTCCAAAGTATTCAATGTAATCAACCAAATGCTTTTCAGCATTAAAGCAGAAGCAGTAGCAGAGCGAGCCATTGCCAGATTGAAAGAAGGTAAGAAACCAGTGATTGCTTTTGCCAGCACAATGGGAAGTTTCATTGAACAAATGGAGACTGATGCGGGAATGGCAGTAACAGATGGTGATACCATCAATGCAGACTTCTCAGTAGTTCTTCAAAAAGGACTTGATGGCATTCTCCGCTACACCGAAACAGATACCGATGGACAGAAGATTTTCAAAAAATTTGAAATCTCAGAGTTCCCCATTGAAGCGCAATATGAGTATAACCGAATCAGTGACCGCATCAGAGAAGCTGCGACCGGAATAACCATTTCCCCCATTGATGTTATTGTTAAGAAAATCAAAGATGCTGGTTACAAAGTCGCAGAAGTAACAGGTCGTAAGTATGAACTTCAGGTGAACACTAAGATGAACAAGGCATTGGTTATGACTCGTAAGCGAGTAAACACCAATGATGCTTTCCGTCAGTTCAACAACAATGAAGTAGATGTACTGCTAATCAATCAATCTGGAAGTACTGGAGCTTCCGCTCATGCCATCATTACGCCTAAAGTTCCGAAAGAGCAGGTGAAGCAACGCGTGATGATTGTGTTGCAGGCTGAATTGGATATTAACACGGAAGTTCAGAAACGAGGCCGTATCAATCGCACTGGACAGATTTATAAACCGATTTACGATTATGTAAATTCAGCTATTCCGGCAGAGAAGCGTTTGATGATGATGCTTCAGAAGAAGCTGAAATCCTTGGATGCCAACACAACCTCCAATCAGAAATCATCAACCAAAATTCTGGACGTACCTGATTTTTTGAATAAGTACGGAGATAGGATTGTAGCGGAATACCTGAAAGAAAATCCGGAGGTCAATATGTTGTTGGATGACCCGTTGGGACTTGCTACCCGTGAAGTAGATGGAGCAGAACTGGAAGACGCAGCCCACCGAGTGTCAGGTCGAGTTGCAGTCTTGTCAACTGCTATGCAGCTTGACTTCTACAACGAAATCTCAAACCGATATAATGAGTATGTCGAGTACCTCAAGCAAATCGGTGACTATGACTTGGAAGTAGAGGCAATGGATCTCCAGGCAGAAACCCAAACCTCGCGCACGGTGATCGTTGGTAAAGGTGGCACCAGTGAA
Organism: Cyclobacteriaceae bacterium; assembly: GCA_019694875.1. GTDB lineage: Bacteria > Bacteroidota > Bacteroidia > Cytophagales > Cyclobacteriaceae > UBA2336. The sequence goes on from JAIBBC010000001.1 coordinate 1,657,330, forward strand.
TTTGGTGATGACAGTATTTTGGAATCGGTGATGGCGAACGTATTGAAGAAACCTTTCACACGGCAGGAGCTAAACAATTTGCTGACTGAATCGCTTCAGGGTAAAGACGGAAGAGAACTGCAAAAGGAAATCAAACTTGAATATGAAGGCTACATTGAAGAGCAACTCAGAAAAGAACTTGCGGACAATGTAGTTTACTATGAGGAATTGATGCAGAATGTTCCCCAGGAAAAGAAGATTCAGAAACTTGTTGAAAAGGGCAATGCAGCGGAAGCACAGGAAGCTATAAAAGCCAGAACGAATGAGCTTCATAAGGCAATGGCAGATGCGGAAGAGAAACTGAAACGTTTATTTAACAACAGGAAGCAGTATCTCGAATCAATTTTCGATTCATTTTATGTAGGTCGGAATTTGAATTATCCGGTGAGCAGTTATGATGGAGGGCAAGAACTCGTTCCGGCAGTGTTCCTGGGATTCATTATTGACAAGAAAAAGAAGAATCCATACGCTCCAAGTGGCTTGCGTCTGCGATTCGCTCTGGCAAGTAGCAACAAATACATCGCGATTCCTGCCAGCTATTCCCAAGATGTAAGAGCCATCATTGGTGCTAGCGTTGGCTTGCCTTATCTGGAGAAAGAATCCCTCCTGGCAAAATGGGAAGCATCCATCAAAGAAAGCACGGTCGATAGAAAGATTCGACATGTCATCACTGGAAATGTACTTCAAGCTTTCAGTGCTTACAAGGGAAAACTAGTAAGCTATACCACAATTGATGGTGGTATCAAGAAGGGAATTTTAATGCCTGAGTATTGGGAACCTGGTAATGACGTGCAGCAAAAAACCGTGGTGCCAATCTTCAGGGCGATGAAAATTATTCGCTCTCTTACAACTGGTGCAAGCATAACTACCAAGAATGGAGTGTCGCTATTCAAACAACCTGGAAAATTCAAGATTGTGGTTTCGGCAGCCAGGTCAAAAGGAGGTGATACTTTTCTTGATCCTGATCTTCTCACGTTGGTTGATAATAACAACTTCGAGAAAGTATCTGATCGAATGACGGCCACCGTTTCCGAAGATAGAATCGTTGACTTCGTGCAGATATTCCAGGAGAAGTTTAACGATAGCGTTTCCTTAAGTCCTTCACAGTACGAATTGATAAAAGGTGAGATACCAAAGAAAGAACCGAGGAGTAGACCTGTAGTCGTGATGCTACCGAAACAATCTTCATCCGAAGTAGAGCAATTGGAACTGGAGGCAATGGCTCTCGAACTCGAATTAGAACTATTAAACTTTGCAGCGTAATGATAACGGCTAATAATTATTTTGAAGAAGTGCAGCGGATTGGTGTGGATACTTTGCCTGAGACGCTAAAGAAAGGCCATGACCTTGTAGTGAGGAGTACTTCCAACGGAACAACTTGGAGTAACTATCATGGAAGTGACAGTATTAAAAAAGTAATTGACCTTTATTTTCAGAAACTCACTGAATATGCAGGTTCAATAAGTCCAAAAGCGACAACTCCTAAAGAAACAGCAAAACCAAAAGCTGCCGTTTCGAAACCAACCAAAGGAGCTAGTAAACCGAAGAAGGTTAAGGAAGTTGAAAAGCCAAAGAATATAAAACATGTGGAGCACATTCGCGAAGAAGTCAAATTCATAAAGCGTTATGTCGGTCTGCACAATAAAGTGAAATCACCGAATGCTATTCTCGCTTTCATAAAAGCATTGCAACGAAGCATTGTGCAAAAACTCATTCGCAAGACTTCGCCATTGGCCGAAGAAATTGAGATGATCCAAAACAAGCTTGTGCAGGCATTCAACAAAATGAAAGGTGAAGAGTCATTTGCAATTAATGACAAGGACTTGAGCCGCCTGGTAGCCATAGCCGGAGGCGAGGCAGTATACCCCTCCATTGCAGCAATCAAAAGATACATTGGTTTGCAGGGACAATCCGATGAGAAGAAGATCCACAGTTTCATGAAGTATCTGGAAAACCTTGTGGAGAAAAAGAAGATCATGAAAGACGATCCGTATGCCGATAAGGTGAATGCCATTTACAAAAGCGTCAAACAGAGAACCAGTGCCAAAATTTCTATATCGAAGGCAGAGCTAAATGGCCTAGAAGGAATTGTGAAAGCTTGTGGATGCAAACATGAAGTGGGAAAAATCTACGACACGGGAGGCCGAAAGCTCAGGCCATGTAAAAGCAGAAATTACTCCGATGCAAGTCGTGGCGCATGTTCACATAACAAAGGATTGAGTGGTGTATTGACGGCAGAGGAAATGGCAAATCGAAAACTTGACCTTCTTAATTTCTCTTCGTTTTGGCACACCTTGTTTGGTAATCCTGCGAGGAATTTCACCATGATGTTTCATGGTGAGCCGCACAATGGCAAGACAATCTTCCTGTTAAAGCTTGCGCAATACCTTGCAGAACGTTTTGGGGATGTGCTTTATGTATCGTCCGAGGAATTTGCATCGCCCACGATGACCAAAAAGGTCAATGAGTTCCTTAATCCTTTGCCTGAAAGGTTGCACTTCGCAGAAAATCTGCAAGACCCAGACCTTTCGCAGTATCAGTTTATCATCCTCGACTCAGTAAATGACCTTGGATTGAAAATCAATGAGTACAAAGAACTCCGAAAGGAGCATCCGGACACGGCTTTCATTTTCATTCTTCAACATACCAAGGCTGGAGATTTCAAAGGTGGAAAGGATTGGGAGCACATTGCTGAGATAGCGGGAGAGGTTCACAAAGGTGTTGTCAACGTAACCAAGAACAGGTACGCACCTAAGAACACCTTAGACTTCTTCAGACAGTTCGGTATACAATGGCAAGAACCAGCAGGTAAGAATCATTAACAGTTAAACAATAAAAAATATGGAGGTAAGTGCAGCAGGCAGTAAAACTGTCATTGGAGGATTTTTGTCAAAAATTCTCGGAACGGGAGTAAAAGAGACCGTTGATTCAATTGGAAATGCAATCGACAAAATCGACAAGTCAGATGAGAAGCTTGAACTTCAATTGAAGTACAAAGAACTTCTTATGCAAATGGAAGGTGCGTGTATTGATTATGAAGGCAAGCTCCTGGAAACAAAATCAAGAATCATTGAATCGGAAACGAAAGGAGAAAGTTGGCTACAACGGAATTGGAGACCAATGCTTATGTGCATCTGCATGTTCATTGTCTTCAACAACTATGTATTGGTTCCTTACTTCAATCTTCCGATAACTACACTCGATGACCACATTTGGACGCTCATGGATTTAGGAGTAGGTGGGTATGTTGCCGGAAGGTCTCTCGAAAAGATTAGTGAGAATCTTGGGCCTGTCCTTTATAATGTGAGGAAGAAAAAACGCTGAGGTGAAGACCTCAGCGTTCGCTACATTGAATTAAAGACTGATTCCGTTTACATGAGATTTTGAATCTCTCCCATTTTCATGAATCTTTTTGTAGTACTTGTGTGCTTTAGAGATATGACCTTCCATCGATCGTTTGTTTGGAAAAGGTCCCGCCTTACATTCCGGGCACCAGTACTCAATCACTTTGTCTTTATCAGCTCTAAGTCTTTTGTAAAACAGTTCACTTAATTGCCATATAGATAGTGAATGCAACAAGCAAATGAGTAAGCTAGATACCATAGCTTTTATGTTTATCAAACTAGGCTCTTGAATGGCGATGAACCAATGATCGTAATACAAGGCATTGATAAAGAAACTAACAAGTGCATATGCCTTTCCGGCTTTTTGATAGCCATTGATAATGAAGATTAAAATAAGGAGTTCAATAACTCCGGCAAGTGCTATTCCATATAGCCAATTCAGAAAACTGAACCCGAAAAGGGTCATATCAAGTTGCTCTAGTTGTAGAAAAAGATGCCCCGCATGTGGAACATAGAGTATGATAAGCAATAGTGCTCCGTGAAAAACAACATCTGTGCTTTCAAGGTATGTGACAATTTTATTCATAGTTGTGAGATTTATTGTTGGGTTGTAATTGGTTGAGGTTTAGCCGAAAGCTTGTTACGGAGTTTCATCATGTCTTCACTTACTTTCAAGTCGAGAATTTTTGCGTAATGCTGTGTCGTCTTCAAATTTTTATGGCCAAGCATTTTGCCAACTGTTTCAATGGGCACACCATTGGAAAGAGTTACCGTAGTGGCAAATGTGTGTCGTGCCGTATGGAATGTCATCTTCTTGGTGATTTCACAGGCATCTGAAATTTCCTTTAGGTAGTTGTTCATTTTTTGATTGCTCAACACCGGCAAGAGTCTTCCTTTATTTAGGCACTGGGCATCTTCTTTATAGCGATCAAGAATTTCTAAGGCTCTCGGAAGCAAGGGAACACGTGTCGCGGTATCAGTTTTTTGCCTGCTTGTCCAAATCCATTTCTCTCCATCAATTCCTGTGGTGATTTCTTCCCTGGTGAGCTTTTTTACATCCGCGTAAGCTAATCCGGTATAGCAGCAGAATATGAAAATGTCCCGCACTTGTCGCAATCGTGGCATTTTGAAATCTTCTTCTACAATTCTAGTCAGCTCTTCTTCTACCAGGAATGGTCTTTCTACTTCACGCTTTGTCATTTTAAAGCCAACAAAAGGGTCTCTGTCAAGCCATCCATTTTTTATGCAGATGTGGACGATTTTTTTGAAGTTGGATAGGTACTTAACGGTTGTGTTGTGGTCACATTTGCGCTGAGACTTCAACCAGAATTCATAATTCGAAATGAATTCATAGTTAAGTTGCTTTATATCAATGTCATCAATTTGATATTTCCATCGCATGTATTCCTGTGTGTGCCTGAATGAAGTTTCGTAACGCTCAAAAGTGAGTGGAGAGAACTCCTGGTTAATGAGCGCTTTCATTTGATCATTATGTTGTTTGAATACTTCCATGAGCATGCGTGACTTCTCAACAGAAGTACCGTACCACTTGGCTTTGATATTTTCCAGAGAAACTTCTTTGCCTTCAGTCATAAGCTCTCGTTGGAGATCAAAAGCTTTCAACTTAAATGCTTCAAGCATTTTATTGATCCTTCGCGACTCTTCGTTGTTGGTTTTTAGTTTGCAGTTTTGAACAGACCAGTCGGCTGGTTTCACATAGATTTTTGTGATGATATTTATGCGCTTAAGACCTATACCGATTCTCATGAAAATTGGTACCAAACCGTCTTCTTTTGCACGGTCTCTTCTTGCGAAAAACTTGACTGAAATTGTTTGCCTCATATCCCTTAGTTTAATTGGTTAAAGTATCCTTTCCAGGATGCTGAAATCAAGATGCGCTATGATAGAACATGTTGACTTTCAGCACTTTGACCTCGTTTTGGTACCAACTTCCCGTCTGGAAGTTTGGTACCACTACTGGTACCAAGGGATTGCGAATTTTCGGTTGATTTTGGTATGCCCTAAAAACAAAAAACCCCGAAATCGTGAAGATTTCGAGGTTTTGATTCTGATTGATTTGTACTACGCAGAGGAGGAGGGATTTTAATATCACCCTCAACATGCTGTATTTCATTATCTTAGGAGTGGCATTCAAACTGACTCACCAGTTAACTCACCACTTTCTTTGACTGCAATTCTTTCCTAAATATAGCAAATCGCGTGCTAGCAACAAGCCCCCTTTAAGGCACTATAAGTACTTCGCTACACTTACCGGGATGATAAGACGGGTTATACTTTAAATATCCAAATTGTGCGAGGTCGCCAATGACTTTATGATAGGTTGTCTTCGACTTAATTCTTGCTGCCAACATGATGCGGCTACGAGAAATATTAAAGGGATTATTGAAGCCGTTACGAATCCACGCGGAGCACAACGCGGCACACACGCTGACATGAGCACTTGTCAGGTTTGTATCTGATGTGACTCGATTCAAGAAATCACAAAGTCCCTCAACGCTCTGCATTGTCCCTAAGTAGTTTTTGAATCTCATCGCAATCATAGAAGATAATGCCGCCCAACTTGGTGAAATTGAGCGAACCATTTACCCGAAGGTTTTGCAGGGTTCCTGACGAGATTCCCAGTAGCTTTCTAACCTCGGATGATTTTAGCCATTTCTTCGCAGTTGTGCCGGTAGCGTTCGTCAGTAAATTCTTTATTTCCTGTATCAGGCTCGTTTTAAATATTTCAAGATCTCCCACCGTGATAAGTTGATCACGATTAATCCTCCCCTCATTTCTGTCTTTCATTGTTACTGCACATTATATGTTAGAATATTCATTGCTTCATCGTCATACCCTTGTTTGTAGATCGGCAGGCACTTGATCCAATACTTCGTTCCTGTCGTTTCGTCACCTGTTGCATTGGCATTGATCCAAGATTGCAAGCTAGTTAGCGTTGAATGACTTGTCCAGCTACTTGACACATCAAGTCGGCTCTTGTAACTCACCCCAGATAGCTGGTGCGTAAAGTCATGCGACAATGAGTTGATTTTGCCCCGGAGCACGAACGCGTCCCTATCGTGGTAATGATTGTAATGTTCATCATCATCCCAATCTCCAGAGAAGAAAAATTGAAGCGTTCTCTTTTTTAAATTCAATCCGACTAACGCATCGGCCAAGTCCTGAACTCTCACCAAATCGCCATCGGTTACAAGCGCATTTAATTCTCCAATAGTGTCAATATCCTCCCGTCTCAGAAATGAAAACCCTTGAATAAGGTTGTAGAGCTTCTCAAGAGTGTTTCCATTAACCGGAACATTTCCCTTGATGCCATTTACTGCGGTTGTTAAATCTTCAGTGCGTACTAAGTCTGCATCCTGAACAATGGCATTCAGTTCTGCCAAGTGGTCGATGTCTTCACGTCTTAAGTATGTCAATCCCTGGACTATGTTATACAACTTCTCCAGCGAGTTTGCTACAACGGGAACATTACCCTTTAAAGCGTTAATGGCAGACATGATATCGTCTGCCTTCATAAGTACTGCATCAGTCAGAAAGGAGTTGAGTTTAGCCAATGTGTCGATGTCGTTTGGCGTGATTCCGCTTCCTGTTCCATTGTTGGTCACTTTCAGGTAGATATTATAGAGTAACTCTTCGCTTACTGATCTGAATGGAGGCTTAGGTGCGTTCATAAACCTTTGGAGTGAAAATCCAACCAAGAGCGAAGGCTGCAAATACTGTTGTAGCAGTTACCACCCGTTTGAGTGTGATTCGCCTGAGCGACCTGAAGTCCACCAATGTATAGCTGAACGAATTCCCATGCAGTTTTGCGTGAAGCTTACAGAGTTGCATAAAAGCGTAAAAGTCATCAGCATCTTTGAACACCTGGCATCCAGCAGAATATTGATCGATGAGCTTCGTTGAGCCAGTACTTTCGGCACGATGGATATTGATTCCAAAGTTTCCGGTTTCTTTCGAGCCGTTATTGAAATCCAATATCGCGTCTCTGTCATAATCACGAATGACTGTAACAGGCTTCACCTGAACCAATGCCTCATACTTTCCACGATGCAGACCAATGGCATACGCATCTCGATTTTGGCCTTGGGCAAGGATCGCAGTACCCTGCGGATATGTTGGATTGTTCAACCAGAACGTTCCCGGATCAGTGGTGGCCGGAAAAATATGATAATTCCATTTTCCATCCGGCTTTGTGTAAAACACATGGATCTCGTCATCAAAGCTATTTGAGTTTACATTCTTGCTTCGAAGCCCGACAATGTTCAACTGATACGGTTTCGTATATAGGGTGAAGCCGAATTCCTTCAATATTTCTTTGACGCGAGATAGCATGTGTTTACTGTTTAAATTGTTCTTGCCTAAGCTGCCTTGTAGCTGAATGAATTAACCCTGTTCATCCAGCCATCATAGAATACAATCTGGTCGGGTCTGCGCTTGATGATGTTGTTCAGGAATACCTTGCGTTCAATCTTGAGCGCATTGAAAAGCAATTCCTGATCCGCGCAATTGATTGCAGTTACGGTCTGTGGGCCGACAATGCCATCGACCGTAACTTTAGCGAGTCGCTGAACAATCTTTGCAACAGTCTTTCTTCCAGAATTGTAGCCCCAATCAACAATGAACTCTGCCAATGATTGATTCAGGATTAAATCAGCCAGGAAGTAATCCCAGAAGATCTTCTTCGCGATGTACTTGGCGTCCGACTCACTTAGCTTCTTGATGTCTTCCGCATCAATGTCGCCATCGCCATCTTTGTCGTGGCCATGTTCCTGCCACACCGAAAGAATGACTCCATACTTGGTCGGGCCGCCTCTGTCCAATGGGTGATTCACATACCCTCCCTCTAATCGCAGGAGCTTGCCTGCGAAATTTTCAAACTTCGCCATTGTAAATAATTGTTTAAGTGTACTTGACGTCTTGGGTGGGAACTTTCAGAATGCTGTTGTCAACGGATTTGAACCAAGTCATTCCGTTCGATACTTCCAGTTCGTCTCCGAGTATCGTATTCCTGCGCACGGGTATCCGGTTGTTTTGTGCGTCCGTCACTACAGTTTCCCGGATGGTGATAAGGTCTTTGTAGAGCCTGATCCCCTGCAAGCTCCACGTACCTGTACCACTCACCTTTAAACCCATGCGCAGGAATTCATTTCTTATCTGCGTCTTTGCTGCTTCATTGCTTTTGAAAGCGTAGTCCAGCAAGTCGGTCACAATCGTCTTTGCGATGAAGCTTTGCTTTTTGTAGTACTCATTCACCGTTGAATAGTCTGATACCGTTTTGAGCTGCTTCAGTACGCTTAGAACTTGCTCCAAATTCTTCGATTGTGCTCCAGCGTATAGACTTGTTGCCAATGGCGAAGGATTGAATACTACGGTCAGCGATCCTGAGCCTCCGGTGATCTGGTTGAACAATGATTCGCTCACGGTTTCGGGATACCCTGCCGACTTCAACGCACTGGCAGTTTGTGGTCCAAATTGTCCATCAACTGAAATGCCCGGTGAAGTCTTTGCCAATGCCTGTTGAAGCATGGAAACTCTTGAGCCTCTGCTTCCCCTTTTCAGAGGAAAGCTATCACTGGCACTTGATAGGGCTCTTGAAGTAAAGGAGGCATAGGACGTTGGTAGTGTATTGTTGATGATGATCGTATCTGAAGATGCTTCCGATGGCATTTGATTTTGTTCCATTGCCTTCCGTTTCTTCAGGCGATCATACACCAAGTATCCGCCACCACCCAGAGCAGCTAACGCGAGCGCATAGATGAAAACCTTGGCCGGTTTAACTCCTTTCTTTTTTGTGGAAGTTCTCTTAGCAGGACTAGCTGGTTTCTTCGGCTTCTTGCTCTGCGTTTTCTTTCCCTTCGTTGCCTTCTTAGCCATTTACTTCTTAGCGTTTAAAATTCTTATCAGCTCGTTGTACTCATCACTGCTTAGTTCTTCCTCCAGGTCTGCATTCAGACTTCTACCGTAGAGATTGGCGTACTCCTTCTGTACTTTCGTGTACATGCTCTTTGACGGTATCTCGTTGAATACTTGAATTACCATTGGCTCATTGGTGCCCCATCCCATGTAGTTGTCATTATCAAAGGCCATCTTCAACTGCTTCGCAAAGGTTGCCGGATCACCGACTTCAAGACTGTGCTTTTGCGAAATATTCGCCCTGGTCTTTTTATAAAGGTGACGCCCCAGAAAAAACAATCCGGTTGCAGTACCAAGACCGAGTGTCGAATAGATCACCACGGTCTTGAGATTTTGGAGTTTCTGTGCGTCTGCGTTCATTTTAATTTTTCCCCTGTTAGAGACCCAATGCCTTCTTCGCGAGAGAAGTCTTCAACGGATCATTCTTCACCACATCGGCAAGCTTGGCGATCTCGCGTGCCTTCAACTTCTGCATCAAGGTCGATGCTGCCGACAGTTTTACTTCTGCCTCACCTTGCGTTTGCGCTTCAATGCTCACTTCAAAACTGTACTTGTTCATAGTTATACTTGTTGTTTAATGTTTACATGATTCAGGATCAGATCGATCTTACTCTTGTCATCAGCTAGCGTTTGAAGAATGTGGAGCACTTGTTCAAATTCTTCCTTGCTGAATTGCGATTTGAGTTGATTGACAAACTGAATAGCTGCCTGTTCTTCTTCGCTCAAAGAAGGAGTTGCGGAGGCCTTCGGCTTAAAGCTTACTTCGGATTCGGGTGTTTGTTCACTTTCAAGTTCTTCATTGCTGGATTGCAATAGACCGGCAAGGGCTTCTCCACCCGGGAATGCAGCCATGAGTTTTGGATTGCGCTTGACGAAGCTCTCCACAAGACTTGATCCTACGTCTCCCAGAAAACTATTCAAGGGCGACTGTTTCATCTCTAATCTGGCGTTCTGCTTTTCCAGTTCATCTACCTCACTCTCCAGGTCTGCGATGTGCTGTTGAAGTTTCTTATTCTCATCCTTCAGTACCTCGTATTCTTTTTCACGCAGTTTGCGCTGTACTTCTTCGTCTACGATATTCTTCACATCGACACCGGATAAACCTTCTTTCTGAACTTCTCCGAAATAGAAGATCCGTTTCTCGTTGTTGTTGCTACTGCCAGTGAATAGAAGTACTTCAATGGAGCGTGTGTCCGCAGTCACGAAGTTTTCAAACATAGTGAACATGTCAGGGTCACTTGTTCTGCGAACTGCCTTGAAACCGTCCACTAGAATTTCATAGTCGATAGGTTGACCTTTTTCATGGTAAAGGCGTAGATATTGTAAAAGATTGTCAATCTTCTTCTGTTCGTATTTTTCTTTATTCGGTAGTGCCATAATTCTGTCAGTTCACGATGATTGCTTGTATAAATTTTATCCTTCGCTTTTCCGCTCCTGGGTTTGTGATCTTAATTTCTCCCCGGTGTATATGTATGCTTTCCGGTATTGGATCGTCTGTCGAGTCATACATTCCATAATCAGAGTCAACAACCAGCCCAGGTGGTTCGTCAATGATGAAGAACATTTCGTTGTAAGCAGGAATTGTTATCGTAATCCCAGCTTCGATGATAAAATCCCTGTGACGGAAATGATATTTTGAATAGCCCTGCTGTTTCAGTCGCAACGGTGCGAACTCCAAAATGAATTGCTCGGTCATAAGTGTATCTCCATCGGTTCCAGAAAGTCTTTCTTCTCGCTTTTGTCCTGTTCAATAGCTTCGTCCGCTATAACTTCTACAAGCTCTTCAGCCGTCTCACATTCCACGTAGACCGTGATTATGAATGGATCGTCAAACGTCTCTCCTTTGAACCAGGCGTTGATGATGGACGTATCGCCTTCAACATGTACGGACTTTATCATTGGAACATTTCCAGTGACCCACGCTTTGTCGCTATCGAACTGTGAGTCCTCAATTTGCATCAAGGTTTCGTCCGATGGCTCAACGCCTTCTTCCTGTAGGTTTGCCACATAGAAGACATCCATCTTATCATTAGCCTGAAAGCTTACGGTCCCGATTCCCATTTTGCAGAAGTTGTTACGGCAATGCCTGTTACTTTTTTCACATTAGCCGGAAGCCGGATTTCGAATGGCTTGAATCGCTGATGCTTATCGATCTCCAGCTTGGCTATGATGATTCTCCTTTTGGTCTTCGTGATTATCATTTCATCTCACATAAGAGGCTGACAATAACTTTGTAGGCTGCAAAAGGAGCGTTGGGATTGCCAGTGTCCTTGTATTGGATTTTCAGCTCACCGTTTCCGGCTATGACTCCGTCACCCAATGACTTGTATTTGTCATTCGGAGCGACTGCCATTCCACTCATAAACATTTTGCTCTCAAAGTCTTCAGGAAAAAGTTCCTCTCCCGAAAGTTCGATGCGTTGAGAGCCCCGGTAGAACAAGAGGTTCGGTCTGTCAGAACTCATCATAATGCCATGCACCACTTTCACGTTCTTGTCCAGGTCAAACTTCTTGTTCACCGGTTGCCCTTCCGCGTCTACCAGGAAGGTGTAGATCTTGTCCACCCAACGCTTCTCCATGACCTACTAAGGAATAGTTGCCGTTCCTTCAAGACCCACATAGAGGACAGAGTTTGCATCAAGTCCTTTGATGGTTCCAAGCTCGATCTCAAACTCGATGTCCACATCGTCATGGATCAAACGCGGGTTCGCTAGTTTGTAAAAGCTCTTAGGCACCATGTCAAACTGTGTGGTCACAAACTTCCGGTTGGAAGTATCGCTCACCAGTTGCTTCTTGTTAGCCTTCAGCTTGAACTCACCGTTCGCCAGTGCGCCCACGTTTTCGATGGTATCAAACTTGGTCGTTTTGATGTCATCAATATCCATCGAAGCTGCAACTCCGTGCAGGAGATAAATTCCTGATACGAGCAAAGCCATGTTTTTCGGAAGCTTTGCGTTGCTAATGTTGCGCAGGTTCACTTCCTTCACGTCCTGGCTTTCAAACATCTTGATCGTCTTCGCGCCTTTGATCGGCTTGATGGTGTAGATCAGTTGATCAGCCAGACGCAGCTTGCCCTGGAGCAATTGCTCCTTAATGTGTTTGGGCAGTTCTACAAAGAACTTCTCAAACTCTGCGCGCGAACCCTGTGAAGGAATGTGTCGCTTCACGATCTTGCTCATCGCCTTCGCCCGTTGCACGGGGTTCAGCGCATTCAGATACCCTAACAACTCGGTATCCATCTCTCCATTCAAACCCAACAACTCTGTCGGGTTCGTGTACTCACTCTCCATGAGTTGTCCTAATGCTCCTAGCATAATTTTACTTTTTGTTTAATTGTTACTTGATTTAAAACTCGCGCTCGGTTTCCTCTACCGCGTTCATTCCTCCGTTCATAGAAGCTATCTGTTCCTGGAGTCGGTCGATAGCCGACATATCCAGTTCTTTCGTCTCACTGTAAGGGTTCACGAAATAGGTCACCTGTTCTTCTTTCTGATCTCCCGCAAGTCCCGCTGTTGCATTTGGTTCTGCTGGCTTAGAGAGATAGAGCTTCTCGGAGAAATTCTTGAAGAAAGTACCTACACGATCTTTAGCATCTTCTGCGATCTGTTTGATGTCGAATCCATCGACTCCTTGTACGGTAGTCTTATTCTGATTTTGGAAACCATTGCTCAATGTGAGCCCAAGCCCCGCTGCGATGATGTATGGATTATTCTTATGAAACCCTACAAGTGTTACGGGAATCCCTGCGAGTAGCGAATGCTTTCCAAGTGCAGCACCAGCTCCACCGGCAGCGATCGCGGCCAGTAGTACGAGGCCGCCTTTTGTCACTGTCTGCGCTACCGGATGTTCCATCACTGCTGCCGGACCAAACAGTGCGTGCCCCTGTTTTTGCTTTTTGGTTTTATTCTTTTTTGTCTTTGCCATGTTATAATAGGTTTTGAGCTTTCACTTTGTTCTTCTTGCTGGTATTGTTCTTCCTCTTTCGTTTTCGCTTTTTCGGAGGAACACCTTCAAGTCCGTTCGTTCCTGATCCACCTCTCATGGCCTTCATGAGCAAGTAGCCTCCTGTGATGACCCCGCCTGCTAAGAGCAGCGACTTTCCTGGATTTTCTTTTACCCATGTAGTTGTCTTTTGTAAAAAGCCAACTTTCTCTGAGCCTGCTTGAGTCGATACATCACTGCCTGGCGATGAACTTTCACTTGGTACAAGCATAGCTCCACTGGAGGCAGATTCATTTGATAGTACAGGCTGACTAGCCGTAGTAGTAATGGAAGTATTCTGTGTCGTTTCATTTGTTTTCAATGTTGAAGCTGGCGCACTTGGCGTTGTAGCCTTTGGAGCCGGTTGTGTCGGTACAAGAGATCTTGCGGTAGACATCAATGGCTTGGCAGCCGAAACAGCACTTGTAACTTTTGAAATCAATGATGAACTGGATTGCGCTGTTGGCGTGGGCGCAGTTTCAGAGTAATCATCTCGCATCTCATCTTCAGGCATCGAAGCAGGCAGTTCTGAAGCTGTTCCCGCGTTGTCTGTCTCACTTTGAAATGCCTTCTCCTCATTTCCACCTTTGTTGAACAAGCCCTTAACTTGTTTCAAGGCGCCTGCAATCGCAGCCACTGCTGAAGTTGCTGCTGCGATAGCAGTACCACTGGCGATTTCCCCTAACCCTTCAAAGCCATCACTGTGGATGATGTTGTATTCATCTTCATCCGCATACACATTGTCCAACCCATCCACTCCTTCGAAACCGCTCAGTGGTACTTTTTTGTCTTTGTTCCCTTTGCCGCTGAGAATTGCCTTCTTGAGATTTTCTTTCTTGCCTCCGGCTTGCCAGTAGACCGTTTCCGCACGGTCTTTCACCGAACGTACTTTTTTCAGTTCATTCAGATTGATTCCTTTTGCTTGTGCCTGTGCATCGGTGAGATATGCGTAACGCAACCTTCCGGCAACATTCATAAGGTTAATCTTCATGGCTAATAAGAATCCATTGCGTAACAGGATCGTTGCAGGGTTTACATATCGATTCAGGAACCTGATTCCATCACCAACCTTGTCACCAACTTTCTTTGCAACGGTGCCCACCTTCTTTGCTGCTGTCTTAACGGCACCTCCAATTTTCTTGAAGATGTTTCCCATCTCCTCGTCATCGTAAACTGATGAGAGGTCGGAGAGGTCAACGTTGTCATAATCTGCAAACTCAATTGTCTCATCCTCTCTTTCGTCCCCATCAAATCCATCCAAATAATCAAGTCTCATATCGTAGTCTTTACATTCTAAATAAGGTTGTTCATCATCAAACCTGTCCTTCACACAATCAATCACGATGTACCATTCACGTTCATCGATGTAATCTTCCAAATGCCCGGGCTTCGGTACGATAGGATATACATGCTGCCATCGAGGCACTTCCGGATACTTCTTTGGATACTTGGTTATCCTAGCAAGGCAATCAATTTTCAGAGAGCGAAGGATGGAGAGAATGAATACTGTGTAACAGTCACAATCAACCCCTTCCGTTCTGTCCCACCATGCCCTTCTGGGACTTCGCACCTGTTCTACTCCTTCCTTGTCTCTCCGATATTGTATGTGCTGATACACGAAGTGCCAGATATTGGAGCATGTTTCTTCCAACGTTCTTCCTTTCAGTACCCGAGCAATCTTCTCAGTCTGCCATTGCGTCTTCGGCAGAGCTTTGCGAATGAGTTCCATCGTGTCTTCTACATTCGCACTCTTTTTTATCGTAGTGTCTGTTTCACTTGGGGAAGGAAAGAGATGATCGAACTCCCTTCCATCCTTCAACCTCCTCTTTCTGTCTGCTATCATTCGCCTCCTCCTTTAGTCATCTCCTTTCCTTTCTCTATGCGGGCTTGCCGCCACCCAAAGTGATGTTGTCAATTTTTGTATAAGGCAAACTGTCGTTGATGGTTGTGATTGTGTGTACCACCAGGTTTAGCTTACCAGTTTCTCTGTACTCTTTGATCAGAGCAGGAACCGTTGTAGCCAGACTAAGAAATCCAAGCTTGATGCGAATCGGTTCAAGGTTCGCTTCACTGAATTTCGGTATCTCAATGTTCGCGTCTTTTACCTGTGAGGACGCTACGGTTTTGTCTGCGTAGATCATCTTCACGAAGGGATGCTTCACCTTGATACTTCCACCACTTGGATTTTTGAGTTTAACATTGATCGTAAGCTCAATCCCACTCAGGTTCACGTTGTGTATAGAAACTTTAGTTTCCGACTCCAACTCGTTTGAAAGCCTGTTGAGTTTGAGCAAGTAGCTGCCACCGAAATAGATGGCTGCTACCGCTCCGGCTCCGATCAACACGTACCTACTCTTGATCATGGCGTTTCTTCTTTCTGATCTTGAAGCCTCTGATCTTTCTCATCTTGGTGAAATCCTTCACGCGCTCCTTGTGCTTTTCCCAAAGAGGACTCAACACATCACCAAGAACTTTGAAAGCGAGACAGATGATACCACCCACAACAGCCTGGAGTGCGTAATCGAGAAGAAACATGAGATTCACATTCCCCAAGAGATTAAACACTGCCCCGAACACGAAAGCAATCCAATTGCTTCCGCCTCCATGATTTTGATTTATTTCTGCTCCGTTCATGGGTCAAAGATGTAGCGACCCAGAAGTGAAGGTTAAGGATTGTAAAAGGAGATTAATGACTGTGTGCTTTTATGAAGGATTATAAAAGCTTGTGAAGGATTGTAAACGAATTTGAATGAATGTTCCTCGTGAAAAAAAAGTCGTGATCTTAATTGAAGGACAATGCTCAATCCTGGGCTAAAATGACAACGTTTGTCCAAAACCATTGTCTAAAAAACAAAATAGCCGTATTTTCGAGACTGAGCCCATTTTTGCATTCGAAAAAGTGCAAAATATGGGCTATTTTGCTTAAAAATGCGGCTTTTTGGCCCTTCCCCATAAATTGTAAGGATGTCATCATCGGAGATAATCTATTTGGACAACAATGCAACGACTCGTGTAGATCCGAGAGTGTTGGAAGCTATGCTTCCGTTCCTAACTAATTTTTATGGCAATGCATCCAGTACCCATAGTTTAGGCAAGGAAGTAAATAAACAGGTGAAAAATTCAAGAGAGTTAATTGCCGATCTTTTGAATTGCGACCCATTGGAATTGACTTTTACATCGGGATCAACGGAAAGCATCAATTTAGCTTTGACTGGCTATGCGTTAAACAATCAACATAAGGGAAAACATATAGTCTCCGTTAAAACGGAACACAAGGCAGTTCTCGACACTCTGATCTATCTTGAATCAATTGGTTTCGAAGTCACTCTCTTAGAAACGCGGAGTGATGGTATGCTTGATTTACAATCATTGCGAAACGCAATGAGGAAGGACACATTGTTAGTGTCAGTGATGTGGTCTAATAATGAAATAGGCACACTGCACCCTATCAAGGAAATAACCAACATCGTCCACGAATATGGTGCGGTAATTTTTTGCGATGCTACACAAGCGGTTGGAAAAATAAGTATTGAATTACGCGATGTAAGTGTTGATATGCTTTGTTTTTCAGCTCATAAGTTTCATGGCCCTAAAGGAGTAGGAGCTTTGTTCGCAAAAATGACTAAAGGAAAACGGAAGATACTTCAGCCGATTCAATTCGGTGGCGGTCATGAAAACGGGCTGAGGAGCGGAACTCTTAATACACCTGGAATAATTGGAATGGCAAAAGCATTGGAACTATCACATGCCGAGATGTCTAACGACATTTCACGAGTTAGACTATTGAGGGACTTGCTTGAAGAGGAACTACTAAAAATTCCGAGTGCATTTGTTAATGGGTCACGGAGCATGAGAATCCAAAACACGACTAACATTTGTTTTCCTGGTCTGGACGCCAACGTCTTTGTCGAAAAGAGCAATAGGGTAGCAGTTTCAAATGGGTCTGCTTGTTCGTCTGCTATTATTGAGCCATCTCATGTCTTGAAGGCTTTGGGGCTTTCGGACGAGCAATCCAATGCGTCAATTCGATTCTCGTTAAGCAGATTAAATATTGAGGAAGAAATCAAGAATGCCGCGCAGGTTCTAAAGGATTCTATTGGCAGAGAAATAATGAAATATGCTTAAGGAAGCTCATTGGTCTGAAGACCGCTCTTACAGAACTGGAAGCGAAAATGAACCAGTTCAGTTTTATTTAGATGGGCTTTGCAATAGCAAAAGCCTTGATTTGCTCCTGGGGTATTTCAGCTCAGCTGCAATTAACGTGCTGTCACTTGGGTTTGCAACATTTCTTTATTCAGGAGGAAGTGTAAGAATGGTTGTGAATAATGTCCTCTCACAGGAAGACAGAGATGCAATTAAAACAGCAAGGGATGGGGAAGCATTGAATACAATAGACTTAACAGATATTAAAATTTTGAAGAGAACGCTTGATGACTATGGCAAACATTTTTTTGAATGTCTTGCGTGGTTGATCGCTAAAGAAAAGATTCAAATAAGAATCATCAAGCCTAAAGCCGGAAAGGGTATCGCCCATTACAAATCCGGTGCTTTTTCGGATGGGACCCACACAGTAGGGTTCAAAGCCTCGTGTAATTTTACCGCGTTTGGGCTGTTGGAAAATTTGGAAGAGCTTGATGCTTTTTTAAGTTGGGAAAACAGTCGTTCAAGTAAAATGATTAATAGGCAAAATCTTGACTTTGAGAAAATATTCTCTGGTAACGCGGACTTTGTTGACTACTTGGAGGTTGAAGATATTGCTATCGTCATCAAGAAGGAATTTGGAGACAAATCTTTGAATGAATTAGTAATTCAAGAAAAGGAGTTGATTGAAAAGAAGAGTCGAGTTTTGGAGAATCGAGGGGTTCGAAGAACTTTTGAAAAGGCAATTACTAGAATCGAGGAAATAATTAGAGGGCCGAAATTTCCCTACTCATCCGGTGCAAGGGAGTACCAGGTTACGGCTTACGAAAATTGGTTAAGGAATGGCAGAAAGGGCATTTTTGCGATGGCTACTGGCACTGGTAAGACCATCACGTCACTTAATTGTGCCTTGGAAGAATTCAAAAAGAATCCTGACAAGACATATCACGTTTTGATCCTTGTTCCGACCATTACATTGGTTGAGCAGTGGGAAAAGGAAGTAATCTCTTTTAACTTTCAAGAAGTCTTTAAAATTTCATCAAAAGTAGATTGGAGCAACTCAGTGACTACTCTAATTTCCACGTCAAAGAGGATCCCAGTCTCGTTTGCTCTGATAAGCACTTACGCATCCTTTGTGAAGGATAAGTTTCAAAGTTTGATAAAGGATTTGCCAAAGGATACCATTTTCATAGCCGATGAAGGCCACAATTTGGCTTCGCCAACTGTCGCAAGTAAATTAGTAGACTTCAAATTGGAAAATAGAATAGCGTTGTCGGCAACTCCGAAGCGGATTTACGATCCGGAGGGAACGGAACAAATGGAGTTGTTTTTTGAAGACCGCGAGCCATACACCTTTGCCTTTTCAATGGAGGACGCAATTCGAGAAGGCGTGTTATGTCAGTACTATTATTTTCCGCACATAATTAAACTTACAGCCGATGAAATGGAAGAATATGTTGACATCAGCATTCAGTTGTCAAAACTCCATCGGATGGGGAAAGTTAATCCGGAAAAGGAAGGAATAATCGAAAGACTGCTATTGAAAAGAAAAAGAATCATTCACAAGGCAGGCAATAAATTGCCGGCTACGATCGAAATTTTGAGAAAGCAATTCCAAGAAAAGAATAGCCTGAAGTACACTTTCGTGTATGTTCCAGAAGGTGAAACTTTCGAGATTCGGGAAGATGGCGATGAACCGATTGTTGAAAATGTCCGATTGATAAATCAGTTCACGCGTGAAATTGCCAAGATCAATGAGAAGATTCTTGTCAATCAATTCATAAGTGGAATGAAAGATCGCGATGAAATTCTGAAGCAGTTTCAAAAAGGAGAGATTGACGTTATAGCTTCTATGAAATGTTTGGATGAGGGTGTAGATATTCCCCGTGCAGAGACAGCTATCTTTTGTAGTAGCACTGGAAATCCCAGACAGTTTATTCAGCGCAGGGGCAGGATTTTAAGAAAGCATCCTGCAAAAAATCATGCGGTAATCCATGATTTGGTAGTATTACCAGACTATGAAAACCAAGTCGAAGGAACTGAAACTTATGATTTGGAAAAAAGCCTTGTGAGAAAGGAACTGGAAAGAGTGATGTACTTTGCTTCACTCTCGAAAAATCCATTTTTTACTGAAGATGTTTTTAAGGTGGTTTGTGACCATTACAATTTAAATATCTATACAATTCAAAATGAACTCGCATCAGTATGACAAAGGAAAATATTTACAAGCATTTCTTAGAAGATCCGCTTCTAATTGAGAAGAACCTAATAACTCCTGAAAAGGCTGACAAGCTTAAATTCGGGGAAATTTCTGGAGTAAAGCTTCTTGAAGTAATCAAGATTGCAATTAACGGGAGTGTGGATGGAGAGACTGAAGGTGTTATTTCAAGAAAAATAAATCAGTATCTCAACAAATAGCAAGATGATCATCGAAAGGATTGAACTGGAAAATTTCATGTGCTACTCTGGTAAGAATAGCATGGACTTTACCGAGGGTATAAATGTCGTCATAGGGGACAACGGTTACGGAAAATCACAACTTTATAATGCTTTTTACTGGGTAATGTATGACCAACTTTTTGTAAAGGAACAAGACAAGTTTCTTAATACAAAAGCATTGAAGTCCGCAATCATTTCTGACAAGGCGAAATATGAAACAAAAAACGGAAAGATAAGTGCTACTGTTAGGATAACCTTTCACAATTTAGAAAAGGACAACGTGTACATTCTTGAAAGAAAATACACGGCCAACGTTGTCGATGAGAAACTTGTAGAGAGTAATGATGGTGAGTTTACTGTGATGCAGAAAGAGCTGTCCTATCTTAATGCAAAGATGGTTTCTGACGAGGAGACGAAGCAGAGTATTAAAACCAAAATACTTCCACCTGACCTAAAACCATATCTATGGTTTCAGGGTGAACAGGTTGAATCAATTATTGACTTTAATAAGCATGATTCGTTAACGCAAGCGATTAACGTCCTATCCAGTATTAAGCGATATGATGAATTAATGTCAATAGCTATTGCTGCTGCGAAATCGGGTAATAACGAATTTGACAGGGAGGTCAAGAGATTGAGCAAAGATATCGGAAGAAGCGAACAGTTAGAAAAAGAGAAAGCACAACTTGAAGCAAGAATCGAGGAGCTTCAGAAGGATGAAGCAGAAGTCAACGAAAATCTATCGAGAGCAGAAGCAAAGTGTGAGGAACTTTTGAATAAAATTGGCGATGCGCAAAAAGTGAGCGAGTTACAGCAAAAGAGGAGGGGGATTTTAACCTTGCTTAACGAACTCAATGAGACATTGAAAGAAGACCAGATTGGTTTTCATAGAAAGATGTTCCGCAATAAATGGGTATTGAAAGGAACAGAAGAATTGCAGAAAGGATATGCGAAAAAGTTTTCGATTTACGAGCAGAAGAAACTTCAATTCGCTGCAGAACAAGCTGCAAAGGTTAAGATTGAAAACGAGGCAGCATCAAATCTTCAAACTCGGTTACCATTTAATGTTCCGGAACCAAACTATTTGGAGTGGATGCTAGAAAAGGAAAAGTGCCTGGTGTGTGACAGGGAAGCAAAGAGAAATACCGAAGCGTGGGCGAAAATAAAGGAATTGCTAGACCGACCCGTCAAGAAGGCAAGTCAAAGAGAGCAAGAGCCCTTGACTCTTCAGAATTTTACCGATGATCTGAAACGCCTTTATACAAATGGATTGTCTCTCCACAGTAGAATTGAAAATATTGATGAAGAGATTAAGGAGACGTTAACTAAAAGGAATAACCTCAATGCAAAGGTAAGAGATGCAAATAAAGACTTATTGAAGGTAGAGGAGGACATACAAAAATTATTGACAGATACTTCTCTAACAAGCGAAAGTGCATCAAATATTTTAAATGAATACTCAATTCAAAATAAGAACTCTAAAGATTTTAAAGAAGAACAGAATAAAATCGTTCAGCAGATTGAGCACCTCAGAAGCAATTTGAAAAATGTTAACGAGCAATTGAAGTCACTTGTTACGGGCGAGATTCCTAAATGGTTAATTGAAAAGAGAGATGTATTAGATGACTTTGAAACTGTGGCTACAACTACAAGGGAACGGGTCTTTAACAATCTAATTGCACAGTTAGAGAAGGAAGCCAATACGCATTATGAGGCAATGACTTCAGGCAACAGATCAGCCAGAGGTCAAATTAAACTGCGTAAGCTACCGAACGGCAATTATATGCCTGAGATAATTGACAATCGCGGCAATCCTCTTTTAGGTTCCAATACAAGTAATTTGATTTTAGTAAAACTGTCTGCGATTATGGCGATCATCTCAGCTAAGAGCAGTTCAGGTGTCGTAAATCTTTACACGCTGATCACGGATGCACCTACTTCTGTGTTTGGTGAGGACTATACAATTGGATTTTGTAAAACAGTAAGCAAGGTCTACCGGCAAAGTATCATTATGAGTAAGGAATTTTACAAGAACCAGAGCTTGAGGAACGACTTACTAACCAATGCGGATATTAAGATTGGAAAGGTCTACACAATTACTCCATCGATTCCTGAAAACGAGAGAAGTAATAGAAACAATTTATCCACAAATATTGACTCATTAAACTAACTATGGAACTCTTAAAGAAAATAAGGGATAGAGCGCCAGAATATGATGCAGCTCACGAGGATTTAATTACCAAATTTACGTTGGTACAAGGAGGTCGAGCCGGGACGGCAGGTGAGGGTACAGCTTGGGAACAGGGAAAGTACTTCTCTACGAAATACGAAATATATATGTACGCTGCGTTGTTGGGTTTAAAAAATGACTACAAAATCCCGTTAGGTACGAACGCAAAAAAGGAGAAGTTCATTGAAATAAAATCGTGGCAGCCGGCTGATTTGGCCGACTATGTTATCATGAGTGTCTTCGCAAAATCCAATATTGATTTAAATGAGTTGGAAAATAAAGATGACAAGGAGGTAGAACGGGAAATTTTGAGTCTTCGAAAGCTGATGGAAGAGTATGCTAATGGCGGGTTTGACAAGATAAGAGGGAAGCTTGAATCGGATCCCACTTTTTTTGACAATAATGATAACTGCTTTATTGACTTATTAGATGCTTAAAGCTTTGAAAATAAAGTCGGATGGAGCTTTTAACTGTTACAGAAGCCGCGCTTAAATTAGGAATAACAAAAGAACTCCTGTTTGCATATGTACGAAACGCCCCGAAGCAACATCTTGGTGAAGATCGGAAACTGGTAACCGTTGTTAAAGGAGGTCAAAATTATTTTGCAGAAGATGAGCTTCTAAGTTTTGACGAGTATTTAAAGAAGCCTTGGTCAAATCCAGGGGAAACAAGACCTTCTATTCCCAGTTATATTCAAGATTACCTTAAGGTAGAGATAGGCGGAAAATGCCCGATTTCAGGTAAAGGATATCCATTGGATAATGCTCATGTAGTTCCATACAATGAATCATTAAATCATCATCATCATAACATCGTCAGAGTATCGAAGGAAGAACACACGAAAATTGATAACGGAGTTATACCGAGGACGCTTCTCAAGGAAACCAAATCGAAATTAATTGAATCTTTACGGACTACGCTACGACTCGAAAATGATGGCTATCGCTCATCATTAAAGCCGCCTATTCCTAATGCTTTATTTGTAGGTCGGTTTGGTAAATTGTTAGAGCTGACAAGTGCTATGGAGTTTGAACGATTAGTGGTTGTCCAAGGGCTGGGCGGGATTGGGAAAACGCAGCTATTGTTACAAGCATTGGACAACGTACAATATCATAACCCTGTACTTTGGATCGATGTAGAGGTAATGGGAAGCTTCGACAATCTGCTCGTCATTTTAAACAACGTCACGTCTACGCACGGTACTCAGGCCGAATCATTGGTCGATTCATTGCGCGAAATCCCAATTACTATTGTTTTCGATAGCTTAGAGAAATTGTTGATTTCGGAGAGAGATGCAGTGGAAGACTTCCTGAATGCACTACTTACTAAAACGAGCAACAGCCAAATTATTATTACAACACAAATTGATCTTACTGTTTTCGATCAGCAAAAAAAGGTGATCACATTAGATGGATTAGATCGAGATGAGTCCAACATTCTACTAGAGGAGTTGTTGGGCGAAGAAATGACTCCTCCACCCGACCATATAGGTTGGTTACTTGATTTTTGCAATGGTCATCCTCTTTGCATTCGATTGATCGCTTCACTTATTAAGTTTTACAAATCTTCGAATCGAGCGATTGATGTTCTTCGGACAACCGGAAATCCAATAAATCCACTACGTATAAAACACAATAAGTCGACTGCTCTTGATGTTTGCCTATCCACTATCTATAATTGCCTATCTACGGAACAAGAAAAAATAATTCAATACATAAAGTTTTTTCCGGGAGGTTTAAAGTTGCTATGGGCTGAGGAGGAATTTAAGGATTTGGACTTTGCAACAGACATCAGCGTGCTTCAACAATTTTTCTTCATCCAAATCAGCAGAGATCAGTTAGATCTCGAACGAATATCTATACCTAATCCGATAAGACCCTTTTTGCGAGAAAAAGCAAAAACTAAATCAATAGACGAAGAGCTTAAAGTCCAAAAAGACGCCATTGTTTGCATCATGATGGAGGCTGCTATTGTTGACTTGCACTATATAGAGTCTGGAATACATGGTCCTCAGTCTTACGGGATAGTGCGAATTGAAGATGAGATGCCAAACTTGTTAGAGGCGTTCCACATTGCAACGGAACGATCCGACTATCATGAGAGAGAAGGCCATCCCGAACTAGCCGAGGAATATGTTTCTGTCATCGCTGGGATTGCCGGTGCCCTCGGAAAATTTTGCTTCACAAGGGGTTATTTTGACTATGGCATTATGTTCTCCAAGGCTGGTGTTCGAGCTAATATTAGACTTAATGAAATAGACACCGCCTCTACTCAGTACATGTATTTAGCGCAAATCCAGTGGAGTCAATACGATGAGACGAGTTTCTCGAATACTGTTGTGGAGCTGGAAGAGTTAGCAAAGAGTACCGGAAATCTGACCGCAACAATTTATTCAGCCTGGGCAAAAGGCAGGCTTGAACTGTACAGAAATAATTTTGCCAATGCACTAATCTTATATGAGCAGGCTGCTAGTCTTATAAGTAAAAAAATTGAAGCTAATAAAGTTTCGGGGTCAATACAGAGGATAGATGACGACACTTTAAGAAAGCAGGCCGAAACTAGTGACATCGGAAATTGGGCTCTTGTTACAGGCGAGATCGGTAAAGTGCATGAATTTTCAGGTAACTATTCTGAAGCAACTAAATACCATAAAAAAGCGATCGATGTTCAGGAGCGATTTAATGATGAGACAAACTTAATGAGTAGTTATCATCATTACGCAAATTGCCTTATGCATTTAGGCCAATCCGACTTGGGGTTGGAATATTATTTCAAGTCAATAGAAGGCTTTAACAGGAATAAGCAATTCGAATATTTATCTAACTCTATTTCTGACTTGGGACGGTATATTGAAGAAAGACCTGAGTTGGCAAATCACGATCTCTTGGATGAGGAAACTCTTATGCTAGCACTCAATAGTATTAGCGATAACGTAAAGGATTTTATTGAAAGAGAATCAACGCGCAAAAGTCTTGATGACGTTATTGATGCCATTCCCTTTGAATTATTGGGTAAATCAATCTTGATGATTAATGTATTGGGCTTTTCCCAGTATTCTCACAAGCTATGCGATTGGATATCAGATTTGACAGTGGGAATTGACATTCAAAGAATAAAACCTGGACTTTTTGGAGCAATTCTTAATGTTGGACATGCAGTTGGTGGTGTAAGTGAATGGCGATCCTTACCCGAAAATAAACCCTTGATGATCAAGTCTATTCTTCAAGGTTGTTTACTGATTAATGGCGGACCAGATCTAAAAAGTAAGAGCAGAATTTTCCCTTGGCTGGCAAAATGGATGCGACATGTTGGCCTTGATAAAGACGCCACCGCAGAAAAACTGTGGGAAGAAGCTTGGGGAAGTTTTGATCGTTAGCAGGGAAGTGCGACCGAGTAATATGCAATTACAATCTATAGTCTCGAATATTCGCTAACAAATCTGGCAACAATAGATTTCGCTGTTGCTATAACTTCCGCGTTTCCAGTTCGTGGACTATTACGAACCCAGGAAATTACATCGAAAGTCGGTGATAGAGTGCCGCGAATAAGAAGAAGCTCCTTTTGTACTAAATATTCAACACCTTCACGATATGACCTCTCCACTGTACAGTATTCTTTTTTACGAGGAAGGGCAAAAGTCAGAAGTTTAAAGTCATCGGTTGTATCAATTGGATATCCTTTTGAGTTCAGAAACTGCTTCCTCAAGGTTCCATTTGGATTTAGGTGAGCGGAGGCTCTTCCTAAAGTACCAACCCTATCATTGGTCATGCCGACATACACAGCCTTATGAATTTTGGAAATCCAAATATAGATGTACGCTTGATCAACGCCAAGAAATATGTTAGAGACAAAAGTTTCAATCATAGTTGATTTTACCATACTTGGGAGGTAGCACATCTTCTAGCTTTCTCGTCATATTTGCGAGGAATTCTGAAGAAATCCTTCTGAATTCTGTTAGGATTTTTTTGAGCTCTTCATATTTGTACCCTCCAATCTTCTTATATGAGTATAGTTCCGATTCAGCCAGTTGGAGCAAAAGCAATTCAAAAACAATTTGGAGATCCTTGTTTGCAATATTGTCTTCATATATGTACCGACCAAAGCGATGGTACTTGTTTATTCGTACACAATCGCCTTTGTCGGTATCATAGTACGGCTCCCACAATAAATTATCTGGGACAGACGACACTCTAAAAATTTTGGACGCAGTGGGATTTTTACTTCCTCTAATAGCTTCGTCTTTCTCATCTTCTGTCAAGGACTGCGTAGTAGGAGATTCCTCGCCCTTATCCTGCTTGAGCATTAGAGCCATTGTCTCTACTTTTTTCTCCATATCCTGCTTAATGCTCAACACTCTCTCTTTCAACTCTCCTTCCTCCAACTCTTCATCGCCAGGAAGCAAATCTATTTGCTCAAAGTTTAGAATGATGCGGTTAGCAATTTCATTCGGTTCGACATTACTGGCTTCTGTGACTCTCCGACCGGCATTCAACCAAGCTTTCTTGCTTTTCGCTTTTGACTCTTGGGACAGATCACTAATTATATTGAAAGCTTCGTCTGATAAAGTAATGTTTGATTTTTTCACATCTATGTTAAAGTAGTCATCGGCAGAATCGTCTATGAGTATTCTACCGCGAAATGCAAAGTAATCTTGGTCATATGGTATTATCCCTTGTAGCCCATGAGCCCAAGCAATCAATCGCTTATTTCTATAAACATAGAATCCGTAATTGCTCGAACCAATTAGATACTTCTCACGTATTTCGGCATCTTTTCCCTCCCCTGGATTTTCCATTCGGAATACAGGAGGATAAGGGAGTTGAGTTATTTCAAGCGTTGCCTTGATCTGGTTTTCATCATCCAATACAATCTCCTTCGGCTTTTCAATCCACTTTACTGTTTTACCATCCCATTCGTTTTCATTAAGAGTTCCATTTATATTGGCTTCCTCGACAAATAGTGGATCAATAGGTTTAATTTTATTGTCTCCTATATATATTTCAATGTTGCTTTCCTTAATGAAATAATAGTATATGACGCCAATTCTTAGATTAAGTTCTTTGATGGTTGCCTTTACGCTGGGGTGATTAACCTTCCTCACTTGTGACAGTCGTATAATAGTCCCTTTGCTTCCAGATAAATATTTTGATATTATTTGTTTGTCGGCATCATCAATATCCTTTTTTTCAGCGAAATATTTTTTTCTTGCGATTACTTCCGGTAATGAGATTTCATACTTTAAGAACGATGTGCCGTCCGTAGATGAAATCACATGAAGCACATCCGATTGTGAAAACGCGGCAGATTTTAGCCCCAAGCCAAATTTAGACAAGGAATGATCTTCATAATGCTCATCGGAACTACCTAATTTTAAAGCCTCTTTGAGACCTGCATCATCCATTCCGCATCCGTTGTCAATGATCACATAATCCCGTACATTATTTTTTCTCGAGTCCGCTAATTCCTCTCGCTCCTTTATTATGACCAGATTAATTTTTGTGGCGCCAGCACGAACCGAATTGTCAATAATGTCACAAAGCGCGGAGGCAGTTGTATAACCAATGCGACTCAGTCCATAAAGTAACCGACCCGCATCTATTTCGATATTGATTTCCATAAAGCAAGAATTTAATCAAAAAATAACCCACCAATACCAAGTGAATGGTAGTTGATGGGCTCCATTAAATATAACGGGGTTAGTTGGTAATTGCAAAATGGTGCCCACTAAATAAAACAAGAAGCGCAGCCCTCCCCTTCAACCTCATCTAAAATATCAAGAAGATAATGAGATTTGTTGTTATTGGATTGGCGTTGTGTTCGTTTCAGATATTCTTCTTTTATCTTCCGCACTCGTTCTGGCTTAATAAGCTCCTCTAACGATTCTTCTTGATTCCAGGTGTACCCTTGTTTTTCATACTGCATAGCTTTAGCGAATAGATGTGGGTGCTGCTCATAGAGCCAAATCCACTCAATTTTTTGCTGAAAGAAACAGAAATAACATCCCGAACGGCTCCGCGCATATTCTCCAGTTTTCCCATTTGAATCAAACTGTCGTTTTTCATAATATTCTGGAACTCCGACTCCACTCTCCCTTAACAGTCGAAAGATGTCATCACGAACCAAGACATCATTGTTTGATAATAGTTGGAATGATTCAGCTTGCGCTAAAGGGTATGCCGTAGTTTTCAGGAAAGCAAAGACCAGGTTGTTAAAGGTCTCGGTGTGGGCATCAAGCAATAAGTTGAGCTTTTGATTGAGTGTGAAATTTTGAGTAAGTGGCTGCCTTAAAATCTCATCGATTTTTTTCGTGTACTGTGTGCGCGGTAAATTGGAAAAAATGGCGTTGAGATTTTCAATGTTGTTGTTAGGGAGCATTTTTGCAATTACATCCTCGCTCCAGATGTTCTTACGGAAGGGAAAAATGCTCTGCACATTGGACTTCTTTGAGATGTATCCCTCACGATCTTCATCACCCCTAATTCCAACGTATGATATTACCGGATCATCCCCAACATATTTTTCGAAGGGCACCAATTTGAGAACTTTCGTGCACCATCGTGAATTTGAAGATGGTAGAAAGCCACCATACATCTTGAGGAAATGGTCAAAAGGTGATTCGTTGCTTCCATCAGCGGCTTGCAAACGAACAATTTTCTTCCCTAAGTAAACTTCAAGATTATTAATTAGTTGATAAGTCTCATCAAGTTCCTTTCCTGTATCGCATGTGTAGTATTCAATATCCAATTCAGGATATTTATCCTTCATATATATAGCCAGTGCTGCACTATCCTTACCTCCCGAAATACCTAAAACGTGTCTAACTTTTTTCATTTTTGTAATAGCTCTTTTAAGATGTTGGCAAGTGCCGCGATGTTTAGCGTCTTGTCTTTTGTAAGCTTTCCTTTAATAGTATTTTCAATTTTATTTACCTCCGCTAGTTTATGCTTTGGCATTCGTATGAGGCTTCTGTTAATGCCATCTACAAAAGAACTCATTTCTATTCCGAGTACTTCCTCGTTATCGGTATCCAAATCTTCTTTTGACAAATTGGTCAGGCTATCCAGCTCACGCATCAAAATTCTGAACTTATCGTAGAGAATTATTTCTTCCTCGTCCTTAATGTTTTCGAGAGTCTTCCCAATCACCGCTTGCGCTAGTGAATTTAGCCAAGACTTCTTGTCGTCAAGCTGAGAATCTATCCTTTGAATAAAGGTTTTCTGGTGAGGGAGACAAAGGTGCTTTTTCAGACTCTTGAATCTGGCCTGTAGCCTTTCTTGATACTCCTCAAAACGCATATTGCTTTCGAAGTATTCGTCTAATATAAACTCCTCAAATCTATTTAGAAGTCCGTCAAGGCTGGTTCGAAGTTCTCGAATGGAATCATGAAGCTTTTCAATGTAAGCCTTTAGATTTGTTTTGGAGTTCTGAATCGCTTCGATATTGTAGCCCAATGCGGTTGGGAAGTCCTCAAAGAATGCTTTCTCCGGATCTTTTGCATTTGCAATAGCTGTTCTGATTAAGAGGGTTTCCTTTCTAAGCCGGGTGGTATTTTTCGAGTATTCGGAAAGACCCTTGTAAAAAGTTAAGAAAGGCTTAATGGTCTCAATAAAGGTCTGATTGCTAATTTTTTCCTTTGATTGTTGATTCAGGAAAATTCGATAGCTATTAAATATGTCAAGCTTAACCCCTGCGATGTCGAAAGTTTTTATCTCGTAGTCCTCTGGGTACTTAATCAACAATTCAAGTACCTCATCAGTGATGTATGGAATGAACCCACTTGAGCCGAATAAAGCGAAATCATCTCGCTTGATAAATAAGAACGTGGCTACCCAAAAATCAATTAGTCCCTGTTTAAGTTTAAATGGTCGTTTTTTAAGCGGTTCGATAAATTCAAGAATAGATTTACGATTCAGTTTAGCACTGTTCAAAAAATCATTGGAATAATTCCAAA
Source organism: Cyclobacteriaceae bacterium (assembly GCA_019694875.1). GTDB lineage: Bacteria > Bacteroidota > Bacteroidia > Cytophagales > Cyclobacteriaceae > UBA2336. The sequence continues at coordinate 1,687,387 of JAIBBC010000001.1, forward strand.
GGTGTACGAAGGTTGATTTTCTTGAAACATGCGTGACAAAGTTTAAATCGTCCGAGTATAGCTTTAACCCGTTTTCCTTGAGTAGTGTTAAGTAAATTGTTTTTTCCGGGGGGAATTTTTCCTTTTCAAAACCGAGATCTGGTTGATTGTAATTGTCAACAAGTGCTCTAAGGAAGTTCTTCTTGGCAACATGAATGGAGTTTGAGATTTTATGCTTGTTTACAAGTTCATTCCTGAACTTTGGGGTATTCGGATAAACAACATTACATATCTCTGATAGCTTTTGATTAAACTCTCGCTTGCTACTAATTACAACTTCCTCTCCTTGGTGAAACCACGTCAGTTCCTGGTTATGTGAATATAGGTTGTGTAAAATAAAGTGGTTTAGAAGATTCTTCTGATGCAGAAGAATATGATGGAGTTCCTTGAGTGCAGCCTTATCATGTGAGTTCTCATCAATCACACGCTTAGTTTTCTCAATCTCAAAAAGAAGATTTTTGATTGTCTTTGAGTTTCGATAATAACCGTAGAGAATAGCTTCGTCTTGTTCAGCGGACGCTTGCTGAACCAAATTTATATCAAGTTTTTCATTGAAGATAAGGTTAATGAAACCATCGACTTCATCTTTTGGAATCTCAGAGATAGGTCTATCTGATATTTTGAACTCGAAAAGCCGAGGTGTTCCATTCAGATATGAATAAGCCTTGGCAATTACTGGAGGAAGCTGATAATATTTATTTAAAAGGTAAGGTACATTAACAATCTCGCTTACCTTATTGCCGGCTTCAATCAGTGCCGAAGGAATATCCAAATCTGTCCCCTCAGTTAATACAAAACGGTTGCTATATTTTCTGAACAGAATTATTCTTTTTCCTTCTAATGCTTCTATTATTTTGTTCGGTTGTTCAATGCCCAGCGCAACGCGCGCATATTTCTCTAGGAACTCTCGTCCCAAATCCGCGCCTTGAGAGGCTGTGATATTGAGCAGACCAATTGTCTTTATGATTTTTGAGTGATCGAGTGTATTTCCGTCAAACGCTCTCTCGACCGTTTCCAATGCGCCTTTGATAGAAGTCCATATAGTAAAGTCTGGGTTATACCTCGAATTGATAAAGCTGTAAAAGTTGAATATGAGATAGTCATGGACAGAGGCAACGTTATAAAAACCATTTTTCCTTGAATCGTGATTATTAATTCCTGTTTGATCCGTGGCTTCCAAAAATGAAAATAATGATCGCTCATTCTGACCATATCTTTGGAGGGAAATGGTTAGAATATTAGCAGCAACTAAGTCAAGTGGAAACAGCTTTGTAGCAACCTCACTTGCGTATCCAGTATTAATTGAATATGCCTTACTCTTTTTAAAGAGGGTTAATGCGGTCTTTATACTTTGCTCAGTGTTATGGTCAATTCGATTTTGTTTTTTCAAATGCTCGGATGCGAGGTAGAGTAATTGTTCGACCGGTTCATTGAATGTTATTTCCTTGAAACGCCCCTTTACTTTAGACCATTCCTGCTTCTGACTGTTGTTGAGTTTGAAGGCATACGCATCAAAGTTCTGATGTACGGTAGTAACTAGAATAATGTTGTGGTCTGGATTGTTTGCAAATTCAGATAGCTGTTGTATAAAGTATAGTTCTTTTTCAGGTGTATTGTCCGCTGCATATTCTAAGAACTTACCGAACTCATCAATGACCAATAACAACAATGGGTTTTTCTTGCCGAGCTTATGATAGTGGTTAAAGATTTCTGAAAAGATTGCTTCGTTAGGCTGCTTGTTTAAGTTAACGTCAAAGTGGTCAGCAAAAGCAGAGGTAATCGACTTATACTCTCCAATGAAATTGATCACTTCAACTCTGGGAGCCTGAAGTAAGTTGAGATCAAAAATCTTTTTCTTTCCGTTTAGGCTCTGTTGCAACGCCCATAGAAATGATGATTTACCCGTACCATACGAACCAATAATGTTGAACGAACGGAGTCCGCGCTTAAAGTCGTTCGAAATCTGATTGACAACTTTGTTAGCGTTTGGAGTCGGTATGTAGTTTATATTTCGTGACGAGTCACGAATAATATTGGTTGACGTTGTAAATTTAGTTTGCATAGTAGTGGTTCATTATTGCAACAGCGGTTCTATTTCTTTTGAATTGCAGTTCCTTTATTCCAGCATTGTCCTTATATACCAAATCATTGAATTTCGAGGTTAGGTTTTCGATTTTAGAAACTAAACCTGGACGATTTATTGCGAAGATTGATCCAGCACTGTTGTAGTCGTGTTCGATGTTGTTTAAGTTGATTGAGGAATCAAATTGACCGCCATCAAGGATGGCATAGAGAATTACTTCATCCGGTATTTCGTGCCGCTCACTGTTTTCGATTATAAGAAACTCATCTTTGCCCTTACTGAAGGACTTAATTAAATTCAAGTCTGTTAACAAACCTGAAAAGCTTTCTTCTTTGTCTTTCAGTTGAAGGTCAGAGCGAAGATACATCTTCATCATAACCGAAAAGTCCTCGCTAATTGTCTTTTCATTTATTTGAGAAGTCCGTTCGCTTTCTGATTTCCTTTTTACAAATGAAATGAAGTTATCCTTTGTGAATTCAATCCGTTCGCGCCTTAATTCATTAAAGACAATAGAATAGGTTGAAGCAAAGTTGTTTTTGACCAATTGATAATGAAGTAGCCAGAGGCTTGCCTCGTCCTCCAGGTAAGGATCCCACCCATCATCACTCAGTAATTTATGCGCGAATGAAGTTAATTTATCATCAGTAGTAAGTAGGTTAAAAGCCTTCATCCAAAATCGAATCGAAGCAACCATGTTTTTTCCTACTCCCAATTCAACAACTGCATCTTCCGAGTTGAATGAATTTTCTGCTGCTATGAAATCATAGCCCTTTTTCAACCACAATTGACGACACTGAAATGATTCGTGTCCTGAAAAAGTTAGTTTAGTTGTTGTTGTCTTACTTTTCATCATTACTTCTTAAAATCGTTCGAGACACAAAGGACAAAGAAAGGCAAAATGGAATGCCTATAACGTCCTCGGATCTATTAAATTCTTTACTTCTCATTTTTAAGCTGCTCTACAAGTTTTGTGGCTAAAAAATCTAAAACCTTGCCTGATGGGGCGTCAATATTTTCCTCTGAAAAAGTGATCCTTGCTACAAAGCACCATAGTTCTCTCACCTCCGTAACATCGATTGTGTATGGATCGTACAACCGGTTATCCGAGACGAGCAAAAGCCTGCCGATGTCGAGGAAATTATAGACGCGCTTGTAGACAATCCCCTGAAATTGCGTGAGGATCACATAAGTCCCACCGTTTTGTATTTCTTCGAAGTTCTCTACGTAACGGCCAATGATAATGTCACCTGGCTTGACAGGTATCATGGAGTCTCCCGAGATTTCAAACCCCCTGTAGGTGTGGTTTCTTGGTAAAGTGGGAATTTGAATTTTGGGAAGTTCTTTTATGAATTCAGGGTCACTGTATCCATTTGAGTATCCAGCCGCAGCTTTGTGATTGACCAGTTCGACATTCTCCTCGTTGTCGGAAGTAACCGTTATTGAAAGGACTTCCTTCCCCCGAGTAACACGCGATTTTAGAAATTTCTTAGTGTTGCTCGATATGTCTAATCTTAGTATCGCCTCCAAGTCGATTTTGAAAAGGTCAGCGATTTTCAAAACCATAAGAACTGGAGGAATCGAACGACCTTCTTCATAAGAGCCAATGACTGGCGTCTTTACCTGCAGCTTACCCGCAAGTTCCCTTTGCGTCCAACCTGCATTTTCACGCAAAAAACGGATGTTTTTATTTACCGGCTCCAATGTGATAGGGGGTCTTGCTAAAACTACATTAAATAGTTTTGATTTCAAAATTACACTATTTAATGTAGTATTTATTTTCTGTCAATTGAATCCCTCACTAAAGAATTCCTTGGGAGTTACGCCAAGCGCGTGCATTACTTTGAGTAGACTGCTATACCTCAAATCCTCTCCTCGCTCATATCGGCCAAACTGTGCTCTATTAATTCCGTTTTCGAAGGCAAATATTTCATAACTGGTATAGCCTTTTTCGATGCGCAACTGTTTTATTCTATCCCCTAGCCTAACCAACTCTCCCTGTACTCCTTCATCCAATGGTTCACGTTTAGAGGGGGCTTTTGGGGCAAATTTTCGCTTTTTCATGCGATAAATCAAATGAATCCCCCGCTTTTAAGTTACCGCTATAAAGCAGTATCTATTTAGATACTGCTAGTTAGGAACATTTAGTGTTTTTTGCTTTCTTTGAAAAGCCAGATGAGAAATCTTTGCTGAGAAAAAATTATATTTGATAATCGATTTTTCACAATAGGAAAGAGCCCATCCGTTTGTTGAAAGTAATGCCTGGATATTCCGGGCATTATTGGTTTTTTAGAAGTTTAACTCAATAGCACAAAGTGTGTTATTAAGCTCGTTATGTTTTTGAAAAGGATAGCTCTTTTGTTCATTTGCACACTCATCTGCTCCAGCATTTTTGCCCAGGTTCCCGTCATTCCTGAGCCCTCTGAGTTTAAGTTCGAAAACTATTCCTCAAATCAATTTTTCAATACAAAAACCCCAAGCACGCCTTCGATTCAACTTCCAACCGTTCCCGCCTACACCCAGCAAGCAAATTCGCAAGTCTACAATCCATCAGCATGGATGATAAATAAATACTACGTCAAGCCAAATATGACACCGGAGGAGCAAGTGCGTTATGCTGACGAGCAAATAAGACAGCATGAACTAGAGCAAAGACGGAATGACGTAGTTATGAATGAAGCAAATTCAATTTTCGATGCCCTTCGCATTGACTACGAGCTTCCGTTTAAAGAATTGCCAGAAAAGCAGATTTACGCAGCAGCCTTTATTGAACTGGAACGAATGCTTAAAGGCGAACTGCCAATAGATCTCGAAAAAGCAGTATACGTAGTGGAGCATGCGTTTGATCCGACATTAAACTTTGGCGAATTCGATCGACAGTTAAATAAGGCCGCGAATGTAATCGGCTTAAAAATGCAACAAGACAAAATATCGCTGTCTGATAATATTGGAAAGGTCATGACTACCTTCAAGTATTTCGCAGACACCATTTCAGTGGCATCAAAAGGTGAAACAACAATCACCTCCTACCCAAAGGAGTATGATTTTGAAGATTTTTGGGGAAAGCAGGATTATCGAAAAATGTTTGTCTCAAAACTACTGAAGGAAGGTAGTGGTCAGTGTCATTCAATGCCTTTATTGTTCTTATTGCTTTGTGAGAAAATTGGAGCTAAGGCGAATTTGGCTTTTGCGCCAAACCACTCGTTTATAAAATTCCAAGACAAATACAATCAATGGCACAACATTGAGCTGACTAACGGCATGCTTGCGTCTGATCATTTTATGGTGGAGTCCGGATTTGTAAAAGCAGAAGCGATACAGAATAAGATATACATGGAGCCCCTTACAAAAAAAGAGGTTGTAGTTCAGTGTTTAAATGATCTTGCACTTGGGTATCAAAAGAAATATGGATACGATCCATTTGTTAGGGAATGTGCAAATGTCGCATTGGCTCACGATTCCAATAGTTTGACCGCACGACAGGCTCTTGCAAATTACTATATCACCCTAAGTAACTACATAGCGTATCAGTACAAGATGAAGGGATTAACAAGAAACCAATTTGATCAAGATCAGGAAGCGCAGGCGATTGTTGATGCCACTAACAAGGCAATTCAAGAAATTGAAAATCTCGGATATGCTGATATGCCTGAAGATGCTTATTCAGCTTGGCTAAATTCCATGAAAGACGAGGTCAACAAGAGACAACATTCAAATGAAGTAAAGGTATTAGGAGGTATGATTGAGCGATGAAGAAAGTTCTTTTTACAATATCGTTTTTATTCGTTTCGAAGTTTGCTATCGGCCAAACTGATAACTTGAAACTATCGGCTGAAAAGCAAAACTATGAGGTAGCATTCAAGGAGCTTAGAGGTATGCTGAAAGACAGCATTCCGATGAGCTTTAAGAAGGCCGTATTTCTGACAGAGAATGCTTATCTGGACAATGATCTTAGCTATGATGCCTTCAATAATCGAATTCAACACTTAGTCATGTTATGCAAAGACATGGCAAATGTTGCGACATTATATTATGATGAAAAGGATAAGAATGAAGTAGCTAAGTACTGGTCTGTGTATATGGTTATGAAGCACAGACAGACCTATGAGTTGGACAGCAACAACCAGCGAAAACCATTTACGCCATTCATTTATGATTTTGATGACTTTTGGGGTGAAAATGATTGGACAAAAATGTTTGTCTCCAAATTGATGGCGACTGCAAAAGGGAACTGTCATTCGTTGCCATTCTTGTATAAAATTCTTTGCGAAGAATTGGAGGCAAAAGCATATTTATCGATGGCACCAAACCACATTTATATTAAGCACTGGACAAAGAAAACAGGTTGGTTCAATACAGAACTTACAAGTGGCTACTTTCCAATTGACGCATGGATTATGGCATCCGGATATGTTCATCTTAGCGCGGTTCAGAATAGAATCTACATGGATACCTTAGACTCCAAACAATCTATAGCGGTTTGTTTGGTGGACCTGGCCAAAGGGTATGAAAGAAAATTTGGGCTAAAGGCCGATTTAAACTTTATCGAGAAAAGCTCACAGCTAGCTCTTGAGTATTATCCAAACTATGTAAATGCCTTAATTCTGAAGGCTGAAACTATGAAGAAACGCTTTGAGCTTTACATGACTCAGCACAAAGCAAGTTCGCCATCGGCTGTATTTAATATTCCTGAGGCAAAGTTGCTCTTTGAAGAAATGGAAAAGCTTTACTTCCACATTCATCAATTGGGGTACCGTATGATGCCTAAAGAAATGTACATTGCATGGCTGGATGAATTAAAACAGGAGAAAGAAAAGTATCTCAATAAGCAAATCACAAACGGATTTAATTTGGATAAAAAATGAACAAAAAACTAAATCTCTTAATTCTTTCCGCCTTTTTGATCTTCGGCAATGTTGCTGCACAGCAACCATTTGAAGATTACGGTTACAAAGTGAAGGTCGCTACTTTGAGTAAAGGGAAGTATCAGGAATTTTTTGATCAAGATACCCTGGTTCAAATTGGAACAGTAGTTATTAATCGGCTAAATGGTAAGATAACACACTTTGTTTCCTATGATACAACGTATTCAGAAGCGTCACTACAGCCTGACCTTATTAGCCGATGGCTGAGACCTGATCCTCTCTCAGAAAAATATTACAGCTATTCACCATACAACTTTGTTCTGAACAATCCTATCAAGCACATTGATCCGGATGGAAGAGAAGTTTGGATTGTTCACAAGAAACAAGAAATTAAGTACGACAATGGTAAACTCTATAATAAGGACGGTTCTGCATATACTGGAAAAGTCAAGGGCTTTTTAAAGCAGAGCGTTAATGCACTTAATTCAATTGGAGGCACAACAACTGGAGGTAAAATGCTATCGGGACTACAAAGTTCATCCAACGTATTCAAGATAGCGAAAGGAACTAGTAGTGAATTCAAAGCCGATGATGCAATTAAGGCAAACGGAGTTGCAATTAAGAATAGTCCTGCTGGTGCTTCGTATTCCGCTGCAAGACTCACAGGAGGGTCAGGCGGAACGCTTACATGGAACCCTAACAAGGGAGAAGAGTTTGTCAGCACAACTAAGGGACCAGAGAGCAATCCTACAACTAACCTCGCACACGAAATGGCTCATGGTAGTGATGCGGATAATGGTTTGGCAAACAACACACTTCATAATGGTTTGAAACTAGATGAATGGCAGGCAAGCCATACCGAAAATGCAATTCGGGGTGAAATGGGATTAAACCTACGAGATACATACAATACGAAAGCTAATGGCCCAATCCCATTGTTAGATGCGACTGGTCAGCCTTTGACATTCCCAACACTTCCTTTAATTACACCAATACGCTAATATGGTACTTCTTTTTTTGTTGCTGCTATTGCCGTCAGAACAAGGTATCTTGGAGAGAATATCTGAGAATAATAAAGCGTTTTTTACAGATAGTAAAAGCTCTTACTATTTGGGAGAAGAAAGTGCAAGCAAAATAGTCACGATGCTCAATGACAATAGGCAGAATGTTGTGAAGGAGATTCTGAAAATCGACAAAAAATTTTCATTAGATAATGAAAATAGCTTCAAAATACTTGAACGAATTGACTTGCCATATAATAACATTAAGGGTATAGTCTGGTCTGACAAGTTCGTTTATTGTTTTACAAAAACAATAGGTGCTGACAAACTTGAAGTATGTAAATTATCGTTAAAGAAAATCGATAAATCAGGCATTGCACCACACATCTTTGATGAAGTTGAGAAATGGAATTTGACATTGTTGAAAAAAATGGTTTCTCGACCTGTAGATAAATGGGACGAGAGTTATACCAATTTTTTGGATAGCCTAAAGACTAATACAACCTACAACATAATTCAAACCGGCGATGCATTTTACTTAGCTACGAAAGTGGATCACAATCAAGTTAGCTCCATTGCATTCGATGGATTTTAGGAATTGTTTGGTCGCAGCTTCTAGGATCATTTGATTTCGATTTCCTTAATTCCTTCACGTCCATAAATAGTTGGAAAGTACATGCACTCTACAACTGCGGGGTTGATCGTATAGCTGCCAGAGTATCTAGGCAACAGGGAAATGGAGTAGGTATATTTTCCTTTCTTCAAGTACTGGCAATAAATGTTTGTCTTTTGGTTGTAATACTCCCGATGTATCTCCCCGTTTGACCTGAATTGAGATTTTGATTCGTAGTAGCATCCGGCTGGAATGGGTACTTCGATCATTACGTACTCAGCATCGTTCTTTACTTCCACTTCAACGACAAGTTTTATAGGCTTTCCAGTTTTCAACGTTTTCGGAGAATCTTCAAAGCTCGTCGAAACAATGAAATCCTTTTCTGATTTTTCAGGATAGTTATTCCAAGTCTCCTGGTAAGCGGTAAAGTAAACGGGTGGTGTCCCAGATTTAGAAACCGTAAGAGTTCCGCTGCCAGCGACAGCTAGCTCGAACGGGAACTGTTCAATTTTTTGATTACTCAGGCCAGATAGCTGAAGCGCTGGCTTCGATGTTGAGTGCTTTTCCACCAGGAGTCTCGGCAGTATCGCCTCCAGTATCAAGGATGACTCGTATGTGTTTCGCCAATTTTTCTTCCGATGCTCCAGGAAGTAGTTCTGGAGTTTAGTTAACTCTTTGCTTGATGGATTTTCCTTTTCAATCATTTTATAAACTAGCAAACTATTATGAACTGAATTATCGGACAGATTCATTCGATCCTCGCCCCAATATGAATTACCTTTAATAGTTTGAGATCTCTGCGAATTGATCCAATTCCAGTCAGGAGTTTCTCCCGAAAGTTGTTTCAGACGTTGTATAGTTAATTTATCGTGTAACGATGCATTGACTGATCTTTGAATACTATCGACCAATTCCTTGACGTGCAATTTTTCTCCTTGCTCGAGAAGATAGGTTTGTACTTCGAGCCTGCTCTTTGAGAGCGTATTAGCAAGGTTAATTTCAAGATAGTTTATAAGTGACTCCTTGTTAACGGCAACTGGAAAGCCATCTTTTTGAGCCTGGTCAAGACTTTTTGCCACATGCAGTGTTATCCAAACATTCCCCTCACCGGTTCCCCACCAGCTCCAGCTACCATCCTTGTTCTGATTCCCTGTGAGCTTCCGTATCATTTTGGAAATTTCTCGTTCGTCTTTGAATCGTTCGTTTTTGTAAGTGCTGATTTTCTTTTCAAGCAATAATGCCAACAGCCTTGAAGCTTGTTGTTCGTTGCATTCGTAAGGGTAGTTTTTAAGGAAACGGATTTCATCGACCAGCACATCAAGTAGATCAGCCTGCGCATAAAGCTTGACCTTTCCTGAGTTATTGTCGAAGTTCAGCGTTACCGTTGTATCATTCGTCAATGAAACAAAATACCCGTTTGCTTCTTTCACCCCTTGTGGATACACAGGAACTTTCCTCAATTCACCATCAGAATAGTTTTTATAGGCAACCGAATAAAGGACTGATAGCGTGTCAGACCTTTTTGCTGTAAGATGAATAGAGTCGATTCTTGAATCTTTGACCTTCAGTGATGACCTGTCAATTTCCTTTTGATCAATTTTAATCGTTCTCTCCAAATCAATTTCCTCCTGCACATAGTTGGTTATTTTGCCGATGGCGTTTGCGGAGTCTCCTTCCACTAAAAAGAGAGGTTGAGCGATTTGGGCAGCCAGAGGTTTATACGATTTGACTACAGAACTGGTTTGACCAGTGAGCTTTTTACGCATCCCCAATACATGAGCGTTCCAACCGGTAATGTCATCTGGAAACGTAGCATCAAATTCAGCTCGTCCGTTCTGATCAGTGCTTAATGACGGTTTCCAGAAAGCATAATCTCTAAAGTTCTTTCTTAGCGAGTTGCCCGGTACATTTTCCAGTGCAGCCACCGTTATTGCAGATTTACTGAGCTGTCTCAAATCTTCTTTTGTAACACCAGACTTTGTTGAGAGCAAAATTACACCGGCAGACGCCCGCGAACCATAAAGAGCAATTGCTTCTGGCCCTCTGATTGCGACCATCTCGGTGACTTTACTTTTATCAATATCCTGAAGTCTCACAATTTGTCCATCGAGGATGACTAATGGTTCGGTATCAGCTTGAGTGCTGGCATATCCCCGGATTACAACAGCAACTGAATCTTCAAGTTCATGCCTGTACCTTGGAGAGCGAGCACGAACACCTGTAACGCGACCGGATAGTTGGGTTGAGACGGAGGCAGCGAGATTTCTACGTTCAGTCTGAAAACCCATTGCCGTAACAACTACTTCGTCAAGTTGGGTGACATCATTCTGAAGCTTGATGTTTACGCTCGAATGGTTATTGATAGCCGCCTCCTGTGTCACAAGACCTATGAACGAAAAAACGAGTGTACCATTGGCTGGGGACCTCAATTCATAATACCCGTTCATATCGGTGACTGTTCCAATTGAAGTACCTTTTACAATCACATTGACTCCGGGAAGAGGAGAACCGTCTTCCTCGGAAACGATTCTGCCGGAGACAACATGGTCAAAAGAATAGTTTGCAGAGGATTCATGATAAAACAACTCTCTTACTTTTTGAAGTTCCCGCTGACGGTTTTTCAAAATGTAATTCCCATCAACAGACCATTTTTTTATCAGAGTCAAAACTTGAGCGCTGAATGTGTCTGGAGCGTGAAGCTTGAATGATTCGAGATTGTAATAATTGGTTCCGTATGGTCTTATATCTATTGAATCCACCCTTAGATATTGCTCGTTGCTGAAGATGATGATAGCTTGGTAACTTCCGGGATCGAATGGAAGGTTCTTTATGTCCTGGGTGATAATGGAATAATTATCAGGATTGTTCAGGTTAACAACGAATGCCGCCCTCACGAGCAATTTGCCCGCCTCTTTCGGAAGGCGATCTAACGTCAATTTTCCGATATGTTTTGAAAGTGGTTCAAAGTCAGGAAAACGCCTGAAAGGAATGGGCGTGTTTTCTTCCATGTTGTTCCAGTATTTTTTGATTGCGTCATGTGTAAGAACCTGATCCTTGAACGAAGGTATGTCTGACTTCCAGCTAAAACCTCGCTTCAGATAACTGTCTGTTTTTACGTCTTTCAATTTTAGCTGACCGTCCTTGAAATCGTAAGAGAAAAATGGTTCATATTCAAATGTCTGCTGAAACCCATCCCTATGCGCATACGTCATCTTGCCGGGATAAAATGGACCGACAAATCGTTCATAGTATGAGTAGCCGTAGTAGTTATTGTTGGGAGCAATCAAGCGATATATATTTCCTTGCTGAAGGAAGGCATCAGACGTCCGCTGCTGAGTGTTAACCACCATGAAATAACGACTCAACTTTTTTAGTTCCTCGTCAGAAAATTTGAAGGGCATTTCTGTTTCAGTGCAGTTTGCAGGCAGATGATTGCGGTCAATAGAAAAAATCAGCTTTTGATTTGATTCGATTCTTACTTTAGAGATTGTGACTAAGCTATTGTTAAGTCGAATGGCAATGGTATGTTCTCCGGCTGAAATGTGAAAGGAGTATGGTTCCATCGTTGACACTCCCTGGTAATATACCGGTTGACCATCAACGTAAATCACTTGAATAGGTTGATTATCTCCACGTCTTACAACGAAGGGCGCAAACTGTGAAGTTTCGGCTTTTGACCGATGCTCAAAATAACCTGCGTTTGGGAATAATAACTTGTAGAACGCAATGCTGTCGAGACCGAGAGTCTTTCTCCAATAGGCCCATTCAATGCTTTTCGACACGCTTAGATCAACTTCTTTGGTGTTGAACTCATTGAATATCTCCCTGGTCTTTTTCGTTTTTGAAAATGATGGAAGGGACGGTATCGAACTGGTTTCAAATTTCTTTGTGACAGCAAAGGCCGTTAAGTCAACATTTTCAACCGGCTCTCCGAAGGCATTTTGGACACTAATCTTAAAGCTGGCTTTTTGCCCAGGGTAAATAGTGGCAGGATGGTCGAGTTTAATGTCGAGGTTCCGTTTGTCGAACCCTATCTCAAACTCTTTGCTTTCAGATTTCCCAGCCCATATATATTGAACCGATAGTGAATAGCTATCGGAAAGGTTAATTTTTCTTTTAATGTTCAAGGATTCTGTCTGTGAACTTTCGATGAGATTTCTATTCTTGAAAAGGAAGTAACGGAACTGTATTTGCCTTGGATTTTCTGAAATAATTATCAATGAGTCGGTTGTTCTGTTGGACAGTATTTGAAGTTTGTCGGGGGATTCTTCAAGGTCGATTCCATCGGATTCAGTTTCTCCATTAGACAAATAACTTACGGAATACCAGTCCGCAAATGGATCAACTCTTTCTGAGTATGGTAGTTTGATTGTTTTATCAACGAAATCGTAGGATGGGTTTGAACGACTGAGAGTAATTTCCTTCGTCACAGGATTTCGTAAATCAAGATTCATCACTTTTACGCTATCGTTCTCCAGTTCAATGGTAATTGGAAAGGGTTTTGCGTCATGGTCGAGTGACACGGTTTTCAATGTCCGTTCATTTTCTGCATTATAGAAGGCCACTATCGCTTCATAACTCAATGACAAGTTCGACATTACAGAATCCGGAATGTTTATCTTGGTTTCCCCCACAGGATCAAGCTTAGTCTTGTAAAACCAAAGTGTGTCTGGAACAAATGCTCTCGATTGATAATACTTCTTCACATCTTTTGGCTTCAAAAGAATCTCAACTCTAACATCAAAGAGAGGCATTTCGTTTGAGTCTTCTCCTTTTAAGTACAGCGTTGCAGGCTTGAGTTTTGTTTTGCGTTCGCTTCTCGCTGAGTAGGAATTGTTTTTCAACTGATACTCTTCGTACCTGAAACTCGTTGACAATAACTTGTTACCTTTCTTGTCTCTGAACTCAACTGAATAGCTTTGATCCAGTTTCAAGTTCAGACTGTCACTGAGTGGAAATTCAAATTGATAAGCTCCTTTTCGATAGGCTTCTACTGTTCCGATTTTCTTACTAAATGGGTCAGGGTAATATTTATTCAGATAGACTTCCACGGCATTCCCTACAGGCTTTCCTTTCCGGGTTGTAACAATCCCTTTCAATCTAAGCGTGTCATAAGGTTTGAACTTGGGCTTATTCAGAACAAGATATCCGCTACGAGGTTTCGCCTTAAAAATTCTGGCAATTCGATGATAAATTCCCGGTGCGACCAAACGATCACCGTTTACTATTCTTTGAACTGTTTCTTTGATGTAGAATATGGGAGAGATAATGTGATTGATCGGGAAGGTCTGCGAAATCTTCTTCCCGGTTCTTACAAAAAATGTATTATTGAACCTTCTCTCTATTTCAAAGTAAGAGACGTGGCCTTGATATTCAGCACTTACGATCCCCCTCTTATTGGATTTTCCTACCCGGTACGCCTTAACGCTCTCTTGAAAAGGAACTGCCTTAGAACGGACTTCAACCTTTACGTCATGCAACTCTTTTCCCTGCAAATCATTAAAGACCATCACCAGGTCTCGATGATTGTTCAGCAAATTCATGTTTAGGTTATTGACAGATTTAAGCTCACAGTTCAAGTTTCCATTGACTGTCTTTACAAAAACAAAGTGCCCTACCGGTAGATCCTTTCTATAAGTGGAATCAGTCGGGTAGAAATCAAAAAGATTATGTAAGAGGGTAGTATCAATATCCCAAATATCCTTGTAGAGTATTTTGGCTTGGTCATTGTTGATTTTGTAAATGAAAGTATAATAACTACTTCTACGGCTTTCAACGAGGTCTTGAGCTGAAGCAGAAATACTGATTAAAAAATGAATGGTTAACGTCAGGTAGAATCCTCGCATGTGTCGGTCAGGTTGTCTATCGTATTGATTCCAAAAGAATCAATTTTCCATAAAACAATATGCTGGTCAGCATCAAAAATTCCAAAAAATCCTCGAAATCCAACTGATTTTGACCATCGCGCATCTATATCTGACTCAATTCCAACTTTAATTCAACTCGATTTTTGGTCTCGCCTCAAACGCAGTGAACACACCTAATCATTCATTATCATTAAAAATATTTGATAATCGTTCATAAGCATTAATCTCGCTTCTCCGAGGTCGTATCATTGCCTTAACAAACAAGATGGATATGGTGAAGGACAGCAATGTGACGAAGGTAAGTATTTTTGTTTTGCGACCGCTTACGCATAAGCAACTCGCGCAGATGTACGGAGTAAGCTGGTTGACTTTCCAGAATTGGATCAAGCGTGTTGAGAATGAAGTCGGTAAAAAGACGGGACACTTCTATCACGTACCACAGGTAAGAAAAATCTTTCAGCTCTTTGGAATGCCAAAGCAGATAAACATGACGCTTAGTGAATTTGAAAAGCTATTTGCTATGGAAAAGCAATAAGCTTACTACATAGCTTTTTTGAGTTGCTCTTTCAGCAACACCAAATCTCCTTCAAGAGAGTTGATACGCTCATACAACCCTGAAGGCTCTGGTGCCTGACGAGTCAGTTTCATTTTGAATTTCCAGACCTCCTTGATGTTTTCGACTGGTAAAGGAAAGGTTGGGTACTGCGGATCTTTGTTATCCGATTTGCAGATGATGACTCCGCCCTTATCTAAATAGTTGAGGCAACGTTTCAAGACTATGTTGTCTACTTCTTGAGCGTTGTTCACTAGAACATATACGAATCCATCTTTTATATCTTCAAGTCGCTCAACAAATTCAGCAATGACAACATCACCGGGATAGAAACCTTGCCGGTCAGCAAGCATACTATAACCGCTTACTTCAAACGCCCGGAAAGAACCATGACCAAGACCAGGGAGCCAAAATGCTGGAAGACTTTCAATGTATTCTTGTTGCTGTGCACCAACAAGGTATCCAGCTTGAGCTTTAATTGGCACCAGTACGATGTTGTCTTTCCCGGTATTGTCCACGGTGGTCAAAACAGTCCGAACCTCGCGCAAACCTCCTGTTTTTGCAGGCTTTGAGTTGCCGGTTAAATGATCCCAAGTTGTTGAGTAATGCTTTACAATCTTGTCAATCGTCTCCAAAGAAGGGTATATCTGACCACTTTCGATCTGGGAAATAGCCGACCTGCTTAATTCGACTGGAATGCCAAATTCCTCCTGAGAGAGCCCTTTTTCGAGCCGTAAAGCCTTAATCTGGTTACCTACGACATCTTTTGTCAGCATAGATTTATTTGTTTAGTAAAACTTGACAATATTAGTAAGTATTACTTAACATTGCAAACTGACCACGTAAATAATAACGACATAAATATATGAAGCGCGAGATCACAAAAACCGAGGAAACCGGACACAAACCAGAAATCTTTGTATTGAAACCCTACAATCACAAACAACTGGCCGACTTCTACGGGGTGTGCTGGTTGACGTTTCAGCGATGGGTGAAGAAGCACGATGAGGAAATCGGAAAGAAGCAGGGCCACTTCTACAGTATTAAGCAGGTACTTATTATCTTCAAGATATTCGGAATGCCTAAACGCTTTAAGGTGTCGTTGTCGGAAGTGGAGGAAATGTTTAAGGCAGCATGAGTACAGAGTAAATCCAAAATTCCCTTTCGTATGGCATATACCCGACATCAATTGGATGAAGCTTGGGGACATGAGGACAAAAGCGAGAATGGGCCTTCCAGGAAAATATTCCTTGAACTATTAGCAAGGGCGAAGAAAAACGAAAAGTTAACTTTTGCGGAAGCCGAATATCTGTGCAACGCACTTCGGTTTACAAAACTTGATGATGAAGGGCCAGGTGATTTCAAGATTTGTGATGACTACATTTTTAGGAACCTCTATTTAAGGTATGTTTTTGACTTAAATGGAGTGACACCAATAAAAAAGAACAAGACTGAATTCACACCTGTCGCAGAGAAACGGATAGAGGTTCAAAAGCTAGATGAGTTTTTTCAGGATTGGGAAAAAGTAGTCGAGCGATCAAACCATCCCAATCAAGCCTTAAATTATTTATCAAAGGAGACTCGATCCGAAATCAAAGAACTTGAGAAACTTCCAGAGTTTAATCAATACGGTTTCCTTCGGAGGTGCAATCATTTTGACTATCGCAAAAAGAAGATCGTACTTCACTCTAAATTTATTTACATCAAATACCAGGAAGTAATGTCTGAACTGAGCGAAGCTGATCAAACCTATGAGCTAAATGGTGAGCAAATCGAATTCACTGAATACAGTTTTATTCACATCCTCTTTAGACACTATGCTGAAATAGTCAAGCAAACACCTAATAACAAATCATATCATATTCCTGACTTTAGTCCAGATGAAATCGTTGGTCGCCTGAAAGAAATTTTTAAAAGAATAGACGAGTCTACGAAATTTGTTGGACAGCCTATTCATGAGGTGAATTTTAGATTCAAAGGAGTTATTTATCGGATCTGGATTAATGACAGGATCAAATCAGTAAAGGGGAAAGGTAACGTGGTGTTTAATAGGCTTGAAACATTTTTCCCCCTTGCAGAAAAGACGGAGTTAGAAGACCTGAAAAACAATTTCATTGAACTAGAAATTGACCCGGAACTAAGCGTGTTCACAACAAAGCCAGCAGCAGGAAACGGCTGAAAACTTCTATAATATTTCAAAATTGTTAATAATCATTCATTTCCATTAACAATCGTTAACCTTCATTTTGGCCACATTCTACATTTGGTAGAGTGAAGGACAAAACGATCATAAAAGCACAATTTCTTCAGCACGTTCGAAATGAACTTGATGCGCGAAGCAAACACAATAGAAAATCTATTGAGCGCATTGCTGCCTCATACGGAATCAAGGACAAGTCTGAAGTAAAGGAATTCACAGAATTAGCCATAGTTCTTAAAGCACGGAGTATCGCCCTCTCCAATTTGCCACTTGAGGCGAAATACGAAAACATCGTTGCTCTTTATCAAAGCCAGGTAAATATTTCGCATCGCACAAGCCAAAGTATTTTATTGCAGCAATACAGCACACCGGCACCTATTTCCTTTCTGGCGGGAGTTTTCGTCAATGCAGATCAGGATGTTTCCGTGTTTGAGCCTTCTGCTGGAAATGGACTTCTGACGATTATTGCGAATCCATCCAGAGTAGTTGTAAACGAGATTGATAATTTAAGACGCTCAAATCTTCAGGATCAGGGATACAAGCGGGTCTTGTCCCAAGACGCTACACAACCTTTCAAAGGGTTTGAAAAGCAGTTTGATGCCATATTGACCAACCCGCCATTTGGGCTTCTGCAACACGATGTAAAGTACGAGACCTTTAGGATTGAAGTACTTGACCATCTCATGGCCTTGCGTGCCCTGGACTGCATGAAGGACAATGGCAAAGCTGCAATCATAATTGGAGGTCATACGCGATATGACAAGAAGGGACGATTACAAAAAGGAAAAAACCGTTTCTTCTTCAACTATTTATTCAGCCGATACAATGTTGTTGACATCATCCCAATAGATGGTCACAAACTCTATTCCCGTCAAGGTACTTCGTTCGACACAAGGTTAATACTCATTAATGGCCGTAAGTCAAAGCCTCATGGCGCAGCTCCTCTGAAAAATGAAGAAAGAGATAAGGTTGTCAATTCATTTGATGAACTGTTTGAGCGAGTAATGCGTGTAACAACACCGCGAAAGGAAATTAATATGACTAAGATTGAATTGGAAGCTCAGGCACTTGCCCTGGAGCTTGAACTGATGAGCTTCGATGAACTTGGGATGCCATATACTCCAGCATCGAGCAGTTGTGTGGTTTTGAATACGGTAGTGCCGGATTCAATGGGCTTTGAGACCCATGCTGCACTTCAAAGAATTAAAGAAGCCGTTGGCGGGGACATTGATGAATACGTGAGGATCAAACTCAACTATCGAAGCAAGGTTGAACTTTGCAAAGCACTATCCGCTGAACAAATTGATGCGGTCGCAATGTCAATCTACAACATTGAAGAGCGAGGTGTTGGGATGATCATAGGGGACCAAACCGGAATTGGCAAGGGTCGCATCGCAGCGTCTATTATTCGTTATGGAGTTGAGCAGGGCGTTCAGCCAGTTTTCATTACTGAAAAGGCAAATCTGTTCTCCGATATTTACCGTGATCTGGTTGCTATTGGTTCAGCTCACCTTGTTCCATTCATCGTCAACTCACGCGAGAGCAAAACTGACATCAAAGATGAAGATGGAGAAGTGGTTTATCAGGCATTGCCTGCCGCTGATCAAACGCGAATATTTGAAGGAAAGCAAGTGCCGAAGAATTTTAATTTTGTTGTTGCTACCTACTCACAGTTCAATTCGCCTGACAAGAAGCCGACCAAGCCTGCTTTCCTCAATGCTATTGCCGAAGACAACATCGTCATCATGGACGAAGCGCACAATTCTTCCGGCTCCGGCAATACCGGCAACTTTATGCAGTCAGCTTTGTCTAAGACTCGTGGAGTAGTCTTTCTTTCAGCCACGTTTGCCAAACGTCCGGACAACATGCCTATCTACGCGATGAAGACCTCGATTCGTGATGCAAGCATGTCAAGAGATGCACTTATCGAGGCGATCACGAAAGGAGGCGTAGCATTGCAGGAGATACTTGCAAGTCAGTTAGTATCAGAGGGGCAAATGATCCGGAGGGAGCGATCATTTGAAGGAGTTGAGGTCAACTATATTGCGCTTGAGGAAAAGGAGCAAGAGCACAAGGCGGTTGCCGATAACATTACTTCCATTATCCGGGACATCATCAAATTCCAGACAACCTATGTAGATGAGATTGTCGATGAACTAGACGACATAGCTGTTGCAGAGGGAAAGCAAGTAGAGATACGGGAAGGAACCTCACAAGCAGGCGTGGACAATCTGCCATATTTCTCTAAAGTTTTCAATGTGATCAATCAAATGCTATTCAGCATTAAAGCCGAAGCTGTTGCTGAACGTGCAATAGCTAGGCTCAAGGAAGGAAAGAAGCCTGTGATTGCATTTGCTAGCACAATGGGAAGTTTCATTGAGCAGATGGAAACAGATTCAGGTTTGGCAGTAACAGACGGTGATACGATCAATGCAGACTTTTCGGTAGTTCTTCAGAAAGGATTGGACGGGATCTTGCGCTATACAGAAACGGATACCGATGGTCAGAAGATTTTCAAAAAGTTTGAAATTTCAGATTTTCCAATCGAGGCACAATATGAATACAACCGAATCAGTGACAGGATAAAGGAAGCTGCCACGGGAATCACTATTTCACCGATTGATGTCATCATCAGAAAGATCGCTGAAGCCGGTTACAAGTTGGCTGAAGTTACAGGACGTAAGTATGAACTTCAGATTAATCCGAAGACAAACAAGGCACTTGTCGTCACTCGTAAGCGCTTAAATACAAATGATGCTTTCCGGCAATTCAATAACAACGAAGTAGATGTACTCCTGATTAACCAGTCTGGCAGCACAGGTGCATCAGCCCATGCCATCATAACTCCTAAAGTCCCAAAAGAACAAGTAAGCCAAAGAGTGATGATCGTGTTACAGGCTGAGTTGGATATAAACACCGAAGTTCAGAAACGAGGGCGGATAAACCGTACAGGCCAGATCATGAAGCCCATCTACGATTATGTGAACTCTGCTATTCCAGCTGAGAAGCGTTTGATGATGATGCTTCAAAAGAAATTGAAATCGTTAGATGCCAACACAACCTCCAACCAAAAGTCATCTACGAAAATCCTAGATGTGCCGGACTTTCTAAATAAGTATGGTGACCGGATCGTTGCCGAATACCTGAAAGAGAATCAGGAAGTGAACATGCTCCTAGATGATCCTTTGGGTCTGGCTACCCGCGAAGTCGATGGAGCAGAGTTGGAGGATGCAGCTCATAAAGTGTCAGGTCGCGTTGCTGTTCTCTCAACAGCTATGCAACAGGACTTCTATAATGAAATATCCATCCGGTACAATGAGTTTGTTGAATACCTCAAGCAAACAGGTGAGTATGATTTGGAGGTAGAGGCAATGGATCTTCAGGCCGAGGTCAAATCGACCAAGACAGTGATTGTGGGCAAAGGAGGTTCGAGCGAATTTGGCGATGACAGCATTCTGGAGACTGTAATGGCTAATGTTTTAAAGAAGCCATTTACACGCCAGGAGATTAACAACCTTCTTACTGAATCACTTCAAGGAAAAGACGGACGTGAGTTGCAAAAGGAAATCAAGTTGGAATATGAAGGTTATATCGAAGAACAGCTCAAAACCGAAATAGCCAGCAACGTTGCATACTATGAAGAACTAATGCAACGCATTCCACAAGAGAAGAAAATTCAAAAGCTGATTGAGAAGGGTAACGCAAGCGAAGCACAGGAAGCGATCAAGGCCAGAACAAATGAACTGCACAAAGCAATGGCGGATGCGGAAGAAAAACTCAAACGTTCCTTCAACAACCGCAAGCAATATCTTGAGTCGATCTTCGATTCATTTTATGTAGGACGAAATCTTAACTATCCGGTAAATAGCTATGAAGGTGGTCAGGAGCTAGTTCCAGCAATTTTCCTGGGATTTCTCATCGACAAGAAGAAGAAAAACCCCTATGCGCCAAGTGCAATGCGGTTGAGATTTGCTCTGGCCAGTGGCAACAAGTATATCGCTATTCCTGCCAGCTATTCACAGGACGTCAGAGCCATTATCGGTGCCAGCGTTGGATTGCCTTACCTGGATAAGGAAGCTCTTTTGGCTAAATGGGAATCTGCAATTAAGGAGAATACCGTTGACAGAAAGTTGCGTCACATTATTACCGGAAACGTTCTTCAGGCTTTCGGAGCCTACAAGGGAAAACTTGTTAGCTACACAACCATTGATGGAGGGATCAAGAAAGGCATTCTCATGCCAGAGTATTGGGAGCCAGGGAATTCAGCCCAGCAAAAAACGGTCGTACCAATCTCAAGAGCGATGAAGGTGATTCGTTCGATGACCTCTGGGTCAAGCATCACTACGAATAATCTGATTTCAATTTTTAAGCAATCAGGTATCACGTACAAGATATTGGTTTCATCGGCAAGATCACGTGGAGGGGATGTTTACCTCGATCCTGACATCCTAGAAGTAGTGGATCGAAAGAATTTTGAAAAGGTATCAGATAAGATGACTGCTATTGTCCATGAAGACAACATTGATCGCTTTGTGGAAATCTTACAGGAGAAATTCAACGACACCATTTCACTCAATCCATCACAGTATGAGTTGATTAAAAGGGAGATACCCAAGAAAGAAGTCAAAGCTAAACCTACGATGGTTGCTTTGCCGAAACAATCGCAGTCAGAAGTAGCGCAGTTGGAGCTTGAGGCTCTTGCTCTCGAACTGGAATTAGAACTATTAAACTTTGCAGCGTAATGATAACAGCAAGTAATTATTTTGAAGAAGTGGAGCGTATCGGCGTCAGTACTTTGCCGGAGACACTGAAGAAGGGGCACGACCTAGTAGTAAAAAGTACATCCAATGGAACAAACTGGGGGAACTATCGCAATAGTGAAGGGATCAAGAAAGTAGTTGACCTGTATTTTCAGAAACTGAATGAGTATGCCAGCACAAGAAATCCTAAGCAGTCAAGTATCGAGACCGCAAAGCCAACCACTCGTCCTGTGGCCAAGAAAAAGGAATCAACGTCCAAGGAGGAAAAGGTAAGGCAATCAAAAGAACCAAATAACGTAAAGCATGTTGAGCATATCCGTGAGGAAGTGAAGTTCATCAAAAGATATGTCGGTCTTCACAACAAGGTGAAGACACCCAACGCCATCCTGACTTTCATCAAAGCATTGCAGCGGTCAATTGTTCAAAAGTTGATCCGTAAGACATCGCCTTTATCAGGCGAGATTGAAATGATCCAGAATAAACTTGTTCAGGCGTACAACAAGATGAAAGGTGATGAGTCTTTCGCCATCAACGAGAAAGACTTGAATCACCTGGTGGCGATTGCAGGTGGAGAGGCTGTCTATCCGTCCATCGCTGTCATTAAGCGATACATTGGCTTACAGGGACAATCCGATGAGAAGAAAATTCACAGTTTCATGAAGTACCTCGAAAACCTCGTCGAGAAAAAGAAGATCACCAAAGATGATCCGTATGCAGATAAGGTAAATGCGATCTACAAAAGCATTAAACAGAGAAGCAGTGCCAAGATTTCCATATCCAGAGCTGAACTAAATGGCCTGGAAGGAATCGTAAAAGCTTGTGGATGCAAACACGAGGTCGGTAAGATATATGACACTGGTGGCCGAAGGTTGAGACCTTGTAAAAGTAAGACGTACTCCGATGCAAGCCGTGGCGCGTGTTCGCACAATAAAGGTTTGAATGGGGTGCTAACAGCCGAAGAAATGGCTAACCGGAAGCTCGACCTTTTGAATTTCTTTTCATTCTGGCATTCCTTGTTTGGCAATCCTGCCAGGAATTTCACAATGATGTTTCATGGAGAGCCTCACAATGGAAAGACGATCTTCCTGTTGAAGCTCGCGCAATACCTTGCCGAAACCTTTGGGGAAGTTCTCTATGTATCATCCGAGGAGTTTGCATCACCCACGATGACGAAAAAGGTCAGTGAGTTCCTAAACCCGCTACCATCGAGGTTGCATTTCGCGGAGAATCTTCAAGATCCCGACCTTTCGCAGTATCAATTTATAATTCTTGACTCTGTGAACGACCTTGGATTAAAGATCAATGAGTACAAGGAACTCCGGAAGGATCATCCCGACAAGGCCTTCATTTTTATTCTCCAACACACTAAGGCTGGTGATTTTAAAGGAGGAAAGGATTGGGAGCACATTGCCGAGATTGCCGGAGAGGTTCAAAAAGGTGTTGTCAATATCACTAAGAACAGATATGCGCCTAAAAACACTTTGGACTTCTTCCAGCAGTTCGGTTTGCAATGGCAGGAGCCGGTCAGTAAGCAAAAAATAAAATCAATACCTATCAGCGGTGATTTGATCACGAGTGATAGCCAACACTACTAACAGAGTCACTTAACAATTAACTATACTAAAATGGAGGCAGGTGAAGTTGCAAAAAAACCTGGCATTGGAGGATTTTTGTCTAAAATTCTTGGTGCTGGTGTAAAGGAAACAGTTGATTCAATCGGGAATGCGATTGATAAGATCGACAAGTCGGATGAGAAGCTTGAGCTTCAACTCAAGTACAAGGAGCTTCTCATGAACATCGAGGGAGCTTGCATTGATTACGAAAGCAAGCTGTTGGAAACAAAATCGAGGATCGTTGAATCAGAGGCGAAAGGTGAGAGCTGGCTTCAGCGCAATTGGAGACCCATACTCATGTGCATTTGCATGTTCATCGTATTCAACAACTACGTGCTGGTACCCTATTTCAACCTTCCAGTAACAACGCTCGATGATCACATTTGGACGTTGATGGACTTAGGCGTGGGTGGCTATGTAGCGGGAAGATCCTTGGAGAAGATCACTGAGAACCTTGGGCCGGTACTGTACAATGTGCGCAAACAAAAACGCTGAGGTTTATGCCTCAGCGTTCCAATTCAGTCTTTAAAGGCTGATGCCATTCAAATGGGTTTTGGAATTCTTATCGTTTTCCAAAATCCTTTTGTAGTATTTGTGAGCTTTGGAAATGTGACCTTCCATTGACCTTTGTAATACTCCCCATTTCTAAACCAGGAGGCACGTTTTCTTAGTTAGCTTTTTTTATTCATGCTGCTAGAAGTTGGACGTTATACCGTACGTCCGGCTTCTCCCCGGTACCATGGTGGACCTTGGAGTGGTAATACTCGATGTGGTTTTGAACTCCTTCAAAAAGTTCAAAACCATCATCGCTGGGGTTGAGATAGACGTAGTCATACTTCAGGCTCTTCCAGAATCTCTCGATCCACGTGTTGTCTGTTGCGCGGCCTTTTCCATCCATCGAAATCTTGATGTCACAACCTTCTAGGTACTGTATCCATGTTGCACTGGTGTATTGGGAGCCCTGATCAGAGTTGACTATCTCGGGTTTACCGTAGCGTGCTATGGCTTGCTTGAGTACCTCCAGGCACCAGCTTGCGTCCATGGAATTGCTGATACCCCAAGCCAGGATCTTCCTGCTATAGACGTCCATGACGGCCGTGAGGTACATGAAACCTTTGCGCATCGGAATATAGGTGATGTCAGTGCACCATAACTGGTTGGGTCTGACGATATCCAGTCCTCGGAGCAAATACGGTCGAATGTACTCGCGAAGGCCAGCCTTGGTGAGGTTCTTGCGCCGATAGATGGTATTGTGCCCCATCACGCGGAATAAACGCCGTATGCGCTTGGGACCGATCGGAAAGCCATGATCCCGCAACCAATAAACCATTGATTCGACTCCCTCAGTTGGGTGATTCATCAAATGCTCATCCATTAAGCGCATCATCACAATGTTCTCAGGTTTCTCCTCAACGGGTTTGTAGTAGATACAGCCCCGGTTCACCGTTAGCAACTCGCATTGCTTACGTACCGATAGATGGGGATGATTCATGACCACGAACTTTTGTCGGGTACTGTGATCCCCAATTTCCGCGCACTTTTTTTTAAAAAGTCGTTCTCGACCTTAAGCTGGCCGATCTGAGCGTATAGTTTCTCTGTCTCTAAATCTTCTCCCTCCACACTGTCATGTTTGCTCTCGAAGACCATCGCCATACGGTCGACCAACTCGGCCTTCCACCGGGAAATCATAATCGGGCTTACTTCAAACTTCTGCGACAGCTGCGCCAAAGTCATCTCATTTTTTACGGCTTCCAATGCCACCCGGGCTTTGAACTCCGCCGTGAACTTTCTCCTGCTTTGCTTTTTCATTGGTTAGTCAATTTAGTGTACTTTTTTTAACTAACCTCCTGGTTCGATTTTAGGGGAGTGATACACTTTTATTTGGGAACGGACCAGCCTCACATTCTGGGCACCAATACTCAACAACCTTCTCTTTGTCTGCTTTCACTCTTTTGTAGAATAGTTCACTTAATTGCCAAACTGCCAGGGAATGACAGAAGCAGATTAAAAAGCTGATCGTTGCTAATTTGATATTCAACATGGTTGGCTCCTGAAGTGCAAGGAACCAATGGTCGTAATAGAAGGCGTTGATAAAGAAACTCACTACCGCATAGAATTTGCCTGTTGTTCGATAGCCGTTGATAATGAAGACCAGGATGATGAATTCGATCACCCCTGCCAACGCGATTCCGTAAATCCAATTCAGGATTGAGAAACCAAAGAAGGTCATATCAAGATGTTCCAGTTGCTTGAAAAGATGGCCTGCATGTGGAATGTAAAGCAGGATCAATATAAGTGCTACGTGAAAAACAACCTCTTTGCTTTCAAGGTATGTGACTATTTTATTCATGATGAGTTGTGGTTAAGAATTAGAAATGATTTTTATTTGTGCAGGTTCAGCGCTTTCGCGACTTGCGCTGAGTTTACTGCGAAGCTTGCTCATATCTTCGCTCACTTTTAAGTCAAGAATTTTAGCGTAGTGTTGAGTGGTCTTAAGATTACTATGACCCAGCATTTTGGACACACTTTCAATGGGAACTCCATTCGTGAGAGTCACAGTTGTTGCGAAGGTGTGGCGAGCGCAATGGAACGTGAAGTTCTTTTTGATGCCGACCAAATCTGCTATTTCTTTCAGGTAAGCATTCATGTTCTGATTGCTAAGGATAGGAAGTAGTACGTCCTGATTGACACACTTGGGATGTTCCTTATATTTTTCGAGAATTTCCAATGCAATTGGAAGCAATGGAATCTTCGAAACTGTATCTGTCTTTTGTCTAGTGGTTGAAATCCACCTATCACCATCGATGCCTATGATAACCTCGGATCGCTTGAGCTTTTGAATATCTGCGTATGAAAGACCCGTGAAGCAACTGAAAATGAAAATGTCTCTGACCAGTGTAAGTCTATCTGTAAGAAATTCTTTTTGGTAAACAGCATTGATTTCATCAGATGAAAGGTATTCTCGGATAACCTGCTTCTTGTTCATCTTATACCCGAAGAAGGGATCTTTTTGTATCCAGCCATTCTTGATACAGATGTTCACTATCTTTTTTACGTTGCTGATGTACTTCACTGAAGTGTTATGGCAGCATTTCCGAACCGATTTGAAATAGAACTCCATTTCGGTCACGAACTCATAATTGATCTTGTCAATCTCAATGTCGTCAAGATTATATTTCCATTTAATGAAATCCTTGGTATGGGATAAAGCGGTTGTATATCGCTCCATTGTGCCTGGAGCGAAATCAACATCCACCAGTGCTTTCATCTGAGTATTATGGTACTCAAAAACTTCGAGAAGCGTTTTTGATTTTTCTTTCTTACCGACAATGATCTCGCGGATAGTGTTGACGTTGACGTTTTCATCCGCCTCTACAAGCTTTCGTTGCGCTTCATAAACCTTCGCTTGCAGCGTGTCAAGAAATGCATTGATTGCCCTGACTTCTTCTTTCGTGCCATTGACACGACCGGCTTGAGCTTTCCATTTTGTGGGATCGGCTTCGCGTTGGGTCGCGAACTCTGTTCTTCTGCCGCCAATGCTTATGCGCATGTAAATTGGAACTGGGCCACCTGAATAATTTCTTGGCTTCTTCAGATAGAACAGCAAACTGAATCTTCTACTCATAACTACACCTGTTTTAGTTTGACATTTAAAATAGGAAGTGCAGTCGGGGTAGATCAAGATGTCCATCAGTTGGACTTGTTGACTATCAGATAGTTGCAACGAAACTGGTGAGTCGATTTTTGAGAAGTTTTTGACTCACCGAATTACTCACCATTTTCCTGAGATTGGATGAATAATTTGAGATGCGCAAAAACGAAAAAAGCCTGAAATCATTCGATTTGCAGGCTTTTTACTGTCTTTGATAATGTTATCAGCAGAGGAGGAGGGATTCGAACCCCCGGAACCTTGCGGTTCAACGGTTTTCAAGACCGCCGCATTCGACCGCTCTGCCACTCCTCTGTACGTTTCGTTTCCGATCGCTCGGAACGGGATGCAAATGTAGATTTTTAAACCAATCCTGCAAAATTACCGCCCGTTTGCCGCTTAATTTTCCTGCGCAAAATCCGGGAAGGTTTTTTTCAGGTCTTTGTCTTCAATCTTTGGCGGATTTTTCCGGTATGCATCCATCTCCAGCAGCACAATGCGCTGATCGGTAATAGCTGTTCTCAGTTTTTCAATTTCCTTTTCAAATTCAGGCTGCCTGCGGGCCGACTTCAAACCATACTTACGCGCAAACTCGTCACCGGCTGTCTGCACCTTGTTCCGGATGTCGATACTGATTTTGATTTTCTCCATGATGTCGTCTTTCGAACGACCAATCACTTCCGTGGCCTCCAGTGTACCCAGCGTTAACACCGCAGTACCGCCTACACCCGGAACGATCTTCGCGGCATCCGGATTTTCGGTAGCATCAATCATCACCGGGCTCAAACCGGTGACGGCTCCCAGTGAAGCGTTAACAATTGAGCGTTTCTTTTTGCCCTTCTTGGCCCGCTTGTACTCTTCGTTCAGTTTCTTTTGATTCTCGTCAAGGTCTCTGATCAACATGTAGGCGCTCACCAGGTTGGCCCGATACTTTTGATACTGATGCGCATCTTTCTCGACTACGTTTTCTGCATCCGTAACCGTAATTGAAATCTTGCGTTGCGCGCGATTGTTGGATTTATCCAGCGCAAAAAATACAATCTCGATTGGCAATTGCTTTTGTGTCTCTTCCACGAACGTGTATGGAGGCTTCCATGTGAATTCATATTGAAGCGGAGTATTTTCTTTTAACGCTCCGGCCACGATGCGAAGATCAGACGGGATGAATCCCGCACTACGAACGTTCTCGTCACCGTTCGGATCGGAGATATAAATTTTCAGGTTTAGTGTTTCGTCTTCCTTTAAGGTGAAAACGGAGTCTCCGGGAACAATTAACAATTCGGGTGGAAGATCAAGCTGCGTCTGTGCGATGCGGATTCTGCCTTTGGTTTCAGCTTTGTCGGGCTGATCCTGAACGATAAACTCAACGGTTAACGGATTATTCTTTAATGCATTGAACTGACTTCTTGAAGGCGACCAGGTGAACTGTCCCTGCGAAGAAAGATTTGCGCCTTCCGGCATCTGTGTTTGAATGATCTTGAATACGAAGGGGTCACCATCGGGATCCGAAACATATTCGTACGGAATCTGGTAGCTGTTGCGCGTTGATTGCTTTACGTAAAACATCGGAATCTCTTCCACCACGGGCGCGCGGTTCACGTGATTGACTGTAAACGTTACTGTTTCACGCGCACGTTTGCCATCTTTCCACAATGCCTGAAAAATAACCGTGAAGTCTTTTTTCTGTTCAACGCGATTCACCAGGTCGTACGAGATTTTCCATGAAAAATTACCTACGGAATCAAAATGAACCGGCAACTTATCTCCGCTTTCAAAAGAGAAATAGCGAATGTCTTCTGGAGAAGTCGCCCGGAGTTTAAAGGCCAGCGTTTTGCCTTCATACAGGTTGTTCCAGCCGGCTGAATCAGGCAATATCAGCTCATGACCATTCTGCGCAGAACTGGCTTCCGCTAAAAGGGCAAACGCAATAAAAAAAAGCAGTTTTTTCAAAACCGGGCTGAAAATAAGGCCGTAAATTTAGCAAGATCAATGGTTTCATTCATGGCAAGTACCAAAAAAGCAGATAAGCCGAATTTTTTCAACGATGTATACGAAGTAGCACGCCTGATCCCGAAAGGACGCGTTACCAGCTACGGTGCTATCGCTAACTATCTCGGTACTAAAATGAGTTCCCGTATGGTGGGCTGGGCAATGAATGGCTGCCCGAAAGATGTGCCTGCGCACCGCGTGGTGAACCGCAATGGTTTGTTAACCGGCAAACATCACTTTAATCCACCTTCGCGGATGCAGCAACTTCTCGAGAAGGAAAAAATCAAGGTCGTTGATGACAAAATCGTGGACTTTAAAGAAAAGTACTGGGATCCGTCAGTTGAGCTGATGTAAGAAAGTTTTTCATTTCAAGAATGGGGCTTCCCAAATCTGGAAATTTCTGATTCCCCACCCTCGAAATTTTACAAATTAGGCTGTTTCCTTCCACGGCATGGCATTGGCATAAGGCGTGGAAACAGTTAACAATGAAAAGTTTCGTAAAAATATTCCTGCTGGTAGTGGTGTTAGGGTTGTTGGCAACAGCAGCGTTCGCAGCCCCGGCTGCAACTATAAAAAAAGATAAGGATTCGGTAAGTGTTAATACTACCCATTACAGAGATCTGCTTCTTCTCAAGGCTGGCAAATTATTTCTGGGTGCAACAGTAGAAGTACGTGATTCTACCGGTGCCGTGATCGCCACAAGCTGCATCCACAAGAAAAAAATGATCATTGATTTCTACGACATCCCTTATGGATCTTATACGATCCAAGTGATCAAAAACAAAAAAATTGTGCTGGAGTTTAACCACACCAAGAAACAAGATTCGGAAATTTTTAACTGAGTCTAACGTCAACCAACGTGGGGTTGGTTTTAATCGGGTTAAGGGCCGCTTCGAAAGAGGTGGCCCTTTCCTTTGGATAAGGATTTATGATTAACTGATCGCCAGGATTTCAGGCTGATCTTTTCGCGGCTACTTTCTCAGTCGAAATCAGGAACAATCCGAAGAATGTCAGAATTCCATTGATGAGAAGGATCTCGATTCCGATTTTATAGCCGTTGAACCACGCTTCGGAATTGGCTGAGAGCACATACGAAATAACCGGGCTCACCACACAGATAACCGGCACGAGTTTGTCTTTAACCTGACGGGTTGTAAAAAGTCCGAATGAAAATAATCCCAGCAATGGTCCATACGTATATCCGGCTACGTTTAACACCGCATCAATTACCGAGCGCTCATTGATTTGCTTGAATATGAGAATGATCACCAGGAACAACAATGAAAAACCAACATGGACGATAAACTTTTGCTTTCGTTTAACGGACTCGGGTTTGTCTTTGAAGTTCAGGAAGTCGATGCAAAAAGAAGTTGTTAATCCCGTAAGGGCCGAATCGGCACTCGCATAAGATGATGCTGTGATGCCTAGTAAAAAGAACACACCCACCAGCAATCCGAATTCGTTTAGCGCAAGTGACGGGAACAGTTGATCGGATGCTTCAGGCAGGGCAATGCCTTTCTGACTGCTGTATATATAGAGTAACGCGCCCAGGATGAGGAACAACAGGTTTACGATCACCAGTGTGATGCTGAACCAGAACATGTTTTTTTGAGCTTCACCCAGATTTTTACAGGTAAGATTTTTCTGCATAATCTCCTGATCCATGCCCGTCATCGTGATGGTGATAAACATTCCTCCTAAAAAGTATTTTGGGAAGAAAAGGGTGGAGTTGGGATCATCGACGTAGAAGATTTTTGAATACCCGTTGTCTTTGATCGCGGTAATCATGTTGCCCCATGAAAAGCCGAGCGCGTCAGAAATCTGCCACACGGCAATGCATACAGCGGAAACCAGGAACAATGTCTGGAAAGTGTCGGTCCACACAACAGTCTTCACACCGCCTTTAAACGTATAAACCCAGATGAGGACAATGGTTGTGGCCACCGTTACGAAAAAAGGTACATGCCACGCATCGAACAGGAAAAGCTGAAGCACAGTTGCAGCAAGGTAAAGTCGCAAGGCTGAGCCGATTGAGCGTGAGATCAAAAAGAAGAATGCACCAGTCTTGTATGAGTATTTATCGAAGCGCTGTTCGAGGTAGGTATAAATTGAAACGAGATTAAGCCTGTAATACAACGGTAATAAAATGCCAATAATTACCCAGTAGCCTACGAGGTAGCCCAAAACCACCTGGAAATAGCCGAAGCCAATTTTACCCACGTTTCCGGGAACGGAAATAAACGTTACACCAGAAAGTGACGAGCCGATCATTCCGAATGCCACAAGGTACCAGGGTGATTGTCGGTTGGCCGTAAAAAAGGTGTTGGTGTCTGCGCCTTTTGAGGTGAAATAAGAGATGGTGATAAGCGCTAAAAAATAGACCAATAAGATGATTCCGACCAGCAATGGTGTCATACACGGAAAATGAAAACCCTTTAGGCTTCAAGTATAGTTTAAATGCACCGATTTTCGTTAATTTTGCATCCGAAACAATATGTCAATGAAGCACGATTTTCAGGCTGACGAGATGGTGGATGTGCTGGAGGTTATTGAAACAACCGACCTGATGGATCTTGTGGTGTTCAACGATGATGTGAACACTTTCGATCACGTGATCAATACACTTATCAAAGTTTGCAGGCACACCCAGGAGCAGGCCGAACAGTGCACCATGCTCATCCATTTTAAGGGTAAGTGTACGGTGAAAAACGGCAGCTTTGAATTTCTTAAGCCTATGCGTGACTCGATCTGCGAAGCAGGTATTGACGCACGCATCATATCGTAAGATTTTAAATTTTTAAGCGTTGGAGTATCCTTCCAAACTTATTGAAGAGGCCGTAAACCAGGTTTCCAAACTTCCGGGCATTGGAAAAAAAACCGCTTTGCGCCTGGTGCTGAGCCTGATTAAAGACAAGGAAGAGAAAACGTTTGCATTAACTGATGCACTGAACAAATTACGCGAGGGCATTCGCTTCTGTTCGTGCTGTCATAATATTTCCGATGCTGAAATTTGTACTATCTGCGCCAGTCACAGACGCGACAAAAGTATTTTGTGTGTAGTAGAGGACGCCAATGATGTGATGGCGATTGAGAATACCTCGCAGTTTAACGGAGTATACCACGTGCTGGGGGGAGTGATCTCGCCTGTAAATGGAATCGGTCCGTCTGAATTAAAAATAGAGTCGCTCGTAAGCCGCCTCAATCATGCCCAAACAGAGATTAAAGAGCTCATTCTTGCGCTCAGTCCTACGCTGGAAGGCGACACAACAGCCTTCTATATTCACAAGCGCATCAAAGATTTATCCGTAAAGGTGAGCGTAATCGCACGCGGAGTGCCGGTGGGGGGCGACCTGGAGTATGCCGATGAAATTACGCTTGGCCGAAGCATTACCGGCCGAACGCTTTTTAATTAATCCTTTTAGCGATTTCCCCCGGGGGCTTTTATCTTTGCTCGCCTTCAGGCAATTAACTATGAATCAAAATCTTTCTGCTCGCATTGACGCCATCCAGGAGTCTGCTACGCTGGCCATGGCTGCCAAAGCCCGTGAATTTAAAAATCGCGGCATCGATGTAATTAACCTGAGTTTGGGTGAACCCGATTTCAAAACTCCACAGCACATTTGCGATGCGGCCAAGAAAGCGATTGATGATGGTAAATATTTCGCGTATCCCCCCGTAGCCGGATACCAGGATTTGCGTGAAGCGCTTGCCGCAAAATATCAGAACGAGAATAAGGTTCCATACAAGCCTGAAAACATTGTTGTATCAAACGGAGCTAAGCAGTCGATCGCCAACACCATGCTTGCCTTGCTGAACAAAGGTGACGAGGTAATTGTGTTTTCACCTTTTTGGGTTAGCTACGATGCACTGGTGCGACTGGCTGAAGCCACACCGGTAATTGTGAAAGGTTCGCTGGAAAACGATTTTAAAGTAACCGCACAACAGGTTGAAGCGGCTATCACCCCTAAAACCCGGGCGATTATTTTTTCATCGCCATGTAACCCGACCGGGTCGGTGTTTTCAAGAGCCGAGCTTGAAGCGATTTCAAAAGTTGTGCTGAAACATGAAAACCTGCTGGTGATTGCGGATGAAATTTATGAGCACATCAACTTCACAGGCGATCGGGTAAGCATGGCTGCTCTGCCGGGAATGTTCGATCGTACCATTACCGTTAACGGATTTGCGAAAGGCTTTGCGATGACCGGCTGGCGTGTAGGATACATCGCTGCACCGAAGTGGATTGCCGATGGCTGCAACAAAGTGCAGGGTCAGATCACTTCTGCGAATTGTTCCATTTCGCAACGCGGAGCGTTAGCCGCGATTACCGGTGACATGAAGCCTACGGAAGAAATGGTGAAACAATATCACAAACGCAGAGATATTGTTTATAACTTATTGAAGGAAATTGCTGGCGTAAAGGCAAACTATCCGCAGGGAGCATTCTACTTCTTCCCGGACATCAGTTCGTACTTCGGTAAGTCTGACGGAACCCGCACCGTTAAAAACAGCGATGACTTTTGTATGTACATGCTTGAGAAAGCACACGTGTCGCTGGTACCGGGTGAAGCATTTGGCGATGAAAAATGTGTTCGCTTGTCGTATGCTGCTGCCGAAAAAGATTTGGTAGAGGCTTTAAAGCGAATGAAAGAAGCACTCGCCCAGCTGAAGTAATTATCCAACCCTCTTTTTTACCGCGTCAATTTTTTCATCCATCCGGTTGAAAAATTTGTTGCGCTCTTTTTCACCGGTGGTACTGATCAATACCGAGCGGGCCTGTAAGTTATTGATGAAACTTTCGGTTTGAAGCGTAAACGATTCGTGGGTAGTGAGTAATAGCTCGGTAATGTTATGACTGATATAAACCGTTTTCCGGTCATCCATCCGATAGAGAACGGTATTGTCTGCAATCAGAATTTCATTTTTATACAGTGTGAACGATGCGCCTTCCTGTTTATAACCGCGCGCGGCAAAATCTTTAATGTCGCTCACCATCTGTTTGTACTCGTCAAAAACAGGACTGCTGTCGGCTGCGCTATTGAAGAAACCTGATTCGTGGTAGAACTCGAGTTGTTTCAGTGTAACGTTCGTGGTCTCCTCACTCCATAATTCAACGCTGGGTACCTCGTGATAGGTTTTGGAAATCTTCCGCGCAAGCGAAAGTAAATCTGACCTGACTGAATTGGATGAAAATTTCCTGGTCTGAAATTCCGGGTAGCTGAGCACTGACTTCATCCAGAAGAACATTTTAAATGCACACAATTCCGGGTAACGGAAATAGTGAAACACAGGAACATCCTTCGCAGTGAAAACAATTTCCTTGCTTCCGGAATAACGATTTATCAACTCCAGGTTTTCCAGCATCAGTTTAAGCCACTGCTCAAATGTTTCGGGTTTGTTATTGACCACCAGATGCCGGAATGGAATGATTCCGGATTCCAGTCCTGTCAGTGCGTCAAGCGATACTTCAAACTTGTTACAGAGTGTTTTAGCTTCATCAAGTGACAGCACGGTTTCACCCCGGATTCTGCGATACGCACTGTCGCGGCTGATGTTCAGCGTTTCGGCAATTTCATCGGCCAGTGAAGTATTTATCGGGAGCTTCTTTTTGATCTGCTCCAGAAATGATGATTGGACATTTTCAGGGGGCATAACAGGGGTTAAAGCTGTGAATACTACGCATTTTACCACGATTTGCAAAAATCGCAACTAGCCCGTCAGAACCTCCTGGATTTATGATTCTCCGCAAAACAAAGGTTGTACGCTGGCATTGTTCGGCATCAGCGTGGTATTTTCCCTCGGTACGTTTGAGCCATAATAAGCCAAACAAATTATGACTGCACAGCAATACTTTGATTTCAGAATGTTAATGCGAAGAAAGGGTTGGCACTCGCTGATTACGGCCGCGATGTTGATAATACTCGTAACGATAGTTGTTACTCAAACCCACTAATCGCGATGGAGTTTTCGTGGGTACTAGACGTGATGCAATTTCCGGGGTCATCAAATTATGTCAACCGTAAAGTCACATCGAAACACCAAGATCTGGAAATTTTGACGAACCATAACCACATGACGGGTCGCTATCAGGATTCACCGGATGAGTATGCGGGACACGCAAGGTGTTCCATCAATGGTGCGGATATCAAACCCAGAAAATTGTGGCGACTGCTCACGGGTAGACATGAGGTAGCTGATCAGGAATGCTCCGTAGTGATCGAACTTCTTTCATCCGGAAAGGTAATTGTAAAATTGTATTGTTGCGATTCACTGATCGGCTCGGTGAAACTGCATGGACGTTTAAGAGACAACGCTTTCTTTTGTTCACGATGGAGTATTGTTCCCTTTTTTCCGTTGGCATTTGGCTATCGGAAAGATCTGGTAAGAATTGCGCTGCACAACAAAGAGCTGATAATCGACTGCCGATGGAGTTATTGCCTGTCTTCGCTTCTGGGAGTAGCGGAAGGACACGGAGAAGGTCGCGGAATTTTTAAGAGACTGGTATAACGTTTCGTTTAGGATCAGTACTTTTCAAACTGCTTGTCAAGCGGACCTTCGCGTTCAAGGTCCTGAACAATTTTTTGATCCAGCGGAGTATCCTTAATAACGTTGTATTTGCTCCAGAATTTTTTGTTATACGAACCCTGCTGGTACTGCAATCCGTAATTGTTCATCTTTTCGACAGAACTAATTTCTTCGTCCGTATGCGGAGTTACATGGTTAATGAGCAGTTGCTGAAATAGCTCGGTATTAAATTTCACTTCGTTGGTTTTCGGGTCGTACCAGTCTACTTTCGAAGTAACACTGATGTAATTCAGGAACATTTTGCCCTCAATGCGCTTAAAGTCGATGGTCTTTTTTATCCCCGTAAAACGACTGGCCATATTTTTCTTCCTGCCAGGAATATCATCCGAGCCATTGATCTCGAACTCCAGATGAATGATCGAGTAGTCTGACTTCTCAACAAAAATTTTCAGAACGTATTCTCCGGAATAGGAGATCACAAAGATTTCGTTGCCATTGTAGTATGAATCACGATCGCGTTTCATCACGGCATACATCTCATCACGGTCTTCAATCTGCCGGTACCGGATGGTGTTATGTAGTAACAAATCTTCCAGTAAATTATCCTGATCGAAAAAAGAGGTGAACTTGTTTTCATAGCCGAGACTTTTTCGCACTTCCAGCAGGCGTACGCCTTCGCGCAGTTTATGTTGATTACGCGGACGCTTGTAGTTCTCGTCATAAATTTCCACAGCTGCTTCAAGCAGTGAAATGTACGTTCCGCCAACTTTTTTAATATCGCGGTAGAATCCTTCCATCAGAAAAGGTTCCATCGGATAATTCTGCTCAATCCGCGCAAGCGCACGTTGCAAAATATCTCCGCCTGTCAACGAATCGCGAATAACTACTTCATTCAGTAACTGGGTTGAACTCTCCAGCGCCACCAACAGCGGCTCGTTCACGTGAAGCGCACTAACTGTTGATTCAAAGCTTCGATAACCAAGCATGCTGATCACGAGAGTTTTCTGACTCAGTTCAGCGGGAATATGAAAATCAAAATCGCCCTGTGCGTTGGTTATCGTTCCGATGGTTTCGCCTTTTATCCAGACGGAAGCAAACGGCAGCGGCTCCTTTGTTTCTGCATCGGTGACCTTTCCGGATAGGGTGATTTCCTGGGCGATGGCCGCGCCTGAGCACACTAACAGAAGCAGGAAACCGAGGTAACGCATATCAATTCTAAAGATGTGGAATCGACCAGTTCTTTCAAACCCGGGACAAGATTAATCCGCATTTTTGGTTTTTTGGCGTACGAAACCCTGAATTAACGCGTTTGTATTCTTCTGCGTAACTTTAGTTGCCATATTGCATTGTGAATGTTTTCGACCAAATACCGCGCATCTGGAAACGGGCATACCTGCTGCTTTGCCTGTGGTTTTTGATCAATTATACCATGGGTGCCGTATTGAAATGGAAACTTGACATGCCGTCAAGTTACGACTACATATTCTGGAACGGGTTGTATTTGTACGAGGCGCTTTGCGTGCTGATGATTCTGATTCTCTTTTATTCACACTTTCTTTTTCAGTTCAGGTTCTACATCCAGTTGGTCGGCCATGTTATTGGGGTGGTTATATTCTTCCTGATCATGGGATCGTTCTCGTACTACCTGGAAGATTATGTGGAGGGGTGGGTTCATTTTTACAATTGGAAGGAACACATTTTGAATTTGCTGAAATGGGAAGGATTACACTTTCACGATCAATACATTATTACGATAGCGGTGTATTACATCATCCGGTATTTCGAGCACACGCAGAAACGCGAGCAGGAGAAAGGGGAGCTAGCATTGAAAAACCGTGAGATGCAATTATCGCTGCTGAAATCGCAGATCAACCCGCACTTTTTGTTTAATACGCTTAACTCTATTAACACACTGGTTGGTTCAAGCAAAGAGCAGGCGCGTAAAGTAATCACGCAGCTCTCGGATATTTTTCGGTATGCGCTTGATTCGCATGGCGACAAGCCTGTTAAGCTGGTGCAGGAACTTGACTTTATCGACAACTACATTCGCATTCAGCAGGTACGGTTTGGCAATCGGTTGAAATTTGTGAAGCATATTGATTATACTTGCCTCGGGATCGTTATTCCTCCGATGATCCTGCAGCCGCTGGTTGAGAACTCTGTGAAGTACGGCATAGCCCCGAAAGACGAGGGCGGCACAATTGTTGTGACCGTTAAGCGGATTAATCAAATGATCTTTTTCGAAGTAAAGGATGACGGGTTAGGAATCAACTCCAAAAAGATTATGGATGGAAATTCCAGCGGAGTGGGGATCAGAAACACAGATGAACGTCTTCGCAGCACCTTCGGTCCGGGCTCCGGGTTGAGGATACACTCCAGCACATGGGGATATTCTGTCAGCTTTTTTATCCCGGTAATTGAAGAGAACAAGCTGGTAAATCAACCTGAAGAAGTTAAACGCGAAGCGGTATAGAATTTTACAATAACTTTAGTATTTAAAACAACCAACGAATGAACATTACCTGTTTAATTATTGACGATGAACAATTGGCGCGTGATCTGTTAAAAGAATATATTGAGAATACTCCTGAAATTACCATCGTAGGAGAAGCGGACAAAGGCAAAGATGCGGTTGAGTTAATCGACAAGCTGAAACCGGATCTGGTTTTCCTTGATGTTCAAATGCCCGGCATGACCGGCTTCGATGTGCTGGACGATATTGAGCACGATCCCTTCGTGATTTTCACAACAGCGTATGATCAATATGCCATCAAGGCGTTTGAAAAAAATGCGATCGATTATTTGCTCAAGCCGCTCGACCAGGAACGCTTCAAGACAGCGGTCGACAAAGCGATCAGCCGGATGAAACTGGAGCAAAATAACGTGGGCGAATTGCTGCGAAGCATGAAAACCGACAGCAAGACTTCGTACGACTCTCACATTTTTGTACAGAAGTCGGAGAAGTTGTTAAACCTGCCCGTGGAAGAAATCATGTTTCTGGAAGCCTCAGGAGATTACACGATTCTTACTACAAAGAATGATCAGTTTGTGAGCTCATCGGGTATCGGTAAACTGGAAGAAATTTTAAATCCCGATACGTTTATCCGCGTTCACCGCAGCACAATCATTAACATCAACTATTTGAAGGAAATTGAAAAACACTTCAATGGTGGTATGATTGTTAAAATGCAAACCGGAAAAAGCTTCCCGGTAAGCCGCACGTATGCGAAAGTGATTCGAAAAAAGGTGGTTTAAAAAAAACAGAAATCGGAATCAATAAAAACCCTGACGAAACAGTCAGGGTTTTCGTTTTAATAAGGGTGACTTGCTCTGTGCGTCAAGCCTGACTTTTGGTACCATGTAGAATAAACCGATTGCGTGAACGTTCGACCCCTTTGGGGTCGGCTTGTCAGTTTATGGTCTGTTTTTATTAACATTCAATCCCTTCGGGATTGGTTAACATAATTCATTGTGACGATTGAAGGAGCAGTTTTTTGATATTGCCGTCATGGGATTACCATGTGATTGAATACGGAGGATTCAAATTTGTAGAATTACGCATGTGTTTTGTTGCACAACCCTGAAGGGATTGAATATTTCTGTTATCAAAATATCCACTCAAACTTTGATAAAAAAACGTAGTCGCCTATTCGCTATTCACTCTAACGATTGAAGGATCAGTTTTTTTGATATTACCGTCATGTGTTTACCATGTGATTGAATACGGAGGATTCAAATTTGTAGAATTACGCATGTGTTTTGTTGCACAACCCCGTAGGGGTTGAATATTTCTGTTATCAAAATATTTACTCAAACACTGTAAAAAACGTAGTCGCCTATTCGCTATTCACTCTAACGATTGAAGGAGCAGTTTTTGATATTGCCGTCATGCGCTGACTTTGTGATTGAATACGGAGGATTCAAATTTGTAGAATAGCGCATATGTTTTGTTACACAACCCTGAAGGGGTTGAATATTTCTGTTATCAAAGTATCGAGTCAAACCCTGGTAAAAAACGTAGTCACCAATTCGCTATTCACTCTAACGATTGAAGGAACAGTTTTTGATATTGCCGTCTTACGTTGACTTTGTGATTGAATCCGAAGGATTCAAATATTTGTAGCACTACGGATGTGTTTTTGTAAACAACCCCGAAGGGGTTGAATATCTTGGTCATCAAATATTGACTCAGCCTCTGGTAAAAAACGTAGTCGCTTATTCACTGCGTAACGATTTAACCGGGTTCACTGATGCAGCCCTTATCGTGCGCAATCCTATGGTGATTGCAGCGATCAGGCCGATGATCAATCCCGCGAGAACAAACACACCTATTCCCGGACTAATCCGGTACGCAAAATCCCGCAACCATTGCTGCATGAATAAATATGCTACCGGAACGGCAAGTAAACACGCAATCATGATCAGCATAAGAAATTCTTTTGAGATCATTCCTACGATGTTGTGGACCGATGCACCTAATACTTTACGAATACCGATTTCCTTAACCCGCGTTTCAACCGCAAACGATACGAGGGCGAACAGACCCATGCACGCAATCAAAACAACTACCAGTGAGAAAACGAGAAATATCTGGCCACGCTGTGCATCGGCTTTATAAAATCCTTCGAAGCGGGTGTCAAGGAACGTGTACTCCAGCGGATTTTCCGGGTCAATCGTATTATTAATCGCCTGAAGCTTTTCGATCACGCCCGGCCAGTTATTGGTTTTTACTTTGAGGGTGTAATAATCAATCCGTTGAACCGGGGTATTCGGAGCTACAAATATAATCGGCTTCATATCGGTGCGTAATGACTCAAAGTGGAAATCTTCGACCACGCCAACAACTTCTGCGCGGAAAACATTTTCCAGAGCCTCTATGCTTCCGCCCCATCGTACGGTGGGAATTTCAACAATTTGTCCGACAGGATTGGTCAAACCCAATTGCTTCACGGCAAGTTCAGTAAGAATAACTTTTGTTGAGTCGGCCGGACCGGTATTAAAATTCCGCCCTTCTTTTAGTTTGATGTCGTACGTTGTCAGGAAGTCATTGTCCACTCCCACATAGATCATCTCTTTGCCGATCGGTTCACCTTGAGGCCTTACGGTGGCAACCGGAAAACTCTTCCATTCACCCGGCACGCGCGTAGAAGTGGAGACACTAATCACTTCCGAAGGGCTGCCAAATTCAGCTTTTATACTTTCAAAATTCCTGCGCAAGCGGCCGCTGTTAATGTCAATCACCACCAGATTCTCCGTTTCAATACCGATGTCTTTGTTACGCAGATAATCCAGTTGCTCGTAGATCACCAGTGTGGAAGAGATCATGATAATGGAGATGGTGAACTGCGCCACTACCAGCATTTTGCGCAGCGGCAAACGCGAGTTACCCACCCGGATTTCTTTTTTCAATGCATCTGCGGGTGTCATGCGTGCCGTAATAAAGGCCGGATAAAGTGCCGCCAGTATCGCAGCGATAAATAATACACCCAGAATGCCGGCAGCCCATGCGAGCGGCAGCGATGTGAGAGCGAGTTCCTTGTCGGTGAACTGGTTGACCGCGGGTAAAATAATTTGAATAATGATCAACGCA
Source organism: Cyclobacteriaceae bacterium (assembly GCA_019694875.1). Classification (GTDB taxonomy): domain Bacteria; phylum Bacteroidota; class Bacteroidia; order Cytophagales; family Cyclobacteriaceae; genus UBA2336. Next base: position 1,728,728 of record JAIBBC010000001.1, read on the forward strand.
AGCACTAATGCAATAGCGGAAAGCACCACCGAATCGGTAATAAACTGCGTGATGAGTTGCATGCGTTGCGCACCGAGTGTTTTGCGGGTTCCGATTTCACGGGTCCGCTTAAGCGCTGCTGCAGTAGAAAGGTTCATGTAATTCAGGCAGGCAATCAGCAGTAACAGGAAACCAATGCCCGCAAACATGTACAGGTAAAACGGGTTCATGCCGTTGGGTGCTGCATCGCTGTCTTGAATATTGGCAGAGTTTAAATGGATGTCGGACAACGGTTGTAATGTAAATTCACTTTTGAATGCGCGTGTTGCAGGGTAATGATCTTTCACCAGTTGCGTTATTCCGGGCTCAACCGAATGTTGAGTTGCCGGATCGCGAAGTTTTAAAAACGTTAGATATGTGTTACTTACCCAGTCGGATGAAATCAGGTCCTGGTACCAGGGAAACATGGATGGCCAGCTTGAATCCGAAAAAATCACATCAAACTGAATAAATGAATTCTTTGGAAAATCTTTCATCACACCGCTAATAGTGAATTCAACGGGTTTGTCGTTTCGCACAATACTTGTCCACATTCGCTTGCCTAAAACATCGGCGGTCCCGAAGTATTTTCGCGCAAGGGATTCCGATACGACAATAACGTCTGGCGGAACTAAAGCTGTTTTCGGATCACCAGCCAGCAAGGGAAAATCAAAAAACGAAAAGATGTTCGGGTCGGTGATTGTAATCACTTCATATCCGCGGTTAGCGGGGTCGTTTCCCATGGTGAGCCGACCGATAGACGAAATGCGCAAGCTTGATTCGATTTCCGGAAACTGCGCTGCTGCTTCGGGGCCCACCAGTGCCGCAGTGGTGGCCACATGCCGCATCACCCCGTCATCCATTTTTTCGTGCTGCAGCACCCGGTATATGCGCGATGAATCTTTATGGAAAAGATCGAAACTTAATTCATCATGGACGTACAGCGTTAGTAGTATGAAGCACAGAAAACCCAGTGTAAGACCGGAGATGTTGATGAAGGAGAATGTTTTATTCTTCATCAACTGCCGGAATGATATTTTGAAATGGTTAGATAACATAGGCGATACGAGGTTTGATTTTTTTCGATTAGCAAAGGGTTTGATAAAGCCCAAAACACTACGTGAATAATCCCACCGGGCTTTCGAAACGGATGCTTTATTACATTGGTAAAGAAATTCTTCTTCCAGGTCGCCTTCTACTTCTTCCAGAAAGCGCGGATCGCAATACAACCTGAGCAGTTTCTTAGCCCAGGCTGGCGGTTGGGGGATTTGTTTTTGTTCCATGGCTCAGGAATTTTTCAAGCCCGAAATCATGCCCCATAAATTAGCGCGCACCGCCTGGATTTCTTCCAGTGTTTTTTGTCCGTAGAATGTAATCGTAAACAGGCGTTTCCTCCGGCCACCGCGCTCATTCGTGGGTGCACTCATTTTTGATTTGATCATGCCTTTGTCTTCAAGCCGTTGCAGCGAAGCGTGGACCTGATTCAACCTTACGGAACGTCCGGTTTGTTCAATAATCTGGTGCATGATCGTTACACCATAGGCATTGCCTTCCAGCAGCATGACTGTCAGCAATACGATTTCTTCAAATTCTCCGAGTGATACGCGTTTCACAAGTGGTGGGTATTTATTCCACTTTTGCTGATCTAATAGTGTACCAAACTTTTTTTGGCCTTTTTAGATGTTTTTCAGCGTTTCTTAAAATGCCATCGTACGAAAGCGTACGTTCGCGGTCGTTTTTAAACCAGTAGTCAGACTGTATAACTTGGAAAAGCCGGAATGATGCCGGCTCTGGATTTTTTCATCAAAAGCCATCCGGATTTTAGTAAACTTACCGCATCATCAACCTCGCCTGAACCTATGAAACTGTACAAGTACCTCTTCGGTGCAATAATCGTTTTCTTTTTCGCCAGTTATGCATTCGGTCAAGCCGATGCGTCCGTTACGGAAGTCTATCCGTTAATGATACAGCTTCGCGCTGATCGTGGCAGTCTGGAGCGATTTTACTTTATTCAAAACTCTCCGGAGCGAAGAGAACGTTTTAAAACGCTTTATACCGATTACCTGAATAAACTCGAACAGCTTCCGTTCGAAAAAATGGGCGTGGGTGGCCGTGCCGATTATTTGTTAGTCAAACGCGATCTTGAAAATGAGCTTGCCCTGCTTGGCGCGGAAGAAAAGGAGATGAAACTGATCGACAAGTACGTAACGATCGGATCACCGATTTATGAACTTGAAAAAAAGCGGAGGCGCGGCTTGCACCTCGAAAGCAATCTGGTGGCGAAACAACTTGACGAGGTTAACAAGTCGATTCGCGAAACCATGAAAAAGCTGAAGCAGGATCCGAACCTGACGCGTGAAGTTGCTTCGCGTGCCGAAGGTGCAATTAAAGGTCAGCAACAGGCATTAAAAAGCGTGTTTGAATTTTATGACGGGTACGACCCGCAGTTCAGCTGGTGGGTGACAAAACCCTATCAGCGACTCGACACAACGCTCACCAAATTTGCCTCTGCATTAAAAGTTAAAGTTGATGAAGCTTCTTTGCCCAAAGATGATGGCAGTGGAATTATTGGCAACCCGATCGGCCGCGAAGAGTTACTGCGTCTGCTTCAATATGAAATGATTCCATATTCACCGGAAGAATTGGTGGAAATTGCCAATAAAGAATTCGCCTGGTGCGATGCGGAATTGCTGAAAGCTTCGCGCGAATTGGGTTTTGGCGATAATTGGAAACAGGCCCAGGAAAAGGTCAAGCAAACATACGTGCCCGAAGGTTATCAGCCGGAGGCCATGCTGAAACTGTACAATGAATCGGTTGAATTCCTGAAGAAGAATGATCTGATCACAATTCCCCCTATCGCAGAAGAAACATGGCGCATGAGTATGATGTCGCCCCGGCAGCAACTGGTAAGTCCTTTCTTTTTAGGAGGTGAAGTTTTGCAGATCGCGTATCCTACCGATGACATGTCGCATGACGACAAGCTGATGAGCATGCGCGGAAACAATCCGCACTTCTCGCGCGCCACGGTTCACCACGAGCTGATTGCGGGCCATCACTTGCAAGGCTTTATGAACAATCGTTATAAGTCTTATCGCAATTTTCGGACACCGTTCTGGACGGAAGGCTGGGCCCTGTATTGGGAGTTGATTCTGTGGGATAAAAACTTTCCACAATCTCCCGAAGACAAAATCGGGATGTTGTTCTGGCGTATGCATCGCTGTGCGCGGATCATATTTTCATTAAACTATCATCTCAATAAATGGACTCCGCAGCAATGCATCGATTTTTTGGTGGATCGGGTGGGGCATGAACGCGCGAATGCCGAAGCAGAGGTAAGGCGGTCGTTTACGGGTGGTTATGGTCCGTTGTATCAACTGGCTTACATGACCGGGGCGTTTCAATTCTATGCGTTGAAAAGAGAATTAGTCGACAGTGGAAAGATGACGTACAAGCAATATCATGATGCCGTGTTACAGGAGAACAGCATGCCGATAGAAATGCTGCGAGCAATCCTGACCAACCAAAAACTCACAAAAGACTTTAAGACCTCGTGGAAATTTTATAGACCCTCGCCCAAATAAAGCATTCTCCCGATACCACAAACGAGATACCCTCTCCCAGGGAGGGTACAAAAATTCGAGTCGATATCTTTTCTGGATTCGGGTGAGAGCCCACGGGTCAATGTTTCACTGCATCAACGGCATGCCGGTCGTGTTTATACCGGAATACGAACGGGAAGATGAGCCCGAGAATTAATGCATAGCCTGCAAACGTGAACCAGATACCCGGCCAGTTTTTGATACCTTCCGCATTTGTGAAGTAGTCAACAATTTTGCCGGCAATAATTCCGCCTACCAGCGCTCCGATACCGTTGGTCATCAGCATGAACAGCCCTTGTGCGCTGGCGCGAATGCTAACGGGTGATTCTTTTTCGACAAACAAGGATCCCGAGATGTTGAAGAAGTCGAATGCCATTCCATACACAATCATCGACATCACCAAAAAGATCAGTCCTTCCGCAGGGTTGCCGATTCCGAACAATCCAAACCGCAGCACCCACGCAAAAATGCTCATGAGCATGACGGTTTTAATACCAAAGCGTTTCAGGAAGAACGGAATTGTTAAAATGAAAAGTGTTTCCGAAATCTGGGATAGTGAGATGAGCAGACTTGGATGTTCAACCGCAAAGGTGCCGGTATAACGCGATTCAAAGTCGTGGAGGAAAGGTTCTCCAAAAGCATTGGTAATCTGCAATGCCGCACCGAGCATCATCGCAAATACAAAGAAGATGAGCATTTTCGGCTGGCGGAAGAGTACAAAGGCGTCAAGCCCGAAAGTTTCCACCCACGAACTGCCTTTTGTGGCTTTGGCAGGTTTACAGGCTGGCATGCTGAGTGAATAAATACCCATTAACAATCCGGCTGCGGCTGCAAACAAAAACTGATTTGGACTTTTTGTCCAGCCCAGCAAGTCAACGCCCCACATGGCAACGATAAAACCAACCGTTCCCCAAACCCGGATAGGCGGAAATACTTTTTGAATTTCGATGTTGTTACTCGCGAGGATGCTGTAGGATACCGTGTTGTTCAGTGCAATGGTTGGCATGAAGAACAGGCTGGTGAGTAAAATAGCATAATACAGAAGAGAAGCATCAGTAATGGTGCTGGCCCAGAAAAGTGTGGCTGCCCCGATGATGTGACAGATTCCCAGCACACGTTCGGCATTGATAAACCGGTCGGCCAGGATACCCATAAGCGTGGGCATAAACAGGGAGGCAATACCCATGGTGCCGTATGTTGCGCCCACCAGTGCACCCCGGTTCGACATATCGCCCGGAAGGGTGAACATGTATCCGCCCAGCGAAATAAGCCATGATCCCCAAACGAAGAACTCGAGAAAATTCATGACGGTGAGGCGGAGCTTGATACTCATGAGCATCGGGTTAGGTTAACTCATAAATATAGGGAGGAGAACTGAATTTTACTGCCTATTCCAAACCGGCATGTTTTCGTAGACTTTTCTCAAAAGAAAACCCGGGGCAAAAAAACTTGTACAGGAATCCGGAAGTAAAAAGACTGACAATCGATGCTATCAAAAAGGCATTGAGAGATATTTCCAACGTATAAAGCGCGAGAAGTAGCGTTGGAATATGAAGGAGTGTTCCAAGAAGAAATGGCTTGGAGAATTCTCTTGTCTTAGGAATAAGCAGATAAACAATCGTAAAAATTAAAATGTTAGTGATAAAAAAGCTTGTTTCTACATACACGCTTATTCCGAGAATCTCTTTCGCTGACCGCCAGCTGTAAGGATAACGATTGTTGACCATCTTTTCAGAAAAGAAAAGTGCCGTCAGGAAAACAAAATCTTTAATTAAAATATGAATGGGAAAGTATCTCATTTATAACACTCAAAATAGGGAATACTTCCTACTCCTCCAGTTCAAACTTGAACTTCACGCGCGCTTTGTCATTAACCGGTGTGCCATCTTTGGTAGTGGGAACCCACCTGGCGCCTTGCAGAATTAACCGGATAACTTCTTCATCGCAGCCGTTGCCGATACCGCGAACAATTCTGAATTCACTCAGCGATCCTGTAGCATCAACTTTAAACTCGATAACAACAGTGCCTTCTATCTTTTGGTCGCGCGCCTCCCGTGGATACTTGTGAGTCTTTTCAAGATATTGTTTGAACGCCCGGTTTCCGGTTTCAGGATGCGCAGGAATTGTGTAAACGTTTGTCGGGCCGAAGTCGCGCATGCCGCTCGTTTCAACTGCAGCTTCTTCCTGGGCAGCATCAGTCATCTCAATTTTAACCGGCAGGTATGTGCTGTCGATGCCTTCAATTTTTACTTCGGTGCTTTCAAGTCCTTCTGATGAATAGATCAACGTTTTCTCGCGGCTGTTTGCCGTGATGGAATACCTGCCGTGCGCATCAGTTTTAGTCATGATGCCGGTGCCTTTTAATGCTACGCTTACATCGGGAAGCGGTGTGCCGTCTTCCGCGGAAAGAACCCGTCCGGTAACAATGGTCGGACGCGCATCAACTGCTGCGATAAATCCTTCAGCAATTTTTATTTCGTTCGCTGATGGAAGCTGAACTTCATTTCTTTTTTCCGAAGTGATTGTGGTGATTTTGTTTTTATCCTCAAGCGGAGCCTCTGCAACAGGTTCGCTCACCTTGTCTTTTGCATTTCCGTTGTCTGCAAGCGTTTCAGATAACGCGGGAACTTCTTCTGTTTTTTTGTTTTCGGCCAACTGGGGAGTAACCGATGGCTTGTTGCGTTTAGGCCGTGGCGTGGAACGAATTTCTTTTTTAGGCGGGGTAGGGCGGGAAGCTGTGTCGGGAGATGTTTGTTTTTCGGATGCGGGGGGAGTTTGAATTTCGGGTGCCGGTTTTGTGATCGGATCTTCTTTTGAAATACCCGGTTCAAGGGCCAGCGTTTCGTCTGTATCTTTTTTCAGCGCCACCCAAATTACAAACATCGAAACCGTAAGTAACAATAACGTGGCAGCAATTCGAAGGGGCCACGTCCACATACCCGATTTTCGTTTCGTCAATTTTTCATTAAGTGCTGCGATGTCGTTGGCGAAATCGGCAGCGTCAATCTGTTCAGCACCTTCAAGCGCTTCAGCCAGGAAAGGATCGCTCAGGGCTTTTTTCTCAAGCGCATGCATTTCCGCGGAAGTAAGTTTTCCCGCCAGGTACTTTTCAATATCGTCTCTCTGCTTATCCATTTTGTTCCATACAGATTTTAAGATTTCTTTTTCCGTTTTGGATAAAGCTCTTTACCTGGTTTAAATCGTATCCCGTAATCTGCGCGATGTCTTTGTAGCACTTCTCTTCCAAAAAGAACAGCCGGACGCAGATTTTTTGCTCCGGGTTCAGTTTCTCGATACACTGCTCCAATTTACCAAGATTCGACTCCAGTTCTGTACCGTCTTCCAGATGCATTTCGGGGGCGGTTTCCACAACAAAAGGAGAAATTTCTTCTGTGAATTTTCCCTTTTTTGAGCGGAGCTGCATCAGGCACTGATTTCGGGCCGTTACGTACAGCCAGCTCTTAAAATGCTGTACTTCGTGGGTTTTTAGCGTTTCCGAGAGCTTTTCGTAGAGCTGCATCACGCCATCCTTGGCGTCATCGCGGTCTTTCAGGTACTTCAGGCATACCCCGTACACAAGCGAAGTGTATCGCGTGTACAGCATACCCAGCCAGGTGCTCTCGCCCGTGAGCTTGTACTGAGCGATTAGCTCAGCATCCGTCATGTCATTATGGGCCTTTTTCGAGAGCATTCAATGATTTCGAGAAAAGTACAAAATGATTTATGGAAATCGTCATTCCCCCGCATCTCAGGAGCAGGTTTTAGAATAAAGTACAAGCTGGTAAGTGTCCGGGTTGCAAGGCAAGAGTATCCTGGCAGACTTACCGGCTTCTTTTGGATTCCTGAGTGATCAGGTTTCCGATCTGACCCGAACAGCTGCCCCTGATTGAAGAGCAGTGTTCAAATGCTGGTGAATAAGCTGCGTGGTTTTGTGTCCATAGAAGTACGCAGGGGTAGCCGGGTCGGAAAAATTTAATACGTCATTGTGGCGATGACAATCTTGAGGCCGGGCTTGTGGCAAGTGGAGATGAAAGGCCCGGCTTGCAGGGTTGCTCTGAAGCTTAAATAAAAATTTTTTGTTGCGACAGACAAGGTTAATCATTCGACTCAATCGCAAGTCGACACTAACCTAACCTGAACTGCGATTGGGGGTTCCCGGAAGCAATTCCGGGAACTTTACTTTTGTGTGCTTCTACTTTTTCTTCTGCAACACTTCCAAAGCTTTATTCAAAACGCGGTCGTTTCCATTTATCAGATCGTCCACCGTATTTTCAACGGCAATATCTGGCGTAATGCCATAGCCCACGAACTGTCGCCCGTCAGGATATTCATCGCGTTTGGTACAAACCCGGGCCGAACCTCCATCAGGCAACTCGATTGTTATCGGCTGCCCCGTGCTGCCAAAGGTTTTAGATCCAATAGTTTGTGTCATATGAAGATTATCGAGCGCAATTAAAAAATCTTCAGCTGCCGAAGCGGTGTTATGGCCTGTGAGCACAACAAACGGAACGGTAACTTTTTTCGTAGCCACAGGGGTCATGGTGTCACCCGGTTCGCGATACCAAACTTCGCCCTTATAATATTGAATAGCCTTTTTGTCCCAGTCCGTAAATGCCTCATCCCTTCGTGCATTGCTTCGATAATTATTTATCCGGTACGATCCCCACGCGCGGTAAGCTGAGCGAAGCTCGCGTGTTCTCCAGGCTGAACCTACAAAAGGCCGGTATGTTAAATGTTCAATAATTCCATAACCGTTGGATGAGCTACCGCCACCGTTATTTCGGATGTCGATAATCAAAGCTTTACAAGTATTGATAGAATCGATCTTGCTTTCAAACTCCTTTACGATCTCCTCATATCCGAACGAATTCAGTGCTACGTAGGCAATGTTGCCCGGCAACTTCTTGAACGAAAGCAATTTCCAGGGCTTTTGTTTTTTTACCCATTCAATTTGCTGTGTTCCGGAATTACGAACGAGTTTCATCTTTTGCTCTTTGCCCTTCGGAATTTTATATGCGATCTCAACTTCTGTTCCCTGCTTTCCGTCAAGCATATCACGGATAGCCCAGTCGGCACGAATGTGCTGTGTTGATGAACTGATGTATGGATAAAGATTTTCTTCCAGGTAACGTTGTGCAGGAACGCCATCAACGGCAACAACTTCGGTACCGATCGGCAGCGCAGCCGCCAGCGTGGTCGAAACATTTTCAACAATTGCCTTACCTCCAATGTTTGTGAGCCAAACCGGAGGTGAATCCGAACCTTCGCGTGCACCAAACGATGGATAGATGTTCGTGTGGCCGTCTTTCAGCAGTGCGCACATGCGCGTCATGGTCTTATAATATTCAGCATCGGTCTGATCTTTTTCAATCAGCGGCAGGCATTCGATAAACACGTGATCCCAGTTTAAATCAGGGACCTGATCAAAAAAAGCAAAATTGTATTTTACCTCTGTCCAGAATTGTGTGAAGCCATAAATACGTTGTTCACGAGAGAGTGTTTTGCCCGGAGCCTTGTAATAAATGAATTCGGTAGGAACAACATATGTTTCCGCGATGGTCATCAGCATGCTGTAGATTTTTGGATACTGCTGCAGTACATACTCCTGTTTTTCCGGATCTAATTCCTTGTACGTGTCAGGAACTGGAAAGGGAAGAGCGATGCCAACAGAAATGAGGTTCCGGCCGGTAAAAAACCACGCGCCTGCCGCACTGTTTGTGGTACCTGTTTTTGTGCGGAGGTACACACTTCCACCTCCATCGTTGCGGGTGTCGGTCTTGTAGCCCATTTCTTTAAGCCCTTTCTTCCAGCGGTCATAAAATTCGTTTCCGTTTTTTCCCCATTCAATTTCAACCCACGTTGTCTGATCGGACGAACGGAAAGAAGCAACTGTTATCTCGTTTTTATCGGCCTGAAGGGTTATTCCGGCTTTCTGCAATGCCGGGAGCAGGCGTTCGTGGGCTTTGCTATGATCTGGCACGAACTCCGACCGTGAGATAAATTCCATCAGCACATAACTTTGACCGATCTGTTCGAACAGTTTACTGTTTTGTGCGCGGAGGGGCGTTGAAAAAAGAAAAGATGCAACGAACACAAGCGCTGCAGCCTGGGCGAAAAATTTTTTCATATACAAAGAAATAATATTTTCTTACCGGGGAATCAAAAAAAGGTTACGGCTCAAAATTGCGTTGCATCAATATCGTCCAAAAACAGCCGTTTGAAGGCGGATTTAGATATGGCCTGTCGCAATGACCGTTTTTTGTTATTTTTGTCGGTTCATGGAAGAAGAGGTACCGAAACAAAGCTATACCGAAGCTCAGAAGACGCAGATTTTTAACAACGAATTCATGCCACACGTGAACTCGATGTACAATTTTGCCTATCGCCTCACTTTTGATGAAGATGATGCTAAAGACCTTGTTCAGGACACCTATTTAAAGGCCTATCGCTTTATAGAATCATTCCAGCAAGGAACTAATGCCAAAGCATGGCTGTTTCGGATTTTAAAGAACAGCTTCATTAACGACTACCGGAAAAAACGTAAGGAGCCGGCAAAAGTCGATTACCAGGAAGTTGAAACGTACTATAACTCAGAAGATGTAGACCGCCAGATTACACCCGACCTCCGGGTAGAGTCGTTGCAGGATATGATCGGGGATGAGATATCCAATGCATTGAATGCACTGGATGTAGACTTTCGCACAGTAATTATTTTGTGCGACCTGGAAGGGTTTAAATATGATGAGATGGCAAAAATTCTCGATATACCAATTGGTACGGTGCGCAGCCGGCTTCATCGCGCGCGCAACCTGCTAAAAGAAAAACTGAGTGAATATGCCAAAAGCATGGGTTATAAAAATACGTAAGCTATGAACCACCAACCTTCATCCGGTAAACGTTCCTGCATGCAGATGCTTCAGGATATGCTCGATGGCGAAGCCACACCCGACCAGCAGGAAGAGTTTAAGGATCACATGTACGGCTGCATGCCCTGCTACCAAAAGTATAACCTGGAGATGGTGATCAAAGACTTGTTGAAGTCGAAGTGCTGTGGCAATGGCGCACCTCCCGAGCTTATCGCTCAGATAAAAGCTAAAATCGAACAAAAGAACGTATTGTAATGCCGGGAAAAGCGATCATTTTCTGTGCTCCTTCAGGTTCCGGAAAAACTACGATTGTAAAACACCTGCTTCAGAATAATCCCGACCTGGGATTTTCAATTTCGGCTGTTACCCGCGACAAACGCGGCCGTTCTGAAATTGACGGAAAGGACTATCACTTTTTAACTCCCGATCAGTTCAAGGAAAAAATTCTCAACGATGAATTCATCGAATGGGAAGAAGTGTATGCCGGTAATTATTACGGTACGCTTAAATCGGAAATCGAACGCATCTGGAATGAAGGCAAGAATGTAATTTTCGATGTTGACGTGAAGGGCGGCTTGAGCCTGAAAAAATATTTTGGCGACAAGGCACTGGCAATATTCGTGAAAGTTCCTTCAATGGAGGTTCTTGAAAAACGCCTGCGCGGAAGAGGTACCGAATCGGAAGATGGCTTGTCGAGAAGATTGTTTAAAGCCAATTTCGAGATGTCGTTTCAGGACCAGTTCGATCAGGTGCTGGTAAACGAACACCTGGATACTTCGCTCGCGGAAGCGCAACGCCTCTACAACGAGTTTAAAGTAAAATGAAAGTCGGGTTATTCTTCGGCTCATTTAATCCCATCCACATCGGACATTTGATTGTCGCCAACATCATGGCGGAAACAACCGACCTGGATAAAGTGTGGTTTGTGGTAACGCCTCATAATCCGCTTAAACCTTCGAAGAGCTTGCTGCACGATTTCGACCGGTACGATATGGTTCGCGCGGCCGTGTATGAACATTACAAGCTCCAGGTATCGGATGTTGAGTTTCATCTGCCGAAGCCCAATTACACAATTCATACCCTCATTCATCTGTCGGAAAAACATCCGGATAAACAGTTCAAAGTAATCATCGGAGAAGATAATCTTCACAGCTTCACCAGGTGGAAAAACTACGAGCGGATCCTTGAAGACTACGGTCTTTATGTATATCCGCGTCTGCAGGCCCCTGAAGCTGCTGTAACAATTCCAGACCTCAGGCGTCATCCGAACGTTCGCATGGTGGAGGCCCCGCTGATGGATATTTCCGCCACTTTTATCCGCAACTGCATTAAAAAGGGACAATCCGTTCGCTACCTTGTTCCAGATTCTGTGGAAGCGATTATCCGCGACAAAAAATTTTATCAGTAAGCAACATTTTTTAAAAACCGGGCATCTGCTAAGAGTATTTGTCCGTATGGATACACATCAGGAAAAAACTCCCACTATGGTTCGCGCTCTTGTTCCTTTGTTGCTTTTCGTTTTTCTTATAAACAGCTCTTTTGTTTTTGCATCCGGGGTTCGCGGAACCATTAAAGGCGATGATGGCGAAGAACTCTCATTTACCACTATCTTCATTAAAGAGCTTGGCACCGGAACAACCTCTAACGCGCAAGGATATTATGAGATAGCCCTGCCGGCAGGTACCTACACGCTTACGTTTCAATACCTCGGTCATGAAACGCAGGAGAAGCAAGTTACCGTGGGTAATGAATTCATCGAGCTTGACATTATTTTGAAAACGCAGGCTACAGAATTACGCACAGCCATTGTAACGTCCGGTAACGAAGATCCTGCCTATACCATCATGCGGAAGGCCATCGCAAAAGCGAGTTACCACATGCAACAACTCGACAGCTATTCGGCACAGGTGTACATGAAGGGTACGGGCAAACTGGTGGATTATCCCTGGCTCGCGAAAAAGATGATTGAAAAGGAGGGTATTAAAAAGAATCAGGCCTTTGTTGTTGAATCCGTTAGTGAAATTAAATACACCCGTCCGAATAAATTTGAAGAGCGCGTTATCTCCATTCGTACCGATGGTATCGACAAGAATGCTTCACCGGCACCGTTTCTTCAGGGAAGTTTTTACAGCCCCATCATCAATGAAGTTGTATCCCCGTTATCGCCTTCGGCATTTGCGTACTACAAGTTTGAATACCTCGGCACATTCGAAGATCGTGCTTACCAGGTTAGTGAAATTAAAGTTACGCCCCGCTTGCGCGGAGATAACGTAGTAGAAGGAACGATTTTTATCGTTGACGACTGGTGGAGCATCTATAGCCTGGATGTTGAGACAACCAAGCTGGGCATTACGTTCGGCATTAAACAGGTATATGCACCTATTGAAGACAAAGCCTGGTTGCCCGTTTCGAATCAGTTCAAAGTTCATGGCAAGATTATGGGCTTTGAATTCGCGGGCGATTACCTGGCTACCTCCAGCAAGTATAAGATCACGCTCAATCCCAAACTGATCGTTCCGAAAATGGAAGTAATCGATGAGAAGATCGAAAAGAAAGAAGCCAAAAAAATTGAGAAGAAGAATAAGAACAAAGACCAGGATCTGCAGGAACGCCTTGCTTCCGGGAAGGAGATCACACGCAAGGAACTTCGCCAGATCATGAAGGAGGCAGAGAAGGAAGAATTCAAGCAAATGAAAGAGCCGGAAGTTGTTTCTGAAACCAGCTATAAAATTGACAGTGCTGCCTACAAAGGCGACTCTGTTTATTGGGCGGAGATCAGGCCGGTACCATTGTCGAAAGATGAGGTGATGGGTTACAAGGCCATGGACAGTTCGGCCGTAGTTGAACGTAAGAAGGAAGCAGGCGATACGATCAAGCGTAATGATAAAAACAGACGCGGCTTTCAACCCTGGGATATTTTGATTGGCGATTCGTATCGCATCTCAAAAAGTTCAAATCTTCAAATTGAGTTTCCGCAGGTGTGGTTTAACACGGTGGAAGGTTTTTACCTGTTGTACCGTTTGAACTATGGTATCCAGCTGCGCGACACAAGTCGCACGCGCATTAACATCCGGCCGACATTCCGTTATTCGTTTGCCCGTGAAAAGGCCAGCGGTAACATTAACTTCCAAATGCGTAACCGAAACTACCGCTTGCGCGTGGAGGGCGGACGATACATGCAGCAGTTCAATGCCGATCAGCCGATTCTTCCGGTGGTGAATACATTCATGACGCTGCTGCTCGAAGAAAACCTGATGAAAATTTACGAGCGCGACTATGTAGATGTGCAATACAGGCGCAGGCTCGATGACAAGTACACCATCGAAACCAACTGGACGCTCGCCAGGCGAAGGGCTATGATTAACAATACCAATTACAAATGGGTTAATCGTGATAAAATTGATGGCTACACGCGTAACGCTCCTGCAAACCTGGAAGCCGACACAACCGGCTTTGCCACGCACGAAGCTTTTACCGGTTCCGTAACGCTAACGGCAAGGCCGTGGCTGAAGTATCGCATTCGCAACGGGAGAAAATCACAGATCAACAACTCAACGCCAACGTTCACGCTGATGTACAAGAAGGGCTTTAATAGCATTTTTGGTAGCGATATAAATTTCGATCAGGTTGAAGTTGGTGCAAACCATTCGTTTAAAAACGGAGTTCGTGGGCGCGTTGACTTCAACATTCGTGCGGGGATGTTCCTCAATTCGGATAGTACCGCGTTCATGGATTACAAGCACTTTCTGGGTAACCGCACTCCGTTCAGTACAAGCGATCCGGCCGGAAGTTTCCGTCTGATGGATTATTACTTGTATAGCACATCTGATAAATACCTCGCGGTTATCGCGCACTACAACTTCCGCAGATTTTTGGTTACGTCAATTTATGAGTTGCGCATGCTGGGTATCCGGGAGAATATGTTTGTGAACTACCTCGCCACACCTACCTCTAAAAACTATACAGAAGTAGGCTATGCGATCGATGGTATCTTGCGAATTTTCCGTCTGGAAGGAGCGGTAGCGTTCCGCGATGGCAAGTATCTCGATTACGGCTTCAGGATCGGCATTGCCACCAACCTCACCGTTAACTTCTCAGATTGATCTTTGGAAGGGGCGTGCTAACTTCACGCCATGATTCTTCCGGTCGATGAATTTTTAAAACTTCGTAAAACGCTTCCGGTGGTGGATGTGCGTTCGGAAGGAGAATTTGCGGAAGGTCATATTCAATCAGCTCTCAATATTCCCATTCTTAATAATGCCGAACGTATTGCGGTTGGCACCGATTACAAACAAAAAGGACAGGCCGAGGCTATCCGGACAGGATTTCGGTTGGTGGGTCCGCGTTTACTCGATATTGTTGATCAGGCGAAAGCGGTGAATAACGAATTGATTGTTCATTGCTGGCGTGGCGGAATGCGCTCGGGTAACTTTTGCCAGTTTGTGGGAATGGCGGGAGTGAAAACGCATCAGCTCAAAGGCGGATATAAAGCTTATCGCAACGTTGCGCTTCAGTCCTTCAAAACTCCGTTCAAATTTGTAGTGCTCGCAGGCAGTACCGGAAGCGGTAAAACAGAAGTACTGCAGGCGTTGGCCAAAGCCGGGGAACAGGTTATCGATTTGGAGGACCTGGCCAGCCATAAAGGGTCAGTGTTCGGTGGATTGATGCAAAATCCTCAGCCCACAACAGAACAATTTCAGAATGATCTCTTCGAAAAGATTCTGACACTTGATCCCGAAAAGCGGGTATGGATTGAAGATGAATCCGTAGCCGTTGGGAAAATTTTCCTGCCGCTGGATTTCTGGCAAACGATGGGCCGGAGTCCGGTGGTTGAATTGAAAGTCGATAAAGATGTACGCATTCAGCGATTGGTAAATGAATATGGCCCTGCAGATAAAGATCAATTTTTAGAAGCGATGACCGGCATCACCAAAAAACTGGGTGGTCAGCATTTCAAAGCGGCCAGGGAGAAGCTTTTGGAAAACGACATGCCGGCTGTAATGGATATCTTGCTTACCTACTATGACAAAGCATATCGCAACGGCCTGGAAAAAAAGAAAAATAGAATTGCCGGGGGGTTTGTGTGGGACGGTGGTGATAAAAACAAACTGATTAACGGACTCATGTCCTTTCAATAATGGAAGAGATTAAACTTACGCAATATTCACACGGTGCGGGATGCGGCTGTAAAATTTCGCCAGCCGTGCTGGATGCCATTTTACATTCAGCGTCTCCGGTTGAGAATTTTCCCGCGCTGCTGGTGGGTAACGAAACAAAAGATGATGCTGCCGTATATGATCCGGGCGATGGCAACTGCATCATCAGCACCACCGATTTCTTCATGCCGATTGTGGATGATGCATTTACGTTCGGACAGATCGCTTCGGTTAACGCGATCAGCGATGTGTACGCAATGGGAGGAACGCCCTTGATGGCTTTGGCGATTTTAGGGTGGCCGGTCGGGAAGCTTTCAAACGAACTGGCGCAACAGGTGCTGGAAGGCGCGAGAAAAATTTGCCGGGAAGCCAACATTCCGTTAGCAGGTGGTCATAGCATTGACAGTCCTGAACCGATTTTTGGTCTGGCGGTAACGGGTAGTGTGCGGATGGAAAATCTAAAAAAGAACAACACCGCTACGGAAAACTGTTTACTGTACCTCACCAAGCCGTTGGGTGTGGGTATTATCACTACTGCGCAAAAGCGCGGACTCGCAGAAGAAAAAGATATTGCGGAAGCGGTGCGCTGGATGACCGGGTTGAATACACTGGGAGCAGAACTTGGTAAGTTGCCGTATGTAACAGCACTCACCGATGTTACCGGTTTTGGATTGCTGGGGCATTTAATTGAAGTATGCGAAGGCAGCGGAGTATCAGCCGAAATCCAGTACGATAAGATCCCCTTGCTGGATAATCTCGGTGCATACACTTCAAAGTTTATTTACCCGGATAACACGATGCGCAACTGGCAGAGCTATGAAAAGAAAGTCTCAGGCATCGGTGCGGAATCGTTGCTTACGTTGTGCGATCCGCAAACCAGCGGGGGGTTGTTGATTTGTGTAGAGGAAGTATTCAGGAATGAATTTGAAGAGCGTTTTGGTTTAAAGCCCTTCGGCAAACTGACAGTGACAAAAGCGGTGGCGGTGGAAGTTCAGAATGCGCGATAATGTTACAATTCCGCTCCAGCTTGTTAAACCCTTCTCACAATATTTGGTCTAACCGGCTCAACAAAACTACATGAGATACTTTCCGTTACTTCTGATTTTTTTCTCGCTTCTCACCGGTTGCAATTCCGAAGAACAACCCAAGCCCGAACCACCGGAACCGATGTATTTTCCTGTTCCGAATGACCCGGCCTGGGAAACGAAGTCATTTGATGAGTTGGAGTGGAACGAAGCTGCCGCAGATGACCTGAAAGAGTACCTGATCGAAGCTAACACCAAGTCGTTTATGATTCTGGTGAATGGCCGCATTGTAATGGAAGAATACTTTGCCGGACATACACCCACTACTACCTGGAAGTGGAACAGCGCGGGCAAAACGCTGGTTGCTACCACTACCGGAATTGCGCAGCAGGAAGGCCTGTTGTCGATTCACAATCCGGTATACGACTACCTGGGTGAAGGCTGGACCAGCATGACGGCTGATAAAGAAGCGCTGATCACCACGCGGCACCTGCTTACAATGACATCCGGATTGGATGATGACAGCGATCTGGTGATTAAGGCAAACCTAACCTACCTGGCGGATGCCGGTACGCGCTGGTCGTACAGCAACGTGTTTCAGTTGCTTATGGACGAAGTAGCCGCTGCGAGTGGTCAGGAATTCTCTGCCTACTTCGATTCACGACTGAAAAACAAAATCGGTATGGATGGATTTTGGGATGAGGGAATTCTTTTCACAATCTACAACAGTAACACGAGAAGTATGGCCCGCTTCGGTATTCTCGCGCTTAACAAAGGCGCGTGGAATGGTGAGCAGATTATCAACGAAGCGTTCTTCGCGGAGAGCACCACTACGTCACAAGGTATCAATCCCTCGTATGGGTACCTGTGGTGGCTGAACGGCAAGAGTACGTATATGGTGCCCGGAGAACAAACTGTTTTTGACGGACCCCTGGTACCCAACGCTCCTGCAGACATGTTTGCTGCCATGGGCGCGGCCGATCAGCGCATTTATGTAGTGCCCAGCAAGAACATGGTGATTGTTCGGATGGGCGAGGCTTCTGACCCGGACAATCCAAGCTTTGCAGTTTCAGGCTTCGACAACAAGCTCTGGGCAAAAATCAATGCCGTCATTAACGTACCCTGACGGTTAAACGGTTTGTTCTGGTCAAATCAATAAAACAGTTTGTTGAAGTTACCGGGGCATCACTACCTTGGTACATGATCGAAGCGATCACACAGCAATTATTTAATGCGTCTCAAAACCGGCAGATGTGTCGCATTCAAATGCGGGGCGAGCCACTGAGCCGGGTGATTCATCCGTATGGCATTTGCCAGACTTCGGGCGATAAAATCATTCTGGTTTGCTGGCAGTCGCTGGGATTTACAAGTGCGAAGGGACAGCCCGGTTATCGCAACTTGTCGTTACCGGATGTTGAATCGGTGGAGGTGATGGATCAGCACTTTACGGTTGACGAAGGTTTCAACCCTGAGGATAAGCAGTATTGCGATTGGGTTTATCACGTTTGAGGCGAAGGTTGTGTACGTAACGAAGCGTACACAGTTCCCTCACGTGTATTGGTCGATTGTTGAAATTTATTTCAATTCTGAAAGTATCAGTTTTTTCTGCTTCAGGGTGTTCTTCATGGCTTTTTCTCTTACGGCCGGATTATCGCTATGGATTAACTCGTAATATTCCGTTGGCACAACTTGCCATGACAGTCCATACTTATCTTTACACCATCCGCAAGAGCCTTCTTCACCACCATCCTTAGTAAGAGCCTCCCAATAGTAATCTGTTTCAGCCTGATCTTTCGTATTGATAACAAAAGACACGGCTTCATTAAACTTGAATAGTGGCCCTGCAGCCAATATGCTAAACTCCATTCCTGCTATTTCTATCACAGCTGTTTCTATGCCGGCCTCATTTCCGCTTTCGTCACTGGCGAACTTGCGAAAATCTTTCAGCTTACCGTCTTTAAAAATGGATAAGTAATACTCGGCTACGGCTTTGGCATCTTTCTCTACCCATAGATAGGGCGTGATTTTTTGGACATTCATATTGGCGTTGTTTAAGTTCTTACCGGAGTTATTCGAAACAGGTGGATCAGACAGGCTTTCAGCGGTTGTTGCCTGCTGTGGATTGGAACAGGAAATTGTTAAGCAGAGAACAATTGCTGCTGTAAAAATTGATTTGTTCATATTCGATTATTTAGAGTTTTTAATAAGACTTTCAATTCGTTTAACGTGGTGGTGAAACCTTCCCGGAAGCCCATCTCAATCATTTTTTCAAGGGCGTCAAGTGATTCAAAGAAGATTGAAATACGGACTTTTGTAATTCCATGTTGATCACTAAAAACCAGATCCCAGTTTGCACCCGGCAGGATGGGTGTTTCATGTTCATCGGTAAAAACACTGTGGCATTTGAAATTTGATTGGGGGGTAATGGAGGTGTAATCAAATCGTTGCCAGCCCAGTTCCTTTCCGTCCGGGCTTATCATTGCGTAAAACCTTCTGCCTCCGACTCTAAAATCCATGTATTTTGTTTTTGAAATCAAAGGTTTTGGCGCCCACCATTGGTCAAGGATTTCCTGTTTGGTAAAAGCATCCCATACAGACGAACGTTCTGCGTCAAACTCTTTTTCCACAAAGACGGTGCGTGTTGATTTATCAACCGTGAAGTCGAATAGTAACGGAGTGCTCATTTTCTAGATTTCGTTTTTGCCAGCAACGTATCAAGTTGATTAAAGCGGGTTTCCCAAATTCTTCGATATTGCTCCAACCATTTGTCTATCTCTTTCATCTTTTCAACTTCCAGAGAATAGTATATTTCTCTTCCGTGTTGTTCTTGTTTGAGTAGTTCGCACTCTGTTAGAATGCGCAGGTGTTTCGACACCGCTTGTCGTGTGGTATTAAAATTCTCCGCGATTGTATTGGGGGTCATCGCCTGTATGGCAATCAAAGCAATAATGGCGCGCCTGGTAGGGTCTGCAATTCCTTGAAAAATGTCTCGTCTCATAGGATTCGGCTAATGTTTTGCAACCGAACGGTTGCAAATATATGTGCAACCATTTGGTTTCGCAAACTATGGCTGTTTTTTCTCCGAATTATTGAAAATTCGATTGAATTGCGGGGTTTGCAAGCCGTCAGAACGGAATTTCACCGGGATCGGCTACCGAAGTTTTCGTTACCCCCGGGTTGAATTGGTGGAAGTTTTTGATCAGCACTTTACGGTTGACGAAGGTTTCAACCCTGAAGACAAGCAGTACTGCGACTGGGTTTACCATGTTTAAACTTAGCGGCCGTGCTTATAAGTTCGGCATACTTGGGTATTGTGTTAGCCTTTTAAAGAATTGCTGACTAAGAACATGCTGTGTAGATTTGTTATGTACTACAACTTTATTCACTTCTTTAGTTCGTTATACAATTTCTCAATGTCTTGAATTTGGTTGGGACTCAAGGTCAGTGTTTTGGCAATCGTTACAAATTTTTCCTTTAAAGTTTCCGCTTGCTTACCTTTTTCAACTGGTCCATTTAAAATTAAAAGTTGGTCAAAGCAAATTGTTACCAGGTACACTTGGCTGTCTACCGAGCCAGAATCCTTGCTTTTGGGCATACCGAAAGTCCAGTAAAGAAATACTCGATCTGAGATTTCTATAAATTCTTCTTCTTCTTTCAACGCTATTTTCAGTTGATCTTCAACCCATTTTTTCTCGTAGGCTTTCCATCCCGTTAAATACCTCTTTTGTGTCGCATTGTCCAGGTTGTTGAAATCTAGTTTTTGTCGGAATGGAGTTATTAAAGATTGCATTAAAACATTGTCAACCAGAATGAAGTTAGGTTTATCAGTTGGCTTAACGGAGTTTGATTCAAATCTTATCGAGAAGGAATTTGTCGTTCCGTTATATAAAAGTAATGCTCCGTATTTTGCCTCCAGTAACACAGCTTGAAACTCCTCAGCCTTATACTGTCCGTGTGAGCAAAATGAAATCAGAGCCAGAAGTACAACGATATAAATTCTCATTAGTAAATTTTGTTAAAATTTGGATACGCAAAGTTTGTGTTTTCTAAACAACTTTTCCTATGTTCTGTTCTCATTGTCAAACTATAAAGCGAGGTTACAATTTAAACCAACCGTCAATCCACGACTGTGGAAATATCTTGTGTTTAGCCGTGCTCGGTCAGGTATCTTTCAACATAGTCCGTCAAGTACTTTTTACTTTCGCAATAAATGTACTTGTATGAATTAAATGTCGTGCAGAAATTTAGTCTGTCAACTTCTTTAGTTGTCAGTTTTCTGTAATTTATCCTTGTGAGTATATCGAGTCTTGATTGGTCGCTCTGTCCGCTGAACCATATGAGTTGTTTGGAATTTATTGGAAAGCCAATTCCGTCAAATTTTCCAAAGTTTGTATTGTGTACCTTGTTGCCCAATATCGTAAATCCAGGATTGTCGGACGTTAAGAAGTAGTCTTTACTGTCTAATGGTTCAAGAATATACAGTTTAAGTTTTTGGATTTTATTTTTTGCTGAATTGACTGCAACATTTGTTCCTCGGAGGGTCTCTAAGATACTTTGTTTTTGAAATTCTTCATGTAGCTCCGTATCATTTAATAGCGTTTCTTTTGCTCTATGCATTAGGGTGTCATAGTTTTCTCCGCTTACGCTTTCAATCCAACTTTTCATCACCCTAAGGTTCTCTACTTCTCTATCTAAAGTTTGATTCATTATTCCTATGTCAAGATATGATTTTCGAATAAAAACATTGCGCATTTTAATACTTATATAAATGTCTATCAGTTGATCGTGATAACTTCTCGTAAGATTTACATTTTTATTTTTGAACTTATTGAAGACCTGTCGAATTTTACTTTTTTCGTAATTGAATGCATTTTTTTCAATATAGTTTCTGTCTTCTAAGGAATATCTTTTAAGAGATTCACTTTTATTTAAAGTGTAAAAGTTGTCTAAGTAGCATACTTCCTCAATATGCCTGTTTTTGATTGTCCTTAACAAGTCGGGCTTTGGCCCTGCGCCAAAGAAATGACCATCTAATTTTTTAGTAAACTGTCTGAGATAGATTTTAGGTACATAGTGGTGTTTATCCATATTTTGGAGTAAGGTCACAACATTGGTTAAAGCCACGGCCAAATTAAAATACGGGAAATTTTGGAAACTGCTTGAGAGTACTAGCTATAAAAGCAAGTTAATTCGTGTTAGCAGGACGGCCTCAAGCCAAATCCTTCCGCTCAGTCCCGGGAATCTCCAACACCAAATCAGCACCATATTTCATCGCAGGAGTTTGATAGCCGGCAGTGAAATTTCCGGTCATGATTTTTTCAGCAATCAGGGTTGCGGCTTTGGCTGTTAGTAAATACGCGTTCGGGCCGTTAAACAAACTTGTGCGGATGTTGCCTTCTGCATCCCATACGGTTCCGCGCAGATAACATTTGCCATTGTTCAGATCATGATCAGACGGGCCGGCCTTTCCTTTGTCAATGCGTCCAAGAATAAAATTTTTCATCCAGCGCTTGCGCAACAGCCAACCGAAATAATTACTCAGCCTTAGATTACTGATCGCCTTTTCGTCCGCGCCCGCGAAAACTTCTATAGTCGGGATGCCCGTGCTGCGCCACGCGGTTGAAATATCGCCCCATTGTATGCGCGTTGTTTTTGCCGTAAACTTTCCGAAGTCAAGATCGAGCACATCTTTGCCGAGCGTAAAAGGAACAAGTTCGTTGTTCTTCCGCATAATACCGCCATAGCCGAGACTTTCAGTCATGCTCTTTTTGGTTCCCCGCGACATGCCTCCCGGAACCATCGCAAATGCCAGCTGTAAATGTGAAGAAGCAGGCAATCTTTTTTTCAGATGAACCGCCAGGCAGTCGGAGGGAACAACATCGAAACCTGTGCCGGGCATGATTTGCACGCCAGCCTGTTTCGCTGCCTCGTCATAGCCGGCAAGCAACTCAAACACCTGCCATTCACCCGTGATGTCGGTGTAATGCGTTTTTGTTTCAAGGCAGACATCTACCATTTGTTTGGCGGTGAACCGGAACGGTCCGCCACAATGAATCACAAGTTTTGCCTGGAGTAATAATTTTTTCAAGGCTGCCCGGTCGCTGATGCCGACAACTTCAAACGGATAGCCTGTTTCGTTGAATTGTTTCTGCAGCGCGTCATGATTACGGCCGGCAAGAATGATATTATATTTTGTGTTCCGGAGTTCGTTAACAATAAGCTTTCCGGTGTAACCGTAAGATCCGTAAACGATGATGGTGTTTTCTCTCACGGAGTTTGTGGAGTAGCGGGTGTTTGGGGTGCGCCTACGCGTTCAACTTCGGTAACAAAGTATTTCGTGTCACCGCGCCAGAAGAAACGAACAAACATTCTTTTGAACTTCAGGTTTACCCGTTCGCCTGTTAGCGCAACCTGTTCCAGATCTTTTAAGACCTGATCATTGCTGCTCTCAACCGAGAAGTCGCGAACCTCTGCAATCGGACTGGTATTTTTCAGTGCTCCGAACGATTCCATGCTGATGCGGCCCTCATAGGTCTTAAAAAGCACGCCTTTTTTGGAAACGCTTAACACCTTGCCGGCCCAGTAGCCATCTTCATACGATACGAAATAAAGAAAACAGAACACACCGATCAGCAACACGATAACGATGGCCAGTACTTTTTTCATGATCGATTTGAATTTTTGCATGGAACTAGACAGTCATAATTTCCTGCTCTTTCTTCTTCAGCAGGGAATCAATCTTTAGAATATAATCGTCTGTAAGCTTTTGAACTTTTTCTTCGGCATTTTTCACGTCATCTTCCGAAACGCCCTTGATCTTTCTCAACTGCTCGTTGGTTTCCTTGCGGATGTTCCGTACGCTAACCTTGCCGTGTTCGCATTCAGCGCTTACCTGTTTCACCAGTTGCTTTCTGCGTTCTTCGGTTAGCATCGGGATGTTCACAATTACCTGCTGGCCGTCATTCTGCGGATTCAATCCGAGGTTCGCATCACGGATAGCTTTTTCGATTTCCTGAATTAAGGATTTTTCCCACGGCTTGATAAAAATACTGCGTGCATCAGGCGTGGTCATGGATGAAACCTGGTTAAGCGGAGTCATGGCGCCATAATACGATACCATGATTCCATCGAGCATGGATGGGTTGGCTTTTCCCGCCCGGATTTTGGTTAGTTCATTCGAAGCGTGGGTTAATGCTTTACCCATGAGGTCTTTCGCTTCATCCAAAAACATTTCGAGTTCTTCCATAACTGTAGTTAATCGTTATTAGTTATTTGTTAATCGTAATGCCGTACGTTAGCCTGTTAACGGATAACGATTAACTAATAAGTGTTCCGGCTTCTTCACCGTTTACAATCTTCATCAAATTGCCTTTCTGATTCATATCGAACACGATAATCGGCAGTTTATTTTCCATGCACAGCGTAAAGGCTGTCATGTCCATAATGTTCAGATTTTTTTCGTAGGCTTCCTGGAACGACAGTTTGTTGTACTTCACCGCATCGCTGTGCTTTTCAGGATCTTTGTCGTATACACCGTCAACGCGCGTACCCTTAAGCACCACATCGGCCTGCAGCTCAACCGCACGCAAGCTTGCGGTAGAGTCGGTGGTGAAATATGGATTACCGATACCCGCTCCGAAAATTACCAGCCGCCCCTTTTCAAGGTGTCGAATGGCGCGTCTGCGGATAAATGGCTCGCAAACCTGTTCCATTTTAATCCCCGACATCAGGCGGGTGTAAATTCCATGGCGCTCAAGTGCACTTTGCAACGCCATCGCGTTGATTACCGTTGCCAGCATGCCCATGTAGTCGCCCTGCACGCGGTCGATGCCGAGTGCTTCGGCCTGACCGCCCCTGAAAATGTTTCCGCCTCCGATTACGATAGCCAGCTCAACTCCCTGACTGCGAACACTTTTTATTTCTTCGCAGTATTGCTCAAGACGGGCCGGATCAATGTTTCCGCTTTTAGAAGAGCCCATGAGCGATTCACCGCTGAGCTTGAGGACGATGCGTTTGTATTTCATTGAACGTAAGAAGGTAGAAAATCCTGTAAATATAATTCAGGATTCCCAGCATTTCAGGCTTTCGAATCACTGAAATTCCACCAGAACGTGATTTTTTTCGACTTTATCGCCTTTTTGAACCGTCACTGATTTTACCGTGCCTTCTCCGGGTGATTTCAATACGTTTTCCATCTTCATGGCTTCGAGAATCAGCAACGGATCGTTGATCTTCACTACATCACCCGCTTTGACCTTAACATCCAGGATCAATCCGGGCATAGGCGCCTTAATGATGTTAACTTTGCCGGCCGCATGGGCACTCATGCCAAGCTTTTCGAGCAGCTGATCAAACTTGTCTTTTACTTCTACGGTGTGTAGGTGATTGTTGATTTTTAACGTGAAGGTTTTTGTCGCGCGATCACTTTTAACGACTTCAGCTTTATAACTTTTGTTGTTGAGCAGAATGTGAAAGTAACCGCCTGCGAGTTGGGCGATGTCCCATGAAAGTGGTTTTCCATCTACCAGCAATCCATCAGCGGTTGATTCAACTTCAAAAGCAGATTTTTTGTTTACGGTGATTGTCGACATGCTGTAAAAATAACAATTCCCCCTCACCCTTCCCTCTCCCGGGGGAGAGGGTGTCCGAAGAAATGAGGACGGGTGAGGGAATTATTGTACTTTTACGGTGTCGAAAGACAAATAGGGGTGCCTAAAAAACAAGGGCTGAGATTATACCCATAGAACCTGATGCCGGTAATGCGGCCGAAGGGAGGCAGTGTTAACACGTAAGTAAGGTGCGGTCCCCTCTGCGCCTGCGGGTTAAAACAAATTTTAAACAATGTTCAAGCTTTATGCAGTGCTGGCAGCGATGCTATTGTCGGCAAGCGCGTTTGCGCAATCGATCATTACCGGAACGGTAAAAGACACAACAAACAATCAGGCGTTACCCGGTGCAACCGTAAGGGTTAATAACCGGGCAACCGCAACGGATGAATCCGGAAAGTTTAGGTTCGATAATCTTACTCCGGGAGATTATGTACTAACCGTTACGTTTCTCGGGTACAAAGACCGAACGGTAACGGTCTATCTTTCCGATCGTACGGATGTTACGGTATACCTGGAAGAATCTTTTCAACTAACGGATGAACTGGTGGTGTACGCCACGCGTGCGAATGATAAAACACCCACCACGTACACAAACGTTAACCAGCAGTCAATTCAAAAACAGAACTTCGGACAGGATATGCCTTTTATTCTGAACTGGACGCCATCGTTGGTAACAACATCGGATGCCGGTGCAGGGATAGGTTATACCGGTGTTCGCATCCGCGGAAGCGATGCAACCCGAATTAACGTAACGATTAATGGTATTGCTTACAACGACAGCGAATCGCAGGGAACATTCTGGGTGAATCTTCCCGACATCGCCTCATCCACGCAAAGTGTTCAGATCCAGCGAGGCGTGGGAACGTCAACTAACGGAGCGGGATCGTTTGGCGGAAGTGTAAACGTTCAAACCATTTCGCAGCAACGCGATCCGTATGCCGAGGTCACGCTGGGAGGCGGATCCTTCAATTCGCAACGTTATACCGTTAAAGCCGGAACGGGCTTGATGAACAATCACTGGACGTTTGATGGGCGGGCTTCCAAAATAAAATCAGATGGTTATATCGACCGGGCTTCATCTGATCTGGATTCGTATTATTTCAGCGGTGGATATTACGGTGCCAAAACGATGGTGAAAGCTATTGTGTTTGGCGGACAGGAAATCACGTATCAGTCGTGGAATGGCATCGACCAGGAAACGATCAAAACCAATCGTACATTCAATTCTGCCGGAGCTTTGTATGATGAGAATGGTGTTATCGGCTATTACGATAATGAGGTTGATAACTACCGTCAGGATCATTTCCAGCTTCACCTCACTCAAAAGCTGAACTCGTATTGGAATGCAAACTTCTCCTTGCATTACACCTACGGGCGGGGTTATTATGAAAATTACAAGCAGGGAAAAGCCTTCGCAGATTTAGGGTTGGATGATGTGGTTATTGGTGACTCAACGATTACCGCGGGAGATTTTATTATCCGCAAGTGGCTCGATAATCAGTTTTATGGCGGAACATTTTCATTTAACTATGAGAAAAACAAAACAGCCTTAACGATTGGCGGAGCGTATAACCAGTATGCGCGGGCAAAACATTTCGGGGAAATCATCTGGGCCCAGTTCGCTTCAAATGCGTTAATCCGCGATCATTACTACGATGGTGAATCACAAAAAAATGATTTCAACGTGTATGTAAAATGGAATTACGCATTAAGCTCACGCTGGAATGCGTTTGTTGATCTTCAATACCGGGCCGTTCAATACGAAACATCCGGCACCGACGATGATTTAACTCCGTACGATTTTTCGGATGACCTGAATTTCTTTAACCCGAAAGCAGGCGTGAGTTACTCGCTTGGCGCGAACGATGTGCTGTATGCTTCATACGCTGTCGCGAACCGTGAGCCCAACCGTACCGATTATGTGAATGGTGAAGTAAAACCTAAACCAGAAAGATTAGATAACATCGAAGCCGGATGGCGCAGGAATCGTGACAACTATGGTCTTGAAGTGAATTATTACCTGATGAACTACACCGACCAGCTCGTGCTTACGGGCAAACTCGACAATGTAGGTAATCCCATCCGCGCTAACGTGGGTAAAAGTTATCGCACAGGCGTTGAAGTATCGGGTCTGATTAAATTTTTTGATCAGCTTAGCTGGAACGCAAACCTCTCGGTAAGCATAAACAAGAACAGAGATTACGTGATTGATCCGGAAACCGGAAAGTCAAAGGACACCGACATCATTTTGTCGCCCAACGTTATTGCAGGAAGTCAGCTTGCCTGGAATGCGTTTCCGGGATTTCAGGCAACGCTGCTCACCAAATTTGTAGGCAAGCAATACCTCGATAACACGGAAACGGAATCGTTAACACTTGATTCCTATCTGGTTAATGACGTACGGCTGAGCTACACCCTCCGGCCGAAAAACATCCGTGCGATTGATTTCAGTTTGCTGGTCAATAATATCCTGGACGAACAGTACGAATCAAACGGGGCAACCTATGGCGATGGGGTAGCTTATTATTTTCCGCAAGCGGGGATTAACTTTCTGGGGATGGTAACACTCAAATTTTAAAAATAAATGCTGGCAGAGACGCAAGAGGGTTGCGTCTTTGCTGCGTTAAAAAGCGAGCATTCGCATTTGCATTTCGTATCTTTACCTGATGCCGCCTTCGCAACGCAATATGATCGAGTCGTTCCTGCGGCTCACTCGCGCCTGGAACCTTGTAATTATTGTGCTGGCGCAGTATTTCACCGCATGGTTTCTGGCCAAGGCCGATGTGTTCCGCGATTTCAACCTGTTCTTTCTATCGCTTTCAACCGTGCTGATCGCAGCGGGCGGATATGTCATCAACGACTATTATGACGTCAAGATTGACGTAATCAATAATCCTTCGCGCGTAGTGATCGGCAGAACCATTCACCGCAGGTTTGCCATTTTACTGCATGTGGCGTTGTCGGTGCTGGGGATTGCAATCGGCTTGCTGGTATCGTGGAAACTGGCCGCGGTAAATGTGCTCTCGGTTTCGGTCCTGTGGTTTTACTCGAATCTTTTAAAGCGACTTCCGTTTATCGGCAACTTCACGGTTGCCCTTTTAACCGGGTTCTCCATTGCCATGTTGGTTTTCCTGTATTCGACTAATGTCGGACTGATCATTGTGTACGCGGTGTTTTCATTTTTCATGACGCTCATCCGCGAGATCATTAAAGATGTGGAAGATTTGAAAGGTGATAATACCTATGGTTGCAAAACACTCCCAATCATCTGGGGTATTCGTAAAACCAAATTTTTTCTCTACGGCATAGTTATAATTTTTTCGGTTGCCGTGGTCACGATCAATTACCTGTATGTTAAGCTTCCGGTGATTTATTTTGTGATGCTGCTGTTTGTACCGCTTGCCTGGTTAACGGCACGCCTGGTTCAGGCCGATACGAAAAGAGACTTTGGCTGGCTGAGCAGTTTCTGCAAAGTGATCATGTTGCTGGGAATCCTGAGCATGGCGCTGATTCCATGAATTATGTTTTCTTTGCAGGATGAAGCCTCACCGCATCGCAATTTTTGCATCGGGCAGCGGAACGAACGCTGAAGAAATTCTTGCGTACTTTCAATACCATCCTTCCATTGAGGTCAAATTATTGTTGAGCAACAATCCGCAGGCACAGGCTTTACAGCGTGCGGAAAGATTCAGGGTGAAAACGCACACATTCAGCAAGGCACAGTTCCGCGACAGCTATGAAGTGCTCAATTGGCTGAAAGCAGAAAGGGTCACACACATTGTGCTGGCGGGTTTTATGTGGCTTGTGCCCGACTACCTGATTCATGCCTATCCCGGGAAGATAATCAACATTCATCCTGCGTTGTTGCCGAAGTTTGGCGGAAAAGGCATGTACGGAAAGTTTGTTCACGAAGCGGTAAAGGCAGCGGGTGAAGCTGAGACCGGCATCACCATCCATGAGGTGAACGAACATTACGATGAAGGTAACATTGTGTTTCAGGCTACGTGCGGGGTGGATGAAACCGACACGCCCGACAGCATTGCCTTGAAAGTTCAGAAGCTTGAACACATGCACTATCCCAAGGTGATCGAGCAATGGATTTCAAAGCGGTAGTTGAAATTCATTATCTTGTTAATCTAAACGTCATTTTATGAACGCTGTGTTGCTTTTAGGAATGCCCGGCAATAGTGAATGGATCATCATTTTTGCTATGATCCTGATTCCGCTGGTTTGTCTGATCGATATTTTTCGCAGTGAATTTCCGAACGAACTCACGAAATGGGCATGGTGCGCCATGGTCGTTTTTGTTCCGCTAATCGGAGCAGTGTTGTACTACTGGTTCGGTACTGAGCAAAAGGTGGTAAGTAAAAACTAGCTTACTTCTTCACAGCAGTCCACTCAAAGTCCGGAGCTTTCGGAAATTCTGAAAATACTTTTTTAATAAACTCATCGGGCATCGCCAGCTTGCGAAGGCGCAGATCAATCCAGGCGCCATCAATCGTAAGAGTTGCTGAAAGCGTGCCGTCTTGTTTTAAAAACGTGTGTCGTAAACTCCACCGACTGTAGTCTTCCGAAGCCTTGTGCATTTCAACGGTGATCGTGATTTGATCTTCGAGGTGAATTTCTCTTCGAAATACCGCCTCTTCGCGAAATAACACCGGCCCGATTTGTAATTCTTCCAGCTTGTGCGTTGTTAGACCGCGCTCGCTCAATAACTGCATCCGCGCAGCGGCTCCAAAATCATAATATACCGAATGGCGCAAATGGCGATTAGCATCGATATCCGCCCAGCGGATAGAAACAGGCATTGAAAATTTTGACATCGCTTAAGGGGTATTTATACTAAAATCAATTTTCAAAATAAACTGGCTGCGAACGGCTCTTCCACTTTGTCTGCCGGCTTCCCAACGCGGCATGTGCGATACGATGAGCAACGCAATTTCATCACATGAACAACCTTTTACAATTTCAGGCTGGGTAATCCTGCCGTCTCGTTCAACGATAAACTTGATGTAACTCTTTTTACCATCTGTAGCACCGATGCACGGTAGATTTTTGATTTCTCTGTCGATAAAAGACTTGAATGCTGCCGGGCCTCCAGGGAATGTTGCGGGTTGCTCAATGGCATAAAACAAAGTCGTGTCAGAAGGGTGCGTTTTAGGAACGACTGGCTCACAAAAATTGGCATCGTAAACGTCTTTAACAGGCGGTTTTTGCGCGAATAGCTGTGCTGAAAAGCAAACTATGGCAGTTATGATGAGTAAAAATTTCAAGTGCTAAGGCGTATTCACTTCATTAAAATTTCCTTCGGTATGATCGGTCCAGCTCATCGGGTAATTCTTATCTAAAAATTCCAGAGAGTCTTCTGTCAAGAACAGCGGCTTAAACGTGTCGATCATTACGGCCAGTTCGTGCGTTTCTTTCGCGCCAATACTTTTCTCTACCGTACCCGGATGCGGGCCGTGAGGCAAACCTCCCGGATGAAGCGTGAACGATCCGCGCTCAATTCCCCTGCGGCTCATAAAGTTTCCTTCGGCATAATACAAAACCTCATCACTGTCGATGTTGCTGTGATTATAAGGAGCCGGGATCGCGAGCGGATGATAATCGAACAGGCGGGGCACGAACGAACAAATCACAAAGTTGTGAGCCTGGAATGTCTGATGCACTGGTGGCGGCTGATGGATTCGTCCGGTAATCGGTTCAAAGTCGTGGATAGAAAAAGCGTACGGCCATAAAAATCCATCCCAGCCAATCAGGTCGAGCGGACTATGTTCATACACATACTGATGCAGAAATCCCTGCTTCTTGATCTTCAACAGAAATTCGCCTTTGCCTGAATCGGTAATCAATTCCTGCGGAGGACGAATATCGCGTTCGCAATACGGTGAATGCTCACCCAATTGCCCCAGTTCATTGCGATAACGTTTTACAGTTTCAACCGGAGAGTTGGCTTCCACGATCAACAGTCGCAACGGCCCTTCTTCAAATTCAACTTTGTAAATAACGGTGCGGGGTATCACTACGTAGTCGCCCTGACGGATTTCCAGTTTCCCGAAAGGAGAGATTAACACACCCTTACCATCGTGGATATAGATCACTTCGTCACCTTCTGCATTCTTATAGAAGTAATCCATTTTGCGTTGTGCAGGCGAACAAATGGAAATGGCGCAGTCGCTGTTTTTTAACAATACTTTTCGCGCGGCCAGATAGTCGGTACCGGTGGTTGTTACTTTCGATGTATTGAGATGCGTCTGCTTAAGCGCATAATCGGTTATGATTTTCGGCCCGTACTTAACAGGTTCTTTTACGGCCTTGATGCGTGTAGGTGCATAGATATGATACAAATTCGAATAGATTCCGGAAAACCCTTCGGAGCTCACCAGCTCTTCTTTATACAGGCTGCCATCAGGCTGTCGGAATTGCGTATGCCGCTTGTGCGGAATTTGTCCTAGTCGATAATAATACATAAGGCCGGGTTTAACCGGCCTTAAATTAGCAAATGGGTCAGGAATGTTCTACAGCTTCGTATTCTTAAGTTCCGGTATCCGGTCGAAAAGCTTTAAAGCCTGCTGGAAAATTTCATTGGTTTCGTTCATGATCGGGTAGAGGCCGTCATTTCCCCAAACTTTCCGCGCAATCTGCGCTTTCACGTGCACCTGGAACAAATGCTTTTTAAGCCTCAGTTCTTCATAATCGGGTTTCAGTTTTTTCTGCTGACCAAGCTTCACCAGGTCGTTCAGCATATCGTCTGTTACCTTGAATTTGGTAAAGTAATTATCAAAGCCGCTGTCTTCCAGTTCTTTCTTGTGCTTCTCCGCATATTTGAATGCATACTCGTAAATCGCGGTAGTGGAATACAGTTCATTCAGGTAATGACTGTTTTGTGTGGTATCGAGCGGAATGAAATAATCCGGCATAATACCGCCACCGCCATACACGGTTCTTCCGTTTTGTGTGGTATACTTCAGAGTGTCATTGAAATGAATACTGTCAGCATGAAAGAATTCGCCCTTCTTGTAACGGCTTAAGATATCCTGAGAATATTCTTCTTCATCATCGTAGGGTTTTTGAATCGAACGGCCGCTTGGCGTGTAATATCTTGAAATCGTCAAGCGCAATTCGGAACCATCATTTAAATCAAACGGTTTTTGCACGAGGCCTTTCCCATACGATCTTCTTCCTACCACCAGCGCCCGGTCGTTGTCCTGCAACGCCCCCGCCAGAATTTCAGTAGCCGAAGCGCTCCATTCGTTTACCAGAACAATCAGGTCACCGTTCTCGAAATTTCCGTTAGCCGTTGAAACCGCATCGGTGTTCAGGCTTTTATCTTTCCCATTGGTGTATACAATCTTTTTGCCGCCCGAAAGGAAATCATCCGCCATTTGAATAGCCATGTCCATGTAGCCGCCACCGTTGCTTTGCAG
Organism: Cyclobacteriaceae bacterium; assembly: GCA_019694875.1. Classification (GTDB taxonomy): domain Bacteria; phylum Bacteroidota; class Bacteroidia; order Cytophagales; family Cyclobacteriaceae; genus UBA2336. The sequence continues at coordinate 1,761,428 of JAIBBC010000001.1, forward strand.
GTCCAGGATCAAACGCTTCATGCCGCGTTCTTTCAGTTTTGTCAGCGCAAGCGAAAATTCTTCATACGTGGTTGCTGCAAACCGGCTGATCTTGATATAGCCGGTTTCGTGATCTACCATATATGCAACATCCAGCGAGAACTGCGGAATCTTGTCACGAACTATGTTAAACTCCAGCGGCTCGGGTGATCCGTTACGCTGAATGGTTACTTTTACTTCTGTTCCGCTAGGTCCTTTTAAAAGTTTCATCACATCGGGTGATGTAATCCCGACACCGGCAACATCCTTTCCGTCAACTTTAAGAATCTTATCGCCCGACAAAATCCCCAATGCTTCGGAAGGCCCGCCCGCTAGTGGCGAGATAACGACAATCGTGTCCTGAAAAATATTGAACTCAACTCCGATGCCGTCAAAGTTTCCACGAAGGTCTTCGTTCGCCTGAACGCGGTCGGATGCAGGAATGTAAACCGAGTGCGGGTCGAGCTTTGCGAGCAGATGCTGAATGGACTCATCTACCAGCTTGTCGGTCTTTATATCGTCTACATAATTCTTATTAATAAAGGTCAGTACCTCCCGCAACTTTTGTACATCGCGGCCTACTTCGGAAGAAGTTTTCTGCGTGTTCAGGCTGGCACCGATAAAAATGCCGCCCGCAAGGCCCAGGCAAAGGATGATCGGCAGGCTGATCTGATTCCGGGTATTTCTGTGTTCGCTCATACTAAATTCTCGTCTCGTCAGTTCTTTAACGGTGCTATATAACAAATGTTCACCGATGATAAATCCCTTTTTTTGACCGGAAACGAACAAAAAGTGAAAATTGGTTGGCAGCCCGGTTTCGCTCGCGTTTTGAAAGCCTTTTACCTATCTTTGAAAATTAGCATGGACAGCACAGCATTAAAAAATAAAAAAATCGCACAGCTCGTAGACGAAAACTATGTGCATGCGTACGTGCTGTACTATTTCGGAATCCGGTTTGATGAATTTCCGGAAGACACGCTTGAGCAAACCTGCAATCGCAAAGGATTAAAAGTAGAACAGGTGGTTCGGGAGCTTGAAAATCCAACACATTTAAAAGAGGCTGATCTGCCGTTGATTTCGTACCCGGTTGATCTGATCATCGAATACCTGAAGCACTCGCATTTCCTGTTCATTAAACACAAGCTGCCGTACATCGCACGATTGGTTAATTCGTTTAAGGCGGAGCATGAAGACTATAATGCAGTAGAGCGCGACCTGAAAATTGTATTTCCTTTATTTGTGGAGGATTTCATCCAGCACATTTATGAAGAGGAAGACACGCTGTTCCGGTACATCAAGGCGCTGGAACGCGCAGTGAAAGGAAATTTCATGCCGACCAAGCTGTTCTATCTGATCGAAAAACATTCAGTTCAGAAGTTTGCGATGGAACACGAAGTTCATGACGATGAAATGGAAGGCATTCGCAGGATTACAAAAGACTACGCGGTAAAATCAAACTCTCCATTGCACGTTAAAGTGATTTATAACGAGCTGAAGGAATTTGAAAAGAGCCTGATCACGCATGCGCGGATTGAAAATGAAGTTCTTTTCCCGAAAGCCATGGCGCTCGAAGCCCGCGTGAAGCAGATGTTTTTTGAAAAAGCAAAATTGAACTGAGATCCGCTCAGTAACATTCCACACCTTGGGCAGAATTCTTGCAATTGATTACGGAAAAAAACGAACCGGTCTTGCTGTGACGGATCCGCTGCGCATTATTGCAACGGCTTTGGAAACGGTGGAAAGTCGCAACCTGCTCACATACCTGAAAGCGTATACGCAGAAAGAAACGGTTGATGAGTTTGTAATCGGAATGCCCCGAACGCTAAAAAATGAGGATTCCGAAACAGCGCCTCTTGTAAGAAAATTTATTGCAGAATTGAACACAGCTTTTCCGGGCAAACCGGTGCATGAAGTGGACGAACGTTTTACGAGCTCCATCGCGCAGCAAACCATGATAACCGGTGGGATGAAGAAAAAAGACCGCCAGGTGAAAGGCAATGTCGATAAAATCAGTGCGGTTATTATCCTGCAGTCGTTTATGGAGTCGCGGAATTGAGCGCCAGTGCAGCGAAATTGCCATCTCCCGGCATTCCGAAACGCTTTAATCCTGATCAAATCCTGATTAACTTTGCGCTATGATTTACCCGATTGTCATGTATGGAGATGCTGTGCTTCGCAAGAAGGCCAGCGATATTGAGCAGGGAACAGATGTGAAGCAGTTGGTGGCCGATATGTTCGAAACCATGTATGCCGCCAATGGCGTGGGCCTTGCTGCTCCGCAGATTGGAAAGCCGGTCCGTTTGTTTGTGGTTGACGGAACATCCATGCAGGATGAAGAAGAGGATGCGGAGGATATGACGGGATTCAAAAAGGCCTTTATCAATCCGGTCATTCTTACCGAAGAAGGCGAGGAGTGGGATTTCGAAGAAGGTTGTTTAAGCATTCCCAATATCCGCGAAAAAGTTTCCCGCAAGGAAGCGTTACGCATCCGCTACTACGATGAAGACTGGAACCTTTACGAAGAAGATTTCGATGGTGTGAAGGCTCGTGTCATTCAGCATGAGTACGACCATATCGAAGGCAAACTATTCATCGACTACCTCACGCCACTCAAGAAAAGAATGCTGAAAGGCAAATTGTCTGACATCAGCAAAGGCATAGTCGACACCGACTACCGGATTCTCGCGCCTCTCAGAAAATAGACAAACAACTGAGTGAAGATCGCATCCCGTCTCCCCGAAGTAGGTACAACCATTTTCACAATTATGTCGAAGATGGCACTCGAACACGGAGCTATTAATCTTTCGCAGGGCTTTCCTGATTTTCCGGTTGATAACAAGCTTGTTGATCTTATCCATACGCGGATGCGCGAAGGATTTAATCAATATGCACCCATGCCGGGAGCCCCGGCCTTGCGAAACGTGATTGCGGATGTTATTTCAAAAACATATAACCGGAAAACAGATCCGGAAACAGAAATTACGGTTACTGCTGGCGGAACAGAAGCGCTTTTCTCGGTAATCGCGGCCCTGGTGCACGCAGGCGATGAGGTTATAGTGTTTGATCCGGCCTACGACTCGTACAATCCGGCAATCCGGTTGAATGGTGGTGTTCCAATACACATCAACTTAACTTATCCTGATTTTTTGGTCGACTGGGAAGTTGTGAAATCTAAAATCACTCCGCGTACGCGAATGATCATGATCAACACTCCGCATAATCCGAGTGGAGCGGTATTGTCGGCTGATGACCTTAAAATCTTGCAGGAACTCGCGGTTCAACAAGATCTGATTGTGTTGAGCGATGAAGTGTACGAACGGATCATCTTCGATAACATTCGCCACGAAAGTGTATTGCATTATCCGGAACTTGCTGACCGAAGCATTGCGGTGTTTTCGTTCGGGAAAACATTTCATGCCACCGGATGGAAAGTAGGATATGCCGTGGCACCACCTCATCTGACGACCGAAATCCGGAAAGCGCACCAGTTTGTTACGTTCAGTGTGAATACGCCCGTACAACTCGCGCTGGCAGAATACATGACGGTGCCCGGTCACTATTTGAATCTTGGTACATTCTACCAGAAAAAGCGCGATTACTTCCTGGCTGGTATTAAAGGTTCAGCGTTTGAACCCATGGAATGCCACGGGTCGTACTTTCAGTCATTGTCGTACAAGGCAATTTCAAATCTGTCCGACATGCAGATGGCAGAAGAGTTAACAAAAAAGCATAAAGTTGCTTCTGTTCCGGTTTCGGCATTTTATCAGGATAAAACGGATAATAAGCTCTTGCGATTCTGCTTTGCCAAACAGGAGGCAACACTCGATCAGGCGATCGAAATCCTTCGCAAATTCTGACCACAATTACTTTAAAACGTTAGGTTCATTACCGTTCTTTGCAGGTAAACCACTACTACATGCGTGATTTAACTATCACCTTATTGCAGTCTGATCTGTATTGGGAGGAAATCGATGCAAATCTGTCGGCCTTTGAAGAAAAAATCTGGCAGATCGGCCGCGATACTGATGTGATTGTGCTTCCGGAAATGTTCACCACCGGTTTTACAATGAACGCACAAAAACTGGGCGAGCACATGAACATGCGCACATTCAAATGGATGCGCCAGATGGCCGACCAGACCGGTGCGTTGATCCTCGGAAGCTTTATCGCGAAAGTTCATGACAAATTTTATAACCGGTTATTGTGGATGGAACCGGGCGGAAATTTTAAGACGTACGACAAGCGTCATTTATTCCGAATGGCGAATGAACACAAGACCTATTCTTCAGGTGAAAGTTTGCTGGTAGGAGAGTGGAAAGGATGGAGAATTTGTCCGTTGATCTGCTATGACTTACGTTTTCCGGTGTGGAGCCGCAATACATACGATGCGATTTCAAAACGCCTCAACTACGATTTGTTGATTTATGTGGCCAACTGGCCAACGGCACGCGTGGAGGCGTGGAGTGCATTGCTGAAGGCGCGCGCTATCGAAAACCTGAGTTACGTTGTGGGCGTGAACCGAGTGGGTGTTGATGGCAATTCTATTGAGTACAATGGCAATTCAGCCATGATTGGTCCGAAAGGTGAAGTGATTTTTACTTCGGAAGGAATTGAAACTATCAAGACGCTTGAACTGAATGCGAATTCGTTGCAGGCTTTCCGCGACAAGTTTCCCGCATATTTTGATGCCGATGATTTCTCGATTGAGAATGAAGAATTCGAAGAGGGCTATCTGACCGGCCTGAGCTAATTATTTTTCCAACGCCAGATCAAAGTCCACCATCACCGGTAAATGATCGGAGGGATAGTATGTTCCGTCATTGTCGGTAATCACCTGGTAGTTGCGTGCAACCCATTGTTTGGTGTGGAAGATGTAGTCGATGGTTTTGCAGGGCATGCCGCCAACCTTAAATCCGCAAAACGTTCCGGCTGTGCTCGAGGCAGGGCGAGAGTCATAAAAAACGAGTGATATCTCTTCGTTTACCATAGTTTTGTATGACTCTTCAGTTGGTTCTGAATTGAAATCTCCGCTGACAATAATAGGTATCTCTATGCGGGTACCTGTGTTGTCGAGATTGGCGCCACCCTGCATGCCTGCCAGATAACTTTTAATAGTCATGGCACTCATAAAGCGCGCTGTCTTGCCAATATGATCGAAATGCGTGTTCACCATGATAAATTCTTTTTTGGTTTGCCGATCAAAAAACCGTGCGGTTGTAAAGACGCGCGTGATCGCAGCATCCCAGCTTTTGCTTCCGGGTATGTCCATCGTCTCGGAAAGCCAGTTTGTTTTAGTATCGAGCAATCCGAAGCGACTGTTTCTGAAAAGAATTGCGCTGTACTCGCCTTTTTCCTTGCCATCGTCACGGCCCACTCCGCAGTACGAATAATCCGGAAGCATTCGCAGCAAGTCTTGTAGCTGATGATGAAGCGCCTCCTGAACCCCGATAATGTCGGGATTATATTTTGTGATCAGCGCCACGACCTTGTCGGTCCGCTTCGGCCATTGGTTCACACCGTCATCGGGTGTATCAAGGCGAAGATTGTAAGTCATTACTTTCACAGATTGAGCTGATAAACCTGTTGCACAAGCAATAAACAGGAATAAAACGATTGAGAAGCGCATGGATAAAGATACTTAAAAGTAGGCCGTGTTTTTGGTAAACTTACCGACAATAAAAAAGCCCCGACTGCTGATCGGGGCTCTCAAGTGTTTATTTTATTGTTACGCCAGTGCTTCCACCGCGTTAACTTCACCCGGCATCATTCGCTGGAAAAGATTTTCAATTCCGGCTTTCAATGTCACCATGGATGACGGGCAGCCGCTGCACGAACCCTGGAGTTTTACTTTCACAATGCCATTGTTGAAGGAGTGATAGGTAATCGCTCCGCCATCCTGCTCCACGGCAGGACGGATGTATTCGTCCAGAATGGTCTTTATCTTTTTAACCGTTTCGGTTTCTTCTTCAGCAGGCGCTTCAAACTCGTCTTGTATGTCAATAATGTATTTTCCCATTTCCAGAAATTTCTGAATGTGGGTTTTGATCGTATTCTGGATTTCGATCCACTCTACATCGTCTTTTTTGGTTACCGTTACGAAGTTGCTGGCGTAGAAAACGCGGTCAACGAACGGGTATTCAAAAAGCTCCTGCGCGAGCGGTGCGCTGGCCGCACTGGCCGCGTTGGGGAAATCGTAACTTAATCCTTCCGGAACGAGCATTTCGTTCACCACAAACTTCAGTGAATTCGGGTTGGGGTTCGATTCCAGGTAGATATGGATGTTTTTTGGAGTTGCCTGCAGCATAATTTCTTGTCTTCCTCGGTAACAAAATTAGGAAATTAAAGTTCACCGGCCTACCCTTAGGCATGACACCTTTGAGGTGTCTGACGACTTATCCGATGCCCTGTAAGATTTCGATTCAGTTGCCCGATCTGAAGTTGTCAGTCTGAGTCTGTCGAAGACTGAACGATTAGCAACGTATGCTACTCGCCTGCGACCTCCGGCTCCAACGCATTCTCCCACTTGCTAACTACAGCCGTTGCAATGCTGTTGCCCAAAACGTTCGTGGCGCTGCGACCCATATCGAGCAGCGGGTCAATGCCCAGCAACAACGCAAGACCGGCCTCGGGGATGTTAAACGTAGCAAGCGTTCCTGCAATAACCACCAGCGATGCACGCGGCACACCGGCAATACCCTTGCTGGTTAACATGAGCACCAGCAACATACTGATTTGCGTAGCGATCGGTAAATGAATCCCATACGACTGTGCGATGAATAACGATGCAAAGGTCATGTACATCATGCTTCCGTCAAGGTTGAACGAATAACCCAGCGGGAGTACGAAACTTACAATCTTGTCTTTCGCGCCAAAGCGCTGAAGCTCTTCCATCGTTTTGGGGAAGGCAGCTTCACTGCTGGCCGTACTGAATGCCAGCAGAATCGGTTCTTTTATTCTTTTAACAAGATTGACCACGCGCTTACCGATTACGATAAATGCGGCAAGGCCGAGGCATCCCCACAACAGCGCAAGACTGAAATAAAACTCCCCGATAAAAATTGAATACGTTTTCAGAATGCCCATGCCCTGCTTGGCGATGATGGCAGCCATGGCACCGAATACCGCAACCGGGGCAAGGTTCATTACATAACCTGTTATTTTCAAAATAACATGTGCTGCAGCATCCATGAAGTTGATGATGATCTTCCCCTGTTCACCAATCGCTGCAGTAGCTACGCCAAAGAACAAGGAGAATACAACAATCTGTAAAATTTCATTTTTCGCCATCGATTCAATTACGCTGGCGGGGAAGATGTGGTATAGAAAATTCTTCAATGAAAAGGCAACATTGGCAATGCCCGATGATTCACCTGTATCCGGAACCGGCAAATGCATTGCTATACCCGGCTCGAAAATGTTAACCATGATCATACCCAGCAACAAACTGAGTAATGAGGCTCCCACAAACCACAATAACGTTTTTCCTCCAATCCGGCCTACCGCGCTGATGTCGCCAAGCTTGGCCACGCCCACCACCAGCGTAGTAAACACGAGCGGAGCCACGATCATTTTAATTAAGCGAAGAAAAACATCAGCGAGTATCGAGAAGGGTTCGGTTTTTTTATCGCGTGCTTCGAGAACTGCATTCCGTTCTTCGTTGACTGCTTTTTTATCAGCCTCCAATGAGACCAATGCGAGACTGTCGGTCGTACTATGTTGTGCGGCCTTTATCTCCTTCAACCGCGTGTCAAGCGCCTCAAGTCTTGCATTCTCCCCATCAACGTAGTTTTTATTGAGGATAAATCCCGTGGCAATGCCCACGAACAACCCGATAATAATGTATAACGTTAAACGGCTTTTTTTCTTTGGCTTGATGGTTGACTCCATAGAAACTGAATAAAGAAGATTTAGGCTGAAACGACTTTACGCTCAACCGACAATGTTAACGATTTTATCTTAAACCTTATTGGCTTTTGCGCGCAGCAGGAAATCGGCCAGCACAAGCGCAGCCATCGCTTCTACAATCGGCACGGCACGCGGAACAACGCATGGATCGTGGCGGCCCTTACCGGATACGGTAGCTTCGTTTCCGTCTTTGTCAACACTTTGCTGATCCTGCATGATGGTGGCTACAGGCTTGAACGCAACGTTGAAATAAATATTCTCTCCGTTACTGATACCGCCCTGCACGCCTCCCGAATGATTGGTTTTCGTACGGATCTTTCCACCTTCGTTGTAAAACTCATCATTGTGCTGCGAACCGCGCAGCTTGATGCCTTCAAAGCCACTGCCGTATTCAAAACCTTTTACCGCATTGATGCTCAGCATCGCTTTCCCAAGTTCTGCATGAAGCTTGTCAAATACAGGTTCGCCCAAACCAACCGGTGTATTTTTTATTACGCACGTCACAACTCCACCGATGGTATCGCGACTGAGCCGAACCTCATCAATCAGCGCGATCATCTTTTCGGCTGTAGCCGGATCGGGACACCGCACGATGTTATCTTCGGTTTTGGTGAGATCGAGTTGGGTGTAGTGCCCGGCTTTGATTTCTCCCACCTGCGAGACAAATGCAGAAATGTCAACTCCAAATTGTTTGAGAAGCAACTTGGCGATTGCGCCTGCCGCAACCCGGGCTGCAGTTTCACGAGCCGAACTTCGGCCGCCACCACGATAGTCGCGGTTGCCGTATTTAGCCTCGTAGGTATAATCGGCATGGGATGGCCGGAAGGTATTCTGAATGTGTGAATAATCTTTGCTGCGCTGATCCTGATTTTCGATCACAATGGCAATGGGAGTGCCGGTGCTTTTGCCTTCAAATACGCCCGAAAGAATTTTGAACGTGTCGTCTTCTTTACGTTGCGTAGTGATTTTAGACTGACCAGGCTTTCTGCGATCCAGTTCGGATTGAATAAAGTGCTCATCGATCGCTAAACCTGCCGGACAACCATCAATAATTACTCCAATAGCCGGGCCATGTGATTCACCAAACGTTGAAATCCGGAAAAGGTTACCGTAAGAATTCATAAGCAGACTTTAATAGAAAGAAAAAAGACGAAAGACCAAAAAAAATCTTACTGCTTACGTCTGAGCTCTTCCTATTTTTTGAACACAAGATACGCGGAACCGCCCAACATCGCCAATACAAATGCCCCGATAGCAAGCGAAATCCAGCGATTGTCTGAAGCTGTGCGTAAAACGTTATCGGCTGAGGCTATTTTGTCATAAAGCGAGCCGGTGTCGGTGGCTTCGATGGCTTCGTTTTTCATACTTTCTCCGCTTACCGCAATTGCCGAACGCGCAATCAGTGTGTCGTACCTTTTCAGGGAAGGATTGAAATACACCCAATGCACGAGGTCACGCATCCGGTAATCACCCGGCTCTTTGGGAATGATGAAGTAACGGAATGATTTCGTGCCGGTTACCCGACCGTTTTGCCGGTTGATATCCTGGCGAACTTCCGGATCATAAAATTCAAAACTTCCGTCTTTCATGATCTGGGGTTTTTCGATGGCGGAAATATTTCCTTCACCATAAACATTGAAGTCATACGTGAAGCTCTGACTGGTTTGCAGTGCCGTGCTGCTGATCCTTTCATCGAGCCGGTAGTCGCCTACGGCAACTTTGTCGCGCAACGGGTGGGGCGGAAGCTCTTTTACTTTTACGGTCTTGGGCTTGGAGTAAAATGTTTTAAAATCTTCCTTCCGGTTCTGCCCGAAGAACGAAGGGTTCTTGGCCACTTTAAACTTAATCAGTTGAAGCCCGATGCTGGGGAATTCAATCGGTTTGGTATTGAGCGGATAAAACGTTGCTTCGTATAGCTTGTACTGATCGTAGTATTCTCCGTTAATGGTAACGGTTTCGCTTTGAACATTTTCGATCTCGAAGTTTTCCTCCCAGCAGTTGGCCGGCTTGATTTTCTTGAGAATGTTGGTGAGCTGTTTTGCCAGGTCATAAAACTGCAATGGTGCGCGGTTCTTATCGGCTACGAAAAATGAAAGCGATGTAGTAAACCCTTCGCCCACGTAAACTTCCGATTTGCTTGTTGTGATTGCCAGGAAGGCATCGTCTTTGATATCCACAAACTCGGTACTGTTGCGGCCAAAGAAATCGTTCGGATCGTAAGGATTCGCAAACGGATCGCGCTGCGTTTGAACAGGCGGTCCGACTTTCACTTTTTTTCCGGGCGAGAAAATTGTTTGTCCGTTAACGGTCATTTTAAAAGGTTGTACCGTTACTGTTCCCTGCTTGGTCGGAAGATAGGTCATCGTTACGCTTTGCGAAGATGAAATCTGTCCGTTAATAATATTGGTTTGCGATTGCGATGATGTGCCGCGCTTGCGGAAACCTGCGATTTCCGGGAAAACATAGTCGTGCGACTTGAACCGGTCGTTCTGAATGGATACTGAAATCGTCCAGCTTTGGTTTTCACCGATCTCCTCCGGCCCAAGAATGATCTGGATAGTTTGTGCTTGCGCAACAGTTGCACCCGTAAATACCAAAAAAAGGATAAAAAGTGATTTTATCGAAAAAAACGGCCCCATGATCAATCTTTGTACCAATAACACGTTACAAAACTAAAAATGTTCTTTTAGTTAGCGGTACCGCTTATTAAATTAGTCGAACTTTTAAATAATTTTTTAATCTACAAGTATCTAGCCTATGCTGAATTATGTCAAAACCGTGCTCACAAAAGTGAGTTTTGACTCCAGGCTCTTTGAGAAAGAGCTAAGAAAGGCCATCGAAGTGTTGATTGGTGCTGAATTACAGGAACTCAAACAGTGGTGCTACAACCTGTTTGGGCGCGAACATCAGGCGATTCTCAATCGCTGCTTTGTAGCCGCATAAATTTTGACTCAGACATGTAAACGGTCCCGCCTCCAGCGGGACTTTTTTATTTACTCCGTAACAAACCTGATGTTTCTTTTCAATCCCTCCAGCTTGGTACGCTTGACAGGTGAGTTTTTAAAAACTTTCTGAAAGACCTCATCCGTTATTTCTTCCCATTCATTCCGAGTCATCGACTGTAACGATTGATTCGGGTTAAACCTCGGCTCCTGGTGCGGTTTTGAAAACCTGTTCCACGGACAAACATCCTGGCAGATGTCGCAACCGAAAATCCAGTTCTCAAACTTTCCTTTTACTTCAGCCGGAATTTCTTCTTTCAATTCAATTGTGAAGTAGGAAATGCACTTGCTTCCGTCAACTACGTAGGGTTCCGGAATTGCATCAGTGGGGCACGCGTCCATGCAAGCAGTACACGTGCCGCAATAATCTTTTATCGGACCGTCATACGTCAATTCCAGGTCAACGATAATTTCTGCGAGAAAGAAGAAACTTCCGGAATTTTTATTGAGTAACAAGCTATTTTTCCCGATCCAGCCCAGGCCCGACCGCTTCGCCCACGCGCGCTCCATCACCGGAGCTGAATCAACAAACACGCGCCCATCAACTTGTCCTATTTGCTCCTGCAGTCTTTCAAGCAGCGTTTTCAGTTTGTCTTTAACTACAAAATGGTAGTCCTCCCCATACGCATACTTGGCGATTTTAAGATTGTCTTGCGATGCTAAATCTTTTTCGGGGTAATAGTTATACATCAGACTGATAACCGATTTAGCTCCCGGCACCAGTAACGTAGGATCAAGACGCTTATCGAAATAATTTTCGAGATAACTCATCTTGCCCTGATAGCCGCGTTTCAGCCATTCCTCAAGCTTTGGGGCTTCGTCTTCCAGGAACTCGGCTTTCGAAATGCCGCAGTAGTTGAACCCAAGCTCAGCCGCAAGTGATTTAACAAGATGAGTTTGTTGATTTGAATTCATTTCTCACTCCTGTGTTTGGATTCCCTCTCCCCCGGAGAGAGGCGAAGGGTGAAGACTCTAACCAAAAAGGCCAGCGCTTTTGCTGGGTGGGGGAACCACCTTTAAATGTTTGTACGCTTTTTCCGTTGCTTCGCGGCCGCGGGACGTGCGTTTCAAATATCCTTCCTGGATCAGAAAAGGTTCGTAAACTTCTTCAATCGTTTCAGCTTCATCACCTACTGCGGTTGCGATCGTAGTCAGGCCGACCGGCCCGCCTTTGAACTTATCGATAATGGTCATCAGGATGCGATTATCCATTTCATCGAGTCCGTTCGCATCAACATCAAGCGCCTTCAGTGCAATCTGTGCAATCTCGAGCGTAATGGTTCCGTTACCTTTTATCTGCGCAAAATCACGCGTTCTGCGCAACAGGTTATTGGCGATTCGCGGTGTGCCGCGACTTCTTCTCGCGATTTCAAATGACGCCTCTGCATCAATCGGAGTATTCAGAATCGCGCATGAGCGATCGATAATCTTTTGCAGCAATGCCGAGTCGTAATATTCGAGTCGTGCATTAATTCCAAAACGTGCCCGCAACGGTGAGGTAAGTAAACCTGCACGCGTTGTGGCTCCGATTAACGTAAAAGGATTCAGTCCGATTTGGATCGAACGTGCATTCGGTCCGGAATCCAGCATGATGTCGATCTTGAAATCCTCCATGGCGGAATAGAGATATTCTTCCACGATGGGATTCAACCGGTGTATCTCATCAATAAACAGAACATCGTTTGCTTCGAGGTTTGTCAGCAAGCCCGCCAGATCGCTCGGCTTATCCAAAACAGGGCCGGAAGTTATCTTGATGGCCGACTGAAGTTCGTTGGCTATGATGTAGGAAAGCGTTGTCTTGCCCAATCCCGGAGGTCCGTGCAACAAAACATGATCGAGCGGCTCGTTGCGTTGCTTGGCGGCCTGCACGAACACTTTAATATTATCAACAACCTTCTGCTGCCCGGTAAAGTCATCGAACGACAATGGCCTTAAAGCCTTTTCGAATTCTTTTTCGGCAGCGTTCAGGTTTTCACCGTCACCTTTCAGATAATCTTCCCGCATAGTATTGATCCGGCGAAGGTAGCAGGAATCAACGATATTTCTTAAAAGCAACATTGTTGCATCTAGAGTATTTTATCTACCTTCGCGGTGATAATCCCGCACAAAACCTTCTATGATCTTAAAACTGCTGGTTCTGTTTCTCACTCCGCTGCTTTCGGGGCTGGCCGTATATCTCGTGCCTTCGGGCCGGACCAGAAGTTTTAAACTGTTGCTGGTTTTTGCGGGTGCCTACCTGTTTGGGATTACGGTAGTTCATATTCTGCCGGAGTTATACATCAAAAACAGTGATGTCGAGCTGATCGGCTTGTTTGTGCTGGCCGGATTCTTTTTGCAACAAGTACTCGAATATTTTACATCGGGTATCGAGCATGGCCATATCCATACGCATGATCCGGGCGAACATCATCACCACGATGAACCGCACCAGGAACAAATTTCTGCTTTCGTGCTGCTGGCCGCCTTATGTGTGCATGCATTTTTGGAAGGAGCGATGCTTGTTCAGCCGATGGCAGTAATGGGAATGCACTACGATGTGAACGCCATTTTGCTCGGCATTGCGTTACATCGTGCCCCTGCTGCATTTGCTTTGATGACGGTGCTTGCCTTTCAGCTGCGATCGATTAACAAGGCACTTCCTCATCTCATTTTCTTTTCACTCGCAGCTCCGCTGGGCTTGCTGATTTCAACCTACCTGATTGACGTAGAAGTGTTGTCGGCTTCCGGGCTTACCTACCTCTATGCATTGGTATGCGGAAACTTCCTGCACATCTCCACCACGATTGTTTTTGAAAGCAGTCCGGCACACCGGTTTTATGCTAAAAAGATGACGGTAGCCATTATCGGGGCGCTTCTGGCCGTTGCGGTCGAGTACATGCTGTAAAAGGCTATTAAGACCTGGCGTGAGACTATCGTAACAACTTTAGACTGACGGAATACTATTTTCTGATTTTTTTGCTGATTTTGGCGATCGTCACGATACCGAAATGAGCAAGCCCATCACCGACTTCGAGTCCTACAAAAACGTATACGCGGAAAGCGTTCAGCAACCGGAAAAATTTTGGGAGTCCGTAGCACAGGATTTTCAATGGAAGAAAAAGTGGGATAACGTTCTGGAGTATGATTTCCATAAACCGGAAGTAAAATGGTTCCAGGGTGCGCAACTGAACATTACGGAAAATTGCCTAGACCGGCATCTGGCAGAACGGGGAAATCAGACCGCACTAATCTGGGAACCCAATAATCCGAAAGGTGAATCGAAAAAATTTACATATCGCGAACTGTACGAAAATGTTTGTCATGTAGCCAACATGCTGCGCGCACAGGGGATTAAAAAGGGCGATCGTGTTTGCATTTACATGCCGATGATTCCGGAACTCGCTTTTGCGGTATTGGCATGCGCACGAATCGGGGCTGTTCATTCTGTTGTGTTTGCGGGATTTTCAGCAGGCGCTTTGATTGATCGGATTAATGACTCATCGTGCAAATTGATTCTTACTGCCGATGGTGTTCAGCGTGGTGATAAAAACCTCGACCTGAAAAAGATTGTTGATGAAGCATTGGACAAATGCCCAACCATCGAAAAATCAATTGTGTTCCGACACGTAAAAATCAATGTGAACATGAAGGCTGACCGCGATCTGTGGTGGCATGAAGCAATTACGAATTCAGCCAATTCCTGTGAACCGGAAGCAATGGAAGCGGAAGATTTGCTGTTCATCTTGTATACGTCCGGTTCAACCGGCAAGCCAAAAGGCATGGTGCACACCTGTGCCGGTTACATGATTTACGTTGCGTACACATTTCAAACTGCGTTTCAATATAAACCCGGACAAATTTACTGGTGTACGGCCGACATCGGGTGGATTACAGGTCACTCCTATATTTTATACGGACCGTTGTTATCCGGTGCAACAACGGTGATGTTTGAAGGTATTCCTTCGTGGCCCGACATGGGCAGGTTCTGGCAGGTGATAGAACGACATAAGGTCAATATTTTTTATACCGCGCCAACAGCCATTCGCTCGTTGCTGCACGAACCGTTATCATTTGTTGAACGGCATGATCTTTCTTCTTTGCAAATTTTAGGATCGGTAGGTGAACCGATCAACGAAGAAGCCTGGGAATGGTATCATAAAAACATCGGCAAAGGAAGATGCCCCATTATCGACACGTGGTGGCAAACCGAAACCGGAGGCTTCATGATCTCTCCGATCGCCAACGTAACGAAACTTAAGCCCGCACATGCAAGCTTCCCGATGCCCGGAGTTCAACCGGCCGTAATGGATGAGAAAGGACACGAGCTTACCGGTAACAACATTGAAGGAAGGCTGACAATCAAATTTCCGTGGCCGGCTATGGCGCGGACAATTTATGGCAATCACCAGCGCTTTAAGGACACGTACTTTTCAACGTTCTCTGGAAAATATTTTACGGGCGATGGCTGTCGCGTGGATGCCGATGGTTATTACCGCATCACCGGCCGCGTAGACGACATTATCATTGTGTCGGGTCACAACATGGGCACCGCAGAAATTGAAAGCGCCATGACCGAGCACCATGCGGTTTCAGAAGCAGCTGTTGTTGGCTATCCGCATCATGTAAAAGGCAACGCGATTTATGCGTATGCGATCCTGTATGAAAAACCGGATAACGAAGAGAAACTTCGTGCCGAAATCCGTGACACGGTTGCAAAAATTATCGGTCCGATTGCAAAGCCAGATAAGATTCAGTTTGTAACCGGATTGCCTAAAACACGTTCAGGAAAAATTATGCGCAGGATTTTGCGTAAAATTGCGGAAGGCGAAACCTCGAATCTGGGTGACACCACAACGTTAACCGATCCGGCCGTTGTAGAGGAAATCAAGAAAGGGGCGCTTTAAGTTTTGTAAACAATCAACATGGAAATAACAGGAACAGTAGTTAGCCTTTTGCCGATGCAATCCGGCCAGGGCAAAAACGGAACGTGGAAAAAGCAGGAATTTATTATTGAAACTCCGGGACAGTATCCCAAAAAAGTTTGCTTGTCATTATGGGGTGAGAAGGTAGACGAAACCCGTTTATCGGTTGGTGAAAAAATTACCGCGTCTATCAATATAGAAAGCCGCGAATACAACGGTCGCTGGTATACCGATGTTCGCGCGTGGAAAATTGCCAAAGGAAACGGGGGTGGCCAAAACGAAGCGCCTCCGATCGATTCATCGTTCGCGCCTGATGCAAGCAGCGGCAGCGATGATCTCCCTTTCTAATTCATCATGAAGCGGATTTTAATTCACAAAAATTACATCAGGGCTGCAGCGATCATGGCGATCTTTGCAGTCCTGATTGTTTATTTACCCGGTCGTGATTTAACAGACAATACGTTCGAATCATTTTTTACGATGCCGGTGAACGAGGTGTCCGTTGAGCACGAGATTTTCAACGATAACTTTCCCGTACAGCAAATTAACGGAGTGAAAGTTGTTAATCGTGAAACCGGCAAGTTCACGTACTATTTTGAATACATCGCCAACAAGCAGGACACGCTCAGGAGAGTGGCTGCACTGCCATTTTTATTGAAAGATAATCGTCCGTCATCTCTTGCGTGTGAGTTAATGACAGTGGATGGAAGTCCGCTGGACGATTCAAAGCTTGCCCCGGCTGAAAAAGAAGCGAGCGCATTTTTCTGGAATGTTTCAGGCGAAGAATTCACCTTCTACGAATGTTACAAAAGTCCGGTAAGGCATACGTTGCTGCTCAGCAAAACCTCCAACCGGATTCTGCATAAAGTTGAGTTAATTTAAGCTTTGGGTAAGGCCGCAACAAAACCTTCGAGTTTCTCCAACAACGTTATTTGATTCAACGCTCGGTCAAAATTCTGTTCCGGATAGTTGATCTTATAATACACATCGTTTGATAAATAATCTGCCAGGAAGCGAATCCCCTGCATGTACAGCATCATCATCCCGGAACGGTGAATATTTTCTTGTTCGGTGGAGGTGAACGTATTTCCAATTCCTGCCTCATAACCTGAAATGATAGCCCGGTAAGTTTCTGCATTCACGCTTACCGAATCTGCCAATGCATTTTCATCGTGTGAAGAAACCATGCTCCGGATCATGTCTCCCACATCGGAGAAAAAATAACCCGGCATCACTGTGTCGAGATCAATCGGACAAACTGCCTGCCCGGAAGTTTTATCAAATAAAATGTTGCTCAGCTTGGTATCGTGATGCATGGCGCGCTGCCGGAAACCATGATTATCTTTTAATCCGATGTAAAAATCTACCAAATGCTTTCGGGCTTCAATTTTCTCCAGCAGTGCGCGGCTTTTGATCAACCGCTCGTGACTGGCGTGTGAAACAGCTGCCTCTAATTGATTGTACCGATTCGCTAAATCGTGGAAACCCGGGATGGTGGGTTTCAGATGTTGAACATCCAGGTCATCCAGTGCTGCCGTAAACGCTCCGTAACATTTTGCTGCGCTGAAAATTTTATCAGACGATGCGGGTAAGCTCTCGGTGTATGTGTTGGGAATAAATTCGAATGCCCGCCAGTATGAATTTTCTTTGTCGATCCATGTCAGTTTACCATCAACGGTTTTCAGCATGGCGGGAATCCGCAATTTGCTGCCACGTTCCAGGTGTTCGTAAATCAACTGATAGTTACCGGTAATAATATCAATGTCTTTAAAAACATGGGTGTTGACCTGCTGCAGAATAGCCGAACGATTATTGCCCGTTACTTTAAACGTTTTGTGAATCAACCCGTCCGTCAGGACTTCAAAAAACGGGGCATGAAAGCCGAAACGCTCTGCAGCAAAAACAACCGGCTCCATTTAATACGTATCGTCTGGTGCAAATCGTGTTTTGCGATACATCCATTGTCCGCTGGTGAAGTCGGGGAAATCGACCGTTTGATTGCCGAGGCTGATGCTTTGTTCGCTCAACGGAGTGATTGCGCTCCACGCTGCGGAATCATACACATCAATCGGAGTAGGCTTTTCATTTTTGATGGATTCGATAAACGCATGAACAACAAAGAAATCCATGCCGCCATGCCCGGCACCGTCAGCCTCTTTCGTCCAGCGCTGCCACAACGGGTGATCGTACTTTTCGAGATACGGCTCTGCTTCCTCCCACGAGTGTTCTCTGGAGCTGGTACCTTCAATGTACAGCGAATGGTTTACATCCATCCAGATTCCTTTTGTACCCTGCACGCGGAAGCCCAGTGAATAGGGCCGCGGCAGGTTTGTATCGTGCTGCAGCAAAATGGTTTCTCCGTTGGCACAATTGATCATCGTTGTCACCACATCGCCCAGTTTGAATTCAACCTTTGCATTGGGATGGTTTTCTCCGCCATTCTTAACTACATACTCGTGCAGCCCCCGGGCTTTGGTAGCAAACGATGACAGCGACACAAACCGGTTTCCGTAGTTAATGTTCAGCATCTCCGCAACCGGACCGATACCATGAGTCGGGTACAAATCTCCGTTGCGGTGAACAGAATGGTTCGTGCGCCATGCCGCTTCCGAAAATCCTTTCTCACCAAACTCAACTCCTCCGCCATATGGCTGCTGACCGTTATTGAATTTTACGGCACGCAAATCATGCTGATAGCCGGCCTGCAAATGCATGAGCTCACCAAACATGCCCTGCCGAACCATGTTTAAGATGGCCATGACATCTCTGCGGTAACACACATTCTCCAGCATCATTACATGTCCCTTGTGGCGTTCAGCCGCATGAATCACATCCCAATGATCTTGTAACGTGATTCCGAGAATTACTTCACTGCCTACATATTTTACCCCGGCCTCCAGCGAGCCGATAATCATGGGTGCATGCCATTCCCACGGAGTGGCAATGATTACCCCGTCAAGGTCTTTTATTTCCAGCAGTTTCTTCCACGCATTCACATCGCCTTTAAAAACTTTGGGTGTTGGCTTGCCGGATTTTTTAATCATCTCCAGTGAATCATTGAGCATGCGTTCGCTGATGTCGCAGATAGCCACTACTTCCGTATCACTCCTTTTGAGTGCCAGGTACAGATGGTTTTGACCGCGTAACCCCACACCGATAATCCCCAGGCGTACTTTTGTTTTTGTGCTTCGCGAAAAAAGTTGCGAGGAGGGAAGAATGGAGAACGCGGCTGCAGCCAGACCGGTGTTCTTAACGAAGTTTCTGCGGTTCATGAATAGGAAGTTTAGGAGATACAAATAAAACAAAAAGCCCTGACGGTGTCGTCAGGGCTTTGTAATAATTGCGTTTATCGGATTAGCTTCCGCATGCCTCGCATGCATCCGGATTATCCAGTGAGCACGCCATGTCGGCACGATTCTGATCGTATTGAATCGCCTGTTGCGTTTCAACCAACACATTGGCGACAACCGGTGTGGCCAGTGTTTCTTCAATGCCAATCGATTTCTTCTCAGCAACTGGCTGTTGCATAGCCGTTTTGTCGAGCGTAAACTGAATGGCATCGGCAGCAGCCTGAGTTCTCAGGTAGTACATACCCGTTTTCAACCCTTTCTTCCATGCATAGAAGTGCATGGAAGTGAGTTTTCCGAAATTCGGATCTTTCAGGTGAATGTTCAGGCTCTGTGACTGACAGATGTATGCGCCACGGTCGGCCGACATATCGATGATTGCCTTCTGGGAGATTTCCCACACGGTTTTATAAATATCCTTGATGTTCTGAGGAATTTCAGGAATTGCCTGAACAGAACCATTGGTGGCGATCAGTTTCTGACGCATGGTTTCATTCCACAACCCAAGGTCGATCAGGTCTTTCATCAGATGCTTGTTTGCGATGATGAATTCGCCTGAAAGTGTTCTGCGGGTGTAAATGTTTGACGTGTACGGTTCGAAGCATTCGTTGTTACCGAGGATTTGTGACGTAGACGCGGTTGGCATCGGTGCAACCAGTAATGAGTTGCGAACGCCATGCTTCTTCACATCCTGCTTCAGTTGTTCCCAGTTCCAGCGGCCGCTCTTTGGATTAACGCCCCACATGTCGAACTGGAAAATTCCTTTTGAAGCCGGTGATCCTTTAAAGGTTTCGTAAGCGCCATCTTTCTTCGCAAGCTCCATCGATGCTTCCATCGCAGCGAAATAGATTGTTTCGAAGATGTCTTCGTTCAGTCTGCGTGCTTCGTCTGAATCAAACGGCATGCGCAGCATGATGAATGTATCTGCAAGGCCTTGTACGCCAAGTCCGATCGGACGGTGACGCATGTTTGAGTTGCGGGCTTCTTCTACCGGATAGAAGTTGATGTCGATAACCTTGTTCAGGTTGCGGGTAATCACTTTCGTGATTTCGTACAAACGCTGATGATCGTAAGTGCCTTCGTCCGTGATAAACTTGTTCAGTGCGATCGAAGCGAGGTTACAAACGGCAACTTCATCTTTCGCGGTGTATTCGATAATCTCTGTACACAGGTTGCTCGATTTAATCGTACCGAGGTTCTTCTGGTTCGACTTGCGGTTAGCTGAGTCTTTGTACAGGATGTACGGTGTTCCGGTTTCGATTTGTGACTCGAGAATTTCAAACCACAGGTCCTGCGCTTTTATTTGCTTGCGGAACTTGCCTTCCTTCTCATATTTCTCGTATAAACGCTCGAAATCTTCACCCCAAACTTCTGCAAGGCCGGGAGCTTCATTCGGGCAGAACAACGACCACATTTCATTGTTCTCCACGCGCTTCATGAACAGGTCAGAAATCCACAGCGCGTAGAACAGGTCGCGTGCGCGCATCTCTTCTTTACCGTGATTTTTTTTCAGTGCGAGGAAATCGAAAATATCGGCATGCCATGGCTCAAGATAAATCGCAAAGCTTCCTTTACGCTTACCACCGCCCTGGTCAACATACCGTGCAGTCATGTCGAAGTTGCGGAGCATTGGCACAATACCGTTTGAGGTACCGCCTGTTCCTTTAATGTATGATCCTTTGGCGCGAACGTTATGGATGCTGAGTCCGATACCCCCTGCAGATTGTGAAATCTTCGCGCACTGCTTTAATGTGTCATAAATACCGTCAATGCTGTCGTCCTGCATGGTTAACAGGAAGCAGGAAGAAAGCTGAGGCTTGGGAGTTCCCGCATTGAACAACGTTGGCGTTGCGTGTGTGAACCACTTCTCGGATAATAAGTTGTATGTCTCGATTGCAGCCGGGATGTCTTCACCGTGGATACCCACAGCCACGCGCATCAGCAGGTGCTGAGGGCGTTCAACCACCTTACCATCGATTTTCATCAGGTAAGAGCGCTCGAGCGTCTTGAATCCGAAGTAGTCGTACCCGAAATCGCGATCGTAGAGGATAGCCTCATCCAGTTCAGCCGCATGCTGGTGAATGATGCGCCAGGTCTCTTTTGAGATCAACGGTGCATTCTGACCGGTTTTCGGATCAACATACGTATACAGCCTTTTCATGGTGCTGGAAAAAGACTTGCTCGTAACCTTATGCAGATTAGAAATCGCGATACGGGCAGCCAGCTTTGCGTAATCCGGATGCTTGGTTGTCAACGTAGCTGCAATTTCTGCCGCCAGGTTGTCAAGCTCTACCGTTGTTACACCATCGTACAAACCATTAATCACCTTCATGGCAACTTCAACAGCGCTTACGTATTTGGTATCCAAACCGTAGCAGAGTTTCTCGATGCGGGCAGTGATTTTGTCAAACTTTACGGACTCACGGTGTCCGTCTCTTTTAAGGACAAGCATTGGTTGGTTGTTTTAAAAAAAGTTTAAAAAATGTGGTGAAAAAGTGATTTGAATTTACCTAAAAATCTTCGTCAAGTGAAAACTTCTGAGTCGATTCTTTTTCAGTGCTATTGAGTACACCGGCTTTTTGATACTCCGCAACGCGTTTCTCGAAAAAGTTGGTTTTACCTTTCAGCGAAATCATATCCATGAAGTCGAATGGATTCGTTGCTCCGTAGATTTTTTTGCCGATAAGTTCATTCAGGAGGCGATCTGCGACAAACTCGATGTACTGACGCATAAGCTCTGCATTCATACCAATCAGGTTTACCGGCAGCGCATCGGTTACAAACTCTTTCTCGATCTCAACCGCATCTTTGATCACGTCAATTACGGTTTGCTCGGGCAGCTTGTTAACCACGTGCTGGGTATACAAATGACAGGCAAAATCACAATGGAGCCCTTCATCTCTGGAAATCAGCTCGTTAGAGAAGCTCAGACCGGGCATCAGGCCGCGCTTCTTAAGCCAGAAGATTGAGCAGAACGAACCGGAGAAGAAAATTCCCTCAACAGCCGCAAACGCAATCAGTCTTTCCTGAAAGTTTCCTTTATCGATCCAGCGAAGCGCCCATTCAGCCTTCTTCTTCACACAATCCATCGTGTCGATGGCGTGGAAGAGTGCATCTTTCTCTTTCGGATCCTTTACATATGTATCAATTAAGAGAGAATAGGTTTCCGAGTGGATGTTTTCAATCGCAATCTGGAACCCGTAGAAGAATTTCGCTTCGGTATACTGAACTTCCGCTACGAAGTGCTCCGCCAGATTCTCATTT
The DNA here is from genome assembly GCA_019694875.1 of Cyclobacteriaceae bacterium. Lineage (GTDB taxonomy): Bacteria > Bacteroidota > Bacteroidia > Cytophagales > Cyclobacteriaceae > UBA2336. The sequence continues at coordinate 1,783,865 of JAIBBC010000001.1, forward strand.
ACAATGCCATCGCTGGCCGCGAAGAAGGCAAGTACGTGCTTGATGAAATGGCGTTCGCCATCGTTCATCGATTCCCAGTCTTTAAGGTCCTGACTCAGGTCGATTTCTTCGGCTGTCCAGAAACTGGCTTCGGCTTTCTTATAGAATTGCCAGATCTCGTGCTGGCGAATAGGGAAGAGGACGAACCGGTCTTTGTTTTCCTTTAAAATTGGTTCCTCCTGAAGATTTTTGTTCATCTCCTTGATGGGTTTTAGGGTTGTATAATAAAGACGACCGTTCCGGGATGACAAAACCTGGAAAAGTCATCTAAAAAATTGCGTTAAAAAGTGCTTGGTTCTCTCGAAGAAAAGATACCTGTCAAATCTTCGTGAAGTGTACAAATATGAGATTGACATCCATTAAATCAAAGGGGTTGATTTTCTCGAAAATTTGGTTTTCAAACGAAATTTCAATGTTTTTTAAGGGGATAAGTGATTGTGAAAGAGGGGCTTATTTTCGCATTGGAAATCCTGCGCTTTCAGTGAAAAACCGGTAAAAAAAAATTAATTTTTTTATCCACATTTCGAATCCAGCCTGATTAGGGGGTTGCCTCAGGAAATACTCAGACAGGAATTCAAAATTTTCAAAATTTCTCCTACCTTTGCAGTCCAATTTTTGGAAAAACTATGTACGCAATTGTAAACATTGCCGGCAAGCAGTTCAAAGTGGCTAAAGATCAATATATCTATGCCCCAAAGATGTCAGGAAATGCAGGAGACGCGGTTAAATTCGACCAGGTTCTGCTTACCGATATCGGTGGCACAGTAACTATTGGCGCCCCTACTGTTGCAGGCGCGCTGGTATCCGGGAAGATACTGGAGCACGTAAAAGGAAATAAGGTGATCATCTTCAAAAAGAAGAGACGTAAAGGCTACGCCAAGAAAAACGGCCACCGCCAGCAGTTCACCAAAATTCAGATCGACAGCATCGGTTAATTTTTAATCACCAGAAAAACGAGAATCGACCATGGCACACAAAAAAGGTGAAGGTAAAGTAAAGAACGGCCGCGAATCGGAAAGCAAACGATTGGGCGTTAAGATATTCGGAGGTCAGGCTGCTATCGCAGGCAACATCATTGTTCGCCAGCGCGGAACCAAGCATCACCCTGGCAAAAACGTTGGTATGGGCAAGGATCACACCCTGTTCGCATTGACTAACGGAATTGTAGCTTTCAAAAAGGGCAAAAACGAAAAGTCATTCGTTTCTGTTATTCCTGCTGAAGCTTAAGTTTTGAGATAAGATTTTCAGAAAGTCCTGATGGTGTACCCGTCAGGACTTTTATTTTGTAGCCTTAGTAAAAGAAATATGAAAAAATTGGTTGCTGTTTTCGGGTTGGTGTTCATGATGGGTTGTTCGGGCGGCAACGAATTCAAAAAGTTTTCGAATGCGCTTCCAAGTTTGGAAACACCCGTACGATTTAATAATTCCGGGGTGATCCGACAGCCGGAGTCCCGCGTTTCGATCCCGGCTGAATTTAAGAAGTATGCTCCGCAGGGTGCTGATCTGCTTTTGGGTAAACTGTATGAAGATGAAAGAACAACCGGGATTGTCTATCTCCGCACCGGGGACGTAAACACTCCGGTCTTGGTTACGTATTCCGCGGAAGGCACCAAGCTCGATTCGGTTAACTTCTTTACTTACGATGATGATTTACAGGGCGCAGATGTAAAACGACTGGTAACGTTTTTGCCCGACCGGAAAATTCAAACAATCGACAGCGTGCTGATCTGGACCGAAATTTTTAGCGAAGGTGAACCGGATATTACCGAAGCCACCCGTATTCAGCAGCTTTCAATGGATACGGTGCTTCGCACGATTGATGCGAACGGAAAAATTACGAAACAGTAATTTCTTTTTTCGTCCGAACGCCCGCAATCAGCAACCACAAACACGTTCCGATTTCTCCCAAAGCCGAGGGCAGTGATATAATTCCTGAAATGCCCAAATCGGCGTAAGCCGGATAAAGAAGTCCGCCTGAGATGTTGATAATATATCCGAAGCATCCGGCCATTAAGAATATCCCCAGGATTTTCGGCAGCATTCCCGACTTAAACACCAGGTAGCCGAACGGCAGAAGCCACAATCCCCAAAATACCGCAGCCACATCAATGCCGTTGTTGTAGTACTCAAGTTGCAGCAGTACCTGTTTAGGAAGATCAGTTGCGGAAAAATACTCAGGCCTACTGATCAGCGTCAGCACGGCAAATTTGTGCGTAAGATTGAAAAGAGAAATGGGAACGCTCGTCAACGCCAGCGCCACCATGGCTATCGCATGGGTTTTGCTTACATGAGCCAAAAGCTTGTACAATACGAGCGGCAACAGCAGGAAAGCGGTGTAGCACAGAATGCCTGAATAGATTCCAAAGCGGAAGAGTGTTTCGGATTTCTGAAGGTTGTTAAACGTGAGTTGGGCATCGTTGAAAACAATAAGCTTGGAAGGGATGTATAGCAGCGAGAACATGCCCGTCAGCACAACGATCAGGTAAAGCGCGCCTGCAAGCCGGGCAGTTTTGTTAGGGGATCCCATATTGTTATTGTTTAATTGTTGGCCATTTAACGGCCTGCCATACAATGATGCACGTCAGGATGATTTCGACAATTCCGAGGAAGGTATAGAACAGCATCCATTCACCGAGCGAAGTTGCAGTTACCAATATCATCACCAATGTGAAAAAGCTACCCATAATGATGTTCAAAAGCCTGTTTAATCGCGCCTTTAAGGCTATCGAAAAAAAGATCATAAGCGAGGGAGTCGCCAGCAGAACAGCGTAGGCCAAAAGCATGATGGGAGTAGTTTCACCTGCTCCTGAATTACCATCCATCAAACGTTGAATGCGTCCCGGCACAAAAAGTGAAAAGAAGTCACCATACACGTAGCAGAACATCAGTGACGTCCAGAGGGCTGCCAGGCGAAATTTGATGTTTATCTTGAAATCTTCAAAAGCGGTCATGGACTGTGGGTTCGACAAGATAAGTCGAACGGGACAGTAAAATGTTACAGCTACTTAATATAGACCGTTTTGATGTTCACAAACTCCCGGATACCAAATAACCCGAGTTCTCTGCCATAACCGGATTGTTTGATTCCGCCAAACGGCAGGCGCGGGTCGGACTTCACAAAGGCATTTACAAAGCACGACCCCGACTGCATCAGGTTGGCTGCGATATGTTCACCGCGTTTAACATCTCTTGTGAAAACGGCACCGCCTAAGCCGAACACGGAGTCGTTTGCCAGCGAAATGGCGTGCGCTTCATCGCTGGCCTCGATGATTGCTGCTACCGGTCCGAATAATTCCTCATCAAAAGCCGGCATTCCTTTTTTCACGTTCGTGAGAACCGTAGGCGGATAGAACGCAGTTTTTTCATCCGTAATCTTTCCGCCCAGCCTGCACTCAGCACCAGCCCGAATGGAATCCGTCACCTGTTTGTGCAATTCATTCCGCAAATCAACTCTTGCCTGCGGCCCGACATCTGTTTTTACATTCAACGGATCGCCCATAATTTTTGCGCGCATCAGGTCGATGTATTTTTCTGTGAACTTTTCAAGCAAAGGTTTCACTACGATGAATCGTTTCGCAGCGATGCAACTTTGCCCGCTGTTCAGTAACCGACCGTCTACACACGCCTTAACGGTAAGGTCAAGATCCGCATCTTCCAAAACAACATACGCATCACTTCCACCGAGTTCGAGAACCGTTTTCTTAATAAGTTCGCCCGCTTTTTGCGCAACCTTCGATCCGGCAGCATTACTTCCTGTGAGCGTTACGGCCTGAATGCATTTATGTTCAATGACTTTTTCCACTGAGTTGCTGCCGATCAATAACGTTTTGAAAACATTGTCCGGGAAGCCGGCTTGTTTTACAATTTCTTCAATGGCCAGCGCACAACCCGGAACATTCGATGCATGTTTCAGCACACCACAATTACCCGCGGCCAATGCGGGTGCAAGAAAACGAAACACTTGCCAGAACGGATAATTCCAAGGCATCACGGCCAGCACAACCCCGATCGGTTTAAAAGCAACAAAACTCTTTGATGCTTCTGTTTCGATAATCATGTCCGCCAACTGTTCTTTTGCATGGTCGGCATAATACCTGCAAACCGAAGCGCACTTTTCAACTTCTGCGATTCCCTGGGTAACGGGTTTGCCCATTTCCAGCGCCATGAGCTTAGCGAGCTCTGCCTTTCGGCTGATCAGTACATCAGCCATCTTGTTGAGTAACGCACTTCGTTGTTCGAAAGAGCTTTCCTTCCAAGATAACCAGGCATGATGAACTGCATCGATCTTATCATAAACTTCCTGATCGGTATAAAGCGTGTACGGTTTTATTGTTTCTCCCGTAGCGGGATTAATGGATTGAACTGTCATGGCAAAATTTTGAATCAATGAAAGGTACCATAAAATACGATTGCTCAGGTCACCTTGTCTGCTAACACTTTTGACGATACTTTTGTTGCCGTTAAAAATCGATGACAGACATTTTGATCGTTTGTGCGGCTGCTTTTGCGGCAGGTTTCATTGACGCAATTGTGGGCGGAGGCGGGCTCGTACAAACCCCGGTGTTGTTTATGACATTTCCGCAGTACTCCGTGGCCACGCTGCTCGGTACTACCAAAATCCCTTCATTTTCCGGAACAGCAGTTTCGCTATACCAATATTCCAAACATGTTACGATCCAATGGAAACTGGTTTTCTGGATCGCGCTGGCAGCTTTTGCAGCAGCGATGACTGGCTCGTGGGCCGTGACCTTCATCAGCAATGCTGCATTCAAGCCAATCATTCTCGTTTGCCTGATCGTTGTCGCCATTTACACGTATTCAAAAAAGAATTTCGGCCAGCACCAGGAAAAAGATGTGTCGTTTAAGCAGGCACTGTTTCGCGGAATGATCAGCGCGTTGTTCATCGGATTTTATGACGGCTTTATCGGGCCCGGAACCGGAAGTTTTTTGGTGTTGGTATTTATTAGTCTTTTGCATTTCGATTTTATGCACGCCAGCGCGCACGCCAAAACAGTAAACCTCGCAACAAACATTGCGTCTATCACATTCTTTGCATCAACCGGGCACGTGTTGTTTGAGATTGCATTGCCGATGGCTGCGTGTAATATGCTGGGCGGATTTGTGGGTACACGTTACGCACTGTTAAAGGGTAACGCGTTTATCCGGGTGTTCTTCCTGGTGGTCGTGTGCGCCACGATTCTCCGTTTCGCGTACGATATTTTTTTGAAATAAACTTTTCGGCTGGTTTTTCCACAATTCGGGCAATTCGTATTTTGATGCGAACAACCCCAGAATAAAAATGTCTGTTGCGCTTTATCCGCCTGCACCGGCTCATGTCGATAAGTCGGTCACAGAGCCCTCTGCTTCTTTTAAGAAAGAAGTTTTTCGAGTCCTGCTTGCAATCTTTTTCTTCATTTTCGTCTACATACTCATGGTAGCACTGGCTATCGGTCTGGCTGCCTTGTGTGCACTGGGGGGCATCGCATTGATTGCGCTGAAACCTATGGTCATCACATTGATGCTCGGCATTGGTATGGCCGGCCTCGGAGTGCTGGTAGTGGTTTTTCTGTTCAAATTTTTGTTTGCAAAGACTAAGATTGACCGTTCCGGACTAACCGAAATAACAAAAGAAGATCAGCCGGCTTTGTTTGCGTTCGTGAAGCAACTCACCACAGAAACCAAAACACCTTTTCCGAAGAAAATTTATGTGTCCTCCGATGTGAATGCCAGTGTGTTCTATGATTCGAGTTTATGGAGCATGGTTTTCCCGATCAAGAAGAATCTTCAGATCGGACTTGGACTTGTGAACTCGGTTAACCTGAGCGAGTTCAAGGCGATTCTGGCTCATGAGTTCGGTCATTTCTCCCAGCGCAGTATGAAACTGGGGAGTTACGTGTACAATGTGAACCGGGTTATCTATAACATGCTGTACGATAATGCCAAATATGGAGATACCCTGCAAGGCTTTGCTAACGCGAGCGGTTATTTCGCGCTGTTTGCCAACATAACTGCGTGGATTATCGGAGGTATACAATGGGTGCTGCGACAGGTCTATGGCATTGTCAATAAAACCTACATGGGATTGTCCCGGCAAATGGAATTTCATGCCGACTCGGTTGCTGCGTCTGTCAGCGGGTCGGCACATCTGGTAACTTCTTTAAGAAGACTTGAAGTGGCTGAAAACGCCTATCAAACTTTAATAAATCAGTATCAGGACTGGATCAAACAAAATCAGAAGCCGGATAACCTGTATCCGCAACATCGTTTTGTTATGCGTCATTTGGCCGAGCTATATGACATTCCGTTGAATCACGATCTGCCGCAGGTTGACGCGAAAACTTTTGCGCGCTTTAATAATTCACGGGTTGTGGTGAAAGATCAGTGGGCGTCTCACCCGAGTACAGATGATCGTGAAAACCATTTGAACAGCCTGAATCTCAAAACTGAAGTTGTGCATGCTTCGGCCTGGACCGTTTTCGAAAACCCCGAATCGCTCCAGCAAAAAATTACACAAAAGCTGTTCGCGGAAGTTAAATATCAAACAACTCCTGAAACACTTACCGCTGAAATATTCGAACGGCAATACAATGAACAATCGTTAAAATACAGATTGAATGATCGTTACAAAGGTTATTTCAACAACCGGTCTTTTTCAGAGATGGAGTACGATCAGCTTCCTCAAATTGAAGGTGAGACATTTGATTCGATTTTAACAGATGAGGCTGCTAATCTGCCGCAGAAGATTTATGGATTGAATTCCGATCTTGAGGTAACTCAATTAATCAACAATGGTTCGATCCGTGTCAGAAACTTTGATTTTGCCGGGCAGAAATACAGGAGCAACGATACACCTGTATTGATTCAGCAGTTAACCAATGAACTTGAAGCGGCTAAGAATCAACTTCGTGAAACTGATAAACGACTGGTTGCTTTTTTTGTTAAAGCCGCTGATGCTCATGGCCAAAAGGAAATATTATTGAGCCGGTATCGGGAATTACAGTCACTCACGGATCAGTCCATAAAGGATTTAGAGCACTTTCATCAGCTCATGCAGGTTATCCAGCCAATCTTCCATGAGTTGTTGCAGTTTGATAAAATACATCAGATTATGCATGCCGTGAAACTTCATGAAGTGCCTATTAAAGACCGCATGAAGCAATTGATTGAGGATCCGGCATACCAGGTATACCTTACGGAGAAGGATAAGGCTCTCATCCGGGAATATATCGGGCACGACTACAAATATTTTTACGAGCCTGATTTTAACAACGAGGCGTTGGGGAAAATGATGGAGGCGACATCCGTCTATAACGACATAATCAACGAACGTGTATTTGCCGTCAAGAAGTCGTTGCTGGAGGATCAATTGCAGTACATCGCATCCTAAAACAAAAAAAGCACCGTTATCGGTGCTTTAATTTTTTATCATGATAGATTCACTACTGTAACATTCTTAACAGACTGCTCAAACGGTTCTTCAGGTTTCTGCGATCAACAATAAAATCCAGGAAGCCATGTTCTAATACGAACTCAGCACTCTGGAAACCTTTCGGAAGATCTTTACCGATGGTTTCGCGTATTACACGGGGACCGGCAAAACCGATCAATGCACCCGGTTCAGCAATGTTAAAATCACCGAGCATCGCATAAGAAGCGGTAACGCCTCCGGTGGTCGGGTCTGTTAACAACGAGATGTAAGGGATTTTAGCCTGATCGAGCTGCGCAATGCGGGCGGACGTTTTCGCCATCTGCATGAGCGACAAACCAGCTTCCATCATTCGGGCACCGCCTGAACGGGAAATCATCAGGCATGGGATTTTGTGCTTCAGACTGTAATCCATCGCACGCGCGATTTTTTCACCTACAACAGAACCCATCGAACCGCCAATGAAACTGAAATCCATGCAGGCGATCACAATGTCCAGTCCGTTCATTTTGCCGTACGCGGTGCGAACAGCATCCTTCAAACCAACTTTGGCTTGTGTTTCCTTGATGCGTTTCGGATACGGCTTGGTGTCTTTGAACTTCAGCGGATCAGCTGACTCCATGTTGGGATCAAGCTCGGTGAACTCGTTGTTATCGAACAGGATTTCGAAATATTCTTCCGATCCGATGCGAACGTGATAATCTTCTTCCGGAACCACATACGCGTTGTTTTTTAATTCGCGTGTGTGAACAATTTTTCCTCCCGGTGATTTGAACCAAAGGCCATCGGGCACTTCACGTTTCGACTCGGTAGGGGTTAGAATTCCTTTATCTGTTCTGTTAAACCAAGACATAGTTTTTAGTTATCAGTTAATCGTTAATAGTTACTCCGTTTGACTGATAACGGATAACTAACTATTAACTTCTTACGCCAGCGTAATCGAATTATCTAAATAAACATCCTGAATAGCGTTCATAATCTCAACACCTTCTTTCAATGGGCGCTGGAAAGCTTTACGTCCTGAGATCAAGCCCATACCACCCGCGCGCTTGTTGATTACGGCTGTACGTACTGCATCGGTCAGGTCGTTCGCACCTTTTGATTCACCACCGGAGTTGATCAAACCTGCACGGCCCATGTAGCAGTTGGCAACCTGGTAGCGGCACAGATCAATCGGGTGCTCAGAGGTCAAGTCTGTATAAATTTTTTCATCGAGCTTACCGTAGCTGCTTCCGCCTGTATTGAGGGCTTTGTAGCCACCGTTGTTCTCGGCAAGTTTTTGTTTGATAATGTCGGCCTGGATGGTAACACCGATGTGGTTAGCCTGTCCGGTCAAGTCGGCCGAAACGTGATAATCAACTCCGTCTTTTTTGAATGCGTTATTACGGGTGTAGCACCACAGAATAGTTGCCATACCCAGGCGGTGTGCGTGCTCAAATGCTTTTGATACTTCGATAATCTGACGGCCTGAATTTTCAGAACCGAAGTAGATGGTTGCACCTACCGCAACCGCACCCAGGTTCCATGCATCTTCAATCGTACCGAACATGATTTCATCGGCTTTGTTTGGATACGTGAGCAGTTCGTTATGGTTGATTTTTACAATGAACGGAATTTTGTGCGCATACTTTCTTGACATGATGGCCAATGCACCGTAGGTAGTCGCTACCGCGTTGCATCCGCTTTCAATGGCAAGCTTGATAATGTTTTCCGGATCGAAGTACATCGGGTTCTTCGCGAATGAGGCACCCGCGCTGTGCTCGATACCCTGATCAACCGGAAGGATTGAAAGGAAGCCGGTGTTAGCCAAGCGACCTTTGTCGAACATCGCCTGAAGGCTTCTCAATACCTGTGTATTTCGATTCGAGTTAATGAATATACGGTCTACGAAGTCCGGAGTCGGAGTGAAGAGTTGATCTTTAGAAATGGTTTTGCTTTTGTGCTCCAGCAGGTAGCTGGCGTCTTTACCTAAGATTTCTGCAGTACTTTTTGCCATGGCGTGTTTTTGAATGGGTAACAAATTTATTGATCTGATTTGAGGATTCAAGGATATTCGGGATTATCCTGGACGTCCGAAATCGTGTGAAATCCTGCTTTAAAACAAAAAAGCCCTGACATTTGGTCAGGGCTTTTTTGTTTTGATGTGTGCTTATATTTTTTCCTTGATACGGGCAGATTTTCCTTGACGGCCCTTCAGGTAATTCAGTTTCGCTCTGCGAACCTTACCCTGCTTTAATACTTCGATCTTATCAATTGATGGTGAAGCAGTTGGGAAAATTCTTTCCACGCCTACACCGTTAGAAACCTTGCGAACAGTGAATGTTTCACCGTTTGAGCTTGAGCCTCTGCGCTGGATTACAACGCCCTGGAACTGCTGAACACGCTCTTTGTTACCTTCTTTAATCTTCACGTGCACATTGATGGTATCACCAGCCTTGAAAGAAGGGAGTCCTTCGCGAACCTTAGCGTACTCTTGCTCAACAACTTTTATTAAATCTGCCATAAAACGAATGTTTTTCCGAAAACGGACTGCAAAGGTATCAGAAAAATTCAATTTTCGGAATGTCGAATTCAGAATTTTAGCTTGAAAACGCCTCTAAATCACCCTTTTTTGAACAATTGGGGGCGCCTTTTTTGGGTGCGCTCCAGCGCCTGTTCGTGGCGCCATTCCTCAATTTTTGCCTCATGCCCCGAAATCAGCACGGGCGGCACCTCCCAACCTTTGTATTCGGCCGGCCGGGTGTAAACAGGCGGGGCAACCAGGCCATTCTGGAAGGAATCAGTCAGGGCGGAAGTTTCATCATTCAGTACTCCCGGCAGCAGCCGGATCACGGAATCGGCAATGACCGCAGCCGCCAGTTCACCCCCGGACAGGACATAGTCACCAATGCTCATTTCCCGGGTAATCAGGTGCTCCCGAACGCGCTCGTCAACGCCTTTGTAGTGTCCGCAAAGCAAGATCAGGTTTTGCTTCAGGCTAAGCTGGTTGGCGATGGATTGTGAAAACTGCTCGCCATCCGGACTCATGTAAATGATTTCATCGTACGTGCGTTTCGATTTCAGGTCGGTAATGCACCGGTCGATCGGTTCAATCATCATCACCATGCCGGCACCACCACCATACGCGTAATCATCAACCGACTTGTGCCGGTCAGTCGAATAATCCCGCAGGTCGATCACCTCAACATTCACCAAACCTTTTTTGATAGCTCGTTTCAGGATTGAATCCGAAAAGGGACTTTCCAAAAGTTTGGGTACACAGCTGATGATGGAGATATGCATGGTTATATCAACGACATGTTACCACGTAAGAGTCTTCGCGAATGAAATTTTTGAGGTCGAAAACAACTCGTCTATTGTTAAGTCAAAAGATAGCCCAATGGTGCCGTGACCCGTGAAAGAAGTGATAGGAATTTCTATTGGTTGGAGGTCATTTCCGTTTGCACTTATGGTGTAGGTTCTCCGAACATTGCAATGCGGATCCGGCTCCGGTGGGCATGATATTGATATCTCACTGTTTGTCCAAGCTGCCGCACTAGCATTGAAGTTTGCTTCATCCGAATAATACATTGGTTCAAACGTGATATTTATTACCACATTAACGCCTTGCGGAGGATTTAGGTAAAGAATGTAGTCGTCTGCTGGATCAAGCGAGTTAATATTTTTGTTGTTTAACAAATTAATGGAGCCATCATCATTGCGAACGAATAGCTCGCTGAAGTAATTTACATACTCAGAAGTGTTAAGAAAATGATCAACAACAAGTTTGAAGTCAGGAATTGAGGCGCTTGGGAATTTATCGGTGAGATTATCGACAACACGTTGTGTGTTAAGCGAGAAAGCTGAGGTAATCAATGTGTTTTGAATATCTGTTGCGTCAAGCACCCCATCTTCAAAATCTCGCTGAAAGTTTGTAATCAATGCGAGTTTCCGCTCATAGTTGTAAACGCCTTCAATAATTGATGAAACCGCGAGCAGAACAGCATTTCCTTCATTGGAACTAAGGATGGTAAGGTCTTCCGAGGCTTGCACCGAATAATCCTGAAGATCAAACACCTCCAGAAGTTCTTCGAGAGCCTGTTCTTTCGCTTCATTAAAAGATTTTGATTCCTCTTGAACCAGATATTCAACGCGTTCCTTTTCGAGGTGTGTTAAGATATTGATGTTAATTGTTTCGCTTTCGGTGATATCTGCGATTGAATACAATGTGAGAGACTCTCCCGTTGGAACTCCACCCTGCACTTCGCTGTATGATGAGCCTTCGACTTTTATCAAAATAAAAGGTGAAACCAAAATTACTCCCGGAAGTTCGAAATGGCCTGTGTTATCCAAAATGGTTGCAAAGAAGACTCGTCCGGTTGGGTATAGATTTTCATTTAACTCCGAGACCGTAACATTCGAACCAACAATGAAAGGTCCTTTCTGAGCATAGCCCTCGATAGAATATGTTTTTTCTTCACCTGTTCCGGTGTAGTTTTTTACAATGGTTGTTTCATCGCAGGACAGCGCGGTCACAATTAAAAGGCATACCAATAGCGATACCGGGGTAAATTTTATTTTCATAATTCTAATATATCTAAATATCCAAAAACCCTTCCGGTAACGAAACACTTACGGTTTTCTTCGTCCGGTTGATGCTTTTAATAAACGGCCCGTTTACCGGGATCATGACCTCTTTTGTTTTGTGCGACAATACAATGAAGCGGTTCGGCCCTGCCTGTTCGATGGTTTGAACCGTTCCGAGCAGTCCGAGTTCATCGTCAATTACTTCAAAGTCGATGATTTCATCGTGATAGAAATCGCCACGTGCGGGTTTAGGACGGCTGGTTTTGGGCAGGTACAGTGAACTTCCTTTCAGTGCGCCAGCGGCTTCGGGAGTGTTCACATCGTCAAACTTGACAAACGCCTTGTCGCCCCGGATGGAAATGTGTTCAATGAAGTACGGAACAAGGCCTGCTTTATTTTCCACGAACACGCTTTCCAGCGACTCCCAGTCGGCCGGGGCATCCGCGTCAAGCGAAATCGTAACCTCGCCTTTCAGACCGTGCGGCCGCATGATGAATCCTGCTTTATAGAGGTCTTCGCGCTTCATGGTTTTACAGTCGTGACACGCCTTTGAGGTGACAAACGACTAATTGACTGGATAAAAAAAATCCTGACGGTAGCCGCCAGGATTCTCTGAATTCATAACAGATTAAGCTTGTGTTTCGCCTTCAGCTGCAGGAGCTTCGCCTTCAGCAGCGGGAGCAGCAGCCTGTTCAGCGGCAGCGGCTTCAGCAGCCTTTTGCTTCTGACGGATCGCTTCTGCGCGTGCTTCACGCACTTTGGTTTCGGCCTCTTTACGGGCTTTAGCCTGTTCTGCCTTGCTCTGAGAAAGTGTGTCTTTCTTGTTCTGGATTTTAGCGTCTTTTGCCTGTTTCCATTCAGCCAGCTTCTTGTCGGCATCTTCCTGCTTCAGCGCGCCTTTAGCAACGCCAATTGCGAGGTGTTTGCGGAACATGATACCGCGGTAAGAAAGCATCGCCTTTACCGTGTCGGTAGGCTGAGCCCCGTTCATCACCCACTGGAACGCTTTGTCTTCGTTCAGGTCGATTGTTGCGGGGTTTGTCAATGGATCGTAGGTACCGATCTTTTCAATAAAGCGACCATCACGTGGTGCTCTGGCGTCTGCTACGACTACATCGAATTTCGCCAGTTTCTTGCGGCCTCTGCGGGCCAATCTGATTTTAACTGCCATTTTCTTGGTTAGTTTTTAAATGTTGGAACTCGTCCGATTTTTAAAAGTCCGCAAAGATAAGGCAAAACTCGTGTTTAGCAATCAGATGAATCATAAATAGCTAAGAAAATGGTTATCAGGTATATTTGCCTAAGCGAGTATGCAATTTTTTAATCTGGGAGCCCGCGTTTACATTTGGTTCCTTTTCAAAAATAACCATGGATAAGTTCTCATACATTTCCAATGCAGACGTAGGCTACCTCGACCAGCTCTACCAGAATTATAAAAAAGACCCCAATTCGGTTGACGGCACCTGGCAGAAGTTCTTCGAAGGCTACGACTTTTCCCAACAGCAGGGCGGGAACGGCCACGCTGGCGTTGCGTCTGATTCTGTTTCAATTAAAGAAACGCAGGTCCGCAACCTGATTTTCCAGTACCGTTCGTTCGGTCACCTGAAGTCGAAAACCAACCCGGTTCGCGAACGGAGAGATCACAACGTAAATCTCGATTACAAAAGTGTTGGCTTAACCGAAGCCGATCTGGATACCGAGTTTGACGTAGCAGCTGAAATCGGCATGCAGCGCTCCACGCTCCGCAAAATCATTGAAAAACTCGACAAGCTTTACCTGGGGCCAATCGGCTTTGAATACAACTTCATCCGCAATGATGAAATCCGTGCCTGGTTATATCAGAAGATCGAGAAAGAGTACTATGCCTACGACCCGAACCTGGATGAAAAGAAGCGTATCCTGTCGAAACTGAATGAAGCAGTTGTTTTTGAGAACTTTCTGCATACAAAATTCTTAGGCCAGAAACGCTTCTCGCTCGAAGGCGGGGAGAACACCATTCCTGCGCTTGACGCGATTATCAATAAGTCGGCCGAGATGGATGTTAAGGAAGTTGTGATCGGTATGGCCCACCGCGGTCGTCTGAACGTACTCACCAACATTCTCGGAAAAACATACGAACAAATTTTTACGGAGTTTGAGGGCAATGTCAACCCTGACCTGACCATGGGCGATGGTGACGTGAAATATCACCTCGGCTACTCCAGTCATATCAATACTCCGTCCGGAAAGAAGATTTACGTAAAACTTACGCCTAACCCGTCACACCTGGAAGCAGTTGATCCGCTGGTGATTGGGTACACACGCGGCCAGATTGATGACGAATACAATGGCGATCTGAGAAAAGCGATGGCCATCCTGATTCATGGTGATGCAGCTGTTGCAGGTCAGGGTATCGTGTACGAGGTCGTTCAGATGTCGGGCTTGCCAGGGTACACAACCGGTGGTACCATTCACTTTGTGATCAACAACCAGGTTGGTTTCACCACCGACTTTGATGATGCACGTACGGCGATTTATTGTACGGATGTTTCAAAAATTGTTGACGCTCCGGTGCTGCACGTAAACGGTGACGATGCCGAAGCGGTGACGTGGTGCGCAAACCTTGCGGTTGAGTACCGTCAGAAATTCGGAAAAGATATTTTCATCGACATGCTTTGCTACCGCAGACATGGCCATAACGAAAGCGATGAGCCAAAGTTCACCCAGCCAAAACTTTATAACCTGATCGCGAAGCATCCGAACCCGCGCGAAGTGTATGTGAAGAAACTCGTGGAGAAAGGCGTTGACGCAGCATTGGCCGATGAAATGGATGCCAAGTTCCGCAACCAGCTCCAGGATCGGTTGAACGAAGTGAAACAGAAACCGCTTCCGTATAAACCACAAAAAATTGAGGAGGAGTGGGAGCAACTCCGCAAGGCCAAGCCAGAAGATTTTGATAAGTCTCCAAAGACGGCCATCACGCAAGCCGTTGTCGATAAAATTGGTAAGGCGTTAACGACTATCCCCGAAGGGTTTAAGCCGCTTAAGCAGATTGAAAAATTATTGAAAGACCGCACGGCAGCTTTCTTTGAAGAAAAGAAACTCGGCTGGCCTGAAGCAGAACTTTTGGCTTACGGCTCATTATTGCTGGAAAAAATTCCGGTTCGCATGTCCGGCCAGGACGTGAAGCGCGGAACATTCTCGCACCGTCATGCATGTCTTTGGGACGCTAATACCAACGAAGCGTATTCATCACTAACCAATATCGATAAGTCGCAGGCAAAATTCCATATCTACAACTCATTGCTGTCGGAGTTTGGTGTGCTTGGCTTTGAGTATGGCTACGCGATGGCCACCCCGCATGCACTCGTGTTGTGGGAAGCACAGTTTGGTGATTTCGTAAACGGTGCGCAAACCATCATCGACCAGTTTATTTCAAGCGCGGAATCGAAATGGCAACGCATGAATGGTTTGGTGATGCTGTTACCGCATGGGTATGAAGGTCAGGGCCCTGAACACTCAAGCGCCCGTCCCGAACGATTCCTGCAACAGGCGGCAGAATACAACATGGTAGTTGCGAACATTACTACTGCGGCTAACTTCTTCCATTTACTGAGAAGACAAGTTGCATGGGAGTTCCGCAAGCCTTGCATTGTATTCTCACCTAAGTCGTTGCTGCGCAATCCGCTGGTGGCATCACCGGTCAGTGAGTTCACATCCGGAACATTCACCGAGGTGATTGACGATCCGAACGCATCCGCGAAAGATGTGAAGAAAGTAATTCTGTGTACCGGCAAAGTATTCTACGATCTGCAGGAAGTTCAGCAAAAGAAAAAAATCAAAGATGCTGCAATAGTGCGGATTGAGCAATTGTTCCCGTTCCCGGAGAAGCAATTGAAGGATGTATTGAAGAAATACAAAGGCGCAAAACTTGTATGGACTCAGGAAGAACCGTTGAACATGGGCTACTGGTCGTTCATTCAACGCATGATGCCGGATGAAAAAATTCAGGGCGTTACCCGCAAGGCGAGCGCATCACCGGCAACGGGTTACAACAAAGTTCACAAGATTGAACAGGAGAAAATTGTTAACCAGGCATTTGAAATATAATCCCTGAGATAAAAAATAAGTATTCACAATAAATAGAATTAAATGGCACAAGTAAAAGTACCAACCGTTGGCGAGTCGATCACAGAAGTAACGATTGCTAACTGGCTTAAAAAAGATGGTGATGTTGTGAAGATGGACGAAGTAATTGCCGAGCTTGAGTCCGACAAGGCGACCTTTGAACTGACTGCTCCGCAAGCCGGAACCCTGAAGATTGTGAAGCAGGCTGGTGAAACGGCCGCAATCGGTGAGCTGATCTGCGAGGTGGTTGAGGGAGGAGCGGTTTCTTCCAAAAAAGAAGAACCTAAAAAGGATGAACCTAAGAAAGAGGAGTCGAAGCCTGCGGCTAAGTCGGAAGCGAAAGCAACCGGTGGCGTGAAAGAAATGAAAGTTCCGGCTGTAGGGGAATCGATCACCGAAGTGACGATATCCACCTGGCTGAAGAAAGATGGCGACATGGTTGCGCTGGATGAAATAATCGCGGAGGTTGAATCTGACAAGGCAACCTTCGAATTACCTGCGGAAGCGAATGGTATTCTTCGCATTGTTGCAAAAGAAAAAGAAACGTTGCCGATCGGGGGCTTGATCTGCCGCATCGAGATCACCGAAGGTGGTGCTGCAACGTCTAAACCTAAAACGGAAGCTCCGGAGGAAGAAGCGAAGTCAACCGATAAAAGTTATGCGGCTGGTCATCCTTCTCCGGCAGCTGGAAAAATCCTGGATGAAAAAGGAATCAAATCTTCTGAAGTGAGCGGAAGCGGAGTGGGCGGACGTATCACAAAAGAAGATGCCGAAAAGGCACAGGCAAAATCGAAAGCTGAACCTGCAAAAGCAGCGGCCTCTTCTACGCCTCCGGTAATCTCATCGGGCGGCACGCGCGACAAGCGTTCAGAGAAAATGACCTCGCTTCGCAAAACGATCGCCAAGCGCCTGGTGTCTGTGAAGAACGAAACGGCTATGCTGACTACCTTCAACGAGGTTGACATGAAGCCGCTGATGGATCTTCGTTCGAAATACAAAGACAAGTTCAAGGAGAAATATGGTGTAGGCTTAGGCTTTATGTCGTTCTTCACCAAAGCGGTTTGCATTGCGCTGAAAGAATGGCCTGCGGTTAATGCGCAGATCAACGGTGACGAAATTATTTATCACAGCTACTGCGATGTTTCGATTGCCGTATCCACACCGAAAGGATTGGTGGTTCCGGTAATCCGGAATGCAGAGTCGTTGACGTTTGATCAGATCGAAGCCGAGGTTGTTCGGTTGGCCACCCGCGGCCGCGATGGCAAGTTGTCGATTGACGAAATGCAGGGCGGAACATTCTCCATCACCAACGGTGGCGTGTTCGGCTCCATGATGTCGACACCGATTTTAAATCCGCCTCAGTCTGCCATTTTAGGTATGCATAACATTGTTGAGCGGCCTGTGGTGAAAGACGGTCAGATTGTTATTCGTCCGATCATGTACCTGGCGCTTTCATACGATCACCGCATTGTCGATGGTCGTGAATCGGTGAGCTTCCTGGTGCGTGTGAAAGAATTGCTGGAAGATCCGAGCCGACTCATTCTTGGAGTTTAATGTAGCGCGGTGAGCAAATTCCGACACTGGCCCGTTCTGTTTCTTTTTTTGATTGCTTGTTCCGACAAGGAAACAAAAAAGTGCGATGTTCCTGATCTGGATCTTCGTCAGGAGATGCGGGACTTTGTGCAGGAGATCAGCGCGTATGCAAAAGATATCGACCCTGATTTCCTGATCGTTCCGCAAAACGGTCAGGAAATTTTAACGACCAACAGCGATCCTGACGGGCCGCTGGCTACCGATTACATGGATGCGATTGATGCTGTAGGCCGGGAAGATTTATTTTACGGCTATACCGGGGACGACAAGCCTACTCCGGCAGCAGACCGTGATTTTCTGATCAGCATTTGCGATGTTGCGAGAGAAAATGGTAAGCTGGTAATGGTTACGGATTATTGCTCCACGCATTCGAAGATGGATGATTCGTATAATCAAAACGAAGCGAAAGGTTATGTGTCGTTCGCTGCTGATCACCGTGAACTGAACAACATTCCTGCATATCCCGCCACGATTCATCATGTGAATGACAATGACATCACATCGGCCGGTGAAGTGAAGAATTTTCTGTATCTGATCAATCCGTCGTTTTCAACGAAGCAGCAATTTATCGAAGCGGTTCAGGCAACGAACTACGATCTGGTGCTGGTTGATTTATATTTCAATGAGGAGGAACTTACCGCAGCGGATGTTGAAGCTCTTAAAACAAAAGCCAATGGCGGGTCAAGGCTGGTGATTTGTTACATGAGCATTGGCGAAGCCGAAGATTATCGATATTACTGGAGCGACCTCGATAAGAATTTAGTATGTCGCGAGAATCCGGATTGGAAAGGAAACTTTGCAGTGAAATACTGGGAGGCAGACTGGAAAAGTGTGATTTACGGCAACGAACAGTCATACCTGAAAAAAATTCTGAATGCCGGGTTTAACGGAGTTTACCTCGACATCATTGAAGCTTACGAAACATTTGAATAGAAAATAAAAGATTATGCAATACAACGTAACCGTTATCGGATCGGGCCCTGGTGGCTATGTGGCCGCAATCCGCTGTGCGCAACTTGGTTTTAAAACTGCGCTGATTGAAAAATACGACACGCTGGGTGGAACCTGTCTGAACGTGGGCTGTATTCCCTCAAAAGCGTTACTCGATTCAACCGAGCATTTTCACAACGCAGCACATAATTTCAAGGAACACGGTATTGAAATCAATGAACCTAAAGCTAACATCGGTCAGATGATCAAGCGCAAGGCCGGTGTGGTGAAAGCCAACGTTGACGGGATTGCGTTCCTGATGAAGAAGAACAAGATTGAAGTTCACACGGGTGTTGGTTCGTTCGTAGATAAGAATACGATCAAGATTACCGGTAAGGATGGTGAGAAAACTATCACTACCGAGAAAGTTATTATCGCGACCGGCTCGAAACCCACAGCGCTGCCCTTTGCAGCCTTTGATAAAAAGCGGATTATTTCCAGTACAGAAGCATTGGAGTTAAAAGAAATTCCCAAGCACCTGATTGTTATTGGAGGAGGCGTGATCGGCATGGAATTAGGTTCGGTGTATGCACGCATTGGTGCGAAAGTTT
Organism: Cyclobacteriaceae bacterium; assembly: GCA_019694875.1. Classification (GTDB taxonomy): domain Bacteria; phylum Bacteroidota; class Bacteroidia; order Cytophagales; family Cyclobacteriaceae; genus UBA2336. The sequence continues at coordinate 1,803,137 of JAIBBC010000001.1, forward strand.
CTGTGGTTGAGTTTATGGATAACCTGATCCCGACCATGGATTTATCGTTGGGTAAGGAGTTAATGAAAGTGACTAAGAAGCTCGGCATGGAATTCTACCTCGGCCATAAAGTGACATCGGTTGAAAACAAAGGCAAAGAGGTTATTGTAAAAGCTGAACCGAAAAATGGGGGAGCAGCCATCGAACTGAAAGGCGACTATTGCCTCGTGAGTGTTGGACGCAGGCCGTATACCGACGGACTGGGTCTGGAGAAAATCGGGATCGAACTCGACAAAGGAAAAATTCCGGTTGACGACCATTTGAAAACGAAAGTGGATAATGTGTACGCGATTGGTGATGTGGTTCGCGGAGCGATGTTGGCGCATAAGGCGGAAGAGGAGGGGGTTTTGGTGGCGGAGCAGTTAGCCGGACAAAAGCCACACATTAATTATAATCTCATTCCGGGCGTGGTGTACACGTGGCCTGAAGTGGCGAGTGTCGGCTTTACCGAAGAACAATTGAAAGCTGACGGCAGAGCATACAAAGCAGGAAACTTCCCGTACAAGGCGTTGGGCCGTGCCCGCGCATCGATGGACCTTGATGGCTTTGTTAAAATTCTGGCCGACAAAAACACGGATGAAATTTTAGGTGTTCATATCATTGGTGCCCGCGCAGCCGACATGATTGCGGCAGGCGTTACCGCGATGGAATTCCGCGCGTCTGCCGAAGACATTGCGCGTACGTCTCACGCACACCCTACCTACATGGAGGCGGTGAAGGAGGCGTGTTTAGCCGCAACGGCAAACAGGCCAATACATATGTAGTTTGATCTGTCATCAATTAATTTGAATCATAGAGATGCAAAATTTTGCGTCTCTATTGTTTTCGGTCGGGCATAACGTTTTAAAAATGCGTTAATAAAGTCCCCGGCGATTGAACGCATTGAGGGGCTTCAACGAGATGATATAATTATTTCTTATCCGCTTCTTCCAACGGTAGATTGTAAACGAGTCGTGCCGACAGGATCGGTCCGCTGTCGAAGTCGACATTCTTTTGCAACCGGTAGTCTCCAAAGCTGGCCAGGCTCAGCCGTAAATCCATTTTCTGGTTCTGATGATATTGACCATAAACCCGGTTCAGCGAATAGCCAAAGCGGGTTTCCAGGTGCAGATTACCCATCAGTTTCCAGCGAAAAAAAAGAGTTTCATCGATGCTGTTGCGTTCGATGTAGTCCGTTTCAAATCCGGGTTGATTAATCGCGTATGTAGTGATGAATCCGAAATGACTGTAGCCTGCCGTGAGCCAATCACTAACCTTGTAATTGACTTTCAAGCTGATCGGCATCAGGCCGGTGATGCTCCAGCGATTATTCAATTGCCAATCCATGTAAACCAGCGGAACCAGCAGCGGCCCGAATAATTCGCCATTGTACATCATTCCGAAGCGCATCAATAAACGGGAACTCATCCGGTGCTCGTACAAACCAATCGCGCCCAATTGCCAGTTCTCACTGCGGCTGCCTTCAAAATCGGTTGTGTACCGGGGAACTAGTAAAATTTGAATCCGGTCTCGGTCGCTGATTTTTTGATTGACACCAGTCTGCAAAATAAAAGCGTGAAGGTTCAGCGTAGTTAACATGCCTTCCGGTTCGGGCTTCAGGTTATGGCGAATCGAATGGCCTGTATAGGTGAAGTCGTTATACCAGATTGTCTTGTCGTTGATGACAATGGGCGCTTTCAGGTTGATCAGTGAGCTGAGTTCAGTCGCTTTTCCGTTCAAGGGTTTATCGTACGAAGCCGGGAACCCGTACGATCCACCAACAGTAAGAAGATCAATAGAGGATTGTGCCTGTACAAAAACAGAAAATAAACAACCTGCGGAAAGTACAAACCATTTCATGCTGACCGGGTTTCGCTACACCAGTTTATGGATCGAATATGCCCTGATTGCCATTGCAACCACAAGCGGAATTAAAAATACATTTAACTGTTGCGGTAAAAATGCCCAAAGCACCAGCGTTGCCACAAGTACAAGTGCAGTAGCGAGAAAATACTTTTTGACGAGCCCTGAGAATCGTGATTTAACAAGCATCGGACCTGCTATCGCGTGAAGCGGAAAAGCCCACAGCAGGTTCCAGTTTTTCGCAGCTGCATGATGATCGGTGGCAACCCATAAAATGAAGAGGAGCAGTCCGAGCCAGCCCATCACAGAAAAAAGAACAACGTCAAACCATTTTGCAAGACGCTTTCGCCTCCAGTCGCGGATCGTTAAAGCAATTACGATCACCAGAAACAGTCCGAAAACAATCCACGGGCGAAAAATGCTGAAGGAAGCTGCTTCGGGTTTCGATTCATAAACAGAAACATTTTCCCGAACGATCGGCTTGCCATTTAATGTTGCACGATTAAATCCGGATTCAATGTAGTCGGGTATGAACATGTACTCGTAGGTCGTGAGCGTTTTATCCATGGGCTGGCCCAGGCAGATCTCAATTCCCAATTCGCCCCAGGGTTGTTGCGAAAGATAGCTGTGCGTCAGGTCGCGAACCGTGTAGCCTCCCGGCGCATAGGTTGCGTCAAATTTGATGCTGTCGGCAAACACCTCAACAAACACATCCCGCACTTTGGTCGCGCAGTTGTTATAGAAGTAATCGTACAGGTAGTCTACATTTTCAGGTTGCGCATTCCAGAACAGGTAATCGAACACTTTTTGTTTTTGTGCCTGCGTAAGGTTGAGAACCTGTTCGTGCACGTAGCGGTTGTGCGATATGTAATGATCGCGGAATAAATCGTAAGGGTATACACCGAGTTTGTAGAGCAAATGCCCGCGGGTAAAATTCAGGTAGAAGTTTGGCTGGTCGAAATCAAAAACGCCATAATTAAAAGCCAGATCACTGCCCGATGCCGGGTCGTAAACGCGGATGGCGCTATGGCCAAAAGCTGAATAAAGCTCGCTCTGGTACGGTCCCAGTGTGAGCACTGAAATTTGCGCGTTTTCGGAAAGCGGCTTTTGTGCGAAGATGGTCAGGGACACCAATACTAAAAGCAGGGCGAGGGATTTCTTCATAAGACGAATTGTCCGCTAAAGATAAAAACAATCGGTAATTTTGAGGGATGGATGCGCTGCGCGGCAATTTTCGGGACACGATGAACTTGCTTGGGAAAACAACCCCGGCCCGTGCATTCAACGCTGCCAAAGTGCTTTCGAGTTATTATTATTCGAGACTTGTGAAAAAACCTTCACACTGGGCACTTCCAACAAGCATTTCGATTGAACCCACAACTTCCTGCAATTTGCGATGCCCGGAATGTCCGTCAGGGTTGCGTTCGTTTACGCGTCCTACCGGGATGCTGCAGGCCGACCTTTTCAAAAAAGTAATTGATGAGCTGGCCGACACGTTGTCGTACCTCACCTTTTATTTTCAGGGCGAACCGTATTTGCATCCAAATTTTCTGGAACTGGTTCAATACGCATCGAACAAAAAAATTTATACCGCCACGTCTACCAATGCACATTTTCTTACCGATGACATGGCCAAACGAACCATTCAGTCGGGCCTGGATCGATTGATTATCTCGATTGATGGAACTACGCAGGAAACCTATCAGGCATACCGGGTGGGCGGGAAACTTGATAAGGTGATTGAAGGTGCGAAGAACATTGTTCGCTGGAAGAAGGAATTAAAGTCAGCGTCACCCTTTGTGGTATTCCAGTTTCTGGTGGTTAAGCCAAATGAACATCAGATTGAGGAAGTTTATCGGCTGGCCGAGGAGATAGGAGTAGATCACGTGGCGTTGAAGACAGCACAGATTTATGACTATGAGCAGGGGTCGGATTTAATTCCAACAATTGATAAATATTCCCGCTACCAGAAGAATGCCGACGATTCGTATTCAATCAAGAACGAGCTCACCAACAATTGCTGGAAAATGTGGCAGAGTTGCGTAATCACGTGGGATGGAAAGGTTGTTCCCTGCTGTTTCGATAAAGACGCGCAGTATGTGATGGGTGATTTGAGCAAACAGTCGTTTAAAGAAATCTGGCAAAGTGAGAAGTACAATGATTTCCGCGCTTCGCTGCTCCGTTCGCGCGAAGAAATAGAGATGTGCCGCAATTGCACAGAAGGAACAAAGGTTTGGGCCTGATTTCATGAAGGAAGTCTATTTGATACCCGGACTTGGCGCAGACCGCAGGGTCTTTCAGTATCTCAATTTGGCGGAACATTCGATTAGTCACATCTCCTGGATTGAACCGCTTCCTAACGAAAGCATTGAACAATATGCAGGCCGGCTCACGGAACAAATCAAATCACCTGATCCCATTCTTGTCGGTGTCTCGTTTGGCGGAATGATCGCTGTCGAAATAGCGAAGCAAATCAAAACGAACAAGATTATTCTGATTTCATCCGCGCGTACGCAACACGAGATTCCGTTGCATTTCAAGTTGCTGGGCAGGACTGGCATTCAAAACATTCTTCCTGCTTCATGGTGGAAACGTCCGAATCGGTTATTGTACTATTTTTTCGGTATTCAAACCGTGCAGGAAAGAGCACTGCTGTCGGAGATCCTTCGCGATACAGATTCGCGATTTCTGAAATGGGCACTCCATCAGATTGTTCATTGGAAAAATGAACTCGTTCCGGAGAATGCAGTCTTAATCCATGGCTCGGCCGATCGACTTTTTCCAAACAGCCAGGCAGATGTTACCATACCGGGAGGAGGTCATTTTATGATTGTAAACAGGGCAGCTGAAATCTCAACTCAACTGAAGCAAATTCTTTAACAAACTCCTGCCAGATGATACAAAACCGTTCTACCGGGGGACTACTCGCTTTGCCCGGAGTGACGTTATAAGACAGAACGATTAGATAAATCTATCCGAGGGAGGTTATCGGGCAAGACTGAATGCGTTTTTGCTTGCTTGGTAGGCTTTGGGCGTCATGCCGGTTTCTTTCTTAAACACGCGAATGAAGTTGTTCAAATTTTGAAAACCCGACATGTAGCAGATTTCGGTAATCTGGTAGTGCGGTTTTTTCAGGAATTCTTTTGCCAGCCGGATTCGTTCTTCGAGAATGTAGTCGCCCGGAGTGATTCCGATTTCTTCGCGGAACTTTCGGAAAAAGTTAGCGCGGCTCATGCACGCTTTCTCACTCAGTGCATTCATATCAATTTTCTCACGAATGTTTTCTTTGATGAATTGTATGACGTATGCAAAGCGATTGTCGGTTGACAACTTCCGGTAGTTTCGTTCCAGAAATTGGCGCGCCTGGGTTTGCATCAGGCGAATCAGCAATTCATTCAGCGCGAGATTGGCCAGCAAGTCCTTTTCGCGATTATGCTCTTTGATGCCGATGCGGATAAGCCGGTTAATGATATCACCCAGTTCCTGGTTGTTGATCAGGTGAAACATACGGTGATCAATCTTCCACGCAACATGACTGTCTTCCTTGGGATGATACTCATTCAGCTGGTTGATCGTTTCTTGGATTAAATTTCCTTCAATGGCCAGTGCGATGCATTGGGTCGGGTTATCGTTCCGGGCTTCCGGAAAATCAATTTTCATTACTTCATTGGGTGGTACGATAACGGATTCACCGGGCAGGTATTCAAATCCCGGCTGTTCCGACAAGTGCATAACCTTTTTTCCGCGCAGCATGCTCGTCAGCACCATGTCTCCAAAAACCAGATTAACTTTTTCAGCGCGCTGATGGGGTTTCAAACACGTTCAGTTCACAACGTTCCATCGTAAAAGCCGATCGGTTTTCTACCAGGGTAAACAGCGATCGCTCCTGCGACAACGGCACCGGATGAAGCGAAACTCCTTTCATAGGGGAATGGGTTAGCTAACGAATTTAAGAAGTTTTTCCCCGAAATCGATTGAAATGAGACTGAATGTGTATGGAATGAGACTGACGGTCCATTATCCTAAATCCAACGCCCGCAATTTTGGTATCACAACAAAAAAAAAGATTCGTATGGAAACAGCTGAAGTCACTAAAAAGGCCAAATCGAGCGGATTTGCGCGTCCGAATTTTAAGCCCCACTACAACCATTATATCGGCGGTCAATGGGTAGCTCCCGCAAGCGGTGAGTATTTCGACAACACGTCCCCGATTGATGGAAAGGCTTTCACCCGCGCGGCACGCGGCACAAAAGACGATATTGAAAAGGCGCTGGACGCTGCTCACAAGGCATTCCCCGCCTGGAGTAAATCTTCACCTGCGTATCGAAGCAATGTGCTGCTGAAGATCGCGCAAGTGATTGAGGATAATCTCGAATATCTGGCGCAGGTAGAAACCATTGACAACGGCAAGGCTATTCGCGAAACCCGCGCAGCAGATCTGCCGCTGGTGATTGATCACTTCCGGTATTTTGCAGGTATCATTCGTGGCGAAGAAGGTGCTGTTTCCGAACACGATGAAAATACCGTGAGCGTTGTGCTGCACGAACCGCTGGGTGTTGTTGGCCAGATCATCCCCTGGAATTTCCCCCTGCTGATGGCTACCTGGAAAATTGCTCCGGCACTCGCAGCCGGATGCTGCACCGTAGTGAAGCCTGCCGAACAAACCCCGACATCGATTATGGTGCTGATGGAATTGATCGGAGATATTATTCCCCCGGGAGTATTGAATGTGGTAACCGGTTTCGGTGTGGAGGCTGGTAAACCGCTGGCCCAGTCGCCAAGAATCGCAAAGGTTTCATTCACTGGTGAAACAACAACCGGCAGACTGATCCTGCAATACGCTTCTGAAAACATTATTCCTGCCACGATGGAGCTTGGCGGAAAATCACCGAACATCTTTTTCGAATCGGTGGGTGCTGCTGACGATGAATTTTTCGATAAGGCGGTTGAAGGAGCGGTAATGTTTGCCCTGAACCAGGGCGAGATCTGTACCTGTCCTTCGCGGATGTTGGTGCATGAAAAGATTTACGACAAGTTTATCAAACGTGTGATTGAGCGAACCAAGGCAATCAAAATAGGTCATCCCATGGACGGAACCGTAATGATGGGTGCGCAGGCATCAAGCGATCAGTATGAGAAAATTAAATCGTACCTGAAGATTGGGAAAGACGAAGGCGCTGAAGTATTAATCGGGGGAGATGTGAACAAACTGGAAGGTGAACTGGCCGGTGGTTACTACATTCAGCCGACCATCTTTAAAGGGCACAATAAAATGAGAATCTTCCAGGAGGAGATTTTCGGCCCGGTGGTGTGTGTGACTACGTTTAAAACTACCGAAGAAGCAATTGCCATTGCCAATGACACACTTTATGGTCTGGGTGCCGGTGTTTGGACGCGTGATGCGCATGAACTTTACACCGTACCGCGCGCTATTCAGGCAGGGCGCGTTTGGGTGAACAACTACCACGCGTATCCTGCACACGCACCGTTTGGAGGTTATAAGAAGTCAGGCTTTGGACGTGAGACGCATAAGATGATGCTCGATCACTACCGTCAGACAAAGAACATGCTGGTGTCGTACGACAAAAAGAAGCTTGGTTTCTTTTAAATAATACAGGGTTGGGTATAGGCAACTGCTGCGGCTCATTTGTCCGCAGCAGTTTTACTTTTTAAAGGAATGAATCAGACACCTGAAAAAGTATCGGTTACCGCACAAGCTGTTCATGTCATTGAACAATTGCGCAACCGTTTCGGTCCGCTTATGTTTCACCAAAGTGGCGGATGCTGCGATGGCTCGTCACCGATGTGTTACGAACAAGGTGATTTCAAAGTCGGTGAACGGGATGTGCTGCTTGGAGAAGTACACGGCTGCCCCTTTTACATGAGTCAAGACCAATACGAATACTGGAAGCATACGCACCTCACGCTGGATGTAACGCCCGGCAGAGGCGCAAGTTTTTCATTGGAAATTCCGCTCGGCCTTCGGTTTATGATTCACTCGCGGCTATTTACGGAAGAGGAGTTGAAGCTTTTAAACCTCATTTAAGCGGCCGTATTAAGACGTTGAGTTTGTGCGATAACCTTAATTTCCTTTTTCAAACGTCCATTCGGCCAGCAGAACTGTTCTCGGATCGATCACAACACGTTCCGGTTCGCCATCGTACGCAACCTTGAATTCTCCCGAAGCCCCCGTTAAATCAACCGTTTTTACATCGGGTACAAGCTGACCTTTTTTGAAAATCCCGATCTCAACGGGAACGGAGAATGTAGTTCCGTCTGTTTGAGTTTGCTTCAAATCGAATTCAATCTCTTTTGTGGCTGCGTTATAATTCCAGGTTCCGTTCAGCGTAAGCTTGCCACCCTGGTTGAGCCATTGTTTGAAAAATGCCGTCAGGTCAAGTCCCGATACACGTTCCATTTCATGCTGGAAGTCTTTTGTGCTTGCCGTGGCATTCATGTATTTCCGGTAGTAATTTTTAATACCGGCTTCAAATTTTTCGTCACCGATTTTGCTTCTCAGCATGTGCAGTGTCCACGCGCCCTTTTGGTAGGTGTGACTGGACGTGACCTTACTCATATCCGAGAGGTTGTTATGCACAATGGTATGGGTTGGATTGTCTTTATAAAAGTTGAAAACCGTTTTTCTTGCGCCCTGCATCTCCTTTACAAATTCATCCCGGCCGTAGGCATGTTCTATAAACAATGCCGTGAAATAGGTAGCGAAACCCTCGCTCAGCCAAACATCATCCCAGTCTGATTCGGTTACGGCGCAACCAAACCACTGGTGAGCAATTTCATGGATCACCACTTTTTTCCAGCGGAAGTTGCCATCGCCCACAACGCTTTTCTCGTTGTACAAGATCGCGGAAGCGGACTCCATTCCACCCGAAACACTGCTGGCCTGAATGTTTGCTAATTTTTCATACGCAAACGGCCCTACATAACTTGAATAGAACTCGAGAACTTCTTTTGTTGGTTTGGCGAAGTCCGAGAATCCTGCATCCCGATCCTGGTGGAACACCCACGTTTGAATGGATTTTCCATCGAACCAATCGACATACTGAACCGCAAATTCCGCAACGCCCAGCACATACAACCACGGAGAAATCGGAACCGACTGTTTCCAATGCGTTCGCTTTTGTGTGGCGTTGAGATTTGTTTCTTCCAGCAACAGGCCGTTACAAACTACCTGGTAGCGCACCGGGGCCGTTACAATAAATTCGCAGGTTGCTTTTTCCGCTACGTGGTCCACCACCGGAAGCCAGTTGCGGGTGAGATCGGGCCAGTTATCGCTGAAGAAAGTTCGTTCGTTGTAACGATTGGGCTTGATATGCAAACCGGTAGCAGGAACACCTGAATACGAAACCGTCAGCTGGATATGTTCTCCGGCCTGTGACGCATTCGCAAGCGTAATCAGCAATTCGTTTTTTTGGTGCGTGTAGGAGAGCTGTTTACCGTTTTGCGTAATCGCTGAAACGGTCATCCCTTTGCCACTGCTCACATTCGTGAGATCAAGACGGATTTGACGGATATCTTTCTTTTTGAGTAAAATCTCGATTGTGGCCGTACATTTTATTTCATCGGTTTCATCCGACAAGGTTATGTCGAACCTGTAGTGCTGAACATCGATATCCGGATTTTTAGGATAATTATCTGTTGCGAACGTTGCAATCGAAATCAGTAGAAAAAAGAATGTGAGGTAACGCATTATTCCAGAATTACTTTTTTGAAATAGAAGACTTTAGGATCAATAACCGGGGTTGACGTGCTTTCAACGGAAATTCCCTTCCCATCTAGCGTTACCCGCTCCAGGCCTTTGTCGGTTTGAATATCAATCGGTACGGCTATACCCGGATTGAGGATACTGATCTGATATTTTTTCTCACCGGTTTGCTTCACCGATATGGTGAGCTTATCGGTAGTGCGCAGAAATAAATCGAATAGCGGTTTTAAATCTTTACCGGATGCGGTGCTGAAGTGCTTTTCAACATCGTCTGTATTTACAAGCTTGTCGTAGGTGTACTTCGGATTGGTAACAAAATCTTTCAGCGCGGGGAAGAAGATTTCATCGCCAATAACATAACGGATGGTATGCATGAAGAATGCACCTTTACCATAGATGTCGCGCTGATACACAGAGTCCGAGTCAACATCCTTTCCGGGAACAACAGCTTGTTTATTTTCGATAGCGCGTGCCGTGCGCTGCATCAGCTTTTGATAACCTTCTTCGCCTTCGTACTCGCGTATGTACATGGCATCACCGTAGGTGTCGATGCCTTCCTGAATCCACATATCGGCCCAGTCGATGCCGGTAACTTTATTGCCCCACCACTCATGTCCGAATTCATGGTGAATCTGATCATCAAAATCTTTTCCGCCCACGGTGCGATACTTGAATTTTGCGCCATACGTGTTGGAGGTTTGATGCTCCATGCCGGGATGTGATGCTTCTGTGATGGCCATCTTTTCTTTGACCCACGGATATTCACCGAAATATTTTTCCTGCACGCGGCAGGAACGCTCAAAGATGTCGAGGAATCGTTCCGCCTGATCGGCATGTTCTTCCAGCGGATAGAAATACATAGGCACCTTGTTACCGTTGATGGTTGTATATGTGCGCATGAAAGGCTTAAACTTCCCGATGTTGAACAGGATGCTGTAGTTATTGATGGTGTATTTGGTTTGCCAGTGGAAGGTTGTTTTGTCGCCCTTAGTTTTCTCGCTAAGCAGCAAGCCCGGCCCGGTTACATACAAACCTTTCGGGACGGTGACGATCACATCCGCGCCATCGTTCGGTTCATCGCTGGGGTGATCTTTGCATGGAAAATAGATTTTTGCGCCATCGGTCTGGCAGGTGATATCAATCCACGGATTTCCCTTTGAGTCGGTTGCCCATGTGAAGCCTCCGTTCCAGGGCGGACGGGCAGCCACATGCGGCTTGCCATCGTATTGTACCTTGACTTTTATTTTTCCGGGAGGCCAGGCAGAAGCATTTGTAATTGTGATCAGGTTGTCTTTATGCGTATAAAGCTGTTCTTTCTTGTTCACCCATATTTTCCGAACGGTGAGTACGGTGGTGAAATCAAACAATAACGTTTTGGTTGATTCGCTGGTGATCAAGTCAATCTCGGCATACCCGTCAATTGATTTTTGTGTGGGATCGACATTAAGCGCAACTGTGTAATGCCGGATGTCCATGATGGCCTGTTCGGGTCTGAGTTTACCACCGGAGGTCATTTCCTGGGCAGGTGCAAAAGCAAATATGCTCACGCACAACAGCGTAAAGAGAAGTCGCATAGGCTTGGTTTAGATTTGTAAGATAAGAATCAGGCGCGATCTTTCTCAACCGCAAACCGTGCGTTCAGGTCTTTCTCAATCTTATTGAAGTCGACTGCGCTGCATTTTCCACAGCCGGTAACGCACGACTTTGACTGGAACATGCGGTAAACCATCCGGCCCAGGTACGCGAGGGCGCTGATAAACAAAAGAAGGATGATCACCTGCTGAAGCATGGCTCAAAATTAAAGATTCTGCCTCAACAACGCGGATTGCAATGAAAGAATTCACCGTCCGATAACGGACATATGCGGTAGTATTTTTGAACAATCGGACAGGAAAAACCCTCGCTTTTGATTCGAAAAATGCATTTTTGACTGCTGGCATTAATCTTGGCGGTAGAGCCTTTTTGAAATTTCCGGACGCGGCTATGGCCGTATCCCATAACCAGAGCCCCATGCTGAAAAACTATTTTATCACCGCCTATCGAAACCTGTTACGAAAGCGTACGAGCACCTTTTTTAATGTTGCCGGCCTCACGCTGGGCATCGCCTGCAGCACCGTATTGTTTCTGTTGCTGCATCGCACCTTAACGTACGATAAGTTCCAGTCGAAGTACGATCGTATTTATCGGGTTGTCAGCGAGTCGGACAACAACGGGGAGAAGTTTTATACACCGGGTGTCCCTACCATTTTGTCGCCTGCTTTTAAAACTGATTTTCCGGAAGCCGAGGAAACAGCGTTCACATCTTACACACAAGACGGACTTATTCTTATTCCGCAACGTACGGGTGAGCCAAAAAAATACTATGAAGAAGACGGCATCGCATTTACGGAACAGTCATTCTTCCGCATATTCGATTGGAAGCTGCTGCATGGCGATTTGAATAATGCTGTAAAAAACCCCAACGAAGCTGTACTTTCAAAATCAATCGCACTGAAATATTTTGAAAAGGAAAATGCAGTCGGTGAAATTTTCAATTTTGATGATGTCGACTACAAAGTTACTGCGATTGTGGATGATCCACCGGGCAATACCGACTTTCCATTTACCATTATTCTTTCTTATGAAACGGTTCGCAAAAATTACGAAGAGCAGGGGTGGGGCAGTACGTCCAGCAACAACCACAATTACTTCCTGTTAAAAGAAGATGTTGATGTTTCAACACTGGAGGCGCGGATGGCAGATTTTACCAATAAGCATATTGGAAAAGACAATTACGATCACCGAATCTTTAATATTCAACCGCTCAGCACCATTCACTATGATACCCGGTATCACGGCTATTCCTACAATGTTACGAGCAAGGGAGAAATCTTACTGATGGGCGTCATTGCGTTCTTCCTCATCCTTACGGGATGCGTGAATTTTATTAACCTGTCGACTGCCGAGTCGATTAAGCGCGCGAAGGAAGTGGGTATCCGCAAATCTTTAGGCAGCTCACGCAGCCAGTTGATTTTCCAGTTTTTGGGTGAAACGAGCATTGTTACGTTTGTCTCTATTCTTTTAGCGCTGATGCTCGCACAACTTGTGCTCAGCTACCTGAATCCGTTCATGAACATTAACCTGAGTCTCAACCTGAGCAACAACACGGCCATTGTTGTGTTTTTGCTCGTGACTTTTGTTTTGGTTTCGCTTCTCTCGGGCATCTACCCCGCATTTGTTGTATCATCTTACAAGCCTGCAATGGTCATGAAGTCGGGAAGCGGTTCATCGGCATCGGGCGGGATGATGATGAGGCGCGTTTTGGTGGTTGTTCAATTTGTGATTTCGCAATTCTTAATCATCGGAACGATCGTAATCTTAAGTCAGATGAACTATCTGAAAACGAAAGATGTGGGGTATAACAAAGATGCCATCATTATTATGTCGATTCCTGAGCAGGAAACGTTCACGAAGAATCAGGAATTAAAATCAAGCAAAATGCGCACGCTGAAAAACGAAATTCAGCGTATTGCCGGGGTTGAACAAGCCAGCTTGTCGAATACTCCCCCCTCTTCCGGCAACGTAAATGGAACCGGATTTATCATGGAAGGTGAGACTGATGAGCAACGAAAAGACACACAGGTAAAAACTGTCGATGGTGATTACATTACCCTTTTCGGCCTGAAGCTGATTGCAGGAAGAAACCTGAATGACTATGATACAGCCACGGAGTATGTAGTTAACCGTCAATTTGCGAAAGTGTCGGGGTATGATAATCCGCAGGATATTGTTGGCAAGCGGGTGAGAATCTGGGGTGGCTTATATCCGATTGTGGGTGTTGTGGAAGACTTCCATACCACATCGCTGCATCAGAAAATTGAGCCCACCATACTTTTTAATCGCTTGTCTAACTATCGGACGCTGAGTGTGAAGGTTAACCCGAATAACTATCAGGCCAGCATTGATGGTGCAAAGAAGCTGTGGGAAGCAGCATATCCCAAGCACATATTTGAATACGCTTTCCTCGATGAACGCATTCGCGAGTTTTATGAGAGTGAAGGAAAAATGTCTGTGATGATCGGAGCCTTTGCCGGTATCGCGATCATCATCGGTTGTATCGGTTTATTCGGCTTGGCCACGTTTATGGCAAATCAGCGCACAAAAGAAATCGGTGTGCGAAAAGTACTCGGGGCATCCGTTCAGGGCATTATTTATTCGTTCTCCAAAGAATTCATTGTGCTGATCGTGATTGCATTCATTTTTGCGGCTCCCCTGGGCTGGCTGGCCATGAGTTCAATGCTGGAAGAATTTTCCTATCGAATTAGTCTCGGACCGGTGATATTCGGATCAGCCTTGGTCACAACATTGATTATTGCCCTGATAACGGTAGGCTATAAATCATTCCAGGCAGCCACCGCCAACCCGGTTAACTCGTTGAGGAACGAATAAAAAATTTTCTAATAACCTCCTGTCTGAAAAGCTCCCGGAAACGGGAGCTTTTTTATTTCCAGGTACTGCAAATGACTTCGAGCATGGCCGGATGAATCTGCGTATTTGAAGCACACATCTCTCCACCGAAGAGGAAGTTCGTGCCCCCGCTGAAGTCGGTTACTTTACCTCCGGCTTGCTGAACAATAAACGCTCCGGCCGCCACATCCCACGGACTCAGGTTGTATTCAAAAAAACCATCAAGCCGGCCCGAAGCCACATAGGCCAGATCCATTGCTGCACTGCCGAGCCTGCGGATGCCGTGAGTTTTATCAAGAAAAATTTTAATGATGTTCAGGTATGCTTCAGTCTTATCGAACTGAAAATACGGGAAGCCGGTTGCCAGCAGACTTTCTGATAACGACTGTGACTTGGTTACCCGGATTTTTTTGTCGTTGCACTGCGCATCTTCACCCCGAACAGCGTGATAACTGTCGTGATGAACCCCATCATGAACAACACCCAGAATCACTTCATTTTTGTATGAAAGTCCTACGCTGATCGCGTAAAGCGGAAATCCATGGAGGAAGTTAGTTGTTCCGTCAAGCGGATCGATAATCCAGTTGTATTCGTTCGACTGCGATTGCTCAACGGTGCCTTCTTCGGTGATAAATCCCGCTTGCGGAAGAATTTTAGATAATGCCGCTACCAGTTTCCGTTCGGATTCCTTGTCGACATACGAAACCAGGTTGTTAAACTTTTCTTTTTGCTCAATGCGGGTATTGTCAAAATTCTCGCGTTCGGTTTGAATAAACGATGCCACACTGCGGCACAAGTCCACTACTTCCAGGTCAATGCTTTGTAAATTCATACGATTAAAAGATCACGAAGCCGTATATCAAACGTCCGGATCGGTATTATGTTTTTGTTTTGTCTTGCCGGCCACTACCACCACAATCTCTCCTTTTACTTCTTTGCTGCCGAAATAGCTTGCGAGTTCTTCTACAGAACCGGTTTTTGTTTCTTCAAATTTCTTTGATAATTCCCGCGAAACAGATGCCAATCGCTCACCTCCAAAAAATTCTTTCACCTGCTCGAGCGTTTTTACCAACCGATGGGGCGATTCATAAAAAATCACGGTCCTGTCTTCTTCCGCTAACTTTTTAAGCAACGTCTGTTTTCCCTTCTTGTGAGGCAGAAATCCTTCGAAAACAAATCTGTCAGTAGGGAAGCCCGACTTTACCAGTGCGGGAATCAAAGCCGTTGCTCCCGGAAGACAATCGACTTTCAAATCGTTTCGCAATGCTTCGCGTACCAGCAAAAAACCCGGATCGGAAATACCGGGAGTTCCGGCATCACTAATTAGGGCCAGCACTTCACCCTTTTTCATCCGTTCAACCAATCCGGTAAGGGTTTTATGCTCATTGAAGATGTGGAACGATTGAAGTGGTTTATCGATGGAATAATGTTTCAGCAGCACCCCCGAGGTTCGGGTATCTTCTGCAAGGATAACGTCAACTGATTTTAAAACTTCCAGCGCCCGTAGTGTAATGTCGCCCAGGTTACCGATGGGTGTAGGAACGAGAAATAAAGAAGTTTTTTCTTCCACTAGAGCAATGCATCAATGGCTTGCGCCAACTTTCTATCCAGGTCCGTAACCTTGTTTCCTGCATCGTGTGTGGAAAGACTGATGGTGACGGTGTTATAAACGTTCGACCAGTTGGGGTGGTGATTCATTTTTTCTGCAATCAGTGCCACCCGCGCCATGAAGCCAAATGCTTCGCTGAAATCTTTAAACTTAAAAACCTTTGTGAGGCTGTTGTTTTCTTCTTTCCACATATCCCTGCTTTAACATTTAAAAATACAGGATTCGGAGAAGCCTTCCTAAAGCGCGATCAGCCCTTCCACCACGGCAGCTTTTTGGTACACCTCAATAACCGAATCGCTGGATGAAGCCATGATCTGCATCGTAAGGCTGGTATACCGGCCCTGTGTTGAGTTTTTCTTCGTAAACGTGTGATTGGGGAAAAGACTTTGCAACTCCTCTTCTTTGCCGTTCGGAACAATAAACTTGAATGTATAGAGTGAGGGCCAGCTGTAATGCTGTTCAAGCTTGATTCGAAAATTGTCTACCCAGTTTTGATCCATAATAAAAAAGCCGTTCCGAAGTTTACGAACGGCTTTTTAAATGCTTTAGTTCTCGATCAGAAGAATTTATAACGCTTGTCGGTGATATCCGACTTGTCTTTGATCGCATCGCCAATGCCAGAGGTATTGCGGCTTGTAGCCGACTGAAGAAGCGTGTCTTTGAAAGAAGCATAATCAGCGATTTCGGGCGCGATTGTCTTATTCTGCATGTCCACCAGCATCACGCCACGGTCTGTCGCGAAAGGCTTTGAACGCTTGCCGCTTTCAGGAGCAAACGATTCACCAATTGCTTTAGGATCGAAGCCTGGGCCCGGAAGGCTTGATGTGCTCAATTTTAAATCGGTAGATGTATTTACCGTTGCATCTTTACCGTAAGCGGCAGCAATTTCATCGAGTGAGCCTTTCAGTGCATTAAGCTTATCGATGATAACTTTAGCTTTCGCTTCATTTTTAACAGCCGGAGCAATTTCTTCTTTTACGAGATCAAGCGACTTATAGCCTTTTTCAACTTCACCCGTCATCACGGCTACTACGTAAACGTCCTGAAGATCGAACACTTTTGAAACATCACCTTTACCTGCATCCCGGAACAGCCACTGGATAATCCCACGTGCATCGGGTAATGTATTCAATCGTCTTTCTGCCACACCAATGTTCTTGCCGTCATACACGGTAAGTCCTTCCTGGCTGGCACGTTCAGTGAAATTATCCACGCCTGAAAGATCGTTCGCGAATGCTTCTGCTTTACGCAACGCTTCGTTGATGGAAGCATCGCTTGCGGCAATTTCACGTTCGATTTGGGTGATGGTATACGTAGTTACATCTTTCGATTTCTTGCTGTTAGTAACTTTTACGATATGATAACCGAATTCGGTTTCAACCAATTCGTTCAGCAAACCTGGCTTTGCTGCATCAAACACAGGCTTTTCAAACGCAGGAACCATGTGCTGATAGTTGTTATCGTTTCCTGAATAGAACCAGCCCAGGTCACCACCGTTTGCGGCTGAGCCATCGGTTCCGAATTCACGGGCTTTGTCTTCGAAGCTTGCGCCTCCTTTAATTTCCTGCAGTACTTTAGTAGCGCGGGCTTTTGCATCGGCCTTGTCTGCTTCAGAGGTGCTGTTCCACTGGAAGAGAATATGACTTGCGCGTGCAGAGTCAAGTTTTTCCTTTCCTACTGAAGTTACTTTTACCAAATAATATGCACCACCGTTTACAAAAGGGCCCTTTACGTTTCCGGCCGTGAGTTCATCTCGGGTAAGGTAGTTTGGAATGTTAGCCGAAGAAAACTTCAGATACGCTGATGCTGCGTTGTCGGAGTTGTTGGCTGCGAATACGGAGTCTTCGGTAGAATTTTTGAACTCGGTAACAAGTTTATCAAGTTCGGTGCGGATAGCCGTTGAATCTTCCGCGGAAGCGGTAACCGGGAACTGAACGTATTTCAGGTCGCGCGTATACTCGCTCTTGTATTTTTCTTTGTTCTTATCGTAGTATGCACGGTAGTCAGCATCGGTAACATTGATTGCTGAATCGCTTACCGAGAAGTAAGGAACATAGATGTATTTTACTTCAGCCACATCGGTTTGTGAATGGTAATTCTGTTCAGCTTCAGCTTTGGTTACATACGTACTTTTGATCAGGAGATTTTCATACTTGATACGCGCACGTGAGGTTTTCAACTCGTCCTGGAATACTTCCCACTGAACGCGCTGGTTTTCCCACTGACTTAACATATTGGGATCAGCTCCTTCCGGAGGGTTTTGAAGATTTTTAAGAGTACGCTTAACTGCCTGCACGTCAAACTCGCCTGTTGCCGGGTCGGTAAAATTCTGACGGATGCTCGGGTTAACATTTTTTCCGTACAGCATGTCTTCCATTTCCTCAAGCGTTACAACAGAGCCCACCTTTTCGAACTGGCTTTCAATGGCATGTTTTACGATGAGCATTTCCCAGGCCTGCTGGCGAAGAATCGGCATCTGGCGATCGCCAGGCTGCTGGCGGTATTGCATGATGTAGCTGTTTTCACGCTCCGCAATTGCCTGCTGGTACTCATCAATGGAAATTGATTCGCCTGCGATGGAGCCTACACTTTTATCGTTAAGCAATACTGAATTGTTTCCTAATAAATCCCCAAGCACGAAAGCGGAAATAGCCACAAATACAAAGATGACTACCGCAATTCCCATTTTTTCCCTTATTCTACCGATTACTGCCATATTCTGATTTTTAAAGAACCGCAAATTTAAGGGGTTCTGGCTATTAGAAAAATAACCCCGAAAAATAAAGGGAAAATGTTGCTCCTGCCCTTAATGTATTGATGAGCAATGATTTATAACGCTGCTGGCGCAGGCTCACCAGTCGGTTTGGGCGGCTATTTTTTCTTGCGGTACAGGTAGATGAAGAGCAGCATGGTGGAGAGCATAATCAGCCAGTAGGCCTTACCGAAACTCACGGTAATTACCTGGTGAATTCCCATGATCAAAAAGGCAGCTGCCAGCGAAATTAAGATAACATCGACCAGTTTCATGAGGACAAAAATAGGTAATTCGGATTATTGGCCTTCCACGGAAAAACTTCCGTGCGGATCGATGATCTCGTATGACGACATGTCTTGCTTGGCTCTGAGGCCCTCTCCGTAAATCACCTCTTTCTGCATGCGGATGGTGACGAATTTATCGGTGGAAATATGCTCCTGTGCTGGAAACCAGAAAAGCTCTTCGGTATTTAACTGTTCGTTTTTTTCGATGTTTACGACTTCCACTTTTCCACGGGCGCGCCACTTGTCATCGGTCTTAAAGTAATATGCATGATCAGCCCGCAAGGTAGACGACAACTTGCCGTTAACATCGTAAAACTCCAGGTTTAATCCTTTAGGGAATTCACGGTCGCCAGTTTTGAATTCATACAACAAAGGCGTGCGCATCTTAACCTTTATTTTTTCATTCTCGGTGTACAGCAACTCGACCTGTTCTGCCTCCTGCAGCGGGCCTTCATATTCTTTTGGCGGACCTGATTCGTGCTTGGAGCACGATGCCAAAATCAAAAACAACAGGTAAAGCGCTTTTTTCATTACAAGTAAAAAAGCCATAGTTTAAAAGCTATGGCTCCGGATTTAAATGCTATTAGATCTGTTAATCTATTTTTCTGCGATGGAACCATTGATCAACAAATGTAATTCCGAAGAATATTTTGAAATACGTTTCTTCAACGGCCGTCTCCGACTTGTTACCCCGCTTTCCTACACGAAAGGCAGCGTCAATGCTCGAACGGCCGGCTGGCAGCGAAAGACCAAAATTGATGCCATAATCGTTCAATTGTTTGCCATTATCTACATACGGGTTGACATAAGGAGTCGTTTCGTAACTGAAGCCAGCGCGGTAGGTAACACGCTTAAAATAGTTTTTAAAGTCGGTTTGGTCAGGAGTGATCTCACCACCCAGCGATACCCGCCAGGTTTTTTTCAGACCTTCGTCTTCAGCGTTAATACTCCGAAATTTCGACCAGTCTTGCATAGCAAATTCACCTGCGATAGCCCAGTCGATTCCTTTGCTTACCGACAATCCGATTGTAAAGGCCGATGGAATATCAACAGTTCCTTTGCGGTAAACGAGGGTATCGGAAGTAATTGGATTTTGTGAACTTAGTCTTCTTTGCTGGACAGTTGTTTTAGTTGCATTGAGCTTTGAGGCAAATGCGTATGTCAGACCTGCATGGATGCTAATGTCGCTGCTGAATACCGAGTCGGTAGCAAAAGCAAGTCCACCGGTAAACATGAAGTCTTTCATGTACGTCTGCTCTTTAACAGCAACTATAAATGGTACGCTTTGATCGGAGTTGAGCAAACGATTGGAGTAGTCGGAAACGGTTGAACCAAAAACGTATGATGCCTTTATACCCAGCGATAGCTCCGGTATAATTCTGAAACCATTTGCCCACGAAACTTGCGAAAGACCACCACTTCCGACTTCGGTAACGCCCAATAGTTGATCGGGGGAGCCTTGAATGGAATCTGTATAGAGCAGGCGATAGTTGACTTTAGAGAAAGGCAACAACGACACAGAGGTAGTCCAGAACATCAGGTTTGGATCTTTTTTATATCGCATTACCGGAAAAGCCGTTACCAGATAATTCAGGTTCCCGTAAACACCTTTTTGACTGGCTGTATCGTTCGCGAACTTCCGCGACTCGACCAGCGCACCGGCCTGAAATGTTGTGAAATAGTTATTGACCAGCAGGGCCGGGTTTTGGTTGTTAACCGACCAGAATTGCGGCTGTGCTACCCCGGTGCCACCAACGCCCTGATTTTGAATAAGTGCCCCGCCAAAAATCTCGCCCACGCCAAACGTTGAGAACGGAGAACGTGCCGCCTGCCCGAAAGCCGACAGTGAAAGGATCATTAAAATTGCGGGAATAAGCTTCTTAAAGACGGACATTATGAATCAAAACGCGGTTTAACCCTATGAGCACCAAATCAGGGGACGCAAATATGGAGGCTTTCAGCATGTTTTCAAAAAAAGGCCCGTCTCCGCCACACAAAATCACCTGTAAATCAGGGTATTTGGCCCTGTACCGATCGATTATCCCGTCTATTTCGGCAACCATACCATTTACGACACCACTTTGAATAGATGTTTCGGTACTGTTGCCAATTAGTTCAGGATTCCCGACCGGAGTCACTAACGGCAGGCGTGCGGTAAAAGTATGCACGGCCTGAAACCTCATTTTTAGACCTGGCGAAATGCTGCCACCATAATATTGTCCGCTGCTGTCGGTAAAGTCATAGGTAATGCAAGTACCGGCATCTATTACAAGAGTGTTGCGGCCCGGAAAAAGTTGAATGGCCCCGCAAGAACCTGCTATTCGGTCGACCCCAAGCGTGTGAGGTGTAGCGTACAATATTTTAACCGGTAACGGCAGTTTGTACGACAGGATGAATTTGTTTTTTGCGTTCGACTCTTTTGTAATGGTTTCAGCTTCAGTTGTTACTGAACTGATGATAAAGTTTTCGGCCGCTGAGTGCCGGAGAAAATTTTTCAGATCATCCGCGGAAGCGAATGTCTGTTTCTCAACAAGTTGTTGCTGATCGAAAATCGCTACCTTGGCGGAACTGTTTCCATAGTCAACTGCTAAATTCACGTGCGCCTGGTTATGTTGATGTAACGATTCTTCAAAAGTATGAATTCAACCCAAATTTATAAAGTTATCGGGCTGATGTCGGGAACATCATTGGATGGTGTAGATATTGCCTATTGCACATTTCGATACAATAACGGCTGGTCGTTTGAGCTTGAGGCTGCACAAACAATTTCATACGCACCTTCGTGGAACAAAAAGCTAATGAGTGCGCATGCACTTTCTGCGGAACAACTTCTTGCATTGGATGCAGAATATGGAACGTATCTCGGAACGCTTTGCAATGCGTTTATCAAAAAGCATAAAATCAAAGAACTTCATTTTATTGCTTCGCACGGACACACGATTTTTCATCAGCCCGAAAATAAATTTACGTTTCAGCTCGGTAACGGAAATGCAATTCACGCAGCATCATCCCTTCCGGTGATCTGTGATTTTCGCAGTCTGGATGTTTTGTATGGCGGGCAGGGGGCGCCACTGGTGCCGGTAGGCGATCAGTTGTTGTTCCACGACTACGATGCGTGCCTGAACCTTGGCGGTATCGCGAACCTTTCGCTCGATTATAAAAAAGAACGGCTCGCGTATGATGTGTGCTTCCTGAACATGGGCCTTAATCATCTTGCCCAAAAAATGAAAAAGAAGTTTGACGCTAACGGAGCCCAGGCATCTTCCGGGGAAGTGAATAAGACTTTGTTACGGAGACTCGATAAGGTGTACTCGGCAACACGTGTAAATAGACCCTCACTCGGGCGTGAAATGTTTGAAGCAAAAATCAAACGACTGCTTGACGACACAAAAATTTCCACGACCGATAAGCTGCGCACATTTACCGAATCGGCTGCGGCCGAAATTGTGACTGCCTTTAAAAAATACGGAGTTGGTAAAACAGTGCTTTGCTCAGGCGGAGGCGCATTCAACTCGTTCCTGATCTACCGGATGGTTGAATTGGCAGGCGATGACATAACGTTTGTTATTCCTGACGATTACATCATCAACTTCAAAGAAGCTATCGTGTTTGCCTTCCTGGGGGTGTTGCGCATCCGCAACGAAGCCAACAGCCTGAAAAGCGTAACGGGAGCTTCGCGCAATAGTTCGGGTGGCGTAATGGTTGGCTTTTAGCCCGCTTAATCCTTTACTTTGCGGCCGAAAAAATTATTTCAGCATGAAAGAGCTACTTCAAAAGTTTGAAACCAAGCGCCCGGAAATTGTTTTTGAATGGAAGGATTCTGAAACCGAAGCCGAAGGCTGGGTGGTAATCAACTCGTTGCGTGGTGGTGCCGCAGGTGGCGGTACGCGTATGCGGAAAGGGTTAGACAAACGTGAGGTTGAGTCGCTTGCGAAAACCATGGAAGTAAAATTCACAGTTTCAGGTCCCGCCATTGGTGGTGCGAAGTCAGGAATCAATTTTGATCCGAACGATCCGCGCAAAGCAGGTGTGCTTCAACGCTGGTATGCTGCTGTGATGCCGTTGCTGAAATATTATTATGGAACGGGTGGTGATTTGAATGTGGATGAAATTCATGAAGTAATTCCAATCACCGAAGATGTGGGAATCTGGCATCCGCAGGAAGGGGTGTTTACCGGTCACTTCAAACCCACGGAAGCGCAAAAAGTAAATCGCATCGGCCAACTCCGCCAGGGTGTTATTAAAGTGATTGAAGACGAAAAGTTCTCTCCTTCACTCGCCAAAAAATATACCGTAGCCGACATGTGCACCGGCTATGGTGTTGCGCAGGCTGTGAAGCATTATTATGAACTTTGGGGCGGAAAGCTTGAAGGCAAACGTGCAGTGGTGCAAGGCTGGGGTAATGTGGGCGCTGCTGCGGGATTTTATCTTGCGCAGCTCGGTGTTAAAGTTGTCGGCATTGTAAGCCATGAGGGCGGATTGATAAACCAAAAAGGATACTCATTCGAAGAAGTGCGTGAACTGGTAGTCAATCGCAACGGTAACAAACTGGTGTCGCCCGAGATGCTGCCTTTTAACATTGTGAACGAGAAGATCTGGAACCTGGAGTTTGAGATTTTTATACCGGCTGCAGCATCGCGTCTGGTAACAAAACAACAGGTCGATCAGATGATTGCTTCAAAGCTTGAAGTATTTTCATGTGGCGCGAATGTGCCGTTTGCCGATCCGGAAATTTTCTTTGGACCTACCGGCTTGTATGCCGATCAAAAGTTTTCGGTGATCCCCGATTTTATTGCAAACTGTGGTATGGCCCGTGTGTTTGCGCATTTCATGGAAAGTGAAGTGCCGATGAATGATCAATCTATTTTCGATGACATTTCATTAACGATCCGGAAAGCACTTGAAAAAACGCGTGCACTTAATCCTTCAAAAACCGGTATCGCACAGGCATCGTTTGAAACAGCGCTGAAACAGCTCGTGTAGAACTTTTCAACCGGAATTTACATCCACTGACAAACGCTTTTGGCCGCTGACAGAGAAAAGCGAACAAGCCGATTAATTGGCTTGACAAAATGGTATTTTAGTCGTTCCAAAAAAATCAATATGAAAAAAATCCTCACAATCATTGTCGCGCTGTTTATCGCAGCATCGGGCTTTGCGCAAACCGAAACTGCCAGTGCAGTAGGCATTCAATTCGAAACCGGCACATGGGCTGAAATCCTGGCGAAAGCCAAGCAGCAGAACAAGTATGTTTTTGTTGATGCATTCACCACATGGTGCGGACCTTGCAAGTGGATGGACAAAAATGTTTTCCCGACAGCAGAAGCGGGTGAGTACTTTAACAAGAATTTCGTAAACGCCAAGATTGACATGGAAAAAGGTGAGGGCCTCGACATTGCCAAGAAATACAACGTACAGGCTTACCCGACTTATCTTTATGTTGATGGTGATGGCAACCTCGTTCATCGCGTTGTTGGCTCGATGGAAACACCAAAATTCATCGCAGCTTCTTCGAATGCGCTTGATCCAAACAAACAATACGGAACGCTTTTAAGAAAATTTGATACGGGCGACAGAAATCCTGACTTCCTGTATAATGCAGCATATGCAGCGAAGAGCGCTTACGACAACAAAAAAGCCCAGGAGATAGGGGCCGCTTATCTGAAAACTCAAACCAATCTTTTGGAAGAAAAGAACGTTAAATTCATCGGTGAGTTTACCGGCTCTGCAAGCGATCCAAATTTTGAATTCATGCGTAAAAATGCAGCTGCTTTTGAAACTGCATTGGGTGGAAAAGAGCAATACAATATGAAAATGTACCAGTTGGCATTTCAAAGCTTGTACACCGAACTGGGCGTGAAGCGCGATATGACAAAAGAACAGGCACCTGAGTACATTGCCAAAGCAAATGCGTATTTCAAGAAAGTCCTGCCTGAACAGGAAGCCAAGCTGTCGAGCAATTTTGCGATGAATATTTATCGTATTACGAAGGACTGGGACAACTTTGCGAAGACTGCCATCGCCTATTACGATAATAACACAACGGCAACTTCTATGGAATTAAACAGCATCGCCTGGACATTCTATGAAAGTATTGACAACCCTGAGTATTTGAGAAAGGCTCTTGGCTGGGGACTTCAGTCGGTAAAGATGAGTGAAGAATATGCCAACACGGATACTGTTGCAAGCCTGTACAGTAAGCTGGGCGACAAAATGAATGCAAAAGTTTATGCTGAAAAAGCAATCGCTTTAGGCAAAGCTACCGGTCAGGATGTTTCATCGACCGAGAAACTTTTGAAAGAAGTTGTGCAGTAGTTTCTAAAAGCTACTTGATACCGAAGAGGCCTTCATTCAATGCAATGAGGGCCTTTTCTTTGTATGACGGATCAACCACAATGGAAATGTTGTTGTTGCTTCCGCCACACGACACCATCTTTACAGGTACATTGGCCAATGCTCCAAACACTTTTTCAAGAATACCTTTTTGACCACCGATGTTGTGGCCTACCACGCATATGATTGTTTGATTTTTTTCAACTTCAATGGTTCCGAACTTCTTCAGCTCGGCTACGATTGAGTCGAGATTGGTTGCTGAATCAATCGTGAGCGATACCGCAACCTCGGAAGTGGTAATCATATCGATCGGTGTTTTGTGCTGTTCGAACACTTCAAAAACCTTGCGGAGAAAACCGTAAGCCATTAGCATGCGTGATGAACGGATGTTCACAATCACAATATTGTCTTTTGCGGCAACCGCTTTGAATGTGCCTTGTGTTCCCTTGTTGCTGATAAGCGTTCCTGAAGCCTTTTCGTCCATCGTATTTTTCAACCGAACAGGAACATTATGCTTCTGTGCAGGAACGATCGTGGAGGGATGGAGTATTTTAGCACCGAAGTAAGCCAGCTCGGAGGCTTCATCAAACGTAAGTTCTGAGATCGGGAAGGTTTTGTTCACAATGCGCGGATCGTTGTTATGCATTCCGTCAATATCGGTCCAGATTTGAATTTCTTCTGCACGTAGTGCACTGCCGATTAACGAAGCTGTGTAGTCGCTGCCTCCCCGTTTCAGGTTGTCGATTTCGTTGAGATGGTTGCGGCAGATATACCCCTGCGTGATGATGATTTCAATATTTTTGAGCGAGTTCAATAATGGTTTCAACCGTTGCTCGATTTTCTCCAGTTCCGGTTCTTCATTTTCATCAATCGACATAAAATGAAGGGCGGGCAACAAGCGCGAGTTAATTTTACGTTCCTGTAAATGCTGGTAAAACAATTCAGTCGACATGAGTTCGCCTTGTGCCAGCAGTTCGCGGTAGCTTTTATTATTAAACTGGCCGGCTGCCAGAAGGCGGATGAAGATAAAGAAGCGGCTTACCGTTTCCTGGCCGATCGCGAGAAAGCCCTCCGATGAATACAGTTCGCGGATGAATGCCTCGTAGTGTTTTTCAAGTGTTGAAATTTCTTTTTCAGCCAGATCGGGTTTACCTGCCAGTAAATGATCACCAATCGAAACCAACGTGTTGGTTGTTCCCGAAAGAGCTGAGAGCACAACTACTTTCTGACCCGGTGTGGAAAGCACGAGGTCAGCAATTTTTTTCATCCGTTCAGGCTTACCCACTGAGGTTCCGCCAAATTTTAACACTACCATGAGCGTACGCTTTTAAACAAGCGCGCAAGTTAACGAACAGTCAACAATAAACAGATGGTTGATACGTAATCGGATGAAATAAACGAACCTTACAAAAGTTCGTTAATCGCGGTGATCTTCCGGATGTGCTCGTCAAGTGTACTCTGCTTTCCGTCAAGCTCAAGCGTTATGGTAATTTTGCCTTTGGTTGCAACGTATGTTTCTTCCGGTTCAGCTACCTGATTGCTTTTGGTAGTCATGTACAGCGAGAAAAAGTTGAAGCGGAGCACTTCACTGATTTTAGCCAGCTGATCGGTTTTGATTTCGGGTCGCGCAAAAATGGAATAGACATTGCGTGAGCTGGTGTTGATTCTTTTGGCGAATTCAGACAGCTTCATTCCTGAATTCTGGTATATTTTTTCAATTTCCTTACCGATGTGAAGTTGCATGGCGCAATTTTAGAATAAAAAGTGCGTAGTTGTCCAGTTTTTACCGGAACTGTTATTGCGCTTATATTGTATATTTATTTCATTTTTGATTACTTGAATCCTGAAAAGTGAATTTTTCTTTCAGGTATGTTGCCAAGGTTTAAATATCAGATTAATCATTACCTGAGCCTTCAGCCGGGGCACATTGCGGTTGACGATGTTCGCAAATTGCTGGAGGCGCGTTATGGTATTGCACAGGAAGTTTTTAACAGCGATCGTTTTATCGCGCAAGAAGATGAACGGGAAATTCCCAAAGAACGCCTGGAAATTTATGCACGGGTACTCAACGTTTCCCTGGAGCAACTCACGCTGGCAAGCGAACCCGAACTGGTGTACTACATCGCACCTAAGCAAAACAGATAATTGCACGATGTACCTAAAACAGAAGAGCCCTGACGTTTCCGCCAGGGCTCTTCCTTTATATAAGGAGCTCCCGAAAGCTTTCGGGATAATTACTTCTTATCGTTCACTTCTTCGAACGGAACATCTGTTGTCTGTCCGTCTGTCTGTGAATTGCTAGCCTGGTTAGTGTCAGCGCCTTGCTGTGCACCACCGTTGCTAGCCGCATACATTTCCTGCGAAGCAGCCTGCCATGCGTTGTTCAGGCCTGCAAGCGCTGCATCAATCGCGGTAAGATCCTGGCTCTTGTGAGCTTCTTTCAGTTTCTCGAGCGCACTGTTGATGGCAGTTTTGTTGTTTTCAGAAAGCTTGTCACCAAACTCTTTCAGTTGCTTTTCAGTCTGGAAGATCAGCGAGTCGGCCTGGTTGATCTTGTCAACCTTTTCTTTCTCTTTCTTGTCAGACTCAGCATTGGCTTGTGCTTCCTGCTTCATTTTCTGGATTTCGGCATCCGTTAAACCGCTTGATGCTTCAATGCGGATCTTCTGTTCCTTACCGGTGCCCTGATCTTTTGCAGATACATGCAGAATACCGTTGGCATCGATATCGAACGTTACTTCGATTTTCGGAATACCGCGTGGTGCCGGAGCGATTCCATCGAGGTGAAAGCGACCGATTGTTCTGTTGTAGTGCGCAAGTTCACGCTCACCCTGCAGTACATGGATTTCCACGGACGGCTGGTTGTCAGACGCTGTTGAGAACACTTCTGATTTCTTGGAAGGAATCGTTGTGTTAGATTCGATCAGCTTGGTGAATACACCACCCATGGTTTCGATACCGAGCGAAAGCGGAGTTACGTCAAGCAACAACACATCTTTCACTTCACCGGTTAACACGCCCCCCTGGATTGCCGCACCCACTGCCACTACCTCATCCGGGTTAACACCTTTTGAAGGCTTCTTGCCGAAGAATTTTTCAACTTCTTCCTGAATTCGGGGAATACGGGTTGAACCACCCACCAGAATAACTTCATCGATCTGACCTACTGAATATCCGGAGTCAGCCAATGCTTTTTTACAAGGATCAAGTGTACGCTTGATCAAATCGTCTGCGAGTTGCTCGAACTTTGAACGTGAGAGTTTTTTCACGAGGTGTTCAGGCACTCCGTCAACCGAAGTGATATACGGCAGGTTGATTTCAGTCTCCGTTGAGCTTGAAAGTTCAATCTTTGCTTTTTCAGCAGCCTCTTTCAAACGCTGTAACGCCATTGGGTCTTTACGCAGGTCGATACCTTTGTCGGCTTTGAATTCATCGGCCAGCCAGTTCATAATGCGCATATCGAAGTCGTCACCACCCAGGTGTACGTCACCATTGGTTGATTTAACTTCAAACACCCCATCGCCCAGTTCAAGAATCGAGATATCGAATGTACCACCACCCAGGTCGTACACCGCAATTTTCATGTCTTTGTTTTTCTTATCCAAACCGTAAGCAAGTGCAGCAGCCGTTGGCTCGTTGATGATACGTTTCACATCAAGGCCCGCAATCTGGCCGGCTTCTTTCGTTGCCTGACGTTCTGCATCGTTAAAGTATGCAGGTACGGTAACTACAGCTTCTGTAACGGTTGTTCCGAGATAGTCTTCGGCAGTACTCTTCATCTTTTGAAGAATCATAGCCGAGATTTCCTGCGGGGTATACAAACGATCACCAATGCGCACGCGCACCGTATCGTTGTTACCGCTTTCCACCTGGTACGATACCATTTTCTTCTCACCGTCTACATCGGCAAATTTCTTACCCATGAAACGCTTAATGGATTGTACGGTGTTTTTCGGGTTAGTAATGGCTTGACGTTTAGCAGGATCACCCACTTTACGCTCGCCCTTCCCGTTGTCTAAAAAGCCAACGATAGAAGGTGTTGTTCTGCGTCCTTCGCTGTTGGCAATAACCACTGGTTCGTTACCTTCCATTACGGCTACGCACGAGTTGGTTGTTCCTAAGTCTATACCAATTATTTTTCCCATGTCTTTTAAATTTCTCCTTGAGGTCCATTTGTCAATCACTATGCCAAGGGGGTTTTTGCAGCTAAAAATGCCAGTTTGGCAGGTTTGGATCAGTTGGCTCCTGCATCTGGAAGCCTTTTAGACGTTTTTTTGACTATTTCCCGGCAAGTGCCTTATAGCGGCTTTTTGAATCCTTGAAATTTTGCTTTGCAAGAGCTTTGTAATCATCCCTGGCCTGCGGAAAGTTACCCATTGCTTCGAACGTGTTGCCTCGCCCGTATTTTGCGTCAAAATTATTCTCGTCATTTGTATGGCCCTGTCGAACTGTGCCAATGCCAATTCATAATTTTTTGACTGTAATTCTATTACGCCCTTCCAAAAATAGATTCTTGAATATTCGGGTTGAGTCAGGGAAGGTGGCAACAACGAGTTCAATTTAGCTATAAGTGGTTTAGCCTGTCATTTGCGAATAGGAAAATTCAAACTGTGCGGAAAGCTTTTCAGTCTCTTCCAGGTTTAACTTGATTGCTGCCAAACCACCAATCCGGTAGTTCGGATTGAGTGTTATGCCGTCAACTTTTATCAGCTGCATGGCATAGTTGATGCCAGCTCGCAGGTCAAGTGTTTGAGACGAAGTTGCAGAACATACAAATATTAGCACGAAAGGGAGAATAACTTTTTTCACACGGGCGGATTGGAGTATGAAATTCAAAGGTAGTGAAGAAGGGCTGTAAATGTCAAAGAAAAATCCGAGCAGCCATTTTCGATAAAGTAGTCAGGTATAGAAATTTAGCGATAGTTCGCCCGTATATTGATCTCGGAGTTTTGTAAATTCAAACCTATGCGAGTGTGCGTTCTTATCTGCATAATTCTGTCGAGCCGCTTTGTGCATTCACAAAACCCGGTGATTGATTCTTTGAAAAACGGGCTGAGTGAAAATTTGAATGACTCTACACGGTTGGCGTTGTTTGACAAGATTATTGAAAATACTTCTGATGTTCAGCTTGTCGCCCAATACAGCAGGCAAATGGATAGCTTGATTAGAATGCACATCGACACCGAAAGTACACCGTTGCAAGTACCCGAACATAAAGTTTATTGGCACTATTTTGCCATCGTTCAGAACAACCTGGCCTTTTTGGAGGAGAGCCAAGGGAGCGCAGCAGGGGCTGGGAATTTATACAAGCAAGCTTTGAAGATATTTGAAGACATTGGTGAACGCGAAGGTGAGGCAATGGTACTGAACAATCTTGGCTATTTAAGTAAAACACAAGGGAGACTGGTTGAAGCTTTTGATTATTACAATCGCTGTATTGTTGCACGAAATGAAATTGGAGATAACCGGGGGCTGGCCATTGCTCAAAATAACCTGGGGTTAGTTTATTTGACCACCGGCAACACAACCAAAGCGCTTAAGTACTTTCGTGAGGCGCTTCTGAATAATCAGAAGGCCGGGAGTTCGGCTGGTGAATTTACCAGCCTCAACAACCTCTCGGGCGTGTATTACCAGTTGGGCGAGTATGATATCTATCTTTCTTATTCGAAACAAGCTTTTGCCTGTGCCGAGAAATCTTCCCGACCGGAAGTCATTGCCCGCGCGTTGGACCGGGTTGGGCAGGCTTACCGGTTAACGAAGAACTATCCTGCTGCGCTTGAAAATTATACGAAGGCACTTACTGTAGCCCGGAAGAATAACCTGAAAAAACAGGAGGGTTTGGCGCTCGAGGGTATCGGGTTGGTTCATGAGGCAACTGGTGAACTTGACAAGGCATTGGCGTATGTGCTCGAAGCGTTGAAAATCCGCGAAACGCTGATCGATAAAATGGACATTGCACGCGCATCAGAATCGGCTGCCGCTATTTATGAGAAAAAGGGCTCAGCCATTGAAGCTCGGAACTACTTTCTTAAAGCACTAAGACTAAGCCAGGCTGCTCACGATTTACGCGGTATTGAACTTTCGGCATCGGGACTGTTCCGGGTTTACAAAAGGGGCGGTAACACAGGTAAAGCACTTGAAATGTATGAACTTTATACCTGGGCTAAAGACAGTTTAAGGAATGATAATGCCCGTAATGAAGCGTTGAAATCGCAATACAAATTCGAATTTCAACTCGTAGCACGTCAGGATAGTATAAAATCAGTAAACGACAGTATTCTACATCTGCAGGAGAAAAGATTACTGGCGGCTCAACTCGCGCAAGAAAAATCGCAACGATTCGCGTGGGCATTGATTGGCCTCCTAATCATCGGCTTTGCCGCGTTTGTATTTTATCGCTATCGCCTGCGGCAGAGATTAAGAGAAATGAAATTGCGCAACCGTATTGCCAGTGATTTGCATGATGAAGTCGGCTCCTCAATCACCAGTATTTCGATGTTTGCAGGCATGGCACGAACGAAACCTGTGGAGGAGATCAGTTCTATTGTAGGTGAAATAGAAAACACAAGCCGACAGACATTGGATAGTATGGCTGATATTGTATGGAGTATTGAACCCGCCAACGATAATTTTGGTGTGGCACTTCAGCGCATGGAGCGATTTGGTATGAATATCCTGGCCGCTGCCGGAATTGAGTTTGCTTTCGATGTAGCCAATGGCGTTGATAAAGCTCCCGTGAACATGGTTGAACGAAAGAATATCTACCTGATCTTTAAAGAAGCTGTTAATAACGCAGCCAAGTATTCGCAGGCAAAGCAGGTAACAATTTCAATTAATAAGTTGAACAAAGGTTTGGTGATGGAGGTATCTGACGATGGAAAAGGCTTTGATCTTTCTGCCACACGCACAGGCAACGGGATGCGAAACATGAAACGCAGGGCCGATGAAATCAGCGCATCACTCAAGGTTATCACGCATAATGGTCAGGGAACCAAAATCAGGCTTGAGCTAAGTAAGAAGCCTTAATGTTGCTGCTTTGTAGCGATAAGCTCCTGAATCGAATGAATTAAATCGTGCGTTTTGCTATCACTATTGATAGGCGCATGTCAGGTCAGACCTATCACATTCGATAGTCCTTCCACACACTTACTCCGGCTACTTTTGGTTCACTATCCAAAAGAGAAATGAGAACCAAAATGTTAAGAAAAATCAGCTTTGTTATTGTTGTATCGATAGCACTGCTGCTGGTGAACGCCTGTAATAGCGATGACCCTGCACCATCCGGCACTGATGTATCGGATAAAGAGTACTTCGGAACAATGTCACCTGGGGATGTCTGGCTTGTTTTGTTCAACCCACAGCGCAAAACGTTTGCAGCCACCTGGGATGCAGGCACAAAATCTGTCGCAACGGATGACGTAGTTTTCAGCGGATCATTTTCGAAGACCAGTAAAGGTTTTATCGAAATGAAAGTTACGGGACTGAGCAGAACTGTAAACGGAATAGCTGTTGACGGAACGTACAGGATTTATGCCATGGAAATTCCGGGTAAAAGCCTGGTCATGCTTCCTGATGCTCCGTCAGCGGTTACAGGCGCTCCGAAATTCGGAATCGTGGTCATGAACGCACGGTCTACGAAATCTGGCAGCAACGGTATTCATAAGTTCAACTTTATACGCACGGCATATCCTTATCAGGGTTACAATCATGTTGATAAGGACGGGTGTTGGGGGAACTTTTCCTGGGGTATTGACGAAGCAGGCGGAACCGTATCAATCACAGAGGAACCGTACTCCCGTACACTTACCTGTGTTGAAAACAAGATAAATTCATCCTTTGCCTGCGTCTATACACCCGATACATCTATTCCGACCGGAGTAACGTTAGGAACAATCGGGGACCTTGGAGAATTTACACAAACTGCCTCGGTTGGTGAAGATCCGGGCAAAAAATACACCGGACAATTTAATTTCACCGATGGTATTTTCACGCTTGACCAGGGTGACGGGCAGGGCGGATCGTTCATGTTTAAACAAGACCCTCTGATCTCAACGGATGATTTTAACGCGGCAATATTTAATCAGGGTGGGGAAACCGGAGAACTTACTGGTTTTGGTACTTTTTTAGGAGCACGAAACGGAACTGGAACCTACACGCTAAGCAATAGGGCTTACTCGGTTTACACCGACCCACGATTACCGGATGGTTACATTTCATTTCACGAATTCCGCGGATCAATCGGAGCGAGTGAAGTAGAAAGCAACATTGTCTGGGCTGTTAATTTTGAAGAAGCTGAAAACGGAATGCTGTTTGGGTATTTATATAGCGTAGTAGACAATACCCTGGGGAGTCAGCGATACCCTGTAGTGGGTATGGGATACATCAAAAATGGCAAGAAATTGATCGTAATGGTGAGCGGAAGTAAAGCCAGCCCGGAAGCAACCACAGCGGATCAATGGGTATTTGCTCTTCAAACCCGATAAAACAAAATAAGTATGGTTTAAAGTAAGGGCACAGACATGTCTGTGCCTTTAGCTATTTTTGAAGATGATCCGGCTAATAATTTTTGAAGACAATGCGCACCTCCGGAAAAGCCTGATGGCCTTGTTCGAATCGTCCGGTACAATCTCACTTGAAGGTGTTTTTTCCAACGCAAATACACTAGCACGAGACATAGCTAATACGCAACCAGACGTTGTGTTAATGGACATCCGGATGCCCGGTTTATCGGGTATTGAGGCCATAAAGCAAATCAGGGAGATCAATCCTCAGATCAAAGTTGTGATGCAGACCGTATTCGATAATGATGAAATGATTTTTTCCGCTATTTGTTCAGGGGCTAATGGCTACATCCTGAAGAGCAGTTCCTCAGAAACATATCACCAGTCCGTTGAAGATGCTTATCTCGGAGGGGCGCCTATGTCACCATCTATTGCTGCGAAAGTCTTGCGCATGTTTCAACAACAAAATAAGCAAGTGACCACAACCGGGTATGGACTTTCAGAAAAAGAATATGAAGTGCTGCGGGGTCTGGTTGCAGGAAAAAGCTACAAGATGATTGCTGCGGACATGAGTATAGCATACCCAACCGTTCGTTTTCATATGAAAAACATTTATGACAAACTACATGTGCAAAGCATGACGGAGGCTGTCGCAAAGGCAATTTTGGAAGGAGTTGTGCGGCCGCCAGTTAATTAACCAAAATTCTGTTATACCTGCTGCTCATTTTCTTTACCGGGATTTTGATTCCGCAATTCTAAAAACGAAACCTCGTTTGCGTTACCAAGACCAGCCACAGAACAAAATTTTTCACGTTATTTGCGGTTCTTTTCAGTTACAGGTATTCGAAGATAATGACTTTAGAACAGGAAATAGCCAAGCGCAGAACATTCGGAATCATCAGTCACCCCGATGCGGGGAAGACGACCCTTACGGAAAAGCTGTTGCTTTTCGGGGGCGCAATCCAGAAGGCCGGAGCAGTAAAATCAAGCAAAATAAAAGATCACGCCCGAAGCGACTGGATGGAAATCGAGAAGCAACGGGGTATCTCTGTTGCTACTTCCGTGATGGGCTTTAATTACAAAGACATTAAGATCAACCTGCTCGATACACCCGGTCACCAGGATTTTGCGGAAGATACGTACCGCACGTTAACGGCAGTCGATAGTGTGATTCTGGTAATTGATTGCGTAAAAGGGGTGGAGATTCAGACCGAAAAACTGATGGAAGTTTGCCGCATGCGCAATACACCTGTGCTCTGCTTCATCAATAAGCTCGACCGCGAAGGCCGCGATCCGTTTGACCTGCTTGATGAGATAGAAGAAAAGCTAGATATTAAGGTGCGGCCGCTTAGCTGGCCGATCAGCATGGGAAAAACCTTCAAAGGAGTTTACTCCCTGTATGAAAAGAAATTAAACCTGTTTACACCCAGCAAGGTTACCGTCCAGGAATCTATTGAGGTATCGGATATTAACAGTGACGAACTCGACAAACTGGTAGGTGAAAGTTATGCCAAACAACTTCGTGCTGATGTTGAATTGATCGAAGGCGTTTACCCGGAATTTAATGTTCAGGAATACCTGGATGGGGAAGTTGCTCCTGTATTTTTTGGAAGCGCAGTAAACAACTTTGGTGTTCGTGAGTTGCTCGATACGTTTATTCGGATTGCTCCGCCACCAATACCACGGGAAACCACCGTTCGAGAAGTAGAGCCTGATGAAAAGAAATTCTCAGGGTTCATTTTTAAGATTCACGCGAACATGGATCCGAAACACCGGAACCGGATTGCGTTCTTACGTGTATGCTCCGGAAAATTTGAGCGCGCCACCAACTACCACCACGTTCGTCAACATAAAGGAATTCGGTTTTCAAATGCCACCGCATTTATGGCGCAGGATCGGGAAACTGTTGATGAGGCCTGGCCGGGCGATATTGTCGGCTTATACGATACCGGTAACCTGAAAATTGGCGATACACTCACAGAGGGGGAGGACCTGATGTATACCGGCATCCCGAGTTTTTCCCCGGAAATTTTTAAGGAAGTGGTGAACATGGATGCGATGAAAAGCAAACAACTGGAAAAAGGTTTGCTTCAACTCATGGAAGAAGGCGTTGCACAGTTGTTTACGTACGAATTAGGAAACAAGAAAGTTATTGGTACTGTGGGAGCACTTCAGTTTGAAGTAATCCAATTCCGCTTGAAGAATGAGTACGGGGCTACGGTTCAGTTTGTAAACCAGAATATCTACAAAGCGTGCTGGATTAGCAGCACGAGCGAAAAGAAACTACAGGAGTTTATTGATTCCAAGCAGCGGCACATCGCAAAAGATAAAGACGGCAAGCTGGTGTTTATGGCTGAATCGAAGGGCTGGTTGCAGATGGTGCAGGAGAATTTTCCGGAGATTCATTTCCACTTTACCTCCGAGTTTAAAGATTGATCAGAAGATTTCTTTTAGATCAAACTTAAGGTTCGGTAGCACGCTTGATGTAACCTCGCCCTCACCAGCCACATACAAACTAGGTGTATTCTGATCGGCCTGATCATGCTTATAAATCTCCAATGTTTTGTTGGCCGGATCAACGATCCAGTATTCTTTCACACCGATTTTTTGATAGGTGAACTTCTTCTGATTTCGGTCAGTGAAAATATTGGATGGAGACAGTATTTCAACAATTAAATCGGGGGCGCCTTCTATGCCTCTTTTGCTAACAATATTTGCCTTCTCTGGTGAGATGTAAATCAGATCCGGTTGGAAGACGTTTTTCTGATCGATAAACAAATCAATGGGAGCAAAAAAAGTCTCACCGGTCGAAAAGCGATCTATCAGTTTAAAAATTTTCGCTAGCACTCGCTGATGTTCCGGATTAGGGGCAGGACTCATAATCAATTCTCCATTTATTAATTGACAAGGCGTATTGGCCTCTCCCAGCAAGAGATAATCCTCCACTGTCCAATTTTTAGTCCTGTCTATTTTGACCGTTTGCATCTTCTTAAAGATACGAAAATTTGCCAAGTTTGTTCCCGCATGCAAAGCAAGCCCTTCTCGGTTCTGTACGAAGACAATCACCTGCTGATCGTTAACAAAACTAACAGCATTCTGGTGCAGGGTGATGAAACCGGTGACAAACCGCTTGTTGAACTTTGCAAAGAGTATATCAAAGAAAAATATCAGAAGCCCGGAGCAGTTTTTCTGGGCGTTGTTCATCGGCTCGACCGGCCGGTAAGTGGTGTGGTTGTGTTCGCGAGAACATCGAAATCGCTTGAGCGGATGAACGCCTTGTTCCGTGATAAAGAGACAAAAAAGACGTATTGGGCGGTGGTTAAAAACAAACCCCGGAAAGAGTCAGATACGCTCATTCACTGGCTGCTGAAAGACGAGAAAAAAAATAAGACCACGTTTTTTACGAAGGAAACACCGGGAGCTCTTCGCTCTGAGTTGAGTTATAGAGTTTTAGGTACTGTACAGTCGCACTGGCTGCTGGAGGTTAACCCTGTTACTGGTCGGCCGCATCAAATCCGCGTGCAACTCGCTTCGATGGGATGTCCCATCCGGGGTGATGTAAAATATGGCTATGGAGAGATTATTAATGACGGCAGAAGTATAAACCTTCATGCTAAACGCCTGGAGTTCATACATCCTGTGAAAAAGGACGTTCTGAAAGTTGAAGCCCCTCTTCCGGATGATGGTTTCTGGAAGTATTTTTCGAGTCTCGAATAGCCTCATGGCCACCTGGACAGACAAGCTTAAGAATCGCTGGCATGTTAAAAACACATGGACGGTAATCGTTATCCTGATTGTGTTTGCATGTACGGGTTTCACCGTATTGTTTATTAAGCAACCGCTGTTTCAGTACTGGTTCCCGGATGGCGAAAAACCAACCTGGGCAACTATCCTGTATTGGATTTTAATCTTTCCTGTCTACAATATTTTCCTGTTGGCTTACGGATTTATCTTCGGTCAGTTTAATTTTTTCTGGGAATTCGAGAAGCGCTTCTTCAGACGGATGTTTTCCCGGAGGAAATCTTCCTAACCGTCATTCCGAGCGAAGCGAGGAATCCCCGTACGGCATGCACGAGAGAGGATAAACGACTGCATATATGATCTGTATTCGGGGATACTTCGGCTTACGTATCCGTATGAGGGTAATAAAAAAAGGGATGCTATTCACATCCCTTTTTTCTCTTATTGAAGCGGAGATTATTTCACACCATCCGCAAGCAAAATCACTTTGTTCTTCAGAACCTCTACTACACCACCGGTGATGACCAGGTTTTCAGAAGCTGTTTTGGATGATTTATACTCCACAACTCCTTCTTTCAGCAAACCGATTAGCGGTGCGTGATTGTCCATCACCTGGAAAGAGCCGTTCTCACCCGGAAACGTAGCAATCGTTACATCGCCTTCGAAGATCTTTTTTTCAGGTGTTAATATTTCTAAATACATAAACTCAGTTTGATAATTTAACGATTTAACAATTTGTGGCGATTAACGTCATCGTTAAATCATCACATTTTTACTTTGTTAAATTATTTAGCTTCAGCCATCATTTTCTCACCTTTCTCAATTGCCTGCTGCATGTTACCTACCAGGTTGAATGCCATTTCAGGGAGGTGATCGTATTTACCGTCCATGATGTCGTTGAAGTCGCGGATAGTTTCCTTGATATCAACCAACACACCTTTTAAGCCTGTGAAAGCTTCAGCAACGTGGAATGGCTGCGACAGGAAGCGTTGTACGCGTCTTGCGCGGTGCACCACCAGCTTATCTTCGTCAGACAATTCATCCATACCGAGGATGGCGATGATATCCTGCAATTCCTTGTAACGCTGAAGAATGCTCTTCACACGCTGTGCACAATTGTAGTGATCTTCACCAACGATATCCGCACGGAGGATACGCGAAGTGGAATCCAATGGATCCACCGCAGGGTAAATACCCAACTCGGAGATTTTACGGCTCAATACAGTTGTTGCATCCAGGTGAGCGAATGTTGTTGCAGGCGCAGGGTCAGTCAAGTCATCGGCAGGTACGTAAACCGCCTGTACCGAAGTAATTGAACCGTTCTTGGTTGATGTAATACGCTCCTGCATGGCACCCATTTCAGTTGCCAGGGTAGGCTGATAACCTACTGCTGAAGGCATACGACCCAAAAGAGCCGATACTTCAGAGCCTGCCTGTGTGAAACGGAAAATGTTATCCACGAAGAAGAGGATGTCGCGGCCTTTGCCAGTGCCATCACCATCACGGTAGTATTCAGCAACAGTTAACCCCGAAAGTGCCACACGTGCACGTGCTCCGGGAGGTTCGTTCATCTGGCCGAACACGAAGGTTGCTTTAGAGTCTTTTAGTTTCTGCTCGTCAACTTTGGAAAGATCCCAGCCACCTGCGTGGAGCGACTTCATAAATTCCGGGCCGTAGTCAACAATACCAGCTTCGATCATTTCGCGGAGCAAGTCGTTTCCTTCGCGGGTACGTTCACCTACACCGGCAAATACTGACAGACCTGAATATGCTTTCGCGATGTTGTTGATCAATTCCTGGATCAATACGGTTTTACCTACACCGGCACCACCGAACAAACCGATCTTACCACCTTTTGCGTAAGGCTCAATCAGGTCGATAACTTTAATACCGGTAAAAAGAACTTCCGTAGAAGTTGAAAGATTTTCATACGCAGGAGCTGTGCGGTGGATTGGCAATTTCTGCTTTCCGGCAGGCTGCTTGATACCATCGATTGCTTCACCGATTACATTGAACAGACGACCTTTGATATCGTCACCAATTGGCATTGCGATCGGAGCGCCCGTGTCAGTCACTTTCATGCCGCGAACAAGACCTTCTGTTCCGTCCATCGCAATGGTACGTACGCGGTCTTCGCCAAGGTGCTGCTGGCATTCCAATACGATTTTGGTGCCGTCAGACTTAGTTACTTCCAATGAATCGAGGATGTTCGGGAGCTTTGAGCCGGGTGTATCAAACGCTACGTCAACAACGGGTCCGATAACCTGGGTAATCTTGCCAATATTCGCCATGAGTGACTTTAGATTAATGTGGTTTTACT
Source organism: Cyclobacteriaceae bacterium (assembly GCA_019694875.1). Taxonomy (GTDB): domain Bacteria; phylum Bacteroidota; class Bacteroidia; order Cytophagales; family Cyclobacteriaceae; genus UBA2336. Next base: position 1,842,730 of record JAIBBC010000001.1, read on the forward strand.
GTTGGTTTTTCGAGTAGAATGCCCTTTTTGAAAAGGCACTGAATTCGTGGCGCAAAAGTAACTTTTATCGCCCAAACCGCAATGCTAAACCAAATAAGATTTTGTGGAAAAGCGATTCAAAAAGGCCGTTTTTTCAGGAAACGGTGTTCAGTGCAATCCGGAAGGTTGTACCCTGATTTTCTTCCGATGATTTCACGAAAATTTTGCCGTTGTGATAGGCTTCGATAATCCGTTTGGCGAGCGTTAGGCCGAGGCCCCAGCCGCGCTTCTTGGTGGTGAATCCGGGCCGGAAAACCATCGAGATTTTTGAACGCGGAATTCCCTTTCCGGTATCCGAAATGTCGATAAACACTTTGCTGTCGCTTCCGCGAAGAATTTTGATTGCGATGGTTCCGGAACCTCCAATCGCGTCCACGGCATTTTTGCAAAGATTCTCAATCACCCATTCAAACAGCGGAGGGTGTACCATCACCTGGATGTTTTCGGAAAGCGTAAACACATCCATTTTCACTTTCGATGAAATGCGTGGACGCAGGTAGTTGACCACGGTATTAACGAGTGCCACAACATTTTCCTGGCGGAGTACGGGCACGGAGCCAATACTTGAAAACCGTTCAGTCACAACAGTGAGCTTGCGAATATCTTTTTCAAGTTCGTCAGCGATGCCTTTGTTCTTCAGATCCGGATCATCACGCAAAACTTCCATCCACGCCATCAGTGACGACAACGGAGTGCCGAGTTGATGGGCGGTTTCTTTTGCGAGGCCAACCCATACACGGTTTTGCTCTGCCATGCGTGAAAAATTAAAAGCCATGTATGAGATAATGCCGAAGATGGCAATCACCGAAAGCTGGATGTAGGGATAAGCATTGATCTGCGTAAGCAAAAATGAATTCTTGTAGTATAATTTCTGCTGACCGAAAACTTCATTGTTCTGTGTGGGATCTTTTAATAAAATGGTAATCGGATCATACGTCTCAGCCATCACCTCAAGCTGATCACGGATTTGCTGATCGATGTACTGCTGGTTGCGCGATGAATCGATACTAACATTACGAATATAAAGTATGCTGTCCTTAGCATCAACCAATATGGTGGGTATTGAAGTGTTTGTTAAAATCTCAAGGGTGATTTGTACGTCCGTGTTAACGTCCTGATTTACGGTTGACTCAATGGCCATTGCAAATAGGACAACTTGTTGCTTTTCGCGCTCCTTAAGCTGACTTACCAGTCGTTCGGTATAAAAAATTGATCCCGCGCTGATCAGAATGGATATCGCCAGGACAATCCATTTGATTTTGGAGTTGTTTCGATAAAAGTCGATGGTCGGAGCGAGCCGCGGCATGTGAGTAGAAATGTAAATAAAAAAACCGGACTGTCGATCCGGTTCTTAAACGAAGGCAATAAACCCTTATTGTTTGGTCATAAACCACTTGGCCAGCACTTTGTAATTCACTTTCGTGCCTGTCATGAGTATACCCACGCGGTAAATGCGGCCGGCCACCCAGGTTGTGAACAGGAACCCAATGATCAGCAAACCCATCGAGAGTGCAAGCTCCCAGTTGGGAACTCCGGATGCAATCCGGCCGACCATCGCTACTGGTGACGTAAGCGGAATGATCGATAACCAGAAACTTGCCGAACTGTTCGGGTCGCGAAGAACGATAATGAATAAGCTCATGTACCCGATCAGCAAGGGTAATGTTATCGGAAATTGAAATTGTTGCGCGTCTTGTATCGAGTCTACCGCAGAACCAACTGCAGCGAACAACGAACCATACAACAAGTATCCGCCCAGGAAAAAGAAAACGAATACGGCTGCAATTTTAGCAAGCGGAAGCTGGCTCCAGTTAAATACCATTTTTTGCAAACCTTCATTTTGTGCGGCTTTGCTTTCTACTGAATTCTGATCGGGCTGATCAACTTGCTTCGAAACCTGCTCCATCATTTGCTTCTGCGGAGTTTTTAATCCGAAGTACGCGAGTACGCTTGACGTCACGCCAAAGCTCAGTACAATCCAGATGATAAATTGTAACAAACCAACGGACGCAATGCCGATAATTTTTCCAAGCATTAACTGGAACGGTTTCACAGACGATACAATTACTTCGACAACTTTTGAAGTTTTTTCGTCAATGACGCCCTGCATGATCTGGATGCCGTAAATCAGCACAAACATGTAAATCAAAATGCCGAGTACGAACCCAACCCCGTAAATCAAACCCGAACTGCTCGATTTTTCTTCACCCGTTGCTGCATCTTTTGTTACCTGACGAATATCAATATCGGTTTTGAGGGCATCCAGTGTTGCCTGATCAACTTTATACTGCTGAAGTTTCATGTTCCGAACCTGATCTTCAAAATAGCCTTCCAGGCTGCCCATTTGTTCAACTGTCGGATTTTCATGCGAAAGCAGTGTGAACCCCTTTGGATCGCTGATTTCAAAAGGAGGGATGTAAACCAATCCAAAATCTTCCGATGAATCGTATGCAACTTTAGCCGCATCGAGTGAGCCGGTAACGACTTTGAACTTAAAGTCTTTCGAATCTTTGAACGTAAACTTATGACTGTCGTCCAGAACCTGAACCGTCTTTACATTCGTTACCTCTGATTGCTTAACCACGATGTAAATCATGATACCCATAATAGCCGGGAAGATCAATGGCACCAGGATGGTCGTCAGCAGGAAGGATTTTTTTTGAACGCGGTTTAAAAACTCGCGCTGTATGATGAGTAGTATCTTATTCATGGGAGTAGATTCTTATTGATTAAACTTCCTGTAAATGTCTGCGCAGTGCATCTTCATCTTCACCTTGCACCAGTCCGATAAAAATATCGGCCATACTTGGCAGTTTTTCCTGGAAACTGCTGACCTCTGTCTTCTCAATCAGCTCACGGATAACCTGGTTGGGCTTAATACCTGCCTGAGCCTTGAGTGTAGTTCCGTATAAATCGCCTTCAATGAGTCGCTGCTTGACAATTTCGTAACGTGATGGATCCAGCGAGAAGCTGTTTCCATGGTGCTCTACCAGAAACGTGTTGGAGCGGAACTGATCTTTCACCTGCTTCTTTGATCCTTCGAGAATTTTCTTCGACTTGTTGATCAAAGCGATATCATCACAGAGGTCCTCCACGGTTTCCATGCGGTGCGTGGAGAAGATAATGGTTGAACCTCTGTCGCGAAGTGCAAGGATTTCTTCTGTAATGAGTTTCGCATTCACCGGATCGAATCCTGAAAACGGTTCATCCAAAATAATCAGCTTGGGTTCGTGCATTACCGTGCTGATGAATTGCACCTTCTGCGCCATGCCCTTACTAAGGTCTTCCACCTTCTTATCCCACCAGTCGGTAACCTGGAATTTCTTTAACCACGCTTTGCTTTTTTCTAACGCCTGCGCCCGACTCATCCCCTTCAACTGGGCGAGATACAAAAGCTGATCGCCAATTTTGAGTTTTTTGTACAGCCCGCGTTCCTCCGGCAGATAGCCGATTACACCCACGTGGCTTTCATTGAGCGGCTCGCCAAAAAGCGTGATGTCGCCCGCATCGCGGTTGATAATCTGGTTAATGATCCGGATCAGGGTTGTTTTTCCAGCCCCGTTAGGGCCAAGCAAACCATAGATGCTTTTTTGCGGAATGGTAATGCTTACGTTGTCAAGCGCTACGTGGTTTGTGTACCGCTTGGTCACATTTTTTACGGAGAGTGCTTCCACAGGTTTATATTTTGAACTAGCCGATTAGTGTCAAAATATAGGAAGTAATTACAGCTTTGAGGAAGTAAGCTTACGGCTTTTCCTTAAAAACGATGTTGCCGAGTGACACGTCCAGGTCGAACGTGAGGGCTTTTTTGGGATTTTTCGCGTATGCTGCGTTGGCATATGTGTTAGGAGCGGTTTCCTTCAAATCGTCTGTGAGCTCAACGCTGCAAAGCCATGAGTCTTTAACATGAACCAAAACCGGAACTGAGTCATCTGACGGCAGCAGTATTACCAGGTTGCCGGCACCTACACTTCCTTTAATATGATTGGCAACTTCTGGTGCGGTGCTCAAGTCGAGCATAACATTTCCGAAGCCTACGTTGGCGACTACATATTTTGTTCTTGCGAGACTGAGATTTTTGGCGTTTACGGAACCGAGGTCAACCCTCACCGAAAAGGTGTCCATCTCCACCAGGTTTTCAAGGCCTGAATGGTACCCGATATTTACATCCGCGCTTCCGGTATTGATTTTGAATGTTTTGATCGCCAACCCGGAAAGATCAACATTGGCGTTACCGACACCGTAGTTCAGTTCCAGCGAGTATGGCTTGGCTTCCGTCAGGTACATCTTCCAAAACTTCTCCTGTTCTGGCTTTTCGGAGCCGAAAACACGGGATGATACCGTCTGGCTAAAGCTTCCGGATTCGTTTTCTTCCAGCGAAAGCGTGACTTCACAAACTTTGCCGTTGATCTCTTTTACAAACTGGTGAGAATAGTTCTGCTCGGTCTGGTTGCTGAAAACGCTAAGAATTTCGGGGTTATGGCTGGGCTTGATAAAGCAGGTACCGCTGTTAGCCTGTAATTTGAGCTTGATTTTGTTGCAGGAAGGGGCATCGTCTACAGAGAATTGCTTTTTGATTTGCCCATAGGACATCCCCGCAACCGCAACCGCCAAAACTGTAAGTCCTAGAAACTTCTTCTGCATGCTGAATACTTACGAACTGCAACGCAAGGGGTTGCGAAGTGTAAGAATTATTAAAAAATCGTTAAAAATTACCCCAATAGAGGGTACAAACGATTGAAATGCAGTAAGGTTGCGGGAATCAGTTAAAAAATTCCTTCATCCGCTCGAAGAAGCCTTTGTCGCTTGCGTCAGGCTTGGGTTCGAAATTCGGGGAATTTCGCAGGCTTTCGAGCTTGGCTTTTTCTTCCGGAGTGAGCTTTTTTGGGGTCCACACGTTCACGTACACAAGCTGATCACCAGTTTCGTACCCATTCAGGTCTTTAATCCCCTTTCCGCGCAAGCGAAGAATTTTGCCGCTTTGTGTTCCGGGCTCAATTTTGATTTTAACCCGACCTCCGATAGACGGAACCTCGACACTTGTGCCCAAGGCTGCATCCACAAAGTTCACATATAAGTCGTATACAACATTGTTGCCTTCGCGCTTCAGTTGGCTGTCTTCCTGCTCTTCAATCAGAATCAAAAGATCGCCCGGAATGCCCCCACCCGGAGCATCGTTGCCTTTACCCGACATGCTCAGCTGCATGCCATCGGCAACACCGGCCGGTATTTTAATAGAGATAACTTCTTCTTTTGAAACAAGACCGGAGCTGTCCACTCCGCTTGGTTTCTTATCGATAATCTGACCGGCACCGTTACATGCAGGACACGTTGAAGTTGATACCATCTGCCCGAGCATCGTGTTCACCACTTTGCGGGTTTGACCCGTACCGTTGCAGGTTGTACAATTCTTGAATGTAACGCCCTCGGCTTGTGTGAGCCGGTTTACCTTGATCTTTTTTTCAACACCGTTGGCAATTTCCTCGAGCGTCAGTTTTAGCTTGATGCGAAGGTTGGAACCTTTACGCTGACGCTTGCGACCTCCGCCACCGCCTCCGAAGAAGCTGTCGAACGGACTGCCGCCACCACCTCCGAAAATATCTCCGAACTGACTGAAGATATCATCCATATTCATGTGCTGACCGCCACCGTAGCCTCCATTTCCCGGACGGGCATGTCCAAAGCGGTCGTACTGTGCGCGTTTCTCCTGGTTGCTGAGAACTTCGTAGGCTTCGGCTGCTTCCTTGAATTTTTCTTCAGCTTCCTTATTGCCCGGATTTTTATCAGGGTGATATTGAATAGCCACCTTGCGGTATGCTTTCTTGATCTCTTCCGGAGTTGCGCCTTTGCTTACGCCCAGTATTTCGTAGAAGTCTCTCTTCGCCATATTTTTTCGAGGTTAGAGGTTCGAAGTTTGAAGTTCGAACTCTGAATATTATTGCGTTTTCGTTTCCCAGTTTTGATGAAGTTTCGTCAGCATCCGACCTACATGATCAAGCTGATCTGCGAGTTTTAAATGTTCTTCTGAATTCAAATAGCCACAGTCTTTTGCGAAACTTATCCAGTTTTGTGTTTCTCCTGTTGAACCTAATGCGTCAATCAAATGGACTTTGAATTTATTTTCATAATATCTTTTCGACCAACCTTCAACAATATTTGCACTAATCGATCTGGAGGATCGAACTACCTGAGAAGTTAATGAGTACAATTCTTCCTTTGGAAAGCTCTTAGATACTTTAAAAACATCCATCGCTAATGAATAGGAGAGTTTGTACACCTCCAGGTCATTATAAGATTTTATCGAACTCATCGAACCTCTAGCGTCAAGCATCGAATATCAGCTGCCGACAACGACTTTTGCGAAGCGGATTACTTTATCGTTCAGGAGATAGCCGTTTTCCACTACGTCCATTACTTTGCCTTTCATGGATTCGTTCGGTGCGGGAACCTGAGTGATCGCCTCGTGTAAATCGGGATTGAAGTCGGATCCTTTTGCTTCCATCACTTTCACGCCTGCCTGGTCCAGTATTTTTTTAAACTTGTTGTAGATCAACAGAAAACCTTCCATCTCTTTGCTCTCGCTTCCCTTGAATGCTTTTTCAGCACGTTCGAAATCGTCAATAATCGGGAGAAAAGCGTTCACCAGTTTTTCGTTAGCGCTTTGAATAAGGTCCAGTTTTTCACGTGCAGTCCTGCGTCTGAAGTTTTCAAACTCAGAATAAAGCCTCAGGTATTTGTCTTTCGCGTCAGCGAGTTCATCCTGCGCTTTTTTAAGATCGGTCGTTCCGGTTGATTCGGCCGATTGGCTCGTCTCTGCAGCCGTCTTCTCCTGCACCTCGTTCAATTCCTGTTCGTTCTGCGGATTATTATTTTCCATTAAAAGTCGATTCGTTAAGTATTGCGCCAATGTCAATAATGTTGCCAGAGCGGTTTTTGCGCCATATTGACATTTTCCAACTCGTTTTTAAGGCTTTCTGTGGCAGATTTTGACTCAATACAATGACTAGTGCAGGTTTTTCCAGATCAGGTCTTTCAGCTCGGAAATTCCCTGGTTGGTCACTGCAGAAATGAAAATCACCGGCAGTTCGGATGGCACATCTTTTCTCATCTCCGCCTTGAGCTCGGCATCCAGCATATCCGATTTGGTGATTGCCAGCATGCGTTTCTTATCCAACAGCTCCGGATTGTATTTTTTTAGTTCGTTTAATAAGATTCCGTATTCCGTTTTAATGTCTTTCGAATCAGCCGGAATCATGAACAGCAAAAGCGAATTCCGTTCGATGTGTCGCAGGAAGCGGATACCAAGTCCCTTACCTTCTGCTGCACCTTCAATAATTCCCGGAATGTCGGCCATCACGAACGACTTGTCTTCGCGATAGCTCACCACGCCAAGATTGGGTGTTAATGTTGTGAACGCGTAGTCGGCAATTTTAGGTTTTGCTGCCGATACAACTGAAAGCAGTGTCGACTTGCCTGCATTTGGAAATCCGACAAGGCCAACATCGGCCAGCAATTTTAATTCAAGAACGATCCACTGCTCAATGCCGGGTTCACCGGGTTGCGTATGGGTCGGGGCGCGTTGCGTAGAGGTTGCAAAAAACAAATTACCACGCCCCCCACGCCCCCCACGCGTTAGGATATATTCCTGTCCGTCTTCGGTGATCTCACAAAGTTTTTCGCCTGTTTCAGCATCACGTGCAACCGTGCCCATCGGTACTTCCAGAACCTCATCTTTGCCCGATGCACCGGTACAATTTTGTGATTCACCCGGCTTACCGTTTTCAGCAACAACGTGCTTGCGATACTTTAAATGGAGCAAGGTCCAGAGTTGTGAATTGCCTTTCAGGATAACATGTCCGCCACGACCGCCATCGCCACCATCGGGCCCGCCTTTTTCAACAAACTTCTCTCGTATAAAATGCAAACATCCCGCACCGCCCTTACCTGAGCGTGACTGGAATTTTACATGATCGATGAAGTTAGGTGAGGACACGTTATTTCAGATTTAAAGATTTTACGACTTCAGATTTTAAGATCGAAAACCTGAATCTGAAATCGATGACTATTTATCAATGATTTTGCAAATGCTGCCGAAGATTGTTTCGATCTCGCCAATGCCCTGAACGGTTTTTAATCTTCCCTGCTTTTCATAGTAGGGCAGAACGTGAACGGTTTTGGTAAAATATTCGGTGATTCGTTTGTTGAGTTTTTCTTCTTCGTCATCCACGCGGTTTTCGATGCTTCTGCGTTTAGCAATACGTGAGCGAACTTCGGCTTCGGTAACATCCAGTGCGACTACATGATGGATTGCCGTGCCGTTGTCTTTCATGAATTTATCAAGGGCTTCGGCCTGTGCTACGGTTCTCGGAAATCCGTCAAACAAGAAACCTTTTGCATTCGGATTTTTGTCGAGTTCTTCCTTCAGCATGGCGATGGTGATTTCATCTGGCACCAGTGAGCCGCTGTTCATAATTTCTTTTACCCGCTTCCCCAGATCAGTGTCATTTTTGGTATGCCAGCGGAACAAATCCCCGGTCGAGATATGAACGAAACCGTATTGCTTGATCAGCTTTTCGCTTTGCGTTCCTTTGCCTGCGCCCGGAGGGCCGAAGAGTACAAGGTTAATCATGATGCGGTGTTTACGGGTAGGTTTAGAGCCTCGGTCTTATTTAAGAATAGCGAAGATAGCGTTTTTGAATTATTTAGCTGTGTCGGGGAGCATGGCTTTATAAATATCTTTCAGGTTCCGGCCATAGCCATCATAATCCAGCCCATAGCCGAGAACAAATTCATCATCAATATCGAAGCCGATGTACTTCGGCTGAACTGCATGCGCACGTGCCGGAGCTTTCCTAACAAGTGTTACGATCTCAACCGATTTTACACCCAGTGTTTCAAACTCCGCAACCACTTTGCTTAGCGTTAACCCGGTATCCATGATATCTTCAATGATAATCAGATCCTGGTTAAACAAACTTTCATTCAGGCCGATCAGCGTATTGAGCTGACCGCTGCTTTGCGTTCCCTGATACGAAGCGTGTTTTACAAACGACACGCGGCAATCAAGTTTCAGCTCGCGGATGAGGTCTGCTGCAAATATGAATGAGCCGTTAAGAATTGGCAGTAACAACGGCTTTTTGTTCTGATAATCTTCGCTGAGTTGCGCACCAAGCTCCTTAACCTTTTCATTGATTTTGGTGGCGGTAATAAACTTTTTGAATTCTAAATCCTTGATTTTCATGTCGCACATTATCTCCGAGGGGGCAAAAATAGCAGAATATTATCAGATCGTATTTTTTCTGCCTTCGTGACGTAGCGACTACAAATTCTCCATCAGTTTTTTATACAATGCAATCATCGATTTGATATCGTCTTTGTGAACCTTCTCGTTCGGCGAATGGGGACTTTGTTCCGGTGCCCCGACAAAACACCAGTCGAACGGATAAGGCGAAGTTTGGAGTTCGCGGCCATCGCTTGAGCCCATGCCTTCTACTTCGAGTTGAAAGGGTATTTTACTTTTTGCAGCGATACTAATGAGTTGCTCGACAAATTTTTTCCGGGGAATATTTCTGTCGCGCATCGAGATGGCAACTCCTTTTCCCGGTTCAACACCATCTGTAACCCAGGTAATATCGGAGATAAGCGCCTGTTTTACTTCCCATTTTTCATAGATGTATTTGGCGAGGTAGGGTACTGAACCGCCACCATGTTCTTCCCAGGTGCTGAAGATGATCAAACCGTCTTTGAGTGTTTCGGCAACCTTCAACGCATTGTAAACACCCAACCGGTTATCGAGGTACGGAGTTTCGATGTACTCTTTGCTTTCGCGGAAGTTGATTTTATAGGTCAGCGAAGTGCCGCGATCAATCGTCCGGCCGAACCGGTAGAAGGCATGGTTCTCCTTGTCGTACTCAAGCTCGCATTCAATCAATCCTTTTGAATCTTTACCTACGAGCTTCGTGCCCGCTTCAGCATCCGGACTGCCAATGGGCAACAGTTGGTTGAAGTAGCGTACGGTGAAACCAATGCTGTCCATGTGCGCGAAAATGGCTGTACGCGGTTTGCCGAATTTCAGGATGATGCAGTCCTGAAACTCTTCACCGTGGATGACAGTCGGTTTTATTTTCCAATTCTTCTTTTCTTTTGCGATGTACTTCAGGAGAAATTCTTTCATGGGCGATTCTTCTCCCGAAGGCGCATGAATTTCGCAAAGCTGTTTGAGTAGTTTCATGGGGTAAAGATGCGTCATTCGGATGAAAAATTTATCGGCTTGATAAAGCACATCTACAAATCAGCAAACAGGTTGTGCGAAACAAACCTTGGAGCAGTTACACGAGCAGGTCAGCACGACATTGATGCTAAAAGGTCAGGCAGGTTTTTTACTTCCGGAACCTTATTTAAATTGTAATGCTTAAACTTTCATTATGGTCAACGTACTGAACCGGCAAAACACTGTAGCGAATCAATTCTTATTGGAACTCCGCGATAAGGATATCCAGCAGAATCGCGCGCGGTTCAGGGGAAACATTGAACGGCTCGGGGAGCTTATGGCGTATGAAATTTCGAAGACGTTTTCATACAGGCCACAAAATGTTCAAACACCTCTGGGCACATCGGTTGTAAATATTCCGAATGATAATCCGGTATTGATCACCGTGTTGCGTGCCGGCATGCCGTACTTCATTGGCTTTCAGAATATTTTTGGGGAGGCCGATTGTGGTTTTATCGGTGCCTACCGAAAAGAAAGTGAAACGAATCTTACAATAAACCTCGATTACCTCGCGACTCCTTCTCTGGAGGGCCGCACATTGATTTTGATTGACCCGATGTTGGCCACAGGGCAGTCGGTTGTTAAATCGGTGAATGCTTTGCTGAAACATGGAAAGCCAAAACACGTACACATTGCTGCGCTGGTAGCTGCTCCGGAAGGCGTTGCGTTACTGGAAAAAAACTTACCGATTGCACACGACATCTGGACCTGGGCCCTTGACGAGAAACTGAACGAGTTGCACTATATTGTTCCGGGACTGGGTGACGCGGGCGATTTAAGTTTTGGCGAGAAATTATAACGCAGCTATCTTCTGCTTTAATAACATATTGATGTTTTAAATGCTGTACTTGCTCTCATGACGGAAGAAATCCTGAAGGCGATTCCTATTTTTTTCCTGACGATGCTGAAGGTCATCTTTGGCCCTACGCTGGGGTATGCTGCCCGGCTGCACATCATTACAACCATTGTGGTAACGTTCAGCGGTATGATGGCCAGCGTATTATTGTTTACATTCTTTGGCACGTGGCTTCGCGAAAAGATTCTGCACCGCTTCGAAAAACAGAATCAGAAAAAATTTACGCCCAAAAAACGCAAACTGGTAACGCTTTGGAAAAAGTATGGCCTGGTGGGAGTTGCTGTACTCACACCTCTTTTACTGACACCGATTGGCGGAACCATTGTAGCGGTAAGCTTTGGAAGCCCGAAGCGAAAAATCATTCTCTACATGCTGATCAGTGCAGCCATCTTTGCCGTGGGCATGACCTTCGCCATTTATGAGTTTGGCGATTTTGTCATGCCCTGGCTGAAAGAATGGTTTGGAATAGGGACTTAGTCGCTTACTCGAGCAAAACACTTTCGTTTTTCGGATACTTTACTTCATATTGAAGATTGATTTCTTTTTGTTGCTGTGGATCGATGTTAAGGTCCCAGGCAACTTGCCCTGTCTTTTTATCAAATTTTGCTTTTGACAGTTCTACCAGCGTAACGGTGATGTCGTCTATGATCGATACCGGAACCTGATCGAACAAGGTAAGATTGATCGCTTGCGACTTTTTATTTCTCACAACGATTTTAAATCCTTTTGTCTCCTGAATGTTGCCAGACAATACTTTTCGCTTGGAGAACTGTTCGTTCTTTTCACGTGAGATAACAATACTGCGGTCGCGGCCAAGCGAAATGCTCAGAGTGTCTTGCAGGGATTTTGCATCCAGAATGGAACGGCCCACAAAAGCATCTTCAAAGTAGAGATTGGCTTCTCCTTCCAGCAAACTGTATTGATCCCAATTGATGATCCGTGCCATCAGAAAAGCATCTTTATCAAGTTTTGGGATGGCGTAGTATTCGTACAGGGCATCGATGTCGTATTTCTTCAAATCGATCATGAGTTTTTCGCCATTTGATTTTACAGTGTACGGTGTTGCAACTTCAATCTCAACGGTTGTTTGATTTTCGATGACGTTGGTCGCCAGCGATTGTGCGTCCTCTGCTTTTACAGCCGAGGCCTTATAGGCAAGAGATCGCCTGTTAGAATACCCTCTGAGAGTAATTCCATTAGCCCTTCCTGAAAGACCTCCGGCAGTAACAACGGCTTCGCTGAGTTGTGCCTGATCAGCTTCCATCGCAACATTGATTTTGGATTGATTGATAGTAACATCTTCTGTTCTATAACCTATATAAGAAATTGTTAACGCTGATGCACCATTTGGAAGTGTAAGGGCATAGTTACCTCCGCCATCTGTTACCGTGCCGATTGTAGTCCCCTTGACAATTACGCTTGCACCCGGCAGTGCTGATCCGTCCTCGGCAGCGGTTACTCTGCCCTGAACACTGCGAACCGCGTCCAAGCCATAGTATATATTTGGCTGGAGATGAGTATACCTTGCATACGTGAGATTCCAGGGCAGCAACGTGGGAACCATTCCGCTTTGATTCGGACTGCCATTTGAAAATCTAAGTTTTACATTTTTCCAGTCGATGCCGGTATTTTGAAAAAGCTCGGCCTTGTAGATCAATTGCAACGGACTCTTAATGTCTTTCACGCGAACATCATATTTGGGATACCATCCTGCGTTACCTACCATATACGTGATCGTGAACTTAGCATTGGTTTGAGCTTCGGCAGCCACCCGGATCTCAATTTCGCCTGACGGCCACACCGGCCGATCATTTACTTCTTTGAGTTGTTGTTGTAATGCAACTAATTCACCATTCTTAGCCTCCAGCGTTCTCCGGATTTTAATCTGCTCGCTTTTTATTTTGGCAACTTCTATTTCATAAAAATCCATTGCCTGTTTAAGTTGAGTAATTGATGCTCCGGAATTCTGGCCGCCCAAATTTCTATTTTCGTCCAGAATGCTTTTTTTCTCTTTCAGAACGTCCGCCCTGGCATTTTCATAGTCAATAGAAAGATCGATTGCTTCCATGACTTTCGTCAGGCTGTCGGCTTTTTCATTTTTCTTCAGTTCGTTGACATGATTAAGAGAATGGTTCACCGAGAGAATAGTGAAGTCACCGGTGGCTTTTACCTGAACGCTTTTTTCATCTACAAACGAAGACAAGCCCTTAACTTTAAGAATGGTGTTTCCTTGCGGAATGACAACGGAGCCGGTCTCAAAAATTTGCGCGCCTTTCAGAAACACCGTGACTTCTTTGATTTCGGTCTTAAGTTCTTTCTCTTTAAAGTTTTGAGAATACGACAATAAGGTGCCTAGCACCAGAGCAGTGGTGAGGAGAAATCTCATAGGTTGTTTTTTGAGAATGAGATGCTAATCTTCTCCGGATTCCACAAAAATTTAGTCTGAAATCAGGACTTACTTCAGATTAAAATACGATCTAATTTTATCGGCATTGATGTCAGTAGTCAGCACCACCTCGGGTCGTTGTTCTGCTTCAAGGAAAATCAGTACCCATGGTGAGTTTTGTTTTTCGAGATCAAAATTCCATTCCCGAATCACGTTACGATACCGTACAAAACGTTTTGAAGATGTGACGTTTTTAACGCCAAGTGAATCGAGCAGGTGTGCGGCTTCGCTTTGATAAAAGCTCGCATCGTCAAAGATGGTTGAAAGTTCTTCTTCGCTGTATTCTTTTTCCATCTCGCTGATCTGTTTTTCACTGGACTGCACAATCAGCACAAGCGAACCGGAAAGTTCCTGCACAGCCGTGTCGGTGATCGCATCAACCAGAAACCCATCGAGTGAAGGCGTATCCGGTTCGTCTGCCGTTGGCTGTTGACCGATTACATCACGGTTATTATGTATTAAAGCGGAAATACGTTCTACAGCTTTTGAAAGCCCTTCATAATAGCGTGCTTTTCTAAACTCGGGCGTCATGTCATCGCGGATGATTTCGGCCGCGAGGTCGTTTGTAATAATATTTTCAAGACCGGAACCGACCTCAATTCTCATCTGCTTATCAGCAATCGCAACAGTGATCAAAGCCTTATTCGCTGAATCGGGAACCCAGGCATTGGCCGTTCGCAGGGAGTATTCTTCAATCGGCTCGTTCCGCAGTGTCTTGATAAGTATAATACCAATCTGAGAACCAATGCTGTCCTCCAGATTTTTTATTTGCTTCGCTAAATCTTCGTATTGCCGCTGGGTAAGAACCTGAACAGAATCGCGGATAAACACGGATGAAGTATCAACTGCATCTTTTGTTCCGCAGGCAACTTCGAACATCAGCCATGCAAACACGAACGGAATAAACCTGGTTTTCATACCAGTAAGATACGAAATCTACTTTTTTGAACTGCGTTTGGCAGCTACAATCTCATCCAGCAAGCCGTCAGCTTCCTGATCGCAGGCGAGTTCCCAAAACATAATGCCGTCTAATTTTTGATCGATGGCATACTTTGTTTTCAGTGCAATGGATTTCTTGTCGTCATACGTGAAGTATAATTTTTGTCCGGCATTGTATTGATACGGTGCTTTTGCTACATCATCCCAGTAGTACACAAAACCTTTACCCGGTCCGACTACATTGTTCAGGTCTTTGTAGTCAACCCCGCGTTTGAATTTGCCAGGTTGATACAATCCGTTATTGATAGCGGGCACATCTTCCCACATGCGACCATAAAATGCAGCACCGATAACAAGTTTGTTCGCGGGAACTCCGAGTTTGATTAATGACTGAACCGCATTGTCGGTTGATTCATGTTGCTGAGGCGTAGAATACAAAGCGGTGTGATGGCCCGTTTCGGTAGAATAGCCATGCACGAGGTCATACGTCATCAGGTTTACCCGGTCGAGCAGCGGCATGATGGCTCGCCAATCCACCGATTCGTCAATAAATTTCTGAAAGCCACCGGCCGCAAAACTTATTTGGTATACTGCTCCGAGCGTTTTTCTCAGTTCTTTGATCAGTTCGGTGAAATTATTCTTATCGGCTGCGTTAAAAGCATGTCCCGGATAACCCTGGATGGAAGGATATTCCCAATCGAGATCGATGCCATCGGTTTTAAAGTACGTGCATGCTTTCAAAACGGAATTGGCAAATTCTTTTCGCGCTTCCGCAGACGAAAAAACATCCGAACAGGTTGCGCAACCGCCCCAGCCACCCAGCGAAAGAATAATTTTCAGAGCCGGATTTTTTGTCTTCAATTGCACCAGGTTATAGACGGTAGTGGAATCGCGTTTGCTCCCGATGTTGAACTGATTGCCCTTCAGATGCCCGAACGAAAAAATAATATGCGTAAGCTTTTCGGCCGCGATGCGCTCCACGTATTCCGGTCCACCGGAATAATATGCGAGCACATTGAGATTAGTTTCCTGTGCAAAAATTACCTCGGTGGAACACAACAGTGCAAAAAATAAAATCCTCATGCTTAATCGGATAAAATGTCGATACCTGAAACTTTTTGCGGAATCCAAACGGTCATTTCACCTTTGCCGCGATGTGCCCAGGCATAATATGGTATTGCAGTAACGGGCTGCGCTTTTGTTTGAACGGAATTTTTCTCTTTGTCGACTATTACTGCGAGGCCATTCCCCTGTAGGGTCATTACACCATTGAGTAGTGCAGGCTGAAACTCTGTTGTGAAGGTTGAGGTTTCGGGAATGATTACGTTGCTGGTGGCGCCAAAATTATCGGGCGACTCCAGGCAATAAATAAGCGGCCCGAATTGCAATGCCATCTTTCCTTTGTTGTTGGCAACTTTTTCGTTCGAGATAATTTTTTCAACTGTCATCGGCAGCTCAAACTGAATGTGGTCACCTTTTTTCCAGGTTTTGTTAATCACCGCATAACCATTTTCGATAGTGTATTCGATTGGCTTGCCGTTGACCGAAATGATAATTTTTTTGCCGGGTGCATTTGTGAACGTGTACAGATCGGATGGTATGGCTTGTCCCTGCGCCCAGCCCGGAATTCGGATGCGAACTGTAAATGTATTGGCTGATGCCGGATCAATTCTGAACGACAGGGCTCCATCCCACGGATAGTTGTTCTGTTGCGTGATGGTAACTTTTTTCGCATTGATGATGATATTGCTTGCGCTGGTTGCGAACAGATTGATGTATAAATTGTTTTCTTTCAACGCGTACATGTATCCCGGAATGGATGGAATCAACCGGGTGATGTTCGTAGGGCAGCACGAGCAGGTAAACCAGCCCGCACGTTCGGCTTCCATATCGGCATGCTTGTAATGATTTTTGATTTCCATCGCGTTGGTGTAGAAGAACGATTTGCCGTCCATTCCCACACCAGAAAGCAAGCCATTGTAAAGCGACTTCTCGAGGATGTCGATATACTTGCTTTCACCGTGCAATTGAAACATGCGCTGATTCCAGTACACATTGGCAATGGCTGCACAGGTTTCGTTGTAAGCAGTTGCATTGGGAAGCTCGTAGTTTCCGCCAAAGCGTTCGCCATCGCCTACGGCACCCACGCCACCCTGAACATAGATTTTCTTCTGAACTACGTTGCTCCAGATTTTGTCAATCGCATCCAGAAAATCCTTGTCGTCTGTCAGTGCAGCTACATCGGCCACGGCTGCGTACAGATATCCGGCACGTACCGCATGACCGATTGCTTCATCCTGCTTCACCACAGGTTTATGATCCTGCCAGTATGAACCGTTTTTAAACGGGTCTTTGCTGAGTGAATCGTATTTATGATTGCCGCGCTCCTCAATAAAAAACTTCGCGGTGTTGAGGTATTCTGTTTTTCCGGTAATGCGGTAGAGTTTCACTAAACCCATTTCGATCACTTCATGGCCCGGTGCCACGTGTCTCCGATCCGGACCGAAAACAGAACACACGAGATCGGCATTTTTTATGGCGATGGTTAACAAGTTCTTTTTGCCCGTGGCGAGGTAGTGCGCGGCTGCGGCCTCGTACAGGTGGCCGGCATTATAAAGCTCATGACTATGTTCGCGTTCTTTCTCCCAGCGTTCTTTGCCGAGCCAGGGATGAACGTTCAGCGGATTGATCGTGCGCGCGGTGTAGAGGTAGCCATCGGGTTCCTGCGCGCGACCGATGATGTCGATCAGGGAATCAATGTAAAGCTCAAGTTTTTTGTCGGGGATGAGGCTGAGCGAAAACGAAGCACCTTCAATCGTTTTGTACACATCGGTATCATCGAACGGATACACGGTGCAGAATTTTCCGCTACGTGCTGCGGCCATCTCGAAATTTTTAACGCGCCCGGTTGTTTCGCAGCGTTTGAAAGAGGCAGGAATGGTAACGGTATGATTGGTTTGAATCCGCGGAAGCCAAAATTTATCGGTAAGCTTTACGCTCGTGAACGGTACAGGTGTTATCGGGTAGTCTTTTTTCTGGGCAGCAGAGGATAAAGCAAGGCAGAGGATGAAACCTAAGAAGGAGAGCTGCTTCATAAGGAAAGAGTTTCCTTACAAAGTAGATAAAGATTGTTTTTTAAGCTAATCAGATTATTTCACCTCCTCGTCCGGCAGCACTTCGATGTCGCGGATAAGCACTCTCTTTGAAATAGCCTGGCCGGTTTTGGTAGCAGCTAAACCTCCGAGCGCGGTTTCTTTATACCGGGTTTCCATGCTGGCCCCAATTTCACCCATCGCTTCAATTACTTCGTCCACCGGGATTACGCTACTGACATTCGCCAAGCCGATTTGCGCCGAACTGTTCGCAATAGCGGCAGCGCTTGCATTGCGCACCACGCAAGGGACTTCTACAAGCCCCGCAACCGGATCGCATACCAGTCCCAGCATGCACTGCACGGTTATGGCAACGGCATTGAAAATCTGATCGGTGTTTCCGCCCATGCAATACACAATCGCGCCTGAACCCATCGCAGCTGCGGTCCCCGTTTCAGCCTGGCAACCTCCAACCGCTCCCGCAATGCTCGCCTTCTGTTCCATGATCAGTGCGATGCCCGCAGCCAATAACATGGCTTCAAGAATTTTTTTATCATCAACGTGATGAATTTCCTGTAGTGTGTACAGCACACCGGGCATAATGCCACTGGCGCCTGCAGTCGGGGCGGCCACAATGCGGCCCATACACGAGTTAACTTCTTTCGCGGCAAGCGCACGCGAGATCAGGTTTTGAAATTCTTTTGATAGGACAGGCGTAGGATAGTTGTAAACTTTTTTCGCCCCGTTGTTGATCATGCCCGAGCGCGAAGTCATGTCTTCCGTGAGCCCTGTTTGAACGGCATCTTTCATCACATCCCACGCGCGGGCGAGGCCGTCCCAGATTTCTTTTTCGGTTCGATTTTTTTGCGTGCATTCGTACTCCACCACTACTTGCACCAGCGACATGTTTTTTTCAGTGCTGTATTGTTTCCACGAAGCGAATGACTCGAAAAGGAATGCCATAATGTGTTGTTTTAATCCGTCAGGTGAGCGTCAGCGAAACATTCATGTTGTCTGTTTACAAGATATTCTACGCTGCGCCCGGAATGACTTCGAACGACAAAATACCGTATTTCAAACGATTGAAACAATTCTTTAGTTCAGTCCCGCAAGGTCCAGAATTTTCTGGATGGTAACGATACTTACCATGATCAAGAACACGATTGTGACGGCCCGTGACGACATCCGGTGACTGATTATTACCCCGAGCGGTGAACCGATCAATACCCCGATCGCCAGTGGCAATACAAGCGGGAAAATGATCAATCCCTGGCTTCTGGCTACGGACAGCGTGTCGCCAAAAAACATGTTATAGATCGTAAGCCACAATGCGATCATGAAAATCACACCAAACGAAATTGACTTGGCTTTTTTAATGTCAACCTTTTGCCACAGGTTTAACAAAGGTATCAGTACGGTTCCGCCTCCCAGGCCGGTAAACCCCGCCAGCGTTCCGCCAAAGATTCCGGTTAGTGTTAGTTTGGCAGGTGTTACCTGTTCGTTCTGAACGTTTGACAGCTTCAGCTTACGGAATGTTTGCAAAATGATAATCATCATAAACCCAATGATGATCGAATTGAAAACTGCTTTCGAATAGAAGCTGCTGCCCACAATCCACTCGAATACAAGAAATGAACAGATCACTGCAAATAATCCAACCCAAAGTGTTTCTTTCCAGAAGAACATTTTTTGCCGCATGGTGGTAATCACATTCGCGAACGATGAAACCAGCGTTGCGAAGATGGTATTGGCAATGATTACACTAACAATCTGCGAATCGGGAACACCGTATTGCGCCAACATAATAGGAATAACACCAAGCATTACAATACCTGTACCCAAGCCGGTCAGCCCGGCAATAAGTCCGCCCACAATTCCGGCCAGCACGTAAAGCAGATTCAGCAGCATTATTTTTTTGAAAGCGGTAAATTACCCAAAAAACACTCCAATGAAATATTTCCTGTTCCCCGCACTCTTGTTTCTTGTGTTTCAACTACACGGCCAGTCTTCGGATGCAACTACCATCCGAACAATTTATGATGAGGCATTGGCTCGTGGCAAATCGTATGAAATGCTGGAATACCTCACTACCAAAATCGGATCGCGTTTAAGCGGTTCACCGGGTGCCGCTGCTTCGGTGGAGTGGACACGACACATTATGCAGAATTTTGATTTCGATTCGGTATGGCTTCAACCTGTTATGGTTCCGCATTGGGAACGCGGGCAGCAGGAAGTAGGCCGCGTACTAAATTCAAAAAAGATGGGAACGGTTGAACTCAATGTTTGCGCATTGGGAAACTCGATCGGTACCGGCCCCGAAGGTGTTACCGGCAATGTGGTAGAGGTGAAGAGTTTCGATGACTTGAAGCGACTGGGTGAAAAGAATATCAAAGGCAAGATTGTTTTCTTTAATCGCCCGATGGATCCCACCCAGATACAAACGTTCACGGCCTATGGTGGAGCAGTTAACCAGCGTGGTGCAGGTGCGAGTGAAGCAGCAAAATACGGAGCGGTTGGTGTGATTGTGCGTTCGATGGGTATTAACCCGGAAGATTATCCGCATACCGGTTCACTCGGCTATGCTCCGAATGTTCCTAAAATTCCAGCGATCGCGGTAAGCACGAAGCATGCAGATTTGTTAAGCAGTTTGTTAAAGAATGATTCAGGGTTGCAGTTTTACTTTGAAACGCATTGCCAGATTTTTCCGGATGCGCCCTCGTTCAATGTTGTCGGCCAGATTAACGGCTCGGAGTACAAAGATGAGATCATCGTTGTTGGCGGCCACCTCGATTCATGGGACCTGGCCCAGGGCGCGCACGATGACGGAACGGGTTGCGTTCAGTCAATCGAAGCGTTGCGCATTTTCAAAGCCATGGGTTACAAGCCGAAACGCACCATCCGTGCGGTGATGTTCATGAATGAAGAAAACGGATTGCGGGGCGGAACGGAGTATGCAGCTCAGTCGGCATTGAAAAAGGAAAATCATATCGCGGGCATTGAATCGGACCGAGGCGGCTTTACACCGCGTGGTTTTACGCTGAGCGGAACCGATGCTGCTAAGGCTAAAATCAGGAGCTGGAAAAATTTGTTTGAGCCTTACGGATTAACGGATTTTGAGCAGGAGGGAGGCGGAGCAGATATCAGTCCGCTGGCGCCACAGGGCACAACATTGATCGGCTTTCTTCCTGATTCTCAACGTTATTTCAGTTACCACCACACACCGGAAGACACATTTGATAAAGTTGACAAGCGCGAGCTGGAGCTTGGAGCAGCGTCAATGGCTGCACTGATTTATTTGATTGATATGCACGGACTGAAATAATAACATTCGGGCTGCAGCGTTTTAAGATTGTAACTAAACAGACAATCGTATGGAACAGGCAGCAAGAAACGTGAGGAAAGGAAGCCATGTGATCAATAAAATCAAACGGATTTCCGGTATGATGGACGCACGCGAATACTGGAACTTCGTGGCGGGTACTGCAGTAATTACCCTGAGTGTAATCGGAGTGTTGTGCTACCTCTTTGTGTAGCACTTACATTTCCACCTCTCCGACAAATTCTGCCTGCTCAAGGATATAGATCATCTTGTCAGGATCCTGATCGTTGAGCCGTAGAATTCCTTTGATCTCGATTGGCTTATCATGAAACGTAAGCGGCTGCTTCATTGTTACTTCCACAACCGATTCTGGCCCGCCTACACCGCAAAAGAAGCATGCGTTGATCGGCATGGAGGAGAACATAAACTTTGCGCCCTTTGAACCCGTGTCGAACGGGATCATGTAACCTGGCAACGTGATAACTTTTCCGTTCAGCGACTTTGCAGCTGCGCTGAAGATAGGCTTATCGTATTCACCCAGCTTATCTTTTTTCTTTTCGTACTTAATGTCATACAGCTTTGGCCACACCAGCGATGGGAAGCCGGTGTATTTATTTTGGGCTGCGCCCGATAAGGCGCAACCCATAAAAATCAATGCTGCAAAAAGTTTTCTCATTATGCTTCTACACTTTCTTTCTTCGCGTACTCTTCAATTGGCAAACAACTGCACACAAGGTTTCTGTCGCCATACGCGTTGTCGATCCGGCTCACCGAAGGCCAGAATTTAGCATCCTTCACAAACGGAAGCGGATAAGCTGCCTTCTGTCTGCCATATGGACGGTCCCAAACATCGGCTGTGATCACCGCAGCAGTGTGAGGCGCGTTCTTCAACACGTTGTTTTCTTTATCAGCTCTGCCTTCTTCCACTTCGCGGATCTCATTTCTGATTTCAATCAGCGCATCGCAGAAACGGTCAAGCTCTTCTTTCGGTTCGCTCTCGGTTGGTTCGATCATCAGCGTTCCGGCCACCGGGAATGATACCGTAGGGGCGTGGAATCCGTAATCCATCAACCGTTTGGCAATATCTTCAACTTCAATGCCAGACTTCTTGAAATCACGACAATCAACGATCATTTCGTGCGCGCAGCGACCGTGTGTGCCAGTGTATAGAATTTTGTAGCTGCCGCTCAGGCGTTCTTTAATATAGTTCGCGTTGAGGATAGCCATCTTGGTGGCGTTGGTTAATCCCTCGCCACCCATCATCGCAATGTAAGCATACGAAATTGCCAGGATGCTTGCACTTCCCCACGGAGCAGCCGATACTGCGTGAATAGCTTTCTCGCCACCGGTTTTCACAACAGCGTGTCCTGGAAGGAAAGGTTTCAGCTTATCGTTTACGCAAATTGGTCCCATACCAGGGCCACCGCCACCATGCGGAATACAAAATGTTTTGTGAAGGTTCAGGTGGCAAACATCGGCACCGATGTTAGCCGGAGAGGTCAGGCCAACCTGTGCATTCATGTTTGCCCCGTCCATGTATACCAAACCGCCATGCTTGTGAATGGTTTCGCAAATCTCGATGATCGATTCTTCAAACACTCCGTGTGTTGAAGGATACGTTACCATCAAACACGAAAGTTTGTCTTTGTATTGTTCGGCTTTTACTTTCAGATCCGCAACATCGATTTTTCCTTCTTCATCCGATTTTACAATCACAACATCCATAGCAGCCATCACAGCGCTGGCAGGGTTTGTACCGTGAGCCGATGCAGGTATCAGCGCAACATTGCGGTGATGATCATTGCGGTTGGCGTGATACGCCCGTATTACCATCAGGCCTGCATATTCGCCTTGCGCACCGCTGTTGGGTTGCAACGAAACGCCTGTGAAGCCTGTGATCTCCGCAAGCCATGCTTCCAGGTTTTTGGTGATCTCGGCATAGCCTTGTGCCTGTTCCGCCGGAACAAACGGGTGGATGTTACCCAGTTCGGGCCATGTTACCGGAATCATTTCGGTTGTTGCGTTCAGCTTCATGGTACAGGATCCTAATGAGATCATCGAGTGCACCATGGAAAGATCTTTGTTCTCGAGCTTCTTGATGTACCGCAGCATTTCATGTTCGGAGTGATGCGAACTGAATACCGGGTGTGTCATGAATGATGAAGTGCGAATCAACGATGAAGGCCAGCTTACACTATCGCTCGCTTTCGCAGAAACAGCTTTGCCCCCACTAAAAATACTCAGGATTGCCTGAACGTCTTCCTGCGAGCTGGTTTCATCCAATGAGATACCCACATGATTGTCGCTAAAGTATCGAAAGTTAATTCCGTGTTCGAGTGCTTTTTTCTGAATGGCGTTTTTATCGGCCACCGCAACTTTCAGCGTATCGAAGAAGTGTTCATTTACTTGTTTGAGACCTAACGATGTCAATCCGGTTTCAAGCATTTTTGCAAGCGCGTGAACGCGACCGGCAATTTTCTTTAAACCGTTCGCTCCGTGGTACACGCCATACATACCTGCCATTACGGCCAGTAGCACCTGTGCTGTACAAATGTTAGAGGTTGCTTTTTCCCTGCGGATGTGTTGTTCACGGGTTTGCAGCGCCATGCGATATCCGGAATGACCCTGCGCATCAATCGAGGCACCGATAATCCGGCCCGGCATCTGACGTTTGAATTCATCTTTCGTGGCGAAGAATGCCGAGTGCGGTCCGCCAAAGCCCATCGGCACACCAAAGCGCTGGCTGGAGCCGACAACAATATCCGCATCCATTTCACCGGGCGACTTTAGCAATGTAAGTGCGAGCAGATCGGAAGCTACCGCAACAAACACATCGTTTTCATGCGCGGCCTGAATAAAGGCTGTATGATCTTTAATGGCACCGTTGCTGTCGGGATACTGAATAAATACCGCGAACAGGTTCGGGTCGGTAATGTCAAGTTTGCTGATGTCGTCTACCACCAGTTCAACACCAATCGGGGTTGAGCGTGTTTTCAGTACATCGATGGTTTGAGGAAATACATTCTGATCTACAAACAGCTTGTGTCCGTTCTTTTTGGAAGCCTTACGCGAAGCGTACAGCAGGTGCATGGCTTCCGCGGCAGCGGTACCCTCGTCAAGCAATGAAGCATTGGCGATCTGCATGCCGGTTAAATCGATCACCATGGTCTGGTAATTAATCAGTGCTTCCAAACGACCTTGTGCAATCTCTGCCTGGTAAGGAGTATAAGCCGTATACCAGCCCGGATTTTCCAGAATGTTTCTGAGAATAACACCGGGTGTGTTGTTTGGGTAATAGCCCATCCCGATGTATGATTTATTGATCTTATTTTTTGAGGCAATGGCCTTGAATTCTTTCAGAAATTCAAACTCCGTCCGGGCAGCCGGAAGATTCAATGGTTTTTTCAGGCGAATGTTGGCCGGAACTGTCTGGCCGATGAGCTCGTCAACCGAGGCGGCCTTAACAACATTCAGCATTTCATTTACCTGTTTTGCGTCCGGTGCATTGTGGCGGGATTCAAACTTTTCCTGGTACTGGGAATCGATTTTCATATCAGAAACAGTGGTTTTGTCGTAGTGGATTAAAAAATCAGGCACAAAGGTAAAGGAGTAAAAACACAATTAACAGGCAGCCGGTAAAATCCACGGATATTCTTACCACTCCCGTAAAAATGCGTTCGCCCCTCATGTTTTGGCCGCTGAAATGTCAAAAATCTGGTGATATTTGGCCTGTAACAAAAACCTTTACGCATGAAGTTCAAAATAGTGTTAGTGTGGGCCTTGCTGCTAACCTTCACGGTTAATGCCCAGAATCCGGATGCCAAGAAATACGGCAGCCAGATTACCGCAGACCAATTAAAAGAATACCTATCGATTATAGCATCGGATGCGCTGGAAGGCCGTGAAACCGGTACCCGCGGACAAAAAATGGCTGCAGCATTTATTGCGGCACACTTTCAGGAACTGGGCTTTAAAGCCCCTGTTAATGGCAGCTACTATCAGCCCGTTGAACTGTACTCAAGTGTAACAGGTGAAGCTTATTTAAAAGTTGGCCAAACCAAGCTTGACAACTTCTCCGGAATTATTTACACCGGTTCTGCCGACACAGGTGGTGAAATTTCGTTGCCCGTAGTTTTTCTGGGTTATGGATCTGAAGCCGAGTTCAATCAGGTTGATGTAAAAGACAAAGCAGTTGTCCTGCTGGCGAAAGAGATGCGTATGCGTGGCAACCCGGTTGTTAAAATGGCGCAAGACAAGGGAGCAAAGTTAGTTATTGTTTGTGCGACCGAAACCCTGGCCGAATTCGACAATATGGCCGGTCAGTTCAAGAGCTTTATGGGCGGTGGCCGGTTGAGCTTATCTAAGCCTCAGGCAGGAAGCTCAATTGTAACGATGCTGGTTTCGCCTGTAACCGTTGAGAAGATTTTCAATACAACGATGGATAAGCTGAAGGCTGCTACCACAGCTGACGCAAAGAAGACTCCGTTAAAGAAATTCAAAGGTGCTAACGTTCAGTATAAAGTTACAACGGAAGTAAAGACCACGTACTCCGACAACGTGTTGGGCTACCTGGAGGGAACCGACAAGAAGGATGAACTGGTAGTGGTTACTGCGCACTACGATCACATCGGTAAGCAAAGAAGCGGCTCAGGCGATATGATCAACAACGGTGCTGACGATGATGGTTCAGGAACAGTTTCTGTTCTTGCTATCGCAAAAGCATTTGCACAAGCTAAGAAAGAAGGTAAAGGTCCACGCAGAAGTATTTTGTTCATGACCGTAACCGGTGAAGAAAAAGGTTTGCTGGGTTCTGAATACTATTCTGAGCACCCGGTGTTCCCGCTGACCAGCACCGTAGTTGATTTAAACATCGACATGGTAGGCCGCAGAGACCCTCAGCACAAGGAAGGCACGTATGTTTATGTGATTGGTTCCGACAAGCTTTCGGCTGACCTGCATGAACTCAGCGAACGCGTAAATAAAGAAAATCTGAACATCGCGTTCGACTACACGTACAACGATCAGAACCACCCTGACCGCCTCTACTACCGCTCCGACCACTGGAACTTTGCGAAGAAGAACATTCCGATTGTTTTCTACTTCGATGGTATCCATGAAGATTACCACAAGCCAAGTGATGAAGTGAGCAAAATTGAGTTTGACCTGATCGAGAAGCGCGCTCAAACTGTGTTTTACACCGCGTGGGAAATTGCTAACCGCGACAATCGTTTGAAGGTAGATGAAGAAAAGAAGATCAAGGAGTAATCCAGACTGCTGATAAAAAGAAAACCCTGGCGATATCGTCAGGGTTTTTTTATTGACTCTTTCGGTTGTGACTATGAAGAAATCGCTTTCAATACATCGTGGCGGGTAATGATGTGCACTTTTTGATTTTCATCACGCACCAGCACGGCTTTGTTTTCCTTGTTCAGGAATGACGAAAGCACATCGAGTGTACTGTCGGGCGCAACAAACTGCATCGGCTTATCCATCACTTCCGTGATCGCCTTATTTTTCAATTCCGGGTCTTCCATGATTTTCTCCAGCAGCATCGATGAGCTTACGCTTCCAACGAAGTGTTCGCCTTCCGTTACCGGGATCTGGTCGATGCCCTCTTTGTTCATCAGCA
Source organism: Cyclobacteriaceae bacterium (assembly GCA_019694875.1). Classification (GTDB taxonomy): domain Bacteria; phylum Bacteroidota; class Bacteroidia; order Cytophagales; family Cyclobacteriaceae; genus UBA2336. The sequence continues at coordinate 1,869,320 of JAIBBC010000001.1, forward strand.
GGATTGCTTCGCTTACCTTGGCTTTGTTAGCAACCGTGCACAACGAATCTTTTCCGTTCCGGCTTTGAATAATATCGCGGGCAGTAGACGCAAACATGCGCGTTTCCAGGAACCCGTGATCCTTCATCCAGTTGTCGTTATATACTTTAGCCAGATAGCGCGTGCCATGATCCGGCAACAGGATAACCATTACATCGTCTTGTTTGAGATGCTCTTTTGCATATTCCAGCGCTCCGTGTACCGCTGATCCGCTCGACCAGCCTACGAACATTCCCTCCTCACGCGACAGCCTGCGGGTCATCAGGGCGCCATCCTTATCCGTCACTTTAATGAAACTATCGATCACACTGAAATCAACGTTTTTCGGAAGAATGTCTTCGCCAAATCCTTCTGTCAGGTAGGGATAGATTTCATTCTCATCGAAAATGCCTGTCTCTTTATATTTTTTAAATACCGAACCATAAGTGTCGATACCAACGGTAACGAGTTTCGGATTTTGCTCTTTCAGGAATTTTGCCGTACCGCACATCGAGCCTCCGGTTCCTACCGTGGCAACATAATGTGTGATCTTTCCTTCTGTTTGTTTCCAGATTTCCGGGCCTGTTGCCAGGTAGTGTGCTTTCGCGTTTGAAGGATTGTCGTACTGGTTCGGGTAAATCGAATTGGGAATTTCCTTATTCAGTTTTCGCGCGACTGAATAATATGAGCGTGGATCGTCAGGCGCTACGTTCGTCGGACAAACGATCACCTCAGCACCTACCGCACGTAAAATGTTGATCTTTTCCTGTGATTGTTTATCCGCCATGGTAAAAATGCAGCGATAACCTTTTGCGATCGCGGTCAGCGCAAGGCCCATTCCGGTATTTCCGGATGTTCCTTCAATGATTGTTCCGCCCGGCTTTAAAATTCCGGCAGTTTCTGCGTCTTCAATCATTTTCAGCGCCATGCGGTCTTTCGTGGAGTTGCCGGGGTTGAAATATTCAACCTTGGCCAGCACGGTGCCGGGAATGCCTTTAAAAATTTTATTGAGTTTCACCATCGGGGTATTTCCAATGGTTTCTACGATTGAGTTATAGTAGTTCATACAGAAAGAAAGTGTACAAACTTACGAAAAACCCGCAAAGCAGTTTTCAGATCAGGCCACGCCTGCGAGGAGGTATAAAACGGCCATTCTTACGGCAACTCCATTCTCAACCTGATCGAGAATGATGGAGTGCGCTGAATCGGCTGCATCGCTGCTTAATTCAACACCGCGATTGATCGGCCCCGGGTGCATCAGCACGATTTCCTTTTTCAGGTTGTCGAGCATTTTTTTGTTAATACCGTAGTAGAGCGAGTATTCGCGCAGGGATGGAAAATATTTGATGTGTTGCCGTTCGAGCTGAATGCGAAGCACGTTTGCTACATCACACCAGTCGAGGGCCTTTTTTACATCGTATTCAATCAGCACGCCCAATTGATCGAGGAACTTAGGCAGGAGGGTAGGCGGTGCGCACACCATTACTTTTGCGCCAAGCTTTTGCAGCGCAAAGATGTTCGACAACGCAACGCGTGAGTGGAGAATGTCACCGATAATGGCAATCTTTTTTCCCGTAACACTGCCGAGTTTTTCGCGGATCGAATATGCGTCAAGCAATGCCTGTGTCGGATGTTCGTGTGTTCCGTCACCTGCGTTAACAATGTTTGCTTTGATGTGACGGGAGAGAAAATGCGGGGCTCCTGCGCTCGCATGCCGCATCACAATCATGTCGACCTTCATGGCCAGGATGTTGTTCACTGTGTCGAGCAGCGTTTCACCTTTTTTGACAGAACTGTTGGAAGCCGAGAAGTTAATCACATCGGCCGACAGGCGTTTCTGCGCAAGCTCGAACGAAAGTCGGGTGCGTGTTGAATTTTCAAAAAACACGTTGGCTATGGTTACATCACGCAGGGAAGGAACTTTTTTGATCGGGCGGTTGATGACCTGCTTGAAGTTATCGGCTGTTTCAAAAATAAGTTCTATGTCTTCGCGTGTGATGTCTTTAATTCCCAGCAAATGCTTTTGACTCAGTTTCGACATAGCATCAATCCTTATTAATCAGCCAGATTTTATTGTTGTTACCTTTTTCCTCCAGCTCCACCAGCACTTTCTGTGAGGCGAGCGTATTCACGATTTTTCCGACATAATCCGGAGCGATCGGTAAATCGCGGTTATATTTTCTGTCGATCAGCACAAGTAATTCGACTTTTTCAGGCCGGCCAAATGAGATCATCGCATCCAGTGCAGCGCGCACCGTGCGGCCGGTGAACAATACATCGTCTACCAGCACAACTTTTTTACCCTCGATCACAAACGGAATTCTTGTTTCGGTCGCCTTCACAGGAATTTCCCTGCGCCTGTAATCGTCACGATGAAATGTTGTGTCGAGCCAGCCCAACGGAATTGGCTTCCTGAGGATTTTTTCCAGTTTCTGATGGATGATTTCTGCCAGCAAAACACCGCGCGGCTGCAGGCCGATAATCACAGTTTCTGCGAAATCCTGATGATTTTCAATTAATTGCTGGCAAAGACGGCTTAGAGTGATGTCAAGAAGATCGGAATCGAGAATTAGTTTCTTCTGCATAAGCCGAACGCAAATATACAGAAATATCAGACGCGTTGTTAATCGATCTTAACGCGGTTCACGTAAAAAATGTCTTTTACTTTTCCGTCTTCGTATTTCACGGTCTGATATCCGTACATGTAAAAGTTGTTACCGAACCAGTGACGAATTCTGCCGTCTTTGCTGTCGGACCGGACGTAATCCCCGGGGTTATTCATTTTTACTTTTTGAGTTGACTCCGAAACCTCACCATCCTTAAGATTGATTTTTTTGATAATCAATTCGGCCTCTTTTTTATACAGGAAATACAGATTGTCGTTGGTGAGATGGAAATCGGTGACCTGATTCAGTGTGGGCATGCGCAGATCGTTCATGTCGATACTGTAATCGGCAACCACAGAACCCGTTGCATCGAAGAGGATTACTTCCGATTGCACCGTTCTGATTTCCTGTGTGTTGTTCATGTTATCGCCATAATAGCGGGCATCGTTTGTGTTGTACATTCCTGAACCAGGGTAATAAGGGCCATACATATTTCCATACGGGCTGTAGGCATAGGAATACGGACTATAATAACGGGGTGAATAATTTTCTTTGGAAGGAATGTATGTCTCCGCCAGCAGGATGAACCCTTTGTCATGTTCAAGAATGCTGTGAGGCACAATGTAGTTCGAGAAGTCAGCGTCACCGTTAGTTTCAACGGCCTTTTCCGTTCGGGCTTTAATTTTTTCTGCTCGCTTAGGTTTCATGTGATCGAGGTAGTGTTGCATTTGACCCAGATACGTGAATTTTATTTCCTGTTCAGAAAAAGGATTTACAGGCACAGCATAGAACCCCGATGATTGACGTGCACCCGTGTTCCCCCATGTACCCAGGATCATCAGGTCATCACGCTTGAGATTGCTGCTAATGCCGGTTTGGAGTGCGTGATTTTCAATCGAGATAACATCTTCAATTAACTGCTTCCCAAACGGGTCGAATGTTTGAAACACGATTTGATTCTTATCGCGATTCTCGCGACTGATTAAAATAGTGTTGAATGTTTGATTTTCGTTCACACGCACGTCAACCAGTTCGGTGCGTTTTTTAAAAAATCCGGGAATGATTTTAAAGTTCTTATTAGAAGGAGTGTAGATGAATACACCCGGTTCTTCGCCCACATCGCCTCCGAAAATGAAATTCTCCCCGCATTTATTGAAGTGGGTGAGGTTAATCTTGAGATCGGTCGCCACTTTTAACCGTTGCTGCTCAAATGATGAAAGGTTAACAGAAATAATTTCCATGTCGCCCCGCATTTCGTTTTTGATGAACAGGAAGTGAACAAAACCGTTTGAGTGTTCATAACCCGCCAGGTTACCCTGATTGTCTACCTCTAACTCCAGTGTTTTGCGTGTAGTTGCTGTTGAATCCAGCAGAATGAGTTCCCAGATGCGATTACGGTCGTTGAATTTGAATTTTTTTCGGAATAACGCGAGCCCATCTTCTTTCAATGGAATGATTGTGAAGTCTTCATCGCTGTGGCGCTGAACAATTTCGTTGCGCTCCATTTGCTGCACCTGAGCATAAACACCGGTGAGAGATACAATACACCAGATGAGCAATGTTATTCGAAGCATATAACTTAAAACGCTTTTTTGACTTGATTATTTTCCTTCGCTCAGGGCAAGGATCATGTCGAATTCTTCGGGCTTAACCGGCTGAACCGATAATCTCGAAACCCGAACCAATACCATGTCTGCAAGTTTTTTAGTGGCTTTCACTGCGGCCAGCGTAACAGGATTCTTGAGTTTTTTGTCTACCCCAAGGTCCACAACCAGCCATTCTTTGTCTTTCGGATCGGGATAAGCTTCTTTCAGCACTTTTGAAATGCCGATAACAGCCTTGTCATCTCCGCTGTGATAGATAAAGGCCAGGTCGCCTTTTTTCATCGCCTTCAGGTTATTACGCGCCTGAAAATTCCGTACCCCATCCCACGTGGTTTTTTTGTCTTTTACCAGGTCATCCCATGAGTAGGTACCGGGTTCTGTTTTTACGAGCCAGTAGTTCATAGCGGTAAATTATAAATTTTTGAGGATGAATATAATGCGATCCCGGTCAGCATTTTTCAGTTTTTTGAACTCACTGATTTTTTCTTTTGGTACACCGCCTGTTTTGTCCAGTTTCCTGAGAAGGTCTTTTGAGTCCGCAAAAGTTAATGCATAGGGCTTGGTCATCTCGTATTGCCACAAGCGGTCGAAGTAGTCGTTGGTAGCTGCCTGATACCCATTACCCGGAGTTCCCTTTTTGATTTTGACGCGGTGCGTGATATAAACGGCATGTGCAGAATCTTCATACAATGTTTGCATAAAGACCGAATTAATAAATTTGAATTCTGCCACCGAATCGGCCGTAACCTGAATTTTTACTTTTTTGATACGTGTGGGGTTGACCGTGTAATTAACATGCTCCAGCCTAATCAACAGCTGGTTGTTGTACAGATCAAGATTTACCGGAGCAGCGGTTTCCTGCTGACCGTAAAACACCTTCCCGCTTTTGAAGTCTTCGAAAAGATTGGGATTACCATCAACCGGTTTTTCATCCGTTGACAGCAGCCCGCTGTTGTTACTCCTTTTCGGATCCAATACATCAAACAGGGTCTGCGAATAGCATGCGACAGCAGACAGAATAAAGTAAAACAGAATCAACAGCTTCTTCATACACAAAGTCAGTTTAATTTTTCTTCAGCACTCTGGCCTGCCCGACCACCTTATTCCTTTCTGTCACGAATTTCAGAATGTACATGCCGTCCGACAGCCCGGAGAAATCCATTTTATAAGCATCGTTCGATACGGTGAAGCCCACGACAAATCTTTTACCCAGCATATCATATGCATAAATGCTGATGATGCGGTCGATTGATGAAAAATAAGCAACGCCTTGGGTTGGATTGGGAAACACCCGGAGCGACCGAATGCTAGTAAACATCTCTGTGCCGGTAATTACAAAATCATCCGACTCCCGATTGCACGTTTCGTCAAACGTGAGCACCGAGTAGTTGCCAGGTTCATCCGTGTAAACAATGTAGCGCAGTGTTTCCCCCGGAATAACCTCATGGTTCAATAACCATTGATAGGAGGGTGACTGAACAAAACTGTATAACCGGTCTTCGTTAAACACAAGGTGATTGAAGGGCAGGGTATTGACAACCACCGGAATGGTCACTTCATACATTTCTGTCGTTGCTCCCTTGGAAATCTCCAGTCTGACTTGCAGACTTTCGGAATCTTCAATTTTATAATGGACTTTTTGAGCTGTAGATACCTCGTTGTTATTGATGAACCAGTGCAATTCATCGGGATTCCCGAAGCTTGTATTGGTGAGGTATAGGTAAGAACCTTCACAGTTGTACTGGAATGAAAAGTCAGCTAATAGAATATTATCGCATGTTGTTGGAATCCATCCGGGACTATTAACGAGTACGGAACTGCCCACCGCGAAAACAGAACTTCCGGTAAAATTCACGTTGGTGATTACCAGATTATCCGAACACAAGCGGTAATTACCCGGAACAGTAATGGTTCCGTTATTGACACCTTCGTTTTGAATGGTGATCGGGTTGCCGGATGTAGACTGAAGAACCAGTGCATCGGTTAGAGTTAAAGTTTTATCAGATTCGATAAGTATTGAAGAACCTGCACCGAGTTCCAAATTATTAACTAACACATCATCATGAACTGAAACAATGCCCTGTCCGGAGATGTGTGCAATTGAACCAGCCTCGTTAATGATAACCTGCGTATTTGCCAGGATCAACTCACCTGCAAAACTTTCCGATCCCAAATTGAGCGTAACATCATGTGCTATTTGGATAAGCGAAGCATCGTTTGAAACCACAGACGTTCCATTCAGCAGGTTGATTTCCAATGGTTGACTGCTCGTGAGCTCTGTGCCCGTAAGGTTTATCGATTTTGCTTCACCAGCCTGATCTGTTATTGAGTTTGTCTGAATGGTTAACCCCGACAGATCGACCTCGCCTGCTTCAAGTGTAAGTGAATTTACCTGCACATCCTTTGCAAATTTCCAGGTTGAAGCGCCATTAAAATGAAGATTCAAATTTGTCAGGTTAGGTTGTGCTGTATTGAAGGTATAGTTACCTCCGTCACCTATCATACTAAATGTTCCGGAAGTTGAAACGGATAATGAGCTTCCGGTAACCAATACATTCTCATATATCGAAAGCTTCTGGTTGTTCAGGCTCAGATTGAAATCTTTTGAGGTTAGCCAATAAAGTGAGTAACATGATGAAGAACCTGTCAGCGTAATGGTTGCTCCATTCGTGGAAGAAGAATTTTCATCAAAGATAACGCGGTCGTCAGCCGTAGGGACTGCGTCAGCTGCAGACCCCCCTGAAGTCAGTGACCAATGCGTGGGAGAATTCCAGTTGCCGCTTCCCCCTATCCAATAATATGTTACATGCTGATCGGTCGTTGAAGTATAGGTCAGGATCAGCGAAAAATTTTGTGTGTTATTAGCGAGCTGGTTTTTGTGGGATATTCGCAGATAGTACTTAATAGGCTGAGGCGAGTCGAACTCAATTTTTTCAACGTTATCGCGAAAGTTGTTTCCCCGCGTAGCAGCGGCATTCGGACTTGCAGGATTCAGAATCCATGGTAATTGTTCGTTCCCGTTATCATCCACAATCTTCATGTCGAGATCATTAATGAGCATCAACGTGGTTGGATTAAGCGAAGCAGGCGGATTATTTCCTGCCGGGTCGGTCCAAACAAGTGTTGCTGTAATTTTTTGATTTTCTGCCGGAAGCAGCTCCAGTTCAAATGTCTGGTTGCTGGCGAGCGTTGATTCTATTAATCGGGTATTGATGTCATCTTTCGACAGGATGACTTTTGCCGCTGCTTCAACATCCAGCAAACCCCAGCCGAAGCGGTAATCCGGCCCGGGTTGAGAGCCTGCTTCTTTTGCTGTGTGAATTGCGAGTGCTTTAAGTGTAGCAGCCCGCATGTAACTTTGATTGAGTTGTTGATAAAGCTGCTGAAGCAGAGTTAACGAGCCGGTAACTACCGGTGACGACATCGAAGTTCCATCGAGCATGCCGTATGAAGTGGTGGAGGTGGCCGTTGATGAAAAGATGTTAACACCCGGTGCACAAATGTCCGGCTTTATTCTTCCGTCATCGGTGGGTCCCCACGAACTAAAGGAACTCATGACTACGCTTGCCGGTCCCGTATAGGTGGTTGCGATTTTATTCACCGCACCTACCGTAATGATATTTTTGGCGTTGCCATAGGTTGAAATGGAATTGAAATCATTGTCCGGTGGGCGTGAGCCATCCCCGGTATCTGCGCGATCGTTTCCGGCTGATTTTACAATTGTATAGTAAGGTGCTGAAAAACACAGGTTATCCCACGCGCGTGCGCGGGAATCATAAAACCCGAATTTGTAGTCTTCGGTAGTACTAATGGAAGGATCACCTGCCCAATCCCAACCCGTTCCGTTCCATTCCCATCCGGTTACGGTGCCATACGAGTGATTTGAAAAAAGTAGTGTAGTCTGGTCGGGTTTTGCTACCGCAATCATTTCTGTGAGGTCGTTCGAAAAGTCGTAAGAGAACGCGGTTGCATTTGGCGCCATTCCTTTTGCTGATGCATTGATGCCCGATGCCAGAATAGTTCCGGTAACATGCGTAGCGTGCGTACTCAGATCGCTTGATCCGTCAATGACAGTAATGCGCCCTGTTAGTTCAACGTGATCGTTCTTGACGCGACCACCATCCCACACACCGACACGCATATTGCTTCCGGTAAGATTTAATCCCAGCGATCCGCCCGTGCGAAGTTCATTCACGCCAACGGTGCGACTGGCTCCTGAATTATGTGTTTTTTCAAAAATGGGAATTCCTGAAAGCGTTACATCGCTCATAATGTAAGCCTTTCCGTTTCGCGTAAACCTGGGGCTCACATTGTGTTTAACACAGTATTGAAATACCCGTTGTTTTCGTAACGATTCGGTAGAGTCATTTTCAGCTGCAAGTTTTTTTAAGGCGTGCTCAGACTGAGCCATTGCGCTTATTCCCGTCAGCACGAAACAAATGAACATCACAATTGCGCGCATCTTCATTTTTTGATAGCGTTAGAAAAAGCTAAACAGGTTTTAAGTTCGGTTTAATCGGAAAAAATGTAAGGTATGTAATAAAAAACCCCGCAGAGCGGGATTTTTTATTACGGAGAGAATAGTTGATTTACGGTTTTGTGATGATAGTTGTACCGGTAAACCAAACAGTTCCATTAGGCCTGTAAAGTGTATAATCGATGAGTATTTCGCGGGCGTCTTCATCGTACGTGCCCTGGCCTTCGTATTGATATCCGGCATAAGCATCGTTCGTAAAAATGCGGTCGCGAGCCACTTCAACCGTTCCGGTTGTTGGATTTCCTGAATCCTGTGTAAAGACGATCACGATCCGTGAATCTTCGCCCACCTGCACGATATCGGCATCGCTCAACACGAGCACGCCACCGCAACTTCCGCCAGGACCGGTACTTGCGAAGCCAGACACTGATCCAAACCCGGCATCTTCCACATCTACTGCGCCAACCCATTTCGAAATTTTCGGAATGTCGGCTTCGCAATCATCGTTGACGATTTCTACGTTAACCGATGTCAGAACCTGCTTGTCAAGCGATGATTTTGAAAGATCGGTAAGCGTGATGTCAAACTTTCTTGTTTCAGATTCAAAAACTGAGTTGTCGATTACTTCAATTTCGATGAATGCTGAGTACTCACCTGCTTCGATCGTAATTGGACTTGGCGTTAACACATTATAATCGATGCCCTCCACTGCGCCATCTGCATCAATTTCAAAGCCGACTGTAACATCTTCTTTCTGAGGTGTTGAAATTTTTACGGGAATCTGCAGAGCGGTTTCTGAATTTTCCAGTAGCGCAAGGTTCGATCCGGATTCAATAAAAACGAAAGCCGGTCCGCGATATTCAATTTTATCCGGTTCATTACCGCAGCTCGCAGCCACGAGCGCGAAGAACAAAGCCGGCCATCTTGTATGCTTTATAATATTTTTCATCGTGCGATCGGTTTAGTAGTTAGGATTTTGTTGGTCACGAATTGCAGGGTTTGCATTAAGCTCAGCTTGAGGAATAGGCCATACCCAGCGATGGCTCGAAGCAGGCAGGTCGCAAGCAGTTGCAGGAGCTGCACAGTCGCCACCGCGATCAATTGATGCGTCAGCCCTGCGGAGGTCAAACCAGCGGTGCCCTTCCAAAAACAGTTCCTTCCGTCTTTCGGTGTCAATTGCCTGAAGCAAGATTGCGCCTGAAAGATTCTCGTCAACGTATCCATTGATTCTTGCTGCACGTAAGGTATTCAGATCGTCCATCGCGAGTGCGTCCTGACCGGATTTTGCATATGCTTCTGCACGGATCAAATACATTTCGCTTACGCGGAAAACTTTGAAGTTAACCACACCGTCTGCTGCACCATTGCGGCCCAGATATTTGATTGGCACAAGCTCGCCTACGCGATCGGGAGTTTCCAATTCATCCGAAAAGTAAGCATCATACCGAACGTCATCATCTGTATCATATAACGCGAGCAGATCCTGTGAAGCATTGAATGATACACGGTTATTCGGAACAAAAAATACATTACCGGCAACCTGCCCCTGTCCCGGGAGGTACGCGATTGACCAGATTACCTCGTTTGCTACCGCGTCTTCGCTCCAGATGCTTGCAAAATCTGCAGGATCGGCAAGACCAAGTCCTGAATCATCAATGACGTTCGAAGCAGCATCAATCGCAGTAGGATAATCTTTCGCGTATAATGCCACACGAGCCATTATCGCATCCACCACGATATCATCAATCCGGGTTCTGGATGAGGCAGTATTAATGTCTTCATCAAGTGTTCCGGAAAGAAGATCTTTTGCGTCTGCGAGGTCAGCATAAATTTGATCATACACCTCTTCAACGGTGTTACGGGAAGGTGTTTCAATCGCATTGTTGAGCTTAACCGGTACCCCGAGTGCGGAGGAATTGCGGTCATAGTCGATCGCAAAGTATTTCAGCAGTTCGAAATGTGCGAACGCGCGAATGGCCAATGCCTGACCTTTGATTCGTGCCGCCTGACCTGCTTCTGTCTCTTCGAATTTGTCTACGTTCGAAATTACCAGGTTTGCGTCTTTGATCATCGAATAAGGTGTTGCCCATGCAGTTGCCACGGTTCCATCATTGGCCACGTAGTTCCAGTCTGACATCGAGCGTAAGCCACCTAATGATTCTGAGGTTTCTGCCAGGTTATCAGTCATGATATCTCCGAGTACGCCAAAGTTTGCGTAGTATCCGCGGAAGTATGCATAGATACCGGTAAGATGGCTATGAACATCTTCAATGGTTTTGAATGCGTTGGAGCCGTCCAGGATATGTGTCGGATCGATGTCGACCGCTTCGCATGATGCAAACGACAGCACCGCGGTGACACTCATAATTTTTAATATCTTATTCAAGTTCTTCATAGTTCTCATCTTTACGAATTAAAACCCAATGTTTAAACCGGCTGTTACGGTACGCAAGGCAGGATATTGAGCACCTGTTAACGTACCAGCTGCTAACTCAGGATCCCAGCCCAGAAATTCCGTACGAGTAAACAGGTTTTGGCCCTGTACAAACACACGCACATTCGACAATCTTGCTTTCGATACCAGGGTTGATGGCAAGTCGTATGATAACAATACGTTACGTAACCTCAGGAACGATCCATTTTCGAGATACCGTGTTGTTTGTGCCTGATAAGCTGGCGCAGGTGAACCTTCGAATGGAGTTACCCGTGGCACTTCTGTGATGTCTCCTGGTTGCTTCCAGGCAGTAAGCATTGAAGATGCCATTTGATCTACGAAATACGTTGGATTCTCTACGTTTGTGCGGTCGTTGTTATAAATCTGGTTGCCGTGTACCCACGTAAAGAAGATTGACAACTCGATTCCATGGTACGAAAATGTGTTCGTGAAGCCACCAAATCGTGGCGCGAAGCGCGTGCCCCATGTCCGAACGTCACTTAGTGAGAATTCACTTGTCAAAGAACCATCAGGCCTTCTGTACAATGGATTACCGTTTGCCGGGTTAACACCCGCATATTCTACCATGTAATTTGTTCCAATCGGCTTGCCCTTCTTGAGAATCGTAAGCCCGGTTGGGAGTTCATCCAGATCACCATAGATTTCAACAACTTCGTTTTTGTTGTAGGTGAAGTTTGCGTTTACATTCCACACAAATCCGTTTGCCCGAATTACGTCTGCACCAACAGAAATTTCGATACCGCGGTTGCGCAAGCTACCCACGTTTTGTACGAGACTTCCGTAACCGGTTGTCAGCGAAAGCGGACTAGGGTATAAAAGATCTTCAGTTAAGCGATTGTAAAATCCAAACTTACCGGTAACGCGATCACCAAAAAGACCATACTCCAACGAAACGTCAAACATCTTTTGCGTCTCCCATTTCAAATTAGGATTTGCAAGTTGTGTTTGCAGAATTCCGGCCTGACCATCGTACGTTACACCAGCTGCAGAATACAACTCGCGTGACTGGAAATCACCAATTCCTTCCTGGTTACCCGAAGTACCGTAGCTAACGTTAAGCTTAACGAGATTAACGGTGTTAGCAATACTCTGGAAGAAAGCTTCATCACTAATAATCCAGTTTGCACCTACGGAATAGAAGGTTGCATACTGATTACCTGAACCAAAGCGTGAAGAACCGTCTCTTCTGACTCCGACACTTAAGTGGTAGCGATCTTTAAATCCATACCGCACATCTCCGAAAACTGACGATAAGCCGCTTTCGGTATTATTTCCACCAAGCAATGGTAGATAAGTGCCACTTACGGTTAATCCGGCTTCGTTCTTCAGGTTCCCTGTCAGTCCATATCCGGTGAAGTTAAAACCTCTTACCTGGCGGAAGTTGGTTTCCTGGTACAGACCAACGCTTAAAGAATGATCTTCTCCGAACGTTGTTGAGTAGTTGAGTGAGTTTGTGTTGATGAATCGTGCATCGTATCCGAACCCGCGGGCGAGTGAACCTTGATTACCCGTAGCCTGACCACCGGCATTAGTCGTACGGTCGTTGTAAGCTGTTTGATCGGCCTGACCGTAGTCCATACCAAATGAAGTTCTTGCTGTCAAACCCTTAATCGGCAGTTCGTAGGCCGCATAAATATTTCCTACCACTTTTAACTCGTTTGATTGCTGAGTGTTTTCCCTCAATTCCTGAAGCGGGTTCGGCTGACCTGTGCGGATAGCTGTGTACTCGCCATTTTCATCGTAGGGGGTTTCGTATGGATTTGCCCAACGGATTGCATTCAAAGGTGAGCCGATATAGGTGTCACCTTCGCGCGTCAGTTTATTCTTTGAAAAACCAAACGTTGAGTTTACACCAAACCGGAATGGCCCGGATTCATGAGCCAGGTTAAGTCGGGAAGTGTATCGTTCAAGAGACGTTGTCTTCACAGTTCCATCTTGCTTCAGGTAAGCGCCTGAAAAGAAAAATGTTGTTTTCTCATTTCCTCCCTGGGCTGAAACCTCGTGTGTCTGGTAGGTAGCATTCTGGAAAAGAACTTTAGCCCAGTCGGTATTGATTTTTCTTAATGCGTCAATTTCTTCAGCAGTTAAATCTTCCAAGGGAGATCCGCCAACCATGAGCTCGTAATCAATTTTTTGGTTGGAGTTCATCAGTTTGAGTTTATTGTTGCTTGGCCGTTGCGCCACACCATACTGAGTCTTGTAGGTGAATTTGGTTTTACCAGCTTTACCTTTCTTACTATTCAGGAGAATGACACCATTCGCTGCACGCGATCCGTAAATGGACGTAGCAGATGCATCTGTGAGGATGTTAACAATATCATAATCATTTGGATTGAGGGTATTAAAACTGGTTGGATCAATTGGAACACCATCCAACACATATAATGGAGTTGTGCTGGCGCTGATAGAACCACGGCCACGGATTGTTACCGTTGCTGCCGCACCGGGTTGACCTGAACTACCCATAACCAACACACCTGGCGATCTGCCCTGCAATATCTGGTCAATGGAAGCGATGGGAACGTCCTGAATTTGTTTGCCGGAAACGGTATTGATTGTTCCCGTCAGCGCCTTGCGCTCGGCATCCCCGTAACCTGTCACCACAATCTCAGTTAATTGAGTGGCATCGGTCGCCAGTTCAACGCTCAATGTGGTTCGTGTCCCCGGAGTTACTTCAATTGTTTTGTATCCGATAAATGAAAACACGAGAACAGACGATGCGTCCGGTAATGAAATTGTAAAGTTGCCGTCCTCGTCTGTACTTGTACCTAATGCAGTTCCTTTAACCGCAATACTTACCCCGGGCAATGCTGATTTTCCATCCTGGGCAACAACTTTTCCAGTCACAATTCTGTCCTGAGCATACAAAAGCCCATGAATCGAGAATAGTACTGCACTCATCAGTAGTAGAGTTCTCCTCATAAATAATGGTTTTAGTGATACGTACGCCTCGTTTACCAACAAGGCAATAATGAAAAAGATGCAGCCAGGCATCTTTTTACATAAAAATGGGGTAGAAAAAAATTACGACCCTAATGAAATCGGCTGAAAAGCAAAAAAGGGCGTTAATACGCGCGGACCAATTTCCCGTCCATGAAATTAACGTACGACCGGTTGGCTACACGAGTGCCGCCTACGGTAGGGTAATTGCCTGTGAAGTACCAATCGCCACTGTGGCCCGGAATGGCCTTGTGCAAATTGTCTACCGTCTGGAAAACGACCTGAACCTCAGCGCGCATGTCCGAAGGTCTTACGATCTCGGATATTTTTTGTGAGATTTGTTCATCTGTAAATTGATCGTAAAGACGCTGAACGTAATTCTTCGGACGCTCTTCCTGCACCGAGCGCTGGCACGCTTCGTAAACTTCTCCGAGCATGTAGTCTTTACCAGATTCTTTCAGCAGTTCAATCATGGCACGGAAAGCGACAAAATCGCCCATACGACTCATATCGATACCGTAACAATCCGGGAAACGGATTTGCGGGGCAGAAGAAACCACGATGATTTTTTTTGGATGCAGGCGATCAAGCATGCGAAGAATACTCTTCTCAAGTGTTGTGCCGCGCACAATGGAGTCATCAATAACCACCAGTGTGTCCTTGTCTTTATTCACCACTTCGTAGGTAGTGTCGTACACATGGGCTACCAGTTCATCACGCTGACTGTCATCCGTAATGAAGGTTCTCAGCTTGGCGTCTTTGATAACAATTTTTTCTACCCGTGGACGGAATGATAATACCTCCTCCAGCGGATCGATGGTGCTTTTGCCATCGATAAAAATTTCTTTCTGCTTGTTGATCAGGTAATCTTCAACACCGGCCATCAATCCATAAAATGCTGTTTCGGCCGTGTTCGGGATGTAAGAGAATACCGTATTCTTAATGTCGAAGTTAATCGACTTCAATACCTGGGGAACGAGTAAACGTCCAAGTTGTTTGCGCTCGCGATAGATTTCCGGATCGTTGCCGCGCGAGAAGTAGATGCGTTCGAAGCTGCAGGATTTTTTCTCGCCCGGCTCCACGATTGAATGCATCCCGAATTCACCGTTTTTATTGATAACCAGTGCATGGCCCGGCTTGATCTCTTCAATCTGGCTATAGTTAATATTGAATGCCGTTTTGATAGCAGGTTTTTCAGAAGCAACCACAACAACTTCATCATCGGCATAGTAATAAGCCGGACGAATACCATTTGGGTCTCGCACGACAAATGATGAACCCGATCCGGTTAAACCGGCCATGGTATAGCCCCCGTCAAAATCCTTGCATGCCCTGCGCAGAACATTTTGCAGTTCTACTTCTTCTTCAATTATCTCCGATACCTCTTTATTAGAGTATTTGTTCTTGTATTTTTCGAACAGCGATTGAACTTCTTCATCAAGGAAGTGGCCGATCTTTTCCATTACGGTAACCGTGTCGACCTTTTCTTTCGGGTGCTGACCGAGGTTAACGAGAATGCCAAACAGTTCGTCAACATTGGTCATGTTGAAATTGCCGGCCATTACGAGGTTACGGCTTCTCCAGTTGTTTTGACGCAAAAACGGATGAACGTTTTCAATGCTGTTGAAGCCGTGCGTTCCGTAACGCAAGTGGCCCAGCCAAAGCTCGCCTGTAAAGGCAACATTATCTTTCAGCCATTTTTCGTTGTTGAATTTCTCTTTCCCCGCTTTCTGGGCGCGCTTATATTTTTTGCCGATTTTTTTGAAAAGATTCGCTACGGGCTGTGATTTAATAGAACGATAGCGGCTGATGTAGCGCTGACCGGGTTCTGTATCGATTTTAATGTTGGCGATTCCGGCACCATCCTGGCCCCGGTTATGCTGTTTTTCCATGAGGATGTACATCTTATTCATTGCATAAGAAGTACCGTACTTTTCAATGTAGTAGGAAAGGGGTTTGCGCAGTCGAATCAGCGCAATACCGCATTCGTGAAGAATTTCATCGCTCATGAAGCCGTATTAAAGCACAAAGTTAATTGTATTCAGCCAACCCATCAAAAAATCAGGACGGATGAACAAAAACAGTATTCCTACAACCAAAATGAAGGCTAAAAAATTCTCGAAGCGGGTGTTTTCGGGCGATAAAGATGCGTTTGGCGACTTGAGGAATGCGTAATACGGTATTTTGAGATAATAAAACAGTGAAACGACCGTATTGAGAAGTCCAAATATCAAGAGCCAAAGCAATACGGTTTTTCCGGTTTGTTCGTAGCTGGCCCACAGCGAGGCGAACATAAAAAGCTTGGATGTAAATCCACCCGTAGGCGGAATTCCGGTTAACGAAATTAAACCGCCCAGCAATACGACACTGAGAAATAAAAATGATCTCCCGGTTCCGCTGAAGGAAGCGATGGAATCGATTGAATTTTTTTCGAACGCCTGCAGGCTGATAAACACCGCATAATTTGCTGCGAGGTATAACGCACTGTAGAATAAAAATGCCTGCATGCTTTGTGAAGTCAGGCATACAACTCCGATCAACAAAAATCCCGACTGCGCAATAGAACTATACGCCATCATGCGCTTGGCGTTGTTCTGCCATAACGCTGATAAGTTTCCAATGCCAATACTAAGCATTGCGATAACGGCCATCACGAGTTGCCAGTCGAATGAAACGGTGGTTGTCGCGAACGTTGTCGTCATTTTGGCGAGCACAACAATTCCGGCAAGTTTAGGTACGACTGAGAGAAAGGCGATCACAGGCATCGGTGAACCTTCGTATACATCGGGCGCCCATATATGCATCGGAGCAGCGGCAATTTTGTACAGGAATCCAGCGAACGCCATGATTGCAGCTACAATTACCAATGCAGATTGATTGGCGGAAAGATTGTTTACAAAGTCGCCAGCCGTGAATTCAAGTGTTCCGGTGATGCCGAATAAAATCGAAAATCCGTAAAGCATAATGGCAGATGCGGCTGAACCAAACAGGAAGTATTTTAAACTTCCTTCCGCACCTTTTTTAGTAAAGCTATATCCCGCCAGAATGTATGAGCTTATCGAAAGTAATTCGAGTGAAATGAAAACCATCACGAGGTTAGTGCTCATCATCAACAAATGACTGCCCAAAACGGCCCCGAGTAAAAACGTGTAAAACTCGCTGTTGAATTTTTCTGACAGCGATTTGTTACGCATTGCCATCAATACGGTTAGCGCTGTGGCAACATCAACCAAAATTCGGAAGTAACATGAAAACTGATCCGAGTGGATCATATTGCCGAATAGCGTTACCGGTGTATGGTAAAAAGCCCATGAAAAAAATGTATATGCGATGCTGGCTGTTAATATCGCCAATGTAAGCAGGGCATGAAGGTTGGTTTTCTTGCCTCTTAAGAAAAGTGCAACGACAACAAGCAACAATATTCCACACGCCAAAATCAATTCCGGCATTGCATAGTACAGGCTGATGCTGATTGACTTTAGCTTTGTAGATAAACCGGATTCCAAAGTCTACGGGTTTTGAATGAGGCGAATAGACTCCGTCAGGGTGTCCGAAAAATTCTTTGCGAACGGATTGATATAGTCGAGTAACACCTGTGGGAAAATTCCGAAGATCAGAATTACCAATGCGAGCGAGATGAGCATGCCAAATTCACGCCTGTCGAGATCGGTGAGCAGCTCCGTTCGAATTCCATTCTTTACGTGAAAAGGTCCGAAGAACATTCGTTGTAACGTCCATAAATAGTAAGCTGCCCCGAGTATTAATCCGAATGCAGCAGCAAACGCAAAACCTTCGCTGATTAATTCATTAGTCGAACCGGAGGCCAACGCGCCCAACAGAACCATTAACTCGGCAATAAACCCTGAGAAGCCCGGCAAACCGAGCGAGGCGAAGAAAGCAATCAACACGAACACAAAAAACACCGGCATTTTCGAAGCCAATCCGGAGTAATTATTTATGAGCCGGTCATGCGTGCGATCGTACAAAACACCGGCAATTAAAAACAACATCGCTGAAATCAACCCGTGACTGAACATTTGATATACTGCACCGGAAATACCTTCAACGGTTAATGAAGCGAGCCCTAACAGAACGAAGCCCATGTGTGATACGGAGGAATAAGCAATAAGCCGTTTCAGATCTTTTGCTGCGAGCGCATTCAATGCAGCGTAAATAATCGAAAGCACACCTACGAAAGCTACTACGCTGCTCAGTTCCATGGCAGCGTCCGGGAAAATCGGATAGGCGATGCGTAACAAACCGTAAGCTCCAACTTTTAGCAACAGTGCTGCAAGAATTACAGAAATAGGAGTCGGTGCTTCAACATGCGCATCTGGCAACCAGGTGTGAAGCGGTACGGCCGGAAGCTTGATCGCAAAGCCAATGAACAACAGCAGGAACGCCCACCAGCGCGCAGTTTGTGAACCGATGACCCATGCATCATCCGGATTAAGGATTGACCCGATAATAAAATTAGCCGGATCGCTCATGTGCAGCAGGCTGAACGTGTGAACAACTGTGTCACCGGATTCAGGAGCCTGAACTGAAATAACAAGCGCGATCAGAACGATCAATATGAGTATTGAACCCAGTAGTGTGTACAATAAGAATTTAATGGAGGCATACTCACGCTTAGGCCCACCCCAGATGCCAATGAGGAAGTACATCGGCAGCAGCATAAACTCGAAGAACAGGTAGAACAACAGGAAATCCAACGCGCAAAATGTTCCGATAATGGCTCCGTTCAAAATCCACAACAGGATAAAATACCCCTTTACATTTTTATCGATGGTCCATGACGATATACCCGCGATCAGCATCACCAATACGCTCAGCACAACCATGCTGAATCCGAGCCCGTCCAGTCCAAGCAGGTACTCAGCTTTCAAAATTCCCCAGTTTCCGAGATCGATTGAAAACCAGTTATACTTTTCCATTAACTGGAAAGAGCCTGACTGAGGGGTAATGTTGCCAACGATCAGCAGGATAATGAGCAGTTGAATGGCCGAGACAACAAACGTCAACAGCCGGAAGATTTTTTTCGCTTCCGCTGAAATGAAAAGGCCAAGCAGGGCAGCAATAACCGGGGTAAAAATCAGATACGTGAGGAGGTTTTGCATTATGCCCTAAATCAAAACGAAAAATAGAAAAATAATCAATCCGGCCACCGCCCAGAAAATGTAAAGCTGAATCCGGCCACCCTGGAAAGATCGGGTAAGCGATCCGGCTGATTTTACAAGTCGTGCACCGGTATCAACAATTCCGTCAACAATGTATCTGTCAAACCACGCGATTCCATGCGCAACGGAAACTTGTGTGTAAGCAATGAAATGAAGGAAGCCGTCAAGCACCCTTTTGTCTGTTGCCTCCGCTGCTGAAGCAAGCCTGACTATTGCGAGGCCGATTGTTCTCTGATAAAATGAATCGATGCCAAAACTGTTTTGAAGAATTGAATTGCTTTGGGGAGAAGGCTGTCTCCAATAGAATAACACCCCAGCGATGAAAGCCACGAGCACCGTTACTGCCGAAAGACCTGAAGCAATGAGGCTTGTCTCAGCTCCGGTAAATGAATTTGCAAACCAACCGGAAACATGAATGGGGTTCACTGAAACGATAAACCAGCCAGACGCCACTGCGCATACGATCATCGGGATTCGCATCACCCAGGGTGATTCATGCACGGTTGTTTGCGATTCGTTTCCAAAGAAAACAAATCGTATCAACCGGAAGGTATAGAGCACGGTCACGAACGATACAATCAAAATCAAACCCGTAAAAATAAATTGCGCAGATGGAATTGATAAGTTCCATGCAGCAGTTAGAATCGAATCCTTCGAAAGAAAACCCGAGAGCATGGGTAAACCTGCCAGCGAAGCACCTGCGATGCAAAAGACAATAAATGTAACCGGTAGTTTTTTTCGCAATCCTCCGAGGTTACGAATGTCTTGCACGTCTGATTTTTTTTGATCGTTAAGCTGGTGACTGAGCGCATGGATTACCGAACCAGCCGCGAGGAACAGCCCTGCTTTGAAGAAAGCATGTGTAAATAAGTGTAGCAGTGCGGCATCTTTTGCTCCGATGCCAATTGCCGTGATCATCAACCCTAATTGAGATAGGGTAGAGTAGGCAAGAATTTTTTTGATGTCGAACTGGTTAAGCGCAGATACCGCACCAAACAATGCTGTGCTGATGCCGGTTATCGCGATAACGGTTAGCGCAGTATCGGTTAGCAATGGATTGATTCGGATCAGCAGGAACACACCCGCGGCTACCATCGTTGCGGCATGAAGTAAAGCAGACACCGGAGTAGGACCTTCCATTGCGTCCGGCAACCAGAATGACAAGGGAAGCTGTGCCGACTTGCCGACAACTCCAGCGAAAATGCACAGTACACCGGTTGTCTGCCAGAATGTATCGGGACTGCCGGCCGGGTGAATCCAGGTGATCAGAATTCCAATCAGCATGAAAGCGTCTCCGATCCGGTTAAAAAGAAATGCTTTTTGCGCAGCTTTTGCCGCAGCTGGTTTTTCCATCCAATGTCCGATGAGCATATAAGATGAAAAGCCCATGAGTTCCCAGAAGACGAACGTAAGAATCAACTGGCTGGCAAGGACGATGCCCATCATGGAAAAAGTAAAAAGCCCAAGCATTCCAAAATACCGTGTAATTTTTGTGTCGTAGCCCATGTAACCCGTTGAATACAGGTGAACGAGAAACGATACAGTCGATACAACAAGAATCATAAGCCGCGAAGCGGCATCGAGCAAGAGGCTGAAATTAATTTCTGTCGTGCCGATGCTGAACCACGATGCCGTTACGTGCAAGGCTTCGGAAGTAAAAAATAATATGAAGCTCAGGATTGTGCATACAAGCAAAAGAACGGGTGCTGTCAAACTGGAAACCCAGCCGTATCGAGCAGGAATCAGGAAACTTACAATAGCAGAGATAAGCGGCAGGGTAAGTACCAGGCCGAGCAGTATTTCTGATGTTGAAAGGTTTGCCAAACTTTAATCTTTTAATTCATGAACCTGATCGGGAACAGATGTCTGATAGTATTTATAGACGCGTAGCACGATCGCCAGACCCACAGCTGCTTCGCACACTGCTACAACAATTACAAACAAAGCAAGGAACTGGCCCGAAAGCGAAGGATTATTCCTGCTAAATACAATAAGGTTCAGGTTGGCGGCATTCAGCATCAACTCAATGCCGATCAATACCATGATCGCATTGCGCTTAATAATCACCGTCACTAGTCCGGTGGCAAACAAAATTGCGCTGAGAATTAACGTGTGCGTCATTTTCCGTTATTGCTTTTAGGATTGAAAGATGATGCGATAACAGCTGCGCCCAACAACGCAATTAACAGCAGTATGCCCGCTATCTCGAACGGCAGCACGTAATCACTCATCAGGATGATACCCGTTTGAGAAATACGATTGCCGGGAATTGCACCGGGATGTTGATAAAAATGCTGCTGCGAAAAAAGTTTAATAAAAATCACAGTCGAAAGAACTCCGATAAATGAAGCAGGCAGTAAATATTGGTTGCTAACAAGCAAAGGCTTTCCGGTGATGCGTGAACTAAGCATGACGCCAAAAATGATCAACACCAGCACCCCACCTGCATAAACGAGAATTTGTGTGACCGCAATAAACTCCGCATTGTAAATCACAAAAACTCCGGCCAGGCTAGTCAGGCAAACGATGAGCAGTAAGGCCGCATGAAAAACATTCCGCACAAAAAGGATCGCGAGTGCCGCTGCTCCGGCCAGAATTTCAAATGCGTACAATGCAACCTCTGTCAGGTTCATGCTCCGGGAGGTTTAATCTTCGGTTTGAAAACAGGCCGGGCAGTTTTAGGAGCGTCACCGGTTGGCGGAGGTGTTTGTACGGCTTTCGCTTTCTGATGTTCTTCCAGTGCTTTCTTCTTATCGGCAATATCAGCAACGCTCATTTCCGCGAAAGCGTAGTTATGCTCCCGAATATCAAACACACTGAAGTCGTATGTTTTGGTCATCGTTAAGCACTCAGTCGGGCATACTGTTGTGCAAAGTCCGCAGAAGCAACACTTACCCATATCGATATCGAACCTGGCTGCATAAATCCGCTTGGGTGTGCCGTCTGATGTGCGGCCTATTTCTTCGGTGGCTTTAATGGGTTCAATCGTGATGCAGTTTACCGGACAAATTTTTGCACACTTGTCGCAAACAATGCAATCATCGATTTCATTATGAAGCTTGTATCGCCCGGTATCCGGAAGCGGGATGGAAACGTGAGGGTACTGAATGGTGGCAATGCCTTGCTGCTGATCGAAATAACCGGATGTGCGGATAGAGTGATTAGCAACAGTCTTGCGTGCTCTTACAAGATGGCTGAATGTAAGCCGTAATCCGCCCCATACCGATCGGGTTGCATCAAGTACGTTTTTCCAATAGCCGGTTTGCTGTTCCATCAACAGGAACAAAAATACACGAAAAGACGTGAAAACAGTTTTTACTTAAGAAGCCTTGGGAACGGTAAACCAGAATGTGCTGCCTTTGCCCTCGGTGCTCTCAACCCAGATGCGGCCGCCATTCTTTTCAACGAACTCCTTGCAGAGAATAAGCCCCAGGCCGGTGCCTTTTTCATTGGCCGTTCCGCGGGTACTGTACGGATTTATCTTATCGAAGAGTTTCTTCTGGATTTCGGCAGGCATTCCAACACCATTGTCTTTCACAGAAACCACAATCTCACGACCCTTGTCTTCAGAAGCGACAATGATCTCGCCTCCGTCATTAGTGAATTTGATCGCATTCGTGATCAGGTTCCGGATCACGAGGTTAATCGTGTTCTTATCGGCATAGCCGATCGCGGTTTCAGGAACCTTGTTGATCATGTTAACGTGCTTCGTTTGAAGGGAACCCAGCAGTTCGATGTTTTCGTCCACAATCTTCTTAAGCTGAACATTGCTGGCCTGCAAATGCATTTTATCCATTTGCAACACCGTCCAGTCGAGGAGGTTATTCATCAGCGCGCGGGTATGATTGAAGCGCGTTTTCAATTCTTTCACGGCCACCGGCAGTTCATCGGCTGTAATGGCGCCCTTATCCAGCAGATCCATTAAACCGGCCAACGCGTTGATAGGCGAACGAAGATCGTGCGAAATGATAGAGAAGAATTTGTCTTTCACTTCGTTTAGTTGCTCAAGCTCTTCGCTTCGCTTTTGCATTTCTTCCTGATGCTGCAACAGCAGAAGATTTATTTGTTTTCTGCGCTGTCCGCTGCGGTAAACAGTTATCAGCAGAATCGCGCTAAGCGCAACCACTACCACCAGGATGTTACTGATGAACTCACTTTTCTTAAGGCGAGACTGACGGTCCTCTTCCTGCATGGTAAGCGTAGCGATTTTATCATCGAGGCTTTCCGTTTCAAAACCAATTTGATCGCGCAGGATTTTCTGCTGGATTTCGTTGCTGTATAAGCTGTCTTCCAATGCGTGGAATTGTTTGAAATAGCCCAGTGCTTTTTTGTGATCGCCTTTTGTTTCCCATAGCGCAGCAAGAAGCTTGTAGCAGGAGATCTCTAATACGCGTGCTTTAATTTCGGTTGACAGGCTTAGTGCTTTGGTTGTGAAAAGCAACGCCTCATCGGTTTTACCCTGCTCTTTATACACAGTTGCTCTTCCGAGTTCAACTTCGGCAATTCCGAATTTGTTAGCAGCCTGGTTGTGGAGGTTAATGGTTGAATCGTAATACGCGAGCGCTTTGCTGTAGTTCTTTTTGCCGAGGTAGGCTTTGGCAATTTTTGAGAACGTTTTCGACTGGTCTTCGCGAAGTGTTACGTTGCCGGTTTCTTTCAATACCTTGTTAGCAGCGGTAACCGAGAGGTTTAAATAATAGAGTGCAGAATCGTATTCACCTGTTCGGAGTTTCACGTCACCAATTTCATCCAGCGAGTAAGGTTCACCTTCACGGTCTTCGATTGCCTTGCTGATTTCACGGCTGGCTTTAAGATGCTTTAGCGCAATCTCGTACTGACCAAGTTCTTTAAACACACGCCCCAGATTATGCAAAGCGATGGTGGTTGTAAGTGAATCCGTGTTGTTCTTGGCTGCTTTCTTAAGAATTTTAAAAGCATACGTTAGAAAATAATATGCTTCATCGTATTCGCCCAGTTCGTAGTAATAATTGCCAATGTTATTATGGCTGCGGGCTATTGCAACACTGTCTTTGCTAGAGATAGCACCCTGCAAGCCGATGGACTCATATTTAAGAGCGTTCGTGTAGTCCCCTTTGTAGTAATAATTTAACGCCAGTCGCTGAGCCGCGCGCTGCTTCAGGGGGAACTCTTTGATTTTTTCAGACAGCTCGATGGCCCGGGTGGTGTAGGTCAGGCTCTTTGAAAAGTCTTTGAATGCGTAGAGGTCGCTCAGTTGGATGAATGCCTTAACACGAGTTGTGTCTGGAATACCCTGTGAAATCACAACCTCCAGACTGTCGATCTGACGGCCATTTTGAGCAATCGAATGAGTAAGGCTGCCACATAACAGGAGCAGCGTAAAACCCGGTATAACGAATATTTTTCTCACAATACGATGTACAATCTCCAAAATCCGCACAAAATAACCAAAGCGAGACTTACCGGAGTCAAATATTTCCAACTTAATTTCATCAATTGATCAATCCTGAGGCGTGGAAACGTCCACCGAACCCAGATTTGCCCCGTTACGAATATGAGCGATTTGATCATGAGCCAGCCAATTCCCCATGTTGTTGCCGACCAGCTTCCGGCTGTTCCCGATGTCCATGAGCCTAATTTTACTACGCCAATGTCAGGAAACGGAGATGACCAGCTCCCGAAAAACAATACCGTACCCAGCACACTTACGAGAAGCATCATAGCATATTCCGACAACATGATCGAAGCCCAGCGGAAGCCTGAGTACTCGGTGTGATAGCCGCTCACCAATTCTGATTCCGCAATGGGTAAGTCGAACGGTGCGCGATTCGATTCTGCGAGTGAAGCGATAAAAAAGATTACCCATGCAAAAAAAAGCAATGGCATCCGGAAAACATTCCAATTTAAAAATCCACCTGCTGCAGACAGCGATTCGCCCCAACGGGTCACACCCAGAAAAAACTTCTCACCCGCATAAACCTGACTTTGCTGATACGATATTTCCTGAAGGTCGAGTGACTGACAAACCAGACATACGCATAGCACAGAAAGGCCAAGCGGAACTTCGTACGAAATAATTTGAGCTGCTGCACGAAAGGTGCCGATGGTGCTATACTTATTATTTGAACTCCATCCTGCAATCATTATTCCGATTACATCGAGTGAAACAACAGCAAGAAGAAAAAACACTCCGGATGAAATTCCTGAGCCGGGCCAGGCAGGAGCAAGCGGAATAACTGCGAAGCCCACAAACACGGCAAGGAAAATTACAAACGGTGCAAGCATGAACAGCAACCGATCGGCTTTAGCCGGAACGATATCTTCTTTCTGAATGAGTTTGATAAAGTCGGCAATGGACTGAACTATGCCATACGGACCTGTTTCCATCGGCCCGAGTCTGTCTTGAATAAAGGCCGAAACTTTCCGCTCGGCATAAATAACGAGCAGCGTGTAGAGCAGTAGAAAAGGAAGAATAAAAAGTAGGGTGCTCAATTCGGGCGATTATTCGTCCAAATTCGCAAAAAAAGGCAAGGTTAAGAACCCCAGAGCGGATGTTTTTCAAGATTTACCTGCTCATGAAAGAAAAGGCGGGTGGATGCTTCAAACGAAGATGTGTAATCTGAAACCAGGAATTGGTGATTGACAGGCCCTATGCCGGGATTGATGAGTTTGCTCTCTTCGAGGTGTTGTTTGAGTGCCTGCGCGACAACCTCTGACGAATCGAGTATCGTCATCTTGTTTTTGTAGAACTCGTTAATTTCTTTTTTTATCAACGGATAGTGAGTACAGGCGAGGATTAAGGCTTCAATGTTCTGAAGTTCCGGGTCGTTGAGGTATTGTGCAATAATCTCGTGACTGATCTTATTGTCAAAAAATCCTTCCTCAATCATGGGGGCAAGCAATGGAGTAGCCAATGAATGCACAGTAATCCGTTCGTGCGCTTCCTGAATCTTACGCTGATAAACGCCTGACTGTACGGTTCGTTTCGTTCCGATCAATCCCACCGCACGGCCGGCATACTTGTCCAGTACGAGGTTAACCATTGGATCAATTACGTTGATAATCTTTACCGAGCGAACGTATTCCTTTAATAACTCGTAAGCTGCTGAACTGGCTGAATTGCAGGCTATCACAATCACCTTGCAGCCTTTCATCAGTAGTACATCCGCAATCTTGATGGAATACGCCTGGATAGCCGCCTCCGATTTATCGCCATATGGCAGGTGGGCGGTGTCGCCAAAGTACACCATACTTTCATTCGGCAACAGCTCCTGGATGGCGTGCGCTACGGTAAGGCCGCCAATGCCGCTGTCAAAAATTCCGATGGGTGCACTTGCCGATGTATTCAAAACGTATTGGTTGAATGAGCGCAAATAAAAAAAAGAACCCCATAGTTTCTATGGGGTTCCGGATTAAATGTTGAACTTTTCTATGCTTTAGGGGCGAGCTTCAGTTCGCTTGCCTCGCGGTGACCGCAGTAACCACACTTGTAGTGTTTCAGCAGCAATCCGCCTTCAAAGGCTGTCGGCTCCTGCTTCATTTCTTCACGTTCCATGCGCAATGTGTAGTAGCCGCAGTTCGGGCAACGGTCAGCATGCTCGTAAGAGTTATATTTTTCGATCTTCTTATAGCCGGTTTTCTCATCCAGCCATACGTCATAGTCAACCGAGTGGATGTTAGCTTCTTCCGCGATCATGTCGGCATCCATGTATGCATCTTCTTCCTCTTCGCTCAGCTTACGCATTTTATTTCCTGCAGGGGAAGTTCGAGGCGTATTGCGGAGCTTGTCGAGGCGCTTTTCAACGTATTTCGGGTAGTAAATCTTCAATAAACTGAAGAAAATGAAGTACGTGATAAAGCCCATGCTGACTACGATAAACAACCTCACCCAGAAGAAAATCATCCCGCTGTAGGCGATTTTTTCGGACCGGATAGTAAGGCCATAGGCGCATGCTGCGATAATGAAACAAAATACGGTATACCAGAAATACTTGATTTCGTGCAAGTTGATATAATCGTACTTGTCTTTGAGATCCTTTACCCGGGCGGCACTGAATTCATAATAGAGAAAGATCAGGATGCCCACGCCAATCATGGCGTAGCAAAGGTAAAGCATGTAAGAATCCCACGTGGTAAGAAAGGATTGTAATGAGTCCATAGCGGTCTAAGGGTTTTGGTCACCAAAAATATTAAAATCCTGAGAACTTCACTATTCCCCGAAAACATCTTGTTTTTCCCCTACCCGGACTTATTTGTATAATTGTGCCTTAAACCAGAAAATCATGAGCTACAACGTTCTAAAAGGCAAGCGAGGAATCATTTTCGGGGCACTCGATGAGAACTCAATTGCCT
This sequence comes from Cyclobacteriaceae bacterium, assembly GCA_019694875.1. Classification (GTDB taxonomy): domain Bacteria; phylum Bacteroidota; class Bacteroidia; order Cytophagales; family Cyclobacteriaceae; genus UBA2336. The sequence continues at coordinate 1,896,931 of JAIBBC010000001.1, forward strand.
GGAAAACAGCGCTTAAAGTTAAGGAGGAAGGCGGTAGTTTTACCCTGACCAATGCGCCCATTGCTATGCGGATGGGCAAAATCAACGAACTGGCCAAAGCCTGCAATGCCGAGATTATTCCGGCAGACGCTACGTCTGAGCAGGACCTGACCACCCTGTTTACCAAATCGGTTGAGATTTTGGGGGGCAAGCTCGACTTCGTGCTGCACTCCATTGGCATGAGTCCGAACGTTCGCAAAGACAGGCCCTATGGCGACCTTAATTATGAGTGGTTTCTGAAGACGCTGGACATTTCCGGCCTGTCATTCCATAAAGTAATGCAGGTGGCTGAAAAGAACGACTCCATGAACGAATGGGGTTCTATTGTGGCCCTTACCTATATCGCGGCTCAGCGCACGTATCCCGACTATTCCGACATGGCGCAGGCGAAAGCAGTTCTTGAATCTATTGCCCGTAGTTATGGGTATCGTTTTGGCAAACTGAAGAAAGTTCGCGTGAACACAATCTCACAGTCGCCAACCAAAACTACCGCAGGAGCTGGTATTTCCGGGTTTGATGTGTTCTACGATTATGCAAATCTTATGTCGCCTCTTGGCAACGCTTCCGCGGATGATTGCGCAAGCTATATCGTTTCCTTGTTCTCCGATTTCACAAGAATGGTAACGATGCAAAACCTGATGCACGATGGCGGATTCTCGACCACGGGTATCACAGATGATTTGATTGCACGATTGAGTAAATAGTATTTAAATAGTCACCGGTTGCCGGGTCAACCGGTAGCCGGTAACTATGATTTCTTTTCCTCCCTGCAAAATCAATCTCGGACTGAACGTGATCTCGAAACGTTCAGATGGATACCACAATCTCGAAACTTGTTTTTATCCGCTACCGCTTACCGATGCGCTTGAGATACTTCCAACCGATACGCTCTCTTTTAATCTTTCCGGCAATGCAATTCCCGGGGATGCTGCTGATAATCTCTGTCTGAAAGCTTACAAATTGCTGCAAAAAGATTTTGACCTCAAACCGGTAGCCATCTTTCTGCATAAAGTTATTCCTTCGGGAGCAGGATTGGGTGGAGGCTCTTCGGACGGTGCGCATACGCTGCGATTATTAAACAACCTGTTCAAGCTTAACCTGACCACCGAAAAACTAAAAAGTTATGCGCTTCAGTTAGGAAGCGATTGTCCGTTTTTTATTGAAGATAAGCCGATGCTCGGAACCGGAAGGGGAGAGGTGCTGACCGAAATCGATGTAAATCTTCACGGAAAGTTTTTGGTATTGGTAAAACCGGATATTCATGTTTCAACCGCAGAAGCATACGGAGGTGTATTGCCGGCTGTTCCGCTTACGCGGATAAGGGAGATTCTTGAAACACAATCAGTCGCAGCATGGAAAGATGTTTTAATAAATGATTTTGAGAAATCTGTTTTTGCAAAACATCCACTGATTGGAGCTATTAGGCAACAACTTTATCAGTGCGGGGCTTTGTATGCAAGCATGAGCGGATCCGGCTCCTCGGTATTTGGCATTTTTGAAAAGCCCGTTGATCTCAAATCACAGTTCGGAGATCATTTTTACTGGGGCAACATGCTCTAAGGTCCGGTGTGTGGAAAAGGTTTCGGTCGTGTAAACCTGTCTTTAACAAACGGGTACGCAATCACAGCGCCTAAAATCACAACGGTTCCCAAATAGAAGTTCCAGCTCATCACTTCGCTTTGTCCGAACACAATCAGCGCGAGTATAATACCATACACCGGTTCGAGGTTCAGCGTAAGCTGAATGAAAAACACCGAAAGTTTTTTGGTCAGGTTGATTGCCACTGCGTATGCATACACGGTGCACACCAGCGACAGGATGCCGATCCAGATCCAATCGCTCCATGAGGGAGCCAGATGCAGTTGACCGTCAGTTGCGAAATAAGAAGTGTAAACCGGAAAGAACACCACCACCGTGGCGCATGCACCAATCATTTCATAAAATGTGATGGTCAGGGAGTTAACCCGCGTAACCAGTTGTGAGTTGATGACGGCAAACATGGCACACGTCAATCCCGACAGGATGCCAAGAAACAATCCCATCGGATATTGAAAGTCAAACGAGAAGATCAGATAGAGTCCAAGGATTACAACAAGTCCAAGACCAACTTCAACACCCTGAATTTTATTTTTCTTAACCATTGGCTCAATGAAAGCCGCCCACAACGAACATGTGGCGAACCCCACGAGGCTGGTTGATGGATTGGAAATTCTGCCGGATATAAAAAACGTTAGCCAATGCGAAGCAACAATCACCCCGGTAAGTAACATTTTAATCAGATCAGATTTATCAACCATAAACGATCCGCGAAGGATCACAATCACCACACCCATGCCGATGGCGGCCAGAAGCGTGCGATAGAAGACCATTTCTACAGCAGGAATTGAAACGAGCTTTCCAAGGATAGCGGTGAAGCCCCAAAGAAACACCAGGAAATGAAGTTTGAAGTAATCGGATGTAGTAGCCATTTATCGCGGAACATACCGGTACATAACACCGGATATGGCGCCAAAGATAATAGCCGGAATCCATACCGAAATAGCCGGAGGTAACGAACCTGCTTCCGCGAAGGTGCGGAACATCATGAAAAACAAAATGAACACGAACGAGAGCGCAAAGCCCAGAGCGATTTGAGCACCGGTCCCGCCCCGGCTCTTGCGCGATGAAACAATTACACCCATAAACGTCAGGATGAAGATTGAGAAAGGCGATGCGAAACGTGTGTACTTCTCAACCTCATACACATCAATGCCGGCTGAGCCGCGCGATTTTAACGTCTTGATGTATTTATTGAGTTCCGTAAGCGTAAGGCCATCGTATTTGCGATAATCATTATCAAACTCGTTGGGATGAATCGCAAGTGTGGTGTCCAGCGGGGTTTTTCCTGTTTTTAGAATCTCTTTGGTGATCCTGGTATCCAGTGGAGGATTTGCAAGCGAATCAACTTTTTGGGTTGAATCGGGCTTGAGTGACGCAGGCTCGAAGATGTCATTGATTTGTGTTACCTCCCAATCGTAAAGCGTCCATTTGTTTTTTGTGGTATCCCACTCAATTCTTCTGGCGGTAAGCTTTTCAATCAGCTTCCTGTTCTTAAATCGCTCGAGCGTGAACTGGTAGCCTTTATCAGAACTGCTGTTATAACTCTGCAGATACAGGAAAACATTCTTCGATACCTGCATGTGAATGTTTCTAAAGCTTGAATTCGTTTTTGGTTTGAGATATTCAAGCTCGAATGCAAGCCGGGATTTGTTTGAGTTCGGAATGATCCAGCCATTCAGCCAAAAGCTGACACCGGCAATTAAGGCTGCCCCGATAAAATATGGCAACAACAATCTTCTGAAGCTAACTCCGCTGCTGAGTATGGCTACGATCTCGGTATGACCGGCCATCTTGGCTGTAACATAAACCGTTGCAATAAAAACGGTGATCGGAGTAATTAATCCCGCAATCCACGGAAGGAAGTTTCCATAGTATCCGAGGATTTCAACAAAGCCGAGCTGCGCCTTTGCGTATTTGTCGGTCTTTTCGGTTAGGTCGATTACGGTAATTACAGCCAGCAACAATGCCACTACGAACACATACGTGCTCAGAAATTGCCGAAGAATGTACCGATCGAGGAGTTTCATTATAACCGGGCTGACACTTTTTTAACCATTCCGTTTTTCCATTCGCCAAAGGTGCCGTTCAGAATCTGCTTGCGGGCTTCCTTAACCAGCCAAAGATAAAACGTAAGGTTGTGTAACGTAGCAATTTGCGCGCCTAAAATCTCTTTATTGATGATGAGGTGCCGAAGGTATGCTTTCGAATAAAAGGCACTGGCGTAGCCACCCAGTTCGGCATCAATCGGTGAAAGGTCATCTTTCCATTTTTCATTGCGGATGTTCACGATGCCCTGCGTGGTGAACAGCATTCCGTTGCGGGCGTTGCGGGTGGGCATTACACAATCAAACATATCCACACCCAAAGCGATACACTCCAGAATGTTCTCCGGTGTGCCAACTCCCATCAGGTAACGCGGCTTGTCGGCAGGAAGAATGTTGCAAACCACATCGGTCATTTCATACATCAATTCATGCGGCTCGCCAACCGACAAACCACCAATGGCATTGCCGTGCTGATTCTGAGCGGCTATAAATTCAGCCGACTGAATCCGGAGATCTTTATACACGCTTCCCTGAACAATCGGAAAGAGCGTTTGTTGATAACCGTACAGTGGTTGTGTGCTATCGATCCGCCTGATGCACCGCTGCAGCCACTGGTGCGTGATCGCGAGCGACTTCTTTGCATAATCGTATTCACAGGGATAAGGCGTGCATTCGTCCAATGCCATGATAATGTCCGCACCAATAGCGCGTTGAATATCCATCACATTTTCGGGAGTGAACACATGCTTTGAACCATCGATATGCGATTTGAATGTAACGCCCTCATCGTTGATCTTCCGGTTTTCAGAAAGTGAATACACCTGGTAGCCGCCACTGTCGGTAAGAATAGGCTTGCTCCAGCCATTGAATTTATGGAGTCCACCGGCCTGTTGCAGCAAACCGGTTCCCGGTCGTAAATAAAGGTGATAGGTGTTGCCAAGAATAATTTGCGCCTGAATGTCGTGTTCAAGCTCGCGCTGGTGAACAGCTTTCACAGTACCCGCAGTGCCCACCGGCATGAAAATAGGCGTTTCAATGTCGCCATGATCGGTATGGACAATACCGGCCCGTGCTTTGGATTGACGATCGTTTGCTGAAAGGGTAAACTTCACTGCCGCATTTTAAGGCGACAAAAATAAGCTAATATTTTGTTTTCACTGACCGGCAAAATGCCCTAACGGTTTCTACTCATTTCGCAACGTGTCGGCCGGGTTAGTTCCCGCAGCTCTCAACGTTTGCAGGCCAACGGTAAGTACAAGCAAAGCGGTAATGAGCAGCAACGTAATGAAGTAACTCACTGGCGAAATGTTTACGTGATAGGCAAAACCCGACAACCACTCATTCAAACTATAAATACTTAGCGGCACAGCCAGCATCGAACCAATAAACAGCACCAGCAGATAGTCATAGCTCATCAAACGGACAAGATCAACCATTCGCGCACCCAGCACTCTTCGCACTGCCATTTCTTTTGTCCGTGTTTTTAACGCATACGCGATTAAACCTACCAGTCCGAGAAATGCAATCACAACAGCGAAAGCCCCAAATACAAATAACAGTTGAACCTGAATTCGCTCGCCTTTGTAAAGGTTATTGTACAGGTCATCCAGAAAAAAATACTCCATCGGGTAAGATGGAAACTGGTCGTTCCAGACCCGGCTTACGTTTGCAACAGCAGCGTTCATGTTTTGCGATTCTACTTTGATTAAGAATGTTCGCAGCCACAAAGGTTCGTTAACCATAATCACAGGATCTACTTTGTTGCGAAGCGTCTCCTGATGATAATCTTTCACCACACCTACAACAGGGCCGTAAGCCAGCACAGCATCTCCGATCGACCAATTGATCCTTTGCCCGATTGCTTCTTCGGGAGACTTCCATCCCAACTGGCGCATGGCAGTTTCGTTAATTAAGTACTCGCGTGGCTGATCGATCAAATATTTTTGATACGGGTAATTTTCGGTGAATACGGGGGGAACGAATTGCTTCACAGGCGCTTGAATGTTTCTCCCCGCAATAAATTCCAATCCAAGAAGGGATATAAAATCGTGATCGATAATTTGGATATCCATTCGCGGAGCGTTGTTCGCATCAGTGTTAATGCCTTCAACTAACACCGGACCAGCATCCCGGATTTCGCGTGATGGCACCTCCATGCAAGCGCTTACGGAAACAATACCGGGCTGTCTGGCAAGCCGGCTTCGGAAGCTTTCAAATTTGTCTTTCACCGGATCGGGTGTTCCCGGAATAGCAATTACCTGTTCACGATGCATTCCAGGATTTGTATTCAACAAGAATTCAAACTGGTGATAGGCGATGAGCGCGCTTGCGATCAACAGCACCGAAATGCCGAACTGTAGGGTCACCAGTACGCGCTTGAGACTAAAAGGATTTTCCTTTGCGGTAATCGACAGGGCTTTTGTCGTTTTCAAAACAGCAACTGGTTGTAAGCGTGTTAGCAACAGTACCGGGTAAATGCCGGTTACGATCCCGAGCAAACAGGCGATGGCGAGTAACGTTAAAGCAAATGTGAACGGCTCCGGAAGAAATTGAAGTGCGACAACCTGCTGAACATAGGGAAACAAAAGGTATACTGCTCCGCCCGCGATACACAACGCTGTTATCTGGTACACAATCGATTCTGTTATCAGGTACGATATCAATTGCCTGCGGCTGGCGCCCATTACTTTTCTCATTCCAAACTCTCTCGCCCGCCCGAGAGAAATGGCACTGTTGAGGTTCATGAAGTTTATGGCAGCCATCAGCAAAATGAGAACTCCGGCAAAGCCTACAACCCGTACGTAAAATATTTCTCCGGAAGGAACAATTTCACGCGCGAGGTGCGAAGTAAGATGAATGTCGCGGAGCTGCTGAAACGATATGTCGGTGTCCCGGGCCGATATTTCATCGTCATACTTTTTTATAAAATCTGGAACACCCGCCTCAACCTGCGAAATGCTGGCGCCATTCTGTAACAGCACGTACGTGTAGGCCCAGCCGGTTCGCTCAGACGGATCACGAAAGGAAATCAGCATGTCTATCGGTAAATGCGTATTGAGCGGAAGGTTTGGCATCACACCCGTAACATGATGCAGTGTTTCAGTATTATTGAAATCACTGTTGATGAAAATCTCTTTGCCAATCGGATCCTGCGAACCGAAATATTTCTCAGCCAGCGATTGCGACAGTACAACAGAATTCGGCCGAGCTAAGGCTTCTTTTGGATTGCCGGAAACCAGCTTAATGGCAAAAACATCAAACACCTCTTTATCGGTTACGTATGCATGCGCGGGCCTGAATTTTTCGGTGCCGATGCGCGCATACTTTCTTTCCTGATTTTGAAAACGTATCAGCGTTTTAACTGCAGGAAATTCATTGGGCAGTTCGTTAATGTAGTCAGTTGGAATCCTGGCCCACTGCGTAGGTTCGCTTCCCGGGGGCGCATACACGTGCGTAGCCCGATAAATCCGGTCGGCATTATGGTTAAATTGCTCATAGTGCGTTTCGAAGTACACATAGAGTGCAGCAAAAATGAACATGGTGAAGCCCATTGTCAGCCCGAACAGGTTCAGGAATGTGTAAGTTTTGTTTTTATAAAAACTGCGCGCAACAATCTTGAGGTTGTTGCTCAAAAACGTGAGCCGGCCATGTGTCATAGAAAAGGATTTGAGAGTAGTGAAGTTCAGAAAAAAATAAGCCGTACGGAAACCGCCCGTCACAGAATCCTAAATCCGCGGGCAACATCAAAAACAAAAATTTTGAGGATTAAGCTAAATGTTGATTTTCGCGGAACGCGTCAGGAGGGAACGTCTTCTTAAACAGCATCGGAACCTTGTCCATCCAGGTGACCTCTACGGAATACACTCCGTACTCTTCGGTTACCCGGCCTTTTATCTCATAGAATCCGCGGCCACGCAACGGATATTTCTTTTCGATGTCCGGAAAATGGACCGTATCGAAAACTTTTCCTTCGCGATCGTTAAACGTACCGAAAGCCATCGGCACACCCGTACGTGTAAACGTTGGCTTGGTGGTAACACAGTATCCAAGAATACGAATCTCTTTGCCTGCGTGCAGCTTCAACTCGTCCGACAAAATTCCGCGCTCCGGATTTTCAATCAGTTGGAAGGGATTGCATAACGGAAATCCCAACAACTCAATCTCATCAAATGCGTCTTCAATCTCGTTGCGTTGAAGAACCGGCAGCGGATATTCTTTCGGGTCGGTATCGAAAAGATCTACGGTGGTTTTGGTCTTGTTTTTTGCATCGCTGAACCACAGCATAGCTTCCCACAATAGTTGCTGTTTAGTTTTAGCGATAAACCGGAACGCACCAATCCGGATCAGAATGCGAAGCTGCTCCAATCCCAAATCAATTCTTCGTAAAAAATTATCGAGACTTTTATAGGGTCCGTTCAATCCGCGTTCAGCTGAAATTTGTCGCGCAACTTTTGTTTCCAAACTCTTTAGATGAACAAACCCTATGTAGATGCGATCGTCATCAATCGTGGTCAGGTATTCACTATTGTTCACGCAGGGCGGCTCTATGATGGCGCCATTCATGCGCGCTTCGTGAACGTAAAACTCAGTACGGTAAAATCCTCCAAAATTGTTGATCACACCCACCATGAATTCCAGCGGATAATGTGCTTTGAGAAACAGGCTTTGATAACTTTCTACAGCATAGCTGGCAGAATGACCTTTTGCAAACGAATATCCTGCAAAACTCTCAATCTCATACCACACGCGGTCCGTGATCGGCTGCGGATATAATTTTTTACAATTCTCAAAAAACTGATCTTTCACGCGCTGAAACTCTTCCCGCGACCGGTATTTGCCCGACATGCCCCTCCGTAAAACGTCCGATTGTGTCAACGTTAGTTTGCCGAAGTGATGTGCAACTTTGATTACATCCTCCTGATACACCATCACGCCAAAGGTATCGGCCATCAGTTCGTCCATCACCGGGTGAATCGATTCATACCGTACTCCCGCTTTCGTCATGTGGAAGCGTTTGATGTACTCCTGCATCATGCCTGAACTTGCCACGCCCGGCCTGATAATGGAACTCGCAGCTACGAGCGTCAGGTAATCATCACATTTGAGTTTCTCCAGCAGCATGCGCATGGCGGGCGATTCAACGTAAAAGCAACCCATTGCTTTGCTGTAGCGAAGGAGATCTTTAATTTTTTCGTCCTGCGTAAATTTTCTGAATTGATAGACATCCACATCAATACCGCGATTGCGCTTTACATGTTTCACCGTTTCCTTGATGTGACCAAGTCCGCGCTGACTGAGGATATCAAATTTGTAAATGCCGAAATCTTCGGCCGCGTGCATTTCAAACTGCGATACCGGAAGGCTTTTTGGAGGAAATTCCGTAGCGGTATACGTATAAATCGGTTTTTCCGTGATGAGTACACCACCTGCGTGAATGGAGATATTAGCCGGAAGTTCAAGCGAAACAATGTATCGTGCGTAGCTGAAAATCAATTCAGCAATGTGATCACGTTTTACATTCATCTTCCGGGTATCGACCAGCGTGTCAATTTCTTCTTTCGGTAAACCGAATACTTTTCCGAGTTCGCGCAGCACCGATTTCTCCTGGTACGTGGTATGGGTTCCCAGCAGGCAAACATGATCGTAACCATACCGATTGAAAATGTACTCGTAAATCGCATCGCGGTTATCCCACGAAAAATCAATGTCGAAATCAGGAGGTGTTACACGTTCTTCATTCAGAAACCGTTCGAAGTATAAATTCAGTTCGATCGGATCGACATTCGTAATGCCCAGGCAAAATGCCACCGTACTATTCGCCCCGCTGCCACGGCCAACAAAATCATACCCCTGCCTTTTCGCATATTGAATCAAATCGTACGCGATCAGGTAATAAGCAATGAAACCTTTGTTTTGAATGATGGCGAGTTCTTTCTCAATGTGCGATTCCCATACTTCCGGCTGATTCTTATACCGGATTGCAAATCCTTTCTTTGTTTCCTCACGCAGGTAGATCACATCGGTTTCGATTGATCCGGAAAAAGACTTTTTGTTTTTGTCTTCGCCCAATTCGCACTCAATTCCACATTGATCGAGCAACGCTTGCGCATTCGCTGCGAGCTCGGGAAACGAATCAAATTGTTCCAGCAGGTTGCGTTCCGGCACCATAAACTCTTCTTTCAATGCCTGGAAATGTTCCGGCAACTTGCTGAGGAGGGTATTATTCGCGATGCTCCGCAACAACCGGTGTGTGTTGAAGTCGCGCCAGATTAACTTCTTGCTGTTCGCAGGATCCGGAAACGGCGGAAGAAAAGTTACCGGCTGCCAAAGCACAAACTTGTGACTGAATTCTTCGCGTGCCGGATTGGCTGCGTACGCAACAAGCTGATGCCTGCGTACACCGATGAATTCATTCTTCCGCAACTCTTGGGGTTCAATGGCTCCAACCGCATAAATTACAAATGCATTATCGAAGCGCGGTGCCCGTTGCGGAAAGGGTTTGTCTTCCCGGTTATGATGTGAAAGAAACCGATTAATCTCCTCAAACCCTTCGTTGTTTTTGGCGAGCGCGATGTAAAGAAATTCATTTCCGTTCCTGAACTCTATGCCAACTACCAGGTCCAGATCGTACGGTTCTTTATCAAACTTTGTTTTACCGTTTGCCAGCGCGCGGCTTTCCTTGCACATGCGCAGCATGTCGAGCCATGACGATGTGTTATTGATTTCCGTGAGCGCCAGCTTATGAACGTTGCACCGTTTCGCTTCTGCAAACAGGGCTTTGACAGGCAAGGTGCCGTATTTGAAACTGTTGCCGGTATGACAATTCAGATACATCGGTTGTACCGGCAGGATTATGAAAACGGCAATTCCGTGTAATATGTCCACGTGCCATCATTGCCGCGAAGCACAGTAATCGATTCACATTTAAATGAGTTGGCGTATCGCGTGTTGCGAATGGCCGGCCAGAGTTTGTTGAAATCTTCTTTGCTGAGATTTTTCGCGAGCGTGATATGCGGAAGGCTTTCCTGCCCGGTGAGTTTCCGCATGAGTTCACACACAGAATTTTTGTTGATGATGTTCAGACAGATGGTATGATTCTCGCCGTGCCGTAAAACATACAAGCCGTTGATGTAGATGGTAAAGGGTTTAAAGCCCGACAATACATTGTCGGAAATGTGATAAAGCATGTTGTCGCTGTGCACATCGCGGTATTTAATCAGAGAGATGTGCGCTTTCGAGAATTCGCTCTCATACGAATGCCCCAATATCCGTCTGAACCGTTGCTTGAAAAGAGAAACGTCTTTGGCTATGGGTGTCGGGGGTGAAATAAGAAGAAAATTGTCGGTCGCCTCTTTCATAATCTTTTTTCTCTTTGACTAATGTGTATTCAACCACTTGGCTGGATTGTTGGCGATGTATTGCCGGATGGTATTCAATTCCACTTCAGAGAGGACAACACGATCATGGTATCGCGGCTGCCAATCGAATTCCAATTGGTGGATTACAGCATATTTCTTCACTGCGGCCTTAAATCCACGGACAACAGACGCAAGATTTTCCGATTGGGGCTTGAACGCATTGGTTCGCCAGCTTTCATATTTCGGACGATTCAAAAATAAAATTCCATGCACGTGATCCGGCATGATCACGAACGCATCCAATTCAACAAACGGGAAATGTTGGGGTATTTCATGCCAATATTTATTGGCGACATCACCGATTCGCGTCAACATTTGTACCGGCCGTAGAGACGCAAAATTTTGCGTCTCTACGTTGTTGCCCGCCCGCGTCTCTACGTTGTTGCCCGCCCGCGTCTCTACGTTGTTGCCCGCCCGCGTCTCTACGTTGTTGCCCGCCAGGGTCTCTACGTTGTTGCCCGCCAGGGTCTCTACGTTGTTGCCCGCCAGGGTCTCTACGTTGTTGCCCGCCCGCGTCTCTACGTTATCGCCCGCCCGCGTCTCTACGTTGTTGCCCGCCCGCGTCTCTACGTTGTTGCCCGCCAGCGTCTCTACGTTGTTGCCCGCGTGTGTATCAATGGTGTTCTTAACCTGCGTCTTCAGGTTTGTTTCGACCTGTGCCTGTTCGTTGCTCTTTACAATCCGCCCGAAATACGGTTGTTTATTTTTTGTGCAAATCGTAACGAAATAAAAGCCGCGTGAGCCGTAGTCCCAGTTTTTTAACCGGGTGGTTTCAATTCGGTAGACGCCTTTATATTTCGTTGACATTTTTAATACATTGGTTTTACCTCGTTAACCAGCCACCGCGCGAGAAACCTTTCCGTTAAACACGTTCATTTCCATGCGCACCCTGCGGCTTACGCCAATGGTTGTTGCGCGAACCAGCTTCTCCACACCATGCTTGTGTTTGATGGTATCAATGGCCTCATAGAGATTGATAGTTTCGGCCGTATCGTTAAACAAATCGATTTGATGATTCCCATGCACGAGATTGCTTAACCGTACGCCCACCAGCCGGATCAGCATTCGTCTGTTATACAGTTTATCAAAAAGCTCCTGCACGACACGCAAAATGGTGTGATCAGATGAAGTGTAGGCAATGTGAACCTGCTTGGTTTCGGTATCGAAGTTTGAATAGCGGATTTTTACGGTAATGCAGGAGGCCAGTTTTTTCTGCTCGCGTAGTTGAAAGGCAACTTTTTCCACCATCGCAATCAAGATGGATTTCAAACGCTTGACGTCAATCGTATCCTGATCGAAGGTCGACTCGGTCGAAATTGATTTTTGTTCTGAATATGAAACGACAGGGGAGTCGTCTACACCATGTGCCTTGTTCCAAAGCGATATACCGTTTTTGCCAAATGCGCTCGTCAAAAACTTGAGCGGCATCTCACGTAACGTTCCCACAGTGCGCACACCCATATCATATAAAAAGGAGGCCGTTTGTTTTCCGATCATCGGAATTTTATCCACCGCCAGGGGCGACAAAAACCCCTGCTCCGTCCCGGCCAGAATTTGCTTCGTGGCAACAGGTTTGAATTCACCGGTAGCAACTTTCGATACCAGCTTGTTTACCGACATCGCCATGGAGATCGGCAGTCCGCTCTCTTTCGTGATTCTCTTTTGGAGCTCTACAGCCCATTTAAAGGCTCCGAAATATTTATCCATGCCACTAGCATCAACATAGAATTCATCGATCGATGATTTTTCAAATTGCGGAGCCGCATCGGCAATTAAACTTGTGACATGATGCGAAGCTTCCGAATACGCTTCCATGTCGCCCGAAATCACTTTGGCATCCGGACAAAGCTGAAGCGCCAGATACATCGGCATGGCCGAATGAACCCCAAACCTGCGGGCTTCGTAACTGCACGCAGCCACCACGCCCCTGCGACTGCTTCCGCCAACAATCAGCGGAATGCCTTCGAGTTTTTTATTTTTTCTGCGTTCTACAGCCACGAAAAACGCATCGAGATCGAAATGAATGATGTTTCTGTCCATGCGGCTAATTAACTAAAAATTTTAGTATCAAAATAAATTGACAACTAAAAAATTTAGTATTACATTTGGACTATGTCGATGGTGAATAAAAACCTGCGATTCCTCCGTCTTCAAAAAGGATGGACGCAAAAAGAATTGGCTGAAAAGCTTTCGCTGAAGCAGCCCGTGATCGGTGCGTATGAAGAAGAGCGTGCAACACCTCCGCTGGCGTGCCTCATGGAAATTTCAGATCTTTTTAAGATCAGCATTGATACGCTTTCGCGGAAAGATTTGAGCAAGCTGCCCGAAGTTAAGTGGAGAGAGGCGGCTGTTGCAGTTAAAAGAGAAGTGCTGGCGATCACCGTCAACAGTGAAGACAAAGAAAATATTGAGCTGGTATCACAGAAGGCTGCTGCCGGATATTTGAACGGCTACCAGGATCCGGAATATATTAAAGACTTACCCAAGCTTAGCCTGCCGGTATTGCCGCGCAACGCAACGTACCGGGCATTCGAAATCAAAGGTGATTCGATGCTGCCGATACAATCGGGCGCGATTGTGTTTGGAGAATATGTGGAGAAACTACCGGAGGTTAAGAATGGGAAACTGTACGTGCTCGTTACCGAGAACGATGGCATCGTGTTCAAACGCGTGTTTATGAACGATGACAAATTGTTACTCGTGTCCGATAACCGCGAGTATGAACCGTATTCCATCAGCGCAGCTGACATCAAGGAGATTTGGGTTGTGAAAGCATTCTTTTCCACCAAATTCCCCGATATGGATGGAACGAGCTTTTCAGCCGATCAACTGGCTGCTTCGGTTCTCGAACTTCAGGAAGAAATCAAACAACTCAGGAAGACTAAGAAATAAGCATAGTGTCGGGCACTGGCTTCGTAGTGGTTGCCCCGGTGCCTGACGCTTTTTTTATTATGTCTGATGAGACCCGAACGGTAGGTGATGTTTCGCGCCTGATGTTTTACGTCTCACCCCAATCCCCAATCCCCAATCCCTAGTCCCTAATCTCAATCCACTCTGCCTTCTTCAACACCAGGTACCGGTCGTTCTTCGCATCGTACATTAAAAAATCATACATCTGCGGAATGGTATTCAAGCCCTTTAGCGTAGCAAGTCCGTACTTGCCATCCTGCTTTACCACAATATAACCGTTGCCGATATCCTGTATCGATTCATACTTCGGGTGAAGCAATATGTTTCCATTTTCATCGGCCAAACCTTTTAACCCGTTTAGGGTAATCAACAGCCGTTTGGTTTTCAGCACTTCCACCGAAGTGTATCGCACCGGCAAAACAACTTTGCCTTCATTATCCATGTAGCCAAACAATCCTTTCTGTTTCACAATCGAATGCCCATTGGCGAAAGGTGTCACATCATCGTAGGCGGGATGAACAATAATTTTTTCATCGCGATTAATAAAACCCCACTTGTTACGGATCTTAAACGCGGCCAGTCCTTCGCTGAACGGCATAATGTCTTCATACCGGTTGGCAATGCGCAGCCTTCCCAAATCATCAATAAAGCCATACTTGCCCTGACGCTTTATTCCGCGCAAACCTTCTGATGCAGGAAAAACTTTTTCAGCCGTTTCAACCGGAGGCAACTGGCGACTCACAATCTTTCCGTCAAAATCGATCGTCCAGGTACCGCCTGTGGAAACGTATTCCGTGAAGTTTTCTTTGTTTACCTTGATCGGATTATCCGTGAAATACAGAACAGTTCCGTCAAACGAAACGAGAAACAACGTCTTGTTTACTTTTTTGAAGTACCGGTCTTTATTCAGCAGCATCACTTTGCTTGTCTGCGGATACACAAGCCATTTTTCCCGCGCATCGATGATTCCGTACAAACCCTTGAATTTCACAGCAAGCTGGTCGTCACCGGTTTGAAGAATGCTGTCGTACACACACGCAACCACTTCACGGCCCGTTTCATCAATCGCTCCGAAGTAGTTCTTGCGAGTTACTACAAACAACCCGTTGTTGTTCTTCGTGATGGCATCATAGGCTTTCGAAGTTCTCAACAATCCCGTGGTATCGCGCAACGACCAGTTGCTATTGCCATCCTGCGTCAGCAGGTAATCTCCTTCGAATAAAATTTTACGGAACACAGGCTTTAGTAAAACTCCGCCTGTTTTTTTCAGTACCCCGTACCCGGTGGAAGTCTTATAGATGGCTAGTCCGTTTTGAAGGGGTTCGATGTTCTCAACACTGTTTCCAATTTTGTGAAAATTCTTATCGGCAAGCCAGCATTGATGGTCGCTCATGATCTTGTAACGATCTTCGTTCAGGTACGCGATTGAATCACCCTCCACCACATCTAACGTCTTATTATCGGCAGTCATCACCAGCCACTCATCGGGCACGCGCGCACGAATCCGCTCTTTGGTGATTTGAACGTCACGGAACTTTGCCTCCGATTTCAATTGTCCTTCGCGATTGATTAATCCTTGCTTTCCATTTTCATAAATGATCGCCACATCGCCCCTGAAATCGGAGAGGCTGTCGATTGTGAATCCTGAAATCTGTTTACCACTCTCCGAGTACAACGCAATCTTGCCGGTGAAATCCTCCACTGCGTAACGCAAGCTGCCAATCGGGTAAATATTTTTGTACTCGAACGGGATCAGCACTTTGTTTTCGAGGCTGATCAACCCGTGTTTGAACTTATTTCCTTCGCGCACAAAGGCGACAATCCGCAACGAATGAACCTTCACACCTGCGTACGTGAACGGAATGATGACTTTGCCTTCTGTATTGATCAGGCCGGCACGCACCACAACAGGCGATGACTTTTTTGTCGCTACAATCAATGACCCATCAGCGGGCGTTAGCGATAAATAATCTGCTTTTGTTACTTGCTGATTATTAACGGTGACGATACCCCAGGTTCCGCCAAGCTTATAACCAGTAACTTTTCCTGAAACCGAAAATGTACCATTGCTCCAGCCGAGCGCATCATACATAGCAGGGATAACTACCTGACCTGCTTCATTTTTCAATCCGAATTTTCCGTTTTCCTGAAATGGAACGTAAGGGCCTGCAACCGTTTTCAAACTGCTCAGAACAACCGCTATCACTAAAATCACTCGCATAAGACTGCAAATATAGGCCTGTTTTCAAGGAATTTTTCTGACCTTTGCGGGGTTATAAGACCTTTAACGGATTCGCACATGTACATCGAACAACTGTATACGAATTGCCTGGCGGAAGCAGCCTACTATATAGAGTCAGAAGGAGAAGCGGCTATTATCGACCCGCTTCGCGAAACGGAACCCTATATTGCAATGGCTGAAAAACGCGGAGCAAAAATCAAGTATGTGTTCGAAACGCATTTTCATGCGGATTTCGTATCGGGCCACATCGATCTTTCGCGTAAAGTTGGTGCACCAATCGTATACGGCCCACAGGCTAATGCGAATTACGATGTTATCAATGCTACCGATGGTCAGGAGTTTAAACTCGGCAAGATTAAAATCAAAGTTCTTCACACGCCCGGTCACACACCGGAATCAAGCTGCTACTTGTTGTTCGACGAAAATGGAAAGGAACACGCGGTGTTCACCGGTGATACTTTGTTTGTGGGCGATGTCGGTCGTCCGGATTTGCTTGACGGTGTGATGAGCCAGGATGAGTTGGCAGGCATGCTGTATGATTCATTGAACAACAAAATCAAAACGTTACCCGATAGCGTTACGGTTTATCCTGCCCACGGAGCGGGATCAGCTTGCGGAAAAAATATTGGCAAAGAAACTTTTTCAACCATTGGCGAGCAGAAGAAATTCAACTATGCGCTGCAGAGCATGACGCGTGAACAGTTCATCGAAAAAGTGACGGACGGCATTCAGCCTCCGCCTCAATACTTCTTTGAAGATGCCCGCATCAACAAGCAAGGCTATGAGTCAATTGATAACGTGATTTCGAAGAACAATAAATCTTTATCACTTCCTGAATTTAAGAAGGCTGTTGCCGAAGGAGCAGTGATTCTGGATACACGCAAACCCGATGATTTTGAAAAAGGCTTTATCCCTGGCTCACTCAACATCGGCCTGAATGGTCAATATGCCGTTTGGGTAGGAACCTTGCTCGACATTAATCAACCACTGGTGCTGGTTACGGACGAAGGTAAAGAAGAGGAAGCGGTGCTTCGACTCGCACGCGTAGGCTACGAAAACGTTGTGGGTTGTTTGAAGGGAAGCGTGAGCGCATGGGATGGAAAGCTTGACACGGTGGAAACTATTTCTCCTGAGCAAATGAAGGCTGAAATTTCCAGAGGTGTTAATGTGCTCGATGTTCGCAAGCCAGGCGAGTGGGAGGTAAGCCATTTGAAAAGTGCTACATTCCTTCCGTTATCGGATATTCTTAAGAATACGGCCACGCTCGCGAAAAACAACCCATACCTCGTGCATTGTGCCGGGGGATATCGTTCGATGATCGCAATCTCGATGCTGAAGCGTCTCGGCTTTACCGGCCGGCTGGTCAATATCCAGGGCGGTTTCGGGGCAATGGTTACGTCAGGTCTTCCGGTAGTTACCGAAGAAGTGGTAGCATAAAGCTATTCCATCGGCTTGGCCGACAAAAACATAGCTTCTGTAATCGACCGATTATTGTCTGAATCCGAGTCAACCAGGATTTTCCATGTACCGTTTTCTTTTCGTAAAGCCACATGAAACTGCCCGAAGCTTAATTGCTTCTCACCTTTTGCATTTACAGTTTCATTTTTGAAATATCCCACCTCGAATGCCTGTTCTCCGTTTGAAATTCGTTCAAGAAACCGGAGCTCGAACGTGTACGTCAATCCATCGCGAGCCATAGACCGTTTCCAGCCTGGCCAGCTTTTTTCCATAGCAGCTTTATATTGATCGTAATTGAAAACTTGTTTGCTGTCGCGCTCCACCCGAATAACATCTTTGGAATGCAGTTGGATAAACGTTTCCACATCCTGCGTCATGATCGCTTTGGTAAACGGCTTCCAGACCTGGATATCAATGGTTTGTTGATCGGTTTGCGCATGTGCGGCAACATTAATCAATGTGATGATTGCTACGAGCAAAATTTTACGGATCATGGCATGATTTTTTGAAGAGACCATCTAAAATACGACTTTAAGCCGATGAAACTTCTGATGATATGCTTGCTCACCGCCCTTGCGCCATCGCTGGCCGCGCAGCACAAACTGGAAGTTACCGTGAAAGGTATTCAGGCAGAAAAGGGAAATGTATTGATCGCTCTCTATAATTCCGATGCAACATTCATGAAAAAACATGTTGCCAGCCGTACGGTTAAGGCATCCGGTAATGATGTGACGGTTGTATTTGAAAATTTAAAACCCGGCCATTACGCAGTCAGCACGTTTCACGATGAAAACGATAATGAAAAGCTCGATACGAATTTTTTTGGGATACCAAAAGAGCTGTATGGGTTTTCCAACAATGCAAAGGGTTCGTTAGGGCCCCCTTCTTTTGATAAGGCTCGCGTCAAAATTGAAGCTGACAAAAAACTGACTATTGATTTACGCTAGTGCAGGCTTTGATAACGCGACTGGCTTCTGCTACATCAACAATTCCGCGATTGTGATCCCATGAATTATAAATGTACGTTGCGATTTCGGCAATTTCCAGATCGGTTAATGTTACCACACCGGGCATCGGCTGAACAAAGCTCTTTCCGTTTACGGTAATGGGTTCTTTCAATCCGTATTTCATCAGGCACAGAACCTTTTCAAAATTTTGATTCATGTAATCTGACGTATTCAGGGGAGGATAAACCAGCCCTAACCCGCTTCCGTTTTTCTGATGACAGTTGCTGCAGTGTTTCTGATATAGTTCTTCACCCCTCACCACGTATTGCGTGAACTTAATGGAAGTGGTGTCGGGTTTCCCCGAATTAGAGGAGCAATTGAAAAGTGAAATCAGAAGAACAAAACATAGTCCGGAAAACGAAATGACTTTTATCATTCCGCTATTCACGCTCCAGTCGTTTAATGTCCTTCATCAATCGGTCAACATCATCTTCTTTTGTACCGTCATACTTGCCACGAATTCTTCCCTGACGATCAATTAGCAAAAATGCTCCGCTATGAATGAACCCGTCAGGTTCAGCTTTGTCTTCCATCGCGGTAGCGAAATAACTTTTTTGTGCCAGGTCGAATACGTACTCCTTTGGCTGACCGGTAACAAAATGCCATTTGTCGCTTTTCACATCCAGGCGCGCGGCAAAGTCGTGCAGCAGTTGCACCGTGTCATATTCAGGGTCAATGCTATGCGAAAGCAACAATACCTCCGGATCGTTCTGTATGTCCTGGTAAACGCGTAACATTTGCGTTTTCATGATGGGGCAAATCGTTCGGCAGGAAGTAAAGAAGAAATCGGCAACATAAATCTTTTTCTTAAATGTCTCGTTTGTAATGGTTTTTCCGTCCTGGTCGGTGAACGTGAAAGGTGCGATGGTATGATATACCGTGTCATTAACTTGCTTCCCGTTTACTTCACGGGCAACAACCTGACGCTGACCAAAAATGGGCAGTCGATCTTGCTCGCATGCTCCAAAACCCACGAGCAAGAGCAGGAATGCTCCCGGAATTATTATTTTCTTTCCCATGTTCATCTGATTAAAATTTTCACGTTACAACTTTGTATCTTCAATAGTTTTTTTCCGAATCATGCAGAACACCGCGGCCCTCTGGTATTTCGAAAGTGTAAATCTCTTTAATATTCTTTGCCCGCACAAGGTAAAAGCTATGGCAGGTAAGCATGAATTCCTCCACTTTAAAAAGGACGATTTTATTTATATCCCTGACGCGCAGGCGGACTATATCTACATGATTGCTCACGGACGCGTTAAAATCGGACATTATTTGGAAGATGGCAAAGAAGTAGTTAGCTCAATCCTTACCGCAGGAGAAATATTTGGCGAGCTTGCCCTGGCAGGGGAAGTAACGCGCAGAGATTTTGCTCAGGTGATGGATGACAAAACATCGATTTGCCCGCTGAGTATTGAGGAACTAAAGCAATTGATGTATGGCGACAAAGAACTCAGCTTTAAGATTCTGAAGCTGGTCGGTCTGCGCCTGATGAAACTTGAACGTAAGCTGGAGCTCCTCGTTTTTAAAGATGCCCGTACCCGCATCATTGAATTTTTAAAAGATGCTGCCTCGTGGAAAGGCCAGAAGGTCGGCTTCGAAACGATGATCCCCACCAAGCTTACGCACAAGGATATTGCCTCGCTTACCGGAACATCCCGGCAAACGGTAACCAGTATCCTCAACGAATTGAAAGACAAAAACCTGATTTACTTCGACCGCAAGAAAATCCTGGTGCGCGACCTGGATAATCTCAACTGATGTTACTTATAGAGTATTGTAAAGTACTCGTCAGCCATACGCCCTGAATCAAATTTCGGCAAAATATCCTTCATGCTTGCTTTCACGATTTTGTTCCACTGTGCAGGCTTATTGTAGTACAACGGAATAATTTCATTTTCAAGAATACTCAGCAGGTTGGCTGCTTCCGTTTTGTCTTTGATCTCCTGCGGTAAGGAGTCGTCAGCTGTTTTTATAATAAACGAGTTCTTGCCATGCTTGGCAAATTCAGGAACCCATCCATCCGGAATGGAAAGATTCACAGATGCATTCATCGCAGCGGTCATACCCGAGGTGCCCGAAGCCTCATGATACAGGCGAGGATTGTTCAGCCAGATGTCCGAACCTTTCTTGAGAAGAGCGGATAGTCCGAGTTCATAACCCGTTACAACCGCGCAGTTCGGTAAACTTTTCGTTTTCCAGAATATCTCGTTGAAAATATTAATAGCCTCAAAATCTTCCGGGTATGGTTTCCCGGCCCAGATTATTTGAATTGGATACTCACTGTTCTCAGCCAGCTTCACGAAGCGGTTGAAATCATGCAGCAAAAGATTGGCGCGCTTGTACGCAGCAAAACGCCTTGCCCAAACCACAGTTAACACATTTTCGTCAAACAGTTTACCGGTTTGATCGGCAATAACTTTAAACAACTGACGCTTGAGGTCTTTCTTTCGGTTCACCAAACCATTTTCATCATCCTTTTTCAACGCTTTCTCAAGCGCTTCATCCATCCAGTAAGTCTTATTTTGTGCGTTGGTGATTGCTTCTATCTTACAAATCCCCTCATAGTCGCCCCACATTCTGCGCGATACTTCTCCATGAAGTTGCGAAACAGCATTTGCGCGCTTCGCAAGGCGCAAGGCAGTGAGCGTATAATTCAACGAGCCGTTTTCGGGATACACATATTCCTGAACCTGCTCAAGCGTTAAACCATTGAAAAAACTCATGCTGTTCAGCAGCGGAATGCTGTGTTCTTCATTACCGGCTTTCTCAGGCGTATGCGTGGTGAACACAACACGTTTCTTAACTTCTTCAAGGCTCTTATGCTTGTCGAGCAGATAAAAGCACATGGGCAATGCATGACCTTCATTCATGTGGTAAATGTCAGTCTTACGTTCAAGAATGTCGAGCAAGCGCGCACCACCGATTCCCAATAAAATCGATTGAGCGATGCGTGTGGTTTCGTTCGGATCGTATAACCGGTGACTGATCGTCTGTGCGAGGTAATCGTTTTCGGGTATATCGGTGCTCAGCAAAAACAACGGAGCAGAATTGAATACTTCCGGTTTAAGCAGATAAGCCTTAACAAATACTTTCGAGCCGTGAATGGTGATCGGAAAAATGATATTCGTATCGGTAAGAAATGAATAGTCTTTATCGCGGAACGTAACTTTCAATGTCTGATCCTGGTTGCGATCCTGATCGTAGTAGCCCTTCTTCCATAAAATACCAATTCCGATCAGGTTTTGTTTGAGTTCGTATGCGCTGCGCAAATGTGAACCGGCCAAAAAACCCAGACCGCCACTGTAAATTTTCAGAGGCTGATCGATAGCAAACTCCATTGAGAAGTAGGCAACAGGTTTTGAATAGTTTTTAGCGAATTTGTAGGGAAAAAGTGTCTTCAGGTCAATCATCAGAATAAAGTCAAGCCCGTAAACTACTAAAAGGAATGCAGTATGCTGAAGCAGTTAAAACATTTTCTCTAAATCGTGTCATGCAAACGTTTGAAGTAATTGTTTTGAAATCGTGAATTCGGGTTTTCGAGGTGAGTAAAACTTGCCCGGGGTTTGCGAAAAAACTTATCTTGGCAAACATGAGAACCCGACTTCTGCTTTTATTTTTAGTTGTAGCAGGCTGGGCACACGCACAGCAAACTCCCTATGTAATTATGGTGTCGTTCGATGGCTTCCGCCACGATTACGTTGAGCGATACAACCTTCCGAATTTCAAGAAGTTAATTAAACAAGGTGCTGCCGCTGAAGCACTGATTCCATCTTTTCCGAGTAAAACTTTTCCAAATCACTACACACTTGTGAACGGATTGTATCCGGGCAACCACGGACTGGTTGACAACGAGTTCTATGATCCTGCTCAGAAAAAACTCTATAAGACAAAAGACCGCACAATGGTGGAGGATTCATCTTTTTACGGAGGTGTACCGCTGTGGCAATTGGCGAAACAACAAGGCATGAAGTCAGCTTCTTTTTATTGGGTAGGATCGGAGGCGAAAATTCTCGGCACATTCCCGGATTATTACCGCCTTTATGATGCCGATGTGAAAAATGAAGAACGGGTCGATCAAACTATCCGTTGGCTTGAGTTGCCGGAAGCGGAACGACCACATTTTATCTCGCTTTATTTTTCGTTTGTAGATCATGAAGCACATACGTCAGGGCCTACTTCAAAAGCCACGCAGCGGGTTCTTCATACAGCCGATTCACTTTTAGGAATGTTGATGACCAAAGTTGAAACGCTGAAACTGCCGGTTAACATCGTTGTTGTTT
Source organism: Cyclobacteriaceae bacterium (assembly GCA_019694875.1). GTDB lineage: Bacteria > Bacteroidota > Bacteroidia > Cytophagales > Cyclobacteriaceae > UBA2336. The sequence goes on from JAIBBC010000001.1 coordinate 1,919,932, forward strand.
CGGATCATGGTTTGTATGAAATGAAACGCCAGGAAAAGGTGTTTCGCTATGTAGATCATCTCATTAACACAACTGACACTTCGGTTGTATTTGCCAACGCAGGATCTCAGGTTCATTTTTATACAAAACGAGTGGACTCGTTGTATGCCGTACTCAAAAAGCAGGCAAAAGGATTTAATGTTTACAAGCAAAGTGAATTTCCGGAACGCTGGCATTACCGGCATCACCGCTCGGGCGATATCATGATTGTTGCTGACCCCGGAACTTACTTTCTCCCGGCTCCAAAAGATTTATCGGCTTGGGAAGGAACAGGAAATTTTGGTGAACACGGATACGATCCCGCATTGACAAAAGAAGTTAATGGAATTTTTTATGCGATGGGACCGAATGTAAAAAAAGGAGTCAGGCTCAAACCATTCGAAAACATTCACGTGTACCCATTCGTAGCGAAGATTCTGGGATTGAAAACTCCGTTGATTGATGGTGATGGAAAAGTACTGGAGATAATTTATAAGAAGTAACCGCAGGTTAACAAACTACTGAAGTTTTCTGATCAATTCTTCCAGCGTTCGGTATTGCTCATTGCCAATGATCCATTCAATCAGGTTTTCCCGGGATTGAATTGAAATGGTTATCGGGCTTTCCTTGTCAACAATAAAACCGTTTCGTTCCAGCGCGTTCTTCGTCCACAAATACTCATAGCCATCGCCAATCAGGTTTACGGTATGATTTCGCCACGCCTCATGAAAAACTTTTCCGGTCTTCAGGTCGAATCCTTTGAACTGAAAAATCACATCGAATGAACCATTGAGTACCAAATCTTCCGGTATTCCAATGATAAGTTTCTTGTCTCCGCCCGCCAGCCAAATTAAATCTGCTGTCTGAAGTGCCAGGTCAAGCTCATGTGTGGCTACCAGAATTGCTTTGTTTGATGATCGCGCCAATCTTCGAAGCAGATTCATAATTTCTACGCGATTATTTAGATCGAGATGGGCGGTTGGTTCGTCCAGCAAGATAACCGGAGTGTCTTGCGCAAGCGCACGTGCAATCATCGCCATCTGCAATTGACCATCACTTAGCTCGTAGAGTTTTTTATCCCGCAGCGATTCAATGTGCGTATCGCGAATGGCGCTGTTAATAATAAGCTTGTCTTCGTTCGTCAGTTTGATATTCCAGTCGAGATACGGGTATCGCCCCAATGTTACCAGCTCCGTAACGGTCATGTTCACCGCGTTAACGCGATCGGTGAGTACCACAGAAACTTTTGTCGGATCAGTTGATTGTTTATCTGAGAGTAGGGGCTTTTGTAAACCTGCCAGCGTACGAATCAATGATGATTTGCCGATGCCATTCGCGCCCATAAAGCAAACCAGTTCACCCGCCCGAAGCTCTAAGTCAACATGTTCGAACAGAACATTCCGTTGATCACCTTCGGCATATCCCACCGAAAGATTTTTCGATTGCAGTAAAATTTCTTGGCTCATACCCGGATTACTTTACTGCGTACGATCACCCAAATTACCACAGGAGCACCAATCAGCGCAGTGATTGCATTGATGGGCAAAACAAAATCACTTCCCGGCAGCCGGCTCAGGCTGTCGCAAAACAGCATTACAATTGCACCGGTCAGCATCACAGCAGGAATAAGAACTTTATGATTGGTTGTGTCGATTACCAATCGCGCAAGGTGCGGAACAGCCAATCCAACAAAGGCGATAGGACCGCAAAAGGCTGTCACTATTCCGGTTAAAACACTGGTTCCTATTAAAATTAGCAGGCGCGATCGTATTAAATGAATGCCCATGCTCATGGCATAATTTTCTCCCAACAGCCACACATTCAATGGCTTAATACAAATGATACTGATCGCAAGACCCACCACTACACCGAATCCCAAAATCAGGATTTCGGTCCAGTTCAGGCTGGCAACGCTTCCAAATGTCCAGACTAGATAATATTGAATATCGTCCGCTTTACTGATGTACTGCAGAACTCCAACTATGGAGGAAGTTACCGCTCCGATCATCAACCCTATTATAAGTAGAGAGATGTTATCCCGGATCCGGTGTGAAATCGCTAAAACCGCCAGAAAAATCATTGCACTGCCAATACTGGCGACCAGGGCAATCGAAAGCGAACTTGAAAACAGCGAGCCCAAGCCGCCCGTCATCAGTAAAATCGCCACAGCCAGGCTTGCCCCCGAGCTTAATCCCAAAACATCAGGCCCCGCCAGCGGATTTCTGAACAACGTCTGCATTTGTAAACCTCCGAGTGCCAGCGCACCTCCGGCCAGCATACAGGTGATGGCCTTCGTAAGCCTGAAATCAAAAAATATATCTTTCCAGATGGGGTTCGAAGGCTCGCTTCCGGTTAAAATTCTGAGCGTATCGGCTATTGGAATTTTGACACTTCCTAGGGAAACATTCAGCAAAAACAGCACAACCAGCAGCGCAGGCAATAAAATCCACCAATACTTTTGCACTACCTTTTTCATCGGGTTTCGGTCAAAAATCTGCGTAATGATAGTGATTTTGGCGGTTTTAAGCTGAAAAGCTGGTTTTTCGTGTAGCTAGTCTCTCCGGAAAATTTTGTACTGACCCTTGTTAGCTACCCTTTGTTTCCTATCTTTGCAGTCCTTTTTGGAGCCACATAGGCCCAAAATCCTGAAAAACAGACATTAAAAGGTTAATACCATGCCTGGAATTATAGGACGCAAAGTGGGGATGACGAACGTCTATGGACCGGAGGGTGAGAACATCGCCTGTACCGTGATCGAGGCGGGACCCTGCATCGTCACACAAGTCAAAAATGTAGAAACTGACGGATACCGTGCAGTTCAACTCGCTTTCGGTGAAAAGAAAGAGAAGAGCACTACCAAAGCTGCTCTTGGTCACTTCAAGAAAGCCAACACCACACCCAAAAAATCTGTAGCTGAATTCCGCGACTTCCGTAAGGAGTTTGACGGCTTCGTTGAGCTCGGAAAGCAAATCAATGTTCAGGATATCTTCCAGGAAGGCGACTTCCTCGATGCAATCGGTACCTCAAAAGGTAAAGGTTTCCAGGGCGTTGTGAAGCGTCACGGCTTTGCCGGGGTAGGTGGTCAAACACACGGTCAGCATAACCGTTTGCGTGCACCCGGTTCAATGGGTAACGCATCGTTTGCATCGCGTGTACCAAAAGGCAAGCGTTTGGCAGGCCGTATGGGTGGCGATCAGGTGAAGGTTACCAACCTGAAAGTTGTCAAGATCATGGCCGACCAGAACATTATCGTGATCAGCGGTTCAGTTCCGGGCGCTAAAAATTCAACTGTAATTCTCCAGAAATAATGGAAATAGCATTATTAAAATATAGTGGCGAGAAGTCGACCAAGAAGGTAAGCCTTCCGGAGACTGTGTTTGGCATTGAGCCGAACGACCACGCGATATACCTGGATGTAAAGAGCTTCCTCGCTAATCAGCGTCAGGGAACACACAAGTCCAAGCAGCGTAACGAAATTTCAGGTTCTTCTAAAAAGCTGAAAAAGCAAAAAGGAACCGGTGGGGCGCGTGCGGGTAACATTAAGAACCCTCAGTTCAAAGGTGGTGGCCGTGTATTCGGTCCTACGCCTCGCGACTATTCATTTAAGCTGAATAAGAAAGTAAAAGACCTGGCTCGTAAGTCAGCTCTTACGTATAAGGCGAAAGACAATGCAATTGCTGTGTTGGAAGATTTCTCTTTCGAGACTGCAAAAACAAGCCAGTACGCGAAAATGCTTTCCGCTATTTCTTTGGCTGATAAGAAGACATTGCTGGTACTTCCTGAAAGGAACAAGAATGTTGTACTGTCAGGCAGAAACATTAAAAATGCGAAAATCACTACAGCTGATCAGATCAACACATACGATGTGATGAATGCCGACAGCGTGATCTTCGTGGAAAGTTCTGTGAGCAAGGTTGAAAACTTATTAAATAAAGACTAATGAGCGTCCTGAAGAAACCATTGGTTACCGAGAAAGTATCAGCCCTGAACGAAAAGGGCCGTTACGGCTTTTTCGTAGACATCAACGCCAACAAGGTAGAGATCAAGAAGGCGGTTGAAAAGCAATACGGTGTAAACGTAGTAAGCGTAAACACCATGAACGTAATGGGCAAACTCAAGACCCGCTACACAAAAACTGGAATTCTCGCTGGCCGCCAGCAGAACTACAAGAAAGCCATCGTAACGCTGGCTGAAGGTGAAGTAATTGATTTTTATAGCAACGTATAATTAATAGACAATGGCGTTGAAGAAATTAAGACCGATGACTCCCGGCACTCGTCACAGAGTGGCAGCATCATTTGATGATGTTACTACCAATGTGCCTGAGAAGTCACTCGTTGTTACCCTCAAGAAATCAGGTGGACGTAACAGCAATGGCCGTTTAACCATGCGCTACATTGGCGGTGGTCACAAGCAGAAGATTCGTATTATCGACTTCAAGCGTGACAAGGCTAATGTTCCTGCTACCGTTGCAACCATCGAGTACGATCCTACCCGTTCAGCCCGCATTGCTCTTTTGCACTACGCAGACGGAGCAAAGGCTTACATTCTTGCTCCTGCAGGATTGGAAGTTGGTCAGCAGATCGTTTCAGGTGCTGATGTAGCTCCTGAAGTTGGTAATGCACTCCCGCTTGCTAAAATCCCTGTCGGTACAATCGTACACAACGTGGAGATTAAGCCAGGTAAAGGTGGAGCAATTGCCCGCTCAGCAGGTTCTTTTGTTCAGTTGCTTGCACGTGAAAACGGAGTAGCCACGCTGAAAATGCCTTCAGGCGAAATGCGTAACGTGTTGGATCGCTGCATGGCTACTGTAGGAACAGTTTCAAATGCCGACCACATGAACGAGAGTTTAGGTAAGGCTGGCCGTAATCGCTGGAAAGGTATTCGCCCTCGCACACGTGCGGTAGCGATGAACCCGGTAGATCACCCGATGGGTGGTGGTGAAGGTCGCGCTTCTGGTGGACACCCTCGTTCACGCAACGGCTTGCTGGCAAAAGGCAAGAAGACCCGTCACCCGAACAAATATTCTGATGGTTTGATCATTTCTAGACGCAAAAAATAATGGGACGTTCGATAAAAAAAGGACCGTATTGCGATGTGCGCCTTACTAAAAAAGTAGAGGCTGCAGAAAAGTCTGGCAAGAAGTCAGTGATAAAGACCTGGTCTCGCAGATCAACAATTATCCCTGAAATGATCAGCCACACATTCGCAGTGCACAACGGAAATAAATTTATTCCTGTTTACGTGACTGAAAACATGGTGGGTCACAAGCTGGGCGAATTCGCTCCAACCCGCACATTCAAAGGTCACTCAGGTAACAGAAAAGAAGCTTAGTAAATCATGGAAGCTACAGCTAAAAAAACGAAAAGATCGGTTCTCAAAAGAGAGAAGCGTGATGCCAAGAAGGAGGCAGCGAAGACTGGCGCGGTTAAGGCCCGCCTGACAAACGTACCTACTTCACCACGTAAGATGAGATTGGTAGCTGACCTGATCCGCGGTGTTCGGGTTAACCAGGCGCTCAATATCTTAAAGTATGAGCCGAAAGTTGGCGCAGAGAAAATCGAGAAGCTTTTGCTTTCAGCGATCTCTAACTGGTCAGCAAAAAATTCTGAGCAGAAGCTTGAAGAAGCAGATCTTTTTGTGAAAGATATTTTTGTGGATGGTGGCCGTATTCTGAAAAGATTGCGCCCAGCTCCGCAAGGACGTGCACACCGCATTCGCAAGCGCTCAAACCACGTAACACTGGTGGTTGACAGCCTGAAGAACGTTGGCACCGAAGTAAAATCAACTGAAAAAGAAACCAAGTAGTAATGGGACAAAAAATTAACCCTGTAGGATTCAGATTGGGCGTAGTTCGCGGTTGGGATTCCAACTGGTTCGGAGGCAACGGATTCTCCGACAAGCTTGTAGAGGATCACAAGATCCGCAAGTACGTTGACGCCCGTATCCAGAAAGGTGGTATTGCTAAAGTGGTTATCGAAAGAACCCTGAAGCGCATTACCCTTACTATTCACACAGCCCGTCCCGGTGTTGTAATCGGAAAAGGCGGTACCGAGGTTGACAAGATTAAAGAAGAATTGAAGAAGCTTACCGGCAAGGATGTTCAGATCAATATCTTTGAAATTAAGCGTCCTGAACTGGATGCGAAACTGGTAGGTGAATCTATCGCACAGCAGATCGAAGCGCGTATTTCTTACAAGCGTGCCATGAAGCAAGCTATCGCTTCTGCGATCCGCGTAGGTGCTGAAGGTATTAAAATTAAAACTTCCGGCCGTTTGGCAGGTGCCGATATGGCGCGTACTGAACAGTACAAAGAAGGACGTATTCCATTGCACACACTGCGTGCCGATATCGATTACGCGATCTCTGAAGCACAGACTGTGTATGGTAAAATCGGTATCAAAGTATGGATCTTCAAAGGCGAGGTTTACGGTAAGCGTGATCTTTCTCCTAACGTTGGCGCAGTGGCGAACGCACAGCAGGGTGGTGCTCAGCAGGGCGGACCTCGCGGTGGCGGTAACGAACGCGGTGGCGACAGAAGAAGAGGCGGAGATAACCGTGGCGGTGGCCGTGGTGGAGACAGAGGCGGTCGCGGAGGCGAAGGTCGTGGAAGAGGAGATGGCCGTGGCGCAAGAAAGAATTAATTAAGGAACGAGTTAAAGAACTACAGTAATGTTACAACCTAAGCGTACCAAGTTCAGAAAGATGCAGAAAGGACGTGTGAAGGGCATTGCCACACGCGGTCACTCTCTGGCGTTCGGTTCTTTTGGTCTTAAATCACTTGAAGGCGGCTGGATCACAGCACATCAGCTTGAAGCAGCCCGTATCGCGGTAACGCGTGCGATGAAGCGTGAAGGTCAGGTGTGGATTCGGATTTTCCCGGACAAGCCAATCACCCGCAAACCTGCAGAGGTTCGTATGGGTAAGGGTAAAGGTGCTCCTGAATATTGGGTAGCGGTTGTAAAACCAGGAACTATCCTGTTTGAAGCGGGTGGTGTTGATCGTGCAACAGCGCGTGAAGCGATGCGCCTGGCGGAAGGAAAGCTTCCGTTCAAAACGAAGTTCACCGTAAGAAGAGACTACGTAGATTAATAAGCTATGAAGAGCAAAGAAATTAAAGGAATGGGCGTTGCCGAGCTGAACGAAAAGATCAGCACCGAAAAAGAAGCCTTGCGTAAAATGAAGTTTGCGCACCAGGTTTCCGCAATTGAGAATCCCATGAAAATGAAAGAATCCCGCAAGCTCATCGCGCGCTTGAAGACTGAGTTAAGGGCTAAAGAAATTCAAAAATAATTCCTATGGAAAGGAACTTACGTAAAGAAAGAATTGGAAAAGTGGTGAGCAACAAGATGCAGAAGAGCATCACCGTAGCAGTCGACAGGCGCGTAAAGCACCCGATCTATGGAAAGTTTGTTCACAAAACAACCAAGTTCATGGCGCATGACGAGAAGAACGAGGCTGGCATTGGCGACACTGTGCTGATTTCAGAAACCCGTCCGTTGAGCAAAAACAAGCGCTGGAGATTAGTTCAGGTCATTGAAAAAGCTAAGTAATTATGATAAGCACAGAATCAAGACTTACGGTAGCAGATAACAGCGGGGCAAAAGAAGTGCTCTGCTTGCACATCCCCGGAGGTACCGGCAAGCGCTACGCTTCTGTTGGCGATAAAATCGTGGTAACGATCAAGTCGGCTATGCCAAACGGTCAGGTTAAAAAAGGAACCGTTTCAAAGGCTGTAGTTGTTCGCACGAAAAAGGAAATCAGAAGAAAAGACGGATCATACATCCGCTTTGAAGATAATGCAGCTGTTCTTTTGAACGCTCAGGACGAGCCACGCGGAACCCGTATTTTCGGACCCGTTGCCCGTGAGCTCAGAGAAAAACAGTTCATGAAAATTGTTTCACTCGCTCCTGAAGTAATCTAAGTCATGGAAACGAAGAAAGTAAAATTGCACATCAAGAAAGGCGATTCAGTAAAAGTGATTGCCGGTGATGATAAGGGTAAAGAAGGTAAAGTGCTGGAAGTGATCGGTTCTAAGAACAGAGCCATCGTGGAAGGTGTAAACATCGTTACCAAGCATCAGAAGCCATCAGCAGGTAAGCCTGAGGGCGGAATTAAGAAAACGGAAGCATCGATCCACATCAGCAATTTGATGCTGATCGATCCTGCCAGCGGAAAAACTACCCGCGTAGGCCGCAAGGCAAACGATAAAGGAAAATTACAGCGTTACGCTAAGACAACCGGAGAATTTATAAAGTAATGGCAACTCCAAGATTAAAAGACAAATACACGAAGGAGGTTGTAGGGAATTTGAAAAACAAATTCCAGTACAAATCCATCATGCAGGTTCCTAAGATCGACAAGATCTGTATCAACAAGGGAATGGGTATTGCAGTAACTGACAAGAAGTTGATTGATGTGGCTCTTGAAGAGATTACAACCATCACCGGTCAGAAAGCTGTTGCCACAAAATCAAAGAAGGCGATCTCTAACTTTAAGTTAAGAGAAAACCAGCCAATCGGTGTTCGGGTAACGCTTCGTGGAAACACGATGTACGAATTCCTGGATCGTTTGGTAAACATCGCTCTTCCCCGCGTACGCGATTTCAAAGGCGTAAGCGCGAAAGGATTTGATGGTCATGGAAACTATACGCTCGGTGTAAAAGAGCAGATCATTTTCCCTGAAATCTCCATTGATAAGGTAACGAAGATCAGCGGTATGGATATCACATTTGTGACTACTGCGAAATCTGACGAAGAAAGTTATGAGCTCCTGAAAGCACTCGGGATGCCTTTTGCTAACGCTTATAAAAACTAAGAATTGCTATGGCTAAAACATCAGTAATTGCAAGGCAAACAAAAAGAGAACGTCTCGTGGCATTGTATGCTCCGAAACGTAAGGCCTTGAAAGAAGCCGGAGATTATGCAGCGCTGGACAAGCTTCCGCGTAACGCATCACCGGTTCGTCTGAAAAACCGTTGCAAGCTTACAGGTCGTCCGAAAGGATATATTGGGAAGTTCGGCGTTTGCCGTAACGTTTTCCGCCAGATGGCCTCTGACGGCAAAATCCCGGGATTGACCAAGTCAAGCTGGTAATTCGGTCAAAAACGAAGAATTTCCGGGTTAGACCCGGGGTTAAAATATTGGTTGCTGAGTGTCCAGGTCGGGGTAAAAACCGAAACCAGATGACAGTTTGAATACTAAAAAATGTTCAATATCTTTGCAGCCCGTTCAAAAGACGGGTTTGCTTTTTTAAAGGAGTAAGAAAATGACGGATCCAATTTCAGATTATTTGACAAGGCTGCGGAATGCCATTAAGGCCAACCACAAAGTGGTTGAAATTCCTGCGTCAAACCTTAAGAAGGAAATAACCAAAGTGTTATTCGACAAGGGTTATATCCTGAACTACAAGTTCGAGCAAGGTTCAAATCCGCAAGGCACGATCAAGATCGCGCTTAAGTACAGCCCTGAAACAAAAGAGTCAGCGATTACAAGCCTGGAGCGTATCTCTACCCCGGGTTTGCGTCAGTACCGCGGCATCGACAATCTGCCAAAAGTATTGAACGGTCTCGGTGTGGCTATCCTTTCAACTTCGAAAGGTGTAATCACCGACAAAGAAGCCCGCAAATTGAATGTGGGTGGTGAAGTGTTGTGTTACGTCTATTAATAGAAGATCGTTATGTCACGTATAGGAAAACTACCCATCTCATTACCGAAAGGCGTAACCTTCAACTTTTCGAAAGAGAATCATACGGTAACTGTAAAAGGCCCTAAGGGAGAACTGAAGCAGGTTATCGATTCAGATTTTATTGTTAAGCAGGAAGAAGGTGCTGTTGTTGTGGAGCGCCCGACTGAACAGAAGCGCCACAAAGCGATGCACGGTTTATACCGCGCATTGATCGCCAACATGGTGGAAGGTGTAAGCAACGGCTACAAGGCTCAGCTTGAGCTGGTGGGTGTTGGTTACAAAGCCTCTGCACAATCAAACGTGCTGGAGCTTAGCCTTGGATATTCACACAACGTGTTCCTGGCGGTACCAAGCGAAATCAAAGTTCAGGCTACCCAGGAAAAAGGTGGTAACCCCACTATCGTTCTGGAAGGAATCGACAAGCAATTGATTGGCCAGGTGGCCGCTAAAATAAAGTCACTCCGTCAGGTTGAACCTTACAAAGGAAAAGGTATCCGCTTTACAGGTGAGTATGTTCGCAGAAAAGCTGGTAAGGCTGCTGCTAAATAATTAAGCATCATAGACGCATAAAACTATGGCAGGCAAGAACAACGAAAGAAGAACAAGAATTAAGGCTGGTATTCGCAAGAAGCTTTCCGGAACGTCAGACCGTCCGCGGTTATCTGTTTTCAGAAGCAACAAAGGTATTTACGCGCAGATCATTGACGATTTGAAAGGCGTGACCCTCGCATCTGCATCAACAACCGAGCTTGGCGATAAAACAACCTTAAACATCGAGAGCTCTAAGAGTGTAGGTAAGAAGCTTGCTGAAAAGGCGGCTGCAGCCGGAGTTCAAACCATCGTGTTTGACAGAAACGGATACCTCTATCACGGTAACATTAAAGCTTTTGCAGAAGGTGCAAGAGAAGGTGGTTTGAAATTCTAAGAATTAAGATATGTCAGTAAGCAATATCAGTACAGTAAAGGCCAGCGAAATCGATCTTAAAGAAAAGGTTGTAGCCATTGAGCGCGTAGCGAAAGTGGTGAAAGGTGGTCGCAGGTTCAGCTTTGCAGCTATCGTGGTTGTTGGAGACGGCAATGGCGTGGTAGGTTACGGCCTTGGAAAAGCAAACGAAGTAACGGATGCAATTACCAAGGGTGTTGACGATGCAAAGAAGCACCTCGTGAAAGTTCCGATCATTAAAGGAACTGTGCCGCATGAAGCAATCGGTAAGTACGATGGAGGTCATGTGTTGTTGAAGCCTGCTTCTCCTGGTACGGGAGTTATCGCGGGTGGTGCGATGCGCGCTGTACTGGAAAGTGCCGGTATCCACAATGTATTGGCAAAGTCTAAGGGTTCATCTAACCCGCACAACGTGGTGAAAGCAACATTTAATGCGCTTACGCAGATGCGCGATCCTTTGAGCATCGCGAAGAGCAGAGGTATTTCATTGTCCAAAGTATTTAACGGATAGGATCATGGCGAAAGTACAGATCACACAGTCGCGCAGCGATATCAAAAGACCGGAAAGACAGCAAAAAACTTTGCGTGCATTGGGTCTTGGAAGAGTGAACAAGTCGGTTGAAGTGGAGTACACTCCGCAAATCAAAGGCATGGTTCAGCAAGTAAGTCATTTGGTTACGGTAAAAGAGCTTTAAACATGAAACTGCATACATTAAAACCTGCTGAAGGTTCAACAAAAACCAACAAAAGACTTGGCCGTGGCCAGGGTTCAGGTGGTAGCACAGCGGGTCGCGGACACAAAGGTGCAAAGTCACGTTCCGGATATTCGAAGAAATTCGGTTTCGAAGGTGGTCAGATGCCTTTACAGCGCAGGGTACCGAAGTTCGGTTTCAAGAACAACGATAAGATCTACTACAAGGCAGTTAACCTTGACGCATTGGAGAGGATCGCAGAAAAAAATAAGGGCGCTGAACTCAGCTTTGATTTGCTGGTGAACAACGGTATCATCGGCAAGAATGATAAAATTAAAGTGTTGGGCAGAGGTGAATTAAAATCAAAAGTTAATGTTCAGGCACATGCATTCTCAGAAACAGCTATTAAGGCTATTGAGAAGGCAGGTGGTACAGCTACTAAGATCTAATTAATGAAACGCTTTTTCGAAACGTTACGGAACATTTTCTCAATCGAGGATCTCAGAATCAGAATCCTGAACACCATCGGGTTTTTGATCGTTTTCCGTTTGGGATCATTCATTGCACTCCCGGGCATTGATGCCACCAAGTTGGGTGGATCGGCACAGGGCGGCATTTTTGATTTGTTGAATACCTTCCTGGGAGGTTCGTTCAGCCGTGCATCCATTTTTGCATTGGGTATCATGCCGTATATCTCGGCATCGATTATCGTGCAGCTTCTTGGATTCGCAGTTCCGTATTTTCAAAAGCTTCAGAAAGAAGGAGAATCCGGTCGCAAGCGCATGAATCAGATCACGCGTGTGCTAACGATTTTCATCACTGCGTTCCAGGCTTACGGATACATTCGCGGAACAATCGATCAGAATGCCATCATTAATAACAACCTGTTCTTCTACGTTTCTTCAATCATTATTTTGATTGCCGGAACCATGTTCTGTATGTGGTTGGGCGAAAGAATCACCGACAAGGGTATCGGTAACGGTATCTCCATGCTGATCATGATCGGTATCGTATCCCGTTTCCCGGGTGCCATTATCGATGAAGCCGTTAACAACCGCGGTATGCAGCAGGCGATCCTGTTCGTAGTTGAACTCATTGCATTGTTCTTCGTGGTGATGGGCGTTATCCTGCTCACGCAGGCAACCCGCAAAATTCCGATTCAGTATGCCAAGCAGGTAATCGGAAACAAATTGTATGGTGGCAAGCGGGACTTTATTCCATTGAAACTTAACTCTTCCGGTGTAATGCCAATCATCTTCGCGCAAGCGTTGATGTTCATCCCGGCTTTGATCTCCGGAATCTGGAGAGATACGGATACGGGTGCCTATATCGGGTCTGCATTCTCAGACTTCAGATCATGGGAGTACAACTTATTGTTTGGTTCGTTGATTCTGATCTTCACATTCTTTTATACTGCGATCACGATCAACTCAAACGACATTGCTGATAATTTAAAGCGTAACGGTGGATTTGTTCCGGGTATAAAGCCTGGCAAAGACACAGCAAACTTTATCGATACAGTTTTATCAAGAATTACATTGCCTGGTGCATTGTTCCTGGTGACCATCGCTATTCTGCCTTCGTTGGCCGTTAGGGTTGGTATTGGCCAAGCCTTCGCGCAGTTCTTCGGTGGTACATCGTTGCTGATTATGGTTGGGGTTATCCTCGACACGCTTCAGCAGATCGAGAGCTACCTATTGATGCGTCACTATGAAGGGATGATGAAATCAGGCAGAGTAAAAGGACGTTCTCAAATTGCTGCGGCTTAAGTGCTGAATGGTTCACTTAAAGACTGACGAGGAGATACAACTTATTAAAGAGAGTGCCCGGATTTTGGGCAAGGCTCATGGTGAAGTTGCCAGGCTGATTAAGCCTGGAATAAAGACCTCAGCGTTAGACAAAGTGGCGGAAGAATTTATCCGGGATAATGGGGGAGTTCCCTCCTTCAAAAATTATAACGGGTTTCCTGCGACACTTTGTATTTCAGTCAACGAAGCGGTGGTGCATGGGTTTCCCGGAAACTATGAGTTGAAGGAAACAGACATCATTTCGGTTGACTGTGGAGTGTACCTGAAAGGTTTTCACAGCGACTCTGCCTATACATATCCGATGGAAGGTGTAGGCAAGGAAACGCTGCTGTTACTCGAAAGAACTTACGAGTCTCTTTATAAGGGGATCGAAAAGGCGAGAGCAGGAAACCGGATTGGAGATGTGAGTCATGCCATCCAGAGCTATGTAGAAGGCTTCGGATACGGAGTGGTTCGCGAGCTGGTTGGACACGGTATCGGGAAAAACCTGCACGAAGATCCTGAGGTTCCGAATTTCGGAAAGCAGGGAAAAGGAGTGAAGCTGGTTCCGGGAATGGTTTTCGCGATTGAACCGATGATCAACCAGGGAACGAAGAATGTGGTGCAGGAGAATGACGGATGGACGATCCGCACAGCCGACAAAAAACCATCAGCTCACTTTGAGCATACGGTGGCAGTATTGGAAGAAAAAACAGAGGTGTTAACAACACATCAGTATATAGAAGAAAATTATTCGTACAAGTGGCGAAGCAAAAGTCGATAGAACAAGACGGAACAATTCTGGAAGCGCTTTCGAACGCAATGTTCAGGGTGCAACTGGAGAATGGGCACGAAGTGCTGTCGCATATTTCGGGTAAGATGAGGATGAATTACATCCGGATTTTACCGGGAGATAAGGTTAGACTGGAGATGTCTCCATACGACCTGACAAAAGGAAGAATTGTATTTAGGTATAAATAAACTGTAGAGACGCAAGATTTTGGGTCTGTACGAAACGCGAACGAAAATGAAAGTTAAAGCATCCATAAAAAAGCGCAGCGCTGATTGCAAAATAATCAGGCGCAATGGCAAGCTGTATGTGATTAACAAGAAGAATCCAAGGTTTAAACAAAGACAAGGATAATATTATGGCAAGGATACAAGGTGTTGACATTCCGGACAACAAAAGAGGTGAGATCAGCCTGACCTACATCTACGGTATTGGCCGCAGAAGAGCTCAGTTTATTCTTACAAAAGCCGGTGTTAACTGGGATAAAAAAGCGAAAGACTGGAATGACGAAGAAGCTAACGCCATTCGTAACGCGATTGCTGAGAACTTCAAAGTGGAAGGTACGCTTCGTTCTGAAGTTCAGCTGAGCATCAAGCGTTTGATGGATATCGGAAGCTACCGGGGTCTCCGTCACCGCAAAGGCCTGCCGGTTCGCGGTCAAACAACCAAGAACAACGCCCGTACGCGTAAAGGAAAGCGTAAGACCGTTGCTAACAAGAAGAAGGTAACGAAAGGTTAATCGATAAGATAAAACAAGCTGAATAATGGCTACTGTAGAAAAAAGAAAAGACAAAGCGAAGAAACGCGTAGTAGTAGTTGAGGCCATGGGCCAGGCGCACATTCGCGCCACGTTCAACAACATCGTGATTTCGATGACCAACTCTACGGGTCAGGTGATTACCTGGGCTTCTGCTGGTAAAATGGGTTTTAAAGGCTCGAAGAAAAACACTCCGTACGCTGCGCAGATGGCGGCTCAGGATTGTGCGACCCGTGCGTTCGAACTCGGCTTACGCAAAGTTGAAGTATTCGTGAAAGGTCCGGGTGCAGGCCGTGAGTCAGCGATTCGTACCATTCAGAATTCAGGTATCGAAGTAACGATTATCCGGGATGAGACTCCGCTTCCGCACAACGGTTGCCGTCCTCCTAAAAAGAGAAGAGTTTAATCAATTTAAGATTTCAGATTTTCGATCGAAGATTTGAAATGAGAGTAAGATAAAAAAGCAATGATTGGTGGTTGAAGAGTGAAATCGGAGACCAAAAATCTAAAATCAACAAATAAAAAATGGCACGATACACAGGCCCAAGAGCACGAATCTCAAGAAAGTTTGGAGAGCCTATCTTAGGTGATAACAAAGCTCTTCAAAAGAAAAATTACGCTCCCGGTATGCATGGCAAAACCAAGAAGCGTAAGGTTTCAGAATACGCTACGCAGCTTGCCGAAAAGCAAAAGGCAAAGTACATCTACGGTTTGCTCGAGCGTCAGTTCGCAAAATTGTTTGATAAGGCTAGCCGTAAGAAAGGTGTTACCGGTGAAGTATTGCTCCAGTTGCTGGAGGCAAGACTTGACAACACGGTATACCGCCTGGGCATCGCTCCATCACGCAGAGCGGCACGACAGCTTGTATCGCATAAGCACATCATGGTAAACGGTGAGATCGTAAACGTTCCATCATACACACTGAAGGCTGGCGATGTAGTAGCCGTGCGCGAGCGCTCAAAGTCACTGGAATCGATCACCAACAGCCTGTCGATCCAGGGCGTTAAGAAATATCCATGGCTGGAGTGGGATGGAGGCGAATTTACCGGTAAGCTTATTCACGTGCCGGTACGCGAAGATATCCCGGAGAACATCAACGAGCAGTTAATCGTTGAATTGTACTCTAAGTAATTTCTACCATTTAATCAGCAAGAAAGTATGTCAATATTAGCATTTCAAATGCCGGATAAGGTGGTCATGGAGAAATCCGATGACTTCCACGGTACGTTCACTTTTAAGCCGCTTGAGAAAGGTTATGGTGTTACCATTGGTAATGCACTGAGAAGAATCCTGTTGTCTTCGCTGGAAGGATATGCTATTACAGGCATCAAAATCCCGGGCGTTCTTCATGAGTTTTCGACTATCGAAGGCGTTGTAGAAGATGTTGCTGAAATCATCCTGAACCTGAAGATGGTTCGCCTGAAGAAAGTCACAGACAGCTTCGAAAGCAAAATCACTGTAAATATTAAGAAACAAAAGCAGTTCAAGGCTGGCGACATTGCCAAGTTTACGTCTGCTTTTGAAATTCTGAATCCTGAGCATGTAATCTGTAACATCGATGAATCAGCTCAGTTTGAAATCGAATTGTCGCTCGAGAAAGGAAGAGGTTATCTTCCTGCAGAAGAGAACAAGCCGGCAGAGCAGGTTTTCGGATACATTCCGATCGATGCCATCTTCACCCCGGTGAAGAACGTGAAGTACAGCGTGGAGAACACCCGCGTTGAGCAAAAGACTGACTACGAAAAACTCGTAGTTGAAATTCAGACTGATGGTTCTATCCACCCTGAGAAGGCACTTGAAGGCGCTGCTCATATTTTGATCCAGCACTTCCGCCTGTTCTCTGACAAGTCAATCGAACTCGAAACTGGCAAGGATGCTGAGATTGAGCAGGTTGATGAAGAAATGCTGCACATGCGCAAACTGTTGAAGACCGGATTGCATGATCTTGATCTTTCTGTGCGCGCGTACAACTGCTTGAAAGCTGCTGATGTGAAAACACTCGGTGACCTCGTCGAGCTTGAAATTTCTGACATGATGAAGTTCAGAAACTTCGGTAAGAAGTCACTCGCGGAACTCGAGCAACTGGTAGCAGAGAAGGGTCTTACTTTCGGTATGGACCTGTCAAAATATAAACTGGACGAAGATTAAGAATAACCGATCATGAGACACGGTAAGAAAGTAAATCACTTAGGAAGAACTGCCAGCCACCGTAAGGCGTTGATGTCGAACATGGCTTCTTCCCTAATTTTGGAGAAACGCATCACCACTACTGTGGCGAAGGCGAAAGCACTGAGAAAATATGTTGAGCCTTTGTTGACCAAAGCAAAAAGCGACACAACACATTCAAGAAGGACTGTGTTCTCATACCTCCAGAACAAAGAATCGGTTAAGGAATTGTTTAGCACGGTAGCTTCTAAAATCGGAGAGCGTCCGGGTGGTTACACCCGCATCATTAAGATGGGAGATGTTCGCCTGGGGGATAATGCAGAAATGTGCCTCATCGAACTGGTAGACTTCAATACACTCTACTCGAAAGACGAGAAAGCTGGTAAGGCAACGAAAACCCGCAGAAGCCGCAGATCCGGTAAGAAAACTGAAGGCGCTGAAACCGAAGCTGAAACAACTGAAAAGGTTGAGGCAAAAGAGAAGCCAGCAAAAAAGGCTCCTGCTAAGAAAACAGCCGCTAAAAAGAAGAAAGAAGACTAGTGATAGTATTCGGATACATAAAGAAGGGATTGAATTTCGGTTCAATCCCTTTTTTTATGCTAGAGGAATTGCGAGGCCCCCGTGGCTTGCAGAAGCAACCATTGGATGGAAGCAATGTGTGGATATAACCTTCGATTGAAGTGCACGGGAAGAAAACACTGTTTTCAAACGTTTGGGGAGAAAAATCCGGGGTTTAGCCCCCGTAATACTGTGGGAATTTTAATTTTGTAAAACTTATAAAAAGCGTGGGTAAAGCATACTTACTTCTAGCAGACGGCCTTCTTGTTGAAGGCATTGCCATCGGCAAAAAAGGCACAACAGGCGGAGAAATCTGTTTCAACACCGGGATGACCGGGTATCAGGAAATTTACACCGACCCTTCATACTACGGTCAGATCATCGTTAACACAACGGCTCACATCGGTAACTACGGGACGTTGGATGCCGAACAGGAATCTGCTAACCCGAAGATCAAAGGTCTGGTGGTGAACGACTACTCGGAGGATTTTAGCCGGTATACGGCCAAGGAAAGCCTTCAGCACTATCTTGAACGTTTCAACATCGTGGGCCTTGCCGGAGTGGATACGCGTATGCTCGTGCGTTACATCCGTAGCCGCGGTGCCATGAACGCGCTCATTTCGTCTGAACTTACACCCGATCAGATGCGTGAAGAGATCAAGAAGGTGCCATCGATGGACGGATTAGAGCTTTCTTCTGTTGTTACAACCGAGAAGGCCTACACGGTAGGGGATGAGAACGCTGAACTGAGAATAGCTGCACTGGATCTGGGGATCAAGAAAAGCATTCTCACGAATCTCACGGAACGCGGTTGCTACGTTAAAGTTTTCCCGGCCAAGACACCTTTTTCCGAAATGGAAAAGTTTAATCCGGATGGATACTTCATTTCAAATGGTCCTGGCGATCCGTCTGTAATGAGCTACGCCATTGATACGGTAAAGGAAACTCTCAAAGCTGATAAGCCAACCTTCGGCATTTGTTTGGGCCACCAGGTGCTTGCACTTGCTAACGGTGTATCGACATACAAAATGCATCACGGGCATCGCGGACTCAATCACCCGGTAAAAAACCTGATCACCGGTTTGGGTGAAATGACATCGCAGAACCACGGCTTCGCGGTAAGCGAGAAAGACATTGATAAAAACCCGAATGTGGAAGTAACGCATCTTCACCTGAACGATAACACGATCATGGGTATCCGGGTGAAGAATAAAAAAGCATTCTCTGTACAATATCACCCGGAAGCATCTCCGGGTCCGCACGACTCACGGTATCTGTTCGACCAGTTTGTCAACATGATCCGCGAGGACAAGAAATCTTAAATCGAAAATCACATTCAAAAATTACCATTATGAGTTTAATTGAAAGCATTCATGCCCGCCAGATTCTCGACAGCCGGGGAAATCCAACCATCGAAGTTGATGTAGTAACTGAAAGCGGTGCATACGGCCGTGCAGCTGTTCCGTCCGGAGCTTCTACCGGAACGCACGAAGCTGTTGAGCTTCGCGATGGCGACAAAAAGAAATACATGGGTAAGGGCGTTCTGAAAGCTGTTGAGAACGTGAATACAAAAATTGCTTCTGAGCTTGTTGGTTTCTCGGTGTATGAGCAGAACCTGCTCGACAAGATCATGATTGAGCTTGATGGAACGGCCAACAAAGGGAAGCTCGGTGCGAATGCAATTCTGGGAACATCATTAGCTATCGCGAAGGCAGGCGCGATGGAAGCAGGTATTCCGCTGTACCGTTACATCGGTGGCGTGAGCGCGAACACACTTCCGGTTCCGATGATGAACATTTTGAATGGCGGAAGCCATGCGGATAACTCAATCGATTTCCAGGAGTTCATGGTTATGCCGGTTGGAGCGGATACATTTTCAGAAGCGCTTCAAATGGGTGCTGAAATTTTCCATACGCTGAAAAAGGTATTGCACGATAAAGGCCTTTCTACCAACGTAGGTGACGAAGGTGGTTTTGCTCCGAATATCAAATCGAATGAGGAAGCTATCGAAATTGTATTGAAATCGATTGAAAAGGCCGGTTATAAGCCTGGTGCTGATGTTTTCATTGCGCTTGATCCTGCAGCTTCTGAATTTTATGATTCAAAAACCAAACTGTATCACTTCAAAAAATCGAACGGCAAGAAATTGAAGCCATTGGAAATGGCCGACTATTGGACGAATTGGGCGAAGAAATATCCGATCATCTCACTGGAAGACGGAATGGCCGAAGACGACTGGGCCGGATGGACTGCGCTCACACAGAAGATTGGTGATAAAGTTCAGTTGGTAGGTGATGATTTGTTTGTGACGAACGTGAAGCGTCTTCAGAAAGGTATTGATGATGGCGTAGCTAACGCGATCCTGATTAAAGTAAATCAAATCGGTTCTCTTACTGAAACGATTGATGCTGTTAATCTGGCGAAGCGTAATTCGTATAAGAGTGTGATGTCGCACCGCTCGGGTGAAACCGAAGACAGCACCATCGCGGACCTCGCAGTGGCGCTGAATACCGGCCAGATTAAGACTGGTTCGGCATCCCGTTCTGACCGGATGGCCAAATACAACCAGCTGATCCGCATCGAGGAAGAGTTGGGCGAAACGGCTTATTTCCCGGGCAAAAACATGTAAAAAATAATCTGCCGACAGGCGAACCCTGTTACCCCGAAATGGGTGACAGGGTTTTTTTATGAAAAATCATTACCTTAGTCATCATTTTTTAAACTGGGTATGTTGAAGAAACTTCCAAAAGCCCTCCGCAATTTTTATATCGTAACGGGAGGCATTTTTTTAGTCTGGATGCTGGTATTGGACTCCAACGATTTTGTTTCGCGTTACAAGTTGTCGGCCAAGCTGAGTTCGCTGGAAAGTGAAAAAGAGTATTACGCGGAGAAAATCAAGGAAGTACAAAAGGACCATGAAGAGCTCATGGGAACCCGTGAATTGCTGGAAAAATTCGCGCGTGAAAAATATTTAATGAAGAAAAGCACCGAAGATATCTTTGTGGTCGTTGAAGAGTAATAAACGATTTACGGTATGATCCGCCCCCTCATTCTTGTACTGATTCTTGGCTGCATGTCAGCCGCGGCTTTTGGCCAATCACGTCATAAAGATGACGACAACAGCCTGGAAGGCGTTCCATTTAAAGAACGCATTGTGGTGGGCGGTGGTCTTGGGCTTCAGTTCGGCAGCCAGGTGGATGTTGTTTCATTATCACCCATGGTGGGCTACAAGCTCACGCAAAAATTGATGGCGGGTTCAAGCGTTACGTATCGATATACCAAATACAAATATTTCAACCCCAGCATCAAGCTTACCGATTACGGTGTGAGCCCTTTTGTGCGATACACTATCTTCAGCGGAATTTTTCTGCAGGCCGAATACGAATATCTCAACTATGAATTTCCGGAGTCAGCGACAACAACCATCCGTAAAGGATACAATAGTTTTTTAGCTGGTGGTGGCTATATTCAGCCGATTGGGGGTAAAGCTGCTTTCTATTTGCTGGCGCTTTATAACTTCTCGTACCAGTCGGTAAATCCGGGCGAGTATTCACCATATCCGAGCCCGTTGATACTTCGCGGGGGTATTACCTTCGGGTTTTAAAAGTTTAGATCGAATTTTTTTGCAAGTTCTTTCAGGTCTTCCACGACCTTTTCATTCAGCGGAATACCTTCCTTTAGTCTGATCGCATTCATTTCACGTTCCGGGTCACCGGGAATTAAAACTTTCGGTTGCCCTGCTACAGGTTTTGCGGAACGGAACCGGTTGATCCAATTGTCCATATGTTGTTTGAATTCCTCTTTCGGCCGGAAGGCGTCAATACGCATCGCACCGAAGAAATGACCGATACCTTTTCCAACCGGGTCGGCCGGTGGCGAAAGAAACGCAACAAACGGAGGAACCCATGGCCCGTAGTTAGCTCCGGACAGTACAGCTGAGAAAATATCAACAATTGAACCAAGTCCATAACCTTTGTGGCTCCCGTGCTCATAGTCGCTGCCGAGTGGAACAAGTGCTCCGCCATCTTTCAATTCGTGTGGATTGGTAGATGTGTTACCCTGCTTGTCCTGGATCCAGCCTTCGGGAGCTTGTTTATTTTTTCTTTGCAGAATTTCAAGTTTGCCATTGGCGGCTGTTGTTGTTGCCATGTCTGCAACAAACGCGGGTTGCTTGTCGGCAGGGATAGCCACTGCAATAGGATTGGTGCCCAGCATTCGCTCGACAGACCATGTAGGCGCTACCAGCGGACTGGCGTTTGTCATGGCTATGCCGATCATGTCATGCTCCAATGCCATCATGGCGTGGTATCCGGCAATTCCGAAATGATTGGAATGCTGAACGCTTACCCAGCCGGTTCCACACTGCCTCGCTTTTTCAATTGCGATATTCATCGCATGCGGAGCAACAACCAAACCGAGCCCCCCATCGCCATCGACAACAGCTGTGCTCGGTGATTCGTGAATTGTGCGAATAGCAGGTGTGGCGTTGATTCGTTTGGCTTCCCATAAACGGATGTATCCAGAAAGACGGGCTACGCCATGTGAATCAATCCCCCGAAGATCGGCCGAGAGTAAAACTTTGGTTGCAAGGTCAGCATCTGCATCGCTGCAGCCGATTTTTTTGAAAGCCGATACGGTAAACTTTTCTAGTGTTTCGAAAGGGAAGGTTTGTTCTGCCATGCCGCAAAGATAAAAGGTTGGGTTATTTCGAAAGCATCGCGAGCGCGCCTTCTTTCAGGGAGTATCGGGAAACCCGGATTTTGTTGATTTTGTATTTCTCCAGGATGTAGCGCACCATGCAACTGCCTACTACTATCAGGTCGACCCGAAGTTCGATCATTCCCGGAAGTTTCAATCGTTGTGCCCGCGTTGTTTGAATTATTTGTTTATGCGCGGCATGTACAAAGTCGATGGTAAGCGGTGTTTCGCTGTCGGTATCGAGAACCGGAATATTATTTTCGCGGCAGTACATATCGCTTAATGTATCGAACGAGCCCGATGAACCCACCAGCGTTTGTGGCGGGAAGTTTTTTACTGCATCATCTACTTCGCGGAATGATGACTCGAAAAATTCATTGATGCTTTGAATCTCCGTGGGTGTTATCGGGTCGCTGATGGAAAACTTCTCGAGGATTCGCTGCGCACCGATTTCAATACTCTTGCTCCACCAGGCACGGTCACGATCTGCCAAAATAAATTCGACACTTCCGGCACCAATGTCAACGATCAAAGAAATTTCATTGCCCAGGTCAAGTGCCGATCGTACGCCCAGATAAATCATTTCTGCTTCTGCGGGACCTGACAACACCGTAACATCGATTCCGGTCATGGACTTAATTCGACTGATAATTTCTGTCGAATTAGTTGCATTTCGGATTGCGCTTGTGCCGAACGCATGTATCGCGGTAACGCCAAACGAATCTGTTGTTTTTTTGAAGGCCTGAAGCGCAGCCATCGCACGATCTTCGGCATCAGTTTGGATGACATCGCTGTTGATTCCGGCTTTGGCAAGCTTTACGCCAACCTTTTCGCGATGAAGAATTGTTGTTTTTCTGTTCTGCTTTTGCACGACCAGCAAATGGAAAGTATTGCTGCCAAGATCGATAATCGCAAACCTTTCATCCATGCTGCAAAATAGTCGGGAATAACCAAAAGTGAAGTTCAAAAGAGACCAAAAGGAGTGCTTAAAATCGGTAAAATCGCAATATCTTTCGGTTCCTGAAATCCAGACATGACAAAACGCAAGCACAAAGAACCCATTCTCCAAAGCCGGTATGACGAGCTTCATCGCAAGAATGAAGAAGCCCTGACAGGAGGCGGAGCAAAACGAATTGAGCAGCAACACGCTAAAGGTAAGTTAACTGCCCGTGAACGAGTCCAGCTGTTGATGGATGAAGGCACGTTTGAGGAACTGGGCAAGTTTGTGATGCATCGTGCAACAGATTTCGGATTAGATAAAGAGCATTACCTGGGCGATGGTGTTATTACCGGCTACGGAAAAGTAAACGGTCGGCTTGTATACGTCTTTTCGCAGGACTTCACCGTGTTTGGCGGGTCACTGTCTGAAACGCACGCAGAAAAAATTGTTAAGATCATGGAGCTTGCCATGAAGAACGGTGCACCGATAATCGGGCTGAACGATTCAGGCGGAGCGCGTATTCAGGAGGGAGTGGTTTCGCTTGGCGGCTATGCAGATATTTTTTACCGTAACACGCTTGCTTCGGGTGTGGTACCGCAGATATCTGCGATCATGGGCCCTTGCGCGGGTGGTGCTGTGTACTCACCAGCCATCACCGATTTTATTTTTATGGTTGAAAATACTTCATTCATGTTTGTTACGGGCCCGAACGTTGTAAAAACCGTAACGCATGAGAATGTAACACCTGAAGAGCTGGGAGGTGCTTCTGCCCACAGTACGAAGAGTGGCGTAACCCACTTTGCATCCGCTAACGAGGCGGTGTGCATTGCGGAGATAAAGAAATTATTGAGCTACATCCCGCAAAATTGTGAGGATGACGTGCCGCGCGTTCCTTATACATCTGCCAATGAAAGCCGGCCGGTGTTAAACGAAATTATTCCGGTTAATCCGAATCAGCCATACGACATGCGCGAAGTGGTAAATGGCATAGTCGATGACGGCAGCTTCTTTGAGGTTCATAAAAACTTTGCGGAAAACATTATTGTAGGATTTGCACGCATTGCGGGCCGAAGTATCGGTATTGTGGGCAATCAGCCTGCTTCGCTTGCCGGAGTGCTAGACATTGATGCCAGCGTAAAAGGCGCCCGGTTCGTTCGCTTCTGCGATTGTTTTAATATCCCGTTGCTGGTGCTCGAAGATGTTCCGGGATTTTTGCCGGGCACGGACCAGGAGTGGAATGCCATCATCACCAACGGTGCCAAGTTGCTGTTTGCTTTTTCGGAGGCAACCGTGCCGAGGGTTACCGTGATTACACGCAAAGCTTATGGTGGTGCGTATGATGTGATGAACTCAAAACACATTGGCGCGGATCTGAATTACGCCTGGCCGACAGCCGAGATCGCGGTGATGGGAGCAAAGGGTGCCGCTGAAATTATTTTCAAGAAGGAAATTTCTGAAGCGGCCGATCAAACCGCTAAACTTAACGAGAAGGTTGACGAATACACCACCAAGTTTGCGAATCCTTACCGTGCTGCACACCGGGGGTATATCGATGAGGTGATTTATCCGGACCAAACACGGGAGAAACTAATCCGGGCATTTGAAATGCTTGAGAATAAAGTAGCAAATCTTCCAAAAAAGAAACACGACAACATTCCTTTGTAAAAGCAATAATTGAAAATCGTATGGATAAAAAGAGTAAGAATTTTTTGTTTGAATACCTGAACAATGCATCCCCTACAGGTTTTGAGCATTCCGGGCAGCAGATTTGGCTGGATTATCTGAAGCCTTATATCGATGACTATATGGTGGATGTCTACGGCACGGCTGTAGGTGTAGTTAATCCAAAAGGACAATATAAAGTTGTGATTGAGGCGCATGCCGATGAGATTTCATGGTTTGTTAATTACATCACCGAAGAAGGATACATCTACGTTCGCAGAAATGGTGGCTCCGATCATCAGATTGCGCCTTCGATGCGCGTAAATCTTCAGGGCGATAAGGGAATTGTGAAAGGTGTGTTCGGATGGCCGGCCATTCACGTTCGCGATGCAGCGCGGGAAGAAACTCCATCGCTCAAGAATATTTTCATCGACATCGGTGCTGAATCAAAAAAGGAAGTGGAGGCGATGGGCGTGCATGTGGGCACAGTTGCCACATTTGAAGATGAATTAATTGAACTGAATAAGAACTATCTCACCGGTCGTGCGCTCGACAACCGGATGGGCGGTTTTATGATTGCTGAAGTAGCCCGCAGATTGAAAGAAGGCAAGAAGAAACTTCCGTACTGCCTGTATATTGTAAACTCCGTTCAGGAAGAGATCGGATTGCGCGGTGCGGAAATGATTTCAAGAAGACTGAAACCGGATCTGGCAATCTGTACCGATGTTACGCACGACACGCAATCTCCGATGTACAACAAGAAGGAGAGCGGTAACCTGAAGTGCGGCCTGGGCCCGGTGGTTTGCTACGGCCCGGCTGTTCAGAACAACGTGCTGAAACAGATTATCGAGGTGGCGAACAAGAAGAAAATTCCTTTCCAGCGCCAGGCTGTGAGCCGCTCAACCGGTACGGATACAGATTCATTCGCATATTCGGCAGAAGGCGTTGCTTCGGCATTGATTTCATTGCCGCTGAAATACATGCACACAACCGTTGAAACCGTGCACAAAGATGACGTGGAGAATGTGATTAACCTTATCTACGAAGTGTTGTTGCAGGTGAAGCCGGGTCATGATTACCGGTACATCAAATAGAATTGTAATACGTTAAACTGAAAGTCCTGCATTGCGGGACTTTTTTATTGATGAATACCAAAACATTGATCGATCAGTTAGGAAGAAATATAACGGTACCTGCCACTCCGGGCCGGATAATTTCGCTCGTCCCTTCGCAAACGGAATTGCTGGCTGATCTCGGTTTGGGTGATCGTGTTGTTGGAATTACAAAGTTCTGCGTACATCCCGAAAACTGGCGCAAATCAAAAACTGTTGTTGGCGGAACAAAACAATTTGATTTTGATGCGATACGTACGTTAAATCCCGACCTGGTTATTGGCAATAAAGAGGAGAACTACGAAGAGGGCATAAGAGAACTTTCTAAAACTTACCCGGTTTGGATGAGTGATATCGTTACGCTGGAAGATTCTTTGCAGATGATCGCACAGATCGGAAGTCTTACGCAAACGGAAAGCAAAGCCACTGAAATCGTCAGCTTAGTCCGTGATTCATTTTCCGGTCTGCCCAAACTTCCCGCAATAAAAACCCTGTATCTGATCTGGAGAAATCCATGGATGGCGGCAGCAACAGGAACGTTCATCAATGAAATGATTACGCTATCAGGTTTGCAAAATTGTTTGAGTGACGAAACGCGATATCCGGAACTTACATCTGAGCAAATTCAAACACTAGAACCGGAGCTGATTCTGCTTTCATCAGAACCTTATCCATTTAAGGAAAAACATGTACTGGAACTGACACAACTTTGTCCGCAAGCGAAGATTCTCCTGGTTGACGGAGAGATGTTTTCCTGGTATGGAAGCCGGCTATTGAAGTTCGCGCAGTATCTGCAAACGGTTAAGACAATTTTGTCTTGATTCCGGTTAGCCTGACATCATCCCAAAATTTCGGGTATGACTTGCGCGTCACTGCCGGGTCTTCAATAACAACATCCGCCAAAGCGGCCAACGGAGCAAATGCCATGGCCATGCGGTGATCGAGGTAGGTGTTAAACAAAATCCCGTTTTTGATTTCTGCTGATCCGGGAGTGAGTACCCACTTGCCCGCCTGATCTTCAAATGTGGCTCCGATTTTTGCAAGCTCAGTCTGTAATGCCTTGATGCGGTCCGTTTCTTTTATCCGCAAACTTTCGAGCCCGGTAAACTTGCCGATAATGCCTTTAGCCGCGCAGACTACCGCCACCGTTTGGGCCAGGTCGGGGCAATCGGTAAAGTCCCAGCTTATCTCCGTTGCGTGACTGATTTTGTTAAGCAGCAAATCCGTGCCTTTTAACTCGGCATGTACGCCAAGCTGTTTCATGATGTCAACAATCACGCGGTCGCCCTGTAACGATTCTAAGGTGATTTTGGGTAAGGTGATTTCGGCCTGATCGGCCAACGCGGCAAAGGAGAACCAATAGCTCGCAGCCGACCAATCCGATTCAACGGTGATGGTAGTCGGCCGATAATTTTGATGCGGAATGTTAATCCCAGCATCGGAAAAGTCTACAAATGCCCCAAACTGACGCATAAGCGCTGCCGTCATTTCGAGGTAGGGTCGGCTGGTAACTTTGCCTACAAACCGGATTAAAAGCCCCTGTGGAAGCGTTGGCGCGATCATCATCAGCGCAGAGATATACTGGCTGCTTACATCTCCGCGGATTGTCACCTCGCGTGTTTTTTGCCCTGAAAATCCCTGAATTTTTACCGGTGGATATCCGTCCTGCTCCGGGTATTCGATTTGCGCCCCGATTGTGCGGAGTGCATCTACCAGAATTTTAATGGGCCGCTGCTTCATGCGTTCGGTACCGGTGATCACGCAGGGCATTCCTGTCACCGATTTAAAAGCGGTGAGAAATCGCATCGTTGTACCGGCAT
Organism: Cyclobacteriaceae bacterium; assembly: GCA_019694875.1. Taxonomy (GTDB): domain Bacteria; phylum Bacteroidota; class Bacteroidia; order Cytophagales; family Cyclobacteriaceae; genus UBA2336. The sequence goes on from JAIBBC010000001.1 coordinate 1,947,562, forward strand.
CTTCAACATCCAGCACCGGGTTGGTCGACTCAATCAACTTCAGCATAAGCTGCGTATCGTTGGCATCGGAGAGATTCAGCAGTTGGCTTGCCTTGCCCGCGAGAGCCTTGATAATGATCGCGCGGTTGCTAATGCTTTTTGATGATGGCAGATTGCTTACAACTCCACTGATCCGGTTGGTTTTATATAAAGTGATACTGGAACTCAAACTATCGTATGTTAGGAATGTATTAACGTAAAATTAATGCGCGCTTTTTTAAAACGGCATGAAACAATTATAAGTAAATTAGAGTTATTGACACTATGAGTACAACAAGAAAAATAATGATCGGTGTCGGCCTTACCTCCGGAGCGCTGTTAGCAGCGTGGTTGCTTACCGGCAGCCGTAAGCAGAAAACAAAAGCTTTTGTGGCTAAGGGTGCGCGTAATTTATCCCGGTCTTTAAAAACGGAAAACAAGGTGAGTGCTTACGAGGATTCGGAGGTTCACTACATTTAACTTAATACGATTGATAGAATCGTAAGGACTCGATTATTTCCTCCTGGCTGATCTCTATATCCCAAACAGCCTTTCCAATTCCTTCCTGCAACGCCCCTAACACAACATTTCCTTTATTCTTTTTATCCTGAAGTGCGAGCGCAGCAATGTCGGGTAAAGCATTTTCCGGCAGAGGCAGTTTCCCGAATATTTTAAGGATGTATGCTGCAATTTCGCTGAGTAATTTTTCATCCAGTAGTTTCTTTCTACCGGCAATCCACCCTTCAGCAATCAGTCCGGCAGCAATGGCCTCTCCGTGGAGAATCTTGTTTCCGGAACTAAGAAAGTAACTCTCAATAGCGTGGCCCACGGTATGGCCCGTGTTTAGGATCTTTCGCAGATTTTTTTCAAACGGATCTTTTTCGATTACCGAACATTTGAAACGAACTGATTCCTCAATCAGCCTGTCCCAGTTCTGATGTTCGAGATCGTTGGCGCGTATTTCATCCCAAAGTTTTTTGTCGGAGATAAGTGCGTGTTTCACCACTTCTGCAAAGCCCGATCGAAGCTCATTCCGCGGAAGCGTCTTTAAAAATCCGGAGTACAACAACGTTAATGCAGGCTGTTTGAAAACCCCGATATGATTCTTGAAATTATTGAAGTCGATGCCCAGCTTTCCGCCCACGCTCGCATCCGCCTGAGCCAGCAACGTAGTCGGGATTAAGATGAAATCGATACCGCGCTTGTACGTTGAAGCGCAAAAGCCGCCCATATCGCCCAACACTCCGCCTCCCAAAACAATCATTGCTGCATGGCGGTCGAGTTTTTCATCGGTCATCGCCTGCCAGATGGTTTCGCATGTAGTGAGGTTCTTCCTTTCTTCCCCGCTTTGAATGGTTACAACGGAGTGCGCGGGAAGAGATTTTTCAATTGTTGGATAACAGGCCGTTTTTGTATGCTCGTCAACCAGCACGATAACTTTTGAGTATTTTTTTTGCGCGAGAAACTGTGCAAGGACAGTTGCGGGATCGTTGGTGAGAAGGACGTTTTCGGGAAGCATGGTTAATATTCTGAAAGATAGGAAATCGGCTTGAAAAGTAGGGTTTTGTGTCGCAACAGGCCGGGAGTAAGTCAGCCCGGCACTCCTGTAAAAATCCTGTAATCGTTTCGTCCTGATAGCTATATTTGCCCGATTTTAATATGGAGTCACGACCGCAACTTTCTTTTGAAGATACATCCGTAGCGTTTTCGTATAAGTCGGATGCCGAGCTAAAAAAAGCCAACTTTATTTTTTCACTTGTTAATCATCCCTCGGTTTCGAAGGTTGCCACCGGAGCAGTAAAATTTGCTTTTGCAGTGGGCCTTCCCGTAAAGGGATTGATCAAAACGACCGCCTTTGATCATTTCTGCGGAGGCGAAACAATTGATGAGGCAGCCGAAACCACGCGCAAGCTTGAGAGTTTTCACGTAGGAACGATCCTCGATTATTCGGTGGAAGGAGAGGAGACGGAAGAAGGATTCGAGCAAACTACTCGTGAAACAATTTTAACGATTGAGAAGGCGCATACCTCGAAGAACATTCCGTTTTGCGTGTTTAAGGTTACCGGCCTGGCTTCGTTTGCCTTGCTTGAAAAAATCCAGGCGAATGAAAAACTAAGCGTAACGGAAGAAGCTGCATATGAAAAAATCAAAGAACGTGTGAATCGGATTTGCAGCAAGGCTGCCGAATATAAAATTCCGGTACTGATCGATGCTGAAGAGACCTGGATCCAGGAACCGGTAGATGCGCTGGCGTATGCCATGATGGAAAAATACAATCGCACGGAAGCGATCGTGTTTAACACCTATCAGCTTTACCGCACGGCATCTTTGCAAAATCTGAAGGATGCTCATGCCGTTGCCGATCGGAGCAACTATTACGTAGGCGCCAAGCTTGTGCGCGGAGCATATATGGAAAAAGAACGTGCCCGTGCCGAGAAACTCGGCTACGAAAGCCCGATTCATCCTACCAAGGAAGCGACCGATGCTGCGTTCAACGAGGCTTTACAATTTTGTGTCGACAACCGTGAGCGGATCGCAGTGATGTGCGGCTCACACAATGAATACAGCAATCTGCTGCTCGCGCAACTGATGGACAAACATGGCATCAGCCATAGCGACAAACGCTTCTGGTTTGCCCAGCTTTATGGCATGAGCGACAATATTTCTTTTAACCTCGCGAAGGCCGGGTACAATGTTGCCAAATACGTACCGTACGGTCCCGTAAAATCAGTTATGCCGTATTTGCTCCGCAGAGCCGATGAGAATACCTCGGTTGCCGGACAAAGCAGCCGCGAGTTAATCCTGATCCGGAAAGAGCTGAAGAGGCGGAAAAAGGGATAGGGAATTGATTTCCTTTTCTCTTATTTTTGCTGATTAATTCATCAAAAAATGCAGTTATCGGAACAGGAACTCGTTCGCAGACAGGCTAAGGAAGAACTCGAAAAGCTGGGGATCAACCCATACCCGGCCGAGCTTTTTGAAGTAAACGCTTCGGCTGCCGAAATCCTCGAAAATTATGAGCGCCATAAAAGCGACTACCGGCAGATTTCGATTGCCGGAAGAGTGATGTCGAGAAACATCATGGGCTCAGCATCATTTGTCAAACTGCAGGATGAAACCGGCCGCATCCAGGCATATTTCAGAAGAGATGATCTTTGCCCGACTGACGACAAAACACTTTACAACACGGTATTCAAGAAGCTTCTTGATATCGGGGATATTATTGGTGTGAAGGGTTATGGCTTCACCACCCAAACCGGTGAAATTTCCATTCACGTTACCGAATTCAAAATTCTTTCGAAGTCGTTACGGCCGTTGCCCATCGTGAAAGAAACTACCGATGAGCAGGGCGTGGTGCACAAGCATGATGCGTTCAGCGATCCTGAACAACGTTACCGTATGCGGTATGTGGATATGATTGTGAACGCGGAAGTTCGCGATACATTCATTAAGCGCACGAAGCTTGTTAATTCCATGCGTAACTATCTGAACGATAAAGCTTACCTGGAAGTTGAAACTCCGATTCTGCAACCGTTGTACGGTGGCGCTGCTGCGAAGCCTTTCAAAACGCATCACAACTCCCTCGATATGACGCTGTATTTGCGTATTGCAAATGAGTTGTACCTGAAGCGTTTGATTGTTGGCGGATACAATGGCGTGTACGAGTTCTCAAAAGATTTCCGTAACGAGGGAATGTCACGCTTCCATAATCCTGAATTCACGCAAGTTGAATTATACGTAGCGTATAAAGACTATTACTGGATGATGGATTTGGTGGAGGAGATGATTGAAAAAGTTGCTCTTGATCTTCACGGAACTACCGTTGTTCAGGTGGGAACGAATTCGATTGACTTCAAACGTCCGTGGAAACGGTTCACCATGTTTGGTGCTATTCAGCATTTCACCGGAGTCGACATTTCTGCGATGGACGAAGCCGCGTTGCGCGAAACCTGCAAAAAATTAAATGTACCGGTCGATGAAACGATGGGCAAGGGCAAACTGATCGATGCCATCTTCGGTGAGAAATGTGAGCCGCTGCTGATTCAGCCGACCTTTATCATGGACTATCCGCTGGAGATGTCTCCGCTCGCGAAGAAGCACAGATCAATTCCCGGTTTGGTGGAACGCTTCGAAGCGATTTGTAACGGAAAAGAAATTTGTAACGCATTCTCAGAGCTAAATGATCCGATCGATCAGCGCAGACGTTTTGAAGAACAACTTGAGCTAGGCAAGCGTGGCGATGAAGAAGCGATGACGCTGGATGAAGATTTTTTGCGCGCACTTGAATTCGGAATGCCGCCTACGGCAGGCCTTGGCGTTGGTATTGACCGTCTTTCGATGATCATGACCAATCAGCCTTCAATCCAGGATGTGTTGTTTTTCCCGCAGATGAAGCCTGAGAAGCAGGGCGGAGGTTTTGCGATCGAAGATGCACAAGCGTTGGGTATTCGCGCAGATTTGTATCCTATCCTGCAGAAAATGGGAGTTCAGTCGGTTGAGCAATTGAAGTCGATGAAAGCATCCAAATTGTTCAACGATGTATGCGGCATGCGCAAGAAGCTGAAACTTGAAAACGTGCCTAATCCTACCATGCAAGAAGTTGAAGGATGGCTGAAATAGATTCGCTCATCGATTGGTTGCGGATTCGGCAGAAAAGCGTTCACAAGCTATTTAAGAAAAACAAGCTTCACGCCTTACCGCATCTTTCCGATCTGCAGTCGTTTTGTTACGATCCGGAACATTCAAAAAAATACCACAAGCACGTTAAACGTTTCCGGATCAACGCACCCGTTGAAAAAGTCTGGCAAACCTATAAAACGATCAGTCCGCAGGATACATGGAACGGCCGCATGGTTTCATTCGGTGTTATGTATTCGCGTAAGGACAAACGACTTTCCTATCACGATGATCACTATACGGGCCTCGAACCCGGGCAGCTGATTTTTTTGAACCTTAACCTGTTTGTAAACCGCGCTCACCTGGCGGTTGGGCACGAAGTGGTTGCTGTTTATGAGGACCTGATGCACATTAAAATCTGTTATGTGCAGAACGGGGCCTCGGTTGGTACGCAATTAATTCAGCTCAAAAAAGTAAGCGATGCTGAAACTGAAGTCATTCACGAAACCTGGTACACAAGCGGTTCCTGGTTCCGCGATAAGATTTTGTACCCGGTTTTCCATGAACGCGCGATCACAGAGTTCCATCAAAATGTGAAGCGAAAAGCGGAATTATAGATTATCGAAGAAAGGCTTCCTGCGCTCAAGTTTCAAATCCTGCAAAACCGAAGCTTTCACCCGGATGGTGAAGTTGTAGGAAGTAAAATATCCAAACGGGATCCAGTTAAGTGAAGCCGTCCAGCAATGCAAATCCCGGGTAAGGCTTACACTGGTTTGTGTGAAGGCTTTATTCTGAATGTCATAACCCGAACTGAAATTAATTTTCCACGCCTGCGAGAGCGCCACGTCTCCCGAAAACTGGAGTGTCTGGTTGATGTTGTGTCGCTTGACAGTAGCGGTGGTTAAAATACTTCTGCTGTAGTTCAAGCTATAGTTTACGCGCAAACTCCACGGAATGTCAAAGTCGATGTATGAATTCGGGTCGTTGAGGAGGAATTGCTTTTCCTGTTCGGGCAAATCTGAATTGACAATTTTTTTCTGACTGGCTTGCTCGTTTTCGCGGGCCTTCGGGTTCAGGTTCGTGTTGATTGCGAGCGTGGCATTGGTAATCCGGCCGAGACTCCCATGTTTCCATGCGTAGTCGTCAATCCGTCTTTCGTAGGCCAGGTTATTTTCGGTCTTAAATCTCTTGTAATAGTAGGGATCGATATTGGCGCTCAGGTTAATGGAGAACATTCCATTTAAAATGTTTGTGTTGGCCGATAGGCCGAAGTTTGCCAGCTTGAAAGAATCGGCCACGAGGTTGTATGATGAACTGATCGACAGGTTGTTGAGCAAGCTCACTTTACGGGCAACCGTATCCTTCTCGTTCATCACTTTCATTTCAACTGTATTTCCAACACCGAAGCCGATTGAACCGGCTTTCCCTGTATTCGATGCGCCATACACGAAACCTTCATGCCTTGCTTTATATAAGATTTTTCCGTTTTGGTTAATCTTCTGGAAGTAGTTATCATTTTTCGTGAAGTCGGGGGTGTAGCCGAATGAAATGGATGGGTTGATGGTATGGCGAATTGCTTTTACGCTACCTTTTTTGAAGGTGTACATACCGTAAATACGTGTGTTAATACCCGTGCTGAACGAATAATTCGCAATGCGGTTAAATTCATGAATAGTATCAGCGGGTACCAGCGAGTTTGTACCGTTTTTCACATCATACTTCCAGTCGAGTTTTTCGAAGTACCACTTTTCCTCGTAACTGATAGAAGGTGATACGGTGAAAAACCGCAGCGCCTTAAACGAATAGCTGATCGGCACGGTATGCCGGATTCCTTTCTTACCATTTTCAAACAGCGACCGGAAGTTGTTGGCGTTGAACGGAACAATATCCGTTTCAGACTTGCCGTTAACAAGTTTCACACCTTTGTTATTGGTCAGTCTGTTGCTGGCAGCCATGCTGTACCCGATTGAAAAATTATCAAGTTTGGTAGCCACGCCATCCTTGCGTTGAAACGGATATTGGTTTTGCATGTTAACCGTAAGGTTTGGCAGCTGCATATCAACTTGTTTCGTTACCAAATCCTGGTTATGGCTGATATTCATACCCATCGTAAACGGAGTGTTCGGAAACCGCTGGCTGTAGGAGATATTCGAGCTCAGCTTTCTGGAAATGTTGCTGAGGCTGGTACTGTTCATATTGTTGTTATAACCGTAATTAAGGTTGTTGTTTTGGTTATAGGTTGACGTTGCCATGTTCACCGAAGCCGAAAAACGTGCCGGTCCCTTCGACTGAGGGGTGTGCGTCCAGGCGAGGCTGTAGTCTTTGCGCTCGCTTTTGTCTTCAATGTTTTGGTTAACATTATTCTTGGAATAACTGAAGTTGAAATTACCGGTGTACTGGTACCGCTTGATGTAAGGAGCTTGTACATACAATGCATGACCACCTTTTGAATAAATATCACCGGTCAGGGCCAGTTTAAAATAATCATTGATGTCGAAGTAATAGCCACCCCGTCTCAGGTTAAAGCCCCGCAGGCGTTCTTCACCATAGGAAGGCACAATAATTCCTGACTTGCTTTCCCGCTGTGCAGGAAACATCCCGAATAAAAATCCAATGGGCAAAGGAATATCATTGAATTCCATGTAAAATAGTCCGGAAACAATTTTGTCATTGGGAATCGCTTTTGTCTTTCTTGAACGAATGCGGAAGTGCGGGTGCTCGAGGTTACAGGTCGTATAGCTGTTGCGTAAGCTCAGTAATTCCCCTTTTTCATTTTTGAATACTGTCTCACCATGCAGATACCCCTCGCTCTGCTCGGTTACCACTTCGGTAATTCGGGCACGGCCTGATTTGAAGTTATAAAGGATGTCTTTCATCTCATACAACTGCGGCCCGTCTTTAAACACCGGAAAACCAACACGTCTGCCAAGAGAATCCCGCGTGCCGGTGGCGGCCATGGTGTGGTTAGCATAGTCGATCGTGATTTCATCTGCCTCCAGTTCGATATTGCCGTAGACGATTTTTGCAGCTCCGTAGAGCTTCACAATCTGCCCGGCTTCTCCGGTTAACACGATGATCGAATCCTTGGCTTTATAATTGATAGTTGTCTCGATATCGCCTTTGGCTACTTTTTTGACACTATCGGAAGCATTTTTTAAGGTATCGGAAGGAATTTTTACGGTATCAGGCTTCGGTTGCCGGATTTGGGGAGTCCTTATCGGCCTTTCCGGGCGGTTTTGAGCCTGGGTCATGAAAGCCTGTGAGGTGAAAACAACCAGTAATGAGATGAATAAAAGAGGCCGCACAATTGGGGAGTTGACTACCAGACGCTTCGGTTTTAGTGAAAAATTCACAACTTTGAGCAAAGTTATCGCAAATACTTTGAACATCGTAAGCACCCGGGGTATTATTAGAACAGATGCCTTAGCAATAACCTTGCTAAACATTCGATCCTCGCTAACGAAACAGGTATGAAAAGAAGAGAATTTATACAGAAGTCGTCAGCCCTGGTGGCTTTACCCTTTCTGCCCTTATCCTTCGAACGGGAAAAATTCAAAATCCGCACGGTAGTACTTGATCCGGGACACGGAGGTAAAGACCCCGGCACCATCGGCAAATATTTGAAAGAAAAGGATGTTGTGTTGAAAATTGCCCTTCGGGTTGGCGAATACATCGAAAAGAATGTACCTGAGGTCAAGGTGGTATACACACGCAAAACCGACAAGTTTATTGAATTGAGTGAACGTTCGGCCATTGCCATGCGCAATAAAGCCGACTTGTTTATTTCCATCCATGCAAATGCAATCGCAAACCCGGCAACATACGGCACTGAAACGTGGGTGATGGGCTTACATAAATCAGAAGAGAATCTGGCCGTTGCGAAACGCGAGAACTCGGTGATTATGTATGAGGACAATTATGAGCAGCACTACGAGGGGTTCGATAACAGCACGGAATCGATTATCATGATGTCGCTTATTCAAAACGCATACCTCGAGAGCAGCGTGAAGTTTGCGGATAAAATTGAAAAGCAATTCAAGAACAAGGCCGGTCGCCACAGTCGTGGAGTAAAGCAAGCCGGCTTTGTGGTGCTTTATAAAACTGCTACGCCCAGTGTATTGGTCGAATCCGGCTTCCTGAGCAATCAGGCAGAAGAAAAATTTCTGGGAACCGATAATGGTCAGGATTTGATAGCTTCGGGAATCTACCGCGCTTTTAAAGAGTATAAAAGTGACGTAGAATCCATAAATTAGGAGCTTAATTACTCCTCGCAAACATGGGTATATCGAAAGAAGTAAAGGTGGGCCTGTTCATGGCGGTATCTCTCGTGCTGCTCTATTTTGGGTTCAATTTTTTGAAAGGGATCGATTTCTTTTCGTCCACCCATAGATATTACGCGGTTTACAGCAACGTTGATAAGCTCATGCCGTCAAATCAGGTATTCATTAACGGCTATGCCGTTGGGCGGGTAAGTAAAATTCAATTTCAGCAGGCGAAAAACCGGGTGGTAGTTGAGATGGAAATTGATTCGGAAATCATCCTGGGTGATTCAACCATTGCGCTTTTAAATGGCGATATCCTGGGTACCAAATACATTCAGCTCAATGTCGGCAGTATCGCTAATCCGATTCAGCCGAAAGACACACTTCGCTCCCAGGTTGCGAAAGGGATTGCTGATTTCCTCGCTGAAAATGCTGCGCCAGTAGCCGATAACCTGGAGGGTACCTTGCGCAAGCTGAATACTATTTTAGATAACCTCGCGGGCAACTCGGCCAAGCTTGACGCGATGTTTGATGAGTTTGGCAAGACTCCTAAAATTCTTAACAAGACACTTAACAACACAAACAGCAAAGTAGATGCCCTGGCCGACAATATTCAGGCGGTTACACTAAACATCAATGGTGTGTTAAGTGAATTAAAACCTACGCTCACAAACGTGAGAGTATTTTCTGATTCATTAAAGGCCCTGGAAATACAGTCTACGCTGAACCGTGCCAAGGATGCATTGGGAAAACTGGATGCAGCAGTTTCAAAATTTGATCGCAAGGACAACACGCTGGGCAAGCTTATGAACGAAGACAGCTTGTATGTGAATTTAAACAAAATGATTCTCGATCTGGATGTGCTGGCGAAGCACCTCAATGAAAATCCAAACCATTTCTTTGCACCGCTCGGAAAGAAGCGTGAAAAAATTCAGCGTGACCTGGAACGTCAGCGAAAAGAATCGCAGAAGTAAATTTCAAGTCTAACCCAACGTATTATGCCGGAGAAGGATTTGGAGTTTAATAAGAACGAAGATCAGAACAAGCAGCTTGTTTCGCAGCTTCAGGCGAAAGCCAAAAAAACCAAACTCGGTGGTGGCGAAAAGAAAATCGATGAACAACATCAGAAAGGTAAACTCACGGCACGTGAGCGTATCAGTTACCTCATCGACAAAGAAAGCGAGTTTTTAGAAATCGGATTGTTTGCCGGTGACGGCATGTATAAAGATGTTGGCGGTTGCCCGTCAGCAGGAGTGGTGTCGGGTATCGGCTATATTCATGGCCGGCAATGCGTGATTGTCGCGAATGATGCGACTGTAAAAGCCGGGGCGTGGTTCCCGATCACGGCAAAGAAGAATCTCCGCGCCCAGGAGGTAGCGATGGAGAACCGGTTGCCGATCGTTTACCTGGTCGACAGTGCCGGAGTATTTCTTCCCATGCAGGATGAAATCTTTCCCGACAAAGAACACTTCGGGCGTCAATTCAGAAACAATGCAAAGATGTCGGCTATGGGCATTGTGCAGATTGCCGCCATCATGGGGAGCTGCGTGGCCGGTGGCGCGTACCTTCCGATCATGTCTGACGAAGCGATGATCGTTGACAAGACAGGCTCAATTTTCCTGGCCGGATCATACCTTGTAAAAGCTGCTATCGGTGAAGACATCGATAATGAAACGCTGGGTGGAGCAACAACACATTGCGAGATTTCAGGTGTAACGGATAACAAGTTTCCGAATGATCAGGCTTGCCTGGATTACATCCGGTCGTTGTTCAATAAGATGGGTCACTATGAAAAGGCGGGCTTTGATCGCATTGCATCAGCTTCGCCCAAAGAAGATCCAAAAAACATTTACGGTCTGATGCCCTCCGACCGGTCAAAACCTTACGACACACTCGAGATTATTAAATGCCTGGTTGATAATTCGGAATTTGATGAGTACAAAGCGCTTTACGGAAAGACATTGATTTGTGGCATCGCCCGGATTGATGGTTGGGCCGTTGGTATCGTGGCTAATCAGCGGAAGGTTGTCAAGAGCAAGAAAGGCGAGATGCAGATGGGTGGGGTAATTTATTCAGACTCTGCCGACAAGGCCGCCCGTTTTATTATGAACTGCAACCAGCGAAAAATTCCGTTGGTGTTTTTGCAGGACGTGAGCGGATTTATGGTGGGCAGCAAGGCTGAGCATGGCGGAATTATTAAGGATGGAGCGAAGATGGTGAATGCGATGGCCAACTCCACGGTGCCCAAGTTTACATTCATGATTGGTAATTCATACGGTGCCGGGAATTACGCCATGTGCGGAAAGGCCTACGATCCACGATTGATTTATGCATGGCCATCTGCCCAGATTGCCGTAATGAGCGGGGCTTCGGCCGCCAAAACACTTTTACAAATCCGTGTGGCTTCGCTGAAAGCACAGGGCAAAGAAATTACCAAAGAAGAAGAGGTTGCATTATTGAAAGAAATTACCGACCGCTACAACGACCAGTTGAGTCCATACTATGCGGCTTCCCGCATTTGGGTAGACGGGGTAATTGATCCTTTGTACACGCGTACAGTGATTTCAATGGGCATTGAGGCCGCCAATCACGCCCCCGTGGAGAAGTTCAATGTTGGTGTTATCCAAACATAATGAATAAAGGATGAAATTTTTCAGCAGTATTAACGACTGCCCGAAAAAATTCCTGTTAATTATTTTTCATTTGATCATTTTTCTATTTTGCATTGATGACGGAACGCGAACTAAAGGCTCTGGTTTCCCTGCTGGATGACGAAGATGATCAGATCGTTAATCAGATTGTCGATAAGATACGATCGCTGGGAAAGGAAATCATTCCATTTCTGGAGAATGAGTGGGAAACAAATTTCAACCCCTCGGTTCAACGGAGAATAGAAGAACTCATTCACGACCTGCAGTACGAGCTGCTAAAAGACCGCATCAAAGAATGGTATGAAAGCAAAGATCAGGATTTGCTAACCGGGTTGTGGCTGGTGGCTACGTACCAATATCCCGATCTTGAACTTGAGAAAATCAGACAGGAACTTGAACAAATTTACTACGATGCGTGGCTTGAGTTCAAACCCGACCTGTATCCGTACGATCAGGTTAAGATTCTGAACAGTGTTTTATTCAACAAGCTGAAGTTTGGAGCGAACACGAAAAATTTCCACTCACCCGGCAACTCGATGATCAACGTTGTGCTGGAAACGCACAAGGGCAACCCGATCACATTGTGCATCATTTACATGCTGGTGGCGCAGAAATTAAAGATGCCCGTGTACGGGGTTAACCTGCCGAATCTTTTTATTGTGACCTACAAGGAAGAGAAGAATCAGTTTTACATCAATGCTTTTAACAAGGGATTGATCTTTACGCGGCAGGATATCGAGAACTACATTCACGAACTACGCCTGACGCCACAACCTACATTTTTTGAGCCCTGCTCGAACCTGGAAATTATCCGCAGGGTGTTTCGTAACCTGATCATGTCGTTCGATAAAATGGGCGAGCATGCCAAGGCAGAAGAAGTGAAAGAGCTGCTGCTGATTATCGCAGATGGTGCAGATTTAGGAGTTTAAAATCTGATCGATGAATTTTGTTTTGCGACTTAAGGACTGGCAATTATTCATCCTCCTGATGGCTACACCCTTGCTCGTGGCGATCATTTTATCTGGTGTCATAGAAGTAAGGTCTGTTGAGCGAGTCTTCTGGCTTGTCAGTATCACGTTGCAATTCACTTGGCTTTGTTTAACGGCCATAGGTTTGCAACGGAAAGTTGCGGTTCATCTTCGGGAAAATCGAATTTCTCTCAACATATTGATTATTTCGCTATGTATTCTAACCGTCATCTTAACAGTGGGCGTATTACTTTTGGGCAACGGTCTATACTTCGTGTTGTTAATAATACTCGCAGGGTTTGGAATTATTTATCTGATTTATCTTACCACCAAATCATTGAGAATGGTGGAACTTCAACGCGAAGTCGTTTTTGGCGATTTTTCGCGTGAATTTTTTATTTTTCTCTTCTTACCCCCGCTGGGATTGTGGTATATCCAACCAAGGATTAACGCAGTAGCCAAGCTTGACTCTATAAGTTGACTACTTCCTGATCGTGCAACCGACAGGCCTTACATCAGCAACTTCAATCTTTTGACCTGCGAGCAATTTGTTTACAGCATCTTTCAGGTAAGAAACTTTAACTTCTTTTTCTGATTGGGCGTTGTCGTCAATCGCACCGCGGTAAACTACCTTAAACTGGCCGTCAACTTTTTGGAGTAAAAAACCTTCCGGACTTTTTCTCGGATTCAAACTGCTCAGGAGTTTTTGGTCTTTATCTGCGAGATAAGGAACGGGAAGTTTACACTGGTCGGCATAGTTCTTCATTTGGTCAACCGATTCAGTCTCTTCCTTTCCTGAATTAACGAGCAGCACGGGAATTTTACTGTTGTACTGAGTTGCCAATGCTTTAATACGGTTCAGATAATAGCCATCATACGGGCAACTGTTGCTTGTAAAAATGATCACCACCCCTGGAGACGATGTATAGCTGTCAAGCGAAACGTCTTTACCATCAACGGCATTTGTCAGGGAGAAATTCTGAAGGGTTTGTGCAAATGAAGTTGTGCTGACCAGCACGAGAATGAACATAAGATTTTTCATAACCTTATTGATTAAGTACAACGGTGAAACCGGGGTGAACCTCATAGTATAAAGGTATGGCCGTTTCGGTATGGTTTACAATAATCCTGCCGGTAATATTGCCTTTGTTTTTGAGCTCAAACGGACTGATTACCAGGTTTTCTGCAAAGGTTAAATCTTTCTTGCCATAAATTTTAACCAGCGCCTCTTTTGCACACCAATAGATGCAATGCTTGGTTTCGTCTGAGCCTGCGTCTTGCAATTCTTCCGGGTGCATAATTCGCGGAGCAATTTTCAGCAGCTTGGATTTTATCTGCTCAACGTCAATGCCGGCCGATTTTGTTTTATGGATCAGTGCGCCCACGTACGGAAACGAATGACTGAGCGAAAGCTGGAATGAACTGTTTTTGAAAAATGGTTTTCCGAATTCATCTTTTACAATGCCTGCAAACGAGCCATCGAGTTTTTCCAGCAGAGTTTTGGCAAGCACCCGGCCCACGCAAAATTCAAGGCGTTTTTGTTCGTGCCTGATGTTTGCAGGAACAGTCTCAAACTCCCTGATTTCATCCATCAGCAGTTCTTCGGTTTCACGAACATGCCAAAGGCCCCACGCGTATTCAGTTGTTGCTTCTAATTTCTCAAGGGGCATGGATTATCGGTGTTTATGTTTCAATTTTGTAAAAAATGCACACAATACAATAGATGCGCCCAGTTAACATTGCCCGGCTTAATGTTTTCACCGGTCACAACGACTGTGTGTATACGTTACAGCCTTCCGATCGCGCACACATTTTTTTTAGCGGTGCAGGCGATGGTATGATTGTGCAATGGGACATCACAAATCCTGACGAGGGGCAACTGATTGCGAAACTCCCGAATTCTGTTTATGCCTTGCACTATCAGCCCCAAAGCAAGCTGCTTTTTGCGGGACATAATTATGATGGTATTCATTTACTCGATTGGGAGAATAAAAAGGAGATCGGCTCGTTAAATTTTACCAAGGCTGCCATTTTCGATATTCAATCGCACGGAAACAGGATTTTTGTTGCCTGCGGTGATGGCAGCATCGTGTGTGTGGATCGTGAACGACTGGCTGTGACGGAAACAAGTAAACATTCTGAAAATAAAACGCGCACAATCGCCATTCATGCGAAGCGTGGTGAGCTGGCTGTTGGCTACAGCGATCACTACATCCGGATTTTCGATCTTGATTCGCTTACGTTGAAACAGGAGTGGAGGGCGCATCGGAACTCTGTGTTCACACTTCGATATTCTCCGGACGGAAATTATTTATTCAGCGGCTCACGCGATGCGCGGCTGAAAGTATGGGATGTTCAGGCAGGGTATTTGCAGGCTGCAGAGGTCGTGGCGCACATGTACGCAATAAATCATATCGAATTTAGCCCGGATGGGAAACATTTCGTAACTTGTAGCATGGATAAGTCCATCAAGGTGTGGGACACCGAGGTCTTGCAGCTTCTGAAGGTAATCGACAAAGCAAGGCATGCCGGACACGGCACTTCGGTTAACAAACTTCTGTGGACTTCCTTTGAGTCACGACTTTTGAGTGCCAGCGATGACCGTACTATTTCGGGCTGGCAAATTTTTTAAACTTCAGGCTCGCAGTTGCGGGTCATTTTTTAAACTTTCTAAAAGTAAAGACTATGAAAATTACACCGCTTGAAATCCGTCAGAAAGCTTTTGAGAAAAACTTTCGTGGATACAACCAGGATGAGGTAAACGCCTTCCTGCAAACGCTTTCGCAGGAGTGGGAGCGTATTTACGATGAGAATAAGGAACTTCGCATCAAGCTGGAAGCTACCGAGCGCGAAGTGCTGAAGCTGCGCGAAGTGGAAAGCTCGCTGTATAAGACACTAAAAACTGCTGAAGATACCGGTGCGAATGTGATCGAGCAGGCACGTCAGGCTGCAGAACTTAACATGCGCGAATCGCAACTTAAAGCTGACGCAATTTTGAATGAAGCAAAAGTGAAAGCACGCAACCTGCTCGAAGAATCAGAAGTTCGTTCGAAGCACACGCTCGTTGAAATGGAAGAGCGGCTGAAAACACTGGTCGAAAACTATAAGAAGCTGGAGAGCACGCGCGATGATTTGTTGCAGGATCTGAAGCGCATTTCGCAGGACACCATCGAACGTGTTGAGCGTATAAAAAATGCTACGAAGAATTTTGATGCCGACAAGTACGCCAACGAAGCCAAGGCAGGTATTCAAAAAACTATTTCTCCAAATGCAACCATTTCAACACCTGCTCCGCTTGAAAGCAAGCCGACTCCCGCACCAATCGTGCTGGAATCCGGTGAAGAGTTTGTAGTAGAACAGCAGGCGGTAGTTGAAACAACAACCCGGAAAGTAAAATCCTTTTTTGACGAGATTGAATGAGCGGTCGCATCGCGCTGGAAGGTTTAGAATTTCATGCCTTTCATGGCGTGTATCCGCATGAACGCGAATCAGGAAACTGGTTTGAAGTTGACGTTGCCGTGGATGCTGATTTTTCACAGGCAGCTAAAACCGATGAGCTTGCCGGTACGGTGGATTATGAAGCGATCTACCGCGTGGTGAAAGACGAAATGGATAAACCTTCGAAGCTTCTGGAAACGGTAGGCGAGAACATCGTGGAGGAAATTCTGAAGCGGTTTGCAAAAGTCAAAAGCGTAGAGGTTAAAATCTCCAAGATTAATCCTCCGATCGGAGGGAAGGCGAAGAAGGCTACAATTTATTTGAACAAAAAACGATAACTAAGCGGGCTGTTCGGCCTTTTCTTTTTCGTTTGGATCAACAAACATAAAGCCACGTGCATCTGCCCCCTCATAGAAATCCACCTCTTTCCCGATAATGTACATCGTGTGCTTCTTTTCTACCAGAACCGGAATGCCGTTTTCAGAATAAGCCAGGTCAGTTTCTTTTTGCTTGTCGAACCCGATAATCAGCGACACACCACCACAGCCTCCGCCACGAATGCCTACACGCAGCGAGTAATCAGCCGGAATGTTCTTGGTGGTCATGATTTTGCGAATTTCTTCCGCAGCTTTCGCTGAAATGGTAACGGGTTTTATCGGTGAAAACATCTTGCAGATTCGCGTTGATGGCCTAAAATTATCTAAATTTCAAACACAAAAAGAACCTGAATAATTCCTATGGACGCTGTTGTTGACCTTGCCAAGATTTTGCTGCCGGCCCTGCTTGTGTTGTATGTGGCTTATTTGCTGATCCGGTCGTTCCTGGCAAAGGAAATTGAATTGAAAAAACTGGAAATCCGCGGGCGCAGCATCGAAACTGTTTTGCCTTTGCGCCTGCAGGCTTATGAGCGTATGTGTCTTTTCCTGGAAAGGATCAGTCCGCAGAATATGCTGGTTCGCCTGAACGTAGGATTGATTCCCTCGAAAGAGTTTCACCAGATGTTATTGAATGAAATCCGCAACGAGTATAACCACAACGTTTCACAGCAGGTGTTCATGACCGAGGGCGTATGGGAAAATATAAAGAACGCCAAGGAAGATTTGGTGCTGACCATCAACGATGCAGCATCCGAAATGGGTGCAGATTCATCAAGCCTCGATCTGTCAAAAAAAATCTTTGAACGCTACATCAATAAACCGATCGATCCCGTTGCGCATGCGCTGACAGAACTCAAGCGCGAAATACAAATAACGTTTTGAAAAACCCGTTCTTCGATCTGGCCCTTGCAAAAGCTGCACGATTAACGGGCAAGCCGGGACGAATCGCGTTACTGTTATCAAAACTTGGAACCCGGTTGGCGAAGATCGATTGGAAATCTGTTTCGGTAGCAACTGCCAAAGAAAAATTATCAGTGTTTTCACGACTTGCTTCAGCGTATGTTTCCGGCAACTACCGTAACATCTCCTGGAAGTCGCTGATGATCGTGCTGGCCGCGATTATTTATTTTTTGAATCCAATCGATTTAATCCCCGATTTTATTCCTGCACTTGGATTGACGGATGACTTCAGCGTGCTGCTGTGGGTCTACAATACCGTTCACAACGAAGTAAATAAATTTCTGACCTGGGAACGCTCAACTCTTTCTATCACATGAAAACAGCACTTGTTGCCGGTTCAACCGGCCTGATCGGAAACCAGCTCATTGATCTTTTGCTGAGCGACAATTATTATGATGTGGTAAAGGCCATTAGCCGCACTCCGCTTGAAAAGAAGCATACGAAGCTTGAGAACATTGTTTTGGATTTCGACCGCATGGCGGAATATGCCGGACAACTTAATGCGGACGATGTGTTTTGCTGTCTGGGTACAACAATCAAAAAAGTAAAAACGAAAGAAAAATTTCGCCAGGTCGATTTTGTCTACCCGCTTGAACTGGCAAAGCTTTCCAAAGCAAACGGTGCGAAACAATATTTGCTTGTTTCCGCATTAGGTGCCGATAAGAAATCGTCAATATTTTATAACCAGGTTAAGGGTGAGGTTGAAGAAGCAATTGGTGACGTTGGATTTACTACGTACCATATTTTTCGCCCCTCTTTGCTGATGGGTGACCGGCAGGAAAATCGTTCGGGTGAGGAGGCAGGCAAAGTGTTTTTTAAGTATCTCGGATTTCTTGTTCCGAAAAAATATAAAGGCATTGATTCAATTAAAGTGGCGCGGGCCATGCAGGCTTTCGCCAAACAGGCGACATCCGGCCGTCACGTTCACGAGTCGGCTGAATTGCAGCAATATTAACCTTAACCGTATGAGAAGTTTGTATGCATTACTGGCCGTAGTTGGCTTTATTGTTCCGAACATTTTAGTATTCAGGGAGTCGGTTGAAACAGGAAACATCTTGCTGTGGCTTGATCCTGCAGCGACTCTTGGAGGAATGTTCGGTAATCGCATCGCGGCTGCCTTTGTTACCGACTTGCTCTGTGTGGTACTGGTTGCGTTAATCTGGATCGTGATTGAATCGAAGCGATTGAACATGAAGAACAGCTGGATCTATGTTGTTCTTACGTTGCTATTCGGCCTGGCCGGACCATTACCCTTGTTTCTCTATCAACGCGAAAAGGCGTTAGGCAAATAATCTTCTCATGAAAAATAGAATCTACCTGGTACTGCTTGCAGTCATTTTTGCCTGCACGGGGAAACCGAAAGAAGATGTTTCGAACCCGGAAAAGACGGTTATCGCGTTCGGTTCGTGCGCTCATCAATATGAGCCGCAGCCTATACTTACCGATGTGGCAGCACTGAAACCCGATGCATTCATTTATCTGGGCGATAATATCTACAGCGATACGTATTCCATGGATACCCTCCGCAAGAATTATAGTGTGCTTGGAGCAAAGCCGGAGTTTCAGGCGCTCAAAGCCGCAACAAAAATTTATGCTGTGTGGGATGATCACGACTTCGGCATGAACGACTCCGGCAGGCATTACCCGTTCAGGAAAGAATCGAAAGAACTTTTTCTCGATTTTTTTGGCGATCAGGGCGATTCCACGATCCGCCAGCATGAGGGAATCTATCACACCGTTTGGATGGAAAAAGACGGCAAGAAAATCCAGATTATTTTTCCCGACTTGCGAACGTTCCGCGACAAGCTTCTCCCATACAATGGCAATCGCAACGGACAAAAGGGATATGAGTATGAGCTTGACTACTCGCCTTACACGACTTCTGATTCAACCATGCTGGGTGAAACGCAATGGAAATGGCTGGAAGAACAACTGATGCAACCAGCCGATGTTCGCATCATGGCTTCGAGCACGCAATTCTCGATCACACACAACGGGTATGAGGCGTGGGCTAACTTTCCGCAGGAGCAACAGCGTTTCATTGATTTGTTAAAGAAAACAAAAGCTAATGGCGTATTCTTTATTTCGGGCGATGTGCATTATGCCGAACTTTCGAAGATGAATGTGCCGGGCGGGTATCCGTTGTTCGATGCTACCTCAAGCGGAATTACATCCACCTGGGAGTTTGCCACACCGAACGACAATCGTATTGAAGGCCCCGTGATGGAGAATAACTATGGCGTGGTAATAATCGATTGGTCGAAACCCGATCCGGAGATTACGTTGCAGATTCACGATAAGGAGAAGAAAAAGCGAATCGAAAAAACGCTTAAGCTCAGCGAGCTTAAATTCTAGTTACAGCAGGTTTCGACAAGCTCAACCTGACACCGGGCTTTAAAGGTTGGTCAGAGGAGGTATTTTGGAACGTTAACTCCGTTTTTGAGCTTTGGGTCGGTAATCAAAGGCTTGCGTTCGAGCTTTAACGGAACAACGCCAGCCCAGATGTTCAGGTCGTAATCTTCATCGTCATCGTTCGGGCCGCCTGTGCGAATTTTTGCTGACGCTTCTTCGATTTTAAATTTCAGTACCATCGTTTTCTTCCATTCGCTGTCGTTCGGTTGACGGATGTCATCCCACCGGCCGGGTTGCATTTTGTTGGTGAAAACTTCCAGTGCTGTGTAAAGTTCCGGTTTATCGGTAACGAGTTCAGTATTGCTAAAGATAACCACCGACCGGTAGTTAACCGAGTGATGAAAAGCCGAGCGTGCCAGTACAAGACCATCGATATGTGTAACGCCAATCGATACCGGCAATTTCTTTTCCGCAAGCTCACGCATGTAAAAACTTCCGACCGAGCCGTGGATATACAGTAAATCACCTATCCTGCAAAAGCCGGTCGGGATTTGAAAAGGCTGGCCCTCGAGCACAAATGCAACGGTACAAACCAGTGCATCATCCAGGACAGCGTAAATCGTGTCTTTATCGTAAGAACCGCGTTTAGCCAGCCGGGTGATGGTCGTGCGATCAGTTTTTTGAAACTCAGCCACGGTGGAATCAGATAATGTGGTTCCAGCGATGTACATCAGCTTCTACGCCCGTACGAATGTCGTTCAGTTTTTTCTTCAGGCGCATCATCAGCGCTGAATCCGTAACAGCAGGCAAATGCAAATCTTTGCCGTTAATGTTTATCGTGGCAACCGGTGAAACAACAGCAGCCGTTCCCGCACCGAAAGCTTCGGTAAGGTTTCCATTTTGAATAGATTTTTCGATCTCATCAATACTCACTTTACGTTCTTCAACGGTAACGCCCATGTCTTTTGCAAGTTGTGAAAGTGTGTTGCGCGTTACACCGTCTAGAATAGACGAAGACAACTGAGGTGTTACAAGCTTACCGTCAATCACAAACATGATGTTCATGGCTCCGGATTCGTCAACGTACTTGTGTTCTTTCGCATCGGTCCAGATAACCTGATCGAAACCTTGTTCGCGGGCCAGATGAGTCGGGTAAAACGCCCCGCCATAGTTGCCGGCACATTTTGCAAAGCCCGTTCCGCCTTCAGCCGCACGAACATATTCCAGCTCTACTTTTAAGCGAACCGGTTTTGAAAAGTAAGGCCCGACAGGGCTCGTCATAATTACAAACAGATATTGGTCGGAGACTTTAACACCAAGTTTATTTTCAGAAGCAAATACAACCGGGCGAATGTACAATGAGCAGCCTTCCGAACCGGGAACCCATTTCTCATCACATTTCACAATCGCTTCCAGGCTTGACGTAAAAAGCTCTTCACTCATGCGCGGCATGCACATCCGGTCTAACGACTTCAGCATACGCTGATAGTGTCGCTGTACGCGGAAGATGTTGATCTTCCCGTCTTTCATCCGGAAAGCTTTCATTCCCTCGAAGATCGCCTGGCCGTAGTGGAGCGCAAGCATCGCGGGCGTCATCGGCAAATTTCCGAACGGCATAATTTTCGGCTCGTGCCATTGACCATTATCATACTGGGCAACAAGCATGTGATCGGAAATGTAGGTGCCGAATCCCAGGTTGTCGAAATCAACTTCTTTCAGGCGTGAGTTTTTTGTTTGCTCAACAGCAATGGAAGCAGTAATTGTATTCATAGGAGGGAAGTTTTGCTCAAGATAGAAATAATTTCATTGATGCGAACGAGATGATGGTCGTCATGCTCGGCATCAAACCATGATAAGTCAACCGGTGTCATCTGCAAATTCAGACGCGGATGCAATGATGACTTTAACAGATCATCTTCCGGAGTGGTTTTGTATTTCAACAGATTTTCCCTGCGGGTCCGTTTGAAATACTCAAGTACATGCTCAACCGGCCACGGGTTGTAATCTTTCGGTTCAAACACAGCAGGTGAAAGTTTTTCGGCACCCGTCAGCATTTCATCAATCCGTTTGTTGGCTATTTCATCGACTTCCGCCAGGTGACCGATGTTTTGCTTTACCGACCACTTTCCATCAGGCTTTGCCGAAAGAACTTCATCGGGGATGTTGTGCAGCTTGATTTCAAGCCGGAAGATCGTTCCCTCCAGACGTTCGAGATAAAATGGCAACATTCCGGCCGGAAGGCCAAACGTAAACTTGCGCTCAAACCATTCTGTTCGTTTCATGAGGTCACACGTTTTCCTACAATGATCAGGCTGCGCTCCACGCCATCCAATACGGCTACATTCGGGAACAAGGCCCATTGCTCAAACCCAAAACTTTTGAACAGCTTTAAGCTCGGTTCGTTGTGCGCAAAAATGTATCCCAGCAGGGATTTAACTCCCAGTGCAGGTGCCTGATCGATAATCGTTTTCAAGATTTCTTTTCCGTACCCTTTTCCGCGTGCGGATTCATCAAGATAGATGCTAACCTCAGCGGTTTGATTGTATGCAGGGCGACCGTAAAAAGATTCAAGACTTACCCAACCAATAATTTTATCGTTGGCCGACACGATGTACAATGGACGCTTTTGCGGATTATGATTATTGAACCACGCGCGTCTGCTGTCGACAGAAACGGGCTCGGTATCTGCAGTAACCATCCTCCCCGGAATAACCGAATTATAGATCGCCACGATGGCGGGTAAATCCTGTTCCGTTGCGTGTCTGAAAACCAATGCAGCCATTATAAATTCTTTTTTAACAGATAATCGGTTTGCGGAT
This sequence comes from Cyclobacteriaceae bacterium, assembly GCA_019694875.1. GTDB lineage: Bacteria > Bacteroidota > Bacteroidia > Cytophagales > Cyclobacteriaceae > UBA2336. Next base: position 1,970,024 of record JAIBBC010000001.1, read on the forward strand.
CGTTGCCAACCATAAACACATGTGAGCTGAACTTTTCGAAGCCGAAGTTCTTGTAGAAGCCCTGCGCATGCAGGTTGTGCTCCCAAACGCCCAGCCAGATAATTTCATAACCTTTTGCCTTCGCTTCATTCAGGCAATGGTTCATCAACGCCTTGCCAATGCCCCGCCCGATATATTTGTTCAGCGCATATAAGCGATGCAACTCAAGCAGGTTCTTTCCCGGAAATTGATCGTTTACTTCGGTCGACCTGCGTATCCGCGCATAGCCAGCGGGCTCACCATGACTGTACGCGATGTAGAAAATGCTTCCCGGCTCAGAAAGATCTTTAGCAAGCTGATCTTCCGTAAAAGCTTCATCGATGTATGTTTTAAAATCGTCAGGGTTATTATCTTTTTCAAACGCTTCGCAAAACGACTGCAATCCAATCCGCGTAAGCAAGGCGGCATCGGAAACATTGGCCTGACGGATAACGAGATCGCTCATGGTTTTAGACAACCGCTGTTGGATGATGATGAACCGGAAAGTTAACCGATCGGGCAATAAAGCACAATTTATTCGCCTCGTGATGAAGTGCATTTGCTTTTGCAATCATGTTTTCGTGCTGAACAGTTACAACCGGGTTAAGTGTAGCCTCGGTGAACTGCCCGCTTCCATCACTCTCTTCCGCCATGATAGCGGTGGCTTGATCCACGTAGTTGGTAACCACAACTCCGTTCACAGCGCATAGATGCAGGTACCAAAGCATGTGGCAAGATGAAATTGCATCAAGCAGTAAATCTTCCGGACTGTAGCGCGATTTGTCGCCACGAAAGGAAGGATCCGATGAACCTTCTATGTCTTTTTTCCCTTCAGCAGAGATCACATGATCGCGGCTATAAGCTTTGTAGCCCGAAGTTCCCGTTCCCTGATTGCCCGTCCAGGTGATGGTTGCCCGGTAGTGATGTTGTTTCATGATAGTGGCAATTCCATTTTTATATTACCGCGTGCATACAGCCCGTCATTGTGGATTTCGATAAAGCCCAGCTTGCGATAAAGAGCAATGGCCGGCACCTGACGCGTATTGGAATATAAAATAATTCTGGATGCGCCCAGCGCTTTCGACTTTTCGATTGCTGCTTCTGCCAATGCTTGCCCGATTTTTAGCCCGCGGAATTTTTTGTCGACCGCCATTTTGGTGAATTCAAAAACACCCGGTTCCAGGTAACGAAGGCCAACCGTACCGGCAATCTCATGATTAACAGTTGCCATCAGGATGGCTCCGCCCGGTGCCAGAATATATTGATCGGGATTCCTGAGCACGTTGATGTCGAGCGGTTCGAGCGTGAAGAATTCCTCGATCCACTCGCGGTTAAATTTTTCAAACCAGGGCTGGTGTTCAGGTTTGTAATCAACAATTGTGAGTTCCATTACATCCATATTCCTCGTTTCGTTTTTTTCTTTTCGGATTGAAGAAATCCGCCATCGACAATAAAAAGTTTTGCACCGGTTTGCGTGAAGCTGCGATGCGAACTGGCATCGTCTGACACCTGATAGCTCATTCCTTTCTTCAGCAGAAAGGTCTCTCCGGATTGTAATTCGGTAAACAGTTCACCCTCCAGGCAAAAAAGAATGTGCCCTTTTGTACACCAATGATCGGCTTTATAGCCGGCAGAGTAATCAACCATGCGCACGCGAAGGTCGCCCCACTGCATCGTGCGCCAGCGCGCAACACCGGTTTCACCTGCGTGCCGCGTTTCATTCATGCGGGACCAATCAGTCGTGTTAAAATTAATCAGGCCATGCATGCTCATTTGCTGAACTGGGCTTTCCATAAATTCCTGAGCTGGTACCCGCGATTCACAACATAAATTCCGGCTACGGTAATGAGTATCGCAATGCCCATCCGTACAGTAAGTTTTTCATCCAGCACCATCCAGCCGAGTAATACCGCTACCAACGGGTTGATGTACGCATACATCGATACGATAGTCATGGGCAGCTTGCGCAGGGCGTATGAATAACACGCGTATGCTACGATCGATCCAAATATAATCAGGTAAAGCATGGACCAGCCAGCTTCGGGCGACCAGCTTACATTGCTTAAATCATCGAACAGCAAGCTGGCAGGGAACATGAATACGCCCCCGAAAAACATCTGCAGACCTGCATTCAGGAATGGGTTTGTATTGGCGTTGTGCTTTTTGATCCAAATGCTTCCACTTGCCCAGCTTACCACAGCGCCAAAGGTGGTGATGATGCCGAGCGTATAACCGGGCGTTGAAAAATCGCTGAGGTGTTCACCGAAGATCATGATGATGCCCGTCAGGCCAAGCGCCACGCCTGCAATGATCGGGAAGTTGGGTTTCTCTTCGCGGTTAACGGAAACATTGATCAGAATTACCACAAGCGGCATCAGCGAACAGATTATGGCCGCGATGCTGCTGGGGATGTGCATCTCGCCCCAGGCCACAAGGCCGTTTCCAAGCGTTATCAGAAAGAAACCTCCGACAGCCTGTTTGATAATTTGATCGAGTGGCGGAAATTTTACCTTTGAAACGGCAAGCATGAACCCTGTGAGAATAATACCGGCAATGGTCTGCCGGATTCCGGAAAACAAAAAAGGCGGAAAATGCAAAACAGCAATTCGCAGCGCGAGGTAGGTGGTACCCCAAATCAGGCATACGGCTGCCAGCGCGAAGTAAGGAAGATAAGGATTGCGGCTGCTCATGAAATCAAAGGGTTTGCTTAGCAAAGTTTCCTGTTAATACGTATAAAAAACAGTTTCAGTTTTATGTATTTTGACCATATCAGTTAAACATAATTTTTTCCGAACCGGTATGCTTTAATTTTCGTTAACGATCCAGGCTTTCATGCGGTGCCTGTAGACTAAACACCGCTGTTTTCCGTCATTTGAAATGAACATAACCCCTGACATTTGAAGAGACGTTCTACTATTTTTTATCCTGAGTTTGAAAAAGAGATTGCCCGGAGCGAATACCAGCGCACGCAGCTGATCATTGGCTTGTTCCTGATCGCGTTCATCGCCATCAATACGAATTATTTTTTCCTCGATGACAAGGTAACGGCCCTCTACGGGGGTGCGGAGAACTATTTTTTTGTGGTGGGATGGCTTACCGTATTTATCCTGTATGAGGTTATTATCCTGCGCGTCATTGCTTTTCTGCGCAAGCGGTATCACCGCGTCCGGGAAACCTTCCGCTTCATCCATACGCTAATTGAAATTTCCCTGCCGAGTGTGCTGATGCTGTATATGGTCGATATCAAGCATCAGTTGCTGTTTATCGACTCTCCGATTTTCCTGATGTATTTCATGTTCATCATCATTTCGGTGCTGCATCTTGATTTCCGGCTGAGTTTCCTTACCGGTCTGCTTGCTGCTGCGGAGTATGCGGTAATCATCTATTACGGCCATCAGCTCGACACGCAAGCCGAAACCTATCTTTCTCTTTTGCCGGAAAACAGTTTCTATTTGCGTTGTGTAGTGCTTGTGTTAAGCGGCATGGCAGCCGGGTATGTTGCTCAGCAGGTAAAAAAACGAATATATATGTCGTACGACCTGCAACGGGCCAAGAGCGATATGGAAGTGTTGTTTGGCCAGCAGGTTTCGCGGGAAGTTTTTACAGCGCTTGTCCGCGAGCAGGGCAAGGCGAAGAAACAGGAGGCCACCGTGCTTGCACTCGACATCCGCAACTTTACACCTTTTGCGGAGACACATTCGCCTGATGAAATCATGGACTATCAGAATAAAATCTTCGGTCCGATCATCGACATCATCAATCAGCATCAGGGAATTGTTAACCAGATTTTGGGCGATGGCATTATGGCAACGTTCGGAACACCGGTTGAGAATCCGCTTCACGCGGATATGGCCTTTGAAGCCGCGCTGCAAATCCTGCGCAAGGTGAACAAGCTTTGCGAAGAAGGCGTGATTCCGTTAACCAAGCTGGGCATGGGAGTTCATACCGGTGACGTGATTACAGGGAACATCGGAAACGAAAGCCGGAAGCAATACTCCATCAGCGGCTCCGCAGTAATCATTGCCTTCCGCGTAGAGCAATTGAATAAACAGTTTCAATCGGAATTATTGATTACCGATGCGGTGAAAAGCCGGATCACGGCCGGCAGAGTGCAGATGAGTTCATTAGGCAAGCAGCCCATGAAAGGTTTCGGTACCGAGGTGGAAATCTACAAAGTGGAGGCTTAAAGCTTGCCTGACGGATAGTAATACATCAGCAATGCGATGGTAAAGCCGATGATGGATGCAACAAAGCCGAACATAAAGATGCTGTACGACCAGCGCAGCAGTTTATATTTTCTCGCCAGCACACGCCCGTTAAAATAAATGTCCTTGATCAGACTTCCGTATAGGTAGTCGGCATCCTTCATCATTTCGCGCATGCCCCAGTCGTAATTGTTGAGTTCCATGCCGTGAAAGTTTCCGAAGAACAACAGGTTGGTGCGCTTTTCTTTAATGTCTTCGCGTGTAAATTTTCCGGAAGAAATATTCGGACGCGTAGCCAGGATTGCAAACACAATGGTAATCAAACAGGTAGCCACCAGCATCAGTGTTGGGATCAGCAGGTTGGGAAATTCTTCCAGCTTGCGGAATAAAACTGAAATCACCACCGAAAGAATAATCGAGTTAATCGAAATCATGATATTCGATTTGGTATCGGCCATGCCGCTGAGGGTGATATGATTCTCCGATGTTACGCGGAACATGGTTTCAATGCCACGGTCGGGATTTAATTTCTTATCGAGCTTTTTCTGAAGCTTGCCGAGTTCTTTTTCGAGGTCTTTTACATAACTCTCGTCAACCTTCGGGTTAAGCATCTTCTTAAGCTTTTTGATGTTTTTCTTTTTCCGTTCTTCCAGCACCTGACGCCCATACAGCGTGAAGTAGCTGTGATTCTTTAAAAATTTGAGATTGTATTCGTTCCATTCTTTGTCGCTCTCGAACCTGATGTTTTTAAAAGTTTCAATTTCGGAGCGAATCTGTTGAGCGCATTCAAAAATATCTTTCTTCGATAAGTGATAGAGGTCGGCATCGCACAGTACTTGTTCGGCCAGGTTCTGGGGATTCTGCGGCATGCGGGTGGCAGCAATCAGATTTTGAACCTTTTTAACTTTTTCAGCTGATGCACCCCAGCCTTCCAGCAGTGCAGTAGCCGTTTTAGCGGAGCGTTCTTCGTGGTGCTCACGGTCTTTTTCGTACCCGATGTCGTGCAACCAGGCGGCTATAATTACGTTCTCAAGGTCATCGTTGGAAAGGCTGCTTTGCTTACCGATTTCTTCGGCTGCATCTGCTACTGCGGTGGTGTGTTTGAGGTTGTGATACGTAAAAGTCTCCGGGAGTTTCCGGAGTACATCCTCAGCATAAGCCCTTGATTTGCGGATTAATTCAGTTTCCATCGCTGGTTGAGAAGTTAAATATCAAAAATTGACTCGAATTAAACTATCCCGTATAGGAACAGGTTTTTAATCCGGTTTGTTCACTAAGGCAAATTCAGTTGCACCCTCTATCTTTAGCACCATGTCGAAAGCTGCGCTCCGGCTCCTGCTCATCCTTGCTCCCCTTCAGCTTTTTGCCCAGGATAACTTTAATGTTTACCTGATTGGCGATGCCGGTTTGAAGACCGTGCAAAATGCAGCGTATAAAAAAATTTTACAGCAACAGTTAAACGATTCGGTGCCTTCGGCCATTGTTTTTCTGGGCGACAATATCTATCCGAAAGGGATGCCCGGTATCAACAACCGAAAACGCGCAGAAGCAGAAGAGATTCTTAAGGCGTCAATCGACCTTGCTCCGGGATTCACCGGCCCCATGGTTTTCATTCCCGGCAATCACGATTGGAAAGGCGGGCGGCCGGATGGAATCAACTTCATTCGCAATCAGCAGGCGTGGCTGGATTCCCTGCACCGCGATAATGTTAAACTGCTTCCGCAAAACGGTTGTCCGGGCCCGGTTGAAGTTCCATTAAGTGACCAGGTTGTTTTAATCGTGATCGACACCCAGTGGTGGTTGCACCCGTGGGATAAGCCCGAAGGCGAAACAAGTTTATGCGATTGTAAAACGCAGGCCGACCTGATTGTTCAGCTTGACGATGCGTTGCGAAGAAATCAGAACAAGCGCGTAATTGTTGCGGCCCATCACCCGGTGATCACATACGGAGAGCATGGTGGTGTGTATTCACTGAAAGATCATATTTTTCCGTTCACGGATCTGAATAAAAAATTATACATCCCGCTACCGGTAGTTGGATCACTCTATCCCATGTACCGGAAAATTTTCGGGAACATTCAGGATACGTCACACCCCGAATACCGGAAACTGAAAGAGCAAATGATGGCTCTGCTGGTGCAGTATCCGGGAGTAATCTATGCATCCGGCCACGACCACTCACTTCAGTTTATTGAAAAGGACAATGTGCATTACGTGATCAGTGGTGGCGGCTCGAAATCCGGAACGGCAAGAAAGAAAAAGTATTCACAGTACGCAGAAGAAGCCCTGGGATATGTCAGGGTTTCGGTTAAACACAACACGGAATCGAACATTGAATATGTTGCTAACGATCGCATAAGCTTTACCAAAACGATTACGGCCTTAAGGCCGGTAAAGAAAGATTCAATTGCATCATTAGTTATTGAAGCCGGAACTGTTCAGGCAAATGCCAGTGATCAATACGAGGCAGGTAAGTCGCACAAGAAATGGCTGGGTGAAAATTACCGGAAGGAGTGGGCACAAAAACTGAATGTTCCGGTGTTCGATATCGCGAAGGAACAAGGCGGTTTAACGATACTGCAGCGCGGGGGTGGCCATCAAACAATTTCGCTGCGGCTTGAAGATTCGCTTGGCAGAGCTTATTCATTACGGTCGATTGAAAAATATCCCGAAAGCGCGTTGCCCGAGCCTTTCCGCAATACGTTCGCGGAAGACATTGTGCAGGATCAGATTTCAGCCGCACATCCCTACGGTGCATTGGTAGTTCCTTACCTGGCACAAGGCGCAGGGATTTATCACACCAATCCGAAAGTTGTATTCATTCCGGACGATCCGCGACTCGGAGTTTACCGGAAGGACGTTGCCAATAAGCTGATGCTGTTCGAAGAACGGCCTGACGGGAACGCGAAAGGAATGGACTTTTTCGGCAACGCTGAAAAGATGATTAGCTCAACCAAACTGCTCGAACAACTTGCGAAGGATAACGACAACACGGTCGATCAGAAGTTTTTTCTCCGCTCACGGCTTTTTGACTTATGGATTGGAGATTGGGACCGGCACGATGATCAATGGCGCTGGGCAGAATTTGATTCCAAAAAAGGTAAGATCTACCGCCCGATTCCGCGCGACCGCGATCAGGCATTCTTTGTGAGCGAAGGTCGGATCCCGAAATTTTTAGGGAATAAGTGGTTACTGTTCCAGTTTGAAGGATTTGATGATGACATCAACTGGCCATCGGGTTTAATGTTCAGCGGGCGCTTTATCGACCGGAAATTCTTAACAACGCTTAGTCGCGAAGACTGGATCGCTGTGGCGGATGACTTGGCAGCAAGCTTAACCGACTCGCTCATTGATACCTCATTGAAAAAATGGCCGGAAGAAATTTATGCATTGCACGGTGCGCGAATTGCGTCTGCGCTGAAAGCACGCAGAAAGAAGATACGCGAGAGCGCCTTGCAACACTACGCTTTCCTGGCGAAGGAAGTAACACTAACGGGTTCGGATAAGCGCGAGCGATTTGAAATCGAACGATTCACTACAGGAGATGCAAATGTGGCTGTTTACAAACTGAACAAAGAAGGCGAGAAGGGCAAGCTGTTGTATGAAAGGCGGTTTCTGGCAAGCGAAACAAAAGAAGTCAGGCTTTATGGTTTAGGCGGTGACGATCAGTTCGTCATTACAGGAGATCGCAACCGGAAAATAAAAATCAGAATTATTGGCGGGTCAGGGAAAGATGAGATCACATCAGGGAACGACAAAGCCGTGTTTGTGTATGATCTCAGGAATGACATCACCTTTTCGGAGCACAGTCATGTGAAGGACCGCACATCCGGTGACCCTGCTGTTAATGAGTATAACTGGAAAGACTTTAAGTACAATCGCACCGCTCCGCTGATTTACGCAAACTACAACATTGATGACGGTGTCTTTTTGGGCGGAGGATTTATCACAATTAACCATGGTTTCAGAAAAAGTCCCTTCAAGGCGAAACACCTATTTCTGGCGAGCTATGCCGCCAACACAAGCTCAGCAAACTTCCGGTACGATGGCCGATTTACGGGAATCATCGGAAAATGGAACGGTGAAATCGATGCGGATATCAAGTTGCCGAACTACGTAAATAACTTTTTCGGTTGGGGAAATGAATCCAGGTTTAATAAAAATATCAATGATGAACCGGGTGTAAATGTGGGACGGGCGATTAATTACTATCGCGTTCGTTTCCAGGAAATCCGGCTTGACCTTAAACTCTCACGAAAAATAGGCAGTGAAGGCTTCCTGAAGATCGGGCCATCGTATCAGCGTTTGGAAATAGAAAATCCCGAAGGCAGAGACCGCTACATTGTAAACGAGTATATTCCAACGCACCCGCTGATTGAGGACGATCGCAACTACCTGGGGTTTTTAACCTCCTGGGGAATCGATAACCGAAACCACCCGCTTCTGACTACCCGTGGAGTTTACCTCGAGCAAAACTCGCGGTACATGAAAGGCTTTAACACCGACAACTTCACCTCGCACAACGCTTCGGTTTCGATTTATCAGGCATTTAAAACTCCTGCCATTGTTACGTTCGCATTTCGGGCCGGTGCGGGAATCAATACCGGTAAGTACGAATTTTACCAGGCGCAAATACTGGACGGAAAAACAGAATTGCGTGGTTTCCGGAAAACTCGTTTCTATGGCGACAGGAAATTATATTTCAACAATGAAGTGCGGATCAAACTTACAAGCTTCCAGTCGTACCTGTTTCCTGCCCACATGGGAATACTCGGCTTTTATGATGTGGGTCGCGTTTGGTACAAAGATTCGTCAACGCACACTGATCCAACAGCAAATGATGGCAAATCAAATGTGTGGCATCACGGCTTTGGCGGAGGTATCTGGATAACACCATTCAACCTCACGGTCTTGTCAACCGAGGTGGGCCACTCCAACGAAGGAACTTTGTTTTATGTGCGCTTAGGGTTCCTGTTCTAATTTTTTGCCAAGACCCTGTACAGCTGAAACATTAAAAAATCCCACCGCCTTTAGTTGCCCCGGTGTAACAGCTTTTATGTTGGTTGACACATTGGCTAAAGGTGTTGAAAATAATTCCCCAAAACCGCCTGGCCTGTCAGTCTGGACAATCACCTGGTTAAGAAACGTAAACGACTCGTATGTGATCGAATGGATTTCAACGTACAGCGAGTCGCCAATCGCATAAGGTGACAGCGGCTGATCGTCTTCGTCAACGTCATTCGGATTTACTTCCCGGATAGGAGGGATGAATGTAATTCCGTCAAAGCTTCCTCCCGGAGAGAATCCGGCATCGTACGCAATGTTGATCTCGCTCGGCTTGCTCAGCATTTCTCCGTTTTTATAAGAACGGATCCAATAAGTATCACCTGTTCCTTCGGGTTCGGTTGCCCAGAACTGTGCCGTGTACGAATTGTCTGGATAGAACGGACTGTCGTCTTTTTCGAATGTAATGCTGTCGATGGCAACTGTACGATTAATTTTTGAGGTGGCCTCAAACGTCCGGCCATTCACGGTAACAGTTAATGTGTACTCACGGCCGGTTTCACCAAAAACCTCTTCGCTCGTGGCTTCATCAGTCGTCCAGCGGTACACTCCCGGGTCGCCTGCATCTTCCGTGAAATCGATGCTTCCGCCATCGTAGCTCACCGTTACCACCGCACCGCTCACACCGGTTGGCAGCTTTCCGCTCAGGTAAGGCTCCGATAACGTAAGCCGTATCACCTGGTCTTCGGGTTTGTCGTTAATCCAGGCATCAACCACCAGCACAGGGTCAACATCTTTCAGATCGGGATTGATCACATCTTCGCAGGATGCCAGCAGAATCACGGCTGCTACTAAACCAAAAAATCTATTGATATATAATTTCATGATGCTCAGAATTTAAAGTTGTACGAAACAGAAGGAACCATGCTTCCGATGATGGAAAGCTGCGTGGCTTTTGTATTGATTTTTTGTCCGGGTACGAAGCGTTCATCTGCTTGCGAGAAATAAATCGAGAACGGATTTTTTCGCGCATATACGTTGTAGACTGAGAACACCCAATAGTCGGTGTTCTTTCGCTTCTTACCATGTTTATTGTATTGCTTGCCTTCAAGTCGTGCAGAAATATCCAGGCGATGATAGGCCGGGAGCCTGACGTTGTTACGTGAGCCATCGGCATTGTACGGAACCGGGATTCCCTGAACAAGGATGTAAGATGTCGGGAAAGTTGTAGGAGTTCCGGATGTCAACACAAAGTTCCCGGATAACGACCAACGCTTCGACAAATCATAGAACCCGGTAATTTTCAAATTGTGTAACTGATCGTATCGCGCAGCATACCACTCGCCATTATTGATTCCGTCCACTTTTAATTCGGTCCGGCCAAGCGTGTAACTTACCCATCCGTTGAACCGGCCGGTTTTCTTTTGCAGATAAAGTTCAAGACCGTAAGCGCGGCCCTTGCCACTTAACAAATCGCCTTCGATAAACTGATTCAGCAACAGATCGGCACCATCGATGTAGTCAACCTGATTTTTTGTTTTTCTGTAATAAACTTCCGCTGAGAACTCCCAGGTCTTGTTGATGTTCCAGAAGTATCCGGCTGTGTACTGATCGCCAATTTCAGGCTTGATGTTGTTGGAACTGGGCGTCCATACGTCAAGCGGATTGGATGCAGTTGTGTTGGAAATTAAATGCAGGTACTGAACCATGCGGTTGTAGCTTGCTTTGATTGAGCTTTGTTCTGATAAAGAAATTTTCGTAGAAAAGCGTGGTTCAAAGTAGTGGTAGTTCGCGATTGATTCACCCTTTTTGTACTTAACTGCATCGACCACGGGTTTGCGAACACCTGCTGTAGTATCGCCAAAGACGTATGCCGTTCCCGGACCGAAGTACCGGAAGTCGGAATACCGAACTCCATAGTCGATTGACCAGGCCTGGTTTGCCTTGATTGAGTTGTTGATGAAGAGTCCTGTTTCGAGGTTATACTTTTCGGCAAGCACTACACGCTGTGCATCTCCGTTGGAGACTCCCAACGCGTTGGCCGGATTAAACGTGTAATAAATAGCATCGGCACCGAAGTTCAGTTCGTTGTTGCTGTTGATAAAGAAACTGAATTCAGGTTTTACGATGTAGTTTGAAATGGATGACGTCCACCGGAATTTGTCACGATCGTCTTCACCGAATTGCAGGCGGTAGTTGTAATTACTGAATATGCCTGATATGTTCGCAAACAGTTTATCGCTGAACAAATGATTCCAGCGCAGGGTTGCGGTGGAGTTACCCCAGCTGAAACCCTGTTGCTTGTCGAAGAAAAAGTTGTCACGGCCAAAGTACCCCGACAGATAAACATGGTTCCGGTCGTTGATCTTATAGTTTGCCTTGGTGGTGAGATCGTAAAAGTTAAGTGCACCACCGTCTTTTAAGATTTCAACAAATGGACGGGCCAGCACGTCAATGTAAGAACGTCTCCCGGAAACGATGAAAGATCCTTTTTCTTTTACAATCGGGCCTTCGAAAGAAAGCCGACTGAAAATTGTTCCGATACCGCCTGTGGTTTCATACGCTTTGTTATTACCATCCTTCATGCGAACATCCAGAATAGATGCAAGCCTGCCGCCATACTTTGCCGGAATAGCACCTTTATAAAGTCTCGTGTCTTTTACCGCATCGGGATTAAACGTTGAAAAGAAGCCGAGCATGTGCGATGAGTTATAAACAGGAGCCTCATCCAGCAGAATCAGGTTTTGACCAACGCTTCCGCCCCGTACGTTAAAGCCCGCAGCACCTTCGCCCACGGTACTGACGCCCGGCAGGGTTTGTAAGCTTTTAATAATGTCAACCTCTCCGAGGAAGGCCGGGATCTTTTGGATGGTGGAAATGTCGAGACGGGCAACGCTCATCTCCAGATTTTGTGAGCGGGCGTTTTCACCCTCTGAGGTGATGGTTATCTCCTGGAGTTCCTTGGCTTCCGAGGCTAACTCAACATCAATTTGAAGATTTTCGGTTAACGAAATCTGCTGGATTTTTTTTTCGAAGCCGATGTAGCTGAATTCAAGCGTGTAGTCTCCCGAAGGAAGGGTGAGCGAGTAGAAGCCGTATGCATTGGTTGCTGTACCGCTTTTAGTTTCCAAAACATAAATGGTGGCGCCAATCAGTTTTTCACCGTCCGATGAATCTTTCAGATAACCGCTAACGGTGTGTTTGGTCTGGCCGAAGGAAGCGAGTGAACAAATAAGTAATAATGAGATTAAATAAAATTTGGTCATGTGGGGAATATAAACAGTGAGGATAAGTCGACAGGAAATTTTAAATGTTACGAATGACAGTACAGAAACGTGGACAATTGGAAAATTGTTTACCCCTACCCAATGGCAAAAAAAATCTTAAAACAAAACAGTTCTAATTTTCGTAATTTTGATCAGATCAGTTTACGGTTATGAAAACAGTTGTTAGGCAGGATCACAAATATATCGATGTATCCGACCGGATCGAGAAGCTAATCGACAATGGGGTGTTAAAGGTGGGTGACAAGCTGTTATCGGTCCGTGCGTTGAGCAAGGAGCAGGGCATTAGCCTGAGCACCGCGTTTCAGTCGTACTATCATCTCGAAAGCAAGGGCCTCATCGAAGCCCGCCCGCAGTCGGGATATTATGTGAAATTCAGTCGTGAACACATTCTTGATTTACCGAAAGCCAGCGAACCACCCGATGATGCGGTGCCGGTGAGTGTGGATGAAATGATCAGCAGCGTATATCATGATCTGAATTCGGAAAAGCTGATTCACTTTTCATTAGGCGTTCCTTCCATTGAGTTGCTTCCGGCAGCCAAGCTTACCAAGTCGGTTATGCAGGCGATCCGTGATTCAAAAACAAGCTGCATGCAGTATGAACACATCCAGGGTAACCTGACCCTGCGCAGGCAGATTGCGCGGCAGGCGTTTAACTGGGGAGGCACTCCAACCGAAGACGAAATCGTTGTAACGGCAGGGTGCGTTGAGGCGTTATCACTTTGTATCAAGGCTACTACCAAACCGGGCGATGCAGTGGCGATTGAAAGCCCGACTTACTTTGCCATTTTTCAGGTTATGGAAAGCCACGGATTAAAAGTAGTTGAAATTCCTACCGATCCTGTTACCGGCATTGATCTGAACTATCTCGAACAAGCGATACCGAAGTTTGATATCAAGGCGTGCTTGTTTGTAAACAACTTTAATAATCCGCTGGGCAGCTGTATGCCTGATGAAAATAAGAAGCAGCTGGTGGATATGTTGGCGAGGAAGGAAATTCCTTTGATCGAAGATGATATCTATGGCGAAATGTATTTCGGTAAGAACCGCCCCAAGACCTGCAAAACGTTCGATAAAAAAGGCCTTGTGCTGCACTGCTCTTCGTTCTCAAAATCGCTTGCGCCTGGTCATCGCATCGGCTGGACCATGCCCGGTCGATTCAAGGAAAAAGTTATTCGCCTAAAGCGGATGCATACCGTTTCAACAAATACATTGTCGCAGGCTGCTATCGCACATTTTCTCAGCAATGGCAGATATGAATTGCACCTTCGCCATTTGCGTAAGGCGCTTCACACGCAATCGTTGCGTTATATTCAGGCGATCTGCGAATATTTTCCGGATGATACCAAAATGACGCGGCCGCAGGGCGGTTTTGCCTTGTGGATTGAACTCAATAAGAAAATCAACACGTACAAGCTTCATAAAAAGGCACTGAAACATAACATCGGTGTGGCGCCCGGCCAGATATTTTCGTCACAAGCCCGGTTTGAAAATTGCTTGAGATTAAGCTACGGTGAACCCTGGAGTCCCCGGATTGAGGATGGTATTAAAACCCTGGGCAAGCTTGTTAAGGAAATGAAATAACTACCCCTTTTTAGCTTGTTCAACCCGCGTATATTTGTGACCGTTTAATTTTTAGTCTTGCAAACACTCGTTCTATTCTATCTCCTCGCTGTAGCAATTCAGGTTATTTATTTTGTTGTACTGTGGGTTTCAATTTCCAAAAAGCGGCTTAACCAGGCAGTTTCAGCGCACCCGGTATCGGTGATTGTATGCGCCCACGATGAAGAGCAGAATCTGCGCGAGCTTATCCCTTTATTACTCAAACAGCAACATCCTGATTTTGAAGTGATCATTATTAACGATCGCTCCAACGACAATACCTATGATATGCTGCTGGAGGAAACGAAGAAAGATGATCGGTTGAAAATGGTGGACGTGAAGCGTACCCCCGAGCACGTGAATGGAAAAAAATTCGGGATAACACTTGGCATTAAAGCAGCTAAGCACGAGTGGGTTTTATTGACCGATGCGGATTGTCGGCCGGACAGTGACCAGTGGCTTCGTGCGATGAGCGAGCAGTTTGCAGACGACAAGAATTTTGTGCTTGGCTATTCGGCATACGAAAAACGGCCCGGTTTTTTGAATTTGTTTATTCGCTTTGAAACCCTCTTTACCGCAATCCAGTATATCGGGTATGCGTTGGCCGGAAACCCCTACATGGGCGTTGGCCGCAACCTCGCGTATCGTAAATCGGTTTTTTTGGATAATAAAGGCTTCAGTAATTTTTTGAACGTGACAGGCGGAGACGATGATCTGTTTGTCAACCGGCACGCCACAGCAAAAACAACTGCTGTCGCGCTCGGTACTGACGCGTTAGTGCATTCATTTCCGAAAACAACGTTAAAGGAATTTTACAACCAGAAGGTGCGCCATCTTTCCGTTGGAAAAAAATACCGGTTTAAACATCAGTTTTTACTGGCTGTTTTTTTTGTAACACACCTGATTACCTGGTTTGCAGGAATTCCGCTGCTGTTTTTTTCGTCCGCGATACTCTGGGTTGGTTCGGCAGTGATTTTCAGGATGTTAATCGTTACGCTAACCGTTCATCAGGCAGCAGAACGCTTCGGACAGAAATTTGAGTCGTGGGCCGTTCCGCTCTTAGATTTTCTTTTTGTGATTTACTATATTTCAACTGCCCCGGTGGCGTTTTTAACCAAAAAGATCCGATGGAAGAGCTGAACAGGCAGTTTTCCGATAAGGCACTCGAAGATTTCGAGCTGATTGACGAAGCCGTTCAGAAGAACGATGAGAAGGCTTTTGCCAAGCTCATGCAGCGCTACAAGCGCCCTGTATACCACATGATTCTTAAAATGGTGCGCAACGTAGACGATGCGGAAGATTTGACCATCGAATCATTCGCGAAAGCTTTCAGAAGCCTGCACCGGTTCAAAAAAGACTTTACATTCAGTACGTGGCTGTTCAGGATCGCCACCAACAACACCATCGATCACATCCGTAAAAAGAAACTGAATACCCTCAGCATCGATAACCGCTTTACCGATGACAACGGTGACGGCATTGCCATTGAAGTAGAAGATGAAAACCTTGATCCGCAGGAAGAAACTATCCGCGAACAGAAGGCCGAACTGATCCAGGTGTTTGTCGATAAACTTCCGCCCAAGTACCAGAAGCTTGTACGGCTCCGCTATTTCCAGGAATTATCATACGAAGAAATTGCCGTTGAACTGGAAGCTCCGCTGGGAACAGTAAAAGCTCAGTTGCATCGCGCGCGCGAGCTGATGTTTGAGATGGTGAAAAACAAGCGCGACCACATTTAATCTGCCGTGCGCACCGAAATCATCCTGAAGTATTTTCCTGAACTGACAAGCCATCAAAAGCAACAGTTTGATGCGTTGTTTGATTTGTACAAAGACTGGAACGAAAAAATAAATGTCATCTCCCGCAAGGATATAGACAACCTGTACGTCAACCATATCCTCCATTCACTCGGCATTGCAAAAGTAATGGCGTTCAAGCCGGGCGCATCCGTATTGGATGTCGGAACCGGTGGAGGCTTTCCGGGAATTCCGCTGGCCATACTTTTTCCGGAAACCAATTTTCACCTGGTGGATTCGATCAACAAGAAGATAACCGTGGTGAATGAAGTTGCCAAAGGTGCCGGTATCAAAAATGTGCGGGGCGAATGGACCCGTGCTGAATTGACAAAAGGCAAATATGATTTTATTGTGAGTCGTGCCGTTACCCGGATCAAGGAATTTTATGGATGGGTTCACCAAAAAGTGAAGGAGGAATCCATTCACGATCTCGACAACGGTATTCTTTATCTCAAAGGAGGCGACCTCGATCAGGAACTTGGTGAATTAAAACGCCCGTACAGCCTGTACGAACTTTCAAATTATTTTGCTGAAGAGTTTTTCGAAACGAAGAAGGTGGTTTACGTTCCGATTTAAAACAAAGTCTCTACAAAGAATTCCGTTTATAAATCGCGAGCATCGTTTCAAACGTTTTTTGTTTCAGCGTTTGAACATCATCGGTTATCAAACCTTCCACGCTGATCGGTTCACCTGCTACAACTTTGATGTTACCGGGCTTGATATCCATTTTTCCGGGGGGCATCAGCGGGCCGGCTCCAATAACAACCAGCGGAATGATTGGAAGTTGTGTATCGATGGCGATCCGGAATGCACCATCTTTGAACGGTTGAAGAATTTCTTTCGTGCGATTTTGTGTTCCTTCTGCAAAAACAAGAATGGATGTTCCGCCTTTCAGAATGTCGCGCAGTTTTTCAATGCTTTGCTTTCTGCTTTGTGCATTAGATCGATCCACCACAACGGTGGCTGCTCTAACGATAAATCCGAACACCGGAATTTTTAATAGTTCTTTCTTGGCGATAGGTCTGAATTCACCGGGGATCAACAACCGGATACCCGGGATATCCAGAAATGACGTGTGGTTACTGACGTAGATGTAAGATGTTTTCTTCTGAATGTTTTCACGCCCTCTTAAATCGTAGCGGATGAATGTGAGCATGCTGAAAATCCACGACCAGAGCCAGAGGAAAAAATAGCCGATCCGGGAAAATTTTGGGCCCAATAATAGCGGGATCATGATTCCGGGCAGCAGCACGATCATAAAAACCGAAAAAACAATCAGAACCCAAAGGGTGTATAGTTTGACCAGAATTTTCACGACAAATTCTTAAAAAAATAACGTTTTAATTTCTGGCTATTCCCCTGCTGTTCGTTGACTAAGAGCGGTATTTGCCATACTTTAGTTGCCGCAAATTAAACCATCTGTTATGAAAAAATTCATCTATTTTCTTTTTGTTCTGGCGGTAGTTGCTCCGCAATTCGCCCAGGCACAGGATGACAAAACTCCCAAGCGTCCGGAAAATATTGATGTTTCCGACTTCGATTCTTTCAAAAACAATGCATTCGATATTTTAGACCAGTCGGTAAAACTGAAAACCGATGCAACAAAAGTCGATACCGATGTTAAGGCATACGCTGCAACAATTTCGAATGCCAATCTCGAGAAGCTGAAAGCCGACTATGCATCGCTTCGCGGAATCTCCAAATCCTCAAAAGAACTGAACACAAAAATCGGTGAGCTGGACACTCAGGGTAAGGCTCTTTTGGGCAGCGCGAAAAGTGTAAGTCCGCGCACCAAGTCGCCTGCAGCAACAAGCCTCACAAACAAGTCAATTAAAGGCCTGGATGCTTCCCGCAAAAACCTTGATGCGGTTGCTACCCTGGTAAGTGCCGATACCAAGCTGCTGGCCGATGAGTTGAAGAAACGCGGCCAAACCGTGGAAGAAGATTAACGGAATCCGTATTTTTAACGTGCAAAAGGTTGAATCTAGGTTCAACCTTTTTTATTTCTAACTAGTTTTAATCAATACCATGTACCGCAGAAAAATACTCGCTATTGCGCTATTCATTCTCAGCTTAAATGCGAATGCTCAGAAGTGGCTCGACCAGGTCGGGAAAGCTGTTAAGCAGGCCGGGAGTGAGACGGCAGCGGAAGGCAACCTTTCAATGGACTCGCTTGATTTTCAGTTCGCAATTTCAGTAAACGAAAATGCGGGTTTCTTTGATGTGAAACAGAAAGGTGAAGGCGGTAATAAAGCCATGAATTTTTTGTTCGGATCTGATAAGCCCCAGACACCCCAGGATATAGCGCGCGAGAAAATAAAAACCGGCACGGGTTTTTACGATGGCGTGTGGAAAAACTATAAGCTGGCTGAACTGTACTTCGATAGCGCAAGAATATACCTGGAATCGCAATCGCTTACGAACGAGATATTATACCTAAAGGCGTTATCAAGTTTGGGATTGGTTAATCTCACCCAGGCAAAAAATACAACCGCTAATGAATACCTGGCCACCACGCTCGAGATGAGTGAAAAAACCGTAGGTAAAGAAAGCGCAGCCTATGTGGCAAACCTGAACAACCTCGCCAAGCTTCATCAGGCCCTTGGAAAGTATAACGAAGCGGAGGGAGAATTCAACGAAGCATTGACCTTAAGCGATAAAGTGTTTGGTGAAGGAATGCAAAAAGCAATTTTGCTAAACAACAAAGCGATGTTATTTCAGGCGGTAGGCCGGTATGATGAAGCTGCGGACTTGATGAAAGAAGCGATGAAAGCTGCATCGAAAGGACCGAAGAAAACATTCCAGTCTTTTGATAACCGTAAATTTCAGGTAAACCTCGCATTTATTTACCAGTTGTCCGGTAAACTTCCGGAGGCTGAGAAAGCATTTTTAGAAATCAAGAAAGTTTTTGAAGACCGGAAACAAACCGGTAATGCCGAATATGCAGGGCTGCTTAACCAGATGGGCATTCTTTATATTCAGATGGGAAAGCCAGAAAAAGTTGAGGAGCTTTTAAAGAAAGCAAAGGCGGTTTATAAGGAACGCTTTACGGAAGAGAATACCTATTACGCGAAGGTCACAAATGACTTGGGCAACTTCTACCGGATGACGGCACGTTATGAAGATGCTGAGAAACAACTGAACAAAGCGTTGAACATCCGCGAAACATTACTTGGCACCAAGCACCCGGATTATGTACGCACTCAGGAAAATCTGGCAATTCTTTACTGGAAGACCGGGAAGCTTGAGCAGGCATACATGATGTATCGCGATGTAATGGATAAAACCATCGACTTCATCAATCAGTATTTCCCGCCCATGAGTGAAGCCGAAAAAACAAGCTATTGGGATATTACCGCTCCGCGCTTTCAGCGGTTCTACAGTTTCGCGATTGAGGCAAGCTCCACCATGAAATATGTCAGTCAGGATTTCTATGACTATAATCTGGCTACGAAAGCGTTGTTGTTAAACGCAACCAACAAGGTTAAGGAAGCGATCCTGAAAAGCAAGAATGAGGCGTTGATCAAAGAGTATCTGTCGTGGCTGGATCAGAAAGAGCAGCTTGCCCGATTGTACACATTATCGAAGGAAGAACTCAAGCAACAAAAGATCAATCTGCCGGAACTTGAACGCGCGGCCAATGCTGCTGAAAAATCATTGTCCGGAAAATCTACCGAGTTCTCGGCAGGCTATTCGACTCAGAAAATCAGTTACAAGCAAATTCTTGGATTGTTGAACGACACAGAAGCTGTTGTCGATATTATCCGCGTACGCGGATTTGCCCAGGACTTTACCCCGGATTCAAGATACGTTGCACTCATTCTGAAAAAAGGCGCTGAAATGCCCCAACTCGTGATGATGGAAAACGGAGCCGACCTGGAGAAGAAGTATGCGAAGTTTTATAGGAATGCGGTTCAGCAAAAAGTGACAGATGACTACTCGTATGAACAGTACTGGACAAAAATTGAAAAAGAACTTACCGGAAAGAAACTGATTTATATCTCACCTGATGGTGTGTATAATCAGATGAATCTGAATACGCTTAAGCGTCCGGATCAGGATTATGTGGTTAATCGCTACGACCTCGTGATCATCGGTAACACAAAAGACTTGATCGCACTGAAAGCCAGAAAAACTTCCGTACCAAAGAAGAATGCGTTCCTGTTGGGTTTCCCCGATTATGGAACATCGGATGTGGCTGCCTTGCCGGGCACCAAAGTTGAAATTGACGGAGTCGCCAAAGTTTTGAAAACGTCCGGCTATCAGGTCACGCAAGTGATGGCGAAAGATGCCACGGAAAAGAATGTTAAGGCTGTGAAAGCGCCAACGCTTGTTCACATTGCCACGCACGGGTACTTCCTGCAGGATGCGGGTGAGGGCGAAGGATCGGTGTTTGGTGTGAATGCCGAAAGTGCATCGCGCAACCCGCTGCTGCGCTCAGGATTGATTCTAGCTGGTGCCGGCAGAGCTTTCACGGGCGGAGGGTCAGACATTTCCAGCAACGACAACGGCATTCTTACCGCTTATGAAGCTATGAACCTTGATTTGGAGGGCACAAATTTGGTGATCCTCAGCGCATGTGAAACGGGCCTTGGCGACATTAAATCAGGGGAAGGGGTTTACGGGCTGCAGCGCGCATTTCAGGTGGCTGGTGCCGAGGCGCTGATAATGAGCTTATGGAAAGTTGATGATGCGGCTACGCAGATGCTGATGACCAATTTTTACAATAACTGGATCAAGCTGGGCAACAAGCAAAAAGCCTTCAAACAGGCACAGCTTCAGCTGATGGCCAAATACAAAGATCCATACTACTGGGGTGCCTTTGTGATGATGGGTATGTAAAAACCACACAACCAGTTGCGTAGATTGAACTGTTCCAACCGTTCTGTAAAAGGGTGTGTCTAACCGATACACAACAAACAACCTAAACATGAAAACCATTTCCCGACTTGCAGGCTTCTTGAGCGTAATTTCGCTTTTTGGAGCGATTTCCTGCTCCGATTCTGAATCCGAAAATGCCGACTTAAGCCCGGCCGTACAGCAATACCTGGCGATGCGGATGGGTGCCAGTAACGCAATGGCTGAAAGCATGAGTGGTCCGGTTAACCGGTCGTTCCAAAGCCTGTTTAATCAGTCGTTACAAATGAATGGAAAACTGGCTTCTGATTCATCAGATGCCCCGGGAGATACAACAATCATCACCGACCCCTGGCAGACCTGCGCAGTGGTCACCACGATCACAAATGAAGACGGAAGTCAAACGATCATTTATGATTACGGCACGGGCTGCGAAGAAGGATCAGAAGGGTATAAATATTTTATGCATGGAAAATATTCGAGCACATACCGCAACGACATGTCACAAGACGGTTCGCGCTTCAGCAATACATACTTCTATGCATCGCAGTATGATAACTATGGCGGTAATTACAATGGCCAATGGTCGTGGCTGATGAATGGTGGAGGAACCTACTCAGGGGAATCTGAATACGATACAGCAACACAGGAATTCTCCGGCTTCTATACCTATGATGATGAAACAACTTATGAGTATGATTCGGTTACCTACTACTATAAAAGCAAAGGCACGTCATCTTATTCAAACGAGAAATTCACGATTGAGTCCAGCGAGAATAATTACACATACGGAACGGACTTCTACAAATCAAAAGTGCTAAAGCCACTGGTGGCAGATTACTCTTGCTACAATCAGAATTCCGCCAACTTCTGTTTCTTCTGGATGTTTGTAAAGGGACGTGAGCGCATTCAGTTTAAGAATGGTGATGAAGAAGGTTCTTTTGAAATCGACTATGGCGATGGTGATTGTGACAACATCGTGATCATCTACGAAAACGGTCATGCCAAACGGATCGATCTAAGCAAAGACTTAAACCCTGACGGACCGGTTGCCATGCAGGGAAGATAGAAGTGAGGTTAAGTTTAAGGGTTGAGACGCATGCTGAATTTAAAAGCATGCGTCTTTTTTTTTTGAGGTTTAGGAAACCTTGATCCCCAGTTCCTTTAATTGTTCCGCAGAAATGGTAGACGGACTGTCGATCATCACATCGCGGCCGGAGTTATTTTTTGGGAAGGCGATGAAATCACGAATGGAATCCGCGCCACCAAAAATTGAACACAATCGGTCGAATCCAAATGCGATACCTCCGTGCGGAGGCGCACCGAATTCAAAAGCGTCCAGCAAAAAGCCGAACTGCTTTTTCGCTTCTTCCGGGGTAAACCCGAGATGGTTAAACATCATCGATTGTGTTTCACGGTCGTGAATACGAATTGAGCCACCACCAACTTCGGTCCCGTTGATTACCATGTCGTATGCGTTCGCGCGAACATCTCCCGGCCTGGTATCCAGTAATTTGATGTCATCCGGTTTAGGCGATGTAAACGGATGGTGCATAGCGTGGTAACGCTTCGTTTCATCGTCCCACTCCAGCAACGGAAAGTCGATTACCCACAAAGCCGAAAATTTATTTTTGTCGCGCAAGCCAAGCTTTTCGCCCATCAGCAAACGTAATTCATTCAGTTGTTTGCGAACCGTATTGGTTTCTCCGGAAAGAATGAGCAATAAATCGCCCGGCTGGGCATTGAATTTTGCCGCCCATGTTTTCAGGTCATCAGCTGAATAAAATTTGTCCACCGATGACTTGAACGAGCCGTCTGCTTTACATTGAACATACACGAGGCCCTTCGCACCAACCTGCGGACGCTTTACGTATTCAGTTAGTTCATCAAGCTGCTTGCGGGTGTATTCGGCACAGCCTTTTGCGCAGATGCCCACAACCATTTCCGCACTGTCGAATACCGGGAAGTTTTTGCCACCCGTCAGTTCTTTAATTTCGACAAACTTCATTTCGAAGCGGGTATCGGGTTTGTCGGATCCGTAGAGCTTCATAGCTTCATCATATGTCATCCGGGGCACCGAAGGCATATCAATGTTCTTCACGGTCTTAAACAAATGACGAATCAGTCCTTCAAACGTTGAAAGAATATCTTCCTGCGTGATGAAGGACATTTCACAGTCGATCTGTGTGAATTCCGGCTGACGGTCAGCTCGCAAATCTTCATCCCGGAAGCATTTTACAATCTGATAATATCGGTCGAAACCCGACACCATCAGCAATTGCTTGAATGTTTGTGGCGATTGCGGCAACGCGTAAAACTCACCGTTGTTGATGCGTGAAGGCACAACAAAATCACGCGCTCCTTCCGGTGTTGATTTGATCAAAACGGGAGTTTCAACTTCAATAAAATTTTGTGAATCCAGGTAAGTACGTGTCTGCTGTGCCATTTTATGACGAAGCTGCAGGCTTTCGCGCACCGGGTTTCTTCTTAAATCCAGGTACCGATACTTCATGCGCAGTTCATCCCCGCCATCGGTATTGTCTTCGATGGTAAACGGAGGGGTTTTTGCCGTATTCAAGACAACAAGCTCCGTTACTTTTATCTCAATATCACCCGTAGGAAGTTTGTCATTCTTCGAGAGACGTTCTGCCACCACGCCTTTTGCTTGAATCACGTACTCGCGACCTACTGCCTTGGCAGCCTGCATCAGTGCGGCCGGTGTGCTTCCTTCTTCAAAAAACAGCTGGGTGATTCCGTAGCGGTCGCGCAGGTCGATCCATAAAATGCTTCCCTTATCGCGCTGGCGTTGTACCCATCCGGTTAACGTAACCGTCTGGCCGACATGCGTAATTCGTAATTCACCACAGGTATGAGTTCGTAACATGACTTTTAGCTAATTTGGGCCTGTTTTAAAGCTCTGCAGGCCTGACAAGGCGCGAATTTAACAATACTTTATGGCCTGCCGCGTACGTTAAAAAGTAAAAATCTATGCAGCAGTTGCTTTTTCTGGTGGTGCTTTCGATTGCATTGCCAACGGATGACCCAAAACTGGTGAGGGTCAAAGTTTCAGATCAGATCAGCGTTATGCTTCCGGAGGATTTTGTTCCGATGGGTGATCTCGATTTCCAGGAACGTTATCCGTCTGTACGCAAACCGATTGGTGCATATACCAACCCGGATCACGAGATTGACTTCAGCGTAAACATTTCTGCGACCAGCTGGCCGGATGGCAACCTAGACATGGCACAAAAGTTTTTCAAAGCAGGCGTAATGAACATGTTCGACCGGGTGGAGTTCATCAGTGAAGGCGTACACGAAGTGAACGGAAAGAAACTGATCTATCTTGAATTTGAATCACGTGTAAAAGGCGATCGCTCCTCGCTCGGTAATCAGGACGCAGTTGTTAAATATTCATATCTGCAGTATTGGGTGGAATCTTCGCGTACGGTGGTTTTCTCGTTCAACTGTCCGGTGCGATTGAAATCCGAATGGAAGGATACGGCCTCTAAAATAATGAAGAGCATTAAGCTGAAGTGATGGAGCTGTTCACCGATGACTACTTCATGCGTGAAGCACTAAAGGAAGCTAACAAAGCACTGGAGATAGGAGAGGTGCCGGTGGGTGCGGTGGTGGTTTGTAAAAACCGGATTATTGCGCGTGCACACAACCAAACCGAAAAGCTCACGGATGCCACGGCACATGCCGAGATGCTCGCCACTACGGCTGCAGCAAACTACCTCGGCTCGAAATATCTGAATGAGTGTACTTTGTTTGTTACACTTGAGCCTTGCGTGATGTGTGCCGGAGCGTTGCACTGGGTTCAATTGCAAAAGCTCGTGTTTGGCGCATCGGATTTGCAGCGAGGGTATACGTTGGTTCAAACACCCTTATTGCATCCGCGTACAGAAGTTGTCAAGGGTGTGAAGGGTGAGGAGGCAAAAGCGCTGATCGACCGGTTTTTCAAAACGCTTCGTGAGTAGCGTCATCCAACGTCATTTCGAGCGAGCAAAATAAAACTATAGCCTGCTGAGCTTTTCCGCGAGAAATCGCAACTTTAGACCTCTCGCAGATAAATTTGATTCTTGCTGATCGCACTGCCCGTTCGAGGTGACGTAAACAGCATTATTTACCCGTTTAATTTGCAGAAACTTCATTTAAAACGAATTTTCCTGATGCCTTTAGGGTTGTATATTTGACAGCCGCTCTGAAACCCTTGGCGGCACACATTGTTCAACCAAAATATAATTTTATGGCATTTACACTTCCTGCCCTTCCGTATGCAACAAACGCTCTGGAACCTCATATTGATGCAAAGACTATGGAGATTCACCATGGCAAGCATCACAATGCTTATGTAACCAACCTCAATGCAGCGGTAGCGGGTAAACCCGAAGAAAACTTGAGCATTGAAGAGATTTGCAAAAACATTTCGAAGTACCCGGTAGCCGTTCGCAATAACGGAGGCGGACATTATAATCACAGTTTATTCTGGACGATCATGGGCCCGAATGCCGGTGGTGCACCTACAGGTGCATTGGCGGAAGCCATTAACGCTGCATTTGGAAGTTTCGATGAGTTCAAGACCAAGTTTGCAACTGCGGGAACAGGTCGTTTTGGTTCGGGCTGGGCATGGCTGATTAAAGATTCGGCAGGCAAGCTTCAGATCACTTCCACACCCAACCAGGACAATCCGTTGATGGACGTTGCTGAAGTAAAAGGTACTCCGATTCTCGGACTGGATGTTTGGGAACATGCCTACTACCTCCATTACCAAAACCGCAGACCGGATTACATCGCTGCGTTCTGGAATGTTATTAATTGGAATGAAGTGGCGAAGCGCTTAGCTGCGAAGTAGTTCATAACAGATCATTATTTAGGATCCTGGTTTGTCTTACAGATCAGGATTTTTTTATGTCCCCGACTGAAGACAGATTTTCAGTACACCGGCCTACCACCTAAATGTCGTGAGGCGAAAAACGATATTTCGGGAGTGACCACTCCCAAGCTCTTGAGTTTTTTCATTTGCATGCGTTTTCCGACTGATTTTGGGCTTTTACATTCTTTAGCCCGGTGGCATAAGCTTTGTCTTTTAGATTAAAAACTAAAACTTATGAGAACATTGGTAGAAAACAGTCAAAAATTGATCAGCAGAATGGCAGTCGTTTGTGCAGTATTTGTAGCCCTTTCGGCATGCAGCACGTACACGTGTCCGACTTACGCTTCTGCGAAAGATGGCAAAGGCAAAAAGATTGAAGCATCCCCTGTAAAGAGACATCTGTAGTTTCTGTTTAGCTTGCCATAGCGAAAAAAGCCGTCTCCGAGATGGCTTTTTGCTTTTAGTCGATTTTCATTATTCTGGAGATCAGGTCTAAAAATTTCTTTTAGAGGTTGTTGATAGTTGGCAAAACTTGTGGGAGATTGTCTGGTCTATGAGAACTGGTCGGACACTCAAAGCATTGAGAAGAGTTTAATTATTTCGATGTGTCAATCAATAAACGGCGGCAGAACTGAAGCCATTGGTTTCGAAAGAACCGCTGATTGCGAATAAGCAGTTTTATTTCTCAACAGACTTACCTGTTTCATCGACTACAAAGAGTAGCTTATTGAGAATTGTTATTATGCACTTTCAGTTGGCCAAACCGCTCAATGATTTCTTAACCCAAGCCATTACTAAACCCTAAAACCTCGTGAAAAAAATTGTCGCGATTATTGCAATCACTTGCCTTTGCATGGCTGTTAGCCAAGCTCAAACTGAAAATTTTCTAGATAAGCTAAAAGGCACATGGCAAGCAAAAGGTACAGCATTTGGAATGCCTGCCGATGTAACAATGATTTGGACAACGGTGCTTGGTGGTCGTTATACGCAAATTCAGTATACGATTGTAATGCACGTCAAAGACGGCAAGGATCAACAGTTTGAAGGCACGGCTTATTACAAATCAATAGGCGAGAACAAATTCGTTGCAACTTGGTTTGATTCGGGCGGTGACATGCACCCATTACCGCAACCCATGATGAAGCAACACTAACCTCTTGGTGGGGAACACCGGACACAAAATGGGTAAAACAACGTACACATTGAAAGGTGATAATTCAGTAGAAGTAACAGACTTTATTCAAAAAAAGGATGGCGCCTGGCAACAATTTGGCAACAATACGTTAGCGAGAAAACTGTAACTCAAAAATGCTATGAAAACTATGGTAATTCTCATTTTTTTATAACCTCAAGTAATTACCGTATGGCACGGGAAAAATCCAGTCCTGACTATAAAATTGAAGGACTAACGATTGCGATAAATGATATGACAAAGACCAAAAATAAAGATTTTAAGAAGAGGGTAATCAGCCAGATTTAGTTTTTGTCACCTTAAGATTACGGAAGTAGCCATCTGTCCCAATGCCAATCCACAATGCAATTGATCCAGTGGTTACTTCACCTTTTAGTTGTGTAACGATTAAACACGGTTGATCGGAATCATTAACATAGAGGCGGGCATCTTTATCATTAACGATGATTTTTAATTTTGTCCATTCTCCGGCAATCAGGTCCGTGTACGATTCGTATACTCCCGGGCTTTCTCGCCTCAGCTTTTGCCATGTGTGCTGAGGATGGGAGATATATTGCGTACTATGATTTCTCCGAAGTTGATCTTCAGCCCGCCCATTTGTGGGGCGAATGTAAAAACATTCATACCGGAGAGAATCCGTATGACGGAGCCTGAAAGCAATCCCAATAAAGCCACGAAAAGAAGGGTCTGTATCCGGCAGCGGTTTTCCAGCAACCTCGAGTTCGATGATGCCGTTTTTAAATTCAAAGTTTTTAACTAAGGCCACCTTTTCACCGGCACTTGTACCTGTGATGCGAATTGCTTTCCTGTTATGGTATGCCGCCTGCTCTAAAGTAACATTACTGACCATCAGGGTATTGGTTGTCAACGGGATTTTTTGACCAAAAAGCTCTACAGAGAATAATGTAAAAAGCAGGGTATACTGTGTAAGTTTTGAAGATATCATCTGTAGTTAGTTTAGTTAAGCGTAGGAACCAAAGGGACGGACAGCAATTAGTCATCAATGGATTGAACAGCCAGGATCTTATAACGGTTCATAATATTGAGGTGAGCAAAAGGCCCTGTATTTGTATACAAAATGCCAATCATCCGCTCCTGAAAATCAATCCAGAAAAAAGAATTGTAAGGCCCTCCTGCCCAGTAGACTTCATTTTGAGACGAAATCTCACCATAGTTTCGGGAGTCAATCCGCACGCCTATGCCAAGACCATAGCCTTCTGTACCTTTCATATTTTCAGTTTTCTCAACCTGATTGCTAATCATTAATTCAATTGATTTTCTGCTCACAAGCCTCGTCTTATTATGCCGTCCGTAGTTAAGGATCAGATCCGTTATCGTATAAAAATCATGAATGGTTGTACAAACTCCACCATATGATGTATACCAGCCCCCACCACCAGAAATTGCCTTTGGTAGCACAGCATAGCTGGTTTGAATGTTCGCTGGTTCGGGTTTCAGGCCATTGGTGTACTGGTATAATTGCGGGAAACGGTGAAGCTTATTGGAGGGTACATTAAAATCCGTATTGGTCATTCCTAAAGGAGTAAATATTCTCTCCTGGCAAAACTCGTTTAATGGTTTGTGTGAAATAACTTCCACTAAATACCCCAAAATATCATGCGAGTAGCTGTATTCCCAATTTTGCCCGGGCTGATATAGAAGTGGCATTTTAGCAATCGTAGAAACAAATTCTTTCAGCGATTTATTCCAGGTTTGAAAGCCAGCTTTTCTATATAATTCATCAACAGCCGATGATCCTGCACTGTAGGTAAGTCCGGAAGTGTGATTGAGTAAATTCCGGATTGTTATTTTTCGAATGGCCGGTATTGTTTCTAAACTGTCTAAAATGGACTGCTCCGGATTTTTAAGTACTCTCATATCCTTAAATTCAGGGATGTACTTTTCAATTGGATCGTTTAACTTAAACCAGCCTTCCTCGTAGAGTATTAGTACGGCCAATGTGGTTACTATTTTGGTCATGGAAGCTATCGGAATAATAGCGCCTGTGTCCATTTTAGTTTTTGTGGTTACATCACTAAACCCGTATGCTTTAGTTTGTGCTATTTTACCGTTACGTGCAATAAGCGTAACGAAGCCACCAAATTCCTGTTTATCAACATGTCTCTGGAGGACCCTGTCAAGGTTTTTTAGTTTTTGCGCGGAAATGCCGGTGTATACTTCATTTTCCTGTCCATACAGCAGGATCGGAATGAGTAGTGTAACGATGAGTATATACTTTTTCATACTTTAGCGATGTAACAGTGCTAACTATTGCTTTAAAGCGGATGATTTCAATTTATCGTACAGGGTTGTAACTAAAGGTTTTGAAAAGTATAACCGGAAATAGAATTGCAGAACAGGATCCTGTTGAGTGAATTCAGTTTCAATATTTCTGAGATCGATTTTATCGATAATTTCTTCAGATTTCACACCGTTATCAATTGCTTCTTTAACCTTTACCTGGATAGCTTCCAGAGATTCAATCAACTTTATTAAGTACTGCTTATTGTACTGAACTTTTCCATGCCCGGGCACAATAACATCAGCGTCCAGGTCACTGGCTTTCTTTAACGTCTGGATCCACTCCAGGGGTTCGGAAGAAAAACCATATGGAACTGGATTTACCACAGCATCACCTGTAATAAGAATTTTCTCTTTTGGTAAGTGCACAAAAACATCTCCCTGGGTATCGCCAAAGCCAAGCGATAACAGCGAAATTTCCCGTCCGCCTCTGTAGATTGTCATTCGATCTTCAAAAACACAGGTAGGCATGGTTATTATTGTTTTCTTATACTGCCCTCTGATCGCATAAAAATCATGATTCCTTTTCTGGTTGAGGTTTTCAAGAACTTTTTCGTAACCAGATTCTTTGTTGATTTCAACCTCTTTAATAAGATTATCCAGCCGATCAAGTGCCTCTTTGAAACCTTTATCCTGTGAGAAGGTAACGGGGTATTGCAATCCGGGGGAAACGAAATAGTCTCGCGTAAACCTGGAAGAGATTATTTCAATTCCAGGATATTCTTTAACGAACTCCTGGTTTCCAAAAGCATGATCACCGTGCCAATGTGTAATGATTAAATATCGAACAGGATTGGAAGTGATCTTTTTAATTTTTTTGATAATTATTTTTGCTGCATCAGGGCTTCCGCCACCATCTACAACAATTACATCTTTTTTATTGATAATTACTGTAACATTTCCCTGTACAACCCGGAATGGCATCGGCCTTGTAAAGACATATACCGAGTCTGTAATTTTCAACATTTCATATTCAAAATATTCGGGTATTCTATTTTGAGCGAAGCTATATATACCTATCAGGTTGATTAGAATCGTAAGACTTAATGATATTTTAAGACCTTTTTTTTTGCGTGAATTAACCATACAGCTTAAGCGTTAGCAGTGACTAGTAGTAGAAATGCAATGACCTGAATTATTTTACAGTGAAGCTTACCTGAAGGTTCTCCCATGCCAGGGTTACCGTACCATCATCCTGTATTGTATAAATTAATTTTTCGTTATATACCGAAGACTGGGAGGGCTTTGCTGATATGCGCAGAGCATCCTGCTTTTCGTCATATGAAAAGGCACCCCATTGATCAGGATTTTTATTAAATATTAAGGTCCATTCTTTTTCATTCGGAATTACAAAAAATCCATACTTACCTGCTATAAGAGCGTTTCCGTTTATTTTTGAGTCTTTATCAATTTTAAATGTAGTAGCTTCATTTGCTCCCGCCCGCCAGACTTCTCCAAAAGGCACCAGGTCGCCCCAAATTTTTCGGCTCTTAACGGATGGTTGACTGTAATTTATCGTTACAGTTGTAAGACCTGTTTGTTTAGCTACTTCAGCGGGAGGACTAGGTCTTTGAGATTTGTCCTGCTGACAAAATGTCTCATCTTGAATGAGTACTACAAAAAGGGTGATCAGAAGGATCAGTAATTTTTCTTTTTTCATGTTGAACGGGCGATTAAGTTGTGAATTGAATCCACAAACCTGCAAATTGATGGACGGATGCCTTGTTCAAAATGATTTCAAGCTTATTCAAGAAAGGAATTTTAACTTTGTCTAATGTCTTTCGAGGAAAAGGAGTATATAACGCTGTACAAAAAGCAAAAAGAGATTGAGTTAGGCTGGGGTGACAGCCAGACATGGACCAGCCAGGATTTTGAGAAACTCAGTGAACTCATCTTGCAGCGTACCGGTATTCGGTTAAGTGAATCGACATTAAAGCGTGTTTGGGGAAAGGTAAAATATAACTCTGCACCAACCGCCACTACGCTTAATACATTGGCGCAATTTTCCGGCTTTGCGGATTGGCGGGAATTCAAATCAGCCAATGAATTTAAACGTAGCAGGTTGTCTGACATTCCTGAGGTAAATCTTAGTCCCGAAAAGCATACAGTTCCTAAAAAACCCAAGAGACCAGTATTAATCATGCTGGGTATTTTGAGTATCGCACTGCTTGCAGCTTTATTTGCGCTTAATGTTACTTCCTCCAAATCACCCAACCCGATTGACCTTTCACAGGTTAATTTTAATCTTAAGCTCGTGTCCAATGATCTTCCAAATTCTGTCGTTTTTGATTATAGTATTGGTGCTAATAGGGTTGATACGCTAAAAATTCAACAGTCGTGGGATCCTCAGAGACAGGAAATAATCTCGCCTTCCGGTAGCCAACATACTTCGATTTATTATTACCCTGGTTTTTTTATCGCGAAACTTATTGCTGACGATGTTATTTTAAAGGAACGGGATGTTTTTATCAAAACAGACGGCTGGAAAGGTATTATCAGCCAGGCTCCGGTCCCCGTCTATCTCAGTCAGTCAGAAATCAATCGGCAACATAACAGCATGTCACTCGAACGTGGTGTGCTGACAGCCAAAACCGGGAAAACTGTTTTTAATGACATATGGACTGATTTTTACAATGTTGGTGGATATCATGTATCCTCTGAACATTTTACGTTAGACGTTACACTACAGAATACGTCCACAAAAGAAGAAGCTGTTTGTCAGCAGGCACGTGTAACAATTATTACAACAAAAGGTGCCATAGTTCTCCCGTTGATTGCCAAAGGCTGCATTTCTGCTATCTCTGTTTTTGATGGCGAAAAGTTAGTAAACGGGAAAGATTCAGATCTCTCCTTGTTTGGTTGCGATTTCTCCACGCCTCAAAAATTATCATGTCTAATGAGCAATCGTAAAATGATTATATTCTTGAACGGGAAGAAAATTTTTACCTCTCAGCGAAAAACTGATCTTGGTACCATTGTGGGTATAGCAATAGGATTTGAAGGTACAGGAAAGGTATTTGAGGTTAAACTGAAGTAATTTCTTTTTCTGCTTTAACTAATCAAAGCGACAATTAAGAACCACTTTTATGCTCAATCAATTTTAAGATCGCCATGTACTCATCGCGCAGCTTGGCTGCTTCCATGAACTCAAGGTCTTTCGCGGCCTTTTCCATTGCCTTCTTCGTTCGATCAGCCATTTTCTGAAGCTCATCTTTACCCAGATAAGCCACTACCGGGTCCGCAGCCAGCGAAACTTCTTCGCTTTCAACGTAGTAGTTCTTGGTCGATTTTTTAGAATCGGCAACTTTGGTCTGACCGAGAATTGATTCTTTTGAGCGAATAATGGTTTTAGGTGTAATGTTGTTTGCCTGATTGTATTCCTTCTGAACCTGACGCCTGCGATTCGTTTCGTCAATAGCCGCTTGCATCGACTCGGTGATCGTATCGGCATACATGATTACGCGGCCATTCTCATTCCGGGCGGCACGACCAATCGTTTGCACAAGCGACCGTTGATTTCGCAGGAATCCTTCCTTGTCGGCATCCAGAATAGCCACCAGTGAAACCTCCGGAAGATCCAGCCCTTCGCGCAACAGGTTAACGCCCACCAGTACATCAAAAACTCCAAGGCGTAACTCGCGTAGAATTTCGACACGGTCAAGCGTAGTAACTTCGGAGTGGATGTATCGGCATTTTACACCTGCACGTTCCATAAATTTAGTAAGCTCCTCAGCCATGCGCTTGGTAAGCGTTGTTACCAGAACACGCTCTTTTTTCTTAACGCGTTCATCTATCTCTTCCAACAGGTCATCGATTTGGTTTTTGCTCGGACGAACATCAATTTCGGGATCGAGCAAGCCGGTAGGTCGAATGAGCTGTTCAACCACAACGCCTTCTGATTTCCGAAGTTCGTATTCCGCAGGCGTTGCACTTACGTACACCACCTGGTTCATCATAGATTCAAACTCATTAAAAGTCAACGGACGGTTGTCAAGCGCTGCCGGCAACCGGAAACCATAATCAACAAGATTTACCTTTCGCGAACGGTCACCTCCCCACATAGCGCGAATCTGCGGCACGGTAACGTGACTCTCATCAATGATCACCAGGAAGTCGTCCGGGAAGTAATCGATTAAGCAGAAGGGTCTTGCACCGGGTTGTCTGCGATCGAAGTAACGCGAATAGTTTTCAATACCCGAACAGTAACCGAGTTCACGCATCATTTCCATATCGAACTCGGTACGTTCTTTCAAACGCTTGGCTTCGAGAAATTTTCTATCAGACTCAAACATCCCAACCTGGCGTACCAAATCGTCCTGGATTTCATGAATCGCCTGATGCAACGATTCTTTTCCGGTCACGAACAGGTTTGCCGGGAAGATGGTCACAACTTTTTCATCCGAGATCTTTTTTCCGCTTACCGGATCAATCCGCTGGATTGATTCAATTTCATCACCCCAGAAATAAACCCGGATGGCGTAATCGGCATAAGCGAGAAATATGTCAACTGTATCTCCTTTAACGCGGAATGTACCGCGCTTGAACTCTGCTTCCGTACGATTGTACAGAATATCAACCAGTCCAAAGAGTAAGCGGTTGCGCGCGATTGTTTCGCCAGCGGTGAGCTTAATAACATTCTTTCCAAACTCTTCGGGGTTCCCGATACCATAAATGCACGAGACAGAAGCTACTACCAGAACATCCCTGCGGCCCGTGAGCAACGCTGACGTTGCACTAAGCCGAAGCTTTTCAATCTCTTCGTTGATTGATAAGTCTTTTTCGATGTATAGATTAGAAGACGGAATGAATGCCTCCGGCTGATAATAATCGTAGTATGAGATAAAATACTCAACCGCATTTTCGGGGAAGAAATTTTTGAATTCTCCGTACAGCTGGGCTGCGAGTGTTTTGTTATGACTGAGAATGAGCGTAGGCCGGTTGGTGCGGGCAATCACGTTAGCCATCGTAAAGGTCTTCCCTGACCCGGTTACGCCCAACAGGGTCTGATGCGGTTCTCCCGTCTCAATGCCATCAACAAGTTGCTGGATGGCTTTGGGCTGATCGCCTGTAGGAACGTATTCGCTGGTGATTTTAAAATCCATGGAGAAAGTTAATAGTTATTAGTTAATGGTAATGTTTTACAAATGAAAAAGGTTCAGGCACTGACACAAACGGTCATAACCTGAACCTTACCTAATAACGATTAGCGGATAACTTACTTATTCCAGATCGTCCAGGATTTTTCGGCCTGAACGTGAAGCATTTCAAGACCATTCTTAATGGTCGCTCCGCGGATTTCTGCCTTTTGCAAAAACTGTGTGCGGGCCGGGTTATAAATCAGGTCGTACACGTAATGATCACGGGTGATGTGCTCGGTGCTGAGCGGAGGCATGGCACTTTCGTTTGGATGCATACCGAGCGGAGTGGTATTCACAATCAGATTCGATGCTTCGATTTCGTTCGCGTTGGCATTGATCTCTTCGTAGGCATAGTCACCGGAAGCTTTATCGCGGGAAACAACTTTGAAAGAAATTCCAAGTTTGCTAAGAGCTTGTTGTACTGCTTTTGACGACCCACCGGAACCGAGAATAAGCGCTTTGAAATTTTTGTCTTTTGGGAGCCACTTTTCGATAGTTTCGAAAAAAGCGTCTGAATCTGTATTGTATCCTTTCAGTTTTCCTTTCTCAATCTTAATCACATTTACCGCTCCGATTTCTTTTGCTTTCGGATCGATTTCGTTCAGGTATTTAATAACCTGCTCTTTATAGGGAAGTGTAACGTTTAGTCCGCTCAGTGATTTGTTCTCCTTCAACAGCTTCTCGATGTCCTGAATTTTGGTGAGTGGAAACAGTTCGTAGTGATAGTCGCGCAAACCTTCCCGGAAGAACTTTTCGTCAAAATATGATTTTGAGAACGAGTGACTTACTGTAGCGCCAATTAGACCAAATATTTTTTCCATGTCAGTGTTTCAATTTTAATCGTGTTGCAATTCGTTCCGTAAGTATAACAACGCATACACCCAATGCTGTCATCAGAATGGCCTGAAAGAGTTGGGGATCCTTTCCGGTTTCTGATAAAAAGTGCCAAGGTAGTACACTTTTGTCAAATACTGCAACTTGCTGTCCCTCACGGGTTGTGGCGAACTCCAGCCCTTTTCGCCAGGGCCAAACCTTATTTAATGAACCGAGCATAAAACCTGCCAGCGCAGCAACGGTAAGGTGATGATAGTGATCAAGTACCCATGTGATTAAACGTGCAAACGTGAGCAAGCCTATGATTCCACCCGCTGCAAAAACCAATATGATCAACGGATCAAATTCAACCAGCGAACTTATCATAAGCTGATATTTGCCAAGCAGCAATAAAATGAACGCACCCGAGATGCCCGGAAAGATCATTGACGAAACAGCCAGCGCTCCGCAAATGAAAACAAACCAGTACGTGTCAGGTGTTTCTACAGGTGAAAGCCACGTGATTGCATAACCGGCTACTGCGGTTATCATAAACATGACGATCGGCCTGATGCCCCAGGTTTTGATCTCCTTCAACACCAACGCAACTGACGCAAAGATCACCCCAAAGAAAAATGAGCTTACCAGAATCGGGTAATGAAGAATGAGATTGAAAATAAGGCCAGCCAAAACCAGCAGGCTCGTAACTACACCTGCTGAAAGTGTCAGCAAAAAATTTCCGTTGATCTTTTTCCACAACGTTGCTATCCTGAATTTCAGCAACAAGCTTAACGCCTGCCGGTCAAATTCATTGAGGGAGTGAAGCAACTCTTCATAAATGCCGGTAATGAACGCAACTGTTCCTCCGGACACTCCGGGTACCGCATCGGCTATGCCCATGCATAGCCCCTTTATGTAGAGCAGAATATAATCTGTAAGTTTTCTCAATTAATCCGCGTAGAATGGAGGCACAGATTTGCTGTCTTTGCTTCTTTCAATACCGAGGAAATGTAAAAAGGTATCACCGCGCAATCCGAGGCGTACGGTTTCTAATGGAATAACTTCATTCGGAGCAATGTTACCAAGGTTAACATTGGCGCCCAGCAATTTCACGAACCAAACTTGCTGTGCTTTCTGCGGGGCTTCCCAGATAATTTTTTCGAACGGAACCTTGGTAAGAATCTCCTGAACAAGACCGGAGCGAACTTCTCCCGTGCCGCGGAACAAACCCACGTTCCCGCCTTCGCGCGCTTCACCAATCACTTTCCATGAACCTGCCTGCAATTCTTTTTGCATCAGTTCAATCCACTGGTACGGAGGGATAATTTTGTCAGCATCTTTCGAACCTACTTCTGACAATACCGTTACCTGCTTCGAAAGTTTTTCGATGTACTCGCACTTTTTGTCGTGCGGCATATCCATCGAGCCATCTGATACTTCGGCATATGTCATTCCGAACTGATCGAGCACTCTGCGGTAGTCGT
Organism: Cyclobacteriaceae bacterium; assembly: GCA_019694875.1. Lineage (GTDB taxonomy): Bacteria > Bacteroidota > Bacteroidia > Cytophagales > Cyclobacteriaceae > UBA2336. The sequence goes on from JAIBBC010000001.1 coordinate 2,006,596, forward strand.
CAAACTGGTCGCGGATTACAAACGCTTCGAACAACGTTCCGCCAAAGTATGCCGGTATCCCCGCATCTTTAAAAACCTTTAGCTTGTCTTTCAGGTTTGGTGTAACAAACGATGTTGCCCACCCGAGTTTAACAATGTCGACATGATTTCCGGCAACGCTTACAAAATCTTCTGCTTCGCGGATGCTGAGGCCCTTATCCATGGCCATGGTAAAGCCTACTTCCCTGGGCTTGGAGGAGCGCTCAGGTAAATTCTTTAAGTCGTAATTCATCTAGCTGTTATCTTTTCTAAACTGCTCGATGATCTTGTACAGCGCCTTCTGAGTTTCCAGCTTGGGGAAAAATTCGAAAAGCGTTGAATGACCATCGAAGTCCAAAATTAAGGCATTTTCCAGATAATTAAATGCCTCCTTGTAATTGCCTGCCTCAATGAGGTAGATTGTCATGCGGTAGAGTATTTCCGCATCATCGGGGTTGTCGTGCAGTGCGTGCGATAAAACGTCAAGGGCTTTTTGGTGATCGCCCTGTTCGTAGTAAATAAATGACCAGTTCAACCAGATTTCTTTGTCTTTCGGATCAAGCTTGCTTGCTTCTTCGTAAGCATCAATGCTCGATACAATATTTCCGACTTTAAACTCAGCATGTGCAATTGCTTTCCAATACTCCGGGTTTTCTACATGCAGTTTAAGTGCCTTATTGTAAAAGTGGAGGGCCTGGTACCACTTTTCCTGTTTCTCCAGACATGCACCGGCACCAAACCATGCTTCGTCATACAGGTTGTCGAGCTTGGCAGCTTTTTGGAAATATTTTAATCCGAGGTCGTATTGTTCGAGGTTCTCATACGCAGCACCGATCGAGCAATACACCTCTGCACTCGGGCCTTCCAGTTCAATGGTCTTCTTAAATGAATCGAGCGCTTTTGTGAATTCGCTCAGGTTCATGTACGTATTACCGATGTTGAAGTAGGCCGAAGCAAACGTGTCGTCAATGGTTGTGGCAAAGTCGTAAGCCTTCAATGCTTCGTCATATTGCCCGAGCTTGTTGTAAACAATGCCCAAATTATACCACGCTGACGCGGAATACGGATCTTCGTCTATGAATTTTTTGTAGTATGAAACGCTGCTCTCCAGCTGACCTGTAACGTCAAGGCAATAGGCAAGTTCGTACAACGCGCCTTCATGGTTAATGTTGAACTCTACTGCATTTTTGTATGCTTCAATGGCGAGTTCATAACTTTCGGAGTGCTGATATGCTAACCCGATGTTATAGTAAACCTCATCCTTGTCTTCGGCAAACTCCAGAGCCTGCTCGTAGCTTTCGATCGCTTCTTTATGTTTTCCCTGAAGGGTTAGGATAGAACCACGTGTAAGCATGATCTCGGCATCGTTCGGCTGGAGGTTGCCCGCCTGATCAAGCAATTCAAGGGCTTCTTCATATTCGCCCAGTTGCGACAACACCTGAGCTTTGGTGGTTATAAATTGTGTTGAGAATGGATATTGATTGATGGCCAGATTAACGGCCTGCAGTGCTTTATTAAATTTCGAACGAAGCATGTAGAAATCGATGATTTCTTCAAAAGCTTCTATCTCAAAAAATTCGGTTTTCTTTTTCCGCAGGTGTTCTTCAAATCGCTTTACCAGATCGTTCCCCTCATCCTCTTTTTTCCGGAATTCTTTCGCCATGGGCAATTAGGTTTTTCTAAGGTAACTAAAAATAGGGCGCAAATGTATACCGATTAATGATTTTTTCCGCCATAAAGTTCGGCATACCGGCTGCAGCACCATTTTACTGTTGCATCAAACGTTTGAAAGTTATAATCCAGTGTTTTTTTAATTTTTTTGGCACTGTAGTGGAAATGTGTCCCGGCCAACCGGGCAGTTTCAAGGGTAATGATCGGCTCGGTGCCGGTTAGTTTCGTGCGGAAACTCTCCAGCGCAGCAAGCGGTTTGAGAAACGGTTTTCGGACCCGTATGGTTGGGCCTTTTTTATTGAAATTCCCCGCAAGCGTGTCGAAAAATTCCTTGAAGCCCACAGAGCCGGCATTTAATATAAACCGCTCGCGTTCAATTTTCGACTCAAAAAGCTGAAGGGCAATCGAAGCAATGTCGCGAACATCCACGTAGTTAAATGAGCCATCCATATAAAACGGCTTTTCCTGCCATGCATATTTAAAAAGTTGCGAAGAGCTTTTATCCCAGTTGCTGTAGCCCAGAATTACGGAGGGATTAATGATTACCGTACTTAAACCTTCTTCCTGGCCGCGATAAATTTCAAGTTCCGCGCGATATTTGGACAGTGCATAGTTACTGTTGAAAGGATTGTCAACCCACTTGTTGGTTTCGTCAACTTCACGTTGATCTTTTTGTCGACCCAAAGCCGCTACGGAACTCACATGTAACAGCCGTTTTACGTTTACGGCCAGCGCAGCGTTTACGACATTCCGGGTTCCGTCTATATTTATGGCAAATACTTTTTGCGCGTTACGCGGATTAAAAGAAACAAAAGCAGCAGTGTGGATAATGCCCGTTACGTCAGCGAGAGCTTCGCGGAGGGCAACTTCATCGGTAATGTCGGCATCGCGCCAGAGAATATGCTTCTGAAGATCGCTCAGATGTCGGATGTCACTGCTTTTTCGCTTGATCGCAACAAATGGCTGCTTGCGCTCGTGCAGCAACCGCACGATGTAACTTCCGAGCAAGCCGTTAGCGCCAGTTACTGCAATCATGAGAATAAATTAAAGTGTATTGTTCAGCAGCGGTAAAGATATCGCTTTTTGAAAGTACTTGTTCCTGCGTACGGCATCCAGCAGTTGAACATGCTGGAGATTATGGCAATCGCTTCCCAGGAAATGAACGTATCCTTTGTCGATGAGTTTTTGAGCTGTTAACTGGGCGCCTTTTGAATAGTATCCCGACAAGGATGACATATTCAGTTGAAACAAAACACCGCGCCCGAACAAATCTTCCGCCTTCGCAAAATTGTTTTGCAAATAGATGTAACGCTCCGGATGAGCAAGCACCGGTTTGTATCCTTTTGTGGTCGCCAGAAAAATGAACTCTTTCAGATTAAGCGGCTCCGTCATGAAATTCGTTTCGAACAACAGATAATTTTTACCGAAGGTCAGCAGCGGCTGGTTGTTTTCAACACGCGAGATCAAAGCTTCATCCAGATAAAACTCAGCGGCAGCTTCCAGCGTTATCGCAATACCTTTTTGTTTTAAATAAGCATTTGTCTCCGCGAGTTTCTGCAGAATCGTGTCATTTGAATTCCGGTAGAAGTCGCTCATCACGTGAGGGGTTGTTATGAGCTTGGTATAACCCAGGCGCTGGAACTCAAGAATTATGGCTTCACTCTCTTCCGGAGTTTGCACGCCATCGTCAAGTCCGGGCAGTAAATGGGAGTGGATGTCGACAAGCGGAAAACTGTTCGAAGGATCAACGGGCCGTTGCTTCCGGAACCAGTTAAGCACGTTTGAAGAAATTTTTAATTACGGATGTTCCGGTTTCTTTTTCGTAGTAGCCTGCTCCATAATACCCTTCATGTACCGGAGGCAGTGCGTTGAGCACAGTGGTTACGTTTGAAAACTTGTTAAGCTTCAAAACGCGCTGAAGATTCTTTAAGAACTCCTTCTTCGAATAGTTTGCTCTGAAAACATAGATTGAAACATCTGCGCGCTTCATGGCCATGATACCATCGGTAACAAGACCTACCGGAGGGGTATCCAGCAAGATGAAATCATATTTTTCTTTGAGTCCTTCCAGCATGGTTGTAAATTCTCCATTCAGCAGCAACTCAGAAGGATTGGGGGGTTGGGGGCCTGACGGGATAAAGTCGAGGTTATCGATAGCGGTTTTTACCACGCATTCCTGCCATGTGTGTTTGCGGATTAGAACTGTGCTTACTCCTTTTGATTCATCAACCTCTTCCGACACCGGATTGCTTTTCGTTTTCCGCATGTCCAGGTCGAGCAACACCACCTTCTTCCGTGAAAGCGCCATAATGGCACCCAGATTTAGTGCGATAAAGGATTTGCCCTCTCCGGATACGGTTGATGATATGGCGATAACTTTTTTAGTTGCGTTAACGCTAAAGAAATCGAGGTTGGTGCGAAGCGTTCGCATTGCTTCACTAACCATTGATTTAGGGTGATCAATAATGTGAATGCCCGGGCTGGGCTGTCTGCGAAGTTTTGTTACAACACCCAGCAAGGGAACGCCCGTGAGCCGTTCTACTTCATCGGCATTGGTAATCTTGTCGTTTACGAGATAGAGTATTCCGATTAAGAAAATGTTGAGTAGGATTCCGGCAACAAACCCGATTCCGTAAATGACCAGTTTTTTAGGTGCAATCGGAACAACCGGCAACGTTGCAGTTGACAGGAGTTTAAAATCAGGCGTGCTTCCGGCTTGTGCAATTTCAAACTCCGACTTATGCTGCATGAGGGTAAGGTAAATCTCCTCATTCAGCTTATAGAACCTTTGTTTTTTATTGAACTGTGTATTCTTATCGGGCATGTTAGCGAAGGCATTTTCCAACCGTGACTTTGCATTGTTTAAATCCTGAAGGCGTTGCAGCCACTCATTTTTAAGGCTGGTAAGCTCCTTGAAGAGTGCATCGCGAATCGTTTTGATTTCGTTTTCCTTCTGACGGTATGCCAACGTGGTTTCGCTGTACGAAAGTTTTATGCGATCCATCTCCAGGATCAAAGGCTGTAACTTTTCGAGATTTTTGTTAACCGTTTCCGGGATTGCTTTACGCTGAACGTTATTCAGGTAGAAATCGCCCAAGGCAACGTTATTCAGCAACTGATTGATTTCTGCAATACGTTTTGAAAGTTCGAAACGCTGCGAATCAATACGGTTAATCTGACTGATGGTTTTCTTGAGGTCTTCTTTCAGGTCGCTTGTTTTGTTCTTCAGGGTAAAGTTTTCAAAGTAATCTTCATACCCCGCCATTTCCGTTTCAATTTGTCCAAGCTCATTATTGAGCCAATCGATCTTTTGCTTATTGGCCAGATTTTTTTGTTCGTTACTGTATTGCAGATATAATGAATCGATGCCGTTTACAAGGTCGCGTGCTTTCATCGGATTTTTATCCACGAACGATACGCGGATTGTTTTCGCATTGAAATTCAGCGGTTCAACACTGAGGTTTGTTTGCAGGTAGTCCAGCAACACTTCCCGGCTGTTGTAAACAAATGAATAGTTGTTATAACCCTGGAATATGCCTCCGGGAGTTTTATTCACAATCAATTCCGCATCACCAATTTTTATTGGTCTGCCGAACGGTCCGATTGCGGTCGGGCCATCTTCTCCAATACGTAACTCCACCGTTGACGAATTCTTTTCTTCAATGGAGAATGAAACGTTGTGAAGTGTTGGACTTAATCGGATAAACGTTACCGTAAACGGTGAACTTTTGTAGAGCTCTTCGTTCAGAAAATTTCCCACACTGAAGTAACTGATATCGAGATCAAGCGAGTCAATTACCGTGTTCAGGAAAAGTTTGGATTGAATGGTTTCAATCTCACCCGAAATCAGGTCAAGATTTTTATCGGGAACCATTTCGCGAATGCCGAGCTCGGATGCATCTTGTTTAAAGTCGAGTTTGATTTCGGATTCCGACTGATAAACGTCTTTCGTATACCGGACGTAAAGTATGGAGACGGCATTGGCTGCGATGAAAATCAGGAGGAGCCACCATACATTACTCCAGACAATGGTTCTAAGCTTCCCAAAGTCGATACTTTCAGACGTATTGTTCTTAAAATCTTCCACCGATACTTTTTATAATCCAACCAGCACGATAATCAATGTGCTCAGGCTTACGGCCAGGCTCAATAACGGGCCGTAGTCACGGGCAGCTTCGCTAACAGGTCTTCTGACAGGCTCAACGTAAACGATATCTCCATGCTGCATAATCATGTTGCCTTTCCGGTAGCCTTCAATCGTACTGAAATCAACCAGGAAATACGTTTCTCCGCGCAGCACGCGAATGTTATGAGCCTTTCCAAAATTGTCGATTCCTTTTCCCATAGCCAGAACTTCAGCCAATGTTACATTTTCATTTACTAAAGGAACTACTGCACCTCCGGGAGAGCCGAGTATAACAACACGTTTATTTGTGTACTGAAGAGTTACAAATGGATTCTTGTAAGACGAATCGGCATATTTTTCCTGAATTATCTTTTCTGCCTGGCGAATGGTGAGTCCAACAAGTTTTATTTCACCAATCATTGGGAACTTAACTACTCCGTTAACGTCAACCAGGTAGGAGGGATCAGGTCTCAAATTACCTGCCTGAACCGGGACCTGCTTTAAAAGTTCAAGATCGGGGTCGATAATTCGTTCACCTTTGTTTGTATAAACCGCAAGTTTCAGATAGTCATTAACCTGTATAACGTAATTGCGTTGCGCCTCTTCCGCCTGTTGCTGCATGGCAGCCTGATCAGGCACTTTAAACATGATGTTTTGCTTGTACGATCCGCAGGAAGCGGCCATCAGCGCAACAAAGAAAAGAATCAATAATCTCGTAGGGCAGCCTCTCAAAACAATGGAATTATTCTGGCTCGCTAAATTAGCGATTTTCTTAACAACTCTTGGAGTGTCGGGAGCTTCGCATCCTTTTCTGAAAGAACTGGATTTTCGAAAGGCCATTCAATCTTAAGATCAGGATCGTTCCATACAATTCCGCCTTCCGCCTCGCGATTGTACATGCCCGAGCTCTTATACAAGAAGATTGAATCTTCAAGTGCTGCAAAACCATGTGCAAATCCATCCGGAACCATTAACTGGTTATGACGATCGGAATCAAGCACGCAACTGAACCACCTGCCAAACGTGACGGATTCTTTCCGGAGGTCAACAACTACATCCAGTACTTTGCCCTGTAATACAGATACAAGCTTCGCCTGCTGCCAGGGTTCACGTTGAAAATGTAAGCCCCGAATAACACCCTTGCGGGAAAATGAAAGATTTTCCTGCGGGAATTGATACATGATACCGTGTTGCTGAAAAGGAGCTTCTTTATAAAACTCAAGAAACCATCCCCTGCTGTCTTGATAAACTTCGGGAACAATCTCTACTAAACCTGCTAATCCGGTTTGAATAATTTTCATGAAGCGGCCTTACGAATCTTTTAATACCGACAGTGTGTGAAGATACTTATCTATCACGATTGATTCATCATATTCGGCCTCCATTTTTTTGCGACCGTTAACACCCATCGCTTTCAGCGTATCGTCATCGAAGTTTGCCATGGCGCGCATTTTGGCCGCCAGGTCATCAGAATCCTTAAGATTACACAACAATCCATTGATTTTGTCTTCGACTACCTGCGTACAACCTGGAACGTTGGTGGCCACGATGGGTTTGGAAGAGCTTGCTGCTTCGAGTAACGTTCGGGGAGTTCCTTCGCGGTACGATGGAAGCACAACGCAATCGGCTAATTCAATAAAGTGACGAACGTCTTTTGTTGTACCGAGATACTCAATAATACCTGCGTTAATCCATTCCTGGATTATCTCGCGCTTAATTCCGCGTTTATGTTCAGGATCAATAGCTCCAAGTACCTGAAAGCGTGCATCCAGGCCTTCAGCTCTGAGTTTTTTAACAGCCTCAATGTATTCGAGGATGCCTTTATCGGTAATTAAACGTGAGATCAGTAGGAAGGTAAACTTTTCATTTCGCTTGAATGAAACAGGATGAAACTTCGTCAGATCAATCCCGGACCCTGGAAGAAGATCCACGGTGGCCGACGGAACCAGCTTTTTGTTGATAAAGAGGTTCAAGTCATCCGGGTTTTGAAAGAACACTTTTCTGGGAAATTTGAAGCTAACGCGATAAAGAAACATGGCAATCGCGGAAAGCAAATCGTTCTTGAGGAATACAGTACCCAGTCCGCATACATTATTGACGACAGGTATTTTCAGGAACGATGCAGCCAGTGAACCGTACACGTTCGGTTTAATGGTGTAATGAAGAATCACGTCAGGCCTGATCTTCTTATAAATGGAATGGAGTTCAAAAATTAGAGCAAGGTCTTTTACCGGGTTTGCGCCCCGGCTATCCATCCGTACAGGGTGGTGAATACAGCCTGCTTCGGTTAAATGGTGTGTATATTCATCGTTCGGGGCAACTGTATGAACCTCGTGGCCCCCGGCTTGAAGTGAGCGAACAAGATTCATCCTGAAATTGTAGATATTCCAGGAGGTATTGAGCACTATGGCGACTTTCATGATTTGGTTGATAAAACCTGCCTAACTGCTCAAAAGTGGGGTTTTTGACAGTTGATGTAAGATTCAATCAACAAAAGTAGGAAAAAGTAACCACCACCAAAACCAGCGAATTTTAATAGCGAAAAGTGAAGACCGGTGAATTTTAAGCATTAAAATTGCCGCCCAATAAATAATGAAACAGCAGACAGCAATTTTAGTAGCCGTTGGCACCAGTCGGGAAGACGAATTAATCAATGAACACCTGGATGAATTGGCGTTTTTAGCAGAAACTGCAGGTATTCAAACGATCAAACGGATGGTGCAGCACTTGCCAAGTCCTGACCCAAGAACATTCATCGGGAAGGGAAAACTCACAGAATTAAAGGAATATGTGCGGGCACGGCAGGTAACACGCGTCATTTTTGATGACGACCTGAGCCCTTCGCAGCTCCGTAACCTGGAACGCGAACTCAATCCCAAGGGTGAAGAGGCGTCCGTTAAGGTATACGACCGAAGTCTGCTGATCCTCGACATCTTCTTATATAGAGCGCAAACGGCCCAGGCACGAACACAGGTAGAACTCGCCATGAATCAGTACCTGTTGCCACGCCTTACCCGCATGTGGACACACCTTGAACGTCAACGGGGTGGAACCGGGACGCGGGGTGGTGCCGGTGAACGGGAAATAGAAACCGACAGACGGAACATTCGAAATTCCATCAAGGTGCTGGAAGACCGCTTGGAAAAAATTGAGAAACAAAAGGCAACGCAGCGTAAATCGAGGGGTAATGTTGTGCGCGTAGCGCTGGTGGGTTACACGAACGTGGGCAAATCTACTTTGATGAACCTGTTGTCGGGCTCAGGTGTGCTGGCAGAAAATAAACTGTTTGCCACGGTCGATTCCACGGTTCGTAAGGTTGTACTCGGTGGAATACCCTTTTTATTGTCGGATACCGTTGGGTTTATCCGAAAGCTCCCTCACCATTTGATTGAGTCGTTCAAGTCTACGCTTGATGAGGTTCGCGAAGCAGATATTTTAATCCATGTGGTGGACGCGGCTCACCGGTTTCACGATAACCAGATACAAGTGGTGAGTAACACGCTGACAGAACTTGGCGCGGGTTCTATTCCTACAATCCTTGTTTTGAATAAGATTGATCAGCTTAAAGCCAGCCAAACCGAAGAGGAGCCGGTGAACCTGGAAGCAATGAGTGCATACTACCGGCAACAAGGTTATGAGCATGTGGTTATGGTATCGGCAGTTACGGGCGAGAACATTGATCAGCTAAAGGCGGTCATGCTAGAGCAGATTAAGAAACGCCACCTGCAGATCTATCCTAACTATCTCAAGAGCGGCTACGACTATATGCAGGATTACTCCGTCTCAACAGGGGAGGAAGAATAGTTTTTATATTTTTGCATGGCTGGTTGCTGAAAAAATCTTGGAAATCAGCTTGAATCGGTCGGTTTTAAACACCTTCTTGGTCTCGTAGTTCAACGGATAGAATAGAAGTTTCCTAAACTTTTGATCCCAGTTCGATTCTGGGCGAGACTACTTAATCATACACTTGAATTCGGCCTGGATGCATACCGATGGATGGAGCATGGGTTTTATGAATGGTGAATCTTGACTTCATTCAAGCTGGGTCCGTGAGCCATTTCTTCTTGTAAATGCTTTCATTTGTCCACTTCCTTAATAAGATCTTCTGTCTAACCCTGTTTTAGCCGGTAATCCATACGTCATTACAGGTTATCGTTAATGTTCGATTTCGGGATTTTCAATGAGCATATAACAAGTATGACCAAAGTCATTTTTTCACTCGGGTTACCCTTAGAAATTGGCTTATCAAATCTTTTACCATGCTGATCAATTACATCGTTGTTGCGGTACGGAATCTTGTCAAGGACAAGCTTTATACAAGTATTAACGCTCTCGGTTTGGCAGTTGCTTTTACAACATGCTTTTTTATATATAGCTGGGTACGTTTCGAAAGCAGCTATGATGTATTCGAAGGGAATGAGAGTGTTTACCGACTAGCCACAGGATGGGACGATGAGCCCGCGGAAGGGTACGCAACAACCTATCCGATGGTTCGAACCCGGGTATTGCCCCAGTTTCCTGAAATTGAAGAGAGTGTACGTGTATTCAATACGGGGTTTCTCGGCTCCAAGACACGAATTACCTACCTGACTCATATCAACACAAGTTCAGTTTTGTATTATGCAGACTCAACATTCTTTCGCGTTTTCCCGGTAACTTTTTTACAAGGGATGGCGGAGACCGCGCTCAGCAAACCCAATGCAATCGTATTAAGCCAGTCGCTCGCTGCCAGCCTGTTTGAGAGTGAGAACCCTATCGGCAAGCTCGTAGTCATAGGAAAAGACAAAGCCTTTGAAGTAACGGGCGTTGTAACAGATTTGCCCTACAATTCTCATCTTCATTTTGATATGATTGCATCAATGCAATCTCACCCATGGATCAGGGAAGCTGAGCAAAACGTATGGAGCGGGATATCTTTTCATACGTATGTTAAGCTGAAAGAGGGTTCTTCCCCGAATGACTTACAGCAAAAAATTAACGCTTACTTGGATCATTTCCCGAACGATCCGGATGGTCAGGGCAAAAGCATCAACGCTATACTGCAGCCGGTGGCCTCCATTCACTTAACCTCACACCTGAAACATGAGCTCACACCGCCCGGAGATGAGAAAATGGTGTACATATTCATTACAGTTGCGGTTCTGGTGCTCGTAATGGCGGTTGTGAACTATATCAATCTGGCCACCGCACGGCATACGCAACGATTCAGGGAAGTTGGTGTCAGAAAAGTGATGGGTGCAAACCGATCTCAGCTTGTGCTGCAGTTCACGGCAGAATCAATCATGGTTTCTTTCATGGCGATAACCTTGGCAATTCTTATGACAGAATTGTACCGGCCCGCCCTCGCATATATTGCCGATGAGAAATTCTTTTCGATACACTTTTATCAGAAGGAAGTTTTACTGCCTTTTTTTGCATGCGCAATTTTGATTGGCATTATTTCGGGGCTTTTCCCTGCATTCGTACTTTCCGGTATCAAACCCATGAAATTATTCAAACCGTCACTTGATTCAGCGCTAAAAGGATCCAGCCTTCGGAAAGGTTTAGTGATCTTTCAATTTACGGTGTCGATTATTCTGACGATATGTACGGCTATTACATTTCAGCAAATCCGGTTTATCCGCAGTCAGCCTGCAGGATATGACCGCGAGCAAGTGGTAGCACTCAACATCGGCTATTCAGGGGTAAAGGATAAGTATAAAACCCTTAAAGCTAAAATAGAGGGTTCGTCATCTGTGCTATACGTTGCCTGTACATCACAGTTACCGACCGATGTTCAGACATTTGAGAACATCGATTTGCCTGGTGAAAGAACCGCAGGAGCTTATTACATGTCTGTCGATCCTGAGTTTTTCACGGCTCTCAACATCACCCTTCTATCGGGCAACAACGAATTACAGGCGGTTATACCAAATGATTCGATTCATTCATTCGCTATGAACGAAAGCGCTCTGCAGTCGATTGGATGGACACCCGAGCAGGCCGTTGGCAGTAAAATGAGCATCCGACACGGTAATCAGCAGCCTGGACCCGTTGTAGCCATCATCAAGGACTTTCATTTCCAATCGCTGCATGCCACTATTCAGCCGCTGATAGTTGAGTTTACGCCAGGTTCGTATGAGTTTATGTTGATAAAAGTGCAGACGGATCACGTCCGTGATGCACTTCAGGCGATTGAAGCGGCTTGGAAAGAGGTAGCAGGAGGTATTCCCTTTGATTTTTCTTTTCTGGACGAAGATTATAATGCGCTCTACAAACAAGAACAGCTTACAGGAAGCCTGTTCGTAACGTTCTCCTTCATCGCACTGATCATTGCCTTACTTGGACTTTTTGGACTGGCATCTTTTGCAGTGACCAAGCGCGCTAAAGAGATAGGCATCCGTAGAATACTTGGGGCTGAAATTAACGGCATCCTGAAGCTTTTATCGAAAGACTTTGGTTATTTGTTGATCATTGCCTCGGTCGTTTCGATACCTGCAGGGCTCTACTTCCGGCATGAATGGCTTGAAAGGTTTGCATATCAAACGCAGATCAGCCCATGGCTCTTTATTTTAGCCAGCCTGCTAAATATCTTGCTCGCATTGCTTACGATAGCGTATCACGGCATCAGGGCTACCAGGATCAATCCCGTTGAAACTCTGCGAAGCGAATAGCAATAAGAAGTCCCGTAATCAATAGAATTTCCGGATTTCGGCCCGATGGAGAGGCCGGGTTGTTGTGGAGTAGCGTACTCCGGATGACCGATATATGTACCGGTCCGTCATCACCTATTCACGATGAACGATGCTCTGTTCAATTTCATGGTTATCAGTATAATAATAATAGAGTCGCATTAACCTTTATGCTTTAGGCAAAGTCCATCTTGATGATTAGAATATTCCGTAGCGAGACACTGAGAACGAATGCATATCAAGTATCACTTGAACAATAAGCATTGATGGTTTATCATGTTTATATGTGATTAATTAATGTAAGTTATTGATCATTTGATAATTCACGCTTCATAATTTGGATAAACACAATCTATACACGTACATTTATAGTATAGACCACTACATTCAACTGAGAGTTTATCTTAAAGAGGATAGTATGGCTATGAAAGTTTACTTACTAGTTGATCAAAGTTCACTCAACCACTACAACCCATGAGCTTTCAAACAGGTAAGGGCAATGCTCCTGCCCAGAAAAAAGCAGAATCCAACCACTCTAATGTGATTACTGCTGTAGTTCCCACCGAAATTGCTGAAGTACGAACGGACATCCTGGCTAATAACCGTTCACTGTTCTCACGCAAGAACTTCGCAGCCGGTGAAATCATCTCAGAGTTTGGCTGGCGCGCCATGTATTCAGAGCCCAGCTACCTCACGGTTCAGTTAAGCGACACTGAACATGTTGAACTCTTCCCTGAATACCTCGAATGCATTAACCATGGCTGCGATCCAAATTGCTTTTTCGACACAGCTACCCTTCAATTGATAGCGCTTAAGCCGATCAGCGAAGGTGAGGAGATGCGTTTCTTCTATCCATCAGCCGAATGGGATATGGATCAGCCTTTCGAATGCAATTGCGGTGCGAAAAACTGCATTGGCACAGTAAAAGGCGCGAAATACCTAACCGACACACAACTTAGAAAATACCGGTTTACCGACTTTATACAACAAAAACTGGCTGCAAAAAGCTGATTATGAATAAAGTTAAGGCTGATCTGAACGTGGCCGTTGCTCCGGTTCAGCGCTCAGGCCGCAGAAAAAAAACGGGCTTTCTCGAAAACAAGGATCAATACCTCGTATGGATTCTTGCTCCCTATTTGGAAACAGAAGATCCAAACCTCAAATACTACTACGACTATACGCAGAGCATAGCCGAATACACGAAAGTGTTCGGAGAAGTGGGGTGCGAGTGGAAATGGCAGAATGTTACCATAAAAGATATCGAGAAGTCGGTGTTGCGGATAAAAAACTACCCAACCACCAAGAAAACCATCGTAATCAACTTATGTGATGGCGATGAATCCAATGCGGTACCGGGTTTATCGGTAATTGCCGAGCTTGAGAAGCATAACCTGATCTATACAGGCTCTGATGACTTCTTCTACGAAATCACCACCTCAAAGATTCCAATGAAGCAAGCCTTTGACTCCCGCAAGGTGCCAACGGCTAAGTGGAAGGTTATTGAATCCGGTGAGGAGGACTATAAAGCCATCTTCAACGAAATAGGCAAAACCTTAATAGTTAAACCTGCTGTTTCTGCGGGAAGCATGGGACTAACCGTAAAAAACGTTGTCAGCACCCAGGATGAGTTCGAAGCAATCGTTAACGATATGCGCAGCGGATATCGTGGCTGGAAGCTTGACACAGGCGGAATTTTTGTGGAAGAATTTGTGAACGGCCGTGAATTTACCACGCTCGTGGTCGGATCATCAACCAAGCCGAAGTCCCTACACTGCTATACTCCAATTGAGCGGGTATTTCATAAATCGCTTCCCGAAAAAGAACAATTCCTTTCCTTCGACCGCCTTTGGGAGACCTATGATACTGAAAAGCCCATTGAGGCTGAAGGTTTTCTGTACAACTACAAAAAGGCAGATGAGGAGCTGATCGAAATATTGAAAGAGATCAGCATTAAGGCGTTCCGTTCGGTAGGAGGTATGGGCTATGGCCGTCTTGACATCCGTATGGACAAGAATACCGGAAAGTTTTACGTGCTGGAAGTAAATGCCCAGTGCGGCCTTAGTGAAGACGAAGACTACACTTCTATTGGCGCTATTCTGCGCTTCGATGGAAAATCTTTTACGCACCTAATCGTAGAAATCCTGGAAGATGCTGTTGCGCGGCATCAATCCAAACATCAATGATCAATCTGCAAAAACGTATGAAAGTTTGCGTACTTCAGCCTGACTATTCCACCACCAACGTTGATTATAAGAACTACGATCCCAAACGTAATCTTTCAAGCCTGTTACCGCAACATCAGGTTGATCACGTTTTTCTGAATAAGCTGACTACCTACAAGCAATTGAAAGAGCTAAGCACGAAGGGATACGATATTTACGTGAACCTGTGTGAGGGCTACCTGGAGTGGGAAGTGCCATCAATTGACGTAATCAACACACTCGATCTGCTTAACCTTCCTTATACCGGGCCAAATGCTGTGTTGTACGATCCGCCAAAGCCATTGATGAAATATGTGGCGTATTGTGCAGGAGTTAAAACGCCAGCTGCGGTAGAGATTACGTCTGTAAAGGATGTAAAAGAGGTACTAACCAAGCTCAGTTTTCCGATGTTTGTTAAGCCTGCAAAGGCTGGCGACAGCCTGGGTGTAGACGAGAAATCGCTGGTCAATTCTGAAGATGAGTTGAAGGCAAAAATCAACGCAACGTTGGCTGAATACCCTGAACTGTTGGTTGAGCAATACATTGCCGGTCGCGAGTTTACGGTGTTGGTAAGTGCAAGTGCCGATGGTAAGTCGTGTGTGAGCTACAAGCCGGTTGAATATCTTTTCCCTAAGGGAAGGTCGTTCAAAACATATTCGTTAAAAACTTCTGAGCTTCACCCTGACTGTAACGTGCCCTGCAAGGATGCAAAAACCGAAAAGGCGTTACGTAAGGCAGCGGAAGCAGTGTTTACAGCATTCGGCGGAGTAGGTTACGCACGAATGGATTTCCGCATGGACGATAACAATGACATCTATTTCCTGGAGATCAATTTTACGTGCTCTGCTTTTTATGAAGATGACTACCAGGGATCAGCCGATTTCATTTTGAACTTTGATCCAGCCGGAAAAAGTGGATTTCTTAAAAATATTATCAACGAAGGTATTGCGCGGCACAGGTCAAAACAGAAGAAGTATGTTTTGAAGGGCAGCTCAGTTTCCGGGTATGGAATTTTCGCAGCCCGGACGTTGAAGAAGGGTGAAGTAATTTTTACCGGTGAAGGGAAATCGCAGCGCATCATTTCCAAAAAATTTGTTGACGCGAACTGGAACGATCGGCAGAAGAAGGATTTTCGTCATTACGCTTATCCGATCAGTAAGGAAGTTTATATTCTTTGGGATGAGAACCCGGTTAACTGGTCGCCACAAAACCACAGTTGTGATGCGAATACCGCATACAACGGACTGGACGTGGTTGCTGTACGAAACATTTCTGAAGGTGAAGAGTTAACACTTGATTACGCGCTTTTCCTGGATCACAACATTGAGCCATTCAACTGTCAATGCGGTTCTGCTAATTGTCGGGGAGTTGTATTCGGTAAAAAAGAAAACTCCATTACAAAGGCAAACGGAAGAAGGATAAAAATTCCGATTTATTCGGGTCCGGTAAAATCGAAAGCCAAGTAATTTTTACTCTTTGAAAATCGAGAGGTCTGCGCCAGCAGACCTTTTTTGTTTTTAGACGGGCAATTGTATTATTTTGGATGATCGTGATGTCGGTAATTATTGTGATAATCAAAAAGTTACAAGCCTTGTGCGGAGTGTGGGATTTTCGTCTCATCAGGCGCGCAATGCTTGTTTGGTTGCTGTTGCTCTATACTTTTTTGGGGATTGCACAGAAACAAGTATTCATCTCAGACAGCATCGAACAACATATCTTTTCCTTTCAGGAAATTGAATACCTGGAAGATTCAACCCGGCAGTTGGGTATTGATAAGATTGTTTCACATGAGTACAGTTTAAAATTTCGACCCAGTATATTATTTAATCCCACCAACCCAAACCGCGAGTCGGCCTATTGGTACCGGGTTAAGATTAAGCACAAGCCTCAGACAAAAAAGAATTGGGTTATCGAGTTTTTTGATCAAACCATCGATCACCTGGAATTTTATGAGCCCATCGATTCGGTGCATTATTCGCGCGTTGTGTTGGGAGATGAATCGGTCTTTAATTCGCGTGAGACTAAGCATAAAAACTTCATTGTAAACTTAACGCCTCAGAACGATCGTGAGGTAATTTATTACGTGAAAGTTCAATCCCGGCAAAAGGCCGACATTCTGGTTGTACTTCGTTCGAGAGACTGGCTGTTTCAATATGCACTTGATGAATACTTCTTTTTTGGAATTTTTTATGGAATGATTCTGGTGTTCGGCTTCTATAACCTGCTCATGTTCATTGCGGTTCGCGAAACTCACTACCTGTATTATTTCCTGTATATTGTTTGCGTGGGTTTGTACGAAATGAGTGCCGATGGCATTGCGTTTCAATATCTTTGGCCTGGATCACCCCGTTTAAACTATTATGCGCCCGGAATTTTCCTTTATCTGGCGACAACAACAGCGCTCATTTTTTCAGGCTCGCTTTTGAATTTGAGAAAAAAGGATAAGGTGATTTATCGGCTGTTTGTATATGCGTTCGTATTGCGAACAATTTTTTTGGTCATGAGTATCGCAATAAATCCGGAATGGTTCAGATTCCGGTTCATTGAAGTGTTGCCATTTGCGGTCATTTACTACGCCAGCTTGCGAAGCTATTTCGCGCAACGTTATTCCCCCGCACGTTTTCTGGTGGCTGCGTATACGTTTGTTGCGTTTGGAATTTTATACAAAGTGCTTCAGTATTTCGGTATTGAATGGAAACCGTTTGGAGAGTTGTCGCATTACAGCCTTGGTTTCAGTTTTGTTGCCGAAATGCTTTTGCTGTCATTTGCGATTAGTGACAAAATAAGCGTGTTAAGTCTTGAAAAAACGCGGGCAAGTGAAAACATGATTGAACAACTTCATGAGAATCAGCAGCTCAAGGATAACCTGAACAAAACACTGGAGGAGCAGGTGTTGATCAAAACAGCGGAATTAATACAGAAGTCTGCACACATTGAAGAGCAGAACAAGCAACTGGAAACGGCTAATAGACAATTGGAAGCACAGGCTCGCAAGATTGCTGAAATCAATATTCTTCTTGAACGCGATAATGTAAAGCTGCAGCATGATGTGGCGGAGGTAAAGGAGGCACGCGTGCTTTCGAAAGAGGTCGATTACGAGGAATTCAGTGCCACCCACCCCACCGAAGAGAGTTGGATGAAGTTTTTGGCCGATGTGAAGTGGGTTGATGGATATTCTTGCCGGAAATGCCGCAATGAGGCATACGGTGCCGGCCGGAGTTTACATAGCCGCAGATGTACCAAATGCGGATATGACGAATCGGTAACAGCGTACACATTGCTTCAGAATACCCGGTTGCCTCTGGGAAAGGCGCTTTATATGATTTTCCTGGTTTATAATTCCCGGGGAAGCATATCTTCCTATAAACTTTCAGAAATCCTGCATATCCGTCAAAGTACATGCTGGCACTACAGCTCACGGATTAAGGCTCTATTGAATGAAAAGCGTAAAAGAAACCCAAATTTCTTTCAAACCGGGTGGAAATCGATCATCCTGGAGGGCTAAATCAGCCATTTTATTTGCTTGACTATTAGTGAGTTGATGTTTTTAATAAAAAAATTTTTCCGGCTGGCTGATTAACAGCTATTTGTTAACAAGCTGACTATCAACATTTTGATTTTTTACACCGAAACCGTTTTCGTTTCTTCTGGCGTATCAATCGATTGCGCTAATTAAGCCATAACATTGGAAATTCAACGGAATATGCAGATTTTTTGATTGCGACTGAAGCGTATTATCTACTGCATAACATTCATTATCAGTAAGTTACTTTGGGATTATTGAAAAGTTGGTTAGACTTGTAAGTGTAGAACAACTAACAGTAACCTAACTATGAAAAAACTACTTAATCAACTCCTGGGGTTTGCGGCCATCGCGATTTTGGCCACGCAGGTCATCTCCTGTAAGGATGACGAGGATTCAGGCAAGGTAATCGCAAGTTTTAACTATGAAGCGGATGAGGCGGATTACAAAACGATTCATTTTACCAACTTCTCTAAGAACTTCTCGTCCGTAACGTGGAATTTCGGTGATGCAACTGCAACTTCTTCTGAAGAAGATCCATCACACACGTATGCGGAAGACGGAACGTATACAGTTGTATTAACGGCTTCCGGTTCAGGTGGTACAGCTACCTTCGAACAGGAAATTGTGATTGAAAATCCAAATGCCATCCTGGATGCGTTGGCAGGTTCAACCTCCAAGACATGGAAGCTTTTGCGTGATGCCAGCACAGGAAGATATCCACTGTTGGTTGGCCCGCTGAAGACTGACGGAGCGACTATTGATGGACAGTGGTGGGGAATGGGTCGCGATAATGATGAGATCGCCATCCGTTCATGTATGTTGAACCACGAATACACGTTCACCCGTGCAGGATTGACGTTCGAAAGAAACCTGCATGGTGCAATGTGGGCCGAAGGACATGGCACAAAGGGACAGTTCCCGGTTGAAAACGTATGTTTCGATACGACTGATCCTAACAATATGAAAGACAAGGATGATGGTTCCAGCCTTGCCGTATGGGGCGATTTCGAGGGAACGTTCTCTATTACTCCTGGAACACCGAATAAATTGAAAATTGATGGTCTTGGTGCCTATATGGGTATTGAAAAAGTTGGAACGGATTTGGAAGTGGAAGCTCCCCAGTCTTCTGTGACTTATAATATCGAAAAATTGTATGACGGTACGGTTGATACGCTGATGGTGCGTGTTAACTATAAGTTTAATTCCGGTGATGCACTCCCCGGAGGATATTGGATGTTCACGTTTGTTCATTATGACAACCCTGGCGATGAACCACCAATCCCTGGAAATAAACCAACAGTTGCGTTCTCAGGTGTTATGGCAGGAAATCAACTGACAACAACAAACGAAACAGAGGGAGCCGTTAGCTACTCATGGGATTTTGGTGACAATACGACATCCACAGCAGCTGCACCAGTGCATACATATACCAGCGATGGTATTTACAACGTAACCCTGACAGCAACTAATGCAAGTGGTTCAAATACTGTGAGAAAGTTATTTGTTGCGAACGCTACTACGCCAGCTCTGACTGATGCGTTGTTGCAGGGAGCTGCCTGGAAGGTTCGCGCTGATGAATTATCACTGTTCGTTGGACCGGCTATGGGAAGCTACGAATGGTATGTAGTGCCAAAGGCTGATATGCTTGGATCATGGGCATGTTTAGCTAACGATGAATTCAAGTTTAGCGCAGGAGGCGTGTACAGCTATGATACAAAAGGAGACGTTAGAGATGACGGCTACTTTGCAGGCATTGACCCGAACGGCTGCTTCACAGATGCACAACTGGCAACTTCTACTAACGATGGTAAGAAATACAGAACATTTGCAAACCACACATATACATTTACGGCTGCATCCGGAGCAAATCGTGCTAAAATTGTGGTTACGGATGGTGCGGCTGATGCAAAAGCGTTCGTTGGTTTCTATAAAGCTTTCTGGGGTGGTGAAAATAAAGCCCCTGGAGATCCAACTACCGCAGGAAATGGCACAACCTCAATTCAATATGAAGTTATGGCCTATGCAAAAAGCGCCACAAAGGAGTATCTCTATATGACTGTTGATATCTCTGGAGGAAAGGATGGCAGTGCTTCATGGTCATTCATTCTTATAAGATAGTTCGATTAGGTTTAATTTGTTCCAAGGGCGGATTTATCCGCTCTTGGCTTTTAAACCGAGTCGTAATTGATTTCATCACAAAATAGACGCTTGATTTCAAGCTAACGGGGATCTCCCTGCTCGTCAGGCTGCACCCTGTACCAATCAATATTTAAGAATTTAATATTTAATCGTATACGTGATGGCAAAATATTTACTGATTTTATTTTTGGCATTACCCATCCTTTCGTTTGCTCAGGATCGTGACGTGTCCGGGGTAGTGAAAGACGCAACGGGGTCTCCAATGCCAGGTGTAAGCGTGGTGGTTAAGGGCACCACATCGGGAACAACTACCGATGGAGACGGAGTTTACAAGATAAAAATGGGCTCCGGCACACTTGTCTTCAGCTTTATCGGGTATACAACCCAAGAGGTTGTTATTGAAAACCAGAGTACGGTTGATGTAGTGCTTGAAGAATCTGCTGTTGGCCTTGACGAAATTGTCGTGGTAGGTTATGGCTCGCAAAAGAAGAAAGATGTCTCTTCAGCCATCGTTGTAGTTGACGAAAAGGAATTAAAAGACAGACCACTTGTTTCTGTGGCGGAAGGCCTTCAAGGTAAAGCTGCAGGTGTTCAGGTAACACAACCTTCCGGTAAACCGGGCGGTGGAATAACGGTACGCGTTCGTGGCGCTACCTCAATTTCTGCAAGTAACGAGCCGTTGTATGTTGTTGACGGTATACCGATGACGGATATTCGGGGTATAAACCCTCAGGACATCGCTTCCTATAGCGTATTGAAAGATGCTGCATCAGCAGCGATTTACGGTATCCGCGGTTCCAACGGGGTCGTGTTGATTACCACAAAATCTGGTAAACCTAACCAACAGGTTTTGGAATTCGGTGTGTACGGAGGTTTTTCAAAACTCCGGAAAATGATCAAAACACTGAACACGGCTGAGTATCGTGACTTAATGACAGAAATCCATATTCCGCTTGATCCAAGCTGGACCGATTACACGGATTGGAACAAGGAGGTGTTTGGTACAGGCTACATTCAAAATTATCAGTTGTCATTTTCCGGTGGAACTGACAAGTCTCACTTTATGGCCTCGGCCAATTATCTTAAGAATGATGGTATTGTGGCACCAGCAGTGTTTGACCGATATTCCGTACGCTTGAATATGGACACAAGACTGAAGCCGTGGTTAAAAGTGGGTAGCAACATTAACCTATTGCGTTCAAAAACTCAGGATACACCCGATAATGCGAGTTCCGGCCGGGGCGGAGTAATCATGAGTACATTAAATACACCCCCTTTCCTTCATGTTTATAAAAGTGATGGAAGCGGTCAATTCGACCCAAACCCTTTTCAGCCATCATGGGAAAACCCAAAGGCATACATGTTTGGTGCTGATCAGGAGGTGGTTGATAATCGTTTGATTGCAAGTTTTATGACCGAAGCAACTATCATCAAGGGTCTTACCTTTAAGCCGAGCTTTGCCATGGATGTAAATTCTCATCAATGGGATTATTACCAGGATTGGTTCAGAACGAACAACGGAAGGAACACGCATGGAAATGGCAGTGCCGATAAAAGTAATTTCAGCACATGGACAAATGAAAACCTGCTGACGTATACAAATAACATTAATAAGCACAATTTTACTGTTATGGCCGGTACCGGTTTAGTGAAATATCGCTACAACGGATCATATATGTCAGGATATGATTTTCCGGAAGATTTGCGTGTTAAAACTATGAATGGTGCCAACGTTATTACCAACGCTAGCACTTCGGTAGATGAATGGGCTCTTGCTTCGTTCTTTGGCAGGTTAATGTATGATTACGATGGTAAGTATCTTTTCACAGCGAGCATTCGGAGAGACGGTTCATCAAAACTATACGATAAGTGGTCCACATTCCCATCGTTTTCAGCCGGCTGGAGAATTTCTTCAGAGTCTTTCATGGAGAATATTGACGTGATTGATGAGTTGAAGCTCAGCTTGGGTTGGGGTAAAACCGGTAACCAGGATGGGCTGCCCGGCAATTACCTTGCCTACGGCTTGAATACGTACAACCGTGATACTCCTTCACCGCAATTAAACGGCCCGACAGCATCTCAAACAACAATTGGTAACCCGTATCTAGGTTGGGAAATTACTGCACAAACGAATATTGGATTAGATGTTAGTGTGCTTAAAAGACGTATAACCTTCAGGGCAGATGCATACCTGAAGCGTACAACGGATTTGATTTTAGATGTTGATCTGCCTTCTTCTGTTGGTGAAGTAAGCAACATTCTGACAAATGGCGGTGAAATAGAAAATAAGGGCCTTGAATTCTCATTGTCGACAGTAAACTTTGAAAAAGAATTCACATGGAACACCGACTTTAACATTTCATTTAACCGGAACAAGGTCGTTAACCTCGTGTATACGCCAACAACATATTACGCTCCGATTTATAGCAATAATACAAACGTTGCTATTTTCACAGAGGGCCAACCTGTCGGAATGTTCTATGGATATATCGCAGATGGTGTCGATCCCGACACAGGCGACATGATCTACCGCGATGTAAACAAGAACGGTTATTGGGATCCGGGCGACCGTACATTTATTGGTAACCCAAATCCAAAGTTCACTTTCGGTATCACGAATACGCTTGCTTACAAAAGATTTGAGTTAAACATCTTCTTCCAGGGCAGCTATGGAAATGACATTTTTAACTCCACCCGGATCGATCTGGAAGGTATGTTCGACAGCAAGAATCAATCAACTGCTGTACTAAACCGCTGGACACCCGAAAACAGGAATACAAGTATTCCCCGGGCCATCGGTGGAGGTGATGTGTACAATGTTCAGAACTCAACACGTTTTGTTGAAGACGGTTCGTACGTGAGATTAAAAGCACTCACACTTCGATATAATGTCAACCCCGATCACTTGTCGAAACTGGGCATAAAGAGTCTCGGAGTTTATGTGACAGGTCAGAACCTGCTCACGTTCACCAAATACAAAGGATTCGATCCGGAAGTTAACGCATTTGGAAACAGCCCGGTTGCGCTGGGTGTTGACTATGGAACATATCCACAGGCGGTAACCGTGACGATGGGATTAAATGTGCAATTCTAAAAAATTATGATTATGAAAAAGATACATCTTTTTTATCTGGCTGGAATGATTGTAGTGATTCAATCGTGTGAGGATTTTTTGGATTTGAAACCGAAATCCAATGGTATAGCCATTACCAATACAAGTGCGGACTCAGTTCTTTATAAGAGTGCCGCAGAGGCCGAAGCAGCGTTGGCGGGAACATATGCCGATTTCAAAAACGAATATTTTGAACTCGATTATTTTGTTAACGGAGATGCGCAAGCCGATGATGCCTATGCTGGTGCAGACAATCCGGATAACTTCCAAATTGATGATTATGAAATTATTGCAACTAACCGAAACGTTAGCCGCGATTGGGGTTATCTCTACGGTACAATAGGAAAAGCAAACCGGGTAATCAACAACGTTCCAAAAGTCACTGACGTTGCGCTTACGGCATCAAGGAAGACTGAAATGGTTGCCGAAGCATCGTTCATTCGCGCATTCTGTTATTTTCATATCGTTCAGCTATGGGGCGATGCGCCTTTGCAGTTAAAGGACCTGAAAACCCTGAGCCCTGAAACTTTTCCTGAAGTTTACGAACAGGTGTATCCTGCTCCCGTGCCTCAGGCAGAGATTTATGCTCAGATTATACTTGACCTTGAAACAGCAGTCGCAGGAGCAAGAACAACCGCTGATCATAAAGGATTCGCGACCAAGGGCGCAGCCAACGCACTGCTCGCTAAAGTTTATGCAACGCAGGAACCTCACGATTGGGAGAAGGTTGATGACTACTGCCAGGCTGTAATGGATGGAGGATATTCACTGCTTCCGGAATACGATCAACTCTGGGATAACGCACACGAAAACTCTTCTGAATCAATTTTCGAGATAAATTATTTCGGAGGTGGTGTGGATCACAATTGGGGTACACAAATGTTCCGGGGTCTCGATTGGAAAAAATTCAATATTCCTTCGAATGATTTGATTGCGACTTTTGACGCAGAAGGCGATGTGATTCGTAAAAATGCATCAGTTATTTTTCTGGATGTAACCGGGAAATGGAGTGACAACCACTGGCCGCAAAATCATTATCCTTTCCTAAATAAATACCGCCAGTTTGTTAGCCCAAGTGGTCAAAACTACATCTTCATCAGGTTGGCAGATATCATGCTTTTGAAAGCTGAAGCGTTGAACGAACTCGGTGACTTGTCAGGAGCTAAGAGTTTGGTGGATCAAATCCGCGCGCGCGTTGACCTAAGTCCGACACCCGCTAATTCAAAAGATGCCATGCGCCTTGCTATTGAAAAAGAACGCAGGCTTGAGCTGGCATTTGAAGGCCATCGTTGGTTTGATTTGAGAAGAACAGGCAGAGCCATTACAGTTATCAATGCTGTAAAGGACGGAAGCGGTGTTTCGCTGGGATACAACCTGACAGAGACCAGGCTTGTTTGGCCTGTACCGCAAGCTGAGTTAGATAAAAACGTAAACCTTTCGCAAAATCCTGGCTACTAGACTTGTTGACTATGAATGCGCTGGTCGTCCCTGCCCTGGACGACCAGTGTTTCCTATTTTCTAACCCAAACACAAACCTTGCAATACGATGCAACACCGAATAACGAGCATAGGTGTATTTTGTATACTTCTGCTCTTTCCATTCTCATGTAATAAGCCAGACACGGCAATACCCGGTAATGCCCCATCATTTTCATTGGATGGTAAAAAAGTTTGGATGTATACGACAGCTGACTCAAGCAATTTCCGACTTACATTGGTAGATACGGCAGAATTCGAAAGTCATGGTCAACCTGTTGAAACTGAAACTTGTGTTTTCATCAATCCTGAAAAGACTTTTCAAACGCTGCTGGGAATAGGAGGAGCGCTGACAGACGCAGCTGCAGAAACTTTCGCGAAGTTGCCCGAGGAAAAGCAGAAAGAATTATTGAAAGCTTACTACGATCCGCAGAATGGAATAGGCTACACATTAGGCAGAACACACATCAATAGCTGCGATTTCAGTAGTTCAAGCTACACCTACGTCAAAGAAGGCGATAAGTCATTGGAGTCATTTGATATTTCTCCTGATAAAAAATATCGCATCCCGCTCATTAAAAAAGCGATGGAAACCGCAGGTGGAAACATGACTCTGTATGTAAGTCCATGGAGCCCGCCCGCCTTTATGAAAGACAATAACAACATGCTGAAAGGCGGTAAACTTTTGCAGGAGTACAAGCAAAGCTGGGCCGACTACTATGTAAAATTTATCAATGCCTATGAAGCTGAGCAAATACCTATCTGGGGATTGACTGTTCAAAACGAACCGATGGCGACACAAAAATGGGAGAGTTGTATTTATACCGCGGAAGACGAACGCGATTTTATCAAACAATTCCTCGGGCCAACACTTGAAAAGTCGGGACTGCAAGAAAAGAAATTAATCGCGTGGGATCATAACCGCGACCTGATGTATCAGCGTGCGTTCACGCTGCTTAATGATAAGGATGCATCAAAATATATTTGGGGCATTGGTTTTCATTGGTATGAAGACTGGAGCGGTGGAGATCAGGTGTATGATAACGTGCTTCGTGTGAAAGAAAACTGGAATGACATCAACTTACTTTTCACTGAAGGATGTAACGCGCCTTTCGATCTTGCTAAGCTTAACGATTGGAAATTGGGTGAACGCTACGGTAAATCGATGATTCAGGATTTTAATGCCGGTGCAGTGGGCTGGACAGATTGGAATATTTTGCTGGATGAAACGGGCGGACCCAACCACGTAAAAAATTTCTGCTTTGCACCTGTGCATGCGCTTACACAGACCGGAGAACTCGTGTATACCAACTCGTTTTACTATATCGGTCACTTTTCAAAGTTTATCCGCCCGGGAGCAAAAAGAATTCAGACCGCGCCAAGCCGCAGTACGTTGAGTAGCACAGCCTTTCTTAATACAGATGGAAGTTTAGTTGTCGTTGTGATGAATCAAACACCGAAAGAATTATCCTATTTCCTTTGGATAGATAATCAAGCTGTCAAAACACAGGCTCTTCCTCATTCAATTAGTACCTTTATCGTGAAATAATCAGCGCAAATGAAAAAAATCTTTTCTATACTCGTCACTGCTTTAATCTTTGTTCTATCATGTTCATCCGTTCCGGATTTGCCTCCCATCAACAATAACCCCAGTGGAGAAAATGGACCGAAGATAAGCGTGTGGGCCACCTATCCCGATCGCTCGTACCTGTTTAGTGCCATCTCACCCATTACGTTTAAGCAAACCACATCCACAGCTCCAAAAATCACGGTTGATACAACTACGCATTATCAAACCATGGACGGCTTCGGATACTCACTTACCGGAGGAAGTGCTATGCTGATGAATCAGAAAATGACACCTTCAAACCGTAATGCATTGTTAAAGGAGTTGTTTTTGACCGAGCAAAATGGAATTGGTATTAGTTACCTGCGCATCAGCATTGGGGCGTCAGATCTTGATGCAGAGGTATTCTCATATGACGATCTGCCGGCGGGAGAAACAGATGTTAATCTTGATCACTTCAGCCTGGACCCTGATCGTGTTAACCTGATTCCGGTGTTGAAAGAAATCGTTGCGCTAAATCCCAACATTAAAATTATGGGCAGCCCATGGTCAGCACCGAAGTGGATGAAATCCAATAACGCAGTGAAAGGTGGCAGTCTAAAAACGGAATACTACGCTGCGTATGCCAAATACTTTGTGAAATACATTCAGGGGATGGCTGCCGAAGGAATTACCATCGATGCGATAACAATTCAGAACGAGCCTGAGCATCCGGGAAACACGCCCAGCATGACGATGACCAGCGCTCAGCAAAATGAGTTTATCAAATCGCACCTTGGGCCTGCATTTCAGGCAGCCGGAATCACAACAAAAATTATTTTGTTCGATCATAACTGCGATAACCCGGGATATCCGATTGCAATCCTGAACGATCCTACAACCAAGGCAATGGTCGATGGTTCGGCATTCCATATGTACCTGGGTGACATCAGTGCGTTAACAACCGTTCATAATGCACATCCTGACAGGAATTTGTACTTCACTGAACAGTGGACAAGTGGTAACGGAGATTTTGCAGGCGATCTTCGGTGGCATGTAAAAACGTTGATTGTAGGCGCTCCTCGCAACTGGAGCCGGAACGTGCTTGAATGGAATCTGGCAGCTGATCAGAATTTTAATCCGCATACCAATGATGGAGGCTGCAACCTTTGCCAGGGAGCGTTGACCATTAATAATGCTTCGGGCGCAGTTAGCCGCAATGTTTCGTACTACATCATCGCACATGCATCTAAACTTGTACCTGCCGGATCCGTTCGTGTCGGTAGCAACCTGGTCGGTAATCTGCACAACGTAGCGTATGTAACACCTTCAGGTAAGAAGGTCTTGATCGTTGTGAACGATAATAATGATGCTGCTACTTTTGCAATCGCGTATAAGAACTATACCGCAACGACCACACTTCCGGGAGGGGCAGTTGCAACGTATTACTGGTAGAACGGGCAAAAAATTTGGAACCTTCACCTTGATAAGTGAAGGTTTTTTTTGTGCCGTTTTCAAAAATGGGAGTTCGGGTTACTTTTTTGAGGTAGATGATATCTATTTTGTGTACAACCCCTTATTTATGAAAAACGCTCGCACATTTATCTCTGCCATTTTATTATTGATCCTTGTTAACTTGATGAGTTGTCAGGAAGACGATACTCCTGTTGATCCTTTTGCAGATGCAACCAAGTATGGCAATGTTATTGTTACGCTTTCCGGCACCGATCCAAGTGGAAACCCGTTCAGTGAAACGGTCGACTATAAGTATATGCCCGAAATGTCCTTTTATTACTCCATTGCGAACCCTGCTTTTGAAGATCCGAACGGAGTTGTGTTTGTTGTGAAAAGAAGGGCAACTGCTATTGACGAAATCGGAGTCGGTGGTTATTGGGCCGAGATTGTCCTCTACGCTAATCATGACAATGCCGCCCCTGTATTCCCTGTGAATCAAATCGTTGTTTCAATGAGTGTTCTGGACGAAGATTCCAGGGAATATTTCGAGGCGAGCGAAATCTTCACCACGTGTACAATAAGCGATTACAGTTACGATGCCAATACAGGTAAATTGAAATTTAAAATGACATCTACATTACCTGATCAAGAGAACAACCTGCCGGGTGATTTGACATTAGCTGCGGAGGTGGATGTCACGGTGTTTAAGCAAATTACCTCCAACTGATAGAATCTGCAGATCCTAATATTGCGATAATTTACCTGTATAAAGCTCAATAAACTCATCAAGCCGTTTCCTCCGGTATTGCATAATAAACCGGGGATGAGGAAGAGGAATTATTTCTTTAAATAATTCCTCTTTTTTGTTCCAGATGTTCAGGTTTTTAAAATTATCGCCTTCACCCAAACAAAAGGCAACGCCAGTGGAAATACCGAATCCGATTTGCTCTCGCAGAGAAGTTATGATGAAAGACTCCAGTGCCGACTGCAGTTCCCGGATGTCGTAATAGTTCAGGTTCTTTCCGTCTTTGGTAAAACCTAATGGTGAAGCGGAGCTGATAAAATAATCGCTATAGAATTTTTCTGCTCCGCCATACGCCTCAATCATCCGGTAAATGAAGTCCGAAGAGAGTTCAGGTTTTTTGGCAAGACCGCTTGGTATACCACAGATATTTTCCAGACGAATCGGATCTGTAAACGGAATGCCGGTTGTGCCACCGCCAAACCTTCCGGGATTAATTCCGATAATGATTTTCCGCTGGTTGTTGTCGGAGTAGAATTTTCTAAAAAATTTTTCAGTGAGATCTAACGCTGAGGAATCCCGATAAGGATTCAATACCTCAACGCCTTTTGGCAGCCTCGTTTTGGAAAGATCGAGCGAGCGGTAAAATTTCAGAACATGTTCAGCAAATGTCATGTTACTTTTTCCTCCAGCCCGGCCCGCGTACCACTCGCCCTGGCATGGCTCCGGTATGTGCGCCATCTGATAGAACCGGTACGCCATTTACTAACACATAGCGCATTCCGGTTGCATATAGTTTTGGCTCATCATACGTAGCCCTGTCGATAACTTCTTTTGCATCGAAAATTGCCAGATCGGCATAATAGCCGATCCTTAACCGGCCTCGATCTTTTATACCGAGATTTGTTGCAGGAAGGGAAGTCATCCTGCGGACAAGTTCTTCCAGCGCAACGAGTTTTTCTTCACGACCATACTTGCCGATCGCCCGGGCAAATGTTCCGAATGCACGCGGGTGGGTTCCCCATTCATCAAAAATTTTAGCGTCTGAGAAAGAAGCGCCATCCGATCCGAAACTCACATAGGGTTGTTTGAATATTCTTCGAACATTCTCTTCTGTCTGTAAATGATACACGGCTGCTCCTGGCGACCGATCTTTGACAAGCAAATCAAGCAATGTTTCATCTGCGTCTTTACCATGTATGGCTGCAACTTCATCAAGTCGCTTGCCGCGATAAAGTTTGTTCAGTGAATCGAGTCGGAACCCGAGAATAACAACGCTTTTCGGATCAGAATTTTTGGTAGGAATACCAAGCCGCATTTCTTCCAGAACCTTTTTCCTTGTCGCAGGATTTTTTAGTCTTTTTCGCATTTCACCCGCGCCACCTTCCTGCACCCAGTTTGGAAGCCTCGCGGTAAGCGCGGTGTTGCTGGCTGCATAGGGATACATATTGGCGGTTATTTTCAGTCCTGCTTTTTGTGCGCTGTCAATTTTTTCCAATACCTGTTCAATCTTATTCCAGTTGCGATCATGATTGATTTTTAAATGATAGATTTCTGCACGGATATTCGCTTCACGTGCTACACGAAATGTCTCGTTTAAGGCTTTCAGAATATTGTCACTTTCGCTCCGCATGTGGGTAATGTACATACCCTTGTATCTGGCAGCTTCCGATGCAAGCGAAATAATTTCTTCGGTTGACGCAAAATCGGCCGGGGCATAGATCAACGATGTGCTCACGCCCATCGCGCCCTGTTCCATCGCTTCCTGTACCAACTTGTTCATCTGCTCCTGTTCTGCGGCAGTAGGCTTCCGGTTGGCGTGCCCCAATACATAATTTCGTATTGTCGTGGCTCCCACGAAAGATGCCACATTGGTACTGGTACCTTTCTTCATCTGCCATTTGAAATAGCCATCAAGGGTTGTCCAAAGGCTATCAACTGGTTTATTCGACTTTCTTTTTACCGGCCCGGCACTCCAGCCTTCGCCCATCACCTCAAGCGTTACGCCTTGCATGATGTCGCTCATGGAGCGGCCGTCCATTAATAAAGAACGCTCCGCCATGCTTAACATGTTGATAAAACCCGGAGCTACCGATAATCCCTTAGCATCGATTTCTGTTTTGGCTGTTGCTGATGATAAATCTCCGATAAACGCAATTGTATCAGACCGGATACCAACATCAGCCACGAACGGCTTGGAACCGGAGCCATCGTAAATTGTTCCCTGCCGGATAATAATGTCGTAAGAAGGCGCCTTAGCAGCCTGTATAAATAATATAACAACTATACAAACAACAATCGCAGAGAACAGGCGCATATCAGATTGCTACTAAGATGAGAATGGCATTGATCACCACGTAGATTGTAATAACGATTCGGGAACCCCAATAATTTATCTTTTGACACGTATTCACTTTGCCCTTGTAATGGAAGCGAAGTGAAATAGCCGACACCAGCAGCGTAGAGAAAATCGCCAGAAATGTGGCCGCATGAAGAGAGTCAACAAGTGTAAAGGCCGAGGACTCGGGAAGGAGAGAATCGATGATGTATTTATTACCGACCGCAGCAAACAGTCCACCCACGGGCAATCCGAAGCGGGGTTCGAGTTCTGTTGGTTGTGTTGTGAAGCTGAGCACAGAGATCATAAAGGCAATGTACATGCCAATAAAAATTTTCATGAAAAGGCCCCACGCATTACGCTCAATATCAATTTCGATATTAAAGGAAGCATACTCGGAATGTAACATATCGCTGCTTGGATCACCGAACACGGTTGTATACTCACTGTTACTGGTGGTTACTTTGAAGTCGGTGATCTTCCAGCCATCCAGTGTTAACTCGCGATCGTATGTACTGCCCAATTCATCCGGTACAAACACCAAGGTGTTTCGATCGTAGATTGAGTTCTCCACGTGCAATACAAGGCGTTGCTGATCGAACGGAAAATCTTTAACCTTCCAGTTCTGTTTCATCACGCATTTCATTTTCATGAGTTGCCAGATGCGATTATCGATGGTATCTGAAATCACCTCAGGCTTAACAATATCTTTTGCATTTGGAATGTCGAGCTGATTGGGGAAGTCAAACTTGGCATTATTATCATAAAGCACCCACAACCAAAATCGGGTTGTGTATTCTTTATTGTGAAAATCGATGTCGTGGATACTGATCGTGTACGCACCAATTGTTACGGTGTCAGGCTGAGGTTCGGGCTCGTCCTGTGCGGAAAGCACGAATGGCGTCAAAATGAGCGCCAGATGGGGCAAAAATCGGTTCATGGTTAGGGAATTGCCAAAAATATAGCTTTTTAAAGATTATTTCGAAAGCAGGGGTATGCTTCGTAACTTTCGGGTCCTTTACTATTTTCGAAAGCAAATTTTACACCTATGTACCAAGCTCTCCTCTATTCACACTCTTACATTCGCTTTGCCGTACTCATCCTGTTAGTTGTGGTTATCATTACCTCGCTGGCAGGCTGGCTGGGAAAGAAAAACTATACCCCGACCGACAACAAACTTAATTTGTTCCTTTTTATTTCTACGCACATTCAATTGTTGCTCGGATTGATTTTGTACGTGGTAAGCCCGCATGTAAAGTTTGGTGAAACAACTATGAAAGACAGCATTACCCGCTATTGGACAGTGGAACATATTATCATTATGCTGATCGCTGTTGTGCTGATTACGATGGCGCGGATAACGTCTAAGAAACTTCCGGACGCTGCAGCCAAGCATAAACGCGTATTTATTTTCAATTTGATCGCTTTCCTTTTAATCCTGGCAGGAATTCAGATGAGCGGTCGCGGATTTTATTAATTGAACCAACCCCTAACTATGAAACAAAGAGTACTTCTTGCAGTTGCTTTAATCTTTAGTATTTCGTTAGTAGCCCAGGATTTTGCGCCCCGTTACGAGCTGGTTAAGCTTGGCAAAGGGATCAACACGCACTACCACGAAGCTGCCCCGATTATATCACAAGATGGAAAGAAGCTCTACTTCTTTGTTCATAACCATCCTGAGAATACATTCGGTAAAGAAGGAAGCGATGATATTTGGATGTCGACTCTTGACGAAAAAGGTGAATGGACCACAGCCAAGCATCTTACTGCTCCGTTTAACATCCATCACAGCAACCAGGTGTTCAGCGCATTGCCCGACGGATCACTTTTTATTAAGGGTGGAAGGGGTAAAGATTCAAAAGGCTTTTCATTAATCACCGGAAATTCAATACGCGAACTTGATGTTCCTAACTTCAAGGAACTCAACAAAGGAAAATTCTATGGTGCAAGTCTTTCTTCAGACGGAAAGCACATGATTATTTTTCTGGGCACAACTCCGCAAGGGCCCAGAAGCCAGCTTTACGTGAGCAATCTTGAGGGCGATGGAAAGTGGACTGCTCCCAAGCGGTTGAATATTTCTACACGTGATGATGACTTCGGTCCGTTTATCTCATTTGATGATAAAACATTATACTTCGCCAGCGACCGTAATGCTCCGGGTAAACGCGGCAAGGCCGATATTTATAAGTGCACCCGCCTTGACGATACCTGGCAAAACTGGAGTACGCCCGTAAACATGGGTTCGCCTATCAATACCGCTGCTGACGAATTCTATTTCTGCATCGACAAAGAGGGGCACGTATTCAACAGTCGGGCTAACAGCACACTGGATGGCGGTAACCTTGACATCTTCAAGCTGATTCCGCGCGATATTAAGATCATGATTACAGGAACAACGTATAACGAGAAAAGTCAACAACCCATCACGGTGAACCTGGTGTTGACTCCCGGACAAAATAAACCCACGAATTTCAAATCATCGGGTGTTGGAAAGTTTGAAACTCGTATTCCGGAAGTCACCACGTACACGATTAACGCTTCGCAGGAGGGTTATTTGCCTAAAGACGTTTCACTTACACTGCCCGCAGACTTAGGTAACGACACAACCGTTGTTGTTGATATTTATTTAACTCCGATCGCTAAGAAATTGATGCTTACCGGAACTGTATACGACAGCAAGACAAATAAGCCTGTTACGGCAAAGGTTGACGCAGTGTTAAAGAACGACAAACGTGTAAACTTTAAAATGCCGGCAGCAGAAGGACGTTACGAGCAGGAAATTAAATCCTTGGGTACGTACAGGCTTACCGCTTCCGCGGAAGGCTATTTGAATGCTACCGACAGCTCTGAAGTAGCGGATGAAGAAACTACTCCGGTTATCAAAGACCTGTATCTGCAGCCTATTGAAGTTGGTTTAACCGTTCGTTTGAAAAACATTTATTTCGATTTCGATAAGACAACGCTAAAGAGCGAGTCGTTCGTGGAGCTAAATAAAGTAGTCGAGTTTTTGAAGAGCAATCCTACTGTGGAAATTGAGATATCTGGTCACACCGATAGCAAAGGATCGGACGATTATAACCTGAACCTCTCGCAGGGTCGCTCTCAATCGGTAGTCGATTACATCGTAAGTCAGGGTATTGACGGCTTCCGCCTGACAGCGCATGGCTATGGCGAAGGCAAACCTATCGACACAAATGATTCTGAAGCCGGTCGCGCGAATAACAGGCGCGTGGAGTTTACGGTTGTAAAGAAATAATCAAACAATCTGTTTCAGGGAAATGAAGTCGTTGATCTGTTCAATGACTTCACCCACTGATTCTACTGCAACCACCCGGTGCGTTCCCAGCTTTTTGAAGAATTCAATGGTAAGCTTGTCCTGCCTCAGAAAAATGATGCGTTTATTGGCACGTAATGCCAGTGAAACTTCCGATGCTGTGCCTGAGGCCATCCCGCACACAACAATTACGTGACTGGTTAACACATTGATATTGTTTCTGGCGCTGCCCATTCCCGTCACGATTCTGATTTGTGCATAGGGTGATGATGCCTGTGCGTTATCTCCCGGCAAAATGCCAATGGTAAGACCGTGATGTACAGAAGCTCCGCGCATGGAAGCTTCCATAACTCCGAATGCCCGTCCACCGGTTAGCAAAATCCAGCCTTGCTTAGCAATAGCTGCACCCAATTCAAACGCATCTTCGTTTTGTTCAGGGGTTGCTGTTTCTCCAGGACCCATCAACCCGACAATAATTTTTGCACCCATAAAATTTCCGTTACCAGCGAAAATAAAACCCTGCAACTTGATAACAAGCGTTAGGTTGAATGGAGCGTGGTTAATTATTCATGAATTTTCAAAACTCGGTTTTGCAATCGAGGCAATGGTAGACTTTCTTTTTCTCTAAAGGGGTGTGAAGCATAAATGCAAAAGCTATTGCAGCAAACACATTAAACTTTTTTCGGCTGTCGGCATATATGATTTCTGTGGACTCACAATTCGGGCAGGTTTTCGGTGAGTCATGATCAAAGAGGTCATCAAGGACTTTTTTGGCCCGTGGTGTATCGTTCTCGAAGATATGCAGCTTGATCCTGAACAGAAACGGGTTCTGCGCCATCAGGGTATTGAGATTTTCCTGCGTCAGAAAACACGGGACATCGTAGGCATCCAGTTTGGTTTTGGCCACGTTAGCATCTATCGAGGTTTCATACTCGCGGAATACGATGATTTTATCTTGTTCTTTGGCCTGGCTCATCCTTCTAATTTATCACTTCCAATCAAAACTTAAAAAATGTAAGTTTAACACATGGTTAGATGCCTTGTATTGACGCTGTTACTGGTGCCATTGCTGACAAACGCTCAGATCACGGCAACTCAGCAAAAAGCCCTGAACAGCTATATCGAATACCTTAATAAGTCAGGCGAAGAAGCGCAGGCTTCTTTTATGCTCATTCGCGACTACTACGATAACTTGCAGCGTTACCGCACATCGAAGTACAAGCAACCTATCCGGTTTACCTATACATTTCAACCGGAAGATTATTTCTACAACACCGCACTCGGGCGTAAGGTGGGAACTGATGATATTTTGCTGAAAGCTAAACTGGATACTGTGAGAAAGGCAGCAGAAGCAATTGATCTCCAGCTTAAGACGCTGGATACGTATCATAAGCTTGAAGATTACAAAACAGACGATTACAAAAAAGCAGAGGATATCATTTCAAAGACTATCGGCTTGTTTGCCGATTATCGTTCCAAACGCAACGATTTGTATGCGGCCGTGCGGGCATCCTACGCCAGACTACAGACGGTTAAAGCCGGTGCATACGCAAACGCGCTCAGACAAATGCAGGACAGGATCGCTCATGAAACTAGTTTGTTGGATTTATGGAGCTATAATCTCAACGCAAAAACCCACTCGGGCTGGCCAGTTGAAACTCTCAAAGGTCACATTTTGGAATCGCAGGAGTTTGTTGAAAAGAAAATTGTCGTGACAGGTATTCAGTATCCAGCGTCTTCCATGATCCCTTCTTTCGAAGATGGACTGGTTATGTTGCAACAAACGAAGCGCAACGGACTTGACGGCTACACCTACGAAGCACAAAAGTCTGATGAGCATAGCAACGGTGTGTATCTCGAGTTGATCAACTTATATAATGGCGTGCTGATCTCATTTTATAACACCTTTATCGGCTATGCAAGTAATAATTATGCGGGCCTTTTGGCGATAACCTATGTCCCGGCCTTTGATATCCGAATCAATGGAAAAGAAATCACGAATGATATTCAGCCGTTCCAGGACATTCCGCATTCAACATTATCAGTTAAACCTCAAACAGGTGTTATATCTCAGGCAACTTTTAAAGCGCTTTCCAACTATATCGATTATATCAATGAATGCGTTCGGCAAACCGATCATTTACAGCGGCTTTATGCAAATCTTTGGGGAAGTACACCCGGTTACCGGGATTTAACTTCCTTTAAAGGTAAAGGCGGACTTACGTTCGAGCTTCGGGACTTCGAAATTCCAGTCTCGTATTTGCAAAAAGCTGTTGCTGAAAGTAAATCCATTCCGGAAGCGTACAGAAAATCATTAAATGATCAGGCGGAAGTGCTGAATCGCATTCTGATTGAAATGAATCAGCTTAGTGTCGCGTTGGATCGTGAAACGGACGAAAAGAACTACGAACGCGATAACCTGAAACATCTGGATGAACTTATTGCGCGGTTCAAAGCCATCTGGGATATTTTTCATATTAAGAAGGAAGTTTTGTATACCGATGTACGGAGTGTATTCGAAAGTTATAAAGCGTCTAACCCCGCAAACTCCTGGAATGTGTCCGCAAAAGCTCTTTTGAAATTGGCTGATGCTGACAAGGCCGAGCTTTTGAAAGCGAATTTGTTTTACACGGTAGATCAATCGCAAAAACCCGATCCCGATAAAATTCAAACACTTGTCCGGACCGTGATTTCAGATGAGTACACCAATCTGAAAGGCATTGAGAAACTTGGCCGGTTTAACGGCAATTGCCCGTACACACCGTATGAAGATCTCGCGAACGATTCTAAAAAGTTTATCGATCCGGAGTTCAAGGCGTCAACGTTATCACCTTTAAGCTATAGCCATCCGTATCACACGTATGTGTATATGTTCAACAACGTAGCACGAAATTATAACAAGTTCTGTGAGCTGTCGCCCGTGCCGCTGCTGCAGACCATTTACGAACCCGAGCTTTTTATTTTGGATCGCGGTAATACTAAGAATTCTGCGTCAGGTTCACCGACTCAGGCCAGCGACACACAAGATAACTCCCCATTAAAAGCGGCTCAGCGGCAACCGGAAGGACCAGTAACGACTGATGCGAAGAACACAAACATTCGCGATACCGTTTACATCGAGAAGCATGATACCATTTGGCTTGATCGCAACCCGGACTTGTCGCGAAACATGGAGGGATATGCTACGAATAACCTGGTGTTGTTGCTCGATGTTTCCGGGTCCATGAGCAGGGCTGATAAGCTTCCGCTGCTGAAACAATCGGTTTTACAATTGCTCGACATGATGCGCGAAGAAGATGAACTGGCATTGGTCGTGTTCTCGGGCAAGCCAAAGGTTTTACTTGAGCCGGTTTCTTTTAAGGATCAGGCAAAAATCAGGAAGGCGATCAGCAAGCTTCAGTCAAAAGGAACAACCGATGGCAATGCAGCGCTCGCGCTGGCTTATGAAGTAGCGGATGAAAATTACATTCGTGCCGGAAATAACCGGATCGTGCTGGCTACCGATGGTGAGTTTCCGATTTCGCCTGATACCGAAGCGTTGATTAAGAAATTTGCGAAATCCGATATTTATCTCACCGTGTTCAATTTCGGTGGCGGGGCAGGGTCGGGTAAAGCATTGGAAAAATTGGCTTCCACGGGCAGTGGCAACTATGCATTCGTTACGAAACAGAATGTTGACCAGCAGCTTATTCGTGAAGTTAAGTCGAAACGCAAGCGATAGCTACCAGTTAAGTTCCCTGCCTAGAAGTTCTTTCAGTTCGCGGTTCGGCTCGCGGTAGAATTCATCCAAAATTTTTTTGTCATCGCTGGTAATCTTATTTGGATATTCACGCTGGTTTTTTGGTTCTATATTGAACGTACACGCAGGCCCGTCTACGTTCAAAAATTCCAATACCCGGTTGCAGGTTTCGTTTGGCTTGGTTACAAGATCGCGGAATGCCAGAATCAGAATTTGATCAGCATCAAAGTACCTGTAATACATTTTTATCTGATCGGCATAAAGCCCTTTGCGCAATATAAACGGACCTTCATCGCTTCCGCGTGAAATGAAATCGAGTTCCAGATCAACAACCTCCCGAAAAGACGGAAAGTCATCGCGCTTGTTGAACATATACTGGTAAACCCGGTTTACGCCCCGCCCGGTGGTGACAGCTTTTTTTCGCGCAATCTGTTTGGATGAATAACTGCGATACATGTTCCATCCTGAATAGGCTCGCGCAGTATCATAATGAATTTCATGTTTGGATAGGTTTTGGCAATCTGCTGCGCCACCGGTTCGAGCTTCATGTACTTTGGCGTGGATTCAAAAAATAGTGCGTCAGGCTTGGTAAGCGATGTGAAGTGTTTACGGTACCAGTCAAGATCCTTTCCTAAATGAATGTGCCGCGAGAAATAATTAAGCTCTTTAGGATACGAACCCGCCAGCTTGGGATGCTGATCGAGATAATAATGTAAAGATGTTGTTCCTGCTTTTTGAGCCCCGATGATCATAAAAGAAGGATCATGACCGGGGAGTAGTTTTGACGATATGGATTTGAAAACCCTCCTGATGTAGCCCACGAATCTGTATTTTGCCTTAACATAAGCCCGTCTGCCGTGCCCGGAGTCGTGTTTTCGGTGAAGTGCCTCAAAAAACTTCTTTTCAGTTGTAACAATCGGGCAAGCGGGACGTCTGCTTTTTGGAATTGAATACATGAACCTCGAGGCTTTTCAAAACCGTGTTTTACCTGCTAAAAACAAGCTTTTTCGGTTTGCTCTGCGGATGCTGGGCAATGACGATGATGCGAAGGATGTGGTGCAGGAAGTTTTGATCAGGGTTTGGAATGGCCGGGAGCAGATGCATACCATTGAAAACATGGAGGCATGGTGCATGCGGATCACTAAAAACCTGTCGCTCGATAAGCTCCGGGCTAATCAGCGAAAGGCGACCGAATCGCTCGAGAAAAGCTTTCATGTGCTGGGCGCAGATAAAACACCTGATGTTAAAACCGAACTGGGTGAAAGTATGCAACACGTAAGTCAATTGATCGCTGCACTGCCTGAAAAACAGCGGCAGGTAATTCACCTTCGCGATGTCGAGGGGTACAGTTATAACGAGATATGCGAGATTATGGAAATCGACATGAATCAGGTAAAAGTGAACCTGTTTCGTGCACGCAACTCGGTGAAGGAAAAATTATTGAAGATGAACGCGTATGGACTATAACCAACTAGAAGCGCTGATCAAAAAATACTGGCATTGCGAAACATCCCTGGAAGAGGAAGAGCGTTTGCGCGAATGGTTCCGCACGCACGAAGTGCCGGAACGTTTTAAAGACACCGCCAAGCTGTTCAGTTATTTTGATGAGCAGAAGCAGAAAGCAACAGGAGCACAATTCGAAAAAGAGGTTATCAAAAAGATGACTGCACCGAAAGGAAAAGTGGTAGGCCTGTGGCAAACAACACTCAAGATCGCAGCGGGGATAGCGGTAGTGGCAGCGGCAATTTTCTTCGTGCGGCAGGAAATTCAGGACAAGCCTGACATGGCGACCATTGAAGATCCGCAAAAAGCGCTGGAAGAAACCAAAAAGGCCCTGATGATGATCTCGAAAGGATTCAGTACAGCTGAAGAGCAGGCAAAGAAAATCAATGTCCTGAACGAAGCTGAAGATAAAGTGAAGGAAAAAAAGAATTTATAAAACAGATTTGAAATAACAACCGTATGAAAAAGATAATTGTAGTATTGGCATTGATCACCGCAGCAACAGGAGCGTTTGCACAGGGCGAAGCGGTTACGAAGTTTTTCGACAAGTATGCGACAGACGAGTCGTTCACAACGCAGGCGACCATTTCCAGCAAAATGTTCAACCTGTTCACCAACATGGAAGCGACCACACCGGAGGATAAAGAAGTTATTGATGCAATTTCGAAACTGAAAGGTCTTCGCATCCTCGGAAAAGACAAAGCCAACGGAGCCCGTACGTATTACACAGAGGCGCTTGGCGTGGTGACAAAGAATAAGTATGACGAACTCATGTCGGTTCGCGATAAAGACAAAGACATGAAGTTTTACATCAAGGAAACAGCACCTGGAAAAATCGGTGAGTTTGTGATGCTGATCGGAAGCAATTCAGAATTCATGATCATCAGCCTCTTTGGTGAAATTGACCTGAAACAAATTTCCAAGATTGGGCGTAAAATGAACGTAGGCGGCCTCGACAAGCTTGAGAAAATGGGTGAGCAGAAGAACTAATTCGATCTCACCCGTATATTAACCTCATGCTTCGGGAAAACCGGTGCATGAGGTTTTACTTTTTAAATCCCTCCTTTATGAAAAATATTCCGGCCTTTGCTTTTTTACTGCTGTCTTTCTGTGCATTTGCTCAAACGGAAACGACCAATGAACTTGACCGAAAGTATTCATCGCATACGTTTTTTCTGTACAACAATACCCTGCGCATGATTAATCAGCAGGGTGACAAAGCCTTTGATGAACTTATCAAGGACATTGAAAAGCTGAAGATTGTTTGGGTAAGCAAGAAGGAGAAGAACTTTGGGCAAGATCAGTATAGGAAATTGGTCGCCTCGTACAAAGCCGAAGACTTTGAAGAGATAATGACCACACGCTACCAGGGAAAAAATCTCAATGCCTACATCAAAGAGAAAAATGGAGATACAAAAGGTGTGGTGATTACTGCGGATGATGGCGAAAATGTTTTGGTGATGGATATTGTTGGAAAAGTTGCGCTGAATAAGATAACCAGTCTTTTCTCAGCCGTAGACAGCAGTTCTGACATCGGCCAGAAAATCAAAGGTCTGATGAATAAAGAGAACTAAGCTGTAATTTCACGAAGACAAGCCCGACTCATTATTCATAACTCACGTTGCCTGTGCAAACTGTACTTTCTGTTAACGGACTCACCAAAGATTTTGGTAAGATCCGCGCTGTAAACAATCTCGCGCTCGAAGTAAAAGCCGGGCAGGTATTCGGAATGCTTGGTCCTAACGGAAGTGGTAAAACCACAACGCTGGGTATGCTGATGGGCGTTGTAAATCCTTCGGCTGGCAGCTTCACCTGGTTCGGAGAAACGCCAACGCATCACGTTCGAAAGAAGATCGGTGCCGTACTCGAACATCCGATTTTTTATCCCTACCTGACCGGACAACAAAACCTGGAGTTAAATGCAATGATCAAGCAATGCCCGGTGGAAAACATTCCGAAGGTGCTTGAGCTGGTTGAACTCACTGCCCGCAAGGACCATAAATACAAAACGTATTCGCTGGGCATGAAGCAACGCCTGGCAATTGCTTCGGCATTGTTGAATGATCCAACCGTTCTGATTCTGGACGAGCCTACCAACGGACTTGACCCCATGGGAATTGCCGAAATTCGTGACATCATCAAGAAAATTGCTGCCAATGGAAAAACAATCATCCTGGCCAGTCACCTGCTCGATGAAGTACAAAAAGTATGTACGCACTTTGCGATCCTGCAACGCGGAAACCTGATCCACACGGGTCCGGTTGATGAAGTAGGTCGCGGCACGGAAACCGTTGAGGTAAATGCCGAGGTTGACAACCTGAACGAAATCCTGATGGAGTTTTCAGGTACGTCTACGATTACAAAAGAAAGCGGCTTCTATCGCGTAGCCATGCGTGACGGATTCCGCAGTAAAGACCTGAATCGGTTTTTGTTTGACCGAAATGTGGTAGCTACCCATCTTGTG
Source organism: Cyclobacteriaceae bacterium (assembly GCA_019694875.1). Lineage (GTDB taxonomy): Bacteria > Bacteroidota > Bacteroidia > Cytophagales > Cyclobacteriaceae > UBA2336. The sequence continues at coordinate 2,048,597 of JAIBBC010000001.1, forward strand.
ACGAAGAAGAAAAGTCTCGAGCAACAGTTTCTTGATATCCTTTCCAGTAACCCGCAAAAATAATCCGACATGCTGCACCTGCTGAAAATAGAACTTAAGAAAATGAAAGACTACCGGACGTTCTGGGTAGTATGCGGATTATACTTTATCACCATCGGTTTCTCGACCGCCAGCGGAATGGAGTTCCTGAAATGGCTGGCCTCCATATTCGAAGGGTTTGGGGAAAATCTGGATATCAACCGGATTCCATTGTATCATTTTCCAGACGTATGGCTGAACCTTGTGTGGTGGAGCGGCTTGTTTAAAGTATTGCTCGGTATTATGGTGGTTATTTCGATTACGAATGAGTTTTCATACCGTACCGTGCGACAAAATATTATTGACGGCCTCAGCCGCTGGGAATTTATCGGTTCTAAAATGCTGCTGAACGTACTGTTGAGCCTCATGAGTGTGGCGCTTATATTTCTCATAGCCCTCATCACCGGATTTATTTACACCCCCGAAATCCAGTGGAAGTATGTGTTTACTGACATGGAATTTTATCCCGCATACTTCCTCGAAATTTTTGAATATCTCTCATTCGCGCTTTTGCTCGGCATTCTTATCAGGCGGTCGGGGTTGACAATCATCCTGTTGTTGCTCTCAAGCATGCTTGAGTGGATCGTTAAACTGAATGTGGACGACTTCTTCCCTGACGCAATACCGTTCTTTCCTCTGGAGTCGATCACCAATCTTGTTCCGTTGCCGTTCTACCGGTATGCGTTTATGGAAATCCAGGATTACGTGAAGATCAGCTCCGTACTGATCGCTGTTAGCTGGACGGTAATCTTTAATTACCTGGCGTACCTGCGCTTGAAAAAAGCAGACATTTAATCGAACGCCAGTAGTTCGGGTTCTAGGTAGCTCGCTTTCGCTGATACGGACTTAAAAATATCCGTCCGGTAATGTGCGTTCATCAGGTCTTTGAAATTTGTTTTCAGACGGCTGTTCTCCGAAATGAAGTTCATAAAATCATTTGCAGCTGATCTCATCCTGAAATGATTCACCGCATGGATTGCGGCAATCGTAACCGTTTCATTATACTTATCGGCAGCACCCACAGTTTTTGTGTAGTTGCGCAGTTGGTGCGTAATGTTTTCAATGGCTGTTTCCAGGCCGTAGCGATTCAGGTGAATCCAGGCAAGGCGCAGATGTGCTTCGTGCGAGAAAACAGCAGGATTGAGTTCGGCTGAAGCAAACTGGCGCTCAAATTCAGCGTCAGAAAGGGTGTAATGCTGTTCCATAGTTACAGGATGAAGGCAGTTTTACGAACCGGCAACGCGTTGGGTTTCGAGGTTAGGAAGAAATATTAGTCACCTTCAAGATCCGGTTCGTCATCTTCACGTTTGCGGTCAACCTGTTCCGTGGAGATACCTTTGTTCTGGTACCGTTCGCGCGTGATCGGCAGAAAATGACCGGTAACTCCTACGGCAAATGCGGCAACAACCAATATAAGTATAAAGCCTGCTTTCCTGAGCAGGCGGGCTAAAGTTTTCATAAACGAGATTTCACTGCAGGGCAGTGTGATAAAATGGTAATTGAAACGAAATGATACCGCGGAATGCGGTGCGGGACTATGTTAAGCCCTTAAGAATGAATGAGTGGCAATGTCCCGTGCCCGGAACCGAAAACGAATTTGTTCGACAAAAGTGATTGCGCAATCCGATGCTCTTGAGGAATGTTGGAAAGCACTAACAAACCGGCTTTTTAACAGAACTTCTGACAACTGTACATGCTGTTGTGCCAGTAAAGCAAAAAAGTTTTCAGAGATTAACTCTGTATAAAGCCTGTTAAGCGAAGGCTGTGTTTTTGAAATGCTTAACCGGTTAACATTTTCGGTTAAGGTTTGTCTTTGTGCAAGGGAGGTGCTAACCGATCCTGAGAACCCGATTATACTCAGCAGAATCGTCAGGCTTAAAAGCCATGATGATAAATTCCTTCGACTGACAAGTTTATCGGAGAGCATGGGTCAAAGATAGCAGTTCATTTGTAGTTTAATAATCAGGAGTTTTGTTCACCGCCTTTCGGGCCGTAGAAAATCACCCAGGTGGCAAAGTCGTCCGTAAAATTCTCGAAACGATGTTCCGCCCCCGCGGGAACAAACAGAAAATCGCCCGGTTTAAAATTCCACCGCCTTCCTGCATGAAAGAAAACCCCGGTGCCCGAAACTACAACATAAACCTCATCGCGTTCGTGTGGCTTTTGATGATCAATTTTATCGGGCTTGTAAAACTCAACGGTTAGTGTTCCGTGTTTAAATAGTTCAGTGAACACAGCGTTGCTGGCTGCCAGTGCGGCAGATGCTTGTTGAACAGAGATTTCCATGTTGAAAATGTAATTCAATTTCTGTTTGCAGAAAAGGTCAAAAAGCAGATGAAAATGGACTTTTCACCTGCCTGCCGGTTGTTACGATTGCTGACGGAGATTAAACGTGTAGCCTACACTAACGTTGATAAAAAATGGCGTGTTCGAAACACCAATATTGTTGGCTTTGTGGGTTTCGGTTTGCTGCGTACGCTCATTGAAATAGGTGTACTTGTTGTTTTTTAACGAGCTGCCTACATTAGGCCACCATCTTACATTCGGAACGATGGTTAATCCACGCAACGCATTTTGTTTATTTTCGAATGGAGTCCAGCGATAATAGGCACCGAGGCCGAGCGTATAGGTTGTATACTTCTTGATGCGTCCGTCTGCCTGTTTAAATGCGTCATCGTAATACATTTCCCATACGTGCATTTTAGGCTCCACGCGAACGTTGAATTTCTCGGTGAACCGGTATCCGAGACCGAAACCCACAGAATGTGTGATGTTAAAAGCCAGGTGCTGATCTTGTGCTTCTTTCGTAACAAGGTTATCGGTGAACTCAAGGCCAAAGCCGTGTGAGTAATCGAACACGAATTTTTTGGTCCAATAGTCCACTTCAAAATTGAAACCTTTTGTTACCAGCGGTTGATTGAGTCCGAACACGAGGCTTACTTCAGGCTTTTTCGATTCCTGGGCATTAACCATCAAAGAAGCAGTCAATGCGAACAAGGGGAGGAGAATTTTTTTCATAACGTTTTGTCTTTTTTGAATGCATGAACGGACAAAACGTGGCCCCTGACGAGGACATTTGTCTATTTCCGCTGGGCACGGATGCGGCTCAGGTGGCGCGGATGCACACCAAGCATGGATGCAAGATATTTGTCGGGCACTTCCTGAATGAACCGCGGCTGGTGCTCCTGCATCCATTGGTATCGCTCTTCGGCTGATTTTGCAATCAGGTTAAACACCCGTTCTTCCATGCCGATGTAGTTTGCTTCTATAATACGGGTATAAAACTGCCTGATATACTCGTGTTCCGCGTAAAGCTTCTGCCAGGTCGCCCGGGGCATGATCGCAATCTCTGTCGCTTCCATGGCCTGGATATTTTCTTTGGCAGGGAGTTGCGATACGAAACTCGAAAGCGAAGTGACAAATTCATTTGTAAGCGCAATCCAACGTGTTACTTCGCCATCTTTCGTATTATAGAAGTGACGGCATTTACCTTTTGTAACGATCCCGATTTCGTTGCAGACTTTTCCTTCCCTGATAAAGAATTTTCCGGAGGCTAATTTCTTGTGGTCAACAAAAGCGCTTGCGAGCATTTGCGCCTGCTGTTCCGTAAGGCCAAGCTTAGTGAATTCGGTTAACATTGAATCATCCCTTTTTTCGTGATCAGCTTTAATCCTGACAACAAACGTATTTACTGCCAGTCGAACGTTTCAACTTTTCCATTCAGCTTCCACTTCGTGGGAACTTGCGTTTCCATCCAATCAAGCGGTTCACCCAGGGGTAATTCCTGTGAAGCCAGTTTAAAGCATTCTTTTATGGATGTCAACTGAGCCTCTTTCGTGGCTTCAGGTTCTGCCGAGATGAACAACGGGGTACCGCTTTTCGCGACAAGTTCGAGCCACTTAATCGTTTTTTCCCACGGCACTTTTGTGGTAACACCAACGCAGTCTGCGTCAGCTGCATAAAATGCTCCATGATGAATTCCGCGGAAGGCTAACGTGTTCACGCCCATCTTTCGTGTGCGCTCCCATTCGTTGCCGGAGGTGTCGTCACCAATCCGGTTAAGCTCAAACAATCCGGCCGACAAATGACTGAATGTATTACAACCAATGACATACATTTCGCCTGCCGCTTCACGGATGGCGTTGTACATACCTGAAATGATTTCAGCATTCGTTTTTGATGAGTCATACATGCTCCAGTCGGACTGAGTCATGGCTTTATCGCGGGTCATTTGCATTCCCCATTTACCGAAGATATCCCAGCTGGTATAGTCGAACTTCACCATTTCGTATCCCCATTGATGATAAACCTTAAAATAATTTTTGATCGTTTGCAGGTTTTCCGGAATGCTGGGATCAAGTACGGGCATGTCGCTGCGTCTCGTGCTGCTATTGGGAAGCAGCAGCGATTCTTTCGTGCCGGCTTTTATACTGAGTGGCCGGGTCCACAGGCCGGGCCGCATGCCCTCTTTGCGGATGTCATCGGCAAGCTGCTTCATGTCGGGGAAGTTGGCGTTGGGCGTGATCATATCGTCACCCCAGGTCCATTTTCCCTCCGGTCCGCAAGGTGATGTTTTGAACCATCCATCATCAATCATTGAGAAGGGGCGGTTCTTCAGGCCGGCTGCCGCAGGTGCGATGAGCCGGGTATGTTCCATGATCAGTTTGGAAGAATTATTTCCGTAACTGAAGTACCAATCGTTGATACCGTACACCGGTTGCTTCGGCATACGGGGTTTATCGCACATCAGCTTCATGAATTTTCGCGCGGTGTGAAACGGAGCTTCATCGCCTTTGGATGTAATGCTGACAAGCTCGGCAGCTTTCAGCTTACGGTTGCCAAGCTTTACACCATTGCCGCCTGAGCGGGTATCAAGCGTTAATGACAGCTGGCCGTTATCGAGACCCCACGCACAAAAAGATGACGCGTTTGTTTTAACGCTCATGCCGCTGGTGCCGGCCGGGCTGTGTTCCATAAAATACCACGGAAAGCGTTCACCGTCTTTAGCCTGATGCCAGGAAGCATCTCCATACGTACGCTCCCATTGATCGTTTAATACAGTGTTGCGTGATCGTGAAGTTTCCCACAGCAGGGTGACTTCACTCAACGAAACACCCGGAGCCTGGATGAAAACGGTTAGCACTCCTTTCGCTTCCTCGAAGTTCACAGCAACGTCCTGGTAAATACATAAGTCACCGGCTGTCGACAGCTCCACAAGCTGGTTATCGACTATGGCTGTAACACGGTCGGGGAGAGCGATAGCGGTTATGCGCTCACCGGTGTCGGAGAATACTTTATCGTACAGCAGGGTTGCTGCCAAGGAAAGTCCGGTTGTTCGAATGAAGTTTCTGCGGTTCATAATGTTTGGGTTAAACCTAAAACTTTGCCTTTACTTTTTTATCGACACGTAAAACAGATTGCTGCTTGAACATTACTTTGTATACGGTTATCAAACTGTCGATCTGTGCAGATTTTTTAGGCGACTTTTTATAATGGTACACAACCACGTAGGTTGGTTCGGTGATCGGCTGATGACTTCCGGGATCATACCAGTTGCCGGTGGCGCTAATGGTAGTGCTGCCTTCCTTAAATACCTTTGAGATCTGATGGGTTTTAAAACTTTGCCATTCAGCATCGGTGATCAGTGTTCCGTCAGGCCGTGATTGTCCGAAGTATAAGTCGGTTTGGATCATGCGGTTGCCAGAGCATGAGGAAAGAAGTGTTATCAGGAAAATAACAAAGAAGAGAAAAGCTCGCATTTGCAAAGAAAGTTATAACATCTTCTTCGTTACTGCCAGTAAAACAGATGGAGAATTATTTGTAATCGATCCGCAGTCGTTCGAAATCCTCGAGATTTTTCATGACGTCAGCATGCAAAACTTGTCCAACGCGATGCTTGAAATTCCTTTTCTTATAACAGAAGTGCCAATCAAAAACCCCTGATCTGCGCTTAAAAGCAAAATTGCCCTGCGTGACTTTCCACTGCGAAGTAATAACGACCTGATTGGATACCACAACAATGTTGAGGTAATAATTGTAACGGAGCCTGGAAGTGGCGCGGAAGCCGGTTTTGATGATCCGAAGTTCATTACTGGAATAATCGATCGCGTAACCTTTCAGCACGAGGTGTTGGCCGATTCGTTTGAATAATGCTGAGGTTGAGTCCTGGCAGGTTAAAATGATGGTTTGATCACCCTCTTGTGGATAGTCGCTTTTCGATAGCGGTAAAGGCCTGATCAGATCATTGGAAAAAAGAATTTGTACCCCGGCTTGTGTAAGATATTGACGCAGTTTTTTGTCAACGGCATCTTCAGACACAAAATAAACTGTTTGCACAGAACCTATTTCAATTGACCCACTTTTAAAGAATAGCTTCTTGACTGTGAAGGCTTGAAGTTCTTCGGTTTTTGTTTCACCGCTTTTTAGCACCAGCCGGACGTCTTGCGAGAAACCACTAATCGAAATTCCAAAAGCTAAAACTGTTGTTAAGATCAAAACTTTCATGCGTTGGGGAGTTGTATTTGAAAATTGTGCAAAGGCCTTGCCAGTTACAGCGATTCCTTCTTTACCACGAGCAGATAATAATCTCTTTCCATTTCGAGATACCCTTGTTCGTAGCAGTATTTGTAAACCTTTCCTTCTTTGGTGGTAAACAGGCTGGTCAGGTAGCTAAAATCAAACCCCTTTTCCAATAGTTTCTGACGGCTTACGGATACCGTTTTACCGGTCGGGTTAAGGTCAGTCAGAATGCGCCTGTTTTTGCGTAAAGCGTTGTTCACGTTGCGCACATAGTTGGTTTCATCGCTGTTCAGCTTGTTGTTGTAGCTGATCCGGCATGGGTCGGAGCAAAACTTTTTATCCGCCCGACCGATAATTTTATCACCGCACTCCAGACACTTTTTTTCTGTGATTTTCACCATGTTTTTACCGGTTTTAACTGATTTTTATCCGATCGTAAACGTTTACAAATGAATGTAATCGAAAGTAACCGATTATCATACAACTGCCACATTTTTCTCGTCAGACATTTGCATCATCAATCGAACAAAAAACGGTTGACATCACGGTGAGTGGTCATGCTTTGGCAAGCTCATGCTTCGACAAGCTCAGCATGACAAGAGCAAGCCGTGAAATGAGAACGTATGTTAAACAATTTAAATAGTACAGTTATGAAAAGTTTGAGAAACAGCGTGCAGTTGATCGGTCGTTTGGGTAAAGATCCTGAGGTGAAAACGTTTGGCGACAAAAAGAAAGCCTCGTTCTCGATCGCCACGTCTGATTCGTACAAGAACGCAAAAGGCGAGAAGGTCGAGGACACCCAATGGCACAACGTAGTAATCTGGGGCAAGCTGGCGGGTGTTGCCGAAAAGTATCTCAAGAAAGGTCAGGAAGTTGCTGTCGAAGGCAAGCTGGTGCACAGGGAGTACGAAAACGATAAAGGCGAAAAGCGGTATATCACGGAGATTACCGTAAACGACCTCGTATTGCTCGGAGGTAAACAATAAAACTCTTAACCGTAATGGAAGGCTGCTCGAAATTTTTCGGGCAGCCTTTTTTTTGTTCTTTGCCGCTCAAATAATTTTTCCCTCACCCTGTCCTTCGGACATCCCTCTTCCTTGGAAGAGCGGCTGGGGTGAGGGGAAAATCCGTTAACTTCGCCACAATGAGTTTTCTGTATCCTGCGTTTTTGTGGGCGCTTACGGCCCTGTCGATTCCGGTAATCATTCACCTGTTTAATTTCCGCAAAACCAAACGCATCTATTTTTCAACCACCCGTTTTTTGCAGCGCGTACAGGAAGCCACTACAGCTAAACGCAAGCTCAAGCAGTATTTGATCCTGGCTTCCCGGATTTTGTTTTTGCTTTTCCTTGTGCTTGCGTTCGCTCAACCGATTATTCCTGCGAGTGAAGATTTTTCAACCAACAGAAATATTTCCATCTACCTCGACAACTCATTGAGCATGTCTGTCCCGGTAGGCGAAAAAGCAAGCGCGCTTGACGCGGGCATTGGGTATGTAAAAAGAATTGTGGATGTATTTCCGCCCGATACACGCTACCGGTTATTGACAAACGACTTTGCCCCGTTCTCCAATTCCTATAAAACAAAAAGTGAAGTTACCGATCTGCTCACGCAGGTGAGACTGTCGCCTGTCAGCCGAAGCTTACAGGAAGTGAAAGAGCGAATTCATAATCTTTCGCGCGGTGAGGCAGATGGGGAAGTTTTTTGGATTTCCGACTTTCAGCAATCGACCCTTGGTTCACTAAACGCATCGACAGCAGATTCAGCACAACGCTGGCATCTGGTTCCATTAACCTATCAGAACAACACCAATATTTTTATTGATACGGCCTATCTTGAAAATCCATTTGTGGTAGGAGGGGAGAAGAATACGCTTCACATCCGCATGCGGAACGATGGCGACAAACCGGTTGAGCAATTATTGGTGAAGCTTTCCGTAAACGGAATTCAGACCGGCACTGCATCAGTAAACATTGCAGCCAGGGGCGTATCGGAAAGTGCGTTTGACTTAACTACGGGTTTAAGCGGTGTGAGCCGTGCTACCGTTAGCTTTAACGATTACCCGGTTAGCTTCGATAACGAGTTTTATCTCGCACTTAATTTTTCGGAGAAGATTCGGGTATTGGAAATTAAAAATCAGAATGAGATCACGCCTGTTGAACGTGTTTTCGGCAACCGACAGGTATTTGTATTCCGGTCTTTCACCGTCAGCAACTTTAATTATAGTCTGCTCAACGAAGCAGATATTGTCGCAGTCAACGGTATTGATCGCTTTGATGCATCGCTGTCGTCTTCGCTAAGAACATTTGTTGACGGAGGTGGGGCATTATTTGTTATCCCCGGTACTGAACCGGATGTATCGTCCTACAAAAGCCTGTTGCATGTTGCTACTTTAAACCCGGTAAAAGCCACTCCGCTATCGGAACTTGACTATCCGGATTTTAAGAATCCGTTTTTCGAAAATGTTTTTGAAGAACGATCTGCACGACTTGCCATGCCACAGGCTGCAAAAACGATCGACTGGGGTTCTGACCGGTCTGCTATCCTGAAGTTTAAAAATGAGCAGCCTTATCTTTCCGTGTTCAATCAGCAGGGAAAGGTTTATCTGCTGGCGGCCCCGCTGCAGAACGAGTTCACTACGCTGCACAACTCGGCTTTATTTGTCCCGATCATGTACCGGATGGCAGCTTCCGGAAAAAGGAGTGAAGTGAAGCCCTATTATTCACTGAATGATCCGTTCATTTCCCTCAGGCTCGACAGCATTTTGGGTGAACAGCCTATGAAGCTCGTGGGTGAGCAGGAAATCGTTCCCGCGCAACGTAAGCTGGCCGATCAAGTAGTGATGGAGTTGCCCCGGTTTAGCATGAATGCCGGCTTTTACAAGGTTGCCCATGAGGCCGATACGGTTGGCCTGCTGGCATTTAATCTGAATAAGTATGAATCATTGCTCGGCCAGTATTCCGGTGAAGCCGTAAAACAACAACTCGGCAACCCGCAAACCGTCAGTATTTTTGAAGCAAATTCGGAAGAGGCTTTCAGCAACGAAATAAAAGCGAGATATTTGGGGAAACCATTGTGGAAGCATGCCCTGATTCTGGCCCTTTGCTTCCTTTTGGCTGAGATTCTCCTGATCCGATTCTTAAAATGAAGATACTCATCCAGGCCGCCAAAATCCTCGACAGTAACTCTCCATTTCACAAAAAAGAAAAAAACGTTCTCATCCAAAATGGCCGGATTGCCGACATTGGTGATAAGAATTTCCAGGCCGATAAGGTGATTAAAGCCGAAGGAATGATCCTTTCCGCTGGCTGGTTTGACCTGGGAACATACGTGGGCGACCCCGGCCTCGAACACAAGGAAGACCTGGAGTCGGTAGGAAAAGTCGCTGCCGCTGGCGGGTTCACCGAAATTGCAACACTGCCTAACACATCACCAAGCATTCAAACCAAAAACGATGTTACCTACCTGATTAAAGGCAATGGCAACAGATTGGTGCAGATTCATCCGCTCGCGTCAGTTACAAAAAATAATAAAGGTGAGGACCTCACCGAAATGATCGACCTGCATGAAGCGGGAGCTGTTGGTTTTACCGATGGTCTGAAGCCTGTGTGGCATACCGATATTTTTCTTAAGTCGCTTCAATACCTGCAAAAGTTTAACGGTGTATTGATTGATCATCCCGAAGACATCTGGCTCAACATGTTTGGTCAGATGCATGAAGGTTTGAACAGCGCACTGCTTGGGCTAAAAGGCATGCCTTCCATTGCTGAAGAAATCGCGATCAGCAGAAACATCAAATTGTTAACCTACGCGGGCGGGCGACTGCATCTTTCCCGACTTTCAACGTCAAAATCGATCGGGCTTATACGCGCAGCAAAAAAGAAAATGAACATCACGTGCGATATCACAGCATACCAGCCGTTGCTTGACGACAGCATGCTGGCCGGTTTCGATACGAATTACAAAACAAATCCTCCCTTACGCACGAAGGGCGATAATGACTCGCTGATCAAAGCATTGAAAGACGGAACGATCGATGTTATTTGTTCCGGGCACACTCCGCAGGACGAAGAGAGCAAGAGCATTGAATTCGATCATGCCGATGCCGGTATGATTAACCTTCAGACTTTTGCAGCTAACCTGGTATCGCTTTCGCGCGATGTAAAATGGGATGTGCTCATCGAAAAAGTAACCACCGGCCCGCGGACGGTGCTGGGCTTAGATCAGCCCGTGATTGATGTGGAAGCAAAAGCAAACCTTACGTTGCTTGATCCGAACCGCGAATGGAAGCTTGACGAAAAGAGCAATTTTTCGAAATCGAAAAACTCGCCCTGGTTCAACCAAACGCTTACCGGAAAAGCGGTGGCAGTTTTCAATAACGACAAGCAGTGGCTTGACTTGTAATGAAAAAATCACCTTTAGTAGGAATTAGTTTACGCAACGGACTGATTGCCGGAGTGCTGGCTGTTGGATTGCTGAGCGTTATGTATTACCTCGGCCGGCATCCGCTGATGGTGGCACCTTTCCTGGATTTCAGAATCCTGCTGCTGGGCATTTTTGTTTTCTTCACGCTAAAAGAATTCCGCGAAAATCACCAGAACGGTGAACTGCATTTCTGGCAGGGAATGGCCGGGGGATTTATCATGGTGATGGTTGCCGCTACGGTTGCCTCGGCTTTATTTTGGGTTTTTACTGCTTTGGAAAAGGATTTTATTCGCGAGTACGTAGTTCAAATGACCGGCTACCTGAAAAGTTTTGCGCCCGAGGATATCGAGCGCATCGGAAAAGATGCCTTTCAGCGTAATTTAGAGGACCTTCCATCGACTAATGGCAAGCAAATAGCCGCATCGTACTTTATTCAAAGCATGGTAATCGGCTTTTTTGTGACAATTATATTATCAGTGTCGTTAAGAAAACATCCTAAATCACTAGCTAATTAACTAAACTAAATTCAGTTATTATGGAAAATCAACCTGTAACACCTCCTTCAGTAATGTCTGTGGGATTGCGATATGGTTCAATCCTTGCCGCTGTATCGATTATTTACACCCTCATTCTGGTAGCTTTTGGAGCAAATCCATTTATCCAGGATTGGAAGACGTATGTTCACTTTGTATTCATCATTGCGATTGTTGTAATGGCGCAGAAGTATTACAAAGACAATGGCGATGGTTACATGCCTTTTGGTACGGGATTCGGAATAGCTTTTGTTACAATTATTGTTTCTATGCTGATCGGCATGGTATTCAATATCATCTACGTAAAACTTGTTGATACGGGTGCAATGGAAGCGATGTACGAGAAAATCAGGATGGACATGGAGGAGAAAGGTCAGGGCGAACAAGCTGATATGGCTATCGAAATGACACGGAAACTATTCTGGGTATTTTACATTGTTGGATCGTTGTTCTGGGGCGCAATTATTGGATTAATTGTTACTATTTTCACGCAGAAAAAGCGCCCAGTAGCCTTCTAAATGCCAAAAAGCAAATACGACATCTCGATTGTTATACCGGCCAAAGACGAGGATGAATCAATCCCCGAGCTTAGCCAATGGATAAGCCGTGCACTAACCCCGCACGGCTTTTCCTATGAAGTTATCTTCATTGACGATGGCAGCACCGACAACACGTGGGATGTCATCGAAAAAATCTCAAAGGAAGACTCCCATATTAAAGGGTTTCGGTTTAACCGGAACTATGGTAAATCAGCTGCGCTGCAAACCGGTTTCCGCGCCGCCCAAGGCGATGTGGTAATAACCATGGATGCCGACCTGCAGGATAGTCCGGATGAAGTTCCGGAACTGTACAAAATGATTAAAACCGATGGCTACCACCTGGTTTCGGGCTGGAAGAAAAAGCGCAACGACCCGCTTTCAAAAACAATTCCATCGAAATTTTTCAATAAAGTCACGAGCATGATCTCGGGCATCAAGCTGCATGATTTCAACTGCGGACTGAAAGCCTACGACAAAAAAGTGATCAAGAACATCTCGGTGTATGGTGAAATGCATCGTTACATTCCTGTAATCGCCAAGTGGGCGGGCTTCAAAAAAATCGGGGAGAAGGTTGTTGAACATCGAGCGAGAAAATATGGCTCCACCAAGTTTGGGTGGGAGCGATTTATGAACGGGTTCCTCGATTTGTTGTCGATCACATTCGTAAGCAAGTTCCGCCAGAAGCCAATGCATTTTTTCGGATTGCTCGGCACAATTTCTTTTCTGGTTGGATTCGTTATCACCGCATTTATTTTCTGGAACAAGATTGATGCGAGCCTCATTTCTAAAGTTCCGCTGAAGCGCGCAATTACCGATCAGCCTTTGTTCTATGTTGCGCTTGTGGCGATCGTTATCGGTGTGCAGCTTTTTGTTACCGGCTTTCTTGCGGAAATGCTGGCCATGCAATCGCTTTCTTCGCGCGATTATCTCGTGATTAACAAAGCGGGCGTAGACGAAGACAGACCTTAGTTTCATAGCCTTACGCGGCTCAACAGCATGTTGATTCCGGTAAAAAAGCAAAAAACTTTTCCCAGCGCCTTGCGGTTTGTTACTTTTGTGCGGTTGTAACCGATACGTTTTGTTTTATTCGTTCATCATCCCTGCCTTTAATCGACCTGATGAAATCCGTGAGTTGCTGCAAAGCTTCCGGAAGCTGAAACTTCCTGATTCGGGTTTTGAAGGGTTTGAAGTTATTCTGGCAGATGGAAGCCCGACAACCATTCTCTCCGAAATTATTTCTGAATATACCGCGCAACTGTCGGTGGTTCATCTACACCGGCCGAGGCTTCCCATAAGCCCTGCCCGAAATCTCGGAGCCGAACATGCAAAAGGTGATTACCTGATCTTCTTGGATTCTGACGTGATCTTGCCGGAACATTATTTGCAACACGTCCATCGCAGTTTACAGCAGCGTCAGGTTGACGCGTTCGGAGGTCCGGATGCAGCGCATCAGTCGTTCAGCGATGTTCAAAAGGCGATAAGCTTTGCGATGACATCATACCTGACTACAGGAGGAATTCGCGGAGGCAAAAAGCAACTTCATCAATACAATCCGCGTGGCTTTAACATGGGCATCCGCAAAACTGCTTTTCAGCAAATGAATGGATTTTCAGCATTCGTGGCCGGTGAAGATATTGAATTGAGTATCCGCATGATTGAAGCCGGCCTGACAGTAACCCTGATTCCGGAAGCATTTGTATATCATAAGCGCAGAACAACCTTCAAAAGTTTTTTCCGGCAGGTTTACCGGTTTGGAGCCGCGCGCATAAATATTTTTTACCGGCACCGTAGTCAATTAAAGATCACGCATCTTTTTCCATCGGCTTTCATGCTGTTTTTGCTCACCGGATGGGTAACCGTTTTTCTCAGTAAACCTGTTTTTGCTGCTTACCTTGTGATGTCAGCATTATACTACGCTGCGATCCTGATCAGCGCAACGTTGAAAGAGCGAAGCATCGTTGTAGGATTTTTGAGTCTTATCGCGGCTACCTGCCAGCTTTTTGGATACGGTTCCGGATTACTCGCGAACGCATTTGCCGTTTTTATTCTCGGCAAAAAAGAAGGTCTGCAACTCGGGGCAAGCAAGTAATTATTTTACACGCGCATCGTAGGTACTGCCCATGGATGTGTTATCGCTATGCAGCCTCCGCATCACTTCTTTCTTGATTACATTAAACACCATCATGTGGATGTCTTCGGCAACTTCCATGTCAAGCGCTACCGAATGAACCGAGATGTCGGCAATCGCTTTAATCTTGCCGCCCTTAAAACCACAGAAGGCCACGGTTTGAACACCTTTTGATTTCGCAAACTCCATCGCCTTAACTACGTTAGCCGAGTTGCCTGAACCTGAAATGCCAATGACGAGATCGCCAGGCTGAATAAAATTTTTCAGTTGTTCAACAAAGATGTCGTCATACGAAACATCATTGGCGATCGCCATCAGGGCAGGGAGATTGTCTACCAGGCTGATCACGCGAAAGCGCTTTTCAAGTCCGAAAGAAGCACCCTTTACAAAATCGCCTGCAGCATGCGTGGCAGAAGCCGCGCTTCCGCCATTTCCGAAAATATAAATCGTTTTACCGGCTTCGTAAACCCGCATGAACGCTTCAATTGTTTTTTCAATTTCAGAGCGATCGAGTTTGTCGATGGTATCCTTTACAAGATTCAGGTAATCAATAATTGTCTTCTGCGTGTTATTCATCGGAAATGTGAATTAGTTTGCTGCCTTCTCCCTCAAATCTGAAATCGAATTTTCGCAAAGGCCTTAGCGCTTCAATTAATTTTGGCTGCAAGTTAACGGGACAGTAGAACAACAAAAAACCGCCTCCGCCAGCGCCCAGAAGTTTTCCGCCCAGCGCACCGTTTCGAAGGGCGGTGTCGTAGGCTTCGTCAATAGCCGGGTTGCTGATGCCCGAGGCCAGTTTCTTTTTCAGTATCCAGTTCTCGTGCAGAATTTTACCTAAATCATCAGGCCGGTCGTTTACAAGAGCTTCCCGGGTATCATACACAAGCTTAACCATGCTCTTCAATGCATTGAATTTGTCGTCCTGACTGGTGTTTTTCTTTTGTTCGGCCAGAATGTTTGATGCACTGCGCTGCGCGCCCGTGTAAAACATCAGCAGGTTCTGTTCGAGCGTTTGATATACATTTTCGCCAAGCTTAATGGGTTCTACTGTTACCGCTCCGGAAGCGTGAAATTCAATAACATTCAATCCGCCACAAGCGGTGGCATACTGATCCTGTTTGCCAATCGGTTCGTGCAATAAATCAATTTCAACATGACATGCCTCGGCCGCCAGTTCCGATTTCTTTACAGGATTGTTTTTTATCAGGTGGAGGTTATGCAACAGGCCAACGGTAAAGGCTGACGATGACCCGAGTCCGGTACCGGCCGGAACATCGGCAATGGAACTGAATTCAAGTCCGCCCTTGATATTGAATTTATTGAGAACCGTTTTTAAGATCGGGTGCTGAAGCTCATTTGCGTCAGAAACGGTTTCTGTTTTCGAATATTTAACTCTGATTTTATCTTCTTCAAAAAATTTGTGTGAAGAGATATACATGTATTTGTTGATGGACGTGCTGATAACTGCGCCTGTGTGCCGTGAATAAAAGCTCTCAAGGTCCGAACCGCCACCCACAAAACTGATCCGGAAAGGCGTACGTGTAATGATCAAAGGATAGCTGTTAAATAACGGTTCAAGTTAACGAAATCGGGCCTAATGAAACGGGAAATTTTCAAGCACAAAGTCAACGGCAGTCGCCAAGTCAGTAAACACATGGTCAGGCTTTGTATTGCCCAGACGTTCTGCCGTTGTGTTAACGGCAACGGTTGTTACGCCTGCGCGTGCACCGGCTTCTATATCGCGCGCTGAGTCGCCAATAAAAAACGAGGTTGCCAGATCGATATTGAAGTCGCGGCCTGCAACCAGCAGCATGCCCGGTTTTGGTTTACGACAATGGCAATCGATTTTATAGGTGGGATTTTCTTCCGGGTAGCCCTTGTCGGGATGATGCGGGCAGTAGTAGAGCGCGTCTAGCCGTGCGTGCTGCTCGCCCAAAACCGTATCAAGCTTGTTGTGGATGATTCTCAATTCATCTTCGGTGCAGAGGTTGCGGGCAACAACAGGCTGATTGGTAATAACAATAGCCAGGTATCCTGAGTCGTTAATTTTTTTAATGACGGCTGGTGTAGCACTGAAAATTTTCAATTCATCCGGATTTTTTATCAGGTGTGTATCTTCATTCAACACTCCGTCACGATCCAGAAAAATTGCTTTCTGTTTATTTTTGAAATCACGCGCTTCAATTTTTCCGGTCAAAAAATCTGTGCGCACTTTTTCGAGCCGGTCGGGCGTTCCCATGTCCTTCAGGTATTCTGAGGTATTATACCCGAACATGTTCAGCTTGGAATAAACAGCGGGAAAGATATTTTTCCCGAAGTCAGCCTTTTCCTGGCGGATGTGATTGAAAATCTTTTTTGATAAGATGTAAACGCCTGCATTAACCAGGTTGCGATAATATTTGCCCGGAACATGCGGCTTGGAATGAAAACCAGTGATGCGGCAGTTATTGTCAATGTCCACCAAATCGCTGTCGTAAGGATGATCATTCGGATGAACAACCAGCGTGCAATCACTCTGTTTTTCTGAATGAAAAGTCATCAGCCTGTTCAGGTCCATGCTTAACATCACATCGCCATACAACAGCAGAAAATCTCCGGTAATTAATTGCTCAATTGCTTTAACGCCACCTACCGTTCCAAGCGGTTCTTTTTCTTCGAAGTAACGAATGTTAACACTGTGGGCCTTGCCATCTTTAAAGTAATCCTGAATAGCTTCTTTCAGATGATTAACCAGGATGATGATATCCGTAATTCCGTACTGCTTAAGCAACGCGACATGATGTTCCAGCAAAGGTTTTTCACCTATGGTGAGCATAGGCTTGGGAATTTCCGTGGTTACGGATTTTAATCGAGTGCCCTGGCCGCCCGCTAAAATCACCGCCTGCATAAATCAGGGTTTTAGCTTGGTGAGGTAAAGATTGGCTGCAATTTTTTCAAGCAGCGCATCCGGGAGAATGTTTGAAAATTTTACGGTCAGATAGTTTACCGCACCCGGAATGCTCTCGGACTTTTTATTGAACATCGCCTTTAGGCCTTTTTTGGCGACTACTTCGGCCGGCATTTCAAATTTCTTGGCGGTTTCCTGCATCGCTTCCATGCCAGCCTGCTGAATGAAATTTGTAGACATCGGGCCCGGACTCACACACGTTACGGAAACATTCGTATTGCGCAGCTCGTAACGAAGTCCGCGCGAGAATGATTTAACAAAAGCTTTGCTGGCCGCATACAAGGCCATGGTTGGAACTGCCTGGTACGCTGCTGTACTCGCAATGTTCATAATGTATGCCGCTGGCTGCCGCTTCAGCAGCGGGAGCATCGTATGGGTAAGATTAACCAGCGAACCGGTGTTTACCTGAATCATTTTTTCCTGCTGATCGATTGGCATCGATTCAAAGAAGCCCCAGCAGGCATAGCCTGCATTGTTAATCAGCACCGATGGATTGAATTGATTTTGCTCACACCAGGAATATATAGCTCCTGATGATTTTGTATCACTCAGATCAAGCGCAAGACTCGTGGCCTTTACCTTGTATGTTGCTGTTATTTGCTGAGCGAGATCAGCCAGCATTTTTTCAGAGCGGGCAACCAGCAGAAGATCATAACCCATTGCTGCAAGCTGATGCGCAAGGGCTTTACCCAAACCCTTGCTCGCACCTGTAATGATTGCTTGCTTCATTATTTCGCCATCTTTTGAAAGCGCTGATAGAATTGAGTCTTGCTGTTCTCGTCCTTAATCATGTACTCACCGCAAATTACAGGTACATACATTACCTGTCTGCGGCTTTGCTCTCCCACAAGCGGAGACTGCTCAACGCGGTGCCATAAACGTCCATCGTGGATGGTTAAGTCACCCGCCTTGGTCATCAAACTCATTTCTTCCTTGTCAGGGTTGTGATCCATGAAGTAGCGTTTTCTGAATAACAGCTTAAATAAGCCTTGCTTGTGAGTGCCGGCAAGAATTTTCAAACCACCGTTATTCGGAACTGCGTCAGTCAGGTGCACACCCACATTCAGCATTGGCATAATACGCTTGCCGTAAAACACATCGCGCAAAGAGTCGGTATGCCAGCCGAGGCGTGAATAATTACTGCTGTCGATATTGATATAGTGGTTGATTACGAGCCCGTCTTTTTCATTTTCACCCATGCGTGGATTTTTTGCATGAGGCCCTAACAATGGGAACAATGCCGTGAAACGCGGATCCTGAATAAATTCATGAAGTACATTGCTGTGCTGTGAGCTGAACGCGAATCGCTGAACGATTCTGCGGCCATCAATGTCGCGGCCCCACTTAATGGGAACACCATTTATTTTTTCCAGGTTTTGTTCTGCCCACCTCGTCTCGATTGCCCGCATTTCGCGCTTGAACAGGTCAACCGTATCCTGATTGATGAATCCCCGGAAATGAAGGAAGCCATGATCTTCAAAAAACTGGATATGCTCGGGCTTCAGGGGAGAGGTGAATTCAAAAATCGGATAATCGTTCAATTTCATAAGTCTGGTTCGTTTTTCGGTATTTAACGTGGAAACGGGGATTTTAGCCGCCTTTCCGGGCGCAAATTTACCGCAATATTACCAAACTCACAGGGTCGGGGTAAGGAATACCTTGTACGGGAAAGCAAAGGCTGAATCAGGCCCTTTCCGGGCTTTCAGAAACCTCTTTTTCCACGGCTTGGTGAATCCTCCGGCTTGCCACAAGCGCCAGCCAGGCGAAAAGCGGGGCCGCCAGCACATCGATCGTATAATGAGCATGCTGGATCAGCAGCATAATGCCAACCATAATGCCTCCCGCAAATAGAAAAGTCTTGAGCGTTCGGAAGGGAAGCCCGAATGCCATCAGCATCAGGATGCTGGTATGACCCGAAAAAAAGAGGTCTTTCGTAATCACAGCGCCTTTATAAAAAAAACGGTCGGTAATCGGGTCGTGAAGTAAAACCAAATTCTCAGGGGCGGCCAGCGGCACCAGTAAAATTGTCACAAAACGTACGAGGGTCAGAATCACGTACGCCTGAAGCACAATCAAAAAATGATCGGGTTTTGTTAGCAGGGCTGCAACGCTTGCAATCAAAAGTGCATCCATGATAATGAATATGATCAGCGACAGGTCTCTTGCCGTTAGCCACTCCAAAATAAAATCCGGAATGGGAACCCCCTGACGTTGTTCTGCGTATTGGAATACGATTGGCGCAAGCCAGGCACAAATGAACAGGAGAACTGCAGTGACTATTAATTTGTATCTAAAACTTTTACCTTGCAGGGCAAATCGCCAGGCAGATAGCGCGGAAGAAATCATGAGTATCGAAAGGCTCAATTTATCAAAATTTGCAAACTAAACCGGTCGAACAGAATTATTGGAATGAAGCCTGTACTATTCATCTGCATTGCGGCCCTTTTTAGTTTTTCAACCTCCGATTTCCCGGTTCCGCCACACACTAAAAAATCACTTTTTTATATCCACCGGAATCTCAACAACCATTCGGTGGTGTACGAGGTAAACCTTAACGACAAGGGCGTTATTGATCCGGAAAATCCGTTCAGGATTTACTGGATCCGTGTAGGCGAGAAAAACAAATACAAGGAACTCAATTACATGGAGCGAACCTTCGCCTATGGACTCAAAACACAGTCTCTCGGAAACGGCAAGTACCATGCAGCATTTGTAGCGAAAAAGGAACGCACGATTGACGTTTATCTGGATGACAAAGGTCAGGCTACCGCGTTGATGAAAATTGATAATAAATTGTCTAAACTTGTTAGAATATTCGTGCAGGTAGCCGAAGACGGGTGGTGGCCAAAAGTAGCGTATGTGGAGTTTTTCGGCACAGATTTCAAAACAAATCTGCCTACGTACGAGAAACTACTGATCAATTAATTAACTGGCTTTAATCCTCCTAAACCATGCCTCGCGTCCTCCGAAGTTTCTTCCTGATTATCAATTACAAAACGCTGATTATTACCGCCCTCGCGGTTATCTCGGCATATGTTTGTTATCATCTTGACTTTGTTGCCAAATTCCCTGACATGCTTGTGGGTGTGGCGATCGTTTTCCCGGTAGTGTTTTCGATCAGCGCGGCCTACACCAGGCGTGAAACTGCGTTACAACGCTTCTCTGATTTCAAAGGCCATGCCATTGCGATTTATTACGCTACACGCGACTGGACTTCCGATAAGGACAATGAGTTACCCGCCCGGACACGGGAACTGATGCGCGATCTTCTGGTTCGTATCCGCTACATGTTCAATGCAGATCATGAAAAAGAGTGGACTGAGAATGAAAAGAAGATTTATGAATTGTTCTCAAACCTGTCGGCACTCACCATGGAAATGCGTCAGCATGGAGTTCAAAGCGGTGAGATTTCCCGGGTGAGCCAGTATGTGAGTAAAATGATTATCGCGTTCGATAACCTGAAAATCATTCACACGTATCGAACACCCGTTACCCTGCGGGCCTACAGCAAAGTATTTATCTACATCTTCCCGATTATTTACGGGCCGTATTTCGCGAGTACGTTTAAGGACTACTCAGCACACCTGGAATATGTTATGCCTATCCTGTACAGTTTCATTCTCGTAAGCCTTGATAATATCCAGGACCATCTCGAAAATCCGTTTGATGATGTTGGTGAAGATGATATCCGGATTGAGGAACAGGAGATCATCACCCTGATGCAATAACATGGAAGAAACAGACGATAGTGCCGCAAAGCGGAAAGCCTGGCTTATCGTTTTTGTCGCTTCTGTATTCACCCTTGCTGTTTTTTGGGCGGTCGACCGATCGATCTTGTACATACTAACAGGCTGCTCCGCGTTCAGCCTGTATATGGTGTTGCGTAATCTTAACATAAAGAAGGAGCAATCTGCATTTGGCAGTCGCGATCAGGACCAGTATCAGTACCAGCAATCGTATGGCAATCAGCGATCCTTCTGGGATGAGGTTAGAAATTTTTTTAGCCGGAGCACGGTAAAATCAAATCCTGCGTCCACCACGCGGGTAGTTCAGATTGTGCTGGTTGTTTTTGTGGGACTCATATTCCTTTCTATTCTGGTACCCATTATGTTATCTGACGGCTCCCCGGAAACGGCTGCCGAAGATCTTCAGCATGCCCGCGACCTCTACAATGCCGGGGTTTACGATTCATCAATCTATCTGTTTCGTTCTGCCATAGAACATGATCCGGAGAATGCTGATTTATATCTTGAGCGCGGCAATGCCTTTTTGAATAACAATCAATACGATTCTGCCTGGATTGATTATAGCCAGGCAATCGCAATCAATCCAAACTACAAGGAAGCTTTTTATAACAGGGGGCTAATCAACTTCAACCGGAAACAATATCGCGATGGAATCAATCAAGTTAAAAAAGCTTTGGCCATCGACCCGGAATACCAGGAGGCCATGTTGCTGATCGGTGATTGCTTCTACAATTCCAGCCTGCAGGATTCGGCCATGGTGTGGTATGAAGCTGCCTATTCACGCGGCTATCGCAGTGCCGCGTTAAGTCATATGATGGCTTCTATTTGCGACAGCAAGGGCCAAACGCAACGTGCCATCGCCTTGTATCAGGAAGCACTTTCATACGACACAACCCGTACAGAAATTTATTCCAGGCTGGGTGAATTAATGCCGGGCGAGGAAGGAAACGCCTATCGGCAGAAAGCCGCGCAATATCCGCGTTAAGAGTTTCGGGTAATCCTGAAACAGCCGATTACATTCATCATGAATAAACCAATGGAAAGGCGGGCCATCATTGATTCAACACGTCCTGAAAGTCTTTTACCTTTTCAAAAACAGATTTGGCAAACGGGCACAGCGGAATGATTTTGTACTGATGTGTGCGTGCATGCTTCACGGCAGCTTCAACTAACTGCTTGCCGGCATTTTTTCCACGTAATGCGTCATCTACGCGCGTGCTGTCGATGATAAAAATATTTCCTCCGGCTTTGCTGAATGTCATTTCAGCAAAACGCTTGTCGCCTTCTTTAATGTAGAATGCCCCTTTGGTTTCGCCCTCTTCAAACTGAATGTCCATAATGTTACCCTATTTCGCGTACGCAACGCTCCGCATTTCGCGGATTACCGTTACTTTAATCTGCCCCGGGTACTGCATGTCACGCTCAATCTTCTGTGAAATTTCAAAGCTCAGCTGACCTGCACGTTCGTCTGTAACATTTTCGGCATCCACGATAACCCTCAGTTCACGACCAGCCTGAATCGCGTAGCATTTTTCAACGCCATCGAAATTCATGGCCAGTTGTTCCAGGTCGCGCAAACGCTTGATGTATTGCTCCATCACTTCACGTCTTGCGCCCGGACGGGCACCGCTGATTGCATCGCACGCCTGAACGATAGGCGAGAGGATACTGTTCATCTCAATCTCATCGTGGTGCGCGCCAATCGCGTTACAAACTACCGGATGCTCTTTGTACTTCTGGGCAAGCTCCATGCCGACAATTGCATGTGGTTTTTCGAGTTCTTCAGGCCACACTTTTCCAATGTCGTGTAGAAGTCCCGCCCGCTTGGCTTGCTTCACATTGAGGCCAAGTTCGCTGGCCATGATGGCGCACAGGTTGGCCACTTCACGGGAGTGCATCAATAAATTTTGTCCGTAAGACGAACGGAAGCGCATGCGGCCTACCATTCGCACAAGCTCGGGGTGGAGGCCATGAATGCCCAAATCGATTACGGTACGTTCACCGGTTTCGGTGATCTCGTCTTCAATATTTTTGGTTGTCTTGGCTACAATCTCTTCAATGCGGGCAGGGTGAATACGTCCGTCCTGCACCAGGCGGTGCAACGAAAGGCGTGCGATCTCTCTGCGTACCGGGTCGAAGCCTGAAATAATAATGGCTTCAGGAGTATCGTCCACAATAATTTCCACACCTGTCGCGGCTTCCAGTGCGCGGATGTTACGGCCTTCGCGACCGATGATTTTACCTTTAATGTCATCGCTTTCGATGTTGAATACTGATACACAGTTTTCAATCGCATGCTCGGTTGCGGTGCGCTGAATGGTTTCCACGACAATCTTCTTGGCATCCTTGGTAGCCGAAAGCTTGGCCTGCTCGAGGATGTCTTTGATCATGGAGTTGGCTTTAGCCTGCGCCTCTTCTTTAAGCGAGGCCATAAGTTGCTCTTTCGCTTCATCTGCTGTGAGTTTCGAAATGCTTTCCAGCACCTGAACCTTCTGCTGATTGAATTTGTCGAGCTCTTCCTTGCGTTTCTTTACGTTGTCGAGCTGGAGCGCGAGGTTTTGCTGCATTTCCACCGTATCGGCTTCTTTGCGCTTGAGGCTCTCCAGTTCTTTGTTGATCTGCTGCTCGCGCTGTTTGATTTTTTGTTCGTTGGCGATGATCTGATTCTTTTTACGGTTCGCTTCTTCCTCGAACTCGCCCTTCATCTTCAGAATGTTCTCTTTGGCCTCAAGAATCTTGTCTTTCTTGATGGTTTCGGAAGTGATCTCCGCTTCCTTGATGATCAGCGCTGCCTTGTCTTCGGCTGCCGCCTGACGTTTACGCGATTTGCGCTTGTACAGGAGATTTCCAATCAGCATGCTCAGCAAAATGGTGCCGAAGGCGCAGCTGATTGCCATGATAAGTATCTGTTGCATAATGGTACAATTGGGGTTTACAATAACCCGGAGCTTATGCAGCAGGAAGGATTTTAAGCGAAGAAACGGCCGGATGCGGCCTTACAAAATAGACTGCGAAACCAGTTGATTGAGGTGCGAAACCTTTTCGAGCACGGTTTGATCAATTCCCTGGCGGCTTTCTTCGGCAGTCATCTTTTCAACCAGACTGTCGAATGCAACCATAGCCAGCAAATCCTGTTTATCGTCAATCCCAAACTGATCCTTGTAAGATTTTAATTTTTCATTGATAAGCCTGCTTGCCGTCCGCACACGTTCTTCATCATCGCGCTTTACCTTCATCGGGTATTCACGCTCGGCTATCCTGATTTTTATTGAAAGTTCTTCCATGAATTAAGTCTTACGGTCAGTTATCGGCTCAAATAGGCAATGCACTTGTCAATTTCCCGAATGTAATCGTCTACTTTCTTCTTCAGCTCCGAAACACTTCCGTCTTCCGGATTTATATTATCTACAATTTTAGATATTTTAATTTGATTTTTAAAATTATAGAGCTGCTCATCGCGGCTCCTCAGCCCCGACTTAAGCTCCTGATTTTCAGTTTTTAAAGTTTTGATTTCCTCTTTCAGACTTTTGTGTTCGTTAATGAGCACCAGAAGTTTACGCTCAAGTCCGTTCAGGTTGGTTTTCAGAATGTCTTGTTCCATGGAAACAATTTTTCTTGGCTTTGGAGGCCTAGTTAGTGTTTTTATTTATTCTCAACCGCACCAATTCTTTCTATTTGCGGATAACCGCGCCTAATGTCTGCTCAAATGCGTTCATCAGCCGGGTCATCGTTTTATCGATCTCCTCGTCCGTCAGGGTTTTGGCCTCATCGAGCAAGGTAAATCCGAGCGCGTAAGCCTTTTTTCCTGCCGGAAGGTTATCCCCTTCATACACATCAAACGCAATGATGTCGCGGATCAACCTTTTCTCAGTGTTCAATACCATTTTCCGGATTTCGTCAAAGCTCACACCTTTATCCAACACCAGAGACAAATCGCGTCTTACTTCCGGAAACTTCGGTATTTCCTGCGCAACTAACATAGGGTTTGCAGAAGTGAAAAGCAAGGTCGTATGTAGCTCAGTATAAAATATTTCCTGCTTGATGCCTAAATCCTTTAATAAAGCGGGTTTTACTTTTCCCACTACTCCGATTATTTTATTGCCGGCCGACAGCTGCAAGGCGTACTCAAATAACTGATCCTTCACCACCTCCTGTTTGATGTTGCTGATACCCGATTTTTGGATCACCTGCGTTACATGCTGGGCCAGGTCGTAGTAGGTTGTTGCGCGAGTTTTGTTCTGCCAGTTTTCTGTTTCAATATTTCCGGTTATGTACATCGCAAGGCGTTCTTCTTCAATGTACTTCCCGTTCGTTTTGAAATAGATTTTGCCGAACTCGAACAGCTTCAGGTCTTTCTGCCTGCGGTTGATATTGTGAGCACACACTTCGAGGCCTGTAAAAAGCATCGTCTGACGCAGAATTCCTTGTTCTTCGCTGAGTTTGTTGAGGATTTCAATCGCTTCGCCTGTAAACGTCAGGTTATGCTTTTGCTGATAGGCCGCGTTGGTTAGCGAGTTGGTCCAGATTTCATAAAACCCGTTCGCTACCAGCATCTGGCTGAGCGTATTCTTGAATTTATTAATGTCCTTTTCAGGAAATTCAGCAATAAAGTCAGAACCGGCAAACTCGCTGAGTTCAATATTATTCAATCCGTAAATGCGGAGAATTTCTTCCGAGATATCGGCTTCCTGGATTACATCTACGCGATAGGGTGGAACGGATACGGTATAGCTGTCGTCTTTTTTATCGGTTACCCGGATATCAAGCGCTTCCAGAATGGCAAAAACCTTTTCACGCGGAATAATTTTTCCGATCAGACGGTTGATGTTCTTATCGCGAACGAGAATGTTTTTGTTTTCAACCTTTTCCGGGTAGATGTCGGTGATCTCCGATGAAATTTTTGCACCGGCAATTTCCTGCATCAGCAGGGCTGCACGTTTCAACGCATAGATGGTTCCGTTTGGATCGGTACCCCGTTCAAACCGGAACGATGCATCGGTTTTCAGGCCATGATGCATGGAGGTTTTGCGAACGTAGTCCGCAGAAAAATAGGCACTTTCCAAAAACACATTTTTTGTCTTTTCGGTAATGCCGGATCTAACTCCGCCAAACACCCCGGCAATGCACATGCCGTCTGTCTCCGAGCAGATCATCAAATCACTGGCCGTGAGTTCACGTTCTTTGTTGTCGAGTGTGGTAAACTTCGTTCCTGCCGGAAGGGTTTTCACAATAACTTTCTGGCCGGCAATCTGATCGGCATCAAAAGCATGAAGCGGCTGCCCGGTTTCATGCAGTACATAGTTGGTAATGTCAACGATGTTATTGATGGGCGTAAGACCGATGGCCGTGAGCCTGTTTTTTAACCAGGCCGGAGACTCAGCAACCGTAATGTTGGTAAGCGTTACGCCTGAATACCGCGGACACGCGGCTGTATTCTCGACCGTAACATTAATCGTGAGTGCGTTGTCGTCCTTCTTAAACTTATCAACTGATGGCTGGTTGAGTGCTCTTCCTTTTGAAGCTTTGATGTCGCGTGCAACACCGATATGAGATGCTGCATCAACGCGGTTGGGGGTTAACCCGATTTCAAGCGTGTAGTCAGATTCAATCTTAAAATATTCAGAGGCGGGCGTTCCATTCTTTACTGTAGTATTCAGCACCATAATGCCCGCATGGCTTTCGCCCAAACCAATCTCATCTTCCGCGCAAATCATTCCTTCCGACTGCTCGCCCCGGATTTTTGCCGATTTAATTAAAAAAGGTTCGCCTTTCGATGGGTGTACAGTGGTTCCAACCGTTGCCACAACCACTTTCTGGCCAGCAGCCACGTTTGCGGCACCACACACAATTGATAAAGGCTTATCACCGCCAACGTCAACCGTGGTTAAAGAAAGCTTGTCGGCATTCGGATGCTTCGTACAGGTGAGTATCTCGCCTATAACCAATCCCTTCAACCCGCCTTTTACAGTTTCAAAGGCCGTTATATGTTCAACTTCGAGTCCGGTGGAGGTTAACAGCTGGCCCAGTTCGTCCGGTGTTTCCTGAATATCGATGTAGTCTTTCAGCCAGTTATAAGAAATGGTCATTGCTAAAGCTTAAAGACAGCAAAAATAACGAAAAGGGGGCTGTGTTGAAAGTTGTTGAAATGCGCTTGTTCGGGGCAAATGACGCAGGCAGAAAAGAAAATTGCTAAAAGTACCGGAGCCTGTTGTAAATAATAAGTATACATATTATAATTGTACTTATTATATTAAACTTTCTAAATATGTGGTCAAAAAGTTATTCTGTGGTAACGAAAGATGTTACTGCGCTGCAAATGTGGAAGCTGTTTGCCGATGTAAACAATTGGCATACCTGGGATACCGGAATTGAATTTGCCCGGATGGAAGGGCCTTTTAAAAAGGGGAATTTCTTTACCCTCCGTCCTAAGGGTGGACCGAACGTGAAAGTCGAACTTCTTGAAACGATTGAGAATGAGATGTTTCTTGACGTCACCCGATTTCCATTGGCAAAAATGTACGACAAGCACACATTTGAACAGACCCCCGCTGGTTTGAGAATTATCAATACCATCACCGTTACAGGACCACTTGGTTTTTTTTGGCGCAAAGTTGTTGCACAGAAAATAGTCGATAATTTGCCGGCTGACGTACAGCAACAGATTCGCGCTGCAAAAGCACTATGAAATCAAAGGACAATACATTCAGCGTTGCAAAGGCCGAAGACAGCTCCGGATTTTTGCTCTGGCAGGTCACAAATCTCTGGCAGCGCGAAATCCGGAAGGCGCTGGAGCCTTCCGGTCTCACGCATTCACAGTTCGTTCTGCTGGCAAGCACGCATTGGCTTACGCTGAATAACCTGGAGGTAACGCAAATTCTATTGTCATCGCACACAAAGATTGACCCGATGACTACGTCAACTGTTTTGCGCACACTTCAAACCAAGGGACTGCTGCAACGTCAGGAACATTTAACCGACACGCGGGCTAAAACCGTTACGCTAACCGAACATGGTAAGAAACTGGTTAAGCAGGCGGTGAAAGCTGTTGAAGCATTCGATAAAACTTTTTTTGATGCATTGGGTGCGAAGATTCCGCAATTCAATGAACAACTGTTAACACTCCTTAATCAGAAGCTCTGATTTTATCAGGATGTTGTTTGATGTGAAACGGGCTTACTTCATTAGTTCTTTCAACTCAGTTTCTGATACGGTGAGCAGGCCGGCCTTTGGAAGACGCCTCGTTAACTCGCGCCAGTTAGCATCCTGCTTATAAATTTTTTGAAGCATCGCGGAGGCTTTCGAAACTTCTTTTCCGTTCGCGAGAGTAATGGCTGTCCAGTATTGCATCTCCAGGTTTCCCGGAAACATCTTCATGGCAGCATTGTACTCATCCATCGCCTTTGCCATTTCATTTTTCTCTACGTACAGGTCGCCCCGGTTCATGTGTTCGTAGGCACGCGACACGCTGAGTAACCTCGACAGCTCTGTGATTGGATCGCTGGCATCATCTACACGCAAGTCAATCAAACGGTCGTCCCACGGTTTGCCTGTATTGTTGGGCGATACGACAAGCAATGCGGCCGACTGCTTGCCGCGGATATCGCCACCGGCTTTTTGTGCTGCCTTTAACACTTCCATCATGCGTTCCGCGAGTGGCAATGCTTCGTGTTCTTTCCAGGCTTTCTCCATGGCCGGAACAACTTTGTCGCTGAGCATCATGTTGGCCTGAACGGAGAAGTTGTCGCCATTCAAATGTCCCGCTGCTTCCAGACAGTTCTTACCTGTGTGAGTCGCAACGCGGCCCTTGGTGTCGAGAATGGCCACCTGACGAAATTCTTTGCCTGCATCATCGCTTAGCAATTGATCGAGTGCCTCCTGCGGAGATTTTCCTTGCTTCAACAGTTCAAGCCCGCGTAAGCCAAACGATTTGTTTACAAAAGATTGTGTGGCTACAACACCAACGCCTGCCTCGCCCCAGGAAACAACCGTACCCACGCTGAACCAATGACTTTGAACTGCAACAGCCATTTCACCGGTGCGCGCATCACGCGCCACGATCGAAAATGTATGAGCGAGATCAGAAGGTTTTACCTGACCGAATGCATTGACAAACAAAACAACGGCTAGCACTGTGAATATCTTTTTCATAATCAATGATAAGTTTTCTCCCCGGCTTTAATTTCAACTGACAGGATGTTTTCCTTCGGTGGAAAAGGACACGAATAATTATCGTTATACGCGCAGTACGGATTATAGGCTTCGTTAAAATCGAGTGTGATAGACGCTGCACCCGGAACTTTCTTCACATCAAGATACCGCCCGGCTCCGTACGTTTCATTGGCGCTGGTCTTATCCGCGAACGCGAGAAACAAGGTGCCGCGGTATGGACCCATATCCATGATTTCAAGAATTAGCAGTTTATTTTTTTCACCATCGAGTTCGAATTCAGCGTATGCATATTCGAGGTAACTTTTTTCACGTCCATCACTGGTAGGTAACACTACCGGCTTCTTGGGATTGATCTCTGTAAGCCTGGCATTGATGCGATACCGAGCATCAATCGGAAAATATTTGAGGCCGGTAAACTCCACGCTGTCGCCAAACGGTGTGTCATCGCCAGAGCGGAAGTTGTTGTCTTTCTCGTTCCTCAATTGTTCAACCCGGGCAATGTAGCCCGCGCTGGTTTCGTTGCCTGTAAGGGAGTAATACATGCCCGCCAGAACAGCGATAACAACGGTAATCAGAATGATGTTTTTTGTTTTCATGCGTCAGAGCAAACCCGCATCCGCAAAGCTAAAATAACTTTTGTCACCCACGATAATGTGATCCAGCACCTGTATATCGAGCAGTTTGCCGGATTCTTTTAATTTTTTGGTCAGATCGATATCGGCCTGACTGGCGCTCAGATTTCCGGACGGATGATTATGTGCGAGAATGATTCCACTCGCCAGCTCTTCAATCGCGACTTTAAAAATTATTTTAGGATCGGCTACTGTTCCGGCAACCCCGCCCTGGCTTACCTGATGCTTTTTGATAACGCGGTTAGCGCGATTCAGTAACACAACCCAGAACGCTTCGTGCGGAATGTCGAGAAGATCGGCTTTCAGCAAATCATACGCATCGGCTGAGCCCATTACCCGCGGGCGCTCTTCGGCCTGAAAATCTTTTCGTCTTCGCCCGAGTTCGAGTGCGCTGATAATGGTGATGGCTTTCGCTTCACCAATGCCCTTTATTTTGATCAGGTCTTTTACAGACAAGCGGGCAAGTTCATTCAGATCGTTACTAACAGCCTGTAAGATATTCTTGGCCAGGTCAACCGCACTGAGTTTGGCAGTTCCGGTCCCCAATAAGATTGCAATCAATTCAGCATCGGATAATGCTGCTTTTCCTTTGAGTGTAAGTTTCTCACGTGGCCTGTCTTCTGCTGCCCAGTCTTTAATGTTGAGAAAGTCGCTCTTACTATTCATCGTATAAAAATAAAAGACCCGGAGCGTTTTAAAACCCCGGGTCCCGAATACTTTGTATAGAATGATGCTAAGCTTACTTCAGCTTGTTTACAGCTTTTGCAAGTTTTGATTTCTGGTTCGCAGCTTTTTTCCAGTGGATCACACCCTTCTTCGCGAGCTTATCGATCTGAGCTGAAACAGTTTTCAACTGACCTTCAGCATCAGACTTACCGGTAACAGCTTTCAGATTCTTGATAGCGGTACGGGTTGTTTTGTGCTGGTAGCGGTTCTTGTCACGCTTGGCTGCGCTTGAACGGATTTTCTTTTCTGCTGACTTGTGATTTGCCATGGTTTCTTGATAAAAAGGACTGCAAAGGTAGCGAAAGATTTCACATTTCGGATTCTGCGTTTGAGATTTTTAGAGTCCTATATTCTCATGATGCGAAAAGGCCTTTTTTTATTGATTTTACCGGTTTTTGCCGGACTTTTCTTTGGCGCGTGGGGATTTTATGGTCACCAGCAAATCAATCGTCTGGCGGTGTTCACGCTGCCTCCCGACATGATCGGGTTCTACAAAAAGAACATCCGTTATATCTCTGAGGCGGCCGTTAACCCCGACCGCAGGCGATACACCGTGGCAGATGAAGCCGCCCGGCACTATCTCGATGTTGACCATTATGGCGACAGCGCCCTGTTTACAATGCCGCGCTACTGGAAAGATGCAGTAGCAAAATACTCAGAAGATACGCTGAAAGCCTATGGTATAGTGCCCTGGCATATTAACACCATGTATTATCGGCTGAAGGAAGCCTTTATGCTTGGCGATCCGGCAAAAATTCTGTTCAACTCTGCGGAGCTCGGTCATTACATAGCAGATGCGCACGTGCCGCTTCACACAACCGAAAACTATAACGGCCAGTTAACGGGACAGGAGGGAATACATGGATTCTGGGAGTCGCGATTGCCGGAGTTGTTCGCGGGCAATTATGACTTTTTTACAGGGCGAGCGGAGTATATCGCAAATCCACAGCTCGCGGCATGGAAAGCTGTAGAAGGTTCGCATGTTCATCTTGATTCTGTATTGCTGCTCGAAAAACAACTGAGCCAAAAATTCGGTGAGAAAAAGTTTTCGTTCGAAACTAAAGGAAAGCAAACGATTAAAGTCTATTCGGTGGAGTTTTCCGCTGCGTATCATAAAGCATTGAAAGGGATGGTGGAAAAACGCATGCGCGATGCGATAAAAATGGTTGGTGATTTCTGGTACACCGCCTGGGTAGATGCCGGTCAGCCGGATTTGAAAGAATTAATTGATTACACTCCCACCGAGGCGGAACTGGCGCAGCGAAAGAGAAATCTTGACGATTGGAAGGAGCAGCGATTTAACGTGCGACCGGAGGGGGATGAATAAAAAAATTCCGGGCCGGAATTTTTAGACCCCAAGCCCGGAATTATATAGAAATGATGAAGATCAAATTTACTGGATCGGATAGTAAACCTCCGTCACCCATGCAGCGGTATCTTTTTCCACCATCGGATCGGTGATGTACATTTCCCACGGAGCGCCAGCCATTGTTAACTTTTTGAGTTCGATGTACTTGTTGAGTTCCATGTGTGTGGTTTCGAGGCCGCGATAATCTCCATGATGTACGGCCTTCACTGCTTTGCCAGCGGGTATCTGCTGAATCTTATACTTTGCCGGAACTTTCGCTTTTTCATCAACCGGAAGGGCGCAAACCATTTCCATTTGTTTGGCAGCTTCATCCCATTTTGTGTACAGGCAGAACGCTGCACCTGTAACCTGAACTTTAGCTTTGGTCAGGTCATTCATCAATTGCCCGAATGCTTTACCCATTTGTGCATTCATCGCGGCTTCATCTTCTGTGCTCAAGGTCCCGCTTGGAATACCCACGTAGTTGATCGCAGCGGTGGTGGTCTCTGTGATTTCTTCGGTGAACTTAGGTTTTGCTTCTGCGCGTTCTTTTATGCGTGCCAGACCGTAGTCAAATGCTCTTTCAATTTCACCTTTCATGAACACGCTGAACCAGCGGCCAATTGGATTCATTCCGTTGTCGAACGAAAAGTTCATCGTTGCTTTTGTGCCCTCGCCCTCGGGTTCAACAGTGTACAAACCTTTTGCTGTACCGCTGCCGGTAAACTCAATGTCGCTGGCTACCGATTTGTTCGGAATACTCTCTGTTATGGTAATGGTTCCCTTGCCGGTGTTCTTTCCATCCCAGGTATAGCTTGCACCGGTGCCGGCACTTTTTTCACCATAGGTGATGGTTGCTTCGCCCGGTTTATCGAGCGTACTCCAGTACTGCCATTCCTGCCATTTTTTGAGGTCGTTAAATTCATCAAAAACGGCTTCTGCGGAAGCGTTAATTACGGTGCTTCGCGTTACTTCCATTTTCCCGGGAAGCAGGAAGCCAATCAGCAACAGTGCTATAATCAGCACAGCAAGTCCGATCAGAATTTTCTTCAGCATAATTGATAAAGTTTGGTTTATGTGTTTTTAATGTGTTTTCGGGTGCGCGTAGGCCAATTTACTAAAAAATATACCTTTCAAACGATTGAAATTATGTCTGAAAAGTGTAAAATTTAAGGAACTAAACCCTTGAGCCTATGATCATTTTCAACGACCCGAAGAGAATTCCGGAAGACTATGGCATTCGGATAGCCATTGGGGTTATCGCCTTTTTCCTGTTGATGAAGTTCACAGGGTTCTTCCATGTGGTTGAGCTGCGAATGCTGAACATTTTTATTCTCGTAGCGGGAATCTATCTCGCACTTCGGAAATTCAAGGAAACCCACGGAAAGCACATTAATTACTTCAGGGCATTGGTTGTGGGCGTGGTAACTGGAGCGGTCGGTTCAATCCTGTTTGCAGTGTTCCTGTTTATTTATGTTCATATCGACTCCGACTTCATGGTATGGCTTCAGCAAAATGAGCCGATGGGCAGATTTTTGAACCCGTACATTGTTTCATTTATCGTGGCGCTGGAAGGTTTGTTTTCTGGTCTGCTGGTGACATTCGTGCTGATCAACTATCTGCAAACAGACGAGCCAACCGAAACGACATAATCGTTACCTTTTATAAAATACCATAAACCTGTTGCGCATAAACCGTGACAGGTTTTTTATTTTTGAGCAAAATCATCTTCATGCGGTATAAGCAAATCAATAAGTCGCTTTTTGTTAACAACCGGAAACGGCTCGCGAGCGAATTGAAGCCCGGTTCGGTGGCAGTATTCAATTCGAACGACATCATGCCCACCAACGCTGACGGAACCATGCGCTTCCGCCAGAACAGTGATTTGTTTTACCTGACGGGTGTCGACCAGGAAGAAACAATTCTTTTGCTGTTCCCCGATCATCCTGAAAAGAAATTCCGGGAGGTGTTATTTCTGCGCGAAACGAGCGAACTGATCGCCACATGGGAAGGTCACAAGTTAACCAAGGATGAAGCACGTGCGCTTAGCGGAATTGAAACGATTCTCTGGACAACCGATTTTCATCGCGTGTTGAACACTGCGTTAACGATGGGGGGTGCAGAATTCATTTATCTGAATACGAATGAGCACTATCGCGCGGAGGTTGCTGTTGAAACCCGTGATTCACGATTCATTCAGTGGTGTAGGGAAAAGTATCCATTGCATAAGTATGAACGGGTAGCGCCCATCATGTCGAAGTTGCGGGCGGTAAAATCAAAAGAAGAACTTGATCAGATGCAGGCAGCGTGCGACATCACCAATAAGGCGTTCAGAAGAGTGTTAAGGTTCGTGAAGCCGGGTGTGAAGGAATATGAAATTGAAGCTGAATTTATACACGAGTTTTTAAGAAACGGTTCGCGCGGGTTTGCGTATGAGCCGATTATTGCCAGCGGTGCGAATTCATGCGTGCTGCATTACGTTGAAAACAATAAAGCCTGCAAGGCCGGAGATGTATTACTGCTGGATGTAGGTGCAGAGTACGGAAATTACAATGCCGATATGACGCGCACGATTCCGGTTAACGGCAAGTTTACCAAGCGCCAGAAGGATGTGTATGATGCCGTGCTGCGCATTAAGCGTGCCGCAATGAAGTTGCTTAAACCCGGAGTGCTGTACTACGATTATCACAAAGAAGTGCAAAAAATTACGGAAGCTGAGTTAATCAGGCTCAAGCTGATTGATAAAGCGGATATCAAAAATCAGAACCCGGCCAAACCATTGTTCATGAAATACTTCATGCATGGAACCGGCCATCATTTAGGCCTGGATGTTCACGATACCGGTAACATGTACAGCAAAATGCAGTTGGGCATGGTGTGGACGGTTGAGCCGGGTATTTATATCAAGGAAGAAGGCCTGGGTGTGCGACTGGAAAACAACGTTGTGATTGAAAAGAACGGTGTTCGTGACCTGATGAAGAACATCCCGATTGAAGCGGAAGAGATTGAAGATTTAATGAATTCGAAATGAGTACACTCAATTCCGATAAGGCCCCTGAACCGGTTGGTGCATATCCGCATGCACGCAAGGTTGGTAACTTGCTTTTTTTAAGCGGTGTTGGTCCGCGAAAGCGTGGCTCGAAAGAAATTCCCGGGGTGATACTCGATGCGCAGGGTAACATTGTTTCGTACGACATTGAACAGCAATGTCATTCCGTATTTCAGAACGTCCGGTATGTGCTGGAGGCTTCCGGATCGAAGTGGGAAAATTTGGTGGATGTGACGGTGTTTCTCACGAATATGAAAAAGGACTTTCCGGTCTTCAATAAAATTTACGCAGAATACTTTAAGGAAAACCAACCGTGCCGCACAACCATCGAAATCAACGCCTTGCCAACTCCGATTGCGATTGAATTAAAATGTATTGCAACGATATAACTTTCGAAGCAATGTTCGGTAAGTCTGAATGAAATGTAAGACGCAATGTTGCGTCTTTGTGTATTAATCCTAAACCGCGAAGCTTTCACCGCAACCACAGGTACGGGTTGCATTTGGGTTAATGAATTGAAATCCTTTTCCGTTAAGTCCATCCGAGAAATCAAGCACGGTTCCTAACAGGTACAGCAAACTCTTTTTGTCGACAAGAATTTTAACACCCTTGTCTTCAAATACCTGGTCGGCAGGATTGATCTTGTCATCGAAATCCAGATCGTACATCAACCCGGAGCAGCCACCGCCTTTCACAGAAACACGCACATTGTGAGTGGAGGGCGTACGGCCATCTGCCAGCAACAATTCACTGATTTTATCTTTCGCTTTATCGGTAACGGTAATCATAACCTTATGATATCGGGTTCAATACAACACTAAAAACAGTAATGGTGTTCATGTCGCGGCCATAATACAGTTTCTGCAGAGCATCCATGATATTACCTGCCTTAAAGTAGGACGTATGAAGTTCTTTATCGCCCTTGGCCACCCACTGAATGGTATAACTGTTTTCTTTCTCTTTATAATTCTGAACGTAGTTCAGCATTTTGCGCAATGCATCAAGCTTATCGATTCCGGTTTCGGAATGAAACAGGAAAGCCTGCTTGTGGCGCGGGTTAACGGTGATCAAATCGAGCTTAACCTTGCCATCCGCCAATGCGTATTCAAAAACCAAATCCGAGGTTCTTGTGCCCAGGTAATCCTTTATCTCCTGCTGAATGCGGGCTGCCTCTACGTGAATTTCGCTGTTCGTTTCGATCATTTTACCTCAGATTCATGGTTTGAAACTTTCATTACCCTCAAAAAGTTCTCATTTTCCCGACAAATTTAGCAATTATGGAAAAACTCGAGCACATCGGCATTGCCGTGAAAAATCTCGGTCAGGCCAATGCATTGTTTGAAAGGCTTTTGGGCAAGGCTCATTATAAAATTGAGGAGGTTGCCAGCGAGGGCGTACGTACGTCATTCTTCGAAGTGAATGGTGTAAAAATCGAGTTGCTGGAGGCCAGTTCATCCAATTCACCGATAGCTAAATTTATCGACAAACGGGGTGAGGGTATTCATCATCTCGCATTTGAAGTTGCTGATATCAAACAATCCATCGAGCACTACAAACAACAAGGGTTCGAGCTTATTAACGCGGAAGCAAAGAAGGGCGCAGATAACAAAATGATTTGCTTTCTGCACCCTAAATCAACCGGTGGAGTTTTAATCGAGTTGTGCCAGGAGCTTCCTAAATAAACCCTGTTCGCCCGCCAGAACATTCGCCACGTTAGAACTTAGGTTTCGGCACATCCTTTTGTCCGAATTGTACTGCGTTATAATATTTTAGTTTGCGCTTACCCTCGCGTGTTTCGTAATACGACTTTTGGGTTGCGCAGGATGAAAGAACGATTATTGCCACAATAGAAACCGAAATCAGCCTTCTCATATCAGTACGGGTTTGTTGCTTGTGTATTGATACTTGGGTAACCTGAGAAGGCGCTGAAATTGGTCGAGAATCGTATTTTTGCCTGCCAAACCGTCTGCGCTGTCGCTGAAGGGATGGTTACAACGACAACCGGTATGAGCGAAAACAGGTCAGAAATCAGCAATTTGGGGGAATTCGGGTTAATCGACCGGATCAGCAAAAAATTCAATCTTCAGAACGCTACTTCTATTAAAGGCATTGGTGATGATGCAGCTGTGATTGATACCGGTGACGATTACCTGTTGGTGTCGACCGATGTGCTGGCAGAAAGCATTCACTTCGATTTGGCGTATACACCGTTGCAGCATCTTGGTTACAAAGCGGTATCCGTAAACGTGTCTGACATTGCAGCCATGAATGGCAAGGCTGAACAAATTGTAATAAGCCTGGCGATCAGCAACCGCTTTTCCGTTGAGGCAGTGGATGCATTGTACGATGGAATCCGCGCAGCGTGTGAACATTATCAGGTTGATCTGGTAGGGGGTGATACAACTTCATCGCGTGCCGGGTTAATGATCTCAATTACCGCCCTGGGCCGCGTAAAAAAAGATAAGGTTGTTTATCGCGATGGCGCAAAACCTAACGATATCATTTGTGTTACGGGCGACCTCGGGGCAGCTTTTATGGGTTTGCAAGTTCTTGAACGTGAGAAAGAAGTTTTTCAGGCTGATCCGAACATGCAGCCGTCATTGGAGAAATACGAATACATCGTTGGCCGTCAGTTAAGATCCATGGCGCGTACGGATATTATTTTTGAACTGGAGGAACTTGGCGTTAAACCCACGTCTATGATTGATATCTCAGACGGACTGGCTTCAGAACTCTTTCACATCTGCAAGAATTCGAATGTCGGGATACGCATTTATGAAGACAAAGTCCCCGTTGATCAAATGACATTCAATACCGCTGCGCTTGAATTCAAAATAGATCCGATTACCGCTGCGCTGAATGGTGGTGAAGACTATGAATTACTGTTCACGATCAGTCAGGCCGATTTTGAGAAGGTTAAGAACCATGCCGACATTCACATGATCGGTTACGTTCATGAAAAAACCAACGAGCGTGTGATGATTACCAAGCAGGGAAATGTAGTTTCGCTGCAGGCCCAGGGCTGGAATCATTTTTCATCCTGAGCGAGGGGCAACTCAATTGTAAACTGACTGCCTTTACCTTCCACGCTTTTTACGGAAAGCGTTCCCTGATTCATTTGAATAAACTTACGGCACAAGATCAAACCGATGCCGGTACCTTTTTCATCGTTCGTGCCTTTTGTGAGTGGAAGCTGTTCTTCCGTAAACAGCTTTTCCAGGTAAGCCGGGCTCATGCCAATGCCCTCGTCTTCAATCACGATCATGGCCGAACGATCCTTTGCAAAGGCTGAGATTTTAACGGCATTTCCCTGCGGTGTAAACTTAAGCGCGTTGGACACAATGTTACGCAGGCTTACGTAGGTCATGTTCTCATCAGCAAACAAGGTGATATTTTCTTTCAATTCGATGCTGAAATTGATTTTCTTTTTCTCGACAATCAGGTGATACAGACTGCTGATTTTCTGCAGCATATCGTTCAGGCAAAAACGGGTAGGTGTGTACGAGATGTTACCGGTTTGGGATAACGACCAGAACAATGTATTGTCGATCAGATCCAGCGAACTGGTAACAGAATTACGAATGCTGGTTGCATGCTTTTGAATGTCGGCCCGGGTAAGATCATGATCATCTATCAGGATTGAGAGAAATCCCTTCAGGGTTGTGAGCGGTGAGCGCAGGTCGTGCGATAAAATTGAAAAGATCAGATCTTTCTTCTGATTGAGGTTGGCAAGTTCTTCTCTTGACTTTTCGATTTCCTGAGTTCTAATGCTGAGCAATTTTTCAAGACGCTCTTTATCGACTCGCGATTTATAGAGACTTCCCTGCACGATGGCTACAATAATCAAGCTGGTGGTGATAATGGACAGCGTGATGAACCACCACGTTTGCCAGAATGGATGGAGAATTGTGAAATTAAGCGAGGCAAATTTTTCAACTCCTGAAACTGATACTGTTTTTAGCCGCAGCTGGTACACCCCGGGCTTCAGGTTTGCATAGTGGATCATGTTGGTCTCAGCTTTTACCCACCCCGGATTGTAGCCTTCCAGTTTGTAAAAAGCTTCATACCGTTTCGGATTCCGGTAAACAGGTACGAAGAAATTGATATCAATGTCGTTTTGGTTGTGCAGCAACGAAAAAGACGAGCTGCTGTCAATCGCCACAGGCATATCGGCATTTGTATCTTCATCGAAAATGCTAACGCTTGAGATCGCAGGAGTAAAATCTTCCTCTTCCACCACAATGTTTTTCGGATTGAAAATGTTAAGGCCATTGATTCCCCCGAAAGCAATGTCGCCATTGGAGCAGCGTGCATAGGCAAGCCTGTTGAACTCTTCCTGTTGCAGACCTTCTGTAATAGCAAAGTCGAGGTATTTGTCGCTAACAGGATCGTAACGTGTGATCCCGGCATTTGTGCTCATCCAGAGATTTCCGTCATCATCCGGAACCGTGGCGTACACGGTCATGTTTTGAATGTCGCGCGTGCGTGAGATGTTGGTGATTAACGGGTCATCTGGATTGGAAAGATCGAGGGTCCATAAGCCTTCGTTGAAGGATCCGATCCAAAGCTTGTTTTCAAATTCCTGTATGGAAAGAATCATAAAGTAACTTCCCAATGGCCTTGAATCGGTTTTCCGGAATACAAAACGTTTAAACCGATCTGCGGCCGGATCATACACGGAAATACCATTGCTAACGCCAACCCACAACCGGTTTAACCGATCGACATACAACGTTGTGGCATTAATTACTTTTTCTTCTGCCTTACGATCGTTATACGATCTGAATTCGCCCGTACTCAGGTTGAATGATTTCAAGGCTCCAAAAGTTGTGTAAAAAAGAACCCCGTTGTGAACCACCATTTGTCGTACTTGCACACCCTTGGTGTACTTTTCCAGCGGTGGGAAGTAGCTGATGTGTTTTGTTCTGCGGTCGTATTGCAACATGCCTTCACTTGTTCCGATCAGCAGTATGTTTTGATCGAAGTCCATGAAATAAAACGGGGCGACTCTTTTCTTACCGCCTGCATGCAGCTCAATTTTTTCTACGGCCAGGCGTTGTTCATCGAATATGTGAACCACTCCGCCATCTGTGCCAACCCAAAGTTTGTGATTCCTGTCTTCATAAACTCCGCGCACCATGTTGTCGTGCAGGGAAACTGCAGCGAATGGATTTTTGAAGATGTGTCTGAATTTGATTTTGGCAGGATCGTATTTATTTAAATCACCGGTCGAGCCAACCCAAATGATATCGGTGCGGTCCTGAAAAATTGAGGAGCAGTTGTTTCCACTGAGTGAGCGTTCGCTCATGGGATTTTTTACTACCTGAATGTGATTTCCGGTTGACGGACTGTAAATAACCAGCCCATCGCCTTTGGTAAGTATCCAAACACGTCCGTTTTTATCTTCGAATATTCTGTTTATACGATTGTGAAACGGAGGTGTATCGGGCGAAAAGTGTTTTACAATTTTTTTAGTAAGCGTGTCGTAAACAAAAGCACCAAACTGCTCACTGCCGATCCATATCTTCCCGGTTTTGTCGGTTGTGAGTGCGGTAACCCGAATCACGGCTGACGAACTGAGCGTTGGGAAGTCGATTAAAATCGAATCAACCACGTTGAAATCTTTGACGATATATACGGTACGGTTTCCGCCAATCAATAATTTGTTATCAACCGCTGCGATGCACGAATTGCTGATGAATTTATTTTCCGGTGAACTGTATTTTCGGAGCGTGTCGTTTTTTACGAAGTAAACACCGTTGGTGAATGAGCTTCCCCAAATTGTGCCGTCAGACATTTGGGTGATATGCGTGATAATCGGTGTTCCGCCCAGTGAGGGGATTATGCTGAATTTTCCAGTTGCGTAATCTCGCGTAACGATTCCATACGAGTGCGTGCCGATCAGCAATTGATTGGTTACCGAGTCCGGCAACAGACAATGAATTTCACGTCCGGCAATAAGCAGGCTGTCGTTGATGTTGGTATAGTGCGTGAAGCGATAACCATCGTAGCGGTAAAGCCCGTTGCCTGCTACCCAAATGAGACCGTGATGGTCCTGAATAATGTCGTTTACCTGCGAGGAGTTTATCGTTCCGGGAATGGTGAGATGGTCGAATGGCAGTTCAGGATGCTGAGACTGAGCCAGGCTGGTGGTAACGGCACAGCACAGGAGCCAGGCGAACAATGATCTCACAGGTTAGTCTTCGGGATAGGGTATGAAGACAAAATTGGTAAACTCTTTGTCGATTACAAACAGGCAGCAAAATTCGTCAGGGTCTTTGTAAGCATTTTTAAAATCATCCTGCTTTTCAGCGTCAATTATGCCTCGTTGCACAAATTCGTCCAGGAAGGACGCGTAATAATTCCACTCGGTTTCAGCTTGAAGTCGGCCGATGATCACCTGCCCGATGGGCTGATCGGTTTTACAAACCGGAAACACCGGGTGTTGCGAGATCTCCCGTTT
Source organism: Cyclobacteriaceae bacterium (assembly GCA_019694875.1). GTDB lineage: Bacteria > Bacteroidota > Bacteroidia > Cytophagales > Cyclobacteriaceae > UBA2336. The sequence continues at coordinate 2,089,899 of JAIBBC010000001.1, forward strand.
GCGGATCTGATAAGACGCTTCCTTCAGCGTGTCGGACACTTTAACAAAGTCGGCTGAGATGGTGCCGAGATATTTACCGCTTAGCTCCGGATCGTTGTGCATATACCTGAATAAGACCACTAAAATAATAGGTTCATGCTATGTTTTAACGGTGATGCCGTAAATCTAACTTTAATTAAAAGACAGTATCATGAAAACGCACTCCCATAATCTTTCCCGGACTGAATTTATTCAGTATTCCCTCACAGGCGCAGCATCACTTTTTCTTCCGGTACTTTCGTTTGCGCAAGCGCAGCAACAGGACAAACCCGCTCCGTTAAAAAGTGAACTCGTGAAAGAGTTTGTAGGTGTTTGTCATGGTAACATTGTTCGTGCAAAAGAAATGCTTGAGAATGAACCGTTGTTACTGCATGCTTCGTGGGATTGGGGTGGAGGTGATTTTGAATCGGGTATTGAGGCGGCCGGACATGTTGGCAACAAAGAAATTGCTACGTACCTGCTTTCAAAAGGTGCACGATACAATGTTTACCTGGCGTGCATGCTCGGCCATACCGATACGGTGAAGCAAATTCTAACGTTTAATTCCGGGTTATTAAATTCAAAAGGCCCGCATGGATTTACAATGCTGCATCATGCGCAGAAAGGCGGAGATACTTCCAAGGATGTTGTAAGCTATCTTCAATCGCTTGGTGCAACCGAGACCCGGATTGACTTTTATAAGAAAGCCTAAGCCGAAAGAATATCGTTACAGTACACTTCGAGTAGTGGAAAAAACTCCATGAATTCGGATTTAAAAGCGTCATGATGTTCACGAAGATCATTCACAGCTTCTTCCATTTTTGATTGATACGGTGTTCTGCGCGCCATGCCGCTGAGCGCGCGATGTATGCCCTCTAAATTACTGTAGTTGAGCAACCAGTTGCCATTGATCATGTACGGCATCATGTGATTAAGTTCGGCAGGCAACTCCGCATCAAAGCTCTCAATTGTTTGGTAGGCCTGTTGTGCAAATTTCTCCAGCGAAAGCGAATGGAACTGATTCCAATTTGCTGCTAAGAAATGGTCGTAAAAAACATCTACAATTACCCCTGAGTAATGCCGGTATTTGGGCCGCAGCCGGTTCTTGCTATGCGTTACGATGGGATGGCTGTCGGTGAATTCGTCAATCGACCGGTGCAGATCAATGCCCTTGATAATTTCGCTGTCGTATTGCCTGAGGTAAGCCCTTCCCTTGACAAAATCGCCCATAAAATTCCCGATCATAATTTTGGGATTATTCCCCGACAGGTACAGGTGGGCGAGAAAATTCATGCATCAATATAACGGAAGTGGTGAATAAACTATTGGTAATGCGCGCAAGTTTTTCCATCTTCAAGCCATATTCCCAGCTATGGCATTAGAGCAACTGAAGCTATTGATTAACCTGGCCCGCATTGATGGCGATGTGGCCGAACGTGAGAAAAAATACATTTCAAATATCGGCTTAGCCAACCACGTTTCCACTCAGGAGGTTTTGCCGCTGTTTGAAAAAAATCATGATGTGGTAGTTCCCGCGAACCTGACACGCGAGCAACGGTTCGATTATATTTTCAGCCTGGTGCAGTTGATGAAGATTGATGAACGTCTTTACCAGGACGAAATCAAATACTGCTCAAAAATTGCTTCCAAGCTCGGGTACGATGCAGACGTAATGTTTGACCTGATGCTGCATGTTCGGTCGGTTATGGAGTCGGGTGAGATGCAGAATCTGCGGAAGCTCACCGAAAAATATCTTAACAAATAACTCCCCCTTTTATGAAATTCAAAAACCTGTGGGCGATAGTTCTTATTGCTTCCACTGTTTCCGCGTATGCGCAAAAAACTATTATCCATTGCGGTAATTTGATTGACGGGAAGTCGAACGAAGTACAGACACAGATGACGCTTGTCGTTGAAGGCAATAAAATTGTTTCCGTGCAAAAAGGTTTTACAGTGCCCGCAGCCGGAGAGAAGCTTGTTGATCTTAGTACAAAAACTGTTTTGCCCGGACTGATCGATATGCACGTTCACCTGGAGAGTGAAACAAATAAAGATCAGAACCTGCAACGGTTTACATCAAATGAAGCCGATATTGCTTTTCGTTCTACGGTGTTTGCGAAACGAACCCTTATGGCCGGGTTTACAACGGTTCGTGACCTGGGAGGCAGTGGAGTTAATATCTCGCTGAGAAATGCAATCAATCAGGGGTTGGTTGTAGGTCCGCGTGTGTTTACAGCAGGGAAGTCAATCGCAACAACGGGCGGCCATGCCGACCCGACAAACGGATATCGCAAAGATTTAATGGGCGATCCGGGCCCTAAGGAAGGTGTGATTAACTCACCGGAGGAAGCGCGTCAGGCTGTGCGACAGCGCTACAAGGATGGAGCAGATATGATCAAGATTACAGCGACCGGTGGTGTGCTGAGCATTGCCAAAGACGGTTCGGGGCCGCAGTTTACCGATGAAGAACTAAAAGGAATTATAGAAACGGCAAAGGATTATGGAATGCATACCGCTGCCCATGCTCACGGAGCTGAAGGAATGAAGCGAGCCGTGCTGGCGGGCATCACCACCATTGAACACGGTACCAAAATGACGCCTGAGATAATGGATCTCATGAAGCAGAAAGGAACGTATTTTGTTCCAACCATTACTGCGGGAAAATTTGTTGCCGAGAAAGCGAAAGAGCCGGGTTATTACCATCCGCTGGTTGTTCCTAAAGCTCTTGAAATCGGGCCACAGATTCAGAAAACTTTTGCCGAGGCATATAAACGCGGAGTGAAGATTGCGTTTGGTACGGATGCAGGAGTGTTCCCGCATGGCGAAAACGCCAGAGAATTTATCTACATGGTTGAAGTCGGTATGCCGGCTATGGAAGCCATTAAGTCGGCAACCGTAGTGCCTGCCGGCATTTTAGGTATGGCCGATAAGATTGGAACACTCGAAGCCGGAAAGCTGGCTGATATCGTAGCCGTAGATGATAATCCGCTCAAAAATATCTCCACCATGACGAATGTTACGTTTGTGATGAAGGACGGGGTGGTGTATAAGCAATGAGATTATAACACCAGCATCAGCGCAGCCATCACTACCATTAACAAATCTTCGATAATCGTAACCGTACTCATGGGCAGATTGAAAACAGCGCCCAGACACGCGCACCGGATTTTCCTTTTATTCAGAACGCTTTCTATTACGCCAATGCTGCTCACGCCCATGATAATCAGCGTAGCCCAGTTCGTAAATACCGGGTCGAAATGCGTGAGGTAGGAAATTCCTAATGCAAGCTCCAGAAATGGATAGATGAATCCGTAAGCGGGAATCTTTTTCGCGACAATATCATACATCGCATAGCTGCTGGCGAATCCTTTCAAATTCAGGAATTTGAAAAAAGAGAACACCAGGAAGAAGCCCGCCATAAAAACGGCCATGAACTGCATGCCGTGGAAAAGACCTTCATGAAATGAAGCGATTGTCGAAACGCCTGTAATAAATGCAAAAATCAAAAGAATCGGCCGATACGTTGCAAACCAGCTTACCGGGTTGCTTTTCATATGCGTGTCGTGTGTTGCAGGACTGTCGGTTATCGTATACTTGGAATTGCCGATCGCTTTTTGAAGGTCTGCCGTGCTGATATGCTGGCTCATTTCAATTACTGCCTGCTGCGGGTCAAGTGTTACTTCGGCTGATAAAACTTCCGGGTGTATAAGCAACTTGCTTTTTACGCTTGCAACGCAGTTCGAACAAGTCATGCCGGTTAGTGAATATGTGTGTTTCATAAAATTCATGGATAGACAGACAAAAGAACAATTAGCCGGTTTTATTGGTTTCGTTGTTCTTCTCTTATGGTTTAAGGTACTTCTTCCACCAAAATTGGAACACGACCAGTCCCCAGATGCGCGCGTGAACATCGCCCGGATTTGATGAAAAAAGTTGAGCCTTAAGTTTTTGAATTTCAGCGTAGTTGAAAATCCCTTGTTCGTCAATCAGCTTTTTAGAAAGCAGGTCATCAACGATCATCGATTTCATTTCCTTGCGGAACCACTTCAACAGCGGAACTTCAAAACCTTTTTTGGGCCGCTTGTACAGTTGTGCCGGTAAAATATCTTTAAAGGCATCTTGCAAAAGGCGTTTACGGATGGCCGGATTGATCTTGAACGCTTCTGGCAACGAGAAGATAAAGTTCACAACTTCGAAATCCAGAAAAGGCGTGCGAACTTCCAATGCGTTGGCCATGCTCATTAAATCAACTTTTGTGAGCATGTCGTTTGGCAACAGGAGTTTTGCATCGGTGAGCAGTACTTCCTTCATGCTTCCCGATCCCGTGATGTGTTTCAGTAGTTCAGCTTTGCTGTCAGCATACTGCTGCTCTGAAATTTTTGAAACGGAATCTTCGGTTAATAATTTTTTTGCAACGTTTTCGTCCGCGAAAGCGGCCCAGCGCCAATAACGGTCTTTCGGAGGAAGTTTCATGCCTTCCGCAAACCGGGCAAACTGACGTGCTTTATTCGATAATGTATTGTTGCGCGATTGCGGAATCAGGTTCCACAAAGGCGACAATGCCTGAACAATACTTTCCCTGATGCCGGGATGAAACGACCGGTAGAAAGCCGCGTGCTTGTTATAGCCTGCCAATATCTCATCGGCACCATCGCCCGACAAAGCAACGGTAGCGTGCTTGCGCGTTTGCTTGCTGAGTATGTACACGTTAATCGCAGACGAATCCGCGAACGGCTCATCCAAGTAGTTGAGGATGTTGTGAACATGCTCGTACAAATCATCATTGGTGAGCGAGAAAACGGTATGCTCGGTTTTAAAATGATCGGCCACGAGCCTGGCGTAGTGGGTCTCGTCAAAAAACTTTTCGTCTTTGAACCCGATAGAAAACGTGTGAAGATCGGGTTTGTGTTTAACGGCCAGCGCAGTAATAACCGATGAATCAATTCCGCCACTAAGGAACGCACCCAGCGGAACATCCGAAATCAACCTCCGCTGAACGGAAGCATCAAGTAACGCGATTAATTTCTCTTTTGCTATGTCATACGTAATCTTGCGATCTTCCTGTACGGGAATATCATAATATTTACCAGTGGTTAATTTTTTGTTGACGATTGTCAGGTAATGCCCCGGCAGAAGTTTTTTTACGTGTTTGAAGATGGTATCAGGTGCAGGAATGTAATTTAACTGAAGGTAGCTGTACAGTGAGTTGAAGTCAATCGTTTTATCAATTCCGTATTGCATAATCGACTTCATCTCCGATGCGAACAAGAACTTGTCTTCATCAAAGAGATAAAGCAACGGTTTTACGCCATACCGGTCGCGTGCAACAAAAAAGGTTTGTTCCTCTTTGTCGTACACGCACAAGGCAAAAAAACCATTGAGCTTGTTCAGGCACTTTTCTTTCTCAAGCATGAAGAGCTTGAGTACAACTTCGGTGTCCGACTGCGAGAAAAATGTAACGCCCTTTGCCTCCAGTTGCTGACGCAGTTCGCGATAGTTAAACACTTCACCATTGTAAGCAATGCAATACCGTCCGCTTTCGTCCCACATGGGTTGATGTGCAACGGCAGATGTATCGATGATTGATAGCCTGCGGTGCCCGAGTGCCACCCAATCATCATTGTAAATGTTTTGATTGTCGGGCCCGCGCTGCTCCAGGCACATGGTAGCCGCGGCAATGTTCACTTTATTAAACTTCCCTACAAGATTAAATGCAAATATGCCGGTGATGCCGCACATTACTTTTTATACAGTTTTTTGAGTTCGTCTTCCAACCCTTTGCCAACAATGTGTGAAACAATTGTTCCGTTCCGGTCAACGATTACGAACGCAGGAATCAATCGCGCTTTAAAATAGACAGAGAGGGGAGAGCCTTTTCCGGTCCAAACGATAGGCCAGGTGTAGTCGCTGTTTCGGGATACAAAATTTCTTACCCGTTGAAAGTCCTCATCGAGTGAAATGCTGTAAAACTCCAATGTCGGGTATTGCTTTCTTAGTCCATTAAATTTTTTCATCTCCGCGATGCATGGGCCGCACCACGTAGCCCACAAGTCAACGACTGTATAATCGCGCTGAGAATAGATATCCGCCAGGCGGATTGAATCGCCGGAAACGGAAGGGAGTGTGATGCTTGTGATTTTGGTGTTGATCAGTGTGCGCGTTGCTTCATTTTTGACACGCTGCGCAATGCTCTTAACGTAATCGGAAGCCGGATGATCGATTACATCATCAACCATGGCCAGGAACTTATCTTCATCAACCCACCCCAATCCAAAAAGATTTTCAACAACTGCACAGATTGCAAGTTGATGAATTTCCGGATCGTTGATCTTTCTGAGTTCATGTTTAATGAACTGTTGCTCATTCCCGCTTTGCCGTTGCTCAAAAATATTCCTGGGCGAGAATATTTGTTTTAAACTGTCGTAAGCCGACTGGCCGTTCGCCAGCGCGAAAGAAAAGACTAATGTGAGAAACAAAAGACACTTACGCATGGTGCGGTTTCCGGTTTGTGATGGCTAAACTTATACGAATAACTAGCAACAGACAAATCCAGGCAAACATTACTACAAACTCAACATATTTGCCACCTGCATACGGCAACTTACCCTGAATGCGTGGCAGATAGGTTAAAAAGAATACCAGCCACACGTAAAACAAGTATATGTTTTCAAGAATAAATCTTTTCCTTTCCGCAATTTTATTGATAACGAAAGGCGTAGTTAAGATAAACACGTAGGCCAATGCGCCTCCCGCTACACGCAAAGGAATAAACGTTCCGCCAATCACCATGTTGTACGAAAACAGTTCAATGAAATGAATGGTGTGCGCTACTGCGAATGCCAGGAAAAATTTATCGGAAAGAATAGCTGCTAATTTCTCGCGATGATAGGGAAGGAGGATAAAAATTAATCCAAAGATCAAAGCCGACAGCCGGCCGGAGAAGCGGGTTGCTCCCTGCAGGCCTGAAATATTGAAACCGTACAGGAGAGCGGCAGCGAGCACAACCAAAACTTCGGCTGTTAATACAAGCAGCAGGGTTCTCCGGAATGTCATGTTAAAATATCTTTCCGGGATTGAGAATTCCTTTCGGATCAAAAACTTTTTTAATGCCGCGCATGATTTCAAGATTCACCGCACTCATGGCGATGGGCATGTACGGACGCTTCGCAATACCCACACCGTGTTCACCGGAAAGTGTTCCGCCCAGCGAAACGGTAAGTTTAAAAATTTCGCCTATGCCTTCAGGGATTTTTGTCGCCCAGTCGGCTTCGCTGATGTTTTCTTTCAGGATGTTCACGTGAAGATTTCCGTCACCGAGGTGACCGAAACACACGGTATTGAACCCGAAATTTTTTCCGATCTGTTTAATGCCCTTGATCAGTTTCGGGAGATTGGCGCGGGGAACTACCACGTCATCGGATTTGGTAAGTGTGTACGCGTTTACAGCCGGAGAAATGTTTTTTCTGATTTTCCAGAGTTCTTCTTTTTGCGCGGCTGTTTCAGCAAACAATATTTCGCCTGCTTCAAATTTCTCTACTACGTTCATTACACGCTCGGCATCGCGCATCAGAACTTCGTCATCGTTTCCGTCAAGCTCGCACAACAGGTACGCGTCCATGTTTTCCGGGAACGGAGTTGTTACCTTGCTCGCATAAATTTTTTCGACATAGTCGATCGTTTTCATGGCTGCTTCACGTTCAAAGAACTCCATGCCGGAAGGCTGAATGCCTGCGGTGAAGATTGCTGCAATCGCTCGACACGCTTCTTCATTAGTAACAAACGGAATTAACAACAATACATTCTTCTGCGGATAGCCCCGAAGTTTGAAAATTATTTTTGTGATGATACCGAGGGTACCTTCACTGCCGCACATGAGTTGTGTGAGGTTGTAGCCGGTTGAGTTCTTCAACACGTTGGCACCGGTCCAGATAATCTCTCCGGTAGGCAACACAACCTGCAGGCTCAGAACATAATCGCGTGTAACGCCATATTTCACTGCCTTCGGGCCACCACTGTTGTTGGAAACATTTCCACCGATGAAGCATGAACCGCTGCTGGCCGGATCGGGTGGATAAAACAATCCTTTTTCTTTAACAGCATTTTGAAACACTTCAGTGATTACGCCAGGTTCCACAGTAGCCTGCAAGTTCAATTCATCGATGTTCAGAATTTTATTAAAGCGTTCCATCGAGATAACCAGTCCCTTGTGAATCGGGAGTGAGCCCCCTGCAAGACCTGTACCTGCTCCGCGAGGCGTTACCGGGATATTGTTGTCGCTGCACAGCTTCATCAGTGCGCTAATTTCTTCGGGAGTTCCCGGCTTCACGATTACATCCGGCAAAAACGAATAGTTTTCGGTTTTATCGTGCGAATAATCGTAGCGTTTTTCATCGTCAACAAAAATATTTTCAGGGCCAACAATGGCCTCAAATTGGCTTATCAAGCTGGCGGTAACTTCTGCAAATGCCATGAATCGTGTATATTTGAGGGATTATTTTTTAAACTTTTGAGATGAAGCTATTTTTTAAACTCAAAATTAATCAAAAGCTTCCGCTATCAGGCATCCTGCTTTCCACACTTTTTCTGGTATCGTGTGCATCGAACAAAACCGCGCGCGTACAGGACGAAAGAGTCGAAAAAGTAATATCAACCGCCCGCACATTTGTCGGTACGCCTTACAAATATGGTGGTACTACGCGGTCAGGTATGGATTGCTCCGGCTTGCTTTTGAATTCGTTTAAGCCCATCAACATGACGTTGCCACGTACATCTGAAGCGCAGAGTAAAGTTGGCAAAGAGGTTAAGCTCGATGAGCTGCAGCCGGGCGACCTGGTTTTCTTCGCCACAGGCGAAAAGAAAAGACAGATCACGCATGTGGGTTTGGTGACGGATGTCAGAAAGAAAGACAACGTGAAATTCATTCATGCGTCAAGTTCGCTGGGCGTTGTTGAAACAAACCTGTATGCCGAGTATTACCTCAAGCGTTTCCGTACAGCAAGAAGAGTGATTAAGTAATTGTAGTTGTGCCGGTGTTTTTGCTACTTTGGAAACACTAATACACGCTACATGTCAACCCGCAGAGATTTTTTACGCGTAACCGCATTGGGAGCAGCTGTGCTTCCGATCCAACAATCTTTTGGTTTAGGTAAACTGTTCGAAAACAAACCCATTGTTGTTTCAACATGGCCAAACCTCAAAGCAAATACGGCTGCATGGGGTGTACTTTCAAAGGGCGGTCGCTCACTTGATGCAGTTGAACAGGGTGGAAGAGTGGTTGAAGCGGACCCAACGGATACATCTGTAGGGTATGGCGGTCTTCCGGATCGTGAAGGCCGGGTAACACTTGACGCCTGCATTATGGACGATCAGGGCAACTGCGGTTCGGTTGCCTTCGTACAGGGTTTCATGCATCCAGTTTCTATCGCGCGAATGGTGATGGAAAAAACTCCGCACGTTATGCTCGTTGGCGCTGGCGCAGAAAAGTTTGCGCTCGACAATGGATTTAAAAAAGAGAATCTCCTGACTCCACAAGCTGAGAAGACGTGGAAGGAATGGCTGAAGAAATCGGAATACAAACCCGATCACAGCATCGTTAAACCGAATCACGACACAATCGGAATCCTGGCGCTTGATGATCAGGGAAAATTATCCGGTGCGTGTACCACCAGCGGTATGGCGTTTAAGATGCACGGCCGTGTAGGCGATTCTCCAATAATCGGTGCCGGCCTGTATGTTGATGGTGAAGTTGGCGCTGCTACCGCGACAGGAGTAGGCGAAGAAATGATCCGGATATCCGGTAGTCACACCATCGTTGAATTGATGCGGCAGGGGCGTACTCCGCAGGAGGCGTGTGAAGAAGCGGTAAAGCGTGTGATTAAAAAGCATGGAGAAAAAGCAAAAGATCTGAGCGTTGCGTTTCTAGCACTGTCAAAAGATGGTGTAATAGGAGCATACTCCACGAACAACGTGTTCTCCTACACGCTAACCACACCCGATAAGACAAATCTTGTGATCAAAGCACCAAGCTATTTTCCGTAACCATGACCATTGAAGTTGTAGCTTATAATATTGACTCGGCCTTTCGTGCGCAGGAAGGCGGGGCCGACAGAATCGAATTGTGTGACAGTCCAGGAGATGGCGGCAATACACCTTCATACGGGGTTGTTGAGGCGCTGCGTCCGCACATCACGATGGATATCTTCGCGATGGTAAGGCCGCGCGGAGGCGATTTCCTTTATTCGAGTTATGAATATTATGCGATGAAGCGCGACATTCTTGCGTTTCAAAAATTGAGCGTGGATGGCGTTGTATTGGGAATACTGAACCCTGACGGAACAATCGACAAGAAACGGTGCAGGACATTGATCGATATGGCCCGGCCATTGAAAGTTACCATTCATCGCGCCTTCGACATGACGCGCGATCCTTTTCAGGCACTTGAGGATTGTATCGAAGTGGGGTTCGATCGAATCTTAACTTCCGGACAGAAAGCGAAAGCATTTGAAGCGGTTGACCTGATTGCTGAGCTCGTTAAACGTGCGGATGGCAGAATTTCCATTATGCCCGGATCAGGCGTAAACGAAAGCAATGTGGTTGAGCTCGTTTCAAAAACAGGTGTAAAAGAAATTCACTTTTCTGCTTCCGCAATGAAAGACAGCGAAATGCAGTTTCAGAATAAAGCAATTGCGGGGCTGGGTTCGGAACCCGGTGCTGAATACAAGTTGCGTACTGTGAATGTGCAGATGATTAAAAACATCCGCGCATTGTTGGGTTAAACGAGTCAATATCCGGGTTCAAAGTTTACCCTGAACCCGGATCCTGAATCTTGATTTTATTGTCGTGTTGCCTTGATTGGCATCGTTCTGAATTGACCGAAGCTTAACGTTCCGTCAAAAGCATTATTCGTAATCTTTCCTTTAATGGTAACCGGAACAGAATTGCCGTTGAAGTTCATCGTGTAATTCATCGTCAACTCATTTCCATTCACCGTGGTGGATGTCAGTTCGATGGGTTGAGGAGCACGTGCACTTGAAATGGTTCCTTTATACGTGTCATTGTCTTTTGTCAGGTTGAATGTTCCTGTGTTTGCACCTTGCGGTGATTCAACAGAATAGTTCCATGTTCCGGACGCATCTACCGAAAGGCTGTCGGGTACGGTTGTGGTTTTTGTTGTATCCGGTGTGGCAGGTTTTTGTTGAGGCTGACTGTTAAGTTGAGGCATACCTCCACCGCGGTTTCCGCCACCCTGGTTTCCTCCATTTTGGCCACCCATGTCGCCACCACCATCTCCGCCACCGCCATCTTTCAGGTCATCGTTATTAACCGATTTTCTTCTGCGCTGACGTTGCTGTTGATCAAAGCCCATCTTTCCGATCCGGTAGCTGAACGTAACCCGGACGCTCATATTGCGCATCGTATTCACGCTTCGCTGATCAATCGTTGGTGTGTGGGTTTCACTCTTGATTCGCATTTCTGTGGTGAAGAAGTTTTCCGCTGCAAACCCGAGGCTTGCCTTCTTCTCGTTAAACTCTTTTCTGAACCCAAGACTGTAGGTACCAAATCCGCCCTGAGAGCCCTGCAGGTTCACGCGGTTTCCGCGATAGTAACCAAAGAACTGGATGGCCCAGTTTTTCGGGAGGCTGTAGTTACCAAACATGCGGCCACTCCAAACAAAACCTTCGTTGCTTGCGGCTGCTGTTCCTTTTTGCTCATTGTTCAACACGTTATAGTACATGTCGCCACCGCCATTCAGCGTGAACTTGTTGTTGATGTTGATGTTTGCAAAAATGCTGAGCCCGTATGCATTCTCATAACCGATGTTTTGGTAGTGAGTGGTAATCTGGCCTTTTACTTTCGGAACACCTTCAATTCCTAACGTATCCCGAACTGCCTGGATTGATTCTGTGGTATTGCGAACGAAACCGGAGAAGTTCAGGGTTGTTCCTTTTATGAACGTGCTGTATCCAATCTCATAGTTGTTGGTGTATTCGGGATCAAGGTCCGGATTACCAACCGAAATGCTCTGAATGTTTTGCTGGTTTACGTTTGGATTCAAAAACTGTATCGAGGGACGCTGAATACGTCTGTTATAAGCAAGTTTAACTGTGTTTCCGTTCTTTAACTTTTTAGAAAGGTTAACGCTCGGCACAATGACTCCGTAACCCGGGATTTCAGGATCTTCAAGCTCGGGGCTCTTTACGCGGTAGCTTGCGTTGATGGATGTATACTCATACCGCGTTCCAGCTTTGATGCTGTAGCCTGCTTTGGTGGTAAGCGTATACGAAAGATATCCGGCCGTTACATTCTGATCGTAATTGAGCGCATTATTGTTCTGTGTAGTTAACGTGTTTGGTACATAGTCACCCTCGCCAATCGCGTAGAAGTAGTTGTAGTTACTGTTTACTTTACGCATAATGTTTTTTGCTCCGATTTCCAGCATTTGGTTATCCGCTATCGGAGTTTGGTAATCCACCTGTGCAGTAATCTCAACGTTTAAGCCCTTGTTGGTGTTTTTTACGAGGCTATCCAGATCAACCGGCTGACGATAGTAGGTGTTAAAGAAATCGTTGTTGCGATCGTTGCGGCTGTACTGTGCCGAGAAACTCAGTTCGCGCTGTGGTTTTTCGTACGTATGCGTGAAGTCAAGACTCACATCAATCGTTCCGGAGTTATCTTTTGATTTAGAATCCCAAAGTTGAGTCCCAAAAGGTGACACGCGTTTCACATCATCCTGGTAGTTGGTTCCGTTGCGCACGCCATACCGGACAGATGCCGCCATGTAGTTATGTGCGTTGATATCGTAATCCCAGCCCAATGTATAACGTCCGTTCAAATCATTTCTTCGGGTATCGGCTGTTTGTGTTGTTGTTTCCGGATAGTCATCTGACGTGTCGTCAGGTGTTCCGTTGTTGTTCATGGTAGTTGTCTCATTCAAAAAACTTCCCTTCACGTTGTAGCTTGCCCTGCCAAAACCACCGAGCGAGAAACCCATTTTGCCTTTGCGATAATTCCCATTGAGCCCGAGGTTGGATCCGCGTAAGCCAATACCCGAATCAACGTTTAAGGTTGCTCCCTGCAACGTATTCTTCTTGGTAATGATGTTGATAATACCGGCTGACCCTTCTGCATCATATTTTGCGGAAGGAGAAGTAATCACTTCCACTGTTTTGATCTGATCCGCAGGAATTTGCTTCAGGGCATCAGCAATGCTGCTGGCCGTGATGGTGGAAGGTTTGTTGTTAATCAACACCAGAATGTTGGAGTTGCCGCGCATCGATACGTTTCCATCCATATCTACCGAGAGCATGGGAACGCGTTTAAGGACATCGGTTGCATCGCCACCGCGCGTAGTAGCATCCTGTTCGGCATTGTAAACGGTACGGTCTACCTTTTCTTCAATCAGCGACCGTTGCCCCTCCACAACCACTTCATTCAGAACTTTTGCGCTTACGCTGAGTTTAATGGTTGATAATTCAACTTCTCCGCGTTTATCTACGCTGATGTTCTCGATTGTTTTTGTTTCGTAACCGAGAAAGGTGATGGTCATGGTATACGTTCCTTCGGCCAGTTGTTTCAGGGTGAATTTTCCTTCCATGTCGCACACGGTGCCGTCAATGGCTTTCGAAGTAGCCGGATCAATCAGAACAATATTGGCAAACTCTACCGGTTGATTGCTTTCCCCGTCCAGCACCTGGCCCGAAATTTTACCGTTGCCCTTTGGCGTCTCCCCACCGGGTTGTTGCGCAAATGCGTTTAGTGAACCAATTAAAAAAAATAGTAAAAGCGTCCTTTTCATGCTGATTGAATAATGTTTTCTTGCCAACCCCAAAACTTCCGGAATTGTTGCAGGATCAATGTTAATTAACCTTAAACCTGCGTGAAAGCGCGCAAAGGTAGACTTATTTACCCTACAGCCTGACGGTGATTTTTTCAAATGCTGTAAAACCTTTTGGAAGGCAATTTTGGCTTTTGTGAGGACAGTTTTTTAAAATATCTTTGCCGCACTCGGGGGATTAGCTCATTTGGCTAGAGCGCTTCGCTGGCAGTGAAGAGGTGATCGGTTCGAATCCGATATTCTCCACCACCAAAGTCCGCATTCGCGGACTTTTGTTTTTATACGATGTTGTTTACATTTTTTTTAACAATTCGGTTTCCGAAACTCAGGCCATCACCGACAACATGGAGAGAATAGGTTTTCCAAGTGCTTCGTTGCCGCTGAGGTTTATTTTCGTCTCCGCTTCAGGTGCCGTTATCGCCTTGGTGAAAAGTTTCCAGGCAGTATCAGCGTCAATCATTACGGAAGCATCAATACTCGCGGGCCTGGTTTTGGATAAGGCCCAGCCGGCATTCCCAAATGTCAGATACCATTCACCTCCGGCTTCCGATGTAATAACAATTTCAACGGTCTCATTCGATTTACCAGCGATGTTCCGGTAGGTATGCGGTAAAGCCTGCATGAACGTGTCTATCAGCGGATAGTAAAACTCGCGTGTCATGATACCTTGCTTGTTTACGGCCTCACGAATTTGTTGCTGATGATGCCATTTCTCGGTGTACTCCCGCGCAACGTGAAACCAGTTGAGTGATTGTTCTTCGCCCGCCCACGCAACGGAAAAGATAGCAGGCTTAAAAGGATCGAGGCTTGCAATACACGTTGAATATTCCTTTCCGGTTATTTCAAGCAATTCAATCAACACCGAGGGGCTCATTCTTTTGGTAGCCTTAACCCAGTCGGCATTTAACCGGTTTAAAAAGTCAACGAGGTCGCGATAAGATTCAATTTTACCGGGTGCCTCTCCTAAATAGTTGTCGCGCACCATCGAAAGCAACCGGATGTTTCCATCGAGCAGATGAGTGGCCACATCTTTTACAGTCCACAATTTTGCAACGGTAGGCTTCGACCAATCCTCAGGTCTTAACGAACGCAGCAGTTCGATAAGCTTCGCATCGAGCTTCGGAAAAAGGTGAGTTGTAGGAATAGGAATCTGCATCGGCACAATCTGCATAAAAGATCGCGAATGCTGAAAAGTTCAATGAAAATTTATGAAATCAATTAGATTTTGAACACCGCGAAGCTATCAACGAAAACCTGAGAGTTCACGATTTCCTAATGGTCAGTCGGATTTCAGGTACAAACTCTTTACTCACTTTTCAATGTCGTGGCGGGGTTGATCCTTGCCATTGTTAACGTGAGGTAGCCTAATGTAATCCACGATAGTAAAATCAAAAACAATCCCGCCCCAATGAAAATCAATGGATTCAACGTAACGCGATAAGCAAAATTCTGAAGCCAGTTTTTCATGATCCAGATCACAACGGGAGTAGCTATGATTACAGCAGTCAAAATCAGAATAGTAAAATCTTTAAGCAGCAAAACCACGAGATTGCCAAATTCAGCCCCGAGAACTTTTCTTACACTGATTTCTTTAGCCTTGTTGCGGAATGTGAGTGCTGCGATTCCCAGTAGCCCAAAGCAGGCGATCAAAATAGCCACTCCGGAAAATACAATGATAACGCGATTGATATTTTGCTCGTTGCGATATTGTTGATTAAGGTTATGAGCCAGGAAAAAGAACTCGAACGTGAACCTGTTGTCGAATTTTTCCCAGATTCCTTCTATTCCCTTGATCGTTTTGTTGAGATCTCGGGTGTCGAGTTTAAGAAGGATGTAATTGAAATCTTCAGTTCCTAATTTGATCAATAAGGGTTTTACGGTGTGGTGCAGCGATTGAAAATTAAAATCTTTCACAACACCGATCACAGTCGCCTGCAATGCATTGCCGTCCCGCTCCCAGGTAATTTGCTTTCCAACCGGATGATCAAGCTGAAGATTGCGTGCAGTAGTTTCGTTAATAAGAAATGCATTGTCTGCATCTGCAGGATTCTCCCTTAGAAAATCACGTCCTTCTGCAAGCGAGATATTTAATACCTTAAGAAAATCGTGATCAACAACGAGTTCAGAGGCATCAATGTCATTTTCAGGGTGGGTCGATTCAAAAATTTCATTTTGATTGAAGGATCGTCCGGGAATGTTAGATGCCGCCGAAACTTCTTTCACACCGGGAAGTCGCCTCAATTCTGTCTCCACGTCTGCGAAACGATTTCTAAGCGCATCCCGATTTTTCACCGGTACTACGATCACTTCTTCTTTACTAAAACCAACAGGTCTGTTTTGAACTGCCTGAAGCTGATTGAAGATTATGACAGCAGCACAAATCAGAACCATTGACGCACTGAACTGAAAAACTGTAAAGGCCTTGCGTACCGAAGTTCCCTTTGGGCTTTGCAGAAATTTTCCCTTTAGCACTGCGGTTGGTTTTACTGACGATAAGTAAAGTGATGGATAAATACCGGCAACAAGTCCAACCACAATTCCAATCCCTGCCAGAATCGCGATCAATGAAATCGTTGATGACTGAACCGCGCTTTCTCCCATCAAGTTGAACATAGGGACCAGTGCCTGAATCATAGCAAGCGACACTAACATCGCTGTCAATGCCACGAGCACGGATTCACCCGTGAACTGAATGATGAGTTGTCTTTTTAAAGCGCCAAGTGATTTGCGTATGCCAATCTCCTTTGCGCGTTCTGCGGATTGTGCGGTCGTAAGATTGATGAAGTTAATGCATGCAATGACTAGAATCAGGATTGCAGCGGCAATCATCAAATAAACATAGTCGATGTTTCCATTGCCCTCCAGTTCCCAGCGAACATTTGATTTGAGGTGAATATCCGTAATCGGTTGAAGTTTCAGTCCATAATGGTTATCCTCAAAATATTTGAAATCTTCAGCTGACCAATCTACATATTTCTTGAGCCAGGGCATTAACTTACTTTCGAGTTTTCTTGCATCTGCTCCCGGTTTCAGTTTTACATAATTATAGTGTCCGAAATCTGCCCAGGTATAGTACGGACTTTTCGGATCTTCGAGTGCTTTTTCAAGCACATAGGAAACGAGGAAGTCAAAATGAAAATGCGAAAGCTCCGGAACATCTTTGAAAACAGCTGTTACTTCAATAAGTGTTTTGTCGTTATTAACCGAGAGAAATTTTCCGATGGGATTTTCATCACCGAAGTATTTGTACGCGACTTTCTCTGAGATCAGCAAACCATTCATTTTTTTCAGGGCCTTATTGCGATCGCCTTTTATGATCGGAAATGAAAAGACCTTGAAGAATGTTGTGTCAACTGCGAGCACACCGGTTTCATCATATTGAATATTATTCTGCGGGTTGCGAATAGAGAATGTTTCGCGTGTTAGGCCGGGTCCCCAGAGTGGTGAAAGGCTTACGGCATTTTCTACCTCAGGAAAGTCGTGCGCCATCGCCAGGGCCAGCGGGTGAGGAGTTCGTGTCTGTGGATTATCGTTTTCCCAGATAACGCGATAGATATTTTCTGAGCCTTCATGGAATTTATCGTATGCAAGCTCTCTGCTAAGATATTGGATGATGAGGAACACGCATGTGATGCCCAATGCAAGCCCAAAAATGTTGATAAGACTGTAATATTTGTTCTTGATCAGATTGCGAAGCGAAATCTTTAAATAATTGGCGATCATAAGTCAGGTTATAGGCCCCAAGGCCTTTGCTATTTTTGGGCCAGTCTGTAAATTCTGCAAATAATAAGGCCTTCTGAGGAGTTTTAAAAAATTTACCGTTCGGTTGTGAGGTTTGGTGTTCGGTGGCGGGCACGGGCCATTAACCATTTTGGAGTACTGCTATGCCCCGATTGATGTATGCGGAACACAAACTTGAATGGTCGAGGTGAGAAGATTCGAACTTCCGACCCCCACGTCCCTAACGTGGTGCGCTAACCGGGCTGCGCTACACCTCGAAATTTATGTGAGAAAGTACTCACCAAATGTGGTGCGAATGTACTTTTTG
>JAIBBC010000005.1 GCA_019694875.1 Cyclobacteriaceae bacterium
TTACTATTCCCCTGTAATCATCAGACTGCTCTCACAATCCCTACAGGGGCCTTCCGAATTCCAATCTCTTCACAGCGATTCTATCCGGGGTCCGCTATCAATTCCACATTCATTCAAAGAACGTTTTACTAGCCGAAGCCGATAAATGAGGTTTTTCAACCTGACTTCTGAAATCCTTCCAATTTCAGCCCTTTCTTCATTTTGGGAGTGCAAAGGTATGTGCCGAGGGCACATTTCGCAAGGGTCGCCAAAAAAAATTTCGTGCGTTTTGTAAGCTTGCTGATTATCAGCCTATTAATTATCGCTGATTTCGCAAAATTGTTTGCGTACGGTCGGGACCGGTCGAAATAAGAGTGATCGGAACCCCTAATTGTTGCTCCAGAAAGCTTACATACTGGACTAACTCGGCAGGCAGGCTTTTTTCATCAATGCCTTTCAAGCTTACGTTCCAGCCTTTCATTTCCTTATAAACCGGAACGATCTTTTCGTGAATCATTTCGTATGGAAGAGCCTCGGTAACAGATCCGTCTTTCAACTGATACTGTGTACAAACCCTGATCGTTGGAAAAATACTTAACACGTCAGCTTTCATCATCAACAATTGCGTAACGCCATTGATCATGATCGAATATTTCAGAGAGGGAATATCAATCCATCCGCAACGTCTTGGACGTCCGGTAGTTGAGCCAAATTCATTTCCTTCTTTACGAAGTTTCTCTCCCTGCTCGTCAAGCAGTTCCGTTGGGAACGGGCCACTGCCTACGCGCGTACTGTAGGCTTTAAAGATTCCGTATACTTCTCCGATGTGTCTCGGTGCAACACCCAAGCCTGTACAGGCACCGGCAGTGACTGTGTTTGAGCTTGTTACGAACGGATAGCTTCCAAAATCAATATCCAGCAACGATCCTTGCGCACCTTCAGCGAGAATAGTTGACCCGGATGTGATCTCTTTGTTGATCACGTATTCACTATCCACCAGTTGAAACTGGCGAAGAAAATTTACTGCATCGTTAAACTGTGCTTCCAACTCGTTCCAGTTGAACTCAATCTGATGCTTATTCAGAATTTCGAAATGTATGTCGGTGAGTTTCTTAAACTTATCTTTAAAATTATCGGCCAGAATATCACCCACGCGCAAACCCTGACGACCAATTTTATCCTGGTAAGAAGGCCCGATACCCTTTAATGTTGAGCCTATTTTGTTCTCACCTTTCGCTTTTTCATACGCCTGATCAAGCAACCGGTGTGTTGGCACAATCAAGGTTGCTTTTTTGGAAATGTACAAGTTGGCCTTAACGTTCAGGTTAAACTTTTGCAGGCCTTCAATTTCTTTTTTGAAGACAATAGGGTCAAGCACTACCCCGTTGCCGATGATGTTTCTGGTTTTCTCGCGAAAAATGCCCGAAGGAATTTGATGCAGCACGTGCTTAATACCATCAAACTCAAGCGTGTGCCCGGCATTTGGCCCGCCCTGGAAACGTGCTACCACGTCATACTTAGGTGCAAGCACATCCACAATCTTACCCTTACCTTCATCTCCCCACTGAAGGCCTAACAAAACATCAACTTTACTCATGATTATTTGGCGAGGGTTAAAGCCTCTTCTTCTGTTTTAGCAACCTGAAAAATCGCATTCAATTTGGTGATAACGAGCAACTTCTGAACGCTCTCGGACGGATTCAGCAAGAAAACTTCGCCATTCTTGTTCCTGAATTTCGTCAGGATTGTAATCAGCACACCAATTCCACTGCTGTTGATATAGCGCAATTTGGAAATATCAATGATGCACTTCAACACTTTTTCCTGAATAGCATCCGTGGCTTTCGCGAGTAATGTCGTTCCATCGTTCTCTCCGATCAAATCACCTTCCAAACGGATAACGAGGACATCTTTTTTTATTTCAGAACTGAATTTCATGCTGTTTGAATTGATTTAAGTGGCTACGCCACGTCATTAAGCTTTTTGTTTTCGCAATCCGGCTTTGCGCACGATGCATACAGAATCAATGAATGGTGGATGACGTTGAATTGCAATACTTCACCTGCGGTTTTTTGAATGCTGTGAATCCGAGGGTCACAAAACTCCATCACCTTGTGGCAGTCGGTACAAATCAAATGATCGTGCTGTTTATTGCCGTGTGATTTCTCGTACTGCGCCAGATTTTTGCCGAACTGGTGCTTGCTGACCAGTGCACACTCCACCAATAAATCGAGTGTATTGTAAACGGTGGCCCGGCTCACCATGTAGTTTTTATTTTTCATGCTGATGTAGAGTTGTTCTACATCAAAATGACCTTCGCGACCGTAGATTTCTTCCAGGATGGCGTACCGTTCAGGGGTTTTGCGCAACTCCTTATTTTCGAGATAGGCCGTAAATATGCGCCTTACTTCTTCGTAAACTTTAGGGTTTAGTGCCATGGTGGTTAAAGGGCAAAGATAGATTAAGGATTGATCAGGATTAAAGGTTTTGGCGGATTTTTGTACCCGGCCAGAGCCTTTAAAATCACTCTTTGGAATCGAACCGGTTCACTTTTACGATCCCCTCAACTTGCGATAGTTTCTGGATAAGTTGCTCAAGGTGGCGTGTGTCGTTGACATAAAGCATGATTTCGCCCTCGAAGATACCGGAGTCGGTATGAATTGACATTGAGCTCATGTTTACTTTTAATTCTTCCGAAATGATCCTTGAAATGTCGTTGATTAAACCCACACGGTCGGTGCCTTTAATTTTGACACCGGTAAGGAACGCAACTTCATGCTGAGAAGTCCACTTGGCTTTTACCACCCGGTTGCCATGGTTCGATAAAAGTTCGGCAGAATTCGGACAGTTGGTGCGATGGATTTTAATTCCTTCGTTAACGGTTACGAATCCAAAAACATCATCTCCGGGAATAGGTGTACAGCATTTGGCAAGCTTGTACTCCACAACATCCATATCTTCTCCGATCAGGAGGATGTCGTCATACCGCCCTTTGACTTTTTTAATCTCCTGCTCAATGACTTTCGGATCGGAAACATCAATACCCGGTTTTGTTTTAAGCGCAGTTGCAGGTTTATATTCCTGGAATCTTTTAATGTCGGTTGGATTTATAAATCCTTTACCGACCCGATAGTATAAATCAATGTGTGTTGGTGCGCTGAAGAATTCGCGAAGCTGCTCAAGTACCGTTTGTGTCGGCTCGATTTTCATCTGCTTGAGCTTCCGCATGATAATTTCCTTACCATCTTCTGCTGCCTTCTTCTTTTCTTCTTTTAAGGCGTCTTTAATTCTGCCTTTTGCTTTTGAGGTGACAACAAAACGAAGCCAGTCTTCATGCGGTTTCTGTTTTGAAGAGGTTAGGATTTCAATCTGGTCACCATTCTTCAACACATAGTTAATGGGAACGAGTTTGGTATTTACCTTTGCACCAATGCATTTCGATCCCACCTGCGTGTGGATATCAAACGCGAAGTCGAGCGCAGTTGCCCCGTGAGGCAGCGTTTTCAACTCCCCTTTCGGGGTGAACACAAACACCTCTTCGCTAAACAGGTTTCCGCGGAAGTCGTCAACGAAGTCGAGCGCAGAGTGATCGTTTTGTTCGAGCGTATCGCGAACTTTTGCCAACCATTTTTCCAGGTTCGATTCATGCGATGCAGCACTCTCTTTGTACTTCCAGTGAGCAGCATAGCCCTTTTCGGCAATTTCATCCATCCGTCTGGTACGAATCTGAACTTCAACCCATTGGCCGTTCTTTGCCATCACAGTAGTGTGAAGCGACTCATAGCCGTTGGCCCTTGGCGTACTGATCCAGTCGCGCAAGCGATCGGGATTTGGCGTATAAAAATCTGTTACGATTGAGTACACCTGCCAGCAAACAGATTTCTCCATTTCAAGCGGTGTGTCGACAATAATCCGGATCGCGAACAGGTCGTAAACTTCTTCGAACGGAATGTTCTGTTTGCGCATCTTATTCCAGATCGAGTTAACGGATTTCGGCCGGCCTTTTATTTCATATTCCACACCCAGTTCATCAAGTTCTTCAATGATCGGTTGCGTAAACTGCTTGATAAATTTATTACGGCTTGCACGCGTTTCATCAATGTTTCGCAGAATGGAATCATAGGCCTGACGGTCGGTGAACCGCAGATATAAATCTTCAAGTTCACTCTTAATTGCATTCAAACCGAGGCGGTGCGCAAGCGGTGCGTACAGATAAATCGTTTCGGAAGAAACTTTTAATTGTTTGTTGCGCGGCATGCTGTCGAGCGTGCGCATGTTGTGAAGACGATCGGCAAGCTTGATGAGAATTACCCGAACATCGTCTGACAAGGTGAACAACATTTTACGGAAGTTCTCGGCTTGCTGAGACGTTCCGTGCTCAAATACGCCTCTGATTTTTGTAAGACCGTCAACAATGGAAGCTACTTTCTTGCCAAACATCTTTTCGATGTTGCCGAGCTCCATGTCGGTGTCTTCAACAACATCATGTAATAAGGCAGCAATGATTGAAGTTGTTCCAAGCCCGATTTCTTCAACGCAAATCTGGGCAACTGCAAGCGGGTGAAAAATGTAAGGTTCTCCGGACTTCCTGCGCATGTCTTTATGCGCTTCCAGCGAAAGCGTAAATGCTTTCTTGATCAACCGCGCGTCACCATCTTTCAGAATCGGCTTCGCCTTCCGCAGCAACTTCCGGTAGCGGCTGATGATTTCCCGTTTCTCCTGCTCAATATCGATTACCATTCCTTACTATAACAAAAAGCCCGCGGTTTTTACTCCTGATATTACCACCATTAAAACGAAAAATCTTTATTCCGAAATTCAGAATAATGGATAAATTTGCGCTCCTTTTTAGCAAATACCGTTGAAATATAGCAATCAGCGCATATTTGACAAAAAAGCGGATGTGGCGTAATGGCAGCCGCGCCAGACTTAGGATCTGGTGCCGCAAGGCGTGGGGGTTCGAGTCCCTCCATCCGCACTAACCTGAACCCTCGCTCCTACTAATCGGTGTGAGGGTTCTTGATTTAAACACAAAACTGAATTTGCTTTGGAAATTACACTCGACAAAAAGAACAGCACCGAAGGCTTGATTAAAATCAAGATCGATCAGGCTGATTATCAACCGAAATACGAAGAAAAAATCCGCGATTATTCCCGCAAGGCGAATATTAAAGGTTTCCGTGCAGGTAAAGTTCCTGCGGGCGTGATCAAGAAAATGTTCGGTAAGTCAATCCTGGTTGAAGAAATTAACCATATGCTTTCGCACAAGCTGAGCGACTACATCAAGGATAACAATCTTCGCATTATTGGCGAGCCGCTTCCAAACCGCGAAAAGGCCGATACGATCAACTGGGACAGCCAGACAAACTTTGAATTTGAATACGAGATCGGTATTGCCGAAGATTTCAAGTACGACCTATCAAGCAAGGTTAAGGTAAAATCGTACCCTATTGAGGTTGATGAAAAAATAATCGATGAAACCATCTCTGACCTTACCAAGCGTTTTGGCAAAGCAGAATATCCGGAGGTAAGCGAAGCAACAGACAATCTGTTCGGTCAGCTTACGCCTGCTGAAGAAGGTGGATTCAAAAATGAAACTGCTGTAATCGACATCACGAAAGTGACCAAGAAAGAACAGGCTAAATTTGTAGGCCTGAAGAAAGGCGAAGAGGTTTCGTTCGAGATCAGCAAAATCTTTGATAAGGATTCGGATGTGGCAACCCTGCTGGATGTATCGGAAGATGTTGCGAAGAAGGCAAAAGGAAAATACACGCTCAAGATTGAAAATATCAGCCGGGTTGAACCTGCTGCGATAAATCAGGAATTGTTTGACCGTGTTTTCGGAAAAGATTCTGTTTCAGACGAAGCTGCGTTCCGTGCGAAGGTGAAGGAAACAGTTAGCCAGAACTACAAGCGCGAAACAGATTACTTCCTCGATCACAACATCGAAGATTACTACCTCAAGAACACCAAGGTAAACCTTCCGGAAGGCTTCCTGAAGAGCTGGCTGAAAGCGACCAGCGATGGAAAAGTTACGGATGACGTGCTGACCAACGAATTTGATGCGTACACACGAAACCTGAAGTGGGATCTGATCAAGAATAAGATTGCTGAAGACGCGAAAATCTCCGTGGAGACTGACGAAGTAAAAGTTCGGGCGAAAGAAGTGATCCTTTCGCAGTTTGGTGGGGCCGCCTTTGCGGAACAACTGGGCGACCGCCTCGATGCGATTACTGATAACTACTTGTCACACGAAAATGGTCAGAATTTCATGCGACTTTACAATCAGCTTCGTAACGACAAGATTATGAACCACATCCGTCAGAACATTACCATTGACGATAAGCCGGTATCCGTTGACGAATTCAAAAAAATCGTTCAGGAACACACGCACTAAGCATTTTACAATAATTATGGCCTTCGGGCCGACTATGGTTTTACCCCGCGGTAAAACCATTTTTATTTAAAAAAGGTTATAGTGGGGGTTTAGAGGAATTTACTAACCTTGTATATCCGAAATCATCAAAAAACGCAGAAAAATTGATATGAACCACAACAACGAATTCAGAAAATACGCGGTCCATCACCTCGGTATGAGCGGCAACGGGCTTGACGACTACTCCCGCAAAATGAGCCAGTATTCGGGTAATGTGACCGGCATGACCCCCAACATTGTTGAAGAACGCCAGATGCGTGCCACTGTATTGGATGTGTTTTCACGCCTCATGGCTGACCGCATTATCTTTTTCGGAACGGCCGTTGACGACTATGTTGCTAACGTGATCACCGCCCAGCTTTTGTTCCTCGAATCAGCTGATCCCAAGAAAGATATCATCATGTATGTAAACAGCCCGGGCGGCTCGGTTTATGCCGGCCTCGGAATTTATGATACCATGCAGTATGTAAGCCCGGATGTGGCTACCATTTGCACAGGCATGGCCGCTTCGATGGGCGCTGTGCTGCTCGCTGCAGGCACCGCCAAGAAAAGGTCAGCACTGCCTCATGCGAGGGTGATGATCCACCAGCCTTCTGCCGGTATGCAGGGAACTTCAGCCGACATGGAAATCAGCCTGAAGCAAACCATTGAGCTCCGGAAAGACTTGTACACTATCCTGGCGAAGCATTCCAACCAGCCGTTTGAGAAAATCGACAAAGATTCAGATCGCGACTACTGGATGCGCGCAGCGGAAGCGAAAGCCTACGGCCTCATCGATGAGGTTTTAGAGAGAAATAAGAAGTAATTAATTGGTATATTTGTATCTAACTCCGTGCACCTCAATGCATTGGAGTTAGATCAAATCAGCGGGAAGTATGGCAGAAGTTACGTGTTCGTTTTGCGGAAGAAATAAGAAGGATGTAGACCTGATGATCTCGGGTATCCACGCGCACATTTGCGATAAGTGTGTTACCCAGGCTACACAGATTTTGTCGGAGGAGAAGAAGAGCAAAACGGAGGCCGGCCTCACGCCTAATTTTAAGTTGATCAAGCCACGCGAGATCAAAAAATTCCTGGATGAATATGTGATCGGTCAGGATGAGGCCAAAAAAGTGATGGCCGTTGCCGTGTACAATCACTACAAGCGGTTGATGCAACGCAAGCTTGATTCTGACATTACGATTGAAAAGTCAAATATTATCATGGTGGGCGAAACCGGTACGGGTAAAACGTATCTGGCGCGTACCCTTGCCAAAATGCTGCAGGTGCCTTTTTGTATTGCTGACGCAACCGTGCTTACGGAAGCTGGTTATGTTGGTGAAGACGTAGAGAGCATTTTAACGCGACTCCTCCAGGCAGCCGATTACAATGTTGAAGCTGCAGAGCGTGGCATCGTTTACATTGACGAAATTGATAAAATTGCCCGCAAGTCTGATAACCCGTCTATTACCCGTGATGTGAGCGGTGAGGGTGTTCAGCAGGCGTTATTGAAATTATTAGAAGGAACCGCGGTTAACGTTCCTCCCCAGGGTGGCCGTAAGCATCCGGATCAAAAGATGATTACCGTAAACACGGAGAACATTCTTTTTATCTGTGGCGGTGCATTCGAGGGATTATCCCGGATTATC
The DNA here is from genome assembly GCA_019694875.1 of Cyclobacteriaceae bacterium. Classification (GTDB taxonomy): domain Bacteria; phylum Bacteroidota; class Bacteroidia; order Cytophagales; family Cyclobacteriaceae; genus UBA2336. The sequence continues at coordinate 8,044 of JAIBBC010000005.1, forward strand.
GGCAATCGGTTGAATACAAGACCTTTGGGTTTTGCATCATCGTCAGGTTTGCATCCATCAGATTTTGAAAAAGAAAACCTGATTCAGTTCGTAACCGCGCTGGATTTGAAAACCTTTGGATTGATTCCGGAATTAATCGGCCGCTTGCCGGTTGTATCTTTCCTCAATCCGCTGGATAAAACAGCACTGAAGAAAATTCTTGTCGAGCCAAAGAATGCGCTCACGAAACAGTACAAAAAGCTGTTCGAGATTGAGGAGATCCAGCTGGAATTCAAAGATGGCGCGCTTGATTTTATCGTTGAGAAAGCAATCGAATTTAAACTGGGAGCCCGTGGCTTACGCGGAATTTGCGAGGCTATCATCAACGATGCCATGTTTGATCTTCCGTCAGAAAAGGATGTAGATCGGCTGGTTATTACCCGTGCTTACGCGGAAGAAAAATTCAACCGCTCGCAATACAGCAAGCTGAAGGTGGCTTAAGTCAGCCCTTTTATATTTCAGATTATTTTTTAAGGTATTCCAGCATTAGCCGGGCTGTGTTTTCCGATGCGGAACCGGTATCGAGTATCCTGATAATTTCATCGTAATCAGCGAGCATCTTAGTTCGGTACCGATCGTCCTTAACTATCTTCGTCAGCTCTGCCACAACAGGTTCAACAGTCGCATTCTCCTGGATCATCTCCTTTACCACCTCGCGGTTGGCAATCAGGTTAACCAATGAGATGAAAGGAACCTTGATAACCAGCTTACCAATTGTGTAGGTCAACCAGCTTGTTTTGTATACAACAACCTGTGGCACTCTGAATAATGCAGTTTCAAGGGTCGCGGTGCCAGAGGTTACAACAGCCGCGTCAGCTACAGACAGAAGGTCGTAGGAAGCATCATTGACAAACTTGACATTCGGAAGATGTTGAAGATCCTTGTACAGGTCACGGCTCAGGTTACTTACCGCAGCAACAACAAACTGAAATTCAGTTAGTTTAGAAGCCACTCCAGCCATTAATGGAATAATTTTTTTCAACTCCTGGCGTCTGCTGCCCGGCAGTAACGCAATAATCTTACTGTCATGGTTAGAATTTAAGTCGTGTTTAAAGCCGGGGCCCGCCTGATGCGATTTGATCGCATCCAAAACCGGATTACCGACATAGTCAATGTCCCAGCTGAATTTCTTAAAGAATTCCTTTTCAAAGGGCAGAATGGCGAACATCCGGTCAACGTTCGCTTTAAGTTTGAATGCACGGCCTTGATTCCACGCCCACACCTTTGGCGAGATGTACCAGAAGACCTTAATATGATGCTTCGTAGCAAACTTCGCTATGCGCATATTGAAGCCGGCATAGTCGATCAGTATAACAACATCCGGTTTATACGCAAGAATGTCTCTCTTACACTGTTTAATTTTTTTTGAAATCGTTCGCAAGTTGGCGACTACCTCAGCAAAACCCATAAATGCGAGTTCGCGATAATGAACTACCTCGTCCATGCCGGCCTGACGCATATAGTCGCCCCCAAATCCCCGGAATTGAGCCGCAGGTTCACGCTGTTTCAGTTGTTTAATCAGGTTGCTCCCGTGAAGGTCGCCTGATCGCTCGCCTGCAATGAGGTAGAATTTCATTCTTACGAAGATGATTGTTATTTACTGCCCGCCAAAATACTCCACATAGTTCCGCGGTGTTTCGTAGAGTCGCAGGCTGTGGAGCTTTCCATGTTTCGTGATCGTTGGCAGTTGTGTGTCAAGTATTTTCCAGATTTCTACGATCAGGTTCTCACAACTCGCCATTTTATCCTTCATGAAGTCCACATCGAGGTTTATATTCTTATGGTCAAGTTTGTCGGTAACTTCCCGTTGAATCAATTTACTCAGTTTTTTAAGATCGACCACGAAACCCGTTTCGGGATCCGGATGGCCCTTTACCGTCACGATCAGGTCGAAATTATGCCCATGCCAATGATCGTTCGCGCAGGGTCCGAAAACTTCAACGTTCTTCTCCTTAGACCAAGTTGGATTATAAAGCTTGTGCGCTGCGTTGAAATGTTCTTTTCTGGAGATGTAAAGCATGCTAACGGGCAAATATGAACGATTCGCAAAATTGCAACATCCACTTCTATAAAAAAATAGGCCGTATGCCAGAGCACACAGCCTATTTTTTAGAATTTTTAACTACTTATTCCTTCTGCAAAACCAGCGCAAATCCAGCGTTTGTACCGCAGCAAGGCAGAACAAACGTCAAGTCCAGCTCAATTCTGCATGGCTCAGTAATCTCACCAGTTCCAGACGTGGTTGTAGCGGTTGCAGCGCTGCCATATGTACCACTAGCCTGAGATGCTACCGTGATAGCACCAGTACTGAAATCTGCAACGGTGAGAAGCAGACCTTGGTGACTAACGGTAGTTCCAGGATACTGAACGATGCGTATGTGTGTCTCATCTACAACTGAAACGGTAAGATGCGCACCCGGAGCAAAATCCTCCCAGTCATCCGTAACAACAGTATATGTTCCAGCCATGTCAGCAAGCGTTTGACCATCTGGATCGCTACAGTTATTGCTCACAAGTGTTACTGTGTGAATACTGTTACCGTTGCTTGAAGGTTTAGCAAGACGAATGCGAAGATTCTCTGTTCCTTCCCAGTCATTATCATCGATGAATGAAATCTGAACTCCCTCTTCGTTAGCTCCGACTACTTCATAGTCTTCGCCTTCCGTTGCTGTACCATCAAATATGATGTCTGAGGCCGATACGCTTCCGTTCACAAACGGAATAGTGATCGTCTGATTTCCGTCTTCTTCGTAATACGCAGAAGCAATCCCTGCGAATCCAGCCGAGGGCTTATCGCTTCCGTCATCGCTACAGCTTACCGCGATCACGCAGAAACCGAGGGCGACCAGAGTTCTATTTATAAGTTTGTTTTTTTTCATTGTGGCGTTTTTAATGGTTAACAATTTGAACCCAGCAAGGAAGAGAACAAGTCTCAACCTTACTGGTTTCAATCAATTGCAATTAAGGACGTGGCTCAACGTACTCCAGCGTTAAACCGGAGATAATACGCGTGTTAGCTCCAGAACCCCAGTCAAAGTTCAATACGAACGTTTTCGTAGCAGGATCGTAGTGATTAATCTGCCCCGGCGTATTTTTCAACAGCGCATTCGTTGAACTTGTTACCGTTACGTCATTGGTAGTCTGGTTAACCGCAACCTGAGTTCCGGCAACGCCACCAACACCACTGCCATCTTTCCATAAAGGAACGATGCCCGATGTAGTACCATTAATTGTTGTAAGAGGCATCTCTAATCCACCAATATAGTCGCCACCCAAAACCAGGTCAGGACCAGAAGCTGAGTTACGGGTAATAGAACCATCGGTGATTTCGTAAATACCGTCATAGATATTCTTTACAACCACCGCAAGCAGTGCCACGCTGAAATGCGCACTGAGAACACCTTCGGATGCAGTAGCGATACGCAAAGGAATAACATAGCTCTTTGACAGATCAAACTGATCCGGGTAAAGTGAGATAGAAATTGTTACTTTCTTCTCACCTTTTGGAATCGTCACTGTAGTTGCATCGAGGTCGTAGTTTGCCTCAGGCATTAATTCATACGTTGCTCCGCCAAGTGGTGCTCCTCCGTTTAACCCTGCGGTCATCTGAGTATTGTACTCATCCAAAGCAGTAGGATCAACAGCCAATGTCAGCTCGATATCACTGTCATTACTGTTCGGACCTGAATAACTGATGATCTGCTCAAGGGTGAAATCCGGAGCAACTTCAGTTGACGCAGTCCAAACCGGGTACACTGATCCGGATGGGGATGTTGGGACTGATGGATCGTAAAACTCGATCACATTTTCCGTTCCCGAAGGATCAAGTGCATACTTGCTGTCATCAAGGCAGGCTACCAGGGATACACCCAATAGCGCCACACATATTCTCAAAAAAGTCTTTTTCATATTTTTTCTCTTTAGCGATTGGACATATTATGATGGATCCCAGAAAATTCTCTCACTGCGGTAGTCAACAACACGATAGTTCGCAGAGTTGAAAGCCGACTCCGAAGATGGATACATGACGCGTGTAGGCAGACGGTCGAAACGTTCGGTGATAGTAGACTTATTCGATGCGATATCGAAGTTTTCACCACCCCCTGGAACAGTTACAGGGAAACCTGTTCTGCGGAACTCGTTGTAAGCTTCATCTGAAGTGATCATGTTCATCGCGATGTACTTCTGCGTAATGATTGCTTCAAGACGCTGAGCCGTAGTTGTAGCAGCCGCGATATCTACCAGGTAGTTACCTGTGTTGGTAGAAATGTAAGAGCTAACAAGTGGAGCTACTGCCTGAGTGACAGTCTCAGCTTCATTCTTGTACAAGTAGTTATAAGAAGCCGTAATTCCTGCATTGAAAGCTGTTTCAGCAGCTGCAACACCACCTGCGATATAACCATTCAGGTAAGCTTCCGCTTCAAGGAAACGCGCTTCAGCAGCCAGCATCAGCGGCTGTCCCATTGCAGGGCCTTTTAAAACACCAAGACCAGCATATGCACCGCTACCTGCCCATGTTACCTGGTTAGCCACGATTGGAGCTGCATCAGCCTCATCCCCTAACTGGTTGTGAGGTGTTGATGGGTAGTTAACATAGATAGTTCTGCCACGGCCAACATCCGAAATTTTCGGACCAGCGTAGAACGCAAAAGAATAGGAAGTTGGAACACGTGAAGAGTTTGCCAATGCTCCGGCAACTGTTTTTCCCCAAGTAGCCCACTCCGGATTCGGACGGTTAAGCTCATAGCCGGGATCAACGATTGCATCATCTGCGATAAACCCGAGGCCAGTATCCAATGTAGCGAAACCAGCAGCAGGGCTAGCAGCAGTAGATGTACGAACAAGCATTTTCAGCTTAAGTGTGTTCGCAAATTTCTGCCATGCTTCCATATGAACCGCAGTCGCAGCACCGGCAAATTCAGAATATAAGGGATCTGAAGCAGTAGTTAATCTGGTTCCGAGTGTGGCATTCTCGATCTGGGCTATAGCCTCATCACACGTAGCGAGCAGGTCGGCATAGATAGCAGCTGCATCATCGTACGCAGGTGTTACCAAACCTTCTGAACCACGAAGCGCTTGAGTGTAAGGCACATCTCCAAATGTGTCAACCAACTTCATATACAGGTAAACTGACATGATCTTAGCAGCTGCGTTGAAGTATGTATTTGACGCATCACCTTCTGTCTTGTCAATAATGTATTTAAAGTCATTCAGGGGATCCTGGTACGTGTTAGTCCACAGACCATTGTAATCGGCAGGAGTCAGGTTGTAACTTAACAATGTTCCAAAACCTGAAAAACCACCAGCGTTTGCAATAAATCCACCGAAGTGACCACCGTAGCTGTTGTACGCATTAGCAATAGAAGCTGACGCTGTAATTGCCTGAGGCAATACCAGGTTTACGTCAGCTGCAGTAGCTGCGTTCGGGTTCTCGTTGATGTCGAGGAAATCCGAGCATGAAGAGGCAAGGAACAGCATTGCTACTGCTCCTGCCCATATTTTCATATTTAATTTTTTCATCATTTCTCTCAATTAAAATGTTAATGAAATAGTACCACCTACGTAACGAGCCGGAGGAGTTAGGTTGATACTGGTGAAACCGATCGCATTGCTATCAGCTCCAGAGTTGCTGTACTCAGGGTCAGTGTACAGGTTGGTCTTAGGAACCCAGATAAACAAGTTACGTCCCTGAACACTCAAAGAAGCAGACTTGATAAACTTGGTCGCAGACAACCATGCTGTAGGGAAGTCATAACGCAGGGAGATTTCGCGGATTTTCCAGAAACCTGCAGAGTGCGTATAGTTTTCACCGATGCTTGTGTTGCGTGTACCGTCAGTCCAGAAGTCAGCACCACCGGTAGCCACTGTAATGTTAGTGTTGTCAATATACGTTCCTGGGTTTTCAGGATCTTCGTATGCTGAGTTAGGGAACACGAAACGCTCGCGGTTGTACCAGCCCGTGCGGATACCGGCACCAGAGAAGTCAAATGCAGTAGCAACAGCATTATAGATATAATGTCCTGTGCGGAATTCTGCAGTTGCTGCCAGTCTGAATCCTTTGTATTTGAACTCACTGGTTAAACCTAAGATGTGCGGAGGAGAAGTTGTTCCAACATTCTTATACACACCATCTGTAGCAGGGAAACCGGTGATCGGGTTAACGATAACTTTTCCATCTTCTGTTCTGTTGTACTTAGTTACAGTCAGGTAAGGGAAAGGTTTTCCAACTTTAGCCACGATTCTACCGTTACCCAGTGAACCAATGTTAAGTTCATCTGTTCCGTCAGCCAATGAGATAACTTCGTTTCTGTTCAGTGTATAGGTTACACGGAACATCGCGCTAAGTCCAAAAGATGTTTCGATTGGAGTAGCCTGGAAGTAAGTTTCGATACCCTTGTTCTGAACTTCACCTACGTTGGTCAGGAAGGAGTTGTATCCAGATGCGCTTGAAATCTGAACAGGGATAGTCTGGTCGACTGTATTACTCTTATAAAGAGTCATACCGATGCTGGCAGAGTATTTCTTCAAATCCAAGTCAAAACCACCTTCTAATGAAGTAGTTATCTCTGGCTGTAAGTCAGGAGAAACCAATGTGTTGCTGATACCAAATCCACCACCGCTTGAGTATGGGTAACCGTAGTTCTGGTTGAACGTAGACTGAAGCGCGTACGCGCCAATGCTTACCTGACCAACCTGTGAGTAACCACCTCTGATTTTCAAGGCATCAACCCACTCAGACTCTTTCAGAGCAGAAATTGCGTCAGAAAGAATGATTGACACGTCAGCTGCAGGATAGAAGAATGATCTGTTTTCCTTTGCCAACACAGATCTCCAGTCGTTACGACCAGTTATGTGGAGATATGCCCACTCTTTGAAACCTAAACGAACATCGCCATAAAGGCCCATCTGAGTAGCGCGTGTATTATTTTCGCTACCCGCGAGGTTTGTAGATGCGTTACCTACGTTGTAAACACCGCTGATTACCAATCCGTTAGCAGCGATAAACACGTTTTTATCTCTGTTATCACGAGCCTGGAAACCGCCCACTACAGTCAATGACAGGTCATCCGACAATTTAGCCTTGTATTGTGCCAAGAGGTCTATTACCAACTGAGTTGAATAGAATCCGTTATCTGAAACACTTCCCGGAACGTCTGTTTTAGAGCCACCTGAGTTAGCACCGGTAGCGCTCTTAGTCCAATCCGAGAACGTGAATTTGCCAGTCCATGTCTTGTTAAACACGTGGCGGTTGCTCATACCCACGCGACCTGTTAACTCAAGCGGGGTGATCGGGTTCCACTTCAATTCCATGCTGCCCTGGAAGTAATTATTTCTTGTCTCACTTCTGTTGTTAGACAAAGTCCAGTATGGGTTGTCGTAGTATTCGTTATAATAACCGTTCGGGTTTGCAAAGTTGCTTTCAGGGTTACCTCTCCAGTGCTTGTATTTAGTAATCTGAATTTCACCAGGAGACATCATTACATCGTTGAAGGCAGTACCAACCGCTGAACTGATATCGTAGTTATTTGAGATATAGTTAGTTGAAATGGAAGCCTTCACTGTTTCACCGATCTTGCGGTCGATGTTACCACGGAAGCTGTAGCGCTTGTACTTATCCCAGGGTACAGTAGAGTGTTGTCTGAAATACTGACCAGAAAGATAAACGTTAGACTTATCGTCACCTGTAGTTACGCTGAAGTCAGTCTGGTTCATCATACCAGTTTCCCAGAAGTCGTTTTTACCGTTCGTATGAGAGTACTTCGCATACTGGGTCAGGTGACCACGAGCATAAGGATCCGTATTAGTTGGATCGAGAGCTTCAAGAGGTTTACCGATCGGACGGATAGTTCCGTCAAATCTAGGTCCAAACTGCTGGTTTTCGTAAGGAGTGTATTCCGGAGGAGTATCAGGAGTTGTACCAGATCCCCATTTTGTTTGCAACTTAGGGAGGTAGTTTACAGTTTCCAGTGTTGTGGTGTTGGAAACTTTGATTTCAGTCTTACCGGCTTTACCACGCTTGGTAGTTACAATCAAAGCACCGTTAGATGCATCAGAACCGTAAAGAGCGGCAGCACCGGCACCGTTCAACACCTGAATATCTTCGATATCTTCAGGGTTCAGGTTACCCAACACGCTGTTTGGAGTAATGATATTGTCCAACACAAGCAGCGCCTGGTTATTACCCAACAGAGAGCGCTGTCCACGAAGAACAACACGGTAGTTAGGGTTAACACCCGAGCTAACAGCACTTACCAACAGTCCTGGCACTTTTCCCTGAAGACCTGCCATTGCGTTAGCCGTCTTACCTTGGGAAATATCAGCTGCTTTTACTGTTGTAGCCTGGTTTCCTAATTCGCGTCTTTGAACAGTCAAACCACCGGCAACAACAACAACTTCGTTCAAAGTTGCTGCATCTGCCTCCATCACGATGTCGACAGATGACTGGGTAGTCACTGCAACTTCCTGAGTTTTAAGACTGATAAACGAGAATGTTAAAGTTCCCCCAGCTGATGGAATTGACAGCGAATAACGGCCGTCTCCGTCAGTTTGGGTTCCAATAGCTGTTCCTTTCAGAACAACGCTTACTCCGGGAAGCGAACTACCATCTTCAGCAGATGTTACGCGACCAGAGACCGTGCGATCCTGTGCGGATACCTGCATTGCTGCAAGCATTAGCACCATCGTCACACAAGACAGTAAAAGTCTCTTCATAAGATTTAGGTTTAGGTTAGTTAAACAAAACTTGAGTTGTAAACATATAACAAAATTTTAATCTTAAAAAGATAAGTAACTTAAAATTAGCTACTGATTTTGCCCTACTGTACCTAATAATGGGGTATTTTGCCGCTGGTCAGGGCATTATAAGATGGTGAATCCGATACGTCTGTTTTGTTGACGGCCGGTCTCGGTTTCATTGGAAGCCACTGGTTTTATAGAACCAAAACCTTTAGCCGACAGCCTTTTGGGATTGATACCCTTGACGACCAGGTAATTGTATACCGCATTTGCCCGCTTTTCCGACAACTGCTGGTTATAGGCCGGGTTTCCGGTATTATCGGTGTGACCCCCTATTTCTATGCTGATTTGAGGGTTTTCGGCCAGAAAGCGAACCACTTTTTCCAACTCGGTGTATGATTTTTCCTTCAATTCATACCGATCAACATCAAAGAAAATGTTCTGCAAAACAGCCCCTTCGCCCTTCTGTGCGCGGTCAAGCCGGATGTCGATGACCAGCGGCTCAAAGTCTTTCAATTCAGCATAATTGAAGTTCAAACTCTTGAATAAATACCCCTTTCTGCTAACATACAGACCATATTCAGATCCTTGGGTTAACACCATAAGATACTGCCCGGAAACAGAGTCAGATTCAACCAGCGAAACGATTTCATTTTTGTTAATGTCGAAAAGCTCAATTCTGGCCTTTAACTTCTCTCCTGTTTTAGCGTCCGTAACAATACCCTTCACATAGTTACTTCTGAATTTAATTATCTGACTTTCAGGTATTTGTATTTCCATCAACAACGATTTTTCAGTGCCATTTGGAAGGTTTTCCTCGTGTGAATAGTAGCCCTTTTTCCCATCTGCGGTAATAAAAAGCGAGTACTGATCTTCGTGGTTATTTATGGGGCCGCCCATGTTAGTGGGTTTAGACCAGGTAGTGCCTGTTTTTTCAGTGTAAAAAATATCATAGCCGCCATACCCCACCAAGCCGTTCGAAGCGAAATACAAGGTTTGCCCATTGACATGAATGAAGGGCGACCGCTCATCGTATTGCGTGTTAACAGGCTCACCCAGGTTTCTGGCTTTTGTCCATTTTCCATTTTCGGCAAGGGTCGTATACCAGATGTCGTTCCGCCCAAAGCCTCCCCTGCGGTCTGATACAAAATATAATGTCCGACCATCAGCCGAAAGCGTAGGGTGCGACTCCCAGTCGCCAGAATTAACGTTTGGGCCTAAATTCACGGGTTTTGACCACTGGTCGCCCGTTTTGGTACTTTCAAAAAGGTCGCAGTTTCCACTGTAGCCGCGTCCTCCACACGAGGTGAAGATCAGCTTTCGGCCATCGGCTGAAATAGTGCAGGTGCCTTCATTATCGGGGGTATTGATAACAGGCGAAACAGATTGAGGCGCAAGCCACTTTCCAGACTGATCCTTGCGACTGATCACCAGGTCTTCGTCATCATCCAAATTATGTCCGCGCCTGCGGGTAAAGATGAGTTCCTGTTGATCGGCTGTCAGGGCCGGGAAATACTGGAGTGGAAAACAGTTTACCGTATCGCTTAATGCATGTGGTTGATACGTTGAGTTAACTACCTGATTACTAATGGCAAACCGCGCATTCTCGATCGATGCTACTGCCTTTGCCACGCGCTGCTTGTTCTGTGTTTCGGCATTAACAAAACCGGATAACACATTGATTGCCTCCTTATACTGACCTGAAAGCATATATGCTTCGCCTAAATCGAACCAGATCATTTTCTGCTTGCGGATATCCTTCGTGAGGGTAAGAGCATACTTGAAATTATTTGCGGCACGCGGATAGTCCTTCATTGACATATACACTACTCCCAGACGGTAGTAAGCCTCCGTGAACTTCTTATCTTTTTGAATTGCCTGCGTTAACGCATCGATGGCCTCTGTGTACTGACCCCGGACACGGAAGTTATCCGCCCCGATGTACAATTCAATTGCCTTTTTTGACTTAGTATCCAGGCCGGTTTGAGCGATTGCCAAGACCGGGAATAGCAACACGAGCAGAGCGAAAGCACGAATCATGTTTTAAAACTATAAAACAATCTTCGATACATCAATTTCAGGGCCATCGAAGGCAAGCATGGAATTAATTAACCTGAATTTTTTGAAGGACGGAATATCCTGAACCGTAACTGGTGCCGATTTTATCTCAGCAGTGTCGAGCAAAAACTGACGCATAGTTCCCTTGAGCAAGGGTGTTGACGGGGTAATCCAGTTTACACCATCGTAAAAAATAATGTTGCTGTACGATGAATCGGTAACAAAACCATCTCTCACAATTAACACATCATCACAGTACTGTCGTTGTGCAAACAGGGCATTGATATTATTGCGATCTTGATATTTGTGTGAATAGTTTATTTGCTGGTCATACACAACACGCAAACTGTTGACAGGCTTAATCTCATATGGAATAAACTCTACCGATTCAATTTTGTCGCTATAGACCACACGGCACTTAAACAGACCGGCTTTTGGGGGATTGAATTGTTTCAGACTTTCAAATAAGCTGATCGTATTCCGCCCGCCCGACAACTCTTTAACGGAGCGATCCATGCGCTGCTGATGGTAATTCAGCCGGTGAAAGTTGCCATTCTGTAATCGGATAGATTCAAGTAACCGGAACATATACTTTGTCGATCGCTTCCTGATATTCGGTTTGCGCGTCACTTTGTGTAGTGATGCCGCCTCCGCTGCGGTAATATAATTGATTATCAGCTTGTTCAATAAACCGGATCATAACTCCACTGTCCAGCTTCGTGCCATCGAAATATCCGAAAATCCCTGTGTAGTAACCACGTTTCTCCTGCTCGGCAGCTGAAATGATTTCACAAGTTTTTTGTTTTGGTGCTCCACTGATTGATCCGGCAGGAAGCAATGAAATCAAAATGTCGCCCAAGTGTGCGGAGTAATCAGCTGGTAACGTTCCCGTGATTTCCGAACTCACCTGCAACAGATTTTTGTTGTTCGTTTTTATTTCGTCAATGAACCGAAATTTAGAAACATGAACGTTTTCGGAAACCAGGCTTAAGTCGTTTCGAATCAGATCAACGATCGTAATATGTTCTGCTTTTTCTTTTTGATCGTTCAGGATTACGTGTGCTGCGTTTGGAATAGCCGCATCGATTGTTCCCTTCATCGGATAAGAAAATATTTTTCCGTCCCGTATCCTGACAAAGGTTTCCGGTGAAAACACAAGAAACTGATTATTAACCAGCAGTTTGTATTTCGCAGTTACGCAATGAAATAAATCCAGCAACGACCGATCTGTCTCAATCTTTGTTTTGATTGTAAGATTCGTCAGGAATGAATCGCCATAGGCAAGCCGCTCAAATACTTTGCTGAACTTTTGCTCGTATTCCGAAAACCCGATTGGAAATTTTTTAAGCGATGGTACTGAAGAGATACTGTTAGTCTGCTTGCTGTTCGAAAAGCCGCTAATGTTAAATAATATTTCAGCAGGATTAACCTCGTGCAGCTTGAATGCTATCGGTTTCTCAAGCTCAAAATCGACACAAAAGAAAAAAGGGATTTTTGCTTTTCCCCATTCATTCAATGCAGTTCTGAATTCCTGAAGTATCATCAGGGAATATTCATGTATTTATGAATCTGCAGCGATACTTCCCACTTGGGATTAGCCTTTACATACTCAATGATCTGCGGAAGCATCTCTTTTTCTTTCGACCATTCGGGTTGCAGATAAAGTTTGCATGAAGGAGAAACTTTTTGCGCAAATTCTTCGGCCCAAGCGAAATCACTTTTATTGTATACAATAATTTTCAGTTCATTCGCGAACACAAAAACGGAAGGGTCGGGCGATTTGAATTTTTTTGGCGACAAGCATACCCAATTCCATGTTCCGGTAAGCGGGTAAGCTCCCGATGTCTCGATATTTGTCTGTAAACCAACCTTTTGAAGCGAATTTGTCAGATTGGTTAAATCGTACATGGCCGGTTCGCCACCGGTGATCACTACCAGCTTTGTACCACTGGCTTTTGCCCGCTGAACCATCTCCTCCACCGAAACCAACGGATGCACGTTTGCGTCCCAGGACTCTTTGACATCGCACCAAACACAGCCAACATCACATCCGCCCAGACGAATAAAATATGCGGCATGTCCCTGATAAAAACCTTCACCCTGAATCGTATAAAAATCTTCCATCAAAGGCAATGACTTGCCGGTGGCAGATGTACGATTCGGGCTGACAGATATTGGGTTCACGATTTCAGATCAAACAATCTAAAAATCAAAACGCTGTTACGGGTTTCTAAGTTCAGTTGCGCGAAGTGTATTCAGCAACAGCGAAGCAATAGTCATTGGCCCTACACCACCGGGAACCGGAGTGATATAAGATGCCTTCGGGGCTACTGCCTGAAAGTCGACATCACCTTTCAATGCATAACCGTTTTTGTATTGCGGTCCTTCAACACGTGTGGTGCCTACGTCAATTACAACAGCACCCTGCTTCACCATATCGCCTGTAACGATACCAGGCTTACCGACTGCAACAACCAGTATGTCGGCCTGACGTGTAAAGCTTGAAATATCTTTTGTGTACTTATGACAAACGGTTACGGTTGCCCTCCCCTCTTCTACCAGCATCATGCTTAATGGTGCGCCTACGAGCCTGCTGGCTCCAATCACAACACAATTCTTGCCCTCCGTTTCGATTTTGTAGCGTTTCAGCAATTCCATTACCCCATACGGTGTGGCAGGAAGCAGTAACGGGTTTTTTGAAACGATGCTACCAAAGTTTCGATTGGTGAATCCGTCTACGTCTTTATCAGGGCGAATTTTTTCTGTGATGCGTTCGACCGAAATATGTTGCGGCAACGGAAGCTGCACGATAAATCCATCAACATCTTCATCGCGGTTCACCTGATCGATGTGTTTCATCAATTTATCTTCGCTGATCGTGTCAGCAAAGCGCATCATGGTATAATGAAACCCTACTTCCTTACACGCTTTTACTTTATGATCGACATACGTTTGGCTCGCACCATCATCACCGACCAGGATAATCGCAAGATGAGGTACTTTTTTTCCCAGCTGCCTCCGCTCGATCACTTTTTCAGTAATCTCTTTTTTAATATCGGAGGAGATTTTTCTTCCGTCAATAAGCGTGTAGGGTGTTGCTTCTGCCATGAATTAGTCGATTTTCAATACAGCCATAAATGCTTCCTGCGGAATCTCCACGTTACCCACCTGCCGCATGCGTTTCTTACCTTTCTTTTGCTTTTCCAACAGTTTCCGTTTACGCGAAATGTCACCTCCGTAACACTTTGCCAATACGTTTTTACGAATCGCGCTGATGTTTTCACGCGCTACGATTTTCTGCCCGATAGCAGCCTGAATGGCGATTTCAAACATCTGACGCGGAATGAGTTCTTTTAATTTTTCGCACAGTTTCCGGCCCCAATCCTGCGCTTTTCCGCGGTGCACGATTGCGCTAAGCGCATCTACTTTATCACCATTCAACATCACATCAAGCTTAACCATGTCGGATTCACGGAACCCGATCAGATGATAATCCAGTGATGCATATCCGCGTGAAATTGACTTCAATTTGTCGAAGAAGTCGAACACGATTTCAGACAGCGGCATCTCGAACGACATCTCCACGCGGTCGGTGGTTAAATAATTCTGATTAATGATGATACCGCGTTTCTCGATACACAGGTTAATGATCGGCCCGATATAATCAGCTTTGGAAATTATTTGCGCTTTGATGAAGGGTTCTTCAATCCGCTCCATGCGTGTCGGATCAGGCATGTCCGACGGTGCGTTAATACTAATCTCTTCACCATCAGTAAGGTATGCCTTGAATTGTACTGAAGGAACGGTCGTAATTACCGTCATATCGAACTCACGTTCGAGGCGCTCCTGAATGATTTCCATGTGCAACATGCCCAGGAAACCGCACCGGAAACCAAAGCCAAGCGCAGCAGAAGTTTCAAGCTCCCACACCAGTGACGCATCGTTCAACTGAAGCTTCTCCATGGAAGCGCGCAGTTCTTCAAACTCCGTTGTATCCACCGGATAAATACCGGCAAACACCATTGGTTTAACCTGTTCGAATCCTTTCAGCGATTCGCCCGGATTGCTTACCGTTGTGATGGTATCGCCTACATGAACTTCGCTGGCCACTTTAATACCTGAAATCAGGTAGCCTACATTGCCGGCAGATACTTCAGTACGTGGATGCTTGTCCAATTTCAGTACACCGATTTCATCGGCATTGTATTCCTGACCGGTGCTGATGAATTTTACCTTATCTCCTTTTTTGATTGAGCCGTTAAATACACGGAAGTAGATCTCGATTCCGCGGAACGAGTTGAAAACCGAGTCGAAGATCATGGCTTGCAATGGAGCTTTAACCTCACCTTTCGGGGAAGGAATGCGTTCCACAACTGCCTGTAAAATTTCTTCTATACCTTTTCCTTCTTTTGCACTGGCAGATAAGATGTCTTCGCGTTTACACCCGATGAGGTCCATGATTTCATCAGCCACTACTTCCGGGTTGGCGTGCGGAAGATCGATCTTATTCATCACCGGAATGATTTCGAGATCGTGCTCCAGTGCCAAATACAGGTTGGAAATTGTCTGTGCTTCGATACCCTGACTTGCGTCAACGATCAGCAGCGCCCCTTCGCATGAAGCGATGGCCCGCGATACTTCATAGGAGAAGTCAACGTGGCCGGGCGTATCGATCAGGTTAAGCGTGTACTTTTTACCCTTGTAGGTATAGTCCATCTGAATGGCGTGCGCCTTGATGGTAATACCTTTTTCCTTTTCCAGGTCCATGTTATCCAGAACCTGGGCTTCCATCTGGCGTTCGTTTAGCGTACCGGTAAATTCCAGCAGGCGGTCGGCCAGGGTGCTTTTTCCGTGGTCAATATGGGCGATTATGCAAAAATTGCGGATGTTTTCCATTCCCGTCACTTCCTCAATGAGTTTTAAACCGCAAAAGTAGGGATTTACGGCCAACCGGCCTTACTTCCCGCGCTTTTTAAAACCCTCAGGACTAAGGAATTCTACTGCACCAGCAACTTGACTGATTCCAGCTTGTTATTGTACCGGATGCGCACGATGTACAGTCCGCGAGCCAGTTGGCGGCCAAAACGGAAGTTATATGCACTGGCGCTTCCTGTTTCCGCGATAAACGATTCGAGCATGACATTTTGCTGCGAAAGAATCTCCAGGCCATTGAGCTGGAATGGAGTGTGGTTATCCAGTGTTAATGTGATTTCGCTGCCGGCATTTGGATTCGGGTACACAGACATTTTACGTTCCTTTTCCTGTAATGTTTCCACGCGGATTATTTTCGAATACTCACTCGCTCCGTCATAATCAGTCTGTTTCAAACGATAGTAGGTAACTTTCGGAAACGGACTTGCATCGATATACGAATAGCTGTGAGCTTGCGAAGAGGTACCGGCACCTGAAATTTTTGCGAGCGTTTCGAACTGGGTACCAGACGCTGAACGTTCCAGCGTGAAGTAGTCGTTGTTCAACTCACTGGCAGTTTGCCAGGTGAGCGTCACAACCGGGTTTTCGTATGCGCCATCGAACGAAACAAGTTCAACCGGTAACGGAGTGGTTGCGAGGTTGGTTGAACCGATGGTGAAGTAATCGTTGTTTTGGAAATTTACACCTGTAACTGTGAACACATCACCGGTTAACGTTCCTGTAAGAGGTGTAACATCATTGTCGGAGAATCCATCCCCGTCACGATCGATCAATAACCGAAGGTCAGCTTGAGTTTTTGCGCCCACCATCGTCAGATCAAAACTTACGGTAACCGTACCGGTTTCACCCGTTTCGGCTGCCCGCCAAACACGGCTCATACGTCCTTTAATCAATGAACCGTCTACATCGAGCGTGTTGCGTGTCGAGAGATTTCCGCCATTGCTACCCCACATGAGGAAGTCAAGATCATCTAAACTGCCTGGGTTTTGCATTCTCACTACAGAATTGGAGTTTGCGCTTTGCGAATTGCTTTGGTTAAGGCGTGACGCGGCATCGCGTGCAATACCTGCTATATCCTTGTTGTAGGTAGCATGCGTGCTCGTTGCCGGATACACCACCGTTCCGGTTGATGCTGTGTAATTCGTTAATGATGTTTGATCGAGCGTGATGCCATATTTAATCGCGAGGTATGAGTCAATACGATTCCGCTCTGACGTGTTCAAATCCCGATTATACATGATAAACTCCGAAAAGTCACCAATCAAGCCATTATCACCACTTTGCAGCGCTCCGATGCGCGGAACAGGAAATGTTAATGCTCCGCCCGCATCTGCGAGAATATTTTCAAGAGCCCCGTTAAAATAAATTCCATACCGAACTGCATAATCGCGTGAATAGTCGATGATCTGAGCGCGGGATGTTGCCAGTACGGTATTAGTTGCAGGGCCATCGAATGGTGGATTTGAATCAATTCTTTCCTGGAGTGCAGCTGTACCACCTGAAAGTAACTTCAAAGAGAAAACCGGAACTGTGTTGGTTGTGCGGTCAACGATGTAACCGCCTGTAGTATTCGTCAATGTACCTCCATTCAATGTAGACGGTCGCACCACAACCGACATGTTCAGATCACTGGTTGTTCCAATGCCTAATGTACCGAGATCCAGAAAATTTGAGGAACTGAATCGCAACACGGGATTGCCGTTCATGATATTCGTTAAATATGTGGGTCGATTGGCCGGGGTCGATTGTGAGGCCGTAGCTGCCGTTAAGCCGTTTCTTGTATTCCATTGCTGAACAGTCTGACCATTTGTTGCCAATGTAGTTCCGGCATTTACGTAAACATCTTCATCCGCGCGAAGCCAAACAGTAGTTGCGGCTACTCCACCCGGCCCGGGTATTAAAGGGCACGCCAGTGAAAAATAATCGTTGTTATTTATCGAAGCACCGGTAAAACTTACCACGTTTCCAACGATGGTACGCCCGGTAGTATGCGCAGAAGCGTCACTGAAGTTACCATCCGTATCAACTAAAAGGGCAAATCGGGTCGGATCTGTCATGTCAATTCCTAAACCTGTTAAGTCAAAAGAAATTGAAAAACTTCCAACATCACCGGTTTCTGCTGCCCGCCATATCCGGGTGAGCCTGTTAATGTAGGGAGAAGGGACATCTGTCGAATTCCAAATGGTAGGTGCGTTATGGCCCCACATTAAAAAATCGCCATTATCCAGCGAAGAAGGGCTCGATATTCTGACAATGCTGAGTGTGTTCTGACTCTGGGAGGCTGGTTGATTCAGTCCCGAGTTATCATCGCGGGCAATACCGGCAATGTCATTGTCATAAAGATCGTGTGACGTTACAGCCGGATAGACCGTTGTGCCTGATGAGTTTACATAGTTAGTAGCGGTTGTCTGATCCAGCGTAATACCGTATTTAATAGCAAGGTATGATTCAATACGCGTACGCGAAGCAGCAGATAAATTTGCGTTATAGAGAATTACTTCGGCAAGGTCGCCATCAAGGCCACCGTTTGCTGTTGAGGTGTGGCGACCGATTCTTAACTGAGGGCCGGTTATGTTTTCACTGTCGCCACCAGAGGTTACATCCAAACGACCATTAATGTAAATCCCGTAACTTGTACCAACATTCCGAAAATAGTCGATCGCTACGAATGAATCATTAACCGCAGATGTAACTGAAACCGGACCTGTTAAACTGCCACCCGCATCATTCCTTTTTTGGTAAAAATACTTGTCAGTATTCGCTATTTTAAAAGACATTAAGTTATTGGTAGCGCTCGTACGATCCATGATATAAGTTCCGCTTCCATCGGTCGTCCCTCCGGCCGAATAAGAATTTTGTTTGAAGATCAGGAACATGTAAAAGCTCTCTGTAACGCCCACACCTGGCGAGGCAAGAGCATCCAAAAACTGATCGCTTGAGAAGCGTAAAACGGGATATCCATTGATTATGCCCGTGCGATACACAGGTTTGTTGGCCCCGGTGGTTTGCCGGACATGATTTACAATTGTACTTTGGTCATTCCACTGCTGAACATTCTGACCATCAGTTGCGGCTGTCGTTCCGTTGTCGGTAAAGGTGCCTGCGTCTGCCTTCAGCCACCATCGTAAATTGCCAGAAACTCCACCTGGAGATTGCGAAAAAACTAAAACAGGAAGCAGCAGGACTGCTATCAGCAAAAGGTTTTTCATAGGAAAAATTCTACTAATAAAGATACCTTATATGGTACAAATGAACCATTCTATTATTAAATATCTTCATTTTACAGGTTTGTACCCCAAAGGCCCCATATATTGAGCGTTTTCATAAGCATGCGACTGTTTGCGATTTTGATGTTGAGCGTGGGCTGGATGCAGGCCAACAGCCAAAATGAACTGAGCGGTCAGGTTCTGGACTCCGTAACCCGTCAGCCTGTTCCGTTTGCCAATGTCTATTTTTCCAATACCACCATCGGCACTATTTCGAACGACAAGGGTGAATTTGTTCTACGGGGATTCGCATCCGGAAAATATGACTTAACGATATCATTTGTTGGATACAGGACAACTCAGGGAACATTAACATTCCCGCGCACAACCCAGCCTATAATTGTACTTCTTGCGCCTGAGGCAACACAGCTTGATGCGCTGGTTGTGAGACCGGATTTTTCGCAGAAGGCCTCGGACTTTCGCCAGTTTAAAAAATATTTCATCGGTGATAATGCCAATGCATCGAAATGCAAAATTGTAAATGAAGAGGAGGTGGTTGCGTATACAGATGATGAAACACATTCATTGATTACCTTCGCACGAGCTCCTATCGAAATTATCAATGATGCGTTGGGTTACAAAATTTTCTATGAGTTACAGGATTTTGAAATAAATTTTTCCACACTAACACAAAGTTATTCCGGAACACCGCGCTTCGAAGAACTTACTCCAAAAAGCATACGTCAGAAAAGACAGTGGGAAGCTGAACGAAAGCGCGCGTACAACGGCTCATTCAACAATCTTATCCACTGTTTGCGAAAAGGTATTCTTAACGGCCCGTTTACGATATACGAACTTCATCAAAAGCCGAACCGCCAACGCCCGCCCGAGGAAATCCTTAAAAAGAAAGTTGAGTACTGGCGATCGAAATTCAGGGTCAACTTGCGTACTACAGCCAACAATTCCGTTGTACGCGACAGTATGCAGTACTACGTAAAACTTTATAACCTGCCACCGGTAATTGACAGCCTGGGAAAAAGGGTAACAAAAGCGGGCGAATTGTTAAATGAGACTCACGACAGGATTACCTACCTGGGAACCCTGTATGTTGTTTACACAGGAGAAAAAGAAGAAGCCTCCTACATTAAACTCAATGGCGGAAAAAGTCATGGAAACGAGCAACATTCTGTTATCCAAATTAGGGAGGGGGGCGTAGATATTTATGAAAACGGGTACTTCGAACCCATTGGCAATGTCTTTTTTGATGGCTATATGATGTGGTCTGACCGGATTTCAAATCTGCTGCCGCGGGAATACATTCCGGAACCGTAGTCAGTCCAAATTAAAAAATTGGTTTATTTTTGTGCCCCTCACCACGAGGCATTTGGCTCTGTAGTTCAATGGATAGAATATAAGTTTCCGGAACTTAGGATGCAGGTTCGATTCCTGCCAGGGCTACCAAAGCGGACAG